>NZ_CAJNBK010000076.1 GCF_905220975.1 Paraburkholderia haematera | reverse complement strand
GACGAATTCGTCCGCATCGAAAACGTCGTGAAGAAATTCGGCGACAGCACGGCTGTCGACAACGTCAGTCTGAACATCGCCAAGAACGAACTGTTCGCACTGCTCGGCAGCTCCGGCTGCGGCAAGTCCACGCTTCTGCGCATGCTCGCAGGGCTCGAAACGGTCACGTCCGGGCGCATTTTCGTCGATGGCGAAGATCTCGCCGCGATGCCGCCGTACAAGCGGCCGGTCAACATGATGTTCCAGTCGTATGCGCTGTTCCCGCACATGAGCGTCGAGGCGAATATCGCCTTCGGCCTCAAGCAGGAAGGCGCGCCGAAGAACGAGATCCGGGAACGGGTTGCCGACGCGCTCAATCTGGTGCAGATGAGCAAGTACGCGCAACGCAAGCCGCATCAGCTCTCCGGCGGACAGCAGCAGCGTGTGGCGCTGGCCCGCTCGCTCGTCAAGCGCCCCAAGCTGCTGCTGCTCGACGAACCGATGTCGGCGCTCGATAAACAGATCCGCCAGAAGACCCAGCTCGAACTGGTGAACATCATCGAGAAGGTCGACGTGACCTGCGTGATGGTCACGCACGATCAGGAAGAAGCCATGAC
>NZ_CAJNBK010000075.1 GCF_905220975.1 Paraburkholderia haematera | reverse complement strand
TGCCGATCCGGGACTGGAAAGCAGCCCTGAACCGCTTCACCATCCAGTTCGAAGAACGGCTCGTGCCGGGTTAAACACAAACCCGTTTACACAAAATTCGGGACACCCTCCCCCTTCTCCGCTGCGCCAGCGCTTCATTCGAAGTGCAAATTCAGTCCTGCATTCGACGCCGCGGCTTACCGCCGCGCGGAGCGCTGGGCGGGACATTCTGAATCACCTATATTTTCTGTGCTTCGCCGAGGCGAAGCCGACGGCCCCAACGCGCACGCCCGAAACCCCTGGTTTCCCATGCAAACCCATCCGCGACGCACGCAGTGCGGAGTGGGCGCTGATGAGCCCTTTGTCACTAACGCGGAGTGTGCGGGGGCACGGATTCCAGATGCACCACTGCCTCCTCCAAGCCAGGGGACCCGCTTAAGAATTAGCGGTTTGAGCCGCTTTCTCTTGCTTACTTCTCTTTGCGGCGGCAAAGAGAAGTGAGTGCCACTCGGGGGTGTCCCGAATTTTGTGTAAACGGGTTTGTGTTTAACCCGGCACGAGCCGTTCTTCGAACTGGATGGTGAAGCGGTTCAGGGCTGCTTTCCAGTCCCGGATCGGCA
>NZ_CAJNBK010000074.1 GCF_905220975.1 Paraburkholderia haematera | reverse complement strand
GACCACGGCAAGACCACGCTGACGGCAGCGATCACGACGGTGCTGACCAAGAAGTTTGGCGGCGAAGCGAAGGCATACGACCAGATCGACGCGGCGCCGGAAGAAAAGGCACGTGGTATCACGATCAACACGGCGCACGTCGAGTACGAAACGGCTAACCGCCACTACGCACACGTCGACTGCCCGGGCCACGCTGACTATGTGAAGAACATGATCACGGGCGCAGCGCAGATGGACGGCGCGATCCTGGTGTGCTCGGCCGCAGACGGCCCGATGCCGCAAACGCGTGAGCACATCCTGCTGGCGCGTCAGGTTGGCGTTCCGTACATCATCGTGTTCCTGAACAAGTGCGACATGGTGGACGACGCTGAGCTGCTGGAGCTCGTCGAGATGGAAGTTCGCGAACTTCTGTCGAAGTACGACTTCCCGGGCGACGACACGCCGATCATCAAGGGTTCGGCCAAGCTGGCGCTGGAAGGCGACGCAGGCGAGCTGGGCGAAGTGGCGATCATGAACCTGGCCGACGCGCTGGACACGTACATCCCGACGCCGGAGCGCGCAGTTGACGGTGCGTTCCTGATGCCGGTGGAAGACGTGTTCTCGATCTCGGGTCGCGGCACGGTGGTGACGGGTCGCGTTGAGCG
>NZ_CAJNBK010000073.1 GCF_905220975.1 Paraburkholderia haematera | reverse complement strand
CGCGCGACCGAGTACCACATCAGGAAGCCGACCGCCGCGCTGATCACCAGCAGCACGAATGCGCCGAGCGCGCGCGTGTTGTAGTGCTGCTCGTAGTACAGATAGAACAACGCCGTGATCAGGCTGAACAGCACGAACACTTCGTACAGGTTCGAGATTGGAATATGGCCGACGTCCGCGCCGATCAGATACGACTCGTACCAGCGCACCATCAAACCGACGAAGCCCATCACCACGGCGGCCCACGTCATTTTCGAACCGATCGCGGCGCCGGTTGGTGAACGCGACAGCAGGCCGATCCAGTAGAAAACGGTGGCGAAGACGAAGAGCGCGCTCATCCACAGAATCGCGGACTGGCTCGACAGGAAATATTTGAGGAAGAACGCGCTATCCGCGCGCGCCAGATCGCCCTGATAGATCTGGATCGCCAGCAGCGACAACGCGGCGATGCCGACCATCAGCGGACGCACCGGCTTCCAGCGCCAGCCCAGCACGACAAACACCGGCACGGCGCAGCACAGCACCAGTTTGTCGTAGTAGTTCATGAACGGGTAATAGCGCGACAGCGCGAACCCCGCGCCCGCGACCATCAGCGCGGCGAACAGCCAGTCGACGATACCGAGGCGCTTCAGAAACGGGCGCTCGTCAAACTGC
>NZ_CAJNBK010000072.1 GCF_905220975.1 Paraburkholderia haematera | reverse complement strand
ACTCCACGCCGATGATAGTGCGGATTCCCGTGTGAAAGTAGGTAATCGTCAGGCTCCCTAGCAGCAGACAGAAACCCCACCCCGAAAAGGTGGGGTTTCTGCGTTTACGGCGGCGTTGAACTTGCTATATAAGTGAGAGCTATGAGTTTGGGACGGCCAAGCAAGCCTTGACAGCAAGCGGTTGTTCCCTCATAATCATCAGTTCTCTGCGGAGGGGTGCCCGAGTGGCTAAAGGGGGCAGACTGTAAATCTGTTGGCTTACGCCTACGTTGGTTCGAATCCAACCTCCTCCACCAGAATGCAAGCTGTAGCAGTAGTTGGGAATCCATGGATCCTTGCGGGTGTAGCTCAATGGTAGAGCAGAAGCCTTCCAAGCTTACGACGAGGGTTCGATTCCCTTCACCCGCTCCAGTAACAACGAAGTAGCGCCCATGTGGCTCAGTGGTAGAGCACTCCCTTGGTAAGGGAGAGGTCGGCAGTTCGATCCTGCCCATGGGCACCAGAAGTACTCGGTGATTGTTTGCGCGCGGCGCAACGTACGGATAAATCCTCTTAGGAGTCGAAAATGGCCAAGGGTAAGTTTGAGCGGACCAAGCCGCACGTGAACGTCGGCACGATCGGTCACGTTGACCACGGCAAGACCACGCTGACGGCAGCGATCACGACGGTGCTGACCAAGAAGTTTGGCGGCGAAGCGAAGGCATACGACCAGATCGACGCGGCGCCGGAAGAAAAGGCA
>NZ_CAJNBK010000071.1 GCF_905220975.1 Paraburkholderia haematera | reverse complement strand
AGGAACGCGGACAGCACGAGGTCGTCGAAAGACAGCGTGAACGACAGCAGCCAGCCGGACATGAGCGCCTGCGAGATCAGCGGCAGCGTGATCAGGAAGAACACCTTGAAGGGCGTGGCGCCGAGATCGAGCGCGGCTTCTTCGAGCGACTTGTTGAGCTCCTTCACCCGCGATTGCACGATGATCGCCACGTACGACACGCACAGCATCACGTGGCCGATCCAGATCGTGAAGAGCCCGCGGCCCTTCGGCCAGCCGAGCATCTGTTCGAGCGCGACGAACAGCAGCAGCAGCGAGATGCCCTGGATCACCTCAGGAATCACGAGCGGCGCGTTGATCATGCCGGCGAACAGCGTGAAGCCGCGAAAGCGTCCGAAGCGGGCCAGCACGAACCCGGCCCACGTCCCGATTACGACGGATGCAAACGCGGTCAGCAGACCGATCTTCAGCGACAGCCACGCGGCATTGAGCAGTTCGCCGTCCTGCAGCAGCGCGCCGTACCACTTGAGCGAGAAGCCGGACCAGACCGTCACGAGCTTGGACTCGTTGAACGAATACACCACCAGGCTGATGATCGGGATATACAGAAACAGAAACCCGAACGTCAGCACGCTATTGGAAAGCGTTCTATTTGGCTTGATCATTTTGCGCCCTCCAGTTCCTTGACCTGGTAGTACTGGAACACGGCCATCGGCACGAGCAGCAGCAGAACCATCGCGACAGTGACAGCGGATGCCATCGGCCAGTCCATATCGTTGAAGAATTCATCCCACATCACGCGGCCGATCATCAGCGTGTCGGCGCCGCCGAGCAGTTCAGGAATCACGTA
>NZ_CAJNBK010000070.1 GCF_905220975.1 Paraburkholderia haematera | reverse complement strand
ACGGCATTGTCACGTTGGCTGAGCGACGGCGCAAATCTACTGAGGACGCGTATTTGCTCAGACGGCTGACGGATTCTGGGTGAGTTCGGTGAAACGATGCCATGCGTCAAAACGCTGAGCGAGCTGTTTGCGGTAAAGAGAAGCGCGCAGCAAATGTCGCTTGAGCGCGAAGTGCTGCCGGATCGGTCCGAAGCTCGAGAGAAACACCTGGGTGCGCTTTGGGTCGCGAAACCCGCGCAAGCGCCGCTCACGTTCACGCGTAGGTTGATGGCTATTCTCGGCCCGATTGTTCACGCGGGCTGCAGCCTTGACGAACACGTGTCTGACGTTTGCCAGCTCGGGGAGCCTGGACTTCGCGGCCGGATAACTGCGCAACTGGTCGGTGACGATCCTGCGCGGCACCGGGCACGAACGAAGCACGCGCCTGAAGAATCGTTCGGCTGCGGCCGTGTCGCGCCGCTTCTGCAGCAGGATATCGAGTTCGGCGCCGTGCTCGTCGACGGCTCGCCACAGCACATAAGGTTCACCGCGCAGCCTCACGAACAACTCATCGAGATGCCAGGTACTGCCCGGTTTGCGTCGCACAGCCTTGGCGCGATACGCGAACCCCGTGCCAAATTTATCGCACCAGCGGCGAACGGTTTCGTAACTCACCACGACGCCACGCTCGAAGAGCAGCTCTTCAATGTCGCGCAAGCTCAACTGAAACCGGAAATACCAGCGAACGGCACAACTGATCACCACCGCAGGGAAGCGATGGCCGTGATAGAGAGATCTCGTCTTTTTCATCTCCCGATTTTACGCGACCACCTCGGCAACGTGACAAAGCCC
>NZ_CAJNBK010000069.1 GCF_905220975.1 Paraburkholderia haematera | reverse complement strand
AACATCGCGGTCGTATTTCAGTGGCCGGGACCGATCCACGAAGGCAAGGGCAAGTGCCAGCCGATCGTCGACGAACGGGCCAGCCCGGAGCAACGCGAAGCCATTCTGAAAATCATGACGGGCCAGGACACCGAGCCGTTCGCCACGATGTTCTCCGTATTCGCATCGACCCTCGAGCTGGCATTCGATCCGATCTTTACGAAGATCGACTTCGATGTCGATGTCGATGCCAGACGCGGCCGGATTCATGTCGAGGGCGTCTTCGACGTTGTCGGCGAACCGATCCGCAATCCGGTGTCGGGCGACGAGCATCGCGTTCGAATCGACTTGCCGCACGGCTTCGAATACGAGCTTGCCGAGATCGGCTCCGGCACCAGCCGCTCGCACGGAAACATCGCACTGGATCTCAAGGGGACTTACGCGCAGTTCGCGCGACTGCACATGAATAACAAAGGACTGATCCGGCATCGCGCTGCCGCATGAGCAGCGTCGAAAATATTCTCGGACGTGAGCGCGTCGTCACCGCGCTCGGCATCGTCGCTGCCATCGCGTTGTCGTGGGCCTACTTGTGGATGGGCGCGGGAATCGGCATGTCCGCGCTCGATATGACGGCCATCGCGCTGTTCCCGCATCGACTGGCAGACGGCGGCGGGGGAATGGATCCGTCGCTGCCCGCTGTGATCCTCATGTGGTGGGTGATGATGATCGCGATGATGACACCCAGCGCAGCGCCGCTCGTTCTGTTGTATCGACGCGTATTGCGGCACCACACCGCGATCGAGGCCAGGTCGGCCATCCCGTCGTTGTTTCTCCTGGCCGGTTACCTGAGCGCATGGCTGGCATTCTCGATCTGCGCGGCATCGCTGCAGAAGGTGCTGCA
>NZ_CAJNBK010000068.1 GCF_905220975.1 Paraburkholderia haematera | reverse complement strand
GCGACGCCGGTGAGTGCGGCGATCTCGCGGCGGTTCAGCGAGCCGAGCTGGGGCATGAAGGCGATCAGCGTGGCCGCAGCGCCGGGGCCGATGCCGGGCACCGAGCGCAGCAGGTCCTCCTTCTGGCGCCAGGCGGGCGAGGAGCGCATGAAGGAATCGATGTCCTTATCCGCGACGGTGAGCTGCTGTTTGAGCCATTTGATGTGGTCATTCAGGCTTTCCTTAGCCGCGGCGTGGGCGCGCTCCAGGCGGGCTTTCTCGGCCACGAGCATGTCGATGAGCTGGGCACGGCGCAGCAGCAGGGCCTGCAACTGCTCGGTCTGCACATCGTTGAGCGGACGCACGACGGGTTTGATGACGGCGGCGAAATGAGCGATGACGAACGCGTCGATGCGGTCTGTCTTCGCACGCTTGCCGGTGGCTTTGGCAAAGTCGCGCACCTGTCGCGGATTGACGGCGACAGCGGGAAGACCGGCCTGACAAAGCGCCTTGAGTACGGCGAGTTCGAGCTTGCCGGTGGCCTCCATGACGATCAGGGTGGGATCCAGCGTGATCAGACGCTGGACCAGCTGGTCGATGGCGACGGTTTCATTGTCGACACTGAAATGTTCGGTGGTGTCGTGGATGGCAACGTCGAGGGTGCGGCCGCTGACGTCGATGCCGATATAAACGGAAGAGAAAGTGTGGTTCATCACGGTACCCATACTTGCAGGAAAATACGAGCTCGGGGCTCAGTCAACTGTTCGGGTTAAGAGGATGAAAAGGACAGTCGCTCAGGCTTTTCTGCGGGCTCGAGGCACTCTAGGCAGACGAGCTGACTGTCCATGTGGCGACAACTGATCGGGTCGACGCCACAGGAGGGAATATACAAGTAGGCAAAAGAAAGCGGCT
>NZ_CAJNBK010000067.1 GCF_905220975.1 Paraburkholderia haematera | reverse complement strand
ACCATGAACGGCAGGTATGAATAGACCATGCCGATATAGACGCCAATATCCGTGTGGTAGAGGCGCAACGGTGAATGGATCATGCCGATGGCCATCAGCGTGTGATTGAGCAGGCCGTCGTCCTTCAGGATGCCGATCCATGCGTAGACGCGGATCAGGAACGAGGTCCAGAACGGCAGCATCACGCCCATCATCAGCAGGTTGCGCTTGGTGGGCTCCGAGCGGGCGATGTAGTACGCAATCGGATAGCCGATCAGCAGGCAGAAGAAGGTCGAGATGCCGGCCATCTTCAGCGAGCTGATATACGTCGCGACGTACAGATCGTCCTGCAGCAGGAACGCGTAGTGGCCGAGCTGCATGGCGAAGTGCACCATGCCGTCCTTGACCGTCACGAGATCCGTGTACGGCGGAATGCCCAGACGCAGATCGGCGAAGCTGATTTTCAGCACCAGCACGAACGGCAACGCGAAGAACAGGAAGAGCCACAGGAACGGCACGCCGATCACGGTCGAGCGGCCCGACGGCACCAGCATCGAGAGGCGTTTTTTAAGCGAGCCGGCGAGCCGGCTGCCGGACGGCGCGCCGAGCGCCGCGGGGGAGGAGGTAGTGGGATTGCTCATTGCGTCAGCACCACGCCGCTTGCCGGCGACCAGTAGACGAACACGTCGTCGTTATAGGACGGCGCACCTTCGCTCATCAGGTGCGAGCTGGAGAGATTCGACACGACCGTCTTGCCGCTCGGCAGGCGCACGTGATACAGCGAATAGCTGCCCATGTACGCGACATTGGAGACCACGCCGCGCGCCCAGTTGTGCGGCGTAGAGGGCTTGTCGAGCGAGACCTTCACGCGCTCCGGTCGCACCGAGATGCCCACCGGCATGCCGAGCGGCCCGGTAATGCCATGGCTCACGTAGATGTTCGTTTCGAGGTCTTCGCTTTCGACGAAGATGTGGTCCGGTTCATCCGCGACCACGGTGCCTTCGAACAGGTTGGTCGAGCCGATGAACCCGGCCGAGAAGCGGCTGTTCGGAAACTCGTACACCTGGTTGGGCGAGCCCACCTGCACGATGCGGCCTTCGCTCATCACCGCGAGGCGCCCGGCCAT
>NZ_CAJNBK010000066.1 GCF_905220975.1 Paraburkholderia haematera | reverse complement strand
CAGTAACAGGAGCGACGATGACCGTAGCGAAACGCAACAAACGAGTGAAACCCGATCCTGAGCTCGTCAAGCTGGCTGACAGCCTGCTGACGAACTATCAGAAGCCGGAAGATCTGATTGGCGAGAACGGTCTGCTCAAGCAGCTCACCAAGATGCTGGTGGAGCGGGCGCTTGAGAGCGAGATGTCCGAGCACCTGGGCCATGGCAAGAGCGAGGCTGTGACCAATGCCACGGGCAATACCCGCAACGGGCACAGCGCCAAGACGCTGCAGGGCGAGTTCGGCGAGTTGCCGCTCGATATTCCACGCGACCGCCAGGGCGCGTTCGAGCCGAAACTGGTGGGACGCCATCAGACGCGCTGGACGGGCTTCGATGACAAGATCATCTCGCTCTATGCACGGGGACTGAGCGTGCGGGAGATTCAGGGCCATCTGGAGGAAATGTACGGCACTGAAGTGTCGCCCACCCTCATTTCCGCCGTCACCGACGCAGTCAGCGACGAAGTGAAGATCTGGCAGGCTCGCCCGCTCGACGCGCTTTACCCGATCGTCTATCTGGACTGCATCCACGTCAAGGTGCGCGACAGTGGCGCGGTACGGACCAAGGCGGTCTATCTGGCCATCGGCGTGAACATGAACGGTCACAAGGAGGTCCTGGGGCTGTGGATTGCCCAGACCGAGGGCGCGAAGTTCTGGCTGCAGGTGGTCACCGAGTTGAAAACACGCGGCGTGCAGGACATTTTTATTGCCTGTGTCGATGGGCTCAAAGGCTTCCCTGAGGCCATTGAAGCGGTCTACCCGAAAGCGGCCGTGCAACTGTGCATCGTGCACATGGTGCGCAACAGCCTGAACTTCGTGTCGTGGAAGGTGCAGCGCGAGGTCGCCGCCGATCTGAAGACGATTTACACTTCATCGACCGTCGAGATGGCCGAACAGATGCTGGGCACCTTCGAAGCGAAGTGGGACAAGGACTACCCGTCCATCGGGCAGAGCTGGCGGCGCAACTGGGAACGCGTCATTCCGTTCTTCGATTACCCGCCGGAGATCAGGAAGGCGATTTACACCACCAATGCCATTGAATCGATCAACATGAGCCTGCGCAAGGTGATCAAGACCCGTAGCTCATTCCCGACAGACGAGGCCGTAACCAAGCTGTTCTACCTGGCGCTGAACAACATCAGCAAGAAGTGGTCGATGCCGATCCGGGACTGGAAAGCAGCCCTGAACCGCTTCACCATCCAGTTCGAAGAACGGCTCGTGCCGGGTTAAACACAAACCCGTTTACACAAAATTCGGGACACCC
>NZ_CAJNBK010000065.1 GCF_905220975.1 Paraburkholderia haematera | reverse complement strand
GCATGTATGGACCCGACGCGCTTTGCAAGCTCTTTATGATGATTGGAAATGGTCTGCATGCATGTATCCGGCTTGCTCGTGGGCATTTGCCGAAGCACGCCCGCAGCCTTGATGAGATCCGCGCACCCTTGTCCTGAACAAATCAACGGCTTGAACTACATGGCCGGCACGGAAAGCAGGTTTCAGGATGCTGGTTCTACCGATTTCGTCATCATGTACTAGAGCTACGCAAACCTGCGCTGGGTGATACCGCAATCTAAACCTGTATTGCGTTCATGTTACCGCTGGCCTATACGACGCTTCGGTACTCAGCAGGACCTGCAGGATACGTGCGTTCTTGTTGGCCAGTGCGACTGCCGCACAGTTGTAGCCGCGTCGGGCGATCAGTTGCTGCAACCATCGACTACGTTTGTCGGTCTTGCCCGACGCGTATTGCAAAACGGTTCTTGCACCGTGAACCAGAAGAGTTCGCAAATAGGTATCGCCGCGCTTGCTGATGCCCTGCAACCGGGCTTTGCCTCCCGAGGAGTATTGACGGGGCACCAGCCCCAGCCACGCCGCCAGATGACGCCCGTTGGAGAACTGTTTGGCATCCCCGATAGCGCCAACGACGGCGCTCGCAGTTAGCGGACCTACACCCTCGACCGCGGTAATCTTGCGGCACAATGCCGAGTTTTTTACGAAGTCTTTTATCGCCACTTCGAGCCAATGAATCCGAGCTTCCAGCGCCTGCAAATGTTGCAACATGTCTGTAAGCAGCGCCTGGCAGAAAGTCGTCAGTTCGGAGCTCTCGTTACTCAATAAGGCCGGGATGGCTCGTTTGAAAGCCTGCACCGAGCGCGCAACGATCAGGCCGCGCTCGGCCAGCAGTCCTCTGATCTGATTGATGACTGCCGTGCGCTGGCGCACCAGGATGGCACGCATTCGATGCACGGCCTGGATGTCTTCCTGCTCGACCGATTTAACGCTAACAAAGCGCATCGACGGACGCGAGGCCGCCTCTGCGATTGCCTCCGCATCGTTACGGTCGTTCTTGTTTGTCTTCACAAACGGCGTCACATATTGAGGGCTTATCAAGCGGACCTCGATACCCATGCCGATAAAGCGACGCGCCCAATGATGCGCTGAACTGCAAGCCTCCATCGCTACGACTCGCGGGCGAAGCATTTGAACGGTCTCGATCAATGCTCCGCGCCCGACCTTGGAGCGATGCACCGCGCGTCCGCTGCGTTCAGCGCCGTGAAGCTGGAAGATGTGCTTGGCAAGATCAATGCCGAGAATATCGATTTCCATGACGAACCTCCCAATGTGGTCTCGTTAAGACGACATTCAGCAGTATCGCGCTTCCCCGAAGGGGCGTCGGGTCCATCTCAGTAAATCAACA
>NZ_CAJNBK010000064.1 GCF_905220975.1 Paraburkholderia haematera | reverse complement strand
TCTTACTGTGTCAATAAAATATTCACATCAAAGCGATACCTGGTAGTATTGAATAATACAGACTTTGGATGATCGCGATGAGAGAAGATATCGACGAATTTGACGCGTATCTGAACCATCTGGCGCAGGCGTTAGGACACGCCGATCGCCATGCCGGCCTCAAGGGCTACTGTTCGGGCCTGGTATTGCCGTTGTCACGCAAGAGCGTCGAGCCGATGGCCGCGCATATTGACCCACTTCACGCGAGTGCGAAGCACCAGTCACTCCACCACTTTGTGGCCAAGGCAGAATGGTCTGACCGGGCGGTGTTGCAGCGGATACGCGAATGGGTGATGCCCGCGTTAGGCGAGCACGCTGCTGAAGAGACCGGCTACTACTGGATTATTGACGACACCGGTTTCCCAAAGAAGGGGCGTCATTCGGTCGGGGTGGCACGTCAGTACTGTGGGCAGCTCGGGAAACAGGACAACTGTCAGGTCGCCGTGAGCCTGTCGATCGCGACGCAACGCGGCAGCCTGCCGATTGCCTGGCAGCTGTATGTGCCCAAGGAATGGATTGACGACCGGGAACGTGCCTGTCGCGCAGGCGTTCCCGAGGATCTGGCCTTCGAGACCAAGCCCCAGATTGCGTTGGCCCAACTTCGCGATGCTGTAGCATCCGGCGTTGCACCAGGCATCGTGCTGGCCGATGCTGGGTACGGCGACGAAACCGCTTTCCGGGACGGCGTAACTGAACTGGGTTTGTTGTACGCGGTAGGGATCCGGCCTGGCACCTCTGTGTGGGCGCGCGGTACGGCGCCACTTGCGCCCGAGCCCTGGAGCGGGCGCGGCAGGCCGCCGACATCGTTGCGCCGTGCGCCCGGCCACGAACCACTCGCGGTGAAGGAACTGGCCATGCAATTGCCCGTGAGCGCCTGGCAAACCGTAACCTGGCGCGAGGGCAGCAACGCAGCACTTTCTTCACGCTTTGCCGCCCTGCGGGTTCGTCCCGCACATCGCGACTATAAGCGAAGTACCGTTCGAGACGAAGAATGGCTGCTCATTGAATGGCCTGAAGGTGATACGGAGCCGCTCAAATACTTTCTCACTACCGCCCCCGCAGAGGCGACACTTGAGCAGCTTGTGTTCGTGACCAAGATGCGTTGGCGCATCGAGCGCGACTATCAGGACCTGAAACAGGAGTTCGGGCTCGGTCATTACGAAGGGCGAGGCTGGCGTGGCTTTCACCACCACGCCACACTGAGTATTGCAGCATATGGGTTTCTGATGGCTCAGCGGCTCAGGATGCAATCAGACGCACGTGATAAAAAAAACTTCCTCGAACGCACGGTGCCTGCCCTTCCCCCGGATTACATCCCTCGGGGCAGTCCAGCGCGCACAACGCCACGTTCCTGATTCCATTACCACGTTGCGTATCCTGCTTGGACTACGGCTCATGCAACGATGGCACTCTTCCTGTGCGGGAATAGATTGCACGAGCATTTATATGACACAGTAAGA
>NZ_CAJNBK010000063.1 GCF_905220975.1 Paraburkholderia haematera | reverse complement strand
GCGAACGGCACAACTGATCACCACCGCAGGGAAGCGATGGCCGTGATAGAGAGATCTCGTCTTTTTCATCTCCCGATTTTACGCGACCACCTCGGCAACGTGACAAAGCCCCTCGACGCGATCATCGACCCCGCTCATGATGAACACCAACTGTTGCTCGACTGGTGTGGCGGTAGTTTCGATCCTGCTGCCTTTGACCTCCAGGGCCTCAACGAACGCCTCTTCGAGATCAAATTCTGATCGTCAAGACGGCCGCCAAATGTCGCTTACGCCGCAACAGCAATTTGTACCAGAAGATCCGTTACCATCTTCGCCTCCGTCATGGTCGTGCGTTCAATGAAGAGGTTCTAGCCTCCTGATGCGCCGGTCGAGGTCGTTTCACCCGGTGACGGCTTTTCCGATTCGAAGTCCCGCAAGACCGTCAGGCGGCCACCTTGAACAGGACGCCGCAAGATACGCGGTCGAGCAGCAATGCGTGGTTTTCTCCACTCCACCAGCGCGCAAAAAACCCGTGCGGCTGATGTCCGATGACGATCAGGTCGACCTTCAATGAATCCGCCAGGCGGGAAATCTGGTCAATTGCATTTCCCACCGAATAATGTCCCGTTGCAGTCACACCCCATGCCCGCAGCCAGCCAATACCCTCACACAGTGTCTCTCGTGCCTCCTGTTCATCGACCTCGAATTTCATCGACGACAGAACATCGAACCCACTTGACCAGGATGTGCAGTCGGAAATCGAGAGCAGATGGGTTTCAGCTTGCAACTGCTGCGCAAGGGCCGCACCGCAGCGCAGCGCGATCCGTCCCTCCGGTGTGGCGTCGTAGCAGAGAAGGATCCGGTTGAACGGGGCCATGGCGGATTCCTTTGCCAGATTTCGCGATGTCGTCCAGTCGAGCGATCGAATCGGTTCCCAACGAAATTGTTCAGGTGAACATCGCCACGGCCTCGATCAGCACGAAGCCCAGTAGCGCGCCCACCGCCGCATCCAGCATCTTGGGATGCCAGCGTTGCAACTGCAGCATGCTGAGCAGTTCGCCAACCAGGATAGTGCGGAGCAGCGCAAATGCAATCAGCAGGTAGCTGATTTCGAAGCTGTTATTGATGATCATCACGCCTCTGGTGCGTCGCAGTGAGGTTGCAGCGCCAAAACCCGGGCTGAAGTCAATTCCAGCGCAACCGGGACCGTTTTCGCGAGTCCAAGTTTTCTGGCCCCAGTTTCACCTTCGACACACTCCGAATTCTGATGTGGGCCTTCGATTCGATTATATGTCACGCCATGACATGTATGGTTGCATGGTCGAACGAATTGCGAGACCAGAAAATTCATTGTCGGCGAGCGCGCGCTGCAATAAAAATGAGTGGGCGCGACTCTCCCATTTCTTGCAGCGACACGGGGCGCAACGAGATACGCCCACTGCAGCGACAAAACCAAGAGCCACCTGAAGCACCCGCCAATGGCGACCTCCGGATCAACAGAAGCTTCGGGGGTTTGTCCTACCGCAGCAGTAGGGCGTTGACCCCTGCCAGACATCATCGTTCGTTTGAACAATACCGATACGGGGAGAACTGCGAAAGTACAACCGGAGACGATTGCGGCGCCGGCCGATCAATTGCCTCTGCCGGTCGAATATTGCTGGAGGTGTTCCTATTCTTACTGTGTCAATAAAATATTCACATCAAAGCGATACCTGGTAGTATTGAATAATACAGACTTTGGATGATCGCGATGAGAGAAGATATCGACGAATTTGACGCGTATC
>NZ_CAJNBK010000062.1 GCF_905220975.1 Paraburkholderia haematera | reverse complement strand
CTGCTGCCGTGGGCTGTTGCTGATCAGTTGCCCTCATACGCCGCCTAACTTCGCTTGCTCGCCCTCCAAATTGCAATTCGCGTCAAGGACGGCCTCGCTCGGACGCTTACCAAAAGGCTCAATAACCGTTGACTTCTTCTGTCGCGAAGGAACAGGAGATGTCGGCAAAACTACATCGGATCACGGCGACGGAAAGAACGAAGAGGCCTGTTGGCCGTGCGTCGGGGCCTAAATTGTCGGCTGATGCATGCTCGCCAGCGAGCAGGTCGTTGAGCGGACGCGCTGCCCCCAGGACATTCCACACAACTCAAGGTGGGTTGCCCGCGCGCCTATAGTCGGCCGGTCATGCAGGCTGCTGATGCGCACCGCGCCGTATACGACCACGAAACATAGTTTCAAGGCTGCGGTCTACCGCTTGCGCACGCTGGGGGGAGTCAGGCACTGCAAGTTGCGCAAGTCAAACGGACGCCGATGCGCTGGCTACGCCGCAGCGCCGGGTCAGAAAGTCACCATCCAGATCATGTGCTTGCCGTCGCGCACGGCACCCGGGGCCGGCGAGATCGCCTGGGTGGGATCGAGGGGAACCAGAACCGTACCGTATGGTTCGTTATGCCGACAGTGCACGCTCGGCTGGGGGATCGGCGACGGATCGGAGGCATGGATCACACAGCTTTCCTGGATCACCAGGCGGACCGACATTGAAGTGCGCCCCGTCGGCGACACGTGTGACGAAAACGCCCCCAGCAGCAGGAACATGGCAGCCCTGAACGACGTGGTCTTGTCCAACATGACTAATCGACTCCCTCTACCTGCGATTACACGCGGCGACTACTCCTGTAGGGAGTTGCGTGATTAAATCCACGAACGGTCAAACAGAAAAACCGCAAGCGCATCGCGAAGCCGGTTTCTTTCGCGCTGTTCGTCCAGCTGCGACTTCCACCATCTGCTATCCTGAATAATATTTCAGGTTCTGGCATATGACCTCGGAAATAAACCAGAATTTTTAGCCGGCGCTTGAGCCGGCTTTTTTATTTGATGCATTATCGCCCAGGGCTAATCCCGATCTGCATCGCTACCGCTATTGCCGTTATTCAGTAAGACCAAGGACGTCGGTATTTATTGCCTGCTGTTGACGGTCGGTCGCATTCCGTGCGCAGTTGAGATCAAGGACCTTTCCGTGAAGACCAACCTGTCGGAAGCCATTGTCGAACTGGTGAATTGCGGCGTCTTCTCTGTGGATCGCGACCATTTCAGTGTCCGTATCATCGTCAGGCGACGCCTGGATGATCCGCGCATGTGCAAAAAACTGTCCAAGCGCAAACTCCGGGGTCGCGTCAATAACCCAACCACGGTACTCGTACGTCATGATTACCTCCGATACTTGGCCAATCGAGATTTCAACAGACAAAGCATGGATTCATCAGGTTGTATTCGCTAAACCTCCAAGGTTAAATTGCCAGCGTCGGGTCGGCGAGCGGGCAACACGTTGTCTTCAGGCCGCAATACTGTTATAGCTCCGCGCCGGTGGTGCTGCGCGTTGGCAATCAAAAGATGCCCGTTTTGCAATGTCGATTCCGTATGTCGTAGCATTCATCTGGGGCCTCCGTTCCTTAAGTGGTTGCGTCGCAACTCCACTAATGGGATGGTCCACCCCGCCCCACCGGATAGGTTAGGCTGGCAGTGTTCATACCAAACTGGAGACGATCATGGACGACGTAACGCTCGTTGGTATCGATCTGGGCAAACACAGCTTTCACCTTCATGGACAGGACGCTAATCTTACTGTGTCAATAAAATATTCACATCAAAGCGATACCTGGTAGTATTGAATAATACAGACTTTGGATGATCGCGATGAGAGAAGATATCGACGAATTTGACGC
>NZ_CAJNBK010000061.1 GCF_905220975.1 Paraburkholderia haematera | reverse complement strand
AGTAGTTGATCGCTTTAGCTGTATCACCTTTCTGCGACACCATACTCAACGTCGAGCGCAGCCAGAGCTCGAAGTCGTTCATCAGCGGGCGGGTTCTTTCTTGTCGCACGCGCCATCGCTCGTCCGGCGGCTTACCGCGGATCTCGGCTTCGATTGCGTATAACTCGCCAATCCGACGCAGCGCTTCCGTGTTCACATCGTTCTTGCGCGCAACGAACAGGTCGTGGAATTTACGGCGAGCGTGCGCCATGCATCCCGCTTCGCGCACGGCGCCGGACTCATAGATCGCGTCGTAGCCGGCGAATGCGTCTGCTTGCAGTGTCCCTTTGAAGCCCAACAGATGCGCCTGGGGATGCTCGCCGGAACGATTGGGGCTGTAGGCAAACCAGGCCGCTGGTGCCTCATTTGAACCGGATGGCCGGTCGTCTCGAACGTACGTCCAGATCCGACCGGTCTTGGTCTTGCCGTTGCCGGGTTCGAGTACCGGCACGGGCGTGTCATCGGTGTGGATCTTCTTGGCTGACATCACGTACTGACGAATCGTCTCGACCAACGGGCGCACAAGCGCGCTGCACTGGCCGACCCAGTCGGCGAGCGTCGAGCGGCTCAACTCGACGCCGTCACGCGCATAGATAATCGATTGTCTGTACAGAGGAAGGTGGTCGCAGAACTTGGCGACAAGAATATGGGCGAGCAGACTTGGGCCCGGCATGCCCCGATCAATAGGACGGCTCGGAGCTGCGGCTTGAACGATGCAATCACAGCAGGTGCAAGCCTTCTTGGGACGGCGATGACGGATCACCCTCCAATGGCCGGGCACATACTCAAGTTGCTCGGCAACGTCTTCACCGAGATCGGCCAGTGCACCACCGCATTGCGGGCAAGCTTCTTCGACTGGCTGATGAACGATGTCTTGGCGCGGCAGATGATCGGGTAGCGGCTTGCGACCCGTCGACTTGCTGCCTTCGGCCCGACGTGACCTCGGTGACTCGACGGCTGCGGTGCCATCATCCGTCTGGAGGTCTTCGAGGCGAAGTTCAAGCTGTTCAATCTGGCGATCAATCTTCTCGGATTTGCGACCGAACTGCATCCGCTGCAGCTTGGCAATCCACAGCTTCAGATGCTCGATCTCGAGCGTCCTATCCGATAGATTCTTCTGTAAAGTCGAGACGGTGTCGCGCAATTGTTCGAGATCGCCGTCGCGCTCCTGCAGCGCCGCTTCACGAGCGAGCACAAGGGCTTTTAAAGCCTCAATGTCGTCTGGGAGGATGCCGTCGCCGGATGTCATGCGCGTAGTTTACGCCGACGAATAGCTCGATTGCCCCGCTGTCACAGACGTTTACAAAGCGCTGCGCGGGCGAGCTGCATCAAGTGGCTGACGCCAGTCAAATCCCTCGAGAAGGAGACCAAGTTGCGCGCTCGTTAGGCAGACGATACCGCCGTCGGCCCGCGGCCAGGCGAAGCGGCCTCGCTCGAGCCGTTTGGAGAGCAGACATAGCCCACCATCTCGCCAGTAAAGACACTTCAGAAGGTCGCCGCGTTTGCCCCGGAAGACGAACACATGCCCGGAGAACGGATCCTTTTGAAGGACTATTTGCACCTTTGCGGCGAGCCCGTCGAAACCGCATCGCATGTCCGTGAACCCGGCTGCTATCCAGATACGCGTGCTCGTCGACTGTTCGACGACCGAGGCAAGCCCTTGCGACCGCATCATCGACTCAGGCATTGCATCACCAAGCGCAGTGCATCGGGATCAACGTGGCCTTCAATGCGCACTTCACTTCGCGCAAACAGCACTCGCAAGACGCCCGCAGATGTGTGCGTCTCCGATGGCGCCGAAGCCTTCTCCTTCTCGTCAGGTTCGCTCAACACCACCGGTAACATGAGGGCGTCTTCCCGCTTCGGGTCAAGTCGGCCTTCCAGATACTGCTTGCGCCAGTCGAACACTTGATTCGCATTCACTTCATGCGCTCGCGCTACTTCCGCCACGGATCGACCAGGCACCAACGTCTCTCTGACGATTTGGCACTTCTCTTCCACCGTACGGCGCCGATAGCGCCGCGTACCTTGATCGTCGCCGCCCAATTCAGTGACTCTGTCCATGATCTCCCTTTATGGACACAGTGACATTTGTGCCCAACGAAAGCATGGGGTGCGATGCGACCAGAATCTAGACGGTCAAGATCGGACGCTTAC
>NZ_CAJNBK010000060.1 GCF_905220975.1 Paraburkholderia haematera | reverse complement strand
TATACAGGTGCGACCTGAAGGTCGCTATCGCAACTGTCTTGCCGATAGTAATCGGACAAGACCTGCTGTTCTGCCAGCAGTAGCCTACTCGATCGTGCGTCGCCGGTAACGGCGGGGTGCGGAGCATCGAGGACACCAACCGGGGTCGAGAGACCTAGTCCGAGCCGTGAGGCAGAGGCGACACCTGCAAGCATCAATGCGGGAGCTGGAAGGGCTCGGGTGGCATGGTTAATGAAAGTGAATTCTCGCAAGCGTCGTGAATACAGTCCAGCCAAAGATGCTGTCAGGCTGAGGGCAAAAGCTATGCGATCGGGTGCGGACAGTCTGTTATGGACGCACGCAGAACATTGTGTCGCCGGCGTAAAGAGGAAACCGTCGCCATCCCGTTGCGATAGCGGAACAGGGTAAGCCCATCTCGCCGCCCCCTGGGCAGGCCGACCGCAAGGAAAGCTGTTGGCGGAGTGGGTAAAGGAGGTTGGAGAAAGCGAATGCCGGGCTGTAATGGCGTGGATACGGGTTGAGATATTACCCGACACGAAAGTGGGCAGACTTCCAACTGGTCTCTCATCACGAGATAACCGGCATGATCCTTGAGGGCTGGAAAGCAAATGAACGGGCAGTCGACGTGTGCACTGGCCGACCACGCACTGTCGTGGCACAGCATTGACTGGGCCAAGGCATATAGCGTGGTCAAAAGAATGCAGGCGCGTATCGTGAAGGCAACCAAGGAAGGCCGCTGGAACAAGGTGAAAGCCTTGCAACGGTTGCTGACCTGCTCGTTTCACGGCAAAGCTTTAGCCGTGAAACGCGTGACGGAAAACCAGGGCAAACGTACCCCGGGTGTAGATGGCGTGCTGTGGTCTACCCCGGATGCCAAATACGAGGCAATAGGCTCGCTACAGCGACGCGGCTATAAGCCGCTGCCGCTTAAACGGATCTACATTCCAAAAAGTAACGGGAAGCTGCGCCCGCTGAGTATCCCGACGATGCAGGATCGGGCGATGCAGGCGCTTTACCTGCTCGCGCTCGACCCTGTGTCGGAAACGATATCCGACGCGCAGTCCTATGGATTCCGCAAAGAGCGATCCACGCACGATGCGATAGCACAATGCTTCCTGAACGCGCGATACCACGGCAACCCAAAGGATCGGGGCGCACGAGTATCAGCTCAGTGGATACTCGAAGCTGACATCCGCGGCTGTTTCGACAATATCGACCACACGTGGCTTTTACAGAACGTGCCAATGGACACGGCTGTGTTGAAGAAATGGTTGAAGGCCGGTTACTTGAAGGATGGCACCCTCGCACCGACTAACGATGGAACGCCGCAGGGCGGTATCATCAGCCCTGTACTGGCAAACCTGGCTTTAAACGGGTTGGACAATGCGTTATCGTCCGCCTTCAGGAATGCGTCACAGCGGGCTATCAACAAAGTCAACATGGTGCGATACGCCGACGACTTCGTCATCACTGGGGCAAGCCGGGAGGTGCTGGAGGAGAAGATCACTCCAGTCGTCACGGCCTTCCTTGCTTCACGAGGGTTAGAGCTTGCTCCAGAGAAGACGAAGATCACTCATTTGACTGAAGGCTATGACTTCCTCGGCCAGCACATCCGGCGATATGGCAGCAAACTGCTCATCAAACCGGCGCGCAAGAACGTTCACTCGTTCCTACAAAAGGTCAGGAGTCTGATTCGCAAACTGATGGGCGCCCCGCAAAGGCAACTCATCGATACTCTCAACCCGGTCATCACTGGTTGGGCGATGTACCACCGGCACATCGTAGCGAAGAAAACCTTCAGTTATGTGGACAGCCAAATCTGGTACGCGTTATGGCAATGGGCGCGACGACGCCATCCGAAGAAACTGGGACACTGGGTATACCAGCGTTACTTCCACCAGTTCGGGCTGCGGCACTGGGTGTTCGCCGCACGCACGGACGAAGTGGATGACACTGGCTCCCCGATCTACCGGGAGCTTCGAAAAGCGTCGGCCACGCCGATTGAGCGGCACCCGAAGGTCCAATCGGACGCCAACCCTTACGACACCGAGTGGTTCACGTACTTCGCGCAGCGCGCTGCGATCCGAAGCCGCAAGTCCCGCTCCCGCAGAACGTTACCCAAAAGCAACGCGCATGCGGTCGTCTGGCCCTAACGCCGGTACACATGCTGGTCGAACGTCGTTGACCGGGTTGGCATGAGCCAGCCTTATTGAGGCTTGAGCCGTATGCGGGGAAACTCGCACGTACGGTTCTTAGGGGAGGACGCGACGGCAACGTCGCGTCCTTACCCGACT
>NZ_CAJNBK010000059.1 GCF_905220975.1 Paraburkholderia haematera | reverse complement strand
ATCATTCGTCAGTACGTTGAGTGAGCGACCGGTCCTTAACTGGACCGAAAAACAGTAACAGGTTTGAACTGAAGAGTTTGATCCTGGCTCAGATTGAACGCTGGCGGCATGCCTTACACATGCAAGTCGAACGGCAGCACGGGGGCAACCCTGGTGGCGAGTGGCGAACGGGTGAGTAATACATCGGAACGTGTCCTGTAGTGGGGGATAGCCCGGCGAAAGCCGGATTAATACCGCATACGCTCTACGGAGGAAAGGGGGGGATCTTAGGACCTCTCGCTACAGGGGCGGCCGATGGCAGATTAGCTAGTTGGTGGGGTAAAGGCCTACCAAGGCGACGATCTGTAGCTGGTCTGAGAGGACGACCAGCCACACTGGGACTGAGACACGGCCCAGACTCCTACGGGAGGCAGCAGTGGGGAATTTTGGACAATGGGGGCAACCCTGATCCAGCAATGCCGCGTGTGTGAAGAAGGCCTTCGGGTTGTAAAGCACTTTTGTCCGGAAAGAAAACCTTCGCCCTAATATGGTGGGGGGATGACGGTACCGGAAGAATAAGCACCGGCTAACTACGTGCCAGCAGCCGCGGTAATACGTAGGGTGCAAGCGTTAATCGGAATTACTGGGCGTAAAGCGTGCGCAGGCGGTCCGCTAAGACAGATGTGAAATCCCCGGGCTTAACCTGGGAACTGCATTTGTGACTGGCGGGCTAGAGTATGGCAGAGGGGGGTAGAATTCCACGTGTAGCAGTGAAATGCGTAGAGATGTGGAGGAATACCGATGGCGAAGGCAGCCCCCTGGGCCAATACTGACGCTCATGCACGAAAGCGTGGGGAGCAAACAGGATTAGATACCCTGGTAGTCCACGCCCTAAACGATGTCAACTAGTTGTTGGGGATTCATTTCCTTAGTAACGTAGCTAACGCGTGAAGTTGACCGCCTGGGGAGTACGGTCGCAAGATTAAAACTCAAAGGAATTGACGGGGACCCGCACAAGCGGTGGATGATGTGGATTAATTCGATGCAACGCGAAAAACCTTACCTACCCTTGACATGTATGGAATCCTGCTGAGAGGTGGGAGTGCCCGAAAGGGAGCCATAACACAGGTGCTGCATGGCTGTCGTCAGCTCGTGTCGTGAGATGTTGGGTTAAGTCCCGCAACGAGCGCAACCCTTGTCCCTAGTTGCTACGCAAGAGCACTCTAGGGAGACTGCCGGTGACAAACCGGAGGAAGGTGGGGATGACGTCAAGTCCTCATGGCCCTTATGGGTAGGGCTTCACACGTCATACAATGGTCGGAACAGAGGGTCGCCAAGCCGCGAGGTGGAGCCAATCCCAGAAAACCGATCGTAGTCCGGATCGCACTCTGCAACTCGAGTGCGTGAAGCTGGAATCGCTAGTAATCGCGGATCAGCATGCCGCGGTGAATACGTTCCCGGGTCTTGTACACACCGCCCGTCACACCATGGGAGTGGGTTTTACCAGAAGTGGCTAGTCTAACCGCAAGGAGGACGGTCACCACGGTAGGATTCATGACTGGGGTGAAGTCGTAACAAGGTAGCCGTATCGGAAGGTGCGGCTGGATCACCTCCTTTCTCGAGCTAACGTGTCAATGCGTTGAGCGCTCACGCTTATCGGCTGTGAATTAGGACAGACTCAGGGGTCTGTAGCTCAGTTGGTTAGAGCACCGTCTTGATAAGGCGGGGGTCGATGGTTCGAATCCATCCAGACCCACCACTGTTTCTGCGGTGGCTGCGCTGATCACTGAAACCCCTGGGGCATCAAGACAGATAGAGATGTAGGGATATCTGTGTGACTGGGGGATTAGCTCAGCTGGGAGAGCACCTGCTTTGCAAGCAGGGGGTCGTCGGTTCGATCCCGTCATCCTCCACCAATCTTCAATGCCGGTTTTACTGCGGTGAGCCTTGAAAGAGGTTTGCGGTGTAGTGAAACAGGCATTGGCGATTGAGCCAGTCAGAGTGATACGCGGTTATAGCAACCGCGATATCGGCTGTCGTTCTTTAACAATCAGGAAGAAGTAGTAAAGAGATTCACGAAAGCATACTTAGAGATGGGTGTGTGAGTAGGTGAATCAGGGTTGTGATTGTATCAATGTATGAAAAGGTAATCGAAAGATTGCCTTGGAATACGGCGCAACACGAATACTCAACCTGTAGCGATTGTGATGAAGCGTGAGTCTCCGGATTCATGCAGAGACACACCCGTTATAGGGTCAAGCGAACAAGTGCATGTGGTGGATGCCTTGGCGATCACAGGCGATGAAGGACGCGGTAGCCTGCGAAAAGCTACGGGGAGCTGGCAAACGAGCTTTGATCCGTAGATGTCCGAATGGGGAAACCCAC
>NZ_CAJNBK010000058.1 GCF_905220975.1 Paraburkholderia haematera | reverse complement strand
CGCGTCAAATTCGTCGATATCTTCTCTCATCGCGATCATCCAAAGTCTGTATTATTCAATACTACCAGGTATCGCTTTGATGTGAATATTTTATTGACACAGTAAGACTAAAGATGCTGTCCGGAAAAGTGACTGCCGCCTACGCCTGGTCGAAACTCGCGGACATTGCGGCATTGCGCACGCAGGCGATGATTATTAGCGCCGATCCCGCTTTATCGGATGTCTTCAGTAAGGATAATGCCGCGACGATTTCCCAGATCGCAGTGGTGCAGAAGACGATAGCCGTCCTCGCGCACACTCCCGCTGACCGGAAGCAGCTCGACGCTATTGCAGGGTTGCGCAATCAGGTGCTGGCGACCCGCGACAGGATCGTGGCAATGCGATCCAACGAGGCCGGGAAACCCGCGGCGCTCGCCATGTTGAACGAGGAATACATGCCGATTCAGACTGCTTACGGTAAGGCGATAAGGACGTTCGTCGAACAGCAGGAGCAGCAACTGGCGATCGCCCAGGCAGATTTCGAACGTCAGCGATACATCATTGTTTCGACAACTGCGATGCTGATTGTGGTCCTCGCGCTGAGTGTACTGACCGGTGCTGCTGCACTGATCCGATCAATCCGCAAGCCTTTGCTCGAAGTCAATCGCCTCGCCGCGAGAATCGCGCAAGGTGATCTGGGCGCGGAGCTGACGGTAACCCGAGTCGACGAATTCGGTGAACTGATGGAATCCATCCTCGCGATGAGTCGCTCATTGGCGAGCATCGTTCAGCGCATTCGTGCCGGCGCCGAAAGTATCGGTACGGCATCGAGCCAGATAGCATCCGGCAATCTCGACCTGTCGCAGCGCACGGAGCAACAGGCGGCGTCGCTCGAAGAGACAGCGGCCAGCATGGAAGAGTTGACCGGCACGGTGAGGCGGAACACTGACAACGCGCGGCAGGCCAATACGCTCGCGTTGAGCGCTGCCGGCACTGCCGAGCGGGGCAATGAGGTCGTGAGCCGCGTTGCCGCCACGATGGCCGAAATCAGTCAGAGTTCGGCAAAGATCGGCAACATCATCGGGATTATCGAGGGCATTGCATTCCAGACCAACATCCTCGCGCTCAACGCGGCGGTCGAAGCTGCCCGGGCCGGCGAACAGGGCCGCGGTTTTGCCGTGGTCGCGGGAGAAGTGCGCACGCTTGCACAACGCTCGTCGTCTGCGGCAAAGGAAATCAAGGTATTGATTGAGATGTCCGCAGAACGTGTAAATGCCGGAAGTTTGATGGTTGGGGAGGCCGGCCAACGGATGAATGAAATCGATACGAGCGTGCGGCGCGTGACAGATATCATGGGGGAGATATCCGCCGCTTCAGCCGAGCAACAGACCGGTATTGAGCAGGTTGCGCTGGCGGTCACGCAGATGGACGAAGTGACCCAGCAGAACGCCGCGCTTGTTGAAGAAGCGGCGGCGGCCGCGCAGTCTCTGGAGGAACAGGGGCGCGACCTGAAGGCGACCGTTGCCGTATTCAGATTGTCGGACTATAAGCGCCTTCCGGCCAATGCGTGAGGAGTGTCTCGCAGTAGCAGCTCCGACGTGGCAAACGCGGTAGTGTGTGGGACTAAAAGATGAAACATGTCGCCCCGGGGCGTTGGACTATCGTGCGGCAAACGCCTGATTCATCTGGCGGGCGCGTTTGAGCTCCTCGCTCTGAAGGTAAATCGAGGTCGTTGCGATCGATGCGTGGCGCAGGTTATCCCGCACGGTCGTCAGTTCCGCCCCGCGGGCAAGTGCGTGGGACGCGTGCGTATGCCGCATCCAGTGCGGGCTGGCGCGTCGCAGCTTCCCCGCGGCCGTCGGATGGTCGGCGCCGATGACATCGGCGGCTTGATCAAAGAAGCGACGCATGACGTTCCACAATCGGGTTCCTGTAATGCCCGTGGTGCTGTCCTGTTCGAGGTTCGCGACGAGCGGCGTTTTCGGATCCCAGCGTGCCGGCGTGACTGGAAGTCGGCGCTGCACGAGATACTGATCGAGCGCCGTACGTGCCAGTGGGGGCAAGGCGACCTTGCCGGGCCGGCTGCCCTTGCCGACCAGATGCAGCCAGTGATCGCCGTGCTCATCGGTGCGGATATCACCGAGTGTTGCGCCGACGAGTTCGCTTACGCGCAATCCGGTCGCGTAAGAAAAGTCGAGCATGAAACGCATCCGCCGCGCAGCGGGCTCCGCCCAGCCGCAGGACCATTCAAGTCCGTCCGCGATGGCGCGCACGAGCAGCCACTCGCCCTCGCTGAAGCCGCGCGATGTATCGAGCGGCGTGACCCGCGTGCGGCCTCGCACCTTGATCCCGGCAAAGGGATTGGCAAGGACGTAGCGCTGCTCGATCAGCCAGCGGAACAGTGCGCCCACCACCGAAAGCGCATACGCGGTGGATCGCGCGGACAGGTTTCCGGCGAACGGCCGCCAGTCGGGCGCGGTGCGGGGCCGCGGTGGTCCGATCCAGCGTTCGCGAGGGATGGGCCGGCGCAGAAACGCCCGGTACGCGATCGCGTCTTCCGTGGTCAGCGATGACAGTGCCCGCCCGCGTTCGACGATCGCCCACAGGATCAGGCGTTCCGCCTCCTTGCGATAGGCGCGCTGGGTGGTGGGCGTCTCGTGCAGCGCGAGCCAGGCCTTATGCGCAAGTCGGTAACGATTCTCTAATACTCGCAGGCTGTGTTAAAGCGGACACCCGCACAAACACAGCAGAGGATCTGCACGATGACAGCAAGACGAACGACCA
>NZ_CAJNBK010000057.1 GCF_905220975.1 Paraburkholderia haematera | reverse complement strand
CAGCCTGTACTCTTTATCTTCATTGTTAGTCGAAGGCTCTGGAAAGTGCCGCCATAGCAGGTGATAGCCCTGTAGACGAAAACAGCGAGGAAGAACTAGGTGTACGACAAGTAGGGCGGGACACGTGAAATCCTGTCTGAAGATGGGGGGACCATCCTCCAAGGCTAAATACTCGTGATCGACCGATAGTGAACCAGTACCGTGAGGGAAAGGCGAAAAGAACCCCGGGAGGGGAGTGAAATAGATCCTGAAACCGCATGCATACAAACAGTAGGAGCCTCCTTGAGGGGTGACTGCGTACCTTTTGTATAATGGGTCAGCGACTTACATTCAGTGGCAAGCTTAACCGATTAGGGCAGGCGTAGCGAAAGCGAGTCCGAACAGGGCGATTCAGTCGCTGGGTGTAGACCCGAAACCAGGTGATCTATCCATGGCCAGGATGAAGGTGCGGTAACACGTACTGGAGGTCCGAACCCACTAACGTTGAAAAGTTAGGGGATGAGCTGTGGATAGGGGTGAAAGGCTAAACAAACCTGGAAATAGCTGGTTCTCTCCGAAAACTATTTAGGTAGTGCCTCGTGTATCACCTTCGGGGGTAGAGCACTGTCATGGTTGTGGGGTCCATTGCGGATTACTACGCCATAGCAAACTCCGAATACCGAAGAGTGCAATCACGGGAGACAGACATCGGGTGCTAACGTCCGGTGTCAAGAGGGAAACAACCCAGACCGCCAGCTAAGGTCCCCAAATATTGCTAAGTGGGAAACGAAGTGGGAAGGCTAAAACAGTCAGGAGGTTGGCTTAGAAGCAGCCATCCTTTAAAGAAAGCGTAATAGCTCACTGATCGAGTCGTCCTGCGCGGAAGATGTAACGGGGCTAAGCAATATACCGAAGCTGCGGATGCACATTTATGTGCATGGTAGGAGAGCGTTCCGTAAGCCTGCGAAGGTGCATTGAAAAGTGCGCTGGAGGTATCGGAAGTGCGAATGCTGACATGAGTAGCGATAAAGGGGGTGAAAGGCCCCCTCGCCGTAAGCCCAAGGTTTCCTACGCAACGTTCATCGGCGTAGGGTGAGTCGGCCCCTAAGGCGAGGCAG
Source organism: Paraburkholderia haematera (assembly GCF_905220975.1). Classification (GTDB taxonomy): domain Bacteria; phylum Pseudomonadota; class Gammaproteobacteria; order Burkholderiales; family Burkholderiaceae; genus Paraburkholderia; species Paraburkholderia haematera. Next base: position 1,861 of record NZ_CAJNBK010000057.1, on the reverse strand, counting down.
AAATGCGTAGCTGATGGGAAGCAGGTTAATATTCCTGCACCATTGTTAAATGCGATGGGGGGACGGATCGCGGAAGGTTGTCCGGGTGTTGGAAGTCCCGGTCCTTGCATTGGAGAAGGCGCTTAGGCAAATCCGGGCGCGGAATTCAAGGGTGCGAGGCCATTCACTTCGGTGAAGAAGCAACTGGAAGTGGTTCCAAGAAAAGCCTCTAAGCTTCAGTTTAACAAGACCGTACCGCAAACCGACACAGGTGGGCGAGATGAGTATTCTAAGGCGCTTGAGAGAACTCGGGAGAAGGAACTCGGCAAATTGGTACCGTAACTTCGGGATAAGGTACGCCCCTGTAGCTTGATGCGCCTGCGCGCAAAGGGTGAAGGGGTTGCAATAAACTGGTGGCTGCGACTGTTTAATAAAAACACAGCACTCTGCAAACACGAAAGTGGACGTATAGGGTGTGACGCCTGCCCGGTGCCGGAAGATTAAATGATGGGGTGCAAGCTCTTGATTGAAGTCCCGGTAAACGGCGGCCGTAACTATAACGGTCCTAAGGTAGCGAAATTCCTTGTCGGGTAAGTTCCGACCTGCACGAATGGCGTAACGATGGCCACACTGTCTCCTCCCGAGACTCAGCGAAGTTGAAGTGTTTGTGATGATGCAATCTCCCCGCGGCTAGACGGAAAGACCCCATGAACCTTTACTGTAGCTTTGCATTGGACTTTGAACCGATCTGTGTAGGATAGGTGGGAGGCTATGAAGCGTGGACGCCAGTCTGCGTGGAGCCGTCCTTGAAATACCACCCTGGTTTGTTTGAGGTTCTAACCTTGGTCCGTTATCCGGACTGGGGACAGTGCATGGTAGGCAGTTTGACTGGGGCGGTCTCCTCCCAAAGTGTAACGGAGGAGTACGAAGGTACGCTAGGTACGGTCGGAAATCGTGCTGATAGTGCAATGGCATAAGCGTGCTTAACTGCGAGACCGACAAGTCGAGCAGGTGCGAAAGCAGGTCATAGTGATCCGGTGGTTCTGTATGGAAGGGCCATCGCTCAACGGATAAAAGGTACTCTGGGGATAACAGGCTGATACCGCCCAAGAGTTCATATCGACGGCGGTGTTTGGCACCTCGATGTCGGCTCATCTCATCCTGGGGCTGTAGCCGGTCCCAAGGGTATGGCTGTTCGCCATTTAAAGAGGTACGTGAGCTGGGTTTAAAACGTCGTGAGACAGTTTGGTCCCTATCTGCCGTGGGCGCTGGATATTTGAAGGGGGCTGCTCCTAGTACGAGAGGACCGGAGTGGACGAACCTCTGGTGTACCGGTTGTCACGCCAGTGGCATCGCCGGGTAGCTATGTTCGGAAGAGATAACCGCTGAAAGCATCTAAGCGGGAAACTCGCCTTAAGATGAGATATCCCCGGGGCTTCGAGCCCCTTGAAGGGTCGTTCAAGACCAGGACGTTGATAGGTCAGGTGTGGAAGCGCAGTAATGCGTTAAGCTAACTGATACTAATTGCCCGTAAGGCTTGATCCTATAACAGGTGTGTCTCGACCAGAGTTAGCGCTTTAGCGCTTACTCTGGTCCGATCCCCGCAGGGGATACGTGTGAACCCCAGAAGGGGTAGCAGAACACACAGGTTGAGATCGATGTTGTGCCTCGAACAACACAACTCCCTCTGGTGAGCATCACCAGAAACTACTTCTTCCAGATTGGTTGTGTTGACGAAGTCAACGCAGCAACAAGTCATGCCTGATGACCATAGCGAGTCGGTCCCACCCCTTCCCATCCCGAACAGGACCGTGAAACGACTCCACGCCGATGATAGTGCGGATTCCCGTGTGAAAGTAGGTAATCGTCAGGCTCCCTAGCA
>NZ_CAJNBK010000056.1 GCF_905220975.1 Paraburkholderia haematera | reverse complement strand
AGTGACTCTGTCCATGATCTCCCTTTATGGACACAGTGACATTTGTGCCCAACGAAAGCATGGGGTGCGATGCGACCAGAATCTAGACGGTCAAGATCGGACGCTTACGCCTTTTGCGATGATTCGATTTACGAAAATAGGCAATTCACATGTTGTGTAATAAATATTTCTCAATATCAGCGTATGAGCGGCCCATGTCTGAATAAGACAATGCTGACCTATAAACGTCATTTTCATATATGAATAGACGGGCTGCGCTGTGTCCTTGATTGTTTGCTAATTCAGACATCGCGAGCCCGTCCAGATCGGCCCAGACCCCGCCGATCAAGGCTTCCATGGCCTCCACGCCCGCACGGCGAGGAATTCGTTGCCGTCATATGCGGACTGAATAAACAGACAAATCAAAAAAGTACTGAGCATATTGCAATTCAAAATTGTGCGGTTATGATGACGTTTCTGTAGGGATTTCCTGAACCCTTTGCTTCGCAAAGGCGAACGAAATATTTGCCGCCATTCGCCACAGGAGATGGTAATTAATGCTCCCGACGCATACAGACTCAATGGAGGAGACGATATGCTGAGTCCCCATGAATTCGCCACCTTAATGCTCATCAAGGACGCGCCGGATCAGATCGAACTGGGACGCGCCGAACTCGATGCGCTGCTGGAGCGTCAACTCATATCACTGGAACGCCTCGCGTCGGGCCATCCACGTCCCCATGTCACAAGCGAAGGCGCTTCCATTCTCAAGGCCGTCGCGCGTAGGCGCTAGGAAGTTGCGGCGCGTGCCGCCGCACCACGCGGCGAGTGCGCCGAAGACAAAGTAAGCGAAGCAGATTTAGTTGGACTTTAAGGCGTAGTACCTCTTGCTGTAACGACCCTCCGAAGTATTCGCGACGCATGCTGCCTGGCAGGCGTCCTTGCACTTCGGTCCATCCATTATTGTCATTCGCCGTGTTACATCCGGTCGATCGGGGTTTCGCGCGGCGTACTGAATCCTGAGGAATTTCAACAATGGCTCTATTGAGTCCCGAGCAAATCGCCGCATCACAGAAGGCCAGCCTCGACGCATTCTTCGGATTGACCGGCAAGGCCTTTGAAGGCGTCGAAAAACTGGTCGCACTGAACCTGCAGGTCGTCAGGTCCACGCTGGCGGAATCGAAGGAGAACCTGACAAAGGCGCCCGGTACAACAGACCCGCAGCAGTGGCTCACGTTGCAAGCCGGTTTCACCGCGCCTTTCGCGGAGAAATCACTGTCATACGGCCGTCAACTGTTCGACATCGCGTCAACGACGCAGGCTGAGGTCGCGCAACTCGCACAGACGCAGTACGAACGGTATAACGTACGCGTGCAGGAATTCATCGAGGAAGCGTCGAAGAGTGCCCCTGCGGGTTCAGAAGCAGCCATCGCCGCGTGGAAGACTGCAATCAGCGCCACCACCACGCTGTATGAATCGCTGCAGAAGACAGGACAACAGGCCGTGGAGATGGCCGGGACCAATCTCGAAGCCGTCACGGCCTCAGCGTCCAAGGCCGCCAAACGTAGTGCTGCCTAGTCGGCTGCCATAGCCGCGAGCGCGGAGCACAAAGACTCACGCGGGCAGCGATGCCCGCGTTATCGGTTTCGCATATATATGTAGGATTCCTTTTATTCATTTTGGATAAGGGTCCGGTTTTTCAATGCATCCAATTTCTGACTGAAGGCAGTGTTGCTCCAGACGAGCACGCCGCCAGTATTTGTGAGGACGATTCGATGGCAAAGCAGATCGCGGTAGTAACGGGTGGCATGGGTGGACTGGGTGAGGCGATCAGCATCAAGTTGCATGACGCCGGTTATGCGGTCGTCGTCACCTATTCGCCCGGCAACACCGGTGCGAACGAGTGGCTCGCGCGCATGGAAGCCGAGGGACGACAGTTCCGCGCGTACGCGGTCGACGTCGCCGACTACGACTCGTGCGAAAAATGCATGGCGCAGATCAAGGCGGAAGTCGGACCGGTTGACATCCTGATCAACAACGCCGGCATCACGCGCGACGCCAGCTTCAAGAAACTGGACAAGGTCAATTGGGACGCGGTGATCCGCACGAACCTCGATTCGGTGTTCAACATGACGAAGCCGGTGTGCGACAGCATGGTCGAGCGTGGCTGGGGCCGCATCATCAACATGTCGTCGATCATCGGCTCCAAGGGTGGGTTCGGCCAGACCAACTATGCGGCGGCAAAGGCCGGCATGCACGGTTTTACGAAATCGCTGGCACTCGAGGTGGCGAAAAAAGGCGTCACTGTCAACACGATCTCGCCGGGCTATATCGCGACGAAGATGGTGATGGCGGTGCCCGAGGAAATCCGCGAGACGAAGATCATTCCGCAGATTCCGGTCGGCCGGCTCGGGCAACCGGACGAAGTTGCCGCTCTCGTGGTTTACCTGTGCTCGCGCGAGGCGGACTTCGTGACCGGCGCCAACATCGCGATCAATGGAGGGCAGCACCTGCAGTGAACCCGAGAGATCCGCAATGGAGGTTCCGATGAGTGAAGCAGTGGCAACCGTCGTAGGTTCATTCGTGCTGGTGACGGCAACAGCGTTCGTCGCCGCTCACTATCACCGGGAGCAAATTCGCCGAAAACTGCTTAGACGGCTGGATTTCCATCGCGACGGGTGGGACTGGGGTAGCGCCCGGCATTGAATCTCTGCGCTCGCCCATGTTGCTGCGATCAAGGGGTTGATCGCATCGTTTCCTGAGTGGATGCGCACGTGCGTTTCATCCCGAACAAGAAGCTTGCAAAAGGCGTCGGGTCCATACATGCATTGAAATAATATGGATGCTTAACTGTCCGGCCGACCAATTCAGGATTGCCGAGTATGCCGTTGAGGCGACCTTGTCACGGGCGAATGAGTGTGGTGAATGGCGGCTACCGGCCGAGACAATTGTCGACTTCGAAGCGCTGCTGGTCCTTTATGATTCTCAGCTCGCCCGTGCGCCGTTGCACGAAGTGCTTGCGGCGGAGCAGAAGATCAGGACGCTCCTCGCGGGTACCACCAGTTCCCAGTTTCTGTGAATGCCTGATTCTGGCTGGTAGACAGCTCGTGTCGTCGAGGGCTATTCGGGAAGTCGACTTATGGTGCGACGCAATCGCTGAAGCTGGCCGGGCTTCAATGGTCGCTCTCCATAGAACCGGGCTCTGCGGCGGTCTGTGCTTCCCAGTTCATCCGGTGGCGTTTCACCGTCTCGCGATGCCGTTTGTCTTCTTCCTCATGCAGGTAAAGGCTGGTGGTGTTCAGCGAGACGTGACCGAGATTGTCGCGTACCGTGCGCAGGTCGACACCCCCGTCGGCCTGGTGCGAGCCCGATGTGTGTCGAAGCCAGTGCGCCGACGCGCGGTCCAGCTCATCGGCACGGTCCGCGAACTCCGGTCCGCAGGCGCGCAACCTGTCCGCCGCGTTGCCAAACACGCTTTTTATCGCGTCGTGCACGGCTGAGCGCGACATGCAGCGATGTTTTCCCCTGAACGGGATGACCAGCGGTGTGTCGTCGGTGCGGCCCGGAAGCGACGGCAGGCCGTTCGCCTTCCGGTAGCGGGTCAGCTCGGAGACCAGTTCGGGCGACGCGGGGACGATCCGCTCCCGGCCACCCTTGCCGCGGATGTCCAGCCACCACTGGTCGCGTCCGTCGGCGCCGAGCCGGCGCGAGAAGTCGCCCATTTTTCCGGTGGCGACCTCGGAGAGGCGCATGCCCTGCAGGTAGAAGAGGGTGGTCAGCCAGCGGCAGCGGGCGGCGTACGCCTGCTGCACCGCGGTGTCCTGTGGCAACTGTTCGACGAAGCCCTTGACCTCATCCCACAGCGAGACCGGCAGGTAGCGCGTGACCCGCGGCGCCGCGCGTTTTCCACGCTGCCGCAGCAATGCCATCGGGTTGCCGCGCAGGTAACCGGCGTCGACCAGCCAGGTGAACATGCCATTCAGGATGATCAGCGCCTGCTGCTGGCTGGCCGGCGACAGCGGGCCGTTGAACGGCCGCCAGCGCGCGTCATCACGTGGATACTTGCCGCCGGTGGCCGACACCCAGCGAGCTGCGGGTTGCGGATTGGCGAGGAATGCCCTGAACAGCAGCAGATCCTCGTGTGTGAGCGATGACAGCGGTTTGCCGAGTTGCACGACCGCCCACAGCAGGAGCCGCTCGGCTTCCTTGCGATAACTGTCGAAGGTCGTCTTCGTGTCAGCGTAGTTCGATAGCCAGGCGCGGACAGCGTCCAGATCGTTGGTGGCCGATAGCTGTGAGCCACCGATTGCGCCACGGTTGGCGCCGTGGCGACCGTCCAGGCGTTCCGGAATGACGAGGGACTCGACGGGCTGCACCGACGCAATCGGGGTATCTGACACGGTTCGGGCGGCTCCGGCGGGTGTAGCGCGGTGACGGCCGGCGCGTCCGGCCACATACACGACATTATAGGCCTAATGTCGTGTATGTCGTAGATATAGTTAAAAATAGTGCGTTTTACGTAGTATTATTTTAGAAATTCCCCGGAGCCTCCGCCGATGTCCGACGTCCTGCCCGACGAAACCCGTCTTGCCGCCGAAATCGACCGCCTCAAGGCCGCGCATCCGAAAACCCGTGAGCTGTATCGCGGGCTTTGTCACGTTGCCGAGGTGGTCGCGTAAAATCGGGAGATGAAAAAGACGAGATCTCTCTATCACGGCCATCGCTTCCCTGCGGTGGTGATCAGTTGTGCCGTTCGC
>NZ_CAJNBK010000055.1 GCF_905220975.1 Paraburkholderia haematera | reverse complement strand
GCCTTATGCGCAAGTCGGTAACGATTCTCTAATACTCGCAGGCTGTGTTAAAGCGGACACCCGCACAAACACAGCAGAGGATCTGCACGATGACAGCAAGACGAACGACCATCCGGCAACTGCCGTTGACCGAGGTCGTTGACCGCGACACACCCGGCGCGACGCCGGTCAGTATCACCACTCCCGAGGGCGGCACCATCTATCACACGGTCCCGCTCGCAGACCCCGACACCGGCAAGCGACGCGACACCCGCCCGAAGTGGATCGCTGGCACCTTTCCTCTCTTTCCCGTTGTCCGACTTGCTGACGGCGCGCCGTGGGCTGAGGCGAACCTCTGGCTCATCGATATGATCGAGTCGAAGTCGTCGCCGAACATGCTGACGTTCGCCAGCATCGCTGACGACCTGGTAGCGTTCCGTCGTTATCTGGATGACGAGGGTATCGACTGGCTCGTCTTCCCTGTGAACAAGCGGCAACGTCCGACCTACCGATATAGCGGCTCGATCAAGCTGGCCGTGCAGGCCGGCGAGCTGTCTCCGGGCGTTGCCAGGCGTCGTATGGGCACCGTGGTGCGCTTTTATCGCTGGATGATGACCGAAGCAGGCTTTCGACCCACGAACGCGCCGTGGGTCGAATCTGATCGTTTCATTGAGTTCAAGGACCAGAAGGGCTTCAGCAGCGTGATCGAAGTCAAGACCACGGACCTGTCGATCAGTGGCCGGCGCGCAGAAGACCCGTGGGACGATCACATCCAGGACGGTGGTCGCCTGCGCCCGCTCCCCTCTGCCGAGCAGTCGGCGCTGCTTGAATCGTTAGCCACACTCGGCAACATCGAGATGACGCTCGTTCATCTGTTCGCGCTGTTGACAGGCGCCCGCATCCAGACGGTACTGACCGTGCGTGCGAAACACGTGATGCGCAAGCCTGACGGGTTTCACGGCGACGACATCCGTCTCGCCTGCGGGCCAGGTACCGGCATCGACACGAAGGGCGGTGTTAAGGGCGTGTTGCACGTTCCGCGCGGTTTCTATGAGCGGCTGTACATCTACGTGCACAGCAATCGTGCGCGCAAGCGCCGCCAGATGGCAGATGGCGGCGATCACTTCGACCAGGCGCTCTTTCTGAGCCATCGCGGTGCGCCGCTCTACGAGGATCGCGCGTCGCGCGACCCGCTCACCTCTGGCCCGCGCGTGCGCCGTCACGTCAAGACCGGGCAGGCCGTGCGCCAGTTCATCCGGGACGAACTGTTGCCCATGATGCGTGTGCGGCTCGACAACCCCAGGTACGAGTTCAGTTTCCACGACCTGCGCGCGACTTTCGGGCTGAACATGGTCGACGCGATGACGGCGAAGGGGACGAAGTACACCCGGGCGCTCGATCAGTTGCGGCAGTTGATGTGGCACGTCCGCCCATCTACAAGCGAGGCGTACCTCGGCTTCAGGGAGAACCGCAAGCTGTTCGACGCTGTACAGGACGGCTGGGGAGCGCACCTGTCGACGCTGGTCACGCGCACCCTCGACACTGTGGAGGCAGCATGAACCGCCTGTACGAGGAAGTTCGCATGCCGCTTGCGGAGGGCACAATACTGCTGCACCCGGAGCGCGCGCTGCTCCGGTGGGAAGGCGTGAACAGCCGTTCCGATATCGGCCAGATCTGCTACCTGACGCGCGACACGTCGAGCCCGCAGCGCACACGACGTACTTTCGACCATACGAGTTTCAGCAGCGAACGCGCCGGGGTAGTACGTCTGCTGGTGACGCAGCTTTCCGGGCGTATGACACTTGGCGCGAGGCGTCCGGTGACGATCTTCATGGATTTGCGCGTCGTGCTTGATTTCGTCAACTGGGCCGACAGCCAGGGCTTGCATCAGGTGCTCTGTGACGAGAAGGCCACCGCAGAGGCGGTTCATCGGTACTTCCGTGAGAGGCGCGAACAGGTCTCGCTAGGCAACCTGAACCGCAATTCCGTCGCCCACTATCAGCGCAGTCTGTTGTCGATGCTACGTGAGTTCTTCCGAAGCGACGACTTCTGCGCCGACGCGAGGGTGCTGCGCCACCAACAGGATGCCTGGGTGCCGACGGCTGTGCCTGACGCCGAGGCACAGGCCGCCCTGCTCGCGTGGGCCGACGCGCTCTTCAGCAGCATCAGCACGCTGGTGCTCGACTTCAAACCGTACCCCGTGCGCGTGACCACGGTGCGAGGTGAGCATCTTTGCCTCGTTCCGCACATCTACGGCCGTAGCGACGGCGACGACTCGCGCGGCCTGATCGGCTGGAATCTGGAGACAGGAGAGCCACGTACTCGCGAAGACATCACGAAGCGCATGGCCGAAACAGGGGCTAATACTCCGCATGAGAGTTCGAGGAGGATCGCCGGACTGACAGCTAAACATCTTGCGGCGGCGAACGCGGACGCGCAGTCGTCAATCCGACGCTCGCACGCTTCGATAGCGGCCTCTTGCTTCGCCGCGCTGTTTCTTGCCGAAACGGGCATCAACCTCGCGCAACTGCTAGCCATGAAGTGGAGTCCGGAGCTTGCCACGAGCCTGCAGGATGCGTCGGTTGCGCGTCAGAAGTTTCGTCAGGTCAAGTACCGGGCAGGCGGGAAGGAGATTACGTTCACCGTCTCGCTGGGCTTCATGCCGAAGCTCAGGGCGTATCTGGCGTTGCGCGAGTATCTGGTGCAGGACGCAGAGTGGGACGCGTTGTTCGTCGTCGTCGGGCATCATGCACAGCTGCGGCGGCTAACGGGTCTCTCAACCAAATTCCTGGAGCGGCTTTACCGTCGACTCGACACGCTCGGGATCGTGCTGCCGCGCATTGGCGCGCGTCAGTGGCGTGCGGCGAAGCAGGATTGGGCGGTGAGCAACCACGGCCCCGTCATCGCAGCCAGGCTGATGGGGCACTCGCTGGAGACGGCGCTGCGCTCGTACTCGAACGGCACGGATGCCGCGCACAAGGCTGAGATGGGGGCGTTCCTCGCTTCGGTCGAGAAGACCGTGCTGGGGCCAGGCAACGACCCGGCGGGCAGCATCGGGAGCGCAGTGGGCATCTGCATCGGATTCCACAAGCCTGCGCCGATCGCGGCTTCGGTCACGGTACAGCCTGACTGCCGCTCGACCGAAGGGTGTCTCTTCTGCGACCAGTACCGCGTGCACGCTGACGCGACCGACATCCGCAAGCTGCTGAGCTGCCGTCACTGCGTCAGACTCGTGTGCGGGCGTGCTGACTCGATCGAGCAGTACGACAGATCGTTCGGTGCGGTGCTGCGACGCGTTGACTTCCTGCTCGACGAACTGCGCAGGCGGGATGCCGCGCTGGTCGAACAGATCGAGCATGACGTTGATATTGAGGGGAATCTGGACGCTTTCTGGTCGGCCAAGCTCGACCAGCTTTACGAATTGGGAGTGGCATGAACAACACACTGATCGCGCCGACCGCTAAGCGGCCCGACTGGTATCGGGTCGAGGACGATACGGTCGTCACGCGCGACACGTCCGGGAACACTGTTTCGCTGTTTGGTGACGATACCTGGGACATCCGTGCGTACGCGGTTGGGCCACGCAGCACGCATCTCTATTTTAGGAGCCACTTGCCTGACGGCGTGAGTCGCGCGCTTTCAGAAGCAACCACGCGTCAATGGAAGCAGGTCATGTACTTTCTGATGCACGAAGCGACCGATATGGTACCGGCGTCCGGCACGCTTCAGGCTCGTTCAATCAACCTGAGGGAGTTCACGTTCTTTGCCGCCGCACGTCAACTTACGCTCTACGAGGGCCTGTCCAATGTCGCCGTTGTTCTGGACTATGCGGCGCAAGCCGGAATGGAGTCGAAGGCCCAACGCCTTCATTCGATTCTGGTGAAGCTTCACCGTCTGGGCGTCGAGACCACAGGGCTGCGCGTACCGCTGGTCCAATTACATAAGCCTCTGCTTAAACGCTGGGCGCAACACGCTGGATACTCGCAATACCCTGCCATCCCGACGCGGATCTACCAGCACTTCCTGTCGACCTGTCAGCATGACCTCGGCATCGCTGAAGACGTCGCTGATGTTCTGTCGGACCACCTCGCACGCGTATACGCTGGCGAGAGGCCTGGTGTCCCTTCAGAACTGGTAAGTACTGCCACGCACTTCAGGTGCGAGGACCCCCGTTACGTCGGGTCGTCGCTTGTGGCGTCGATCACCGCGCTATGTCAGCTTGTCATCCTGTCGTTCACCGGCATGCGCGCGGCAGAAGCAGAGACCCTGCCCTACAACTGCCTGAGCGAGTCCCGTCTGGATGGCGTGACGCACTACACCATCGAGGGCGTCACGACCAAACTGTCGGGCGGTCGTCCCAGGCGCGCGTGCTGGGTGACCAGCCCGCTCGCTGCCCGCGCTATCAGGCTCGCGCAACGCCTGTCGGGCGAGGCGCACCGTGCGCACGGCGCGCAAGGCTACGCCGAATCGACGGACGGTTCGCACCTGCTGTTCTGCCGGATGGGTCTGCCGATAGGCCCGCGTCATGGATACGTGGCAAACCGGGCGGCAAGTAAAGTAGCTAACTATATCGAAGCCTTTCGTGAGCGCGTCTTTCCGACGATCACATTCGAGGACATCGCCGAGCTGAAGCGTGTCGACATGCACCGCGCGTGGGAAGACGAGCCGAAGTACGCGCTCGGGCAGCAGTGGCCGTTCACCCGCCACCAGCTTCGCCGGAGCCTAGCCCTCTACGCCCATCGGAGCGGCCTCGTGACGCTACCTACGCTCAAACGTCAGCTGCAGCACCTCACGCACGAGATGAGCACCTACTATGCGCGCGGCTCGGCGTTCGCGAAGGGTTTCATCGACACCGACAAGCGCCACTTCGCGAAGGAATGGGCCGAGACGCAGGGCCTGTCCGGGTATCTCGCGTACGCCGAGCAGGTGCTGTTCGCTGACGAGCGGCTGTTCGGCGGGCACGCAGCGTGGACGCAGAGCCGTGCCGTGCAGGCCTCGCCTGTGTCGGTCTACTCGCGCGAGCAAACGATCAGAAAGTTCGAGAAGGGTGAACTCGCATATCGCGAGACGGTGCTGGGCGGCTGCGCCAGCGTCGAGCCCTGCAGGTCGACACCGCTCGACTGGATGCGTCTGGATTGTCTTGAATCGAACTGCCGTAATCTCATCGTCGTGCCGTCGAAGCTTCAGCGAGTGATCAAGGCGCAGCAGGCTACGGTCGGGAAGCTGCGCGCAGTTGATGAGACAAGCGTCGAATACCGTATCGAGGCACAGACGCTGCAACGACTGCTTGACGCGCAGGAGAAACTGATCAAACCGGAGGCAACATGAGCGACGCCATGACCGACTACTACGCCGCCCTTGAGCGGCTGAAGAAACGAAAAGGAGTGCGTATCAACAACGACACCGTGGCGATCGAGGCGGGCCGCAAGAAGGGCAGCATCAAGAAGTCACGCCCGCAGTTCACAGCACTGATTGACGCGATCGATGCAGCCAACGCGGTAGCCGGGCGCCCGAAGCTCGAACTGGCCGAGCGTCTGGACCGGGCGAAAGGCGACGCGAAGGATCTGCAGGCACAACTTGACGAGTCACTGGCTCGTGAGCTCGCACTGCTGCGTCAGGTGTTCAGCCTGCGCAAGGAACTGGCCGCGCTACGAGGCGGTAGCGTCCTGCCCCTGCACCCGCGCTAGATCGGGGCGGGCGTTTTCGCTCGAAACGGGCACTTGGGCTGCTTCATCTGCGTCGACCTGGTGCTCGCGAAGGTTCCCGCTACGGGTCACCCGGCGTAGTGACCCATCAAACGATCGTGGTTCTATGACACCGCTGAATGGGTCAAGGGCGGGCGAAGCCCGGCGAAGTGAACCCTTGACGCGCGATGGTTTGACACGCTCTGGCATGGTCGGACACCCGGCTTTATCGGGCTTCCGACCATGCGAAACCTGCGGTGAAAGATGGACACACAGACGGTCGACCTGTCCACTCTTTCGGTTGATCTGATGGACACTCCGCAGACTGCTGATTCCAGCATTTTCAAGGCTCCGGCTGATGTCCATTGTTTTTCTCTTGCGCGTAA
>NZ_CAJNBK010000054.1 GCF_905220975.1 Paraburkholderia haematera | reverse complement strand
TTTGACGCATGGCATCGTTTCACCGAACTCACCCAGAATCCGTCAGCCGTCTGAGCAAATACGCGTCCTCAGTAGATTTGCGCCGTCGCTCAGCCAACGTGACAATGCCGTATCGCGAGGTATGCGCGCTGCTGTTCTTTCGTTATGGCATCACGCCGACCGCCAACCGACTGTACCAGCTGGTCCGGCGCGGCAGTATGGGCACGCCCACGGCCGTCCTCGGCGAGTTCTGGATGGAGTTGCGTGAGAAGAGCCGGGTGCGCATCGACCATCCCGATCTGCCCGCCGATCTCGGTGCGGCCGCGGGCGAGCTGGTGGCCACCCTCTGGACGCGTGCCACCGCGGCGGCCGGGGTCGCGCTTGACGGGGCGGCTTCAGAAAACGGAATTTAAACCACGTTAAGCCGATTTTCATATCGCTGGCTGGGACCGCGAGCAGATCTTGGCCCGACCAGGAGGGCCGTCAAGAAACGCGCTCTTTCATTCGCTAAGGCCGGCCAGCCATCAGCGGACATCAGTCTCGCGTAGCTCTTCGCCTCGCTGCAGTGATGCAATCAACGGACACAACAAGTTACCCCTGCGCAAACGGCAAGCGCACACGAGTTGCGTGAGGACCGCTTCCATGCGCCCGAGGTCGGCAAGCTCGTCCTGAATATCCCGGAGCTTGTGTTCGGCGAGGCTGCTCGCCTCGTCACAGTGACTCTCATGTGGCAATCATCGCGGTCACGAGTTCGGCATCGTGTCCCGAACACGCGAGGTCAAGCTTTACGCCGTTGGGCAAATTAGTCCACAGCCGTGCCGGCGTCCCTGATCGTGGCGACAAACGCGATGGCACCGGCACTGATACGGGCCGCGCCGCGGGTGACGAAACGAGCACCCGCCGCACCATCGATCGCGACGACCGGCAAGTGAGCTGACGACGCGACCGCCATGTCGTCCCTCACGGGGCCATTTCACTGTTCGCGCAGCCGAACCCATTTGTGCAACTGGTTAGCATTCACCCCAGCCTTCAGGGCCAGCCCCGACAGCGATGCGCCCGGTCGTCGAAGCCGGTCAGGCCGGGCAGGCCAGGCCATTGATTGGCTTTGGGAGAAGGAGGCGCGCGACGGACAAGCTATCGATCGTCGGCTGGCTTCGCAGGTCTTTGCGCCTCGGCGTTCTGAACAGCGCGGGATGCGACGCGTTGAGCGGGCCGTCAACCTCGAATGGTCCTGCCCGCGCCGTATCTTGGCTTGACCCAGTATCCGTTTCCGTAGAACGCAATAAATCTGTCAATCCGGAATGCTTGTAAAGGCTGACTTCCACGGCGCGAATTGACATGTTTATTTCCAGTCCGAACGAAATAAACTCGTCAATCCGCATAAGTCCGCATTAAATTCGTCAATTCGCGTCCTAGACTTCGAATTTTCTCCGTAAGCCACTGATCTTATGGACAATATTCTCGATTGCCAGCCAGTCGCACTCGACCGTCCCCGCGGCGCCCATCGCCTTGAAGCGTTCAGCCTGAAGGCGGCCCGACGACTGACGCTGTACCGCCAGTCCGCGCTCGAGCAGTGGGTAATCCTGGAGGCAGATCCAGCGGTCACGGCATTCTGTGAGCGACCGGGTTTTATCCAATCTGAAGGGAAACGCTATCTCGCGGATTTTTTGGTGCGTTACTTTGATCGTCAAGAGTTAGTTATCCTATTCGATTCGAACTCCGAGCCGCCTGTAAAGCCAGACGCGGTCCTCGACAATGCAGGACTGACGGTCAGGTCGATTCAGTCATCTGAAATTGCTGCCTCGCGCGCGTGGATAGCGAACTGGAAGCGAATGCTCCCTTGCCTCGTTGCCACGCGTGGACTTGTACCTCCGTCGCTCAGCAGCGCGATTGAGCGGTTTGTTGCTCGTCCGCATCGGCTACTTTCGATTGAGCGCGAGTTCACGACCGGGGATCCAGTTCTCGTGCGTGCGGCAGTTTTCGGCTTGCTGCATGCCGGCCGTGTGCAGGCACCGGAACTACGCACGCACGAATTGTCGCTGCTCACGGAATTTGTCGCCGTTGGAGAACAGTCGTGAACCGGCGGCGCACTGATTTTCAGGCTCTGGACGTCGCCGCATGGCCTGGCATCGCCTATACGGAATTCGGGGACGAAGATCGTCGCGCTTTCCAGCTTCGTGTGAATGCCGTCGAGCGTTATGCGCGAGGAGAGTCCATCGGGGATATCGAGCTGGCGACAGGCGTGAACAGAAGACAGCTCTATCGTTTGCTTGACAGGGGATTGGCACAGCATCCTGACGGGCGCATCTTCGGGTTTCGCGCGCTCCTGAAACACGTGCGGATTTCGGACTATGTGAGGACAAGTCCCGTGAAGGTTCACGGTGACCGCGGTAGCCGCGGTGCCGCAGGTGCCTTGTCGCTGCTCTTTGAGCGATATCCGACGCTGGCAGCCTGGTTGCTATTGCAGGTGAAACAACGCCGGGTACTGCTGCAACAGGTCGGCACGGACGGCCGTCTTCGCACGCGCTTGCGAGGCCTGCGATCGCTGCATGACGAGTTCCTGCGGCAATGTCGCGCTGTTGGACTTACTGCGGCGGACTACCCCTTCAACACGGCGGGTCACGCGATCCGCTCGCTATCGCAGAGACTGAAAGCAGAGATGCTTCGCAGTTTCGGGGCCGCTGCGCGTTCGGCGGGCGCATCGCATCTGAAAGGTCTGCCACGGCACGACGAGAATGCGACGCCAGCTGCGACGCGGCCGTATCAGGTCGTCGAGTTCGACGGGCACCGGCTCGATATCCGTCTGAAGGTGCTCGTGCGCGACCCGCTGGGCTTCGAGTACGAATTCGAGATCGAACGCGTATGGCTGCTGGTGATCATCGATGTTTGCACGCGGATGGTGTTGGGCCACCACATCGTCCTCGCGCGCGAATACAGCCGTTACGACGTGATCAAGACTGTAGAGAAGGCGCTTGAGCCGCATCTGAAGCGTTCATTTTCGATACCCGGGCTTGACTATGGTCCGCATGAGGGCTTTGCGTCCCATCGTTTTCCTGAACTGGCGTGGGCGACGTGGGAGTGGATCAGGCTCGACAACGCGAAGGCGAATCTTGCGCATGAAACGCTCACAGCACTCTGCGAGTTCGTTGGCTGCTGTGTCGATGCTGGACCGAAGTACAGCCCGGACGAGCGTCCGTACATCGAGCGATTTTTCGGAACGGTCGCCAGCCGGTTTTCTTCGCGGTTGCCAGGCTATACGGGTTCCCATCCGCGCGACCTGCGGCGTGAACTGGCCGATCCGAAGGGCGACCTGCGCCTCTACGTGTCGCTCGATGAGCTGGAGGAACTGGTTGAATATGCGATCGCAAGCTATCACGGCACCCCGCATGCCGGCCTGAACAATGTCACGCCGCTTGAGGCGATGGAGTATTTCATCCGTGGCAAGCAGGTCATGGTGACATGGCTCGCTGAATATCACCGGCGTACGTTGTGCCTGATGCAATCCGCCCGCCATTGCAGCGTTCGAGCGTATCTGCCGCAAGGAGTACGACCGCACATCAACCTGTACGGGGTGCGATATACGAACGACGTTCTGGCTTCCAGCACCCAGTTGATAGGCAAGAAACTGCTGCTGTATCTGAACGCGGACGATCTGCGTAGCGTGCGGGCGTTCCTGCCAGACGGCACCGAGCTGGGCGTCCTGAATGCGCAAGGTGCATGGGGCGTGATGCCACATAACCTGAAGCTGCGGCAGGAAATCCTCAAGTTGCGCGGCAGACGGCGACCCCTCGCCGGAATCGACTCGAATCCGATTGAAGCGTACGTCCAGGCCAAACTCGCGCAGGCGAAGAAGAGCCGCCGGGCGGCGAATGACCTGGCGCAGACCGTTCGGGTACTGGCAGGTGCGCCGACCGTTCGCACGCCAGCCGGGCCAGTGCGCGCCGCGGCGCCCCCTGCGGCATCCGCCGTTATGTCCGTCGTTCAGAAGCCCGCGGGCGTAGCCCCGGCACCGACCCCTCGCACTGGGGTTCGCGTGCGTAAGCTCTCGATCGGCTCAGGCCAGGTGTTCTAACCCGTAATCACAAACTGGAGGTGCATCATGTCAGTTGACGTACCGAGACCGATCGATCCATCGCTGCATCCGCTTGCGACCGGCAACTACCGCATTGCGACTCCTGCGATCCAGGCATTCTACGAGCTCGTGGTCCGGTGTTTGCACTACAGGATCATGGGAGCGCTGATCTACGGGCCGTCCCGTATCGGCAAGACGCGAGCGATCGAGTACGTGAGGCTGCTGCTGGCGCGCAATTATCCGAAGATGACCAGCTATCACGCGCAGTGTGAGCATAAGCCCCGGCATGCCGAAGGCCCATTCTTTGCGAATCTGCTCGAGGCGGTCGGGGATCCCGATCCCAACGCGGGTTCGAACCCGTCGAAGCGGATGCGACTCTCGCTAAGAATACGCGAGGCGGCCGCCCGCGCCGGCAGCGGTACCGTACTGCTCTTTTGCGACGAAGCACAACGCTACAACGAGAACGAATATGAGTGGCTGCGCGATGTCCACGATGCACTGGACCGTCAACAGATCAAGCTTTTCACATTCCTGGTTGGTCAGCAGGAGCTTCTGGCACAGAAGACCGGCCTGCAGATCGCAGGAAAGACGCAGATCGTCGCGCGACTGATGGTCGATGAGCTGTCTTTCTACGGTATACGCGACGCGGAGGACGTGGCTACCTGTCTCGATGGCTATGACAGGACGGCTTACCCGGAGGGCAGCGATTGGAGCTTCACCCGCTTTTACGTCCCTCGCGCATTTGAGACCGGATATCGTCTGGTCAGCGACGCAGGCGTTTTGTGGCACGCGTTTGAGTCTGCACACCACAGGGCGAATCTGCCCGGCAGACTCGGGATACCCATGGAATCGTTCGCCAGGGCTGTCGAGATCGTGCTTAAGGAGAGTGAACTGAAGGACGGCCTTCAATACACGCCAGATGCGGCGCTATGGGCGCATGCGGTCCATCACTGCGGTTACGTCCAGTCCCGTCATGCAACCGGCCGCGTTCTCGTCGCCGCCGCGTAGCGCAGCATTGCTGCGAGCGCCGCGCTTTCCGATCCTCACACTTGACGAGCGCAAGCTCACGCCTGCGCTGGGCTATGTCTTCAGCAAGAAGTGGATTGATCCCTGTGAGTCGCTTATCTCGATCCTCTGGAAGTTTGAAAAGGCGAATGCTCTACCAGGCCACGTGGTCGCACGACTGATGGGGCCGGACATCGATCCCTACGAAGGTGTCGTGCCGCAACTGGGTCTGATTGATATTCGTCGGCTGCATGAAAGTCTTCCCGTACCAATCAAAACGCTGCATGCGTCGCTGCTGCAGCCGACCCAGCGGCGACGTTGCAGCGGCGTTTTCCGCCACTGTCGCCGTTGTATGGCACATGGCTACCACAGCGTGTTGCATCAGTTGGAAAACATCTACGCCTGCCCGGCGCATCACCGATCACTGGAAACGGCGTGCCGGCGCTGCGGTTATGAAGCGCCGTATGTGGCGAGCGTACGGCTCCTGGAGGCACCATACCGCTGCGCGTATTGCCGCGCAAGCTACGGCGGTCAGGGCTGGACACCCAATACACCGCAGCCGATGAAAGCGGAGTATCGCAAGGCCTTCACGCGGCGGTATTTCGAGTGCTATTTTGGCTGACCGCGACCAAAATCGCCGCTCTAAAAGGTGACGGAATTCGCATCTATTAAGATAATCCTTCTTATCGCAATGGCCACATTTTTACACTAAACTCCAATACATGAAAACGCGTCAGTACCAGGCCTCCGCGCAAGCCGCTGCACCGGAATCACCAACGTTTCCCGATGCGGACAGGCTCGCTGCGTTGCGCGGCTGGTATGCGGGTCTTTCGTCCCGGGCCGCGGTGGACCGGTACCTTCCGCACGGCAGGGCTCCGGGCGAATCGGCACGCGGCATTCTCGGCCGTATCCGCCAGCAACTTATCGCGTTCGCCCGTCAGCGCCAACGTGCCGACGTTGCCGATTTCCTGCGGCACCCTGCCAACGAGCGGGTTGAGCGTGCGGCAGTGGTCGCCCACGCGATCGAGATCCTTCGCCTGCTGCCGGCGCCGCAGCCGCAGATTTCGGACGATATCGACCTGTGGCTACCACCCCGCGCCGTGCGCGTGCTGCGTATGCACGGCATCATCACCCTCGCGGATCTCACGGTGCGCGTACCGCGTCGGCGCCGCTGGTGGAGCGCGATTGCCGGTCTTGGCCAGACAAGCGCCCGGCAGATCGAGACGTTTTTCGAGGCCCATCCGCAACTGACGGAACGGGCGCGCGCGCTAATCGCCGTGACATCACCGGGCATAGTCGTGCCGTGGGAGCGGCTACGGCTACCGCATCAGGTCGACGGCTCGCACGGCAGTTTTCGTGCTCCCCGGCGGGCCTGTACTCTGGACGCCTCCAACGATTACCAAGCGGTGCAGGCATTACGCGCAAGAGAAAAACAATGGACATCAGCCGGAGCCTTGAAAATGCTGGAATCAGCAGTCTGCGGAGTGTCCATCAGATCAACCGAAAGAGTGGACAGGTCGACCGTC
>NZ_CAJNBK010000053.1 GCF_905220975.1 Paraburkholderia haematera | reverse complement strand
GACCGGGTTGGCATGAGCCAGCCTTATTGAGGCTTGAGCCGTATGCGGGGAAACTCGCACGTACGGTTCTTAGGGGAGGACGCGACGGCAACGTCGCGTCCTTACCCGACTTTTCCATGACACGGCACGGTGGCGCTTTCGCGGCGCTTCGGGCCATGAATGGCGGCGCTGAGCGCGCCCTGACCGGCGGGTCGGCAAGCGTTGTGCCGTTTCCTGCGGGAGCGCGCAGCGCTCAGGAAATGGCGGCGGAGGGTGGGAATTGCAAGGCTTTCCCGCGCGGCGCGGCACCGCGCGAGGCTGTTCCAGCGGGGTCTAGCCGTAGACGCTTTCCACGCTGAGCCGGCGCGTGGCCGAAGCCGGTTGCGAAGCGGCCTGGGTCACCCCGCTTTCGCCCAGCGCATAAGCCACGCAGCGTTTTGCCAGCACCTCGGTCGGATCGACCAGCCGCACTATTGAACCGCCTGGCCGCGCAAGCGTCGAGGCGCGCAGCAGCAGCGGCAACTCGGTGCAGCCCAGTACGATCACCTGCGCGCCTTGCTCGACCAGGTCATCCACCGCGGCGGCGACATCGTCGTAACACTCGCCTGACAGGTAACCCGCCTTCGCGCCGCCTGGTCCGTAAATCGCGTTCATGAGACGGGCCTGGGCGGCCTGGGCCGGTGCGATCTGCACGAAGCCGCACGCTTCGAGCGCCTTCTCGTAGACCCGGCTGGCCAGCGTGCCCGAGGTGGCGAGCACGCCGACTTCGCGCAGGTCCGGAAAGGTCTCGCGCAGATAATCGGCGGTACAGGTCAGCATATTGACGATCGGAATGGTCAACGACGGCTGAATCCGCGCGACGAACGCATGCGCCGTATTGCACGGAATCGCGATGAGATCGGCGCCGCCTTCTTCGAGTGTCTTGCAGGCGGCGTAAAGCGCGAGTGTCGGATCGTCGCCGTTGCCGAGCAGCGCTTCGGTGCGATCGGGAATCTGCGGATTCTGCTCGACCATCACCTTGATGTGGTCCTGATCGCGCGCGGCCGGCGTGTTGCGCACCAGTTTCGCCATGAAATCGACTGTCGCCGCCGGGCCGACACCGCCCAGCACGCCTACCTTGAAACGCCGCTCCGGCTGTGCATATTGCGCCGCTGCAACGTAGCGCGCGTAGACCAGATTGGTGTCGACGAACGGCACTTCCAGCGTGCCCAGCGAGCGCGCGACCAAGGGGATTTCGGCGAGTCCGGGCAGGATGATCTCGGCACCTTGCGCGATGAGGTCCGCGCAAGCCGCGCGCAACAGGTCGACGGGCCGGCCGCTCAGGTGTCCGCTTTTGATGCCTTCATCGCCGTACACGGCGCTCGTTACGCGATCGACGCCCTCTTCGTTACGCGGATGCAGCACGTCGAACCGCGCATTGTCGAAATGGCGTTCGAAGAGTCCGTTAGCGCGGATCGTGTCGGAAGTCAGCACGCCGATACGGCGGACCGATGGAAACGCTTGCCGCACATGCGCGAGGAGCGCGGCCATGATGTTGGCGATCGGCAAAGTCACATTCGCCGAGAGTTCATCGATAAAGGTGTGGCTGAGGAAGCACGGCAAGACGATCGCGTCGACACCGCGTTTCTCGAAGGCACGAATCGTGTCGAACACGTGGATCTTGAACTGAGCACTCGCTTCGCCAGGCGAAAACGGTTCGGACCACGATTGCGGCTCGAGGACGAAATCGAATGGCTTGGCCGCGCCGGGACGGCGCCAGGCCGTGGTCATCCTGCTCAACACGTCGACGCCGGCGAGCGGCGACGCGCCTGTCACGACACCCAGCGAACGATGACGATACATGATGGCTTCCCCCGTCGTTTTTCATTTCGCCTTGATATTAGGACGCTTTGGGGGCTTCCGGATGACGTTAACCATGAAATAGCGGGTTTATGCCTGGCGAGGCGCTGACGGTCTGTTTGCCTACGGAGATGTTTATCGCCGTTTTGTTAAGGGTTTATAGGCGTTGCCCTTGTTCGGGGCATACGGACAAACAGGCGCCACGCGGCAGAGAACTCAAATCTAGGCGACTTCGACAACACCTTGCACCGTGCCTCGCTTACGGCGCTCCAATGTACTGATACAAACCAGCGAGACCCCTGCAAGGCAACTATAAAACACGGCCAACGGCCACCATGCTCCCGGATACCGATGCGCGAGCAACGTCCCAATCAACGGCGTCAACCCGCCGGCCAAAGCAGCGCAAACCTGGTAAGACAGGGAAATAGCCGAATACCGGACTCTCACCGCGAATGCGGTCGACATAAACCCGGCCATCACCGCATAAGAACTCGACATGCACATCACCGCCAACGCGATGCCGATCACAATCGCCACCGGCCGTCCGGTCGATACCAGCGCGAACATCGGATAAGGGGAAAGCATCGCCAACGCCGCCGCGCCCTTCAAAAACCTTCCGGTACCGATCCGTTGTGCGAACCACCCCGAGCCCAGTTGCGTGAACAACTGAATGAACGCCACCACGAACAGACAATCGAGAATCAGCGAACGGTCGAGCCCGAGCGTCTGTGTCGTGTAATTCAGCATGAACGTATTGACGAACCATGCACCGGCCACGCCGATCACATTCGCACCGAGACACAACAACACCGTGCGCCACGCGTCTCGCACAACCTCGGCGACCGGCAGTGCGGCCACTCGCCGTTGCGCTTTGAGCGCCGTGAATTCAGGCGATTCGCCGACACCCGCACGGATCAGCAAACCCACCACCAGCAACACCGCGCTGGCGAGAAACGGCAGGCGCCAGCCCCAGTTGAGAAACGCGTCCCTATCCATCGACGCCACCGCGCGAAACGCGAGCAGCGACAGGATCAACCCCGCCGGACTGCCCAGCTGCGCGAACGAAGCGAAGAAAGTACGCCTTCCCTGCGGCGCATGTTCGCTTGCCATCAGCACCGCGCCACCCCACTCGCCGCCGATCGCGATGCCTTGCGCGACCCGCAGCAGCACCAGCAACACCGGAGCCCATACGCCGGCACGCGCATACGTCGGCAGGAAACCGATACCGACCGTGCCGATACCCATGATCGCCAGCGTTGCCACGAGCGCCTTCTTGCGGCCGATGCGGTCGCCGAGGTGGCCGAACACGAGCCCGCCGAACGGCCGCGCGAAAAAGCCCACCGCGAAGGTGCCGAACGAAGCCAGCGTGGCGAAGAACGGGTCGCTACCCGGAAAGAACAGCTTGCCGAAAATCAGTGCGGACGCGGTGGCGTAGATATAAAAGTCGTACCACTCAATCGTAGTACCGACAAATGCCGCTGCTGCGGCGCGGGTGGGTTGCCGCCCTGCGGCGAGGTCGTCTGGCTCGCGATTCATGTCTTTCGTCTCCGAGGTCATTCTTCTGGATAGCGCGGCTTCTTCGTGCCGTCACCGGATCACTGCTGGCTTACAGTCAGGCTTTCAGTACGCCCGCATCGAGCAAACGTTGCTGGGTTGCAGCGTCGATGCCCAGTGCGTCGAGTACATCGCGCGTGTCGCCGCCCAGCGTGGGCGGTGCACTGCGATAAGTGGCCGGCGTGCGCGACAACTTGATCGGCGACGCCGTGCCGCGATACTCGCCCATCTCGATCACCATGCCGCGATGCAGCGTATGCGGATGGCGCGCAACGACGTCGACGGTTTGCACCGGCCCGCACGGCACGCCTGCATTGATCAATGCCTGAGCGAGCGGCTCGCAGTCGTGTGCGGCAAGCAAACCTTCGAGCGCGGCCTTTAGCGGCTCCCGATGCGCGCAGCGGCTGCGGTTGTCCACGTAACGCGGATCGTCCGCGAGTTCCGGCGCGCCGAGATGCGCGCACAGTCGCGCGAACTGCCGGTCGTTGCCGACGGCGAGAAAGATCGGCGCGGTTGCGGTGCGATAGCTGTCGTAAGGCGTGATGTTTGGATGCGCGTTGCCGCTGCGCTGCGGCGTGCGGCCCGAACCGAAATAGTTCGGCAAATGCGGATGCAAAAGCGACACGCCGCAGTCGTACAGCGCGATGTCGATCGATTGGCCACACCCGCTTTTCGTGCGCTCGGCGAGCGCCAACAGAATGCCGGCCAGCGCATTCAAACCCGTCACCATGTCGACGACCGGCAAGCCGACGCGCGTCGCCGGCCCGTCGCGTTCACCGTTTACACTCATCAAGCCAGTCATCGCCTGAATCGCGGCGTCGTAGCCGGGCAAGCCACCGAGCGGGCCGTCCGGGCCGAAGCCCGATACCGCGCAATGAATCAGCTTCGGGAAGCGTTCGCGCAAATCGCGCTCGTAGTCCATGCCCCAGCGCGCGAGGGTGCCGGGCTTGAAGTTTTCGACCAGCACGTCGGCGTCTTCGAGCAGCTTCCACAGAATGTCGCGGCCTGCTTCGCACGACAGATCGACCGCGATACCCTGCTTGTTGCGGTTCACGCCGGCGAAGTACCAGGCGGTGTCACCGCAAAACGGCGGCCCCCAGCCGCGTGTTTCGTCGCCGCCAGGGGGCTCCAGCTTGATGACGTGGGCGCCGTGATCGGCCAGCGCCTGCGTGCAGTATGGGCCACCGAGTACGCGGCTGAGGTCGATGACTTTGATGCCTTGCAACGCGCCTTGCGTTGCCTGCTTGTCTTGCGCGCCGTTGTTCACGTGTTCGGTCATTGCTTGCTCCCTGCCGGCAGCAGTTGCAGGGCCTGGTCGAGCGTCACGCTGCGAGCATAGACCAGTGCATCAATCACGTCGTTTTCAGCCGAAGACGTCTGCACGTCGAGCGGATCGAACGGCAACAGCTTGTGCCGCAACACCAGATGACTGAGCGCAAGACGACGGAAATCCGGCGCGAGGCGCACGCCTTCGCAAGCCATTAGTACCGCTGTGCTCGCGTGATACAAGGCCGTGCCCGCCTGCCGGACCGATTCATCGCGTCCGCACTCGGCGACGCTCGCCAGAGCATCGCAAGCGCGCGTCAAGGTAGAACGAAGCATCTCAAGACTCTCGGCGGGCAATCCTGCAGCGTCGAGCAGATCCTGCAGATACGTGCGCAGCGGTTCGAGTGCGCCGTCCCGTTTGGCTGCGCGCGCGATGTCGAGCGCGACGATGTTGCTGGTGCCTTCCCAGATCGAACCGAGATGTGCGTCGCGCACGAGACGCGCATCGCTCCATTCTTCAATGTAACCGGTACCGCCGCGCACTTCCATCGCGTCGCCGGTCACGCGGCGGGCATCGCGGCACGCGCGGAACTTGATCAACGGTGTGAGAATGCGCACGCATTTCGCCGCCTGCCGATCACCGGCGTCGGCCTTTTCGAGCAGCAACGCGATCTGCATGAACATCGAACGAGCCTGCTCCGCGGGCAGCATCATCTTGAGCAATTGGCGCTGCATCAGCGGCATATCGATCAGCTTGCGGCCGAACGCTTCGCGATTGTGCGCGATGTGCAGCGCCTCGGTCAGCGCGCGGCGCATCAAGCCCGCCGCACGCACGCCGTTCGACAGACGCGACATGTTGATCATGTCGGCCATCTGGTGGAAGCCGCGCCCCACTTCGCCGATCAGATACGCCACGGCCCCTTCCAGAACGATCTCGCCGCTCGCCATCGAGCGGCTGCCGAGCTTGTCCTTCAGACGCACGATCCGATAGCTGTTGCGCGAGCCGTCCGGCAAGGTCTTCGGCAGCAGGAACAGCCCAAGGCCGTTGATGCCGGCCGGCGCATTGTCCACGCGCGCGAGCACCATTGCGAGATCGGCGTCGGCGTTCGAGCAGAACCATTTGTCGCCGTACAGACGCCACGCTTCTTCACCGTTCACGCCGGTTTCGCGCGCTGCACGCGTCGCGATACGGGCAACATCCGAGCCCGCCGCCTGTTCGGTCATGAACATCGCGCCCTGGAAAAGCGTGTCGAAATCGCGCGACGCCAGCATCGGCAGAAATCGTGCGACCAATTCGGGTGCGCCGAATTTGCGCAGCGTACGCGTGAGCGAATCGGTCATGCTGACGGGGCAGCACAGGCCAAATTCCGCTTGCACGAACAGGAACGTCAACGCGTATTTAACCAGCGGTGGCGGCGCTGTCTTACCTTCGCGGGTGTCGTGACTCATCGACGCCAGACCCAATTCCGCATAGGCCACGCGTTCCAGCGCGACGTAATCGGGATGCTTGTCGATGCTTTGCAGCGCTTCGCCGCGCCGCGTGCGATGGCGCAATTGCGGCGGATTCTTGTCGGCGGAGAGCGCCAGGACGTCGAGTTCGTCGGACGCCCGCTGGCCTAGCGAAACGAGTTGGCTTTCAAGTTCCTGATACAGCGCGTCGCCGAGATGCAGCTTGAGCAAGCGGGCGAAGTCGGGATCGCTGCTGAAGAAGTTGATGCCCCGGCTGTCGGGAATATTGGACGAGCCGTGTGCCGGCTGCGCGGTGATGTCGCTCATGCGTGTCTCCTTTGTGGAAGGAGCATAGAAGCGGCTTCGATAATCGTCTAATACAACTTATATCCGGTACGATAGACGTTGCTTATCGATAAGAGAACCGGAGACTACCGTGGACCTGAAGCAATTACGCTATTTCGTGGCGGTCGCCGAGGAACTTCATTTCGGCCGCGCGGCCAAGCGGCTGTTCATTTCGCAGCCTGCGCTCAGTTTCGACATCCGCAAATTCGAAGACCAGTTGGGGGTGCAACTGCTCGCGCGCACCAACAAAACGGTTGCGTTGACGAACGCGGGGCAGGTGCTGCTTGGCGAGGCGCGCCGCTTGCTGTTGCAGGCTGGCGAGGCCGAACGCATCACCGTTCGATCGGCGCACGGGCTCGCTGGCCGATTGCGGATCGGCTTCGTGAATTCGATGTTGTACCGTGGTATGCCACAGGCGGTGAGGCGCTTCGAGGCTGACTACCCGGGCGTCGAGATCGTCCTGAAGGAGATGAACACCAGCGAACAGGTGCACGCGATCCAGCGGATGCAAATCGACATGGGGTGCGCGCATTGGGGCAATTTCCCATCGGATGTGGTTTCCACGCCGATTTTTTCCGAGCCGTTTCTGTGCTGCTTACCGGTTGATCATCCGCTGGCGCGAAAGCGCAAGGTCGATCTGCGGGCGTTGGCGCAGGAGCCGTTTATTCTGTTTCCGCGCACGGTGTCGCCGCACTATCACGATCTGATCATCGCTCAGTGTGTCGGGGCCGGTTTTAGTCCTTTGATTCGTCATGAGGCGCGGTTGTGGCAAACCGTTGTGACGATGGTCGGGTTTGGGATGGGGGTGGCGTTGGTGCCTTTTACCTTACGGCAGGTGCAGGATCCGCGGGTTTGCTTTTTGCCCTTGCAGGGCGAGACGCTTTTGTCGCAGGTTTTGCTATTGCGGAGAGAGGGGGACTCGGAGCCTGTCGCGGATCGGTTTGTTGAGTATCTTGGACGTGGGAAGTGAGGGGTTTTTTGCCTGCTTGGCGTTTTTTTCTGTTTGCCTACGGCGTTGGTGTTTGCCTGATCTGTCTGCCTGCGCGGCGCTTTTTGTCTGTGCTTTTATGGAGTTGGCCTTTCCTTGTATTCTTAGTGGTTTATTAGCGTCGCCCCTGTGCGGGGCGGCACTTACTTCTCTTTGCCGGCCGCAAAGAGAAGTAAGCAAGAGAAAGCAGCTCAAACCGCTAATTCTTAAGCGGGTCCCCCGCACAGTTGCGGTAGTGGTGCATCTGGAATCTGTCTTCTCGCATATTCCGCGTCAGTGACAAGGCCGTCATACTTCCGGCGGAGCTACGCGCGCCGAAGATCTCGTCATAAAACCGACCGCCGCGCTTTCGCTCTCGCGTTTTGCTCAGTGCCGTGGCTCGCCGTTGAATCGCAACTGAGACGGACGCTGGCAACGGCAACGGCAACGGCAACGGCAACGGCAACGGCAATGCACTAACGTTGCATATGACCAGTATTTTCGCGCGTTTATGTGCTGCGGAGTTTGTCTTTGCAACTGGAGGTCTCGCCGAGGCGAAGCCGATGGCTCCCACCGTGCACGAACGAAGCGCCTGGTTTCCCATGCAGACCCGTCCGCGTCGCACGCAGTGCGGAGTGGGAGCGAATGAGCCCTTAGTCACTAACGCGAAATGTGCGAGGACACGGATTCCAGAGAGGGTGTAATTAGTTTTGTGTAAACGGTCATTTGGCAGGAGACTGCCAGTAACAGGAGCGACGATGACCGTAGCGAAACGCAACAAACGAGTGAAACCCGATCCTGAGC
>NZ_CAJNBK010000052.1 GCF_905220975.1 Paraburkholderia haematera | reverse complement strand
TTTGAGCCGCTTTCTCTTGCTTACTTCTCTTTGCGGCAGGCAAAGAGAAGTGAGTGCCGCCCCGCACAGGGGCAACGCTAATAGACCACTAACAAAGCAAGGAAAGGCCAACCCCATAAAAGCACAAACAAAACGCGCCGAGCAGGCAAAAAAACCAATAAAAGCACGCCCGCAGCCCAACCACCAATACCGCCGCCAAAGGCAAAAAACCTTACTCTTCCCCCCGATACGCCACAAGCACCCTATGTGCAACCATATCAATAGCAGGCTTAACCAACCCATTCTTGTCAGTCCAAACCTTAGGCGTCAACGCCCCACTAAGCGCAACACTATCCGCATCACCAAGAGCCAGCAGCGCAGCCTGCACTTCATCATCAAACGCGATCACATTGACAAAAATCGTATCGCCATCATTGGTGGCCGCCCTGACCTTGCAGGTCACAAAGCGCTTGCCATTCTGCCCCGTGCGAATCTGCGCCTCGCCGTACAAGCGCCCGCCCACCAGTCCATCGATCATCGTCCTGCTCCTGTTATTCCGCACCGTGCAAAAAGCAACATCGCTCAGCACGGCACGTATGATCCCACGATCCACGGCACAGCTTGCACAAAAGCACAAACCGCTCGCGCATTACGCGCCAATCACCATATCCACACCGCGCACCAGACGCTTCGCTAACCGAGGCTGCCGCAATTGTTCAAGCCACCATTGCAACGCGCGCCCCTCATGATCGCCACGCCACGCGACATACAGCACGTTCGGCTCGCGCGGATCGGCTGTGGCCTTCTCCACCAGTTCACCCTTCTTCAGCAACGAAGCCACGCGCTGACGCGGCAACCAGCCCACACCCAAACCATCGCGCTGCGCAAGAATCTTGGCCCGCATGGACGGCACGGCGAGCGATGACTGCCCGCCGATCACACCGTACGCGCGCCCCGCCGTTGCGCGTGACGAATCGGCCACCGCCACCGAGCGATGCTCACGGATGTGTTCGCGTCCGAGCGGCCCTTCGACACCCGCCAGCGGATGGCGTGGCGAGACGGCGAATACCCACTCCATCACGCCCAATTCGAACCAACGCAGACCAGGAATCGCAGGCGGTTCGTTGGTCGCACCGACGATCAGATCCGCGCGGCCGTCGCGCAATGCCTCCCATGTGCCGCTCAAAACCTCGTGCGTGAAGCGTAGCTTGACACCGGAGTCGAGCGCGTCGAACGTGCGCATCACCGGCATCAACAGTTCAAATTCGATAATCTCGTCAGTCACCACCCAGAGGCGGTCTTCCCAGCCGCTCGCAATCTGCCGCACGCGCTGTGTCATACGCGACATGTCGAGCATCAGACGCGCGGCTTCGTCGGCAAGCATCTGGCCAGCAGGCGTCAGTTGCAACCGGTAGCGGCGACGGTCGAACAGCAACGCGTCGAATCGCGTCTCCAGTTGCCGCGCGGCATGCGAAATCGTCGACGGCGCCTTGCCCAGCCGCGCCGCCGCGCGTGACAGGCTGCCGGTTTCGCGAATTGCTTCCAGTAAGGCCAGTTCGTCTTCTGACAACATGTTCCATTCCTTCGAATGTGTTCACATGGAAGACATAGTACGGTTGGACGGCAACGTGGGTCCACCACGGCGAAATGGCCTCACGTTAATGACAAAACAGTAGCGAACGGCGCTTTCGAAACAACCGCATGACCAATGCGTCACCGCGCCATTTGCCATTTGCCACGCGCCATGTGCCGCACGCCTGCACTGAACTCACGCGCTTACCGCGTACCCGTCGGCACCCCAGCCGCCTCGAAAATATCGCGCAACCATTGCGCAAATACCCGCACACGCGACGACAACTGGCGATTCTGCGGATAGAGCACCGAAACCGGCATCGGCGGCGGCGGGAAGTCCGCGAGGATGATCTTCAACCGCCCGGACGCCAGTTCATCCGCCACACGGTATTGCGGCACTTGTACGATGCCGAGGCCGGCCACCGCCGAGCCTGTGTAGAGATCGGCGCCTGTCACCGACACCGTCGACGGCAGGTACATGGCCGTATCGCGGCCGTCGAGCTTGAATTCGAGCGGCACCGGCTTGCCGGTCGCGCTGGACAGATAATTGACCGCACGATGCGTGGACAAGGCCGCCGGATCGGCCGGCTCGCCATACGTCTCCAGATAAGCCGGACTCGCCACCGTCACTTGCGGCAACTGCGCAACGCGCCGCCCCACCATCGACGAATCCTGCAGATTGCCCGCCCGCAGCACACAATCGATCCCCTCCCGCACCAGATCGACCAGCCGGTCGTCCTCGCCGATCGTCAGTTCGATGTCGGGAAACCGCGTGAGAAACGCCGGTAACGCCGGCACGACGAAGTGCCGGGCCAGGGTGCCCTGCAAATTCACGCGCAACAGGCCCTTCGGCGCAATGTTGGAAAACGAGCCCTCCGCCTCCTCCATATCGGCGATCAGTCGCACGCAGCGACGGTAGTACGCCTCGCCGTCATGTGTGAGCCGTACCGAGCGCGTGGTGCGCTCGAGAAGCCGCGCGCCGAGCCGCTGCTCCATGCGCTTCATCAGGTTGGTGACGGTGGCGCGCGGAATCTGCAAGTCGTCCGAAGCGCGCGTGAAACTCTGCCGCTCGGCGATCCGTATGAACACCCGCATTTCCTCGAAACGATCCATGGTCGAACCCTATGGGGCGGCCGGCGATCCGGAGGCCGGCGATCCGGAGGCCGGCTATCCGGCGGCCAACCAACCAATTATTAAAGCAAATGGAATGATGATGGCAAGTCTAACCCGATTATCTCAGCCAACAAAGCGACCATGATTCGTTTCACCAACCCACCCCACAGAAGGAAACGAATCATGAACACGATCAAAAACGCTCAAGTCGCCATCGTTACCGGCGCATCCCGTGGCATCGGCGCGGCGGTTGCGCAACGCCTCGCCAAGGACGGCTTCGCGGTTGCCGTCAACTACGCGTCGAGTTCGACGGAGGCCGACGCGCTCGTCGCGGAACTCACGGCGGCGGGCACGAAGGCCATCGCCGTGAAGGCCGACGTGTCGAAAGCCGACGACGTCCACCGCATGTTCGAGACCACCGAACAGCAACTCGGCAAAGTGGACGTCCTGGTCAACAACGCCGGCGTGCTCAAGACGGTGCCGCTCGCCGACACCAGCGACGCGCTGTACGACCAGACCTTCGACATCAACGTGCGCGGCACCTTCAACACCCTGCGCGAAGCGGCTGCACGGATGAACAACGGCGGACGCATCGTCAACTTCTCGAGCACGACGCTGGCGCTGAACATGCCGGGCTACGCGATCTACAACGGCACCAAGGCCGCCGTCGAAGCATTCACGCACGTGTTCGCCAAGGAATTGCGCGGCCGCAACATCACCGTCAACGCGGTTGCGCCGGGTCCGATCGCAACCTCCTTGTTTCTCGACGGCAAGACCGAAGAACAGATCCAGACCTTCGCCAAGATGCCGCCGCTGCAACGCCTCGGCCAGCCGGACGACATCGCCTCGGTGGTGTCCTTCCTCGCCGGCCCGGATGCAGGCTGGGTCAACGGCCAAATCCTGCGCGCCAACGGCGGCGTGGCTTAACCACGCTTGAAAACGCGTAAAGAGCCTTTCTCACAGTACGTTTAAACGTCGTATCACTTTTACGAATCACGAATCACGCATCGGAGAAGAAAATGCAGAAGAACGTCATCCTGGTCACGGGCGCGGGTACGGGCATCGGCAAGCTCACCGCGCAATCGCTGGCCGAAGCCGGCCATATCGTCTACGCGACGATGCGCGATGTCGAAGGACGCAACAAGCCGCGCGCCGACGAAATGCGGGCGCTCGCCAGCGCGAAGGACATCCCGTTGCATCCGCTCGAACTCGACGTGTTGTCGCAAGAATCCGCCGATGCCGCCGCCGCGACGATCGTCCGCGAGCAGGGACGGCTCGACGTGGTGATGCAGAACGCGGGGCACCTGGTAGTCGGCCCGACCGAAGCGTTCACGCCCGAAGAAATGGTGAAGGTGTTCGACACCAACCTGTTCGGTGCGCAGCGTGTGAACCGTGCGGTGCTGCCGTATCTGCGGCAGCAGGAAGCCGGACTGATGGTATGGATCAGCAGCACGACCACCAAGGGCGGCTTTCCTCCCTTCCTCGGCCCTTACGGTGCTGCAAAGGCTGCGATGGATTCTTTGGCGGTCACGCTCGCCTACGAAATCGCGCGCTTCGGTATTGAAACTTCGATCGTGGTGCCGGGCGCGTTCACTCGCGGTACCGCACACTTTCCGAGCGCCGGTCAGCCTGCCGATGCAGAACGCGCCGCCGCCTATGCGCGCTACGACGGCGTAATGGATCAGATCGGCGAGCGCCTGTCCGAACTCACGCCGGACGACGCCGATCCGCAAGCCGTGGCCGATGAAATCGTGCGGATCGTCGCATTGCCTTCGGGCGAGCGGCCGATGCGCTCGGTGATCGACTTCGTCGGCGACGGTGCGCGTGAAGTGCTCGAGGTCTCGGAGCGCGTGCGTATCGAGTTCGCCAAGCGGATCGGCATGGGCGATCTGCTCGAAGCGAAGATCAAGCGTTAGTCAGGCATGACAGCGAGGGACGTCAAGGGTGACAGGTCAACCTTGGCGTCTCGCCATTCCTTTCCCGCTTTGAACCTGCACCCTCATGAAACCCTCAATCCTGGCCGCCTGCGCCGTGCTGCTGCCGTTTCTGATCGCCGCTTGCGATGCAAAACCGCAGTCGCCGGATGCGTCCATCACCATGCAGAGTACGGAAATGAAACCCTCTGTGACTTACCTTCATCTGTTGAAGCACACGCCCTTTTTCACGAATCTGACGACCGGGCAACTGCGTTGGGTGATCGGTCATTCGCATGAATGGGAAGCGCAACCCGGCACTGTGGTCGTGCAATGCGATGGCAGCGCACACAGTGCCGCGAGCGATCAAGGCATGTGGATTCTTCTGGACGGCGGTTGGCAAATCGAATACGGCCAACATTCGTATCCGGCGGGCCATGCAAGTGCGGGGAAATGGTTCAGCGCGGCGGTGACCGATCGGCCGTGCAGCCTCGTCACGACCGAACACAGCTACGTGATGAAGATCGAACGCGCCGACTTTGACGCCATGCTCGAACAAGGTTTCGCATTCAGCGCGCATCTCGATACGGGCCGCCGTTACTACAGCGAACTGTTCGCCGCTCCTGCTGAACTCGTCAAATAGCCGTCGAGCCGGAGCGGGTTGTTACGCTGTGCAAACGCCCAGGAAGCCAACGCCAAAGCGGCACACTTAAACCCCCTTGGGATTACGCTCCCCAAATCCTTCCTGATGCCAGTACGGATACGCGGGACGCACAGCGCTGGCAGTGTCGAGTTTCGCCACCTGTTCGGGCGTCAGATTCCAGCCCACCGCGCCGAGGTTTTGCCGCAACTGCTCCTCGTTGCGCGCGCCGATCAACACCGTCGATACGGTAGGCCGCTGAAGCAGCCAGTTCAGCGCGATTTGCGGCACCGTCTTGCCGGTTTCGGC
The DNA here is from genome assembly GCF_905220975.1 of Paraburkholderia haematera. Classification (GTDB taxonomy): domain Bacteria; phylum Pseudomonadota; class Gammaproteobacteria; order Burkholderiales; family Burkholderiaceae; genus Paraburkholderia; species Paraburkholderia haematera. Next base: position 5,217 of record NZ_CAJNBK010000052.1, on the reverse strand, counting down.
CGCGACTTCGTCGATTGCGTCGAGCACGCGGAACAGATATTCGTCCGGCACCGGCGGCCCCATGTCGGCGGTTTTATGCAGACGGCTCGATTCCGGCAACGGCTGACCGCGTTTGATCCTGCCGGTGAGACGCCCCCAGCCGAGCGGACTCCATACCACCGCCCCCACGCCTTGATCGACACCGAGCGGCATCAACTCCCATTCGTAGTCGCGGCCGATCAGCGAATAGTAAGTCTGGTTCGCGACATAACGCGGATAGCCGTAACGATCCGCGGCGTCCTGCGATTTCATCAGATGCCAGCCGGAGAAATTCGACACCCCGGTGTAGCGGATCTTGCCGGCGCGCACGAGATCGTCGAGCGTCGACATGACTTCCGCAACCGGCGTCTTCGCGTCGAAACCGTGCAACTGGAACAGATCGATGTAATCGGTTTGCAGACGTTTGAGCGCCGCGTCCACCGCCTGGATCAGATGAAAACGTGACGAGCCGACATTGTTCGGACCGTCGTCGAAACGGAACGTCGCCTTGGTCGAGATGATCGCTTTGTCGCGCTTGCCCTTGAGCGCTTCACCGAGCACCGACTCGGAAGCACCGCTCGAATAGATGTCAGCGCTGTCGAACATCGTGACGCCCTCATCGAAACAGATGTCGATCAGGCGACGCGCTTCGGCCACGTCGGTGGCGCCCCACGCCTGAAAAAATTCGCCCTTGCCACCGAACGTGGCCGTGCCGAAACTCAGTACCGGCACCTTGAAACCGGATGCACCCAGATGTCTGTATTCCATTGACGTATCTCCGTGGCCTGGCCGTCGATAAGCGGACGTTCAGTCTACGCGCGTCCGGGCCAACGTGGCTAACGTGGCTAACGTGGCTAACGTGGCTAACGTGGCTAACGGCTCGCATTGTGGTGACAGATGCCGAGCGTGCTCAAAGCACGCCGTCACGGCAACGGAGCGAAGCGTGCGACTCCGGCCTGTCCGACTGACGCGCGGCCACGGTTTTATCTTCAGTGCGCCGCAGGTTGTCCCGCGGCGCTCAACGCGGCAAGCGCGTCACGTGTACGTCGAATCACGCTATCCCAATCGCCCAGTGCTGGTTGCCTGAACAGCCTCGCTTGTGCATACCAGGGCGTATCGGTGCGTTCCAGCATCCAGCGCCAGCATGTGTCGAAGCGGTTCAGAATCCATACCGGCTTGTTCAACGCCCCGGCCAGATGCGCGGTGGACGTGTCCACCGATATCACCAGGTCGAGGTTTGCCACCAACGCGGCCGTATCGGCGAAGTCATCGAGTTCTTCCGTGTAGTCGACGACGCTCAAGGCCGAGTCGCCGCGCGGCAGTTGCTGCGCAGCCGACCCTTTTTGCAGGCTGAAAAACTGCACGTTCGGCACATCGAGAATCGGTGCGAGCCGCTCGAATGTAATCGAACGGCGCGCGTCATTCTTGCGAAGCTCGGCGACATGCGGCCGATTCCCGCCGGCCCAGACGAGTCCGACCTTCAAGCGTCCTTGCGCGTGTGCAGCGATACGCTCGTGCCATTCACGCGATGCCTGCGGCTCAGCAAAAAGATAAGGCGTCGTTGACGGGATACTCGTGAGATCGGTCTTGAACGCGAGCGGCAAACTCAGCAATGGGCAGTGGCAATCGAACGGCGGCAGTGCGTGCCCCGCTTCGATCAATTGATCCACACCGTCGAGCGTGGACATGAGCCGCATCAGCTCGCGCGGTACTTCCAGCACGACTTTTGCGCCGAGCTTCGACACCATCCCGGCATAGCGGCAAAACTGCAGCGTGTCGCCGAGACCCTGCTCGGCGTGCAGCAGAATCGTTTTGCCGTCGATTGAAAAATCACCCAGCCAAAGCGGTTGCGCAAAGGTGCGCGTGCCGGCCTTGATCCGGCTACGCTCCCAGCGCCATTCGTATTCCTTCCAGCCCGCTTCCAGCTGCCCCAGTTGCAGCAGACACAACGACCGGTTCCAATGCGTCTCGGCGGCGGTTGGATTCACGGCCAGCGCGCGCTCATAGCTCTGCAACGCTTGCGCGTGCTCATTGAGATCGATCTGGGTCAGGCCGAGATTGTTCCATGCATCGGCGAACGCGGGAGCAAGTTCGAGCGCGCGCTGATAGCTTTGCCGCGCTTCGTGCGGCTGGTTCAGATCGCTAAGCGCATTACCGCGATTACTCCACGCGTCTGGATAGTTCGGCTGCAAGGCGAGCGCATGATCGCAGCTCGCGAGCGCATCGGCGGGACGGCCCAGATCGCGCAACACGCAGGCGCGGTTGTTCCAGGCTTGCGCGAAATCCGGCATCAAGGCGATCGCGCGATCAAAGCTGCCGAGTGCTTCAAGCGCCAGGTTCAGACCGGCTTGCGCATTACCGCGATTGTTCAGCGCATCCGGGAATCTGGGTTGCAATGCGAGCGCGCGATCGGCACTCGCGAGTGCTTCGTCGAAACGGTGCAAGGCATTGAGCGCATAGGCGAAATTCGAATGAAGCGGCGCCTGTTTCGCGTTGACGGCGAGCGCCTTCCTGATGAACTCGATGCCCTCCTGTACACGACCTGCTTGTAGCGCGAGCGAACCCAACAATTGCAGTGCCTCGAAATGGCGCGGCTTGAGTTCAAGAATCTCGCGGTAGAGTTCTTCGGCTTCGGCGAATGCGCCGTTGCGCTGAAGCGCGACGGCTTGCCGAAGCATATGCTCCAACTGTTGCGGGAGATTGGCAGGCTTGCCCATGCGGTGAGCTTTGATTGAATGCGCGTGGAATCGGGAAATTGCTTTCGATCTGAGTGAGTCGCGCAGGAAACCGCGCGGGCCAGACCCGAAAGAACGAAGCCGATTATCGCCGAAAAAAACGCATTCGGCCTGCTACATGCAGGAGGCCGTGATTGTCCGCGTGAGAGAGGGGTATTGCCGGTTCTTGAGTGCGTCTTTTGAAGGCGTTTCCTGTTGCCGCATGGCGGTGCGCGTCACGCCGCAACGTGACGCGCACCGGGGGCTCAGACTGTGCCTGGCGTGCGACTTAGTTACTGGGCCGTCAGATGCTTACGCTTGGCGAGCTCCTGAGCCATCGCGTAGTGCTCCTGGATCGTCGGCAGTGCCTTCTTCGCTGCGTCCTTCAATTGTTCGTCGCGGCCCGAGGCAATTTCCGCCTGGAAAGCCGACAGCGCTTTCTGTTCGCCGGCGAGCGCGACCTGCTCGATATAGGCCTTATCGAAGTCCGCGCCGCGCAGGTTATTGATGCTCGCGAGCACCGCGGTGTCCGGATCGTTCTTCGGCACGTCGACGCCACGCGGGCTCGCGGCACGCAGCGCGTCCGAGATTTTCGCGTTGTCGTTCGACACACGCTCGGCGAATGCCTTCACGTCCCGGTCGGTGGAGCGCGAGGTGGCGATGCGCGCGGCGTCGCGCTGCGTGGCGACAGCCTTGGTGGCGTCGGTGATGAATGCCTGGTCGGCCGCATGAATCCGAACTGCGTCCGGCGCCGCCGGCGCGGTCTGCGCGTTGGCTGCGGTAGCGACGACCATGAGACTGGCGAAACAGGCACTGGTGATGGTGGCGAGAGGCAAGCGAATCATACGTTCTCCTTGAGGTGGAAGCGAAACAACAGCGATGCGCGTGCGCCTTGGCGATTGCGTGCGATTGCATGCGATTGCGTTGATACCTTGCAAGCCGCTTGCAACTGACTAACGGCGTCGCGCTCTTATCGCTGTGCATTCTAGGAGGCGCATTGCCGCGCATGTGAAACCATGCTGTCGCTTCTGTAACGTTAGGTAACCTTCATACGAATTACCTGGCTTTGCTGTAGGGTCGCGGCCCTCTTCCTGCCCCGAATAGCGTTGGGTGTTAGCCAGAAAGCATCAGTAAACCGCCTGAATTCACTGAACTTTTCTGCGATTGCGCCGATAACGAATAGATAGGGCATGCGCCAGGGCCGAACGAACGGTATGCATGGCGCACTACTCGCACCGCAATCCCTGGAGAGTTTCGATGGCAGTCGATCACCGCGCGAACGACGAACGCAGCAACCTGACGAGTTCCAACAAATTCGAATTGTTGCTGTATCGGCTGGGATCCGTTCCTGGCAGCGACGCGCATGAGCTTTACGGCATCAACGTCTTCAAGGTGCGTGAAATCTCGACGATGCCGCAGGTGACGCCGATTGCCGGTTCCTCGCCCTATGTGATGGGCGCGGTGGACATTCGCGGACAGATTATTCCCGTGATCGATTTGCCGCGGCTGATGGGCTGCGAGCCCACGCGCGGATTGAACATATTGCTGGTGACGGAATTCGCGCGTTCGACGCAGGCTTTTGCGGTCGAGGAAGTGGATGACATCGTGCGGCTCGAATGGAACCAGGTGCTATCCGCCGAAGGCGCGGCCGGTGGCAATCTGGTGACGAGCATTGCGCGTATTGACGGCAACACGGGCGACTCGCGGCTCGCCCAGGTAATCGATGTGGAGCAGGTGTTGCGTGATGTGTTTCCGTCGCAGCATCCGAGTGTGGATCCAACCTCCGTGGGTGAGGCGTTGGGCATTCGCCGTGGTGCCAAGATTCTTGCTGCGGACGATTCAGGTTTTGCGCGCAAGCTGATCGAGCAGGCGTTGAGCGCGATCGGCGCGGATTACGTGATGACCAAGACTGGCGAGGAGGCTTGGAATACCTTGCAGCAGGTCGCGCGTGAAGCGCAGGCTACCGGCGCGCGGGTGAAGGACAGTATTGCGCTGGTGTTGACCGATCTCGAGATGCCGGAGATGGATGGGTTTATGTTGACCCGTCAGATCAAGGCTGATGAGCGGACTCGAGATATTCCGGTGATTATTCATTCGTCTTTGACTGGCGCCGCGAATGAGGCGCATGTGAAGAATGCTGGGGCGAATGGGTATGTGGCGAAGTTTGCAGCTTCTGAGCTCGCTGATGCTATTCGGAATGCGCTTGGGTCTGTGCCTGCGGCGGAAGGGGTTGTTGGTTGAGGTTGGGTTTTTGCCTTTGGCGGCGGCATTGTCTGTGTTTTTGTGGCGGTAGCCTTTCCTTGATTTGATTGCCTGCTCGGCGCTTTCTTCTGTGCGCCTGTGGGGTTGGCCTTTCCTTGTTTTCTTAGTGGTCTATTAGCGTCGCCCCTGTGCGGGGCAGCACCTACTTTTCTTTGCCTGCCGCAAAGAAAAGCAACCGTATTGGAAGTCAAGCGGCGAACAGGTGCTCAAGGTAGCAAGTGTC
>NZ_CAJNBK010000051.1 GCF_905220975.1 Paraburkholderia haematera | reverse complement strand
TGATTCCATTACCACGTTGCGTATCCTGCTTGGACTACGGCTCATGCAACGATGGCACTCTTCCTGTGCGGGAATAGATTGCACGAGCATTTATATGACACAGTAAGACTATGAGAGTGTTCCCAAAACCATGGGGCCGGGCGTCGGCGATTGCGTTCACGAGCACAATCATTGCGGTTGCGTCTCTTGCGTTCGCGCAGGACGTTGCCGACCCGCACGCCCACCATCACATGATGAAAGGCATGACCATGACGTCAACGGCGGACTACGCACTACCTGCCGTGATGTTGGTCCGAGATGATGGCCAGACCGTCTCGCTGAAGAATGCGGTGGACGACGGCCGCCCGGTGGTGCTGACTTTTATCTATACCAGTTGTACAACCGTCTGCCCCATGATCAGTCAGACTTTGTCGCAATTGCAAAGCGAACTTGGCGCTGATCGGGACAAGGTACACCTCGTTTCCATCTCAATTGATCCGGAGCAAGATACGCCTGAGCGCCTGAGGGAGTATGCAAAAAAATTTGGGGCTGGACCGGAGTGGCAGCACTATACGGGAACCGTGGCGGCGAGCGTCGCCACGCAGCAGGCCTTCAACGTTTACCGCGGCGACAAGATGGACCATACCCCGGTAACACTGTTCCGTTCCGCACCCGGGAAATCCTGGTTGCGGTTCGATGGTTTCGTTACCGCAAGCGACTTGTTGCACGCGTACCAGACATCGATCGCGTCCAACTGAAGGCGTCTTATCTCGCCTGGCTGGGGCCGTCGGAGTAGTGTCGCGGGATGGGCGGAATGCGTCAGCGGGAACTGCAGCAGGCCGCCGAAGCGGTGCTGAACAAGAACGAGACGCTGTCATGATTTATTGAGTCGGCGCTGCGGGCCGGTGTTGCGCGTCGGCGCTTGCAGCGCGCCTATAGTCTGCGATCGCCTGGCTATGCTGTCACGACGATCGAGCCGCTGACGAAGACGCGAATACGCAAGAGCGCCCCAAGAAATGCAGGATATGAAATCGCGGGAAACGAGGAAGACTCGGCAGGCGGACCGATGCAGCAGAGCATGCGGCGATCTGCGGTGGATAGTTGCGCAACGGCGGCATGGCGCGCAGGCGGAAGGCTCCGGACAGGGCTGTCTCCAGTGGAAACCGCGTTTGATCATTGCGGCCTTGCCGCTTGCGTTGCTGTTCGCCCACGGCTTTGTCCGTTTCATGCTCGAGCGGTGTTCCCGATCGCGGGGACACGTCGCTGACCGCTCAATTGAGGACTACCAGTCGATACGGTGTTTTTCCTCGGTTTCGCGGTGGCGCTCTTCGTCGGGCGTGTGCAGGTACGGGTTGGTGCTCGTCAGCGACGCATGACGCAGGTTGTCGCGCACGGTGCGCAGATCGGCGCCGCCGTCGGCCATGTGCGAACCAGCCGTGTGGCGCAGCCAGTGTGCGGAGGCCTGTTCGAGCAGATCCGCCTGTCCCGCGAAACCGTCGCCGCGCAGCCGGAGCCGTCCGGCCGCGCCGGCAAAGATACCCTTGACGATCGTGTGCAGCGCCGCGCGCGTGAGCGGCTTCATGGATTTGCCCAGTGGCAGCACGAGTGGTGTTTCTTCATGCCGGGAGGGCCGGGCGGACAGGCCGCGCTCGCGCCGGTAGTGTCCAAGTTCCACCATCATCTCCGCAGAGGCCGGCACCAGCCCTTCCTTGTCACCCTTGCCCAGTACCTCGAGCCACCAGCGCTCGTGACCGTCGGCATCGCGCCGGCAGAAGAAGCAGCCCATCCTGTTGCCGCCAACCTCCGAGATGCGCAGGCCCCCGAGATAGAACAGCGTGAACAGCCACCGTGCGCGCAGGTAGCGCTCACGCTCGCGCGGGGTGTCCTTCGGCAGGCTGTCGATATGGAGCTTCACTTCGTTCCACAGTTCGCGGTCGAGGTAGCGAGTGATGCGAGGCTTCGTGCGGCGGGCCCGCTGACGGGACAGCGACAGCGGGTTGCCAGCCAGATAGCCGGCTTCGACGAGCCACGCGAACAGCGCGTTGATGATCACCATGGCCTGGTACTGACTGCTCGGCAGAAGTGTTTTGTAGAACGGGCGCCAGCGCGGGTCGTGGCGCGCGTACTTGCGGCCGCCGTCGGCGACCCAGCGCGCGTGCGGCAGCGGGTCTTTCAGGAACTGGCGGAACAGTTGCAGGTCCTCGTGCGTGAGCGACGACAGCGGTTTGCCGAGTTGCACGATCGCCCACAGCAGCAGCCGTTCGGCTTCCTTGCGGTAATTCTCGAACGTGGTCTTTTTGTCGGCGACGCGTGCAAGCCACGCGCGCACCGCGGCCAGGTCGTCATGGGCGGCGATCTGCGCGTGGCCGTGCGACCGGTTGGTTCCGTCGCGGCCGTCGAGATCGGCGGGCAGCTCGATCGCGTCGAGGGGGCGCGGTGCGATCAGGGCGGTTTTCATGGGCATCGGGACCGGTGCGGGCGGGTTTCGGGGTGTGACGCAATAATTATCGCGCCCTCGTCACTGAATTTCAACATTATAGGATTAATGTCAAAATTAAAGGAAGAGGGCGTTAGAAATAGGCCGGTTTACGTAGTAATATATAAATAAATTAACGATGAGAACCTCATGAGCGACGTCCTGTCCCCCGACACGGCACTGGCCGCCGAGATCGAGCGCCTGAAGGCGGCGTTCCCCAGGACACGCGAGCTCTATCGCGAGGTCTGCGCGCTGCTGTTCTTCCGTTACGGCATCACGCCGACCGCCAACCGCCTGTATCAGCTGGTCCGGCGCGGTAGCATGGGCACGCCGACCGCCGTGCTCGGCGAGTTCTGGGCGGAACTGCGCGAGAAGAGCCGGGTACGGATCGACCATCCCGACCTGCCCGCCGATCTCGGTGCGGCCGCGGGCGAGCTGGTGGCCACCCTCTGGACACGCGCGACCGCGTCAGCGGAGGCGGCGCTCGACGCGCTGCGCGCCGAACTCGAGGCGCAGCAGGTCGAGGCACAGCAGTCGGTCGTTGCCGCCCGCGATGAGCTGGGTCGCACCGAAAGCGCGCTTGAGCAGCGCACCGCCGCGCTGCTGGCCGCGCAGGTTGAGATCCGCGAACTGGACAAGGCCCAGGCCGAAGGTCATGCACAGCGAAAAGCGCTCGAGGCAGAGCTTGAACGGATGCGGGCGGGGCTGGCCGCGCGCGATCGCGAGCTGGTGGAGGCGAGGGAAGGTTTTGCGCGCGAGCTGGCAAAGCAGCGGGAAGCGGCCGAACGCGCGGAGGAGCGGCTTCGTGCATCCGAAAAGCGCGCCCTGCTCGAGATCGACCGCGAGCGAAGTACCGCAACGAAGCTGCTGAAGGAGCTGGACGAAGCCACGCGTCGCGCGGACCGGAAGGACGCCGATCATCGCCGCGCATTGGAAACCCTGCAGGCGCAGCTGGGCGACGCGCGCCATCAGGCGGGCGTGCTGCAGGGGCACCTCGATGCAATCCGGGCGGCCAACAGCGCGTACGTGCAGGAACTCGAGATGCTGCGGCGCCAGCCGCTCACTGCGCCCGCATCACGCCCGGGAACCGGGGCGCGCCGGAGCTCGCCGCAGTCAAAAGGCGCAGTCGGCAAAACCGGGTCACCCGCTCGCAAGCGACGTGCATCGAAGGGTGCGGCGACATGAAGAAGGCGCCCGGCAGGCGCAGGCCAGCGGTCTGCCCGCCAATCGGTGCGTTGATGCAATATGGCGAGCGGACGGTGCGGGTCGTTGCCGAGGCGAGCGGCCAGCGCGCCATCATCGAGTCGGTCGGCGACGACGGCCGGATTTTTCGCAGTAACGTGAAATGGACGAACCTGCTGGCCCTGACCGGGCAACTGTTCTGAAACACGACACGCCAGGCGCCGGCACGAGTCAGGTAATTGTCTCCGCGATGCGGAGAGTTTTGTTGGCCAGATCCTGCGCGGCCTTACGGCGCCTGGTTTGCCGGGATGTGCGGCGTCCTGTAAGGTGTCAGGCTGGGCGACGCAGGTGGGGCGATTGACGTGCGCTCTTCGACAGAAAGGAAAATCATGAACAAACAGGAACTCGTTGATACGGTCGCGACAGCAACCGGCAACAGCAAGGTGGCCGTGGCGGCTGCCGTCGATGCGATCATCGGTGCAGTGACGGGCGCGGTCGCGAACGGCGAAGCGGTGCAGCTGATCGGGTTCGGTACGTTTGCCACCGGTGCGCGCGCGGCCCGGGTTGGCCGTAATCCCGCCACCGGAGCTGAAATGCAGATCGCTGCGGCAAAGACGGTCAAATTCATGGCGGGCAAGGCGTTCAAGGATGCGGTCAATGGCGTGTGACCGGATGACTGGCACCGTTTCCTGACTCGGGAGTTCCAGCGAGCATGAATGCACTTACGCCCATACCGCTCCTGAATGAAGTCCGGGAGCTGATTGATTCGGCGCGTGAGCGCGCGGCGGCGGCCGTCAATGCCGAACTGTCGCTGCTGTACTGGCGAATTGGACACCGCATCCGGGCAGAGGTGCTGGGCGGTGCACGTGCGGAGTACGGCCGGCAGGTGATCGCATCGCTGGCGGGCGCGCTTACCGCTGAGTATGGCCGCGGCTGGAGTGAGCAGCAGTTGCGGCACTGCCTGCGGGCCGCAGAGATTTTCCAGGACGAGGCAATTCTCTCCGCAGTGCGGAGAGAATTGAGCTGGACGCACATCAAGACGCTCATGTATGTCGACGACCCGCTGAAGCGCGAGTTTTACCTTGAGCTCTGTCGGCTCGAACGCTGGTCGTCCCGGCAATTGCAGGAGCGCATGGATTCGATGCTCTTCGAGCGCAGTGCGATTTCGCGGAAATCCGCAGACGCGATCCGGCATGATCTGGCGCAAATACGGCAGGAGCGGCGCGTACAGCCGGACGTGCTGTTGAAAGACCCGTATGTGCTGGACTTCCTCGGCCTGAACGATCACTACCTTGAAAAGGATCTCGAAGACGCCATCCTGCGCGAGATGCAGCAATTCCTGCTTGAACTCGGCGCTGGCTTCACATTTGTGGCCCGCCAGAAGCGGCTGCAGATTGATAACGATGATTTCTACATCGATCTGCTTTTCTACAACCGCAAGCTCAAGCGCCTCGTGGCAATCGAACTGAAGCTTGGCTCATTCAAGGCTGAATACAAAAGCCAGATGGAACTGTATCTACGATGGCTGGCGAAACATGAGCAGGAACCGGACGAACTGCCCCCGCTTGGCATTATCCTTTGCGCCGGCAAGAAACAGGAGCAGATCGAACTGCTCGAACTGGACAGGAGCGGCATTCACGTCGCTGAATACCTGACCGTGCTGCCTTCCCGCGAGACCTTGCAGGCCAAACTTCACCAGTCCATCGAGGCAGCGCGGCTGCGGTTGCGGGCCAAGCCGGAAAAATGAGGTTTTAGCGTGCTGCCTTCGGCGCTGAGCGCGGAACCGCTGAGACATAAGCCCGGAACGATGAACGGTTTGCAGCGAAGAGTCGCGCTCAAAGCAATGCACGAATACGGCCGCGACCGCCGCCGCTACTACTCTTACTTCGAAAACGCTCTTACTTTTACTTCATCGGACGCTAGACGTTAATCCTCCCGCCTACCTGATGCTGAGCTGGCTGGTCGGATCCGAGGCCCGCGTCGCTGTGACACACTCGCAGTACCGGGCCGATTTCATACGTCTGCCCGAAAACGCCGGCCGCATCAGTGCGCCGCCGGTCTACCTCGAGGACTTCGACGCCGATCCGCTGACGGTCCTGCGACCGGCGTTCGACGTGCTGTGGAATGCCGTCGGCGTGGCGCACACGCGGACGGATTTTGCGGCGCCGGACTCGGACTGAGACACGACATGGCCAACCACCCGCAAACGCTCACCGTTCCGCCGCCGCGCACCTACACGCGCACCGACTTCGCGGCGCTGCGCGCGTTCGTGCAGCGCATCGAGCCGGCGGCGATCGCGCGGCGCTATTACGACACCGATGATCCTGAGCTGGCCCCGCATGCGGCCACGCCCGAGGCGATGGCGCGCTACCTGGGTGCGATGCGCGACGAGCTGGTGCGGCTCGCGCTGATCAACGGCTCGAGCGTGCTCGCGGAGCACCTGAAAACCTCGATCCGCAAGCACGGCAGCGCGAAACTCACCGCGGTCACGCTGCGCATGGTCGAGCAGGCCGCGCAGCTGGCGGCGGCAACGCCGTCTCCGGCGCACGGCGTCGGCCTGTGGTTCCGGCCGCTGGTCGCGCGGCGCCTGACGGCCGAGGGCATCACAACCCTGCAGGAGCTGGTCGACTACTGCAACCGCCACGGCGGCAGCTGGTGGCGGTCGGTGCCGCGCATCGGCCCGCTGCGCGCGCGGACGATCGTCGCGTGGCTGCGCCGGCACGAGGCGACACTCGGGTGCCGCGTGGAGGCAGACGTCGACGTCCGTTCGCTGGAACCCGAACCCGGCGCAGGGCAGGGCGAAGGACCAGGCCGGGCGGTCGTGATCGGCGGCCCGCCGGACGCGCCGCGCCTCGCCTCGCACCGTTCGAGCGGCTCGCGGTGCCAGCGGAGCTGTCCGGTGGCGAGGGCGCGCATGGAACCGGAAAGCGCGGCGCCAACCGGGCGACCGCGTTTGCGTTCATCCGCGCGCCGCACGACCTCGCGGCGATCCATGCTTATTTACACCGCTACCGGGACCGGCCGGCGACGCTACGGGCCTACACCCGCGAGCTCGAACGCCTGATCCTGTGGGCGGTGGTGGTGCGCGGCGTGGCGGTGTCGTCGATGACGGTCGAGGACTGCGAGGCGTACAAGGATTTCCTGGTGGCCCCGTCGCCGGCCTTTACCGGCCCGAAGCGCTCACGCGCGGGCGGACGCTGGCGACCCTTTGCCCCTGGGGGCCTGTCGCCCGACAGTCAGGCGTATGCGGTGCGCGTGCTGCGGGCGGCCTTCACATGGCTTACCGACGTCCGCTATCTGGCGGGCAATCCGTGGAGCGCGGTGCACGATCCGGCGACGGTGACCCGCGAAGTCCCGGTGCAGGTCGGGCGTGCGCTGCCGGCCGGGTTGTGGACGGGATTGCGGGCCGCGCTCGACGCCCGCTGTGCCGGGGACGAGGCGGAGGGGCAGGACGCCGAAGCCCGGCAGTGGCGCACCGCGCGCGCGGCGATCCTGCTGATGGGTGATTCGGGGCTGCGGCGTGATGAAGCGGCGCACGCCCGTCGCGAAAACCTTCGCCTGTTGTCGCTTCCTTCGGGCGGCGCCCCGGTCTGGGCGCTGACGGTGACCGGCAAGCGCCGCAAACAGCGCACGGTCCCGGTCAGTGTGGCCACGGTGCGCGCGCTGCGCGAACACTGGGCCGATCGCGGGCGCGACTTTGATGCGGCGCTCGACTCCGCGCCGCTGATCGTGCCGCTGGTGATTCCGGTGACCGGCACGGCGCGGAAGAAACACGGCGGCGCCGTCGAGGCGTCGTATACGACCGATGCATTCGGGCATCTGGTCCGTCAGGCCATCCAGCGTGTGACCGTCGAATTTGCGGCGCGGCCGGACGTCCCGAAAGAACATCTGGTCCAGCTCGCGAACACCTCCGCGCACGCGTTCCGGCACACCTTCGGCACGCGCGCGGTCGCACGCAAGATGCCGGTCGACGTGGTGCAGGCGATTCTCGGTCACGCGTCGCTGCAGACGACGTCGATCTATGTGCGCGCCGAACAGCAGCGCATGCTGGAGGCGGCCGCGCAGTATTACGCTGCGGATGACGGGCCGGGGTAATGCCGGCAGCCCGGGCACGGGGCTCGCCCGAGGCGGATGCCGCGCGCGCCGGGTCCGTGCCGGCCAGCCCGCGCAGGCGGGACGGCGGTGCCATCGGCCACGCATCGGCCACACATCGGCCACACGTCGGCGCCAGGCGCGTGGCACGACGCCGCCGGAAAGCGGCGGGCGTCCCCACCTATCAGGATTTTCCAGCCAGTGAGGCAGTGCAAATGACAGTACACGCGATTACCGCAGTCCGGCTTGAGCCGGATTCGCAAAGGGTCACCCACGTACTCTGGGGGCAGGTTTCCGTGAGCGGCGAACAGTTTGAGGTCGCGCCGCACGAATCGCCGGTGATTGAGGTGGTCGACGCGCTGGCCAGAGGCGATACCGTAGTGACCGTCTTTCCGCTGGATGGACAACGCGTTGCGGGTCCGGAGGTCCGGCGCATCGTGTATGAGGCGGGTCGCGAAGGGATCGAAACGGTGGCCGTGGATTCCGGTCCCGGCCAGACGCTTGCGGACCTGCCGCGGCTTGACCATGAGTAGACGGGTCACCGCGTTCGCGCCGGCAGGCAGCCTGGTGGGAACTGTCGCGAAATCAGCCGATCCGGATGCCCGATCCGGGGGCTGGGGCAGGTTGCTGCCACGTGCGGAGCAGAGCCCCTTCGACTGAAAATCAGCATGAAAAGTATGAAGGATTGGCTAGTATGTATGAGGATACCCGGCTCCCCTGCACGTTGTGCCTTGCGCCTCCTGGCAGCCCCCGCCCGATCGGCGCATGCCCGCGTCGATGGCAACGCGGCGGCCGTGCGAGGACGCGGACGCTGATGCGGACCCGAGACGTTCCGGCATTCCGGCGGAACCAGGCATCGGGCTGCGCGAAAGGCGGGCGTGTGGCGTCCGGCTGCGAGTCAGACTCCGGTGTGCTGCGGGTTCCCGGGCGCCCGCTGGACCTTGCCCGGGGGTGGGGGTGATGTATGACGACGGTGCTGCTGGTGGACGATGAGCCGGAGACGCTGGCGGCCTGGGAACTGTGCTGCGAGCACGACGGCTACGAAGTGAAAGCCGCAGGCGATGGCCAGGCGGCGCTGGCCGTCCTGACGACGGGCCCGGTTGACGTGGTCGTCGCCGACTGGCGGATGCCGAAAATGTCCGGCAGCACGCTCTGCCATCACATCCGGAACACATCCGGTCTGGCGGGGACGGTTTTTATCCTGGTGTCGGCCGAGTCAACTCCGCCCGCTTTTGTGCAGTACGACGGCTTTCTACGCAAGCCCGTCGATGTGCCGGAGCTGCTGGCGACGATGCGGCGCCTGCTCGCGGAGCACGCGGCCGACGGTGCCGCCGCGCACGGGCACACTGCGCCGCGTCACTGATGCCGGGACGCGCAAGGTATCCATTCGATCCCGGCCGGTGCCCGGGAAACAGCAGGCTCGGCCTGGGAGACGCCCGAATGGCAGGGAGGAACACTCTGTCCACGCACGTGCGTGCACCGCGTCGCGTCTCACGGGAAGCCGACCTGGGAACGGGTGTCGTCGACGCATGCCTGCAGGTTCTGGTCCGGGCACCACGCAACCGTCCGATCCCATGAATACAGAAGATACAGAAAAAAGGTGGTCTTGGCTGAGGCCGATATCGCGCGCTTGGGTGGGAAGGAATTCGTGGTGCTGCTGCCGCAGTCGGCGCTCGAAGCGGCCTGCGCGATCGGCGAGCGTGTTCGGACGGCCATCGCCGGCAGTGCGTTCGAGGCCGGCCTCGGGCGGTTGATCGAGGTCACGGTCAGCGACGGGGTGTTGCGGTTCGGCCGCGACGGCGACACGATCGACGCCATGTAGCGCGTTGCCGACGAACGTCTCCATCGCGCGAAACATGAAGGCCGCAACTGCGTGACAGCGGCGTAGCGGCAATTAGCTTGAGCAATCACCGGCGGATCACTCTGCAGGGAGACTTTCCCGACCGCTGACGGACGTCAAGGTACGAATCCTGACAGCGCTCCGAATAAGGCAGCTTTTCGTCCCCTGCTTGCCTGATTGCGCAAACAGGCCATTGACTACACTTACCACATTGACCTTAAGAGCCACGGCAAGCGCGGTGGCCATCGTCAGCAAGAGGACCGCAAGCCAGTGCTGGCGCGCTGGGTTCGTTGAGCGGAGTGCGGAAAACAGGGTTAGGGCGAAGTTGCCTCGGCACCGTTACACGGACGGAAACGGACAACCCGAACCTGCCGTTACCGCGAGATTCCGGCTCGACCGACCCGATGGGAATCGTGCACCCTCTCAGGGCACGCACTTCATTAGCGGCATGAGCGGAATCGGCGGACCTCAGCGATAGAGCTAGAAAAAGAGCAAGGAAGAGGCATGACACTTGCACACCACGGGCCCTCCACAGAGGGAGAACTGCGGCAGTGGACCGGGAGCGCTGAAAAACGATGAGATTGTGAGGTCCGTTCGGGAGCTTGGTGCGAGCTACCGTGCCGAGCGCAGTGAGTTCAGCCGAGGGTGCGACGTCGGTCGTTCCCGATCTTCAACGCCCGTAGGAGCTGCGAATGCTGCCCGCGACTGACCAAGAAACCAACGACATTATCGAGTACATGACGTGGCAGGCGCCTGACCTCACTGTCGAGATGGTACAGAAGGTCTATTCGGAGAACGTTTTACATGTCTGCCACGACGTCTGGGACGTTCATACCAACAACGACCGGTGGTGGGTCATAACCTCTCCGACAAACCTGTATTCGGGATCTGCCCAAGATCCGGTCAAATTGCTATCATAAGCCTGAAAGTTATGAAGCGACGGATCTCTATGCTTTGATGGAATAAGGAACTCGGGCCGTGAATGCGTCCCTGAGCTATCGCGTCCGCTTGCGCGTCGGCATGCAGACAGGTCAACGTGGTCAGTCAGCGCGGGACGGTCGCGTCCTTAGCTGACTGGTCTGAATGTGCGGTCTCTTACGCGGACATCGTTCGCAGCAAACCCCGCATGACATCCTCCAGGGTATCGTGCCGGGGACCGTCAGACGCCGCCGCTACGACCCGGAGTACGTCACCTTCGAGCCTCGCCTCCCACGAGACGATACGGCGGCGGTCATGGGGAAAACGGGCCACTTTTTCCTCAATCAGGCGCTCGATGCCCTGTGTGACCTCACGCCGTATTTCGGGTGGAACACTTTTGTCGAATCCGATCTGATCACGTAGCGCTTCAGCACGCTCGCTCTCGGGCAGGAGGCTGGTATTCCACGCCGCAACTATCGCCGTCAGTGCGCTCTGATATTCCTCCAGTGTTGGATGATCGGATACCTCATCCTGAAGCAGTTGGGCGAGGGGCCAGGAGATTTTCTGCTCCGGCGGCAGGTCATTACGATCGAGAACGATAGCGTCGGGGATCCCTGACTGAACCGCTCCCCGTCGCAATGCCTCCAGGTCGCGCGTGCCCAGCTTGCGGGCGCGCGACGATTTTTTCTGCTGGCTGGCTTTGCCCATGTTTCTGTCCCCTTCGCTGCGTTCTGAATCCGAAAATTATAGCGGCCAGCTGGTTGCACAGACCGGCACAAGTGTGACGGCTTTGCCGGATTTTTTGCGCTACACTGGCCAGCCCATTCGAGATCCGGAATCCGGCATGGCGACCATCGAACGTACCGCGTATCCGAGGTTTCCCAAGGGTTTTTCACCGGAGGAACTGCAGGCGTTCTATACGCCGGACGTCGAAGAGCTTGAGTGGGTGCGCCGCAACGCGCGTGGCCAGTCCTCGAGACTGGGCCTGCTGGTTCTGCTGAAGGTCTTTCAGCAGATGCACTACTTTCCCTTCGTTGACGCCATTCCCCCCGTTGTCATCGAGCACATCCGGGCGAGCGCGAACATAGGCGCCGAGGCCGCATTCGGCTACAACAGGGCAAGGTCGCCCGCCTTGTTTCGTCACTATGCGGCAATCCGCGAATTTCTCGGCATCCAGTCCTACTACGGCTCCGATGCCAACGAAATCGCGGTACGCGCGGCACATGAGGCCGCCGAGACGATGGATCAGCCGGTGGACATCATCAATGCAACCATCGACAGCCTGATCCAGCAGCAGGTCGAACTGCCCGCGTTCTCGACGCTCGATGCCATTGTGGAGCAGATCCACACGCGAGTTCAAACAGCGCTGTTCCGACGTGTCTCGCGTCGCCTCTCTGATGAGGACAAGGCCCAACTGGACCGGCTGATCAAGCGCGAATTCAACCAGCGCCAGAGCGCGTACAACACCATCAAGCGATACGCCTTACGCCCATCGCGAAAGCATATCTCCCTGCTCGTCGACCATCTTGCCTGGCTCGATGGTTTTGGCGACTTCAACCATGCGCTGGAAGGTGTTCCCGCGACAAAGCTGCGCTCCCTCTCGACGCAGGCGATGAGTCTGGACGCGGCGAATCTGAAGGAAACCCTGCCGGAGCGGCGATATACGCTCATTGTCGCGTTGCTGCATCAAATGCGCGTGCGAGCCCGCGACGACCTGGCCGAGATGTTCATCCGTCGTATGGGCGCAATCCACAAGCGGGCCAGGGAAGAGCTAGACCAGATCCAGGCACGTCAGCGCGAACAGATGGAAAGCCTGGTCGATAGGCTTGACGGCGTCGTCAATATTCTCGACGACTATACCGACGACACCGAACTTGGTGCGCGTGTTCGCCAATATCTGGCGCCGTCGGGCGACCTCGAACCATTGCGCGAAAGCTGTGCCGAGGTCCGGGCCTACAGCGGCAGAAATTATCTGCCGCTGCTGTGGAGGCATTTCAAGGCACATCGATCAGTACTACTACGTCTGGCGCATGCACTGGCATGGAGCTCGACCACCCAGTCCGAGTCCTTGCTGCAGGCAATGGAGGTCGTTTTCAGCAACGAATCGCTTCATCGCGAATGGATCAACGTCGAGGTCGATCTCAGCTTTGCTTCCGAGCGCTGGCGCAAGCTGGTTTTCCGCCCGCCCGAGAAGGGTGCGACGACAAACCGGCGTTATCTGGAACTGTGCGTACTGTCCGCCATGACGAGGGAACTGCGCAGCGGAGACCTGTGCGTAGCCGGCTCGGATGCCTTTGCAGACTATCGCGATTACCTGTTGCCCTGGCATGAATGTGAGAAGCGCCTGCCGGGATACAGCGAGAGGCTTGGCATTGCCGACAGCAGTGCCGGCTTTGTGGCGCAGCTGCGCGAATGGCTCTCCGATGCCGCACGCCAGTTGGATGAGCGTTTTCCCGAGAAGTCCGACCATGTGACGGTCAACAAGGCAGGTGAGTTTGTTGTCCGTCGCACCACGGCGACGGTCATCCCGGAAAGCGCGGTGGCCCTGCAAAAGGCGATCGTCAAGCGCATGCCTGTGCGCAATCTGCTGGACGTACTCGCCAATATCGAGCACTGGACACATTTCACACGACACTTTGGTCCGTTAAGCGGCAACGATCCCAAAATCCGCGACGCCGAACAGCGGTACCTGCTTACCATCTTCGCAATGGGGTGCAATCTTGGTCCCACCCAGGCCGCGCGCCACATGGGTGACAGGATCACGCCGCACATGATGTCGTTCGTCAACCGCCGGCACTTGAGTCTCGAACGCCTTGAGAGTGCACAACGCGAGCTGATCGAACTCTATCTCCGGCTTGACCTGCCGAAGCACTGGGGAGACGGCAAGACGGTGGCAGCCGACGGCACCCATTACGACTTCTACGACAACAACCTGCTGGCAGGCTATCACTTCCGCTACCGGAAAATGGGCGCGGTCGCCTACCGCCACGTCGCCGACAACTATATCGCGGTATTCCGGCATTTCATCCCGCCGGGCATATGGGAAGCCATCTACGTGATCGAAGGGCTGCTTAAGGCTGGATTGAGCGTTGAGGCCGATACGGTGCACGCCGACACCCAGGGGCAGTCGGCTGCGGTGTTCGCCTTCACCTACCTGCTGGGCATCAAGCTGATGCCGCGGATTCGCAACTGGCAGGACCTCAAGCTGTATCGCGTGGATGCTGCGACCCGATACAAACATATCGATGATCTTTTCGCGGAAACGGTTGACTGGGAACTCATCGGGCGCCACTGGAAAGACCTGATGCAGCTCGCGCTGTCGATCCAGTCTGGAGCGATTTCATCGCCCCTTCTACTGCGCCGTTTCGGTGCGGCCAGTCCGAAAAATCGCCTGTCCCTGGCGGCCGAGGAGCTTGGCAAGGTGGTTCGCACGGTATTCCTGCTTGAGTGGCTCGGCAGCAACGAACTGCGACAGGAGATCACCGCCACAACCAACAAGGTCGAGTCCTATAATGGCTTTGCCAAGTGGTTTTCGTTCGGCGGAGATGTGTTGCCAGTCAATGACCCGGACGAGCAGCAGAAACGCCTGCGTTACAACGACCTGATGGCTTCGGCCGCGATCCTGCAGAACACGGTGGACATGATGCAGGCGTTGCGATCGATGGTGAATGAGGGCATTGAGGTCAATCCCGACGACATTGGATTCCTCAGTCCCTACCTCACCAGCAACCTGAAACGTTTTGGCAGGTACGAACTGGATTTTGGACACGTCGAGGGCTGGATACACGATCACCTGTTCGCCGGCCCGGTCCGTTCCCTGCGGAGATCCCGATCTCATGCCCGACCTTGAGACCCCCTATGGCATCGTCGATGCCGACGCGCTGGAATCATTGCAGCAGCGATACGACACGACCGTCATCCAGCAGGCCGTGGATCTTTTCGACACCATCCGCGCCCGCTGCGAGCCCGATGGTTTGCGTGACGATCTTCTGCGCCTGCACGCCATGGCGCATACCGTTATCAATGGCGCGAGCCTGTCGTGCTCGACGGATGACCTTACGCTGGTCGAACAGGCTGATTGCACCATCGAGGAACTCGAGGACTGGATCATGGTGCTCGAAAAAATGATTCTCGCCTTGCGCCCCCTGCAGGATCTGCGATCCGAAACGGACGAACCACTGTGAAGCCTGCCTCGTACAAGTGGCAGTTCGCCCAGCGTTTCCGGCGCCACGCTTTCGGCTGGCGCTCGGACGTACCGATCCAGCGTATCAAGGAAGCGCTCGCGGAGATCCGGCAGGTGGCGCGCGGCGATACAGTGCTTGCGGCAGAGGGCGCTGTGAAATTTCTGGAGAAAGTTTCGCCCGCGCTGGAACACGTCGACGGGTCGTCAGGTGCGATCGGCACGGCCGTGAATCGTGCGATCGAAACACTGGTCCCGGTCATTGCTGGCGCACAGGTCGACACAGTCACGCGCCAGGCCTGGCTCGAGCGGCTATGGGAAGCCATTCAGGATCAGGGCGTCCCCTATATCGAAGGTCTGTCGGACGAATGGGACACACTCTGCGTGACGCCCGAAATCGCCAGCGAGTGGGCCGACAGGTTTATTGATCTCGTCGAGCACGTCTGGTCCGAGGGGCCCGGGGGATATTTTGCGGGGACACCGATCTGTCTGGCTTCGCTATATGCAGCTGGGCGACATGCGCAGCTGATCGCACTGGTGGACCGCGCTCCGTTCAAGATGTGGCACTACCGACGCTGGGGCGTCAAGGCACTGCTTGCGATGGGCAGAAAGGCTGAAGCCGTGGCCCACGCGGAAAACACGCGCGGCCTCAACAGCCCGGACGGGCAGATTGCGAAAGCTTGCGAGGCGATCCTGCTGTCATCGGGTCTTGCCGACGAGGCATACCGGCGCTATGCATGCGAAGCGAACCAGGGCACCACCTACCTGGCAACTTTCCGTGCCATCGCAAAGAAGTATCCGCACATCGCGCAAGAGACCGTCCTGAGCGACCTGGTTGCTGCGTCGCCGGGCGAGCCAGGGAAGTGGTTCGCGGCAGCCAAGGACGCAGGCCTGTTCAACCAGGCCATCAAGCTGGCCAATGCCAGCCCGACCGACCCCCGGACGTTGACGCGCGCGGCCAGGGACTTTGCGCAGAAGCAGCCGGGATTCGCCATGGCCGCCGGTCTCGCGGCGTTGCACTGGATCTCGATGGGCTACGGCTACGAGATCACAGGTGTCGATGTGCTCGATGCAAGCCGCGCCACGCTGCAGGCAGCGGAACACGCTGGCGTCGATCCCGAATCCGTGCGGCAGCAGATTCGCTTTCTGGCCTCCGGAACCTCTGTGCACGCGGACTTTTTGAGTCGCGCCCTGCAGGCGATCTAAGCCGGAAAATCATCGTGAAAAATCCTGGCGGGACGTCTTTCGTGATCGGTACAGAGATAACAGTTATTATCTCTGTATTGACATTTCTGGACTAAACTCCATGTCATGAAAACGCGTCTCCCGAACCCGGTCGCCGCCGACATGCCGAACGATTTTCCCGATGCCGACGCGCTTGCCGCGCTGCGCGCCTGGTACGAAGGCGCATCTTCGCGTGACGCGGCCAGCCGGTACCTGCGGGACCGGCTCGGTCAGGGGCAGTCTGCACGCGGCGTCATCGGCCAGATCCGCCGGCAGCTTGCGCTTTACGCCCGCAGCCGGCAGCGGGCGGATCTGGCGACGCTGTTCGAATGCCAGGCCCACAAGCGCAGACATCATGCCCGTGCCACCACGCAGGCAGTCGAAACGTTGCGCACGCTGCCTTTACCGACGCCGCATATCGGGGATGACATTACGCGCTGGTTGCCGGATCGCGCTGTCCGTGTCCTGCACGCGGCGGGCATCCGGACCCTGGCTGATCTCACGGTAAGGATTCCCCGCCGTCGTCAGTGGTGGAGTGCCGTTCCGGGGCTCGGCCCGGCCAGTGCAAAGCGGATCGAGGCATTCTTTGTCGCGCATCCAGCACTCACGGAGCGGGCTCGCGCACTGATCGTCGCCGACCGGCAGTCAGTCGTGACGCCATGGGAGCAACTCCGGCTACCGCATGAGGTTGACGGATCCGCAGGCGCGTTCCGCGCACCGCTGTCGACCTGTATCCTGGGCGTCGACAACGATTACGACGCCGTCCAGGCGTTACGCGCAAGAGAAAAACAATGGACATCAGCCGGAGCCTTGAAAATGCTGGAATCAGCAGTCTGCGGAGTGTCCATCAGATCAACCGAAAGAGTGGACAGGTCGACCGTC
>NZ_CAJNBK010000050.1 GCF_905220975.1 Paraburkholderia haematera | reverse complement strand
CTCGATCGAGTTGCCGAAGGACAAGGAAATGGTCATGCCGGGCGACAACGTGTCGATCACGGTGAAGCTGATCAACCCGATCGCGATGGAAGAAGGTCTGCGCTTCGCAATTCGCGAAGGCGGCCGTACGGTCGGCGCAGGTGTGGTTGCCAAGATTCTCGAGTAACGCCAGAAAGTTCTCGTTGATCGGTAGTTTTCGGGGTTGGCGGTGTCGTCAACCCCAAAATGGTTTAGGGGTATAGCTCAACTGGCAGAGCGTCGGTCTCCAAAACCGAAGGTTGGGGGTTCGATTCCCTCTGCCCCTGCCAACTCTCGCGCCGTATGTGGCGCTTCGTTAAGGTGTTATGGCGAATCCTTCCGTCGAAACTGTAAATACATCCGGCGACAAGCTGATGCTCGTCGCGGGCGTATTGTTGGTCTTGGCCGGGTTCGTGGGGTTCTTCTGGCTCAGCGGCCAGGAATGGTACGTCCGCGGAGCCGCCTTGGCTGTTGGCGCTATCGCTGGTGTTGCAGTCGGTCTTCTCTCCGCGCCTGGCAAGGGTTTCATCGCTTTCGCCAAAGACTCGTACAAAGAAGTTCGTAAGGTTGTCTGGCCGACTCGTAAAGAGGCTACTCAGACAACGCTCGTAGTGTTCGGCTTCGTGTTCGTGATGGCGATCTTTCTTTGGGTTAGCGACAAATCCATCGAATGGGCGATTTTCTCGGTGATTCTGGGTTGGAAATGATATGAGCGATACTCCGGCATCTCCGAGCGGCAAACGTTGGTACGTGGTGCACGCCTACTCCGGCATGGAGAAGAGCGTGCAACGTGCGCTTCAGGAGCGCATCGAACGTGCTGGCATGCAAGACCAATTTGGTCAAATCCTCGTTCCGACTGAAGAAGTGGTCGAGGTGAAAGGCGGTCACAAATCAGTGACCGAGCGTCGTTTCTTCCCGGGCTATGTTCTCGTGGAAATGGAAATGACAGACGAAACGTGGCACCTCGTGAAAAACACGGCGAAGGTGACGGGTTTCGTAGGCGGTGCGCGTAATCGTCCGAGCCCGATTTCCCCACGGGAAGTCGAGAAGATCATGTCGCAAATGCAGGAAGGCGTGGAAAAGCCGCGCCCGAAGACCCTGTTCGAAGTGGGCGAGATGGTGCGGGTGAAGGACGGTCCGTTCACGGATTTCAACGGCAGCGTCGAAGAAGTGAACTACGAAAAGTCGCGCGTCCGTGTTTCCGTTACAATCTTCGGCCGCGCAACGCCGGTCGAGCTGGAATTCGGCCAGGTCGAAAAATTGTAATCCAGAATTCTACGGGGCGCACCAATCGGTGCGTTCCGTATTTCGCGCTTACGGTCCGCGTAATGGCCGTTGAGGAGCGTAAGTAGTCTGTTTTTCGGCGAACGCGCGCTACTACTCACTGAATGTCCGCTTGTACCACGGCGGCGTTCCTAAGAGGTTTTCAAAATGGCAAAGAAAATCATCGGCTTTATCAAGCTGCAGATTCCTGCAGGTAAAGCCAACCCGTCGCCGCCGGTCGGTCCGGCACTGGGCCAACGCGGCCTGAACATCATGGAGTTCTGCAAGGCGTTTAACGCCCAGACTCAAGCTCTGGAACCGGGTCTGCCGATTCCGGTGGTGATCACCGCGTTCGCTGACAAGAGCTTCACGTTCGTTCTGAAGACGCCGCCGGCTACGGTTCTGATCAAGAAGGCAGCGAAGATCGACAAGGGTTCGGCCAAGCCGCATACCGACAAGGTCGGCTCGATCACCCGCGCTCAAGCTGAAGACATCGCCAAGACCAAGATGCCCGATCTGACGGCAGCTGATCTGGACGCAGCGGTTCGTACGATCGCTGGTAGCGCCCGCTCGATGGGCATCACCGTGGAGGGCGTGTAAATGGCTAAGCTTTCAAAGCGTCTGCAAGCATTTGCAGCCAAGGTTGATCGTCAAAAGCTGTACGCGATCGACGAAGCTCTGTCGCTCGTGAAGGAATGCGCAAGCGCGAAGTTCGACGAGTCGATCGACGTTGCAGTGCAACTCGGCATCGACGCGAAGAAGTCGGACCAAGTGGTTCGCGGCTCGGTCGTGCTGCCGGCTGGTACCGGTAAGTCGGTTCGCGTGGCAGTGTTCGCACAAGGCGAAAAGGCTGAGCAAGCTCGTGCAGCTGGTGCAGAAGTCGTCGGTATGGAAGACCTGGCTGAACAAGTCAAGGCCGGCAAGCTGGACTTCGACATCGTGATTGCTTCGCCGGACACTATGCGCGTTGTCGGTACGCTCGGTCAGATTCTCGGCCCGCGTGGCCTGATGCCGAACCCGAAGGTTGGCACGGTTACGCCGGACGTCGCGACTGCGGTCAAGAACGCCAAGGCTGGTCAGGTGCAATTCCGTGTCGACAAGGCCGGTATCATCCACGCCACGATCGGCCGTGCTTCGTTCGAGCCGACGGCTCTGCGTAGCAACCTGAACGCTCTGGTCGACGCGCTGCAAAAGGCGAAGCCGGCAACGAGCAAGGGTGTCTACCTGCGTAAGGTTGCGCTGTCGAGCACGATGGGTGTTGGCGTTCGCGTCGACCAGGCATCGATCGCAGCACAGTAATAAATTTCATCGCCTCGATGTGAGTCGAGGCGGTTTATGGGCTTTGGGCGGTCGCAAAGTGGCAGTCTGCACCGAGCGACCGGTTGTCAAAGACCGTTGGCGGGAACGCAGCAGGTAGGCGGTCCCTTAATGTAAAGCCAACGCAGATGGCGAACCCGAAAAGGTTTTGTAGTGATGAAGCCGGTTGAAGTCCGCAGCAATGTGGGTTTCAGGCGGTCGAAATACTCCTGACTGGTCGGACGCCGTTATTGAACGCGGTACACAAGGCGCACGCTGCGTGTATCGAATCTGGAGGTTAACCGTGCCACTTAACAAAGAAAGCAAGCAGGCCGTCGTCGCTGAGGTTGCCGCGCAAGTCGCGAAAGCCCAGACCGTGGTTCTGGCTGAGTATCGTGGAATCGCGGTTGGCGATCTGACCAAGCTGCGCGCGAAAGCGCGTGAGCAACAGGTGTACCTGCGCGTGTTGAAAAACACGCTGGCGCGTCGCGCTGTCGAAGGTACCCCGTTTGCTTCGCTGGCAGAGCAGATGACTGGCCCCCTGATCTACGGCATCTCGGAAGATGCAATTGCTGCTGCTAAGGTCGTCAATGACTTCAGCAAGAGCAATGACAAGTTGGTCATCAAGGCTGGTTCCTACGAAGGCAAGGTGATGGACAAGGCTGGCGTGCAAGCGCTGGCAAGCATCCCGAGCCGCGAAGAACTGCTCTCCAAGCTGTTGTACGTTATGCAAGCACCTGTTTCCGGCTTTGCGCGCGCTCTGGCCGCGCTGGCAGAAAAGAAACAAGGCGAAGAAGCTGCTGCGTAACGCACTTCAGTCGAGCGAGATTGATCGCTGGCTGTATCCGAATTCAATTTAGGAGTATTTCAAATGGCAATCGCAAAAGATGACATCCTCGAGGCAGTAAGCTCGATGTCGGTTCTGGAACTGAACGAGCTGGTCAAGGCGTTCGAAGAAAAGTTTGGCGTGTCGGCAGCTGCTGTTGCAGTGGCAGGCCCGGCAGGCGGCGGCGCTGCTGCTGCTGCTGAAGAGCAAACCGAATTCACGGTCAACCTGACGGAAGTCGGCGCGAACAAGGTTTCGGTCATTAAGGCTGTTCGTGAACTGACGGGTCTCGGCCTGAAGGAAGCGAAGGACCTGGTCGACGGTGCACCGAAGCCTGTTAAGGAATCGGTACCGAAGGCTGCTGCTGAAGAAGCCAAGAAGAAGTTGGAAGAAGCCGGCGCGAAGGCTGAAATCAAGTAAGTTTCAGCGCGTTGTGCGAAGGCTGGCGGTTTTCCACCGCCGGCCTTTTTGTGCTTTGTGGGAACCACGTATTTGCCAGCAGATTTCGGCAAGGACGGGGGTCCCAGAAGCCAAAGAAAATCGTCTATCGGGAATATTGACCGGCGTTTTTCTTTGTCTTCTGAAGCGACTGCAGAAGGCAAGTTTGGTCGGGTAGCGGGCAACACAGGCATCCGCTGCCGTCAGCCAGCGGTTGGTAGCGGCCAACCACCAAGCTTCAAGGCTCGTTCAAGCCATCGGACGGCCAACGGGTCTCAGTCGGTGAACACTCGGGTTGTCACATCAAGGTATCCCGCCTCGACAACAATGCCCGCCGTGATTCGGAGATCGTATGCAATATTCCTTCACCGAGAAGAAGCGCATTCGCAAGAGTTTTGCGAAGCGCCCCATCGTTCACCAAGTACCTTTCCTGCTGGCTACCCAGCTTGAATCATTCAGCACGTTTCTGCAAGCAGACACGTCGTCTACGCAACGCAAGCCGGAAGGCCTGCAAGCTGCGTTCACATCCGTTTTCCCGATCGTTTCGCATAACGGCTTTGCTCGTCTTGAGTTCGTCAGCTACATGCTGTCGCCGCCGGCATTCAACATCAAGGAATGTCAGCAGCGCGGTTTGACGTACTGCTCAGCACTGCGCGCGAAAGTGCGCCTGGTGCTGCTCGACAAGGAATCGCCAAGCAAGCCGGTCGTCAAGGAAGTGAAGGAACAGGAAGTGTACATGGGCGAAATTCCGCTCATGACGCCGACGGGTTCGTTCGTCATCAACGGCACGGAACGTGTGATCGTTTCGCAGCTGCATCGTTCGCCGGGCGTGTTCTTCGAACACGACAAGGGCAAGACCCACAGCTCGGGCAAGCTCCTGTTCTCGGCACGTATCATTCCTTACCGCGGTTCGTGGCTCGACTTCGAATTCGATCCGAAGGACGTGCTGTACTTCCGCGTTGACCGCCGTCGCAAGATGCCGGTCACGATCCTGCTGAAGGCAATCGGCCTGACGCCGGAACAGATCCTCGCAAACTTCTTCGTGTTCGACAATTTCACGCTGATGCCGGAAGGCGCGCAGATGGAATTCGTGCCGGAGCGTCTGCGTGGCGAAGTTGCGCGTTTTGACATCACGGACCGTGATGGCAACGTGATCGTCCAGAAGGACAAGCGGATCAACGCCAAGCACATTCGCGATCTCGACAACGCGAAGACCAAGTTCATCTCGGTGCCGGAAGACTATTTGCTCGGCCGCGTGCTGGCGAAGAACGTCGTCGACGGCGACACGGGCGAAGTCATCGCTAACGCGAACGACGAAATCACCGAAACCGTCCTCGAAAAGCTCCGCGAATCGAAGATCAAAGACATCCAGACGCTCTACACGAACGATCTGGATCAAGGTCCGTACATTTCGTCGACGCTGCGCATCGACGAAACCGCGGACAAGATGGCCGCTCGCATCGCGATCTACCGCATGATGCGTCCGGGCGAACCGCCGACCGAAGAAGCGGTCGAGGCGCTGTTCAACCGTCTGTTCTACAGCGAAGACGCATACGACCTGTCCAAGGTGGGTCGTATGAAGTTCAACCGCCGTGTCGGTCGCGACGAAATCGTCGGCCCGATGACGCTGCAAGACGACGACATCCTCGCAACGATCAAGATCCTGGTCGAACTGCGCAACGGCAAGGGCGAAGTGGACGACATCGACCACTTGGGCAATCGTCGTGTGCGTTGCGTCGGCGAACTGGCGGAGAACCAGTTCCGTGCAGGTCTCGTGCGTGTCGAACGTGCTGTGAAGGAACGTCTGGGCCAGGCTGAAAGCGAAAACTTGATGCCGCACGACCTGATCAACTCGAAGCCGATTTCGTCGGCGATTCGCGAGTTCTTCGGTTCGTCGCAGCTGTCGCAGTTCATGGACCAAACGAACCCACTGTCGGAAATCACCCACAAGCGCCGTGTTTCGGCACTTGGCCCGGGCGGTTTGACGCGTGAGCGCGCTGGCTTTGAAGTCCGCGACGTGCACCCGACCCACTACGGCCGTGTGTGCCCGATTGAAACGCCGGAAGGTCCGAACATCGGCCTGATCAACTCGCTCGCACTGTACGCGCACCTGAACGAATACGGCTTCCTCGAAACGCCGTATCGCAAGGTCGTGGACAGCAAGGTGACCGATCAGATCGACTATCTGTCGGCGATCGAAGAAGGCCGTTACGTGATCGCTCAGGCGAACGCGGCGGTGGCTGCTGACGGCTCGCTGACCGATGAACTGGTGTCGTCGCGTGAAGCAGGCGAAACGCTGATGGTTACGCCGGACCGCATCCAGTACATGGACGTGGCGCCGTCGCAGATCGTTTCGGTGGCAGCATCGCTGATTCCGTTCCTCGAGCACGATGACGCGAACCGCGCATTGATGGGTTCGAACATGCAGCGTCAGGCTGTGCCGTGTCTGCGTCCTGAAAAGGCCGTGGTCGGTACGGGTATCGAACGCACGGTGGCAGTCGACTCGGGTACGACGGTTCAGGCATTCCGCGGTGGTGTGGTCGATTACGTCGACGCAGGCCGTATGGTGATCCGCGTGAACGACGATGAAGCCGTTGCTGGCGACGTCGGCGTGGACATCTACAACCTGATCAAGTACACGCGTTCGAACCAGAACACGAACATCAACCAGCGCCCGATCGTAAAGGTCGGCGATATCGTGTCGCGTGGCGACGTGCTGGCTGACGGCGCATCGACCGACCTCGGCGAACTGGCTCTCGGCCAGAACATGCTGGTCGCGTTCATGCCGTGGAACGGTTACAACTTCGAAGATTCGATCTTGATCTCCGAGAAGGTGGTTGCTGACGACCGTTATACGTCGATCCACATCGAAGAACTGAACGTCGTAGCTCGCGATACGAAGCTCGGACCGGAAGAAATCACGCGCGACATCTCGAACCTGGCTGAAGTGCAACTCGGCCGTCTCGATGAGTCGGGCATCGTCTACATCGGCGCTGAAGTCGAAGCAGGCGACGTGCTGGTCGGTAAGGTCACGCCGAAGGGCGAAACCCAGCTGACGCCGGAAGAAAAGCTGCTGCGCGCGATCTTCGGTGAGAAGGCTTCGGACGTGAAGGACACGTCGCTGCGCGTGCCGTCGGGCATGAGCGGCACGGTCATCGACGTGCAAGTGTTCACGCGTGAAGGCATTCAGCGCGACAAGCGTGCGCAACAGATCATCGACGATGAACTGAAGCGTTATCGCCTCGACCTGAACGACCAGCTGCGTATCGTGGAAGGCGATGCATTCCAGCGTCTCGCACGTATGCTGACCGGCAAGGTTGCGAATGGCGGTCCGAAGAAGCTCGCGAAGGGTACCAAGATCGAACAGGCTTACCTGGAAGATCTGGACCACTACCACTGGTTCGACATCCGCCTCGCGGACGAAGAAGCAGCGGCACAGCTCGAAGCTATCAAGGACTCGATCGAACAGAAGCGTCACCAGTTCGATCTGGCGTTCGAAGAAAAGCGCAAGAAGCTCACGCAAGGCGACGAACTGCCGCCGGGCGTGCTGAAGATGGTCAAGGTGTATCTGGCAGTCAAGCGTCGTCTGCAGCCTGGCGACAAGATGGCCGGCCGTCACGGTAACAAGGGTGTGGTGTCGAAGATCGTTCCGATCGAAGACATGCCGTACATGGCCGACGGCCGTCCGGCTGACGTCGTTCTGAACCCGCTCGGCGTGCCGTCGCGGATGAACGTGGGTCAGGTTCTCGAAGTGCATCTGGGTTGGGCCGCGAAGGGTCTCGGCTGGCGTATCGGCGAAATGCTGCAGCGTCAGGCGAAGATCGCTGAACTGCGCGAATTCCTGACCAAGATCTACAACGAGTCGGGCCGCGCTGAAGAGCTGGACAGCTTCACGGACGACGAAATCGTCGAACTGGCGAAGAACCTGCGCGAAGGCGTTCCGTTTGCCACGCCGGTGTTCGACGGTGCGACGGAAGAAGAAATGTCGCGCGCGCTGGATCTGGCATTCCCGGACGACATCGCGAAGAACCTCGGCATGACGCCGTCGAAGAACCAGGTGCGTCTGTATGACGGCCGCACGGGTGAGATGTTCGAACGTACGGTGACTGTCGGCTACATGCACTACCTGAAGCTGCACCACTTGGTCGACGACAAGATGCACGCGCGTTCCACGGGCCCGTACTCGCTCGTGACGCAGCAGCCGTTGGGTGGTAAGGCGCAGTTCGGTGGCCAGCGTTTCGGTGAAATGGAAGTGTGGGCGCTCGAAGCGTACGGCGCATCGTACGTGCTGCAAGAAATGCTGACGGTGAAGTCGGATGACGTGGCGGGCCGGACCAAGGTTTATGAAAACCTGGTCAAGGGCGATCACGTGATCGATGCAGGCATGCCGGAATCCTTCAACGTGTTGGTGAAGGAAATCCGCTCGCTCGGTATCGATATCGACCTCGACCGCAACTAATCGGACTACGGAGAGAAAGCAATGAAAGCTCTGCTCGATCTATTCAAGCAAGTCCAACAGCCTGAAGTTTTTGACGCGATCAAGATCGGTCTGGCCTCGCCAGACAAGATCCGTTCGTGGTCGTTCGGTGAAGTCAAGAAGCCGGAAACCATCAACTACCGGACGTTCAAGCCGGAACGCGATGGTCTGTTCTGCGCGAAGATCTTCGGGCCGATCAAAGACTACGAATGCCTTTGCGGCAAGTACAAGCGCCTGAAGCATCGTGGCGTGATCTGTGAAAAGTGCGGCGTCGAAGTGACGCTCGCCAAGGTGCGTCGCGAACGGATGGGCCACATTGAGTTGGCCTCGCCGGTCGCTCACATCTGGTTCCTGAAGTCGCTGCCGTCGCGTCTGGGCATGGTGCTCGACATGACGCTGCGCGACATCGAACGCGTGCTGTACTTCGAAGCGTACGTGGTGATCGATCCGGGCATGACGCCGCTGAAAGCGCGGCAGATCATGACCGAAGAGGATTACTACAACAAGGTCGAAGAGTACGGTGACGAATTCCGTGCCGAGATGGGCGCGGAAGGCGTTCGCGAACTGCTGCGTGCGATCAACATCGACGAACAGGTCGAGATGCTGCGCACCGAACTCAAGAACACGGGTTCGGAAGCGAAGATCAAGAAGTACGCGAAGCGCCTGAAGGTGCTCGAGGCTTTCCAACGTTCGGGCATCAAGCCTGACTGGATGGTGCTCGAAGTGCTGCCGGTGCTGCCGCCGGAACTGCGTCCGCTGGTGCCGCTGGATGGCGGCCGTTTCGCGACGTCGGACCTGAACGACCTGTATCGCCGCGTGATCAACCGTAACAACCGGTTGAAGCGTCTGCTCGAACTGAAGGCGCCTGAAATCATCGTCCGCAACGAAAAGCGGATGCTGCAGGAAGCCGTCGATTCGCTGCTCGATAACGGTCGTCGCGGTAAGGCAATGACCGGCGCGAACAAGCGTCCGCTGAAGTCGCTCGCTGACATGATCAAGGGTAAGGGCGGTCGTTTCCGTCAGAACTTGCTCGGTAAGCGCGTTGACTACTCGGGCCGTTCGGTGATCGTGGTCGGCCCGACGCTCAAGCTGCATCAGTGCGGTCTGCCGAAGCTGATGGCGCTCGAACTGTTCAAGCCGTTCATCTTCAACAAGCTTGAAGTGATGGGTGTCGCTACCACCATCAAGGCTGCGAAGAAGGAAGTCGAGAACCAGACAGCCGTGGTGTGGGACATCCTCGAAGAGGTGATCCGCGAACATCCGGTCATGCTGAACCGTGCGCCGACGCTGCACCGTCTTGGTATTCAGGCTTTCGAGCCGGTGCTGATCGAAGGTAAGGCTATCCAGCTGCACCCGCTCGTTTGCGCGGCGTTCAACGCCGACTTCGACGGTGACCAGATGGCCGTGCACGTGCCGCTGTCGCTCGAAGCGCAGATGGAAGCGCGTACGCTGATGCTGGCGTCGAACAACATCCTGTTCCCGGCCAACGGCGATCCGTCGATCGTGCCGTCGCAGGATATCGTGCTCGGCCTGTACTACGCGACGCGTGAAGCAGTGAAC
The DNA here is from genome assembly GCF_905220975.1 of Paraburkholderia haematera. Taxonomy (GTDB): domain Bacteria; phylum Pseudomonadota; class Gammaproteobacteria; order Burkholderiales; family Burkholderiaceae; genus Paraburkholderia; species Paraburkholderia haematera. The sequence goes on along the minus strand of NZ_CAJNBK010000050.1, from coordinate 8,491 downwards.
GCCAAGGGTGAAGGCCTGACGTTCACCGGCGTGTCGGAAGCACTGCGTGCTTACGAGAACAAGGAAGTCGAGCTGGCCTCGCGCGTCAACGTGCGGATCACTGAAATGGTCCATAACGAAGACAAGTCGGAAGGTGCGCCGGCATTCGTGCCGAAGATCACGCTGTACGCAACGACCGTTGGCCGTTCGATCCTGTCGGAAATTCTGCCGCCGGGCCTGCCGTTCTCGGTGCTGAACAAGCCGCTGAAGAAGAAGGAAATCTCGCGCCTGATCAACACCGCATTCCGCAAGTGCGGTCTGCGTGAAACGGTGATTTTCGCCGATCAGTTGATGCAGTCGGGTTTCCGCCTGGCAACGCGCGCTGGTATCTCGATCTGCGTCGACGACATGCTCGTGCCGCCGCAGAAAGAACAGATCGTCGGCGACGCCGCGAAGAAGGTGAAGGAATACGACCGTCAGTACATGTCGGGTCTCGTCACGTCGCAAGAACGCTACAACAACGTGGTCGACATCTGGTCGGCAACGTCGGAAGCGGTCGGCAAGGCGATGATGGAACAGCTGTCGACGGAGCCGGTGGTCGATCGCGACGGCAACGAAACGCGTCAGGAATCGTTCAACTCGATTTACATGATGGCGGACTCGGGTGCTCGTGGTTCCGCGGTTCAGATTCGTCAGCTGGCCGGTATGCGCGGCCTGATGGCGAAGCCGGACGGCTCGATCATCGAGACGCCGATTACGGCGAACTTCCGTGAAGGCCTGAACGTGTTGCAGTACTTCATCTCGACCCACGGTGCACGTAAGGGTCTGGCTGATACGGCACTGAAGACGGCAAACTCGGGTTACCTGACGCGTCGTCTGGTCGACGTGACGCAGGATCTGGTGGTGGTCGAGGACGATTGCGGTACGTCCAACGGCGTCGCCATGAAGGCGTTGGTCGAAGGCGGTGAAGTCGTCGAAGCGCTGCGTGACCGTATCCTCGGTCGCGTGACGGTGGCTGACGTCGTCAATCCGGAATCGCAGGAAACGCTGTACGAAACGGGCACCTTGCTCGACGAAGACGCGGTCGAAGAAATCGAACGCCTCGGCATCGACGAAGTGCGCGTGCGTACGCCGCTGACTTGCGAAACGCGTTACGGTCTGTGCGCAGCCTGCTATGGCCGCGACCTGGGTCGTGGCTCGTCGGTCAACGTTGGCGAAGCAGTCGGCGTGATCGCTGCTCAGTCGATCGGTGAACCGGGCACGCAGCTCACGATGCGTACGTTCCACATCGGTGGTGCGGCATCGCGCGCAGCAGTGGCTTCGTCGGTTGAAGCCAAGTCGAACGGTACGGTGCGTTTCACGGCGACCATGCGTTACGTCACGAATGCGAAGGGCGAGCAGATCGTCATCTCGCGTTCGGGCGAAGCCATGATCACCGACGACCACGGCCGTGAGCGTGAACGTCATAAGGTGCCGTACGGCGCGACGCTGTTGCAACTGGACGGCGCGCAGATCAAGGCCGGCACGCAACTGGCGACTTGGGATCCGATGACGCGTCCGATCATCACCGAGTACGGTGGCACGGTGAAGTTCGAAAACGTCGAAGAAGGCGTGACGGTTGCCAAGCAGATCGACGATGTGACGGGTCTCTCGACGCTGGTCGTGATCGACGTGAAGCGCCGCGGTTCGCAAGCATCGAAGACGGTGCGTCCGCAGGTCAAGCTGCTCGACGCGAACGGCGAAGAAGTCAAGATCCCGAACACCGAGCACTCGGTGCAGATCGGCTTCCAGGTCGGCGCTCTGATCACCGTGAAGGACGGTCAGCAAGTGCAGGTCGGTGAAGTGCTGGCACGTATCCCGGTGGAATCGCAGAAGACTCGCGACATTACCGGTGGTCTGCCGCGTGTGGCCGAACTGTTCGAAGCGCGCTCGCCGAAGGACGCCGGTATTCTGGCGGAGGTCACGGGCACGACGTCGTTCGGTAAGGACACGAAGGGCAAGCAGCGTCTCGTTATCACGGACCTCGAAGGCAATCAGCACGAGTTCCTGATCGCGAAGGAAAAGCAGGTTCTGGTGCACGATGGTCAGGTCGTCAACAAGGGCGAAATGATTGTCGACGGGCCGGCTGATCCGCACGACATTCTGCGTTTGCAGGGCGTCGAAGCGCTGGCGCGCTACATCGTTGACGAAGTGCAGGACGTGTATCGTCTGCAGGGCGTGAAGATCAATGACAAGCACATTGAAGTGATCGTCCGTCAGATGCTGCGCCGTGTGCAGATCGTCGATAACGGTGATACGCGCTTCATCATGGGCGAACAGGTCGAGCGCTCGGATATGCTCGACGAAAACGACCGGATGGCTGCGGAAGGCAAGATCCCGGCAACCTACGACAACGTGCTGCTCGGTATCACGAAGGCATCGCTGTCGACCGATTCGTTCATCTCCGCGGCGTCGTTCCAGGAAACGACTCGCGTGCTGACCGAAGCGGCGATCATGGGCAAGCGCGACGATCTGCGCGGGCTGAAGGAAAACGTGATCGTTGGTCGTCTGATTCCGGCTGGTACGGGTCTCGCGTTCCACAAGGCACGCAAGAGCAAGGAACTGTCCGACCGCGAGCGTTTCGATCAGATCGCAGCGGAAGAGTCGTTCGAATTCGGTACGCCGGAAACCCCGGCCGCCGAACAGCAGCACTCAGGCGAGTAAGTCCCGGCGGCGCATGCCGCTTGGGCTCACCAGCCAGCGAAGCCGCTCAGTTTCGACTGAGCGGTTTTTTTTTGTCGACAGGAGTTAGTGCTTTGGCACTTACTCCTGTCCCACGCACCGCGTGCGCGTTATTTTTATGCGTTTTTGTGGTTTCGTAGGCCGAACGGCTAACGTTGCATCAAAGCGCGGGCGCAACACGAATGCGTTGGTAAAATTCGTGTCACCGGCATCACGCTGCTTCTCTCCAATTCATGTCCCGTCCGCTCGAAATCCTCAACGAAGTTTTTGGCTACCCCGCATTCCGAGGACAGCAGGGCGAAATTGTCGAACACGTCGCCGGCGGTGGCGATTGTCTCGTGCTGATGCCAACGGGCGGCGGTAAATCGCTGTGCTATCAGATCCCGTCGCTGGTGCGGCGCGAAGCAGGCCGCGGAGCGGGGATCGTGGTGTCCCCGCTGATCGCGTTGATGCAGGACCAGGTTGCCGCACTCACTGAGGTCGGCGTGCGCGCGGCTTACCTGAACTCGACGCTGTCGAGCGCGGAGGCGATGGCCACCGAGCGCGCATTGCGTGAAGGTGAAATCGATCTGCTGTATGTGGCGCCGGAACGCTTGATGACGCCCCGTTTCCAGGAGTTGCTCGAGCGCACGCGCATCGGATTGTTCGCCATCGACGAAGCGCACTGCGTGTCGCAATGGGGCCACGATTTCCGTCCTGAATATATTCAGCTGTCGGTGCTGCACGAGCGCTTTCCGAACGTGCCGCGCATTGCACTCACGGCGACCGCCGACGCGATCACGCGCGACGAAATCATCCACCGTCTCGCGCTCGATGACGCGCGCATCTTTGTTTCCAGCTTCGATCGCCCGAACATCCGCTATCGCATCGTCGAAAAGGACAATGCGCGCACGCAATTGCTCGACTTCATTCGCGCTGAACACTCGAAACCTGACGGTACGACCGACGCCGGCGTTGTCTATTGCCTGTCGCGTCGCAAGGTCGAAGAAACCGCGGAGTGGCTGAAAGAGAAAGGCATGCGCGCTTTGCCGTACCACGCAGGCATGGAGTTCGAAATTCGCCAGAAGCATCAGGAGATGTTTCAGCGCGAGGAAGGCATCGTGATGTGCGCGACGATCGCGTTCGGCATGGGCATCGACAAACCGGACGTGCGTTTCGTCGCGCACCTTGATTTGCCGAAGAGCGTGGAAGGCTACTACCAGGAAACCGGGCGCGCGGGTCGCGACGGCATGCCGGCGAACGCCTGGATGGCGTACGGTCTGGGCGACGTCGTGCAGCAGCGCAAGATGATCGATGAGTCCGACGCTGACGACGCGCACAAACGCGTGCAAACCGGCAAGCTCGACGCGCTGCTCGGCCTGTGCGAAGCAGCGACTTGCCGCCGAGTGCGGCTGCTCGCGTATTTCGGCGAGTCGAGCAAACCGTGCGGCAATTGCGATAACTGCATCGAGCCGCCCGACACGTGGGACGCGACGCGCGAAGCGCAGATGGCGCTGTCATGTGTGTTCCGCGCGCAGCGGGCGAGTGGCTTTCACTTCGGCGCCGGGCATCTGATCGATATTTTGCGCGGTAACCGCAGCGAGAAGATCCTGCAGCGCGGCCACGAGAAACTCACAACCTTTGGGATTGGCGCGGCGCTTGGCGAGCCGGAGTGGCGCGCCATCTTTCGCCAACTCGTCGCTTTCGGCTTCCTCACCGTCGACCACGAAGGCTTTGGCTCATTGGTGCTGACAGAGGCTGCCAAAGCGGTATTGAAGAGCGAACAGAACGTGACGATGCGCCGCTACGTGAAGCCAACGCGTACCCGCCAGTCGTCCGGCCGCACCAGCGAGCGCGCTGATCCGACGATCGGCATGGGCCCGCGCGAACGAGCCCGCTGGGACCGCCTGCGCGCGTGGCGCACAGAGACGGCGAAAAGCGACGGTGTGCCGGCCTATGTCATCTTTCACGACGCCACGCTGGCCGAAATCGCTCGCAACGGCCCCGATTCCATCGAGGATTTGCGCGGTATTCCGGGTATGGGCGCCCGCAAACTCGACCGTTTCGGCGATGAGTTGCTGGAAGTCGTTGGCGCCGACTAAGTGCTCGGGAGCACAGTTTGAGGTCGGCAGGCGTGCGAAACATCGCAACCTGTTGACTCCGTTAGCATTTTCGGAATATTATGCTAGGTTCCGGTTCTTGGAATGCCCGTGTGCGAAGTCAATTCGTGCGCTGACACCCCGGTCCGGAAGTTCGATGCGCAATCGTTTCTGCTTTGCCCGGAAACAGATGCGTCGATTTTGTTCAATTTCAGGAATAAACAATGCCAACCATCAATCAACTGGTTCGCAAAGGCCGCGCGTCGGAAACGACGAAGAGCAAGAGCCCGGCTTTGCAGGACTGCCCCCAGCGTCGCGGCGTGTGCACCCGTGTGTACACCACGACGCCTAAGAAGCCTAACTCGGCACTGCGTAAGGTTGCCAAGGTTCGTCTGACGAACGGCTTCGAAGTTATTTCGTACATCGGTGGTGAAGGCCACAACCTGCAGGAACACTCGGTCGTGCTGATTCGCGGCGGCCGTGTTAAGGACTTGCCGGGTGTGCGTTACCACATGGTTCGCGGCTCGCTGGATACCCAGGGCGTCAAGGATCGTAAGCAGGCTCGCTCGAAGTACGGTGCGAAGCGTGCCAAGGCCGGCAAGTAATTAGCCGGTCAGTGTAGTTTCAGGTCGCCTGCAAAGGCGGTAATAGCGGTGGTACCGGAATCGCCGGTGCTGTCGAGTAAGTGGTCACCCGACCAGGCTGGTAAGTCGTTAGAGATGAATCGGGTTAGTTGGTGGCCGCGGGGCTAAAAATAGCTCCAACTGAAAAGTAAAGGAAGAAACATGCCGCGTCGTCGCGAAGTCCCCAAGCGGGAAGTGTTGCCGGATCCGAAGTTCGGTAACGTAGATGTTGCAAAGTTCATGAACGTGCTGATGCTCTCCGGCAAGAAGTCGGTTGCTGAGCGTATCGTGTACGGCGCTTTCGAACAGATCCAGACCAAGGGTGGCAAGGACCCGCTGGAAGTGTTCACGGTAGCGCTCAACAACGTCAAGCCGGTGGTCGAAGTTAAGAGCCGCCGCGTTGGTGGTGCGAACTATCAGGTTCCGGTCGAAGTGCGTCCGTCGCGTCGTATGGCATTGGCGATGCGTTGGTTGCGTGAAGCCGCGAAGAAGCGCAGCGAGAAGTCGATGGCCCTGCGTCTGGCAGGTGAACTCTCCGAAGCGGCTGAAGGCCGTGGCGGCGCGATGAAGAAGCGCGACGAAGTTCACCGGATGGCAGAAGCCAACAAGGCGTTCTCGCACTTCCGTTTCTAAGCTTCCCGGACCCGGGTTAGCAGAAAAAGCGGAAAGAAATTCCGGGCGGGTGCGCTTACAAAGCGCCTCGCCCGTTTGTGTTACAGCGCGATGGGTATTTTCTCGCATCGCGTCATCCCAATAGAGGATCAAAGTGGCTCGCAAGACACCTATCGAGCGCTACCGTAACATCGGTATTAGCGCTCACATCGACGCCGGCAAAACGACGACGACCGAGCGCATCCTGTTCTATACCGGCGTGAACCATAAGATTGGTGAAGTTCACGACGGCGCTGCCACCATGGACTGGATGGAGCAGGAGCAGGAACGCGGCATCACGATCACGTCCGCTGCTACCACGGCGTTCTGGAAAGGCATGGCCGGCGACCGCGCTGAGCACCGCATCAACATCATCGACACCCCGGGCCACGTTGACTTCACGATTGAAGTTGAGCGCTCGATGCGCGTGCTCGACGGTGCGTGCATGGTCTACTGCGCTGTGGGCGGCGTGCAGCCCCAGTCGGAAACCGTGTGGCGCCAGGCTAACAAGTACAAGGTTCCCCGTCTCGCGTTCATCAACAAGATGGACCGTACCGGCGCGAACTTCTTCAAGGTCTATGACCAGCTCAAGCTGCGTCTGAAGGCAAACCCGGTTCCGGTCGTGGTGCCTATCGGCGCTGAAGAAACGTTCACGGGCGTGGTCGATCTGCTGAAGATGAAAGCGATCATTTGGGATGAAGCGTCCCAAGGCACGAAGTTCTCGTACGAAGACATCCCGGCAGAGCTCGTCGACACGTGCAACGAATGGCGCGAGAAGATGGTCGAGGCTGCTGCTGAGTCGAGCGAAGACCTGATGAACAAGTACCTCGAAGAAGGCGAGTTGACGGAAGCCGAAATCGTCAAGGGTCTGCGCGACCGTACGATTGCTTGCGAAATCCAGCCGATGCTGTGCGGTACCGCGTTCAAGAACAAGGGCGTGCAACGCATGCTGGACGCCGTGCTCGACTTCCTGCCGTCGCCGATCGACATCCCGCCGGTTACGGGCGAACTCGAAAACGGTGAAAAGGCTGAGCGTCGCGCAGCTGACGACGAGAAGTTCTCGTCCCTCGCATTCAAGATCATGACCGACCCGTTTGTCGGCCAGCTGATCTTCTTCCGCGTGTACTCCGGCACGACCAAGTCGGGCGACACGCTGCTGAACGCGACCAAGGACAAGAAGGAACGTCTCGGCCGTATTCTGCTGATGCACGCAAACCAGCGCGAAGAAATCAAGGAAGTGCACGCGGGCGACATCGCTGCTGCTGTTGGCCTGAAAGACGCGACCACGGGCGACACGCTGTGCGATCCGCTGCACCCGATCGTGCTCGAACGCATGATTTTCCCGGAACCGGTGATTTCGCAGGCTGTTGAGCCGAAGACGAAGCCCGACCAGGAAAAGATGGGTCTGGCCCTGAACCGTCTGGCTCAGGAAGATCCGTCGTTCCGCGTTCAAACGGACGAAGAATCGGGTCAAACCATTATTTCGGGCATGGGCGAGCTCCACCTGGAAATTCTGGTCGACCGGATGAAGCGTGAATTCGGCGTCGAAGCAACGGTCGGTAAGCCGCAAGTTGCGTATCGTGAAACGATCCGCGGCAAGGCTGAAGACGTCGACGGCAAGTTCGTCAAGCAGTCGGGTGGTCGCGGCCAGTACGGTCACGCGGTCATCACGCTCGAGCCGAATGAGCAGGGCAAGGGCTACGAGTTCCTGGACGAAATCAAGGGCGGTGTGATTCCGCGTGAATACATCCCGGCAGTCGACAAGGGTATCCAGGAAACGCTGAAGGCTGGCGTGCTGGCAGGCTTCCCGGTCGTTGACGTGAAGGTTCACCTGACGTTCGGTTCGTACCACGACGTTGACTCGAACGAAAATGCGTTCCGCATGGCTGGTTCGATGGCGTTCAAGGAAGCAATGCGCAAGGCTCAGCCGGTCATCCTCGAACCGATGATGGCTGTCGAAGTCGAAACGCCGGAAGACTACATGGGCAACGTGATGGGCGACCTGTCGGGCCGTCGCGGTATTGTTCAGGGCATGGAAGACATGATTGGCGGCGGCAAGATTGTTCGCGCCGAAGTCCCGCTGTCGGAAATGTTCGGTTACTCGACGTCGCTGCGTTCGCTGAGCCAAGGTCGTGCAACGTACACGATGGAGTTCAAGCATTACTCGGAAGCACCGCGTAACGTGTCGGAAGCGATCATCAACGCCAAGTCGAAGTAATCGCGCGGCAAGTCATTCAACGATTAACTTTTTGAAAGAAGAGAAACATGGCTAAAGGTAAATTCGAACGGACCAAGCCGCACGTGAACGTCGGCACGATCGGTCACGTCGACCACGGCAAGACCACGCTGACGGCAGCGATCACGACGGTGCTGACCAAGAAGTTTGGCGGCGAAGCGAAGGCATACGACCAGATCGACGCGGCGCCGGAAGAAAAGGCA
>NZ_CAJNBK010000049.1 GCF_905220975.1 Paraburkholderia haematera | reverse complement strand
GCTCAGGATCGGGTTTCACTCGTTTGTTGCGTTTCGCTACGGTCATCGTCGCTCCTGTTACTGGCAGTCTCCTGCCAAATGACCGTTTACACAAAACTAATTACACCCTCTTCTTTTGCCTACTTTTCTTTGCGGCAGGCAAAGAAAAGTAGGTGCCCCCCGCACAGGGGGAACGCTAATAGACCAATAAGAAATCAAGGAAAGGCCAACACAATAAAAACCCAAACAAACCGCCGAGCAGGCAAACACCCAAATACGCTAATCTACACTCCCGGCAAAGCCACCCAAAAAGGCCCCAAAAATGCCCTCCTCCAAAACCGGCAAAATCCGAATCGGCATAGGCGGTTGGACCTATGCCCCCTGGCGAGGCACCTTCTACCCGTCAGACCTCACGCAAAGCCGCGAACTCGAATACGCGAGCAAGACCCTCACCTCGATAGAAATCAACGGCACCTTCTACGGCTTGCAAAAACCGGCAAGCTACGAAAAGTGGTATCAGGAAACCCCGGAAGATTTCGTCTTCTCGCTAAAAGCCCCCCGCTACGCAACAAACAGAAAGGTCCTGGCCGACGCCAACGAAACCATCGAACGCTTCTTCGCGAGCGGCGTGCTGCTGCTCAAACAGAAACTGGGCCCGATCAACTGGCAATTCGCGACCACCAAAAAGTTCGACCCGGAAGACTTCGAAGCCTTCCTGAAATTGCTGCCCGCCAGCATAGAAGGCCAAAAACTAAGACACGCAATCGAAGTCCGCAACGACACCTTCAAGACCCCCGAATTCATCGCGCTAGCCAGAAAGTACAAAGTCGCCGTCGTGCTGGCCGCGGACAGCGAGTACCCGCAAATCGCCGACATCACCGCGCCATTCGTCTACGCCCGCATCATGGGTACAAGCGATAAACAGGCCAAAGGCTATTCAACCCAGGCCCTCGACGCCTGGATCGAACGCGCCCGCCAACTCGCCGCAGGTACCACGCCGGACGACCTGGAATCATCCGCCGCGGCCCCAGAAAAAACCACGGCGCGCGACGTCTACCTCTACGTCATCAGCGGCTTCAAGGAACGCAATCCGGCCGCCGCCATGGCGCTGATCAAACGGCTCGAATAACGGTCGTCCGGCCCGCACGCGCGAGTGTCATAATCCCGGCAGCTAACCAACGCACCGGCACTCACCCATTCAGGCCGTGAGGCCACCCCACAAACAAGGTCCGGGAGAATATTTTGAGCGCCATCGACAACCCCCTGCACGATCAGGAAGTCGGCTCGGCCGACGCCACCCAGGACACCACGCGCATCGACGACGTTCGTATCGGCGCGGTACGTCCGCTGATTTCCCCCGCCCTGCTGCAGGACGAATTGCCCGTGCCGCCGTCGGTGCAGACGCTCGTCGAGAAAACCCGCGCGGAAATCGCCGACATTCTGCACGGCCGTGACGACCGGCTCGTGATGGTTGTGGGCCCGTGTTCCATTCACGACCACGACCAGGCGATCGAATACGCCCGTAAGCTCAAGGTCGCAGCACAGACCTACAAGGACGATCTGCGGATCGTCATGCGGGTCTACTTCGAAAAGCCGCGTACAACGGTAGGCTGGAAAGGCTATATCAACGACCCGCGTCTCGACGGCAGTTTCCGCATCAACGAGGGGTTGCGTCTCGCACGGCAACTGCTGCTCGACATCAACGGGCTCGGCCTGCCCACGGCTACCGAATTTCTCGACCTGCTCAGTCCGCAATACATCGCGGATCTGATCGCGTGGGGTGCGATTGGCGCGCGCACAACGGAGAGCCAGAGTCACCGGCAGCTTGCATCGGGGTTGAGCTGCCCGATCGGCTTCAAGAACGGCACGGACGGCGGTGTGCAAATCGCGGCGGACGCAATCGTTGCGGCGCGCGCGAGTCACGCGTTCATGGGTATGACCAAGATGGGGATGGCGGCAATCTTCGAGACACGTGGCAATGACGACGCACACGTTATCTTGCGCGGCGGCAAGAAAGGGCCGAATTACGACAGCGCTTCAGTCGAAGCAACCAGCGCGGCGCTCAAATCGGCAGGCCTGCGCGAGCAGGTCATGATCGACTGTTCACATGCGAACTCAGGCAAATCGCATTTGCGTCAATTGGAGGTGGTGCAGGATCTGGCACGGCAACTCTCAGAGCGCGAGCGCCGCATCATCGGCGTCATGCTGGAAAGTCATCTGGAAGAAGGCCGTCAGGATCTGAAAGCCGGTGTGCCGCTGCGTTACGGCGTATCGATTACGGACGCCTGCGTGAGCTGGGCGCAAACCGAACCGGTTCTCGAAACCTTGGCCGAAGCAACCCAAAAACGACGCGCGGGCTGAACTCGCCGACGCGGCCTGCACGATCTCGCCCAACCAACAACCGGAACCAACGGCCGGGAGGCGAGCGTGCATGACGCAAAAGCAGAAGCAGGCAACGACGGCATGCGCACCGACACGCACCGATAGGCACTGATACGCACCAACATGCAACAGCGCGCACCAATGTGCACCGCACGCGCCGCACCAACCACCGATCAAACACCCTCACCGGGATTGGGCAGCGCGTGATTCCTCACGCCCGAGGCATCGGGCAACGCGCGCTACAGCAACGCGCGTGGATACTCCGGCGCGAGGCGCGTTGCATTACGACGCGTTGACGGCTTCCTTGAATGCCTTGCCGGCGGTGAACTTCACCGTCTTGGCTGCAGCGATCTGGATTTCAGCACCGGTCGACGGATTGCGACCCACGCGTGCGGCGCGCGCGCCGGTCGAGAAAGAACCGAAACCGACCAGTTGCACCGTATCACCACCCACCACGGCTTTGGTCACCGCTTCGACGATCGCGTCGATAGTTTGGCCGGTGGCCGCTTTGCTTTCGCCCGTCGCTGCGGCGACTGCATCAATCAGTTCCTGTTTGTTCATAGCACTTCCCGTTTGGTAATTCATGGAACCGGCGCCACATCTGTTACGCCGGGACCGACACACTAACGCATAGGCGCATATTCGCGCAAACCTTGGGTGTAAGCCTTGTATCTCCCGCCCAGCGGCAATTTGACGATTTTTTGTCCCAAAGTGCCATAAGAATCGCGCGCTTACGTATTTCTCCCGCTTTACGGCCACCCGCGGCGTATCACAATCCGTTGCAATTTCAGTGCTTTAGCGGTGGCAAATGAACGGCAGCCGCGCTTTTTTGCGATCTTATGGGCGATTGCAAAGATTCGGCATTCAGCACTGCACCGCGCTCAATAATAAAAAAAACCGGGAGAAATATGACAATCGAAATTCTCAATATTGCAACAAGCGCGATGCTCGCCGCATGCTCCTCTGCCGCCTCGGCAGCCAGCGATACCCCCTGAGTCACGCCGATCCCCACTGCAAACCCGGCCACCCCGCTAGGTCGTTACGCCGCCAATCGGCAGATCTCGCGCAAGCGGGTACGGCATAAATGACTCGTGACCGACTCGCTCGCCGGGCGTAATTACCGCTCATTCAACGCGCGCGCTTCATTTCCACCGAAACCGCCCTCAAGGTCTCGCCGACGCTGCCGATATACAAAGCTGCGTGTGCAGCGCAAACGTTACAGGGACGGGTATGGTTCGGCTAGCCAGATTGAGGGAAGCGCTATCGGTCGCGGAAGGCGACCCTGAACTCGTGCGCTCGCAGCTCCAGGCATTCGGCCGCCAGATACCGCTGCTCTATTTCATGCTGCTAGTCAACACGCTAGCTGTCGCCGTGACGCACCTGGGATCGGCGCCGGCGTCGTTGTCGATCTATTTCCCCGGCGCGCTCTGCACGCTGTGCATCATCCGCTGCGTGCGCTGGTGGCGGGTCCGGCATCGGGTTTTGACGCACGATAAGGCCGTACCCGAACTGCGCAAGCTGATCTGGCTCACGGGCATCTTCGGCGTCGCCTTCAGCAGTTGGTCGCTTCTGCTGTTTCGCTACGGCTCCGCCTACGAGCAGGCCCAAGTCGCGTTTTACATGGCGACGACGCTCTTCGGTTGCGTGTTCTGCCTGATGCATCTGCGAGCAGCGGCCCTGCTTCTGCTCTCAATCGTTATCCTAAGTTTTGGGACGTTTCTGGTTTTCACGCGCTCTTCCGTCTTCATCGCGATGGCTGTCGACATGACACTGGTCGGTGTCGCACTCGCCTTCATCATCGAACTGTATTACCGGGGTTTCGCGGGTGTCGTGCACGCGCAGCGCGAATTGCAGGTGAGCCAGCAGAACACGCAAAGACTGAGTGACGACAACTTTCGGCTCGCGAGCATCGACAGCCTGACCGACCTGCCCAACCGGCGCAGCTTCTTCGCCTCGCTGCGCGCGCTATCGGAACAGGCACTCGGCATTGGCGGCGGCTTCAACGTCGGGTTGATCGATCTCGACGGCTTCAAACAGGTCAACGATATCTACGGCCATGCAAGCGGCGATCTCGTGCTGCAGGAGGTCGGCGAGAGACTGCTGGCGCTCGCCGAGCCCGGCATTTTCTTCGCGCGCCTCGGCGGCGACGAGTTCGGCGTGCTGGCGCAGCACAAACTGGCGAACGAGACGCTCGTCGAGTTGGGTGAACGTATTTGCGAAGCGCTCAGCCAGCCGTATCGGGTGGCCGGCAATGTCGCCGAACTGACGGGAACGATCGGCTGGGCAGCGTTTCCGGAAGCGGGCAAGACGGTGCAGCAGGTTTTCGAACGCGCCGACGCGGCCTTATACGTCGGCAAAGAAGGCCGCCGCGGCACGCCGGTGATCTTTTCGACGGAGCATGAGACGCGGATCCGCCGCTCGAGTCTCGTCGCCCAGGAGCTCCGCCATGCGGACCTGGAATCTGAACTGTTCCTCGAGTTTCAGCCGATCTACGACGTGCTCGCGCAACGCACCATCGGCATGGAGGCGCTCGGGCGATGGCACAACGAGCGCTTAGGCGCGGTCAAGCCGGAGGAATTCATTCGGATTGCCGAGCGTACCGAACTGATTCTGCGCGTCACTGAGGTGTTGCTGCGCAAAGCGCTCGATGAAGTATCTCGCTGGCCGTCCGATCTCTATCTGTCGTTCAATCTCTCCGCGGTCGATATTTCGACATCGCCGCGTGCTCGCCGCCTGATCGATATCGTGTTGGGCAGCGGTGTGCCCGCGCATCACGTGAACTTTGAAATCACGGAAACCGCGGTGACCCGTGATTTCGAACAGGCCCACTGCTCGCTCACGATGATCAAGCAGGCCGGTTGCCGCGTCTCGCTCGACGATTTCGGCACCGGTTATTCGAGCCTCAGCTATGTGCATCGCCTGCCCTTCGATACGATCAAGATCGACCGCAGCTTCATGACCGACGTGGATTCCAACAGCGCGTCGAAGAAAATCGTCAAGTCGGTGCTCGATCTGTGCAGGAACCTCGGACTCGAATGCATTGTGGAAGGACTCGAAACGTCATCGCAAGCCGACGTCGTCAAAGCGCTGGGCGCCCGCGCAATGCAGGGCTATCTGTTCGGCAGACCGATGCGGGCGAGCGCCGTTTCAAGCTACTTGCAACCGGCGCACAGGCCGGATCACGTCGTCACGACCTAGGCGCCCGCCTCCCCATGCCGCCCGCGAGTCGGCACAACACGGGCAAAACACAGGCAAGACACAGGCGCATGGCACGACGGGACTAGCGCGGCAGACACCCACTCCAGCTTCGGATACCGGTCGCTGTCGCGGCAGCGTTCGAGCGGCTCCGTTCAACATACGGACCGAACGTGGACACCCCCCAGAGAACAATCGAAACCCTATTGCAAGGTATCCTTGCGCGAAACAGCCTGCGCGCGCCGGCGCGCTATCGCACCGTCATGGCGCCCGCCGCGCCGCCCTTGGGGATGGATCATGCCGCTTCGCCTGCCACCCCTGCCAGCGCTTCGTTTCTTCGAGGCGGCCGGCAGGCACCAGAGTTTCAAGCTCGCCGCCGCGGAACTGAACGTCACGCCAAGCGCGATCAGTCACGGGATCGTTGGCCTTGAACAGTCACTTGGCATCGACCTATTCGTGCGCGAGCCGCGTGGCATTTCACTCACGGCGGCGGGCGCCGATTATCTGTCGTACGTATCCGAAGCGTTTTCGCTGATCGCGATCGGCACGCAGCGTCTGCCGAATCACCGCGCAAATCGCCCGATCGCGCTGAGTTGCGCCCCCACGCTGGCCTCGCGCTGGCTGCTGCCGCGCCTCGCCGCTTTTCGCTCGCGCTGGCCGGATGCGAACGTCACCGTCGATACGTCGCACCGTCAGGTCGGCTTTCCGGTAGACGGTTTCGATTTCGCCATTCGCCTGAGCCGCGCCCCGGTCGCGGGGAGCGCCTGGACGCGCCTGTTCGGCGAACGCCTGGTACCGGTGGGCAGCCCCGCCTATGTGGACACGCTGCGCGACGAGCACGGCAACGTCGATCCGCGCCACGCGACGCTCATTCACGTGAACTCGGCCAGCGAGGACTGGCAGGCATGGCTCGACGGGACCGGAATCGACGGCATCGACCTGACCGATGGCTTGCGCGTCGACACGATCCAGCTCGCCTTCGAGGCCGCGAGCATGGGACTCGGCCTCGCCCTCGGCAGACGGCCGCTGGTGGACCGCGATCTCGCAAGCGGCGCACTCGTCGAAGCCTGTCCACAAACGGTCACCTCTTCCACGGCTTATTGGCTGGTGAGCGCGCAGAACGCGGAAAGCGCGGTGCAGCGCCCGGAACTGTTCGACTTCAAGCGGTGGCTGCTCGACGAGGCTGAGCCGTTTGACACTCCACCCGATGGCGACGCCGCGGAATCGCGCCACGCCGCACACTGAGCCCCGCACTCAACTCGAACAGGTGAACTACGCTCACCTGTCGTCAAAATCTTTTCTTTTGCCGCTTCTGACGCTCGCTGCGACCATGGTGTCGAAGGAGATCAGAACCATGTCCACCACCCACAGCAAACGCTTCGCTTTCCCGTTCAATCAGACGACGCTCGTGATCGTCGCCGGCGCGCTGATTCTGAGCGCGGCCATGGGTATCCGCCAGACCTTCGGCCTCTTCATCGGACCGTTTTCATTCGACCGCGGCCTGCCCGTCACGCTGATCGCTTTCGCCATCGCGCTGCACAATCTGGTGTGGGGTTTCGCGCAACCGTTCGCGGGTGCCGCCGCGGACCGTTATGGTTCGGCGCCTGTGGTCGCCTTCGGCGCGACGACATTCGCAGCCGGCCTGGGCATCGCGGCGGTCGCGCCGTCGGGTCCGATGCTGATCGTCGGCATGGGTCTGCTGGTCGGGATCGGCATCAGTTGCACGACGTTCGGCGTGGTGTTGCCGGCAGTCGGCCGCATCGCGTCGCCGGAAAAACGCAGCATGGCGATGGGCATTGTTAGCGCGGGTGGCTCGGCAGGACAGGTGTTGATGATCCCGCTTGCGCAGAGCATTCGGCTCAGCTCGGGCATTGCCACCTCACTCTTCGCGCTGGCCTTCCTGATGCTGCTGATCGCGCCGCTCGGCATCGTGCTCGACCGGCGTCAACGTGTCGGCACGCGAGTCCAGGAACCGCCCGCCGCGCCGCTTCGCAAGGTACTCGCCCAGGCGGTGCGGCATCGCGGCTATCGCCTCCTGACGCTCGGTTTCTTCACCTGTGGATTTCAACTCGCGTTCATCGCCACCCATCTGCCCGAATATCTGACGCTCTGCCACATGCCGGTCGGGCTGGGCGCCACGGCGCTGGCGCTGATCGGCCTGTTCAACATGGCGGGCAGTTGGGGGTGCGGCTGGCTCGGCGGCCGGTTCCGGCAGCACCATGTGCTCGGCTGGCTTTACCTCATTCGAAGCGTGACGATCGGCACGTTCTTCCTGCTGCCGAAGACCGCCACCTCGGTCGTCGTCTTCGCGGCCGTGATGGGACTGACCTGGCTCGGCACCGTGCCGCTGACGAGCGGGCTGGTGGCGAAAGTGTTCGGCACACGACACCTCGGCAGCCTCTTTGGCGTCTGCTTTCTGAGCCACCAGATCGGCTCGTTTCTCGGCGCGTGGCTTGGCGGCCTGGTGTTCGATCTAACCGGTTCGTATTCGCTGCTGTGGGAAGCCACGGTCGCCGCCGGACTCGTCGCCGCGATGCTGCACTTTCCGATCGACGACAAGACCGTCAGCACGCCAGCAATCCGGTCGGAGCCGGCGAGCGCCTGAAGAACTATTTTCGCGGCGCTTCCGCCGCCGCCTTCGGCACGCGCCCCATCAGATAGAACTCGTCGTTCGGGCGCATTGAAATGACGTTGGCCATCCGGTTCGACAAACCGAAAAACGCCGTGATGGCCGCGATATCCCAAACGTCTTCGTCCGAAAAACCCTGCTTGCGCAGGGTCTGAAAATCGGCATCGTCGACCGTGCCGGATTCGCGACAGACCTTCAGCGCGAAGTCGAGCATCGCCTTCTGGCGCGCCGTGATGTCCGCCTTACGATGATTGACGGCTACCTGATCCGCAAGCAATGGCGCCTTTTCGTAAATGCGCAAAATCGCGCCGTGCGCAACCACGCAATACAGGCACTGATTCACCGCACTCGTGGCGACAACAATCATCTCGCGCTCGCCTTTGCTCAAGCCGCCCTCCTTCAGCATCAGCGCGTCGTGATACGCAAAAAACGCGCGGAATTCATCCGGCCGATGCGCCAGCGTCAGAAACACGTTCGGGACAAAACCGGCTTTCTCCTGCACTTCGAGGATGCGGGCCTTGATGTCGTCCGGCCATTCGCCCGGCTCGGGCACGGGGTAACGGCTAATCGGCTGAAGGGTTGCCATGCGGTGTCTCCGTTGTATCGGTGTGTGCATGACGATTGTAGCAACCGTGCAGAAATACACGGCATGCGCCAAAAGGATACCCTTCACTCGCCGTCCGGGAACGGACGTAATGCTATATTTTCGATGGATCAATTCTCGGAGACCGGGAGAGTCCATGGATCGCAGGCGTGGGTCTCACGCACGTGCTCTCATGTCCGCTGAACAACCGGTGCGATCGCCCGCTATCCGGCAGAAAGCGGCCATGTGTGACACATTCGCGGCGTAGGCTGACCAGGCGCGGCTATTTCAAATCCCTTTACTGCATCACGAGGAGCGTGGTTGTGTGGCATTTTCCGGTTGCTATTCCGCCTTCGCTGGGCGTCTGGGCCGTGTTCATGAGCGTGCTCGTGACGCAACTCGGCCTGCCCGTTCCAGCCGCACCGATGCTGATCCTTGGCGGAACCATGGCCGCGATGGGACAAACCTCTTACGCCAGCGTCATTGGCGCCGCCGTCGTCGCCACGCTGATTGCGGACTCGCTATGGTTCTTCACCGGGCGGGCATACGGCCGGCGGTTGCTGAACCAACTGGTGCGCTTCTCGCTCTCACTCGACACCACCGTGCGCGTCGCACGCAATACCTATGAACGATACGGCGCGCCGATCCTTACCGTCGCGAAGTTCCTGCCCGGTCTCGGTCTGATCTCGGCGCCGCTGCTCGGCACCACGGCGATCGGCGTCGGCGTATTTCTCCTGTGGGACTTTGCCGGCGCGGCGCTGTGGGCCAGCGTCTGGGTGATCGGCGGCGCGGCGCTTCACGATCAGATCGTGCAACTCGTTCTGCTCGTGCGCCATAACGGCGGCACGATTTTCGACGCGTTCGCGGCAATTTTCGTGGCCGTGCTCCTCTATCGCTGTGTGCGCCGCTGGCAGTTTCGCCGCTGGCTCGCGCATGTGCGCATCTCGCCGGACCAGCTCGACAATCTGATGAAATCCAATGAGCCACCATTGATTCTCGATGCGCGACCACGCAGCATCCGCGCGAAGGAATCGCACCGGATCGCGGGCGCGCAGTTGCTGGATCTCGATTCGCCGGAGCCGTTGCATCCCGAGTTACTGAAGCGGCCGATTGTCGTCTACTGCGTCTGCCCTAACGAAGCAACGGCCAAACGGATCGTCAATCAGTTGCATCGAAAGAATATTCATCATGTCCGCGCGCTCAAGGGCGGCCTCGACGCGTGGGAAAAACGCGGTTATCCGGTCGAGCCGCTGCCGCCCGATTTCGAAACGGCAATGGCCCATTTGTCTGAAGATGAGGGCAACGAGGGCGAGTACACCGTGCGGGCAAGATTAGCGAAGTGACGATGGAACCCGGAGGCGACTGAACGCGCATCCAGAACACCATGTAGCAGCATTAAAAAACGCTTGCGCATCACCCTCAATGTGTGCAACATGCATATATGCATGTTGCACACATTGAGGTGCCCCTATGACGCAGCGCACAGAAAATCTGCTTGGCGTGCTTGCCCTGCTGGTCACGGACGAGGTCAACGCGCAGCCTGCCGTGGCCGCGCTCGCGGGTCCCACTGCTCGCGCCATGCTCAACGCAGTCGGCCAATATCCCGATTCATCCATTGAAGTATTGCGCGAGGCGGTCGATCTTTCGCATCCGGCCGCGGTCCGCGCCGTAGCGGGCCTTGTGGACGCGGGTCTCGTCGAAAAGAAATCCGGCACGGATAAACGTTCCGTCGCGCTTGCCCTCACCGCTTCCGGCAAGCGCGAAGCCAAACGCCTGCAAACGGCACGCGAGCGGATACTCCAACGCATCGTCGGGCAACTCGACGAGCGCGAGCGCGAGGTGCTCGAAGGCCTGCTGATCAAGATCCTGTGGCATGAGACGCGCGATCCGGCACACGCCATGCAGCTATGCCGCCTCTGCGACGACGGTCCCTGCCTGAAAGCCGGCTGCCCGGTCGAATGCCGCGAACAGGGTCTGCCGATGCCCGCGCGGAGCAGCACATGAATGCCGCCGCGTCGGTGCGCTGGCCGGCGATCGCCGCGCTGACCACGGTCTCGGCACTCTCGCAGATCGGCCAGTTCGGCATCGGCTTCATGGTGCTACCCGTATGGCTGGCCCATCGCGGTCTCGACGCACCGCGCGCCGGCCTCTTCTCCGCCTCGCAATGGACCGGCATGCTGGCCGGCCTGCTGATCGCGCCGTGGCTGGTGGAACGCATTGGGGCGAAACGCACGGTGTCGCTGGGTCTCGCCGCCACAATTGTTGCATTCGTCACGATGAACGCGCTGTGGTGGCCGTTGTGGCTCGTGCCTGGCCTGTTGACCGGGTTCGGCATCGGCTTGCGCTGGATCGCCAATGAAACGTGGCTCTACCGTCTGGTGCCGCCTGAGTCGAGCGGCCGTGTAGTGGGCGTGCACGAAGCGCTGATTGCCACCGCAGGTGTCATCGGCCCGGCACTGGCGGCGTGGCGCGCAGTCGACGGACGCATCACGTTCGCGGCCGGCGCGGCCTTTACGTTGGCCGCGGCCGTTCCGCTGTGGCTGACCGCGTCGGACGATAGGCACGTGGCGGTTCAGGCAGCACGGCCTGCGCGAAAGACCCGGCTTGAAAAAAGCGCCCCGATCGGCCCCCTGGTCAGCCTCGGCATGGTGGTCGTGGCGGCGGGCGGTATCGGTGACGGCGCGCTCTACGGCCTCTTCCCGCTCTTTGCCGACGCCCACGGCCTCAGTACCACACAGACGGCCACCCTGCTCACGCTATTCGGTGTGGGCAGCATGGCGCTGCAGTATCCGATCGGCTGGTTCGCCGATCGCGCGGGGCTCGCCGCCACGGTGATCGTCTGCGCCGCGCTCAGCACGCTGGCGATTTGCGGTTTCGCGCTCGCCCCTCCCGCCTCGTGGCTCGCTGACGCGAGCGCATTGCTGCTCGGCGGCATGAACAGCGCGTACATCACACTCGGCATGGTCGCGGCGGCATGCAGCCACAAGGCCGCGCTCACGCGCAACATGCGGCTGGTGTCGCTCACCTTCACCGCGAGCTCCATCGTGGGGCCGCTCATCGCCGGGTTCGCCATGAAAGCGCGCGGCAGCGATATGCTGATGTGGCAACTCGCGATCATGAGCGGCGCGCTCGTTGCCTACACGCTCGGCTTACGCGAAGGCCGGCGCAATCCAGGCTCAGCCCCCGATCGATCGTCGTCGATGGGTTGAGCCTGGCTTGCGCCGGGTGACGTTCAAGCCGATTGGCCGCGCTTAGCGTTCGGCCACTTTCCGCTGCCGCCAGAGACACAACAGATCGCACGCGATATGCGCGGCGGCAATCGCCGTGATCTCGCTCTGGTCATAGGCGGGCGCCACTTCCACCACATCCGCGCCCACCAGATTCAACGCACCGAGCCCGCGCACAATGGCCAGCCCCTGCGCCGACGACAAACCGCCCGCCACCGGCGTACCCGTGCCTGGCGCGAACGCCGGATCGAGACAGTCGATGTCGAAGGTCAGATACGCGGGCCGCTCGCCGACAATCGACGTGATCCGCTCCACCGCCGCTCGCGCGCCATGTTCGTGGACCCACGCGGCATCGAGGATATTGATCCCCATAAAATCGTCGTTCCACGTGCGGATGCCGACCTGCACCGAGGTCTTCGGATCGATCAAGCCGTCTTTCACCGCCTTGTAGAACATCGAGCCGTGATTCAGGCTGTCCGGACTATCGTCGGCCCAGGTATCGCAGTGGGCGTCGAAATGAATCAGCGAGAGCGGCTTGCCATACTTCTCCGCATGCGCAATCAGCAGGGGATACGTAATGTAGTGATCGCCGCCAAGCGTCAGCATCTTCGCATCCGAGCGCAGGATCGTGCGCGCGTGCTCGACGATCGACTCCTTGATCGTCATGGGATTGTGCGCGTCGAACCAGCAGTCGCCGTAATCGGTCACGGCAAGGTCGTCGAACGGATTGAAGCCCCACGGATACGGGTGCAACTCCGACAACTGCACGCTCGCCGCGCGCACCGCCGCGGGGCCGAGACGCGCACCGGAGCGGAACGTGGTGGCCAGATCGAGCGGCACGCCGGAGACCACGACGTCGACGCCATCGAGATCGCGGGTGTATTTGCGGCGCATGAACGACAGGACACCCGCGTAGGTGTTTTCGATCGACGAGCCATAGAGCGACGAACGGCGGATCGCACCGTCGCCGTAGAAGAGTTCAGTCATGGATGACCTGATACCTGATAAACATGCCGGCGCTGCACGCGAAGCTTCCTGGTGATGCATGCAACGTCCGGCCCCGGATTCATTGGGAACGCGACGGCGCCTAGACAGCACGCCACCGCGCTGGCTTGCGAATCCTTTAGCGCAGCCGCACGAGCGTGGACTTCAGCTCGGTGTACTTCTCCAGCGCGTGCAACGACTTGTCGCGGCCGTTGCCCGATTGTTTGTAGCCGCCAAACGGGAAATTCATATCCCCGCCCTCGTCGTAGCAATTGACCCATACCGTACCGGCACGCAGCTTGCGCGACACTTCATGCGCGGTGGTCAGGTTCGACGTCCACACGGCAGCGGCAAGACCATATTCGCTGTCATTAGCGATCCTGATCGCTTCTTCAACCGTGTCGAACGTAATGACCGACAACACCGGTCCAAAGATTTCCTCACGAGCGACCTTCGCACCGGCAGCCGGGATCTCGAAGATGGTCGGTTCGATATAGAAGCCGCCGGTTTCCTGCTTGACGCGCGATCCGCCCAGCAGCAGCTTCGCTTCAGCGCGGCCCGCTTCGATATAACCAAGCACGCGTTCGAGTTGCACGTTATCGACAATCGCGCCCATCGAGGTTTGCGGATCGAGCGGGTTACCCGGCGTATAGCTGCGCGCGGCGGCGATCAGCTTGTCGAGGAACACCTCCTTGATGTCGCGATGCACCAGCAGGCGCGAGCCGGCAGTGCACATTTCGCCCATGTTGTAGAAGATCGCGCCGGCCGCCGCATTGGCTGCACGGTCGAGGTCGGGGCAATCGGGCATCACGATGTTCGGCGACTTGCCGCCGAGTTCGAGCCAGACGCGCTTCAGATTCGACTGGCCGGCGTACTGCATGATCAGTTTGCCGACGTTGGTGGAGCCGGTGAAGGCAAGACAGTCCACGTCCTGGTGAAGCGCCAGCAGCTTGCCCGGTTCGCCCGCACCCGGCACCACGTTGAACACGCCGGCGGGAATACCCGCGTCCAGCGCGAGCTGAGCGAGGCGGATCGCGGTGAGCGGCGACTTCTCCGAAGGCTTGAGCACGACGCTGTTCCCGGCGGCAAGCGCCGGCCCGAACTTCCACGATGCCATCAGGATCGGGAAATTCCACGGCACCACGGCGGCCACCACGCCGATCGGCTCGCGCGTGACGAGCCCCACCAGGTGATGATCGGCCGGTGCGACTTCGCCACCGACCTTGTCGATCGCTTCGGCGAACCACTCGACGCAATAGGCCGCGCCCGGTACGTCCACCGTGGTGGTGTCGGCGATCGGCTTGCCTGCATCCAGTGTTTCGAGCAGCGCGAGTTCGTCCATGTGTTCACGGATCGACGCGGCCCAGCGCAACAGGACCGCCTTGCGCTGACGAGGATTGAGGCCGGACCACACGCCGGCATCGAACGCGCGGCGTGCGGCTGCCACGGCGGCGTCGACATCCGCCGCGCCGCTGTCGGCGACCCTGGCGAGCAGCTTGCCGTCGATCGGGCTCAGGCAGTCGAAGGTGCGCCCGCCTGCGGCATCACGGTACTCGCCGTCGATAAACGCACGGCCTTCGATCGAAAGCGTAGCGGCTTTGTCTTGCCAGAAAGCGAGAGATTTCTTGTCCATCAGGATGCCTCAATGTTATGCGCTCGACGCACGCCGGCATCGACTTCAGGCGGCTTGCAACTGCGTCGCGGCGCGTTGGCGCGGAGTCTTTAGAACGTGGGCGGCGAATTGGCCGACACGATCTCGCAGAGATGCTCCGCGCTGGGATTGCGAAAACGATGCGGTAGACGGCTTTCGAAGTAATAGCTGTCCCCGGGGTCGAGCAGCCACGTGACGCCGTCCACCGTCAGTTCGATCTGACCGCTGACCACCACCCCGCCCTCGTGCCCTTCGTGCTCCAGCATTTCCGGCCCTGTATCCGACAGAGGCTGATAAACCTCGCGCAGAATGCCCATGTTGCGGTCTTTTACACTCGAGCCCGCGAGGTAGAACTCGATCGACTCATTGCCGAGATTCGGCATGTCGGCGCGGCGCGACACGACAGAGCGCTCCACCTCGACCTCAAAGGTGAAGAACTCGGCGAGACTCATCGGTATGCATTCGAGCAGCTTCTTCAATGACCCCACCGACGGACTCACGCGGTTCTGCTCGATCAACGAGATCGTGCCGTTGGTCACTCCCGCCCGTTTGGCCAGTTCACGCTGGGACAGGCCATTCTTCTTACGGATGTACTGCAGGCGGGTCGCTACTTCTATGGACATCGCTAGGTTCTCTGACATGGAAACGATCGGGGCGCGTGAGCTCGGGCAACATTTGCCCGCGAGTGTTGAATATTCTAATCACTTTAATCGTTGCGCCGCTGGGGAAAACCCTGAAAGGAATCCGAAATATGACGCGCGCAACGAATGTTCCCACAGACCGGGATTCCAGCGACACCCCCGGGAAAGCCCTGATAATTCTTTTATAAAAATGATTTGACGGCATTATTGGCTCGTATACGATGGTTCTCAGGCGATCGTCATGCCGACGTCACGAAACACAAACGCGTGTTTTTTGATACCGCGAACCCAGTTCGCATCGGTCAGAGGCGGTCATCCCAGCGTAATGTTTCTTTAAACGCCCGGTGCGTTTTTCGAGCAAGCGTTCAATACTTTCAACATCGCTAGTCGAGTGTAATCGTGAGAGTCCGAGGCCCTTTGGTGAGATGGAATCGAAGTCAGGCGAGTTGTCCTCGCGCTGACGGCGCCATCGCCGACGGCAGCAACGGCAGCCTTGCGTTCCGCCGCTTCCTGTCTGTCTTCACGATCCTGTCCCGTCGTTCAGTTCGACGGCACAACTCTATCTCCGCGCGCGCCTTCATTGCCGTGCGCACGGACGAAGTCGCCTCGCTGCTGCCGTAGCGCCTCCCCCCTTTTTTGCCGTTCGATTTGTCCGTTTGCGTGAGCGCGCTCTCTTGAGCCATGCGTTCGTGCATGTGCGGTGCCGTCTGCCGCCCATGCGTTTCTGCGGATCAGATGAGTTGCGCACCGCAGCGGATCGAATCGAACGGCCTATCTGACTATCACGCGCGGCGCGTTCAGTTGACGAGAGCCGCCTGCACTACCCGGTGGCCTGACGCCTTGCGTCCGGTTGCGGAATCGTGCCGCGCTGTGTTTAACGTTGTTCGTGCCGCGTCCCGCGGGGAACATACACGTCTACCTGTTATGCGAAACAAACCCCTGGTCGGCATTAGCGCCGACAGAACGATGATGGGAGTCCACCCATCGCACGTCACCGGCGAGAAGTACATCGCCGCGATCGTGGACGGCTCGCACGCGCTGGCCATGTTGCTGCCGGCGCTCGGCGAGCGTCAGTCCACCGCGGACGTGCTGGACGCCGTAGACGGCTTACTGTTTACCGGCAGCTACTCGAATGTCGAGCCGCACCGCTACGGTGGCCATCCCAGCGCGCCGGGCACGCTGCACGACGCCGCACGCGATGCGACGACGCTGCCGCTCCTGAACGCGGCGATCGCCGCGGGCGTGCCGGTGCTGGCGGTATGCCGGGGCTTCCAGGAAATGAACGTGGTGTTCGGCGGGACGTTGCATCAAAGCGTTCACGCGGTGGCCGGCTTGAACGACCATCGCGAGAACAAGGAAGACGACCTCGACGTGCAATACGCACCGTCGCATTCGATCACGCTGACAGAGGGCGGCTTGTTGCAGCGCCTCGCGGGCGGCACGAATGAAGCGCGTGTGAATTCATTGCACGGTCAGGGCGTCGAGCGGCTGGGCGTGGGACTGGTGGCTGAAGCTACCGCGCCGGACGGATTGATCGAAGCGGTCAGTGTGAAAGATGCGCGTGCCTTCGCGCTGGGTGTGCAGTGGCACCCGGAATGGAAGCATGCCAGCGACGCACTGTCCACCGCGATCTTTCGCGCCTTCGGCGAAGCCTGCCGCGATCGAATGCGCACCAAGGCCGGCTATGGCGCGGCATCCGCCGCTGCCACGCATGCCTGAGCCGGTTGCGCACCAAAACTGAGAGAATAACCATGCATGAAATCGACGACTTCCTGAAGAAGAACCGCGTCACCGAGATCGAAGCGATCATTCCGGATATGGCCGGGATCGCACGCGGCAAGATCATTCCGCGCAGCAAGTTCGAATCCGGCGAGTCCATGCGCTTGCCGCAGGCGGTGATGATTCAGACCGTCACAGGCGACTATCCGGAAGACGGCACGCTCACCGGCGTCACCGACCCGGACATGGTGTGCGTGCCCGACGCCAGCACCATCCGCATGATTCCGTGGGCTGTCGATCCGACCGCCCAGGTGATTCACGATTGCGTTCACTTCGACGGCACGCCCGTCGCGATCTCGCCGCGCCGTGTGCTGCGCCGCGTGCTCGAACTCTACAAGGCCAAGGGCTGGAAGCCGGTGATCGCGCCCGAGCTCGAGTTCTATCTGGTCGACATGAACAAGGACCCGGATCTGCCGCTGCAACCGCCCATCGGTCGCACGGGCCGCCCGGAGACCGGACGCCAGGCGTATTCGATCGAAGCCGTGAACGAATTCGATCCGCTGTTCGAAGACATCTATGAATACTGCGAGGTGCAGGAACTGGAAGTCGACACGCTGATTCACGAAGTCGGCGCCGCGCAGATGGAAATCAACTTCATGCACGGCGATCCGCTGAAGCTTGCCGACAGCGTGTTCCTGTTCAAGCGCACGGTGCGTGAAGCCGCGCTGCGCCACAAGATGTACGCGACCTTCATGGCCAAGCCGATGGAAGGCGAACCGGGCTCGGCCATGCACATGCACCAGAGCCTCGTGGACGAGGAAACCGGCCACAACCTGTTCACCGGTGCGGACGGCAAGCCGACTTCGCTCTTCACCGGTTATATCGCCGGCCTGCAGAAGTACACGCCGGCACTGATGCCGATTTTCGCGCCGTACATCAACTCGTATCGCCGCCTGTCGCGCTTCATGGCTGCGCCGATCAACGTGGCATGGGGTTACGACAACCGCACGGTGGGTTTCCGGATTCCGCATTCGGGCCCGGCCGCGCGCCGCATCGAAAACCGCATTCCGGGTGTGGACTGCAATCCGTATCTCGCGATCGCAGCGACGCTGGCGGCCGGCTATGTTGGCATGACGCAAAATCTGCAGCCGACCGAGCCGCTGCTCAGCGACGGTTACGAGTTGCCCTACCAGTTGCCGCGCAATCTGGAAGAGGGGTTGACGCTGATGGGCGCGTGCGAACCGATGGCCGAGATTCTCGGCGAGAAATTCGTCAAGGCCTACCTGGCACTGAAAGAAACCGAATACGAAGCGTTTTTCCGCGTGATCAGTTCGTGGGAACGCCGGCATTTGCTGCTGCACGTTTAAGGCCCGATTCACGGTCTTCATTCACGACGTCGCCCGCAAACGCGAAATAATTGGAGGCAGTATGAGCTACAGAACAGAAGAAGTCGCTTACGTGCAACCGGCCCTGCAACCCAGCACCGCCGCAAGCGCACAAGCCACGCAACAACGCAGCACCGCCGAATACCGCGCCCTCGACGCGGCCCATCACATCCATCCGTTTTCGGACATGGGTTCGCTCAATCGCGCCGGCAGCCGCGTGATCGTCAAAGCGCAAGGCGTGTACCTGTGGGATTCGGAAGGCAACAAGATCATCGACGGCATGGCGGGTTTGTGGTGCGTGAACGTCGGTTATGGCCGCAAGGAACTGGCCGACGCCGCATACCGGCAAATGCAGGAACTGCCCTTCTACAACACCTTCTTCAAGACGACGCATCCGCCGGTGATCGAACTGTCGGCCATGCTCGCTGAACTGGCGCCGGAACCGTTCAATCACTTCTTCTATTGCAACAGTGGTTCGGAAGGCAACGACACCGTGCTGCGCATCGTCCACCAATACTGGGCGACGCAAGGCAAGCACTCGAAGAAGTTCGTCATCTCGCGCAAGAACGGCTATCACGGTTCGACGATTGCAGGCGGCACGCTCGGCGGCATGGGCTACATGCACGACCAGATGCCCTCGAAGGTCGAGAACATCGTTCATATCGACCAGCCGTATTTCTTCGGTGAAGCACAAGGCAATCTGACGCCGGAAGAATTCGCGCTGGCCCGTGCGCAGCAACTCGAAGCAAAGATCCTCGAAATCGGCGCGGACAATGTTGCCGCGTTTATCGGCGAGCCGTTCCAGGGCGCAGGCGGCGTGATCTTCCCGGCCTCGACGTACTGGCCGGAAATCCAGCGCATCTGCCGCAAGTACGACATCCTGCTGGTCGCCGACGAAGTGATCGGCGGCTTCGGCCGGACCGGCGAATGGTTCGCGCATCAGCACTTCGGTTTCGAGCCGGATCTGATCACGCTGGCCAAGGGCCTGACGAGCGGTTACGTGCCGATGGGCGCGGTCGGTCTGCATGACCGCGTGGCCAAAGCCATCATCGAGCACGGCGACTTCAATCACGGCCTTACCTACTCCGGCCACCCGGTGGCCGCGGCCGTGGCGCTCGCCAACCTGAAACTGCTGCGCGACGAGAAGATCGTCGAACGTGTCAAGACCGACACGGGTCCGTACTTCCAGAAGAAGTTGCGCGACACCTTCGCCAATCACCCGATCGTCGGCGAAATCGCCGGCGCGGGTCTGGTGGCCGGTCTGCAACTCGCAGCAGACCCGAAAACGCGCAAGCGTTTCGCCAATGGCGGTGACGTCGGCACGATCTGCCGCGACTTCTGCTTCAACGGCAACCTCATCATGCGCGCCACCGGCGACCGGATGCTGCTGTCGCCGCCGCTCGTGATCAACAAGCTGGAAATCGACGAAATCGTTTCGAAGGCCAAATACGCCATCGACGCGACTGCACAACAACTCGGCATTTCGTAACGGCAGTTCGTTCCGGCATGAGCACACCCACGATACGCGCTCATGCCGGTTCTTCACATCAAGGGAAAAAACCATGAGCGTTTGTCATCTTCGTCATGCGGTCGCGGGGGCCGCGCTTCTCGCCTTCACGGGTTTTGCGGCGTTGTCGGTTACGCCGGCCCTTGCGGCCGATTCGGAACTGAATGTCTACAACTGGTCCGACTACATCGCGAAGGACACGATTCCGAACTTCGAGAAGCAGAGCAGCATCCACGTCAAGTACGACAACTACGATAGCGATGATACGTTGCAGGCCAAACTGCTCGCGGGCAGCTCCGGTTACGATATCGTGGTCCCGACGTCGAACTACATGGCCAAGCAGATTCAGGCCGGCGTATACATGAAGCTCGACAAATCGAAGCTGCCGAACCTCACGAACCTCGACCCTGTGCTGATGAAGATGATTAGCGACGCGGATCCGGGCAATCAGTACGGTGTACCTTGGGCATACGGTACTGACGGTATCGGCTACAACGTGCAGGCCGTGCAGAAAGCACTCGGTGCGAATGCGCCGGTCGATAGCTGGGCGCTCGTGTTCGACCCGGCCAATCTGTCAAAGCTGAAAGGCTGCGGCGTGTCGTTCCTCGACCAGGCGGTCGACGTGTTCGCCGCCACGCTGCAATACATGCATAAGGACCCGAACAGCACGAACCCCGCGGACTATCAGGCCGCATTCGAAGTGCTGAAGAAAGTCCGCCCGTATATCACCCAATTCAATTCGTCCGGCTACATCAACGACCTCGCGAACAACGACGTCTGCGTTGCCGTGGCATGGTCCGGTGACGTGGGCATCGCAAGCCGCCGTACCGCTGAAGCCAAGCGTTCGTATCAGGTGAAATTCTCGAACGTCAAGGAAGGCGGTCTGCTGTGGTTCGACGTGATGGTGATCCCGAAAGACGCGCCGCATCCTGAAGCCGCGCTGAAGTGGATCAATTACATCGAAGACCCGAAGGTCAACGCCGCGATCACTAATGAAGTGTTCTACCCGACTGCGAACAAGGCCGCGCGCCAGTTCGTCACGCCGGGCGTCGCACAGGATACAACTGTTTATCCGGGTGACGAAGTATTGAGCAAGATGACGCTCATGAAACCGATGCCCACCGACATTCTGCGCCTTGAAAACCGTCTTTGGGCGCAGCTTAAAACCGGCCATTAATTAATGGCAAATTAATAAGAATCGATTCCGCGCTCAGGGATCGCTCGAACCCTGAGCGCATGAATGGCAGTAACAGTAGTCAGCCTGCGTGCTTTTAAGGTCCACCTGCGCGCAGTCCCATGTTTTCCGATCGCGACGCATCTTGCGAGCCGATTCCCGGCCTCGTATGGAGACACTTGCGCTCGCGATCCGCAAGGAATGGTTACATCATGAACTCGACGACATCAAAAAGCGTAGCCGGCGCCACCCAGATGGCCCGCCCCGCAGCGACGACAAAATCGAAATCGGACGAATTCGTCCGCATCGAAAACGTCGTGAAGAAATTCGGCGACAGCACGGCTGTCGACAACGTCAGTCTGAACATCGCCAAGAACGAACTGTTCGCACTGCTCGGCAGC
>NZ_CAJNBK010000048.1 GCF_905220975.1 Paraburkholderia haematera | reverse complement strand
GATTCCATTACCACGTTGCGTATCCTGCTTGGACTACGGCTCATGCAACGATGGCACTCTTCCTGTGCGGGAATAGATTGCACGAGCATTTATATGACACAGTAAGATTAGCGAGGCGTCCCTTTGCGCCTCCATGCTCGTGAACCGCCACATCGACAAGCCAACGATGCCGAAAATCAGCACAAGCAGCAACGCAGTTGAAATCCAGAGTTTGGTGGCGAGTTTCATGCAACCTTGATCTATGAGTTATCGCAATGGGGGCAACAGCGTTTAAACAGGCCCGCTCGTCAGGTGCCGGCCGGATTGCAGGGACGACTCACGGGCTGGAACGGGCAAACAGATGCAATCGATATACCGCTCCAGGCCGACGCATGGATGGCCCGCGATACGCCGAGCGGCTGTCAGTTGACCGTTCGACGAAATGATTCATCCCGGGACACAACGTCAAGATGAAGCTTCCCGCGCGCACTTAGCCACGACATGTGCCCGGTGATATGCGCCGTGGTCGCACGCACGGGAGGTTTAAGCAAGGTCCGTCGTCTGTCATGCCGGCTCCATGCCGTGACGAAGCTTGGCGGAGGCGGCCGCGGGGGAGCCCAGAAATGAGAGCAATGCCCTCGAGGCATCTCTTTGTCGGGATGCCGTGCATATGGCAGCCGAAAAGGTAGTGATGATCTGCACTTCGGGAGGCAAAGAGCCGATGACATCGATGCCCGGCACGTGTATCAACTCGCTCAATTGCTGGAAACCGAGCTCGACATCCCCCCGTGCGACGAGCGCGCCCACCGGAATACCGGGAGGCGCCTGCACGATGCGCGGCGCAATGGTCTCGGCGATGCCCCAGCGTTCGAACAGGCGGCTCAGGTGCGAGCCGCTGGGCCCGGTCGAATAGCCGATACTGCGCGCGGCCAGAATGGCGTCGCGCAGCGCGGCCTCAGTGCCGATCTCGGGTTGAGTTGCGCCGGCTGCTACCGCAACCGCCACGCGCGAACGGGCCAGGTCGACCCGACTGACCGGATCGATCCGGCCGGCTGTGGCAAGCCGGTCGATCGCGTCAGCCGCAAGCACGACGATATCGAACGGCTCACCTTCCTGGACGCGCCGGGCAGCGGCGACGCCGCCAACCGACTCGATGACGACCCGCCGCCCCGATAGCCGCCCGTATTCTTCGACCAGTTCGACCAGCACCTGGCGCGTGGCCATCGAGGAGACGCCGGTGATCTGCTCACTCATGGTTTGACCGATGGCCATGTTCTTGGCCTTTTCAATCGATATAGCGCAGGCC
This sequence comes from Paraburkholderia haematera, assembly GCF_905220975.1. Classification (GTDB taxonomy): domain Bacteria; phylum Pseudomonadota; class Gammaproteobacteria; order Burkholderiales; family Burkholderiaceae; genus Paraburkholderia; species Paraburkholderia haematera. Next base: position 21,535 of record NZ_CAJNBK010000048.1, on the reverse strand, counting down.
GGCCTGTTGCAATGGCTCGCGCATGTTGTACATATCCAGGCCGAGCACGCCGGCGCCCAGCTTCGCACGCTTCTCGCCTTCATTGGCTTCGCGCGCGGCTGCCTTGTCGAGCACCTTCTGCGCCAACCCCGCGGGGACCACGACCACACCGTCTTCATCCGCGACGACCACGTCGCCCGGATTCACCAGTGCTCCTGCGCACACGACGGGAATGTTCACCGAACCGAGCGTCGCCTTGACCGTTCCTTTGGCAGAGATCGCCTTGCTCCAGACCGGGAAGTTCATCTCCGCCAGCACGCGCACGTCGCGCACGCCTGCATCGATGATCAAACCCCGGGCGCCGCGCGCCATGAAGCTCGTCGCCAGCAGATCGCCGAAGAAGCCGTCGGTGGAATCGGCCGTGACCGCGGCAACGACGATGTCGCCCGGCTGGATCTGCTCCGCCGCGACGTGCAGCATCCAGTTGTCGCCCGGTTGCAGCAGGACCGTGACGACCGTGCCGCTCGCCTGTGCGCCGCTATAGATCGGACGCATATAGGGCTTCATCAATCCGGTCCGTCCCATCGCTTCGTGTACCGTGGCAGTCCCGAGAGCACCGAGTTTCGCGGCGACGTCGCCGTCTGCCCGCTGAATGTTGCGATACACCACTCCAAGTTCGTACATGATCAATGTCCCTTCGTTTTCAATGCTGCATCCAGACGCGGGTAGACACGTCGAGCGTTGCCCTCGTAAATCTTGTACCGCTCATCTGCATCGATGTGCGCCGCTTCGATGTAACGCTTCGTGTCGTCGAAGTAGTCGCCGGTCTCCGGGTCGATGCCACGCACCGCGCCAATCATCTCGCTGGCAAACAGGATGTTGTCCACCGGAATCACGCGCGTAAGCAGGTCGATGCCCGGCTGGTGATAGACGCAGGTATCGAAGAAGACGTTGTTGAGCAGATGCTCCGTCAGTAGCGGCTTCTTCAGCTCCTGGGCGAGCCCGCGAAAGCGCCCCCAGTGGTACGGCACAGCGCCGCCGCCATGCGGAATCACGAAGCGCAGCGTTGGAAAATCGCGGAACAGGTCCGACGTGAGGCATTGCATGAACGCAGTGGTGTCGGCGTTCAGGTAGTGCGCGCCCGTTGTGTGGAAACACGCATTGCAACTCGTGCTCACGTGAATCATTGCGGGGATGTCGTACTCGACCATCTTCTCGTAGATCGGATACCAGTAGCGATCGGACAGCGGCGGGCTGGTCCAGTGACCGCCCGACGGGTCCGGGTTGAGATTGATCGCCACGTTGCCGTACTGCTCCACGCATTTGACGAGTTCCGGAATGCAGGTGGCGACATCCACGCCGGGGCTTTGCGGAAGCATTGCAGCCGGAATGAAATCATCGGGAAACAACTGGCTCACCCGGTAGCAGAGTTCGTTACAGATGGCGGCCCACGTGCTCGATACTTCGAAGTCGCCAATGTGATGTGCCATGAAGCTCGCACGCGGGCTGAAAATGGTCAGATCGAGGCCGCGTTCGCGCATCAATCGCAACTGGTTGCTTTCGATCGACTCGCGCAACTCGTCGTCGCCGATGTGCAATTCGGACGCCTTCGGCGCCTCGGACGGATTTGTGATGCCAGCAATCTGGCGGTTGCGCCACGTCTCCAGCGCCTTCGGCGCGGTGGTGTAGTGGCCGTGAATGTCGATGATCATCGTCGCTCCAAAAAACTGGTTGAGTTACCGGCGCGGTGGTGCGAACGACATGCGCGCCGACTTCGTTAGCGAGCCTTTTTCGGCTGCAGAGTCGCCTCGCCCTAAAACGTATGCTGCATGCCGACACCGTATGTACTGCCCGACGGATTGGCCGTCAGCTTGTCGTAGGAATAGACCACGTACACATACGTGCGCTTGGACAGAATGTAGTCATATGCAATGGAGCCGGTGTTGCGTACGTTGCTATGGTTCAGCGGTGCGCTCTTCTTCGTACGCGCCCATTCGGCAAGGATCATGTTCGACGGTGACAACGGTATGGAAACCCCTAGCTCATACGTATGCGAACCGGTCTCAACGTCGTTGTTACTGGTCATCTGCGCAGCCCCATAGACCTTGACGATCTTTGCATCGTACGCAGCTCCTGCGAGATACAGATACTGACCGCTCGACGGCGCGACCGCCGCCGCTCGTACACGCTGCGCCGAGAGCACCGCAGTGAGCGGCCCGTTTGCGTACGTCAGATGCAAACCGATGTTGTCCTTCCCCTGTTGACCCGTGGTGCTGCTCACGCCATAGATCGCGGTGCCCGTGAGGCCGCCGTAGCTCGGAGAAACATACTCGATGGCGTTTTGCCAGACTGTGTCGCCGATCTGCGTATTGCTGTAGCTCGCCGTGTACGACTGCACGATCAACGGCGAGAACACAACCGACCCGCCGAACGGATTGACAAATATCTGATTAAAGTAAGTGGGATTGGTCTGCTCTCCGAACTTGAACGTGCCGTATGCACCGGTTAGACCGACATACGCATTGCGGGAGAACAGGCCATCCGTCGTGTTTCTTCCCATCTGCCCCGTGTTCGGTCTGAAAAAACTTTCGAGCGCGAAGAACACCGCATTGCCGCCGCCAATGTCCTCGCGGCCGCGCATGCCCCAGAACGATGTCGTCATCCCGCCGCCGCCTAGCTGTACCGTGCTTGCTCGAGCGGTGCTCAGTTTGGAACTGTCGAGATACATACCGATCAGTCCATACAGCTGAACTGCGGAGCCTGACATCGTCGCCGCGCCGGCGGCTGCCTGCGAATCGTCGGCGTACGCGGTACGTGCGGCGAGGCCGCCGGTCGCGAGCAGCGCGGTGGCCATGCATGCAGCGTTGAGTTTCAAACGCGGGCGGTTCGCGCCTTTCTTTAACGACGTCATGTTTCGTCTCCAAACCAGTTTGTAGTTTTAAGTACGAGTGCTCCCACTGCGTGCGCCAAGGGCACACGCAGACAGCGAAACACACGAAGATCTTTGTCGCCGCCTAGCCGGTCATTCGGTGTGACGGCGTGACATTTCGGCGTTCAGTTTCGAGCGGTCAAGCTCGTGCTCCCAAGCGGACACCACCAGGGTGGCGACTCCATTGCCGATGGTGTTGGCGATCGCGAGTCCCGTTCCCATGAAGCGGTGAATGCCGAGAATCAGCACCATTCCGGACACAGGAATAATCGGGAACACCATCAATGTCGATGTCAGCATCACAAAGGCCGCGCCAGCCACCCCGCTCGCACCTTTCGACGTCAGCATCGCCACGCCAACGAGCGTCAGCTGCTGCGTCAGCGTGAGTTCGATGTTGAAGGCCTGCGCGATGAACAGCACGGCCATCGTCAGGTAGATGTTGGTGCCGTCCAGATTGAATGAATAGCCCGCCGGAATCACGAGACCCACCACTGATTTCGAGCAGCCGAGCCGTTCGAGTTTTTCGAGCATCCGCGGCAGCGCGGCCTCGGACGAACTCGTGCCGAGCACGATCAGGATTTCCTCGCGGATATAGCTCAGGAAGCGCAGGATGCTGAAGCCGAGTAACCGGGAAATGATGCCGAGCACCACCAGCACGAAAAAGGCGAGCGTCAGGTAGAACGTGCCAATCAGCTTGAGCAATGGCAGCACTGCGCCGATCCCATAGGTGCCAATCGTGAACGCAATCGATCCAAATGCGCCGATCGCTGCGACCTTCATGATGATGTGAACGATGCCGAAGAACGTCTGTGCAAACCGGTCGATCATGCGAACCAGTGGCCGGCCATATTCTCCCGTCGCTGCAAGCGCGGCGCCGAACAGCACCGAGATCAGCAAAACCTGCAGCACGTTACCGGTCGAGAATGCGCTGACGACGGTGTCGGGAATGATGTGCATCAGAAACTCGACCGTGTTCTGTTCATGCGCGGCCGTCGTGAATCCGGCGAGCGCTTTGGTATCAATCGTCGCGGGATTCAGATTGAAGCCGGTGCCGGGATGAAACAGATGTCCGGCCACGAGCCCAATGACGAGCGACACCGTCGATACGATTTCGAAATACAGCAACGCCTTGCCGCCGACGCGCCCGACCTTATTGATGTCGCCCATGCCGGCCATGCCGGTGACGACGGTGCAGAAGATAATAGGGCCAATCACCATCTTGACCAGCTTGATGAAGGCGTCGCCCAACGGTTTCATCTGCACGGCGAGCGAAGGCGCGAAATGACCGAGCAGCACGCCGAGCAGGATCGCGAGTAAAACGTGGAAATACAGCGTGCGATAGAAGGGTTTCTTCGCGCTGCGCGCGGGGGGCGTCATGACGGCACTGTCGTTCATGACGCTGCTCCCTGATCAGCCGAATCGGCCGCATTGGCCGCGTGGCGATTCATATCGGTCATCGTTGTCTCCTGATTCGAATGGTGAGCGAAAAGTCGGTCGATTCCGGATTTCCGCCTGACTGCCATTCTTGGTGTGGCAGTTCAAAGTTTGTGAAGCAAACGGCTCGCTCAGAATCCGTAAAGCCGTGCCGGGTTGGTGACGAGCAGTTGTTCGCGCAGCGCCGCGTCCGGGCAGAAGCGGAACAGGAGATCGACCAGTTCGCCGTCGTTTGGCATGTCCTTGCTGATGTTCGGATGCGGCCAGTCGGTACCCCATAGCACGCGGTCGGGGGCGGCTTCAATCAGCGTGCGTGCGAACGGGATCGCATCGTCGAACGGACGGCGGCCTGCGGACACGCGCTCGGCCCCGCACACTTTGACCCAGGCAAGCGGATTGCGCATCAGTTCCAGAAGCTGGCGAAACGGCTGCTGATCGACCCCGGCATCCGCGCGTACACGGCCCATATGGTCGATCACGAATGGCACCTTGATACGTGCAATCCGCTCTGCGTATTGGAGGATGTCCTGTGCATCGAGATGCAGCACGACGTGCCAGCCGAGCCGCTCGATACGTTCGAGTACGCAGTCGAAAACGTCGAGATCGGGCGCACCGCCCAGATGCGCGACGAAATTGAAGCGCACGCCGCGCACGCCGCGCGCGTGCAGGTCAGCCAACTGTTCGTCGGTGACGTCGCCGTCGACAATCGCGACGCCGCAATAGCGTCCATTGCCGCGCGCAATCGCATCCAGCATCGCGGTGTTGTCGGTGCCATGGCAGCTTGCCTGGACGATCACGCCACGGCTCGCGCCGAGAAAATCGTGCAGCGCAACAAGCCGCTCGAACGGCGCGTCGGGCGGCGTATAGCTGCGGTCCGGCGCATACGGAAACATTTCGGCCGGGCCGAACACGTGGCAATGCGCATCGCAGGCGCCGGCGGGCAGACGCTGGGCGGGTTGATTGGGATGGGGGTCGGGCGGCAGGCAGGATTTCATAAGCGTCGTCTCAATGTCAGGCCGAATGGCGCGGCTTTCTATGGGTTGTATGCATTGTGGCCGCGACGATGGATCGATACAATCGCCATATTCAACTAGCTGATATGCGAATTTCACATGAGCCATCGACAATGGACCTGAAGCAGCTTGAGGCATTCGTTCACGTCGCTGAACTCGGCAGCTTTACACGTGCCGCGATTACGCTGGACTCGAACCAGCCCGCCTTGAGTCGGCTGGTGCGGCATCTGGAAGTGGAATTGCGGCATACGCTGCTCGAGCGCACCGGCCGCGGCGTGACGTTGACGCCGGCCGGCCAACGGATGCTCGCGCATGCGAAAGGTATCCTTCAGCAGGTGCAGCGCGCCTCGCAGGATCTGGACGAGTTACACGGCGCACCCGGTGGTCATTTCGGCATCGGCATTACCCCCAGCTTTGCCAGGGTCGCCACGCATGAACTCGTGCGTGGCTTTCGTTCCTCCTTTCCCGGAGCGACTATCTCGGTGGCGCAAGGCTTGTCCACCTATCTGATCGAATGGCTGATGATGGGCCGCATCGACGTCGCGGTCCTGTACGACACATTCGATACGCCGTTGATTGACAAGCGAACCATCTTTACTGAGGAACTGTTTCTGATCGGCCCGGACAGTGGCGAAACACTCACAGAGGCGGTACGCGAGCCCACAACTACGATCACGCTGCGGGAAATCGTGCGCTACCCACTCGTCATCCCCGGTCGCATGCACGCGATCAGACGGATGGTCGAGGCGGCAGCTGCGGAACAGGGCGTAAGATTGCGGATCGAACTGGAGGTCGATGCAGTGACCTCGATTCTCGATCTGGTCAGCGAGGGCATCGGCTATGCGGTGCTATCGCTTAATGCGACTACCAGCGATGCGCTCAAGCGACGCTTCCAGGTGATCCGCATTACCGAGCCGACGCTCTTCAGCCGTCTTGCAATCGCAACCAGTAGCAAGCACGCGCTGTCACAACTTGCCATCCAGGCGATCGCAATGCTCGAGTCGAAAATATTGCCGCTCTACGGCAATGCTCCCTGACCTGGCATTCCGTTGCGCGTTCGCTACCTTGGCCAATTCCACATCCCCGCCCGCCGAGCTTATCAATCTCGCCCAACTGCGTGTGTTCACAATCGTCGTCGAACACGGCAGTGCAAACCGGCCCGCCGCGCTGCTCTTTTGCGCGCAGTCCGCCGTGACGCGCTCCATGCGGGAACTCGAAGAAACGCCCGGCGAACGGCTGCGGGAATGCCGGCCATCGGGCATGCTGCCCACCTCGGCTGTGGGGCTGCTATTCGGCATCGATCGCGTGCTCGCGATCGCCACGTCGACGACCAACGTAATCGGCAACGCTCGTGCTGTCAAAATGGGAGCGCATGTTCGACCAGCAGGAATTCGACACCTACGAGCGGTCGTCAGGCACCGCCAGCCGGATCGGTGACAGTCTGGGCATCCGAACATCCGCGTTGAGGTCGCGACGCAAATCACGGCGCTCCTCCAACTCATATTGTCATTTCCCACCCTCACTCGCAGAGAACCAGCATGGATCAGAATCGCACTCAGCCTATCGGCCGCATCGCAATCATCGGCTTCGGAGAAGTGGGGCCTATCTTCGGTCGCGCATTGACCGCGGCCGGCCATGAAGTATCTATCTTCGACATCAAGCTGCAAGATGCGGCTACGCGCCCGACGATCGTGCAGCGGGCCCACGAATGCAAAGTTCACGTGGCCGACGATCTCCCAGCGGCACTGCGCGATGCGCAACTCATTTTCTCCGCGGTCACCGCTAGCCAGGCGGAAGCGGTCGCCACGGCTTCAGCGGAATATCTGACAAGCGGCCAGACCTTCCTCGATCTCAATTCGGTTTCGCCCGCCGTCAAACAACGCAACTGCCAGCAGGTCGAGCGCAATGGCGCCGACTACGTGGAAGCCGCGGTGATGGCGCCGGTCCCGCCGCAAGGCATACGGGTGCCGATGCTGTTGGGCGGCCGATTCGCTGTACAAACGGCAGACCGTCTCAATGGTTTGGGGATGCGCACGGAAGCCGTGGCGCAGGAAGTCGGCCTCGCGTCAGCCATGAAGCTATGCCGCAGCATCATGATCAAGGGCATGGAGGCGCTATGCGTTCAGTCGATGCTGGCGGCCAGACAGTTCGACGTGGACGGCCGCGTGCTTGCGTCGCTCGCGACAACCTTTCCGGGTGTAGGGTGGGACAAGGGCTACGAAGCGTATCTGATCGGTCGCGTGGTCGAACACGGGCAACGGCGCGCCGAAGAGATGCGCGAAGCAGCGTTAATGCTAGACGGCTTGGGAATGTCGAGTGCCCTCACAAACGCTATCGCCGACGTACAACAGGACCTTGCGACGCGTGCCGCGCCGTTGGTCAAAGCACTGGATCCGAAGGGAAGCCTCCCGGAGTGGAGAAACCTGCTCGGGGCCGCCTGAACCAATCCTGAAGTAGCAAGGCGAACCTGACCCGTGAGGACAGACGGAAGTCGGTCACTTCACTGAGCGTGCGTTCAACCGCGCCGACCTGCATTCCATAGTCGCGGACGGGCAACGCGCATGACGCCGCGTTTGCCTGTGGAACGTGATGCGACGATTTTTTATCGAGCCGCAGATGTCATTGCGACCGGTCAGCCGGCGACCGCCGAGAAGCTGCGACGCGCCAGTCCCCACTGGATGAGGCATACCCATGCCACGCATGCACTGGCGCGCGAAGCAGAACTGACGACCGTGCGAGATAACCCGCGTCACGCCTCAATCGCGACCACTTCGATCTACCTGCAAAGCGATCAGGTCAAGCGTGCAAGCCAGATGGATCCGACCTTTGCCGCGGGATAGTCGAGCCTCGCCAGACGCCGCCGGCAGCTTAACGTGGTTTAAATTCCGTTTTCTGAAGCCGCCCCTACTCGATTCTCAGTACGAGGTCGCCGAACCTGACGTACCAACCCGAGCGTTTGTCGATGGAGAAGGTCGTCTCGACGTTCTCGCCACGCGACCGCATCGGCCAGCTGACGATGCGTAACCTCGACATCACCGACACGCGCGATAAGCTGCGAATCTACTCGAAGATCGGCCTGCTCACGGCGAGCGACGCGTCCGTGCTGCCGCAGCTAAAGGGCCACGACGACTGAGCCGCCTCTTCACATTCCAGGAAGGCCGTTTCCCGATTCGTGCTGGCTCATGACCCGATCCCGGATTTGGCCACCGCAATCCCCCGCCGCCAGCAGCAGGGCACGACACGGCCGCCAGAACAAGTCCGATGTCCGGAATTGACGAGCGCTTCTGTCATGCTCGCCGTGTTCGACAAGTCAATTGCGTTCGCGACGATGAACGCCGGGGCTCGCTGTCGTGTCGTCGCTTCGAGTGCGAGATAGGCTACGGGCGAGCACAGGACAGCGACCGCTTGACTGAGGGATCCGATCCGCCTCCCGCCGAGCCGGTTGACAAATTTATTTCGGATGGCCCAAACCTTTGCCCGGCAAGGCGTTCACCTTCCTTTGGCGATCACATGACCGCAAATTGACATTTTTATTGTCGCAACGTTGACAGATTTAATACGGTCTACGGTTTCCGGGCGAGGTCCCGCATCGCACCTGGTAGTCGCCTCGAGCACCGGACGGTGCGACGCGGCCAGCCTTAGCCTGCGCTCGAGCAAATGATGGTCGGCGCGGTGTAGGGCGACGGATAGCCGGAATCGGGGCCGCTGAAGACGCGCAGGCGCTGGGTCGCGAGGACGTCGGCTTGCGTTTGCTCGCGGCGGGTGAGAGCAGCGGGCGCGGCGCCATTCGGCAGAGGTTCGTTGACGCCGCATGTCAGCATCTTGCCGTCGGCGAGCTGTACCGTCGTTTGATAGGCGTAATCGGGTTGCGCAGCCATGCCGTCGGCCGACCAGAAAGTGACGACGCCGAGCAGTGCGCAGATGAAGTGTCGAATCATCATGAAGGGCTCCTTGTTACTCGTCCTCGTCATTTGACAGCGGCCGATGCTTTCGAGATACGGCATATCCTGAAACTCTCTTTTCCGGAAATGCGCTTTGTTGTACGGAGACGCGAATCCAGGGTATTCATCCCTTTCGTGATGCGACACGTGCCGCCGTCAGCCGCGCATCAAGTGGCACGTAGTAGACGGTAAAGCTCGTTCCTGTTTCGCCGCGCTCTGCGTTCGTGCGAACGGTCACAAGTGCCGCGGCCTGCTGTACGACCGGCGGTTGCCTATTCAGACATGCATAACCGGTACGGGGCGGCTGTGATGTTCTGAAGACAACGTGGTGCCTCTTGACTGACGGCTCACCCCGGCGACACGGAGGAAATCGACACTGCGGAGCCGCCGCGCGGTGTGAGGCGCGAGGCCAGTTCCGCAGGCGCAAACATGTGTGAACTGTTATAAACCTCGTTAGATGAGATGCGCCAAACCGGATGCCAGGCCCAGACCATAAGGTGGGCGGTCGGTTGCTTCAGTCACGCAAGGGGGGACGTTGTCACGAGTGCTGCCTGGGTAAACAGAGGCAGGTGCCAAGCGGACTGACCCGGGAACAGTCGGATCGGAAGGGACGGTCGAAACGTGACCCCGGTTTTACGGATGGTGATCCGGCGGGATCAACTGACCTGAATGGCCAGTCCGCTGCGGTTCGACAGGTCCAGGACGTGTCCGCGGGGTGAACGGCGGTGATGCAAGTTCCGCAGTCAGTTCAAGCCGTATTCAGTTACCTCCTCCAGTTCCAGCAACGAACGCGGCAACTGTGTGCAAATAGCGGCACAGTGGTCCGGCTGGGGGAAACGTTAGATTGGTGCGGAATCTGGCGGTAGTCAGACGCAGAGCCGCTTGCAGCAAGGCTCGGCGGCTGTGCGACTTGTGCGCAATCGGAGGGTGCGCAGGCTATTGATCAATATCGATCTTTCGAAACCAACCGCCAGATTCGCACGGAAAGTACGACAGCCCCGATGCTCAGTTGACAAGCTCGCACCTCACGACGGGCGCCGTGTAGGGGGACGGGTATACCGATTTGGGGCCGCTCAACACGCGCAGGCGCTGAGTGGCTAGCACCTCAGCCTTGCGCTGATCGCTCAGGTCAAGCGTACTGCTTGAGACGCGCGCGGCATCCGCAGGCTCATTCACGGCACACTGCGCCGTTTTACCGTCGGGCAGACGTACGGTTGTCTCGTACGTGTAGTCGGGCTGCGCGGCCAGGCAAGCAGTGCTGCAAACGGTCACTGCAACCAGCGCGATAAGTTTTGCAGGATCATTCACTTTCCTCTCCCCGAAAAACTGTATGATCGTTTGACCCGTTCCCGCTCGGGCCGTTCGGGCCATTTGGGAAAAGGCCGTTCTACAAGGGGGTGGACGAGGCTGCGCGCAAATTTCTGTCATAAACGCCAGGGTTATATCGACGCATAGAACTAATCGGAAACATTGCTGCCGATGTCAATAACCAGATCGCAAATGACCGTGACGCGATGACGACGGGCAACGACAAGAGAATTGCCGGAACAAATCCGCTCAATCTCCGAGAACCGCGCGCCGATATCGAGCGCCACGCTCCTCCAGGCGCTGCGCGTAACGTGTAACGAATAGACCGGGTCTGCAACCCCATCGTGTCTGGCGAGAACGAGCAAAAAACTGCACGCGAGGAAACCGGCGCAAACGCGCCCCATTGCCGTTGAGGCTCATGGCGCATCTCGTCGCCTCTGGCCCGACTATGAGTTGGAACTCCAGTTGCCACGGCGGGTCGCGCTGCGCCGGTTCGACCGGTTGCCGGTCCCACGCGGGGCCGCGTCGCACCGGCAGGGCGCGGATCAGTCGACCGGGACCGGACCCGACCAACGAGCCCCGTCGCTGGACGAGAAACGAACCTCAACCGGCAGATCATTGTCTTCGGCAAACCTGACAACGAAGTCAAAGGCTTCCGGACAAACGCTCCGGAGTTCACCGGACACAATCAGGCATTTCACGCCCTTATCGACGACAGGCATGGCGAGGCGCGTCGAGGCAATATGAATGCCGGGCCGACGCTCCCCGACGAACAGGATGATGACACCCATCAGACGCTCGGCCCAGTCGCCCGGCCGGAAGATTTTCCGGTGGTGCGTGAGGCCACTGATCAGATAGTGTTCGCTTCTGTCGGCTACCGTCATGCGTCGACGGTCGACGGCCCGGACGCCATCCAGTTCTGCCTGCCGGGTTCCACGGCTGACGGCTTGTCTGTTTCAGCCAGCCGGAACACGGCCACCGCATGGTCGAGCGCGCGTGCCTGTTCTTCGAGCGACGCAGCCGCCGCCGCGGCCTGCTCGACCAGTGCGGCGTTCTGCTGGGTCGCGTTATCCATCTGCGTCACGGCGCGATTGATCTGATCGATGCCGCGCGACTGTTCTTCCGAGGCCACACTGATTTCGCTGACGATGGCGGTAACGTTGCGGGCCGCTGTGACGATTTCGGTCATTGTGTCGCCAGCGCGAGCCGCCAGGTCGGCACCGTTCCTCACTTTCGCAACCGAGTCGCCGATCAGCTCCCTGATTTCCTTCGCTGCAGCGGCCGAACGTTGCGCGAGCGCGCGGACCTCGCCCGCGACCACCGCGAATCCACGCCCTTCCTCGCCGGCACGCGCAGCTTCAACGGCTGCATTCAGCGCGAGGATGTTGGTCTGGAACGCGATACCCTCGATCGCGCCAATGATGTCGACAATCCGGTTTGAACTCGATGACATGTCCGCGATTACATCGACAACCTGACCGACGACGTCGCCCCCGCGTGCCGCGACTTCCGACGCGTTTTCAGCGAGCGCCCTGGCCTGCCGCGCGTTGTCGGCGTTTTGCCGGACGGTCGCAGTCAACTCTTCCATGCTCGATGCGGTCTCCTCCAAAGTCGCCGCCTGCTGCTCGGTACGTGTCGACAGATCGCCATTGCCACTCGCGATTTCGCGCGCGCCGTGTGTGATCGCCGCCGTCCCCTGTCGCACCTGCCCCACGGCGGCAGCAAGCCCCGCCTGCATTCGGGCAAGCGCAGCCATCAAACGGCCCATCTCGTTGGCGCGCAGCTTATCGACCGCGCTTGTCAGATCTCCAGCCGCAATTCGCTCGAAATGATGAATTGCCCGATCAATGGGTCGCACGATCGACGCCGCCAACGCGAAACGTGCGAACAGGCCCAGTACGATCGCAGCGGATCCGATCGCGCCGAAGAGCCAGAGCAGCATATGAAAATGCCGTTGCGCTGACGCGAAACTCGCCTTCTGCTGCTCTGCCTGGAAATCCTCCAGCGCGAGTTCGGCGCTCCGGTAGTCACTGAAAAGAGTGTCAGGTGCCTGACGCTGTGTCGTGCGAAAAGACATGAAATCGTTCTGGTCGAGCGCCGCAATTTCAGGCGCAAGTGCCTGCTTCATCAATTGCTCGCGCCTCGCCCGCAGTGCGTCGGCCAGCTTCCTCTCGGCCTCGTTCGAAGGCGGTTGCGCCGCATAACCAGCCAGTTCGCGATCGCTGCTGGTCTGCTCGGCATGCACACGGGCGAGCACTGCGTCGGTCGGTTTGCCCTGCGCGACGAGCGTTTCGTACGCACCGAGATCGACTCGTACCTGCAGAAGCGCGTCACTGCTGGCGGCCAGATGTCGCAACGACGCCGTTTCTTCGCGGTACATCCTGTCGAGCGCCGTATTGGCCGCTTTGAGCCCCGCGATCGACGTTGCGATCACGAGCATCAGCGCTGCTGTATAACCGGCGATAGTGATGGTCAACGCGACCCGGATAGTGGTATTTCTGAACATGGCTGCCTTCCTCGACCCGCTGAGCAGAAAAAAAAGCGGCGGGCGGATACATCCGCCGCCGCAAATTGGAGGAAATCGATCAAAAAGATCTACTGCGAGGAGCTGATGCCAGGATCAGAAGCGGGTGCGGATACCCGTGGCCACTTCGAGCTGGTTGTTGTGGCCGAACGTCGTCGACACCGTGTAGCCGCCATGCAGTTTCATGTAATCGGCGGCCAGATACACCTCGGTGCGCTTCGAAAGATGGTAGAACGTCGACGCGTAGATCGTCTCCTTGTAGCCGTTGTGAACCGTCGTGGCCGTCGTGTCGAACGCGCCGGAATTGGCGTTCGGGATGAAGCCGTCGCTGTTGTAGGCGGCGTTCTTCACGCGCATCTGCTGATAGCCGAGTTCATAGTCGAACGGACCCTTTGGTGCGAGCTTGAAGGACACCGTCCACGCATTGTCCTCCCGATCCGGCAGCGACCCCTGCTTGCCGGTGTAATGGAAGTAGCCGGCGTTGACACGGCCGATGCCGAAACGATAGTCGCCCCCCACCGAGTACGTCTGATCGGTGAAGCCGCCGTTGTTCGTGTGGCTGTAGAAGCCGCCGATGGAGGCCGGCCCAACGTTCCAGCCGAGCACGGCCTGGTAGCCCGAGCCGTTGGCGAACTGCGTCGAGTTGCTGAACTGATAGCCGGCGGCCGCATAGATGCCGTTGCTGAAGAGCTTGCGCCACTGGATGCCGTTCTCGGAACGCGTACCGGTCGGGCCAGCCGCGTAGAAGACCATTTGCTTGAAGTTGTTGGAATTGGTGAAGGCGCCTTCGTTCGTCGAGAACTTCGCGCTGACGTACGGGTCGGCGTAGAGGCCCGCGAAATCCTTCGCGACCGTGTCCTGGAAGCCGGCCGTCACCTGGCCGATCGTAGCGTTCTCGATGCCGACCCAGGAGTCACGGTCGAAGAGCTGGCCCGGATCTTCCATCTGGCCGTTCGCGGCGACGAATTCGCTCTCCAACTTGAAAATGATCTTGTTGCCGCCACCGATGTCTTCCGCGCCCTTCAGACCCCAGCGGCTGCCGCTGAACCACGGCTCGCCGGCGTGGCCCATGCCGATCACGTGCTTGCCGGCTGCGTCGGCATTCGTCGTGTAGGCGAGGGCGCTCAAATCGATGAGGCCATAGAGTTGCACGCTCGACTGGGCGTGCGCGCCGCTCGACGCCAGGGCGCCTGCCGCGACGGCCAGGGTTAGGTACTTTTGCTTCAAGGTCATCTCCTCTGATTACTGCGTTGAAATTTTTTTTCTGGTTGCCCGCTGCAACTGCGATCCGGACATCCGGATGACGGTCCCGTTGAGCCAATGAGCGCCATCCTAGCGATCTCAATCCTTCATGCAGCTTTCCCGTACCATTCGTACAACTAAGTGCATTTACTGATATACGGTACCGATTTGGCACCCGCTACGCCGGATCGCTGCTGCGCAAAATGTAGCCAAGCCCACGCAATGTAATGATCTGCGCACTGGACGAGGCCAGGTGCCTGCGCAAACGGTGAATATAGATGTCGATCGCATCCGCGCTCAGCTCGTCGTCGACACTGAACGCGCTTTCCATCAGGGCTGTCTTCGAGACTGTTTTCCCCTGTCTCAGCATCAGGGCTTCGAGGATGGTGTGCTCACGAGGTCGAAGTGCCAGCGGCTGGTTGTTATGACAGAAATCACGTGTGTCGGGTATGTACTGCAGATCGCCACAAACGAGACAGCCCGACATGGCGCCTGCCTGCCTGCGGATCAGCGCCTTGATCCGCGCCACCAGTTCCCGTGCATCGAATGGCTTGACGACATAGTCGTCGGCGCCCGCGCTAAAACAGTCGACCTTGTCGTCTGTCGAGCCGTTGGCCGTCAGCATCAACACCGGCACCTTGTCGCCGCGGCGGCGCAATCGTGCCAGTACCTCCTTGCCGTCCATCCGTGGCAGCTGGATGTCCAGTAGCACCACGTCGTAGCATTGAGCCGCCAGCAGCCTATCCGCGCTTTCGCCGTCGCCAACGCAATCGATCGCGAAGTTCTCACCGCGCAGCAGATTGACAATCCATTGCGCGAGTTCCGCGTTGTCTTCCACGAGCAGCAGCTTCATCGCTTTTCCTCAATCGCGCGACGCGCGCACGCTGATCGTGGCGGGGACCAATATGCTCAACTTTCTGTACTGGCCCACCGTGCCCGAATGAGAGCGGGCAAACCCGTGGACATTTGCTGACCCGGGTCCGGTGTGCCGGACATCTGTCGCGCCGCGAGGAGTGCGATCGAACCTTCGCGCGCCTCTGCTGGAATACCCGGACCGCTGTTCACAACGCACCTCATGACCTGGCCACCCGAAGGCGACCCGCATGTTTTCGGCACGGCAGCGAACTCGTCAGGGACAGCAGGTCCTCGTCTGCGTCGGTATCGTCATCCGAAGTTCACGCCAACAACAAGGCGATGTGCTTCACCAGACCGGCGGTCTGCGGCGTCGTGCCGTTCTGCTCCCTGAATCCAGCGACAATCATCCCTGCATCGTGACGATCAGAATGCCGCAGGCCGCCACTTCAGCAGACGCTTCTCCAGTGCGGTAAGCAGATAGTCGGCCGTGAGCGCGACCACCGCGAGCACGATCATCGCAGCGAACACGCCACTCGCATTGAATGCGCCTTGCGCCGTCGAGATCAGCAGGCCGATACCCTGCTTCGAACCGAGGAACTCGCCAACTACCGCACCGACCAGCGCGAAACCGAAGCTCACGTGCAGGCTCGCAAGAATCCATGACAGCGCTGATGGAATCACCACTGACGTGGTCAACTGACGTTTCGAGGCACCGAGGATCTGCGCATTCGCAATCATGTAGCGGTCGGCTTCACGCACGCCCTGGAATGCATTGCCGAACACGACGAAGAACACCATCACGACGGCCAGCGCGACTTTCGAGGCCATGCCCAAACCAAGCGCGATAACGAACACCGACCCCAGCACCACGCGCGGAATCGAGTTGGCGATCTGGATGTAAATGCTGAACACGTCGGAGAGCAGCTTGTTGCGACCCAGCACGACGCCACAGACAATGCCACCGACCGCACCGATGAGAAAGCCGATACCGGTTTCTTCGAGCGTGACCCAGACCTGCTGCAGCAGCGGGCCCTGCGAGGTGCCGTTCACGAACCAGTCCACGATCTGCGCAAAGATTGCCGAGGGCATCGAGAAAAAGAACGGATCGATCCATTTATACCGTCCGCCCATTTCCCATCCACCCAGCACGACGACCAGCACCAGTACCCTCAGCGCGATGATCAGAGCACGCCGCTGGCGCAGCCTGCGTTGTGCGATTTTTTCAACAGTTGCCAGCGACGCGCTATCGAAGCCCGCCTGCAATGCGTATTCAGGAGTTGCCATGAATGTTGTTCCGAAGTCAGGTTTATCAGGCGATCCACGTCAGGCGATCTGCACTTCTTCGCGCAGGTCATGCCAGATATCGCGCGAAATTTCGATGAAGCGCGGCTCGTAGCGAACTTCCGACGTGATCCGCGGGCGCGGCAGATCGATCTCATAGACCTTCTTCAACGTCGCGGGTCGCGCGCTCAACACGAACACACGATCAGCCAGCGCGATCGCTTCTTCCAGATCGTGCGTGACGAACACTACCGACCCCGAATTCGCCGACCACAGCTGCAGCAGTTCGTCCTGCATCAACGTGCGGGTCTGCATGTCGAGCGCCGAGAACGGCTCGTCCATCAGCAGGATTTCCGGTTTGTTGATGAAGGTCTGTGCGAGCGCGACGCGCTTGCGCATCCCGCCCGACAACTGATGTGGATAGTGCTTACCGAACTTTTCGAGCCCGACGCGACGCAGCCATTCATTGGCCTCGTCGTGCGCGGCTGATTTCGAGCGGCCACGATACAGCGGCCCCGCCGCGACGTTATCGAGCACGGATCGCCACGGGAAGACCGCATCGGCCTGGAACACGAAGCCGATGCGTGGATCGATGCCGTCTACCGGCGCGCCCATCACGCGCACTTCACCGGTCGTCGGCTTCAGGAGCCCGGTAATCATGCTGAGCGTGGTCGACTTGCCGCAACCGGTCGGTCCGACGATGGCGACGAACTCGCCCTTCGCGACCGCCATGCTGAAGTCGCGCAACGCAATCGTCGCCTTGCCGTCCGGAGAAATGAAACGGCATGAGACCGAGCGGAACTCGATCACCGGGGCGTCCTGGGAAACAACTTGGTTCATCTGTACATCCGTGGAAGTGGCCGGTACCGCGAACGCGGCACCGGAAGCGTAACGAAACCGGTTACGTCAGGCACGTAGACGCAACCGGCAGGCGCTGACTTATTTCGCGCCAACGAACTCGTTGGTGTAGGTTTTCGCCAGCTCAATATGCTTGCCCTTGACCGACGGATTGAAGGCCGACA
The DNA here is from genome assembly GCF_905220975.1 of Paraburkholderia haematera. Classification (GTDB taxonomy): domain Bacteria; phylum Pseudomonadota; class Gammaproteobacteria; order Burkholderiales; family Burkholderiaceae; genus Paraburkholderia; species Paraburkholderia haematera. The sequence continues at coordinate 4,007 of NZ_CAJNBK010000048.1, read as the reverse complement.
ACACCTTGAGCACAGTCGTCGGTCCATCGGCCGGCATCTTGCCATCCGTCGTGAACATCGGCAGCGAAGCCTTCAGCGCACTCACGTAAAGCGGCTTGTCCTTCTGATAGTCGTCCGGCATCTTTGCGGCGATTTCTTCCGCGCTATGCGTGTGGATGAACTGCATCGTGCGAACGAACGCGTGCGCGAGCTTCGCTGCTTCAGCCTTGTGCGAATCGGCCCATGCCGCCTGCACATAGAGGCTCGACGCCGGGTAGGTGCCGCCCAACGCCGCCTTCGTGCCTTCGACCGAGCGCATGTCGACCAGCACCTTGGCGTCACCGGACTTCAGCAATGCGGACACGGTGGGCTCCGTCGTCATGCCCGCGTCGATACGGCTCTGCTTGATCGCCGCGATGAAGCTGGCGTCAGCGCCGACCGGCAGCATTGTGTATTCCGTCGACTGGATGCCGTGCTGGCCGGCGAGGTATTGCGTGAGAAAACTGGTTGATGATCCGAGACCGGTGACGCCAAGCGTCTTGCCCTTCACGTCGGCCATCGATTTGACTGTGTCGGCGGCCTTGGTCGAAACCATTTCCACTTCACCCGGCACCTGTCCGAACACGACAATCGCCTTGACGTCCTTGCCTTTGGTTTGCAGATCGATCGTATGGTCATAGAAGCCGACGACAGCCTGGACCGCGCCCGCGAGCAGTTCGTTTTCCGCATCAACGCCGGCCGGCTGCGACAGCAGTTCGACGTCAAGTCCTTCGTCCTTGAAATAGCCGAGCTGTTCGGTCAGGCGCGCGGGCAGGTAGATCAGCTTCGTGATGCCGCCGACCATGATCGTGATCTTCCCGCTGTCGGCGGCGGTCGCGTGCTGCGACGCAAGGCCGAACAGCAGGCTGGAAGCAATGGCGATCTGGCGCAACGTGCGAAAGCTAGGGGTCATCGATAGTCTCCATTATTGTCCGGCGCGGCGGAATGCCGCCCGTCTGCATCGATGGAGGCAATTCTAGGGGAACGAATCCTTCTGCCGACTTACACGGGGATGGGTTTTTCATACGGGATTTCCATGAGGGCCAGACGCGTTGCTATTCAAAAACGTCCCTTCCTGCTTCGATGACTTTCAAGGACGCAACAAACGACAGCGTCCCCGCCGCCGTCCGAAAACTGGCTAAACAACGCTCATTGCAGCGCGGCGCGTTGTCACGTTCCGGGTAGGTCAGAGGCTCAAAGCGCGGATCGAAACCGATGGCAAACAGCGACGCGGCGACTTACCGTCTCCTGGCGTGAAGCGGACGTGCTCCGTGCTCCCCAGTCAGGCAACCTCAATGAGCCGTCGCACGGGGGTCGACTGACGTTGAGTCGTCCGGCTCTGTTCGGAAGGGTGGGAACTGCCGCCGCTGCGGACATAACTATGCATTTTTAACGGAAACGGGTCTGACAAATGAATTCCGCATGTTTACCGTGTTGGCGATGACGACGCCTTCACGCTCCTGTGACCCGAGTTTTTGTGTCGACACTTTTTCACCGATGCATCGCTTGATGCGTGAGATCTGCGCTCCAGAGGCGTGCGCTTCCCTGTTGCGTTACTAACCCGTCGACGTAACAGCCGGCACCCGTCGTTGCGGATGCAGCAGGGTAGCGGGTTAACACCCATGATTTGGCGGCGGCACAGAAAGCTTGCAGAAGGTGTCCGGTTTCTATAATCGGCTTCAATCATCCAGAAAGCGCCGCGCATTTAAAATGCGGCGTCACCCCATATGCGTTGCCAGAGGTTTATCAACCATGCGGCAGCAGCGGAGGAACAGTGGGTGGACGGATGCTACGTCCCGGCGATGTGTTGCGTAGCGTCGGAATCACTGCGTGGCGCAGGCCTGCAATTCGCATCATTTGTGGAAGCAGCGATGAAAGATACCGAAATGGAGCGGTGGCCACTTGCGGCCCTCGTGTGTGTCTGTCTTGGCGGTCTGATGTTGAAGGCATGCGTGTTTGGGCAATGCGCGCCCACTCCTGCTGGCTTGGCAGCTCCTGCATGCGGCGACTTTCTGGTCTTTCTCGGTGGCGTTGGAAGTGCCGGACTCCTTTGTAGCAAGCTCTTCGGTCCGGCCAGGGTTGGGAGCACTCTTTTTTGGGTCTTCCTGGCGGGGATCATCGGCGCTGCGCTCCTGTTTTGCAGCGGGGCGTGAAGGAAGACATGTACATAGCGCGAATCATTAATCGACGCAGGAGGTGTCGATGACCGACGTCAGAATGTCGTTGCGTGCGGCCATCGACAAATGGGTGGGACGTACGGCAGCGTATCCCATTTTGGTCGTCCGACATGGTCATGCACGATCGAGGCGCTACGTGCATGTCGAACTCTCACGATCGCAGGCGGCGCACGTAATCTTCTTTTTTCGTCACGATAACGGCAACTGGAATGTCTTCCCACCAGACACTCGGCGCCCTACGATGAACAATTTGCAGTATGGGCTACGTGACGGGTGATGACGTCCAGATGGGCTTCGCATCCATAGACGATCTGTCGCATGAGCGCCGACGCCACCAGCAGGATCCACGGATCAGATCAAAGGCCGGCGCTCACTGGAACGCTTCGCTGCAATGCACCACGGCCGTCAACCGCAAAGAAACATCTGCGCAAACCAGTTCACACACCTCAACGCCCCCATCTGCGCCGGCGGAGCAACTCGCGGTCCAGCCCCGCTTCTGGGGGGCGCTTCAGAATTCGGAAAACAAAGCGCGCCAGGTCGTCGGAGCTTCCGTCTGACGGACGCTCCGAGGCTATCGCGCGGCGAAGGCCTGAGTCATCTGACGTGCCCGCTTGACCTCGTCACTTTGCAGGTAGATAGAGGTGGTCGCGATCGAGGCGTGACGCAGGTTATCCCGAACCGTCGTCAGTTCCGCGCCACGGGCCAGCGCATGAGTGGCATGGGTGTGGCGCTTATATCGCTGGGTACATAAGCGTCACACGCACGCAACACACGCGCTGGCCAACGGCGCGACGCTGACCACCGTACGCGACAACCTGCGTCACGCGTCGATCACAACCACGTCGATCTACCTGGACGACGACGAGGTCCAGCGTACGCGGCAGATCGGGCGGATCTTCGCGAGACGGCCACCAGCATGAGCACCGTCCACGAGACCATCTACCCTGTCCTGCCCGCCGAACCGGGCACGGCGGAACTGAAAGCGGCGTTCACCCCGACCGCCGCGGAAATCCGCTTTGTGCGTCGGCAATCCCGGCAGGAAGCTACCGCCATGCTGATCATGGTCCAGATGAAACTGCTGCAGCGTCTCGGCTACTTCCCGATGCTCTCGGACGTGCCGCCGGGCAGCACCGATCACATCCGGACCGCGATGCGAGCCCGGGCGTTGCCCCGGACGGCGATTGCGCGGTACGACATATCTGGAACTCGCATCCGGCACCAGAAGCTGCTGCGCGCCTGGCTCGACATCCGGCCGTTCGACGCGGACGAGACGGCGTGGCTCGCCGATCTCGCGTCGGGGGAGGCAAGGACCAAAGTCGAGCTGCCCGACATCATCAACGTGCTGGTCGAGGAACTGGTCCGCCGCCGTTACGAACTACCGCCACTGTCGACGCTTCAGCGCATCGCCACGCAGGCGCGCAACGACCTCAATGAAACGATCTGGACGACGATCTCCCGCGCACTGGATGCGGCCATGATCGAAAGGATCGATGGGCTCCTCGTCATCATGGTCGGCAAGTCGGGCTGGGACGATCTGAAGCAGGAGCCGAAGAGGCCAGCTGCGCGGGCGATCTCGAGCTTCCTCAAACATATCAACGGGATCAGGAAACTGGCGGAAGGCTTGCCGGCACCGCCCGCGATCCTGTCGGTCAGCAAGCGAGCACAGCTAGCCACTGAAGCGCGGGCGCTCGATGTCGCGGAACGGCATTGTCACGTTGGCTGAGCGACGGCGCAAATCTACTGAGGACGCGTATTTGCTCAGACGGCTGACGGATTCTGGGTGAGTTCGGTGAAACGATGCCATGCGTCAAA
>NZ_CAJNBK010000047.1 GCF_905220975.1 Paraburkholderia haematera | reverse complement strand
CACGTACATCCCGACGCCGGAGCGCGCAGTTGACGGTGCGTTCCTGATGCCGGTGGAAGACGTGTTCTCGATCTCGGGTCGCGGCACGGTGGTGACGGGTCGCGTTGAGCGTGGCGTGGTGAAGGTCGGCGAAGAAATCGAAATCGTCGGTATCAAGCCGACGGTGAAGACGACGTGCACGGGCGTGGAAATGTTCCGCAAGCTGCTCGACCAGGGTCAGGCAGGCGACAACGTGGGTATCCTGCTGCGCGGCACGAAGCGTGAAGACGTGGAGCGTGGCCAGGTTCTGGCGAAGCCGGGTTCGATCAACCCGCACACGCACTTCACGGCTGAAGTGTACGTGCTGAGCAAGGACGAAGGCGGTCGCCACACGCCGTTCTTCAACAACTATCGTCCGCAGTTCTACTTCCGTACGACGGACGTGACGGGCTCGATCGAGTTGCCGAAGGACAAGGAAATGGTCATGCCGGGCGACAACGTGTCGATCACGGTGAAGCTGATCAACCCGATCGCGATGGAAGAAGGTCTGCGCTTCGCAATCCGCGAAGGCGGCCGTACGGTCGGCGCAGGTGTGGTTGCCAAGATTCTCGAGTAAAATCGAGGGTTGAAGTTGCATTAAGTGGTGCCCGGAGCCGGGCGCCAGCCCACGGCGGGCACCCGGCTCTACGTTCTTTTACTGTCTGGCGGCGCAATGCTGCCTCGCTCTTTCCAAGGAATTGTCATGCAGAACCAGAAAATCCGCATTCGCCTGAAGGCTTTCGACTATCGTCTGATCGATCAATCGGCAGCTGAAATCGTCGACACGGCAAAGCGGACTGGCGCAATCGTTCGTGGTCCGGTGCCCCTGCCGACCCGCATTCAACGTTTCGACATCCTGCGTTCGCCGCACGTCAACAAGACGTCGCGCGATCAGCTCGAAATTCGTACGCACCAACGCCTGATGGACATCGTCGACCCGACGGACAAGACTGTTGACGCACTGATGAAGCTGGACCTGCCGGCTGGCGTGGACGTGGAAATCAAGCTCCAATAAGGCTTGTAGCGCTGCCTGGCGTACCAGGTAGCGCTAAGTCATTGATTGCTTGCGGAAAACGAAAAGCCTCGCTATAATAGTGGGCTTTTCGCGCATTTGCGCAAAAAAGTCGGTGTGCTGCAGCATGAATTCATGCCCGAAACGGCACCGGCATTTTGTAAATTAGCCCCGACCAATCGCAGTCGGGAATGGAGAAAACGATGAGCCTTGGACTCGTAGGTCGCAAGGTTGGCATGACCCGTATCTTCACGGCAGAAGGGGATTCGATTCCCGTTACCGTGCTGGACGTGTCCGACAACCGCGTGACGCAGATCAAGACTGTTGAAACCGACGGCTACACCGCCGTGCAGGTTGCATTCGGTACGCGCCGTGCATCGCGTGTGACGAAGCCGTTGGCCGGTCATCTCGCCAAAGCCGGTGTTCAAGCCGGTGAAATCCTCAAAGAATTCCAGATCGATGCTGCCAAGGCTGCCGAGTTGTCGAACGGCACCGTGGTCGGTCCCGACCTGTTCGAAGTAGGCCAGAAGGTCGACGTGCAAGGCGTGTCGATCGGTAAGGGCTACGCCGGTACCATCAAGCGTTACAACTTCGCGTCCGGCCGTGCATCGCACGGTAACTCGCGCTCGCACAACGTGCCGGGTTCGATCGGTATGGCGCAGGATCCGGGTCGTGTTTTCCCGGGTAAGCGCATGACCGGTCACATGGGTGACGATACGGTAACCGTGCAAAACCTCGAAATCGCTCGTATCGACGCCGACCGCAAGCTGTTGCTGGTCAAGGGCGCCGTTCCGGGTGCGAAGGGTGGCAAGGTATTCGTTACGCCGGCCGTGAAGACGCGTGCCGTGAAAGGAGCGAAATAATGGAACTTAAGCTCCTGAATGCCAATGGTCAGGAAGGTGCAGGCGTTAGCGCGTCGGACGTAGTGTTCGGTCGCGATTACAACGAAGCCCTGATTCACCAGGTTGTGGTGGCGTATCAAGCGAATGCCCGTAGCGGTAACCGCGCGCAGAAGGACCGTGAGCAAGTCAAGCACACGACCAAGAAGCCGTGGCGCCAGAAGGGTACGGGCCGCGCCCGTGCCGGTATGTCGTCGAGCCCGTTGTGGCGCGGCGGTGGCCGGATCTTCCCGAATTCGCCGGAAGAAAACTTTTCGCACAAGGTTAACAAGAAGATGCATCGCGCAGGTCTCTGCTCGATCTTCTCGCAGCTGGCCCGCGAAGGCCGCATCTCGGTGGTCGACGAGCTGACGCTCGAAGCGCCGAAGACGAAGCTGCTGGCCGAAAAATTCAAGGCGATGGGTCTCGACTCCGTGCTGGTGATTACTGACACGGTTGACGAAAACCTGTACCTCGCGTCGCGCAACCTCGCCCACGTGGCGGTTGTAGAGCCGCGTTACGCCGACCCGCTGTCGCTGATCTACTTCAAGAAGATCCTGATCACGAAGGCTGCGGTCGCCCAGATCGAGGAGTTGCTGTCATGAGCGAGATTCGCAAGAACGATCATCGTTTGATGCAGGTCCTGCTCGCGCCGGTGATCTCCGAAAAGGCGACGCTGGTGGCCGACAAGAACGAGCAAGTTGTGTTCGAAGTCGCGCCCGATGCCACGAAGCAGGAAGTGAAAGCTGCAGTCGAGCTGCTGTTCAAGGTGGAAGTCAATTCCGTCAACGTGCTGGTCTCGAAGGGCAAAGCCAAGCGCTTCGGCCGCTTCATGGGCAAGCGCAAGGACGTGAAGAAGGCGTACGTCTGCCTGAAGCCCGGCCAGGAAATCAACTTTGAAGCGGAGGCCAAGTAATCATGGCAATCGTTAAAGTTAAGCCGACTTCGCCGGGTCGCCGTGCGATGGTCAAGGTGGTCAACAAGGATCTGCATAAGGGCAAGCCGTTCGCACCGCTGCTCGACTCGCAATCCACGACCGCCGGCCGTAACAACAACGGCCACATCACCACGCGTCATAAGGGTGGTGGTCATAAGCATCATTACCGTGTCGTCGATTTCCGTCGCAACAAGGATGGCATTCCGGCAAAGGTCGAACGTCTTGAGTACGATCCGAACCGTAGCGCGAACATCGCGCTGGTTCTGTACGCAGACGGCGAGCGCAAGTACATCATCGCTCCGAAGGGTTTGACGGTTGGCCAGCAACTGATGTCGGGTTCGGAAGCTCCGATCCGCTCAGGCAACACGCTGCCGATCCGCAACATTCCGGTCGGTACGACGATTCACTGCATCGAAATGCTGCCGGGCAAGGGCGCGCAAATGGCGCGTTCGGCTGGCACGTCGGCGATGTTGCTGGCTCGTGAAGGCATCTACGCACAGGTCCGCCTGCGCTCGGGTGAAATCCGCCGCGTTCACGTTGAATGCCGCGCGACGATTGGTGAAGTTGGCAACGAAGAGCATAGCCTCCGTCAAATCGGTAAGGCTGGCGCGAATCGCTGGCGCGGTATCCGCCCGACGGTGCGTGGCGTTGCAATGAACCCGGTCGATCACCCGCACGGCGGTGGTGAAGGCAAGACGGCTGCAGGTCGCGATCCGGTGAGCCCGTGGGGCACGCCTGCTAAGGGTTATCGCACCCGCAGCAACAAGCGCACGACGAGCATGATCGTCCAGCGCCGTCACAAGCGTTAAGGAGTAGGCAATGGCACGTTCTGTAAAAAAAGGTCCGTTCTGCGACGCCCATTTGCTGAAGAAAGTTGAGTCGGCAGCCGCTGCGCGTGACAAGAAGCCGATCAAAACTTGGTCGCGTCGTTCGACGATTCTGCCGGATTTCATCGGTTTGACGATTGCTGTGCATAACGGCCGTCAACACGTCCCGGTGTACATCTCGGAAAACATGGTCGGCCACAAGCTTGGCGAGTTTGCATTGACCCGGACGTTCAAGGGTCACGCAGCCGACAAGAAGGCTAAGAAATAAGGGGCTCATGATGGAAGTGAAAGCAATTCATCGCGGTGCCCGCATCTCGGCGCAGAAAACGCGCCTTGTGGCTGACCAGATCCGCGGTTTGCCGGTCGACAAGGCGCTGAACGTTCTGACGTTCTCGCCGAAGAAGGCTGCGGGAATCGTGAAAAAGGTCGTGCTGTCGGCGATCGCGAATGCGGAGCATAACGAAGGCGCCGATATCGACGAGCTCAAAGTAACGAGCATCATGGTCGACAAGGCTGCATCGCTCAAGCGTTTTACCGCGCGCGCTAAAGGCCGTGGTAACCGCATCGAGAAGCAATCCTGTCACATCACTGTGACGGTCGGGAATTAAGGGGTCATACGATGGGACAGAAAATTCATCCGACTGGCTTCCGTTTGGCCGTCAGCCGCAATTGGGCGTCGCGTTGGTACGCGAACAACAACAATTTCGCGGCGATGTTGCAGGAAGACATCGGTGTTCGTGAATACCTGAAGAAGAAGCTGAAAAACGCTTCGGTTGGCCGCGTCGTTATCGAGCGTCCGGCGAAAAACGCGCGCATCACGATTTATAGCTCGCGTCCGGGTGTCGTCATCGGTAAGAAGGGCGAGGATATCGAGCTGCTGAAGTCGGAACTGCAACGCCGCATGGGCGTTCCGGTCCACGTCAACATCGAAGAAATCCGTAAGCCGGAAACCGATGCGCAACTGATCGCGGATTCGATCACGCAACAACTCGAGCGCCGGATTATGTTCCGCCGCGCGATGAAGCGTGCGATGCAAAACGCAATGCGTCTGGGTGCTCAAGGCATCAAGATCATGAGCGCTGGCCGCCTGAACGGTATCGAAATCGCTCGTACGGAATGGTATCGCGAAGGTCGCGTGCCGCTTCATACGCTGCGTGCTGATATCGACTACGCAACTTCGGAAGCGAAGACGACGTACGGCATCATCGGCGTGAAGGTCTGGGTCTACAAGGGCGATACGCTCGGCCGCAACGACGCACCGGTGGTTGAAGAAGTCGCCGAAGAAAAGCGTCCGCGCCGCAACGCACGTCCGGGTGGCGATCGCCGTCCGCGTCGCGATGGTGAAGGTGGTGGCCCGGCAGGTGCACGCCGTGGCGCTCCCCGTCGTGCTGGCGGTGCCGGCGACGGCGGGAAGACTGGAGAATAACGATGCTGCAACCGAAACGCAGAAAGTATCGCAAAGAGCAGAAAGGTCGTAACACCGGTATCGCTACCCGCGGCAACGCGGTGTCGTTCGGTGAGTTCGGCTTGAAGGCTATCGGTCGTGGTCGCTTGACCGCGCGCCAGATTGAAGCGGCACGTCGTGCAATGACGCGTCACATCAAGCGTGGTGGCCGCATCTGGATCCGCATCTTCCCGGACAAGCCGATCTCGCACAAGCCGGCTGAAGTACGTATGGGTAACGGTAAAGGTAACCCTGAGTACTACGTCGCGGAGATTCAACCGGGCAAGATGCTGTACGAAATGGACGGCGTAACCGAAGAGCTGGCACGCGAAGCGTTCCGTCTGGCTGCAGCTAAGCTGCCGCTCAAGACGACGTTTATCGTGCGTCAGCTCGGCGCCTAAGGAGTAAATGATGAAGGCTTCCGAACTTCACCAGAAAGATCAGGCCGCGCTCAACAAGGAGCTGTCGGACCTGTTGAAGGCGCAATTCGGCCTGCGCATGCAACTCGCGACCCAGCAGCTCACGAACACGAGCCAGCTGAAGAAGGTTCGTCGCGACATCGCACGTGTGCGGACCGTCCTGACTGAGAAGGCGAACCAGAAATGAACGATAGCGTAAAAACCTCGCTCAAGCGGACGCTGGTCGGCAAGGTCGTCAGCAACAAGATGGACAAGACGGTCACCGTGCTGGTTGAGCACCGCGTGAAGCACCCGATCTACGGCAAGTACGTTGTGCGTTCGAAGAAGTACCACGCGCACGACGATGCGAACACGTACAACGAGGGTGACCTCGTTGAAATCCAGGAAACGCGTCCGATTTCGAAGACGAAAGCTTGGGTTGTGGCTCGCCTGGTCGAGGCTGCTCGCGTCATCTGACGCCGCAAAGTTGTAGAAGTAGTTGAAATCGCAGTAAGTTTCGCTTGCAAGACCGGGATTATGTGATATGATCTCGGTCTTCCCTCTTTTATGGGAGCCCCGTCGCGGGCGAAGTTGGTGGGGGAAGCGGTTCAGGCGCCAGTCTGTTCCGAAGGATTCACCGGATTGCGATGGCGGGTTTCGTTTGCCGTCGCTGCTGTTCATACCCAAGCAGCCGATTGGCTGACGGGACCAAGACTGACCGGGTACGCCATGGTGGTGTGACCGGATTAAGTTGGGATAGATAAACCATGATCCAGACCGAAACTCGGCTTGAAGTGGCCGACAACACCGGTGCGCGTGAAGTCATGTGCATCAAGGTTCTCGGCGGCTCGAAGCGTCGTTATGCCAGCATTGGCGACATCATCAAGGTGACCGTCAAAGAAGCAACGCCGCGCGGGCGCGTGAAGAAAGGCGAAATTTACAACGCCGTGGTGGTTCGCACCGCCAAGGGCGTGCGCCGTCAGGACGGCTCGCTGATCAAGTTCGATGGCAATGCTGCAGTGCTGTTGAATGCCAAGCTCGAACCTATTGGCACCCGTATTTTCGGGCCTGTTACGCGCGAGTTGCGCAGCGAACGATTCATGAAGATCGTTTCGTTGGCACCTGAAGTGCTGTAAGGAGTCGCGATGAACAAGATTCGCAAAGGTGACGAAGTTATCGTCATCACCGGCAAAGATAAAGGCAAGCGCGGCGTCGTGCTGTCCGTTGGCGAAGACAAAGTCATTGTCGAGGGTATTAACCTCGTCAAGAAGCACGTCAAGCCGAACCCGATGAAGGGTACGACGGGTGGCGTGGAAGCCAAGACGATGCCGCTGCAAATTTCGAACGTCGCATTGGTCGACGCGAATGGCAAGGCGTCGCGTGTAGGCATCAAGGTCGAAGGAGACAAGAAGGTCCGTTTCCTTAAGACGACCGGTGCTGTGCTGAGCGCCTGACGCTGCGGAGTAAAAAAATGGCTCGTTTGCAAGAGTTTTACAAAGAAAAGGTTGTACCCGGCCTCATCGAGAAGTTCGGTTACAAGTCCGTGATGGAAGTGCCGCGCATCACCAAGATCACCCTGAACATGGGCCTTGGCGAAGCGGTTGCTGACAAGAAGATCATCGAAAACGCCGTTGGCGACCTGACGAAGATCGCAGGCCAGAAGCCGGTGATCACGAAGGCACGCAAGGCAATCGCTGGCTTCAAGATCCGTCAGGGCTATCCGATCGGTGCAATGGTCACGTTGCGTGGTCAGGCAATGTACGAATTTCTGGACCGTTTCGTGACGGTCGCGCTCCCCCGTGTGCGTGACTTCCGTGGCGTGTCGGGTCGTGCGTTCGACGGTCGCGGCAACTACAACATCGGTGTGAAAGAGCAGATCATTTTCCCCGAAATCGACTACGACAAGATCGACGCACTGCGTGGGCTGAACATCAGCATCACGACAACTGCGAAGACCGACGACGAAGCAAAGGCTCTGCTCGCCAGCTTCAAGTTCCCGTTCAGAAACTGAGGTTACCGTGGCTAAACTGGCACTGATCGAACGTGAAAAGAAGCGTGCTCGCCTGGCCGCTAAGTACGCTCCCAAGCGTGCTGAGCTGAAAGCGATCATTGGCGATATGAGCAAGTCGGACGAAGAGCATTACGTAGCACGTCTTGAACTGCAACAACTGCCGCGCAACTCTAACCCGACCCGTAAGCGCAATCGTTGCGCAATTACCGGTCGCCCGCGTGGCACGTTCCGTAAATTCGGGCTGGCGCGTAACAAGATTCGCGAAATCGCGTTCCGCGGCGAGATCCCTGGCCTGACCAAGGCGAGCTGGTAATAGGAGAAACGTAAATGAGCATGAGTGATCCTATCGCCGATATGCTGACTCGCATCCGCAATGCGCAGATGGTTGAGAAAGTTTCGGTGACAATGCCCTCGTCGAAAGTCAAGGTTGCGATTGCGCAGGTCCTGAAGGACGAAGGCTATATCGATGATTTCGCAGTGAAGTCCGAAGGTGCGAAGTCTGAATTGAACATCGTGTTGAAGTACTACGCTGGCCGTCCGGTGATCGAGCGCATTGAACGCGTTTCGAAGCCTGGTCTGCGTGTGTACCGCGGCCGTAACGACATCCCCGTGGTCATGAATGGCCTCGGCGTGGCAATCGTGTCTACGCCGAAGGGCGTGATGACGGACCGTAAAGCACGTGCAACGGGCGTTGGCGGCGAAGTCATCTGCTACGTCGCTTAAGGCCGAAAGGAGAGAAACATGTCTCGAGTAGGTAAAAGCCCGATCGCGCTGCAAGGCGCAGAAGTGGCCCTTAGCGACGAACGCATTACCGTCAAGGGCCCGCTGGGTACGATTTCGCAGGCTGCGAACAGCCTCGTGAAGGTGGTGAACGACAACGGCACGCTGAAGTTCGAGCCGGTGGACGAAAGCCGCGAAGCGAATGCGATGTCGGGCACGATGCGCGCACTGGTTGCGAACATGGTGAACGGCGTGACGAAGGGTTTCGAGCGCAAGCTGACGCTGGTTGGCGTCGGTTACCGCGCACAGGCGCAAGGCGACAAGCTGAACCTGTCGCTGGGTTTCTCGCACCCCGTGGTGCACCAGATGCCGGAAGGCGTCAAGGCTGAAACCCCGACGCAAACCGAAATCGTGATCAAGGGGATCAACAAGCAACAAGTTGGCCAAGTCGCTGCAGAAGTGCGCGGCTATCGCCCGCCGGAGCCCTACAAGGGCAAGGGTGTGCGTTACGCCAACGAGGTTGTGATCCTCAAAGAAACGAAGAAGAAGTAAGGGTGCGCAATCATGGATAAGACTCAATCTCGCCTGCGCCGCGCTCGTCAGACGCGTATCAAGATCGCTGAGCTGCAGGTCGCGCGTCTCGCCGTGCATCGCACGAACACGCACATCTATGCGCAAGTGTTCTCGCCGTGCGGCACCAAGGTGCTCGCCAGCGCGTCGACGCTCGAAGCCGAAGTGCGTGCGCAACTGGCTGATCAGACGGGCAAGGGCGGCAACGTCAATGCTGCGACCCTGATCGGTAAGCGCATTGCAGAAAAGGCTAAGGCTGCCGGCATCGAATCCGTCGCCTTCGACCGTTCGGGTTTCCGTTACCACGGCCGCGTGAAAGCGCTGGCTGATGCGGCGCGCGAAGCCGGACTCAAGTTCTAAGGGAAGAATTCGTCATGGCAAAGATGCAAGCGAAAGTTCAGGCTGACGAACGCGACGACGGCCTGCGCGAAAAGATGATTTCGGTCAACCGCGTGACCAAGGTTGTGAAGGGCGGCCGGATTCTCGGTTTTGCCGCACTGACCGTGGTTGGCGACGGTGATGGCCGCGTCGGTATGGGCAAGGGCAAGGCAAAGGAAGTGCCGGTCGCTGTTCAGAAGGCGATGGAACAGGCTCGCCGCAACATGTTCAAGGTGCCGCTTAAGAACGGTACCCTGCAACACGAAGTGCACGGTAAGCACGGCGCATCGATGGTCCTCCTGGCTCCGGCCAAGGACGGTACCGGTGTGATCGCTGGTGGCCCGATGCGCGCAGTGTTCGACGTGATGGGCGTGCAGAACGTTGTGGCCAAGAGCCACGGTTCGACGAACCCGTACAACCTCGTTCGTGCAACGCTCGACGGTCTGCGTAAGCAGTCCACGCCGGGTGACATCGCGGCGAAGCGCGGCAAGTCCGTCGAAGATATTCTGGGCTAAGGTGGACACCATGTCTGATAAAACTGTCAAGGTCCAGCTCGTCAAGAGCCTGATCGGCACCCGTGAAACGCACCGTGCAACGGTGCGTGGCCTGGGTCTGCGCCGACTCAACTCGGTTAGCGAGTTGCAGGACACGCCGGCTGTGCGCGGCATGATCAACAAGGTTTCGTACCTCGTTAAGGTCATCAGCTAAGCGGCTGACCAGGACTCAAGGAGTTGATAATGGAATTGAATAACCTGAAGCCGGCTGAAGGCTCGAAGCACGCTAAGCGTCGCGTCGGTCGTGGTATCGGCTCCGGTCTGGGCAAGACGGCTGGCCGCGGTCACAAGGGTCAGAAGTCGCGTTCGGGCGGCTTTCACAAGGTTGGCTTCGAAGGCGGTCAAATGCCGCTGCAACGTCGCCTGCCGAAGCGTGGCTTCACCTCGCTGACGAAGGAATTCGTCGGTGAAGTGCGCCTCTCCGATCTGGAAAAGCTGCCGGTCGACGAAATCGATCTGTTGGCTCTGAAGCAAGCCGGCCTGGTCGGCGAGCTGATCAAGAGCGCCAAGATCATCGCGACGGGCGAGCTGAAGCGCAAGATCGTTGTGAAGGGTCTGGGTGCGACGAAGGGTGCGCGCGCTGCTATTGAAGCAGCAGGCGGCTCTTTTGCCGAGTAACGCGCAAGTTATTTGCCGTCACTAGCATTAGCATCGGAGAAGGTACTTGGCTAACAGTCCGAGTCTCGCAAAACCCGGTCGCAGCGCGGCGAAGTTTGGCGATCTGCGTCGGCGGGCAATGTTCTTGCTGCTGGCGCTGATCGTCTACCGTATCGGCGCGCACATTCCGGTGCCGGGTATTGACCCGGACCAACTGGCAAAGTTGTTCCAAAGCCAGTCGGGCGGCATCCTTGGCATGTTCAACATGTTCTCGGGTGGTGCACTTTCGCGGTTCACGATTTTTGCGCTGGGGATCATGCCGTACATTTCGGCGTCGATCATCATGCAGTTGCTGGCGATTGTCTCGCCGCAACTGGAAGCGCTGAAAAAGGAAGGGCAGGCGGGTCAACGGAAGATTACGCAGTACACGCGTGTCTTTACGGTCCTGCTGGCGACGTTCCAGGCGTTCGGCATCGCCGTCGCACTGGAAAATCAGCCGGGCCTGGTGATCGATCCGGGGATGGTGTTTCGGTTGACGACGGTCGTGACGCTGGTGACCGGCACGATGTTCCTGATGTGGCTGGGTGAGCAGATCACGGAACGTGGGCTTGGTAACGGTATCTCGATCATCATTTTCGGCGGTATTGCGGCGGGTTTCCCGAACGCAATCGGTGGTCTTTTCGAACTGGTGCGAACCGGCTCGATGAGCATCATCTCGGCGATTATCGTGGTCGCGCTGATTGCTGCTGTGACGTATCTGGTTGTGTTCATCGAACGCGGCCAGCGCAAGATTCTTGTGAATTACGCCAAGCGGCAGGTCGGTAACAAGATTTACGGCGGACAGTCTTCACATCTGCCGCTGAAGTTGAATATGTCGGGCGTGATTCCGCCGATCTTTGCATCGTCGATCATTCTCTTCCCGGCAACCATCCTGAACTGGTTTAGTTCGGGGTCGCGTACCAGCTGGTTCGCAGACACGTTGCACAACGTGGCCGAAGCCCTCAAGCCCGGTCAACCCGTGTACGTGTTGCTGTACGCGCTGGCGATCGTCTTCTTCTGCTTCTTCTACACCGCACTGGTGTTCAACAGCAGGGAAACGGCCGACAACCTGAAAAAGAGTGGCGCTTTCGTCCCAGGCATCCGCCCGGGCGATCAAACGGCGCGATATATCGACCGCATCCTGACGCGTCTGACGCTGGCTGGTGCGATCTACATCGTGTTTGTTTGTCTGCTGCCTGAATTTTTGGTACTGCGCTGGAACGTGCCGTTTTATTTTGGTGGAACGTCGCTGCTGATCATTGTCGTCGTCACAATGGATTTCATGGCGCAGGTGCAGTCGTACGTTATGTCGCAACAGTATGAATCGCTGCTGAAGAAAGCTAATTTCAAAGGCGGCGGCGTCCCGATGCGTTGAAAGGACTTATGGCCAAAGACGATGTTATCCAGATGCAGGGTGAAGTCATCGAAAACCTGCCTAACGCTACCTTCAGGGTGAAGCTGGAAAACGGCCATGTCGTATTGGGACACATATCCGGCAAGATGCGGATGCACTACATCCGAATCTTGCCGGGCGACAAGGTAACGGTTGAATTGACGCCTTACGATCTGTCGCGTGCGCGGATCGTGTTCCGGGCGAAGTGATTTGAAAAAAGGGTAATATCATGAAAGTGATGGCATCGGTTAAGCGCATTTGCCGCAATTGCAAGATCATCAAGCGCAAAGGCGTTGTGCGCGTGATTTGCAGCTCTGATCCGCGCCACAAACAGCGTCAAGGCTGAACGCCGCGCTTTTTGCTGCGCTTTTTGTTTGAGGAAAAACAATGGCTCGTATCGCAGGGGTTAACATCCCGAATCACCAGCATACCGAAATCGGCCTGACGGCTATTTACGGTGTCGGCCGCACGCGCTCGCGCGACATCTGCGTCGCTGCTGGTGTGGCATTTTCGAAGAAGGTCAAGGACCTGAACGACGCAGACCTCGAAAAGCTGCGTGAAGAAGTCGGCAAGTTCATCGTTGAAGGCGATCTGCGCCGTGAAACGACGATGAACATTAAGCGCCTGATGGATCTCGGCTGCTACCGTGGCGTGCGTCATCGCAAGGGCTTGCCCCTGCGTGGCCAACGCACGCGTACGAATGCCCGTACGCGCAAGGGTCCGCGTCGTGCAGCGCAATCGCTGAAGAAGTAAGCGGAACTGACAGTTACAGGAAAACGTAATGGCTAAGGCTTCGAACAACTCCGCGGCGCAACGCGTTCGCAAGAAGGTCAAGAAGAACGTCGCCGAGGGCGTGGTTCACGTTCACGCGTCGTTCAACAACACCATCATCACGATCACCGATCGTCAAGGCAATGCACTTGCTTGGGCAACGTCGGGTGGTCAGGGCTTCAAGGGTTCGCGTAAATCGACCCCGTTTGCAGCCCAGGTGGCAGCCGAATCGGCTGGCCGCGTGGCGATGGAATACGGCGTGAAGAACCTCGAAGTGCGGATCAAGGGCCCCGGTCCTGGCCGTGAATCGGCGGTGCGCGCGTTGCATGGTCTTGGCATCAAGATCACGGCGATCTCCGACGTGACCCCGGTCCCGCACAACGGCTGCCGTCCGCCGAAGCGTCGTCGTATCTAAGACGCTGTTTTCGCTAGCGCCTGTTGCCGCCGGTGTTAAAGCCGGCGACCACAGGCTGCTTGCGCTATTGAATTGACTAAGCCCACCGTTCGACCCAAAGGGTTCGGACTAGCGCGAGTGCATGCATTCGTGTGATTAATCATAGAAGGAATCAACGTGGCACGTTATATCGGCCCTAAGGCCAAGCTGTCCCGCCGTGAAGGCACTGACCTCTTCCTGAAGAGCGCCCGTCGTTCGCTCGCTGACAAGTGCAAGCTTGACAGCAAGCCTGGCCAACACGGCCGCACGTCGGGTGCACGTACGTCCGACTACGGCACGCAGCTGCGCGAAAAGCAAAAAGTGAAGCGCATCTACGGTGTCCTCGAGCGTCAATTCCGCCGTTACTTCGCTGAAGCCGACCGCCTGAAGGGCAACACGGGTGAAAACCTGCTGCAATTGCTCGAATCGCGTCTCGACAACGTCGTGTATCGCATGGGCTTCGGCTCGACGCGCGCTGAAGCGCGTCAGCTTGTGAGCCACAAGGCGATCACGGTGAACGGCGTGGTGTCGAACATCCCGTCGATGCAAGTGAAGGCGGGCGACGTCGTCGCAGTGCGCGAACAAAAGAAGAAGCAGGCGCGTATTCTCGAAGCGCTGTCGCTGGCTGAGCAAGGCGGTCTGCCGAGCTGGGTCGCTGTCGATTCGAAGAAGTTCGAAGGCACGTTCAAGAGCAAGCCGGAACGCAGTGACATCGCTGGCGATATCAACGAAAGCCTGATCGTCGAATTGTATTCGCGGTAATCGGATTAACGGCCGGGGCACCCCGATTGCGTTGCGCAAGGGGGCGTCTCGGCTGTTTATTTTCAGGTTGTTACCGGTCAGCCTTATCGGTGTAACGAGCCGAGGGTATTGAAAAGGAAAACCTATGCAAACCAGTTTGTTGAAGCCCAAGATCATCGCAGTTGAATCGCTTGGTGAGAGCCACGCGAAAGTGGTCATGGAACCGTTTGAACGCGGTTACGGCCACACCTTGGGTAACGCGCTTCGGCGCGTGCTGCTGTCGTCGATGATCGGCTACGCGCCGACCGAAGTGACGATCGCAGGCGTCGTACATGAGTATTCGACGCTCGACGGTGTGCAAGAGGATGTGGTCAACCTGTTGTTGAACCTGAAGGGCGTAGTGTTCAAGCTGCATAACCGTGACGAAGTGACGGTTACGCTGCGCAAGGAAGGCGAAGGCGTTGTCACCGCTGGCGACATCGAACTCGCGCACGATTGCGAAGTAATCAACCCGGATCACGTCATTGCGCATCTGTCGAAGGGCGGCAAGCTCGACGTGCAGATCAAGGTCGAAAAAGGCCGTGGGTATGTGCCGGGCAATGTGCGTCGTTACGGCGAAGAGTCGGCCAAGATCATCGGCCGCATCGTGCTGGACGCGTCGTTCTCGCCGGTTCGCCGCGTGAGCTATGCCGTTGAAAGCGCGCGCGTCGAACAGCGTACCGACCTCGACAAGCTCGTGATGAACATCGAGACCAACGGTGTGATCTCGCCGGAAGAAGCGATCCGTCAATCGGCGCGCATTCTGGTTGATCAACTGTCGGTGTTCGCTGCGCTGGAAGGCACCGAAGCTACGGCGGAAGCGCCGTCGCGTGCGCCGCAGATCGACCCGATCCTGCTGCGTCCGGTTGATGATCTCGAATTGACGGTTCGTTCGGCGAACTGCCTGAAGGCCGAGAACATTTACTACATCGGCGACCTGATCCAGCGCACGGAAAACGAGTTGCTCAAGACCCCGAATCTGGGTCGCAAGTCGTTGAACGAAATCAAGGAAGTACTGGCGTCGCGTGGTTTGACGCTCGGCATGAAACTCGAAAACTGGCCGCCTGCAGGGTTGGACAAGTAAGTCGAGAAGTAATCTCGGGACAGAACCCGCTGCTGAACTGGCAAAGACGCGGATTTTCCTTTAAAATCCGCGTCTTGTCTTTTTTCACTACCGGCCCGTGCACTCGTCATCATTGGGAAACCGAGGGTAGACCGAGCGCGATAGAAGAGCTGGACCAAAACTTTGAATCAAAGGAATTAACATGCGTCACCGTCATGGTCTGCGGAAACTGAACCGCACGAGCAGCCACCGCCTGGCAATGCTCCGTAACATGTCCAACTCGTTGATCGAGCACGAAGTCATCAAGACGACGCTGCCGAAGGCGAAAGAACTCCGTAAAGTTGTCGAGCCGCTGATCACGCTCGGCAAGAAGCCGTCGCTGGCAAATCGTCGTCTGGCGTTTAACCGCCTGCGCGATCGTGACTCGGTCACGAAGCTGTTCGAAGTCCTCGGCCCGCGCTACGCTACCCGTCCGGGCGGCTACCTGCGCGTCCTGAAGTTCGGCTTCCGCGTCGGCGACAACGCACCGATGGCTCTGGTCGAATTGCTTGACCGTCCGGAAGTCGAAGAAGTTGAAGTGCAAGAAGCTGAGTAAGCTTTTTAGCATCGAAGAAAAAGCCAGGCGCCAAGCCTGGCTTTTTTGTTTATCGCGCCGAATTTCACCGTTGCATGTCGATTGCGGCGGCCAAATGCCGCACGCTTGAAAGAGAGGCGTCTGCGGCATCTCAAGGCTAGGTGATACGATATTGGCACTTGAATCGTGCCTGTCCGGAGCCTCTGTGAGCGTGAATGTGACCTTGATTCTGACGACGGTACCGGATGTCGCCGTTGCCCAGAAGCTCGCAGCGGATGCATTGGCCGCGCGCCTGTGCGCGTGCGTCACGCAGTTAGGTGCCGTGCAATCCAGCTATCACTGGCAGGGTGCGGTCGAAATGGCGCAGGAGATCCAGTTGCTGTTCAAGACGAGTGCGGCACGCGCGCTCGAACTCGAACAGTACATTCAGGCGCACCATCCCTACGACACGCCGGAAATACTCTCCTGGCAAGCGACGGCATCGGCCGCGTACGGTCAGTGGGTCACAGCCGAAACTCAACGTCCTCTCCATGTCTAACGGTCTCAATCAAGGTGCGCGCAATGCGTTGCGCACGGTCCTTTTTCTGCTTGGCGGCCTGGTTTTCGCTCAGTTCGGTACGCTTGCCCACGCCGCGGACGATTTCCTTGATCCCGCCATCGCCTTCAAATTCAGCGCGACCGAGAAACCCGGCGAGGTCGACGTCACCTACAAGATCGCGGACGGTTACTACATGTACCGCGAGCGCTTCGCGTTTGCTACTCGTAACGGCACGACGACGATTGGCGAACCGCAATTGCCGGCTGGTCACGTCAAGTTCGATCAGACCTTTAACAAGAACGTCGAAACCTATCGCAATGAGCTGACGATCCGTATTCCAGTCAGGCAGGCGGCTGGGCCGTTCGATCTCGCTGTTACGTCTCAGGGCTGTGCCGATGCCGGCATCTGCTATCCGCCGATGGAGCGCGTGTATCACGTGAGCGGTGAGGCGTTGCAGCCGGCCGGTAGCGCAGCGGCGGCTGTCGCCACGCAGCAAACGGCAGCAGCGGGCGCGTCGTGGTATGAGCGCGCCACCAGTGCCGATTATGCGCAGTCGCTACTGCAAGGCGGCGGCTTCTTCGCGATCATCGGGCTCTATTTTGTGGCCGGGGCGGTGCTCAGTCTGCTTCCCTGCTCATATCCGATGATTCCAATCCTGTCTGCGATCATCATCGGCGAAGGCGCACGGGTGACGCGTGCCCGTGGCTTTGCTTTGTCGTTTGCCTACGTGATCGGCATGGCGCTCGTGTACACAGCGCTTGGCATTGCCGCAGCGCTCGTTGGGCAGAGTCTTGGCGCATGGCTCCAGAACCCATGGGTGCTCGGTACGTTCGGCGTACTGCTGACAGTGTTCGCGTTGACGCTGATCGCGGGCTTCGACATCGCGTTGCCGCAGCGCTGGCAGGACGGCGTGTCGCGTGCATCGACCGGGCGTTCCGGCGGCAAGTTTGCCGCGGTGGCCGTCATGGGCGCGCTGTCCGCGCTGGTGGTCGGCGCCTGCATGACTGCGCCGCTATTCGCCGTGCTGGCATTCATCGCGCATACGGGCGATGCGTTGCTCGGCGGCGCGGCGCTGTTCTCGATGGGGCTCGG
Organism: Paraburkholderia haematera; assembly: GCF_905220975.1. Taxonomy (GTDB): domain Bacteria; phylum Pseudomonadota; class Gammaproteobacteria; order Burkholderiales; family Burkholderiaceae; genus Paraburkholderia; species Paraburkholderia haematera. Next base: position 6,213 of record NZ_CAJNBK010000047.1, on the reverse strand, counting down.
ACTCGGCGTGCCCCTCCTGATTATCGGGCTTGGCGCCGGTACTTTGTTGCCGCGAGCCGGCGCATGGATGAACGGGGTCAAGGTGTTCTTCGGTGTGGTGCTGCTCGCGGCGGCCTTGTGGATCGTCTGGCCGGTGCTCGGTGCGGCCGCGACAATGCTGTTGAGCGCGCTGTGGCTGCTGATCGCTGCCGCCGGGCTCGGTCTTTTCTCCGCCCCAGCGGCAGGCGTTTCCGTCTGGCGACGGCTAGGCCGGGGTATAGGCGCGGCGCTGGCAATCTGGGCTGCGGTGCTGCTGGTCGGCCTCGCTGCAGGCTCCTCCGATCCGCTGCACCCGCTAGCCGTCCTGGCCGCGCGCGGGGGCGGGGAGGCCGCTGCGGCAAGCGTCTCCGGCAAGCCGAATGCGGCGTCGCAGGGCGACCTGACGTTTGCTCGGATTCGGTCCTCAGCCGAGCTCGACGAGGCCGTCAAAACCGCTGCACGGCCCGCTATGCTCGATTTTTACGCGGACTGGTGCGTGAGCTGCAAAGAGATGGAGAAGTTCACGTTTAGCGATCCGCGTGTTCAGGCGAAGTTGAAGGAGATGACCCTGCTACGCGCCGACGTCACCGCGAATAACGCTGACGATCAGATACTGCTCAAGCGTTTCAGCCTGTTCGGGCCGCCTGGCATCATCCTCTTCGATCAAGGCGGCAAGGAAGTGCTGCGCATCGTCGGGTACGAGTCCGCGGACAAATTCTTGCGCAGCCTCGATCGCGCGAGTGCGCCGGGCGCTTAGCCCGCACGGTTTGCCCGCGAGGACGTATAAAAAAAAGGAGGCGCGACTGAAAAGTCCGCCTCCGTTTCCGTTCAAGTGTTGAAGCGTTCAGACCAACGCCGCCCGCCAGGGCGACGCGTCGAATCAAATCACTTCTGCGAGCGCAAAATCCGCGCGGCATCCAGCGCAAAGTAGGTCAGCACGCCATCCGCGCCAGCCCGCTTGAACGCCAGCAGCGACTCCATCATCGCCTTGTCGTGATCGAGCCAGCCGTTCTGCGCAGCCGCCTTCAGCATCGCGTATTCTCCGCTCACCTGGTACACGTAAGTCGGGAATTTGAACTCGTCCTTCACGCGACGCACGATGTCCAGATACGGCATGCCGGGCTTGACCATCACCATGTCCGCGCCTTCCTCGATGTCAGCTTGCACTTCGCGCAGCGCTTCATTCGAATTGGCCGGGTCCATCTGGTAGGTCATCTTGTTGCCCTTGCCGAGGTTCGTCGCGGAACCGACAGCATCGCGGAACGGGCCGTAAAACGCCGATGCGAACTTGGCCGAATAAGCCATGATCCGTGTATGGATATAGCCCTCGCTCTCGAGCATTTCGCGGATCGCGCCGATGCGGCCGTCCATCATGTCCGAGGGCGCAACGATATCGACGCCCGCTTCAGCCTGCGCGCGCGCCTGTTCCACGAGGATCTCGACGGTCTCGTCGTTGATCACATAGCCGGCTTCGTCGAGTACGCCGTCCTGGCCGTGGCTCGTATAGGGATCGAGCGCGACGTCGGTCAGCACGCCGAGATCGGGGAAATTTTTCTTCAGTTCGCGAACCGCGCGCGGGATTAAACCGGCGGGATTCGTTGCTTCACGGCCATCAGGCGTCTTCAGGGAAGGCTCGATGGCCGGGAACAGCGACAGCACCGGCACGCCCAGCTCGACGCATTGCTCCGCCACGCCCATGAGCAGATCCACCGACACGCGCTCGACGCCAGGCATCGACGGTACGGCTTGCCGCACGTTAGTGCCTTCGACGATAAATACGGGATAGATTAGATCGTTGGTGGTGAGGATGTTTTCTCGCATCAGACGGCGCGAGAAGTCGTCACGGCGCATGCGGCGCGGACGGTAGTGCGGATAGAAGCTCATAAACGAATCGAAGAAACGTGGATGTGTGGAGTGGACAAATAACGCCTGCCTCCGCTCCCGGAAACTTTTCGAGACAATGGTATATCATACCGATCGAGCAAGGCGCCACGCGCTGACCTCCCCGCTTCTCCTCCCTGAGCGGGTGCCTGTCGTTTTTTTCGATTAGGCTGTTTGGCCCGCCGTTAAAGCGGCGGGTTTTTTTATGGGCGGTCGAAAAGGCACTTTTGCCTGATTCGCACGAGCCGCGCGGTTACTGCGGCGCGTCTGTTTCGCCCTTCGCATCGGGGATCAACCAGCTTTCGATCAGCTCGTGCGCCTCGTCGATGCCGACGCGTTTGAGGGCCGAGAACAACTGCGCGGTCAATTCGCCCTGATAGCCGGCGGTACGATATTCAGCCAAACCTTTCTGCGTCGCACGCAAAGCATTGATGCTTTCCTGGCGCGTCAATTTGTCGCATTTCGTCAGCAGCGTGTGAATCGGCTTGCCGGTCGGCGCGAACCACTCGATCATGCGCCGGTCCAGATCCGTCAGCGGGCGGCGCGAATCCATCATCAGGATCATGCCGCGCAGTTGCGAGCGCGATTGCAGGTAGGTCGAGAGCAGCGCTTCCCAGTGAGCCTTGGCCGCGCCTGGCACTTCCGCATAACCGTAGCCCGGCAGGTCGACCAGGTGCGCAGTGGGCTCGTCCTCCTTGCCCACCGAGAAATAATTGATGTGCTGGGTGCGGCCAGGCGTCTTACTGGCGAACGCGAGGCGCTTCTGGTTGCACAGAATATTGATGGCCGTGGACTTACCCGCATTCGAGCGTCCCGCGAAGCAGATCTCGGGTTGCGCGGTAGCCGGCAGATCACGCAAGTGATTGACGGTCGTGAAAAAGCGGGATTGGTGGAGCAGGAAGGACATGATCAGGCCAGGATTCGAGACGCCGGGGAACCCGGAGTGGGGACGGGTCAAGCCCGACTGGCGTCTTAGCGATTAGCGAGTTATTGTACAATACGATGGTTTACTGAAAACCTGAGGGGGCCAGCCAGCGTGCCTTGGCGGCTCTTAGCGGTCACTCAGTCGCTGTCGTATCTTGCAAAACCTCTAAAATCCCACAAGACGAGACAGGGTGTGCGAATGAATCGACTGTGCAAGACTCTGATGGTGCTTCAAGTCGCGGCAGGTCTTTCAAGTTTGGCAATTCAGGCACGAGCAGCAGATCCGGCAAAGCCGGACATCAATCGGGGGCAGGCAATCGCGGTGCAGGTTTGCGCGTCATGTCACGGTGCGGACGGCAACAGTGCCGGCGGTGCGTATCCGAAGCTGGCAGGCCAGCAGCCCGAGTATCTCGTCAAGCAATTGATGGATTTCAAGACGCTGCCGGGCGCCAAGCAACCCGCGCGTAACAATGCGATCATGGCGGGCATGGCCGCGGCGTTGTCCGACCAGGACATGACCAATGTGGCTGCTTATTTTTCGACGCAGACCCCGAAGCCAGGCTATGCGCATAACAAAGATACCGTCCCGCTAGGTCAGAAGATTTATCGCGGTGGGATTGCCGATAAGGGTGTGCCGGCGTGCGCAAGCTGTCACGGGCCGACCGGTCAGGGGATTCCGTCGCAGTATCCGCGTCTGTCGGGGCAGTGGGCCGAATACACGGTGGCGCAGTTGACCGCGTTCACGCAAGGTCCGGGCGCGCGTAACAACAATGAGGCGATGCACGCCGTTGCATCGCGTCTGTCGGACAGCGAGATCAAGGCTGTAGCCGATTACATCGCGGGCTTGCACTAGGAAGTCCGCACGCAAGTGCAACCGGCCCGGCGAGGCCGGTACAAAACAAGAAAAGGGTGAGGGCGTCGTGCCTACGACAGCCCTTCACCCTTTTTTGCTGTTCAGTCGGAGTATGAATGAGCGTCACCACGTCGGGTTTGCAGTCGAAGTCGGGCAATCGCTTTACGCGCAGCATCATCGAAGTATTGAGTTCGATGCGTTTCGCGATTGCGCTGCTCGTGATTCTGTCGATCGCCAGCATCATCGGCACCGTCCTCACACAGGACGATCCCTATCCCAACTACGTCAATCAGTTCGGCCCGTTCTGGGCAGACATCTTCCGCTCGCTGAGCCTGTACACGGTGTACAGCTCGTGGTGGTTCATGCTGATTCTCGGCTTTCTGATGGTGTCGGTGTCGCTGTGCGTGATCCGCAACGCACCGAAAATGGTCGCGGACGCCAAGAGCTGGAAGGACAAGGTTCGCGAAGGCAGCTTGCGTGCTTTCCATCACAAGGGTGAATTCGCGGTGCACGGCACACGCGCGCAGACCTCGGCGATCCTGGCCAATCTCTCGGCCAAGCTCGGCTACAAGTTCGTCACACGTGAGTCGGATGGCGCAACGCTGATCGCCGCCAAGCGTGGCGCGTTGACCAAGTTCGGCTACATCTCCGCTCACCTCGCGATCGTCGTGATCTGTCTGGGTGGGCTGCTGGACAGTAATCTGCCGATCAAGCTGCAGATGTGGCTGTTCGACAAGTCGCCGATCCGCAGCAACACGGTGATCAATGAAATTGCGCCCGAGCATCGCCTGTCGCAATCGAACCCGACTTTCCGTGGATACGCATGGGTGCCTGAAGGCCAGCATGTGTCGACGGCAATCCTGAACCAGCCGGACGGCTCGCTGATCCAGGACCTGCCATTCTCGATCGAGCTGAACAAATTCATCGTCGACTATTACTCGACGGGTATGCCGAAGCTGTTCGCGAGCGACATCGTCGTGGTCGACCACAAGACGGGCGCGCGCGTGCCGGCGCGCGTCGAAGTGAACAAGCCGTTCACCTACGACGGCGTGTCGATCTATCAGTCGAGCTTCCAGGATGGCGGCTCGCAGATGCAGATGACCGCGTACCCAATGTCTGGTGAGAGCGCGAAAACCGCGCCGTTCGGCGGCACCATCGGCGGCAATGCACCGTTGAGCGCGGCCACGCCGCTGGCGGACGGCCAGACCGTCGAATTCACTGATTTCCGCGCGATCAACGTCGAAAACGTCTCGAATGGCAACGGCCAGACCGACGCCCGTGGCGTCGCCGCGCATCGCACGCTGAAAGAGGCGTTCGATGAGCGCCTCGGCTCCGGCGCCAAGAGCTCCAAGCCGCTCGATCTGCATAACGTTGGCCCGTCGGTGCAGTACAAAGTCCGCGGCAAGGACGGCCAGGCGCGCGAGTACAACAACTACATGCTGCCGGTGGACGTCGCGGGCGAAAAGATGTTCCTCGCCGGCATGCGTCTGAATCCGGACGACCCATTCCGTTACCTGCGTATTCCCGCCGACACCGGCGGTACCGTCAAGGAATGGATGAACCTGCGCGCCACGCTGGAAAATCCTGCCATGCGCGCAGCCGCCGCTCATCGTTTCGCGCTGCGCTCGGTGCCGGGTTCTAATGTCGAACTGCAACAACATCTGGAAGAAAGCGCATTGCGTGTCCTGACCCTGTTTGCCGGCTCGGACAACAGCATCAAGATGCCGAACGGCCAGACGGTCGGCGGCTTCCAGGCGATTGCCGGGTTCATCGATCATTCGGTGCCGAAGGGCGAGCAGGAAAAGGCCGCGGGCCTGCTGCTGCGCATGCTGGAAGGCGCGACGTGGGACGTGTGGCAACAGTCGCGCGAGCAACTGGGCGAGCCGGACGCGCAGGCCAATGCGGACGCCACCCGGTTCATCCAAAGCTCGATCAATGCCATATCTGACAGCTTTTTGTATGGATCGCCGGTCTATTTGCAGCTTGACTCATTCAAGCAGGTGCAAGCTTCGGTATTTCAGTTGACGCGCGCGCCGGGCAAAAAAGTCGTGTATCTTGGCAGCCTGCTCCTCGTGTTGGGCATCTTTTCGATGTTCTACGTCCGCGAACGGCGCCTCTGGTTCTGGCTCAAAGATACTGATCACGGCACGAATGTCGTGATGGCGATGTCGAGCGCCCGCAAAACGCTCGATTTCGAAAAGGAGTTCGTCCAAACGCGCGACGCTGTCGGCGCCGCGCTGGGCGCCAAACTCGTTGAAGCATCCGACGCCGCCGGCGCCTCCGACAAACCCGGCACTGCCGGCGCGCCGTCCGCACGCTCACAAGATTCGACCCGGTAAGATCATGGACTTGACTCAGGTTTCTTCATCCTCCCCTTCATCCTCGCGGCCGCAGAAGGCGTTCGCGAACGAGGCACTCAACGTCGCGCAGTTTGACGAGCGCCCGTTTCTGAAGCGCCTCGGTATCGTCGACTGGCTGTTCGCCGCGCTGATGGTCGCGGGCGCGGGGTTCGCGCTGTCGCGCTATTACCCGTTCAT
>NZ_CAJNBK010000046.1 GCF_905220975.1 Paraburkholderia haematera | reverse complement strand
CTGCTGCCGTGGGCTGTTGCTGATCAGTTGCCCTCATACGCCGCCTAACTTCGCTTGCTCGCCCTCCAAATTGCAATTCGCGTCAAGGACGGCCTCGCTCGGACGCTTACGCCAGATGCGTCTTGCCCGAGCCCGGGCCGCCGACCAGAACCAGGTTGTGCGCGCCCTCGGTGAACGTCATGCCGGCCAGTTGCGTGACGAGCTGGCGGTCGACCGGCGAGCCATCGAAGTCGAAGCCCGCGATGTCGCGATGCACCGGGAACTTCGCCGCGTTCATCTGGTGGCTGACCGAACGCACGGCCCGATCCGCGACCTCGGCCTGCAACAGCCGTTCGAGCAGCCATTGCGAAGACGCCGCCTCGACATTCACCTGTTCGAGCAGTTCGGCCCAGCCGGCAGCCATGCCGTGCAGCCGCAAGTGTTTGAGTTCGACAATCAGATCACGCATGACCGGCCTCCGGCTGTTGCAGTGCCGGGCGCAGCCCGTCGTAGCGCGATGTGTCGGCCAGCGGCGGTGTCGTCAGTTGTAGCGCAGTATCGATCTTCGGCGGCATCTGCACGCTGCGCATGCGCGACAGCACGTTCACCACATGCTCGACGCTCACGCGCCCGGAGGGCGGCGCCTGCTCCAATGCGAGTTCGACTGCAACCACTACGGCATCCAGACCGCTTTCCGGGACCAGCGCCAGAACCTTAGCCATCACCCGGTCGCCACCTGGCTCGCGTAGTAACGCCCGGCGCAGCCGTTGCAGCGGCTCGGGCATATCCTGGAACGGCGCACCGTTGCGCAGGGCTCCTGGCTTGCGCTGGATCAGCGGGATGTAATGCTGCCACTCGTATCGCACCTGTCCTTCGTCGGCCAGTCGATCGTGTTCGGCCACCACGGCATCGTCTCCAACCACCACAACACGGCCAGGATAGAGCCGCGTGCTGAGCATCTGGCCTGCGAATTCGCATGGCACGGAGTAGCGATTGCGGCCAATCACCACCAGGCAGGTCGACGAGACTCGTGCCGCACGCTCAACATAACCGTCAAACGGTGTTGGCATCGGCATCAGATGAGCGCGTTCCTGCTCGAACACGTCGGCGACGCTCAGCTCACGATAGTCCGGATGCTTCACCTGATCCCACAACGACCGGCACCGGGTCGCCAGCCATGCATTCAGATCAGCGAAACTGCCGAAGCGTTGCCCACGCGCCTCAATCCAGATACGCAGGCGGCTGTCCTGCACGTTCTTCTCGACGACGCCTTTCTCCCAGCCACTGGCGACGTTGCAGAAGTCCGGATCGAACAGATAGTGCGAACACATCACTGCGAAACGCGGATTGACCGTGCGACCCTTGCCTTTGTGCACCTTGTCTACGGCCGTTTTCATATTGTCATAGATGCCCCGGCGGGCCACCCCGCCGAAAGCCGCGAACGAGCGCGTATGGGCATCGAACAGCATCTCGTGACCCTGGCTTGGGTAGGCCACGAGCCAGAACGCCCGCGACGCGCACAGCTTCATGTGCGACACCTGGAGCTTGCGGTAAATGCCGCCGACAACCAGTCCTTCCTCAGACCAGTCAAACTGGAAAGCCTCGCCCAGCTCGAATCGCAACGGCACAAACGCCGACTTCGAAACCGCCTTGCCTTCGCCTTGCCGCCAGGCCCGGATGAAATCGGTCACCCGCGAGTAACAGCCGTCGTAGCCGCCAGCCTTGATCTCCTGGAACAGCATCCAGGCGGTGCGGCGTTCCTTCTTCGGTCGCCGCGCGTCGACACTGAGCGCCTGCACCAGCACCTCGTGAAACGGCGTCAACCGGGTCGGCTGCGAGCGCCGCTGATACTTCGGCTCCTCCTGAACATCCATGTTCAGATATTTACTAATCGTGTTGCGCGACAGGCTTGTGAGACGCGCTATCTCGCGTACCGACTTGTTCTGGCGGTGGAACATCCGCCGCACCTTGCCAATCATCGTCATCGGGATCATCCCCAAACACCCTGCCAGAAAAACTAGCAGGATAGGTTGATTGCCCGGCTCAATTTTCAGTCGGCGCGATCCCTACATGTGGCTGAATTTTCGGTCGGCGTAAACAATGCTGGCGCTTCTTCGTCAATGCCGGCCCACATCTGCCGCTTGATAAAGTTGTCCTTTAAAGACTGCTCGCCGACGATGGGTTGCTTATTGCGTGACAGCGTGCCACAACTGGAATAGAACATCTCCATGTGACGTCTAATCGAGGCTTCAACTGTCTTGCCCGGACCGCCCACATTCGACAGATATTGTTGATAACTCTTGCGCGTCTGGTCGTCAACGGCAAAGCGGTGAGCAATCGTGGCGCGTGACGTCCTCAGTTCGTCAATGCCCATCAACCGAACGCCCGAAGACAATGACTCATCAAGCATGTCACAGAGCGGAATGCGAGCGTAATTGTCACTGACACTCTGCTCATTACTGGTGTAGCCGCCGCCTACATCCGAGTGCACGCCCGGATAGACTTTTTCCATCATGCCCGCGCGATATTGGCCATTGTCGCGAATCAGGTCCACGGGGAAGGAGAAACGTAACTCATGTGCGGCTACGAAATGCACACACCGTTCGACGCACAAGGGAATTTTCAGATCTCGTTGCTCAAACGGCAAAGTCATATTCTGCGAGGGCAAACCGAAAGACGCGACCGTATCGAACAAACCCATAAAGACGAACCGAACCGGGTAGCCATCCATCGACACAGACCCGTCCCACGAAGTCTTGCAGCGTTCGAGTAATCGGTTTGCAAAGGCTCGTGCCAGTGCAGCGCCGCGCGAAAATCCGAAAATAGAGATGTTGATGACCTTGATGAGTCGATGGCCCGCGAGCGCCCGGTTGAGCTTCTCGAAGCTCTCGTTCTGATTCTCATTGGCAATTCGCGCCACTTCTCCACCTTGTTTGCGCGCATTGCTTACCAGCGCTTGGACAAGTGCCGCATTGAAATCCGTATCACCTTTGCTCAGGCGCCGGTCACCGCCGTCGCCGGCCATCGCCCCAAACAGATGATCCTCTCGCCACACTTCGATCTTATCGGTCAACGGGACTGAACCGTTAAACGGCGTGCCTACTCCAGAAGTGTAGATGGCGTAGATACCATTCTTATTGTCATCCCTCGCCGCATCAAAAAGACGGGCGACGTTACTCCACTTTTGCCCCGCGTTGTCTTCAGCGCGATTATTGCCCGTTCCGTCAAAGAAAAACGTCAGATGAAGCACATCCGAGCAGTCTTGCCGGGCGCTTGGGGCGTCGCGCGGTACATCGCGATTTGAAGCCGCGATAGATTGCACGAGTGAAGATGCATCGGCGCTCATTGCGCAGCACCCTTGCGTGGCCGTGAATCGGCAAGTTGCCGGGTCGCTTCCAATACGACCGTTTGATCTGGGTAGATATGTACTGCGAGAAACTCAGCATCGGGAGGCAACGTCCCCAAAGTTCCCTGAGTGTGAATGTGCTCACCGAGGCGGGGAGAATTCTCTGGGCCATCGAGCGTCCAGTCGACCGAGACCGGGCCGGTCTTGACTTTCACGCAACAGGTGATTTTTCCACCCGTGCCATCTATGCCATACGAACCGTACGAGCCACCAGCATATTGGCCGTTTACCGAGACGTCCGCGATCGCGCGTGGCCAGTAGTTATAGACGACAACTTGTAGATCCATGGTCTTCTCCGCGCATCCAGATAACGGCATAGTGACGAGTGACGTACACACGATTATGCGCGTCAGGTTTGCTGCGAAATTGGTTGCTATTTTCATCGATGAAACTCTGGGCATGGAGTGCGTTCAGGCCGGAACATCGGGTTGGGAGAGTACTGCAGGCAGTTCTACCATGAAGTTATCGAAGCTAAGTTCCCTGGCTTTCACAGACCTTAGTAGGGAAGCGATGCGCGGAGAAGTGTCGAAGGTCTCGCCCAGCGCAACCGCCAGGCAACAATAGTTGACCAAATCACCGGTCCCCTCGATTTGATACGACCGCGCTTTGCCTATCTGCGCACGTATGAACGAGTACTGCTGCTCATCCGTTGCACGGCTCAATAAGCCCGGTTGATTTAACCGGATGTAGTGCAGTATGTTATCCGGCACGCTCGCCTCGACTATCAAGTCCACTTGGTGTTGGTTGAATAACAACGGAACAGCGGGGCCAGCCGGATCGGGTTGAGCAGGACTTGCGCTTGAATCCAGATGCCGCAGGTGGCCGGATCTGTCCCAGTACCACCAACCTGAAATTGGCGCTAAAAATTCGTGTCGTTGCGCCTCGGAGAATACCGGGCCCGTGACATGCAAGGTTTGATCCTCTGGCATGCCCACAAGCGCCGCAAATATCATCGGGTCCCAGAAAGCGAGCACCATCTGCGTGCGATCGGGGAGAGTCACCTCTAGAAACGCCGCAAGATGCCGGGCCAGTTCCGCCAAGGACAGCGGCGACGCAAGGAGCGTCGCACATGGGACTTGCGGAGCGTGACGATCAAGCCACTCCATAGCAGCTGGACGATCGGCAGTATTAATCTCTATCAAATGCGGCGCGACCGCCCTCACGTCAGCTTCCGGGTCTTCAAATAGGCAGGCCAGCGCGCTTGCCTCTGACACGAGCACGCCGGGAAGACGCGGGTCTTGCGCTGGGTCGACCAGCGCGAAAGTATTGCAGCTTGACGCATCGGCAACGTCAAACGCCGTCAACAGACTAAACACTGGTCTACGCTCCTTTGTTGACGAATCCGGCTCTCGAGCTGGCACGCTTCAGTAGACACTCCACACATATTGACTGAGGCATGATCGGAAGTTTGTAGGGTTGGCTGCTTGGGCCATTGAACGAATGCTGCGCGCCTTTGATGTCGATCTTGCCGGGCGCATGAATTTCAATATTGCCACCTGTCATTCGAATATATGCGCCGCCCGAGGTCAAAAGGATTTCCTCTTTGGCCGCAGCTTCGATCTTTTCAGTTGCGGAGAGCAGCTTTAGTGTTTTCTGAGCGGTAATTTCGATGTTGTCTTTGTGTGCTTGGACCTCGACCTTGCCCTTCGCCGCGAACAGCTTCATGCCTGCGTTTTGCGCGAAGAGACTGATTTTTTCGCCGATACTCGCTAACAATGACTTGCCCGCTGCGATGTGCGTGCTTTGTCCGCTGACGAGATTGACTTGCTGATCTGCTGAAATATTTGTGGATCGCTGCGTCGACATGGCAATGCCCGCAGGGGCCGCGAAAAGCATGATCGGTTCTTTGAACGCGTTCGCGCTGCCCGTTCCGCCGCCTGCCGTGTTGCCGCCGTTGCTCGCTGCGCCTGAGATGCTGTTCTGTGTAGCGTCCGTGAAAGACTTGAGCGAGTCGTGACCGTCTTTCAGACTTTCCGCCTGATGGGTTTCGCTGGCCTGGCTTAGCGACTCGATCACGCTTTCCGAATTGACCAACTGACTGCTCGCGTCACGCACGTCGAGAGGCTGGCTCGACGTGCCGGTGGTCGGATGCGTCGACACGTACATGCCTTGTGCCGCCCGGATCGCCCCGTATGCGTCCGACTTCAGATCGAAACCACTGCCCAGGTACGCACCGCGCGAATTGCCCGTCTGTGCGATGAGATACCCCAGATGAAGCTGCGAGTTCGCGCTGCTGCTGTACATCTGCACGCGGTTCTGTCCGGTCGCATCGTCCATCACCATCTGGTTGTAGCCGCTGCCCTGATACTCCTTCGACTTGTATCCCGACAGGATCCCATTCGAATGCCAGTCCGGCGTCTTCGCGCCGTTATAGACGCGTCCGGTGACGATGGGTTTATCGCAGTCGCCATCAAGAAAAGATACGATCACCTCTTCGCCGACACGAGGCACATGCACCGCGCCATAGCTGCCACCGGTATCTGACTGGGCCACGCGCATCCAGCACGACGCGTTCTCATCTCCGTCGTTGAGACGGTCCCAGTGCATGCGGACCTTGATACGGTTCAGTTCGTCCGTAAAGACTTCTTCATTCGCCGGGCCGACCACGATGGCCGTCTGCATGTGCATCTTCGGCTTGCGGTGCTCGAACGGACTGCGGAACGGGACAGTTCTGCGCTGCGCTTCGACGATGGCCATGAAGAAGCCTTCACTGCCGTCACTGGATTTGATCACCAGCGACGCATCCGTGCCATGCGCAGCGCGGGCGGCCGCGATGGTTCCGTTCAGGCTATGGGGAAAATCCGTCGTGCCGCTCGACACCGGCAGGTTATTCTCGATCACCCACTCAACGCCGATGACGGCAAACTGCCGCTCCTGCTGGCTGCCCGTGCTGTGGTCCGGATGGTCCTGAAGTTCGAACCAGCGCCCCGTATCGATGCGGCCTACCGCGCCCACACCGTGGAAACGCTTCGCGCGCGACTCCCACTCTTCCATGCGAATCTTCGACAACTGATCGCCGCGGTCCTGCTGTCCGTATGTGTAGGCACCCGTGTACTCATACACCTCGGCCTGCTGCGGCAGGTTGCCCTGCGTACCCAGCGTCGGGATCGTCGTGCCCTTCGGGTTCGCCGCGGACGACGGTGCCTTGTAGTCGAACGTGCGCGTGCTTAGCGTCGTGCTCTGCAGCGTGCGCGTGCCGCTCCACTGCACGAACGCATCTGTCTCGCTGTTGGTGCCAGAGCGGTAGAAGTCAACGGTTTGCGGCGAAAGCGGCTGCAGGCTGCCGATATCGTCAGTGATCACCAGCGTGTGCGACTTGCCGTCAGTGGCCTGCTCGAAATAGCCGAACAGCCCTTCCGTTTCCATCAGGCGCTGACAGAAATTCCAGTCGTCTTCGTACTGCACGCAGAACGAACGCTGCGGCAACGTATTGCGCAATGCAAAGCGGAATGCGCCCTGCGCTTGCGGATGCATATTGAATACGTCGGTGAGAATTTCATCGGTCGTTTTATCCTGCCAGATGCGCGCATCTTTTCTGAAGCGCAGAAAATGCATCCAGGACACAAAACCGATCTGATAACTGGTTATCGCGCTGTCAGAGCCTAAACGGCGGGCGGTATGGACATAACCGTGGTGCGGGGCGTAGGACTGGTCGGTTTGCTGGACCCAGAGTGTGACTGGCTGGGCGATCAGCGTTTTGAGTTCGATGCTGTCATTCGTGGAAACGGCATCCAGCGTGAATTCGTAATCGCGGCCGAGCCGGGAATGACCCACCAGCCTTTGTGGCAGAAGGATATTGGCGCCCAGTGGCGTATCGAGTTTCAGCAGGCGATCGCTTTGCGCCAGCCCCCCTTTTATCGCCGCGATAATGTCCTGCGCACCCATACCGCCTCTTATTTATGCAATTTGCGCCCCCGCGCTATCGCGCGATATTACAAAAGATCAGACGTTTACCGCAATCTATAAAGAGGAAACAAATGTTAAACCAGCAATTTTTGCTTATGAGAACAATGCCTTTTGAATAACGGTAAAAATAACTGTGGTTTTCATGCTTGCTAACGGCGGAGCATCTCTACGGCGGATACCGATCGCCGGTTCTTCGCGGGATACTTCACGTCATCTACCGACTCTCTGCGACCTGCATCACGACTCCGTCCGCCTGCCGCACTTCAATACGGACATCCCTTCCAGGCGCCGCAGCCAAAAATGCAACAGCGTCTTTAGTTTCGATCACGTCGTAAAACGTGACGCGCTCGGCTCCGATCTGTGCGGGGATTTGCGCCCTCAGCGATCCGTCTGCGTTGACTATATAAGCCTGATTGGTCGAAAGGTCATACGGAGCCTCAACGACTGCAATACCGCTTGCATCATCAAGAAGTCTGCCTATCACACCAGCGAAGTTGTGAATGCTGTACGGAACGCCACTCGACTGCCAGGTGAGCGCAACAGGCGTCAATTCTGCGATGGTCAATCGGTGGGGATTGCTCTCGTTGGCGTAACCGAGGTTACGCTCGACGGCCCGGAAGTCTTCAATCTTTCTTAGGGTGGTCATTGAATAGGTCTCGGTGCTCCGATTGGAATCAGTTCTTTTCCGATCTGAGTAGTTTGGGATCCGTACCCACAGCCGTTAAATTGTGCCTGCGCTCTGCCGTGCTGAATGTCCCGCTACGATGCCGCACATCTAGCACGAACTGTTGCGCCGCCGACCGGAGCGTGATCGAGTTGCCCGCTTCGGCGACCTTCGCGCTGATAGCACGAGGTCTAGTCACCTAGCGGACGTACGGAAGGCATTGTTTAAGTTTCAGTCTCGGCGGTGATGGACCGTTTTGACCAGAGATAGCCGCCTCCACATGGCCGTCAGGAAAGAAGTGAATCTCAAGGTAGGCGGCGTCGGACGGGATGGGTCCTTCGACTTCAACTTTTGTCTTTATGTAGTCGCCCGCAGGTTCGATGACTTCTCGCGATGGATAGGACTCGAGCGCGTCCTTGCGATACTCAACTGTGATCCAAAACGGAGTTTTTTTCGTTCGCTTCAGCGTAACGCAGCAGACGCTCGAACCCCCTCCATTGGTGGGTGAGCTAAGCTCCAGATTGCCTGCCCATGCCCCGTCGACCGAAAACTCCGCAATGGCACGGTCCGTATAGTCGTAACCAACGATTGCTAGCTCGTAGGGTTCCTTGGCGCGACTGGATAGTACGCTTAACGCAAGCAGTGCCAGGCCCGCTAACCCGATAACCGTCACGAATGTTTTTGACTTCAAAAGCTTTATCCTGTTGTTCTGGTGCTTCCGCGAATATAAGCCCCTTCGACCTGCTGGCATCGGCGTGACGTTTCTTTCCCACGACAAAGTATTCGTCGATGCCGCAGCGACAATTCGATAGTCGTCTAGGCTATCGTTTCACCGGATAGGCCTTTTTACTTAAAGTTTCGGTCAAGAAAACATTAGTCCAGTGCAATGCCCGTCAGTCTGGCGCTCGCGTCGTATGAGCCAAAAATGCAACGGAACCTTTAGTTTCGACCACGTCGTAAAACGTGACGCGCTCGCCTCCAAATCAGCACTCGCCCAAGACTCGACTGGGCGGGGCGTCATGTAGGCCGAAGGGGCGATTGGCGTGCGTCACGGATGGCGAGGCAATGGCGCGCAACGGGCCGGTGCCTCGGTCCCGCCGCCACGTGGCAGAGTTTGCCGTGCCTGCTCCATCGTCCGGCCACGCGTCCGCGCGACCGAATAATTAACACGTACATCCACCCACCCGCTCTTATATCATCACCTCCTATTGAGACAAGGACGGCGTGGTCCACTCGAGCAGGCACGCCTCTACTGTTCTATTTCACCCCGCAAGACTGATTCAATTAGTCATCCCCAGCCGTCTGGGGAAGTCATCACTCGAAGAGGTTTCGAAATGCAAAGTGACCTTGTTAGCTTGCGCGACCTCGTTCGTCAGTTCGCGGATGAACGTGACTGGGACAAATTTCACACGCCAAAGAATCTAGCGACAGCTCTAAGCGTCGAGGCAAGCGAGCTACTGGAGCCGTTTCAGTGGCTGACCACCGGACACAAGAGCGAACTGGACGACGGCAAGCAGACCGCCATTCGTCACGAAATGGCGGACGTATTGCTTTACCTCGTCCGCCTTGCAGACAAGCTCGATGTCGACCTCTATCAAGCCTGTTTGGAAAAAATGGATATCAATGGAGTGAAGTATCCCGCCGAAAAAGTCCGAGGAGATTCGCGAAAGTACTCCGATTACCAGGACTAAGAATCAAACTTTCGCGCGCCGGATTGACCAACCGGGGCGTCATGCTCGAACTTCAACTGCCGACGAACTCGAAGCGTATTGACCGCTTGCTATGTGGCTTCGCGAAAGATGGAACGCCGACGGCCGTCGCGATCGAACCGAAGCAATGGCAAACATGCGAAGAGTCGGCGGCGGACAACGAAGTCTCGACGCTCATCAATGGTTGCGTGCGCCTAAATTCTCGACGTTGCTGGCGATGGCACCGACGCTCACCGACGCGCTCTTGTAGTCCCAGCTCGCGCGCTGCACGTTGCCCGGCACGAGCTGACGCGAGGCCGACCACAGGGTGATCGAGTCGCGCGCTTCGGTGGCCGCGTCGCGGTGATAGCGCACCGTGCCGGCCGACGACTTCGGCAGTTTCATCGGGTCGTCCAGCAGCACCAGCGTGTGCACCGGCGACTCACCGGCGCCGTCGGCCGATGGCGCCGCTCCCCGCTTGCCCGCCGCCGTGAACCACGCGATGCCCTCGCGACGGCACAGCCGCCGGATGAAATCCGCGTCCGACTCGTGAAACTGCAACAGCGTCTCGCGTACCGGATACTTCGCGCGATCCAGCGACGACAGGTCGAAATCGAACGCGCGCGCGAGCGCCGGACTCTTTTTCTGCCATTCGCCCAGCAGCTTCTCAATCACATCGGGCACACTCAGCGTGCGGAAGATGCGCGTATTGGTTCGCCCCTCCAGCACCGATAACGCATCGCGCATGGTCAACTGGTAGGTCGCCAGCGACCCGTCCGACTGGCCCGCGCGCGCGTCGGTGACGATCGCGCAGATCGGGTGCAAGGCGCCACGGTCGGTGACCATCTGCACCGACAGCGGCAAGCCGATGAACGCATTGAGCGGCAAGTCCGCGCGCGTCGACAGACACGTCACGTGACCCACAATGCCTGAGCACAGCCCCTCGCTGATGTCGATGCGATGCGCGATCAGCACTTGCTCAAGGCTCGACTGGGCTGAGCCCCAGTGCAGGCGGAAGGCGCGATTGGCTTGCGTCAGGGACGGGGATGCAAAGGCGCGCAACAGGTCGGCGGAATTCACGGTGGTCTCTTTGGGTGTCGCGTGGTCGTTATGGGTTGTTTGACTCTCAGGTTCTGGCAGTTTTCTGTTTTGAGTCTACTTTTGCGTTATTGGCGGATTTGCTGCTCGGATTTAAACGGCCGATTTATTCGGTCGATGCGTTTGTCGTGAGGCCTTGGGCTTGGCCCGCCATCGACGCTACCGATTATGTGATGCGCTCCCATACCGCCTCTTTTAGTTTGCTTTGCTTTTCACGCGCCCCCGCGTAATCGCGCGATTTTACAAAAAATTTATGGGATGAGGCAAATTGAATTATTGAAGAATGTTAAATGTTCCTTATATAGACGCTCCAATATGCATTGGGCATTGTTGGTGGGTTTTATTGAGGCTTTGTCGGGTCTGCTTCGGGTGAAAGTTGGCGATGCGGGACGTCGTCCGGGCTTCGGCATGCTCGATCCCATGCGACGTCTGCAGGCAAATAAGTGAGGCGCGTGTCCGCGACGGCAAGTCGCCAACTCTCATTTGGCCACTACAACGGCGATAGACCGACTACGCTATTAGGCAAAAATTGCTAGTTTGTCGCACGGCAGGTTGTTTCCGTAGCCCGTTAGGGGGCGTTAGACGCATTGAGGTATTCAGTGCTCCTGTGCCACTACAGCCCAGCCACATCCTTGGGCCAACGCGCTTGCTCGCGCTCGTCATCTGCGACGCGAAGCCTCGCGCCAGCATAGCCAGCTAAATAACGCACGCATCAACCAGCCCCGTCTTATATCATCACCTATTATCGAGATAGGGACTACGCGACCCACTCGAGCAGGGACGCCTCTAGCGCCCTATTCACTGCGCAAGACCGATCCGATTAGTCATCCCCCAGCCGTCTGGGGGAGCCATCACCCGAAGAGATTTTGAGATGCAAAGTGACCTTGCTAGCTTGCGCGACCTCGTTCGTCAGTTTGCGGATGAGCGCGACTGGGACAAATTCCACACACCGAAGAATCTCGCGACGGCTTTAAGCGTCGAGGCGAGTGAGCTACTGGAGCCGTTCCAATGGCTGACCACTGGCGACAAGAGCGAACTGGACGAGAGCAAGCAAACCGCCATTCGTCACGAAATGGCGGACGTATTGCTATACCTCGTCCGCCTTGCAGACAAGCTTGATGTCGACCTCTATCAAGCCTGTTTGGAAAAAATGGATGTCAATCGGACGAAATATCCCGCCGAAAAAGTCCGGGGAGATTCGCGCAAGTACTCCGATTACCAAGACTAAGAATCAAACCAAAGCTAAAACGAAAATCAAAGACCAATGCGACTATACGCAAACCATTGCAAGACATTCATCGAGGACTGCGAGCGCAACCAGATCGCAGAGAAGCTACGTACCAGCTTCCAGCTATACGCCAAAAATCCTTCACCGAGTGAATTCCAATCCTGGCAAAACTCCCTGCGCGCGCTCGCGCTCATTTTCTCGCGCGCTGGGTTGACCAACCAGGGCGTCATGCTCGAGTTTCAACTGCCGACGAACTCGAAGCGTATCGACTGCTTGCTATGTGGCTTCGCGAAAGATGGAACGCCGACGGCCGTAGCGATCGAGCTGAAGCAATGGCAGACATGCGAGGAGTCGGCGGGGGACAACGAAGTCTCAACGTTCATCAATGGCTGCGTCCGCGACGTCCTGCATCCCTCAGCTCAGGTAGCACGATACGCGTCCTATCTTCGGGACAATCATGAGGCTTGCTACGCGGACGAGACTCCGATTGAAGTCGCTGCTTGCGCCTATTTACACAACTACCATTCGCACCCAGCTGATCCGCTCCGGGCGCCTAAATTCTCGACGCTGCTTGAGACGGCACCGACGTTCAGCGCCGACGACATAGACGAGTTCGTCAAGTTTCTGGTGGATCGGGTTGGAGGTGGCGACGGTCTGGAAGTGCTGCGTCGCATGGAAGAAAATCGCTATCGCCCTAGCAAGAAGCTGATGGACTATGTGGCGTCCGTGATCAAGAACAACCCGGAGTACACGCTGCTTGACGAGCAGCAGGTGGCATTCGACGCCGTCATGACCGCTGCGCGTCGCGGGGTGCATGACCGTCAGAAGCAGATCATCATCATCAAGGGTGGCCCAGGCACCGGCAAGTCTGTGCTGGCGATCAACCTCGTAGCGAGTTTGTTATCAAGTCACTACTCGACGCACTACGTGACCGGCTCCAAAGCGTTCACTGAAACGCTGCGGAAGATCATTGGTCCACGAGGTCAGGAGCTGTTTACGTACACGAACGGCTACGTAGACGCGCAGGCTGATTCGGTGGACGTGCTGGTCACTGACGAAGCACATCGTATCCGGGACGTGAGCAGCAATCGCTTCACGCCGGCGAACAAGAAATCCGGCCTGAAGCAACTGGAGGAATTGATCGCGGCCGCACGTGTTTCGGTATTTTTCATTGACGATCATCAGGTCGTACGCCCGGGGGAAATCGGCTCCGTCGCCTACATTCGGGAGTACGCGGAGAAGCACAAGTGTGCGGTGTACGAATCTGAACTCGAGACACAGTTCCGCTGCAACGGCTCAGATGCGTTTGTTCGCTGGATAAACACGATGTTGGGCATCGATGACCGTCCGCGCTTCGAATGGAACGATCACGACGCTTTCGATTTCCGGATTTTTCAGTCTCCGGAAGCGTTGGAAAACGCGATCAAGGATAAGGTGCAAGCGGGCGCGACTGGCCGGTTGGCAGCCGGCTTCTGTTGGCCTTGGTCCGATCCTAACAAGGACGGGACGCTTCAGGCCGACGTCGTGCTCGGAAACTTCAGCCGTCCGTGGAACGCAAGGCCCGATTCGGGGCGGCTTGCTGCAGGCATTCCGAAATCGTCGCTTTGGGCGTACCACCCGAACGGGATTAACCAGGTTGGATGCGTGTATACCGCGCAAGGTTTTGAGTTCGACTACGCCGGGATCATCTTCGGACAGGATCTGCGCTTCGATCCATCTCAAGACGCGTGGGTCGGGGATAAGACTAAGTCGCACGACTCGACTGTGAAGAAGTCGAAGGACGACTTTACACGGCTGATCAAGAACACATATCGTGTGCTGCTCTCTCGCGGAATGAAAGGCTGTTACGTTTGCTTCGCAGATGCTGAAACCGAGGCTTACTTCAGAAGCCACGTCGCTGAAGCATTGCAGTAAGTAACGTCTTGCGGGGAGGTGCGCTGGGTTGGCTCGTCTCCCCAATACCAATAACGCATCACACGCCCTTCCCTAGTAGTTCGTATGCGTCCTTTCCGATGGCTCGCGCGAGCGTCGGTCAGGCTTCGACATGCTCGATCTTAGGCGACGTCTGTCAGGACCCATCTGTCTCAAATCTAGCGGTGAAATGTGCGCTCTGTTTTGTTGTTCATCGAGTGTTCGACGCTGTTGCACAACCCTCGATAGTGCGCGAAAATACATCGGATGTCTAACAATATAACGGATGATCTCGACGTATTCCGTTCATAAAGCATCGTCGAACGATTGGCTCGTTAGAGGGCAGAAGAGCACGCGAAAGCGCCGTGCCGAGCGTCAAGGAAAACGAGGAAGGAGATGAAGCGCGGGACGCATGGGCTGCCACCCACACGACCCGCTGACCACAAACAACCCTACCTGAATAGGAGTTGATCATGGCTGACGCCAATCATAAAGCAGTTGTGCCCGCAACCCAACGCATCTTGACCATTTCGTCACAAAGACGCCCGCGGCCGATGAAAACGTTCGCGCCGGACCATGTCAAATTTTTTCCAGATTTACCACCGGCGCCTTGGATTCGGCTTTCGGGGAGGTGGTTGGAGGCGGCGGGGTTTGGAATCGGCGGCCGAATCCGCGTCGAGGTTCAAGGCAACAGACTCATCATCACTCCAGCCTGACCGGCTTCGAACTTGGCGGCCGCGATTGCGGCCGCATACTGAGGCAGCTCGTCCTTACGGTAAGATCAATCCGACCATGTCTCTTGCCCTTTACGTTCTTGGTCTGTCCACGCACTGAGCATCTCGCCTTTTCAAACCACCGTGGCTTCACGCCACAACTTTTTACGCGGCTCGGAACAGCAATGTTACAAAATCCGATCAACAAACCTTGCCCCATCCGGCGTGGGCGAATCCAGTCGGTGGTGCCAAGTGTGGCGCAAAAAGTATCCGGGATGACCGACCTTTCGCAAAGCTCGCGACATATCGACCTTGTCTATTCGAGTTAGGTTCAACGCTGCCGATGCTGCGGAAATTTATTCAAAGAAAGCGCGAGTCGGTGCTCGCGCCCTAGTGTTACGCGCAACGTCAGGCAGATAGACCTTTTACTTTCTTCTTAATACCATCGACCTTCGAGCGATAATACTGCAAACCGGATTTATCACGAGCTGCCGCGAATATGGAAGGCTCTTTGGGTAATTCACCGAGATGTGGGTGGAAATATCCCCAAACGAGCTGCTTATCCCGTTGTTCGGTCAGTTGAAGATCAACGAAATCAATGCGGGTATCCATTTCGTCCAACATCCGCATAATCTTCTTGACACTCCTCTCGTCTGCATTCGCCGCGATAAACGAAACTCGATCGAAAAGATCCTTCACCGCTTTGATCACACCAGTTCTCGATTCGGATCGCTTTAAGCTTCGACGAGGAGCCTTCGATAAAAAAAGACTTTCGAGAATGCATGCATCTGCCAACATCTTTGATGACGCATACAGTCCGTTGAGCGCAGTCATAAAGTCATCCTTTACGTCACCCAACGCATCCGCTAACGAACCATAGACGGTCGTATAGACAATCAAAGACCCATCTTTAGTGCGCACTTCAGGTTTAATGCCCGCCCCCAAAATCACGCGAGCACGACCTTCCTGGTAGCCAATCATTGCGATTTCGTAGTCTTTTTTCTGCTGCTCCGTCAATGACACCATTTCGATGTGCGCATATCCCTGAGAGAGGATAGTTTCTCTTACGTAGTCTGCCATGTTATCCCCAAATCGTTACAGAGTACTTCGCGCGGCGTTTTCGAAGAACTCGACAGCCAAATTTTTTCTTTCGTTGGATCCTTGACGACTATCTAAGATACGAATAATGAGTCGCGAAAGGTTCATAAGGATCAAGGTCTCAAACGCGTAGCGGGCAAACTCGTCCAACTTGTTATCGGAGAACAGAGAAGCGTTTCCGCGGTTGAAGGCGAGCGAGTAGGACATCGCACATTCGCGGAAGCGGCGCTCGATATCGTCATCAACGAGACCAAGCAGATAGACGGACGATAAATATGAATCAAGCGACGGAATAGAGGAGATCTGATATCCGAAGTCATCCAAACTGGTCCTGTCGGCTATCTTCTGTAAGTCCTCGAAAATCATTTGTGGCGTGCGGGGGGCAAAAGGAATACCTTTTCTCCCGAGAAATATTGTGACGGCCTTCGAAAATGCGACGAGATGAGCATCCGCTGCACTGGAGATGCCGCCGAGAAATGCGCTTGCTTTGCGGATTGGCAGAAGCATCCAGAATGCTGAACGATGATTTAATACCTTCAGAACCGGGGATTCGTATGCATCCAAGTTCTCCTCGTACTCCACAATTTTTGAAACCACCCATTTTTCCAACGACTTCGTGTCGCCCATGCTGTAGGGATGCGTGTAAAGACCGTGAATATCGAAAATGCCCGCGTTCTCGGGACTTTCTTCTCGGATAAGGATCGTCGGATTATGCGAAGTAGCCAAACGTATTCCCAGCTCGTACATCACGTTGGGGTTCGAGCGTGGCCCGGAAAGATCGCAGATAACGATATCAGCCCGCGCAAGATCTTCGACAATCTTGTCCAGCATCACGAAGGCATCCCCTGACCTTGTTACGTCGTATTTGCCAGCGAGCTTCGCGTGGTTTTCAATCGGATCTTTTATATAGTCGGCGAAAAATCTCGTAAGCGAGGCTTGGTCCCGTCCGTTCGCCTCGGAAAATGGCATCACTACAAATATTTTTTTTATCATGGCGCCCCTTGCGCAAATGCATCAATTTTCGATGGACGTCTAATTTGTTGCAATTTGTAAAACTGCCTGCGATTGTAGAACAGAAAAAAGGCTTGCGCACATGCTGACCGTGGAAACTGCCGGTAGGGGAAGTTCGTGGGCAAGAGCTAGGACAACTCCAGATGCGGCTCGTGTGCCGATCTCGTGGTGTTGAACGGGTTCGGGTTCGGCTGCCCATCACCGGCGGTGCACTGCTGTTCCATCTGCTCAGTAAGCTCTATGAACGCACCAGCATTGCCCCCCAATCTGAGCTTCGTTGAGTGGGCCAGTGTTTTTTGTTTCGTGGCCAACGGTCTGGCTACGCAGTCGCGATAGAAGTTATATAGCTAGGCTGGAATTCCGTGTCGTGCACTGACAGCACAAGCAATGCACGCAATCATGTTCGCGAGCGCGATGGCCGCCACGTTGCGGTCGCGCTGCCGCGCCCGGTCATCGACCCACTTCTCGCAGATTCTTTTCGCCATGGTGAGAAGATGACGGAGTGTCCGCAGCGAACTAACAGCGTTCGGAGATGTGTCTTACAGCTCTCGCGCGAAAAGGTTGCCGCACGTCGGGAGAAGTTAGTCGCTTACGTCCGACCGGTTGATAGTTTCCTATGCTGCATGGCTTAAACATATTGTGCCGTTCGGACGCACTTTATATTTCCAGAAGGTGTAATTTTCCGGACAGTGCATTTAAACTTGCCTTACAAAGGCAATCAATCTGGGCGTTGGTAGAGGTTCAGCGTAGTTCATCGCTTGTAAAAAACGCACATTGCGTCGAGAATAGGCGAAAAATCGGAATGTCACGGTTCGGTCGTAGTGGCTCACGTACCGAGCGAAGCATATCCATCATGCAGGGGACGCGTCATATGACGGAGATTTGCCTGATTTATGCGCGTGCGAGCGAGTCCATCGTCCGGAAGCTGCATGGGATTCTCGCAACAACGCGCGCTGTTTGGTGGGATCAAGACATCCATTCTGGCAACTACCGGACTGAAATAGAGAAGCAGTTAATGCACGCGAAGTGCGTTATTCCAATTTGGTGCAAAGCTTCCCGAAAGAATTCGAATGTTCTAGATGAGGCGAAGTTCGCTGAGCACAACGGAGTGCCTCTCCTGCCGGTCGCAATCGAAAACGTGGTCCCGCCGCTCGGCTTCGGCAACCTGCATACCGTTTCGCTTTCGAGCTGGGATGGAAATCCGGATCATCCCGGTATCACCGAGCTACTTCGCAATATTGACGCTTTGCTCGGACGTACTTCAAAATCGCTCCCGCTGCCTGAAGCAATCGACATCGGTGGGCGTTCGTTGGCTTTGCCCACATTCTTTCGATCAGTGTCTTCGCATGAAACGCAATTGCGCCCGGCGGAAGCAGTGAAAGCGCTGGGTCTTATGAAGACAGATGCTTTGCTCGTGTCTGCTTACGACATGGCACACGAATCCGACTCCGATGCTATAGAAAGCGAGTTATCGGTTATGCAGGCTACCGGTTCGGTAGTTTTGCTGGATTCGGGAAACTATGAGGCTTCGAGAAAAGGCGACGGATTATGGACCGCAGAAGCATTCCATCGCACCCTCACTGCCACTCCGTATGACATTGCATTTTGCTTCGATCAGCTCGAACCACCAAACGACGTAGATGGGGCTGCGGAAACCGTGATCAAGGCTTGCGAACGGGATGCCAAATTTTCGGGCAAGCCGATCCTACCTATCGTCCACGCCCCGAAAGATGACACGGGACGATATGGTGTGGACCTGCTGCCGGCCATAATCGCACGAGTCTCGAAAGCATTGAAACCATCCATCATCGCGGTTCCAGAAAGAGAACTTGGCGACGGATTGATTCAGCGTGCGCAGACTGTCGTTCAAATCCGACGCGGCTTGGACGCACTCGGTTTTTACCAACCCCTTCACCTACTAGGTACTGGCAATCCGTTGTCCATTGCCGTATTGGCTGCGGCTGGGGCCAATTTCTTCGATGGTCTTGAGTGGTGTAGGACTGTTGCCGACAGCGGAAGCGGGCATCTATATCACTTCCAGCAGTATGATTTTTTTGCATGGCAGACGGCTTA
Organism: Paraburkholderia haematera; assembly: GCF_905220975.1. Lineage (GTDB taxonomy): Bacteria > Pseudomonadota > Gammaproteobacteria > Burkholderiales > Burkholderiaceae > Paraburkholderia > Paraburkholderia haematera. The sequence goes on along the minus strand of NZ_CAJNBK010000046.1, from coordinate 5,927 downwards.
CTCATCCTCTCCGTTCGTTCAGGAGGCAGCGAGAAGTGCGGATGTTGAATATGCAGGAAAAGTGGTCTTCCACAATCTGGATTTTTTTGCCTCCTGGATGCACGACGTAACTCAAATGGTACGAAGCAAACGGATCGATCGGTTCCTAAGCGATAAAATGCCGGGTGGACGATCGAGCCTCGATCAACTTGAAAAAGCGATCCCGAGCATATTTTGAAAATCATGCTAAGTCCAGCTAAATTGACTGCAGCGACAGTAGCGATTGCGCGTGACGTGCAGGCTCGCCTCAATGCGGACCGTCGTCCCGATCGCTCTGAGCAAGTTCTTTGGCGGGAACTCTCCTGCTGCATTCTCAGCAGTCAAGTTCAGTATTCACTGGCTTCCGCCGCGGCGAAGAGAATTCACGACCGGCGCATCCTGACCGGAACGAAGAAAACAACCTACAGGCGAATTGAACAACGACTTTTCAACGCGCTTGCGTCTCCGCTCGACGTAGTGGGAAGCTCTCAGCGATATCGATTTCCTCGCGCACGCGCGACACAACTTGCTCGCTGTTGGATGCGGCTAAATAGCCAGACCCTGACAGCCTCGCTATCCGAACATACCGACCCATGCTCGCTGAGACACTGGCTCGTCAGTGAGATGTGCGGGCTCGGACCGAAGCAAGCCAGCATGTTCATGAGAAACGTCGGGATTACTTATGATATGGCTGTGATCGATCGTCACGTGATCAAGTATATGGCGAACATCGGAATGATACCTTCGCCGTCAATCAGCATTACGAGCTTGCGCTCATACGAGCGCTTTGAGAAGGAGTTGAGCAGACATGCTGTAGAGCACGGATTTTCGGTCGGAGTATTCGACTGGGCAATCTGGATCGTTATGCGCGCCGCTACTCAATTGGATCTGTTATGAGCATCGTTACGTTAGTGTCGGGTGGCCTCGATTCAACCCTGATGGCGGTGCTGACCAAGGAAGCGGGAACCGAACAGTACCCGTTGTTCGTCGACTATGGGCAGCGAGCAAAGAAGCGGGAGTTTGCCGCGTGCGTAGCAGCCATGCAGGCGCTCGGTCTGGCCAAACCTGAGGTGGCCGGTCTGTCAGGATTCGGTACGCTGATTCACTCGGGCCTGACGGACCCGGCTCTGCATGTTAGCGAAGAAGCGTTTACGCCCGGCCGCAATATGATGTTTCTCTTGGTTGGCGCTGCTTATGCATATACAAAGGGGGCTGACAGCGTCGCAATCGGGCTGCTGCACGATGACACCGCCATATTTCCAGACCAGACTTCTTCTTTTTTGCGAAGTGCCGAGAGTCTCTTGACGACAATTATGGGTGTCAGGATGGCAGTACTTGCCCCCCTTAAAGATTTCTTTAAGCAAGACGTCGTCGCTGTAGCGAGCCAAAAGGGCATTGCGGGCACCTACTCTTGCCACGTCGGTGGCGAGAAGCCTTGTGGCGAGTGCATAGCTTGTCAGGAATTTAATTTTCTGGGAGCAAAAAATGGGCGGTAGCAGCGGACGCGGCAGCGGCACACTAGGCGATACCAAGGCGTTGGAACAGCGTGCGAAGGAAATTCTGACGCAAACTGAGGGGCGGAAGAACGTATTTATCAGCTTCGCTTACGAGGATGTCGATGAGGTCAATCTCCTGCGGGCACAAGCCAAAAATGAGAAGAATGACCTTGAATTTAATGATTGGTCAGTGAAGGTTCCGTACGAAAGCGAGCGAGCTGAATACATTCGCCAAAAACTCCGCGAGCGGATAGAGCAGAGTTCCGTGACCGTTGTTTACGTGTCGAAGCACACGGCATCCAGCGAGTGGGTGAAGTGGGAAGTTGAAAAAAGTCTAGAACTGGGCAAGCGAGTGGTCGCAGTTTACGCGGGTACTGATTCCCCTACGCTTCCGGGCTACCTGAAGAGCGAGTCCATTGATCTCGTTCCGTGGGCGGACCTCGCTGCTGCGCTGGGAAGCTAGCCCGCTGTGGAAGCGCGATTACGACTTCGTTGACGATTCCGCATGCGCCCGGGCAAGTAGCTCCTTTATAAGGGGACTTAGCCACGCTATGTCCACGTTTTGTCGCGCACGAACGTCGGAAATGAGCTGTAGGTTGCGTGCGGTTGTTTCTGGCTCCCAGATTTCTCTGACGTGGCCGAGGGCGTCTTCTAAGGCGCGGATTGCCGCGACTTGGTCACCGGCAAGTACCTCAAGCTCAACCAATGTTGCGTAGTCCCAATAGTCCGCCGATGTCAAAGCGAGGCGCCGCTTTGCGGCGTAGCGTACTACAGGGAGAAGCTCTTGCTGTCTTGGGTCAACTGGCTCGGCGCACTCCATCAGAGTTAAGGCGTTAATGCCGGGATAAGCGTCTCGCATGTCACTTTCGAATCCCATCCTGTAGGTATCAATCGCTTTCCTTAGGAGGCCTCGGGATTCAAGAAGCCGGCCCTGTGCGAAAGCCTCCTGCCACTGGTCCTTATACACCCTGCCCAATATGCCGTTTGTCTCGCTACTCGCGCCGTGTTCGTCGACAATACGCCTTAACACGGCTTCAGCTTCGACCCGGCGGCCTACCCGATTAAGAGCAAACCCAAATTGTTCGCGCACGAGAATTGTTCGTGCGAGAAGTGGCGACATGATATCAACCAGCGCGATCATTGCATCCCAAGCCTTCACCGCTCTATAGGAAAGATACAAATCAATCACGATCGCCGGGTCCACATCGCAAATCTTCCCGAGTTCCAGTTCGACGGCACGGACCGCTTCGTATCCTGCCGTCCTAGCTGCTAACAGTTTGCTTTTGTAGACTTTCGAATATTCAACGGCCTCTCTGAATCTATCCGTCTTAAGTCGCGCAATGTCGGGCCGAGGCCAATCGTCCACTAGCTGAAAGAGCGGACTGTCTTCGGACGGATCCTTACATGCCTCCAAGCGTTTACCTAGCGCTTCTATACTCTCAGCGACGTCTTCCGGAACCCCGGTTTCGGAGATCGGATACGGTAATCCTCTTAGAGGTTCAACATCGAAAGGTAATCTTGAGCCCTTCCCAAACATCAGAATTGTGCTGTGTGGGCGTATGCCGTGCCGTATTCCCAGTTCATAGAACACGTTTGCGTTTGCGGTTGTCAAGTCTGCGATCGCATAGTCGCACAGCATAAGCCGCTCAAACATCGGCTTGTGAATGATCCCCCCGGCCGCATCTTCGTCGGCTCGGATCGGTTCAAGGCCCGCCGCCGTTACAGCTGGTTGTATGACCTCGCTATACACGCGATCGAAATCAATGACCCTGCCGCCTTCATCGCTTTTCTTACCAAACGGCATCAGCACAAAGCAATATGGTTTCATGACATATTTCCAAACTGAAGTCGCTCTAGAACTGCGGGAGACTAGCACGTTCTGTGCAAGCAATGCCGCTGCAGGGACAGTCAGACAACGGTCGCAAGGGGGGCCGGGCCGCGCTCTCCTTCCGGACAGCCATATGAATTTGGATCACGCGATAGACGAGCTGCCTCCTAGAAAGAAGATTCTGAAGGAATAAAGCAAGCAGCATTGGAGCCGACGCCTGATCGCAGTCCCCCAATGACAAAGTGGACTTTTGTCGGCCTGGTCGGGGGCGTGATGCTGCGAGGACATATGTCGAGGACTCCGACTTCCATGAAAGCGCTCCGAAGCGCAAAGGACCTACTTACTCAGCGCCGAAGGATACGCTACGTAACACGCGGGCACGCCCTCAAGTATCTTTCCGAGCAACCCATTGTGTGTGCTCACGCGAGAATGCATTTTCGGCATCACCGACGAACTTGGACAATTCATCGTCCGTCGTCGAGCCACTCGCTTGTTGTCGAATGATGCTAATTTCATGGGCGGTAAGCGCGTACGATGCAGCGAGTTCCTGAAAACGCTTCGCTTGCATCCAGCTTAGGATGCCGGCAGCGAGGGTTACAAAGAAGTCAGTGGGCCAAAAAGAAGCCGTCGGAAATTCGACCTTAGATATTGCGAAAAATATTGATGTGCCAAGTGTAACCATGAGGGTCAAAAAAAATCTATTGACCATGCGCTTGTTATACGCGGCTTTCCTTGCATACCAACCCTGCTGGTCAACGATTCTGAATTCTAGGTAGTACTTCGCCCTGTCTTCGACATTCTGTTGTCTAAGGCGCTCCATCTCGTTGGAAATTTGAACGCCGTCGAGGTGCGTCGTCAGCAAACCGGCGACGTCTTTGTTTTGTTCGACGACCGCCTTCAGCCTCAAGGCAAAGTCATGGCGATCTACTGCATCAGCATTGTCGAACGGCTCGGCCTTCGAAACAAAGCGCCACACTAGCGTCTTGACGGACTCGGCTACCGCCCGTCCGGCATACCAATGGCGATCAGGTCGTGCAAAGTAGAGATATATTGCGCAACCGAGTGCGCCGAGCAGCACCATCGCCTGAACGATAGCGACCTCCGGACTTGAGCAATTTGCGACAGAGATCAAGGCGGCGATGGCGAGTAATCCCATGTGCCCCAAGAAAGCCCGATAAAAGAAAGTCTGTGCCCTTTGCGTCAGATCGGAGGCTGATTGGTAGAGGGCTGGGTAGTCAAAATCGTTCAATGGTATGCCTTCTTAGATATGGGTCCGAATCGCGCCGATCACGCTAGCACTGCTCCAATTCACCAACACCGTCGCGGCGTCTTGTACCTTGACAGGTAGGCGCTCTTGTCCCCAAGGCCGTATTCCTATAATTACTTTTCCTAATCTCTTGGCTTCACCGATTTCATAATCAATCCAACCGCTGTGCGCGGCATACATTCCCGCAATAATCAAAACCCCTTGCGATGGGTTGATTTGACGTGTGATACCTTCCGCCAATCCTTTGGTCGTTTTATCCGGGAGAGCGTCGGTACTGGGGATACTGCAGTTGCGCCATGAAAAATTGGGTTCCTCGTTGAACCATTTGACCAACGTGTTGTATGCGCTGTCATATTGCCACGCGTGGCTAATGAATAGCATCCGGTTCTTAAGTTCCGGCATGTCTGCCCCGTAGAGTTGTGCGTAAGTTGTATTTGCGCGGTCAAAATGCTGCGTTCACGCAGCGATGCTCCCGTCACCTCTCATAGCTTACACATTGTCGGTAACATTGTCTCGATTATTGCCAGCGAACGGATGCTACGACCGATGTCCAAACTAGACGGCGCATTTCGCGGCAGAACGAACCGGGAATTAGAGGGGCAGTGGTATGCAACGGTCGAATGCAGCCTATTAATCGGGCGAGGTCAGACAAAACAGGCTCTCGATCGCTCGGGAGCCTTCTGCATATTTGGTGCGGGTGTGAGTAATCCGCACTTGACGTACGTATTGAAAGTCCGTCAATACCGGGGAAAAACTCGGAACGAGTTCTCCTCAAAATTTCCGTTGACGGCGGGAAGACACTCTTTTCGCCTGCTGACTAGTCCCTGTTACTTCTCGACTTCATTGGACATCACGACGCCTGAGTTCGGAACTCTATTGTCGCCAAGCGGTGAATTCCGCTTCAGTGCATAAAACCGCTTCACAGTCACGGACTTTTCCAGATTGCTTGACTTGTCCACGTCTCACCAGCGCCGATATCTTTTGTTTTTGGGGCGTCGAGTAGTTGGCCCAATTGATAAGGCCCAGACCCCTGCCACGAAGACCTATCGGACCTCGGCCCGATAGGTCTTCGGAACTTTGCTGCTCAACCTGCAAGCGAGGGTGGGAGCGCGTCGCGCGACGCGCTCAAAAGAATAGGCGAGTTACGTTTAATGACGGCGGCAAGGCGCAAAACTATGGAGCCAGTGGCATTTGCTCTGGCGCCGTAGAGGGTGTAATTAGTTTTGTGTAAACGGTCATTTGGCAGGAGACTGCCAGTAACAGGAGCGACGATGACCGTAGCGAAACGCAACAAACGAGTGAAACCCGATCCTGAGCT
>NZ_CAJNBK010000045.1 GCF_905220975.1 Paraburkholderia haematera | reverse complement strand
TCCCTGCCTCTGACACTTGCTACCTTGAGCACCTGTTCGCCGCTTGACTTCCAATACGGTTGCTTTTCTTTGCGGCAGGCAAAGAAAAGTAGGTGCCCCCCCGCACAGGGGCAACGCTAATAAACCACAAACCTTAGATTAGGAATCAGAAATATAAAACCGACCAAATTACATCACACCGCAAGCGGCTCGCATTCCCGCAAGCCAAGATGCAATTCCTCGCAAAGGAACGTCTGCAATGTCTGCACGGCGGCCGCCTGGGCGCCGGAGACCGGGCGCATAAAGAGCCCGAAATCGGCGGTGGGCGCATCGGGCAATCCATCGGCCTGGCCGAGTACGCGCATCGACTCCGAACGGATATTGCCGTCGAGCAGCACCGACACGCCAAGCCCCGCTTCCACGGCCGATTGCACCGCCGGCAAACTGGTGCTGGTGCACACGACGCGCCACGCAATCCCCGCACGCCGCAGCGCCGTCAACACCTGCTGCTGCCACAGACAGGCACCGCCGAATGCAACCACTGGCAAGGCCGCGTCACCGTCGCGGCTAAACCCGCGCGCGCCGACCCAGAAGAGCGGCTGCGTCCAGGTCAGAAGCGGCACCGAGTCGACCAGCGCGGGGTCCCCCACAATCACGTCGAGGCCGCCCTCCGCAAGCCGGTTCGACAAAGCCGAACTGGTATCGACGACAATCTCTAGCGCCACTTGCGGATAAGCGATCGAAAAGCGCCGCAGTGCACGCGGCAGCCGGCCAACCGCGATGTCCTCCAGCATGCCGAGCCGCACCGTACCGGACACCTGCCCCGCGCTCAACGCCCGCCGCGCGTCGGCGCCCGCGCCGAGGATCGTATGCGCGAACGGCAGTAGCAGATGCCCCGCTTCGGTGAGCTGCACGCCACGCGGCGAGCGGTCGAGCAAACGCTGCCCCAGTTCGTCTTCGAGCCGGCGCAATTGCATGCTCACCGCCGCCTGGGTACGCGCGAGGCGCGCCGCCGCCACGCCCACGGCGCCTGTCTCCGCCACCGTAACGAACGCGCGCAGCAGACTGCTATCGAGATCTCGGGTCATCACGTTTCTTGAAGTGGCCATAAGAAATATCAACTTATCTTAATACCGCTCGCACCGATAAGATAGCGTCCAACGCATCCGACAAGCGGCAACGAGGCCACCATGCAGGACACCACCATCAAACCGGCGCTGCATCCCGCGCCAACGCCAATGAAACCCGCCAGTGCGGCGGCCGGTGCCGCGCTCCTGTGCGTACTGTCGATGTCAAGCGTGCAGTTCGGCGCCGCACTCTCCGCGCCGACCATGGCAACGTACGGTTCGCTCAGCACGACCTGGTTGCGTCTGTGCTGGGCGGCCGTGGTGCTGGCGTTGCTGGTGCGCCCGCGTTTGTTCACCTACTCGCGCTCGCATTGGCTCGCGGCCGGTGCGCTGGGGGCGGCGATGGCCGGCATGACGCTGTGCTTTTTCGCGGCGCTTCAGCGGATTCCATTGGGACTGGCCGTCGCGATCGATTTTCTCGGGCCGCTCGCCGTAGCCACCTTCGCGGTGCGCCGCGCGCGCGCATTACTGTGGCCGGCACTGGCGATTGCCGGCGTGCTGCTGCTCTCGCGCGATCGCGCGGGCTGGATCGGCGAACCGCTCGGTGTGCTGCTCGCGCTCGGGGCCGCCCTCGGCTGGGGCAGCTATATCGTGCTAATGAAAAAGATCGGCACCGTATTCGCCGGACTCGAAGGATTGTCGGTTTCGCTGATCGCAGCGGCGCTGGTCGCCACGCCATTCGGCTTCGCGCAAACCGGCGTGCACATCGCCGCGGGGCAGATCGCCGCGACCGCGGGTCTCGCGCTGCTGGTCCCGTTGCTACCCTACGCGCTGGAAATGGTGGCGTTGCGGCACATGCCGGCCGCATCATTTGGAATCCTGATGAGTGTCGAACCCGCGATCGGCGCGTTGGCCGGCTTCGTGGTGCTGCATCAACCCATGGGTGCCGTCCAGATAGCCGGCACGCTGCTGGTGGTCGCCGCGAGCGTGGGCGCCGTGGTCGCGACACGCTGAACGGTGCCGAACCACTACGCGTGCGGCGCTCAGGCGAAATTTTCCGCTTCGTAAAGACGCCGGCCCGCTGCGTCCTTCGCGCCGAGGATCGGCTCGACTTCAATAGGCCACTCGATGCCGATATCGGGATCGCGCCACAAGATGCAGCGCTCGAGTTCGGGGAACCAGTATTCCGTGGTCTTCCACAGACATTCGGCGACGTCGGACAGCACGACGAAACCATGCGCGAAGCCCGGCGGCACCCACACCTGCCGATAATTGGCCCCGCTCAGATAGGCGCCACACCATTTGCCGAAGTTCGGCGATTTGAGCCGCACGTCCACGACGACGTCGAACACTTCCCCCACCACCACACGCACCAGCCGGCCTTGCGGACGCTGTACCTGATAGTGCAGCCCACGCAACACACCACGCACCGCGCGCAAATGACGGTCTTCCACGAACTGGAAACCTTGCGAAACGTCGTCGGTAAACTCATCCGCGCTGAAGCTCTCGAAGCAGAAGCCGAATTCATCGCAGAACACCTCGGGCTCGATGAGTTTCACCTCCGGCAATGCCAACGCCATTACCTTGTTGCCCATGGCCGCTGCGCCCGTAAGAAGCCTGCCCGGAGAAACCACGGCCGCCGATGCACACGCGGCTGCGCATGCTGTTACACAAGCCGCTACGCACGCACCCACCGGCGATGAGGTGCGCCGTCTGCACGGCGCCTGCCCAGCCTACGCCTCAGTCGCCACCCGGCTGCGGGCGCGATATTCGGTAGGCGACAGCGCCATGCGCTTGCGGAAGATCTTCGCGAGGCGATCGCCGTTGCCGGTGCCGCTGCGCCGTGCGATCTTGTCGACCGGCAATTCGGTTTCGGTCAGAAAATTACAGGCAATACGCAGCCGAACCTGCAACAGATAGTCAGACGGTGTGAGCTGCATTTCATGCTTGAAGCGCCGCAGAAAATTGCGCTCACTCATCGCCGCCACCTGCGCAGCGTCGGCAACCGAGACCGGACGATCGCAATTCGACTCCATCCAGCGCGCCGCGGCACGGATTTTTTCAGCCACGCTAAGTGTGCCCCCCTCGGCCGGCAACGGCACCCAGGTCGCGGCCATGCCCGGCATGACCCGGTCGGCGACGCTGCGCGCGAGCTCCGCACCGAGGTCGCGCTTGATGAACATCAGCGCACTTCGCGCACAGTCGTTACGATCGTTGGCGGCGTTACGCGCGGCATCGGTCGTGGCGCTGCCCAGATAGCGGTTCACCTGCGGGCCGTCATGTTCCGCGGGGCCCGCGGCTTCCAGCACGAGGCGGCCCTCCCCGATCGTCTCGATCGCGCGAGTACGCGTTTGCACCGATCGCAGCCAGCCCAGCAGCCGTTCGTCCCGCGCGGCTTCGAGTGCGCCGTAGCCGCCTGCGATGAACAGCACGTCGAAGCCGCTTCCGTAACGTGTGTCGATACGGTCGGTCCAGATTCGCGCCGATGAGGAGCTCGCGACGCTGCCGCCGTCCATCGACAAAAACTGAACTTCGTAAGGCGGCTCTTCGCCAGCGCGTGAGCCCGAGAGTTCGTTGGCGGTCTGGAACATCTCGACCACCGTGCCAGGCCCGAGCAGCCAGAAGCCGTCGAACAGCAACACGCCGATTCGCCGTGCTGCGCTACGCACGTTCAGCGCCGGCGTATGTAACCAGGTAATCCTCGCAGTATCCAGATGCATGTGCGGCATGATCTTTCCCCAAACTGTCGTACGTTGTGGACCCCGCTGTCCGTCAGCCGGCCGATATGGACGAGTTCAAATAACGGCGGCTGAAAACCGCCGGCAACGCAGCTTAACGGATTATGCCCGATGTTAGCGGAACGGTTCACCAGAGTAAATTTGAAAAACAAATCCGCATCGAGAAAGTCCATGTATGACGAAAACCATTATTTCGCGTTTCATATAACTTCCGCCATAGGACCTGGCATAGCACGGCAGCATCCCGCGCCGTCGACTGCCACAAGGCCAAAAGCCTTACACAGTGTAGCTTTCAGACCTGTGACGCCGAAACTCGCTTTTATTCGAAATCACGGGATTTGCGGAATCGATTCATCACAATCGCATCCAAAAATGTTTCAAACATGAAATCCAAACATCGCAAATAATGAACGTTCAATCCTCCTTTTATTCGCAAATTGGGAATTTATCGACAGTAGCAATGTGGTGAACCGCACATTTATTGAAACATTCATGATTAAACACCCGGAGGCCGGATTCTCAATCACCTAAAAACGTTTCCATATTGAAACATCCGGTTTCTTTTACATATGACAAAATGCGTCCGTTATTGCCCCCAATAACGGAGAAACATCTGACGATTCGGCGCTCAGGCGGAAATCGTGCCAGCGGCTTCCTTAAAAAGGTTTCAGCGCAGGATCGTGCTCGTCAAGCATTCCCGTCGCGAGCAAGCCGCTCAAGGGCGACGTGACGTACGAGCAGTGAGTGGACGAGCCCGGTCACCTCATCGGCCATTCGTCAACGAGCCGCTTTCGCTCCCTTCCCGCCGCGCGCGCCGCTCGTCACGCTTGCGGCGCAGCGCTGCAAGCCGCCGCCTGCTATACGTGAGCGAGGCGACCGCATGAAACGCGACCGGCGCGAACACGAGGCCGAACAGCGTGGCCGCCAGCACGCCGCCGAACACGCCGGTGCCGATCGAGCGCCGGCTTTCGGCACCCGCACCGCTCGACACCACCAGGGGCACCACGCCGAGCAGGAACGCCGCCGAGGTCATCACGATCGGCCGGAAGCGCGCAGCGGACGCTTCTGTCACGGCGCGCGTCAACGGCAGGCCCTGACGATACAGATCGCGTGCGAACTGCACGATGAGAATCGCGTTTTTCGCCGCGAGGCCGATGACGGTAATCATGCCGACCTTGAAGTACACGTCGTTCGGCATGCCGCGCAGCAGAACCGCGGCGACCGCGCCGATCACGCCGAGCGGCACGACCATCAGCACGGCAAACGGGATCGTCCAGCTTTCGTACAGGGCAGCCAGCGCCATGAACACGGCCAGCAGCGACAAGCCGACCAGCAACGGTGTGAGGCGCGCCGCAGCGGTTTCTTCGCGCGCCGCGTCGACCCAGTCGTACGACACGCCAACCGGCAACGAAGCGGCGAGCCGCTCCATCTCCGCCATCGCCGCGCCCGAACTGTAGCCGGGCGCGGCGTGGCCGCTCACGTCGAGTGTCGGATAACCGTTGTAGCGGCTCAGCATCACCGGACCGATGGACCAATGGCGTGACGCGATCGCCGATAGCGGCACCATGCCCCCCGTCGAGTTCGGCACGGCGAGCGACATCAGATCGTCGTCGGTCATTCGCGTGGCGGCGTCGGCGGAGATCATCACCCGGCGCATCCGGCCACCGGCAGGAAAGTCGTCGATATACGTCGAGCCGAAGGTGCTGCCCAGCACGTCGGCAATGCGCTCGAACGGCACGCCGAGCGCATACGCTTTCGCTCGGTCGATGATGAGTTCGACGCGCGGCGCATCCGGCAGATCCTCCGAATGCACCGACGCCAGCACCGGGCTCGCCTTGGCCTGCGCGAACAGTTGCTCGCGCGCGGCCTTCAGCGCGTCCAGCCCGACTCCGCCGCGATCTTCGAGCCGGAACACGAAGCCGTCCGAATGCCCGAGTCCCGGCACGGAAGGCGGCAATTGCGCTTCCACGCTACCGTCGAGAATCTCGTCGAACTTTTCGTTAAGCCGGTCGCGCAGGGTCATGGCGTCGATGTCGCGCTTGCCCCAGTCTTTCAGTTCGACAAAGCCCATCGCCACGTTCTGACCGCTGCCGGTAAAACTCCAGCCGACCACACTGGTGACGTGCGCGATCGCGGACTCCGTGTGAAGGATCTTTTCCACCCGCTGGACCACCGCGAGCGTACGCGCCTGCGTCGCGCCGGCCGGCAATTGCACCATCACCTGCAACTGGCCTTCGTCTTCGCTCGGCAAAAAACCGCCGGGCAGTTGCCAGTAGAGCGCGGCGCACACGCCGACCAGCACGGCATAGATTGCCAGCATGGGTCCGATACGACGCAACGTACGCGCGGTGAGCCCACGGTAGCCGCTCGCGGCTCGGTCGAAACCGGACGTAAACCGGCTCGCCGCTCGCGCGGCGAAACCGAACAGGCCGCGGCGGGCATCGCGCTCACTCACCGGGTGCTTGTGCGCTTTCAGCAGGTTCGCGCACAGCGCGGGCGTCAACGACAAAGCCAGGAACGACGACACCAGCATCGACGCGATCATCGACACCGCGAACTGCCGGTAAATACCGCCGACGCCGCCCGGAAAGAACGCCATCGGCACGAACACGGCGGTCAGCACGGCGGTCACGCCGACGATCGCCCCGCCGATCTGCGACATCGCTTTACGGGTCGCCTCACGCGGCGGCAGCCCTTCTTCTTCCATCACGCGATGCACGCTCTCCACCACCACGATGGCATCGTCGACGAGAATGCCGATCGCGAGCACAAGACCGAACATCGTAAATACGTTGATCGACAGGCCGCAGGCGTACATCGCGAGAAACGCGCCCATCAGCGTGACAGGAATCACCACCGTCGGCACCAGCGTGTAGCGCAGATCGCGCAGGAACAGCCACATCACGAAGAACACCAGCACGACCGCTTCCGCCAGTGTGACGAGCACTTCACGAATCGCAATCTGCACGAAATGCGCGTTATCGAACGGAATTTCGATGGCAACGCCCGGCGGCAAGCTTTTCGATAACTCGGCAAGCCGCGCGCGGATCGCGTTGGACGTCTCGAGCGCATTGCCGCGCGGCCCGAGTTGAATACCGACAGTCGCCGCGGCCTTGCCGTTCAGGCGGGAGTAGTACGAGTAATTGTCGCGTCCAAGTTCGACCCGCGCGACGTCTCGCAGGCGCACCGCCGACCCGTCGGGCTGCGCCTTCAGCACGATCTGCCCGAATTCGGCGGGCGAAATCAGTTGCCCCTTCACGCTCACCGAGGCCGTCAATTGCTGGCCCGGAACAAAAGGCGCATCGCCCAGCGTGCCGGCCGTTACCGTGGCGTTCTGCGTGGCGATCGCGGCGATTACTTCGGCGGCGCCGAGGCCGTACTCGCGCAGCTTCATCGGATCGAGCCAGATGCGCAGCGCTTCGTCGGCGTCCCACAACTCCGCCGCGCCCACGCCTGGCGCGCGCTTCAGTTCGCGCAGCACGTAGCGGCTCAGGTAGTCGCTCAATTGCACGGAATCGCGCGAGCCATCGGTGGATGTCAGCGCAACCAGCATCAGAAACGTGTTGGCCGCCTTGAATACGCTGATGCCCTGCTGCACGACCTGTTGCGGTAAGCGCGGCTCGACCTGCTTGAGACGGTTCTGGATGTCGACCAGCGCGAGATCCGGATTGGTGCCCGGCGCGAAGGTGGCGTCGATCTCGAGATCGCCGAGGTTATCGCTGGTCGTTTCGTAGTACAGCATATTGTCGGCACCATCGAGACTCTCCTCGATGATGCTCCCGACATTGGCATCGACCACTTCAGTCGCGGCCCCCGGATAGGTGGCGCTGATCACGATGCGCGGGGGTGCCAGACGCGGATACTGCGCCACCGGCAACTGCGGAATGGCGAGCGCGCCCGCCACGACAATGGCGAGCGCAACAATCCATGCGAAGACCGGGCGGTCGATGAAAAAAAATGGCACGCAAAAAATCCGTTCAGATTGCCTGGAGGCGCGGTGCGTCGACGAGGCGGGCCAGATGCAGCGCGTCGGCCAGTACACCGTCACGCATTGCATAACCGCGCGAGCGACCTTCTTCGACGAAGCCGAACTTGCGGTACAGCGCGATCGCCGGCGCGTTGTCGGCGAACACCGTGAGTTCGATGCGGCGCAAACCGAGTGACGCGTCCGCGCAGTCGGTGAGCCCTTGCAGAAGCGCCATGCCGACACCGCGCCCATGATACGCGTCGTGCACGGCCATTCCTAAATACGCGCAATGCGCGCGGCTGGGCCGTTGAACCTCCAATCCGGCGTGGCCGACCACGCGCCCGCCGATGGTGGCGCACACGCTTACGCCACTTTCGAGGCGTTTCTCGAACCATGCCTTGAGCTGTTCAGGCCTGCGGTAACCGACCGACAGCGTGCCGCGCCGCACGCCGGGCAGGCTCATGATCTCGGCGACTACATCCATGTCCGTGGATTCGAGCGCGCGAACCGTAATACGCTGATCGAGCGCGGTGTCCCGCTGCAACGTTTCTTCTTTCATGGCCTTATTCCGCTGCGAAGTGGGTTGCTGATGGCGTGGACTGCAACGGCGCCGGTTCACGCAGCCGCGCCATGAAATAGCAGTCGATCAGCACGCCACGGCGCAACACCGCGCCGCGCTGATGCGCTTCGAGCTCGAAGCCGAACTTGCGATAGAGCGCGAGCGCCGCATGGTTATCGGCGAAGACGTCCAATTCAACGCGGCGCAGACCGAGCCAGTTGTCGGCCAGATCGAGCAGTTCGGTCATCAACGCATTACCGATGCCGCGCCGGTGCCATGCGTCGTGCACACCAATGCCGAGCGATGCGGCATGCGCGCGGCGCCCCTTAAAAGGCGTGAGCTCCGCTTCACCGACCAGCGTGTCGCCAACCATTGCGGCGATCACGATCTCGGACGGCTCCAGTTTTTCGAGGTATTCGCGCGTGCTCGCAAGCGTCCGGAACGGCATGTGCGGATTGCCGTTCATCACTACCGGCAACTGCCCCATTGCGTGGAATTGCTCCGCGTCGCCAACGCGCAATGCACGCAGCGTCAGACCCTCGGGCAAGCTCTCAGATTCAGTTTTTGTTTTTATGTCTTGATTCATAGGCTCATAACGTCAATTCGAATGACCTCGTCAGGATGCCGGGCAGTTGCATGCCGCCCGTGGCGCGCTCGCCCCATGTCGAGTCGCTCAATAGCAATTCCGCTTGCGAGCCGAGTTGCTCGAGTTCGCTGCCGAGCACACGGTACAAACTATCGTCGAAACGCATTGCTTCGAGCGGCGCGACGATCTGCCCGTTCTCGACCCAGAAGGTCGCGAAGCGCGTCATGCCGGTCAGACGGCAATTCATCCGGTCCGAGAAATTCACGTACCAGAGATTGCCGATGTAGAGACCGGTATCGAGCGTCGCCAGCACGTCCTCTTCCAGCAGATCGCCCGCTTGCATCGAGAGTGCCGCCGGTGACTCGTTCGCCAGCGCACCGTTGGGCGTCAACCCATACTCGCGCGCGCTGCGTGCATTGGTCAGGCGCTCGGCACTGCGGCCGGCCTGAATCAACGGGACGCTTTCACGCAGGTAGCCGTCGTCGTTGAATCCGGGTGTAATGCCGAGATTCAGATCTTCGCTGATCGTGACGCGCGGGTCGACTACGATTTCTCCCACATGCAGCTTGTACAACTCGCTGCGCGAACTCGCCTGGGCGCGTGCGGAGAAGCCGGTCCATGCCGTCACGCTGAGCAATTCCGCCAGCGCTGCGGGCGCCAGATACGAACGATAACGCCCTGGCGCCAAGGTGCGCGGCGTGCGCGCAAGCACGGACAGACGCGTTGCGGCCTGCTCGACCTTGCTCGCGAAAACGGCATCGCTCCAGTCGTCTCCCGCGTAAGCGGTTTTGATCGCGCGGCCGCTCGGATCGTATAGCGACCAGCTGAAATTGAAGTTATCGACTTCATACCAGCCGCGGCTGCCGCCCGTGGACGCGAACCCGCGCACGATCGTGCCGCCCGCGTAAAAACCCACGAAATCCAGCCCTTTCGCACATTCAGCGACGGTGCGCAACAAGCCGGCCGGCTCCGGCAACTTGCCCGAACGCTGCGTGGCGCGCTGCCATTGCGACGTGTCGAACAGCAGATGCGGATCGTCCGCCGCACCGCGCAGACTTTCACGCAAGGTGGCAAGCGTCGCGCTCACATCGTCCAGATCCTGTTGCAGATCGCCGCAGACGGTCAGCGTTGAATAGGCCTGGCGCGCGCCGTCGATCAAACGCAAGGTCAGCTTGCCTTGCGACACACTGCCGATCTGCCGCACCTTGCCCGAGTTAAAGCGTATAAAGTCCGACTGCTCGCCGGCAAATGAACTCAGCGTGGTTTCCGTGCCTTGCTGCAAGCGTTCGATGGCATCGGCCAGCGACGTGAAATGTTGCTGCCAGTCGATCGACGGTGCGGAACGTGAGGACATGAATTGACTCATCAAGCGCCTCCGAACACGTCGATATTGCTGAACACGCAAGCCGGCGAAGCGTGGCCCACGCGAATGATCTGTGCCGGTTCGCCCTTGCCGCACATGGACGTGCCGTACACCTCGCGCGTATCCGCATTCCCCACCGCACTCAGGCTGCGCCAGAAATTCGCCGAAATCCCGCGGTAATTCGGCTGTTTGACGACCTGGGTGAGCTTGCCGTTTTCGATTAGTTGACCGAACTCGCAGCCGAACTGGAATTTGTTGCGATGGTCGTCGATCGACCAGGACGTGTTGGTGCGCATCAGAATGCCGTGTTCGATGTTGCCGATCATCTGCTCCAGCGAACTCTCGCCGGGCTCGATGTTCAGATTCGCCATGCGGTCGATCGGCGGGCGATTCCAGTTCGACGCGCGCGAATTCGCCACGCCGGCCATATGCGCGCGTTGCTGCGAAAGCGCGCCGCCGAGCGGACGTTCGAGCACGCCGTCGCGAATCAGGTATTGCTTGTGCGCTTCGGTGCCGTCGTCGTCGAATGCGTACGTAGCGGCTTCCTCGCGCAGTTCCGGGTCGAAGGTCACGTTCAGCAGTTCCGAACCGTAGCGGTACGAGCCGAACATTTCTTTCTTCACGAAGCTCCAGCCGGCAAAGTTGCGCTCGTCGCCGAGAATGCGATCGAGTTCGAGCGGATGGCCGATCGACTCGTGAATCTGCAGCATCATCTGATCGGGCATCAGGAGCAAATCGCGCTTGCCTGACGGGCAATTCGGCGCGGCCAGCAATTGCAGCGCTTCATTGGCGACACGTGCCCCCGATCCGTTGAAGCCGAAGCGCGCCAGCACTTCCATGCCGCCCTGCCCCAGGGTGCCGTAGTTGCCGCCGAGGGTACGCACTTGCGTATCGCCGTCCGCGTGTGCGGCCACACTCAATTGCGGCATCACGAACTGGAAGCGCTGATCGATCCGCACGCCGTCGCCGGTCATGTAAAGCTGATCGGTATGCGTGATCTGCACGGCCGCGACGCGTTCGACAATGCGTGCATCGAGATTCGCGCTCGCGCATTCCACGCTCAGGCGCTCCAGCCATTCAGCGCGGCTCGGCAACGCATGCTGCGCATTCGGCGACACATAGTGGCCGCTCACGGCAGGACGCGCGACTTCGCGATGGTCGATCAACGACAAAGCCGCGCTTGCTTCCGCGCGGGCCGTAGCGAGATCCAGCGCTTCCTGCAGACCGGCGGCACTCAGATTCGCGGTGGCCGCATAGCCGGCGCCCGCGCCCACCCATGCGATCAGCATCGCGCCGCGATCGCGCACCGTACGCATGGGTTGCGCGATGTCATTGCGGATCTCGTGATCGTCGATCTGTTCGTCGACAATGCGCAGCGACCAGAACGCCGCGCGGCTCGTAAGCGACCGGGCGGCTTGCGCCCAACGTTCGTCAATCATTAGCAGTTCCCGTATGAGTCTCTACTGCACCGGCCGGCGACACGATCAGCGAAGACGCGAGCAGCGACTGGGTATATGGATGCGACGGCGCGTGCAACACATCGAGTGTGTTGCC
Organism: Paraburkholderia haematera; assembly: GCF_905220975.1. Lineage (GTDB taxonomy): Bacteria > Pseudomonadota > Gammaproteobacteria > Burkholderiales > Burkholderiaceae > Paraburkholderia > Paraburkholderia haematera. Next base: position 20,859 of record NZ_CAJNBK010000045.1, on the reverse strand, counting down.
GGCTTCAACGATGCGTCCTGACTTCATCACGATCACGCGATGCGCCATGGCTCGCATCACCGCCAGATCGTGCGTAATGAACAAATAGCTTAGCTTGTACTTTTTCTGCAGATTTGTCAGTAGATTCAGCACCTGTTTCTGGATGGATACGTCGAGTGCGCTAGTGGGTTCATCGAGCACCAGCAATTCCGGTTCGACCGCGAGCGCTCGCGCAATCGCAATACGCTGGCGCTGGCCGCCGGAAAACTCGTGCGGATAACGCAGCATGGCGTCCGCAGGCATGCCCACTTCTTCCAGCAGGCTGCCGATTCGTGCGCGCCGCGCCTTGGCATCCATATCGGGCTGATGCATGGTCAGGCCTTCACCGATGATCTGCTCCACCGTCATGCGTGGCGACAACGAGCCGAACGGGTCCTGAAACACGACCTGCATGCGCGAATACAACGCCCGGCGGGAACGGGCGGTTTTCAGCGTGGATAGCGGCAACCCGTCGATATGAATATGACCGCTGGCCGGTTGCTGCAAGCCGAGCACGGTAGCCGCGAGCGTTGATTTTCCCGACCCCGATTCGCCGACGATGCCGAGCGTTTCGCCGCGCCGCACGCTCAGATCGATGTCATGCACCGCGCGGAAGGTAGAGCGCCCGAACATGGAACGCCAGCCTTTCGCGGAGGTGCCGTAGTCGACCGCGAGTCCCTGCACTTCGAGCAAAGGCCGCGCATCCGGTTCGACAGGCTCCACTGCGCGCTGCGGCTCGCTGTCCAGCAGGCGTTGGGTGTAGGGATGCTGTGGGTTGGAGAACAACGCTTCGGTCGTATTGGTTTCGACCAGCACGCCCTTCTCCATCACCGCGACGCGCTGAGCGAAACGCTTCACCAGATTCAGGTCATGCGTGATCAGCAGCACGGCCATGCCGCGCTCCGCCGCCTCCTGCTCCTGCAACGCAATCAATAGGTCGACGATCTGCTGACGCACGGTGACGTCAAGCGCGGTGGTCGGTTCGTCGGCAAGCAGCAGGCGTGGCCGGCACGCCAGCGCCATCGCGATCATCGCGCGCTGCCGCTGGCCGCCGGACAATTGATGCGGAAAACTGTCGATGCGCCGTTCAGGCTCCGGAATACCGGTGCGCCTGAGCAACTCGATGCCGCGCTGGCGCGCCGCATTCGGCCGCAAACCCTCGTGCAGGCGCAAACTTTCGGCGATCTGCTTGCCGATCGTGAAGAGCGGATTGAGCGCGGTCATCGGTTCCTGAAACACCATCGCCACGTCCGCGCCGCGCAGGCCGCGCATCTGCTGCTCGGTTTTCTGCAACAGGTCCTCGCCGTCGAGCAGCATGCGGCCACTCAGATCGGCATGCTCGACGAGCCGCAAAATTGACAACGCGGTGACGCTCTTGCCGGAGCCCGATTCACCGACCAACGCAACGCGCTCACCGCGCGCGATCGATAGGCTGAGTTCGTGCACCGCGATCTTGTCGCCGAAACGCACGGAGAAGCGATCGATCTCCAGCAACGGCCGGTTCGGTTTGGTTTCGCTCATCGCGGACCTCCGCCGAACGCCGAGCCGCGCCTGCGCGTGTCGAGCGCATTGCGCAACGCATCGCCCATAAAGGTCAGCAGCAGCAACGTAATCACCAAAGCGGCGAAAGCAGAAATCGAAATCCACCAGGCATCGAGGTTGTTCTTACCTTCCTGCAGCAATTCGCCGAGGCTCGGCGTGGGCGGCGGCACGCCCAGCCCAAGGAAGTCGAGACTGGTCAGTGAGAGAATCGCCGCACTCATGCGGAACGGCAGAAACGTGATCACCGGCGTCAGGCTATTCGGCAACACATGGCGCCACATGATCTGCCAGTTCGAGAGGCCCATGGTGCGTGCCGCCCTCACATAGTCCAGCGAGCGGTTACGCAGGAATTCGGCGCGGACGTAGTCGGAGAGCACGAGCCAGCCGAACATCGATAGAAGAATGAAGAGCAGCCATAGCGTTGGTTCGAAGATCGACGCGAAGATGATCAGCAGGTACAGGTCGGGCATCGAGCTCCAGATCTCGATCAGGCGCTGGCCGATCAGATCGGTGCGTCCGCCGTAAAAGCCCTGCACCGCGCCCGTCAATACGCCGATCAGCACGCCGGATACCGTGAGCGCGAGGGCCATCAGCACCGAGAGCCGGAAACCATACAGCAGCCGCGCAAGCACATCGCGGCCGTACTGGTCCGTACCGAGCCAGTTGCTCCGGGTGGGCGGCGCCGGGTAAGGATGCGCGGCGAAGTAGTCGATCGTGTCGTAGTGGAAATGATTCGGCGGATAGATCGCAAAGTTGCCGTTCGATTCCAGCCGCGAACGGATATACGGATCGAGGTAATTCGCACGCGCCGGAAAATCGCCACCAAAGATCTTTTCTGAATAGTCCTTCGCGATCGGAAAGTAATAGTGCCCGTCATAGCGGACGATCAACGGACGATCGTTGGACAACACCTCGCCAAACAGGCTGATGACGAACAGCGATACGAAGATCACGAGGCTCCAGTAACCGAGCCGCTGCCGCCTGAAGCGCCACCATGTGCGCCGCCAGGGAGACGGCGACGCCGCGTGCGCCGCGCCGGACGTATCAGCGGTCCAGGCGGTTGAATTGGATGCGGGGGTCGACGAGGACATAGCAGACGTCAGCAATAAGTTTGGTTACGAGGGCGATCAGCGTGAACAGAAACAGCGAACCGAGCACGACCGGATAGTCACGGCGAATCACCGAGTCATACGAAAGTTGGCCCATGCCGTCGAGCGAGAACAGGGTTTCGATCAGCAGATTGCCATTCAGAAAGGCGCCGACGAAGGCCGCCGGCAAACCGGTCAACAAAGGAATCGCGGCATTGCGGAGCACGTGTTTCCACAGCACGTCGCGCTCCGGGGCGCCCTTGGCGCGTGCGGTCAATACGTATTGACGTCCAATTTCCTCAAGGAAGGTGTTCTTGGTCAGGATCGTGACGATCGCGAAGTTGCCCACCACCGAAGCCGCAACCGGCAACACGATGTGCCACAGGTAATCGAGCAGCTTGCCGAAGGTGCTGAGGTCGTTGAAGTTGTCCGAGGTGAGGCCGCGCATCGGAAACACCTGCCAGAAGGTGCCGCCGCCGAACAGCATCAGCAAAAGCACGCCCAGCACGAAACCAGGAATCGCATAGCCGGCGAGCACCAGCACACTGGTCACCGTATCGAAGCGCGAGCCGTTGCGCACTGCTTTCGCAATCCCCAACGGCACCGATATCAGATACGTGAGCATCACCGTCCATAAGCCGAGTGTGATCGACACTGGCAGCTTCGATTTGATGACCTCCCACACGCTGTCATGCTGATAGTAGGACTGGCCGAGATCGAAGGTCGCGTAGCGCTTGAGCATCAGGACGTAGCGCTCGAGCGGTGGTTTGTCGAAGCCGAACTGCTTCTTGATCTGCTCGAGCTGCTGCGGATCGACACCCTGGCTGCCGTGATAGCCGCCGCCCCCCGACCCCGCCTCTCCGCCACGGCCAGCGCCGTGGCGGAGTTGCGTCATCACCTGTTCGACCGGCCCACCCGGCACGAACTGTGTGACGACAAAGGTCAGCGTGACCACGCCGAGCAGCGTCGGCACCATCAACAGCAATCGTCTGAGAATGTAGGCAAGCATGCTGTTCCTCAGTGGGCCGTGGCCGTGGTTGAACTCGCGGACTGCGCCGCCTGGGTGGTTTGACTCACGTGTCCGCCTGGTGCTTTCGCATACCAGTAGTTGATGACCCAGTCTTCGTACAGGTAGGAATTCGGCACGATTTTCGGAAAGCCGAGGCTGCTCTTGTAGCCGATGCGCGCGCCCGGTGCGTAGTACTCCGGCACCAGATAGAACGAATAGATCAGCACACGATCCAGCGCACGGGTTGCCGCTTCCAGATCGTCGAGATTGGTGGCGGACAGCGCGGCGTGAATCAGTGAATCGACCGCCTTTGAACGGATACCCGGATAGTTCTCGGAGCCGACTTCGGCAGCGGCCGCACTGCCGAAGCGGCGCGTGAGTTCTGCGCCCGGAATCGTGACCGGCGCGTAGATGAAGGTGGTCATGTCGTACTCGAAATTATCCAGCCGCTTCTGGTACAACGCGCTATCGATCTCGCGCATATGGGCCTGAATGCCGAGCATGCCAAGCGCCTGCATATACGGCAGGATCAGACGATCCATGCCGGGCTGATCGTCCATGATTTCGATCGTCATCGGCGTACCGTTGGCATCGCGCAATGCACCGTCGCGGTAGTGCCACCCGGCCTGCGCCAGCAGATCACGCGCGACGCGCAAATTGCCACGCAAGGAATTCGGTGGAATCGTGTCGGGTTGCTTGAGCATCGGGCCGAACACTTCAGGCGGCACGCTGCCGCGCAATGGTTCGAGAAGGGCCAGTTCCTTAGGGCCCGGCATGCCGGTCGCGCCGAACGGACTGGCTTCGAAATAGCTGTTGGTGCGCCGGTATTGACCATAGAACATCATGCGGTTCATCCAGTCGTAGTCGAGCGCCAGGGTCAAGGCATGGCGCACGCGCGGGTCCTGGAACATCGGCTTGCGCATATTCATCAGCATGCCCTGCATCTGCGCCGGGCCGTCGGCGAATTCGCCCTTCTTCAGCAGCCCGTTGTCGAAGTTCTTGCCGACATATTTGCGGGCCCACTGCGTCGCGCCGTATTCGACGACGACGTCCGCGTCGCCTGCCTTGAAGGCTTCGAGTTGCGTGTAATGATCGCGATACAGATTGAAAGTGATGCGTTCGAAACGGAACATGCCGCGTCGCGAGGGCAAATTCGCTGCCCAGTAGTCAGGGTTGCGGCGATACGTGATCTGCTTGTCGTTCTTGCGCGTGTCGATCAGATAAGCGCCGCTGCTGACCGGTGGCGTAGAAGAGATCTGGTCGAATGGTGGACGTTTGCCGTTGGGCTGCATGCCCCACTTCGGCGAGAAGATCGGCAGGTCGCCGGCAATGAGCGGCGCGTCGCGTTCGGGATGCTTGAAATCGAAACGGATCGTGCTCTTGTCGATAACCGTCGCGTTTTTGATAATCGAAAATTGCGCGTTGAAAAGTGGCGACGCCTGCGGACTCGCCAGCGTGTCGTACGAATATTTGACGTCGGCGGCGGTGATCGGGTCGCCGTTCGAAAAGCGTGCGGCGGGATTGATATGGAACGTCGCCGAGGTCAGATCCGGTGCGACGTCGACATCGTCGGCGATCAGCGGATATTCGGAGGCCAGTTCGTCCCAGCTACGCTGCATCAGTGTATCGAACATCAGATTGAGGATGTCCGGTGCGGGCGCGCCACGCACCAGGAACGGGTTCAACGAATCGTAAGTCTGCAGTTCGTTGTAGTTTTCGAAACTCAGCGAGCCGTTAGCGGGTGCGTCGGGATTCGCATAGTCGAAGTGCGTGAAATCGGCGGGATATTTTGGTTGATCGTATTGTGAAATCGATGGCTTCGCCTCTACCGTCATCGGCATCGCTCCACATACCGCCAACAGGCCAGGCGCAGCGGCCATAGCGAACCCGATGCTCGCGGCGCGGCGCACTGCGCCGAGCAAACATCCAATCGCGTCGTGCAAGCGCGGCAGTCCGGAATTCATCATTCTTTTCATCAGCCCATACAGTGCGCACCGGCTCGTGACCTGCACGCGATTCGTCCTGCGGCAGTGCGACACACCACACGCACAGCGCTCATGCACACGCTTCATGCGCCTGTCTCACTTGATCGTCCGCGCACGCCGGTTCATTGCAACGGCAGTCGGCCTACGCTACCGCCCTATGATGCTTCGCCAAAAAAACACCGCTCCGGTTCTCACAGTGCATGGAACCGGAGCGGCGCACTCTTCAGCCGCAATCAAGCGGACCTTAGAACTTGTAGGTTGCACCGATCTGGGCGAAACGGCCGATGTACGAGTACAGCGACTCGTCGTAGCCCGACTGATTCAGCGTACCGTTCGCGAAGATCGGATCGTACGGCGGCGTACGGTTGAAGATGTTGTTGATGCCGCCGTAGATCGTCCAGTTCTTGATGCCTGTGTACGTCATCATCAGGTTGAACTGGCTGTACGACCCCACTCTGTTCGGCTCGGGCAGCAAATTCTGAGCGTAGGGCCCCGTGAACTGCCACGTCAGCGCCGCGTCAAACTTGTGGTACGTCCAGTCCAGCGTGGTGTTGCCTCTCCAGCGCGGGAAGCTGCCGCCGAACGGCTGCGTGATGGTGAAGTTGTTACCCGCGCCGTTCACCGGCGAGGCACCCGGGAAACCGATCTTGAAGCTGTCCACGTATGCCCAGTCAGCCGACAGGGTGAACGTACCAGCGGTCTTCGTCGGCAGTGCCTGACGGAACGTACCTTCGAAACCGTTCGTGTCGAGGTAGCCCAGGTTCGAATACGGGATCACCTTGTACAGGAGGTTGCCGTTGGCGTCGTTGACAACCTGCGAAGGCGCACCCTGGCCAATCACGTTATCCACGCGAATCTTGTACCAGTCGAAGCCCACATCGGTTGTACGTGTCGGCGACAGTTCGAAGCCGATGTTGAGGTTACGCGTGTGCTCCGGCGACAGGTTCGGATTGCCCTCCGTGATCGACGTGTAGTTCTGACCGGTGGCCGGGTCCACCTGGAGACCGATCGTTTGCGACTTGCTGTTCTCCACGAACGTCGGTGCACGGAAGCCGCGGCTGTACGAGGTGTACATCGTCAGCGCCTGAACCGGTTGATAGCGCAGCGCGAAGCGCGGCGAGAACGCACCACCGACATCGCTATAGTGGTCGTAACGACCAGACTGGCTGAACGTCAGGTTGCGAACAATCGGAATATCCACCTGGTAGTACACCGCCGCAACGTTGCGCTGGCCGTCCACCGTCTGGAGATTCGGGTTGATGACCAGGCCGTCTTCGAACGCCCCGCCCGGGTTCATCGTTTCGCTCTGGTGCGTGAACTGCGCACCGAACCCCAAGCCTACGGCACCTGCCGGCAGATGGAAGAGTTCCGGTGTCGAAAGCGTTGCGTCGACAGTGTCGAGCTTCGAGATACCCAGATTGTTCGCGTCCATGTACAGCCCGTTGAACGCGTTCGGCGTGGCCGCCGGATTCGCAAAATTCAGTGCGCCGTTCTGGTAAATGTTATTCAGAACCGAAGAATTCAGCTGGTTCGTGTAAGTGTTCGAAACCGTGCTTTGCGAATGACTGATCGACGACGCCCAATCCCATTCACCGTTCGGCAGGTTGAACGAACCCTTGACACCCGTAGACGCGCGCCAGTACACGGAATCCGTCTTCTCCGCGATCGTGTTCGGGAAAGCATAAGTGAGCGGCGTGGCGACGCCGAACGGGTTGTACGGATTACTCGCCGGCACAGTGAAGTTGAACGGGGTAAGAAGCTTCGTCTGCGGGTTCCACACGAGTGCGGGAGCCTGCGGATTACCGACAACGTTGCCCCACAGACCATCGTTCGTGGTGGCGGTGTTGCTGCTGACAAGGAAGTCCGCGAACGCGGTGGTCTGGTCGTTGACCTTGAAGTCAGCGTGAAGCTTCGCGTTCAAACGCTCCATCATTGGTGCGATGGACGTGCCTTCGGCGGTGTTCAAGCCGCAGACCGTGCCGGCCGATCCCGCCGTCAGCGAGTTGGTGGCTGCGGGACGCACCGAGCCGCCGAACGGACAGTTGCTCAGCGCCTGCACGCCCCCACCGGGTAGGTTCCAGTATGACGGCCCGAGCAGCGAGAAGCCACCCGGCTGATTCGTAAAATCCTGATTACGAGTCGAGTCGCGGTCCGCGAGCGTGATGCCGTTCGACTTGTAGTAGCTGGCTGCCGCCGTCACGTTGAAGCGATCGGAGTTGAGGTCGCCGAAGCCACCCAGCGCGCTGAACTTGGTCGTGCCCGCGCCGCCACCGCCATTGATGGCGCTGCCGTAGCTGCCGTCGAGCGTCAGCCCCTGGTAGTTGTGTTTCGTGATGATATTGACCACGCCCGCGACGGCATCCGAGCCGTACTGCGAAACTGCACCGGTCTTCACGATTTCGATGCGATCGATCGAGTTCAGCGGCAGCGTGTTCAGGTCGAAGAAGGAGTCAACGCTGTTCGAAAAGAACGCGAAAGGCGCCGCACGCTGTCCATCCACCAGCACCAGTGTGTACTTTTCGCTGAGGCCGCGCAGGGCGATACCCGCCGCGCCTGCGGCAAAGTTGCCGGCCTGGCCTTCGCTCCAGCTATTAGCCGAGTTGGCCGAAGTGTCGCGCAGAAAATCGGCGACGGTCGTGGCGCCGCTATTCTGGATATCTTTCTGCGTAACCGTCTGAACCTGGTTGAAGCCGGTCTTGTCCGAGCTGCGAATCAGCGAACCGGTCACTTCGAACTTCTTCAGTTGCTGGACGCCTTTGCCAGACGGCGTCGCGGTGTTGTTATCCGCGGACGGTGTGGCGGCGGTGCCCGATGCCGGAGCCGCAGCCGCTGCGGGCGTGCTCTCCGTCGTCGCGCCTGCCGCGGTTCCGGTGGTGGCCGGCTGGCTTTGCGCAAACGCCGGTACGGCGATTGCGGCCGACAACGCCAGTTCAGCCCAGATTATTCTTTTGATGGCCAGCGCCAATGCCCTTTGTTTCATTTTTCCCCTTCCCGCTCGTCAATAAGGCCACTGCTGTGTATGTGAAGAGAGGTCTTGTGAACCTCTCCACTCGATATACGGCGATCTTGCGCCGCGCTCCGTTAAAACCGCCCCGTACTTTTTCCGCCCCACAAACCGGCCAACCGCAGACCGGAATTGCAAACACTGGAAAAAAGACGGGACGCTTCAGATACTTCAATATCGGACTACTTATTTATTACAAACGAAATGCGCAGCGCTTTCTAATTGTTTTCACTTCTACGGCTTCGGGCTCTGGTTACTGGGGCAATGCAGTCCCCATCAGATCAGCCCGGAGCCTAACCTTAAGTAATGCTTACAAATAATGATCGACCGCTTTCAACGAAAGTACGAAGCAGAGGCACCTAAAACAATCGCGGCGTGCCCACCCATACGACCACCGCCTCTTCGCGGGCGGTATTGCACCAGGCGTGAGGCACGGTGGACTCGTAATGCGCGGTGTCACCCGCCTGCAATACGAACGTTGTACCTTCTAACGTGAGCGATATCTGGCCGCTCATTACGTACAAGAACTCTTCCCCAGCATGTGTCGTGACTTCCGATGGGTTCTGCCCCACCGGCATCCTGACGAGAATCACTTCCAGCTTGCTGCCGACCGACAGGTTCGTCAGCCGTCCAAAAATATTCGCGGTTCCGTCGAACCCGAAGTACTTCAGCTCACTTCCCCTGCGCACCGACTTGTCTTCAGTTGGCGTGTCGACGAAGTACTGCACCGTCACACCTAAAGCTCGAGCAATGCCTACTAGCGACGTAATTGAAGGCGTTGCATGACCTCGTTCCACCTGGGACAAAAAGGGCTTGGAAATTCCCGCGGTGGTTGCCACTTCATCCAGCGTGCGCTTGAGTCGTTGGCGAAGCGCGCGGATTTTGCTTCCTATCGAAACTGCGACCTGTGCCTTGTTATCGAGTGGCAAAACCATAGCAAGACAGAATCCCGTAGTCAAAATTAGTTTGATGAAACTAAACTATGTTCCATTGAGCGCCACATCCTCCCTTAGACACGCACCATCTGTCTGCCTGGTTGCCGCCATGAATGGCTCAATCACTGCGATCGTCGCGACATGTTCAACTTTGCCGCGAACCGGGCGATGGTTGCGCACGCAACCACGTCCGCCAATTAGCAAAGACTCGCGCTCCATACAGTGAGAATGTGCCGCCCGGCACGAAGCAAGGGCACCGCTGCGGCACGTCGCAAGATGGGTCATTTCGGGAACAGAATGCCGTTATTTCGACACTACTTCGACGCCACCAGCACCCACAAACGGGCAAGGTCGGCAGAACCGTCGGTACCCTTCACCGCTCGGAAGGTTTGCACCGCACGCGCTTTATCGCCCGCCATGTAGTACGCCTCGCCGAGATGCAGTTGGGCCTGGTCCGGGTGATCGATTCCGCCCTTCGCAATTGCGGCGTCCATGGCTGTCAGACCCTGCTTGGCCTGACCCGCGAAGACCTGGTTGAAGGCAATGTCGACCGGCGCGATGGGGTTCGCGGGATCGGCTGCCGCTTGCGCGCGTTTCGCGGCGAGTGCCTGCAACCGCTTCTCGCGATCCGCTTGCGCATCGTGGCCCAGAACGCCTGACGCAAAGCCCTGATCGATGACCTGTTTGCCTTCGGCGGTGGTGCCGGCCACGATCGCGAGCTGGGTCATCTCCATGTAATCGTCGGCGGTGCTGAGCGAGCCGGTCACACGGCGCAGGCGGTACGTGTCGATATCGAGCGCCGACGAATAGCCGGGCTTGGTGCGAATCGCATTGAACAGGTCATCCCAATACGACTGCTTCGGATGATAGGCAACCAGCTTTTCGAGCGTGCTGCGGTACGTCGCGTCGTCCTTCACACGTTGCGCGCAGGTGCCGAGCAATTGCAATTGCGACTCGTCGGGGGCATGACCGGCACGCGCTTGCGCATCGACGGCCGGCTTGAGCAGGGTCACCACGTTGCCGCAATCGTTTGACAGGTAGTAAGACTGCACAAGCAGCACACGCATGTCAGGGTCGCCGCCGCCTGCCTTCAGATAGCGTTGGGCGACCTTTGCTGACTGCGCATAGTTTTTCTGCTGGAAGTAGATGCCCGCGAGCGCCGCCGTGGTGCGTTGCTCGTCAGCGCCAGTCAGGTGTCCTGAGCTCAGCAAGGTTTCGTAGGCCTGAGCGGCCACGCCGGATTCACCGGCCGCCACTGCCGCGGCGCCGCGCATCTCCTGAACCATGTAGCTTTCATAGGGCGTTTTGCCTGGCACGGCGTCGGCCTGATCGATCTTCGCCAACGCATCCTTGTACTTGTGCGCGCGATACAGATCCTGCGCGGCGTTCAGCGGCTTCGCCACATCCGGGCGCAGGGTGTCCGCAGCCTGGGACGTGGCCGGCAGCACGACGAGCGCGGACAGTCCTCCGATAGCGGCCGCAATGACGGCGCGCTTGAACCGTTGATGGATCGTTAGCATTCCACTTCCCTATTGCATGTACTGCTCGTTGCCGATCAGGCCGATTTTCGTCGCGCCCAGTCGTTGCGCGGACGCCATTACCGCCGCTACGTCCTTATACGGCACCAGCTTGTTGGGCCGCAGATGGATTTCCGCCTGAACCGGTTCAGCCGCCACCTGTGCAAGCCTGGACTCGAGCGCCGCGCGGTCCGGCACCGGCTGACCGTTCCAGGTCGTGGTGCCGTCGAAGTCGATATCGATCTGCACCACTTCCGGCTGCGTAATCGGCGGCGGCGGATTGCCGACCGGCAAGTTCATCTTGATGGCATGCGTCTGGATCGGAATCGTGATGATCAGCATGATCAGCAACACCAGCATCACGTCGATCAGCGGCGTGGTGTTGATATCGACCATCACATCCGGTTCAGAACTGCCACCGCCCGAAGATACGTTCATGCCCATACTCGTCTCCTGTCGATCGGAGTTAGTGCTTTAGCACTTACTCCGATCCCATGCAAAGCTGTCGATCGGACCTGGTGCAAAGCACGTAGCCCGATCCCATGCAAAACTAGCCGCCGCGCGCGGGCGGCTCAGTAATAAACGACACCTTGGCGATACCGGCGCGCTCGCACTCGGTAATGACACGGCCGATAAATTCATAACGCGTGCTCTGGTCGCCGCGCACGTGCACTTCCGGTTGCGGCGTCATGACCGATACGGTTTTCAGGCGTGCCAATAGCGTAGGCGCATCCACCTGCTTCTCGTTCCAGAAGAAATCGCCGTCGCGGTTGACCGCAATGACGATACTTTTTGGCGTGGTCTGCAGCGGCTGGATCGTCTCCTTCGGCAGTTGCACCGGCACCGTATGCGTCACCACCGGAATCGTGATCAGAAAGATGATCAGCAGGACCAGCATCACATCGACGAGCGGCGTGGTGTTGATACTGGAGATGACCTCGTCGCTATCATCCTGCCCAACGCTCATAGCCATGACGGACTCCGCTTATTGGGCCAGCGAGGTTTCACGAGCCGAGGCACGTGCCGAGCGCCGGCTGCCGGCGAGCAGGACAGTGTGCAGTTGTGCGCCGAACGCACGAACACGCTCCATCACCGACTTGTTGCGACGCACCAGGAAGTTGTAGCCGAGCACCGCCGGCACAGCCACCGCAAGGCCGATCGCGGTCATGATCAGCGCCTCGCCCACCGGGCCCGCGACCTTGTCGATCGAAGCCTGGCCGGCGATACCAATTGCCGTCAGCGCGTGATAGATGCCCCACACCGTACCGAACAGACCGACGAACGGTGCTGTCGAGCCGACCGTGCCGAGGAAGGCGAGGCCGTCCTGCAGACGATTCGACACATTGGTGATGGCACGCTCGACCGACGTATCGATCCACGTGTTGCGGTCGACGGCTTCGAGCAGTGCTTCGTCATGATGCTCGCCTGCCTCGATGGCCGTTTCGGCGATGAAGCGGAACGGCGAAGCTTCGTCGAGCCGCTTCGCGCCTTCGACCAGCGACGGGGCGGTCCACAGTTGTTCGTCGGCACTCTTCGCACGGCGGTTCGCGCGGAACTGCTCGAAGAACTTGGTGATCATGATGTACCAGCTGCCCATCGACATGAGCACCAGCAGAATCAGCACGAAGCGTGCAACGAAGTCGCCGTTCTTCCAGAGCGCGCCGAGACCGTACGGGTTATTGACGGTTTCGGACGTGGCCGGCTGCGGCGGCGGCACGGCTTCGTCAGCGGCCGATCCGGCCGTTTGCGGTGCGGCGGTGGCGGGCGCAACAGCCGACGCGGTGGCGTCGCTAGCTTGCGCGTGGGCCATGTGCGGTGCCACAAAGGTATCCACCGTGGTTACGGCGAACAACATGGTTGCCGCCAATGCGGCGAGAGTACGCTTCTTCATGCCTGCTCCAAGTTCATTAGTACAACTTCCAAACTAAGACTGATAAATCGCTACCGGTACCGAACAGCCTGTGGGTTTCAGTTCAGGTTAAACGAGAACGGAACTTGCACACGGACAGCCTGGCCTTGGGAAACGCACGTGAACTGCTTGACCGCGTTAAACGCAGCGCGATCGAGTGAAGAATCGTCCGCCGACTTGGCAACGCGTTCATTCGTAATATGGCCCTGCGGATCGACTACGAATTCAATCAGCACATCACCCGTCACGTTGTTCTCCTGCGCCTCCTTCGGGTAGCGAATCGACGAACGGATCTGATCCGAGTTCGGGCACACCACCCCTACTTCAGCACTCACGGGCTTGCTCGGCGCGGGAGGTGCCGGCGGTGCCGCTGCCACTGCGGGTGCCGACACAACCGGCGCGGACTGGTGCGTGATGGTCGGCTGGGGCGGCGTTTGAACCTGCACTTCCGGCGGCGGCACGAACGGCGGCGGCGGCGGTGCGAACTTCGGCGGCGGCAATTGCACAGTGGGCAATGGCGGCGGCGGAGGCGGCTTGACCGGCTCGATGATTTTCGTTTCGATAGGATGCTGGATGACCTGCACGACCTTGGTGGCAAGGCCATTGATGAGTGCGTAGATCAGCACGATGTGCAGAAGCAGAACAACTGCGATACCGCCGAACCGGCGTACTGGGTTTTGCTGCTTGCGCCCAAACTCACGCGGGCGTCCTGGCCTCTCCATACGGGCCGTTGCTGCCGGAAATTGCCCTTCGACTTTCGTACCCACCTTTACTCCTCCGGCGTGAACCGTTCATTTCTGTAACTGCAGCGCGCTTACATACGGCAACAACGTTCACTTCAGACAATCACCTTCATCGCCCACGCTTTTGATCTGCACTACTACATTTAAGCTATAGGGCCAAACCCTGATTCTGTGACGTGGATACGACTGCGCGACGCCGCGGCGATAATTCACACCAGCCGAATGCTCATCTAAGTAGAACTACTAATAGGTTGAGTTCGACCCGCTCATTTCCGCGTGGCATGAACAGCCGGAGACAATTTGATCGAAGCGCGCTGCGGCTTCTGAACTTTTTGCGCGATTGTCACCTGCGTTTCATGGGAGGCAACAATAGCAGGACAAAAAATGCACGGTCAAACTTTTTTTGATGGGAGCATACTAAGTTTAGAGAGAAGACTCTAACTTGCGCCGTATTCGTGTCGCTTTAAAAGAATAAGCGCATGTCGAACAGATCTGAGTGCGCCTTTCACGGCTCGCCAATTGGCGTCGCCGCCGCTATCGCGGCGTTCCATGACACGCCATGAACTGCCGGCTGCTCGCTGATGATACGTGGCGCGAAGGCCCGCTGGACGGGCCTCACGCGATGGCTGCCCGATAACCGGGGCAGACTGCGAACAGGCCATGATCGAGCGCCGACCAAGGGCCGGCGCCAAAGGCGAGAAGATAGCAGAATGAAAACAGCGTTTGAAAAAACTTTTTAGCGTATTTACGACACTCCAAATACGCATTTCAATTACGCCATTTATATAATTACAAATACATTCACTTTAATTACATATAGCCGACGCCGCGGATATTGCCCGATCTTTCCATGCAGGGCGCCTCGACAACACCCGTTCTTAGAACTCAAGCCGCAGTTGGCTGCGCGTAACTCGGGCGTGTGCGGCTCTCCAGATTGAACGCCCCTGCCGGAGCGGCGCAAAGTTCCGTGCGCCGCTCCGCTGCCTCAACCGTTCGTGCCCTCGCCCGCGACCATTGCCGTGCCGTTTTGCGTTCGCGCGAGTACGGAACGCAACGCCGCTCCGGTGTGGCTGGCGGCGACACGTGACAGTCCTTCGGGGTCCGTAGCGGCGACAATCGTGCCGCCGCCCACGCCGCCTTCCGGACCGAGATCGATGATCCAGTCAGCCTCGGCAATCACGTCGAGATCGTGCTCGATGACGACGACGCTATGGCCGCCGTCCGCGAGACGATGCAGCACGCGAATCAGCTTGGCGACGTCCGCCATATGCAAGCCGACAGTGGGTTCGTCCAGCACGTACAGCGTATGAGGCGGCTTTTGACCACGCCTCGTGATGTCGTCGCGCACCTTGCTCAGTTCGGTGACGAGCTTGATACGCTGCGCTTCGCCGCCCGATAACGTGGGCGACGGCTGTCCAAGCGTGAGATAACCGAGCCCGACGTCTTTCATCAATTGCAATGGATGCGCGATGTTCGAAATCGGCGCGAAGAACTCGACGGCCTCGTCGATTTCCATGGTCAGCACGTCACCGATATTCTTGCCGCGCCACGTCACCGCGAGCGTCTCCGGGTTGAAGCGCTGCCCGTGGCAAACGTCGCACGGCACCTTCACGTCGGGCAGGAAACTCATGCCGATGGTGCGCACGCCCTGGCCTTCGCAGGCGGGGCAACGCCCATCGCCCGTGTTGAACGAGAAACGCGAAGCGGTATAGCCACGCGCACGTGCTTCGAGCGTACCGGCGAACAGCTTGCGGATCGCATCCCACACGCCGATGTAGGTTGCCGGACAGGACCGCGGTGTTTTGCCGATCGGTGTCTGATCGACTTCGAGCACGCGGTCGATGGTTTCCCAGCCTGTGATTGAATCGCACCCCTGCCATGCATGCGTGACGTTCAGCGGCGCACGCGGCGCCGTGCGCGCCAACACGCTCGAACGCCGGTTCGCCGCCGGCTGGGTTTCGGCCGCCGCACGCGCACGCCGCGTAGCCGGCGACGACAGCACCGAGCGCCCCACCGCATCCAACAGATTGGCCATCAGTACGTCGCGCGCGAGCGTCGACTTGCCCGAGCCGCTCACACCCGTCACTGCCACCAGCCGTGACAGTGGAATGCCGACGGTGACGTTCTGCAGGTTGTGAAGCTTGCCGCCATGCACCGTCAGCCAGTTCTCCGGCACCGCGGCCGCGCGTTTGGTCGGCGCAACCACCTCGCGGCGCGGCTGCAACGGATGCACGATCGGATTAGCAAGGAACTGTCCGGTCAACGAATCGGGTTGCGCCGACAGATCGGCCACGCTGCCCTGCGCGATCAACGTGCCGCCGCGCTTGCCCGCACCCGGCCCGATATCGATGATGTGATCAGCACGCCGAATCGTATCCTCGTCATGCTCGACCACCACCAGCGTATTGCCCTTTTCTCCCAGCTTGCGCAAAGCGTTGAGCAGAATCTGATTGTCGCGCGGATGCAGGCCGATGGTCGGTTCGTCGAGCACGTAGCACACGCCTTGCAGGTTGCTGCCCAGTTGCGCGGCGAGCCGGATGCGCTGCGCTTCGCCGCCGGACAGGCTCGGCGCGGCGCGGTCGAGACTCAGATAACCGAGCCCGACCTCTTCCAGAAATTGCAGGCGGCTGCCGATTTCGCTGACCACGTCGCGCGCGATTTCCGCGTCCCGACCGCTGATCTCCAGCGTGTCGATCCACGCGCGCGTGTCGGACACCGTCCATTGCGCGACGTCGACAATCGCCTGCTCGCCGAACGTGACCGCGCGCGCGGTTGGGTTCAGACGCGTACCGGCACAATCCGCACACGGCTCGTCGACCAGACCTTCCGGCTCCTGCTCCTCGGAAGGCAAGCTCTGCTCGCGGCCGCGGTTGTCGTCGACGACTATCGTGTCGTCGTACGCCGCGCGTTGTTCGCGTGTCAGTGCGAGGCCCGTGCCAACGCACGTCGTGCACCAGCCGTGCTTGCTGTTGTACGAGAACATGCGCGGGTCGAGTTCGGGATAGCTCGTGCCGCATACCGGACAGGCGCGTTTGGTGGATAGCACCTTCACCGTGCCGAGCTTCGCCGTGGCATGGCCGCCGCTGATCGCGTCGTGCAAACCGTCGAGCGGCGCCAGCATATGCATGACCCCCTTGCCGATTTCCAATGTCTGGTCGAGCGCCTGGCGCAGTTCGGCTTCGTTATCCGGCGACACAACGAGATCGGTCACCGGCAACTCGATGGTGTGTTCGCGGAAACGATCGAGCTTCGGCCACGGGTCGACCGGCACGAACTCGCCGTCCACACGCAGATGCGTATTGCCGCGCGCTTTCGCCCATTTGGCGAGATCGGTATAGACGCCCTTGCGGTTCACGACCAGTGGCGCGAGGAACCCGACGTGCTGCCCCTTGTGATCGCGCAGCAATTGCGCCGCGATCGATTCGACGCTTTGCGACGTGACCGGCGTGCCGTCGTGGATGCAATGTTGCAGGCCGAGTTTCACATACAACAGGCGCAGGAAGTGCCAGACTTCGGACGTGGTCGCCACGGTACTCTTTCGGCCGCCGCGCGACAGGCGCTGTTCGATCGCGACGGTGGGCGGAATGCCATACACCGCGTCAACCTCGGGCCGCCCGGCCGGCTGCACGATGGAACGCGCGTACGCGTTGAGCGATTCGAGGTAACGGCGCTGCCCTTCGTGGAACAGAATGTCAAAGGCCAGCGTGGACTTACCCGAACCTGACACACCGGTAATCACATTGAATTTGCCGTGCGGGATATCCACGTCCAGCGCCTTCAGATTGTGTTCGCGCGCATTGACGATGCGCACCACGTCCTCGCCTTCGATTACTCGCCGCGCACGCGCAGCGCTCAACGCCTTTTGCAGCGGAATGCCCTGCGACGCCGGTTCCGCCGCCGCGTTCATGGCGCGATCGTATTGCAGCAACGCTTCGCCTGTATGCGATTCCGGGCAAAGCTTGACATCTTCCGGCGTGCCGGCACACAGCACCCTGCCGCCACCGTCTCCGCCTTCGGGGCCGAGGTCGATCAGCCAGTCGGCCGCACGAATCACGTCGAGATTGTGTTCGATCACGATCAGCGAATGTCCGCTCGCCAGCAGTTTGCCGAACGCCTGCATCAATTTGGCGATGTCGTCGAAATGCAGGCCGGTGGTCGGCTCGTCGAACATGAACAGGCGTTTTGCGACCGGCTGCTTCGCGCTGCGCGCGGTGCGCGCCTGCGCCGATTCCGCGAGGAAACCGGCAAGCTTGAGCCGCTGCGCTTCACCGCCGGATAACGTAGGCACCGGCTGGCCCAGTTTCACGTATTCGAGGCCCACGTCGACGATCGGCTGCAGCACGCGCAGTACTTCGGCGTCTTTCGCGAAGTAGGCGGTGGCTTCGCTCACCGTCAATTCCAGCACGTCGGCAATGCTCAACGCACGCGCCGGCGCACCGCGCTCGATCTTCACTTCGAGCAGTTCCGCGCGATAACGACGCCCATCGCAATCCGGACAGCGCAGGTAGACGTCGCTCAGGAACTGCATTTCGATGTGTTCGAAGCCCGAGCCGCCACACGTCGGACAGCGCCCGTCGCCCGAGTTGAAGCTGAACATGCCCGGGCCGTAACCGCGTTGCTGCGCGAGCGGCGCCTTGGCGAAGAGCTTGCGGATCTCGTCGAATGCGCCGACGTAGCTGGCCGGATTCGAGCGCGCGGTCTTGCCGATCGGCGATTGATCGACGAAGACCACGTCGGTGACCTGGTCGGCGCCCGTCAGGCTCCTGAATGCGCCGGGCGATTCGGTGGCGAGGCCGAAATGCCGCGCCATGGCCGGATACAAAACGTCCTGCAGCAAGGTGGATTTGCCGGACCCCGACACGCCGGTCACGCAGACGAGCCGCTGCAGCGGAATCTCGACCGTGACGTCGCGCAGATTATGTTCGGTTGCGCCTTCGAGCACGATGCGCGGCGTGCTGTCATCCACGGGACGTTGTGACCAGTGCGCGGCGTCTGCCACGTGCTTGCGACCGCCCAGGTACTCACCGGTCAGCGTGCTGGACGAGCGGATGGCCTCTGGCGCGCCGTCATAGATGATCGAGCCGCCCCGCTCGCCCGGCCCCGGGCCCATATCGATCAGACGATCCGCCGCGAGCATCACGGAGGGGTCGTGCTCGACCACCACCAGCGTATTGCCCGCGTCGCGCAGCCGATGCATCGCCTCGACGATCCGGTTCAGATCGCGCGGATGCAGGCCGATGCTCGGCTCGTCGAGTACGAACAGGGTTTTGGTCAACGACGTGCCAAGCGCCGTGGTCAGGTTGATCCGCTGCACCTCGCCGCCCGACAACGTGCGGCTTTGCCGGTCGAGCGTCAGATAGCCGAGGCCCACATCGCATAGATATTTGAGCCGCGTGCGCACTTCGGCGAGCAACAGCTTGAGCGCGTCGTCGAGCAGTGCGCTCGGCAGGCTGATCTCGTCGAAGAAACGCCGGATGCGCTCGATCGGCATCAGCATCAGATCATGCACCGTGAGCCCCGGCAACGCTTCGAGCTGCGAGCGCGTCCACTCGACGCCGCGCGGCATGAAGCGCTTTTCGGCCGCGAGCCCCTCGTCCGCATTCTGTTTGTTGCCGAGGCGCCATAACAGCGATTCCGTTTTGAGCCGCGCGCCGCCACAGGTCTCGCACGGCGTATAGCTCCGGTACTTCGACAGCAGCACGCGGATGTGCATCTTGTACGCCTTCGATTCGAGATACTCGAAGAAGCGTTTGACGCCGTACCAATGGCTTTGCCACTTGCCGTCCCAATCGGGCGAACCGTTGATAACCCAGTCGCGCTCGGCATCCGTCAGCTCGCCCCAAGGCGTGCCACGGCGGATATCGGCTTTCGCCGCGTAGCGCATCAGGTCGTCCTGGCACTCCTTCCAGGCCGGCGTTTGCATCGGTTTGATCGCGCCGTCGCGCAGCGTCTTGCGCGCGTCGGGAATCACCAGACCGAGGTCGACGCCGATCACGCGGCCGAAACCTCGGCAAACTTCGCACGCACCGTAAGCCGAATTGAACGAGAACAGCGCCGGCTGCGGATCCGCGTAGCGAAGGTCGCTCTCGGGGCTGTGCAAACCGGTGGAGAAACGCCAGATTTGCGGCTCGGCTTCTTTGGCCTCCGGTGCCTCTGGCGCTGCGGGCAGCACGTAAATATTGACGCGGCCGCCACCACGCTTGAGCGATGCCTCAATGGCTTCGACCACCCGCTGCTTGTCGACCGAACTCAAGCGGAAGCGGTCGGCCACCACGTCGAGCAGTTTGCGCTTGCCGGTGGGCGAATCGACTTCACGCTGCGCCTGGACACGCGTATAGCCGCTCGCGGACAGCCATTGCTCCACTTCCTGCTCGGACGCCGTGTCCGGCAACTCGACCGGAAACGTGACGACCAGACGCGGATCATGCTCCGCGGTGCGCTTGAGCAGCTCGGCGTAGATCGTTTCGGGCGTGTCGTGGCGCACCTGCTGCGCGGTCTTGCGGTCGAACAGTTCGGCCGCGCGCGCGTAGAGCAACTTCAGGTGATCGTTGAGCTCCGTCATGGTGCCGACGGTGGAGCGCGAACTGCGCACCGGATTGGTCTGGTCGATCGCGATGGCGGGCGGCACGCCGTCGACCCGGTCGACTTGCGGCCGGTCCATGCGGTCGAGAAACTGCCGGGCGTAGGCGCTGAAGGTTTCGACGTAGCGCCGCTGCCCTTCCGCGTACAACGTGTCGAACACGAGGCTCGACTTGCCGGAACCGGACGGGCCGGTGACGACGGTCATTTCGCCGGTTCGTACGTCGAGATCGACGTTTTTCAGGTTGTGCTGGCGCGCGCCGCGAATGCGGATAATTCCGTTAGATGCCAATTTTTCCGACCGTCTGAATGAGTGGACCACCTCTCACGGACGCCTCGCGACCGCGCAAGTTCGGGACACCCGGCTAGCGGGAAAGCACGCCAAAGCCGGGCTGTAGCGGGATACTATACTGTATATTTATACAGGTGCGACCTGAAGGTCGCTATCGCAACTGTCTTGCCGATAGTAATCGGACAAGACCTGCTGTTCTGCCAGCAGTAGCCTACTCGATCGTGCGTCGCCGGTAACG
>NZ_CAJNBK010000044.1 GCF_905220975.1 Paraburkholderia haematera | reverse complement strand
TGCCGATCCGGGACTGGAAAGCAGCCCTGAACCGCTTCACCATCCAGTTCGAAGAACGGCTCGTGCCGGGTTAAACACAAACCCGTTTACACAAAATTCGGGACACCCTCCAAAAGAAAGCGGCTCAAACCGCTAACTTTTAAGCGGATCCCCTGGCTTGGAGGAGGTAGTGGAGCATCTGGAATCTGTGTTATCGCACATTCAGCCTTAGTGACAAGGCCGTCATTCTTCCGGCGGCGCTGCGCGCGCCGACGCGGTGCTTCATAAAACATTCTCTGCGTTTGGCACACGCATTTTTTTGCAATCGCGGCTCATCACCTTAGGTATCCCAGGCATACCCATCCGCGACGCACGCAGTGCGGAGTGGGAGCGAATGAGCCCTTTGTCACTAACGCGGAGTGTGCGAGGACACAGATTCCAGATGCACCACTACCGCGGCTGCGCGGGGGACCCGCTTAAGAATTAGCGGTTTGAGCCGCTTTCTTTTGCCTACTTTTCTTTGCGGCAGGCAAAGAAAAGTAGGTGCCCCCCCGCACAGGGGGAACGCTAATAGACCACTAAGAAATCAAGGAAAGGCCAACGCCACAGGCACCAAGACAAAAAGCGCCGCGCAGGCAAAAAAACCCAAAAAACCACTACTCACCGTCAGGCGCCTCAACCCCATTCCGAGCCGCCTCCTCAAACCGCCGGTTCGCCTCAGCCACTTCAGCCCTGAACTGCTGCAAAGCACTCACCGCCACATCCGGCGGCGTCAAAGCCGC
Organism: Paraburkholderia haematera; assembly: GCF_905220975.1. Classification (GTDB taxonomy): domain Bacteria; phylum Pseudomonadota; class Gammaproteobacteria; order Burkholderiales; family Burkholderiaceae; genus Paraburkholderia; species Paraburkholderia haematera. Next base: position 34,662 of record NZ_CAJNBK010000044.1, on the reverse strand, counting down.
CCACAAAACATCGATCAACTGATCCGCGGTAGCGTCAATATCGATATGCCGATTAGCCAACGTCGCATCCCAAAGCACATGCTCCATCGGCCCGAACACCATCGACCGCAAAAGCCTCAGTGGCATATCAGCCCGAATCTGCCCAGTCTCCTGGCCCTGCGCCAACACCCGCATCAAAGGCGCCGTATACCGCCGCTGCATTTCGGTCAGCGCCTCGCTCAACTCATGATGCCGGGCACGCCCCTCCGACAACACCAAAGCACACAGGTCAGTGCCATTGACCAGCATCAATCGCAAATGCGTACGCACAATAAAAGCAAATTGCTGCCGCACAGTGCCATCACGCGGCAGCCCGGACTCGATCGCTTCAATGATTTCGTCGTACCAGTCGCCGATCACCCGCGCACATAACTCGCGCTTGCCGCGGAAATAGCTGAAGACAGTCGCCTCGGATATGCCCAGGCGCTGCGCAATCTCCGCCGTCGTCGCGCGCTCGTAACCCTTCTCGGAGAATACGTCGCGGCCCGCCTGTAGTATTTCCTTCACGCGCTGTTGCGATTTGCGCCCGGCCGGCTGGCGGCGTGAGGCAGGTAACTCAGCCTTCATGGCAACCGTCATATGAGTCCAGTTCAGATTTGTGAGGCCAATTGCCCCGGTGACGCCGATCTCATCACTGTATAGCGGCGCCCAAGGCATGCCAACCAGTTTCTGAGTGATACTCAAAAATACCACTTGACGCTTACGTAAATCTGGCGTGAAATGCGCCTTGAACGTTTCGTGCCGCGTGCGGGGTGGCGAAGGCGGCTCACAAGGCCGCCGCCATCCGCTGAGCCGCGCTCAGACGGGCCGCGCCCACCCAGGCAACCGGCCGCCAACGAACTCTGGAGACACAGCAATGCGCAACCTGCCCGGTTTGCAATTCCCGCTCGGCGAAGAAATCGAAATGCTGCGCGACAGCATCGCCGGATTCGCCGCCAAAGAAATCGCCCCGCGTGCGGCGGAAATCGACCGTACGGATCAGTTCCCTATGGACCTGTGGCGTAAATTCGGCGACCTGGGTGTGCTCGGCATGACAGTCTCGGAGGAGTACGGCGGCGCGAATATGGGCTACACGGCGCACATGATCGCGATGGAAGAAATCTCGCGCGCGTCGGCATCGGTCGGTCTCTCGTATGGCGCGCACTCGAATCTGTGCGTCAACCAGATTCATCGCAACGGCACCACGGCGCAAAAGGAAAAGTACCTGCCCAAGCTGGTTTCGGGTGAACACGTTGGCGCACTCGCCATGAGCGAACCGAACGCGGGCTCGGACGTCGTCAGCATGAAACTGCGCGCGGACAAGAAGGGCGATCACTATGTGCTGAACGGCACGAAGATGTGGATCACCAATGGCCCGGATTGCGACACGCTCGTCGTCTATGCAAAAACCGATCTCGAAGCAAATTCGCGTGGCATTACCGCGTTTATCGTCGAGAAGGGTATGAAGGGCTTCTCGGTCGCGCAAAAACTCGACAAGCTCGGGATGCGCGGGTCGCACACCGGCGAACTGGTGTTCCAGGACGTGGAAGTGCCGGAAGAAAACATTCTCGGCCAGTTGAACGGCGGCGTGAAGGTGCTGATGAGCGGCCTCGATTATGAACGCGCCGTGCTCGCCGGCGGCCCGACCGGCATCATGGTCGCGGTCATGGACGCAGTCGTGCCGTATATCCACGACCGCAAGCAATTCGGCCAGCCGATCGGCGAATTCCAGCTGATTCAAGGCAAGGTCGCCGATCTGTACACCACGCTGCAAGCGTGCCGCGCGTATCTCTACGCAGTGGGCCGGCAACTCGACACACTCGGCAAGGAACACGTGCGCCAGGTGCGCAAGGATTGCGCGGGCGTGATTCTCTACACCGCTGAAAAAGCGACGTGGATGGCCGGCGAGGCCATCCAGATTCTCGGCGGCAATGGTTATATCAACGAATATCCGGTCGGCCGTCTGTGGCGCGATGCCAAGCTCTATGAAATCGGCGCGGGCACGAGCGAAATCCGCCGCATGCTGATTGGCCGTGAACTGTTCGCCGAAACGGCGTAAGAGAGACCTCTATGCCGATCATCGAATCAAAGCTGAATCCTCGCTCTGACGACTTCCGCACCAATGCGGCGGCGCTCGAAGCGCTGGTCGCCGATCTTCGCGCGAAGATCGAGAAACTCGCGCTGGGCGGCGGGCAAGCTGCGCGCGACAAACACACGGGCCGCGGCAAGCTGCTGCCGCGTGAGCGCATCGAAAAACTGCTCGATCCGGGCACGCCCTTTCTCGAGTTCTCGCAACTCGCGGCCTATGGCATGTACCACAACGACGCACCCGGCGCGGGCGTCGTCACGGGTATCGGCCGTATCGCGGGGCAGGAGTGCGTGATCGTCTGCAATGACGCGACGGTCAAAGGCGGCACGTACTATCCCGTCACCGTGAAAAAGCACGTGCGGGCGCAGGAAATCGCCGCCGAAAACCATTTGCCGTGTGTCTATCTGGTCGACTCGGGCGGCGCGAATCTGCCGAATCAGGACGACGTGTTCCCCGATCGCGATCACTTCGGCCGCATCTTCTTTAACCAGGCGAACCTGTCCGCGGCAGGCATTCCGCAAATCGCCGTCGTGATGGGCTCGTGCACGGCGGGCGGCGCCTATGTGCCGGCCATGAGCGACGAGTCGATCATCGTCAAGAACCAGGGGACGATTTTTCTGGGCGGCCCACCGCTCGTCAAAGCCGCAACCGGTGAAGTGGTGAGCGCGGAGGACCTCGGCGGCGGCGACGTGCATACGCGGCTGTCGGGCGTGGTCGATCATCTGGCGCAGAACGACGCGCATGCGTTGGCGATTGCGCGCAGCATCGTCGGCAATCTGAATCGCACGAAACAGGTGCCGGTGGCGTTGCAGGAGCCGAAGCCGCCGCGCTATGACGTGAAGAGCATGTACGGCGTGATTCCCGTCGACACGCGCAAGCCGTTCGATATCCGCGAGGTGATCGCGCGCATCGTCGACGATTCCGCTTTCGACGAATTCAAGGCCCGCTACGGCACCACGCTCGTGTGCGGCTTCGCGCATATCTGGGGGCATCCGGTCGGGATCATCGCGAACAACGGCATTCTGTTTTCGGAGTCGGCGCTCAAGGGCGCGCACTTTATCGAACTGTGCTGCCAGCGCAAGATTCCGTTGGTGTTTCTGCAAAACATCACGGGTTTCATGGTCGGCCGCAAGTACGAAAACGAAGGCATCGCGCGCAACGGCGCGAAGATGGTGACGGCCGTTGCCACGGCGAAAGTGCCGAAGTTTACAGTGATCATCGGCGGGTCGTTCGGAGCGGGCAACTACGGCATGTGCGGCCGTGCGTATTCGCCGCGCTTTCTGTGGATGTGGCCGAACGCGCGCATTTCGGTGATGGGCGGCGAGCAGGCGGCCTCGGTGCTGGCCACGGTCAAGCGCGACGGTATCGAAGGCAAGGGTGGGGCGTGGAGCGCCGAGGAGGAAGAGGCGTTCAAGCAGCCGATCCGCGACCAGTACGAGCATCAGGGCCACCCGTACTACGCGAGCGCGCGTCTGTGGGACGACGGCGTGATCGACCCGGCACAAACGCGCGACGTGCTCGGTCTCGGCCTCTCGGCCACGATGAACGCGCCGATCGAAGACACGCGTTTCGGCGTGTTCAGAATGTGACGGAGCGCGACGAAGCGCAGGAGCTGCAACGATGCAATATGAAACGCTGAATGTCGCTTTCGCTGGCCCGATCGCCACGGTCACGCTGAATCGTCCGGACGTGCGCAACGCGTTCAATGAAACGATGATTGCCGAAGTGACCTCGGCCTTCACGGCCTTGAACGCGCGCGACGACGTGCGCGCGGTGGTGCTCGCCGCGAACGGCAAGGCATTCTGTGCAGGCGCCGACCTGAACTGGATGAAGAAGATGGCAGGCTATTCGGACGACGAGAATCGTGCGGACGCAATGCTGCTCGCGAACATGCTGGCGTCCATCTATCGGTGCAACAAGCCTGTGATCGCGCGCGTGAACGGCGATGCGTACGCGGGCGGCATGGGCCTGATCTCGGCGTGCGATATCGTCGTCGCCGTGGAGAGTGCGCGGTTTTGTCTCTCGGAAGCGCGTCTCGGCCTGATCCCGGCCACGATCGCGCCGTACGTGATCCGCGCGTTGGGCGAGCAGGCGTCGCGGCGTTACTTCACGAGCGCCGAGCAGTTCGATTGCGCGACGGCGTACCGTCTGGGCCTGGTGAGCGAAACGGTGAGCATGGAGCAACTCGACGCAACCGTGCAGCAGATTGCTGAAACACTTTGCGCAAATGGCCCGCAAGCAGTGCGTGCCTGCAAGCAGCTCGTGCAGGACATCGCCGGCCGCGAGTTGAACGAAGCCCTGATCGAAGACACGGCGTCCCGCATCGCACGCACGCGGGCGGGTGCGGAAGGCCGTGAAGGCGTCGCGTCGTTCCTCGAAAAACGCACACCGTCCTGGCGCAGTTGAAGCGCTCGAAGGTACCTATTCCGAGGCGCATGCAGGCCTTCACCAGAACAACCCAGCCCCTAATGGGACACTTCGGGACAATCACCGAGACACCTCATGTTCAACAAGATCCTGATTGCCAACCGCGGCGAAATTGCGTGCCGTGTCGCCGCGACCTGCAAGCGGCTCGGCATCGCGAGCGTGGCCGTGTATTCCGATGCGGACGCCAACGCGAAACACGTGGCCGCCTGTGACGAGGCAGTGCATATCGGCGGATCGACCGCGGCGGAAAGCTATCTGCGAGTCGAGCGCATCATCGAGGCCGCCCGCGCAACCGGCGCACAGGCCGTGCATCCGGGCTACGGCTTCCTGTCGGAAAACCAGGACTTCGCACAGGCCTGCGAAGCGGCCGGCATCGTATTCATCGGACCGCCGGTCGAAGCGATCGCGGCCATGGGCTCGAAGGCCGCTGCGAAGGCGCTGATGCATGCGGCCGCCGTGCCGCTCGTGCCGGGTTATCACGGCGACGATCAGGATCCGCAGTTGCTGCATCGCGAAGCGGATGCGATCGGCTATCCGGTCTTGCTGAAGGCGAGCGCGGGGGGCGGCGGCAAAGGCATGCGCGTGGTCGAGCGCACGGAAGACTTCGCGGCGGCATTGGCATCGTGCAAACGCGAAGCGGCCAGCAGCTTCGGCAACGATCGCGTGCTGATCGAAAAGTATCTGACGCGGCCGCGTCACGTGGAAGTGCAGGTGTTCGCGGATCGTCATGGCGGCGCGGTGTATCTGTTCGACCGCGACTGCTCGGTGCAGCGGCGTCACCAGAAAGTGCTGGAAGAAGCGCCGGCGCCGGGATTGTCCGCGGAAATCAAGCGCGAGATGGGCGAAGCCGCCGTGGCCGCCGCGCGCGCGGTGAACTACGTTGGGGCGGGCACGGTCGAGTTCATCATGACCGGCACGGGCGATTTCTATTTCATGGAGATGAACACGCGCCTGCAGGTCGAGCATCCGGTCACGGAAATGGTGACGGGGCAGGACCTGGTGGAATGGCAATTGCGCGTCGCAGGGGATGAGCCGCTGCCGCTCACGCAGCAAGAGCTGAAAATCGACGGCCATGCGATCGAAGCGCGTATCTACGCCGAGCACCCTGCTCGTGGTTTCCTGCCGTCCACGGGCACGCTCAAGCATCTGCGCATGCCGGAAGGCGTCGAATTCTCGATTGCCGCGGCCGGGCTGGGCGAACCGGGCCGCAAGGCGCCGGTCCGCATCGACAGCGGCGTGCGCGAAGGCGACACCATCACGCCGTTCTACGACCCGATGATCGCCAAGCTGATCGTGCATGGCGCGACGCGCGACGAGGCGCTCGCGCGTATGAATCGTGCGCTGCGTGCCTGCGAGGTGGTCGGGCCGCATACCAACGTCGAGTTCCTGCAACGCATTGTCACGAGCGAACCGTTCGCGACGGGCGATCTCGATACGGGCTTGATCGAGCGTCATCACGACGCCTTGTTCGCGCCCGTGAAGAAGCCCTTCAAGGAAGCCCTGGCGCTTGCCTGCGCCGCGTTGCTGACACGCGAAGGCGGCACCGCGCATGGCGCGTCGCCTTGGGATGCGCTATCGCACTGGCGTCTGAACAGCGGCTATACGCAGACGCTCGGCTGGCGCGAGGTCGAGGGCAGCAGCAGCGGAAACGAAAGTGAAGGCGTTTTCACGGTCACGTTTGCCCGCGACGGCGCCACCCAAACGCTCGAACACGACGGCGTGCGCGAGGACTTCACATGGTCGAGTGGGACGGGCGCGCACGAATATCGTGCGACGATCGGCGATGCGCGGGTAACGGGGCGCGTTTTCATCGACGTCGATACGTTCCACGTGTTCTGCCTCGGCGAGGCGCTGACCTTTGAATGGCAGAACCTGCTCGCGCATGCCGCGGATGCCGAAGGCGGCGAAGGCCGTTTGACCGCGCCGATGCCGGGCAAAGTGATCGCGGTGCTGGTCGAACCGGGCACGGTGGTGGAGAAGGGTACGCCGCTGATCGTGATGGAGGCGATGAAGATGGAGCACACGATCGGCGCGCCGGCGGCGGGCACGGTGTCGGAAGTGCTGTACGCGGTTGGCGATCAGGTCGCCGACGGGGCGCAGCTTCTGGTGCTGGATGTGGGCTGATCGCCGTGCTTGATTTTTAAGCGGGGCGCGGCTTAAGCGAGGCGCGCGTAACCGGCGGCGCGCGCTTCGTTTTCCAGTTGCCCAATCCGTTCGTAGTCCGTGAGGGGCAAGGTGGAAAAGCCCTTCAATCGTAGGCGTTTGGCGCGCCCGGGCTGTGCAAGGTGCGCCTCGTTCAGTGCCTCGCGCAGCGTCCAGATCGTCGCGGACGGCACGTTGTTCGAAGCAATCAAGGGCAAACCCGGCGACGCCGCCGTCACACCGATTTGCCGAACCCGCCGCGCCAGTTCCGGCAATTCATCGCAGACGAACGCGAACGTCACGCAGTCGATTGCGGCGACGTCGGCGCGATTGTCGATCACCGCGTGTAACGATCCAAGATGCGAACCGGTGCGCAGGACCGCGCTGAAAAACGCGCCGTCGCGCGCAAGCGGCGCCACCGCGTGGCGCAGCACGTTCATGCCGCTGTTCGAATCGTCCTGATTGTAGGCGGCCCGTGCGCCACGGCAGGCCGCAAGCGAATCGAACTGCGCCTCGGCACGTGTGACCAGCACGCTCGAATAATCCGCGCCTTCGCAGCCCGGCGCGTCGAATCGCGGCGTGGCGATCAACTGAACCTGCTCGTTCAAACCATGCATCAGAGGATAGCCGCAGGTTTGCGAGAGCAGGACGTTAGGGCGCCGCCAGAAGCCATGCAGCTCCTCGTCGGGCTCGACGATGCGGCACGCCGGCTTCACCATCCGTAAGACGTCGTCCAGCCACTCGCGCCACGCAGTGGCGAGCGCGGGCGTCACGTTGTACATCGGCAGGGCTGCGATCCAGGTCATGGACGCGATTCTGGCATACCTAATGTCTGACCATTCGGAATTCGTCGAGCCCTAGCCGCACGGGCTCGGTCTGTCTGAACGGCCATTTACACTCCACCACCTTCAATATTTCCAGCTGCGCGTTTTCGAACGCAACGAGCAAATCCATGCGCCGCTTGCTCGCGGCCCCGCAATAGGTCACCAGTGCCTCGGCACTGACCTCGAAGACCTGCACCCGATCGTCAAAACAAACCCGGAAGGCGACGGTTGCGCATTCCGTGACACAGGGCCTGAATCCCTCATCGACATAGACCGACATAGCCATCTCCTGCCACCTGCCCGAGTGATCAGGATAACCGTTTGTCGGCTTCCGGTATGTGGGAAAACCGGCATTCGGTGTGAAATTACCTCGCGCCCGCTTCACCTTAACGATCGGCAGCAGCGGGAGCGGTTCCCGGGTGTTTCTTCGTGCACGGCGGCGATCCTGAGCGTCTTCCACGGCGATTCGCGCGGTCAGGCGGGTAATGAGCCGGGCGGCAAAACGGGCGTCGCGAACTGCGGCGCAAAGGTAACGTCGGACCAGTCGAACGGTAACGCCTTGCCACTGCGCCTCACCTCGGTAATGCGAAAGCGTACGAGGCGTTCGGCCAGGGGGAAGTTAGCCAGTTCCGGACTGTCCCAGACGATCTCGGCGAGGGCCGCGATGTACAGCAGGTCGCCGCTCGCGAAGTCTACGAACAACAAGCCGGCGCGCGGATCGTGGAGCAGATTGCCCAATGTATTGAAGAATCGATTGCCGCTGAAGTCGGGCGTTGTCAGCGTGGTGGCGTCATCAACGCGTACGAATCCCGGCATGCCGCCACGATGCGAAACATCGGCGCCGCGGGCCGGGCCCGCTTCTTCGGCGACGTTCGCGCTGGCGATAAAAAACGTATCCGCGTTGGCCAGCAACGCGCGGTCTGCGTCGTTGAGCTGGATTGCCGTCTCAACGGGGGCGCGTGCGTGGGTGCCCCCGCGAGTAACGAATGTCGGCGTCCGGCTTTGAATGTACTTTGCACAGTTGCCGAAGCTTTGAGTGACCTCGAGCATGACCGTGTCGCCATCCACGGACGATACGACGCCGTTGACGCGATTGCGCCGGCGTGTCTGCGCCTGCAGACCCAGGCCACCGATCATTGCGCCGGGCTGCCAGCGGCCAGCCAGTGGATCGCCCGGTAAGACGCCGCCGTCGATCCTCAAGGTCTGTGCGTCAGGAGACGTCACAAAGCCAGGTTCGGCCGCGCGCAGGGTCGCCCATGGCTGACCGTTCGCGTCGAGACCGCCGAACACCATGAACGGCTGCTCGGCGAAAAACTGCCGATGCTGATCCGGCATCGTGCGACGAATGCCTCGACGACCGCGCGACTCCGCGTCCTCGTTTGCGCCTGCACGCCGCTGTACCACCCGTTCGGCCGCGTGAAAGGGCGATTCTGCGCCGTCCCAACCGCGCGGCGCGATGGAAGAAAGTTGAGCCATATCGACCTCTGTCAGTTACGGCGTGTGCGTTTCCCGGATTACGCGGCGAGCAGTCCCGCTTTCGTCGCCGGCATCGCAATGAAGCGAGGCAGCGCTTCGACCCGGCGCAGCCATGCCTGGATATTCGCGTACGGCTCGAGCGAAACGCCGCCTTCCGGCGCGTGGGCGATATACGTATGCGCGGCGATGTCGGCGATGCTCACGCGGTCTCCCGCAGCGAAAGCTTTGCTGGCAAGCTCCGCGTCGAGCACGTCAAATAGTTTGAGGGCAATCTTCTGCGCGGTATCGAGATTGAGTGGCGCGCCGAATACCGTAACCAAGCGGGCGGCGCATGGTCCGTAAGCGATCTGCCCGGCTGCCAGCGAGAGCCATCGTTGCACGGCGGCAGCGCCGAGCGCGTCTTCCGGCAGCCATGACGGGTCGCCGTAGCGTTTCGCCAGATAGACGAGGATTGAGTTGGAATCGAACAGGACCGTGTCGCCATCTTCAATCGTCGGCACCTGGCCGAACGGGTTGAGCTTCAGATACTCCGGGCGGCGATTGTCTGCGTCACGCATGTTCAGTTCGATCACATCAAAAGGCAGATCGAGTAACGTCAGGAACAACTTGACGCGGTGTCCGTGCCCCGAGAGGAGTGTGGTGTAAAGGCGGATAGGCTGGGCGGGCTTGGCGGCAGACATCGAAAGCTCCTGGATCGGGAATAGCCGACAACCAGCCGGCTGGAATAACCTAAGCGTACCGGTCCGCAGCGCAACCCAGAAGACTGCTAAGCTAGAAAACATAATCAATCGAAGATGGACAATCGGCGAATGGCAGATCTACGGGATGTCAATCTGAACCGCCTTGCGATATTTGTCGCAGTGGTGGAGGCGGGCTCGTTTACCGCGGCCGCGGCGCGTCTCGGACTCACGAAAACAATGGTCAGCACGCATCTGCAGCGGCTGGAACGCGAGATCGGCGCGGGCCTGCTGGTCCGAACGACGAGGCGGCTCAGCGTGACGGAAAGCGGACATGCCTTCTACGAGGCAAGTTGCAAGATCTTGCAGGCGGCCGAGGAAGCGCTATCGGCCGTTTCCGGGGAATCGGCGCCGTTGCGTGGCACGCTGCGCGTGAGTGCGCCGATCGACTATGGGACCTTGGTGGTGACACCCGCGCTGGTCGAGATGCGCCGTACGTATCCGGAACTCGACATCGAACTCGTCTGCAACGACCACTATGTGGATCTGATCGCGGAGGGCATCGACGTGGCAATCCGTCTGGGGCAACTTGCCGATTCGGGTTACCGCGCGGTGAAGCTCGGCGGATTCGTCAAATGGGTTGTCGCGAGTCCGGAATTCATCGATACGTGGGGTAAGCCGAAGACGCCGGCTGCGCTCACGGCCATGCCTCATGTCGCGTTATCCGTGTTGCCGCATCCGCTGATGCTTGAATTGCAGCGTGCGAAAGGCGCAAGGCAAAGCGTGCGGTGCGAGAATGTTCTGCTAGTGAATACGGCCGACGCAGCCCGTGCGGCAACGCTCGCGGGCGGTGGCTTCGGATTGCTGACTGACTTTTCGATCACGGCAGACGTAGCGGCGCATCGGCTGGTCCGTCTATTGCCTGATTGGGCAGGCAAGCCCAAGGGCATCTACGCGGTGTTTCCGCCTACCCGGTATCCGACGGCAAAGGTACGCGCGTTAATTGACGTGATCAGGAGAAGGCTTGAATCGCCGGTGGATGAGTAGCACCGGATGGACTTTCGCTTTCCGGATGGACGGAGTGACCAATCGGCGTCAACGCGTAGTGAGTCAGCCATTCCGTATATCCGCTAACCAGAAACGCGCCGTTGCGTTCGAGGTAAGCTTCGCGCCGCGCCTCGTAGACCCGTTTCAATGCGAACCATGGCACGTGCGGCAGATCGTGATGCACGGCGTGAAAATTATTATTCAGGAACAGCATCCGCCAGAACCACGCGGCCTCATTGATAACCGTGCGATGCGCGTAAGCCTGTGCCGCACGATGTTCCTGAAACGAGCGGATCGAACCCAACGACAACGATCCATAACCCGCGCCGACGATAAAGACCCACGCCGGGATGCCGCAGACACGTTGAAGCCACAGCGTCAGCACGGCTAACGCGGCCAGATGCGCGAGCCATATCGGCAGATCGTGCCAATCGCCGCGTTTGATTTTGCCGAGCGCATCCGCGCCCGTCGCAGCAATGGAAAAAGCCGGCCCAACCAAGAGGCGACCGACAAACGTATTGCGGAAGATGAGCAGCGCGCGAATCGCGAAACCCGCGCGTTGCCACACACGCTGACTCACGAAATAGCTTTCGGGATCGCGCTCTGGGCGCGTCAGATGCGGGTCGTCGTGATGCTGAAGATGCGAATCACGGTAGACGTCATACGGAAACCACACCGCGAGCGGCGCGAATCCCAACAGTGCGTTAAAGCGCGGCGAGCGCGTCGGATGACCGTGCAACAGTTCGTGTTGCAGCGACATGTACCACGTGCCCAACAGCGCCAGCAGCGCGGTGGTCAGCGGCAAGCCGAGCGTGCGCGCGTGCGTCGCTACGCTGAACCATCCGCCATAGATCGTGACGATCAGCAGCCACGTCGGCCATTGCGTACGCCATGTCCAGCTTGCGGCCTGGCGGGCGAGTGCTGCGCGTTGCGTGTCGTCGAGGTAAATCGCCATCGGCTGGACCGGTCGGAATGCAGGGTTAGACCGATCCTACGGACCCATTCACGCGGCTAGAACTATTTTGTTCAGCAATGCATCTGCGAAATCGTGAAAAGGCGGGGACGTTCAACCGCCGTCCGCCACCCGGCAAGCATGATCGAGCAAAGCTTCCGCCGTACCGCTGCCATTCTCGGCATCCAGGGCGCTATTCACGACGAGCCAGCCGTCCTTCTCCGCCGATGGCCCGGCACCGGTCACGAGGATGGTTTGCATGGCCATCGCCGCGCTGTCGCGGTTATCACGCGCGACGATGCGAAACGGATTGTTCGCCTGGTTGTTTGCCTGGTTGTTTGCCTGGTTGTTCGCCTGATTGTTCACCTGACCGAGCGAGGTGAGGCGCATGATCCGGTAGCGCTGGCCGCCGAGCGTATCCCAATGCCATTCACCTGGCGTGTCCCTCGCATGACGCGCGAGTGCGTCGCTCACGTCACCCTGCATGCAATCGATATGGATGTGCAACTGGTTTTGCGTGCGGCGATATTGCGAGTTGATCTCGAGGCCGAGTTGATTGTCGGGCAAGGTCCGCTTGACGGACTGCTCGACGTAAAGTCGCGACGCCCACGCGTCGCCCCAGTAGTCCGGTGCATGGGATGCCAGCACGAACGGGCTTTCTATGCCGGTCACGCGGTCGGTCGGAATCAGCAGATGCTGCGAGCGGCCGAGGATATCCTTCAGGATCACATAGCGTTTGTCGAGGTCGACGGCCGTGCACTGGCCTGGTGTGCCGGTGGCCTGTTGTGACGGCACACACCGCAAATCGACGATCTTCCAGAGCGCGTTCGGATCGACGGCGGCAAGGCGCGCACAGGCGGTGGCGGCGCAGGCGAGTGCCATCGCCGCGAAGGTTCGCAGCAGCGTTTGCCGAAAATGGGTTCGGTTTGGCGCGCTCATCGGCATGCGGATGAGCGCTTTATCTGGTGGTGTTTTCAACGGCATCGGTGGAGGCAACTGAGGCAACCTCTTTCAAGCCGTCAGAGTACCGGTGCCGGCAGCACGCCGAGCAATTGCTCGAATGCGACGCCGATCGCCAGCAGCCGCCGGTCCTCGCCGAGTGGCCCATCCAGTTCGAGGCCGACCGGCAGGCCACCGGCGGTCATCCCCGCCGCCAGCGACAAGCCTGGAATGCCGGACGTGCTGGCCGGGTCGGTATTGCGCAGGAACGCGTCCATCGTATCGATCGGCGCGGCGCCATCGATCGAGACGGTGGACGAGCCGTTCCGGTCGTCGATCGGCACCGCGGCGAGGCGCGTAGTCGGAAAGAGCAGTGCGTCGAGGTGCTCGTCAGCGAACGTCGCCGCAACGTACTGCTGCAAGCGCGGCCGCCATTGCCGCAGGGCCGCGTCGTAATGAGCGCCGAGCACGTCGGCGAGCACACCGTCGTAAATCGCGCGCACGTCCGGGCTTGCGATGCGGGCCGCCATTTCCGCCACGGTCCTGACCGGCGCATTGTTGGCGACGAGCCAGGCGAGCACGTCCTCGCGCGGCTCATGGATCGCGATCGGGCCGCCTACCTGGCCGTTCAAGGTTTCCAGTTCGCTCATCGCGACCGGCACGAAGGTGACACCTGCGGCTTCGAGCCGGAGCAAGGCGGCGCGCGCAACGTCTTCCACCTGCCTTTCGAGCCCTTCCCAGAGCGGCGTGGGCAAGCCGATGCGCAAGCCGTTCAACGTGAGCGCGGGCAATGGTCCCGCTCCGGTAATCACGCCGTCGAGCAAAGCGATATCGGCCACCGTGCGCGCCATCGGCCCCACCGTATCGCGCGTATGGCTGATCGGCACGACGGCATTCGGGTCGTGATAGCGCCGCTCGGCAGCGCCGTTACCCACTGACGGACGAAACCCCGCGATGCCTGTCAACGCCGCCGGAATGCGGGTCGAGCCACCCGTGTCGGTGCCGAGACCCGCGGGCGCAATGCGCGCGGCGATCGCGGCCGCGGTGCCCCCCGACGAGCCGCCGGGGATCAGTGTGGGGTCGTACGGATTGCGCACTGGCCCGGCATGCGTGGCGAAGTTCGTGCTGGTGATGCCGAACGCGAGTTCGTGCATGTTGGCTTTGCCGAGCACGATTGCTCCGGCATCGAGAAGCCGTTGTACCGAAGGCGCGTTGGTCTTCGGCACGAAGCCCTCCAGAGCGGGCGTGCCCGCCGAGGTCTGCAAGCCTGCCGTGTTGATGTTGTCCTTCACGACGATGGGCAAACCGGCGAGCGGCAATTGCGCTTTGGCTTCGGGCGGCAACGCGTCGAGGCGCTGCGCCGCGGCCAGCGCGCCATCGAAGTCGAGTGTGGTGAGCGCATTGAGGCTCGAGAGCGACGCCGCGCGCGCCAGCAGCGTGGCCATATAGTCGGCGGCTTTGAGGCGCCCGGACTGGATCGCGGCGACCGCTTCCGTTGCGGTTAGGGCCAACTGTTCATCGACGGTCCATGTCATTGCAGGCGTCTCCTCGCACTGAAGTGTCGCCCATTCTGGCACAGCCGGTTCAAGACCGAAGCTAAATGGCGCGAGACGGCATGCGTTTGCCGGGCTGCCGGGCTGCCGGGTTTCGGGTCAGCCGTGCGCCCCGTCTTCCGATTCTGCGCGCGAGACCGGCGCGGGAGCGCTGCTGCGGCGATCTCTTTGGACGAGATTGGGTGCGCTTGCTGCCGTTACTGGTGGCTGTCGATCCACATGCGTCCCCAGCGGAACGCATAGGCGAGCGCGTGTTCTTCGTCGAAGAAGTAATCGAGCGCGTCGAACGAGTAGGCCTGAGCCTGGCTTGCAGTGGTCTTCTCGATGGTCAGATTCGCGGCGAACAGGCCGTTGGGCAGCAGTTGCGCAACCGGCGCGACTTCGTAGCCTTTATAGCGGATGTGTGAATTCATGGTCGTGGCAGTGAGTGTGCCCGAGTGTGTTGCCAAAGAGCCGGCGCGCGGGACGCAACCCTGTGCGTCAGGCAACCGGTGAGTGAGCGGGCAGGAACCAGCGTAAGCCGTGCCGCGCAGCGGGTGAACCAATCTTTCCTCGTAAGCAAATCAACGAGCTTCGGGAACGGACTTCAGGAGGCCGGATCGGACGATAGTCGTTGAGCGTGAAGACACTATCCGGCCATGTTGGCGGATCGTCTGTTATGTGGCGCACGGATTGGAACGGGGTGGCGGCGGTGCTTTGAGGAAACCGGCCGGTAAAAACGACTTGCGAAGGATTCGCGAAGGGGCCGCAGAGGGATCGTGGATCGCAAGCGGCGATCCACGATCCGTGATGTCACACGATTCGCGCCTAAACCGCGTGCAGCAAGCGGGCGGGTTGCGCTTCCTTGACTGCATGCGCGAGCGCCGCGGTTGCCGGTGGGCGAGGCGCGTTGAATGCCAGGGCGAATTGCGCGGCCTGCTGGCCGACCGTGGCGAGCTGATCGACCACCTTGGCGTCGGAACAGGTGTCGACGGTGTCGAAGCGCGTTTCCAGCGTGTTGATCCCGGCGCCGAACGGCGTGGGCCAGCCGCGCAACGCGTGGACGATCGAGCGCAGCGATGTCAGCACCGAGCCGGCAGCCTGCCAGCCATAAGCCGTGACGATACAGCCGACCGCGCGGCCATCCAGATACGGCCGCTCGTCGGCGCGCAGTTCCTCCAGCGTGTCCAGCGCGTTCTTGACGAGGCCCGAGACGCCGCCGTGGTAGCCGGGTGTCGCGATGATCAGCGCGTCCGCGTGGCGCACGGCCTCGATCAGTTCGAGCTGTTCGTCGGTGCGGCGAGGGTCTTCCGGGGCATAGTGGGGCAGGCTATGCAGGAAGGTACCGCCAAACAGGCGGGTGGTCGCGCCCGCGGCTTGTGCGCCGCGCAGCGCAAAGCCGAGCGCGCGCTCGGTCGACGACGCCGCGCGGGTCGTGCCGCCGATGCCAATGACAAGCGGCCGGCGCTGATGATCGAAACTGGTCAACGAAATACTCCTTCGGTAGCGGCTCACGGAACGCTGGCGCGGGGCTGCGCAGAGCGGAACCGGGGCGAACCGGACTTTGAAGTGTCATCTTAATGACCGCCGCGACCCCGGCGAAGCGACTTTTTGTTCTAACGATATAACCGGGCGGCTTATCTGCAGCTTATGGGCGACTCAGCGAGGGCGGCTCAGTGGGTTGATTGAAAGAAATCAGAACCAGATCTGAAACCCATCGCTGGGTTTGCCCTACCGCAAGTGTAGGGGGGTGACCCATCCCAGGCGCCGTCGCTCTTGTTCAGAATCCAGATACGGGCTGATGTAACAACGTAACCAGCCCGCATTCGCCGTAGAGCATGACGTTCAGCGCCTATCGCGCTGGCTGACCCCTGAGATGGAGGTCATATGTTCAGTACCCAGATCTATCGCAGCAGTGTCGCCGCGCTGCTGTTCCTGCTATTTGCAGTTCCTTCGTTCGGCCAGTCGTTCCGGGTGCAATGCCCGCCGACCACGCCGGCGCATCCAACGGCGCTGCCGCCCGGTGTGGGGGAGCCCGCCTACACGGGGCCGTCCTACACGGGACAGACGTCCACGTCGACAGGCGCCATCAACGGCGCGATCAAGTGCCAGCAGATTTCGGGCGGTGATGGTTACGCCACGATGGCTAACGGCGTGCAGACCTACCTGTTCGCGTTCGGACCGTTGTCCGGCCTTGCCGACATCAAGTCCGGCAATCCCGGCACCGAGTTGGCCTCGGTGTTCAACACCGTCGGCGACCCAAGGTCGGACCCGGCCTACAACGGCGCGGTCGGCCTCGCACCCGATCCGGAATCCGTGCCGCCGGGGCAACTGAGCGGCCACGTCGATCCTCGGCCGATCATGGATATCGGCGTGATGAACGGCAACGAGCCGGCACCGCTGATGGCGATCGACGAGGACGACGAGTTCTTCCTCACCCTGACGAACGTTGGGATGATCATGCGCCCCGACCTGTTCGAGCGGCACACGGTGCACTTCCACGGCTACCCGAACGCATCGTCGTTCTATGACGGCGTGCCGGACGCGTCGGTAGCGATCAACATCGGGGCGAGCTTCACGTACTACTATCTCGCGCCGGATGCGGGCACCTACTTCTGGCACTGCCACATCACGCCGCCAGAACACCTGCAGATGGGCATGGTCGGCCAGATCTTCGTGCGGCCGCGCCAGAACCGCGTGCCCAGCGGCGCGTCGCTGTACGCCTCGCTGCTGCTGCAGCAAAAGGATTTGCGTACGGCGTGCGGCAACGACATTCTGTGCACGACGCCGCTGCCGCCTGCGAACAGCGTGGCCCACTTGAACAACAAGAGCAACGCGCCGACGCTGTACGCGTACAACGACGGCGACGGTTCGACCGCCTACGACGTCGAGTATCCGATCCAGATACACGGCTTCGATCCGAATTTCCACTTCATTGGCATGACCTTCAATCCGGAGCCGTTCACCGACATGAGGGACAAGCTCTTCCTGTTGAACGGGCGCAGCTATCCGGACACCGTGAACCCGAACCCGCTCTCGACACAGGTCGCCGACGGCACGCCGCATTTTTCGCAACCGCTGCCGACGCTGATCAACATTCCGTTTGGCGGCAAGGCGTTGTTGCGGATCTCGGACCTGGACGTGACTGAGTTTCAGACGCTGGCGTCGCTCGGCATTCCGATGCGCGTGATTGCCCTTAACGCCCGCTTGCTGCGCGACATGTCCGGCAATGACCTGACCTACAAGACGAACTCGATCACGCTGGGCGGCGGCGAATCCCTGGACGTGATCCTCGACGCCAGCGACACGACGAAGTATCAGCCGGGCGCGATTTTTTACCTGTACACGCCGAATCTCGATCACCTGGCAAATGACCAGGAGAATTTTGGCGGCTTGATGACCGAGGTCCATATCTGCCATGCGGTGGATCCGACCACGAAGTCCTGCACCTAGGAGAAGAGCCGTGGCCCACATTACTCACTACACATGGCGCGGGGCGCTCGCGCAGCTTGGACGGCTCGCGCGAGTCGGCGCGGCGATGCTCGCCGCGCTCGTCTGCCTGCACGCGCAAGCCGCCGCGCCCGGCATCACGGGGACGCACTTCGACCTGAGTGCCGAGGCGAACCGCATCACCCAGCCCGACGGCGCGAGCATTTATTCGTGGGGCTATGGATGCCGCACGGCGCCGGCCGGCTTTTCGCCGTCCACGATCGCGGGCGCGAACTGTCAGAGCATGCAGATTCCCGGACCGACGCTGATCGTGAAGCAGGGCGACGTCGTCACGGTGACGCTTACCAATAACCTGCCTGCGGCGGCGGGCAACACGTCGATCCTCTTTCCCGGATTCCAGGTTTGCGCCGCAGTGCTGAACCCTGACGGAACCTGTCCTGCCGCGCTCACCGGCTCGCCGGGATTGCTGACTCGCGAGGCTGCGCACGGCAGCACGGTAACGTATAGCTTCGTCGCGGCGACGCCTGGCACGCATGCTTACTACAGCGGCACGCAGGGCGATCTGCAGATCGAGATGGGCATGTTCGGCGCGATCATCGTTTTGCCGACCTCCGCACCCGGCACGGTTGCTGTGCCTGCTGGTTGTCGCGCAGTCGCGGCGACACTGCTGGATGGGCAAACGGACTTCCGCAATGCCGGCGCAGCTTATAACCACAGCGCGGCCTGTTACGATCGTGAGTATCTTTTTCAGTTCTCCGAAATGGATCCGCGCATCCATGCGCAGGCGGAACAGCAGGCGGCGAACACCTGTACGCAGCCAACCGGCTGCATGGATGTCGCGACGGAGCCGTACCACCCGGCGTATTTCATGGTCAACGGCCGCTCGATGCCGGACGACATGGACCCGAACTACGCGGTGCAGTATCCGCATCAGCCCTACAACGGCAATCCGCACATGCACCCGGGTGAACTGGTCCTGTTGCGGATCATCGGCACCGGCCGCTGGCAGCATCCGTTCCACGAGCACGGCAATCACGTGCGGGTGCTGGCGCGCGATGGAAACATGATCCTGAGCAGGACGGACCCGACCAAGGTGGCCGGACCGCTGCTGTTCACGACGACCACGACGCCGGGTCTGGCGATGGACGGCATTTTCTACTGGACGGGCAGGGGCCTGAACTGGGACGTCTATGGGCATAAGCCTGGGGACGTGTACACCGACACCGCTCCGCAATTCGCGGCGTACCTCGGCACGCCGGTTGTCTGCACCCCGGACGCGAACGGCTATTACACGGCCGACCCGCACGCGCCGAACTATTACGAGTGGTGCGCCGATCACGGCAAGGCGCTCGAAACGCATCCGTTCGGCAGCGTCGGTAGCGGCGGGCCGGTGACGCTGCCGGACTCGCATGTGTTGACCAACGGCTTCTGGTTTGGAGGCAGTCCTTATCTCGGGCCTGACGCGACCATACGCGCCACGTCGCCCACCGGGACGACGCCGCCGAGCGGGACGGACCTGAACCCACCGGCAACCGAAGCGGGCTTTGCATTCATGTGGCACTCGCATAACGAGCGCGAGATCACTACGAACAACATCTTCCCAGGCGGAATGATGATGATGATGCTCGTCGATCCTCAAGCATTCCTGATCGACGAATCCAATTAGAGGCGGGGAGAAACGCGATGAGATCCAACAAGTTTAGGGCGACGCTCTTCGACTTGCTCAAGGCAGGTGTCGCGGCGTCCATTCTGCTGACGGCCAGTGGGGTAACTTTCGCTCAAGTCGTCAATCTGACAGCGAAGGCCAGCATGGCTACGTTGCCGGACGGACAGGCTGTGCCGATGTGGGGCTACAACTGCTCGGCGGCTGCCGTGGCGCCCGCCACCTGTGCGGCGTCGAACCCGCACGCCGGTGCGAGCTGGTCGCCGGTGGTGATCACCGTGCCGCCAGGATCACTGACGATCAATCTCACCAATAGCCTGCCGGGCGCCGTGCCGACCTCGCTCGTGATCGTGGGGCAGTTGGGTGGCGGTTTGGGGACGACGGCGACGACGATGCCGAGTCCGCCGCATCCGACGCAAACCGCGGTCAGCTGGCCGATTGCGACCAGCGCAACCGGCGCGTCGTTCACGCCGCCCGCGCAAGCACCGCGGGTCCAGTCGTTCGCGACCGAGGTGGCGACCGCCAAAACAACGGCGCTCACGTGGAGCAACCTCAACCCTGGCACCTATCTGATCGAGTCGGGAACGCATCCGTCGATTCAGGGGCCGATGGGCCTTTACGGCGTGCTGGTGGTGAAGGCCCCGGTCGGTGGCACGGTGTCTTGCCCGGTGGCATCGCAGGCGTATCAGGCTTATACGAATCCGGCTATCTGCTATGACGCCGATGTGCCGCTCGTGCTGAGCGAAATCGATCCGCTGCAAAACTCCGCTGTCGCAGCGGCGGTGACGACCACGGGCTTTAGCGAAACCGCGGCGTGGTCGGGTCAGCCCGGCGGCTGCGGCGATTCGAAATCGACGGCATTTGGCACCTGCTATCCGCCGACGGTGAACTACGATCCGCGCTACTACCTGATCAATGGCGTCGCCTTCGACCGGACTAATCCCGGCGCGTCGTCGTTTCCCGTGACGGCGCCTGCCGCAACGGGCCAGGTGCTCCTGCGCTTCGTGAACGCCGGCCTGCGGATGCACGTTCCGTCGGTAGTCGGTACGCAAACCGGCAATCCCGCGGTGTCCGGTTTTTCGCTGATCGCCGAGGACGGCAATGTGCTGCCGGGCGCGCCGCGAGTGCAGTCGGAAGTGTTTCTGGCAGCCGGCAAAGTTTACGACGTGATGGTCAACGCGCCGGCGACCGGCGCAACGGCGCTGCCGGTGTTCGACCGCGAACTGAGCCTGTCGACCAACAATCAACGTGACGGCGGCATGCAGGCTTACGTCGCCGTCAATGGCGGCGTGCTGCCGACGGCAGCGGCCGCCAATCAGAATGCGATCGCCAATGCCGCTAACTACTTCTTTGTCCCGGGCACCACGTTGACCGTGTCGGACCCGGCCAAGGGTGTGAAAGCCAAGGACGTCAATGTCTACGGTGTCGAGGTCAAGACCACGACCACCGGCGGTGCGCTCACGCTGAACCCGGACGGCACGTTCGTCTATGTGCCGAATGCCGGCACGACGTCGGACAGCTTTGTGTATCAGGCGAACGGTAACCCTGCGGTTTCGGCGACGGTTACGCTGTCGGCCTGCAGCGCCGCCAACGGCTGTCTGTCCGGTGCGCCGGTGGCCAACAACGGCAGTTACACGAGCAACATCGCGTCGCGCCTGCAGATCGGCGCGCCTGGCGTGCTGTCCTATGCCTCAGATCCAAAGGGGTTGCAGCTCACCGCGGCGATTTCGGGTAGTGCGACCGGCGGGACCGTCACACTGAATCCGGACGGATCGTTCATCGCGGTACCGACGACGCCGCCGGCGGGCAGCACGGCGACCGCCAGCGTGACGTTCAAATACACGGCAATGAATTCGCAGAACACGTCGAGCGCTGCCGCGACCGTGACCGTGACGTTCAAGGGCGGCAGCGGACTCACCGTCAACGTGATGGACGCGCCGAGCATGCTGCCGGGCAAGGCGCCAGTCAAGCTGACCGACTATCGCTGGATCATCGAGGAAGACCGTACGTTCCAGATCGATCCTGCATGCCAGACGACCGGGTCAACGCGTCCGTCGACGTGCCCGCCGCTGCCGGTTCCGAGTCTTGGCGCAAACTTCCACACCAGCTATATGCCGGTGGTGGCGGCAGGCTGCGTCGGCACGGTCGCGTGCGAGGCAGGACAGACGGTGTACGACCCGAAGAGCGGCTCCCACCTGCCGGCAGTGTGCGACATCGGCAACGGTGTGTGCCGCACGACCTCTGCGCAACAGGTGCCGGTCGATCCCGGGCAGGTGGCGCTCGATCCGACGAAGCACTACTACATCTCGGTCTTGCCGGGCGATGCGGGCAACACCTTCGGGAATGGTGCGGGCTTGCCGCAGCCCGTCGATCCAGCCAAACCCACTGGGGCGCAGAGACCGTTCGATATCACCAAGGACTGCCCGTCCGGTGCCGGCGGCGCGGATTTCGCAGCGGGCACGGGCAAGTGCGGCCACACGATGGGCGGCGCACCGATCGCGCCGGTCCCGGCCGGACTGACTGCCAGGCCCGCCGTCAACGTGCTGCTGGCTGAAACGCCGCTCCCGACAGCGAAGGTCTCGGTGTTCGTTTTCGAGGACGACGCCCCGCTTAACGGAGAGGTGGACGTCAGCGGCGGGACCGACACGTTCGGTTCGGCCCGTGAGCCTGGACTCGGCGGGTTCGAAATCAAGCTCTGGGACGACGCGGGGCAAACCGGCGACGCGACCGGACAGATGAGTTACGACATGTTCAACATGCCGCTGTCCAATTCGCTGCAGGGGACCATCGATCCGGTCACGGGGCTCAATGCCTGCCCGATTTCGACGTCGACCGACGGCATCGTCGGCATGATCCCGACGTGTCCGAAATACGAGTCGGACGGCAAGACGGTGTCGCCGCTTGTCGGCCAGGCCATCATTGCCAACCTGATGCCGGGCCGGTACGGCGTCGTCGCGACGCCGGCGGCCGACAGAATCGGCAGAGGCGAGGAATGGTTGCAGACCAACACGCTGGACGGCCAGAAGGCCCACGACGCATTCATCAAGGTGGGTGGGCCGGCGTACTTCCAGGAGTTCGGGCCGGCAGGCTTTCACGTGGCGGTTGGCTTTGCCAATCCGAAGATCATCAATGCCCGCCTGCCGATTTTCTGCGCAGGTACTACGTGCAACAACGGGCTCAAGGGCCGGGTGACGAACCTGCACTACAGCCGTCCGCCGAACGAAAATCTCTACGGCGCAGGCTCGCGCACCTCGCTGAGTTTTACGCAGTGCTACGTTAGCGTAGGCGATCCGGACGGCGAAGATATTGCTTTCACGAAGTGCAATGCCGACGGGACGTTCAGCTTTACCGGCCTGCCCTCGGGCACGTACAGAATCACGATCTTCGATCAATGGAACGATCAGATCATGGATGGGCTGGCTACCGCGGTCCAACTGGCGAACGGCCAAACCACGGACGTCGGGGATCTTTCGGTGCTCCAATGGCAGACGAATCTCTACACCCGGAGCTTCATGGACACGACCGGCACCGGCGTCTCTGGGGCGAACACCCCAGGGCTGCCGCTGCTTGCCACCAACATCCGCTTTCGCGACGGCAGCTATTCGAACTTCAATGTTACCGATGGGAACGGCTACGCGACGTTCAATGAAGTGTTCCCGCTCTTTAACTGGTACGTCGTCGACACCGACGAGACGCGCTTCAAGCAGACGGGCGTACACGTAGTTTATGACGCGGGCGGTCCGCCCGACGGCACAACCGGTGGCGGCAATTCGACCATTGCAGCCAACTACGCCAACACGCTGGAATCCGCGACGGCCCACCTGCCGACGAACCTGCGGGTGCCGGGGGCGGTGTACTGCAACGATGCGGACTGCAAGGACCGTTCGGGCTCGGCTCCATCGACGGGCAGAGTCGATCCGCCGTGGGTCACCACGATGGGTTGGCAAGGCTTCTCCGGGCAGAGTTCGTTTATCGAGTTCGGCAAGGCACCGTTCGGCGCGAATGAGAACGGCGGCATCCGGGGCGAAGTCATCTATGCATCGACGCGGCCGTTCGACGATCCGACGCTGCTGATCCACACGAAGTGGACGCCGAACGTGCCGAACGTCACGGTGAACCTGTATCAGGAGGGCACCGCGGCGGACGGCACCACCAGCCTGAAGCTGGTGGACACGAC
Organism: Paraburkholderia haematera; assembly: GCF_905220975.1. Lineage (GTDB taxonomy): Bacteria > Pseudomonadota > Gammaproteobacteria > Burkholderiales > Burkholderiaceae > Paraburkholderia > Paraburkholderia haematera. The sequence continues at coordinate 11,249 of NZ_CAJNBK010000044.1, read as the reverse complement.
CAAGACCGCTAGCTGGGATGACTGGGCGCAGGGCTTCCGTTCCGACGGCGTGCCGAACATGAACTGCCCAGGACAGGAGACGACCGACCCGTTCTTCTTCACGTTGAAGGACACCCCGCAATGGCTCGACGCGCAAAAACGTGCGTTGCCGGCGCATTCGCAGTTCAAGTGCTACGACGGCATGCACGCGTTCAACCAGCTGCAGCCCGCGCCGTACGACGGGATGTACAAATTCCCCAGCGTGACGGGCCGCAATACGACGACCGGCAAGCCGACCGCGACGAACTGCACGGTCTGTGTGGCGAATCCTTCGGGCGACGGTACGCAGATGCTGCCTGCCGGCAAGTATGTGGTTGAAGTGATCGTGCCGCCGGGCTATGAACTGGTGAAGGAGGAAGACAAGAACATCCTGATCGGCGACAACTACATTGCACCGGTGACACAGCAGTTCGCCGGTATCGGCGCCATCTTCATCCTGCCCGACCAGGCTGCGGTGAACGGCACCTATAACCGGAACAATGCGCAGAATCCGACCACGAATCTCGGATCGACGACCTACCCGAGGAACGAGGGCGACACGGGCAGCATCGAAGAGTCCTGGCCGTGCGTCGGTGAGACACGCATCGTGCCCGATTACATGAGCATTTTCCCGGAAGTGCAGGAAGTCGCGCCGTTCGCAGGTGCCTCACGGCCCCTGTGCGACCGCAAGGAAGTGACGCTGACGAACCAGATGACGGTGCTCGCGAAGTTCTGGATCTTCAGTTCGACGCACGTGTCCGCGCACTACACGGGCTTCATGCTGGATGACTTCTCGTCGGAGTTCGATCCGTATTCGCCGCAATTCGGCGAGAAGTTTGCAGTGCCGAACGTGCCGATCTCGATGAAGGATTTTTCGGGCAATGAAGTCGCTCGCACGTATTCCGATCAGTGGGGCATCTTCAACGGCTTGAACTATTCGACCTGGCAGGTCAACCCGCCGAACCCGACCGGCTATGCACCGACGATGATGGTCGCCTGCATGAACGATCCTGACATGCCCGATCCGGCACATCCTGGCCAGACGATTCGCGATCCTCTGTTCAACCCGGCGTACAGCCAGTTCTGTTACGAGATTCCGTTCATGCCTGGACAGACCCAGTACATGGATACGCCAGTGGTGCCGGTCTCGGCCTTCGCGGAGGGCTATAACCAGCCGGACTGCGCGTACCCGGATGCCACACCGGCGATCTCCAGCGTAACGGGCGACGCGATCGGCGGCGGCGCGGGACCATGGGTGCGCAATTTTGGCAGCACGCTGACAATCAACGCTCAGGGCGACCAGCAGGTGCCGAACCATGCGTACACGGGTCCGGCCGCGACCACAGCGCCGTTCAACCAGAAGTTCCTCAAGCGCCACTATGGGTTTGGCAGCGAGCCTGCGGCCTGCACCCTGCTAGGTCTCCCCGTCCCGTGCCAGAACGTCACGATCGGCGGCGCACCTGCAATCGTTCAGTCATGGAGCGATACGCAGATCAAGATTCAGGTGCCTGCCCAGCTCGCCTTGCAGTCGAGCTGCACGATCCAGCAGCGCGGCGTGTCGAACCCTGCGTACTGCGGTGAACTTGTCATCACGGCGGCCAACGGCAAGCGCTCGATCGACACGGTCACGGTCACGGTCGGCGGCAAGCCGCCAACCTACGTGAACGGCGAGAACGCCACGAGCAACGCGATTCAGACCGCGATCGACACGGCGACCCCGGGCGACATGATCGTCGTCGGTCCGGGCGTCTATAACGAAATGCTGCTGATGTGGAAGCCGGTCCGGCTGCAAGGTGTCGGTGCGACGGCGGTGACCGTCAACGCGAACACCCACCCGTCGGGCAAGATGGACCCGTGGCGCAGGCAGGTTGGCTGTCTGTTCGGCGACGCATTGAACGGCGGCATCATCTCGTCGAGCAATCCGTACGACCCGACCGGCACGTATTCCTGTTCGCCTTCGATGCAGCGCAAGGTGGATACGATACCGTTCGAACCGGCTTCCGGATGGGATTTCAACCTCAACGGCAACCTGGCTGAACTGCTGATCGAGCCGACGCTGATGGGCGCGTATGAAGGTGCGGCCATTACGGTACTCGCCAAGGGCGTGAAGGACGTGACGGTGAACGGTGTGACGCAGGCTGACCCGAACTGCACTGCGAACGGCATTTGCACGCCGCTCACGGGCCCGACCCTGCTGCAGCCGAACCCGCCGGATTGCGCGAACAACCCGGGCAACTTCCTGTGCAATCCGTCGCGGATTGACGGCATGTCCTTCACCAACAGCTCGCAAGGCGGCGGAGGGATCTACCTGCACGGCTGGAACCATTACACGGAGGTCTCGAACAATCGCGTCTTCTCCAACGCGGGGACGCTGACAGGCGGTATCACGGTAGGCCAGGTCGAAACCGCCGAAGCGACTATCGCCGGGAACGGCGTGACGGAGTTGCCGTTCCTGCTCAACGAGCATGTGAACGTTCACAACAACGCGGTGACCTCGAATGCTTCGTACGGCGATGAAATCAACTCGAATACGCCTTCGTCGGCGGGCGGCGTGACCTTCTGCACGGGAGCGGACTACTATCACTTCAACTACAACTGGGTCTGCGGCAACATCAGTGCCGGCGACGGCGGCGGTGTCGCGCACTTCGGGTTCAGCTATAACGGCGACATCTCGCACAACTGGGTGTTGTTCAACCAGAGCAACAATCCGACGCTGCCCACGTACGGTGGCGGCATCATTGCCCAGGGCGTACCGCCTGACGGCACGTTCTGCGAGAACGCGACGGTGGACACCGATTGCGCACCTGAGCTTTCGGACGGCGTTGGCCCGGGCCTCGTGATTGATGGCAATCTGATTGTCGGCAACACGGCGGAAAGCGGCAAGGGCGGTGGCCTGCGACTGCAGAACGTCAACGGCACGGAGGTGCAGCGCAGCCCCAGCAACGCGAGCGCGTGGTATGGCGTTCTGGTGACCAACAACATCATCGCGAACAACGTGGCCGGGTGGGCGGGAGGCGGTGTTTCCCTGCAGGATGCGGTGGCCGTGAAATTCATCAACAACACGGTGGTCTCCAACGACTCGACGGCGTCCGCTGGCGTGCTGTTCAACACGTCCGCGGCCACGCAGGCCAACGTCGGGCCGCCGAACTGCACGACAGTGGGATCGGAAACGACGTGCCCGCCGATCACGACGTCGACGTTCGAGCCGGCTGGGCTGGAGACCGCGCGCCACACGTCGAATTTCGTGGTCGCGTTCACTAATCAGAGTGTGGCGTGTCCGGCAAATCTGCCCAGCTGCACGACGTTCTCGAACCCGGTGCTGACCAATAATGTGTTCTGGCAGAACCGCACGTTCTATATCACCGTGGGAGGAAAGAATCCGAATATCGCCGGCTTGCAGAACGCGGTTAGTTTGAATCCGCCTCTCAATCAGGCAGGCAAGACGACGGGCTATTGCGATCCGACCGCAGTGTATTGGGACATCGGCGCGTTCGGCGACACCGGAGCCAGCAACCATATGTCAGGTCTGACGTTGAGCCCGAAGTACTCGATCCTGACCGATGCCGGCGACTACCCGGGGGCGAACAACAGCAATATGAATCCAGGGGTGGTGCACCAGTATTGCAACGGTGCGCGCGTGCCGCCGGAAGCGGGCGGAATCGGCATCACAGTGCCCCCGGGCATTGCGGATACGGTTCTTCCGAACCCGCTGTTCAGCCTGCTGCCGTCGGCGACGCCGGATGAAGGCAACAACTGGATCAACATGACGTACGGTCCGCTGTCGCTGTTCAACGAAGCGCTCACGTCGGGCATGGCCGGCTATAACACGGTGCTGGGCAACTACTCGATCACGGCCTCTTCGCCGGCATTCAATCATGGCACGGCGTCCGGTGCGCCGAATCATGACATCTTCGGCACGGCGAGGCCGCAGGGCGCCTCATACGACATCGGCGCGGTCGAGGTCGTGCAGCGAGGGCTGCTGGGCGGCACCCCGCCGCCGATCGATCCGCTCGCATTGGGTGGCTCGTCGACGGGTGGTCTGCTGGGGCTGTTCCAGGCATTGGCATCGAAGCTGCCTGTCCTGCCGCCGCCGCCACCGCCGCCACAGTCGTCACGGCCGCCGCTGACCCCGGCGCAGACACAGCCTGCGTTCATACGGTGAGGGGGCTGTCATGAAACTTCGGTCCCCATCGACCAGGCCGGCGGTGCTGTTCACGAGCAGCGTGTGTCTGGCCGCGACCCTGGTTCAAGGGGTCGCGGCCCAGCAGAGCACACCGGCGGCGTCCAGACCGCCGGCGGCGCTCACGGCCAGGCATTCGCCGTATTTGCCCGTGAGTGTGTCGCAGCACGCGAAGAACTACTACGGGATGATGAAGGGCATCGACAACCTGAGCGTGCGCCGCACCGCATCGGGCAATCTGATCCGCTTCAGCTATCGCGTGACGGACCCGGCGGCGGCGCATCTTCTCGGCGAGAAGACCGCGACCGCCTATCTGTACGGGCACACGAGCCACGCTCTGCTCGAAATTCCGGTGATGGACAAGGTCGGGCAGTTGCGCCAGACCGGTCCACTCCAGGCCGGGCAGGAATACTGGATGGTGTTTTCCAACAAGGGCGGTCCGATCAAGGCCGGCGAGCGCGTAGACGTATTCGTCGGTTCGCTTCATGTCGAAGGATTGATCGTCGAATGATCGCGGTACGGCGATTTGCAACACAAATGGGGGAGGTGACTCATGTCTGGATTTCTTTTGAAGGCGATTTCGGCGGCCTCGGTGGCCGGTGTTCTGGCATCCGGCCCGGTTGCCTACGCGGCCTCGGCCGCGGGAACGGCGCAAGCCGCGGCGGTGAGTCATCTGAGTGCCGCGCAGATCGTCGAGCGGAACGTCGCGGCGCGCGGCGGGCTTCAGGCGTGGCACGCGGTCAATACGATGACGATGTCGGGGCAGATCGAAGCCGGCGGCACGAAGAACACCAAGCTGCCGTTCACCATGATGATGAAGCGGCCGAACAAGAGCCGCTTCGAGGTTCGCTTCAACGAGCAGACGGCGTTTCAGGTCTACGACGGCGCGCAGGGCTGGAAGGTCAGACCCTTCCTCGGACGCGACGAAGTCGAGCCGTATACCTCTGCCGAGGCTAAATCGGCTGCAGCATCGGCTGACCTGGAAGGGCCGCTGATCGACTATGCGAGCAAGGGCTCACGGGTGGATGCCCTGGGTGTGGAATCAGTGGAAGGACACCGCGCGTACGTCCTGAAGCTGACGGAGAAAGACAACACGTCACGCCGCATCTGGATCGACGCAAGCAGTTTTCTCGAACTGAAGATCGACGGTGAACCGCGCAAGCTCGACGGGCGGACGCACAACGTCGCCATTTTCTATCGCGATTACAGGAAAGAAAATGGGCTCGTGATTCCGCACACGCTGGAGACCGTTGTCAGCGGCGTCAAGCCGACGCACAAGCTGACGATCGACCATGTCACGGTGAATCCGTCGGTAGCCGACGCCCTGTTCGCCAAACCGCAACTGGCCATGGCCAAAGTGACGAGCCAACAGCCACTGTCCACTAGTCACTAGCCGACATCCGTGCGGGGGCCACTGCCATGACACGAATCGCACTGTGGGTGCTCGTCGGCTGCCTGACGGCGGCGGTGTACGCGAGCGAGCAAATACCGGCGCACGATCTGAGCGCGGACCAGATCGTCGAGAAGAACATCGCCGCGAGGGGAGGGCTCGACGCATGGAGGAAGATCCAGACCATGGTCTGGGTCGGGCACGTGGATAGTGCGAATACGCCTGAGGAGGAATTGCCGTTTGCCCTCGCGCTGAAACGTCCGAACAAGACACGTTTCGAGATTACCGTGCTCAACCGGCGGGCTGTCCGGATGTTCGACGGCAAACAAGGCTGGAAGGTGAGCCCGAGCGCCACCGGCAGTGGGGAAGTGCGGCCCTACACCATGGACGAGCTGAGGTCCGCGCATGATGAACAGGTTATCGACGGGTTGCTGATCGACCATCAGGCGAAGGGTGTCGATGTCACGCTCGACGGTGTCGATAAAGTCGACGGACACGATGCTTACCGCCTCGGCGTGAAGTTGCCTTCCGGTGTGATCCGTCACGTGTGGGTGGACGCGCAGAGCTTTCTCGACGTGAAGAACGACCGCGAGGCGCGGGGTCCTCACGGACCGGTGACGGTGGTAGTGAAGTACAGCGACTACAAGGAAGTCGAGGGTTTGCAAATACCGTTCACGATCGAAAGCGGCGCGGCGGCTTCGGGAAAGAGCGACAAGCTGACGATCGAGAAGGTCTCGCTCAATCCGCCGTTGGCCGATGGCATGTTTACCCGGCCCGGCTCGCCAGGCCGGCGCAATTCGGTGTCGATCAACGCCGAGTTGCCGCCGCCGACGTTGCCTGCCCTGAGCCGGCCGAGCCCCTAGCCATGGGCCGCGCCCGGGTCAGCCCTGAAACCATTGCGCGGGCACGGCCGTTCGCGGCGCGCTTGCTCGTTCAATGGGTGTTGCTCGCCGCATTGATTGTGCCGGTGGGCAAGACGAACGCTGCCCCGTCGGCGCCGCCGGTGACGACAGCGACCACGGGGGAAGCGATCTTTCAGAAAGGCGTGCTGGGTTCGGGCGAACCGCTTGAGGCGACGCATGACGGTGGCGTGAACCTGCGAGGCGCCGCTGCGGCCTGCATGAATTGCCATCGGCGCAGCGGCCTTGGCTCGAGAGAAGGCAATAGCAGCATCCCGCCGATTACCGACCGGTATCTGGTGCATCCTCGCGTAGAGAGTCCCGAAGAGTTCGACCTGCCGTACGTTCCCAGCATGCGGATCGATCGCGAGCCCTACACCGATACGACGATCGCAAGGGCGATACGCGAGGGGCTCGATTCGGAGGGCAAACCGCTCAGCGATCTGATGCCGCAGTACGCGCTGAACGACACCGACATGACCGCGCTGATCGGCTATCTGAAACGCCTCGATCGACGCAGGTCTCCAGGCGTCACGGACACGGTGCTGCACTTCGCGACGATCATCACACCGGATGCGGACCCGGTGAAACGGAGCGGCATGCTCGCTGTGCTTAAACAGTACTTCGATGACAAGAACGTGTTTCCGCTTGGCGCGACGCCGCCGCTGCGTTCGTCGCGCAAGATGATGTTCATGGTCAATCGCCGCTGGGAGCTGCATGTTTGGGAGTTGAGCGGGCCGCCGTCGACGTGGCATGACCAGTTGAAGCGCCTTCTGGTGGAGCAACCGGTGTTTGCTGTGCTGTCGGGACTCGGCGGCAAGAACTGGGCGCCGGTCCACGAGTTCTGCGAACAGGAGGCCGTGCCGTGTCTCTTTCCCAACGTGGAAGTGCCGGTCGAAACCGACCAGGATTTCTATTCCGTGTATTTCTCGAGGGGCGTGCTGCTCGAGGCGGCGCTGCTCGCGAGACGGATTCTTGATGAAGCCAGTGGCCAGCCCGTGCGAGGGAAGACAACAGTCTGGCAGGTCTATCGCACCGGCGACAACGGCGAGCGGGGTGCACAGGCGCTCGCCGCCGCATTGAAGGGCCATGGCATGACGGTGTCGAACCGCGCGCTTGCGCCAGGCGACAGCGTCGCGCACTCCCTGCACGGAATATCGCGTGGGGACGTGCTGGTGCTATGGCTGCGTCCGCCGGACATCGCGGCGCTCGGGCGTTTGCCGCCGCCGTCGAACACCGTGTTCATGTCGGGGCTGCTGGGCGGGCTCGATAGCACGCCGTTGTCGGCGAGCTGGCGCGGCGTCACGCGTCTCGCGTATCCATTCGACTTGCCGGACGGGCGGCGTGTCCGTGTCGACTATGCGTTCGGCTGGTTCTCGATCCGCAAAATTCCAATGGTCGCCCCGCAGGTCCAGGCGGACACCTATCTCGCGTGCGGTCTGCTGGCGGAGACGCTTAGCCATATGGTCGATGCGTTCGAGCGGGATTATCTCATCGAGCGCATTCAGGACATGCTTGAACGCCGCATCCTGACCGGCTACTACCCGCGCCTGACGCTGGCGCCGGGGCAGCGCTTCGCATCCAAAGGCGGCTATATCGTCCGCTTTGCCGAGCCGGATCGCGTCCGGCTCGTTGCCGATGGGGACTGGATGGTGCCGTGACGACGCTGTGACGATGTCTTGCGGCAAGGCATGGGCCGGCGCACAAGTACCCACCAGACGTTATCGCTTGCGCGGTTGAGCGCCCCCCCTACCGCAAGAATAGGACCTTGACCCATGCCGTTTCCTGCCGACCGTTTGCACAATACAAACGTGGCGAGGGGCACGAATGCCTCATGGGGATGGGTCGCTGTAGTTACAAGACCTTTCTTCTCATTTCGCCTGGTGCCCTCAGGCGCAATGCAGGAATGCAGTCATTGATTTTTGCCGCCGTTGATCGAGATGTGGAGCACGGCGCAGGGAGAGATAGCCATGGCAAAGACTATTATCAGTATTCCTGCATTTTTTAGGCGGCTTCACTGTGGTTGGGTGGAAGCCGTCTTGGCGCTTTGTCTGTTCCAGGCGTCTACCGCCCACGCGCTGCCGATATTCGCGCGTCAAACGGGACAAAGCTGCGTGGCGTGCCACGCCGGCGGTCAGTTTCCCGAGCTCACACCGTATGGGCGCATGTTCAAGCTGAACGGATATACGCTCGGCGAACGCACCATCCCGCTCGCTGTCATGGGGACGGTCGATGCGACCAAAACCAGGCACAACAATGACGCTAACGGGAATCCCATTTCGCCCAAAGACGGTAATCTGACATGGGATGCGACCAGCATTTTCCTCGCCGGGAAGATCACCGACAAGATCGGCGCGTTCGCTCAATATACCTACACGAACTACGATCACCAGAATGGCGATGGCAAGTGGATCGGTCATTGGGGAACGGACAATACCGATGTCCGTTACGTGGAACGGATCATCGGCGAAGCGAGCGACTTCATACTGGGCGTAACGTTGCACAACAATCCGACTGTGCAGGACGTCTTTAACTCCGCTCCGGCATGGAGTTATCCGTATGTCTCTTCGTCGACGAGCGCGGTTGGGTCGCCGCAGTTTACGACGCTCATCGAAGGCGCGTTGGCGCAGCAGGTCGTCGGCATTGGCGGCTACCTGTACTGGAACAAGATGGTCTATGCGGAACTGACCGCGTACAGCACCGCCGACGGAATCTGGTCGTTTCTGAGCCATGGCAGCAAGGCTGGAGACCTGGCTCACCCGCAGACCTATCTGAAAGGCTACAACCCCTATTGGCGCGTCGCGCTGACTCGCGAATGGGGCCCGCACAACATCATGGTCGGGACGTTCGGGCTGCTTGCGGATGTCTATCCCAACGATCCCAACGCTTTCCCGATCTTCACGCAGGGTGTGACCCGCTATCGCGATATCGGCGTGGATGCGCAGTATCAATACCTGCTTGATCCGCATACGATTACTGCGCAGGCCCGCTACATACACGAGAACATCAGTGATCCGAATAATTTCATCTTTGGCGACAGTCAGTCGGCAAATCTCAGATCGTTGCTGCTGAAAGCATCGTACATCTATCAGGCCAAGTATGGCGTGAGCTTCTCGTTCTTCAACGTGTCGGGCAGCACCGATAGCGTCGCCTACGCCAGCAGCGCGAATTTTTCGCCCGCCACGCAAGGCTGGACCCCCGAGATTTTCTGGATTCCAGTGCAGAACATCCGGATCGGCCTGCAATACACGCATTTCACCAAGTACCTGGGATCTCGATCCAACTACGACGGAAACGGGCGCAACGCGTCGGACAACGACACGCTGTTCGTCTATTTATGGGCCGCGTATTGGTGACGTGCCATTCGACGGTTCGTACGGAACGAAGTCGATCTGGACAGCGGAAAAGTAGCGGTAAGGAGGGTCGTGACATGAAAAAGATGGCGCAAATCATCTCCCTTGGGATGTTGCTCGCAGGCTCGGGCTGTCACGACATGGATCGGTCCAGAGCAGTCGACAACCCGGCTGTCGCCGGAAAGACTATTGCTCTGCAGGTCTGCTCGAACTGTCATGGTGCGAACGGCGTTTCGGTATCGCCGGTCTTTCCCAAGCTGGCGGGGCAACGAAAGGAATACCTTGTCGATCAACTGACGGACTTCAAGACGCACGCCCGATCGGACCCGAACGCCAAGCGGTTTATGTGGGGCTTTACGCACCTCAGCGAGGCGCAGATCGACGAACTCGCAACGTACTTTTCCAGTCAGCGGACGGTGATGGGCGAACCCGGCGACGAGTCGCTGATTGCCGAAGGGAAAGCGATCTTTGTGTCCGGGTTGCCGGACAAGGGCGTCGCGGCATGCGTCTCGTGCCACGGCCAGCGCGGCGAGGGAATGAATCAGTTCCCGCGGCTCGCCGGTCAACACGCGGACTACATCATCAAGCAGCTATTGGTTTTCCAGCGCAACACCGATCAAAGACCTCGCGGTGAAGTCATGAAGGCGGCCTGCGGCAATATGTCGGATCAGGATATGCGCGCAGTAGCGGCCTTCGTTGAGGCGTTTCCGCCAGAAACGGAGGCGGCGGCCAACCCGCCGGCCGAGCAATGAGCAAATTGCCCCACCTGTCGCTGCGCCCGTCGGCGTGGCGATTCAGAGCCCACGCCGTCCGGCGGATCTGTGCAACGCGGATGAGCCATTGCACGGCGGCGGCGCCTGCAAGAACCCCTGCATCAATGCTGAGATCGCCTCGGATGAGAGTGTCGATAGCGATGTGGCGAACGGTTTGCGCACCGTCTCCCCCGGGCGGGCGCTTTTTTTTCAATCTGCAGTGGAAACTTACGCAGCGAAACGGGAAGCCGGCGCTCATGGCAGCGACGGTTATTCCGATCACGACCGGCGGCGTCTATGGGGGGCGGGGAACCAGCACTAGAAGACCGTGCCTTGGGACACAGGCGTGGAACGATGCGAGGCTCGATGCGCACCTGGAAGTGAGCCAATTGCATGCGGACGACATTCTGTCGATGCGATCCGTGCGACGGAGGGGACCATGAACCTGACACGATCGTCTCTCGATGCCGGTGCGCCGGACCCGGCGCTTGCGCGTCAGTGGGATGCTGCAATGGCCGCGCCTCAAACGCCGGCTCAAATGCCGATGCAGTTTGACGAGCGCCCGTTTCTGAAGCGCCTCGGTATCGTCGACTGGCTGTTCGCCGCGCTGATGGTCGCGGGCGCGGGGTTCGCGCTGTCGCGCTATTACCCGTTCAT
>NZ_CAJNBK010000043.1 GCF_905220975.1 Paraburkholderia haematera | reverse complement strand
CAAGGCTGCGGGCGTGCTTCGGCAAATGCCCACGAGCAAGCCGGATACATGCATGCAGACCATTTCCAATCATCATAAAGAGCTTGCAAAGCGCGTCGGGTCCATACATGCGCGGAATCTTGACCCCCGGTGGGTCAGGATTCCGCGCAAATCAACATGCTGCGGAGAACATGCTCGGAGGCGGCGCGATATACGCGGAATTGCCGTGGCTATGGTCGGATCAGTTCGACTGCAATATTCAGACGCTGGGCATCATCGAGGCACAGCATCGTCTCGTTTCGCGTGGAGACCCCGCTACCGGCTCGTTCTGCGTGATGGCACTAGACGAAGGCGGGCGTATGCGAGCGGCGATCTCCGTCAATTCAGGACGTGATATCGGGGCATGCAGGCGATTAATTTCCAGCGGCACGGTCATGGACGAAGTGCGGCTCGCCGACACTTCTGTTTCACTACGGTCGCTACTGTGACGGTTTCGTTGTCAGATTTTCGTCTGCGTTGACGTTGCGTACTGTTGAGGCAGGGTATGGGGTAAGGACCGACCAGATTCGTGACATCGGGTCAGCTTTCAGGGGGCGCCTGCTTGGCCTGCCAGGCGCGGCTCATTCCATGCTTCCCGCAAACCTTTCGGCCAGCCGCTCCCGCTCGAACGCCTCGACAACGAAATCGACAAACACCCGTGTTTTCGCCGGCAGCAGCGCTCGTGTCGCGTAATAGATCGAAATGGCCCCAGCGTCCGCGTACCAGCGCGGTAGTAATCGCACGAGTTCGCCCCGTTCGACCGACGACAGCACGTCCGACACGGATAGCAGCGCGACACCCAGCCCGAGAATCGCAGCCTCACGCATCGCTGCCGGATCGTTGACCGTGATGGTCTCGCTGAGCCGCGCTGGCATCTCGTCGCCCACTGCGTCGCGCATTGTCCGGTGGCGCACGCGGCCGGTACGGCTCGAGCGCATCACAATGCCGTCGAGTTCCGCAAGATCTCCGGGGGCGGCCGGTGCCACGCGATCGGCCATGTAAGCAGGAGACGCGACCGCCACGAGATGCGCAGGCGCCAAGGCGCGCGATACGACACCTGGCGCGAGATCGAATCCGCCACCCAGCGCTGCGTCGTATCCCTCTGCAATCAGGTCGACCTGCCGGTTCTCGAAGTGCCAATCCGGACGAATCAGCGGATAGCGTGCGAGGAACGCCGGCAGCAGCGGCATGACGTACGTGATGCCAAACGTTGGCGGCATGCTGACTTTCAACGTACCAGCCGGCTCGCCGCGATTGGTCGAGACGGACGCGATCGCGGCCTGCAGCGCGTCCAGATTGCCGCCCATTTCCACAAGAAAGCGTTCACCCGCCTCGGTCAGCGTGAGCTTGCGCGTCGAGCGTTGGAACAGCCGCACGCCAAGATTACGTTCGAGCAGCGCAACGTTCCGGCTGACCGCGGCGGGCGTCAGTGCAAGACGCCGCGCGGCTGCGGAGAAGCTGCCCGTTTCGGCGCTGCGTACAAACGACTCGAGGTTGGCGAGGGTTTCCATGGGGCAATCTTAAAGTATTGATTGAAAATAATTCAAGCGATTCCCGACTAATCATCAAGCAATAAAGACGGCAATATCCAGTCACATAGCCCCGGGGAGTGAACCTCACATGGCCTTCCCCTTGGTGGCTTACCACGTGATTCATCACCGTTTACCAGGAGCATCGTTATGAGCACTATCGGTATCATCGGAGCAGGCGCCATCGGGTCCGCGTTCGCGAAAGCGCTGGCGGGCAAAGGCCTCGAAGCCATCATCGCTAACAGCCGGGGCCCGGCCTCACTCGCGGACCTCGCGCGCGAGCTCGGCCCCTCGATCACGCCGGGAACGCGCGAACAAGCGGCCGCGCAGGACATCGTCCTTGTCGCCGTCAACTGGTCGAAGCTGCCGACCGCCCTGGCCGGGCTGCCGGACTTCGGCGGACGCATCGTGATTGACGCGAACAACCCGATCGAGCCGCCGCACTTCAAGCCGGCCGAATTGAATGGCCGGGCGTCGAGCGAAATCTTCGCGGAGCTCGTGCCGGGCGCACGCGTCGTGAAGGCGTTCAACCATCTTCCTGCGCACCTCATCTCCGACGATCCGCAGGCCGAAGGCGGACGCCGCGTGCTGTTCTTCGCGGGAGACGACGCGCATGCGAAGGCGGCTGTGAGCGGACTGATCGAGCGGCTCGGTTTCTTCGGCATCGACCTGGGTTCACTCGAAGCTGGCGGGCAGCTAGTTCAAATCCCGGGCGGCCCGTTGCCGATCCACAATCTCGTCAAATTTGGATAAGCAATGAAAGGCGCGGCATGCCGCGCCTTGCACACCAGGAAGCTGGCACGCGTCACGGGTGGCGGCTCCGGTCGGCAAACGGTCACCTCTAAACCGGTTCGCGTCATACCGCTCTGGATCGACGTCGGAAGTTCAGCATGATTGAGCCTGAAATCCGGGGAAGCCGCCATTCTCGACGTGCCGTCAGAAGTGCTCTGTCGCTGTCGCGCTGTCGGTTGTGGATTCGAGGCCCGCTGTCGTTACCCCGTGGCCGTCAGTAACCGGTTGCGCGCCGGCGCCGTCTGGCTGTCCAGGGCGCAACAACAAACCGCCCAGCACACCCGCTGCCGCCGCGAGGATCGCAGCGAGCAGAAATGCCACGTGATAGCCGCTATTGAGGGCCGCCGTGGCGCTTTCGGAAACCTGCATTGCATCGCTGCGCGCGGCAGCGAGACTTGCGAGCACTGCGAGGCCGAGTGCGCCCCCCATCATGAGCGACGTATTGACGATACCGGACGCGAGGCCCGAATCGCCCGGATCGACGCCGCTCATGGCAGCCAGCAGCACGGCATTGAATGCGATGCCCGCGCCGAAGCCGAACAGGATCATGCCGGGCAGCACGTCGAGCACGAAGTTGCCGTTGACCGGCGCGCGTGCAAAGAGCGCGAGACCACACGCTGCGGCGAGCAGCCCGGCGGCAAGCGGAACGCGCAGACCGAAGCGCATCACCGCGCGCGCCGACAGTCCCAGCGAACAGAACGCCATGATCAGACTGGCCGGCAAGAATGCGAGCCCGACCTGCATGGGCCGGTAACCGAGCACGCGCTGCAGATACAACGCGGAGATGAAGAACCACGCGAACATTGCCGCCGCCCAAAGCACACCGACCACATTTGCGGTCGCGACATTGCGCAGGCGGAACAGACCAAGCGGCATCAACGGATGCTGTACGCGTGCTTCGATAATGAGAAACAAGGCCAGCAACGCGAGCGCGGCGAACAGCAGGCCCAGCGTCTGCGCCGAGGTCCAGCCGGCTTCATTACCGTTCACGACTGCGTACACGGCAAGCATCAGCGAAGCGGTGACTGTCACCGCGCCGGCCACGTCGAGCCGTTCCCCATGCGCATGACCGCGTGCCGACGGCAGGAGCGCGACGCACAGCGCGTAGACGGCGATGCCGATCGGCAGGTTGACGAGAAAGATCCAGTGCCAGCTCAGCAGATTGGTGAGCAGACCGCCGAGCAATACGCCGATGCTGCCGCCGCCCGCGCAGACGAAACCATATACGCCCATTGCTTTGGCCCGTTCGCCGGTCTCGGTGAACAGATTCATGATCAGCGAGAGCGAAACAGCGGAGACCACCGCGCCGCCCAGACCCTGCACGGCACGCGCGCACACCAGCAGGATCTGCGAATTCGCCATGCCGCAGGCTAGCGAGGCGAGTGTGAACAGCGTGATGCCGCCGAGGAACAGCTTGCGGTGGCCGTAGAGATCACCGAGGCGCCCGCCAAGCAGCAGACAGCCGCCGAAGGTGAGCATGTACGCATTGACCACCCACACCAGCGAGGTCCCGGTAAAGCCGAGGTCCGCGGCGATCGACGGCAAGGCAACGTTTACGATCGTCGTATCGAGCACGATCATGAGTACGCCGAGGCACAGAACGATCAGCGCCAGCCAGCGGTTGTTGCCATGGATGGAATGAGTCATGCAGGGGCTCCTTTTGCCGTGATCAGACGGATGCGAGCGACTGCCGGACGTGCCGCCGCCTGACAAGAAAAAGCGTGCCCGCCACTTACGACCACGGACGCGCACCGTGGCTCAGGAAGCAGGTAGGCGGGCGTGGAACGGACATGGCGGCGCTACCTCACGCAGCGAGCGCGGCGGTCTCTTTCTTCGCCGAGGCGATGGCCCCACTGCGTGCCTCTTCACCCATCGCCACACCTTCCGCGCGAATGAAGGTGATATCCGTGATGCCCAGAAAGCCGAAGGCCGCTTTCAGATAGGTTTCCTGATGATCGAAGAAGGCGGCGGGCGAGCCTTCGCTGTAAACGCCACCGCGCGACGAGGCGATGATCAGCTTCTTGTTGCCGCACAGTCCGACGGGGCCGTGCTCCCCGTAACTGAACGTTTTCCCGGCGACAGAGATGCGGTCGATCCAGGCTTTCAGTTGAGAGGGCACGCCAAGGTTGTACATCGGCGAGCCGATGACCACGATGTCGGCGGCCAGAAACTCCTCGAGCGCGACCTGACCTATGGCAACGTCGGCCTTCAATGCCTCGTCAACCGGAGCGCCTTGCGCGGCCGCCAGGTGTGCTGCCGTCAGATGGCCGATCGGTGTCGCGGCAAGGTCGAGACGAGCGACTGTAAGGTCGGAATGGCGGGCCCGGGAGGTCGCGACCACCTCCGCTGACAGATCACGACTGACGGAGCCTTGTCCGAGGATGCTGGAATCTACGTGTAGCAGTTTCATGAAAATTGTCTCCGAGGTGGCAAACGATGCGTTTGCCGGAAACCCGGACGATAGGCCTCGACTTCCAATCTGGATAGCCTATATTTTCAGATGAAACTTATCGTTTTAGTAGATGGATGCCTAACGGAGTGGCGCTGGATCATTTGCGCACGTTCAGCCCAGCGGCCGCCACGGTCAGCTTTTCAACCGGACGAGCCGCAACCCGACACTCATCAATGCCGAACTGAGAAATGGATAACGCGGCAGTCGCGCGGGAACCCTCAGCTGCTCTTCACGCGTGCGGATGCGCGGGGCCGACTACCGGACTTGCCCGAAGGTGATTCGGCCTTGTCGGCGCATTGCGGCTCCGGTTGTTTGCTGAAGACGAGCGCCTCGACCATCTGCCAATACGCATCAACAACGGCGGGATCGGACGCAGAAACATTGCTGGTCGCCAGCATTTCCGGGCCGAATCCAGAAAGCGTTGAGGTCAGGCTGATCATGAGATAGTGCAAGAGGATCGGTTCGACTCGTGGCATGGCGTGTTCATCCTGCGCCGCGCGAATCTGTGGAATTAACCAGTTGATCAATGGCTTGAGCACAGTGTCGGCGAGCCACTGCAAACGAGGGCTGTACACAAGGAACTCTTGCAGCATGAAGCGATGAAACTCGGGAAAATCAACTGTGAACCGGAACAAAGCTCGATACACGAGTTTTACCCGGTCCGCCGCCATGGCAGGGGGCGTATCGGTCAGATAGGCGTCCCACTCATGGCGAATGCGTTCGAACACAAACTCCGCCACCGCCTGCCAGAGAACGTCTTTGGATCGGTAGTGGTAGGTGATAAGCGGATGTTGCAAGCCGATGCGATCCGCGATGCTGCGAATACTCGCAGCCTCAAAGCCCTTCGTGGCGAATTCGGCAAGTGCCGCGTTCAGGATCGCGGAGCGGGTTTCCTGCGCCCGCTGCTGCTCTGCACGTTTGAGTTCGGTCGGTCTGCTTTTGTTACCAACGTTCTTGGAACCTGCGCTGTCCGCCATTTGGTTTCTCGATTGGGAAATTCGTTATTTCGTTGCTTCTGTGCTCCAGTGCCTTCCGCCTTCTGACAGGCCAACACCGCGTAGGCGTAGCAAGCCGCGACCGTCAACGAAGGCAGGCTTCACAACGGTATCACACACTCGCCGCCGAATCCCGAGCGTCGCTGAACCCGCTGAACCCGCTGAGCACAGTCGATTTGGCCGGCACAGTACCACACTATCTGGCTACCACCGGCCTCACGCGCCGACAACTTCGAGCGAGACACGGCCGTCCCATGATGCCTGATTTTTCTTTAAATTTACATTGCGTAAAGTATAATGGAGATAACCTGGCGGATCCAGGTGTTCCGCCCGGACGACGGCAGAACTGAGTCCGACTACAGATTTGATTCACGGATCAAGGACAAATGGAAAGCAAAATCACGCTGACATCAAGCGATGACATCGCCTTCGTCACGATGGTGGACGAAGCACGCGCGAACGCGATCGACAAGGTTTTCTGCGATGAACTGCTGGGCGCCCTCCGCGAGGTTGAGGGGTCGTCGAAGTATCGCGCAGTGATACTTCAAGCCAAAGGCAGAATATTTTCAGCCGGCGGAGATCTTCGCCAGATTTCTGACGGACTGCAGCGTTCCGATGCCTACCTCGAATCGCTAATTAGCGCACTGAACGCCACGATTGTGGCGCTGCGGCGCTTGCCGATACCGGTGATCGCCAGCGTTCAAGGGGCGGCAGCAGGGGCGGGCTTTTCGCTGGCAATGGCGTGCGACCTGGTGGTAGCGTCGAGCGCTGCCCGCTTTGTCGTCGGCTACGCCAAGCTGGGAACATCTAGCGACGGCGGTCTGTCTTTCCATCTGGCGCGTCGATTGGGGGCAGCTAGGGCATTAGAGATCCTGTTGACGCGGGACTCGTTGAGTGCGGGCGAGGCTGGACAGTTGGGGCTCGTTCAGCGCATTGCCGAACCCGCTTCCTTGCAGGAAGCCAGTCTGGCGTTCGCGCGGAAAGTCATTGATGTGCCCGCGGCAGCGGTCAGAGAAATGAAGTCGCTTGTTGGAATGGTGGCCGAAGATAACCTTGAGCGCCATCTTGAACAGGAAAAACATGCGTTCCTGCGATGCGCGTCGACGCAAGCGTTTTCCCAGCGAGTCGCACAATTCGTCGCAGGCTCTGATTCGCCCAGAAACGCATCGACCTGATGATGACCATCGCGTCTCAAGGAAGGACTGCAAAAGTCCTGAATTGACGACGCTGTCATCTGACCCAGTCCACCCATCTCCTTTGCCTTCTGGCGTCCACGTCAAGCCGGTGCTACGTGACGTCACCATCGATTTCCGATCTGATGGGCTGCCAGATTCAATCTCCTTCCGGGTCCCTGTGCGGTGTCCGGTACCCGTTCCCTTCATTCGTCAGGCGAAGCATACCTGGGGATACTCCTATCCAAATTAAACTATACGACTGGAAAATTTAGACATATCCTTCATTCAGCAACTCTGATGTGTCAGTTGGTCGTTCATTCAAAAATGACAAAGGAGACTGGAGATGAAGAGATTGTCCTGGGCCGCGGCGATTTGTTGTGTCATGCCTGCCGCGGTGTATGCGCAAAGTTCCGTGACGCTGTACGGTCTGCTGGATGAAGGCTTGACCTACTCAAGCAATCAAAACGGACATTCAGCCTGGTTGCTTCAGAGTGGAGGTGGATCGCTGTCCAGATGGGGGCTGCGCGGCGCCGAAGACCTGGGTGGAGGCTACAAAGCGGTCTTTACGTTGGAAAACGGCTTTGACGTGTCTAGCGGAAACCTGTCGAACAATGGCCGTTTGTTCGGCCGACAGGCGTACGTTGGAATCTCAAGCCCGTATGGGACATTCACGCTTGGGCGTCAATACGAGGAAGTAGCCGAGATGCTTTCCCCCGTTGCTGCCGGTTTGAACTGGGCGGTCGTCTTCGCTCACGCCGGTGACGTTGACAACGTTGGAGGGAGCATACGCATCAACAACTCGGTCAAATACGCCAGCCCCAAAATTGGAGGGTTCACATTTGGGGGGCTCTATAGCTTTGGTGGGCAGCCCGGACAATTCTCCACGAATAGTGTGACGTCGGTGGGACTGAGTTACAACGGAATAAGCTTCCCTCTGTATGTTGCCGCTGCCTATACGATCATCAAGAATCCGTATGCTGCCGCATTCGATAGCATCGCGCCGCGAAACATCATTTACGCCCCGTACGTGCAGAACGCGCAAAGCGAATCCATCGCGGGGGTAGGCGCATCGTACAAGCTTGGCGGCGCTTCAATTGCCTTCGTGTACACATCGACGAAATTCAAGAAAGGCTTTCTTGGCAGCGACGTGCGGTTTGACAACTACGAGGCAAACGCCGGTTACTTCATTACGCCGTTTCTATTCGCAGGTGCGGCGTACATCTACACGCACGGCAAAGTGGATGCGACATCCGCGACGCCAATCTATCGGGCGATCGATCTCTACACCAACTATTTCCTCTCGAAGCGGACCGATGTTTACTTTGCGGCCGAACTGCTGAAAGCGGCGGGTTCGGCGACTCAGGCGCAGATCACGTTGATTCCTTCACCGTCGAGTGGACAAACCCAGGGCTTGTTGCGGGTTGGAATCCGTCACCGGTTTTAGCGAACAGGTGATGTCGGTGACGTTGAGAGACAAGTGAAATCAGATTGACACCGGAACCCGGTGGCCGATCATCAAGGACAAAGCGATGAACAGCATAGGCTATGCCCAGCGGGATGTGCGCGCGATTTTTAACGATATGCCTATGGGGCGCAAGCAGTGGACTGTGTTCCTCATCTGCTTCGCGGCAACAGCGATCGAAGGTTTCGACACGATCGTGATCAGTTTTATCGCGCCGGCGATAAGCCAGCATTGGCAGCTATCGAGCGCTGCGCTCTCACCTCTGGTGGCATTCGGACTAACGGGATTACTGATTGGATCGATCATAGGAGGAACACTGGCTGACCGTGTCGGTCGCCGGACAGTGAGCATCGTGGCAATTGCCTGGTTTGGAATCGCGGGGGTGATGTCGAGCGAAGCGCAGTCGATATTTCAGCTGGTTGCCTTGCGTTTCATCACCGGCATCGGCATCGGAGCAGCGATGCCCGCCACGTCGGCAATCGTCGCGGAATTTAGCCCCGACCGTTCACGCTCAGCGATGCTCGCATCGACTTACTGTGGATTTCTTTTCGGTGCGGCCGCCGCCGGTCTGGTGACGTCATTGGCGATCGGGACACTGGGGTGGCGAGGCATGCTGGTGCTCAGTGGTCTTCTGCCGCTGGGGGTCGTTGCCTTATTCGCATGGCAAGTACCGGAGTCGCCGCTCTACGTCGTGGCCAGCGGAAGGTCCAATGACGAGGCGCAACGAATTCTTGGCAAAGTGTTTCCGTCTTTAGACTGCTCTGGAATGCATTTATTCATCGCCGAAACGCGCGAATCGATACGCGGGAGCAGGGCACTATTGAGCGGGAAATACCGGCTCGGCACCGTGTTGACGTGGCTTGCGGAGTTTGCAGGTTATCTGGTGTTCTTTCTCATTGGAAGCTGGATGCCGACGCACCTGAAGCAGGTGGGGCTATCGATGCACGACGCCTCGCAAGTATCGTCAATGTTCCAGTTCGGTGCGCTCGGCGGCGCGGTTCTTTTCGCTATCCTTGTGCGTCGCTATAACGTGGCGTCGGTCGTTTCCGTTGCGTTCGGCGCAGGCTCGCTGCTTGTCATAGCGTTGGGCATGTCCGAAGCCACTCAGTGGCACACGAGCGTGGTCTTCTTGTCGGGCATAGCTGTTGGAGGCCCGCTGATCTGTGTCAATACCATTCCAGGCATCTTCTATCCCACTGCGCTTCGTGCGTCCGGAGGCGGCTGGAACGTTGCAATCGGACGGCTGGGGTCGATTGTCGGTTCATCGCTGATTGGTCTGATAGTCATATCGGGCTTTCCGTATCTGCTCACCTGTGCGTTGTTGTCGATACCGCTCCTGATGGCTTGTGTATGCATGACCGTCATGGCCCGAGTGCTCTCTGCACAACGGCAAATATCGAACGAACACGCAACGGATATCAGTACGGGATCGGCAGGTGATCCACCTTTTCCAAACAGCACCACGCAGTGACCGTATGGCACTAGCACCCGAGGTTCTGGGCGCGTAACAGTGCCAGCGTCGCAACTCATTTGGGATTCAAAATTTCATATTCGTCACGTCGTTCGTCTTGCATACTTTACGGACGTGAAGTATAGTGAATTACGGAATCTGCCTGATCGTGCGGCTTTCAAAAAAACGAACGCGAAGCGCACGTCGGCGGGTAAAGCACATTTTCGGCCTTGAGAGAGCTGTCTGTTGACGCCGAACAGGCCAACAAAGGAGGAGACATGATTGAAGAACGCGACATCATCGTAACGATGCGGGACGGAACCCGTCTTGCGGTTGACGTCTATCGACCGGATGCGGATGGCAAGTATCCCGTGCTGTACGCATCAGCGCTGCACAACAAGGATCTTCAGGGGCCGGATATTGCGGATGTTTTGCCCCCGCAACCCGCACATGCGCCGCTCTGGTTCGGGCCCATCGAAGCCGGGGACACTCGCCGCTTCATCGCCAATGGTTACGTGCACGTGATTGCTCAGCCGCGCGGCTCCGCCAAGTCGGAAGGCCACTACGGCTCGGAGAATACCGACCACTACGACATGATCGAATGGATCACGCAGCAGCCGTGGTCCGACGGCAAGGTCGGAATGGTGGGGATCTCAGGTTTTGCCGGTGAACAATGGCGGGCGGCGGCGCAGGGACACCCCGCGCTCAAGGCAATCTTTCCGTACGACGCGTGTAGTGCGTACGGCGGTATGTTCGGGTTTCGGGACTTCAATCCCGGTGGCGTCATTCACACGTTCCCGTACCTGCTTGACGTTTTCAGTACCGTGCATGAACCGCGCGGTGTGCCGGGCACGTTACCTGATGCGCAAGAGGAACTCTGGCGCGCAGCCATGCGCAATCCCGACTACAAGATGTACATCAACCTGTACAACATCCTGACGCAGAAGGGGCAGCGCACGGGGGTGATGTACCACATCATGACGAACCCTTGGGAGCCGGAAGGGACGGTTGAGCGCGCCGAGGAGATTTTCAAGTCGATCAAGGTGCCGTTCTATACGGGTTCTGGTGCCTACGCTTACACGTACAAATTGCACTGGCTTGGCGCACAGCATTACTTCAGCAATGTCAAACAGCCGCGCAAGCTGATCTTTACGGGCCCGGCGCACCTGGAGCGGCCATTCCATCAATACCACGACGAAGTTATTCGCTGGTACGACTACTGGCTGAAGGGTATCGACACGGGCATCATGGATGAACCCCCGGTCCGGTACTGGGTCATGGGAGCCAACGAATGGCGAACGGGCACTGATTGGCCTTTGCCCGAGACGCAATGGGCGAAGTACTACCTTTCAGGCTGGGAGCAGCTTTCCACAGACGCCCCTCGGCCTTCAGCGGAGGTTGGTAACGCACATCGGGAGCCCGATGTCTTCACGCAAATGCCGCTGAAGAAAACATCCAGGGTCGAGCGCCTGCGCTACATGACTGAGCCGCTTGCACAGGACGTATTGGTGGCGGGTCCTATTTCGCTGACACTCTACGCCGAGATTGACCAGACAGACACTAACTGGATCGTTGTACTCAAGGACGTGGGTCCGGACGTATCGGTCGTTACTGCCCGCGTCGGCGAACGGGCGGTTCCAGAGACGTTGCCAGAGCGTGAACTTACCCGCGGCTGGCTGAAAGCGTCATACCGCGCAACCGATCCTGACCGATCCACGCCGGCGGAACCGTTCCACAAACTGACGAAAGAGTCGATCGCGCCGGTCACGCCTGGCGAGATCGTCAAGTATGAAATCCAGGTGCTCGCAACGGCAAACCAGTTCAAGGCCGGACATCGGATCTGTATCGAGATCTGCAGCATGGACGCGCCTACGGGAACGGGCGCGATGACCGACGTCGAGTACATTCCGTATCACGTAACCAGCAGCAATACGGTCACTCACAAGGTTTACCGGGACGCGGATCGCCCCTCACATCTGCTTCTTCCAATCATTCCGCTGAATAAGCAGAACTCCTGAATGACGAAATGTTCCCGAGTGTCACGGACGCTGGGTGGATTTGACTGAATAGTGAGGTTAGGCGATGAAAAGCATACGTTTTGAGCGGGACGGGAAGGTTGGACATATCGTTCTGGCGAATCCGCCCTACAACCGGCTCGATGCGCGGTTTGCAGAGTGTCTGCGGGAGGCGGTTCACGAAGCTAGCGAAAGCGACATCCGGGTACTGGTCATTCGGGCCGAAGGGCCCAACTTCAGTCTTGGTGGAGAGGTTCGCGAATGGCCAGGAAAGGACCTGAACTGGTTCCGTACATTCGTCGCGGAAATCAACACTTCGTATCGTGCGATCGAAGCGCTCCGGGTCCCGACCGTGGCGGTGGTGCAGGGTCTGGCTTTTGGCGGCGGCTTTGAACTCGCGTTGAACTGTGACTTCATTGTGGCGTCGACCGACGCGGTGTTCCGATGCGTCGAGGTAACGACGGCGATGCTTCCCATTGCGGGCGCGCTGCAGCGGCTGGCTGAGCGGGTGGGGCGTAGCAACGCGTCCCGTTTCGCGATGCTGGGTGAATCCATTCCTGGCAGCGTGGCCCGAGAACTTGGGATTGCAACGCACGTGGCTGAACCCGATGCGCTCGAACGTGTTGCTGCCGGGCTGGTTACGCGTCTCTCCGACGGTCCGACGCTTTCGTACGCGGCTACGCGCACCTTGCTCAAGGTGTGGTCGAGCGGCGGCGTCCCCGGTGCGGATGCCGTCATGCTGGATGTTTGCATGGATTTATACAACACAGAGGACGCCGCGCGAGGGTTCATCAACACGGCCGAGGCGTTCGACCTCGACCAGGAACCAGGCGAGATGGTTTTTCACGGGAAATAGTCTGACGCAGGCTGGGGCGGAAACGCGCAGCAACGATGGAGGATGGCTTCATGCACACTTTACCCAGTTTCCCTGCGCTCGATGCGCCAGCCGATGGCCTTGCCTACGTACGGGGTGCGGCGGACGTTCCGTTGAGCGAGTCCACAGTCGGCCAGTTTCTAAGGGAAACAGCACGCCGGTTTTCCGATCAGCAAGCTGTGGTGTTCCGGGAACAACTTTTACGATGGACATGGAAGGAATTCGACGACCATGTCGATCAGCTCGCCGCGGGTTTCCTGTCATTGGGAATAGAGAAAGGGGACCGTGTCGGCATCTGGTCTCCCAACCGGTTCGAATGGTTGCTCACGCAGTTCGCGACAGCGCGCATCGGTGCTGTGTTGGTCAACATCAACCCAGCCTATCGCGTGGCGGAACTCGAGTACGCGCTACAGAAAGTGAAATGCAAAGCGCTTGTCACCGCTGAGAGTTTCAAAACGTCGAACTACATTTCGATGTTGCTCGACGTAGCGCCTGAACTCGCATCGCAGCAGTCGGACGAGTTGAGGGCCGCACGTCTGCCAGACCTTCGTACGGTGATCTCCGTGGGCGATTGGCACGTATCGGGCGTCATGTCATTCCACGCGGTCATGCAGCGCGGAGAGGGGGTTCTGCGAGACAAAGGGCGTGAGGTAATCGATACCGTCGAGCAAACACTTTCTTCCCATGATCCGATCAATATCCAGTTCACGAGCGGTACTACCGGTAGTCCGAAGGGTGCAACGCTGACACATCGAAACATTGTCAACAATGGGCGTTTTGTTGCGATGGCGATGAAGTTGTCCGATGCCGACTCGCTCTGCATTCCGGTGCCGCTGTACCACTGTTTCGGCATGGTGCTTGGCGTACTGGCATGCGTATCGGTCGGTGCGCAGATGGTGTTCCCGGGCGAAGGATTCGACGCCGGTGCGACCCTCGCGGCCGTCTCGGAAGAGCGTTGTACCGCACTCCACGGGGTGCCGACCATGTTTATCGCCGAACTGGGGCATCCGGAGTTCTCATCGTTTGACCTGAGCAGTCTGCGGACCGGCATCATGGCAGGGTCGCCTTGCCCTGTCGAGACAATGAATCAGGTCGTGACGAACATGCATATGCGGGAGGTCACCATTGCGTATGGAATGACAGAGACCAGTCCCGTGTCGTTTCAGAGCGCGACCGCCGATCCGCTGGATAAGCGCACGACAACAGTCGGGCGGATTCAACCTCATCTCGAGGTAAAGATAGTCGATTTCGACGGTAAAACGGTATCGGTCGGCGAGACGGGAGAACTCTGTACAAGAGGGTACTCGGTCATGCTGGGGTACTGGGAGGACGAGACAAAAACGCGCGAAAGCATCGTTGACGGATGGATGCATACGGGCGATCTCGCAACAATCGACGCCGATGGATATTGCAACATCGTTGGAAGGTTGAAGGACATGGTGATCCGAGGGGGAGAGAACATCTATCCTCGCGAAGTTGAGGAGTACCTCTTCAGGCATCCGAAAATACAGAATGTGCAGGTGTTTGGCGTGCCGGATGAGAAGAACGGCGAGGAGTTGTGCGCCTGGATCGTGCTTCGAAAAGGTGAGGTTTCGACTGAGGAGGACATCAGGGACTTTTGCCGGGGGCAGATCGCACACTATAAGGTGCCAAAATATATTCGTTTCGTTAATGAATTGCCAATGACTGTTACGGGAAAAGTGCAGAAGTTTGCAATGCGTGAGGAGATGATCCGTTATCTTAATCTGACCGAGCACAAGACCGCCTGACGGGTTAGTGAAAACCGGGCAGGATCGTAAAAACTGAGACTCGTAATCTCGCGTTGAGTTAGGTATCCGAAATATTCGGGCGCGGCGAGGTGCGAAGGCGTGACAATTGGAGGTGTCGAATGTATGAAATAACCACGGACGTACTCATCGTCGGAACGGGGCCTGCCGGCTCCGCCAGTGCCGCGCTGCTTTCGACGTACGGTATCAGCAACATGGTCATCAACCAGTATCGGTGGCTGGCCAACACGCCTCGAGCGCACATTACAAACCTTCGCACCATGGAAGTCCTGCGTGACCTCGGTCAGCAGGTGGAGCAGGAGGCTTACCTGTACGCGACCGATCAGGATCTGATGGGCGGGACGGTTTTCTGCGAAAGTCTGACTGGTGAGGAGATTGGCAGGGTGCCCAGTTGGGGACTGCATCCGCTGTCAAGAGCGGAACGCCAATTGTCGAGTCCGACAAAGATGAACGATTTGCCGCAGACGTTCATGGAGCCGCTGCTGTTCAAAACGGCTTGTGCACGAGG
Organism: Paraburkholderia haematera; assembly: GCF_905220975.1. Lineage (GTDB taxonomy): Bacteria > Pseudomonadota > Gammaproteobacteria > Burkholderiales > Burkholderiaceae > Paraburkholderia > Paraburkholderia haematera. The sequence goes on along the minus strand of NZ_CAJNBK010000043.1, from coordinate 22,417 downwards.
CACTGAGGCGCGGATGAGCACGGAGTATCTGAGTCATGCGCAGACTGAAGACGGTGTTATGACGCTCTGCCGTGACCGATTGTCGGGGGAGGAGTTCACGGTCAGATCGAAGTACCTTATCGGCGCGGACGGAGGGAACTCCAAGGTCGCGAAGGACGCGGGTCTGCCTTTCGAAGGGCAGATGGGTGTACGGGGATCGATGAACATCTGGTTCCGCGCGGACCTGTCTGAATTTGTTGCGCATCGCCCGGCAGTGTTGTACCCCATCATGCAACCGGGCGCAGAAGTGGGCGGTATCGGGATGGGCCTCATCCGGATGGTTCGGCCCTGGAACGAGTGGTTGATTGTTTGGGGCTATGACATCAACGAGCCGGCTCCGGTTGTGGACGAGGCAAAGGCCACCACGATCGCACGCCAGCTGGTGGGCAAGCCGGATCTCGAGATCGAACTGTTGGGCGCGAATACCTGGACCGTGAACAACATGTACGCGACCCGCATGCAGGAGGGGCGAGTGTTCTGCATGGGCGATGCGACCCACCGGCATCCGCCGTCCGGCGGGTTGGGCTCCAACACGTCGATTCAGGATGCGTTCAACCTTGCCTGGAAGCTCGCGCAGGTCATCAAGGGGCACGCGGGTGAAGCGCTTCTGGATACCTATTCGGCTGAGCGTGCACCGATCGCGAAGCAGGTCGTCACCCGCGCGAACCAGTCGATTGCCGAATTTGCGCCGCTCTATAGCGCGCTTGGCATTGACAAATCGAACGATGCGGAAGTCTTGCAAGCGAATATGCATGCTCGAAGCGGAACCACCGAGGCCGCGGAAAAACAGCGGGACGAAATTCGGGAAGCGTTGGCGTTCAAGCGATATGAACTGGACGCCCAGGGCGTGGAGATGAATCAACGCTATCACTCGAGCGCTGCGGTGACCGATGGGCAAACCGAACCAGCATTCGCGCGTGACCGTGAGCTGTATTACCAGGCGACGACATGGCCTGGCGCGCGTCTGCCGCATGCCTGGGTTTTCGACTCCCGTGGACGGCCACATTCCACGCTTGACCTCGCTGGACATGGGCGATTCGTACTGTTCACCGGTCTTGGAGGCGAAGCATGGGTCGAGGCTGCCTCAAGAGTCGGCGAGGAGCTGGGGTTGAAGCTTGACGTACATGTTATCGGTCCGCGGCAGCCCTATGCGGACCACACAGGCGACTGGGCTCGCGTGCGGGAAATCGGCGACAGTGGCTGCGTATTGGCCCGCCCCGACCATCATGTGGCGTGGCGTAGCCTCACGTTGCCGGATGATCCGGCAGCCGAGCTTCGCCGGGTATTGAAGCAGGTGCTCTCAAGGTAAATGCAGAAGTTGAGCGTCTCGCCTGGATCTGTGTGGTTACACGTCGACGGCGAGACGCATACACAATTCGAGCACCGTTGGTCTTGCTCGCCGCTGGCACGGGGATCTGATTCTCGCTGGAACTGTTTCTGCGGTGTCGCAATCGTGCCCCAAGTCGCGAGGGTCGACCCTTGCTACGAAATGGAGTTCAAAATGAATCAGCAGGAAAGTTGGAGGGAGGGCATGGATAGCGGTCTTCCAAAGCGCGTACACCTTGTCGAGGTCGGGCCTAGAGACGGTCTGCAGGCGGAAAGCACGTTCATACCGACCGACACCAAGATTGAACTAGTCAATCGACTCGTTGGCGCCGGCGTGCGGCGCATCGAAGCCGCGTCCTTCGTGTCGCCAAAATGGATTCCGCAAATGGCCGACGGTGCGGCAGTCATGGCTGGGATAGATCGCGAAGCGGGGGTCTCGTATGCTGCACTGACACCCAACATGAGAGGGCTTGAGGCCGCGATAGAGAGCAAGGCCGACGAGGTCGTCATTTTCGGTGCAGCGAGCGAAGCATTTTCACTTCGCAACATCAATTGTTCCATCACGGAATCCATCGAACGCTTTTCCCCGGTCGCGCGTATGGCGAAAACAGCGGGATTGCGATTGCGCGCCAGCATTTCATGTTCCTTCGGATGCCCGTACCAGGGGCCGGTGAGCGTGGATGCCGTCGTCGATATGGTCAGGCGTTTTCGCGATCTGGGGTGTGATGAAATCGACATTGCCGACACGATTGGGGTTGGCACGGTGCACCAGGTTCAGCGAGTTGTTCAAGCGGCTTCCAGGGAGTTTCCGTTGGCGTCTCTCGCTGGCCACTTCCACGACACCTATGGGCAGGCGCTGGCAAATATCGTCGGCGCTCTTCAGGTCGGCATGTCGATTTTCCACGCGTCGGTTGGTGGACTGGGCGGTTGCCCCTATGCCAAAGGCGCCACCGGCAATGTCGCTACTGAAGACCTGCTCTACCTTCTGGACGGCCTCGGGATTGAAACGGGAATTGATCTCGACGCCGTCGTTTCGATTGGTGATTGGGTGAGTCAGCAAATGAGCCGCGAGAATGGCGCACGCGCGGGTAAGGCACTAATAGCGCGCAGGGCACGCAACTGATGTTGCTGTGTCAACGGCGATCGGCCGTTTCGAGCGTGCGCCGGCGCGATACCGCAATACCGCGTTGCGGCGCCTGCCGCGTGTTTTGAAAACGTGGTCAAGTGCCATACTGGCTGGAAGGGCGCGCTGAGCTCGCAGCATAGTTTCCATGCAGCTCTCCTAACGTGATTCCAATGCTCCAAACACGAACTGCTCGACGGTGCGCCAATATTCCTCGGCCAGCGCCGGATCGGACGGTGATAGATCGCTGGTCGCCAGAAATTCCGGGCCGAAGCCCGAGAGGGTCGACGTCAGACTAATCAACATATAGTGGAAAACAATAGGTTCGACGTTGGGCAGCGCGTGCTCCTCCTGGGCGGCGCGGATTTGCGGTAGCAACCAGCTAATTAGCGGTTTCAGGAAAGTATCCGCGAGCCATTGCAGCCGCGAGCTGGAACCTAGCGACTCCTGAAGTATGAAGCGGTGAAACTCGGGAAACGCCATAGTGAAGCGGAATAGCGCTCTGTAGGCCAGCTTGAGACGATCGACTGCGCTAGCCGGACCGAAGCTGAACAGACTTGCGTCGCGTTCTTGCCGGACACGCTCGAACACATATTCGGCTACCGCTTGCCACAGAATTTCTTTGGAACGAAAGTGGTAGGTAACGAGCGGATGCTGCATCCCAATTCGGTCTGCAATGCTGCGAATACTCGCGACTTCGAAACCCTTCGATGAAAACTCCGTAAGCGCTGCGTTTAAAATGGCCGAACGAGTTTCCTGCGCGCGCTGCTGTTCGGCACGCTTAAGTTCCGTCGGGCGACTCGTCCGGACATGTCTTGCATCAGGTAGTGTTCGTGATGCCATGTGCGAATACGTTGCGACACGTTGAAGTGACTATGGGGTATCCAGATCATTGGATCCGGACGAAACGCGTTCTACAACGCATCACTGGGTGCGCTACCGTCAAATGCCCGCTGCAGCAACGCACGAATTGCTCCGCGTTCAAGCGGACGAGGATTCCAGTAGGCGTTTTCGCACGCAAGGTCGGCGGCCTGGTCGAGGTGTTCCTCAAGCATGCCGATCTCCTTAAGTGCGATGGGTGCGCCGTTTGCCCGCGCGAGTTCGTATAGACCTTGCGCAGCGCTTTCGTGCCCGAGCGCCCGCGCAATCCGTCTCATCGCATCCGGCGCCGCACCCGCGTTGTACGCCAGGGCGTGGGGCAGCACAATGGTATGGGTGGGTGAGTGCGGCAGATTGAAACTGCCGCCGAGCGTATGACATAGCTTATGATGCAACGCCATACCGACGCTGCCGAGCACGGTACCGCAAAGCCAGGCGCCATAGAGCGCATCGGTGCGTGCGGAAGGGTCATTCGGCTGTGCGACAATTTTGGGTAAGCTGCGCGCGAGCGCCGCGATGCCCTCTTCGGCCATCAGGCTGGTAAGAGGATTGGCATCGCGTGAATACAAACCTTCTGCCGCGTGTGCGATTGCGTTAATGCCGCTTGTCGCAGACATGCTTACTGGCAAAGTCAGGGTAAGGTCTGGATCGTAGATGACTGTTTTGGGTAGTACGCGTAAATCGGTGCCTGTCCGTTTCAGGCCCGAATCGGTCAACCCGAATATGGGTGTCATCTCACTGCCAGCGTAGGTGGTCGGCACGGCGAGAATGGGCAGGCTCGTCTCGAGGGCAAGACCCTTCGCGAGGCCAATCGCCGAGCCGCCGCCCACGGCGATGAGGCAGTCGGCATTCAGCGACGCGGCAACCGTGCGTACTTCCGTGATCAGCTCAACGGGCACGTGCATGGCAGCTCGATCAAAGACACCTGCTGCGAGCACACCCAATTGGTCTGCAACCGATTCGCCCAATGCGCGTTGCTCCTGACTACACAGAATCAGCGCGCGGCGTACCTGCAGCGTGTGCAACTCACGTTCGATATGGGTACGTGAGCCGGACCCGAAGACGACACGCGTGCCGCGCCCGTTATAGACGAATTCAGATGTTGACATGGCGGGTTCCGACGAGAATGAGCCTGTTCATGACCCGTGCGCCGAAGGGTTGAGCACGAAGTCGTAATCGAGCGTGTAAAACGGGGTGTCCATCGCAGTGCCGTCCGGCGCGACACCTGGCGAATGCTCGACCCAGTCGACGATCAACGTTGAGCGTACGCCGAATACCGCGTCCGAGTCGAGATACTTGTCCCCGTTCCGGAACACGTGTGTAATCAAAGGCTCGTACCCTGGCGCCGTGATCCAGAAGTGCAGGTGGGCTGGCCGCCACGGATGGCGTCCGAGCGCATCAAGCATTCGACCAACCGGCCCATCGTGCGGAATGGGATAGGCTTCAGCGAGAATCGAGCGGAAATGAAAGAGTCCGTCAGGCAGTGTCTGCAAACGACCACGGGCTTGAAACGCTACTTCTGTATCCAGAGGGTCCCCGTACTGCACGTCGTAGTATCCGTCTTCATCGGATTGCCAGACCTCGATCGCCGCCCCGGCGACAGGTTCTCCCGAAAGACCCCGAACGCGGCCGGCAACAAAGCAGGGGAGACCCGCTGCACCCTTGGAGATATCTTCACCGTTCCTGTACTCGGGGGCACCTTCAACAAAGAAGGGCCCAAGAACCGTTGCTTCCGTGCATTCGGCTGGCTTGCGGTTGTTCTGTGTCGTAACCAGCATCGACAAACCGAGCGTGTCAGACAGGAGTACGAACTCCTGGCGTTTTTCATCGGTGATATGGCCAACCTGAGTGAGGAAGTCGATTGCGTACCGCCATTCGCTCTCGGTCAACTTGACGTCTCTTGCGAACGAATGCAAATGCTGGACAAGGCTGGTCATGACACTGCGCAGCCTGTCGTTGTTACAGCCGGCCATTGCCGCAAGCACCGCTTGGGTGATGGTGTCTTCGTTGATATTACGCATCGTCTTTCCTTGAACTCCGATTTGCCAGTACAGTTAGCGCGCCAGCAACCGGGCAGCATTTTCCCCGTACACCTTGTCCATTTCAATGCCGGGAATCTTGATGTCGTCGAGCACGTTCCCGAATTGCCGGATTGCGCCTCTCGGTGCAAACGGGAAGTCCGTCCCGAAGAGAATGTGATCGGGATCTGCTACTTGCGCCAGCGCGCTGAGGGGCGAATTGCCGGCGGAAAGTGCCGTGTCGAAGTAGAAGGATCTGACGGCCGCCAACGTGTCACCCACGCGCTCGGCCACTGCGGGCATCATGGAAATCGAGAGGGCGAGGCGAGGGACGAGGAACGGCAGCGTCCCCCCGGCATGCGAAAGGATGAACCGGATGTTCCTGAAGCGATTCATCGCACCTGACATGATCAGGCTGGTGGCTGTACGTGTCGTCTCGAAGGGATACTCGAGCACGGACGCCGGCGCGACCGGCGGCACATCGTGAGGGGGCTGGTTGGGGTGAACGAAAACCACGGTCCCGCGCCTGTTCAATTCTTCCCACAGCGGCGTGAAATGTTCGTCCCCCAGATACAGTCCGTTGTAGTTCGAAAAAGCAATGAAGCCGTCAACCTTCAACTCGTCAAGACAATAGCTGACTTCCTTCAGCGCTGCATCGACGTCTGGCAGCGGCACGCTCGCGAAGGAGCCGAACCGTCCGGGATGCCGGGATCTGAGGTCCGCTGCGTGGTCGTTGCACTTTCTCAGCAGTGTCGCCGCGTCCGGAAGTGTGGGCCCGGAAGAGATGGACAGGATTCCCTCGTCGACGCCGTTTTCATCCATCATCGCGATGGCTGCCTCGACGGACCAGGTTGGGGCCACACCGCCCGGCATCGCCGCATTCAGCAAGTCCAGTCCAACCGCGTCTACGTAGAGTTTGGGCAGAAAATGTTGGTGCGTGTCAATTTTTCGCTTCGGCATGGCCGTCGTCTCCTATGAACAATTCTTTAGCATCGGGAGGGGGCTTTCCCTCCTCGGCTTAGATCCATCTTATACACTATTTTTTACGTTTGCAAAGTTTAGTGAGCGATTCAACCGCCCACGCGCTCCCGGTCAGATTGATGCAAAGTCACATCCGCGGAGCCGTCTTGCAGGGGAGCCTAACGTTCTATCAAGCGCAATGATGCTTTGTCATTCGGGAGAAGAACGAGCGAACGTATGCGACCATACTTTCGATATGCGAACCACCCATTGCGGGTTTCGTTGGGCTGCTATCGGCTCGATTCATGATGCCCAACGCCAGCGCGTTGAGCCGTCAACCTGCAGCACCCATCGTGGATACACCCACGCCAGTGCGGGCAGGTTCCACGTCAACCTGAATCGATCAGGAAAACGAAATGATCAGGAGATGAAAGTTCTGTGCGGGCGATACATGGCATGAAACCGACCGCGTCCAGACCTTCGAAGTACTGGAGCCCTAAAGCCGCCAGTCCTTCTCACAGATTGCGCCATTGGGGGAGGGCTGAGGCACGTATTGCCGTGGGCCGTCGCGAGAGCGTCTCCGGGCGGACCGTTGACTCCGCGCGGAAAGATGACCGTTCGAGCGAGGTTAAGGAAGATCGTCAAGCGCGCCTGCGTTTTCGAACAACCTGAGCAGCATGGAGCGCAACACCTTGACGTCGCCTGCGGTGAAGCCAGAGAGAACCACCGATTCGTGGCGCTTTGCGAAAGGGACAATGCGCAGAGCAAGCTCCTCCCCTCTGTCCGTCAGGACAACTCTGATCGACCGTCCATCGGTCGCGCTCCTCTCCCGTCGCACCAACTCCTGCCCCTCGAGACGATCAATGATCCTTGAGAGCGCCGAAATATCGGACGATGCATGGAGAGAAAGTTCAGACAAAGTCTGACCCGGAACATACAGAAGCGAGGCACAGACTCGCCACTCGCTGAGGTTCAGGCCAAACGGTTTAAGTGCCTTCGAGAACGCATTGCCCATTCGGCTGGTGGCGCGCGCCATCAGGAAGGGAACCGCCTTTTCCAGTTCTTCTGGTCGCTTGGAAGTGTTCAAGATCGTCGCCAAAACTGAGGGTTGAACTGCATTTATATACTTGAAAATTCAATTATACGCAATTCAAAAGTGATCTCGGATCGAAGTGCGGTTGGCGATCGTCAACAGGTCGAGGGTTTACATGGAGTACACATATTTGAAAAATCAAGTACAGTCAGACGCATATGCTTGAAAAATCAAGTATCTGAGCGTGCCGGACGAACCCATGTGATGCCCTTCATCTTCCTTTGGAAAGTGAAGTTGCGACGCGTTGAACTGGAGCAGTTTGATGAGAAACAAGATTGCGCTTGAAGAACACTTTGCGATAGACCTCACTATCGAGCAGTCGAAAATTTATGCGCCTGCGCCCGTTTGGGAAATGCTGAAGTCCAATCTGATGGACATTGAGCAGCAGAGACTCGAGCGGATGGAGCAGGGCGGGACCGAGTATTCGATCCTGTCACTCAATTCGCCGGGCATTCAGGGCATCCCGGACGCCAAACAGGCGATTGATGTCGCGAGGCGGGCCAATGATGTCCTCGCCGACCATGTCTCCCGGCATCCAACTCGTCTCGGCGGGTTCGCCGCGTTGCCGATGCAGGACCCCGAAGCTGCGGCACGTGAGCTGGAACGAACCGTGAAGGAGCTGGGATTTCACGGCTTCATGGTGAATGGCTTTTCCCAGGTAGGCGATGCGGAAAATGTCGTGTATTACGACGCCCCGCAGTACACCGATTTCTGGACGAGCGCGGCGGCGCTCGGCAAGCCTTTCTATATGCATCCCCGCGATCCGTTGCCGTCCCGTGAACCGATCTACGACGGTTTTCCGTGGCTGACCGCCGCGACCTGGGCGTTCGCGGTTGAAACGAGTACTCACGCACTGAGACTGATGACGTCGGGTCTCTTCGACCGTAATCCTGGGTTGCAGATGATTCTCGGCCACCTTGGCGAAGGGATTCCCTTCAATGTCTGGCGTGTCGACCACATTCTCCAGAAGGCACCACGCGGACTGCCCTGCAAACGCAGCGTCGGCGAATATCTCAGGGAGAACGTCTACGTTACGACGAGCGGGAATTTCAGAACCCAGACGCTGCTGTCCACGATGCTGGAAATGGGCAGTGACCGGATCATGTATTCGGTCGACTATCCGTTCGAAACACATGACGAGGCATCCCAGTGGTTCGATACATGCTCGATCAGCGAAACCGATCGCGCGAAGATTGGACGGGAAAACGCGCGGCGTTTGTTCGGTCTTGAATGATACGAAGAATGGGGAGAAATCGAATGTCCGTGACTGAATTGGCCTCAGCAGACGTGTGGCGTAACAAGATCTATAGCGGCGGGTGGAAAACTGGGGCCGCGGGTACGATCCCGGTGACCGAGAAGGCGACCGGCGCGGAAATGGGATCGATTGGCTGCGCGGCGGCTGCCGATGTGTCGGCCGCCGCCGCGATGGCGGCCGATGCGCAACGCGCCTGGGCCGCGACACCGGGGCCTCAGCGAGGGGATATCTTGCGCGAGGTCGCCCGTTTGCTGGAGATTCACAAAGAGGAGATCGCCGTTCAGGTTGTCCGCGAGACGGGGTCGATACGACCCAAGGGGCAACTGGAGGTGAAGATGGCGATACGCGAGATTCTCGAAGCTGCGGCGTTAGGCAGCCAGCCAACCGGGATGATCACGACGAGCGACGTGAAGGGGCGGCAAAGCGTAGCGCGCAGAATTCCAATGGGCGTGGTCGGCGTCATTACCCCGTGGAATTCCCCTTTCATACTGGCGGCGCGTGCTATCGCGCCGGCGCTGGCTACGGGCAACGCGGTGCTGCTCAAGCCCGACCCTCAATCGCCGGTTAGCGGCGGCGTTCTCTATGCGCGGCTATTCGAGGCCGCGGGGGTGCCCGAGGGGTTGTTCCATGTTCTTCCTGGTGGCGCGGAAACGGGTGACGCGCTGGTCCGGGATCCTCTTGTCAACATGATCAGCTTCACAGGATCCACGCAGGTTGGGCAAACAATCGGTGCCGTCGCGGGTGGCCTGCTCAAGCGAACGAGCCTCGAGCTCGGCGGCAAGAACCCCTATATCGTGCTTGACGACGTCGATGTCGAAGCTGCGGCGAGCGCTGGGGCGTGGGGATCGTTTTTGCATCAGGGGCAAGTCTGCATGTCCGCGGGCCGGCACCTCGTTCATGAAAGCATTGCTGACGCGTACATTGAAAGCCTCGTGCGGCGCGCCAGGGCGCTGACGGTGGGTGACCCTTTCAAGGGCAACTTTCATCTCGGCCCCATCATCAATGAACGGCAGGCCGCAAACGTCCAGCGCATCGTAGAGGAGTCGGCGAGCAAGGGCGCGAAGGTTCTCGCTGGCGGGACTCGCGACGGGTTGTTTTATAAACCGACTGTCATGGTAGACGTCGCGCCGGGAATGCCTGCGTTTGAGGAAGAGATCTTCGGTCCCGTCGCCGCAGTGACTGTGTTCAGGAACGATGACGAGGCGGTAAAGCTTGCCAATCAGAACCGGTACGGCCTGGTTGCGGCAGTGGCGTCTTCCGATGTGCGCCGCGCCCAGCGGATCGCGGACCGGCTGCACGCCGGCATCATCCACATCAATGACCAGACGGTCAATCACGAGGTGTTCGGGCCGATGGGCGGTCTGGGTTTGTCCGGCAACGGACATAACTACAGCACGCTAACCAACATCGATCAGTTCACGGAATGGCAGTGGGTGACGAGCCGCGACGATCTCCCGGCTTATCCGTTCTAGAAGTGGCTCAAACAGAGCGAGGTGAATAGTGACTCCCGATACTGCGCAGCGCGTGGAAGAGACGCATGCTTCGATCGTCGACATTGGCGCGCTGATCGATAGCCAGCCACTGAGCACATTCCAGAAATGGATCATGGTAATGATCGGTTGCTCGGTGGTAATGGATGGGTTCGACGTGCAGACAATGGGTTTTGTCGCACCTGCGATTGTTCGGACGTGGGGCATCAGTCCGGCCGAACTCGGCCCTGTGTTCGGCGCCGGACTGCTGGGGATGCTCGTGGGCTCCATCGTTCTCGGCGCCATGGCCGATCGCGTGGGGCGCCGGCCGGTGCTGATCGGAGCGACTGTCTTCTATGGGCTATGCATGCTCGGTACCACCCTGGTTCAAAGCGTGCCGGAATTTCTTGCCATTCGTTTCCTGACGGGTTTTGGTATCGGTGGCGTGATGGGTAACGCTATCGCGTTGGTCAGCGAGTACAGTCCGCAGAAACATCGGGCGTCTCTGATGACATGGGTTTCGTGTGGTTTCACAGGCGGGGCAATCGCTGGGGGGCTTCTCTGCGCAGCGCTCCTTCCGTCGATCGGCTGGCGGTCGGTGTTCCTCGTTGGGGGCGTATTGCCGCTGGTCATTGCCGTCGTGATGGCCAGGTATCTGCCAGAATCGCTCCAGTTTCTGGTGGTCAAACAGCGCGGCCGGGAAAGGATTGTTCAGTGGCTAGGGCGAATCGCACCGAACGTCCAGGTCGGTCCCGGGACCCGCTTTGCCGTTCACGGGCAGCCGCAAGCGAAGGCCTCGGTTGGCGAGCTCTTTCGTCATGGCCGCGGCACAATGACGTTGTTGCTGTGGGGGATCAACTTCGCGAACCTGCTTGATCTCTTTTTCCTGTCGAACTGGCTTCCGATGCTTTCCTTGCGCGTTGGCCACGAAGTGTCGACGGCTGTGCTCATCGGTACCTCATTGCAGATCGGCGGCACGGTGGGTGCGCTGATGCTGGGCCCGTTGATGGACCGCTTCGGCTTCTATCGAGTCCTTGCGCTCAGCTTTCTGGTGGCGACAATTTCGGTCGCATCCGTCGGTCTCCCTGATCTATCGACAGGATTACGCTATGCCGTGGTGCTGATTAGCGGGATCTGTATCGTTGGCGGCCAGCCGGCGGTCAATGCGTTGACCGCGACACTCTATCCAACCTCGCTGCGAGCCACCGGGGTTGGCTGGAGTCTGGGAATCGGCCGGGCGGGTTCAATTATCGGTCCCGTAGTGGCGGGGCAACTGATCGAACTGCAGTGGTCGAACACTGCGTTGTTTGTCGCGGCCGCGGTGCCCGCACTCGCATCGTGTCTGATGCTTGTTTTCCTTAGCCGCGCTTCGGTGAGAAATGGGATCGATTGCATCGAGTGCTAGTGGGTTGTGATAGAGCCCAAGAGAATCGTTCGTTTATTAAATTAGCATTGCTAATGCTAATGAAGAATTCTCGACGGTGGCTTCTGCGCATGACTGATCCAGAAAATGATACCAGGAATGCGAATTCAAGGAACATGACATGGGTATTTCGATCACGGTGAACGGCAAGCGACACCTTCTGACCGTAGCAGCGGATTCACCATTGCTCTACGTGCTGCGTAACGACCTTCAGTTAAACGGTCCAAAGTTCGGTTGCGGCGAGGCGCAGTGCGGTGCATGCACGGTGATGGTCGGCAACGATGCGACGCGCTCATGTGTGTTTCCGGTTGGTGCGGTAGGTGCGGCTCGGGTGACCACTATCGAAGGCCTCGGCCATGGCGAACAGTTTCACGCGCTGCAGAAGGCCTTCCTCGCTGAGCAGGCCGCACAGTGCGGCTATTGCTCGAGCGGAATGTTGATGGCCGCGAAAGCGCTGCTGGAGCGAATTCCCGATCCGGACCCGGCGACCATACGGCGCGAGTTGGCCGGCCAGAAATGCCGGTGCGGCGCGCACAACCGGATCGTGCGTGCGATTCAGCGTGCAGCGCAGGAGTTGCGCGGATGAATACCGTCAGACTTTCTCGACGCGCGTTTGGCAAGCTGGCTGGGGCGGTAGTCGCAACGTTCTCGCTTGCGCCATTCGCTGAGTTTGCGTGGGGCGAGCCCGACCTCCCGGTTGATCTTCGTGCCAATCGCAGGCTTGACGGCTGGATTCGAATCGATAAGGAAGGCACGGTCACGATCTTCACGGGAAAGGCTGAGCTGGGGCAGGGTATTCTCACCGCGCTCTCACAGATCGCTGCGGACGAACTCGATGTGGATCTGGATCGCGTGCGCATGATTTCTGCGGATACGACCCGCAGCCCGAATGAGAACTATACCTTCGGTAGCCAGTCGGTCGAGCAAAGCGGGGCGGCGTTGCGCCTTGCCGCGGCCCAGGCGAGGGCGCTCCTGCTTGGCGTGGCAAGCCGGCGATTCAACGTATCCGCGGCGGATCTGCGCGTCGAGAACGGTGTCATGCTGACCGCCGACGGCCGCCGCATGACGTACGCGGAGATCGCGAGCACCGAACAGGAACTTCTCGCCCGCGAGGTGACGACGGATGTCACGCCAAAGCGTCCGTCGGAATACAAGCTGGTCGGTAAATCGGTACCGCGTATTGATCTTCCGGCAAAGTTCACGGGCGGCGCGGCATTCGTTCAGGATATGCGTCTGCCGGGCATGCTTTTCGGCCGTGTCGTGCGGCCTCCGAGGTATGGCGCGCAACTGGTTTCGCTTGACGACGCATCTGTCAGGGCGCTCGCGGGTGTCGTTGCCGTTGTTCGCAATGGCAACTTCCTCGGTGTCCTCGCCAAGCGCGAAGAGCAGGCGATAGCTGCGCGCCATGCGTTGCAGGAGGCGGCGCAGTGGAGCGCTGACTATGTCGCGTTGCCGGACGTGGACCATCTCCAGCCTGCACTGCAACGCTTGCGAAGCGCGGATGCCGTGATTGGCGAATCGGGGCAGGATACGCCCGTGCCTGATAGCGCGACGCAACTGGAGGCGACCTACTCTCGCCCCTACCTTTCACACGCGTCGATTGGGCCTTCGTGTTCCGTTGCGCTGCTCAAGGACGGACATATGACCGTCTGGTCCCACACGCAGGGTGCCTTTCCACTGCGCGGCAATCTCGCTACGGTGCTTGAAATGCCGATGAACGCGGTCGATGTGGTGCACGTGCCGGGTTCGGGGTGCTATGGCCACAATGGTGCTGACGATGTGGCACTGGACGCGGCGCTGCTTGCTCGCGAGGTGCCGGGACGATCGGTCAAAATTCAATGGATGCGCGATGACGAATTCGCGTGGGCGCCGATCAGTCCGGCTATGGTGATGCGGGCGCAGGCGGCCCTCTCCAGGGAAGGCCGCATAGTCGACTGGAACTATGAGGTATGGAGCAATTCGCACGCAATGCGGCCGGGTCAACCCGGTGGTGTGAATCTGCTGGCCGCCTGGCATCTTGCCAAGCCCTTCCAGCCGTCGGTGCCGGCGCCGATTCCACAGCCATACGGCAATGGCGACCGCAATGCGGTGCCACTCTACAATCTGGCGCGCAAGCGGGTGACGAACCATCTGCTGCTGGACGCACCCATTCGCACGAGTTCGCTGCGCACGTTGGGCGCTTACGGCAATGTATTCGCGATCGAGTCGTTCATGGACGAGCTTGCGCTCGCAGCAAATACGGATCCGGTCGCGTTTCGTCTCGCGCACCTCGGTGATCCGCGTGCGATTGCCGTGGTGCATGAGGCGGCAAGCCAGTCCGGATGGCGGGCCGGGTTGAAGGGCGACGGGCAGCGCGGACGCGGATTCGCGTATGCACGGTACAAAAACATCGGGGCGTACGCCGCGATCGTCGTCGACGTGCACGTTGACCGCTCCACGGGGGTGATCAGTGTGACGAAAGTGACCGCTGCCGTTGACGTGGGCCGCGTGATCAATCCTGACGGTGTGAAGAACCAGATCGAGGGTGGCATCGTGCAGGCACTGAGTTGGGCGCTCAAGGAGCGTGTCACGTTTAATCGTACCGAAATCACCACACGCAGTTGGCAAGACTACCCAATTCTGACCTTCGCCGAGGTGCCGCCGATCGACGTCGTGTTGATGGGTACCCCGGATGCGGCTTCGCTTGGCGCAGGCGAATGTTCCCTCGGCCCGACGGCAGCCGCACTAGCGAACGCGGTGGCGCATGCCAGCGGCGCCCGTTTGCGCGATTTACCCATGGTGCCGGCCAAGGTTCTCGAGCGTCTCGCCTGAGGCGTGCTCGCCCTGTTCTGGGGGCGACGTGGATCCGTTCGAGTACGTGCTTCAGCTTGACTACCGTGCCAGCGAGGTAGAGGGTTTACATGGGTGTGTATACTTGAAAAATCAACTATACTCCATCTCATTAATGATTGAAAAATCAAATAAATATCGTTCAATAGAATGCGGATAATTGGGCTCTAGTGGCCGTGGTGTCTGCACCGGGATCGTGTCTGATACTGGTTCTACCCGGCTATGTTTTAGGGAGGAATCGAACAGATCGAGCCTGAGGTTAGCTGGCCATGAGCGATCCGAATCCAATCTGCTTGATAAATGTTTTAGTATCACTAATTAAAAGAATAGTCATGGCAAAAGATTCTACGCTGGGCTGATCCGCCACAAGTGGCGCCAGGAATGGAATATGCCGATCCGAATCGGGCGGCCTTGCGGCGCGAAATGGCCGGCTGGAGGGCGTTGACGTCTTGAAGAGACGCCTGAGGGGGAAGTCAGTTTGCTGCACTGCTCCGGAGCACGTCCGGTAGACAGGGGTAGAAAACGGAGATCGGTTTTGGAAACTCAAGTCATCATTGTCGGAGCTGGCCCAGTAGGACTGACACTTGCGATCGACATCGGCAGCCGCGGCATAGCGTGTGTGCTTGTGGAGCAAAAGGCGGAGCCCCAGTTTCTGCCGAAAATGGAGCGTTGCAACGCGCGGACCATGGAGATTTTTCGGCGACTGGATCTCGCGGAGCGTATCCGGGCCGCCGGCATGCCCGAGGACGTCCCCATGGACGTTCAGATCATCCGTTCCATGGTGGAGCCGCCAATCCTGCGCTTGCCCTATCCATCGGTGGCGGAGGCGCTCGCGCTGACGCGCGAGAACCGCGACGGCAGCCTGCCGCTCGAGCCCTATCAGCTTATCTCGCAGTACACACTGGAGCCGCTTCTTCTTGAGGTGGCCGAGCAATTGCCGCCGGTCACGGTGATGCGGAGTACGACATTTCTGGAATTCACCGAGCAGGACGATGGCGTTCTGGTGGCGGTCAATGACGCCGACGGTGTGAGAAGAACATTGAAGACCGCCTACCTCGTGGGTTGCGACGGTGGCGCGAGCCGCGTGCGTAAGCAACTGGGCATCCATCTGGAGGGCGAGGGCGACATTGCGCGGCTGAGGCAGGGCCTGTTCTACTGCGAGCAACTGGTCGAGCGATTGCCCATAGGCAACGGACCGAGCCGGGGGCGGCACTATCTGGTTGCAGGCGGACCGCCTACCTTCATGATCATGCAGGACTCGACGCGGCACTGGACGGTTCATTCCGCCGTCGAGAGCGATGAAGAGATGCGACGGATGTTCGAGCAGATCATCGGCGTTCCGCTGCCTTACGAGATGCTCTATTGCGCGGAGTGGCGGCAGAACCTGCTGCTGGCCGAACGCTATGGAGAAGGACGAGTATTCCTCGCGGGCGATGCAGCGCACCTCGTGATTCCTACTGGCGGTCTCGGCATGAACACCGGCGTTGGCGACGCCACCGATCTTGCCTGGAAGTTGGCCGCCACGCTGCAAGGGTGGGGCGGACCGGGTCTGCTGGCCTCCTACGAAGTTGAACGGCGCCAGATTGGCGAGCGGGTAGTCGGCGCATCGCGCTACGCGTCGCTAGGATACCGCGCCTGGTTGGCGGAGGTGCGCCCGGAGATCGGAGACGATACGCCCGCAGGGGCGGCTGCTCGCGCTCACCTTGCCGAAGTGGCAAACGTTCAGCAGCGCAAGTCGAACGAGATGATCGGCGCAGAACTGGGCTATCGCTATGTGGACTCACCGATTATCGACAATGTGCCGGGCGGCCCGCAGCATGATCTGCGTGCCTATCTTCCCACTTCCTGGCCAGGCGCGCGGCTTCCCCATATGTGGCTTGCGGACGGAAGCGCCATCCAGGACCGGCTACGGTCGGATCGCTACACGTTGATCGATGTCGCGGGTGGGCACGGTGCGGGCCCGCTTCTCACCGCGTTCGAGGCACTCGGCGCGCCACTCGATGTGCTCGTGGTGCCAGATTCCGCGCTTCGCGCCATCTATGAGCGCGATCTCGTCCTGGTCCGGCCCGACTTGCATGTCGCGTGGCGCGGCAATCGACTCCCACAGGCCGCCAATGAGCTTGCCGCGAGGGTGATCGGACATAGCAACATGAACCGCGCATCCGGTTCGATCGGCCGCAGCTGACCGAGCCGTGCTGAACCGAATCGATCTTCGGTTAGTCCGTACGGTACGAGCGCTGACGCGCGATGGGGCGGGTGTTGGGTGCCTTACCCGGACGCGCAGCGTTACCTTGTACTGGACCGATGACGAAGGCCTTGCCTGTAGGTTCAATCGGATCTGAAATTATTTAGATAAGTATAACTTAGTAAAGTTAAATAACATTGGAGACAGACAAATGAGTTCACGGTTAAAGCGGGCCAGAGGTGGCCGTTCATCGCACCCGCTGTTTTGGTGGGCGTTCTCGCTTCTTGCGGTATTTGCCGCATTTGCCTCCAGCGCAGCGCATGCGCAGAGCTCGGTCGTCCTGTATGGGATCATCGATACCGGCATTGAATATGTGACCAATGTCGGTCCCCAGAAGTCCAGTTCGGTGCACGCGCCGTCGCTCACGGCCTCGCTGCCCTCATTGTGGGGCCTCCGTGGCAAAGAGGATCTGGGTGGCGGTCTGAGTGCCGTCTTTCTATTGGAGTCGGGTTTTGCCCCGTCACAGGGCACGCTGAATCAAGGGGGACGTTTGTTTGGCAGGCAGGCCTATGTCGGGCTGTCCGGGCCATGGGGGACGTTCACCCTCGGTCGGCAATATTCGCAAATCTTTTGGGCGGTATTAACGGGCGATACGTTGGCGCCGAATATCTATGCCGCTGCCGATCTGGATCCCTACCTGACCCAGCCGCGAGTTGACAATGCGATCACCTATACCTTCACGACATCGGGGCTGACCGTGGCCGCGATGTATTCGTTTGGACGTGACGCGGTGGATAGTGCGCCGGCCGGAGGGTGCGCCGGCCAATCGCCGACCGACTGGCGGGCGTGCAAGGCAATGTCCGCCATGCTGAAATATGACGCGGGGAAATGGGGCGTAGCAGTGGCCGTCGATCGTAACTACGGTGGCGGGGGCACCGGCTCGCCCCTGCCACGTAGTTCGCAAACGGATACGCGCGCCGTTATCGATGGCTACGCGAAGTTTGGCAGCGCGACTTTCGGCGCGGGATTCCTCCATCGAATCAATCACGGCGTGCAGACCCCGACCATTTTCGACGCGATCAGCAACTACTGGTGGGTCGGTGGCTCCTATCTTCCGCTTCCGGACATTTCTCTTGACGCACAGTTCGGCCATATCACCGTGAGCGGCCATGCCGCGGGAGGCTCCGTGATCGCGGCGCGCGCCATGTACTTTTTCTCCAAAGCCACCTCGGTGTATGTCACTGCAGGGCGTGTGTTCAACCAGCGCAACGCAGCGTTCTCGATTGACGGTGGCGTGATCCCACCCACCTCGACGCCATTGCCAGGTGTGAATCAAACCGGTGCGATGGTGGGCATTCGCCACCTGTTCTAAATGGCCCGTGGCCGCGCGATGTCGCTACACAGTGGGTCGGGTGTGTTCGCACCGCGCTCTGCCTCGATATTACTGAGTGTTTTTTGCGCTGCCAGTACGGCCTCGTATACGGCGAGGCAGCGAGTGTATAGCTGCTCGCCTGCGTGCGTGACATCCACGCGCCGGCTCGTTCTCGTGAGAAGCGACGCCCCGAGTTCCTGTTCCAGGTCGGCGACGACACGACTCAACGTCGACTTGCTGACGCGGACTTCCTTCGCGGCTGCGCTGAAGCTTCTGTGCTTGACTACGCACGCGAAGTACACAAACTGATTTGCCTCGGTCATGGTCGAATGATTACCGGTGTGTCGTGTCATGGTATAGCGCTTACTCCGGTCCAACGGCAACGCTGCCGGTCCGGACGGCCGGGGCGAGCCGCATCGTCCTGATGATGCGAAGCAGGCCCACGGCCGGCGGCATTAACATTCCGTCACCGCTCAATCCATGAGCGTGCCGCCAAATACCAACGCAAAGTGGAATCGACACGCTCCCGCTCCGCAGGCCATCGGCCCCGAAGCGGCTGCCATAATTCGCGCGTTGAAGAGGGACGGTGACGGTTGTCGCTGGATTGCTCAGGATTCCACAGCTTCTGCCAATGCCGGATAGTCGGTATAACCCTGCCCGTCGCCGCCGAAGAATGCATTGGGGTTCGCATCGTTCATTGGTGCACCGGTCTTCAGGCGCATGACGAAATCCGGATTTGCTAACACCATCTGGCCATAGGCTTCCAGCTCGGCGAGCCCTGAGGCCACGTCGGCCCCAATCTCGTCGCGGGAGCGGCCCGGCCGGTTCAGAATCAGCGTGCCCGTCCAGCGCTTGCGAATGTCGGCCACCAGTGGCTCGTTGCCCTGATGTGTGACGTGCAGGTACGCCAGACCGAGCTTGTCGAGTTCAGCCACCAGATAGTGGTAGAGCGCCGGCCCCTCGGCGCCTTCGTCGATGCCCCACCGCATCATGCCGGGTGACAGGCGAATGGCCGTCCGCTCAGCGCCGATTTCCTCCGCGATCGCAGTGGCCACCTCGATGGCAAAGCGGGCGCGGTTCTGGATCGAGCCGCCATATTCGTCGGTGCGGGCATTGGCGCTTGCTGCGAGGAACTGATGCACCAGGTAGGCATTCGCACCGTGGATCTCGACGCCATCGGCGCCGGCCTCGATTGCGCGGCGCGCCGCGAAGCGGAAGTCGGCCACCGTCTGGCGCACCTCCTCGGTCGTCAGCGCGCGCGGTACGGGAATGTTCTGCATCCCCTTGGCCGTGAACATCGGTGTATCAGGCGCGATGGCCGAAGGCGCGACGCCTGGGCGATGGTGCGGCGTGTTCTCCGGGTGCGACATGCGTCCTGCGTGCATGAGCTGGATGAAAAGATGGCCCCCGTTGTCATGCACGGCAGAGGTGATCTTGCTCCATCCGGCGACATGCGCGTCGGAATAGATGCCCGGTGTGGCGAGATAACCCTGGCCATCGTCCGAGGGCTGAGTCCCTTCAGTCACGATCAGGCCGACGCTCGCGCGCTGCGCGTAGTACTCGGACGCCAACTCTCCCGGCGTGCCATCAAGTCCGGCACGGCTGCGGGTCATCGGCGCCATGACCAGGCGGTTCTTCAGTTCGAGCCTGCCGAGGCGAACGGGCGCGAGGAGGCGTTCAAGTGCGTTTGTCATCATGATCAACTTTCCTTTCGAAGATGTGTGAGCTACTGTACAAACCAGGAGAATGTTGAAAAAGTGGCTAAATCCGATAACTTTATCTACGTGGATAGATAATCGACATGGACCAACTGCTTGCCATTCGCGTGTTCGCTCGCGTTGTCGAAGCGGGCGCATTCACGCGTGCTGCCGACTCGCTCGACATGCCACTCGCGACGGTGAGCAAACTCGTGCGTTTGCTGGAGTTGCATCTCGGTGTACGGCTGCTCCAGCGAACGACGCGACGCGTCACTGTCACGCCCGAGGGGGCTGCGTACTACGAACGCACTTCGCGCGTGCTAAAGGAGATCGAGGACATCGACTCGGGGTTCGCGAGCGCACATCAGCGTCCGCGCGGACGGTTGCGCATCGACATCGGCTCGGCGAACGCAAGCTGCGTGTTGATCCTTGCACTGCCTGACTTCATTGCGCGCTATCCCGACATACGTGTCGATCTGGGCGTGAGCGACCGGCAGGTCGATCTCATCGGCGAGAACGTAGATTGCGTCGTCCCGGCGGCAACGTCGACGAGCTCTCGCTAATCGCACGTCCGCTTGGCCGTGCATCGTGGGTGACATGCGCGACGCCCGATTATCTGAAGCAGCACGGCAGGCCGACGCATCCCGACCAGCTGAAAAGCGGCCACCGCATCGTGAGCTACGTTTCGGCGCGGACCGGACGCGTCCTGCCGATGTGTTTTCAGAAGGGCAGCGAGCGAATCGAAATCGGCGGCTCACAAGGCATGGGTGTCAACGAGAGCAACGTACACGTCGCGGCTGGGTTGGCCGGTCTCGGTGTGATTCAAACCTTCTCCTTTGCTGCAAAGGACGCGATTGCGCGCGGCGAACTTCTGCCTGTTCTGTTGACGTGGCAACCGGATCCCTATCCCTTCTTCCTCGTGTATCCGCCAGACAGGCACATGAGCCAGCGGCTGCGCGTTTTCATCGAATGGGCGACGGAGCGGTTTGCACACAAGTTCGATCGGGCAACGTAGCGGTCGTCGCGACTCTGGCCATTGCGGATGTCGGGTTATCGCGCCAGGGGCCAGATAGTCAGGCGCCTGTGCTATCCCACAACGGCGCAAGACCGGGCGGATTGACAATTCGGCTGTCTGCCGTCGCCAATGCGTGTATGGCTGCCATATCCGAGTCGTCTAATTCAAAGTCGAATACCGCCAAGTTTTGTTCCAGCCGATCGATCCGCGTGGTTCGTGAAAGCGCCACCATGCCGCGCTGTTGAACAAGCCACCGCAAGACGATCTGCGCGATGGTTTTGTCATGACGGGCCGCGATCTCCTTGAGCGTTGGGTCCGAGAACACGCGGCCAACCGCCATGCCGCAATATCCCGTCACAGCAAGCCCTGCCTGGCGCGTGCTCTCGATGAGCAAGGATTGGTTCAGATACGGATGGTATTCGAACTGATTCGTCACCAGCGGAGCCGCCGAGAGCCGGATCGCTTCCGTCATCTGTGCGCGGTTGAAATTGCTGACGCCTATGTGCCGGACCTTGCCGGCGCGCACGACCGCATTGAGCTCTGCAATCTGTTCGGCGAGAGGCACATCCGATCCCCCCGGCCAGTGCAGCAGAAGTAGGTCGATGTAGTCCGTCTTGAGCTTGCGTAGGCTTTCGTCGACGGACGCATCGAAGTATTTTGCGGAGTAGTTACTGACCCAGACCTTGGTCGTCAGAAATATTTCGCTTCTTGGGATGCCGGATGCGGCGACGCAGTCGCCGATCTCGGCTTCGTTACGGTAGATTTGCCCGGTGTCGATATGACGGAAGCCCGCACGAAGGGCTGCGGGGATCATTCGATGGATGTCGTCGCCAGTCATCCCGTAGGTACCAAAGCCTATGGCCGGAATGGCCGCATTACCGGCATGGACGTTCTGCATGCTATTCCTCATAGACTAGGTGCAGGGCGGCGGCCCTGAAAGAAACCGCCGCCCGGCGTGTGATCTCGTGAAAGGAAAGGTACGCGATTGCATGCCCGGAAAGAAGCCTATACATTTCGATGCAACCTATCGTCAGAGGCGATACACATCCGGCAGGATGTCCTTGGACCCATTGCACATGTTTGTGGCAGTCAGCCTGAGGCTGCACTGCCATACGAACGTACCACCAGTCGAGGTTAGCGTTGCACGGCTAGAAGTTGTGCTGAATACCAACCGAGACGCCGGTCGTGGACCGGCCGGATGCCACGCCTGCCGCGGCGAGCGAGGCGAAGCCATTGGCACCTGACGCGTGTTGGTAGGTCACTTGCTGGTAGACGGTAGTTCGTTTCGACAGGAGGTAAGCGTTCGAGACGGTAATGGTCTTCCAGTTTCCGCCGTCGAGATTTTCCACCCATCCGCCAACCGAGAGGACATCGTCGGGCACGATGGTCCAGTTCGCACCGGCGTCAACGGTGTTGGCGTTACCCCGGCCAGTCGCCAATGTGATGCGCGACTGCGTAAACGTGGCGTGTAGAAGCACATTTTTCAATTGATACGATGCGCCGAGTCCCCAATTGACGAGTTTGTTGGCGACAACGCCTTCGGCCTGAGGCAGTGACGTTCCAAAGAGCGACGGTAGACCAATAAAACTGGAAAGCTCCAGAAAACGGTTGTTCTCGTTCGCGGTAAGCGTCCGAGCGAGGCCGTCCTTGACGCGAATTGCAATTTGGAGGGCGAGCAAGCGAAGTTAGGCGGCGTATGAGGGCAACTGATCAGCAACAGCCCACGGCAGCAGT
>NZ_CAJNBK010000042.1 GCF_905220975.1 Paraburkholderia haematera | reverse complement strand
ATGCCGATCCGGGACTGGAAAGCAGCCCTGAACCGCTTCACCATCCAGTTCGAAGAACGGCTCGTGCCGGGTTAAACACAAACCCGTTTACACAAAATTCGGGACACCCCCTCTTAAGCGGGTCCCCCGCGCAGCCACGGTAGTGGTGCATCTGGAATCCGTGCCCTCGCACATTCCGCGCTAGTGACAATGCACTCATCAGCTCCCACTCCGCACTACGTGCGTTGCGGATGGGTCTGCGTGGGAAACCTCGGGCTTCGGTTGGGCGCTGTGGGGGCCATCAGCTTCGCCTCGGCGAAACGCCCAATGCGCAAATACGGCCGCGCTTTGTAAATAACGTCGCTTCACTCCAACCCGCCAGCAAGTCGCACCAACCCACACAGATAAAAGTTCGTACTTCGAATTATGCATCCGGGCATCCGGGCATCCGGGCATCCGGGCATCCGGGCATCCGGGCATCCGGGCATCCGGGCATCCGGGCGTAGGGTGTAGGGTGTAGGGTGTAGGGTGTAGGGTGTAGGGTGTAGGGTGTAGGGGCGAAAAAGGCGTGAGCGCGAAAACGCAGCGATCGGTTTTATAAAATGCGCTTCGGCGCGCGCAGCGCCGCCGGATGTATGACTGCCTTGTCACCGAGGTGGGATGTGCGAGAACACAGATTCCAGATGCACCACTACCGTGGCTGCGCGGGGGACCCGCTTATAAGCTAGCGGTTTGAGCCGCTTTCTTTTGCCTACTTTTCTTTGCGGCAGGCAAAGAAAAGTAGGTGCCCCCCCGCACAGGGGGAACGCTAATAGACCACTAACAAATCAAGAAAAGGCCAAACCCAAAAAGAAAGCCGCCGCAGGCCTTAATCTATGGCCTTCCCAGCCGTCTCCCGCATAAACGGCAACGGCAACAACGACACAACCCCACACCCGATCAAATACCAGGCAGGCGCTAGATTGCTCCCAGAAATCTGAATCAACCAGGTAGCAAAAAACTGCGCAAACCCACCAAAAATCGAGACCCCTAAACAATAAACAATCGACATCCCAGTAGCGCGAATCTTGCGCGGAAACAACTCAGGCAGCATGACGATATTAGGCACGGCCGTAAAAGCGACAAACACCGCCAGCACAGCAACCACCGACAACAACACAGGCACCGTAGGCGAAGCATTGATAATCATGAAAGCCGGATACACGGCAACAATCAGCATCACGCGCGAAATCCACAAAACACGCTTGCGCCCCACCCGATCGGATAATGATCCCGCAATTGGCGAGCAAATCACCGTCACAATCGCCGCGGTCCACGCGGCCCACAGCGCCGACGACATCGGCAAATGCAAAATCCGGATCGCGTAAGTAGACAGATAAAACAGCACGATATAGTTCGCCGCCGTGCCGCCAATCGTCGTCAACACACCCGTCGTAATCACACGCGAATGCTCGCGAAACAACTTGCGAACCGGCTGCGCATCCGGCGCCTGCGCCGCCGAAACAGTACCGTCTTCCACACCCGGCAAGGTTTCATTCAGATGCCGCCGGATATAAATACCAATCGGCCCCATCGCCATGCCGATCACAAACGGCACACGCCAACCCCAACTCTCCAGCGCGGCAGTGGACAGCCCCGCCGCCAGCGCGACACCCAGCAGCGAGCCGCATACGGTGTTCAACCCCTGACTCACGAACTGCCAGCTTCCATAAAATCCGCGCGTCTTGTCGCTACCATACTCAAGCAGCAACGAGGTCGATGCGCCAACCTCGCCGCCCAGCGCGAATCCCTGAATCAATCGCGCAAGAATGATCAGCATCGGCGCGGCGATGCCAATCGCCGCATAGGTCGGCGCGAACGCGATGATCGCCGAGCCGAGCGTCATCATCCACAGCGTGAGACTCATCGCGGCCTTGCGGCCGGCACGATCGGCATACGCGCCGAGAATAATGCCGCCCACCGGCCGCATGATGAAGCCCACGCCGAAAGTACCGGCCGCCAGCATCAGTTGCGCAAGCTGCCCTTCCACCGGAAAGTACAGCTTGCCGATGATCGTCGCGAAGAAGCTATAAATCGTGAAGTCGAAAAATTCGAGGCCGTTGCCGAGTGTGATCGCGGCAATCGCTTTCGCGTGGCTCGTGCGTTTGGCGGGCTGCATGGACGACGCGTCAGCGAGATTCAGCGTGTCGGTGCCTGCGGGTTGCGGTGTAGCGGAATAATCCATCTGTGTCTCCATGTGTCACCTGCCGATTCGCGATTCGCGGCTCTGCGGCCGCTTTGGCAAATTTCTAGCCAGCCTCAGACGAGGAAGGTCTGCGCCAGTCGCACCCAGTAGGCCGCGCCGGTTGCGAGGCAGTCGTCGTTGAAGTCGTAACCCGGGTTATGAACCATGCAACCGCCCTCGCCGTCGCCATTGCCGATGATCAGGTAGCTGCCCGGGCAACGCTCCAGCAGGAACGCGAAGTCTTCGCTGCCGGTCAACGGTTGCATCTCGGCGATCAAACCGTCTTCACCCAGCCAGTCGAGCGCGACCTGCCGTGCGAGACCGGTCATTTGCGCATCGTTGACGAGCACCGGGTAACGGCGTTGATAGTCCACGTGCGCCCGCGCGCCGAACACCGCCGCCTGCCCGCAGGCGACCGCCGTGATGCGCTCCTGCAAATAGTTGCGAACTTCAGGCTTCAGCGCCCGCACGGACAGGCGCATCTCCGCCGTTTCAGGAATCACGTTCGGCGCTTCACCGGCGTGAATCGCGCCGACCGTGATGATCGCCATGTCGAGCGGCGCAATGTTGCGCGACACGATCGACTGCAGCGCCAGCACGATCTGCGCGCACACCACCACCGGATCGACCGCCTTGTGCGGCACCGCGCCATGACCGCCGCGGCCGGTCACCTTGATGATCACCGTATCGGACGACGCCATGAACGAACCGGGCATGAAGCCGAACTTGCCAGTCGGAAAACCGGGCATGTTGTGCATCGCGAAGACCGCGTCGCACGGGAATGTGTCGAACAGGCCGTCTTCGAGCATTTTTTTCGCGCCGGCCTGACCTTCTTCTGCAGGCTGAAAAATCAGGTTCAACGTGCCGTCGAAACTTTTTTCCTGGGCAAGGTGCTTGGCGGCGGCCAGCAGCATCGCCGTGTGGCCGTCGTGGCCGCATGCGTGCATCTTGCCGGGCACCGTGCTCGCATACGGCAGACCGGTGGTCTCGTGGATCGGCAACGCGTCCATGTCGGCGCGCAGGCCGAGTTTGCGCGTACCGCTGCCAACTTTCAGTTGCCCTACAACACCCGTTTGCCCCATCCCGCGATGTACCGTGTAGCCCCACGCCTGCAGGCGCTCGGCGACCAGATCGCCGGTGGCGAACTCTTCGTAAGCCAGTTCGGGCTGCGCGTGGATGCGTCGGCGCAGCGCGATCATTTCGTCTTCGAGTTCGGCGATGCCCGCCGGGATGGCCATGGTGTTCACGATGTCGTCTCCGTCTATGAAAGCGTGAGCCAAGCATAACGACGTCGATTTACCGGCGACAGGCGTAGAATCGTCGCGGCAGCAACCAATGGTTGCCACCCTTCTACGGGTTTTCCAGATGAAACTGCATCAACTCAGCACCTTAGCGGCCATTGCGGATACCGGCAGTATCCGTGCTGCTGCCCGTTCGCTCGACCTTTCACCGGCCGCCGTCACCAAGGCCATGCGCGAACTGGAGGCCGATTTGCACGCGCCACTGCTGGTGCGTGGCGCGAGCGGCGTCGCGTTCACGGAGTTCGGCAGCGCGCTGGTCGTGCATGCCCGGCTGGTGCTCGGCCAGTTGCAACGTGCGCAAGCGGAGATCGAGGCGATGCGTGGCGCGGCGGCCGGCAAACTGTCGATCGGCGTCACGCCGTGGGTGGCGCTGACGTTTCTGCCACCCACGGTGCAGCGGTTCCGCCAGCGCATGCCGGAAGTCCAACTGGAATTCTTCGAGGGTCTGTTGGGGGTCGTGCAACCGCGCTTGCGTGACGGCAGCCTCGATTTTTCGATTGGTCGGCCACCGCCTGCTTCGCCGCAATCGGAGTTTCACAACGTACCGCTGTTTTCGACGCATTCGGCCGTGGTCGCGCGCCGCGATCATCCTAAAGCCGGTTGCCGCACGCTGCTCGAACTCGAAGACGCTGAATGGATATTGAACTGGGATCCCGCGAGCCGCGAGACGATCTCGGACAACGTGTTCCGCAATCGCGGCATGAGGGTGCCGCACACGATCCACCTCGCGCACTCGCTCGCCGTCGTGCTCGGCCTGCTCGCCCAGACGGACATGCTCAGCATTTTTCCGTGGCCGCTCGTCGAGGTGATCACCGCGAAGGAAAATCTATGGGCGCTGCCCTTGCGCGAAACGGTGGATGAAACCATCGTCAGCATCACGTCGCGGCGCGGCGCACCGACCAGTCCGGCGGCCACGTGTTTTCTCGACTGTTTGCGCGAAGTGATCGACGAAGGCGCGCGCTCGCAAGACCCCGAACTGCGCCGCCTCTTTCATTCAATCGAACTGCTGTTGTAGCGGCGTGGCCGGATGGCGTCGTTGAGCGGCGTCACAGGTGCACGTCGGCCTGAATGACCACTCGCTACTGGCTGGATAAATGCTGGTGCAAAAACGGCACGAAGCCGTTTTGCGTCGGACCGATCTGCTTGACGCAATCGTCATAGTCAGCGCCCATCGCGCGATCCTGGCCATACATGCCACGGCACTGCGCATACAGCGTGATCGTCGCCCCGCCGCCCTTGGCCACGCGTGTGGCCGAATAAACCGCATGCCCCGAACGGCTCGGAACGTCGGTCTCGATCCCTGCCGCGTCCGCACGGACGATCGAGGTGTAAGAGTGCGCGGCCACGTAGTCTTTTGTGAGCGACCAGGCCTTGTCGCATTGCGCCTGATCCGTGCACGCAATAGCGGCGTTGCGCTGCGCGGCATCGAGCAGGTTCTCGGAGCGGGTGAAGTCACGCGCCTGCGCCTCTTCCTTTTCGGCGGACATGCAGCCACTCAGGGCAAGCGCGGCAAGCGCAATAGCAATAGTTGTTTTCACAGGTTGAAGGTCCGATGGCGAATTCCGGAGAGGATTATAGACGCCCTCAACAGGCGCCCACCGATCCGGAACGGCCATCGGAAAGCTGCGGTCACGGTGATCTGACGCAGCACGACGCATGCCTCAATCCGCGTAGCCGACCACGCCCTTGATCTCCAGAAAATCCTCGAGACCGAACTCGCCGTACTCGCGGCCATTGCCCGATTGCTTGAAGCCGCCGAACGGCGCATCGGGGTTGTAGTCCGCGTAGTTCAGATAGATCGTGCCGGTACGAAGACGCTTCGCCACGGCATGCGCATGCTCGATCGACGCGGACTGCACATAGCCCGCGAGGCCATAGAGACTATCGTTGGCCATCGCGATCGCCTGGTCTTCGGAGTCGTAGCCGAGAATCGACAGCACCGGCCCGAAAATCTCTTCGCGCGCGATCGTCATGTTCGGCGTGACATTGCCGAATACCGTTGGGCGTACGAAGTAACCCTCCTTCAATCCTTCAGGACGGCCCGGGCCGCCGGCCACCAGCGTCGCGCCCTCTTCGATGCCCACGCCGATCAGCCGCTGGATCTTGTCGAACTGCTGCTCGCTGATGACAGGCCCAAGATCGATACCCTTGGCATCCGCGGGACCGACAACCAGCGCTTCGGCCGCCTCCTTCGCGTACGCCAATGCCTCGTCCAAACGTGCGCGCGGCACGAACATGCGGGTGGGCGCATCGCACGACTGGCCGCTGTTGTCGAAACACGCACGCGTGCCGCGCATCACCGCCTGCTTCAGATCGGCATCTTCGAGAATCAGGTTGGCCGATTTGCCGCCCAGCTCCTGATGCACGCGCTTGACCGTATCCGCCGCGGCCTTGGCGACCTGCACGCCCGCACGCGTCGAACCGGTGAACGACATCATGTCGATGTCCGGATGACGCGACATCGCCTCGCCCACCGTTGCCCCTTCGCCGTTGACGAGGTTGAACACGCCGGCCGGCACGCCCGCTTCGTCGAGGATCTCGGCGAAGATGATGCCGGAAAGCGGCGCCAGCTCCGAGGGTTTGAGCACCATCGTGCAGCCGGCCGCGAGCGCGGGCACGACCTTGGTGGCGATCTGCAAAGCCGGCCAGTTCCACGGCGTAATCAGTCCGCACACGCCGACCGCTTCCTTACGGATCAGAATGCTGTTCTTCACGCACTCGAATTCGAACGTATCGAGCGTGCGGATCATCGTCTCGAGATGCGCGACGCCGGTCCACGCCTGCGCGTCGTTCGCATATTGCAGCGGTGCACCCATCTCACGGCTGATCGCATGCACCATGTCGTCGTAGCGCTTGCGGTAGACGTCGAGGATCGCTTGCAGCAGATCGATTCGTTGCGCGATCGTCGTCTCGCTGTAGGCGGGAAAGGCACGCTTCGCCGCGGCCACGGCGCGGTCGACATCGGCCGCGCTGCCCAACGAAATCTGCGCGAACGCGGTGGCCGTGGACGGATCGATCACGTCGAGCGTGGCAGCGCCGGCCGGTTTGGCCGAGTCTTGCGGTTCGACCCATTGGCCGTCGATGTAAAACTGTTTGGCGTGTTCCATGGACTTAGTCCTTTTCATGAATGTGTTAGGTCAGACGGTGGGCCGCACATCGCGCCCGCAGCGGTATCGAATGCTTTACATCGACGCCGCTCAATCTGAATGTCTTCAAATCGAAATTCATCGCTACGCAGCTTTGGCTCAGACTCCGGTTCTGCTTCGATTTCGTCATCGAATCCCCCGTTTTTGAATGACATTAACCAGGAGAGACACATGAGCACCACCACTTTCACCCGCATCGACGCTAAAGGCCCCGGCGCTTCCGGCCTGAACCCGGCCCTGCACGACCCCGCCGACGTCATTCTGGAAGGCGCCAAGGCACCGCACGCCCTCAACGCCTTCTCCGACGCGACCAACATGCTGTCCGCCGGCGTATGGCAGTGCGATGCGGGCACGCTGAAGCTGGCCGACCTGCCGATCCACGAAGTCTGCGTGCTGATCGAAGGCGAAGTCGTCATCACCAGCGACGACGGCCGCAGCGAACGCTATGCCGCTGGCGACGCCTTCATCCTGCACAAGGGCT
This sequence comes from Paraburkholderia haematera, assembly GCF_905220975.1. Classification (GTDB taxonomy): domain Bacteria; phylum Pseudomonadota; class Gammaproteobacteria; order Burkholderiales; family Burkholderiaceae; genus Paraburkholderia; species Paraburkholderia haematera. Next base: position 31,889 of record NZ_CAJNBK010000042.1, on the reverse strand, counting down.
TCTCGGGCACGTGGCACATGCCGGTGGCGACCAAGAAGTACAGCATCGTGTACTGCGGCTGATTCACCCTGCATCACACTGTTGCTTCTACAGGAACCGCACCCCGCACCTTAAGGTGCGGTACCCCTTAAGGTGCGGTTTTTTTATTCTGGCGGCAATGAATAAAAAACCGCCAGACTCATGAACACCCTCGCGACACCCCCCGCCCCTACATCGGAAAACCCAGCGCCTTGATCGAATTGATCCAGAGCCGCCGCCAGCCGCCGCGATCGTCGGCGCCGTCGAATGCGTTGAAGGTGATCTTCGCGGCGATCCAGCGCAGCGGTTCCGGCGGAATGTACGACGGCCCTTTGCGCGAAATATCCAGCGACGTAATCAGTGTCTCGCGATTCCACAGCATGTCGAGACCCATCTTCGCACCAAAGCGGCTGCCTGCCACGCCAAAGCCCGTATAGCCCGCTACAAACACGCTCTTGCCGCCGTGATAGCGGCGCGCGAACACGGCGCCACGTGAACAGTAGTCGATCGGGCCGCCCCATGCATGGGTGAAGCGCACGTCGTCCAGTTGCGGGAACGTTCGATAGAACGCTTCGGCGAGCTTGTAGTACGTGCTCTCGTCACGATCCGCGGCCGGATTCGGATCGCCGCCGAAGTGATAACTCACCCGGCCGCCGAAAATGATCCGGTTGTCTTTGGTGAGACGGAAATAATTGAGCTGCGTACGCGTATCGTAGATGCCCTGGCGATTGTTCCAGCCGATGCGCGCCATCTGCTCCTCGCTCAACGGCGCGGTCGCGATGATGTGATCGCGCACCTGCATCACGCGGCGCTTGATGTCGGTCACGCCCACATCCGCGGTACCGGTGCCGAGCAGCACGCGCCGCGTTTCGATGCGGCCCGCCTGCGTATGGACGATCATCGTCGCGCCGAGATCTTCCAGGCGCGTGATCGGCGAGTGTTCATGCAAACGCACGCCGAGTTTCAGCGCAGCGGCTTTCAGGCCCCACGCGAGCTTTGCCGGATGAATCGTGCCGCTGCGATTGCGCGACCACATCGCGCCCGCGAACAAGGGCGAATCGAGTTGTTCCCGTGCGCCTTTGCTGTCGAGCAGCACGACATCATGCCCATGGGCAACATGCAGCTCGTAATCGCCTTTCAGATGATCGAGATGCCCCGGTTCGACCGCCACCGTCATCTCGCCATTCCATTCCACGTCCGCTTCAATGCCGTAACGCGTCAACGATTCCTTGAAGCCGTCGAGGTTCTCCTGTCCCAGCTTTTCCAGCACATCGAGGTCCTGCGGAAAGACCCGCGTCGCATTCGGCAAACCATGCATCACCGACGTGGAAATAATCCCGCCCGGACGGCCCGATGCACCATAAGCCACCTTCCCCGCTTCGACCAGCACCACGTCGAGCGAGGGGTCCGCTTCTTTCGCCTGAATCGCGGCCCATAAACCGGTAAAACCACCGCCCACCACCACCAGATCCGCGGAAGTCGGCCCGATCAATTCCCGTTCGACGGCCGGTGCGCGCGGATTGTCCAGCCAGAACGGAAACAGCTTTACACCTTCAAACGCGCGCTTTACTGACTCGCTCATCTTGATTGCCTACTTAACTTGAAACTCATTGCATTTGCTGCGTGACGGTTGCCTCTGTGCGGTCTTGGTACAGCGCGTACCGTGCCTGAGCACATCGCCTCCTCGAACCGCACGATTCAACCCGCGTCCTGCGTGTCCAGCGCTTCCTCGCGTTCGCGTTGCACGGCAGGCTGCCGCGATTTCGATACCGGATGCGCCTTCATTTGCGTGTTCAAATGCGTGCTCAATTGCGTACTCAATTGCGCCCCGCCAGCCTTAAGCTTAGTCGCCGGCACCACCGGATGCACGATCACATTGTGCTGCGAACCGCCGCGCAACCAGCGTCGGCCAAGCGGCCCATACACGCCATCCGGTTCAGGAAAGCAGTGCAGCAACGCGATATACAACGCGCAGGCGAGTGTCAGCGACACCGGCATGCTGATGTCGAGACCACCGGCGAGCTGCCCGAGCGGACCGACGAACTGATCCGGCAGATTCACGAAGCACAGGCCGATCGCCGCGCTCGGAATCCACGCGCCCATCGCGCGCCAGTTCCAGCCATGCGTGAACCAGTAGTGACCCCCACGGCCGCCGCGATTGAACACCTGCAGATCGTCGGACAGATAAAAGCCGCGCCGCGTCACGAAGCCGATGATCATGATCACCATCCACGGGCAACTGCAGACGTTGATCAGCACCGAGAACGTCGACACGCTTTCGACCAGATTGAACGCGAAGCGGCCAAGGAAGATGAAACCGATTGCGAGGCTGCCGATCAGCAGCGTGGCGCGCACCCGGTTCAGAAACTTCGGGAACATGCTCGACATATCGAGCCCGGTGCCGTACAACGCCGTCGTTCCCGTCGACATCCCGCCGATGATCGCAATCAGGCACACCGGCAGAAAGAACCAGTTCGGCGAGATCGCGAGCAGACCGCCCACATAGTTATTCGAGGCGATGAAATCCGGAGCCTTGCTCGCAATGATCGTCGCGGTGGCGAGACCAAAGAAGAACGGCACGAACGTGGCCAGTTGCGCGAGCATCACCGCGAGAATCGTGCGTTTTTTCGGCGTGTTCTGCGGAATATAGCGGGCCCAGTCGCCGAGCGTGCAGGCGAACGAAACCGGATTGCTCATCGCGACCAGCACGGCGCTGACGAACGCGGGCCAGAAACCCACGGAACCGAGCGCCACCTTGCCGGCGTACGCGCTATTGAACGGCCCGGCGAACGCCACGATGCCGACCACGAACAGCAGACTCGCCGCCCACACGGCGATCTTGTTGACCCACAGCATGAAGCGGAAGCCGTAGACGCAAACGGTGAGCACCAGCACCGCAAAGAGACCGTATGCGAAGCTCAGCGTCATCCAGTTGACCGGCAGGCCGAGCAGATGATTCGCGCCGCCCACGAGCGCGTCGCCCGAACTCCACACCGCCAGCGAGAAGAATGCGACCGCGGTCAACACCGCGAGAAAGGAACCGACGATCCGGCCATGAATACCGAAATGCGCGCCCGACGAAACCGGATCGCTCGTGCCGTTGCGCGGGCCGAACAGGCCCATTGGCGCAAGAATGCATGAACCGATCACCACGCCGAGCACGATCGAATAAACGCCCGCCTTGAACGACAAACCGAGCAGCACCGGAAAACTGCCGAGCACCGACGTGGAAAAAGTATTGCAACCGCCGAACAGCAAGCGGAACAGATCGATCGGCCGCGCATAACGCGAGCGATCCGGAATGCGTTCAAAACCGAATGTTTCGACTTGGGTGATGCTGTTGCTGCTCATTGTCTCCAACTCCTGTAACGGCCAGGCCTCGCTCACAATGGCTCGCCACGGGAATGCGGCGTCCACTTTTCTCAAATGTCTGGACGTCACTGTAAAGACAATCGGCGCGGGCAAAAATACCGCCCGCCCAACCTTTACTTCGATCTCGGACGATGTAACCTGAAACGCCCGTCCCACAAGGCTTTCCGAATGTAGCGAAAGGCCTCACGAGGTCTTCCTTCGGACCCTGCGGAGTGCAAACGTCGAAGCGAATAGCGAGAATCCGCGCCTCAGAGCGGACTTGCCTCGCGCGCCTGACGGCGCCGCTTCGCTGCGGCGACGGCCGGCAACGGCACCCGCACCGCGCCGGACATGCCGTGCTCAATCAGAAAATCGCGGAACAGCCCGGCGACGTGCGGCAGGCGTTTATCGGACACATGCATCACGTACCAGTCGCGCTCGATCGGATTGGCGGGCAAAGGCAGCAACGCCAGCAAGCCGGCCTGAAATTCGAGCGAACACGCATGCAGCGACAGAAACGCGACACCCAGGCCCGCCTCGACCAGTTGCTTGATCGCCTCGTTGCTCGAGAGTTCGGAGCCGATATGCAGCTTGTGGCCGGCTAGCCGAAACAGATTCTCGACGGTTGAGCGCGTGCCCGACCCCCGCTCCCGTACGAACAGATTCGTGGTTTGCAGATCGTCCAACGAGAGGCGCTTTTTCTTCATGAGCGCGTGGGCCGGCGAGGCGACGAACGCCATGGGATGCTTCGCGAAGGCGGTCGCCACTGTGCGCAATTCGCGCGGTGCGCTACCCATCACCGCAAGATCGATCTCATGCGTGGCCAGCATGCGGATGATGTCCGCGCGATTGCCCACCTTGAACTGCACCTTCACTTGCGGGCGCAACTCGGTGAAGCGCACCAGAAAAGGCGGGATCAGATACTCAGCGGTCGTGATCGCGCCGATGCGCAGCGTGCCGCCCTGCTCGCCTTGCAATGCGGCGAGATCGTCCGCCGCGCCATTCCACAAATCGAGGATTTCCAGCGCATAGCGCGCGAGGATTTCGCCCGCTGCGGTCAGTTGCACGCCACGGCCCACCCGCTGCAACAGCGGCGCCCCCGCCGCTTCTTCGAGCAAACGCACCTGCAGCGACACCGCGGGTTGCGTGAGTTTCAATTCTTCAGCCGCGCGCGACACGCTGCCGAGCTTCGCGACCGTATGCAGGGCCTTCAATTGACGGAACGTGGCGACTTTTAGCATAAGTGAAAACCTATATGTTCTCTATAAACATTAAATTGTGCTGCGGTTTCAGCCGATTCTATACTGACCCCGACAGATGAGGCCGACGAATCCCGGATATAGCCCGGAACGCCTTCGCCGGCCGAGCAACGATAACTTCAGGAGGATCAGGATCATGGCCGCAATCGATCAGCAAACACCCTCTGACACGCAAGGCACGCAGCCCATGCTGCACACGGCGGATGTAGCGGAAGTGAAGCAAACGACGCAAGCAGCGCCGCATCGCATCGTGATCGTTGGCGGCGGAGTCGGCGGCCTGGGGCTCGCTACGCGGCTGTCGGAAACGCTCGGGCGCGCCGGTCTCGCGCAAGTCGTGCTGGTGGATCGCTGGCCGACGCATTTCTGGAAGCCCTTGCTGCATGAAGCCGCATCGGGTCAACTTGATCCAGCCACGCATCAGCTGCAATACGCTGTGCAGGCGCAACGGCATGGCTTCGAATTCGAACAGGGCGAACTCGCCGCGCTCGATCGCACGAACCGGCACATCACGCTGAATGCGCTCCACGACGCCGACGGCCGCGAAATCCTGCCGTCACGGCAGCTTGCCTTCGACACGCTGGTGCTGGCAATGGGCAGTGTCACGCAATATTTCGGCGTGCCCGGTGCGGCCGAACACGCCTTGCCGCTCGAATCGGTCGCGCATGCGGAAGCGTTTCGCCGCCGGCTGCTCGACGCCTGCCTGCGTGCGAACCATGCACGCCGTGCGCGGACCGCGCAGGCGGACACACCGGTGTCGATCAACATCATCGGCGCGGGTGCAACAGGCGTTGAACTCGCCGCCGCGGTGCGCGATACGGTGCGTCTGCTGAACCGCTACAGTCCGTTTTCGCTCGACCCCGTGCGCGACTTTCGCATCCGTCTGATCGAAAGCAGCGATCGCGTGCTGCCCGCGCTGTCCGAAACGATCTCGGCGCGCGCGCAGAAAATGCTCGGCCGTCTCGGCGTCGACGTGTTGAACGCCACGCGCGTCACCGAAGTGCGCGCCGATGCTGTGCTGACGAACGAAGGCGAGCCGCTCGCGAGCGACATCGCAATCTGGACCGCCGGCATCGCGGGGCCGCCGGTGTTGCGCTCGCTGGACGGCATCGCGGTGAATCGCAACGCACAGGTGCAGGTGAACCGCACACTGCAATGCGCGAACGACGCGAACATATTCGGACTCGGCGATTGCGCGGCCTGCCCGTCTTCTGACAACGCGAACACATTTCTGGCCCCGCGCGCTCAGGTCGCGCACCAACAGGCGTTGTTTCTGGCGCGTGCGTTGAAGTGCAGGATCGCGAACGAGCCCTTACCTGAGTTTGTCTATCGCGACGCCGGGACGCTGGTCGGTTTTGGCCGTGAAGGCACGATCGGCAGCCTGAGCAACGGCTTGCTGACGCAGCCGGTGTTCGTCGACGGTTGGCTGGCAACGGTCGTCTACAAGCTCATCTACCGCCGCCATGTGATGACGCTGACGGGCTTTGCACGCATGGCGCTCGATTCGGCGAGCCACTGGTTACGCCGGCGCGTGCATCCGGTGATCCGGCTGCATTGAACGCTTTCGACGCGCGCACACCCCGGAGCCGGTTCGGGCTCCAACGTGTGCACATCGCCGCCCGCACGTCGCGCTACTCGGTCTGAAACGCCTCCGCCGTCGAGCGTGTGACACCCTGCGACGGGCACGGCTGCGGGTACTGGCTATCAGGCACATCCATACAGCCCCACGCGCGTGCGGCGGCTAGTTCACGTTTCACCTCATCGCGGGTTTTTCCCTGCGGCGCCGGCGGCAATTGTGCCGCCGGCTGCGTCAACTGCACACTCGAGGCCGGTTGAAGCCCCGGCACGACAGGATCGCGCTGGCTCAACACCTGCGGCTTCTGCAAAATACGCTCGTGGGATAGATAAAACTCATGAGGTCCCGGCGCGGGTTCGCGCAACGGGATCGTGTCGACTGCCACTGCCGCACTCACACAGGCGCAATTCAGTGCGAATCCGGCCAACCATATCGCATTCCGCATGATCGATTCTCCTTTTAAGTGAGTTCCGATCCTGAGGGTCGCCCGCTGCGCAAACGTGAGCTTTACATGACAATTCCGTCATCCAGGACGAGCGCCTGAGGACTGTATGACGAAATTGTCATGTTGTTCTCATCTTGATATCGGTGAAGCGTTTATATGATGGACGCACTCGACTTCGAACCGGAATCCCATGCGATGTATTCGATCAATGCAATGCGTGGCGATGTGCGTTTCAACCGTAAGTACGGTCATGTCGGCGCTCAGGACGCGGCTCCGCCGATGCAGAGGTGAGACGCTCTCTCTGGCGTCCAGCCTGGTGGCCATTGCAATCGGCTCGATTGCGTTCTGGCTAGGCCAGCCCGCGCATCTGTTCGACGGCAGTGCGCCATCCTCCGCATCGCCCACCGTCACGCCCCTGAATCGCAACAGCGCTCCGCCCACACACGGCCTGCTCTCGCTCGAACTGCTTGCCACAATGCGCCGAACCTCGCCGGAACTCATGCCGGATCATCGCCCCCGCGCCAACTAATTTTGCGCACCGAATGGTTTCACCGCAGCTTCATCCACCTCGCGAGAAATTCTCGCACACGGTGCCTGCACGCAACGCGCAATCGCACGCTGACGATATCCGCAGGCACTCCGGCGTGAGATCGGCACGGCTGATCCGACAGCTAGCCGCCTACGTTCAACTCACCGCACGCCTGCATGAACGGTATCCATTTTAAATAACGCCGTGGTATAAGTACTGCATACATTCAGGAAAACATGACAAATGTTCCTATCCGATTCTTGCGACCAAGCGTCTCAAAATTAGTCGCTGCTTCGGTACGGTTCCATGCATGCCTGACGATATGAAAAAGAACATCAAAGCGATCCGTTTCCCACCGATCGCGCTGCCGGCGACCCGGTGCGCGCTCATCCGCATCCGCGCAACCGCATCGGCAGATTCCATTCCGATAGCCGGACTCACGCGCCGCAACCTGAACCACCTCACGCATCCATGCTGCCTCTATCGGGGCGAGCAAGGCATACGGCTCGTTGACGCCAGCGCTCATCCGCGCTTGTCATCGCAAAGGGCACACATTCCCGCTCGCCTTTAGCGCCGCTCACAACAGGGGGCGCGGCCCTGTCCGCGCGGCTCTCACACGCCGCACCGCAAACGCGGCGCGGAGGGCGTCACCAGGAGAAAAGACCATGCGAGTTCTGATCGTCGAAGACGAAGCGAAAACCGGCACCTACCTCCGAAAGGGTCTGACAGAAGCGGGGTTTGTCTCAGACTGGGTGGAAGACGGCGTGACCGGCCAGCATTTCGCACTAACCGAGGATTACGACCTGATCATCCTCGACGTGATGCTGCCTCGCCAGGACGGCTGGACCGTCCTGAAAAATCTGCGCCACACGCGTTCCACGCCTGTATTGCTGCTCACCGCACGCGACGACCTGGATGACAAGGTGCGCGGTCTGGAAATGGGTGCAGACGACTATCTGGTGAAACCGTTCGATTTCGCCGAATTGTTGGCGCGTGTCCGTTCGATCTTGCGGCGTGGCCATGGGCGCGACGCCGCCTCGCTGCACGTTTCAGACCTGGCGCTCGACCTGACGCGCCGCAAGGCCACGCGCCAAGGCGACACGATCCTGTTGACCGCCAAGGAGTTTGCACTGCTGTGGCTGCTGATGCGACGGCACGGCGAGATCCTGCCGCGGTCGACGATCGCCTCGCAGGTGTGGGACATGAATTTCGATAGCGACACCAACGTGGTCGATGCCGCGATTCGGCGTGTACGCGCGAAGGTCGATGACAACTACGAACCAAAACTGATCCACACGGTGCGCGGCATGGGGTACGTGCTCGAAGAACGCAACGGTGACTCGCGATGAAGCGGCATCCAGGTCTCGCGACCCTGGCGTCAGCGGCACAGCGATTGAGCAAATCGTTCACGCCGCTCATGCCGCGCACCCTGAGAGGCCGGCTATCGGTTCTGTTCGCCGTATCGACCTCGCTATTGCTCGTCTTCAACGGCGTGTTGCTGTACCACGGCCTGAAGACGCGAATCGACTCGACCTCGGCTCGCGAGATGACAGCGACCCTCGCCACCCTGCAGCTGAGCCTGCAGACCATGCCCGGAGTCGACGCGATCCGCGCCAATCGTGATGTCTGGTACAACCCGTTGCGCGGTCATCAGAATCTGGACATCGCACTATTCGATGAACACGAGGCGCCGCTCACCCGCACTCACGGTTACTGGCCGAACGCCGAGACGCTCGCGGTACGTGCCGGTCTCGCCCCCGTGCAAGTGACGGTGGACGGCAAGCCGATGCGCTTTCTGGTAGCAATGGCGCCGCTCGGCGGCCAATCCGGCACGCGCGTGCGCGTGGTCGTCCAATACGACGCCACCGCCGAGGGAACCTTGCTTCGCGCCTACGCGCTCAACGTGCTGTTCGTCAGCGTAATCGGTGCGCTGGTGAACGCGCTGCTGGCGTGGTGGACCGCGCGTTTCGGACTGCGCCCGCTGGCCCGCCTGACTGCCCGTGCCGAACAGATCTCCAGCAGCCGTCTCGCACGACCGTTGCCCGAGCGTGACATGCCGGGCGAACTCAAGGAGTTGAGCCACGCCTTCAACCGCATGCTGGCGCGACTGCACGAATCCTTCACCCGTCTCACGCAGTTTTCATCCGACCTGGCACACGACATGCGGACGCCGCTCACCAACCTGCTGGCCGAAGCGCAAGTCGCGCTCTCGCAACCCCGTTCCGCGGACGATTACCGTGCGGTAATCGAGTCGAGCGTGGATGAATTCCAGCGGCTTTCGCGCCTGATCGACAGCATGCTGTTCCTCGCTCGCGCCGACAGCGCGCAACGCTGCCTGTCTTTACAGCAGGTCAGCGCGCGCAACGAAGCACTGCGTGTCGCCGGCTACTACGAGAGCATGGCCGCAGACGCCGGCGTGGAGATCATCGTGAAGGGCAACGCGAGCTTCGAAGGCGATGTGTTGCTCGTCCAGCGCGCGCTGAGCAATCTGGTCTCGAACGCATTGGCCCACGCGCCACGCGGCAGCACAGTCGAGCTTGATTGCGCCGAGGGGCTTGGCTATGCCCAGCTCTCTGTATCCGATAGCGGCGCCGGTATCGCGGAACCGCACCTGGAGCGCATCTTCGACCGGTTCTATCGCGTCGACCCCGCGCGCTATAACTCGGCGCGCGGAACCGGCCTCGGACTCGCCATCGTCAAGTCGATCATGAACGAGCACCGTGGCGAATGCAGCGTCGAGAGCATCCCGCACACGCGCACCACGTTCAGCCTACGGTTCCCAAGAAGGCGGACCATTCTGTCGACGCTAAGGGGGCAACGCGGCAGCAGTCAGAAGCGACGCGAAAAATAGAGATAAATGACAGATTTATCATCCCGCGATCACGGCCGCATCATGCCTCTCCCCGCAGAATGAGTCATGCCTGAAGACAACTTCGGCATGCCAATCATTTACGGAGAGGGATATGAAATCGAAGCGAATTGCGCTAGCTGTCATCTTCATGAGCGTGCTATCCACGTCCGTGCTCGCCGACAACGACCAGAGCGTCTCCGCGCTAGCCGCCTCACAGTCGTCGCAGTACGTGCCTGCCGCGCAATCGCGGCCAATCGGCAAGACACGCGCGCAGGTCCGCCAGGAGCTCATAGACGCGCGCCGCGAGGGAACCATCCCAACCACCGAGGCCGATTATCCACCGAGCCAGCGCACAATCGATGCGAACCGCGCGCGCCACCAGATTCTGGAGCGTTACTGGGCCAGCACGGACTGAAGCAAACGCGACGACACAAGGAGCACCGATGACCTACCCCCAACGCATGCTGGTCGAAAACCTCGCCTGGTCCGACGAAATCAGCATTCGCGATCCCGCCTACTTCCAGCGGCTCGCCAGCAACCAGCGACCCAACGTGTTGTGGATCGGCTGCTCCGACAGCCGCGTACCCGAAGCCGTTACCCGCGCCATGCCCGGTGAGATCTTCGTTCATCGCAACATCGCGAACCTGGTCGGCGAACACGACGACAGTCTCGCGAGCGTGCTCGAATATGCGATCGTCGTCCTGCGCGTGCAGCACATCGTAGTATGCGGCCATCATTGCTGTGGCGGTGTACAAGCTGCGCTGCGACCGCCGGCGGCCGCGCTGCCTAACGTCAATCGCCGCATCGACCCGATTCGCCGGTTAGCCGCGCTGCATGCAGCGGAACTCCGTCTGCTGCAGGGTTTCGGCGAACGCGCTGACCGGCTCGCCGAACTCAACGTGCTGGCCCAGGTGCAAGCGCTGCATGCGATGCCGCTGGTTCAAAGCGCGCAACCGCACGTGCAGATTCACGGCTGGATATTTTCAATGCACGACGGCCGCCTGAAAGCGCTGGCCCACCCGGAGTGGGCACTCAACGAAACCGCCGACGCCCACGAAGCGGCCGGTTGAGCGCCCGCAACTCACTCGTCCAATGCGCGATTCGCCTGTGCTGCAGGCGCCGCGCTCCATTTCCAGCTTCGAGGCAAGTCTACCGATGACGCAAGTTCACGCCACCCCACCTCATATCCCGCCCGCACGAGCCAACCCGGCATCAACCTGGCGCACCGATCTGCTGGCCGGCATCAGCGTCTTCCTGATCGCGCTGCCGCTATGTCTGGGCATTGCAACAGCCTCGAGCGTCGCACCATTTGCCGGCATTCTCGCCGGCGTGATCGGCGGCCTCGTGGTAGCACTGCTAAGCGGTTCGCGACTGAGTGTCAGCGGCCCGGCCGCCGGCCTTGTCGTGATCGTCGTGCAGGCGCTTGCCACGCTCGGCAGCTTCTCCGCGTTTCTGGGCGCACTGGTACTCGCGGGCGCCCTGCAATGGGTGTTCGGTTTCCTGCGTGCCGGCAGATTGGCGAGCTATGTGCCGGCACCCGTGATCAACGGCATGCTTGCCGCAATCGGCATTCTGCTGATCCTGAATCAACTCCCTCTGGCGGCGGGTCTGGTCAATGGCGGTATTTCGGCCGCGATACCCCTACTAGCGCTCGCGTCGTTGGCGATTCTGTTCGCGTGGGAAATGCCGGCATTGCGCGCTTTTACGCTCGTGCGCGCAATCCCCGCACCGCTCGCGGTGGTATCTTTCGGCATCGCCGCCGTCGCGCTCGTCGAGACATTCGCGCCGGAACTGGCACTCGCCTCCGCACAACGTGTCGCCATGCCGCTGCTCGGCTCGTGGGATACCCTCAGTCAGGCATTCACGTTTCCCGATCTCACCCAGTGGAGCAATCCCGATGTGTGGCGCGTGGCCATGGTGATCGCGATTGTCGCCAGCCTGGAGACCTTGCTGAGTCTCGAGGCACTCGAACAGATCGACCCGAGCCATCAAAAGGCGGCACCCAATCGCGAACTGAAGGCACAAGGCGTCGGCAATCTGCTTGCCGGGCTGCTCGGCGCCTTGCCGGTCACCGCCGTGGTGGTACGCAGCGCGGCCAACGTGCACGCTGGTGCGCGCAGCCGCCTGTCTTGCATGACGCACGGCGTCATGCTGCTGATCGCCTGCCTCGCGCTGACCCACGTGATCAATCTGATTCCGCTCGCGAGCCTAGCGGCGATCCTGATTCATACCGGCTATAAGCTCGCCAAGCCGCAAATGTTCGTGTCGATGGGGAGGGCGGGGGTCGCCCAGGCCGTGCCGTTCATCGGCACCATCGCGGGCGTGCTGGCGACCGACCTGCTGATCGGCATCGCGATCGGCTTCGCATTGAGCGTGGTGCTGGTCGTCGAGCGCAACTTCCGCCGCGTGCTGAGTTTTACGCAAGATGGCGACTTTTATCTACTGAGCCTGCGCAAGAGCGCGACCTTCTTCTGCACACCGCAACTGAAGCACTATCTCGGGCAGATTCCGTCAGGGGCGACCTTGATTCTCGATGCAACTCACGCCGATCATATCGACCACGACGTGCATCAGGTGGTCGACACTTACGCGGCGCGAGCGAGCGCTGGCGGCGTACGCATCGAGTACAAGCAGTGGCCGACGCGCCGCTAGCGTGGGGCGGCAGCGGCCTCCGTCAATCGAGAAACTCCGTCGCCCGTTTGCGCAGCACCGCGCTGAAATCGTCGAGCCAGCCGATCGACAATCGCCAGCTCTGCCAGTAGAGATCGACGTCGATATGCTTGCCGGGCGCCATGTCCACCAGCTCGCCGCTGGCCAGATGCGGCGCGATCATGCGTTCCGGGCACATGCCCCAGCCGAGGCCGGTTACGCAGGCGCGCAAGAAACCGGCAACGTGCGGAATCCAGTGCAAGGGCGGGTCCAGTTCGGCCCGCGTGATGCGGCGCATGAAGCGCTTCTGCAACTGATCCTTCGGATTGAAATCGACGCACGGCGCCCGCCGCAGCGACTCGCGCGTCACGCCATCGGCAAAATGGCGCGCGCGAAACGCCGGCGTGCAGACCGCCAGATAGCGCATCCGGCCGAGGCGCGTCGAGCGGCAGCCCTGCACCGGCTCGGCTTGTGTGGTGACCGCGCCTTGCACGCTGCCATCGCGAATCCGCTGCGCGGTGTGGTCCTGGTCGTCGATCACCAGATCGAGCAGCATCTCCCGTTCCACGCAGAACTGCGCCACCGCGTCGATAAACCAGGTGCCCACGCTGTCGTCGTTGACCGCCACGCGCAACGCGGGCCACGGCTCCACCAGCGCGCCGGGCAGCGCCGGCAGCCGGCCGGTGAGTTCCGCTTCCAGCAACAGCACGCGTTCGGTATGACGGCACAGCAGCGCACCCGAGGTGGTCGCGACACACGGCTGGCCGCGCTTCACGAGCACACTCCCTACCCGCTCCTCCAGCAGCTTGACCCGCTGGGATACGGCTGAAGGCGTCACATTCAGTTCGCTGGCCGCCCGGTCGAACGAACCGTGCCGCACCACGGCGGCCAGTGCGTCGAGCAACGCATAGTCGAGCATTAGCGCTCCTTAATCGGCATTAAGTGAATTAGCTTCTCTTACGATCAGCAAAACCGCAGACTAGCCTCGTTCGCTTCCCCCGTCTACTGGATCGATTATGAACTGGCTGTCTTTTTCCCACGGTGCCGCCCTGTGCGCGTCGCTGATCGTGACGATCGGCGCGCAGAACGCCTTTGTGCTGCGTCAGGGCATCATGCGCTCGCACGTCGGCAAGATCGTCGCGCTGTGTGCGCTGTCGGACTTCATTCTGATCGGCGCGGGGGTGGGGGGCGCCTCGGTTCTGGTGGAGCGCTATCCCGTGTTCGTCCACGCGATGCTGTATGTGGGGCTCGCTTATCTGGCGTGGTTCGGCGTCAACGCGCTGCGCCGCGCCGTGCGGCCCGGCCACGCGGTGCTGGACGCCAATGCGAGCGGCGCGGGACCCGCGCAGCGTGCCATGCCGATCATTCTGATGACTTTGGCCTTCACGTGGCTCAATCCGCACGTGTATCTCGACACCTTCCTGCTGATCGGCACGGCGGGCGCACGCGAACCTGCCGGCGCACGGGTGGCGTTCGCGCTCGGCGCGATGGCGGTGAGCGGGGTCTGGTTTATCGGTCTGGGTTACGGCGCCCGTGCGCTGGCGCCGCTGTTTCGCCGGGCGAGCGCGTGGCGCGTGCTGGATGGCGCGATCGGCAGCATGGTGTTGCTGCTGGCAGTGACGCAGTTGCGCTGAGTGTCGACAGGCGGTCTACTTTTTGCACACCTGCGGGCGGTCTACTTCCTGCGCATCGGCAAGCAGGCGCCCTACTTCTGCGCCTGCTGCTTGCCCAGCAGATCCTGCACCAACTGGGTCGATACGTAGTGCGGCCCGTCGAACAGATAGGTCCGGTAGCCACGATACGCGAGCAATTGCGGCGACAATTCGGCAGCCGTCGCCGCGCGGAACGCGCCGCCCTGGGCCGGACGGAATGCCTCCGCGATGATCCTTACGCGGTCCTTGCCGAGCCGTGCGGCCAGTGCATCGGCATACTCGCGCGCAGCCGCCGGGCCACGTGCATAGACGCCGCAACCATCCTGCAGAAAGACACCGACATCGTGCGGCAGCCAGCCGTCCAGCCACGCCGCCAGCGCCGGACCTCCGATATTCGAATTGTCGTAGACGCTGATCCACAGCGGCCGCGGCAGCTTGTCGAGCAAGGACGCGAGCGCGGCGGCATCCTTCCAGGTCGGATCGACTTCAACCGGAAAGTAGTAACCGTCGATGTGAACCGCCGGCCGCACGGCCAGCAGCTGCTTCGATTGCTCGACCAGTTGCGCCGCTTGCGCACGGGCCGCGGTTTCGTCGAAACGTCCGGCGAGACCGACGATCACGTTGCGCGCCCACGGCTCGCCGGCAATCCGTGTCCAGTCAGGCAGACGTTGGGCCGTTTGCATCGTGGTGCCGGGCAGAAACGACGTACCGTTCACCGCTGTCCATTGCACCAGCAGATCGGTCACGCCGAGGCGATTCCAGTCGCCACGCGGATCGGCATGATCTTCGTCGGGCTGCCAGACCACGCCCTGCGCCAACGCGCCGGCATCGGCGGCGCCCGGTGCCGAGCAGCCGTATAAGAGCGCGGCGTACGCGCCCGCGGCGAGCAGCGCGCGCCGGCGCGGCGAGACCGGCTCCCGCTCCCGAATCTGACAGCGGTGTGAATCACCCATTGTGTTGGCGCTGTGCGTTGACATGAACGTCGCGATAGTCCTGAGCGAGCTGCACGCGATCGATCTTGAAGTTGACCGAAACCGGCAAGGTCCGGCACGCGAGCAATTCTGACGGGATCATATACGACGGCAGGCGCGCGGCCAGCAGCGCCTTCCAGTCGTGCAGCGCGCCGGGTAGTCGGCCATCGTCGCTGCCGGTGGCCACGAACGCGACGATCCGCGCAACCGAGCCGTCCGGGCGCCGCAACGGTACGGCGGCGGCACTCGCCGCATCCGGCAGCGCGCGCAAAGCCGCGTCGATCTCCATCAATTCGATCCGGTAGCCGCCCATCTTGATCTGATCGTCGATGCGTCCCTGGCAAAACAGCAGGCCGTCGGCATCGACCGCGCCCAGATCGCCGGTGCGAAACGCGCGCTCGCCGTGATGGGTGAACATGCGTGCCGCGTTCAGGTCTTCGCGATTCAGATAGCCACGCATCACGTGCGCGCCAGCGATGCACAACTCGCCGTCATCGACGAAAACCTCGGCGCCGCGCTTGGCGCGGCCAATCGGCAGACGCGCGTGATGAGCCAGGACCGCATCGTCGACGACGATCCAGGTGGTCGCCACCGTCGCCTCGGTCGGGCCGTAGGTGTTGATGATCCTTGCGGCCGGAAACCGCTGGCGGAGTTGCCGCGCGAGAGCAACCGGCAGCACTTCGCCGCAGAACAGGAAGGTGTCGAGCGCCGGCAAGCCCACTTGCGAGAACTGCGGATTGAGCAACTGCAACTGCGCGAACGACGGAGTCGACACCCAGGTTGTCACGCCATGCCGGGCGAGGTTGGCGAGAAACGGTGCGCCCTGTGCGGTCATTGCACGTGAAGCGAGGACGGCAGTGCCGCCGAGCGCGAGCGTGCCAAAGACTTCGTACATCGATAGATCGAAGCTGAACGGCGCCTGGTTCAGGAACACCGGTGCGTCGCCGAGTTCAAAGTCGGCCGCCATCCAGTCGGCGAGCGCGGCGACGCTTTCGCGGCCGATTTGCACGCCTTTCGGCTCGCCGGTCGTGCCGGAGGTGAACAGCACGTATGCGAGGTTTTTCTCGTGCAATGACGGTGGGGTCGAAGCCGAAGCCGAAGCTGATGCCGCCGCGACCGGCTCCATCTGCGCGCCTTGCCCCCGCCCGGTCAGACTCACAAAACGGCCGCTATGCGCGTCGAAGTATGTCTGCGCGCCGAGCGTGCTGGCAATGCGCCGCATCCGCTCATCCGGGTAGATCGTGTCGACCGGTACAAACGGTGCGCCAAGGAGAAGCGCCCCGGCCATCGCCACAAAGAAACCTGCTTCCTTGTGCCCGCGCACGATCACCGGCACATCCGCGGCAAAGCCGTGCTCGTGCGCCTGCCCGGCCCATGCGTGTGCCTGCTCCGCCAACTGCTGCCAGCGCAACGCGCGATCGGCGCCGATCACTGCCCACGCGTCGGCACGCACATCGGTATCGACAAAGCAGCTCTTGCCAAGATCGAATCGCATAGGATGCCTAGCGATTGGCGGCGATGAATGCGCCAAGCGCATCCACGGATGCCAGATGCTCGGCGATCTCGGTAGGCGGAATACGCACGCCGAATTGCATCTCGACACCCATCACGATTTCGACGGCCAGCACCGAATCGACCAGCCCCGTTTCGAGTAGCAGCTCGTCATCGCGCACGAGGCGCAGTACGACGGATTCGACCAGTGCCGCTACGTCGGCGTGCAGCGTATTGTTTTGAGTCATTGTGTTGTCCTTTGCGCAAACGTCGTTCCGGTAATCAGAACTGGAAATAGAGAAAACGCACCTCACCATGCAACTGCGCGACGCAGAATACGAGCACGCCGAACATCGCGACAGTCCAGCGCAGCGACGGCCGCCATGTCAGTGCGGCGGGCAAGCCCTCGGCCGCGCGTTCGAGTGCCGGCGAGAAGCGCCCCATCAATTGATGCGAATTCGGCGTGCACCAGACGATCACCAGCAGCGCGGCGATCTGCAATGCGAGCGTCGAGCGGCCCGCGACCAGATGCAGCCATTCGACGGGGCTCATGTTCGCCGTGCCCCACGCGGGCCAGTCGAGCGTTTCGACGCCGTGCAAACCCGCCATGCCTTGCAGTAATGCGAGCGCATCGCCGACACCATGGGCGCGGAAAAACGCAAACGCGACCAGCGCGGCCACGAAGGTCAGCAGGACATTCCCAGCATGGCGAATGCGCGCCGTGAAACTTGCTGTGAATGCTGCGACGACCCCTGTCGTTGCTATCGTACGAGCCGATTCTGCTGCGGTCGCGGCCGCTCCTATCGCACGAGCCGGACCTGCTGCTGTCCCTGCCGTCCCTGCTGCGACCGCTCCGGCCGCGCGTGCCTGACCGACCGATGCGACCGATGCGACCGATGCGCCCGGCGCACCCGCCGCACGCCACGCGCGATAAGCGTGATTCACGGTGAGATACGACGCATGCAGCAAGCCGTAAATCAGATACTGCAAACCCGCGCCGTGCCAGATGCCGGCCAGCGCCATCGTGTAGAAAGTCGGCACAGCGACCGTCGAGAGAAAACCGCGCGTCGAACGTTGCGCGAGACGGCCGATCGGCAGACCACCCAGCGCGCGGCTGCGATTGATCCGCATCGCCATCGGGTAATACAGGTAAGCCGTGAGATAACGCGTGAGCGTCATGTGCCAGCGCTGCCAGAAATCGATGATGCTCGCCGCCTTGAACGGCGAATTGAAGTTCAACGGAAAGCGCACGCCGAACATCTTCGCGAGACCCATGGCCATATCCGAGTAACCGGAGAAATCGAAGTAAAGCTGCAACGCGTACGCAAGACAGGTGCCCCACGCCGCCAGCCCCTGCAGTTCGTGCGGCGCGGCAAAACCTGCGTCGGCGAAAGGCGCGATGGTGTCGGCGAACAGCACCTTCTTCGCGAGACCGATGGTGAACACGAACGCGCCGATCGAAAGATTCTCCGCGCGCAGCCGGTACGTGGCCGGCTGCGCGAATTGCGTCATCATTTCCTTGTGATGCAGAATCGGCCCCGCGATCAAATGCGGAAAGAACGTGACGAACTGCACGTAGCCGAGCGGGTCGCGCTCCTTGACGATCCCCGCGTTGCAATCGAGCAGATAGCCGATCTGCGTGAAGGTGAAGAACGACACGCCGAGCGGCAGAATCACGTCCTGCATGCCGTGCGCGAGCCAATCGGCGGGCGCAATGCCGCTTGCGTGCACGAGCGCGGTGAGCAGCGTCGCCAGATATTTGTAGCGCACCAGCAGCGCGAGATCGGCGGCAATCGCGAGACCGAGCAGCCAGCGGCGGCGTGCCGACTGCGCGGGCGCCGCGACGATCGCGCAACTCATCGCGTAGTTGAACAGGATCGACGCCACCAGCAAGCCGACGAACGCCGGATTCCACCAGCCGTAAAACACGATCGACGCGGCGCATAGCCACGCTGCCGCGGCGCGCGGCATGCGTTGGCCAAGCAGGTAGTAGCCGGCGAGCGCAGGCGGCAGGAACAGCGTGAGGAAGATGAATGAATTGAATAGCATCGCGATCAGTCCTGCTTCGCCGGTGCGGCAACGGGAGTGACGGGCACGGCGGCGTTTGCGGTCGTTGCCTCGTTGGGTGCCGACGCATCGACCGGCATTGACAGCGCGTCTTCCGACATTTCCCAGATCACCATGCGCACGCTCTTCGGCCACGCGGCCCGCTCGCGCCAAATTGCCTGCAACGCGCGATCGAACTGGCCGTCGTCGAGGCTGACATTCCAGACTTCGCGGCCGAGCTGCTCGCTCAGGCGCTCGGCAAACGCGCTGCGGCGCGAGAACGAACTGCCCGCGAGCAGCACGTCGGCGGCGGGACCGTCGTCGAGCAGGCCGCCGCTGCGTTGCACCTGCAACGTCTGCGCGGCGACAACATCGGGCGCGGGCCGCCATGCGTCCGGCACGTCATTCAGATTCGCGAGCGTCAGCAGATCGCCGATGCGCGGAGCGGGTTGCGCCGTCGCATGCGTGAATTCTGTGTCGCCGGGTTTGCCGAGCAACGGCAGTACCGCAGCACTGACCGCCTGTGCGGCTGCTTGCGCGCCCTGCGCATTCCAGTGCACATCGGTGCGGAAAAATGCGGGACGCGCAGCTTGCAGGGCCGGCAGCAATTCAACGTGCGCGACCTTGCTCGCCGTCAGCGCGCGGTTCCAGACAGTCAGACGCTGCGTCATCCGCGCGTCCTGACGCAGCCCGCACAGCGCCTCGCTTTCCACGCGCGCCTTGTCGGGCACCGTCACGACCACCAGCTGAATCCCAGCGCCGCGCAGCGCGTCCGTGTAACGATGCAGCGCGGCGATGCGCGCATCGGTCAACGCATCGCCGCCATCGGCACGTTCGACGGGATCATGCCCCGGTTGCACCGGCGCGCGCAGACCGTCCGCATAGAACAGCCAGCCGGGACAGCCCTCGCGCACCTGATGCCCGAGGTCGCCGAACAGGCGGTAACGCACCGCCGCCTGCCAGCGATGCAGCGATCGCGCGTACGGCACGTCGATCGCGCGATCGAGGTGGTGGCCGAGGCTGCCGTCGCGCCAGCCATGTACGTCGAACGAAGTGCCGTTGCGCGACTGCGTGACAAGCGAAGTCAAGGCGGCGGCGCAACCGAGGCCGAGCAGGAGCGCGATCAGCCAGGCAATGCGCCGATGCGCGAGCGGCTGAGCGAGCGGCTCTGGCGTCGCTGCCGCGCGGCCATGCGCTGTTCTGCTGTCCGTGCGCGCTGTGGCTGCCGCCGTGCGAGTCGTCGTTCCCGCCGCTGCGCGGGCCGTCGTGCCTGTCGCAGCGCCTGCCGCCGTGTCCGCCGCATGGCCCACCGCCGTTCCCGCCGCAGCGCGTTCCGCCGTGCCTCCGATTGACTCGCTCATCAGGCGATAGCCTTGCTCAGACGCGCGAGAAACGCATCGTCGGCCATCACCGAGGCCGCGTCCCATTGGCCGCCCGCGCTCGGCCGATTCATCATCTGCCCTTCGTTGAATTGCCAGACGATCGCTTGCGGCGGATTGGCCTTGAAGTCCGGCGATTCCAGATAGTTGAGCAGCGTCTTCCACGGACCGGTGTCGCCGAAGGTCCACGTCAAACCGACCGGGCGATCGATCGCATTCGAGAGCTTCTGCGGAAAGCCGAGGTACGGCTGAACCATGCTATTGCCGACCACCTGCACAACCGGCGGACCGCCGTCGACGAGGCCCGGCGCCTCCACCACCGTGCGCACGATGAAGTGATCCTTGCCGACTGCCTTCTTGCGCTCCGGCGGCAGCAAGGTCGCGAGGTCGCCGTAGCGGACTTCCTCGTTCCACGTGCCAAGGCGGCTGCCCGCACCGGCGGTGCCCTTAAGCGAACCCGCCGCGGCAAGGCGTTTGGCAACGCGCTCCGCGACCGCTTCGGCGGCGTGGCCGCTCCAGTGGTAGTCGGCGCGAATGTACTTTTCCTGTGCAGCGTCGACCTCGGCGATCGCGCCGTCGCCATCCACCATCTGCAGACCGAGCGCGTCGGCATGCGCGCGAATCGCGGCGTAGCGGCTTGCGACACTCGCGGACATCGCGATGCCGTCCGGCAGATTCTCCGGGCACAAACGGGCTTTCAGCGGCGCGATCACCATCACACTGTGAATGCCGCGCGCCGCCAGCTTGTCCGTCGCCTGATGAATCAGATCGACAGCTTTCAGACAGGCGGGCGTCGCGTCATCGGTGAGACTTTCCCAGCCGGGATAGAGCCACAGATTGCGGCCTTCGATCACGCTGGTCGACGCCGCGGCGAACGCGCGGCGCGGCAGCAACGATAATGCGCCGCCGAGCGGCGCCGCAGCGAGAGCGAGCAGCAGGCGACGACGAACTCGGTTGAGCGGTTTCGATTGGGCTGGCGCCTGGATGAACGAACGGCTGGCATCGGTCATTGTGTGGGGTCCCCGTGATTTATATGAAGCAGTGAAGCAGATGAAGCAGCGCGCGCGGCAAACGTATCGCGATCGTCCGGCGATCAATTGGCGGCCGGCGGCCACGCGAGCACATCGCGCGCGCCGCTCAACACCGGTTTCGCGACGTCGCCGGTGACGAACAGGCTGTAGCTGTCGCCGGCAGCGAGCGCCGGCAACGGCAACGCCGCGCTGGCCGCCGCACCGCACCGCCCCACCAGCTTCGCGTTGACCGGATTGATGGCGCGCGTGTCCTGCGCGCCTGCGGCCACCTGCGCGAACACCGTCGGACCGTTGCCGTCCACACCGATCTTCGCGCTGCAACCGGGCGCAAAATTGAACGCGCGCAAGGTCGCCTTCAAACCGTCGACGCGCTCGTAGCGGCCGACGATCCGCGTCGCATGCCAGCCCTTCGCGTCATGCCGCAACGCGACGGTTACAGCGTCGCCTGCGTGAGTTGCTGCATTGGTCGTTGCATTGGTCGTTGCATTGGTCGTTGCATTCGCCGCCGCATCGGCCCAAGCGGCATCGGCCAAAACCTTCCCGTCGACCGTGACGCGTGCCGGCGTCCCCGGTGTCAGCACGCTGAAACGCGTGACCGCGCCCGGCGCGAGCGTCTGCGGCGCCTCGCTGCCAGCGAGCGCCACGCGCACCGCTTGCGACGATGCGTTCAGCACGCGCAGATATGACGCGTTGGCGGGCGGTTGCGGTCCATAGAGACTCGCGACATCGTCCGCAGCGGCATGCGCCACGCCGACCGACAATAGCGCCACCCAAGACATGGCAACCCTCGAACTACCCAAGCTGATTTTTTTCATTTGATTCATCCGGATTCAATACGAGTAGATCGCACCGAAGAACACGCCGCGCGCGCGATCGTCGCCGGTGATCTTCAAGCGGTACTGCACCGACAGATCGACATACGAGCGTGGCGCGTCGTACTTGCTGTCGCGGAACCAGTAACGCGTCGAAATCCCCACACCCGCGCCGAGCGGCATGCTGTGGTCGACGCTCGAATCGTAGTCCGCGCCGATCACCGCGTACGGGAACACGGTCCACTTCGGGCTGTAGCGGTCCATGCGGAAGGTGCGGCCCACTTCGAGATTGGTGGTCGCGTAGACCGACCCTGCGTTCAGATAGGCGCCCGTCTCGGCGTAGATCTGCGCAGTCCACCACGACGGCACGTCCACCCGTCGCTCGATGCCATAACCGCCTGAATACGCGAGCCGCGCGAGCCAGTCGGGATTGACCTGCGAGCCGATCGGAATGATCCGTTCGAAGGCGACGATCGCGTCGATCTGCGAAAACGGCTTGGCGCGCGCGCCGACGCTGGCTTGCAAGGTATCCACGCCGCTCGCGCCGCCGTTCTTCACGCCGAAACTTTCGTAGCCGCGCGCATAGAGCTCGAACATCCGGTCGCCGAGACTGCCGAACGGACGCCAGTAGGCTTCCACGCCGGCCTGCCAGTTGTTCGATGTGCCCGGTGTCGGCGACGACGCATAGCCCGGCTGCATGCCGGCGCCGCGATAGTTGATCGATGCGTCGAAGCCCCAGTTGCGGGTGGCCTCGGCGTGCGCGCTGCGCATCTCGTTCAGTTGCGCCGGCTTGGCGGGTGGCGCGTCGTCGGACGGTTTCGCGCTCGCGTCGATTGCGCGCTCGAAGTACTGCGCGGCTTCGCGATTGCGGTGCGCGTCCGCGGCCGCATAGCCCGCATCGGCATACGCGCTGTCCGGCATGGTGCCGGACTTGTCGGCGATGGCGAAGCGTTGGTATGCGACCTTGTTGTTGCCGGCCCGTTGCGCGATGTACGCGGCGGTCATGTCGGGCATCGCGTCGAGCATGCCGGCGTCGACCATGTGCTGCGCTTCGCGCGCCGCGGCGCGGTCATCGCCAGCCGTGCTGAGCGCGTTGATCAGATCCACCCGATGCTGCGGATCATCAGGCGCGGCCTTCACGGCTTCGCGCGCATAGCCGAGCGCGCCGGCTTTGTCGTTCGCGGCGGCGGCTGTCGCCGCGGCACGCGCCGCCGCGAAGCCGGGATCGGCGGCGTACACGTCGCAGCTCGCGCCGAACTGATCGACCACGCAGTCGATCAGCGGACGGCGTGCGGGATCGATCGGCGTGGTGGGGGCCGGCGTCTGCGCCAACTCCCGCCGCGCCTGCGCGCGACGCAGCGCGATCGGCGGATCGGTGTCGTCGCCGTTCATCTTCAACGGCGCGAGCAGATCGAGCGCGCGCTGCGGCTGTCCTTCGGCGATCCATACATCGGCGATGATCACGCGCGCCACGCGTTTATTGCGCTGGGTCGCATCGTCGGCATGCAGCGCTTTGGCGAAGTCCGCGTCGGCATCCGCCGTCTTGCCCTGTGCGGCCAGCGCGTAGCCACGCAGCGCGAGCGGCATGATTTCCGTATCGTCGGCGGCAATCGCCTCGCTCGCCGCCGCTTGCACGCCTGGTAGATCGTCGGTAGCGAACAAGGTGTCGATCAACTGGACGCGGTAGCCAACCTGATCCGGCGCATAGGCGACCGCCTCACGCGCGAGCACCGTGGCCCGCGCGTAGTCGCCCGTCTTGCGCGCGGCATACGACGCATCGGACGACTTCGGCGCCAGACGGCTGCCGATGAAGCTGCACCTCAAGCGCAATTCGTCGCTGTCGCCGAAGCGTTTGCTTGCATCGAGATCGGCGTTCCATGCTTCGGTATCCTGACCGGCTGCGCTCGCCGCGTCGATCAGCAACAAGCGCAGGCGCAGCAGATCGGGACGCAGCGAGATCGCATCGTTCGCGTACTTGACGGTGCCCGTGAAATCCTTCGCCGCATAGGCCTTGTAGGCCTGCTGCGCGGCCGACAGCGCGGCGCCGGTCAACGCGTCCGGGTCGCCCGACTGCTGGCGGCCGCTGCGTGCAACCGCGCGGGTCGACGCGTTCAGCGCGTCGATCTGCTTGCGGCGCGAAATCAGCGCAGGATCGCGGCCGATCTGTGCGATCGCGTCGCCAAGCGAGCGGCTTGCTTCGCTATAACGTCGAAGCGCTGCGAGCGAGTTGGCGAGCAACACCCGCAGCGACACGACATCGGGGCGCTGGCGAATCGCCTCGCGCGCCCGGGCGATCGCGCCGGTGTAGTCGCCGCGCCCATAGGCGGCATACGCGTCCTGCGCCACCCGATAGGCGGCGCCGCTCAACGGCAGCGCGTTCAATCCGGAGCCGGCCGATTGCGGCGCGGACGCCGTGCCCTGCGCAAAGGCCGCCGCGCCGCTCAAGCTCAACGCGCCCGCCACCATGGCAGCGGCAATGGCACGCAGGGTGAAAGAAAATGAATCGATCATTCGGATGCCGCCAGAGCGCCCTGAAGGCGGCGCTGTTGCTGGATTACGTTCTCGAGCGCGGCACGCGAGATCACGCCGCGCGCCACCATGTAGTCGCCGATACGGCCGTGGCGATCCGGGCGGTAGTGCTGCATGGCCGCTTCGAAGGCCTCGCGGCGCACATGGCCATGCTCGATCAGCAGATCGCCGATCAGCGGGACGCTGCGTGCCGGCACAGGCTCAACGCCCTCGCCCGTCAAGGCGCCCGCCGATGCACCATCCACCGTGCCCGCCCGTACACCCTCAGCGCCCTCACCACCCGGCGCCGCGATCCCGACGCCGCGCAACACCCGCAGGGCCGCCGCGATCTCGCCCTCACGGACGATCTCCTGAACCACCGGCCCCGCGACCAGCGCGCTCAGTTCCGCGAACACCGGGTCGGCGAGCGGACTCGCGGTCAACAGAATCGTGCGGCCACTCGCAAGATCGGCCTGCGGCAACACGCGATGACGCACGATTGCGTCGAGCGGCAGGCGCCCGGCGTCGTCCTTGATGCGTTCGAGCACCATGCGGCCACGCGGCAAATCTGACTGGAAGGCGATCGCTTCCGCGAGCGTTTCCTCGTCGAGCCAGCCCTTGGCCATCAGCACGCGGCCGAGCGGCGCCTCACGCGCATGGCTTTCGCCGAGCGCCTGTTCGAGCTTGTCCGGATCGATGGCTTGCCAGGACAGCAGCAATTCACCCAGACGCTGACGGCGATTGTTAAAGCCGTCGGCAGAGGGGAAGTCATGCATGGTCTTGTCCCATGCCAGCCGCTTGCCGGTCACGAGGTGCATGAGGAACATCTTCCACGCACGCGAAACGGCCATGAAGTTGATGAAATTGCCCACCACCATGCGCGGCACCGACAGCACGCCGTGCTCCCAACCGTACAGGTGGGTCACGAAATAGATTCGTTGCACGACACGCAACAGCAACGCGCACCCGTTGGCCCACAGCAGCACTTGCAGCCACGGCGAATCGGCGAACGGCGAAGCGATCAGATCCGGCATCCAGCCCAGCAGATCGGCGCCGGCGAACAGCAGAAACTGAACCACCAGCACGTACGCGATAATGCCGACGAACGCGGTGACAATGCCCTTACGGTCGCGAAACAGCAGATAGCGATTGGCCAACGAGCCGCTCCACCCTGTCTGCTTCCACCCTTGCAAGCCGATGCCAAGCGTCCAGCGCGCACGCTGCCGGTAAGCAGTACGGAACGTATCGGGAAAGAATTCGCGCACGCACAGCGGCATCGTCACAGTAATGTCGCGTTCGCGGCCGAAGCCGAACCACGCTTTGCGGCGCGTCGCGAATTCCACCGGGAAGCGCGCGAAAATCGACTGCATGCCCATCTTGCCCAGGCGCGCGCCGACGTCGTAGTCCTCGGTCAGGCTTTCGGTGTTGAACGGCTGGTTATCCGTCTCGGCGATCAGCGCGAGCAGTGCGCGCCGCGAGAAGCACGTGCCCACTCCCGCGGACGGCACCGAACCCACCAGGCTCTCGCGCACCACCAGATCCTTCGCGTGCCATTCAGCAAACTCGTCCATATAGGTGCCGGCCACGAGCTCGAACCAGTTGCGCTCGAGCGAGGCCACCGGCAACTGGATCATGTCCTTGCGCGGCAATAGATAATTGAAAAAGCGCAGTTCGATCGGATGCAGCACATCTTCGCTATCGTGCAGCACAACGCCCGCGAATTCGATGCCGGCCTCCTGCTCGTACCTGAAGATCGCCGCGATCACCCAGTTCAGACAGTCGGCCTTGCAGGTCGGACCGTCGTGCGGCACTTCCACGCGACGCAGCTGTTTGTAGCGGCGCCGCATCCGTTCGACTTCGGCGATGGTCTGCGGGTCGTTCTGATAAGTGCCGACGAACACCACATAGTTGCGGTAGTCCATGACCCGCACCATGTCTTCGATCATTGCCGCGACCACGTCATACTCGTGCCACGCGGGCACCATGATCGCGATCGGCTGCTCTTCGCGCTGATACAGCTGCGCGCTCGTGAGCGGCTTGTACGTGCGCTGCACCGTAAAGCGGCGGTAGATCGTGCGGGTCCAATACCAGAGGTCGATGAACAGATCGTCGAGGCTGGACAGCAGAATGATGAATGCCACCAGCGCCGCGACGTATTCGAGCCCCAGGTAGTAGTGAGCTACCGCGTAGCCCGCATACCATTTGATCAGCGCGATGCTCACGACTTGTCCTGATTCCTGCGGCGCGCCACGTTGGCGACCAGCAGCAACAGGATCAGCAAGCCGACGAGGCCGGCCGGGATGCCCCAGCGCACCCAGTTCTGCATGAACCACGGACCCTGCACGTCTTCCGCGTCGATCACTTCGCCCGGATGACGCGTATCGAAATGGCGCAGCGTGCCGCTGGCGTCGACGATCGCGACATCGCCGCGCGAGAGTTGCAACGACGCCGGCAAGATCGCCGCGGTATCCCCCACCGTGCGATACACGATACCCGGGACGCTGCCCGCCTTCACCGCTTCGATCACGCCGACGCGGTTCAGACCCGACACGTCCGCGAGAACCTTGCCGGATGCATCCGTGAGCGACAGGCGATCTTTCGACAGACGCGCGAGGCTCTTCTCATCGGCGAGCTTGACGTCGGCCGCGAGGAAGGCACCTTTCGGGTTCACCGCTTCGCCGTCACGCGCGACGCTGAAGGTCGCACGCGTCGGCGCGATGCCGCTGGCGTTCGCCAGTCGCGCGACGCGCGGCAGCACTTGCGTAGCGTCGTTCAGATACGAGGCCGGCACGATCACATTCGCTTCGGACGCGAAACGCGCCACCATGCCGGTGAAGTCGTCGCCGGGCGTCGCGTCGGCGAGCGTCAGATGGCTGCTCGGCAACACCGCAATCGGATGACCCTGGCCACGCGGCTGGCAGCCGCCTTCCGGCTGACGCTGGAACACCACGCGCAGCAGATTGTTCGGCGCGAGCGCGTAATGCGGCACACGCGCGGTAATGCGCTGCGGCTTGCCGTTGGCGTTCAGCAGTTGCGAGCCGATCAGCACGTCGTTGAAATAGATCGAGGCGGTCTGCGCGGTGTTATTCAGCGTCGGCGAGGCGGCTACGTCGAGGACCACGGCGCCCGGCAGCTTGCCGTTGCCGGATACCGCGCCCAGATCGAAACTCGCGTCCCAGGTGGCGCGGCCTTGCACGTCGAGCGTGCGCGGCTGGCCGCCCAGCAGTGACAGCGCGATTTCGTCGGCGCGCGTATTCGGCGCGGTGTCGATCTGATGAACCACGAGACGGCTCGTGACGTCGATCGGACGCCACGTGCGCGTGAGAATTGCCACACCGTCGTTATCGCCGACCACGATCGCGGTTTGACCGCCGAAGTGGGCAAGGCGCACTTCGCCCGCCGCGAGCGGCTTTGCGACCGGATCGATCGCGCGGGCACGCCACGCGTCGAACGCGTCGCTCGCGCCCGGCGCTGCGCCGACAACCTGTTCGCGCAAGGCATCGAGCGACGTCTTCAGCGTGTTGCGCACCGTGTCATCGGCGACGATGACGTCCGGCGCGAATGCCGAGCGCGGCGTCAGCGCGATCAAGGCGCCCGCTTCCGCCAGACTCGCCAGCGTGTGCGAACCGCCCGCGGCCAGCGCGGCAAATGCCGGCACCGCGCGCAGCGGCGCCGGCACCTCGATGTCGCTCAGATCGACGGTGTCGCCCACTGCCGGCCATGTCCGCGTGGCCGGTGTACGGCCTTCGCGTTGCAGCAGCGCTTCGACGCGCCAGCCTGCATCGAACGCCGACGCGGTCAACGTGCGCGCGCCGACCATCACCACCGGTTTGTAGGGCAATGCGCTCCACGCGCTGCGCAGATCGACGATCGCGTCCGGATCGTAGCGATAGGTCAGGCGCGAAGTCGGCGCGATGCGCCACACGTTGCCGATCGCGCTCTGATCGGCGCAGACGTTGTCATTGAGCACCGACGACCAGTCAAGGCCCACGCGCACGAAACCGCTCGGCCGCGCGGCGCCGTCCACGCCAACACTCGTGGAGGCGTCGCCCTGGTCCTGCGCCGGGCTGCGCGAGAGTACCGGCGCGCCATCGAGCGACACTAGCATGGTCGTGCGGCCACCGTTGCCACGCAGATAGCTGCCGTCGATCTGCAAGGCCGCGTCGCGCAACGGCACGTCGGCCGGCACGGGCAGATACAGTTCCTGACGACCGTCCGGCGCGCGCAGCACGACCGGATCGCGCATTCCCAGTTCGGCCAGCGACACCGTGCGCGTGGCGAGACGGCCGCTGCCGAGTTGCGCGAAGCTGGCGGCGAGATCGGCCGGCTGTTGAGCATGCGCCATCGAGGCGAACAGCATCAGCACAGCAAGGGCGTTCAGGCGGGGGCGCGCGAGGCGGCGCATTGGCGTATTGGAGGTCACGTTTTCTTGTCTCGTCATTAGCGCGCAAACGGTGGAGCGGCGTTGCGCGATATCAATTGTCTGGAACTGCGATCCGGCTATTGCAGGCAGCACGGCCGGCGGCTTTGCCGGTATTTCCACAACGGCAGAACAGCGCCCGGTGCGGCCTTACTGAATGGTTTCCGCGCGTTGCGCGCGCAGAACCTGACCGGTCTCGCCCGCGCCGCCGCTCACGAACTCGTCGAACGGACGCCCGGTGAGTGCCGCGACGATCCGCTGCGACGCATGGCCGTCGCCGTATGGGTTGACGCGATGCGCGAAATCGTCGCGCTCGTCCGCGTCGTCTAGCAGCCCTTTCACCGCGCGCACAATTGCTTCGCGCTTCGTACCGACGAGGCGCACCGTGCCGGCCGCCACCGCTTCCGGACGCTCGGTCACGTCGCGCATCACCAGCACCGGTTTGCCGAGCGCGGGCGCTTCTTCCTGCACGCCGCCCGAGTCGGTGAGAATGATCGACGCACGCTGCATCAGGCGCACGAAGCCGAGGTAATCCAGCGGCTCGATCAGATGAACGTTGCGCGCCGTGCCGAGGGTTTCCTGCACCGGACCGCGCACGTTCGGGTTCAGGTGCACGGGATAGACGATCTGCACCGTGTTGGTCTTCGCGAGGTCGGCGAGTGCCGCACAGATGTTCGCGAAGCCCGCGCCGAAGCTCTCGCGGCGATGGCCCGTGACGAGCAGCACCGGCAGCGCGCCATCGAGAAACGGCAGGCGCGCGTCGAGTTCGGCGCGCAGTGCCGCGTCATGGTCGATGCGCGTGGTGGTGAGGTTCAGCGCGTCGATCACTGTATTGCCGGTCACGATGATCTTGCCGTGCAGCGCTTCGTGCGCGAGGTTCGCTTTCGAGCTCGCAGTGGGCGCGAACATCAAGTCGCTCATCACGTCGACCACTCGGCGGTTCATTTCTTCCGGCCAGGGCTGCATCAGGTTGCCGGTGCGCAGACCCGCTTCGACGTGACCGACCGGAATCCGCCGGTGAAACGAGGCCAGCGCCGCCGCGGACGCGGTGGTCGTGTCGCCGTGGACCAGCACGCGATCGGGCTGCACGGTTGCGAGCACGTCGTCGAGCGACGCGATAAGACGCGAAGCCAGCCCGTTGAGCGTCTGGTTGCCGGTCATCAGCGCGAGATTGCGATGTGGCTTGATCTGAAACAGGTCAAGCACCTGATCGAGCATCTGCTGATGCTGCCCCGTGACACAGACTATCGACTCGATGCCGGTATCGGCTTCCAGTTGTTTGACTAGCGGCGCCATTTTTATGGCTTCCGGCCGCGTGCCGAAAATCGACAGAATCCTCGTTTGCATATGCCCTGGTCTTTTTTTTGAATGTTTTATTGGCGGCAGACAATGCGGCGCACGCGTTAATATCGTGCCCCAGATTTACCGATCTGACTTGCCCGTCGCCGATAACTATCAGCGGTTCCCAAATACACAGAGAACGAATCGATCGGATGCAATAACTGCCGACTGGATTCACGCGAGCGTCGCTGTCGTTTGAACGAGCGGCTATTGATGGTGAATCGAAGCGCATTCTAGCGCGTATTTCCGCTTATCCCACAATAGATTTCCCCTATATGGGGTATTCAAGGTGGTGCCTCGCGGGCGTGAAGCGGGGATTTTTACCGACGAAGCCGGGTGATTAAGCTG
Organism: Paraburkholderia haematera; assembly: GCF_905220975.1. Taxonomy (GTDB): domain Bacteria; phylum Pseudomonadota; class Gammaproteobacteria; order Burkholderiales; family Burkholderiaceae; genus Paraburkholderia; species Paraburkholderia haematera. The sequence continues at coordinate 1,215 of NZ_CAJNBK010000042.1, read as the reverse complement.
GCGCAAACGTTTTCCAAATACTTAGGGAAACGTTAAATTCAGTCCGATTGTTTTTAAAAACATAAAATGTCAAATCTGAATTAACAATTTCCTCACTCCATTCGAACAATTTGAATTGCCCGCTGATTAAGGCTGCGCAAACGTTATCGGCGGATTCGACAGGGTGTGGGTGATATCACGAACTATTTGCTTTAGTTGACTGAGCGTCTCATTTGCTGGATTTGTGTTTGAGTTTGGTGGCTGCGTTCGGGGTCTGGGATTGCGCGAGCGCGCAGGTGAAGTGCTGTTGCGGCAGCGCGACAGTGATGGATAGGTTTGGGCGCTGATCGCGCGTTTGGGTGTCTGGGGGTGGTTGTTGTTTGTTTGCGTGCCTGTGACGTTGGCCTTTCCTTGTTTTTTTCGTGGTCTATTAGCGTCGCCCCTGTGCGGGGCAGGCACCTACTTTTCTTTGCCTGCCGCAAAGAAAAGTAGGCAAAAGAAAGCGGCTCACACCGCCAGCTCATAAGCGGGTCCCCCGCACAGCCTCGGTAGTGGTGCATCTGGAATCTGTGTTCTCGCACATTCGGCGTGAGTGACAAGGGAGTCATACTTCCGGCGGCGCTGCGCGCGCCGAAGCGCATTCTATAAAACCGATCGCTGCGTTTTCGCGCTTACCCCTCTTTCGACGCAGTAGCTCGGCCTCTATCGTGTTGTGGCCGCCTCCTTCGGCACAGCGGCTCGGCCTGCATCGTGTTGGCCACCTCTTTCGCCTCTTTCGCCTCTTTCGCACCTGCGCCCAGATGCCCAGATGCCCAGATGCATAATTCGAAGTACGAACTTTTAACTGTGCGGGTTGGCACGACTTGCTGGCAGGTCGGAGAGAAGCGACGCTATTTACAAAGCGCGGCCGTATTTGCGCATTGGGCGTTTCGCCGAGGCGAAGCCGATGGCCCCCACTGCCCGCAAACGAAGCCCCTGGCTTCCCCTGCAGACCCATCCGCGACGCACGCAGTGCGGAGTGGGAGCGAATGACACCTTTGTCGCTCACGCCGAATGTGCGGGGGCACGGATTCCAGATGCACCACAACCGAGGCTGTGCGGGGGACCCGCTTATAAGCTGGCGGGGTGAGCCGCTTTCTTTTGCCTACTTGTATATTCCCTCCTGTGGCGTCGACCCGATCAGTTGTCGCCACATGGACAGTCAGCTCGTCTGCCTAGAGTGCCTCGAGCCCGCAG
>NZ_CAJNBK010000041.1 GCF_905220975.1 Paraburkholderia haematera | reverse complement strand
GCTGCCGAGCAGTGCGAACAGTTCGTTCTTGGCGATGTTCAGACTGACGTTGTCGACAGCCGTGCTGTCGCCGAATTTCTTCACGACGTTTTCGATGCGGACGAATTCGTCGGACTTTGTTTTAGCTTTGGCCGTTTGACGGGCCACTGGCGTAGTGCTGTTTAGGGGCGTCGATTTCATGGCGTAAACATTCCTTGCGGATCGCAGACGTGAGCGGTCCCGTGCCAGACGCCATAAGCGACTTGCGAGGTGTGCTGCGATCGGGAAACATGGGACTGCGCGCAGGTGGGACCCTGATAGCGCGCAGGCTGACTACTGTGCTGCTTCTTTCAGGCGAGCAGGGATCAAGCGCCCCCTGCTGCGAAGGTATCGATGAGCTTATTGGCTGTGGGTAACTGTTTAGTGCCCTGTTTTCAGCTGGGCCCAAAGACGGTTTTCAAGGCGAAGGATGTCAGTCGGCAAGGGCTTCAACAGGGTCATCTTCTTCAGCACATCCGCCGGCGGGTACACACCCTGGTCATGCAAAACCGCTGGCGTGACGAACTGGCGCGCGGGGACATTGGCGGTCGGGTAGAAAACCTCGTTGGTAATGGCCGCATTAACTTTCGGGTCCTCGATGTAGTTAATCCATGCGAGTGCCGCTTCGGGGTGCGGTGCATCCTTCGGAATCACCATCACATCGAACCACACCAGGCCGCCTTCCTTTACATTGCCAAACTTGATCTCGTATGAACGCCTGGCTTCCTGCGCACGGCGGTGAGCGATGCCGACGTCGCCCGACCAGCCGAGCGTGACGCAAATGTCGTTGTTCGCGAGGTCGTTGATGTAACCCGACGAGTTGAACTGTGTAATGTACGGACGGACCTTCTTCAGCACGTCAAAGGCGGCCTGATAGTCGCCCGGATTGGTGCTGTTCGGATCCTTGTGCATGTATTGCAGTGTGGCGGCGAACACGTCAACGGGCTGATCGAGGAACGACACGCCGCAGCTCTTCAACTTGGAGATGTACGCCGGATCAAGCACCAGTGCCCAGCTGTCAACGGGAGCATCCGCGCCCAGGGCTTTCTGGACGGCCTGCACGTTGTAGCCGATGCCGTCGGTGCCGTACGCGTAGGGCGCACCGTACTGGTTGCCCGGATCAGCCTCGCTGATGATTTTCATCAACGTGGGGTCCAGGTTGGCCAGATTCGGGAGTTTCGATTTGTCCAGCTTCTGGTACACGCCAGCCTGAATCTGCTTGGCCATATAGTTCGACGTCGGGACCACGATGTCGTAGCCGGAACTGCCGGCGAGCAGTTTGGCCTGTAGCGTGTCGTCGCTATCGTAGTTGTCGTACTTGACCTTGATACCGTCCTGCTTCTCGAAGTTCGCAACCGTGTCCTTGGCGATATAGTCCGACCAGTTGTAGACATTCAGTTCCGTGTCGGCTGCAAGCGCCGGCGTGACCGACAGCGCGCAGAGGCTGGTGACAGCGAGTAGCGCAGCCCCCGTGGCTGCACGGTGTAGACGACGTCCAGAATGACAAGCGCTCATGATGTTCCCCTAGTAAATAAAGAAGCCGGTGCGAGCGTCTCTCAGTGCTCTTGCCGGACGAAATTGGCGTTGAGACAAGCCGGGTTGTGGCGTGGCCTTAAACGTGCAGCAGCAAATGCCGGCGTTCCCACGAACTGATCACGCGGAAAAACGCTTCGTATTCGGTTTCTTTCAGTGCCAGGTAGGCCTTGACGAATTTCTCGCCGAGAATCTCGGCCATCGGTTCGCACGCGCCCATCAGCGTCAACCCCTCTTCCAGATTGCGCGGCAACTGGTACGGCAACTCGTAACCGTCGCTGAGCAGCGGCTCGGTCGGCTGCAGATTTTGCGTCATGCCAACATAGCCGGCCGCCAGCGTCGCTGCGATCGCCAGATACGGATTGCAGTCCACACCCGGAATGCGGTTTTCGATGCGGCGCGCGGCCGGGCCCGAATGCGGAATCCGGAAACCCACCGTGCGGTTGTCGTAACCCCATGCCACGTTGATCGGCGCAGCCATGAAGCGCGACAGGCGGCGATACGAGTTGATGTACGGCGCGAAAATCGGCATCAGTGCCGGCGTGTACTTCTGCAGGCCGGCGATATAACCGGTGAAGAGCGACGTGGGCTTGCCGTCCGCACCGGTGAACAGGTTGTGGCCGGTTTCCTCGTCCACGAGGCTCTGGTGCATGTGCATGGCCGAGCCCGGTTCGCCTTCCATCGGCTTGGCCATGAAGGTCGCGTACATCTTGTGACGCAGCGCGGCTTCACGCACCGTGCGCTTGAACAGGAACACGCTGTCGGCAAGCTTCAGCGGATCGCCGTGCATGAAGTTGATTTCCATCTGCGCGGCGCCGACTTCGTGAATCAGCGTGTCGACTTCCAGTTCCTGCACCTCGCAGTATTCATAGATGTCTTCGAACAGCGGATCGAATTCGTTGACCGCTTCGATCGAATACGCCTGGCGTCCGGTCTCCGGACGGCCCGTGCGACCGATGGGCGGTTGCAGCGGCAGATCCGGGTCCTTGTTCATGTCGACCAGATAGAACTCGAGTTCGGGCGCGATCACCGGCTTCCAGCCCGTGGCCTTGTAGAGTTCGAGCACGCGGCGCAGCACACGGCGCGGCGAGATCGCAACGGGCGTGCCGTCGAAGTGAACGCAATCGTGAATCACCTGGGCGGTCGGATCGACTGCCCACGGAATCATGCGGATGGTGCTGGCGTCGGGCACGCACACCATGTCCGGGTCGGTGACGCCGGTGAGCGTGCCGTCTTCCGGATAGTCGCCTGTGACGGTCTGGATCATCACCGCCTGCGGCAAGCGCATGGACTCGCCGGATTCGAACTTGCTGCGCGGAATGATCTTGCCGCGTGCGATCCCGGCCATATCCGGAATGATCGCTTCGATCTCGGTGACGCGGTTCTTCTTCAGGAATTCGTCGATCTCGTTCATGGCTCTTTATCCGTCTCCCCACCGACGCAACGCACAGCGTTTTCTGTGCGCGCGGCTCTTACAACATGTCGTTCCTGGTACCACGGATCCTCCAGATGCAAGGGGACTGCGGCTAACGACGGATGGAGCGTAGCATCGCGCATTTATTGAATAAAAATAGTTTTCCTACCTTGTGGATAGTTTTTTTAGATGCAAAATCATCCCGACTTTTCCTCGCCTATCAATGCGTGTTCACAATCTGTTCCCGCGTTCGAGCAACGAAACATCGAAAGAGACCGGAAAGAAATGCAACTTTGGAAATGAATAGGAAAAACAGATGCAATGAAGAGCAAATATGTTCTTTCCGGTCCCTTTTTGTTGATCGACAGTAGGGTGTCAGAGCAGTCGCTGTCTCGATCATCGATACACGAGATGGGCGGGTAGTCCTGCCCATTTCCAGACCGGAGTTATTCCTTGAGTCATTCTTCAGCTGATATCCACAACCCTATGGACTGGCGGCGACTGGCCGCAGAAGTTCTCCCACGAGCGCAGGCACACATTGACGGTCGCTTCACAGACGCTCGAGACGGCGAGACCTTCGAGGCGATCAATCCGGCGACCGAGAAGGTGATTGCCCACGTTGCATCCTGCGGCATGGCAGATGTGAACGAAGCCGTTCGTGCGGCCCGTGCTTCGTTCGATGCAGGGCATTGGTCGCGCTGTCCGCCGGCGGAACGCAAGCGCGTCCTGTGCCGGTTAGGTGCATTGATTGCGTCCCACGGCGAAGAGCTCGCCCTGCTCGACTCGCTCAACATGGGCAAACGCGTGGCCGACGCCTTCGAGATCGACGTGCCGGCCGCAAGCAGCCTGTTCTGCTGGTATGGCGAGGCGATAGACAAAGTGAACGGCGAGGTTGCATCGACCGATCCGGGCAATCTCGCTGTTGTCACGAGAGAGCCGCTCGGCGTGGTCGGCGCAGTCGTGCCATGGAATTTCCCGCTCGATATGGTGGCCTGGAAAATTGCACCCGCACTTGCGGCGGGCAATAGCGTCGTGCTCAAGCCCGCGGAGCAATCGCCGCTGTCCGCACTGCGTCTCGCAGAACTCGCGCTCGAGGCCGGACTGCCACCGGGCGTGCTGAACGTCGTGCCCGGGTTCGGAGAGACCGCAGGACGCGCGCTCGGATTGCATCCGGACGTCGACGTCCTGGCCTTCACGGGATCGACAGCCGTCGGCAAAAAGTTTCTCGAATACGCCGCGCAATCGAATATGAAGCAGGTCTGGCTCGAATGCGGCGGCAAGAGTCCGAATCTGGTTTTCGACGATGTGGAGGATCTCGATCTTGCGGCCCGCAAGGCGTGCTTCGGCATCTTCTTCAACCAGGGCGAGGTGTGTTCGGCTAATTCACGACTGCTGGTGCATCGCTCGATCCATGATGAATTTGTCGATCGCCTGATCACCCATTCGCTCGACTTCATGCCGGGCGACCCGCTTGATCCTGCCAGCGGCATGGGCGCGATCGTCGACCGTGCGCAGTTTGACCGGGTAAAAGGATGGATCGAGCGGGGGCGCACGAGCTCGACGCTGGCGACCGGCGGCGGAACGCGGCTTGTCGACGGCAAGGGTTATTTCGTCGAGCCGACCATCTTTGTCGATGTCAACGCAAACGATCCGATCGCGCGAGAGGAAATCTTCGGGCCGGTCCTGTCGGTTCTCAAATTCGATACCGAAGACGAGGCGATCGCGCTCGCCAACGATTCGATCTATGGACTCGCCGCATCGGTCTGGACAGGCGGCCTGTCACGCGCACATCGCGTGGCGTCGCGCTTGCGTGCCGGCACCGTTTCCGTCAATACCGTCGACGCACTCAGCGCGCAGACCCCGTTTGGCGGTTTCCGCCAATCGGGGTTCGGCCGCGATCTGTCGTTACATGCACTCGACAAATACACGGGGCTCAAGACGACGTGGATTACCTACTGATCCGGCGATCGACTGCCTGAAACCAACCTGTACCCAGCCTGAGAGCACAGTCCAGGTGCAGCCCACCCGCCGCGCCGGACGTGAAAGGCGAAATCCGTCTGTTACACAACTGGAACCTTGAACATGAATGCGCCCAATTTTCCGCACCGCGCCACCCGCGATTACCAACAGAGCGATGCAGCCCATCACCTGCACGCCTTCGTCGATCAGAAAGCCCTGAATAACGAAGGGCCGCGCGTGATGGTTCGAGGCGAAGGTGTCTATCTCTGGGATAACGACGGCAACCGTTACATCGACGGCATGTCTGGCCTCTGGTGCACCAACGTCGGTTACGGCCGTCAGGAACTGATCGACGCCGCTTCACGGCAAATGAAGGAACTGTCGTACTACAACATGTTCTTTCACACCACGCATCCCGCCGTGATTGAATTGTCGGAGCGGCTGTTCTCATTGCTGGGCGATCGGTTTAGTCATGTCGTGTACACGAACTCCGGCTCTGAGGCGAATGAAGTGCTCATTCGTACGGTGCGGCGGTACTGGGGCATCATGGGCCAGCCCGGTAAGAAGGTTCTGATTGGGCGAATCAATGGCTATCACGGGTCGACCGTCGGCAGCGCGTCGCTGGGCGGCATGGCCTTCATGCATGAGATGGGCGACCTGCCGATTCCGAATGTGACGCACGTCGACGAACCGTACTGGTATGCGAACGGTGGCGATCTGAGCCCCGAAGCATTCGGCAAACAAGCCGCGTTGTCGCTCGAAAAGAAGATTCTCGAACTGGGTGCGGACCGGGTCGGCGCCTTTGTCGCCGAGCCGTTTCAGGGGGCGGGCGGCATGATCTTTCCGCCGGACGGCTACTGGCAGGAGATCCAGCGCATTTGCCGTCAGTACGACGTGCTGTTGTGCGCGGACGAGGTGATTGGCGGTTTCGGGCGAACCGGAGAATGGTTCGCGCACCGGCATTTCGGCTTCGAACCGGATTTGATCTGTATTGCGAAGGGTCTGACGTCGGGCTACGTGCCGATGGGCGGCCTGGTGATGAGTCGGCAGATCGGCGAAGCGCTTGTGGAAAAAGGCGGTGTCTACGCGCACGGATTGACCTATTCAGGTCACCCGGTCGCGGCGGCGGTCGCGCTGGCCAACCTCGATGTCCTCCAGAGCGAAAATCTTGTCGAGCGCACGAAGAACGACACCGGCCCGTATCTGCAGAATGCTTTGCGTGATGCATTCGCCGGTCATCCGATGATCGGTGAGATCCAGGGTGTGGGCGCGGTGGCCGCGATACAGCTCACGAAGAATAAGGCCACGCGCGAGCGCTTTAGCGACGAAGCCGAGTTGACCTGGCATAGCCGGACTGTCGGCTTCGAACTGGGCGCCATCGTGCGCTCGACGAACGGCCGTCTGATCGTCGCCCCGCCGCTCGTGATCGACCACGCGCAGATCGACGAACTGGTCGACAAGATGCAGCAGGCCGTCGATGCGACTGCACAGAAGGTATTCGGCAGTACCCGTTGATCCTGTTCGGTGTGATCGACCGCCCGTGAAGCCGCGGGCGGTCGAATTGCGCCTGGCAATATGTATCCGCCGTTACGTTTTGTCACCAGAGCACCGTCAACTGTTGTCTTCCCGCCTGCGTTAAACCGGCAGCGCTGAAACATTTCAGCCGCGACACAAAGAACCACCGGTTAAACCAGGAGTTACATCATGAAGACGCTTTTCGCCGCTCTCGCATCCGCTCTCGTCGTGTCGACCGCATTCGCACAAACCGCTGCGCCGTCGGCCGCGCAACCCGCCCAAACGCAACCCGCCGGTCAAGCCAATCTGAAGGCGAGCACCGCCGTGCAAAACAGCGCAACGGAAGAAGGCGCTAGCGCCACGAAAGCGCCGACCAAAGCCGCGACGAAGTCGCACGTGAAGAAGGCTTCCACCAGCCACACGGCAAAGGCCCATAAAGCCACCAAGAAGGCCACTGTCGACACCAGCGCAAGCAAGACCAAGACGGACAGCGCGAAAGAGGCCAGCACTGCCCCGGCAAAAGCCGACGGCGCAAAGACCGACACGACGAAAACGCAATAACACGTGATCGGCTTTCGGCACGCATCGGCCACGCATGCGTAGTTAATCGAAGCCGAACTGTGCCGTTCAGGGAGGGCGAGTCTGATGACTCGCCTTTTTTTCCTTTGACACCCCAATTTTTGCACTGCGTTTACTCGCGGACGTCTAATCTCGAACTGTCTTGATCAACCATGGCGTCAACGAACGCCGCATTAAATGGCACTCACGCAATCAATCGACAGCTTCGAAACGCAGCCGCTCAGCACGCCGCCGGTCCGGCGCAACAATGTCATTCCCTTCCCCACGGCCCGCGCCCGCTTGCAGGTGACCCTGCCCCACCCCTCGCACGATCTTCCCGGCACGCAGCTCCGCACTCTGCTTCGTTCTCCGCTCGGCGTGTATGTGGTCAGCACGGAGGCCGTGCGCGAAGAAGTCCGCGTGCAACTCGACATTGCGCTCGACGACCTCGACTTCACCTTGCATACGCTGATTTCGACGCTGCCCGCGGCAATGATTGGACCACTGAAGCGCCGCCACACCGTCGCAAAGGGGCGCTAATCATGTTTTCAGGTATCTGGCTGCCCATCGTTACACCGTTGCGTAACGGAGAAGTCGACGTCGACGCGTTACAGCGCCTCGCGGACAATACCCTGCGTACGGAGATCAGCGGTTTTGTCGCCTTGAGCACGACCGGCGAAGCCGCTTTGTTACAGGAATCCGAGCGCCTCACCGTGCTGCAGGCGCTGACGGATGTGATCGGCAGCCGTTTGCCGATGCTGATCGGCGTCGGCGGCTCCAATACGCGCGACGTCCTGCACGATATTCAGCGCTACGAGCGCCGGGACTGTGCGGGCTACCTGGTGTCTGCACCGTCGTACGTCTGTCCGGATCAGGCCGGTGTGCAATGGCATTTCGAACAGATCGCACTCGCCACCGAACGCCCTATCGTTTTGTACAACGTGCCGCATCGAACCGGCGTAACGATCGAGCCGGACACGGTTGCGCGCCTCGTCGAGCACGGAAACATCGTCGCGATCAAGGAATGCGTGAAGGAGCACTTCGGCAAGTTGCGCGGCCTGCCGATCAACGTGCTATGTGGCACCGACGAAGCATTGGACGACTGTCTGAACAACGGCGGCACAGGCGGCATCCTGGCAAGCGCGCATGTTTGCGCGGATCTTCTTGTTGCGGTACAGGAATTAATCGCAACCGATCGCGACGCAGAGGCGCGCAATCTGTTCGCCAGCTTGCTGCCCGTGTTGCGTCTGCTGTTCTCGGCGCCTAATCCATCCGCGATCAAGGCGATGCTGGCATTCGATCATTCGATGACGGACGAGACGCGCATGCCGATTGCGCGCGCGTCCGCACAACTCGTCGAGCGGCTGAGCACCGCGCGCGACAGGTTGCAGGACCTGCGGGCCGAGTTTGCGGGGGCGATGAGCTAACGAATAGCAGGTTGCACTTCAATGTGCACGTAACTGCGCCACGAATCGGTTCATCATTCGTCGCACAGTTACGTGCAGGCGCCGCAGTTGGCGCGGCCAGCACCGACTGCGCGTCGGCGGCTTGCGATGCCGCCGCAAGCGAGAAGAGCATCGCCGCGATGCATGACCTTCAAGCCGGACTTCGGCTTAAGGTTTCGTTGTGTTTGCACACCATCCAGAGCGCTATTTCCATGCATAGGTTCGCTTCCTGACCGGGGTGCATCGACCTTACCGGGCTTGGTGTAGCGAATCGCCAAAGAAATAGGGGTGCGCCGTAAAATGCTTATAAAGATGTGTGCTCGCGCGTAACCTCAGCGCGACTCAGTTCGATCCATCTCCTGCCGGATTCAGATCGGCTAGCGCGCTGAGCTTCTGCACATCCGCGATTTCGATTTCCGCATAGCCTAGCTTCAACGCGCCCTGCGTTTCGAACTGCTTGAGCACCTGATTGATCGTCTGCCGCGACAAAGCCAGCATCATCGCCAGGTCCTCCTGCGGCACTTTGAGCACACGCCGCAGTGCGCCGGGTTCGCCGTAGCCGCCTGCCATCAACAGCAGCCGGCGTGCCACGCGCGGCGCGGCGGGAAGTAAGGCGGCTTCTTCAATCGCATCGAAAGCGAGGCGCAGCTTTTGCGTCAACAACAAACCGAAAACGTGCCAATACTCGGGCGTGCGTTGAAGCAGCGTGGCAAGCGCGGCGCGCGGTACATGAAACAACTCGGAATCGCGTTCGGCATACGCGTCGTGGGTTCGCGGGCGGTTATCGAACAGCGCGATTTCGCCGAACCAGTTGACCGGCTCGATGACCGCAAGCAACGCTTCCTTGCCGGCCGAACTTGCGGCACCGATTCGCACCAGACCGTCGAGCACGGCGTAGAGGCCGTCGTCGGAATCGCCGCGCGTGAAGAGCCGTTCGCCGGCCGCCAGGCGCTCAACACGCCCCGCCTGGATCAACTGCGCCTGCATGGCGGCCGGCGCCGAGCGGAACCACGCGCTGCGCTCGAGCCGCGTGGCAAGCTCCTGTGATGAAAGACGCGCGGTCATAGAACGGTATTCTTGCCCGATTGTCGGTTACCCGATGGTTTCATATTTCACTGCCCGCGATTATGCTGACTTTGATTGAGGAGCGGCATCCATGAGAACGCTGACGCAACAGCTTACGCAATACGCGGCCTATCATCGCGACCGGCGCAATATCGCCACGCATTTCATTGGCATTCCGATGATCGTGCTGGCGCTGGCGGTGTTGTTGAGCCGGCCGGCTTTTAGCCTGGGTGCGCTGCCGCTTACCGTATCGCTCGCGTGGGTGCTGTTCGCCGCGGCGACCGTCTATTACCTCGTGCTCGACGTGCCGCTCGGCGTGATGATGGCCGTGGTATCGGTAGTGTGCGTTGCATGCGGACAGTGGCTCGCCGCGCAAACGACGCTCACCTGGCTTGCCTCGGGCATTGGACTTTTCGTGGTCGGCTGGGTGTTTCAGTTCATCGGCCATGTCGCCTACGAACATCGCAAGCCGGCCTTTGTCGACGATGTGATCGGCCTGTTGATCGGGCCGCCATTTGTGCTCGCTGAAGCGTTGTTCGGTTTTGGCTGGCGGCCGGCGCTGCGCGAAGCGATCGAGGCGCAGGTCGGTGCGACGCGTATCAATGCGGATCGCGCGGCAGCGCATCGCTGAACCGCGGCGCGTGATTCAGCGGGCAAAGCTCAATACTGCGCACCGCCCCAACTCAACCAACACGGCTTAGCGCGGCGCAAACCCAACGAGCCGCACACTGTGCAACGCCGTCAGCGCAACCGCGATCCAGATCGGAATATACGTGGCCAACTGTGTCGTGCTGAGCGTCTCGCCGAGCAACGTGATCGAGACAAACACGAGCAACACCGGCTCGACATACCCGAGGATGCCGAACAATGCGATCGGCAATAAGCGGCTCGCCTTCAGATACGAAGCCAGCGCAATGGTGCTGAGCGCGCCGAGCCCTGGCAACAGCAAGCACCACATGTCGATACGGCCGCCGATCTCCGCGAGCGACCCGCCGATGACGACGAACACAGCCGCCGCCGGCAACAGCAGCGCCATTTCCACTGTGAACATGGCCAGCGAATCCTGGTTGATTTTGCGGCGCAGCACGAAGTACGGCGGATAGCCGAGCGCGACGAGCAAGGTGGGCCACGAAAAGGCACCCGTCATCCACAGTTCGTGCGCGACGCCCAAAGCGGCGAATATCACAGCGAGCCACTGCAGACCGTCGAGGCGCTCGTGATAATAGAAGCGGCCCACCAGCACCATCACGAGCGGCAGCAGAAAATAGCCGAGCGAGACTTCAAGCATGCGCCCATGCAGCGGCGCCCATAGAAACACCCATAGCTGCGCGCCAAGCAAAACCGCGCTGACAACCATCGCCGCGCCGAGCTTCGGCTCCGTCACCATGCGGTAAAGAAGCTGCCGGAGAATCGGCAGGCGTTTGCGCAGCACGATCAGCAACAGCGCGCCGGGCACGGTCCACACGACGCGCCACGCGAAAATGTCGAGGCCGCTCAGCGGCGCAAGCAGCTTGGCGTAAGCGGACAGTAAAGCGAACATTGCCGACGCGCCGACCGACAACGCGATCCCGCGCTTTGGGTCATACTGGTTCATTGCGCGACCCGTGGTGCAATCGGTTTGGCAAGCGGTGCAGATGCGCGAGCGGATGTAGATGCGGGCGTGTGCGGCGCAGCATACGGCTGCGCGCCTCGAGTTGTTCTCATTAGAAGTGAAGTCTCACAGATTGGCAGTGCGGCTGACCGTACGGTTCAAGCGCTGCGTTTTTATCTTCGATAGGCGATGCAAGCGGGCATTCTAGACGGGTTCCCGGCCAAGGTGCCCGCGCGGTCCCTGCAAAGAGCAGCAATTTTTCCCGTGCACATCGCTCGCCGATGCACTAGAACATAACTTCACGCGCGCCAGGTGAATCCGCAACTGCAACACCGGCAACCTCCCGTGCAGTTGTTCAAGCGCGAATCTTGCTACGAAGTCTGGCGACACCGTTTGCAACGTCATCCGAGACGTCCTCGATCTCCGTTGCAACGAACATTTTCAATCGTCGCCTGCAGCATCAATACGCCGGGCCGGCCAAGACAGTCCACGCGGACCGGGCCAGCCCTTCTTGCTCGCGGCATGCATCAACTGCATTTCATCGCGCATGCCGCCGCCTGGCCTGCAACCCCGCTCATCGAATGTGACTACTGGAGCCAGCATGACCCAGCCAGCCCTCTCGCACGACGCATCGCCCGATCTGCTACGCGCCGCCTTCGCCGCCGAAGTACGCGCCGGACTCACCCACGCACCGCAAAAAGAACTGCCGTCGAAGTATCTGTATGACGAAGTCGGCTCCGCACTATTCGAAGTGATCACCGTACTGCCCGAATACGGCGTGACGCGCGCCGAGGAGCGGCTGCTTGCGAAGCACGCGGCGGATATCGTCGCGCATCTGCCGCACGACGTGACTGTCGCCGAACTGGGCAGCGGCAGCGGGCGCAAAACGCGGCGTATTCTGGAAGCGTTGTGTAAAAAACGCCCCACTTCCTACTGCCCGATTGAAATTTCGCGCAGCGCGTTGCAGTTATGCAGGCGCGAGCTTGGCGACATCGAGCGGATCTCGATCGTTGGCTATGAACGCGATTACCTGGCGGGACTGGCCGAGGTGAGCAAGAGCCGCGCGGCGGACGAACGGTTACTCGTGCTGTTCCTTGGCAGTACGATCGGTAATTTCGGCAGACTCGCGGCGACGCGTTTTCTGCGCGATATCCGCAACATGCTGGCGCCCGGCGATGCGCTACTGCTCGGCACGGACCTGATCAAGCCGACGCCGGTGCTCGTGGCTGCCTACGACGATGCGATCGGCGTGACCGCGTCGTTCAATCTGAATCTGCTGGCGCGCGTCAATCGCGAACTCGAAGGCGATTTTCCGCTCGATGCGTTCGAGCACGTCGCGCGCTTCAATCCGGACGCGCGCAGCATCGAGATGCATCTGCGGGCGAAGCGCGATGTCACGGCGCACGTGGGCGCCGCGCAATTGACGGTCTCGCTCAAAGCAGGCGAAACGATCTGGACCGAGAGCAGCCACAAATATCGCGCCGACGAGGTGCCCGCGATCGCCGACGACGCCGGCTTCGTGTGCAGCCATCAGTGGATCGAAGACGGATGGGGCTTTGCGGAGAGTTTGCTGGTGGCGCGCTAGCGCTCATTGCCACCGCAGTGCCACCTCAGTGCTGCTCAAAACGCTCAAAACGCTTTTCCGTCGCGCGCTCTTCACCGGTCACCTCGGTGACGCGCGCCGCCGGCGGCCCGTGACGCAGCCATGACAGCATCCGGTCGACCTGGTTGGCCGAGCCTTGCAACATCGCTTCAACGGAGCCGTCGTCGAGATTCGCCACCCATCCTTTGATACCGAGTGCGTGGGCCTGCCGCACAGTGGCGTGGCGAAAGCCTACGCCCTGCACAGTGCCGCGCACCCGCACGTAATACGTTTCGATCCGCTGATCCAGATCCGGGGCCATGCCGTCCTCTCCTCTATCCCATGCAACGTAAATCTTTCAAGCCGGCATTCTAGTCGCGTCGTGACGAGAATGCTCGGCGGTATCTCAGTTCCCCTGCACACCTGAGCCGCCCGGCGCGACACGCGGCGCGCGCGACACGTACAATCCGTCGACTGTCACGCAGGGAATGAAACAGAATGACCGAACAGAATCGCGATCTCGTGCTCGTGACCGGCGCTTCCGGCTTCGTCGGCTCGTCGGTGGCGCGCATCGCGCAGCAGAAGGGTTTCAAGGTGCGCGTGCTGGTGCGCGCCACCAGTCCGCGCAAAAACGTCGAGGCGCTGGATGCGGAAATCGTGGTCGGCGACATGCGCGACGAAGCGTCGATGCGCAACGCGCTGCGCGGCGTGCGTTATCTGCTGCACGTCGCTGCCGACTACCGCCTGTGGGCGCCGGACCCGAGCGAAATCGAGCGCTCGAATCTCGAAGGCACCGAGGCAACCATGCGCGCCGCGCTGAAGGAAGGGGTCGAGCGCATCGTCTATACGAGCAGCGTGGCGACGTTGAAAGTCACCAGCTCCGGCCAGTCAGCGGACGAGGGTTCGCCGCTCAAAGCCGACCAGGCGATCGGCGTGTACAAGCGCAGCAAGGTGCTGGCCGAACGCGCGGTGGAGCGCATGATCGCCGAGGACGGCCTGCCGGCCGTGATCGTCAATCCGTCCACGCCGATCGGTCCGCGCGACGTCAAGCCGACGCCGACCGGGCGCATCATCGTCGAAGCGGCGCTCGGCAAGATTCCCGCGTTCGTCGATACGGGGCTGAACCTCGTGCATGTGGATGACGTGGCCGCCGGCCATTTCCTCGCGCTCGAACGTGGCAAGATCGGCGAGCGCTACATTCTCGGCGGCGAAAATCTGCCGCTGCAACAGATGCTCGCGGATATCGCGGCGCTGACCGGCCGCAAGGCGCCGACCTTGAGTTTGCCGCGCTGGCCACTCTATCCGCTCGCCGCGGGCGCCGAAGCGGTCGCCAAGATCACGAAGCGCGAACCGTTCCTCACCGTCGACGGTTTGAAAATGTCGAAGAACAAGATGTACTTCACGTCAGCGAAAGCGGAACGGGAGCTCGGCTATCGCGCGCGGCCCTATCGCGAGGGCTTGAGCGATGCGATCGAATGGTTCAAACAAGCCGGATATTTGAAGTCCTGATGCGTGCATGACGGTCCGGCCAGGCCGCGCCGGGCGATCCGGTGTGGCCTGCATGCACTTTGTTACAACGTCACTGTGTTTGCGACAGGTAAAAGCCTACGCGCAGCAGGTAAAATCGTGGGTCTTACCAGAGAAACCTCGCATGAATCTTCACGAACAGCTCGGCGCGCTGGAAATGGGCGTCGATCAGCTCATCCAGGCTGTCGTGGCCCCGCAGGCCGAAAACATCCCCGAGACACCCGCAGTAACCGCCGGGCAGGAAGTGCCGGTGGCGAATCACGTCGCGTCCGGATCGACAGCGGAAGACGTGGCGCCTGAAGCAGCGGCGGTCGCGGTAGAAACAGCGGAGCCGGCACCGGCCTCCGGCGAAGAGACGGCTGCCCAGTTGCAGCCCACGCTCGAAATCAACCGCCCCGCGCAAAACGAGATCACGATGACCATTGGCGGCCAGACGGTCGCGCTGCGTGCCGAGCAGATCGGACAGTTGATCGAGGAATTGTCGAACGCGCGTGCCTCAATGACGCCGGAACCGCCGCCGGGCATTCCGTCGGGCTGGCGCTTCGTCTCGACGAAGAATCCCGTGATGGCCGTGCAGAAACAGTCGAATGGCGACCGTCTGCTGGTGATGCGTCACACCGGCCACGGCTGGGTGCCGTTCACGTTCTCGCCCGACATGGTGATCCAGATGTACATGATGCTCACCAAGGGCTGATGTAAAGGTCGATGTAAAAAAACGGCGCCTGAGAGCGCCGTTTTTTTCGTCCAACACATCTCCGGCCGAGCGCCTCAGCGCTCCTGCACCGGTGCCTGCACCCGCGCCTTCCATTGGCCGCCCTTGCCGCGCCAGTAGCGTACCGCCGACGCAAACGTCGCGCCGACATAGAACAACGCCACTAGCGGCAGAAACGGCGCCCACAGCGGCGAACGGCGGTAATAGCTGAGCATCGGCGCATAAGCGCAGCACATGAGCGCCCAGGCAAGCCACGCGGGCGCGCCCTGCGGGCCGAGCACCAGCGCGGCCACCGGCGGCAGCAGATAGATGATCGTCATGCCCAGAAGCGTGCCCGCCAGCAGCAGCGGCGAGTAACGCAACTGCGTAAAGGCCGTGCGCGCAATCATGTTCCAGATGTCACGCCAGCTATCGTAAGGACGCAGCGACACGCTGCGCGCCGCCACATCCAGACGGATCGGATGACGCCCCGTGCCGCGATGCTTGATGCGTGCGGCGAGACTGCAATCGTCGATCAGCTCCGCGCGGATCGACTCGATGCCGCCCGCCTCTTCGAGCGCGCTGCGCCGGACCAGCATGCAGCCGCCCGCCGCCGCGGCCGTGCGGTTGCGCGGGTTGTTGACCCACGAGAACGGATACAGCTTGGCGAAGAAGAACACGAAGGCCGGAATCAGCGCCTTCTCCCAGAACGAATCGCAACGCAGACGGACCATCAGCGAGACAAGGTCGCGCTTTTCCGCGTCCGCACGGGCGACGAGTTGCGCGACGGCGTCGGCGGGATGGCCGATGTCCGCGTCGGTGAGCAGCAGGAAATCGGCAGGCAGGCCGAGCGTGCGCACCGCTTCGATTCCTTGCGACTGCGCCCACACCTTGCCGGACCAGCCCGGCGGCAGCGGCTTCGCGCTCAAAACCGTCAGGCGGTCGGGGCAATGCAGTTGCAACGCGACCGCGCGGGCGGCGTCGGCGGTGCCGTCGGTGCTGTGGTCGTCGACGACGACGACGTGGAATTCGCCCGGATAGTCCTGCTCGAGCAAGGTGGTGACCGCTTGTGCAATGACATCGACCTCATTGCGTGCCGGCACCACAGCGACAACCGCAGGCCACGTTTTATGCGGTTCGAGCGTGAGCGGCGCAGCGGGGCGCGCCCGCCAGAAACCACCACGGGCGAACAGCAACACGCACCACACAAGCAGTGAAAGACACGAAAGAAGAAACAGAGCCACCGCCATTAAGCATTACCCTCGAGTGAACATCCGGCGAGTCTTGAAACCATTCTGTAATGTGACGCGCGTACGTGCGCCGCAGGACCACGTAGTTTAAGGGTTCCGCCAAACAGGTGCAGCGTGTAATCATTGCCACCACGCATTGCCACCACGCATTGCCACCCAAGCATTCGCGCATGCTCCATGGACGCGGCGCGGGCCGGCGAGCCCACGGCGCGGCGCTGTCCCAACACCTTGGCGGGGCACCAGAGCAAAGCCGGGCTGATAGCGTTAGAATGCGCGTTTGGTTTTGCTGTACCGGCTCGTCGCCGGGGCTCAAGACGTCAACTAAATAGATGGTCGCGGCGATAAAGTCATATTTACCGACTTCTTCGAAACCCGCGTCAGTCGGAGTTCGCCAATTTATGCGAGTCATCCTTGCTCAGCCCCGCGGCTTTTGTGCGGGTGTTGTTCGCGCAATCGAGATCGTCGATCGCGCGTTACAGCAACACGGTGCGCCCGTGTATGTTCGCCACGAGATTGTTCACAATCGCCACGTGGTGGATAACCTGCGCCAGAAGGGGGCGCGCTTTGTCGAGGAACTCGACGAGGTGCCGCAAGGCGCTGTGGCGATTTTCAGCGCGCATGGTGTCGCGCAGACTGTCGAACGTGACGCCGAACAACGCGGCCTCGACGTGCTCGACGCGACCTGCCCGCTCGTGACCAAGGTTCACGTGCAAGGGCGCCAATATGTGGCGGCAGGCCGCACCCTGATCCTGATTGGCCACGCGGGCCATCCGGAAGTGGAAGGCACGATCGGCCAGATTCCCGGCAAGGTGCTGCTGGTGCAGAGCGAGGCTGAAGTCGCGCATCTGGACCTGCCGCTCGATACGCCGCTTGCGTACGTCACGCAAACCACGCTATCGGTCGACGACACACGTGGCATCATCGACGCCCTGCTGCGCCGTTTCACCGACATGGTCGGTCCCGACACGCGCGACATCTGCTACGCCACGCAAAACCGCCAGGCCGCGGTGCGCGAGTTGAGCAAAGAGGTCGAGGTGCTGCTGGTAGTCGGCGCAACCAACAGTTCGAACTCGAACCGGCTGCGCGAGATCGGCAGCGAAAGCGGCGTGGCGAGTTATCTCGTCGCCGACGGTTCGGAAGTGAAGCCGGAGTGGTTTGCCAACGTGCAGACTGTCGGCATCACGGCCGGTGCTTCGGCGCCGGAAGAGATGGTGAAGAACGTAATCGATGCGCTGCGCGCATTGGGGCCCGTCGATGTCACGACGATGGCGGGCCGTGAAGAGAAAGTCGAATTCAAGTTGCCATCGAAACTGATGCAACCACTCGCTGCACGCGAAGTTTAAGGAGGACATCTTGTCTATTCCGCTGCTACAGAAAGTCCGGGTTGGCGCTTACATCATGCGTCAGCATCTCTCTGGCACCAAACGCTACCCGCTCGCATTGATGCTGGAGCCGCTGTTCCGCTGCAATCTTGCCTGCAATGGCTGCGGCAAGATCGATTATCCGGATCCCATCCTGAATCAGCGTCTGTCGCTCGAAGAATGCCTTGGCGCAGTCGACGAATGCGGCGCACCGGTTGTGTCGATCGCCGGCGGCGAGCCGCTCCTGCACAAGGAAATGCCCCAGATCGTGAAGGGCATCATCGCGCGCAAGAAGTTCGTGTACCTGTGCACGAACGCGTTGCTGATGGAAAAGAAGATGGACGACTACGAGCCGAATCCGTACTTCGTCTGGTCGGTTCACCTGGACGGCGACCAGCAGGCGCACGATCACTCGGTGTCGCAGGAAGGCGTGTACGACAAGGCTGTCGCCGCCATCAAGGAAGCGAAGCGCCGTGGTTTCCGCGTGAACATCAACTGCACGTTGTTCAACGACGCCGTGCCGGAACGCGTTGCCGCGTTCTTCGACACGCTCGGCCCGATGGGTGTGGACGGCATCACCGTCTCGCCGGGTTATGCGTATGAGCGTGCGCCGGATCAGCAGCACTTCCTGAACCGCGACAAGACCAAGCACCTGTTCCGCGAGATTTTCAAGCGCGGCAACAACGGCAAGAACTGGTCGTTCAGCCAGTCGGGCATGTTCCTCGACTTCCTGGCCGGCAATCAGACATACGAGTGCACGCCTTGGGGCAACCCGGCGCGTACCGTGTTCGGCTGGCAGAAGCCGTGCTATCTGGTCGGCGAAGGCTACGTGAAGACCTTCAAGGAACTGATGGAAACCACGGAGTGGGAAAAGTACGGCACGGGCAACTATGAGAAGTGCGCGGATTGCATGGTGCACTGCGGCTTCGAAGCGACTGCCGTGATGGACACGGTGGCGCATCCGTTGAAGGCTTTGAGGGTTAGCCTGCGCGGCCCGAAGACTTCCGGCGCCTTCACCAAGGATATTGCTTTGGACAAGCAGCGTCCCGCCGAGTACGTGTTCTCGCGGCACGTCGAGATCAAGCTCGAAGAGATTGGTCGCGCGGGTAAGGGCAAGAAGGTGCAGACGGCGGCTTCCGCTTCCGCACACTAAGCTCTCGTTGGGGCGGCTTCATCCGCCCCATGATGCGCATGCTGCAGAAAAAAAGCGCGGTGGCCTGATTGCCACCGCGCTTTTTCTTTTTGCGTGAACTCAGCCTGCGCTTCGTGCGTTATGCGCGGTCAGGAACTTGATCAGACCATCAATGCCGCCTTTGGAAATCTGATCGGAAAATTGCGTCTGATAGACCTGAATCAGCCAGGCGCCCATCATGTTGATGTCGTAAATCTTCCAGCCGTTGGCGCCCTTGGTCAGGCGGTAATCGATGGCATCATCGCCGCCATTGCTGATCACGTGCGACTGCACAACCAGGTCCTTGGAGCCGGCCGCGGCATTGACGGGCAAAAACTTGAACTTCACGTCCTGATCCCGCAACTGCGAAAGCGATGCCGCGTAGGTGCGTACCAGCAGCAGCGTAAACTGGTCGTATAACTGCTTCTGCTGCTCAGGGGTTGCCGTGCTCCATGCCTTCCCCACCGCGATCCGCGTGGTCCGCTGAAAATCGGTAGCCGGCACAAATCGCGATTGAACCAGGTCGGTAATCTTCGCCATATCGCCGCCGCGCGCTTGCGGATCGGCCTTCATCGCGGCAACGGTGCCTTCGACAGCACTCTTCACGACCGCATCAGGCGCGCTTTGCGCATATGCCGCAGTGGACACCACGGCCGCAGCCAGAAAAGCAGAAAGATAACGTTTCATACGCTCGCCTAAACCCCAAGAAGTAAGCGCCGGCGGGCTCGCGAGCCCGCAGCGGAAGCAGGATAGACCAGTATACCGATATTGCGTTCCCGCCCCCGCCGCGCCGCCGGGGAACCGGCCTTGCTACTGAAGTGGAGCCGAGTGGCTCCGGCTCTGTATACTTGTGCACTTTCGTCAAAAACACCGTCCGTGATAAGGCCACCTCCGCCTACATGCTGAAGTCATCTATTGTCCGTCTCGTCGCCTATTCGGTGCGTCATCCGTCACGGATCATCGCCCTGTCACTCGTGCTCGCCGTATTGAGCAGCTTCTATGTCGTCTACAACTTCAAGATCAACACGGATATCAGCCGTCTTGTCGAAACCGACAAGCAATGGTCGTCGCTCGAAAATGCCATGGACGCGGCCTTCCCCGATCGCGGTCAAACCGTGCTGGTGGTGGTCGAAGCCCGCGCACCGGAGTTTGCCGATGCTGGCGCCAATGCCCTGACGGCCGCGCTCAAAGCCGATCCGAAGGAGTTCGTCGCGGTTTCGCAGCCGGCCGGCGGTCCGTTCTTCGAACACAATGGTCTGCTGTTCCCGTCGACCGATGAAGTCCTCTCGACCACGTCGCAACTCGTTCAGTCACGCCCGCTCGTCAATGCCCTCGCGCACGATCCAAGCCTGACCGGCCTCGCCGGCACGCTCACCACGAGCCTGTTGCTGCCGCTGCAACTCGGTCAGGTGAAGCTGGCCGACATGAGTCATTTGCTGTCGCAAAGCGCAACCACGCTCGATCGCGTGCTGGCCGGCCAACCGGCGGCGTTCTCGTGGCGCGCACTGGTCGATAAGAGCGCCGCCACGGAGCCGGCGCGCGCTTTCGTCACGGTGCAGCCGGTTGTGAACTACGACGCGCTGGAGCCGGGGGCAACCGCGTCGAAAGCGATCCGCGACACCGCCGCCTCGCTGCACCTCGATACGCGCTATGGCGCATCGGTCCGCCTGACCGGCGAACAACCTCTCGCGGACGAGGAATTCGCCTCGGTTCAGGACGGCGCCGTACTCAACGGCATCGGCACCTTCATCGTCGTGCTGGTCATTCTGTGGCTGGCGCTGCGTTCGGGCCGCATGATCGTCGCCGTGTTCATCACGCTGTTCGTCGGGCTCGCGATCACCGCGGCGCTCGGCCTGCTGCTGGTCGGCGCGCTGAACATGATTTCGGTCGCCTTCATGGTGCTGTTCGTGGGACTCGGGGTCGATTTCGGCGTGCAGTTCGGCGTCAAATATCGTGAGGAGCGCAATCGGGACAATCGTCTTTCCGCCGCCCTCATGCATACCGCGCACAGCATTGGCGTGCCGCTGACGCTCGCTGCCGTGGCGGTCGCGCTGAGCTTCTTCTCGTTCCTGCCGACGGCTTACCGCGGCGTGTCGGAATTGGGCGAGATCGCAGGCGTCGGCATGTTCGTCGCGTACTTCACCAACATGACGCTGCTGCCGGCGCTGCTGAAAGTCTTCAACCCGCCGGCCGAGCCCGTTTCGCCCGGCTTCAAGCAACTCGCCCCCGTCGACGATTTCCTCGATCGTCACCGCCGGCCGGTGCTGATCGGTACGCTCATCGTCGTGATCGGTGCGGCGCCGTTGCTCACGCATTTGCGTTTCGACTTCAACCCGTTGCATCTGAAGGATCCGCATACGGAATCGATGGCAACGCTGCTGTCGCTGAAGGATTCACCGGAAGCGGCGGTCAACAACGTGAGTGTGCTGGCGCCCACGCTTGCCGACGCGGATCAGAAGGCCGCACGTCTGCGCGCCTTGCCGGAAGTGGGCCGCGTGACCACGCTGGACACCTTCGTTCCGGCCGAGCAGCAGCAAAAGCTGATGCTGATTGCAAGTGCAGCGCAGCAACTCTTGCCCGCGCTCCTGCAGCAGCCCGCGCCTCAAGCCACAGACGCCGTGCGCGTCGCCGCATTGAAGCGCGCGTCGAACCAGCTCTCGCTCGCCGCCGACGACCACCCGGGCCCGGGCGCCGCCGAAGCCCAGCATCTGTCCGCGACGCTGCAAAAGCTGGCCGCCACCGACGCCGCCACGCGGGACCGTGCCGAAACCGCGATGTCCGAGCCGCTGCGCATCGCGCTGAAGCAACTGGCGGATCTGCTACAGCCGACCGAGATTACCCGCGACAACCTGCCCAAGGAGATCTCCGCGAGCTGGGTCTCGAAGGACGGCCGCGCGCTCGTCGACATCGCGCCGAAGGTCAAACCCGGCGCCGATCCGAGCGACGACACGGCGCTCGCGAGCTTTGCGCATTCGGTGAAGAAAGCCGAGCCGGGTGCGATCGGCGGCCCGATTTCGATCCTGCATTCCGCGGACACGATCATCAAAGCGTTCCTGCAGGCCGCCGGTTGGGCTTTGCTGTCGATTGCGATTCTGCTGTGGATTGCGCTGCGGCGGCTTGGCGATATGCTGCGCACCCTGGTTCCGCTGCTGGTGTCGGCACTGGTAACGTTGGAGTTGTGCGTGGTGTTCGGCATGCCGCTGAACTTCGCGAATATCATTGCGTTGCCGTTGATGCTGGGCGTCGGCGTGGCATTCAAGATTTACTTCGTGATGGCGTGGCGCCACGGCCAGACCAGCCTTTTGCAGTCGAGTCTCACGCATGCTGTGTTGTTCAGTGCGGCGACCACGGCGACGGCGTTCGGCAGCCTTTGGCTATCGCACCATCCGGGGACGTCGAGTATGGGACGCTTGCTGGCGCTCTCGCTGTTTTGCACCCTGATCGGCGCGGTGGTGTTCCAACCTGTACTGATGGGCAAGCCGCGCCCACGTCGCGCGAAGCACAAAGGAATATAAGCATGAAGCTGCGAACCACTGTGCTGGCGCTTACCGTCACCGGTTTGATTTCTGGCTGCGCGACCGGTCCCGACCGCAAGCCGGGCGACCCGTTCGAGCCGGCAAACCGCGTGATTTTCAATTTCAATGACGGCGTGGACCGCTTCATCGCCGTTCCGGTCGCCAAGGGTTATCAAAAGGTGACACCGCAGCCGTTGCGCACGGCGGTGAGTAACTTCTTCTCGAATCTGGGCGACCTGACCAACGTCGCCAACAACCTGTTGCAACTGAAGATCACAGACGCGACCGAGGATCTCGTGCGTTTCGCGCTCAACTCGACCTTTGGACTCGGCGGTCTGATCGACTGGGCGACGCCGGCCGGCCTGCCGAAGCACCACCAGGATTTCGGTTTGACGCTGGGCCACTGGGGCATCCCGTCGGGTCCTTACCTTGTGTTGCCGCTCTTCGGCCCGAGCACGGTGCGTGACAGCGCGGGTCTGGTGGTGGATGTGAAGTTCAACCCGTTGAACTACATTGAGCCGGCGGTGCGCAACCCGCTGTACGTGCTGCAATTCGTGAGCGTGCGTTCCGACTTGCTGGGCGCATCCAGCTTGCTGGAGCAAGCCGCGCTGGACAAGTATTCGTTCGTTCGCGACGCCTATACACAGCAGCGTAAGGCGCGTCTGCGTGGTACGGGCGACAACGCCGCGCCGCTCCCGAATTACGACGACCAGGGCGACTCCGGCGCGGCCGCGCCTGCCAAGGGTGCTTCGGACGCGGCGGCAGGTGTACCGAACTACTCGGACCCTGGCGACGCAGCGGAGGCCCCCAACGCGGCATCAGGAAGCGCCACGGGCACCCCGGCAGGCGTACCGAACTACACTGACCCAGGCGACACACCGACCGCCCCAGCGGCGGCACCCGATGCAGCATCGGGCGCAATGACACCGGCGCCGACGGACAAGAAACCGCAGGAAGCCGCACCAGCGACCCAATAAGGGATGAAATAAGGGATGAAATAAGGTACCCCGACCCGCAAAGCGTGCGGGGTACTGAATAACGAGCGGGGAGATTGGCACAAGAAACGGCAAGGCCGCGGCATGAAGTAAGGCCCGCGCGCAAAACCGAGCAGATGGATCTATGAAATACGCGTCGGCGCGCGCAGCGCCGCCGGAAGTATGACGCCCTTGTCACTCACGCCGAATGTGCGAGAGCACGGATTCCAGATGCACCACTACCGTGGCTGCGCGAGGGCCCCGCTTATGAGCTAGCGGTGTGAGCCGCTTTCTTTTGCCTACTTTTCTTTGCGGCAGGCAAAGAAAAGTAGGTGCCGCCCCGCACAGGGGCAACGCAAATAGACCACTAACAAAACAAGGAAAGGCCAAAAACCTAGCCCCTCCCCAACCTCAAAACCCCCGCCTCCCCCATAGCATGCCGAGCCTGCACCAGCGACATCCGCGCCGCCCGCGCATCGACAGCAACCTGAATCAGCGCGCCAATCTGCGCCGGCTGCCGCAACAACTCCCGCAAAATCGGCCCTAACGCCGTAGTCCCATCATCCCGCAAACCCGCGGTAGCGGCAGAAGGCAACGTCCGCCATGCCGGATCAACAATCGCCCGGCACACTGCAAACGGCAAACCATGAGCGGCAGCCGTCGCCCCGGCAATATGCGACTCCATGTCGACAGCCAAAGCCCCGGTGGAACGATGCAACACACGCTTATCCTCAGCAGTCACCAAAGGCGCAGTCACAGCCGCCATCAACCCACGCCGCAGCCGCGCCACAAGCGGCCCAGTCGACAGCGCGGCAGCGAGCCTGTCAGCCCATGCCCGATCGGTCTCGAGCCGCCCAAACGGCCCTTCAACAGCCTCCGCGACGATCAGCCCGCCCGGCTCAAGATCGGGCGCCAACCCACCGGCCGTCCCGAAGCTGACGATCCCTGAGCAGCCGCGCGCAACCGCCGCGCTCAACGCCCGCTCAAGCAGATCGGCACGCGCCGCATAGACCACCTCGACACCCTTGCCACGCGCGATGCGCGCTTCAAAGGCCATCCCCGTCACCACGATCACCGGCAACGTGCTGTGGCCGGCGTGGGCCGCCGGCGTTGTCGAAAACGCCATCCGTTACATCCCGACCGCGACGCGCGTCAGCCCGTTGCGTTTCAGATGACGGAAGCGAGCCAACGCCCACAATGGGAAGAACTTGCGATACCCGTGATAGCGCAGATAGAACACGCGTGGGAAACCGGTCGCTGAGAAGCGCGTTTCGTCCCACAGACCATGCTCGCGCTGTTCGCGCTGTAAATACTCGACGCCGCGCGCCACCGCTTCGTGATTCACCTCGCCCACCGCCATCAGGCCCATCAGCGCCCACGCGGTTTGCGAAGCCGTGCTCGGCGCGCGCTCATAGCCACGATAGTCGAGCTTGTAGCTCTCGCCGCCCTCGCCCCAGCCGCCGTCTTCGTTCTGGATCGACAGGAGCCACTGCGCGCCGCGCTTCATGCGCGGATCGTCGTGCGGGAGACCCGCGGCGTTCAGGGAACACAGCGCGGTCCACGTGCCGTAGATGTAGTTCAGGCCCCAGCGTCCATACCAGCTGCCGTCCGATTCCTGTTCCTTCAGCATGTAATCGAACGCGCGCTGCGCCGGCTCGCTGCCCTGCGGGAATTCGCCGAGTTGCGCGAGCATCGACAGGCAGCGGCCCGACACATCCGCGGTCGGCGGATCGAGCAACGCGCCGTGATCGGAGAACGGAATGTTGTTCAGGTAGTACTGGGTGTTTTCCGGTTCGAACGCGCCCCAGCCGCCGTCGCTGCTTTGCATGCCGACCACCCATTCGCGCGCCCGCGCAATGGCTTCGCGATCGACATCCGATTGCGTCAGCGCCGCCGAGCGTTGCATCGCCATCGCCACCACCGCCGTATCGTCGACGTCCGGATAGTGCGCGTTGTTGTACTGGAACGCCCAGCCGCCAGGACGCACGTTCGGGCGGCGTGAAATCCAGTCGCCGCGCACGTCGAGAATCTGCAGCGGACGCAGCCACGCGAGCCCGCGTTCAGCCGCTTGCTCGGCATGCGCTTCGCCAGTCTCGAGCAGCGCGTGCGCCACGAGCGAGGTATCCCACACCGGCGACAGGCACGGCTGGCAATAGGCTTCGTCGTCCTTGATGACGAGCAGCTTTTCGATCGACTGACGGGCAATCGCGCGATTTGGATGATCGGCCGGATAGCCGAGCACGTCGTACATCATCACCGAGTTGGCCATGGCCGGGAAAATCGCGCCGAGGCCGTCTTCGCCATTCAGCCGTTCGTCGACGAAGCGCACCGCCTCGCGCACCGAACGCTCGCGTGTCGCCTTCGGGAACAGGCCGTCGATCATGCGCAACATCACGTCCACGCCACGGAAAAAGCGGAACCAGCCGAGGTGCTGATGCGGCGCCCGGTCGCGCATGCCGGTATTGACCGGCGCGCCGCGGAACAGCTCGTCGATACGTACACGGCGCGGATTGCGCGCCACCGGCCGCTTCGCGTTCAGCACCAGCAACGGCACGATCACGGTACGCGCCCAGTACGACACCTTCGACAGATGGAACGGGAACCATTGAGGCAGCAGCATGATTTCGACGGGCATCATCGGCACGGCGCGCCACGACACCACGCCGAACAGCGCAAGCAGAATCCGCGTGAACACATTCACTGTTTCCGCACCGCCGTGCGCCAGAATCGCCTCGCGCGCGCGAACCATGTGCTCGGCATCCGGCGAGTCGCCGATCATCTTCAGTGCGAAATACCCCTTCACGCTGGCGCTGATGTCGAGCGCGCCGTCGGTGAAGAGCGGCCAGCCGCCATCCGCCAGCTGGATGCGGCGCAGATAGCGGCCGATCTTCTGCTCCAGTTCCACGTTCGGCGTTTCGCCGAGATAGTGGACCAGCAGCACATATTCGGCGGGAATCGTCGCGTCGGCTTCGAGTTCGTAGACCCAGTGGCCGTCCGGCTTCTGCGCGGCGAGGATCGCGTCGGTGGCGCGCGTGATCGCGGCGTCGAGCGAGGCCGCGGACGCTTGCGGCGCGGCAACCGGCGCAGCGCTCGGGGCCGCTTCTGGCACAGTCGGTGCCGCATCGGCGAATTCGGGCAGGACGGCGTCCAGCGGCTGGGCTTGAGATAAGTCGTTCATCGGCGTTCCATCGGTTGATTCAGCAGCGTGTCCGCGGCCTTCTGGCCGGAGCGGATTGCGCCTTCAATCGTCGCGGGCAGGCCAGTGGCTGTCCAGTCGCCCGCGAGCATCAAGTTGTTCCAGCGAGTGCGCGTGCCGGGGCGCAGCGTTTCCTGGTCCGGCAAAGCGGCAAATGTCGCGCGCTTTTGCATGACCACCTGCCAGGCCGGGATCGGCTCGGCTGGCAAGTTGGCAGCCTGAGCCACTTCGGCCCAGATGGTTTTCGCGAGCGCTTCATGCGGCGTGTCGAGCAGGCGCTCCGCGGCGTTGACCGTCACCGACACGCGGCCCTCGAAGGCGAACAGCCAATCGGCCGTCGCATTCAGCAACCCTGTGATCGGCGCCATGCCGAACGGCGGCTCAACGCCGAAATGCACATTGAGCGTCGCCGCAAAGCGACTCGGCGAGCGCAAGCCGGGCACGAGCGTCTGTGCCACGTCCGGCGGCACCGCGAGCACCACGGCCTGGTTGGCCCCGATCGCGATGCTTTCGTCCGCAAAATTCAGTGCCGACACGCGGCTGGGGCCGGGGCCGGTCTCGGCAAACACGATGTCTTTCAGACGCGACCCGAGCCGGATGGCCGCGCCGCCATGCTGCAAGAGGCGCAGCGCCGGGTCGACAAAGGCGCTGCCCAGACCGTTGCGCGCCACCAGCGGCCGGCACGCCAGACCACCGGCAACCAGCGTCTCCCTGACCATTGCGGACGTCAGCTCCGCCGACGCTTCACGCGGCTCGACATTGAGCATGGCGAGAAACAGCGGCCGCAGCAGGCGGTCCCACAGCGGGCCATTGCAGCGCATGGTCTGCGCAACACTGCGCCCGGGCTTGGCGAACAGCAGCGGCACAAGCGCCAGATAGTCGCCCGGCCCGGTGTTCGGCACACGCGCGTTCGGGTCGAAGACCCACCACGGCAGACGGCCCGGCGACATGCGCACGGTCCAGCGCGCGCGCGTCGCCAGATCCACGAACGGATAGTCGGGCTGGGCCGGGCCGGCCAGTTCGTCGGCGGCACCGATCGCGCGCAAATAGTTGAGCGTGGCGAAATTGCCCGACAGCACCATGTGATTGCCGCTGTCGATGGTAGCGCCCAGCTTCGGGTCGTAATACGAACGGCAACGGCCACCCGCCTGGGGCCCCGCTTCATGCAACACGACTTGTGCGCCGCGGCGCTGCAATTGCACCGCTGCGGCCAGGCCGGCGAGGCCGGCGCCGATCACATGAATGAGCTTCGGCATCAGCTCAGAAGAGCGCGTACCGCGCGACGATCCACAGCATGCGCAGTTTCGGCTTGCTGACCTTCGTACGCGGAATGTCGAAGCCGCGCTCAAGCGTTCGGTCGAGCAGCACGCGATACACGCCCGACATGATGCGCGGTGCGCGCACGTGGTTACGCGGCTCGCGGTTCATGATCGCGTCGGAGGCGGCGAAGTGTTCCTTGGCCCGCTCGGCAAGCGTGGCGCAGATGCGCGGCAGCGACGGATCGTCGGCGATCTGCGCCGGGTCCGTCACCGCGATGCCTTCTCGCGCCAGCAATTCGTACGGCAGATAGCAGCGGTTGATACCGGCGTCTTCGTCGATATCGCGCAGGATGTTGGTCAGTTGCAGCGCGCGGCCCAGATGGTGCGCGAGCAAACGGCCCGGCGCTTCCTGCATCCCGAATATCCTCACCGATAGACGGCCCGCCGCACTCGCGACCCGGTCGCAGTACAGGTCGAGCGTGGCTTCGTCGGGTGCGCAGATGTCGGCGGCGGCGTCCATCGCCATGCCGTCGATCATCGCGTGAAAATCTTCGCGTTGCAGATGAAACGTATGAATGTGCCGCGTCAGCGCGCGCAAGGAAGCGCGCGGTGCGCCGGCATAGCACGCGTCGATGTCGGCGCGCCAGCGCTCGAGCGCGGCGGCGCGTTCGGCGCGCGGCATGTCGCTGTCGGCGATATCGTCGACAGCACGGCAGAAGGCGTAGACCTGATACATCGCATCGCGCTGCGCGGCCGGCAGGATCCGCATCGCGAGATAAAACGAGCTGCCGGACGTGGCGGCAGCAGCGTCGATTTCTGTATCGTCCACGACAAGATTGGAAACAGCCAAGACGATCTCCGCTGGAGGCGCCCGCTGAAAGGCGTTCAAGAAGGTTTAATGCCTACCCGCGAGACAAGCGCAGGGCACGCGGCCCGCGCGCGCGGACACGCACGAAACACCCGGCAGGGATGCCGGAAACGGCGAAAAGTATAACAACCTTTGTGAGATGCCGCAGTTTCGAGGGCGAATAAGGGGCCGGAAGGAAGATCTGGGAAGCGTGACCACGTGCTCTGTCCGCCGGCTTGACGAGCCAGGCTCAGGAGAAAGCCACCGAGCGGTTGCGCCCTTGCCGCTTTGCGCTATACAGCGCCGCGTCGGCTTCGTTGATAAGCACGTCGTACGCCGGCACGCCCGCGCGCGCCGCCGCGCCGCCGACGCTGGCTGTCACCGGCACGCTCGTGCCCTGCACTTCGACCGGCGTGTCGGCGATCGTGCAGCGGATCTTTTCCGCGACCCGCATGGCGTCGTCGAGCGGCGTGCACGGCAACAGCAAGGCAAACTCCTCGCCACCGAAACGCCCGAAGGTATCCTGCGCCCGTACCACCTCGGCGACCCGCTGCGCCATCACGCGCAACACGGTATCGCCGACGCCGTGGCCGAACTGGTCGTTGATTTTCTTGAAGTGGTCGAGATCGAACAGCAGCACGGACATCTCGCCGCCGTAGCGCTGCCAGCGCGTGTATTCATCACGCAGGCGCGCTTCGAAGTAACGCCGGTTGGCGATGCCCGTCAAACCGTCACGGTCCGCGTATTCCTGCAGCTTGGCGACCGCCTCTTCACGCTCGCGCTGCACGATGCTGACATGCGTGACATCGGAGATGGTCACGCACACGGCCACCACTTCGCGATCGCGCATGAGCGGCATGAACGTGCAGTCCTGCTGCATGAAATCGACGCCGCCGGTAATCGGCCGGTCATGGTCGAACTTGAAGAGATACGGGCGCTGCTCCCATGAACTGAACGCGAAACTGCCGAGCTGAAACACGCTTTCGATCTTGCGCGACAGCCACACGCGCGGCAACTCCGGAAAATGCGTGAATAGCGATTTGCCGACCATCTGTTCCGGCGAGAAACCGCTGTGATCCTGCATGAAGCGATTCCACATGAGCACGTTCATCTCGCGATCGAGCACGAAGATGCCGAAACCGACGCGTTCGACAACCAGATCGCTCAACGAGTCCACGGGCACATTCATAGACTGGACAACAGCTCGTCGAGCGCCTCGTTCATATGGCGAATCGACTCTTCGGCCATCAGCATCACGAGGTGCGCGCGGAAGCTCTGGTCCTCGAGCGCGAAATTCACTTCGACCAGCAGCGCGACTTCCCATTGCAGCACGCCTGGCTGGAACACCTCGTCGAGTGTCATCGCTTCGCCGAGCAGGCCCGGCGCGGAGAAGACCGGCGTGCGGCCAAGCTGGTCGAGAATGCACGAGACGCACGCGCCCGTCAGCACGTTCGCGACGTCGAACACGAGTTCCTTCTGGCTCACCGCCTCGTAGCTCGAGCGCGAGTACGGATCGCTCACGAGCGAACACAACTGGTCGATGCTGTCGCTGCGACAGATCACCAATGCTTCGCCCTTGATGTCGGAGCGAAAGCCCTGGCGCACCGCGCTCACCGTGTCCTCGATCCCGGTCATCTCGCGCAGCGCCTCTGCCGCGTCGCTCACCGCCACCACCTTCACACGCGGCACCGACAATTCGATGAACGCATCGAGCAGATGCGCGAGACGCGTCGCGGCCTGGCCCATCGCCAGATTGGCGACCTCCTGCAGCGCGTCGCGCTGATCTTCGGTGAGAACTGGCTCAGACATACAACCCGTACTCCTTGAGGATGGGCAGTACCGCCTCGGGTGTCACGGGCTTGGCGATGAATGCGGCAGCGCCGAGCGCGCGCACGCGCGATCGGGCCATCGGCTGAACATCGGCGGAGACGACGATGACGAAGGTGTTCAGGTCCTCATGCTGCAATGCTTCCAGCACCTGATAGCCGGTCATGTCCGGCATCGTCAGGTCGAGGAACATCACCGACGCTTTGCCTTCGCGATACAGGCCGAGCGCTTCGCGCCCGTTTGCCGCGTAGGACACGTCGACATCCCAGTCCGGCGGCAATGCCTTGGTGAGCACCTTGCGGGCAAGCAACGAATCGTCGGCGATCACAATAGGCAAAGACATGGGCGGGTCGGTAAGCGGATTTAGCTCTTGCGCGTTAACGGCGGGTAGAGTCGGTTTCTTTAGCGCGCGGTCTGTCGACCAGGGGCAAAGCGGGCGGAAGCTTGCGAGAATGCAGCTTGCAAACGAGCGGGAGGAGCGCGCAGCGAGGCGCTTTTGACGGAAGCCGTGGGCGCGCATGGATGCGTGCGAGCACGGTGGACGACGGCTATGACCGGCATGTTCGAAGCCTACCCCGTAGATGAATCCGCGCGGCTTCACGGATCGGGCTGGTCCCCTTGCCGCGCGCCAGTTTCCGCGAGCGCCTTCGGTCACGCGTTGTGCGCGTTGTCTGGCGGCCCTCGCGGCAGATGCATCCGAACATGGCGGATACATTTTTTGTGATGGCGTTGATTTTCGAAGTAAAACGGCGGAAAGGCAACTCGCCAATTTCGCTTTGATTAAAGAGATTTTCCCGCCAAGTACCGTATTTGAAAATAATTTGGTAGATTTGGAAGGCTTTCTTTTACATTTATACTTTTGTGTACGTTTGCGCTTCTCGATTCGTCACTGATTTAAACAGTAGACAAATCACGGGCCGACCATTTGTCACAGTAACCAGTGCCGCCGCTGCATGTCTATGCTTTTCGTATGAGGCCGACGCCTGGCCCTTTCGTCCCGAACGACCTTAGCGTTATCGACCATGACACCAGACCGGTTCGACCCACCTGAAGCGAGCCGCCGTTCCGCTAACCGCCAGGACGAGGCGCGGTTCCCGGCCGTGCCGGAACAGAATTTCCAGGTTCGGCGCATCACGTTGATCGCGCTGCTGATCGCCGCCATCGTGCTGCCGTGCGTGTACGTCGCGGCGATGGCATTCAACGATCTGCGCGGGCGCATGGCCGATGCGACCGACGTGACGCTGCGCACCGTGCGCGTGGCGGAAGAACACGCGCTGAAAGTGTTCGACATGAACGAGACGCTGGACGCGCGCATCGTCGATCTGACGCAGGGTCTGGACGACAACGGCATTCGCGCCCAAGAAGCCGAGATTCACGAGAAGCTGCGCACCATGGGGGGCGGCTACCCTCAGGTGGCGGCCGTCTCGATTTTCGGCCGTGAAGGCGATCTGCTTGCCACCAGCCGTTTCTATCCTGCGCCGGTGTTGTCGATTGCCGATCGCGACGATTTCGTCGGCATTCGTGGCGGCAAGAGCCTCGACCATGTCTCAAAGGTCATGGCGGGACATGTTGTGGGCGAGCAGGTATTCAACACCGGCGTGGAGCGCCTCGCCACCGACGGCTCGTTTGCCGGGGTCGTCTCGGTCGCACTGCGGCCCAGCTATTTCGACGCGTTCTATCGGGAGCTGCTCGGCGGCAGCGACGGCACGCCGATGACCATGAGCCTGCTCCGCGCCGACGGCGCGATCCTTGCGCATTTCCCGCGCCGCCTGCGCGAGCCGGCAGCGATGGCGCCGGCTTCGCCGCTGGCCGAGGCACTGGCGCAAGGGCGGCGAGCCGGCGTCGTACGGATGCATTCCGACCTCGACGGCGACGACGTGATCCTCGCATTCCGGCGCGTCGGCGCCTATCCGGTGTACGTGTCGTGCGCCTATCGCACCTCGGCGATCTGGGCCGCGTGGTACCGGCATCTGAGCGTGCTGATCCTGTCGATGTTCACGCCGTCCATCGTGCTGTGGTGCGTGATCTGGCTGTCGCTGCGCCGCCTTGGCGCCGAGGAGGAAGCCTGGGAGCGCTGGCAGGCCGAGGCCTCGATGCGCCGCTCGATCGAATCCGCGTATCGCCAGTCGCGCAAGATGGAGGCGCTTGGGAATCTGGTCGGCAGCGTGGCACACGATTTCAACAACCTGCTCATGATCGTCTCGGCCAACGTACAGATCGCCCGGCGGCGCGGCACGCCAGGACTCGATCGCGAGTTGTCGGCGATGGAGCGGGCGCTAAAGAGCGGTCAATCGCTCACCCGGCAATTGCTGGGCGTCGCCCGCAAGCAGCCGTTGCGCAACGAGACGCTGGCGCTCGAACGCTGGCTGCCGGCATGCCGCGAACTGCTGCGCGCGTCGCTCGGCGCAAAGATTTCGCTGGTGATGGACATCGGCGTCAATATCTGGCCCATGCGGGTCGACGTCGCCGAGCTCGAACTGGCGCTGATCAACGTCGCCGTCAATGCGCGCGACGCCATGCCCAACGGCGGCCGCTTCACGGTTCGAACCGCCAATATCAACTTCCGCCACCAGGACGGTTTTCCGCTGACGGGCGATTTCGTGCAACTGTCGCTTGAGGACACCGGCGGCGGCATGCCGCCCGACGTGCTCGCACGCGCCTTCGAACCGCTTTTCACGACGAAACCGACAGGCATGGGCACGGGCCTCGGGCTGCCGCAGGTTTTCGCCTTCTGCGAGCGCTCCGGCGGACTTGCCGCGATCGACAGCGCAATCGGCGCGGGCACCTCGGTACGACTCTACCTGCCGCGCGCCACGGCCGCGCCTGAGGCCGAATTGCCGGCAGAGCCGACCGTCGAGGAAAGCGGCGCGCCGCACGGCTTACGCATCCTGCTGGTCGAGGACAACGATGAAGTCGCCGCCGGCACGGAAGCCCTGTTGCAGATGATGGGTCACCAGGTCACGTGCGTGTTCAACGCCGATACCGCGTTGCGCCTGTTCGACGACGCCCACGCGAGACAAGCGCGCACCGGCGAGCCGCTGCCGTTCGATCTGGTGCTGTCGGACATCCACATGCCGGGCACGATGAACGGCATCGACCTGGCCGAAGCCGTGCAGGCTTTCGACACCCGGCTGCCGGTCATTCTGGTCACCGGCTACGCGGAAGAACTCGACCGTGCGCGACATGTGAATGTGCGCGTGCTGTCGAAACCTTTCGATATTGCGTTGCTGGAAACGCTCCTTCAAGCAATCCAGCGCGACCTCGCGCAGACGGGGGCCGATCCGGCTGCGGCGGCGCATCCGGCCGGCTAACGCCCTGCCTTGTCAGCGCCGCCGCCAATTACAGGCGGTTGTAAAAGCGCAGCAGCGGTTTGCCACGTTTCCAGCGTGACCCGGGGCGCCAAACTGGCCCAACCGGCCCGGGCAGGCTGCAGTGGGGGATGCGGGCGTATCGCGCCGGCCCCGGCATGATCGTTGCGGTGTTTCTTAAGGGAAGGAGGCCGGCGCGTTCTTGCGCCATCCGCTCCACCCAGATACGCCGGGAGACGGTCATGCGACACACTGTGATTGGTTTATTCGACACCTATTCTCAAGCGGAAGCCGCGCGCGACACGCTTGTGCAGACCGGCTTTGCACGCGAAACGATCGAGTTGCAGGCGAATCCGGAACCCTCCGTCGGCTCCGCGAGCGATGAGGTTGCCAGTTCCAGCGTGCTCGCCAATATCGAGCGCTTTCTCTCGAGCCTGTTTGCGACCGGCCCGCGCGCGTCCGAAACAGCCCGCTACGCCGAAGCCGTGCGGCGGGGCGCCGTGCTGGTCTGCGTGAATGCGGCAAGCGCATCGCACGCGGAACTCGCTCGCAATACCTTGAAGAGGCTGGGCGCGGCCGACATTGGTGAACGCTCGCCCGATTGGGACACGCCGTCGGAATCGAGCCGCGAACATTCGATACTCGACGAGCTCGGCATTGGCGCAGTGACGCCCGGCACACCGCATACATCAAGCGTAACGACGCCCGGCGTAGCGGCGCGGGGGTCAACCACGCGGCCTGCAACCCCGGCCGATTCCCCCTATCCGCCGCCGACCATGGATACCGACGCCGAGCGGTTCGTCCCACCACCGCCAGGCGAGCGGCCGGTGCGCGACCCGGTCAACGAGCCCAACGCCGACCCGCTGGTCGGCGACGCGGGACGTACTGCGATCGCTGCCGGTTCGATGCCCGGCTCGGGCGCAATCATGCAGCCGCCGGAACCCGTCCCGGAAGCAGCGCAGCCGGCCGCGGGCTCAAGCGGCCAGATTCCGAACGAGTATCTGGAATACGAAGAGGATTTCCGCACGCACTACGACGAGCAATACGCGGCCGAGCACGCGCGCTACGAAGATTACGTGCCGGCCTATCGCTACGGCGCGGAGATCGGTCGGGACGCACGTTATCGCGACAAGCCATGGGACGACGTCGAGCCGGAAGCCCGGCGTCACTGGGAAACCACCTCGCCGGACAGCACGTGGGAACGCTTCAAGCTCGCCGTGCGCCATGGCTGGGAAAGGGTGACAGGGCATCACCACGTATAGGCGGACGCGCTGACCGCGCCGGCGTGCCATGAGGTCGTGGCAACGGCGGCGCTCCCAGCGTGGGTGTGTCCGTGAATTGGCGTCAGGCGGCGGTCTGGCGTTTGACCCACACGACGTAGCGGTCGACGAACGTCTGCAGGAACTTGCGAGTGCCGTCGTTGACGATCTCGCCTTTCTCGTTGATGGCCGCCGCGTCGTGCTTGATGAACACTTCGGGCTGGCCGAGCGTGGCGACGTCGAGGTACGCGAGCACATTGCGCAGATGCTGTTGCGCGAGCGCCGTGCCGGTCGCGCCGAGCGATGTGCCGATCACCGCGCCGGGCTTGTTGGCCCACGAATTGGTGCCCCACGGCCGCGAGCCCCAGTCGAGCGCGTTCTTCAGGACGCCCGGCATGGAGCGGTTGTACTCGGGCGTGACGAACAGCAGGCCATCGGCGGCTTCGACGCGCTGCTTCAGGTGTTTGGCGACTTCGGGATAATCGGCGTCGTAATCCTGGGAGTAAAGCGGCAACGAGCCAATCTCGATGAATTCGAACGTGAAGTCGGCGGGTGCGAGTGAAATCACCGCTTGCGCCAACTGGCGGTTGAACGACTCGCGGCGCAGGCTGCCGACAACGACTGCGATGTGATAGGCCATATTCGTTTCCTTGAGGTGAGGCGCTCGACGCGCAAAAGGGTACGAACTGTCCATCATAGGCAAAAGCCATAGGAGATGGCGGAAGCGGGGACAAAAACGCCCGCTTCGGGCTGCGCGGGCTTCCATCGCGGAAGTTGCTACCGGTGGATAACCCGGTAGCACCCAAAGTTATCCACAGAATCACTGAATAACCTTGTGGATAACTGGTACTTTTGCCTTGTCAATCAAGCATGCTTTCGGGCTAGGACGTTTTTAGGCACAAGCGTGTTTTTTGCTGTCATTCCGGGATGGCGAAATTGCCATTCACACGCTGCCAGCCCTAAGTCTCGGCAAACAGTCGGGCAACATCGGCATTTTCAGAAGCACGTCAAACGTGTTGGATCAAATGCAAAAAGGGCGTCTTTAACGACGCCCTTTTTTGACTTCGGGAACCCGTCTCGTCAGCAGACCCGCGCCAGACCTGTGTCCGGCTGCGTCCTGCAGACGATCAGTTGCCGAAGAACACGTTGCAGTACGATGCCGGGCCGTTGCATTGGGCCGGTGCTGCTGCTTCAGCTGCGCCCGAAGCGGCGGCAAACAGGGCGACGGAAGCGATCAGGGCGGTAAGAATGCGTTTCATGGTGCAACTCCTCTTCAGCGTTCGGTTTGCGATCTGGTGTGATCGATGGACTGAAGAGTAACGATTCAGTGTCCGCCTAAAAATACCGAAGACAGGAAGACATTTTTTCGAATAGTGAAAGAATCCGGATGGGTATTTAGGGCGGGTTTGAGACGTGCCTGACAGCGTGTCTTTGCCTATGCGCTCAGGGTGAAGATTTGCCGTTACAGCGTTGATTTCATTTTGCGCAATAATGTATTTTTCTGTCATAAACCCCGTTGCGGCACGACTAAGGTGATCAGGTCATCGCTTGCTGGCGGGCACATGTTCAATACTGATTCGCTTGCGCAGGAACGTGCGGCAGAATGGCGCACATTTCCGGGAACTGCGCGAGGAGACTCACCCGCCTATGAACCACCACGATTCAGAAGAAAGCGTGCGGCAACCGCGAGCGCGGCGACGGAGCATGTCATGGCGCAAGTAAGCGGGCCGGCGCTCGACGATCCCGTCTATCTGACGCAACTGCGGCGCGACCTGTTGCGCTTCGCCCGTTTGCAATTACGCGACGCCGCAGCCGCCGAAGACGCCGTGCAGGAGGCTCTCGCCGCCGCCTGGACGCAAGCCGACCGGTTTGCCGCGCAATCGGAGCACAAGACGTGGGTGTTCGGCATCCTGCGGCACAAGCTTGTCGACACCTTGCGCGCCCGGCAGCGTACGGTGAACCTGTCGGCGCTCGAATCCGAAATCGACGGCGAGGCGCTGCTCGATCGCGAACTCTTCAAAGATAACGGCCATTGGTCGCGCGAGACCAAGCCGCAGCCGTGGCCGACGCCGGAGACCGCGCTGCGTCAGCAACAATTCTGGACCTTGTTCGAGATGTGTCTGGAACACCTGCCCGAGCACATCGGGCGCGTGTTCATGATGCGCGAATTCCTCGATCTGGAAACCGAAGCGATCTGCGCCGAACTGCAGATGACCGCCAATCACTGCAGCGTGCTGATTTACCGCGCGCGGCTGCGCTTGCGCACTTGCCTGAGCGAAAAGGGCCTATCCAGAGAGGATGCGAATGGGGAAGTGTAAGCACATCACGCGCCTGTTGTCGGACGCGCTCGACCGCCGATTGACGACTAGCGAATGGGTCGCGATCCGGCTGCATCTGCCGACCTGTAGCGGCTGCCGCAATTACCGCAAACAGATTCGCCTGCTGCGCGTGGCTGCGCGCACGGTGAGCGGGATTGCGACACCGGAAACGGGCGGCAGCGAGGATTGAGGTGGCGTCGGGGGGTGCGCGGGCCGTCGGACGGTGGGCTTGTGGCCTGCTGCGAACCGCGTCGCCTTGAACGACGCCACGCTGCGAATGGCTGCTTTAGCGCTCGCCGGGCGGCGTGTTGCGGTAACGCTCGAAGAAGCCGGCGTGCGACGCTTCATCGATAGAGACGGGATGCGCTTCGACGCGAGCCGGATGTTTGGTCAGCTGCGCGCGCGTGCGGATCGGCCGATGCTGGAAATTGCCGCCGCAATTCGGACACACGTTGCGCAGCGTGCTGAGCGCACACACTTCACAGAAGGTGCATTCGTACGTGCAGATCATCGCGTCGGGCGCGTTCGGCGGCAGTGATTTTCCGCATCCTTCGCAGGACGGTCTCAGTTCAAGCATGGTGGCTCCGCGTTGGCAGGGGAGCGAGGTGCGGGACTGCTCCTCGCCCATGCCGAAGCAGTGTAAGCGTCTAATGCTGTGCGGAATTGACACCTAAGCGTCAATTCCTGCCACCGTTTGCGATTCCCGTTGCAGGACTCAGGTCAGGACGGTCCACAACACGAACGTCAATACCAGGCCGACGACGGATACGATCGTCTGCAGCACCGACCAGACCATCACCGTCTGCTTCAATTGCAGCCCGAAGTACTCGCGGACCATCCAGAAGCCCGCGTCGTTCACGTGGCAGAAGAACACGGAACCAGCGCCGATCGCGAGCGCCATCAGCGAATTGTGCGTCGTGCTGAGACCCGCGACGACCGGTGCGACGATACCTGCGGTCGTGGTGGTCGCAACCGTCGCGGAACCGGTGGCCTGCCGCAGCGCGACGGCGATCAGCCACGCCAGCAGAATCAGCGGCATGTGCGCGCCGACGGAGATCTTGCCGATCGTCGTGCTGATGCCGGCCACCACGAGCGCCTGCTTGAGGCCACCGCCTGCGCCGATGGTCAACAGCAGCGCGGCGATTGGCGGCAGGCTCTTGCGCAGAATGCCGCCGACCCGGTCGCGCGCCATGCCACGCGACCACCCCAGCGCCACCACCGCGAATAGCACGGTGAGGCCGAGCGCGACCAATGGCTCACCCAGAAAATTGAGTGCGTTGAAGAGGAAGGTCTCGGGTTGAAGCAGAAGTTTGGCAACCGTGCGGCCCAGCATCAACACCACGGGCAACAGGATCGTGATCAGTGAAATCGCGAAGCTCGGCGGCTCGCCGGTGGTTTGATGCGAGGTGAAAAGCTTGCCCATTTCTTCGGGCTCGACCACGTGCATGCGTTTCGACAACCAGATGCCGTAGACCGGGCCCGCGAGAATAACCGCCGGAATCGCGACGATCAGGCCGAGGCCGAGCGTCAGTCCGAGATCGGCATGCAGCGCACTCACCGCAATCAGCGGACCCGGATGCGGCGGCAGCAGTGCGTGCAGCGTGGTCATACCGGCGAGCGCGGGAATCGCAATCCGCAGGATCGGCTGTTGCGCGCGGCGCGCCATGACGAAGATGATCGGCACCATCATCACCAGACCGACTTCAAAGAAGAGCGGCAAGCCGACAATGATCGCCACCAGCGCCATCATCCAAGGCAGCGTGCGTGGCGTGGAATGTTTGAGGATGGTCGAGACGAGCCGGTCGGCAGCCCCTGACTCCGCCATCAGCGCACCGAGCATCGCCCCAAGCGCGATGATGATGCCGACGTCGCCGAGCAATGCACCCGCGCCTTTGCTGAATGCGCTGGCTACTGCTTCCAGCGGCAGGCCGGCCGAAAAACCCGCCGCGAACGTGCCGACCAGAATCGACAGAAACGGTGCGAGTTTCAGCACGC
The DNA here is from genome assembly GCF_905220975.1 of Paraburkholderia haematera. GTDB lineage: Bacteria > Pseudomonadota > Gammaproteobacteria > Burkholderiales > Burkholderiaceae > Paraburkholderia > Paraburkholderia haematera. The sequence goes on along the minus strand of NZ_CAJNBK010000041.1, from coordinate 2,259 downwards.
TGATAAACACGATGATCAGTGCGAGCCCGAGCACGCACGACAAGATCAGTTGAGTGTCGTGGGATGACCACGGCGCGAGTGTTGTCGTTAGATGCACGATGTCCCTTTGATCGACTGACGCAACCGCGACTGCGCGCGGATGACGGATTGTAGCGGGGGCCAACGGCCTAACGCAGCCAGATACGCAGATAAGAACGCCGGTGTGTGCCGTGCGTATCCCGTCCCGTTCCGTCCCTGCCAGCGTGATTTGCTTATGCGAATTTATCGGTTCGTCCAGGCTTGCAGACGAATTATTGTCGAAGCCAATCGGTCCGTTTTGCGGCCGTCCTTTTAACGAGCACTTTTATGTCCCGTCATCCGCTGCTCAACCGCCGGGCGTTTATCGCCGGCGTGGGCGCCTCGTTGGCCGCCGCGGCCTTGCCCGTTGTCTCCACGTCCGTCTTCGCCGCGAATGCGCATGCGAAAGAATTTCGAATCGGTTATCAGAAGGCGGCCAGTACGCTCGTATTGCTGAAGGCGCACGGCACGCTCGAAAAGCGCCTCGCGCCGCTTGGAATAACGGTTAAGTGGACTGAGTTTCCCGCCGGGCCGCAATTGCTCGAAGGATTGAATGTGGGCGCGATCGACTTCGGTTATGTCGGCGAGGCGCCGCCTGTGTTCGCGCAGGCGGCTGGCGCAAACTTCGTCTATACCGCTTACGAAACGCCGACGCCGCATGCCGAAGGCATCCTCGTGCATCAGGACGCGCCGATCAAAACGCTCGCCGATCTGAAGGGCAAAAAAATCGCGCTCAATAAAGGTTCGGACGTTCACTGGTTTCTGGTCGCCGCACTGCAGAAGAGCGACGTGAAATACAGCGATATCCAACCCGTTTTTCTGGCGCCGGCCGACGCGCGCGCGGCCTTCGAACGCGGTGCGATCGACGCATGGGCGATCTGGGACCCGTTCCTTGAAGCGGCAAAACGCCAGTCGAATGCCCGCTTGCTTGCGGACGCGGAAGGTATCGTGAGTCACCATCAATTCTTCCTGAGCGCGCGGCCGTTTGCGCAGCAATATGGCGACGTGCTCGCGACCGTGATGGACGAGGTCGGTAAAGAGGGGGCGTGGGTACGCGGCCACTACGGCGAAGCAGCCGCACAGCTCGCGCCGATCCAGGGGCTCGATGCAGGCGTGATCGAAGCGGGTTTGCGGCACTACGCGCACATCTACCAACCCGTCGACGCGAACGTCCTTGCAGAACAACAACGTATTGCCGACACGTTCAGCGAGCTGCGCATCATCCCGACAAAGATCGTGACGAAGGACGCAGCATTGCCTGCCAAGGCCTAGGTCAGCAGGCCGTGATGTTTCGACGCCTACCTGAATAGGGCTTCGACGTTTTCCGGCGGGCGGCCAATCACGGCTCGCCCATTTCGCACGACGATCGGTCGTTGCAAAAGGACGGGGTGTTTTGCCAATGCTTCGTATAACTGAGCGTCGTTTAGTGTGACGTCGGAGAGTTCGAGTGCTTTGTACTCGGCTTCTGTGTCGCGGATCATTTCTCGGACTGTGCAGCCTAGCTGCGCGTTGAGTTGCTTTAACTGCGCAAGCGTGAGCGGTTGCTTCAGGTATTCGACAATTTCTATTGGTTCGTTTGCGCTGTTGTAGGTGCTGTCGATCAGGTCGCACGTCGCTCGCGATTTTGAACAGCGGGGGTTGTGGTAGATGGTGATCATGGTTATTGGGTAGACGATGTTTGTATTGGGTTGCAGAGGTATTTTGCGGGGATTTTAGCGGGTGTCGGGGATAGGGTGGGGTGCCCCGACGAGATGGGAGGGCGATCAAGTTTCGATTGGTTGAAGACTGGGCCTTGTCTGTTTGCGATGGGATCGTTCGGTTTATGCGCATAAAGCGCTTGTGGGAGGTTGTCGCCACGTAACCTGGGATGGCGCGGTCACTCTGCGAGACGCTTCGGCTCATAGTGTGGAGCTTGCTCAGTGCCAGCGTGGGACAGTCCCAGTCCCAGGGTGCCGTGCCGTGCCGTGCCGACAGGATCACCATCCACGTGGTCAATTCACCACTGCGGCGGCGACTCGATGCGACAAGGCCCGAAGGGTTTATGCGCATAAAGGTGTCTGCGGGAAATGACTCGTGGAGCTCGCGAGTGGTCGAGGGTGTAATTAGTTTTGTGTAAACGGTCATTTGGCAGGAGACTGTCAGTAACAGGAGCGACGATGACCGTAGCGAAACGCAACAAACGAGTGAAACCCGATCCTGAGC
>NZ_CAJNBK010000040.1 GCF_905220975.1 Paraburkholderia haematera | reverse complement strand
AGCTCAGGATCGGGTTTCACTCGTTTGTTGCGTTTCGCTACGGTCATCGTCGCTCCTGTTACTGGCAGTCTCCTGCCAAATGACCGTTTACACAAAACTAATTACACCCTCCCCGCGCAGCCACGGTAGTGGTGCATCTGGAATCCGTGTTCTCGCACATTCGGCGCGAGTGACACAGCAGTCATACCTCCGGCGGCGCTGCGCGCGCCGTGGCGGTCTTCCCCAAAATCGATCTTGTTTGTCGCTCGAGCGCGACTCCGTCGCGCTCGATGCTCATGGTGTTACTCGCCCGTCTTTGCCGCGATGAAGTCCTTCACGCGCTGGACGTCCGCCGGCAGCACTTCAAATCGCTGCGGTAGCGACTCCAGTCCCGCAAACGCGGCTGGGCGCTCCGGTTCGCGCAGCAGCGCTTCTCGGATCGTCTCGCCGAACTTGATCGGCTGCGCCGTCTCCAGCACGATCATCGGGATGCCCGCCTGCAAATGCTCGCGCGCTACCTTCAGGCCGTCAGCCGTGTGCGTGTCGATCATCGTGTCGTAACGCTCGAAAACGTCGCGGATCGCGTCCACGCGGTCCTCGTGGCTGCTGCGCCCCGACACGAAACCGAATTCCGCCACGCGCGCAAAATCGCCGCTCGCGGCAAGGTCGAATCCGCCCTTCTCTTCAACGTCGCGGAATAGTTGCAGCACGCGCGCCGGGTCGCGGCCCAGCAGGTCGAACACGAACCGCTCGAAGTTCGAAGCCTTCGAAATGTCCATGCTCGGGCTGCTCGTGTGGTACGTCTCAGCCGCCTTGCGCACACGGTAAATGCCCGTGCGGAAGAACTCGTCGAGCACGTCGTTTTCGTTCGTGGCAACCACCAGCTTCTCGATCGGCAAACCCATCATGCGCGCGATGTGACCCGCGCACACATTGCCGAAATTGCCCGACGGCACCGTGAACGAGACGCGCTCGTCATTCGACTTTGTCGCGGCGAAGTAGCCCTTGAAGTAGTACACGACCTGGGCCACGACGCGCGCCCAATTGATCGAGTTGACCGTGCCGATCTTGTACTTCGCCTTGAACGCGTGGTCGTTCGAAACCGCCTTCACAATGTCCTGAGCATCGTCGAACACACCTTCGACCGCGATGTTGAAAATGTTCGGGTCCTGCAGGCTGTACATCTGCGCAGTCTGGAACGCGCTCATCTTCTTGTGCGGCGAGAGCATGAACACGCTAATGCCCTGCTTGCCACGCATCGCATATTCCGCAGCGCTACCCGTGTCGCCCGACGTCGCGCCGAGAATGTTCAGCGTCTCGCCATGCCGCGCCAGCGCGTATTCGAACAGGTTGCCGATCAACTGCATCGCCATGTCCTTGAACGCGAGCGTCGGTCCGTTCGACAGTTCCAGCAACGACAACGGCGCGCCATTCTCGACGCCCAGCGTCTTCAAGGGTGTGATCTGCGCAGCGCTTTCGTCGTCGCGCACGTTGCAATATGTCTCAGCCGTGTAGGTCTTACGCGTCAGTGCGCGCAGGTCCTCGGCGGGGATGTCGTCGCTGAATTTCGACAGGATCTCAAAGGCAAGGTCCGCGTACGGCAGCGTGCGCCAACGCGTCAGTTCGTCAGCCGTGACGCGCGGATATTGCGCCGGCAGGTACAGGCCGCCGTCTTTCGCCAGACCGCCCAGCAGAATCTCGGAAAAGGTATGGCGCTCGCCGGCTCCGGCGCCGCGCGTAGAGAGGTAGTTCATAGTTCGGCCTAGTTCAGCGCTTCCATGCGCAGCTTCGTGACTTGCGAGACAACGGTCTTCAACGCTTCAATCGTTTTGATCGCCGCGTTGACGTTCTTTTCAACCGTCTCGTGCGTAATCAGGATGATGTCGGTTTCGCCCTTGCCGTTCGCGTCGACCTGCTCCGACTCCTTCTGCAGCAACGCGTCGATCGAGATGCCGGTATCCGCCAGAATGCGCGTGATGTCGGCCAGCACGCCCGTCACGTCCGCCACGCGCAGACGCAGGTAGTAGCCGCTCGTCACCTCTTCGATCGGCAGGATCGGCGTGCTCGACAGGCTGTCCGGCTGGAATGCCAGATGCGGCACGCGATGCTCCGGGTCCGCGGTATGCAGACGCGTCACGTCGACGAGGTCGGCCACCACGGCGGATGCCGTCGGCTCCGCGCCCGCGCCCTTGCCGTAGTACAGCGTCGAGCCAACCGCGTCGCCGTGCACCACGACCGCGTTCATCGCGCCTTCAACGTTCGCCAGCAGGCGCTTTTCCGGAATCAGCGTGGGATGCACGCGCAGTTCGATGCCCTTGTCCGTACGGCGCGAAATGCCGAGCAACTTGATGCGATAGCCGAGCTCTTCGGCGTATTTGATGTCGATCGCCGCCAGCTTGCTGATGCCTTCGACGTACGCCTTATCGAACTGCACCGGCACGCCGAACGCAATCGCGCTCATGATCGTCGCCTTGTGGGCGGCGTCCACGCCTTCGATGTCGAAGGTCGGATCGGCTTCGGCGTAACCCAGTTCCTGCGCCGCTTTCAAGGCGGTCGCGAAGTCGAGCCCGCGGTCGCGCATCTCCGAGAGGATGTAGTTCGTCGTGCCGTTAATGATGCCGGCAATGTACTGGATGCGATTGGCCGTGAGCCCTTCGCGCAGCGCCTTGATGATCGGAATGCCGCCCGCCACCGCGGCCTCGAACGCCACCATCACGCCGTTGGCGCGCGCCGCTTCGAAAATCTCCGTACCGTGCACGGCGAGCAGCGCCTTGTTGGCGGTGACCACATGCTTGCGGTTTTTGATCGCGCGCAGGACGAGGTCGCGGGCCACGCCCGTGCCGCCGATCATTTCCGCGATGATATCGATCGACGGATCGTCGACCACCGCGTTGAAGTCATCGGTCAGCGCCACTGTGCCGGCTTCACTGCCGAGCGCGGCGGTCGCCTTGGCGGGATTGCGCACGGCAATGCGCACAATCTCGATGCCACGGCCCGCGCGGCGTTTGATTTCTTCCTGATTGCGGCGCAGTACCGTGAAGGTGCCGCTGCCTACCGTGCCGAAGCCCAGCAGTCCAACTTTGATCGGTTCCATGCAGCGTGTGTTTTCGAGTAAGTGATTAAAAGGAAACTGCGGAATCTGGGGCTGGCAGCGGCGCGCACCGGGCGCGCCGCCTATCTCAAGCCGTGTGGCGTTTGCGGTAGCCGTCGAGGAAGCGCGCGATCCGGTTGATCGAATCCGCGAGGTCGTCCACGTTCGGCAGGAACACGACGCGGAAGTGATCCGGCGTTTTCCAGTTGAAACCGGTGCCTTGAACCAGCAGCACGCGCTCTTCCAGCAGAAGATCAAGGATGAACTGCTGGTCGTCCTGAATCGGGTAAATCTTCGGATCGAGGCGCGGGAACATGTACAGCGCCGCCTCGGGCTTCACGCAGCTCACGCCGGGGATGGCCGTCAGCATGTCATACGCGAGTTCGCGCTGTTTGTACAGGCGCCCGCTCGGCACGATCAGGTCGTTAATGCTTTGGTAGCCGCCCAGCGCCGTCTGGATCGCGTACTGGCCGGGCACGTTCGGGCACAGGCGCATCGAGGCCAGAATGCCGAGCCCTTCGAAATAGTCTTTGCCATTACGGCGGTTCTCGCCGGTCAGGCCCGAGATGAACATCCAGCCGGCGCGGTAGCCGCACGAACGGTAGCTCTTCGAGAGGCTGTTGAACGTGACGGTGAGCACGTCTTCGGAGAGCGCGGCCATCGACGTGTGCTTCTTGCCGTCATAGACGATCTTGTCGTAGACCTCGTCGGCGAAGATCACGAGGCCGTGCTGGCGGGCGATCTCGATCAGGCCGAGCAGCAGTTCGTCCGAGTACAGCGCGCCGGTCGGATTGTTCGGGTTGATGACGACGAGCGCACGCGTATTCGGCGTGATTTTCGCGCGAATGTCGTCCAGATCGGGCATCCAGCTGTTCGATTCGTCGCAGATGTAATGCACGGGCGTGCCGCCCGACAGGCTGACGCCGGCGGTCCACAGCGGGTAGTCCGGCGCGGGCAGCAAGACTTCGTCGCCGTCGTTCAGGAGGCCTTGCAGCGCCATCACGATCAGCTCGGAGGCGCCATTGCCGATGTAGATGTCGTCCAGTTCGACGCCATGCACGCCCTTTTGCTGCGTGTAATGCATGATCGCCTTGCGCGCGGCGAACACGCCCTTGGAATCCGAGTAGCCGGACGAGCCCGGCAGATTCAGGATCATGTCCTGGATGATTTCATCCGGCGCGTCGAAGCCGAACGGCGCGAGATTGCCGATGTTCAGCTTGATGATGCGGTGGCCCTCTTCTTCGAGCCGCTTCGCATGTTCGAGGACAGGCCCGCGAATGTCGTAGCAGACATTCAACAACTTGTTGGATTTGAGAATCGGTTTCACGGCGGGCACTTCATCCTGTTGATGGGCTTGGCAAACAAGCGGGAGCGAATATACCGGGACCCAAGCAAGTCCGCCGATACGGGGAATTATGACGTGGCACGCCCGCCAGACACGGAGCGGGCTGCCAGGCGCGAATTGGGCCAGCTTGCCGGGCTGCTCAGGCGCGCGTCCGGCGGATTGCGCCGGCGCAGCAGCCAAACAGATCCAAAACAGACCCAAAACGGACAAAAAGCAGACCCAAAGCAGGTAAAAACAGTCGAAAAACCGACAAAACGCGGGCAGAACCAAGGCAGGTAGCCGGGGACCGCGCCAGTGCCCTCAGCGCGGCTTATGACAGCACATGAGGCGACACTTGAGCGAGGGGCGCCGCAAGGCGGCTAAAAAGTTATAATTTAGCGGATTTTGGCCGACTTCCGCAATGCACCAACTGCAACGGCAGGCCTTTTCGGCCGCTTCTGTGCCATTCGCGTGTCCCACTCGCGTCAAACCGCCCTGCTTCCGTTCTGCCCGGTCAGGCCGCCAACACGCATGATGTCTCGCGACGACTTCGGAAAACGAATTTGAAATTACATCAGGATTCCAGCGGCGCCCTCAACACCGTCACCGGCTACGGCGCCGGCTATGTCGAAATCAATCTGGTGCGCCACGCCGGCAGTATTCTCCTGCTGCCGGATGCGCCCGTCATCGCCTGGCCCGTCTCCGCTTTCGACCAGTTGAGCGCCGAACACTTCGCCATGCTGGTGGACGCCGCGCCCGAAGTGGTCGTGTTCGGCGGTGGCGAACGGTTGCGCTTCCCCCATCCGAGCCTGACCGCCGCACTTACCGCCAAACGCATCGGCGTCGAAACGATGGACTTCAAGGCCGCCTGCCGCACCTACAACATTCTGATGGCCGAGGGCCGCAAGGTCGCAGCCGCGTTGCTGATCGAAGCATAGTGGCGCCGCGTCGGCGCCACGAAGTTGTCGTGTGACCGGCGTGCAGGCGCAGGAGGCCATGCACGGCATGCACGGCATGCGCGGCCTCCGGAGCGGCTCCGCCTCTCGCCGCATCACGGCTGATAACGTACACTGCGCGCCATTGGCGCCACGCCGGCGATCGTCCTTCCCAAATAACACCGCCCCGCCGCCTACGCGGCGTCGCTAAAAAGGTTGAAACCATGAACGATACGCCGACGAGGCTACCGCTCAATCGCACCACGATCCTGCTGCTGGTGCTGGCCCTCGCCGTGATCTGGTTCGTGCCGCTCGGCTGGCGCCATCTGCTGCCGAGCGACGAAGGCCGCTACGCCGAAATGGCGCGCGAAATGTTCGTCACCGGCGACTGGATCACGCCGCGCTATAACGGCTACAAGTATTTCGAAAAGCCACCGCTGCAGACCTGGGCGAACGCGCTGACGTTCGCGTGGTTCGGTGTCGGCGAATGGCAGGCGCGGCTCTACACCGCGCTGACGGGCTTTGCCGGCGTGCTGCTGATCGGCTTCACCGGCGCGCGCGTGTTCAATGCGGCGACCGGCGTATTCACGGCGATCGTGCTGGCCACATCCCCGTACTGGAACCTGATGGGCCACTTCAACACACTCGACATGGGCCTGTCGTTCTGGATGGAGTTGACGCTCTGCGCGCTGCTGCTGGCGCAGCGCCCCAACCTGCCGACCGCCAGCGTGCGGGCGTGGATGTGGGTGTGCTGGGGAGCGATGGCGCTGGCGGTACTGTCCAAGGGTCTCGTCGGCCTGATTCTGCCGGGTGCGGTGCTGGTGCTGTACACCCTGGCCGCACGCGACTGGGCCGTGTGGAAGCGTCTGCATCTGATCGGCGGCCTGATCGTGTTTTTCGCGATCGTCACGCCGTGGTTTGTACTGGTGCAGCAGCGCAACCCGGAATTCCTGAACTTTTTCTTCATCGTTCAACAGTTCAAGCGCTATCTGACGCCGGAACAGAACCGTCCGGGGCCGTTCTATTACTTCGTGCCGGTGCTGCTGGTCGGCTTCCTGCCGTGGTTGTCCGTGACCTTCCAGAGCGTGCGGCACGCGTGGCGCCTGCCGCGCCAGCCGAACGGCTTTGCGCCGATCACGCTGATGCTGGTGTGGACCGCGTTCATCTTCCTGTTCTTCAGCGCGTCCCACTCGAAGCTCCTGTCCTACACGCTGCCGATCGCCCCGCCGATCGCCCTGATCATCGGCATGTACCTGCCGCTCGTCACGCGCGACCAGCTGCGCCGCCATCTGGCGGGCTATGCGCTGTTTCTCGTCGTGGCCGCGTTTGCCGCGCTGTTCATGTCGCGCTTCGGCAACGCGCGCAACCCGACCGAGCTCTATGTGGAATACCGCACCTGGGTGCTGGCGGCACTCGGCGTCGCCTTCGTGTTCACACTCGTCGCGCTGTGGCTGAACCGCCGCAGCCGCGCCGGCGTGCTCGCCGCCGTCGCGAGCTTTGGCGCGGCGTGGCTGCTGCTCGGCACGATTGCCGGCACGGGTCACGACGTGTTCGGCCGCCTGAGCTCCGGCGCGCCGCTCGCGCCCGCGATCAAGGCCGAGATCGCGAAGTTGCCGGCCGATACGCCGTTCTACTCGGTCGGCGTGCTCGACCACACGTTGCCGTTCTATGTCGACCATACGATGATCATGGTCGAACATCCCGACGAGCTGGCATTCGGCGTGTCCGTCGAGCCGCAGAAATGGGTGCCGTCGATCGACGCGTGGATCGAGCGCTGGAAGGCCGAGCGCTACGCGCTCGCGCTGATTCCGCCGCCGACTTACGACAGGCTGGTCAAAGAGGGGCTGCCGATGCAGGTGATCGCGCGCGACCCGCGCCGGGTGGTGGTCATGAAGCCCCTGGCGGCACCCGCGCCCGCATCCGACGCGGCAGCACCGGGCGCACCGGCGCAAGACGGACCCGCGCCGGCAGTAGAAAAACCACAGCAATGACCCCATATCAAGATCTGACCAGTCGATGAACCCGATTTCCCTCTTTTGTATCCTCGCCGGCGTTACGTTGAACGCCGGCGCGCAGTTGCTGCTCAAAGCCGGAACGAATGCCGTTGGACACTTCGAATTCACCCGTGCGAACATCCTGCCCATCGCCTTTCGCCTCGCGACGCAGCCGCCGATCATCGGCGGGCTGGCCTGTTACGTGATTAGCGTGGGCGTGTGGGTGGTCGGACTCTCGCGGGTGGACGTGTCGATCGCCTATCCGATGTTGTCGCTCGGATACGTCGTCAACGCGTTCGCGGCGTGGTATCTATTCGGCGAAGTGATGTCGGTGCAGAAGCTTGTGGGGATCGGCGTCATCCTGATCGGCGTCGTGGTCCTGGCGCGCAGCTAGGCTGTCATACTCCCGGCCGCGCTTTGCCGGGCACGATTTATTACCGTTTATTGCCAGCGCCGGTGCGAGCGCTGCGAAAATGCCGGCAGCAAAGATGCGGTAAAGGTGCGGTAAGCCGGACACCGCCGGTGGCTAAGTAAAACGTAAGGTTGGCCGCGGTAAGCTTGGCGGTTGCGCCCTTTTTTAGTCGTGGCCTTGGGTTTGCGGGTAGTTTGTGATCTACTTCGCGCCCTTCGGGTTGCACCCCTTTCAATCGAGCGAAGCATTCATGAGCCAGTCAACAGTCCCGTTTTTGCCGTTTGTCAAACCTGAGATCGATGAAGAAACGATTCAGGGTGTCGCCGACGTGCTCCGCTCCGGTTGGATCACCACCGGCCCGCAGAACCAGAAGTTCGAAGCGGCGTTGTCCGAGTTCTGCGGCGGCCGTCCGGTGCGCACGTTCAATTCCGGCACTGCAACGCTCGAAATCGGCCTGCGTATCGCCGGTGTGGGCGAAGGCGACGAAGTCATCACCACCCCCGCTTCATGGGTCGCGACCAGCAATGTGGTCTACGAAGTCGGCGCGACGCCGGTGTTCGCCGACATCGATCCGGTGACCCGCAACATTGACCTCGACCTGCTGGAAAAGGCCATCACGCCGCGCACCAAGGCCATCATTCCGGTGTACCTGTCGGGCCTGCCGGTCGACATGGACCGGTTGTACGCAATCGCCCGCGCCCACAAGCTGCGCGTGATCGAAGACGCCGCGCAGGCCTTCGGCTCGACGTGGAAAGGCGAGCGCATCGGCCGACTCGGCGACATGGTTTCGTTCAGCTTTCACGCGAACAAGAATCTGACTTCGATCGAAGGCGGCGCGCTGGTGCTGAACAACGAGGAAGAAGCGATCCTCGCGCAGAAGTACCGCCTGCAAGGCATTACCCGCACCGGCTTCGACGGCATGGACTGCGATGTGCTGGGCGGCAAGTACAACCTGACGGACGTCGCCGCGCGCGTCGGCCTCGGTCAACTGCCGCACCTGGAGCGTTTCCTCGCGCAGCGCAAAAAACTCGTGCGCGCCTATTTCGCAGGGCTCGAAGGCGGCGCGGCGGTCAAGCTGGGCATCGGCCTGCCGTTTGCGGACTTCGAAAACAGCAACTGGCACATGTTCCAGATCACGCTGCCGCTCGAAAAACTGTCGATCGACCGCGCCGGCTTCATGGGCGCGCTGAAAGAGCGTGGCATCGGCTCGGGCGTGCACTATCCTGCGATTCACCTGTTCTCGCTGTACCGTGCGCGCGGCTTCAAGGAAGGGATGTTTCCGCACGCGGAGCGCTTCGGCGCTACCAACGTCACGCTGCCGCTGTTCACGCTGATGAACGAGGGCGACGTGGAGCGGGTCTGCCGCGCGGTCAATGAAATTTGCGAACAATACGGAAAATAAGCGGAAATGAGTTATTCGGAACATCGCGCCGTCGCACCGGAAGTGTCGATCATCATTCCGGTGTACAACGAGGAAGCCGGGCTGGCCGAGCTGTTCACGCGCCTTTACCCGGCGCTTGACGCGCTCGGCACCGGTTATGAAGTGATCTTCATCAACGACGGCAGCCGCGACAAATCCGCCGCCCTGCTCGCCGAGCAGTTCCGCGCGCGGCCCGACACGACCCGCGTGATCCTGCTGAACGGCAACTACGGCCAGCACATGGCGATTCTGGCGGGCTTCGAGCAATCGCGCGGTGAGATCGTCATCACGCTCGACGCCGACCTGCAGAATCCGCCGGAAGAAATCGGCAAGCTGGTCAACAAGATGCGCGAAGGTTTCGACTACGTCGGCACGATCCGTCTGCAACGCCAGGACAGCTTGTGGCGCCGCAAGGCCTCGCGCGCGATGAACCGTCTGCGCGAGCGCATCACGCGCATCAAGATGACCGACCAGGGCTGCATGCTGCGCGCCTACAGCCGGCACATCATCGACACGATCAATCGCTGCGGCGAGATCAACACCTTCATTCCGGCGCTCGCATATACCTTCGCGCAGAATCCGGTCGAGATCGAAGTCGCGCACGAAGAGCGTTTTGCCGGCGAATCGAAGTACTCGCTGTATTCGCTGATCCGCTTGAATTTCGACCTGGTCACCGGCTTCTCGGTGGTGCCGCTGCAATGGCTGTCGTTCATCGGCGTGATCCTGTCGCTCGGGTCCGCGGCGCTGTTCGTGCTGCTGCTGATTCGCCGCTTCATCATCGGCGCGGAAGTGCAAGGTGTGTTCACGCTGTTCGCAATCACCTTCTTCCTGCTCGGCGTGATCATCTTCGCGCTGGGCCTGCTGGGTGAATACATCGGCCGGATTTACCAGCAGGTGCGCGCGCGTCCGCGTTATCTGGTGCAGACGATTCTCGAGCAGCGCGACGGCACCACCGTGAGCGAAGCGCCGCGTCAGACGGTCGTGCAGGCGGTGCAAGCGGCGCCGCTGGTCGATCAGGGCCCGAATCCATGAAGCCGCGCGCCGTCGTATTCGCGTATCACAACGTCGGCGTGCGCTGCCTGCAGGTGCTGCTCGCACGCGGTGTCGACGTGGCGCTGGTCGTCACGCACGAGGACAGCCCGAGCGAAAACATCTGGTTCGGCAGCGTCGCCTCGGTTGCGGCCGAGCACGGCATTCCGGTCGTCACGCCGGCCGATCCGAAAAGTCCGGAATTGCGCGCCGCGGTGAGCGCCGCGCGCCCGGACTTCATCTTCTCGTTCTATTACCGTCACATGTTGCCGGTCGACCTGCTGGCACTCGCCGCACGGGGCGCTTACAACATGCACGGCTCGCTCCTGCCGAAGTACCGAGGCCGCGTGCCGACCAACTGGGCGGTGATCCACGGCGAAACCGAAACCGGCGCGACGCTGCACGAAATGGCCGCCAAGCCCGACGCGGGTGCGATCATCGCGCAAACGCCGGTGCCGATCCTGCCCGACGACACCGCCGCGCAAGTGTTCGACAAGGTCACGGTGGCCGCCGAGCAAACCCTCTGGCGCGTGCTCCCGGCGCTGCTCGCGGGCGAAGCACCGCATCTGCCGAACGATCTGACGCACGGCAGCTACTACGGCGGGCGCAAGCCTGAAGACGGCCGGATCGACTGGACGCAACCCGCGCAGCAGGTCTACAACCTGATCCGCGCGGTCGCGCCACCCTATCCCGGCGCGTTTACGGATATCGAAGGCCACCGTTTCATCATCGCCCGTGCGCGGCTGGCTGCGCCCGGCGCGCTTCGCTCGGATTTGCCGCCAGGCCTGCACGTAAGCGATAATGCCGTTTTTGCGATATGCGGCGACGGTCGCTCGATCGCCATCCACGAATTGCGGCATCAGCATGACGGCAACGAAACCGTTGTCGCCCCGGCCGAATTCGCCCGGCTCATCCAAACTCCCCTCGAAACTCCCCGTTACTCATGAAAAAAGTCCTGATTCTGGGTGTGAACGGCTTCATCGGCCATCACCTGTCCAAACGCATTCTCGAAACGACCGATTGGGAAGTCTTCGGGATGGACATGCAGACCGAACGTCTGGGTGACCTGATCAACCATGAGCGGATGCACTTCTTCGAAGGCGACATCACGATCAACAAGGAGTGGGTCGAGTATCACATCAAGAAGTGCGATGTGATCCTGCCGCTGGTCGCGATCGCCACGCCCGCCACGTACGTGAAGCAGCCGTTGCGCGTGTTCGAGCTGGATTTCGAAGCGAACCTGCCGATCGTGCGTTCGGCCGTCAAGTACGGCAAGCACCTCGTGTTTCCGTCGACCTCCGAGGTCTACGGCATGTGCACGGACGAGCAGTTCGATCCGGAAGAGTCGCAACTGTCGTACGGCCCGATCAACAAGCCGCGCTGGATCTACGCGTGCTCCAAGCAACTGATGGACCGCGTGATCTGGGGTTACGGCATGGAAGGCCTGAACTTCACGCTGTTCCGTCCGTTCAACTGGATCGGCCCGGGTCTCGATTCGATCTACACGCCGAAGGAAGGCAGCTCGCGCGTGGTCACGCAGTTCCTCGGCCACATTGTGCGTGGCGAGAACATCTCCCTCGTGGACGGCGGCGCCCAAAAGCGCGCGTTCACGGATATCGACGACGGCATCGGCGCGCTGATGAAGATCATCGAGAACAAGGACGGCGTCGCCACGGGCAAGATCTACAACATCGGCAACCCGACCAACAACTTCTCGGTGCGCGAGCTCGCGCACAAAATGCTGACGCTGGCCGCCGAATTCCCGGAATACGCCGACCTCGCGAAGCAGGTGCAGCTGGTCGAAACGTCCTCGGGCGCGTATTACGGTGCGGGCTACCAGGACGTGCAGAACCGCGTGCCGAAGATCGACAACACGATGCAGGAACTCGGCTGGGCGCCGAAGTCGACCTTCGACGAAGCGCTGCGCAAGATTTTCGAAGCGTATCGTGGTCACGTCGCCGAAGCTCGCGCCCTCGTCGAACAACAATAATAAGGCCTGATCCTTGGCTCGTATCGTCCTGAAGATCGACGTCGACACGCTGCGCGGCACCCGCGAAGGCGTGCCGAATCTCGCTCGCATCTTCGACCGTTTCAAGGCGCGCGCCACTTTCCTCTTCAGCCTCGGACCCGACCATACTGGTTGGGCGATGCGCCGCGTGTTGCGGCCAGGCTTTCTGAAGAAGGTGTCGCGCACGTCGGTGGTCGAGCATTACGGCATCAAGCAATTGATGTATGGCGTGCTGCTGCCCGGACCGGACATCGGCGTGAAGACCGCCGCCGAAATGCGCGCGATTCATGAAGCCGGTTTCGAATGTGGCATCCACACATGGGACCACGTTTACTGGCAGGACAACGTGCGTTCGCAAGATCGCGAGTGGACCGGGAAGCAGATGCAGAAAAGCTTCAACCGCTTTGTCGCGATCTTCGGCGCGCCGCCTGTCACGCACGGTGCGGCGGGCTGGCAGATGAACGGCCATGCGTTCGAGCAGATCGACGCATGGGGCATGCACTACGCTTCCGACGGGCGCGGCCACTCGCCGTATCTGCCAGTGGTCGGCGGTAAGCAACTGTCGCACGTGCAGATGCCCACCACGCTGCCCACGCTCGACGAAGTGCTCGGCGTGGATGGCGTCGACGAGCACAACGTCGCCGCATGGATGTTGAAGCACACCGAGAACAATCCGCACGATCAGGTGTTCACGCTGCACGCGGAACTCGAAGGACAAAAGCTCGCGCCGATTTTCGAACAGCTGCTGGAAGGCTGGCGCGCGCAAGGCCATACCTTCGCGACCATGGGTGATTACTACGCCACGCTAGACCGCAGGACGCTGCCATCGTACCCTGTTACGTGGGGCGAAATTCCAGGCCGCTCCGGCGAGTTGATTGTCCAGCCCTGACTGGCCAAGCTGCAGCCGGCCCCGGCGACCCGAGCACCGCGCGAGCGATCACCACGCGCCATTCGCCCTCCCCAAAGCCTCGATGCCAGGCCGACGCCACAGTAGTTGCAAAAGCAAATGCAAATACTGCGGCGTCGGCCATCACAACCGGAGAACCTCGTGCCCATCGCAGTCGACCAACCCCTCCCCGACTTTACCGCTCCCGCTACCGGTGGCGATATCACGCTGTCCAAGCTGCGGGGCAAGAAGGTGGTGCTGTATTTCTACCCGAAGGACAACACGCCGGGCTGCACGACCGAAGGTCTGCAATTCCGCGACCTGTATCCGAAGTTCAGGAAAGCCGGTGCGGAAATTCTTGGCGTGTCGCGCGACAGCCTGCGCTCTCATGACAATTTCAAGGCAAAGCTCGAACTGCCGTTTCCGTTGATCTCGGATCCCGAGGAAACCTTGTGCGCGCTCTTCGGCGTCATGAAATTGAAGAAAATGTATGGCAAAGAAGTACGTGGGATCGAACGCTCCACGTTCCTGATCGACGCCGAAGGCGTGCTGCGCCAGGAGTGGCGTGGCGTGAAAGTGCCAGGGCACGTCGACGACATTCTGGAGGCTGTACAAGCGCTTTGAGGCGCGTTATATTGGGTTCCAATGAGTGCCTGTCCACCCCACACTTTTCGCAACTGCGCCAGACTTGACGGCCGTTTTGTCGGTGCCGTCGGAGTCGTGAGGCGCAACGCGATGACCGAAGGCGAGCCGCTTGTCCCGTACGCCGGGGCGGCGGCTTTTTTAATTGCGCGCAGCCGTTCGTTCACTCGGCTACGCGCTTCCGTTAAGGAGCCGATCGAAGACCAGGCGAACCGGCATCTCTAGACCGAATGCGCGCCTCCGGGCGCAAACTGCGTGCGCACTCACTGGCACCGGCAGAATGCGACAGGCGGCGCACGAAATGCGACCCGATTAATTCGAGGGAAACCATGCCTTTGCCTACCCCCCCCAGCAAGCTCGGCAATCTCCTGCCGCCTGACGAATACAAGGCCAAAGCCGCCACGCCGGCGCGCTCCGCCGCGAAGAAACAGGCAGTCGGAGGGGAATCAGCAGAGTCGGCCGATTACGGCCGCGCGAACGTCGCCACGCCGATGGCGCACGCCGCCAATGCCGCGACCACTTTGCGGCCCGTACCGGCATCGCCGGCTTCCTCCGTTGCGTCCGCATCCGCCGAGCAAGCCGCACCGGCGCGTGGACGCAAATCGAAGCAGACCGCCGCCTTGCTGCAACCGGTTCCCGCTACCCGTGCGCAAGCCGAGCCGGCTGCTGTTCCCACGCCCGCTGCCAGATCGCAGCCGGTCGTCGCGCGCGCGCCAAGCGCGAAAGACCCGGCCGCAAGCACGCCTGCAGCCGTAGCACCCAGCACGCGCGGCACCAGCAAGAAGCGCGGCGCGTCCACCGACCCGCTCGAAATGCAGAAGCTTTTCGTGCTCGACACGAACGTGCTGATGCACGATCCAAGCTGCCTGTTCCGTTTCGAGGAACACGACGTCTATCTGCCAATGATGACGTTGGAAGAACTGGACAACCACAAGAAGGGCATGTCCGAAGTCGCGCGTAACGCTCGCCAGGTGAGCCGCACGCTGGACGCGTTGGTGGCGAACGCCGGCAACATCTCGGACGGCATTTCGCTTGCGCGTCTCGGCAGTCGCGAGGCGTCCGGGCGCCTGTATTTCCAGACCAAGCTCAACGCCATCGAGCCGGTCGAAGGTCTGCCGGAAGGCAAGGCCGACAACCAGATTCTCGGCGTAGTGCGTGCACTGCAGCGCGACCGGATGGATCGCCAGGTCGTGCTGGTGTCGAAAGACATCAACATGCGTATCAAGGCGCATGCGCTCGGTCTGCCCGCGGAAGATTACTTCAACGACCAGGTGCTCGAAGACAGCGATCTGCTGTACTCGGGCATCCGTGCGCTGCCGCAGGATTTCTGGACCAAGCACGCGAAGGGCATGGAGAGCTGGCAGGACACCAAAACCGGCACCACGTATTACCGTGTGACGGGTCCGCTGTGCGCCTCGATGCTGGTGAACGAGTTTGTCTATCTGGAGCCGCAGAACGGCGAGCCGGTGTTTCATGCGCTGGTGCGCGAGCTGAACGGCAAGACGGCGTTGCTGCAAACCTTGCGTGACTACGGCCACCACAAGAACAACGTGTGGGGCATCACGGCGCGCAATCGCGAGCAGAACTTCGCGCTGAACCTGTTGATGAATCCGGAGATCGACTTTGTCACGCTGCTGGGTCAGGCCGGTACCGGCAAGACCCTGGTCGCGCTCGCGGCCGGCTTGGCTCAGGTGCTCGACGACAAGCGCTACAACGAGATCATCGTCACGCGCGCAACGGTGCCCGTCGGTGAAGACATCGGCTTCCTGCCGGGTACGGAAGAGGAAAAAATGCAACCGTGGATGGGTGCATTCGACGACAACCTCGAAGTCCTGCAGAAAACCGACGACGCTGCCGGAGAATGGGGCCGCGCCGCGACGCAGGAGCTGATCCGCTCGCGCCTGAAGGTCAAGAGCATGAACTTCATGCGCGGCCGCACGTTCGTCGACAAGTATCTGATCATCGACGAGGCGCAGAACCTGACGCCGAAGCAGATGAAGACGCTGGTCACGCGTGCCGGTCCGGGCACGAAGATCATCTGCCTCGGCAACATCGCGCAGATCGATACGCCTTACCTGACGGAAGGCAGCTCGGGTCTCACGTACGTGGTCGACCGCTTCAAGGGCTGGGCGCACAGCGGGCACGTGACGCTCGCGCGCGGCGAGCGCTCGCGCCTCGCGGATTACGCGTCGGAAATTCTTTAAGTTTCAACGCTTTAGCTTCAACCAGAAGCCGCGCCCGGGTCAACCCGGACGCGGCTTTTTTATTCGCCACACGTTCCAGACGGGCAACACTTAGCGCGCAAACTTCAAGTAATTTGTCAAGAATTCTTGCCTGAGCCATGTTCGACGGGCTACCATCCCGAAATCGTCCGCCATTAAACGAGCGTTTACCGCTCTCCCCGTCTTCATGCGCCGACTCGCCTTCTCGCTGCTGACCGTTTTGCTGCTCGCCGCTTGCGCCGGCGCGCCGCAAAAGACGTCGCGCGAATCGGGTTCGTCGGTCGTGGTCACGAACGGCGCTTATCGCGCGCCGCCTCCGGGCTTCCCGAATTTCGTCGACCACAGTGTCGGCCGCGAGGAAATCTCAATCCAGGCGATGAGTCTCGTCGGCATTCCATACCGTTGGGGTGGCAATACACCCGACAGCGGCTTCGATTGCAGCGGATTAGTTCGCTACGTGGTATCCCGCGCCGCTTCCGTGAGTCTGCCGCGCACGACTGCGGATATGAGCGGCCGCGGCGAATCGATCGAACCGGATGAAATTGCGCCGGGCGATCTGATTTTCTTCAACACCACCGGGCGGGCGCATTCGCACGTCGGTATTTATGTGGGCAAGCTGCGCTTCGTCAACGCGCCGTCGACGGGTGGCACGGTACGGCTCGACTATCTGACCAATCCGTATTGGGCCAAGCGCTTCGACGGCATTCGTCGCGTGGCGGCGCCGGCAGCGAAGCCGGCGCCGTTCGATACACCGAGCTATCAGGCTGCGGCGCCGCAACCGGAACGCACCGTACCGGTCGCTCAGACAGCATCGGCTTATACGGGCGCCGCGCTGGCGACGCAATCTTCGTCGGATTACGCGGCGAACCCTGTGACGACGCGGCCGGCGGGCTATACGGCAGCGCCTGTTGCGTCGCAAGCTTCGGGCTACGCCGCGAACCCGGCGGCTTCGCAGCAAACGGCTCGGGTCGCGGCGACCACTCGTGCGCCACTGACTGCCGCCGCACAGCCTTCGACAGCTACGGCTGCGGCGCCGGTGCCACAAGCTGATCCGTTCGAACCACCGCCGCCCGGCATGAGCGCCGCGCAGATACAGGCGCGCGCAGCAGGCGCAGTGTCTCCGGCGCCCGTTGCGGCCGCGCAAGCGAGTACGTTTGACGCCGCTGTGAGCTCGACAAGTCGGCAGACGGCACGCGCTGAATCGCCAACGGCTGTCGCCCGCACGCCGGATCCAATCGACGCCGCGGCGGACGCATTCGAGCCGCCTCCAGCCGCTTCAGTCGCCGCGCGCCAGGCACAGCAGGCCCAGCAAGCCGATGGAAACGCAGGCGTCCAGATCATGCGCGCCTCGACGGCATCGCGTGGCATCCCGGCCCCAACGCAAACGACCGACGACCCGATCGCACGCTTCGCCAACGGTAACGACTAATTGAGAGATGCGGGGTCGTGGCTCGTCGCTCATTCCTTGTGGCTGGTCGCTGATAGCTCATGACCCACGGCCGTGCCGCCTCGTCCTAGTTGAGCCCCGCCGCCCACACGCCGGGCCCCAAACCACGCCATCCCCGCTACGCTGCCGATCTGCTATCGTCACCGATATTCTTCCGACAGCGGGTGATGACGATGGATCTCGGTCTGAAAGACAAGGTGGTGCTGATCACGGGCGGCAGCAAAGGAATCGGGCTCGCGTGTGCCCGGGCGTTCGCCCTCGAGGGTGCGAAGGTCGCGATCGTTTCGCGCGACCCTGCCAATCTCGCGCGCGCTTACGAGCAGTTGAAGCAGGAAGGCCTGCATGTGCATCGGACCCGCGCTGACCTGCACGAACCGCACAGCGCAGCAGACGTCGTCGAGGAAGTCACCACCGCGGTCGGTCCCATCGACGTGCTGATCAACAGCGCCGGTGCGGCCCGTCGCTACGACCCGGAAACACTGGACGCCGATGCCTTCCGCGCGACCATGGAAGCAAAGTATTTCCCCTACATCTACCCGCAGCAGGAAGTGCTGCGGCGCATGGCCGAGCGCGTGAAGGCTGGCGACGACACCGCACCCGGCACGATCGTCAACATCATCGGTATGGGCGGCAAGATCGCGAGCGATATCCATATCGCCGGTGGCGCCGCCAATGCCGCGCTGATGCTTGCCACCGTCGGCCTCGCCCACTACTACGCGCGCTACGGCATCCGTATCAATGCGATCAACCCGGGTTCGACGCTGACCGAGCGCGTCGAGGAAGCGGTCAAACTGGAAGCGTCGCAGCAAGGCATTGAAAGCGCGGACGCGTTAGCGCGCGGGCAGGCTAAAGTGCCGCTCGGACGCTATGCAAAACCGGAGGAAATTGCCGACGTCGCGCTGTTTCTGGCGAGCCGCCGCGCGAGCTATGTGACGGGCGCGATCGTCCCGATGGATGGAGGCAACACGCCGCTGATCTGAGCGGCGCGCCTGATTTGACTGACAGCTTGAGTGGCTTGCCGTTTTACAGCGCGAACAGTCTGGCGGCTTGACAGCCCCCTCGCCGTTCGCGCGCGCTTACAGGAAGCGGTGGCCGAGCCACCAGGCTGCCGCGGAGAGCGCCGCCGAGGCAGGGATTGTCAGAATCCACGCCCAGACGATGTTGCCGGCTACGCCCCAGCGCACCGCGCTCAACTTCTGCGTCGCGCCGACCCCGACGATCGCGCCGGTGATCGTATGCGTAGTGGACACGGGAATACCCATCCACGACGCCGTAAATAGCGTGATCGCACCGCCCGCCTCCGCGCAGAAGCCACCTACTGGCTTCAGCTTGGTGATCTTCTGGCCCATCGTGCGGACGATCCGCCAGCCGCCGAACAGCGTGCCGATACCCATCGACAGATAGCAGCCGCCAATCACCCACAGCGGCGGTGCGTCCGCGATGGACGAAGCGTAGCCGGTCGCGATCAGCAACATCCAGATGATGCCGATGGTTTTCTGCGCGTCGTTGCCGCCGTGCCCGAGGCTGTACAAGCCTGCGGAGATCAGTTGCAGACGCCGGAAGCGCCGGTCGACTTTGCTGGGTGGCGTACGGAAGTAGATCCACGACACCGCCAGCATAAAGAACGAGCCGAGTACGAAACCGAGCAGCGGCGAGATGAAAATGAACGCAACCGTCTTCATCAGTCCGTCGAAATTGAGCGAACCCCAGCCCGACTTGGCGAGCGCCGCGCCCACCAACCCACCGATCAGCGCGTGCGACGAGCTGGACGGAATACCGTAGTGCCACGTGATGATGTTCCAGCCGATCGCCCCGACCAATGCGCCGAAAATGACGTAGTGGTCGACGATGTTCGGGTCGATCGTGCCCTTACCGACCGTCTGCGCCACTTTCAGGTGGAATACAAAATACGCGACGACGTTGAAAGCCGCCGCAAAGGCCACGGCCTGCTGCGGCTTCAACACGCCGGTCGACACGACCGTGGCGATCGAATTCGCCGCGTCGTGGAAGCCGTTCATGAAGTCGAAAATCAGCGCGACGGCAACCAGGCCGGCGACGACCCAGATAGCGAGTTGTATCGATTGCATTATGCGTTTTCCAGCACGATGCCTTCGATGATGTTCGCCACGTCCTCACACTTGTCGGTGATCGTTTCGAGCAGTTCGTAAATCGCCTTCAGCTTGATCAGCGTCTTGACGTTGTCTTCTTCGCGGAAAAGTTTCGACATGGCCGAGCGCAGCACGCGGTCGGCTTCCGATTCCAGACGGTCGATGTCCTCGCACGCCTTCAGGATCTGGCTCGCCTGCTTCATGTCGGACAGCAGGCTGACGGCGAATTGCACGCGCTCGGAGGTGGCTGTGCAGATGTGCGCCAACTGGCTCGCTTCAGAGGTCACCGCCTGCACGTCGTACAGCGAGATAGCGGTGGCGACGTCCTCCATCAGATCGAGGATGTCGTCCATTGTGGTGATCAGCTTGTGGATCTCGTCGCGGTCGAGCGGCGTGATGAAGGTCTTGTGCAGCAGGTCGATGGCTTCGTGCGTGAGCTTGTCAGCGGCCTTCTCGGACTTCTGCACATTCTGCTTATGGGTCTCGGCGTCCTGCAGGTTGTCGATCAGCAGCTCGAGTTCGTGGCTTGCCGAGACGATGCACGTTGCGTGCGCATTGAAAATTTCAAAGAACTTGCCCTCGGTGGGCATGAATCGACCGAACATTGGGATCCCGGAAATTGGTCACATTATGGCTGACATAAAACCGCCACATTGTACCGTTCCAGGATCGATGCCGCACTTTTGAAAGCGTCGTTACAACAGGCCCAACAGTTATTCCTTTACTCGCTGTAGAAATTCTGCGCGCCGGCAAAGTTGTCGAACTTCGTGAATTGACCATGGAATGTGAGCCGAACAGGGCCGATCGGGCCATTCCGCTGCTTACCGATGATAATTTCCGCCGTGCCCTTGTCCGGACTGTCCGGGTTGTACACCTCATCGCGATAGATGAACAGAATCACGTCCGCGTCCTGTTCGATTGCGCCGGATTCACGCAGGTCGGACATGATCGGCCGCTTGTTCGGGCGCTGTTCGAGACCCCGGTTGAGCTGCGACAAGGCGATCACCGGCACGTCGAGTTCTTTGGCGAGGCTCTTCAGCGAACGCGAGATTTCCGAGATTTCGGTCGCCCGGTTTTCACCCGACGACGAACCGCTCATCAGCTGCAAATAGTCGATGATGATGAGGCCGAGCTTGCCGCACTGGCGCGACAGCCTGCGCGCGCGCGAGCGCAATTCCATCGGGTTCAAGCCGCCGGTTTCGTCGATGAAAATCTGCGCCTCGCTCATTTTCTGCACCGCGTGCGTGAGCTTCGGCCAATCTTCGTCGGTCAGGCGCCCGGTTCGCATGCGGTGCTGGTCGAGCCGGCCGACCGAGCCCAGCATACGCATGGTGAGCTGCGAGCCCGGCATTTCCATGGAGAACACGGCGACCGGCAGGCCGTACTCGACCGCCACGTATTCGCCGACGTTCATCGAAAACGCCGTTTTACCCATCGACGGGCGGCCCGCCACGATAATCAGTTCGCCGCCGTGCATACCGGAGGTCATGCGATCCAGGTCGACGAAGCCGGTCGGCGTGCCGGTCACGTCGCTCGGATTGGCGGTGTGATATAGCGTGTCGATCCGCTCGACCACCTCGGTCAGCAAAGGCCCGATCTCCAGGAAGCCCTGCGTGCCACGCGCGCCGTCTTCAGCGATCGAAAACACCTTCGATTCGGCCTCGTCCAGCAACTGACGGACTTCCTTACCCTGCGGATTGAAAGCGTCGGCGGAAATTTCGTCGGCCACGGAGACAAGGCGGCGCAGGACCGCGCGATCGCGCACGATTTCCGCGTAGCGGCGAATATTGGCCGCGCTCGGTGTGTTTTGCGCGAGCGCGTTCAGGTACGCGAGACCGCCGACCTCCTCCGCCTTGCCCGAGGTGCCGAGCGCCTCGTACACGGTAATCACGTCGGCCGGACGCGTCGCCGCGATCAGCTTGCCGATGTGCTCGAAAATGATGCGATGGTCATATCGGTAAAAATCGCTCTGCGACAGGAAGTCGGCGATACGGTCCCATGCCGCGTTGTCGAGCAGCAGGCCGCCCAGCACCGACTGCTCGGCTTCGATCGAATGCGGCGGGACTTTCAGCGACTCGATTTGGGGATCTTTGGACGGTGCGTTCATGGAGAGGAATTATCGGGGTAAATGCGCGCGGAGGAAATCAAAAACCGATACTTCGATGCGTCGAAAGCAGGCAATAAAAAAGGCAGGGGCCGGTCACCCGGCCCCTGCCTTTTGCCAGCAACAACCTGGCGGATACAACTTAATGCTTAAACGTGTTCGCCGATCACAGCCACGTTGACATCGACGAGAACGTCGGTGTGCAGCGAGATCTGAACAGCGTGGTCGCCAACCATCTTCAGCGGGCCTTCCGGCAGACGCACTTGCGCCTTTTCCACTGCGAAGCCTTGCTTAACCAGTGCGTCAGCGATGTCGGCGTTCGTCACCGAACCAAACAGACGGCCGTCGACGCCAGCCTTCTGATTGATCTGAACCGTCGAGCCTGCCAGCTTTTCGCCTTGAGCTTGAGCGGCAGCCAGCTTTTCAGCGGCGATCTTTTCGAGTTCAGCGCGGCGAACTTCGAATTCAGCCAGGGCTTCCTTCGTTGCACGGCGAGCTTGCTTGTTCGGGATCAGGAAGTTACGTGCGTAACCGTCCTTGACCTTCACGATATCGCCCAGGTTGCCCAGATTGACGACTTTTTCCAGAAGAATAATTTGCATTCGGATACTCCTTATCGCGTCGTCGGGTTAGGCCTTGTGCTGGTCGGTGTACGGCACCAGCGCGAGGAAACGTGCGCGCTTGATTGCCGTATCCAGCTGGCGTTGATAGTGCGACTTCGTACCCGTGAGACGCGCCGGCGTGATCTTGCCGTTTTCGCCGATGAAGTCCTTCAGCGTTTCGAGGTCCTTGTAGTCGATGTGATCGACGTTAGCGGCCGTGAAACGGCAGAACTTCTTGCGCTTGAAGAGCGGATTTTGTTGCTGACGACGCTTGTCGAATTTCTTACCAGTCGGGCGGGGCATGTTCAGTCCTTTCCAATGTCCTGCAATTCTGTGATGTGAAATACCAGCGTTCTTGCGTTGCGGTGCTTTTTTGCCAGAAAGCCTGTGAAGAGCGTTTCTACGCCCATCCGACAGCCTTCCAGCTTACCGCTTGCCTCACCTGCGGCTACCGCCTGCATGGTCAGTTCGACTTGCCGGGTAATGCCGGCTTCGACGACTTCCGTGCGGTGGTGCAACGTGCAGCCTGCAATCGGAACGCCGGCGGGGGTATACCGCACCGGTTCGCGTTCGACGACGCTGGCCGTAAGTTGCAGCCGATTCATGTAGCCTTGGGCGAAAGCAACGCTTGATCTGGTAGCTTAAATAGTGTGTCTTAAGCCTGCGCTTCGGACGGTTGCGTAGCAGCCGACTTCTTGGCTTCTTCGCGCTGCACTTCCTTCATCATCGGCGACGGGCCGGTTTCGGCCTTCTTCATCTTGACGATCAGGTGACGCAGAACAGCGTCGTTGAACTTGAATGCGTGTTCCAGCTCGTCGAGCGTGGCTTGGTCGCATTCGATGTTCATGCAGACGTAGTGAGCCTTCGCGAGTTTCTCGATCATGTAGGCCAGTTGGCGACGGCCCCAGTCTTCGATACGGTGGATCTGGCCACCGTGCGAGGTGATCGTGCTCTTGTAACGCTCGATCATGGCGGGCACTTGCTCGCTCTGATCGGGGTGCACGATAAAGACGATTTCATAATGACGCATACACACTCCTTGGGACTTGTGGATTAAAGCCACCCGGGCGTCGGAACCGGTGTGGCAAGTGAGAAGCCAAAGAGTGTAACCCGATTAGGGCCGGGTTGCAAGATATCCCGTTAATCCGGCGCGCGAATCGGGTGTGTTTTCAAGGGTTTAGGGGCCGGCGGGCGGAAACGGCCGACGCTTCAGGCCACGATAACCAGAAAGGCGACCGGGGCCGGCGGGCAAATCCGCGAACGCGCCGAAGGCCGCCGCGCCCTCCTTTTCCGCGCGGTCTTGCGAATAAAACCGCTGATCACAGCTGCTCCTAGCCGCCTTCGGTGCGCCCGCTGCCGCCTTGCAGGCGAGCTTTCAGCGCCGTTTCCATCCCGCTCAACGCATCGGGCGCCGCGTCCGTGATCGCCCACCAGGTCATGCCTTCTGCATTCCAGTGCGAGATCGAATAGCCTTCGCGGGCGAGTGTCGCAGGAGCCGCGCCTTCCGTGGCGCGCCCGGTTCCGCCGGAGCCAGCCTCCGGAAACACATACACGTCGATCACATGCTTGCGGTAGCGGTACACCAGCACGGCCACTCGCTGATGCGCGAGGTAATCCAGCCGCCCGCCCTCCAGCGCGAAGCCGCTCGCCGCCAGATCTTCGACCGGCGGCGAATAATCGAGCCGGCCGTTGAACCACGGCTTGACCGTATGCTTGTCCGTCGAAATCACGTCGATATCGCGCCCCGACACTTGTGCTCGCACATGGCTCTCAACCAGTTCGTCGGCGAACGGCCCGAACTCCGCCGGGCGCCGCAGATTCAGCGTCACGCCCGCGGTCACGGCGCACAGCGCAACAACCAGCGCGGCCAGCCCGCCTTGCACCATCAGCCTGTTCGAGCCGACGGCGCCGCCCGGACCGCCAAAACCGCCCTGCTGACCACGCCAACCGTTCAACCAGTTATTAAAGCCATCGATCCACGCGAACCAGCGCCGCCGATGCGGCGGCGGCTGAACAGCCGCACCGGCCGCGCTGGCCGGAGCCTGCGCCGTGGCGACGGCATCGTCCGTACCAGGCAGTCCCGCAACAATACGGGCCTGCAGCGACGCCGGCGCGCGGTGATAGGGCGCGGCGCGCAGCGACTCGCTCAACGCATGCAGGTTTTCGCTTTCGCGCCGGCAGGCGTCGCAGCTCTCGATGTGCTGCTGAACGCGCTGAGCGTCCGGCGCGGGCAATTCGTGGTCGGCGTTCGCATCGAGGAGCGGCCGCGCTTCGTTACAGTCCATCTGGCGTCTCCTGAGCTAAGCCGGCGCCGCTTGCGCCGGGGTTGTTGGATGGACGGCCGTTGGAGGCCGCCCGCAGTGGCGTGACGGACGCCGTGGGTGTCGTGCATGCGCCGGGCGTCGCGGCGCGCGGCGGACCACTCCCTCCCGGAAGCCCGGACGCCGGTAGGCCGGCCCCCTGCTTCGCCGTCAGCAGCGCGGCCAGCTTGCGCCGGCCCCGCGCGAGCCGCGACATCACCGTGCCGATCGGCACATCGGCCACCATCGCGATCTCGCGATAACCCATTTCTTCAAGCTCCCGCAGGATCAGCACCTCGCGGTACTCGACCGGCAACTGCGCGAGCGCGTCGTGCACGAGCTTCGTATCCTCGTTGCGGATCAGGAGCGTCTGCGGATCCGTGCCACCCGTGCTCCAGCCGTCGAAAGTCGCGTCGTCCATGGTGTCGTCGAACTCGACCACCTCGTGCGACGACGCGCGCCGCCGCCACTCCGTGTACCAGGTGCGGCGCACGATCGCGAGCAGCCACGGGCGCGCCGAATCGCCACGAAAGGTATCGAAGAAACGGAACGCGCGCATGAACGCTTCCTGCACGACGTCGTCGGCATCGTTGGCGTTGCCGCACAACCAGCGCGCAAGGTTGTACGCGGCGTCGAGGTGCGGCAGCGCCATCTGCTGAAAACGGCGGCTCCTCGCTGCATCGGCATCGGCGTCGACGTGCGCGCGGGCGGCGTCTGAATCGGTCTGGACCACCTGGGCCCTCCAGGGCATTGCGGCTAGGCTGGGTAACGCGTTGTCACTCGCTCATCAGGCATAACCGCTCACCTGTCGAGTTTATTCCCGCCTCCAGCCGGAATCCGACTATTTAACCCGCTAATAAGTCGGGCGATTCCAGTAATCCGCGCTGGCGTACACCTCTTTCAGATAATCGATGAAGTAGCGCACCTTGGCCGGCACATAACGCTGCTGCGGATAGACCGCCAGAATGTCGTAATCGGGCAGCGCGAATTCATCCAGCACGGTTTCCAGCTCGCCGCGTGCCAGTTGCTGCTGGATTTCCCACGTGGATCGCCAGCCGAGCCCAAGCCCTTCGGATACCCAGCGATGCAGCAGCTCGCCGTCGTTGCAGTCGAGCGTGCCGCCTACCCGCACCGTCGCCAGCTTGCCATTACGGCGGAAGTACCAGCCGCGGTTCTGGCCGCCTTGCAGGTTGAACGCAAGGCAATTGTGCTGCGGCAGATCTTCGAGCGTTTTCGGCTTGCCGTATTTGCGGAAATAGTCCGGCGTGCCGCAGACCACGCGCCGGTTCGACGCCAGCTTCACCGCGACGAAATTCGGATCGACCGCGCCGCCGATCCGGATCGACAGGTCATAGCCCTCGCGCACCAGATCCACCACCCGGTCGGTCAGGTTGAACGACACCTGCAATTCGGGCTTGTCGGCTAGAAAGGCCGGCGCGAGCGGCGCGACGTGCTTGCGCCCGAACGCGGCCGGCGCCGACACGATCAGATGGCCGTTCACCGCGCGCCGTCCGGCGCTCAGTTCGTTTTCCGCCTGGTCCCACTCGGTCAGCAGGCCGCGGCAGCGCTCGAGAAACGCCGCGCCGTCTTCGCTGACCACGAGACGCCGCGTCGAGCGGTACATCAGCTTCACGCCGAGGCGCTTTTCCAGCGCGTCGATGCGGCGCCCGAGAATCACCGGCGACACGCCCTCTTCCAGCGCCGCCGCCGCGAGGCTGCCCGCGTCAGCCACGCGCACGAAAGTTTCGATTTGTTTGAAGCGGTCCATGTCTGTCTCCGGTCCCATGCAAAGCAGTCGACCATGCAAGATCGTTGCTACCCGTCTCGCGCTTTAAGGCTAAGGGCTCAGGGTTCATAGCTGGCGGCTTCCGGATCTCCCTTTGCCCGCCGCACCCCCGGCGCCGCGCTGCGCGCCCGCCCACCCACGCGTCATTCCATACTTTTTGTTTCGAAATAAGCGACCTGGACTGATCTTATCAAACCTTTAGGTGAGGCCTACAGTTCGATCAACACCTTTTGGTTTGCACATTCGTTAGCGAATTCGTCACCCCCACTTATTCGCCCACCCCAGACATTCAGGAGACATTCATGGCCAAAATGAGAGCCGTCGACGCAGCCGTGCTGGTGCTCGAAAAAGAAGGCATCAACACCGCATTCGGCGTTCCGGGCGCAGCAATCAACCCGTTCTACTCGGCCATGCGCAAGGCAGGCAGCATCAGCCACGTGCTGGCGCGTCACGTTGAAGGCGCGTCGCACATGGCCGAAGGCTATACGCGCGCCCAGCCGGGCAACATCGGCGTGTGTATCGGCACCTCGGGCCCTGCCGGCACCGACATGATCACCGGTTTGTACTCCGCTCAGGCCGACTCGATTCCTATTCTCGCTATCACGGGCCAGGCTCCGCGCGCGCGTCTGTACAAGGAAGACTTCCAGGCTGTCGATATCGAATCGATCGCCAAGCCGGTCACCAAGTGGGCCGTCACCGTGCGTGAGCCGGCGCTGGTGCCGCGCGTGTTCCAGCAGGCATTTCACCTGATGCGCTCGGGCCGTCCGGGTCCGGTGCTGGTCGACCTGCCGATCGACGTGCAGCTCGCCGAAATCGAATTCGACATCGACACGTACGAACCGCTGCCGGTCTACAAGCCGAAAGCGACACGCAAGCAGATCGAAGCTGCGTTGAAGATGCTCAACGACGCTGAAAAGCCGTTGATCGTTTCGGGTGGCGGCGTGCTGAACGCAGCCGCTGAAGACCTGCTCGTGACGTTCGCCGAAACCGTCGGCGTGCCGGTGGTCCCGACGCTGATGTCGTGGGGCGCGATTCCCGACGATCATCCGCTGATGGTCGGCATGGTCGGCCTGCAAACGTCGCACCGCTACGGCAACGCGACGATGCTCGCCTCCGACTTCGTGCTCGGAATCGGCAACCGCTGGGCGAACCGTCACACGGGTAGCGTCGAGGTTTACACCAAGGGCCGTAAGTTCGTGCATGTGGACATCGAGCCGACGCAGATCGGCCGCGTGTTCGGACCGGACCTTGGCATCGTGTCGGACGCGAAAGCCGCGCTCGAACTGTTCGTCGAAGTGGCGAAGGAATGGAAGGCCGCCGGCAAGCTGAAGGACCGCAGCGCATGGGTCGCCGATTGCCAGGAACGCAAGAAGACGATGCTGCGCAAGACGCACTTCGACAATGTGCCGATGAAGCCGCAGCGCGTGTACGAAGAGATGAACCAGGTGTTCGGCCGCGACACGTGCTACGTGAGCACGATCGGTTTGTCGCAGATCGCCGGCGCGCAATTCCTGCACGTCTACAAGGCGCGTAACTGGATCAACTGCGGCCAGGCAGGCCCGCTCGGCTGGACGATTCCGGCAGCGCTCGGTGTGCGTGCAGCAGACCCGCAACGTCCGATCGTCGCACTTTCGGGCGACTACGACTTCCAGTTCATGATCGAAGAACTGGCAGCCGGCGCGCAATTCAAGCTGCCGTACATTCACGTGGTGGTGAACAACTCGTACCTCGGTTTGATCCGTCAGGCACAGCGCGCGTTCGATATGGACTTCTGCGTGCAGCTCGGCTTCGAGAACATCAACGCACCGGAAATGAATGGCTACGGCGTGGACCACATCGCAGTTGCTGAAGGCCTGGGTTGCAAGGCGATCCGCGTGTTCAAGCCGGAAGAACTCAAGCCGGCTCTGCAGAAAGCGCAATCGATGCTCTCCGAGTTCAACGTGCCGGTGATCGTCGAAGTGATTCTCGAACGTGTGACCAACATTTCGATGGGCACCGAGATCGACGCGATCAACGAGTTCGAAGACCTGGCCGAGAAGCGCGAAGACGCGCCGACGGCAATCAGCATGCTCGACTGAGCGTCCTGACGCTTTGACCCGCGCATTCACCCGCGCGGCGACCCGATGAGCATCACATGAGCGCGACTCGGCATCACTGAGCCGCGCTCATGAAGTTATTCCACTGACCGACCAGCGAGACACCAGCACCATGCCGAAATTTGCAGCGAATCTCACCATGCTGTTCAACGAAGTCCCGTTCCTCGACCGCTTTGCGGCAGCAGCGGATGCGGGCTTCAACGCCGTCGAATTCCTGTTCCCGTATCCGTATCAGATCGCTGAATTGAGCGAGCGTCTGCAGCAGAACCGTTTGAAGCTCGTGTTGCACAACC
The DNA here is from genome assembly GCF_905220975.1 of Paraburkholderia haematera. Taxonomy (GTDB): domain Bacteria; phylum Pseudomonadota; class Gammaproteobacteria; order Burkholderiales; family Burkholderiaceae; genus Paraburkholderia; species Paraburkholderia haematera. Next base: position 13,939 of record NZ_CAJNBK010000040.1, on the reverse strand, counting down.
TGCCCGCAGGCAACTGGGAAGCGGGTGAGCGCGGCATCGCGTGCCTGCCGGATCGCGTGGGCGAGTTTCAGGAAGGTGTCAGCCGCGCGATCGAATACGCGACGGCCCTGCAAGTGCCGCAATTGAACTGCCTCGTCGGCATTCCGACGGCGGGCGTCGATGCGGACAAAGCACGCTCGACGATCGTCGACAACCTGCGCTTCGCCGCGGGCGAACTGAAGAAAGCCGGCATCAAGCTGCTGGTCGAGCCGTGCAATTCGTACGACATCCCCGGCTTCGCGCTGAACCGTTCGGGCGAAGGCCTCGACGTGATTCGCGCGGTGGGCTCGGACAATCTGTTCCTGCAATACGACATCTATCACATGCAACGAATGGAAGGCGAACTCGCGGCGACGATCAAAAAGAATCTTCCCCAGATCGCGCACATCCAGCTCGCCGACAACCCGGGCCGCAACGAACCGGGCACCGGCGAAATCAACTACCCGTTCCTGTTCGACCTGCTCGATTCGCTCGGCTACGAAGGCTACGTCGGTTGCGAATACAAGCCGCGCACGACCACCGCCGCCGGCCTCGGCTGGGTGCAGAGCGTGGCCGGGCAATCGCGCGGCGCAGCCCACGCCGCTGCCTGATCGAGTCATTGATCGACTCATTGATCGGCTTAGGCATATCACCCCAAACAACACTGGAGATTTAGACACATGGCAAAGATCGGTTTCATCGGCCTCGGCATCATGGGCGCGCACATGGCGCGCAACCTCATCAAGGGCGGTCACACGCTGTTCGTGAATGGCGCGTACCCGGTGCCGGAAGATCTGAGCAAAACGACCACCGTTGTCGCCAATTCGACCGCTGTCGCACAAGCCGCCGACATCGTCATCATCATGGTGCCGGACACGCCTGACGTCGCCAACGTGCTGTTCGCCGACGACGGCGTCGCCGCCGGTCTCACGCAGGGCAAGCTCGTTATCGACATGAGCTCGATCTCGCCGCTCGACACGCAAGCCTTCGCGAAGAAGATCAACGCAGTCGGCGTCGACTACCTAGACGCGCCGGTGTCCGGCGGTGAAGTCGGCGCGCGTGAAGCGACGTTGACGATCATGGTCGGCGGCCCGGAAAAGGCCTTCGCATTGGCCAAGCCGCTGTTCGAACTGATGGGCAAGAACATCTCGCTGATCGGCGACAACGGCGCGGGTCAAACCTGCAAGGTCGCGAACCAGATCATCGTCGCGCTGAACATCGAAGCAGTAGCTGAAGCACTGCTGTTCGCTTCGCGCTCGGGTGCCGATCCGGAACGTGTGCGCAAGGCCTTGATGGGCGGCTTTGCTTCGTCGCGCATTCTCGAAGTGCACGGCGAGCGCATGACCAAGCGTACGTTCGATCCGGGCTTCCGCATCGAACTGCACCAGAAGGATCTGAACCTCGCACTGGACGGCGCACGCAAGCTCGGCATCGCCCTGCCGCATACGGCGAGCGCGCAACAACTGTTCAGCGTGTGCGCAGCCAACGGCGGCAAGGCATGGGATCACTCGGCAATGGTGCGCGCGCTGGAAATCATGGCGAACTACGAAGTCGCGCAAGCGCCGGGTAGCGCAGCCAAGGCGGCTTAAGCAACAACAAGGTTGCCGTGACGGTTGCGATTTCAACGTGATCGTCGTGGCAACCGCAGGTGGGGCGCCCGGTTCGTCGTGCGGCATGCATGGCGGATCGGGCAAATCGTGCCGCTCTGGGCTGAGAGCGGCAAGTGGGGTCCGCAGCGGCACCCGGCGGCGCCGGGGAAGCCTTGGTCGGTCAGACGTCGTCGTCGGGTGTCCGGCTGTCGGATTTCAAATTTATGCGTTTTCCGCCAATCTCTCGCAGCGGCTGCATCATGCACGCCGCCTGTCAGCACGTCTCTTTGCAGGTCTCCTCGCACGTGTGCTCGCAAGTCCGCTTGCATTTGCTTGCAACTCCGCTCTGGTAGCACGACCTTTTTTGACACATCCCTCCACGCTTTTCTCCTACACTCTTTGAGTCTGGTTGCGGGCGTATCGGCGATCACGTGCGGCTTGCCGTTCATCGCAGCACATGTGCTCTGTTTCATTCGCCCGATTCGCAACCAGAGTTCAACCCGTGAGCGGAATGTGCTTGCGCCTGTAACCCATCTGCAAAGGATTCAGAATGAGCATCTTTGGTGACATCGTAAACAAGCTCTTCGGCAAAGCGAAGCCCGACCAGCCTGCGCCTGCGGTTGAGCCGACCCCGGATCCGGCGGCGGCGCAAGCTGCCGCACCGGACGCTGCACCGGCGCCCGCGCCGCTGGCCGACGTCGACGTCGCTGCCGTCATGGACCAGTTCGTGAGTGAGAGCGGGCAAACGTTGAACTGGCGCACGTCGATCGTCGACACGCTGAAAGCGCTCGGCGTCGACAGCAGCCTCGAGCATCGCAAGCAACTCGCACAGGAATTGAAGTACAGCGGCGACACGAACGATTCGGCGAGCATGAACATCTGGCTGCACAAGCAGGTGATGCAAGCGCTGGCGGCAAACGGCGGGAAGCTGCCTGCGGATCTGGCGGGCTAACTGCTTGCCGGCATCGCCCGTTTCCGGCGATCGCGATAAACCTTAAGCTGAAACGACAACGCGGCGCTCGGGTCGATGACCTGGGCGCCGCGTTGTCATTCAAGCTTCATGTGCGGGACACGATTCTGACTTTGAACCGGGCCACCCGCGCTAAATCAATCAGTACGTATCGAAAGTCTTCTGCAACGCAACCGGCCCCGTGCCGCCCGCCGCCAGTGCCAGCATCAGCAGAACGCGCGCCTTGTACGGATTCAGCGAACCCGCGCTGATGAAACCGAGCGCATCGTCCGCGGCTGCGCCGTTGCGCATGACGTGGCCAGAACCCACGCGCGACGAACGCACCACCGCCACGCCTTGCGAGGCCGCATCGGCCAAAGCCTGTTGCATGGAAGCGTGAATCGAGCCATTGCCCGTGCCTGCCACCACGATGCCGCGCACGCCGGCTGCCACCAGTGCATCCACGGCGATCCGCGAGACGTCTGCGTAGCTCACGACAACCTCCACATGCGGCCATTTCGCGCCGATCACGAATTCGGTCGCGAGCGTATGCGGGCGCACCACGTTACGCTGAAATTCGACACGTCCGTCCTGCACCCAGCCTAGCGCACCGATCTCAGGAGACTGGAAAGCATCGACCGCATACGTGCTCGTCTTGACCACGTCGCGTGCGCTGTGAATCCGGTTGTTGAAGGCCACCAGCACGCCCTGCCCTCGCGAGCCCGCGTTCGCCGCAACCGTCACGGCATTCAGCAGATTCAACGGACCATCGGCGGACAGCGCCGACGCCGGGCGCATGGCCGCGGTCAGCACAACCGGCTTATCGGACTTGATCGTCAGATGCAGCAGGTAGGCGGTTTCTTCGAGCGTATCGGTGCCATGCGTGACCACCACGCCGTCGACGTCATCGCCGGCGAGCAGCGTATTGATGCGTTGCGCGAGCGTGGTCCAGAGCGGCATCGCCATGTCTTTACTGTCGACGCTGGCAATCTGTTCAGGTGCGATCCGCGCGACCGTGGACAAGGCCGGCACGACGGCCAGCAATTGATCGACACCGACCACACCCGCCTGGTAGCCTGACGTGTTGGTGGCGTCCGCGGCCGCCCCGGCAATCGTGCCGCCGGTTGCCAGCACGGCGATGCGCGGCAGTTGGGGCGTTGCGCCTTCGCTGGAAGGCGTCGCGGAAGAGGAAGTCAGAGTATTCATGGCGGCGATTGTAAGCGATGTGCCGCGCGCCGCCATGCGTGAAAAAACGGATGTCCGTTCGTTTTGGTTTCGGGCCCTCGCCTCAAACCGCCTCACGCAATTGCGCGGCGATTTCCGCCTCAGTCAACTGCGGTGCGAACATTTCGATCAGCCGGTACGCATACGCGCGCAGGAACGCGCCCTTGCGCAAACCGACCCGCGTCGTGCTCGCTTCGAACAGATGCTGCGTATCCAGCGCGACCAGTTCCGTGTCGCGCTTCGGATCGTAGGCCATGGCCGCGACCACGCCAATGCCCATGCCGAGTTCGACGTAAGTCTTGATCACGTCGGCATCGATTGCGGTCAACACGACGTCGGGCAACGCGCCCGCTTTCGCGAATGCCTGGTCGATGTGCGAGCGGCCCGTGAAGTCCTGGTCGTAGGTGACGATCGGGAATTCGGCGATCTCGTCGAGCGTCAGATTCTCGCGGCCTACCAACGGATGGCCCTTCGGCACCACCACGATGTGATGCCACGAATAGCACGGGAACGTGACGATATCCGGAAAGCGGTCGAGCGCCTCGGTCGAAATGCCGATGTCCGCTTCGCCGTTGATGATCATCTGCGCGATCTGTTGCGGGCTGCCCTGGCGCAAGGCCAGATGCACCTTCGGGAACACCTCGGTGAATTGACGAATCACCTTCGGCAGCGCATAGCGCGCCTGCGTGTGCGTCGTCGCCACGACGAGGTGGCCGCTGTCCTGATCCGCGTACTGGCGCGCGACGCGGCGCAGATTCTCCGCGTCGAGCAACATCCGCTCGATCAGCTGATGCACCGCCTTGCCCGGCTCGGTGAGGCCCGTGAGACGCTTGCCGCGTCGAATGAAAATATCGACACCGAGTTCATCTTCCAGATCCTTGATCTGTTTCGATACACCCGACTGCGACGTGTACAACACGTTCGCCACCTCAGTCAGATTCATGTTCTGACGCACGGCTTCGCGCACAAAGCGCAATTGCTGGAAGTTCATCTGTATGTCTCCGGTTGAGCCAGAGTTGAGTTATTAGAGTTTGATTGAAACGCCGAGTGGTGTTGCGTTGCTTGCGCTGTCGCTGTTTACGCCACCTAGTGCGCCGGAAATACGCGCAACGCGCGCGGCACGGCCGTCACGCCATCGCCGATCGCCAGTTGCAGATCGCGCCACGATTCGCGGTCGAGTTCCGCTTCGAGCACATTGCCTTCACGGCCCGCCAGTTCCACACGCACCGAACCGCCGAGCGTCACCACGCGCCGCACGTCGACCACAATGCCTTCGCGGTGGCCGGATGCTTGTGGATACAACTGCAGATCGTGCGGCCGCACATAGGCGAACGCCGGCCCGCTGAAATCGGCCTTGATCGCGACCGGCAACGCCGCGCCGTCGACCACAAAACCGCTCGCATTCACGTTGCCATGCAGACGGTTCGCCGCGCCGAGAAACTCGTAGACAAACGAAGTTTGCGGATGGTCGTACACGTCCTGCGGACTGCCCACCTGCTCCACGTGCCCGCGATTCAACACGACGATCCGGTCGGCCACCTCAAGCGCTTCTTCCTGATCGTGTGTAACAAAAATCGTCGAGATATGCAGATCGTCATGCAATCGGCGCAGCCAGCTGCGCAATTCCTTGCGCACCTTTGCGTCCAGCGCGCCGAACGGCTCGTCGAGCAGCAGGACCTTGGGTTCGACAGCCAGGGCGCGCGCCAACGCAATCCGCTGGCGCTGACCGCCCGACAATTCCGACGGATAGCGTTGCGCGAGCCAGTCGAGTTGCACCAGCTTCAGCAGTTCATGCACCTTCTCGCGAATCACCGCCTCCGAAGGCCGCTCCTTACGGGGCTTCACGCGCAAGCCGAACGCGACGTTCTCGAACACCGTCATATGCCGGAACAGTGCGTAATGCTGGAATACGAAACCGACTTCGCGCTCACGCGCGCCGACTGTCGCGACGTCCTGGCCTTGCAGCACGACCTGGCCGCCGTCCGCGTATTCGAGACCAGCGATCACACGAAGCAAGGTGGTCTTGCCACAACCCGACGGCCCAAGCAGCGCAACCAGTTCGCCCGGGGGAAAGTCGAGCGAAACGTTATCGAGCGCGACGAAATCGCCGAAGCGCTTTTGCAGGTTACGAACGGTGATACCCATTACAGCTCTCCTTGCTTGAGCGGAAGCGTGACTGCATGCTTCGACAGATGCGTTGCATTGACAGACTGCGAAGCGAACAACGAAGCGGACGTCGACGTCGCAGGCCCTGCATACGCCGGAACATCGCGTGCGGCAGACAGTTCCGCCGACATATGGCGCTCGGCGAGCAACTTAAGACCGAGTGTCACGAGCGCCAATAAGGCCAGCACCGACGCCACCGCGAACGCTGCCGAGAAGTTGTATTCGTTATAGAGAATTTCGACGTGCAGCGGCATCGTGTCGGTTTGGCCGCGAATATGACCGGACACCACCGACACCGCACCGAACTCGCCCATCGCCCGCGCATTACACAGAATCACGCCGTACAGCAGACCCCATTTGACGTTCGGCAGTGTGACGCGCCGAAAGATCTGCCAGCCCGAAGCGCCGAGCACGTGCGCGGCTTCTTCTTCGTCGTTGCCTTGCGCCTGCATCAGCGGAATCAGTTCACGCGCGACGAACGGGAACGTGACGAAGATCGTCGCCAGCACGATGCCCGGCACGGCGAAGATGATCTGCACGTCGTGGTCCTGCAGCCACGGCCCGAACCAACCCTGCGCACCGAACATCAGCACGTAGATCAAACCGGAAATCACCGGCGAGACCGAGAACGGCAGATCGATCAACGTGGTCAGCAGCGCCTTGCCGCGGAAGTCAAACTTGGCGATACACCATGACGCAGCGAGGCCGAACACGAGATTCAGCGGCACCGCGATCGCGGCGGTAATCACGGTGAGCTTGATTGCCGACAATGCATCCGGATCGGCAAGCGATTCCAGATAGAAACCGAAACCCTTGTTCAGAGCCTGATAGAACACAGCGACGAGCGGCACGACCAGGAACAGCGCGAGAAACAGCAACGCGACGCCGGTCAGGACCCAGCGCACGACGGGCGGCTCGGTAACCGGATCGGGCCGGCGCGCGACATTGAGCGGTGCACGCGGGGCCACGGCAACCGCAGCAGTACCGGCACGCTTCACGGAATCTCGACTCATTGCGCACCTCCGCCGACACCGATCGCCGCGACGCTCGCGGCAGCAGGCGCAGGACCCGCGCCGCCACGGCTAGTGCGACGCTGCAGATACCACTGCAGCGTATTGATCAACAACAGCATCAGGAACGACACCACCAGCATCACGACCGCGATGGCGGTCGCGCCGGCGTAGTCGTACTGTTCGAGCTTGGTAATAATCAGCAGCGATGTGATTTCCGATTTCATCGGCACGTTACCGGCGATAAAGATCACCGAACCGTACTCGCCGAGCGCCCGCGCGAACGCCAGCGCGAAACCGGTCAACAAGGCGGGGAACACTGCCGGCAGCACCACACGGCGAAACGTCAGCCAGCGCGAGGCGCCGAGGCACGCAGCGGCCTCTTCCTGCTCGCGCTCGAACTCTTCGAGCACCGGCTGAACGGTCCGCACGACAAACGGCAATCCGATAAAGGTCAGCGCGATCAGCACACCGGCCGGCGTGAATGCGATCTTGAGGCCGAGCGGTTCGAGGAATTGTCCGATCCAACCATTGCCCGCATACACCGCCGCGAGCGAAATACCGGCCACGGAGGTCGGCAAAGCAAACGGCAGATCGACCACCGCATCGACGATGCGCTTGAACGGGAATGTATAGCGCACCAGCACCCACGCGACCAGAAAGCCGAACACCGCGTTGATCAGCGCGCCGCCGAGGGCCGAGAAAAACGTCAGGCGATACGACGCGAGCACGCGCGGCGAGCTCACCGCGTGCACAAACTGACTCCAGTCGAGCGTCGCGGTCTTGAGAAAGGTTGCTGCAAGCGGAATCAGCACCACGAGGCTCAGATAAGCCACTGTGATGCCGAGTGTCAGGCCAAAACCGGGCAACGCACTCGGTTTTCGGAAGGTCAACGTCGTCATGCTGGGTACTCTTCAGGGTTGAGGCCGGCGGCTCTTTGTCCGGCCGCCTGGCTGGCCAAAAAGCGCGCCTTGGAGGCGCGCTTCGTGGCTGGGTGTGACTAACGCCTCCGACAGCGGCATCTAACTGCGGCGTCTAACCGTGCATCTCGTCCGACTGAATGCCCGTTACTGCGGCGAATAAATCGAATCGAACACGCCGCCGTCGGCAAAGTGCGTCTTCTGCGCGTTCGCCCAGCCGCCGAACGAATCGTCCACCGTGTACAGCTTCAGCTTCGGAAACTTCGAGGTCAGCTCGGCCGGCACCTTGCTCGAACGCGGACGGTAGAAGTTTTTCGCCGCGATTTCCTGACCCTGCTCGCTATAGAGGAAGTTCAGATACGCCTCGGCCAGTTTGCGCGTGCCGTGCTTGTCGACCACTTTGTCCACCACCGCAACCGGCGGCTCGGCCAGAATGCTCACCGACGGCACGACGATTTCAAACTTGTCCGGACCGAATTCCTTCAGCGAAAGAAATGCTTCGTTCTCCCACGCGATCAGCACGTCGCCGATCCCGCGTTGCACGAAGCTGGTGGTTGCACCTCGCGCGCCCGAATCCAGCACGCCGGCATTCTTATAGAGCTTGCCGACGAATTCCTTCGCCTTCTGGTCGTTGCCGCCCGGCTGATGCTCGGCATAGGCCCATGCGGCCAGGTAGTTCCAGCGTGCGCCGCCCGAGGTCTTCGGATTCGGCGTGACGATCGACACACCCGGTTTGGCCAGATCGTCCCAATCCTTGATGTGCTTCGGGTTGCCCTTGCGCACGAGAAACACGATCGTCGACGTGTACGGCGAGGCATTGTCCGGCAAGCGCTTTTGCCAGCCCTTGTCGAGCAAACCCTTGTTGGCCAGCGCGTCGATGTCGTAGGCAAGCGCCAGCGTCACGACGTCCGCCTGCAAACCGTCCAGCACCGAACGCGCCTGCGCACCCGAGCCGCCGTGCGACTGTTTGAAGGTGATCGTCTCGCCCGTTTTCGCCTTCCATTCCTTGCCGAATGCCTGGTTCACGTCCTGGTACAGCTCGCGTGTCGGGTCGTACGACACGTTCAGCAGCGTCGCGTCGGCAGCATGCGCCTGCGTCGTGATGCCGGTCGCGGCGATCGTGCCGAGCGCGCCGAACGCGAGCGCCGCAATGAGTTTTCCGGTCCTGCCCGCCAGCCCCGTGACTTGATGGTTCATGCCAACTTTCTCCGCGTCGTAGTCCGCTGAAACAGCGTGTGGTGTTGTTTTGCGTCGCGGTCACGTGCACATGAGCGGCAACTCGAAGGGCAGTCTATCGAAGAGCTTTCATCATTAAAAATAATGTTTCTTCATTTTTTAATACGCAAAAGTGGTAATGGCGGCCGGATAAGGCGTTGCGACGTGAAAACAGGTGTTAAGGCGTCGGTTCGCGGCGCTGGAACGCCACCCCAGGGCACGAACTTAAAGTAAAGCTTGAATTGCGCGGAATACTGTATAAAAATACAGGCACCTGTTCATACATACAGTGGCGCCATGACCAAACTCACCGCACGACAGCAGCAGGTTTTCGATCTGATCCGCCGGGCCATCGAACGCACCGGCTTTCCGCCCACCCGCGCGGAGATCGCCGCCGAGCTGGGCTTCAGCTCGGCCAACTCGGCAGAAGAACATTTGCGGGCCCTGGCGCGCAAGGGCGTGATCGAACTCGCGGCCGGCGCATCGCGCGGCATTCGTCTGCTGGCGGGTCCGGAAGATTCGCCGTATCAGTTCACGCTGCCGCACGCCAGCATCATGCAGCTGTCGCTGCCGCTGATCGGCCGCGTTGCAGCGGGTAGCCCGATCCTCGCGCAGGAACATATCTCGCAGCACTACGCGTGCGACCCGGCGCTGTTTTCGAGTAAGCCCGACTACCTGCTGAAGGTGCGCGGGCTGTCCATGCGCGACGCGGGCATCTTCGACGGCGACCTGCTTGCGGTGCAGAAGAAAAGCGAGGCCAAAGACGGCCAGATCATCATTGCCCGCCTCGGCGACGACGTAACGGTCAAGCGCCTGAAGCGCCGGCCGAACGGGATCGAGTTGATCGCCGAGAACCCCGATTACGACAACATCTTCGTTGAAACCGGCAGTGCGGAGTTCGCGCTCGAGGGTATCGCCGTCGGGCTGATCCGCCCGGGCGAGTTTTAACCGCCGCTCGTCCGTCAACCCGAAGCTGCCCCAACGTTGAATCGCCTGGAGAGACTCATGGAACGCCTTGCCCGCATGCTGCCTTTTCGCCAGTTCGGTCGTTTGCGCCATCTGCGCAAGCTGGTGCCCTGCTCATTGATCGAGACGTCCTCGGCCAGTACTCCATCGTTGTTCGACGCGCCTACGGGCGTATCGGGTTTGCCGTCCTCGTTGCCGGCTTTTGCTCGCGTGTCGTTGAATTCCGGCCTGAATACCGCTGAACCTGCGCGTCGTGCGCCGGTGCGCGTCTATCACGGGCCGTCACGGCTGATCATGGTCGGCACTGTAGATGCCGTGTGCCGCATGATCGATCGTTGCATCGCCGACGAGGCCAACGTGCATGGGGCGGTGTTCGAGTCATAAGCTGCACTGCGGTCCGCTGCGGCTATGCGGCGTGCGACCACGGCGTAAAACCTTTCAGTCGCTCCTGCGCCTACTCGGATATCGCATCACCTGGGATCGTTTTCGCGTGGCAGCGGTCCACGTTAGATCACACCTTATGGAGAGTCCCATTCGATGGCAGTTTCAACTCGCACGAAGCGCAGCGCGATACGGCCGCTGATCATCAGTTTGATTTTGATCGCGGTGATTGCGGCTTTGGGGTTCGGTTACGCGTCGCCTTACATGGCATTGAATAACCTCAAGCGCGCGGCGGATGCGCGTGACACGCAAACCGTCAATGAATACGTCGACTTTCCCGCGTTGCGCGAGAGCCTGAAGCAGCAGGTCACCGGCTTGTTAACACGTCGGATCGACGCGCATGGCAACGGCAATCCGTTCGCGGCGATCGGCGCAATGATCGGCGTGGCCTTGATCGGTCCGCTAGTGGACGCTTATGCGACACCGGACGGCGTTGCGGCAATACTGAACGGCATGCCGCCGCGCGGCAACCCGGGCGAACGGCCGCCGGTTCCGCCCGCCGCAGGTTCGCCCGCACCGGAACAGGCACCCCCTGCTCCCGGCAACACGGCCAATGGCGCCACGAGCAACACAACTAGCAACACAACGAGCAACGAGAACAGCGCGACGCCACCGCAGCCGCCGCAAACGACAGCGGGCTATCGCGGCCTCAACGAGTTCGTCATCACTTATCAGCATGGTGCTGGCGACGCACGTTACTCGGCGATCCTGCGGCGCGAAGGTTTGTTCACATGGAAGCTGGCCGCGGTCAATCTGAACGAGTAATCGTCTCGTCAAGCCGCCGCGGCTTGCTGCTGCTCCTGCGCGGACGAGCACGCCACCAGAATGCTGCACGAGACCCGATCGAGCAGCGGCGTATTCCCCGCGCCCATCCACCATCGCGACAGCCCGGTGCGGCAACGGTGGCCGACCACCACGAGGTCGACATGCAATTCGTTGGCGAGGTTCGCGATCTCGTCGATCGGGTGGCCAAACGCAAAATGCCCTTGCGCGGACACGCCGCGTTCGGTGAGCCAGTCCACTCCTTCCTGCAGGATGTCGCGGGCCGTTTTTTCGAAGCTGCCACAGGCCACATCGGTCAGCAGGCCCGCGCTTTGCGCAATGCTCGAGCGCATGTCAACCACCGACAACAAATGCGTTTCCGCCTTCAGATCCAACGCCAGGTCGGCGCCGCAACGCAACGCTTTGCGGCCTTCGCGCGAGCCGTCGTAGCACAACAGGATTTTTTGGTAGCTCGCCATGATTTTTCTCCCATCCGCGAGGAACGCGGTCTGAATGAATCATGGTGCGCCGCAATTCAGGTTGCAAGGGATGGAAAACGCTAAGTGCGCCCTAAACAGGTGCGTGCTGGATTCGGGCCTGGTTCAGGTCGTCCGTGAACCATGCGGCAGCGCAAGAAACACCCTACGGCGCATCGGGCGGCGATCAACATATCTCTGGCGATACCATAGAATGAGCGGCCTTACCTGCCATTTGCGTCTTTTCCCGGAGCCTCGATCGACCCATGTCTGAAGCTGCCATTGAATTCCATCAGGTCAAGAAAAGCTACGGCGAAAAGACGGTCGTCGACGGACTGTCGTTTCATGTCAACGCCGGTGAATGTTTCGGCCTGCTCGGCCCAAACGGCGCCGGGAAAACCACCACGTTGCGCATGCTGCTCGGCATTGCCGCACCGGACGCCGGCGTGATCCGCCTCTGCGGCGAACCCATTCCCGGCCGCGCGCGCGTAGCGCGAGCGCGTGTTGGCGTTGTGCCGCAGTTCGACAATCTGGATCCCGATTTCACGGTCCGCGAGAACCTGCTGGTATTCGGCCGCTACTTCGGTCTGAGCGCCGCACAATGCCGTGCGATGGTGCCCTCGCTGCTCGATTTCGCGCGCCTCGAGAGCAAGGCTGATGCACGCGTGAGCGAACTGTCGGGCGGCATGAAGCGGCGCCTCACGCTGGCTCGCGCGCTCGTCAACGATCCCGACGTGCTGATCATGGATGAGCCGACTACCGGTCTCGACCCTCAGGCGCGCCATCTGATCTGGGAGCGGCTGCGCTCGCTGCTCGTACGCGGCAAGACCATTCTGCTGACCACGCACTTCATGGAAGAAGCCGAACGGCTGTGCCACCGCCTGTGCGTGATCGAGGAAGGACGCAAGATCGCCGAAGGCGCGCCGCGCGCGTTGATCGCGTCCGAGATCGGCTGCGATGTGATCGAAATCTTCGGACCCGATCCGGTTGCATTGCGTGATGAATTGGCGCCGTTTGTCGAGCGTACCGAGATCAGTGGCGAGACGCTCTTCTGCTATGTGAACGACGCCCAGCCGGTGCATGCCCGGCTCAAGCAACGCGCCGATCTGCGCTATCTGCATCGCCCGGCGAATCTGGAAGATGTGTTCCTGCGTCTAACCGGGCGCGAGATGCAGGATTGAGGCGAATCGGCACCGGCTCAGCTACCCACCCTCTAAAGCTATAACGACACGGCAAGAGACACGCAATGGACGCACGCACTTACGAACCCCACGGCGACACACCGCCGAAGCAGGAAATCTTCGCCGCTTTCCCCGCCAACGCCGTCAACTGGATTGCGGTGTGGCGCCGCAACTATCTTGTCTGGAAGAAGCTCGCGGTTGCCTCGATGTTCGGCAATCTTGCTGATCCGATGATCTATCTGTTCGGCCTGGGCTTCGGGCTTGGGTTGATGGTCGGGCATGTCGACGGCGTCTCGTATATCGCGTTTCTTGCTGCGGGCACAGTGGCATCGAGCGTGATGATGTCGGCCAGTTTCGAGTCGATGTATTCGGGGTTTTCGCGCATGCACGTACAGCGCACGTGGGAGGCGATCATGCATACGCCGCTGACGCTAGGCGACATCGTGCTCGGCGAAGTGATGTGGGCGGGCAGCAAGTCGATGCTTTCGGGCGCGGCGATCATGCTGGTCGCGGGAGCTCTCGGCTATGCGAGTTTTCCTTCGATGTTGCTGGCGTTGCCGGTGATCGTGCTGACGGGGCTCGCATTCGCGAGTATCGCGATGGTGGTGACAGCGCTCGCGCCGTCGTATGACTTCTTTATGTTTTACCAGACGTTGGTATTGACACCGATGCTGTTGCTGTCCGGCGTGTTCTTTCCTGTTTCACAGTTGCCTGCCGCGGCGCGGGCCGTGACTGAACTTTTGCCTCTGGCGCACGCTGTCGATCTGATTCGGCCGGCTATGCTTGGGCGGCCTGTCGAAGGTGCTGTTTTGCACGTTTCCGTGCTGGTCGTCTATGCGGTGGGCGGGTTTGTTGTTTCGGCGGTTTTGTTTCGGCGCAGGATGATGAAATAAGTGCGGGGGCCTGCCTTACGAGGGTGTCCCGAATTTTGTGTAAACGGGTTTGTGTTTAACCCGGCACGAGCCGTTCTTCGAACTGGATGGTGAAGCGGTTCAGGGCTGCTTTCCAGTCCCGGATCGGCA
>NZ_CAJNBK010000039.1 GCF_905220975.1 Paraburkholderia haematera | reverse complement strand
GCTGCTTCCGCCGCCGCTGCTTCCGCCGCCGCTGCTTCCGCCGCCGCTGCTTCCGCCGCCGCTGCTTCCGCCGCCGCTGCTTCCGCCGCCGCTGCTTCCGCCGCCGCTGCTGCCACCGCCACTGCTGCCACCGCCGCTGCTGCCACCGCCGCTGCTGCCGCCGCCGCTGCTGCCACCGCCGCTGCTGCCACCGCCGCTGCTTCCGCCGCCACTGCTGCCACCGCCACTGCTGCCGCCACCGCTGCTGCCGCCACCGCTGCTGCCGCCACCGCTGCTTCCGCCGCCGCTGCTGCCACCACCGTTACCCCTGCCGCCGCCGCCGGCCGCGCCAGAACCCGCTGCCGCACCGGCCCCGCCGGCACCATTGCCGCTCGCGCCCGCGCCACTGTTGCTCGCGCTCGCCGCGCCGTTGCCGTTGCTGTTACCGCCGCGATGCTGCGTGCATCCGCCGACACTGTTGCTTGTGCACTCGCGCGGACTGAACACAATGGCCGCGTCGTCGGCGGCGGTCGGTTCGTCGGGCGCGGTGCCGGTGGCCGTTGCGCCTGTCGCCGAACCCTCGTCTTGCCCAATTTGCGTCGCGCTGTGCACGCCGCTCGCAGGCATTGGCGCATCGGCAAGCACCATCGATTTGGGGATGACAGCCGTAGACTCCGAGTACGCAACCTGGGTTACCAGCAAAGCCACGCCGGCCACGATCGCCGCACTCCGAATAACCCCGCAGTAGTACTGATTGAATTTTCTGGTTTTCATCACGTCTCTCCCGAAGGGACGCCGACACCTCGCTGCCGTTGTCTCCCACGCTGATTCGCCGACGGCGGGCCTGTCTGAACGCGGGCCTCGTCGCCCCCCCGAGTTTGGTTTGCGGATGCAAGTCAAACACCATCACTGTCTTCCCGGCTCCGTAGCCGGTGCGCTGACAAGCGCTTCAGGCGATACCGTCCGCGCGCTTCGTCACGTCTCGCTTCTTGTCACGGCGATTCGCACAAGCTGCGCTTTTCGACGTTCTCCCGATCTCTTTGGCTTCGAATGTCTGGACAGTACTTAGCGATATCCATGCCATTGCCCGCAAAGCCTTGCAGTGACGGGCGTCGAATAGGGGGGTGCGATGCCGGCGAGAAAAAAACGCATGAAAACGTTTCGACGATGAAACGCACGGCGGGAAAGCCGCGTTATTGCGCGTTATTCGTTGCGCGCGGCGTTTTCCGGCGCGTTTTCAGAACCGTCGCCGGAGGTATTGGCGGTGTTGTCGCGCGAGACCGCTTGCAGTACACGCAGTTCCTCGATGGGGATATGGCAGCGGATGCGATGAGTGGAGGACCCAGCAAGGTCGCCGCTTCCGGCGCCGAGGAAGGGCGGGTCCTGCTGCTCGCAGATCGCTCCGAGCTTGCGCGGGCAGCGCGTATGAAACACGCAGCCGGACGGCGGCGATGATGCGCTCGGCAGATCGCCGGACAGGCGAATTCGAGCTTTGCTGTCGTGCGTGTCGAGCGTTGGCACAGAAGATAGCAGCGCTTCGGTGTAAGGATGATGCGGTGCGCTGAAGACCGCGGCGGCCGGTCCGATCTCCAGCAGCCGGCCGAGGTACAGCACTGCGATGCGATCCGACAGATAGCGCACGACGTGCAGATCGTGCGAGATGAACACGTAGCTCACGCCGCGCTCGCGTTGCAGATCGGCGAGCAGGTTGAGAATCGCGGCCTGCACGGAGACGTCCAGCGCGGAAGTCGGTTCATCGCAGACCACCACACGCGGCTCACCGGCAAACGCGCGCGCGATCGCCACGCGCTGTTTAAGTCCGCCGGACAATTGACGTGTGCGCGAGCCGAGATAGCGCTCGGGCAGGCGCACCGCCGCCGTCAAGGTGGCGAGCCGTTCGTCGATCGCGGCACCACGCAGCGCGGTAAGGCGCGACAATGCGCGGCCGATCAGCCGCTTCACCGAATGCGCGCGATTGAGCGCCGAGTCCGGATTCTGGAACACGATCTGCAGCGACTTGACCTGCTCGTCGTTGCGTCGCGTGACACGTGCGGCGAGCGGTGTGCCGTCGAGTTCGAGCACGCTGCCCGCGTCCGGGGTGAGCAGGCCGAGCATCAGTTTCGCGAGCGTCGTCTTGCCGCTGCCGGATTCGCCGACAAGGCCAAGCGTTTCGCCACTGGCGAGATCGATCGACACGTCGTCGACGGCGCGCAGCGGGGCGCCGGATACGTGGAATGTCTTCGAGAGTTTTTCCGCGCGCAGCACGAGAGCGGGGCGCTCGCCGTCACGCAAGACGCCGTCATTCCGGGGCAATGCTTCCGCGGCCGCGCGCGGCAGTTCGATGGCGCGTTCGTGATAGTGGCAGCGCGACATCTGATCGCCGTGCGCGGCGCTCACCCGATACGGCGGCGGTGCTTCGCGGCGGCAGCGGTCGTCGGCGAGACGGCAACGGTCCGCGTAAATGCAGCCTTGCGTCACCGAGCCGGGCAAGGGCAGATGGCCCGCGATCGTGTCGAGCCGTTCGGTGTCCTTGCTGCGTCCCGCGCCCGGCAAACAGCGCAGCAGTCCAACCGTATAGGGATGACGTGGCCGCGCGAACACGTCCTGGGTGGCGCCTTCCTCGACCAGCTTGCCGGCATACAGCACGCCGACACGCTCACACATCCGCCCGATCACCGCGAGGTTGTGGCTGATGAACAGAACGGCCGTGCCGAGTTCTTCTCGCAGTTGCGCGACAAGATCGAGCACTTCGGCTTCGACGGTAGCGTCGAGCCCAGTGGTCGGTTCGTCGAGAATCAGCAGGGCCGGATTCGACGCGAGTGCCATCGCGATGACCACGCGCTGCTGCATGCCGCCCGACAACTGATGCGGATAACTGTCCATCACGCGCTCGGGTGAGGCGATGCGTACACGCTGCAGCATCTCGATCGTGCGCTGCACGGCTTCGTCACGCGAGACACCGGCCGCTTCGAATGCTTCTGTGACTTGCCGGGCGATCGTCAATGACGGATTCAGCGCCCGCCCGGGGTCCTGATAAACCATCGAAATCGCGTTTGCGCGCATTGTGCGCAACGCGTCGGCGTCGAGCTTCTGCACGTCCTGGCCGGCGATGATGATCTTGCCTGCCTTCACCTTGCCGTTGCGCGGCAGATAGCGCAGCGCCGCCATCGCGACCGTCGATTTCCCGCACCCCGATTCGCCGACGAGGCCATACGCTTCGCCACGCCGCACGCGAAACGAGACGTCCTGTAGCACTTCGCGATCGCGTCCGCGCATCCGGTACGTGACCGTCAGGCCCACGATGGTCAACGCATCCGTGCGATCGCTCTTCGAGACGTCGAAGGCGGGGAACGAGGCGGGCGGCGGGCCGTTCATCGGTCGAGCACTCCTTGCACGCTATCGGCGATCAGATTCACGCCGACCACGAGCGAGGCGATGGCGCCGGCCGCGAATACGACCGTCCACCACGCACCGCCTGCCATCAGCGTGTACGACTCGGACAGCGCGAGCCCCCAGTCGGCGGAGGGCGGCTGAATGCCGAAGCCGAGAAACGACAGCGTCGCGACCGCGAAGATGGCATACCCGAGCCGCACGGTGGCCTCGACGATGATCGGCGGCAGCACGTTCGGCAGAATCTCCGCGAACATGATGTACGGCGCGCGTTCGCCGCGCAATTGTGCGGCCGCGACGTAGTCCAGATGCCGTTCGGCGAATACGGCGGCGCGCACGGTACGCGCGGTGATCGGTGTAAAGGTGATGCCGATCACGAGGATCACGGTGAAGTTCGATGCGCCGACCGCGGCCAGCGCGAGCAACGCGACGATCACGAGCGGCAGCGCGAGCACGGCGTCGATCGCGCGGCCCACTACGTTGTCGACCCAGCCTTCGAAGTAGCCGACGATCAAGCCGAGGGCGGTACCCGCTACCGTGCCGAGCAGGGTCGCCAAAGGCGCGATGGTCAAAATGTCGCGCGCCCCGACGATCACCCGCGAGAACACGTCACGGCCGAGTTGATCTGTGCCGAACCAATGTGTGCCGTCGGGCGGCGTCAGCGAGTTGAGCGGATCGGATGCATACGGGTCGATCCGGACGATCCATGGCCCGGCGATCGCACAGACGATCCACCATCCAACGATCAATACGCCGACCACGAACGTGGGCGAGCGCAACAGCACACGCAACTGGTCGAAGCGCGGTTCGGCCGCCTGACGCGGCGCAGGTGGCGTGGCGGGCGGAACGAGGGTGCTCATTCGGCGCTCCTTACTCGCAGCCGCGGATTGAGCAGGACATGCAGCGCGTCGGCAACGAGATTGGCGACGGTGTAGACCACGCCGATCGTCAGCACACCCGCTTCGAGCATCGGAAAATCCTTCGCCTTGGCGGCGTTGTAGATCAGCGAGCCGATGCCTTGATAGTGGAACAGCGTCTCGACCACCACGAGACCGCCGATCATATAGCCGAGCTGTGTCGCGGCGACGGTGATGGTCGGCAGTAGCGCGTTGCGCAATACGTGCCGCCAGATCACGGTGCGGCGCGGCAAACCTTTGAGGATCGCGGTGCGGGTGTAGTCCGCGTCGAGCGCTTCGACGGTGCCCGCGCGGGCCATTCTTGCGATGTAGCCGAAAAACACCAGCACCAGCGGCAGCACCGGCAGAATCAGATACCGCAACTGTTCGAGTGCGCTCGCTTCGGGCGGATACGACGCTTCGATTGGCAGCCAGCGAAGCCACACACCGAACACCAGAATCAGCACGATCGACGAGACGAATTCCGGCACCACGGTCGCCGACAAACCGGCGATGCTGATGGTGCGATCGAGCCAGCGGCCCGCATGCATGGCCGACCACACACCGCCCGCAATGCCGAGCGGCACGACGACGATAAACGCGAGCACGCCGAGCCTGGCCGAATGCGCCAATGCGTCGGCGATAAACGGCCCGACCGGCTCACGGTACGCATAGGAGAGCCCCATATCGCCGCGCACGAAATGCGTGATCCACTCGACGTATTGCGTCATAAGCGGCCGGTCCGCGCCGAGCTGATGATTGAGCGCGGCGACCGCGCGCGCATCCGCGAGCGGCCCGAGCACCGCGCGGCCGATATCGCCAGGCAGCAACTGGCCGCCCGCGAATACGATCACCGACAGCAGCCACAGCGTAATCAAGGACAAACCGACCCGCGTCGCGAGAAATCGCGCGACGCGGCCGGCGTTGCCGTTCGAGACCGGGGCAGCGGAAGGGGTCACCGTAGTCGACATCGTGAGTTCCTGCCGAAGAAGTGCCGAATGCCTATGCGTTCAACGACTCTTGCACACAACAACATTACGCGCTCAACACCGCGCGGTCGAAATAGAGTTGCGCGAGCGCGGTGAAGCGCACGCCGTTCACACCCTTGCGCATGGCGATCAACTGATCGTAGAAGAACGGGATGATCACGGGCGTTTCGTCGAGCAGCAGTGTCTGGATCTGCCCGGAGATTTTCCGCTGCGTGCCCAGATCGACCGCCGCGACGAACTGCGCGACCAGTTGATCGTATTGCGGATTCTTGAAGTGCGCGGCGTTCCACGTGCCGGTGCTGGTGAGCGGCGCGTTCAGGAACACGTTCGGCACGCCGCGATGACCGTAATCGGTGATGCCGAGTGGCGAGTCGAGCCAATCCGATTTGCCCGGCGTGCCCGCGCCGTAGTACAGCGACTGGCTTTCCACTTTCAGATTGACGCGCACGCCGATCGCCTTCGCAGCGTTCTGCACGACCACCGCGAGATCGGGAATCTCCATGTACTTTTCGGTGGTCAGCGTGACGTCGAAACCGTTCGGCACACCGGCTTGCGCAAGCAGTTGCTTTGCTTTCGCGATGTCGATCCTGCGTTGCGCGACGCCTGCATCGGATGACGGAAATACCGGTGCGAACGGGCTGTCGTTGCCGAGTTGCGCACGGCCTTTGAACAGACCCCGTACCAGCACGTCGCGATCGAGCGACAACGCCAGCGCCTGGCGCACGCGCTTGTCCTTGAACAGCGGATTGTCGTTGCGCATATGAATCTGGCGATGCGCGCTCGACTTCACGCCAACCGCCTTGTAGTCCGGATTGTTCAGAATGCCGGCGCCGCCCTGCACGGTGAAGGTGCCCATCACGTCGGCCTGATGGCCTTGCAAGGCGAGCATTTGCGCCTGTTCGTCGGCATAGAACGAGAACTGTACGCGCTGCGGTAACGCTTTGTCGCCCCAGTAATCGGGATTGCGCACGAACGATGCGCCGACCTTCGCCTGATACTTTTCGAGCTTGAACGGACCGGTGCCGATGAAGCTCTTTTCATAACCACCCGCATAGTTCGCGGGCAGGATCACGGCGTTGTAATTGTCCGAAGAAACGTAGTAAGGGAAATTGCCGTTCGGTGCGTCGAGATGGAAGGCCACCGTGTGCTCGTCGACAACCTTCGCGCCGCCTTTCGACAGCACGCCCTTGAGCACCGAGAGCGCCGCCGAACCGCTCGCCGGATCGGCGAGGCGATCGAAGGTGGCGACGACGTCTTTGGCGGTGAAGGTCTGGCCGTCGTGGAATTTGACGTTCTGGCGTAGCGTGAAGGTCCACACGTCGCCCTTGTCGTTCGGCTTCCACGACAAGGCAAGTGCCGGCTTCAGCACGAGCTTTTCGCCGTCGTCGTCGATCAGGAATTCGCCGGTCTGGTTCAGCAGCGCGAGACTCGCGGCATCGGTCACGGTGAGCGGGTCGACCGCGCCAGCCGGCGTCAGGTGGGCCACGCGGATGGTCTGGTTAGACGGGCTCGGCGCGCCTTGCGCACGGGCCAGCGGCGCATTCAGCACGCCGCCGCCAACCAGCGACAAACCGATCACGCTCGCGTAGCGCAGCAGATCGCGGCGCGTGATGCGGCCGGCGATGAATTCGTCGATGGCGTGGTTGCCGTAGGCGTCCGCGGTGCGGCGGGCCAGGTCGAGTTCGGGAAATCGGTCCGCGGGAGTCTTCATCGATGGAGTGTCCAGTCCGTTCTGCTGTCGTTTCTGAAGGGCCGCGCCGGATGCGCGACAGGGCGACTTATGGCAATGACGAAAAGCGGTTTCAGTGTAAGCGATTGCCCGCCGGTTCGGCGCGCCCGCTGCGCGGTCCGGTCCACGTTTGGCGGATAAAAGGGCCGGCGTGTGTCGTCGTCACAACGCTCGGCGGCCGCCTTGCATGGCCCGCGCCAAAGCGCAGGATGCCGCAGCGCGGAAATCGCCGCTCTCGCCACGGAAAGCTTACCGATCCGCCGCGAAGGGAAGTTGGATTTACCGCGCAGCCGCGCCCGGGCGGCGCCAGCGATGGAACAGCACCGAGCCGATCCAGCACGCCATGAACGTCGCGACGATGCCATAACCCAGCACGCCGAAGTGCTCGTTGAGGCTCGCCGCCGCGTCCCAGACGCCGCCGTTCAGGCCGAGTTTGTCCGATAGCAGTCCCAACGCTTCGACGCCACCGATGAGGATCGCCACCACCGCCGAGACGAACGTGATGCTCGCGTTGTAGTAGAGCTTGCGCTTCGGATCCTCCATGGCCCAGCCGTAGGCGTGGACCATCAGCACGTTGTCGGTCGAATCGACCAGCGTCATGCCGGCGGTGAACAGCGCCGGGAACACGAGGATCGAATAGAGCGGCAGACCTTTGCCGGCTTCGGACGCGGCAATCGCCAGCAGGCCGATCTCGGTCGCGGTGTCGAAGCCAAGGCCGAACAGGACGCCAACCGGGTACATGTGCCAGCTTTTCGTCACGAGCCGGAACATGGGCCGCAAGGCGCGCGACAGCAGACCGGCGGGCGCGTTGCCGGCCGTCGTTTCAGCGGCGAGTTCGCCGCCGCGTTGGACGTGGCGATAGCGGCGCCATACGTCGCGCAAAATCACGAGGTTCACGCATGCCAGCACAAGCAGAAACACCGCTGACACGACGGTGCCGATCGGGCCGCCGATCGCCTTGAAGGTGTCGAAGCGGCCGTGCAGCGAATGCGCGGTCCACGCGATGCCGAGCGTCGCCACGATCACGATTGTCGAATGGCCCAGCGAAAACGACAGACCCACGCCGAGCGGCCGCTTGCCCGCCTGCATCAGCTTGCGCGTGACGGCGTCGATCGCGGCGATGTGGTCCGCGTCCACCGCGTGGCGCAGACCGAAGCCATAGGCGAGCAGCGCGGTGCCGAGCAGCAGCGGATAGTGGCGAAACGCGATCAGCGCCCACGCCCATGCGCCGAGATTGGCGGCGATCAGCACGGCATACAGCGTGATGAGGCGAGGGCGCAGCGAAGCGGTCGGCGTCATGAGTGGCGTGAAAGAGGTTTAGTGATCGTGCGGATGCTTGTGAATCGGATCGACCCAGAACACCGTTTCCGGTGCTTCCACCGCGTCGATGTTCAGATTCACCACCACCGCTTCATTGTCGCTGCGCACCAGCACGCATTCGAGCGGATCGTCGGTGCTCGCGTTGATTTCCTGATGCGGCACATAGGGCGGCACGAAGATGAAGTCGCCCGGGCCGGCTTCGGCCGTGAACTCCAGATGCTCGCCCCACCGCATGCGTGCCTGGCCACGCACCACGTAGATCACGCTTTCGAGCGCGCCGTGATGATGCGCGCCGGTCTTTGCGTTTGGATGGATCGTCACGGTGCCGGCCCAGATCTTCTGCGCGCCGACGCGCGCCGCGTTGATCGCCGCCGCGCGATTCATGCCGGGCGTTTGCGCGGTATTGCTGTCGAGCTGGTCGCCCTTGATGACCTTGACGCCGTGTTCGCGCCAGTCGATCGGCGCCGGGGCTTGCTCGTCCTTGTAATGCGGGTGTTCGTGATCCTGGCTCATGATGTGTCTCCTCGCGGGCGGACGTCCGGGTGCTGGGCGCGGCGCCCTCCTGCATTTTTGCACGATCAAAAAAACGGGCGTGTTGCGTGCAGCGTGTCGTGCAACTGCAGGCGGCTTCGCGGATGAAAAAAAAGCCCATCCACGGGGGACGGGCCTTTTGCTGTTTGCCTTCATTGCAGCGCGGGTCGCAGCACATGGCGTGTTGCAACCCGCGGCGCTTACTTCTGCTTCGCGTTGATCACGGCTTCCGCGACGTTGTTCGGCGTTTCAGCGTAGTGCTTGAACTCCATCGTGTAGGTCGCGCGGCCTTGCGTTGCCGAACGCAGCGACGTCGAATAGCCGAACATTTCCGCGAGTGGCACTTCGGCGCGCACCAGCTTGCCGCCGCCGCCGGCGATGTCTTCCATGCCCTGCACCATGCCGCGACGGCTCGACAGGTCGCCCATCACGTTGCCCATGAAGTCTTCCGGCGTTTCCACTTCGACGGCCATCATCGGTTCGAGCAGCACCGGCTTGGCCTTGCGCATCGCGTCCTTGAACGCCATTGAACCGGCCATGCGGAACGCGTTTTCGTTCGAGTCGACGTCGTGGTACGAGCCGAAGGTCAGCGTCACTTTCACGTCGACCACCGGATAGCCCGCGAGCACGCCGGCCTTCAGCGTTTCCTGAATGCCCTTGTCGACCGCCGGAATGTATTCGCGCGGAATCACGCCGCCCTTGATGGCGTCGACGAACTCGTAGCCTTTGCCTTGCGCCGCCGGTTCGAGCGTGATCACCGCGTGGCCGTACTGGCCGCGGCCGCCCGACTGCTTGACGAACTTGCCTTCGACATCTTCGATCTTGTTGCGCACCGTTTCGCGGTAAGCCACCTGCGGCTTGCCGACTGTCGCCTCGACGCCGAACTCGCGCTTCATCCGGTCGACCAGAATTTCCAGGTGCAACTCGCCCATCCCGGAGATGATCGTCTGGCCGGATTCTTCATCCGTTTGCACGCGGAACGACGGGTCTTCCTGCGCGAGACGATTGAGCGCGATGCCCATCTTCTCCTGGTCGACCTTGGTCTTCGGCTCGACAGCCTGCGAAATCACCGGCTCCGGGAAAATCATCCGTTCGAGAATGATCACGTGCTGCGGATCGCACAGCGTGTCGCCGGTGGTCGCTTCTTTCAGGCCGACTGCCGCGGCGATGTCGCCCGCGTAGACTTCCTTGATTTCCTTGCGCTCGTTCGCATGCATCTGCAGGATCCGGCCGAGGCGTTCCTTCTTCTCCTTGACCGCGTTGTAGACGGTGTCGCCCGAATTCACCACACCCGAGTAGACGCGGAAGAAGATCAACTGGCCGACGAACGGGTCGGTCATGATCTTGAAGGCGAGGGCGGAGAACGGATCGTCGTCACGCGGATGACGCTCGATTTCCTTGTCGTGTTCGTCGTGGCCCGTGATAGCGGGAATGTCGACCGGCGAGGGCAGATAGTCGATCACGGCGTCGAGCATGGCCTGCACGCCCTTGTTCTTGAACGCGCTGCCGCACAGCATCGGCACGATCTCGTTGGCGATCGTACGCACACGAATGCCGTGCTTGATTTCCTCTTCGGTCAGCGTCCCGCCATGCAGATATTTGTCGAGCAGTTCCTCGCTCGCTTCAGCGGCAGCCTCGACCATCTTGTCGTGCCATTCCTTCGCGGTAGCCGCGAGTTCCGCCGGGATATCGCGGTACTCGAACTTGATCCCCTGGTTCTCTTCGTCCCAGTAAATCGCCTTCATCTTGACGAGGTCGACCACGCCCTGGAAATGATCTTCCGCACCGACCGGAATCTGGATCGGCACGGCGATACCCTTCAGACGATCGCCGATCTGCCGCTGCACGCGGAAGAAGTCCGCGCCTACACGGTCCATCTTGTTGACGAACGCAATGCGCGGCACCTTGTACTTGTTCGCCTGACGCCACACGGTTTCGGACTGCGGCTGCACGCCGCCGACCGAGTCGTACACCATGCAGGCGCCGTCGAGCACGCGCATCGAGCGTTCCACTTCAATCGTGAAGTCGACGTGACCCGGGGTGTCGATGATGTTGATCCGATGTTCGGGATAGTTGCCGGCCATGCCCTTCCAGAAGGCGGTGGTGGCCGCCGACGTGATGGTGATGCCGCGCTCCTGCTCCTGTTCCATCCAGTCCATCGTCGCAGCACCGTCGTGAACCTCGCCGATCTTGTGGGTCACGCCTGTGTAGAACAGGATGCGTTCGGTGGTGGTGGTTTTGCCGGCGTCGATGTGAGCGCTAATGCCGATATTCCGGTAGCGCTCGATGGGAGTCTTGCGGGGCACGTGAACCTCCTTGAAATGGCGCGCCTGAAACGCTTGCCGGGCGGCAGTCTGTGCTACCCGGGGAGCCTCTTTGCTGCTTTGCTAAGAATACTAGGATAGCGCGTCGGCCTGTCTTTTGCAGGAATCTTGCCAGCCGCGCGTGACGGCCTGCTGGCATGGGCTCAACGGACGGCGCGGTCCTCCGTCGCGCGGTGCCGGGCAGTGCCAGCACAGTGCTAGCCGCGCGCAGAACGCAAAAAAGCCGGCGCCTCCTGAAAGGCACCGGCTTTTTCTGAAAAGCGGCCGCTGAAGGCGCGGCGGGATGTTGTCGCGGTCGGCGCGCTGTTATTGCGCGGCCGGCAAGCCCTGGATTTTCATCCCCGGTTTGATGCCTTTCGACGAGAACCAGCCCTTGCTCATCTCCAACGCATACACGCCGTTGTTCTTCGGGCAGTGATTGTTGGTGGTTTCGGCCTGCATTTCGTCGACGTCGGTGACCGTGCCGTCGGCGCGCATGAAAGCGATCGACAGCGGGATCAGCGTGTTCTTCATCCAGAAGCAATGCCCAGCGTTTTCGTTGAAGACGAACAACATGCCTTCATTCGGTGCGAGGCTCGTGCGATACATCAGACCTTGTTCGCGGTCGGCATCATTCGCGGCGACGGCTGCGTCGATCACGAACATGCCCGCCGTCAGCTTCGCGCGCGGAAAGTCGCCGGGCTGTTTCGCGCCGGCCGGCATCTGTTGCGCATGAGCGGGGGCAGCGGTGGTCGCGGCGAACGACATCGCGGCGAGCGGCAGTGCAACGGCAACAGCGAAACGCGCCATCAACGAGCGCAGGGGAAATCGCACGGCTTGACTCCTTCCTTGGAAATTAACCCGCGAATGTTACGCGAGCGCGTCAAAAACAAAAAGGCAGATCGCCTTGCGGTGATCTGCCTTTCAACGCCGTAAGAACGGCAATGAAGCTAGTTCTTGACTGCGTTTTTACAACAAACTTACTCCGAAGCGCCCGAAGCTGCAGCTGCTGCTGCTGCCTTCTTGTGCGACTTCTTGTGAGCGTGCTTCGTGGTCTTCTTTGCCGACGAAGCTGCTGCTGCCGGAGCTGCCGAAGCTGCTGCCGGAGCTGCCGGTGCCGAAGCTTGTGCGAATGCTGCCGTTGCGAAGAGGCCAGCGACCAGAGCGGCGATCAGTTTGTTCATTTTGTAAATCCTCAGCTTGAGTTAATTAACCAAATGACCCGGTTATATGTAGAGTCATGTCGGTAAACGTGCCATCCACCTTTCGGTTGACAGCCGCATCGAACATTTTTTCGACACGTCTGCTTAGCGCTCAGACTCCCTGTACTCACCGCACGTGCGGCTTGTGCAAAGGCCCTTAAGGCTGAATGCCGGATAGCTTCGGGCGGCATCTGCGTCGAATAACGCGTGAGCTCGCGCACCGGTTGACGTGATTTTTGTGGAAAATTTATATGCCGGCGTGCTGATGCAAATGAATGGCTGCGCAGTGATCGCGGACTCAATTGTTTCACGCGGTTTTTATATTGGTTTCACGCGTCATTTTGTTTGCGGATACAACGAGTTAGCTTTTTATTCCTGGGTTGGAAGGCGGGCTTGATGCCAGTGCGGCGCGCAGGCAAACACGCTCAGATGATGCCTTCCCATGGCGCCTTCAGCGGCAATTCAACAGATTCTCCGGGCTGCAGTCCGAGCGAAAAAATATCGAGTGCGCCGACACCGGCGCGTACAAGGCGCAATGTCGGAAAACCGACCGCCGCGGTCATGCGTCGCACCTGACGGTTCTTGCCTTCGGTGATCGACAATTCGATCCACGTAGTCGGAATCGCGGCGCGAAAACGGATCGGCGGCGTGCGTACCCAAAGCGAATCGGACGGCTCGACAAATTCGGCGCGGCAGGGTCGCGTCACGTAATCGCCGAGATCGACGCCGCGGGCGAGCTTCTTCAGCGTGGCATCATCGACCGCGCCTTCCACTTGCGCCCAATAACGTTTAACAAGTTTGTGGCGCGGTTCTGCGATGCGCGCTTGCAGCGCGCCGTCGTCGGTGAGGAGTAGCAGCCCTTCGCTATCGGAGTCGAGCCGGCCCGCCGGATAGACGCCGGGCACTTTCACCCAGTCGGCCAGGGACGCCCGCGTTTCGTGCGGCGAAAACTGACAGATGGTGCCGAACGGTTTGTTCAGGGCGAGAAGTCGCATAAGGGAATCAATGAAGGTCGAGCGGCGCTGGCTGCGGCTGAGGGGGCGCCACGCGGGGCGGGAGAGGCGTCAGCCCCGTAGTAAATGGCGGAATAATAAAGCATAATGACCTAATGCAAGTCATCTGTCTTATATAAGATATAAGAATAGATAAGAATAAGCGGCCTTGCTGGTTCTTGATTTCCGACCATGTTGGAAAACACCGAGCCGCTACGGACTCGTTGCTGCGTCGGCGTGGGCTAGAATAAGCGACCAGGCCGCTCGCGGCAGGCTGCCCGCGGCCGTCCGGCATTGCGCGTAGCGAGGAGCACCCAGTTTCCGCAGTCTCCCATCAGCTTTCAGCACAGCTTTCACTGGAGTCCGATCATGCCGTATCAGCACATCAAGGTTCCGACCGGCGGTGACAAGATCACTGTCAACGCAGATTTCTCGCTCAACGTTTCCGACCAGCCGATCATTCCGTATATCGAAGGCGACGGCACGGGTCTCGACATCACGCCGGTGATGTTGAAAGTGGTGGATGCCGCGGTAGAAAAAGCCTACGCAGGCAAGAAGAAAATCCACTGGATGGAAATCTACGCCGGCGAGAAATCGACCAAGGTGTACGGCCCGGACGTGTGGCTGCCGGAAGAAACGCTGCAGGTGCTGAAGGAATACGTCGTCTCGATCAAGGGCCCGCTCACCACCCCGGTCGGTGGCGGCATCCGTTCGCTGAACGTCGCGCTGCGTCAGGAACTCGATCTGTATGTCTGTCTGCGCCCGGTGCAATACTTCAAGGGTGTGCCTTCGCCGGTGCGTGAACCTGAGAAGACCAACATGGTGATCTTCCGCGAGAACTCGGAAGACATCTACGCCGGCATCGAATGGCCTGCCGAGTCCGAACAGGCAAAGAAGGTCATCAGGTTCCTGCGCGAAGAAATGGGGGTGAAGAAGATCCGTTTCCCGGAAACTTCGGGGATCGGTATCAAGCCGGTGTCGCGCGAAGGCACGGAGCGTCTGGTGCGCAAGGCGATCCAGTATGCGATCGACAACAATCGCCGCTCGGTTACGCTCGTGCACAAGGGCAACATCATGAAGTTCACGGAAGGCGCATTCCGCGACTACGGTTATGCGCTGGCGCAGAAGGAATTCGCCGCGGAGCTGATCGACGGCGGTCCGTGGATGAAGATCAAGAACCCGAAAACGGGTGGCGACGTCGTGCTGAAAGACGTGATCGCCGACGCGTTCCTGCAGCAGATCCTGCTGCGTCCGGCGGAATATGACGTGATCGCCACGCTGAACCTGAATGGCGACTACGTTTCAGACGCGCTGGCCGCGCAAGTCGGCGGAATTGGGATTGCACCGGGCGCGAACATGTCGGATTCGGTCGCCATGTTCGAAGCCACGCACGGCACGGCGCCGAAGTACGCCGGTAAAGACTACGTGAATCCGGGGTCGGAAATTCTTTCGGCGGAAATGATGCTGCGCCACCTCGGCTGGACCGAAGCGGCAAATCTGATCATCAAGTCGATGGAAAAATCGATCCTGCAAAAGCGCGTCACGTATGACTTCGCGCGCTTGATGGAAGGCGCGACGCAGGTGTCCTGCTCGGGCTTCGGTCAGGTATTGATCGAAAACATGTAAGCGACTTCATTCGCGCTGGTTTTTCCCAGCATGAATCAAAACCCCGGCGCTGTGAGGCGGCCGGGGTTTTTCCTTTGTGCAGCCAGGAACAGGGAGACACGCGACCCACGAATTCCCGAATGACCTGTCGAAAAATTCGGCTCTGGTCGGGGCATTTCGACTTGCCGCTGCAGACCGATATTGAGATGCGTGCAACGCAAACTCGGGTACCTTACGCCCGCCGAAAAATTGCCCCCGCCTGGGGGCGATGCCCGGTCAAATCTGGTCCACCAGGGCGTTGCGGTTTTCAAGGGAGATGTGGCGCGCCGCCTGGACATGCAGCGCTCGATGGCGCGGGCGTCAGCCGGATAGAAACGCACCGGATCATGTTTGCCCCGGCGCTGCGAAAATGCCGGGGCCTGGTTTAAAACCTGCCGGCGCGTTGACAACGAGCGTGAGCGCCGATGCGCAAGCAGCTTGCGCTATGATTCGTCGACCGTCGGCTTTCCGTGCGTCGCAATTACTCGTTCTGCAATGTCCTCTGTGTGGCGAATCCTTATCGTGCTGTCCCTTGCGTTGTTTGCGACGCAAGGCGCGTTCGCGCACGAACACGCCACCGCGCGGATGAAAGGCGCTCGCGCGATGCAGACTGTCCAAACGGTCGATGACGTGTCCACCATCGTCGGCGAAACGGCGCATTGTGCCGGGATAGCCGATTCCGGCATGTCCTGTCACCACGATCATTCCTTCTGTTGTTCTACCTCCTGCGGCGCGCATTGCAGTGCGTTGCTCTTCGTCTTTGCTTTCGAGCCGCGCGCGTCCGGCGCGTCGTTGCTGCAACCGCTTGCCGAGCCGCAACGCACGGGTGTCATTCACACGCCCCTGTTGCGGCCGCCGATAGGCTGATCGTCGCGCGCGCCAACGCCGCGCGCACCACAAGGCGACGGTCGCGCTTCCCGCCGGCCGACCCTTGAACGATCACGCGTGGACTCGCCCCCGACGCCTGTCCCGCTATCTGAACAATGCAGAGGAAATCATTCATGATTCGCAGGCAATTTCTCGCCCACGTGTTGAGCGCGGCTGTCACGTCGCTGTTCGCACGCAGCGCGTTCGCACAGCACGACGCCCATTCAATGCACAAGATGTCCGGCATGGACGATATGGACGGCATGGACATGTCCGACATGCCGTCGATGTCGGCCCACAAAGCGGTTAAGCCAGCGGCCGCTGAGCTGGCCGCGCCTGACGCGCTTCCAGCCGGCGCCCGGCTCGCCACGTTACGCTCGCTAGCGAACGAAAGCCGTGAACCCGGCGTATTCCGTGCGACCCTGATCGCGCAACCGGTCAAACGCAAGCTGCTGCCCGGCAAGCCGTCCACGACCTTCTGGCAATACGATCAGGGTCGCGGCCAGGGCGGCGCAACCGCGCGCGCCGTGCAAACGGACGGCCCGGTCATCGGCCCCCTGATCGAGGTGCGCGAAGGCGACACCGTCGAAATCCGCTTCGTGAACCGGCTCGCGCAAGCGTCGACGATTCACTGGCACGGCTTGCCGGTGCCGCCCGACCAGGATGGCAATCCTTCGGCGCCCACGCCGCCCGGCGGCTCGCACGTGTACCGATTCACGTTGCCGCTGGGCAGCGCCGGCACATACTGGTATCACCCGCATCCGCACATGAGTACGGCGGAACAGGTGTTTCGCGGGCTGGCCGGACCCATTGTGGTGCGCGCGGCGGACGATCCGCTGGCCGGCTGGCCCGAGCGCCACCTGTTTATCTCGGACCTGAAGCTTGCCGCCGACGGCACCATCCCGTCGAACGACATGATGGACTGGATGAACGGCCGGGAAGGGCAGTTCGTGCTGGTCAACGGCGCGCGCCGTCCGCGCATCGAGGTGACGGGCGACGAGCGTTGGCGCGTGTGGAATGGATGCAGTGCCCGCTATTTGAGATTTTCGCTCGGTAGTGACCAGCGCTTTGCCCAGGTCGGCACGGACGGCGGTTTGCTGGAGCAGCCTCGCGAGGGCCTGACGGAGCTGTTGCTGGCGCCAGGTGAGCGTGCAGAACTGATCGTCCACGCGGGCGCGGCCGCCTCCGAGGCAGTGCTGAGCGCTGACGTCTACGACCGCCGCAAGATGGCGATGGCAGGTGGCAGCCTGCCGCCCGATCGGGCCCATGTGCTTGCCGACATCAGTTTCAAGCCGGTGTCCGGTGCCCCCGCGCGCACGCTGCCTGCTGCATTGCGCCCGGTGCCGCCACTCGGCGCGCCGGTCGCGAAGAAATCGGTGGTCTTCTCCGAAAAGATGGACATGGCCGCCATGCACGGCGCCAAACCTGCGGGCGCGCATGGCGGCGCCACACCGGCCGGTATGTCTTTCATGATCAACGGCCAGGTTTTCGACCCATCGCGCATCACGCTGACCAGCCGGCGCGACGAGGTCGAACTCTGGTCGATTGAAAACCGCACCGACATGGATCATCCGTTCCATCTGCACGGCACTCAATTTCAGGTTGTGGAACGTGAGCGGGGAGGCGTGGTCACGCCGGAGCCGTACCGTGCCTGGCGTGACATGGTCAACGTGCAACCGGACCAGATCGTGCGCATTGCTGCGGTCCAGCGGATGGCGGGCGCGCGCATGTTCCACTGCCACATCCTCGAACACGAGGACCTTGGCATGATGGGCACCCTGAACGTGGTGTGACGCGCGCGGTGAGCGCGGGAAGGTTTAGGAGCATCAGCCCCAAAAAAAGAAACCCGGCATGGAGCCGGGTTTCAAAGGACGGGTCACGAACAGTGTCAGGCAGGTGCCTGGATGTTCGATGCCTGTTTGCCTTTCGGGCCTTGCACGACCTCGAAGGTTACTTTCTGGCCTTCCTTGAGGGTCTTGAACCCATTCATCTGGATGGCCGAGAAGTGTGCAAACAGATCCTCACCACCTTCGTCAGGCGTGATGAATCCGAAACCTTTTGCGTCATTGAACCATTTGACCGTACCAGTTGCCATTCCAACTTCCCCTGTAACTCATGTCACTACCACGAGCCCTCGAAAAGCTCGACGACCGCGCGATGCAGCCGCTCCCTCCTCACAAGCTCACCATCGGCATTTTTTCGATTTATGGCTCAGTGAAAAAAGTGCCAGCTTGATTGTTGAGGCTCTTTATTCGAGTGTCAAGAAAATTTTGAGATGTCGTTGTCGCGTTGCAAACAGGCGTTTTCCAGGGTTTTTCCCGCTTTTGTTTTGTTATGTGCGGTTGCCCAAGCGGGGCGTCTTGAAAAGTCGCATAATCGACTCACATGATGTTCTGCGGGTCGTACAACCTGCCAGCGCTGACCGGGCGAGTGCCTCCAACCAGTGCTGGCAGGTTGTGCGATACTCGATCCGACTGCGGCGCAGCATGACCGCGACGCATGACAGGATAGGGGGCCGGCTCCGCAATCGGCTCGTCGAATGACGCAACGCCATTGGGGTAGTTACCCATCAGGCGGTAGCGAACGGGCTCACCGGCCGGTCGGCCGGGTTTTGACAGGATTGCGGGCCTGTCCTAGTTGTTTAGAATGGGTGTATGGCGATTATCCCGGACAAGCAGGACGGCACCGTACTGGAGCGGCAGGAAAAGAAGCTGAAGCCGCCTTCCATGTACAAAGTGGTGCTGCTGAATGACGACTTCACGCCAATGGAATTTGTCGTGATGATCGTGCAGGAATATTTCAATAAAGATCGTGAAACCGCAACGCAGGTCATGTTGAAGGTGCATCGCGAGGGCAGGGGAGTTTGTGGGGTCTATACGCGGGACATCGCGTCGACCAAAGTCGAGCAAGTCGTTACCCACGCACGGCAGGCCGGGCATCCGCTGCAGTGTGTGATGGAGGAAGCATGATTGCCCAGGAACTGGAAGTCAGCCTGCACATGGCGTTCATGGAAGCACGCCAGGCAAGGCACGAGTTCATCACGGTCGAACATCTTTTGCTGGCACTGTTGGACAATCCAACGGCCGCGGAGGTGTTGCGTGCATGCGCGGCCAATATCGAGGATCTGCGCCAGAACCTGCGCAACTTCATTCATGACAACACGCCTACCGTGCCCGGCACGGACGACGTGGACACGCAGCCCACGCTGGGTTTCCAGCGTGTGATCCAGCGCGCGATCATGCATGTGCAATCCACCTCGAATGGCAAGAAGGAAGTGACCGGCGCGAATGTGCTGGTTGCGATCTTCGGCGAGAAGGATTCGCATGCGGTCTACTACCTGCAACAGCAGGGCGTGACGCGTCTGGACGTGGTGAATTTCATCTCGCACGGCATCGCGAAGACCAGCAGCACGGACGCCGCGAAAGCGAGCGACGCGAATGCCGAGTCCGACGAAGCCGCCGCGCAGAAAGAAACGCCGCTTGCCCAGTTCACGCAGAACCTGAATCAGATGGCGAAAGACGGCCGCATCGATCCGCTGATCGGGCGCGAGTCGGAAGTCGAGCGCGTGGTGCAGGTGCTGTGCCGTCGCCGCAAGAACAATCCGCTACTGGTCGGTGAAGCCGGCGTCGGCAAGACGGCGATCGCCGAAGGGCTCGCCTGGCGCATTACGCGCGGCGAAGTGCCTGATATCCTGGCCGATGCGCAGGTTTACTCGCTCGACATGGGCGCGCTGCTCGCCGGCACCAAATATCGTGGCGACTTTGAACAGCGCCTGAAGACGGTCCTTAAGGAATTGAAGGAACGTCCGCACGCAATCCTGTTCATTGACGAAATTCATACGCTGATCGGCGCGGGTGCTGCGTCGGGCGGCACGCTGGATGCCTCGAATCTGCTGAAGCCGGCGCTGTCGTCGGGCACGCTCAAGTGCATCGGTGCGACCACGTTCACGGAATATCGCGGCATCTTCGAAAAAGACGCGGCGTTGTCGCGCCGTTTCCAGAAGGTCGACGTGACCGAGCCGACCGTCGAACAGACAGTGGCGATCCTGCGTGGCCTGAAATCGCGTTTCGAAGAGCATCACGGCGTGAAGTACTCGTCGGGTGCGCTGTCGGCTGCGGCTGAGTTGTCGGCACGCTTCATTACCGATCGTCATTTGCCGGACAAGGCGATCGACGTGATCGACGAAGCCGGCGCGGCGCAACGCATCCTGCCGAAATCGAAGCAGAAGAAGACCATCGGCAAGAACGAGATCGAAGAAATCATCTCGAAGATTGCCCGTGTCCCGCCGCAAAGCGTGTCGCAAGACGATCGCAGCAAACTGCAAACGCTGGATCGCGATCTGAAGAGCGTGGTGTTCGGGCAAGACCCGGCTATCGACGCACTGTCGGCCGCAATCAAGATGGCGCGCGCGGGCCTCGGCAAGCTGGACAAGCCGATCGGCGCATTCCTGTTCTCCGGGCCCACGGGCGTCGGCAAGACGGAAGTGGCGAAGCAACTGGCGTTCACGCTGGGGATCGAGTTGATCCGCTTCGACATGTCGGAATACATGGAGCGTCATGCGGTGAGCCGCTTGATCGGCGCGCCGCCGGGCTATGTCGGTTTCGACCAGGGCGGTCTGCTGACCGAAGCCGTCACGAAGAAGCCGCATTGCGTGCTGCTGCTCGACGAAATCGAGAAGGCGCATCCGGACATTTACAACGTGCTGCTGCAGGTGATGGACCACGGCACGCTGACGGACAACAACGGCCGCAAGGCGGACTTCCGCAACGTCATCATCATCATGACGACGAATGCGGGCGCCGAGGCAATGGGCAAGTCGGTGATCGGCTTCACGAATCGCCGGGAAACCGGCGACGAAATGGTCGACATCAAGCGCATGTTCACGCCGGAGTTCCGTAACCGTCTGGACGCGACGATCAGCTTCCGCTCGCTCGATGAAGAAATCATCATGCGTGTGGTCGACAAGTTCCTGATGCAGCTGGAAGATCAGTTGCATGAGAAGAAGGTCGATGCGCTCTTCACCGATGCGCTGCGTGCTCACCTCGCGAAACACGGTTTCGATCCGTTGATGGGCGCGCGGCCGATGCAGCGTCTGATTCAGGACACGATCCGTCGTGCGCTGGCCGACGAACTGCTGTTCGGCAAGCTGATGAACGGCGGCCGCGTGACGGTCGACGTGGATGCGGAAGACAAGGTGCAGTTGACCTTCGACGAGCATCCGGCGCCGCGCAATCCGAATCCGGAAGCGGTCGAGGTCGAGTAAGTCGGTCGAGCAAGTCAGTCGAGCAAGTTTTCGTCGTACCTCTGAAAGCAGAACGGCGCGGGTTGAACCCCGCGCCGTTCTGCTTTTTGCGTTGTGCAAAGCGTTTGCTGGAAGCAAGCGCCGCTTCAATGCCTGGCTGTGTCTTAGTGCTTGCCCGTGCTGCCGAATCCACCCGCACCGCGATCGCTGGTTTCGAAGTCGTCGACGATATTGAATTCGGCCTGGACCACCGGCACGATCACGAGTTGCGCGAGGCGTTCCATCGGATTCAGCACGAATGTGGTCTCGCCGCGGTTCCACGTCGAGATCATCAGTTGACCTTGGTAATCCGAATCGATCAGGCCGACCAGGTTGCCCAGCACGATGCCATGCTTATGGCCCAAACCCGAACGCGGCAGAATCAACGCTGCATAACCCGGATCGGCGACGTGAATCGCCAGACCCGTCGGCACGAGCGCGGTTTCGCCGGGTTTCAGCGTCAACGGCTCGTTGAGGCAGGCGCGCAGGTCGAGACCCGCGCTGCCGGTGGTTGCGTAGGCCGGGAGTTGGTCGCGCATGCGCGCATCGAGAATTTTCAGGTCGAGTTTCATGCAGGTTCGAAGGATTAAGGAGTGGAGGCCGGGCGTGCGAGTTGGAACGCGTCGGCGAGAAGTTCATAGGAGCGCAGCCGGGCGCGATAGCTGCCCGCTACGGTGAGCACGATCAGTTCATCGGCCTGGAACTGCTCCTGCAAGGCATGAAGCCGCTCAGTGACGGTTTCCGGCGTGCCGATGATGCTGCGAGGCTTCTCGCGGTCGATCACGAGGCGCTCGCGCTCGCCGTATTCCTGCGCGACGCCTTGCTCGATCGTCGGGATCGGCTCGTTCATGCCATAAGCCATTTGCACGCGACGCAGGTCGACGGCTTTTTCCAGATCGGCGGCTTCCTGCTCGGTGTCCGCGCAGATCACGAATACGGCCGCGGCCAGATAGGGCTGTTGCGCTTCCAGGCTGGCTTTGAAGCGCTCGCGATAGGCCAGTGCCACCTGGTGCCCGAAATGTGCGTTGATGAAATGCGCGAACGCAAAGCGGATACCGACTTGTGCCGCCAGCAGGCCACCGAATTCGCTCGAGCCGAGCATCCAGAGTTGCGGGCGCGTAGCGATCTGCGGTTGCAGCAACACGCCGTGTGCGATGTGATCTTCGGGCAACGTACCGTGCATCAGGCCGACCAGATCGGCAACCTGCTGCGGGAAAATATCGCCGCGATTGTAGGCGCCGGCCGCGACCGCCTGCGCCGTGTGCATGTCGCCGCCCGGGGCGCGTCCAACGCCGAGGTCGATGCGATTGGGAAACAGCGCCTCGAGCATCATGAATTGCTCGGCGATCTTGAACGGGCTGTAGTACGGCAGCATCACGCCGCCGGAGCCCACGCGAATGCGTTTGGTGACGCTGCCGAGGCGCGCCAGCATGACCTCGGGGCACGGGTTCGACACGCCGCGCAAACCGTGATGCTCGGCGCACCAATAGCGCGTGTAGCCGAGGTCGTCGGCTAGCTGCGCGAGTTCGATGGTGGCGGCGATGGCGTCCGCCACCGAGTGCCCGTCGATCACGGGCGTTTGATCGAGCACGGAAAGTAGCGTCATGTCAGTCTGCTCCAGATGATTCGGTGCGCCGGAAGCGCGCGCGGCGAACGCAGCATGTGCCGCCGCGCGCGGCCTTAGCGGATCGGATCTGTGTCGGGCAGACGCCTGGCTATTTCCACGATCAAGGCGCGCGCGAGCGTCTGCTTGTCGGCGCGCGGCAGCCTGGTGACACCGGCCGCTTCGAACAGGATGACTTCGTTATCGTCCATGCCGAAGGTCAGTGGACCGAGATTGCCGATCAACAATGGCACGTTCTTGCGCACGCGCTTTTCTTCACCGTGCACTTCGAGGTCACCGCTCTCGGCCGCGAAACCGACTGTAAACGGCGGATGTGGCAGCTTTGCTACCGACGCCAGAATGTCCGGATTCTCGACGAACGTGAAGGTGGGCAGTGCACGCCCGGCAGTCTTCTTGATCTTCTGTTCGCTGGCGTGATCGACGCGCCAGTCGGCCACCGCGGCCACACCGATAAAGATGTCGGCGTGGGCGGCCGAGCGCATCACCGCGTCGTGCATTTGCTGCGCGGTTTGCACGTCTTCGCGGAACACGCCCCACGGCGTTTCCAGCGCGACGGGGCCGGCGACCAGGTGCACCTCGGCGCCCGCTTGCTGCGCGGCGCGCGCGAGCGCAAAGCCCATCTTGCCGCTCGAACGATTGGTGATGCCGCGCACCGGATCCAGCGGCTCGAAGGTCGGGCCGGCGGTCAGCAACACGCGGCGGCCGGACAGGATCTTGGGCGAGAAGAACGAAGCGATCGCCTCGAACGTGGCGGCCGCTTCCAACATGCGCCCGTCGCCTACTTCGCCGCACGCCTGCGGACCCGAATCGGGGCCGAGCACGTCAATGCCGTCCGCGCGTAGCTGCGTGACGTTGCGTTGGGTCGCTGGGTTTTGCCACATCTGCCGGTTCATCGCCGGCACGACGAGCAACGGACAATCGCGCGCCACGCACAGCGTCGAGAGCAGGTCGTCGGCCATTCCGTGCGCCAGTTTGGCGAGGAAGTCGGTGGAGGCGGGCGCAATCACGATCGCATCGGCTTCACGCGACAAATCGATGTGCGCCATATTGTTCGGCACGCGCGCGTCCCACTGGCTCGTGAAGACCGGCCGGCCGGACAGCGCCTGCATGGTGACGGGGGTGATGAACTGCGTGGCCGCTTCGGTCATCACGACCTGCACGGTCGCGCCGGCCTTGGTCAGGAGGCGCGTGAGTTCGGCGATCTTGTAGCAGGCAATGCCGCCCGTCATGCCGAGGACGAGGTGTTTTCCTGCGAGTTCTGCGGTTGCCAACGAAAGCCTCCGACAAAGCGTGGTGGCGGGCAGCGGTGCGGATGCCGCACCGTTAGCCGCCTACGAATCGGCGCGTAAGCGCTCACCCAAGCGCAAACATAAGCCCGGACGCAAACGCGCACATAAACTGTGGCTCAAGCGGGCTGGGCAGCCTAAGCGACGTTAGCGCGAGCCGCGCACGCGCCGCAACTCGTCGAGCACGAGCAGAACCGCGCCTATCGTGATCGCGCTGTCGGCGAGATTGAACGCCGGCCAGTGCCACGCGCGCACGTGGAAATCGAGAAAGTCGATCACATGGCCGTACGCCAGCCGGTCGATCACATTGCCGAGCGCGCCGCCGAGAATCAGCGACAGCGCCGCGCAGAACATTTTCTGTCCGCCATGACGCTTGAGCAGATAGCAGATCACGAGTGCCGCGACCACGCCGAGCGCAGTGAACGCCCAGCGCTGCCAGCCGCCCGCCATCGCGAGGAAGCTGAAGGCGGCGCCACGGTTGTACACGAGGATCAGGTTGAAAAACGGCGTGACCTCATGCGGAACACCGTAAGCAAACACCTTCTGGACCGCGATTTTCGTCAGCTGATCGAACAGGATCACGATCAGCGCGACGCCAAGCCACGGCGCCAACGAACTGTTGCTGACCGACGGTTTCGACATGGTTTTTGCCATTATGCCGCGCTCCTCGTTTCGCCGTTGCCGAACAGATTGCTGAAGCAGCGGCCGCACAGGGTGGGGTGCTCGGCGTTGGCGCCGACGTCCGCGCGGTAGTGCCAGCAGCGTTCGCATTTCAGATACTTCGAGGCGATTACTTCGACGCCTTCTTCCGCTTCGCTGTCGACCTTCACGACGTTCGCCGCCGACGTGATGAGCACGAACTTCAGGTCGTCGCTAAGGCTCGTGAGCGCGTCGTAACGGGCGCCGCTCGCGCGGATTTCGACTTCGGCCTGCAGCGACGAACCGATCAGGTTCGCAACGCGTGCTTCTTCCAGCGCCTTGGTCACGTCGCTACGCGCGGCGCGCAGCAGCGTCCATTTGTCGAGCAGCTCACCGGCTTGTGGTACCGCCGGGAACGCGTGATAAGTCTCGGTGAAGATCGTTTCGTTGTTCGGCGAGAAGATCTTCCACGCTTCTTCCGCGGTGAACGACATGAACGGCGCCATCAGGCGCAGCAGGCCGTGTGCGATGTGATACAGCGCGGTCTGAGCCGAACGGCGCGCAACGGAGTCGGCCGCCGTGGTGTACAGGCGGTCTTTCAGCACGTCCAGATAGAAGCCGCCGAGGTCTTCCGAGCAGAACGTCTGCAGCTTCGCGACCACCGGGTGGAACTCGTACTTGTCGTAGTGCGAGAGGATGTCGTTCTGCAGATTCGCCGACAGCGCCACCGCGTAACGATCGATCTCGAGCCAGTCTTCGACCGGGCGCGCGTGTTGCGCGAAGTCGAAGTCCGACAGGTTCGCGAGCAGGAAGCGCAGCGTGTTGCGGATGCGGCGATAGCCTTCCGTTACGCGCTTCAGGATTTCTTCAGAGATCGCCAGTTCGCCTGAGTAGTCGGTCGAGGCGATCCACAAACGGATGATTTCCGCGCCGAGCCGGTTCGCCACTTCATGCGGGTCGATACCGTTGCCGAGCGACTTGCTCATCTTGCGGCCTTCGCCGTCGACAGTGAAGCCGTGCGTGAGCAGCGCGTTGTACGGCGGACGGCCGTCGAGCATCGAAGCGGTCAGTAGCGACGAGTGGAACCAGCCGCGGTGCTGGTCCGAGCCTTCCAGATAGAGGTCGGCCGGGAATTGCAGTTCGTCTTTGTGCGAGCCGCGCAGCACGTGCCAGTGCGTGGTGCCCGAATCGAACCAGACGTCCAGCGTGTCGCGGTTCTTTTCGTACATGTTGGCGTCGTCGCCGAGCAGTTCGCGCGGGTCGAGTGTTTGCCAGGCTTCGATGCCGGCCTTCTCAACGCGTTGCGCGACTTCTTCGAGCAGTTCCAGCGTGCGCGGATGCAGCTCGCCGGTTTCCTTGTGCACGAAGAACGCCATCGGCACGCCCCATTGGCGCTGACGCGACAGCGTCCAGTCCGGGCGATTCGCGATCATGCTGAACAGGCGCTGCTTGCCCCACGACGGATAGAAGGCGGTGTTCTCGATGCCTTCGAGCGCGGTTTCGCGCAGCGTCTTGTCGGTGTCGTTCGGCTTCACATCCATGCCGGCGAACCATTGCGAGGTCGCGCGGTAGATGATCGGCGTCTTGTGGCGCCAGCAGTGCATGTAGCTGTGCGTGTACTTCTCGGTGCGCAGCAGCGAACCGGCGGCCTGCAGGGCCTCGACGATCTGCGGATTGGCTGCCCAGATCGACAGGCCGCCGAACAGCGCGAGCGATTCGATGTAACGGCCGTCGCCCATCACCGGGTTGATGATGTCCGAATCGGCCATGCCGTGCGCCTTGCAGGACACGAAGTCTTCCACGCCGTATGCCGGCGACGAGTGGACCACACCCGTGCCCGTTTCGGTCGTCACATAGTCGCCGAGATAAACCGGCGCCGTGCGCTTGTAGGCCGGATGCGCGGATGCGAGCGGATGATTGAAGCGCAGATTCACCAGCTTTTCGCCGGGTGTGGTCGCGACAACGGTGCCTTCCAGGCCGTAGAGCTTCAGACACGCTTCAACGCGTTCTTCGGCCAGGATCAGCAAGCCGCGCGGCGTATCGACCAGCGCGTAGACGATTTCCGGATGCAGGTTCAATGCCTGGTTGGCGGGGATGGTCCACGGCGTGGTGGTCCAGATCACGATGCCGCCTTCATTGCGCGGCAGCGCCTTCAGGCCGAACGCATGCGCGGTCTTTTCCGGTTCGGCG
Source organism: Paraburkholderia haematera (assembly GCF_905220975.1). GTDB lineage: Bacteria > Pseudomonadota > Gammaproteobacteria > Burkholderiales > Burkholderiaceae > Paraburkholderia > Paraburkholderia haematera. The sequence continues at coordinate 16,081 of NZ_CAJNBK010000039.1, read as the reverse complement.
AAGCTGAACAGCACGTCGATGGTCGGATCGCTCTTGTCCGCGTACTCGACTTCCGCTTCAGCCAACGCCGAGCCGCAGTCGAAACACCAGTTGACCGGCTTCAGGCCGCGGAACACGTAGCCTTTTTCGATGATCTTCGCGAGCGCGCGGATTTCGCCGGCTTCGTTCGTGAAGTTCATCGTCTTGTACGGGTTGTCCCAGTCGCCGAGCACACCCAGACGGCGGAAGCCGACCTTCTGCTTCTCGATCTGTTCAGTCGCGTAAGCACGCGCCTTCTGCATGACTTCAGCGGCCGGCAGCGACTTGCCGAACTGCTTTTCGATCTGGATTTCGATCGGCATGCCGTGGCAATCCCAGCCCGGCACGTAGACCGCGTCGAAGCCCGCCAGATTGCGCGCCTTGACGATCATGTCCTTGAGGATCTTGTTCACCGCGTGGCCGAGGTGGATGTCGCCGTTCGCATACGGCGGGCCGTCGTGAAGGATGAATTTTTTGCGGCCTTTGCTGGCCGCGCGGATCGTCTCGTAGACCTTGCGTTCCTGCCATTCCTTGACCCATTGCGGCTCGCGCTTGGGCAGGTCGCCACGCATCGGGAACGGCGTGTCGAGCAGGTTGACCGGGTAGCGTGACTGCGGTTTCGAATCGGCTTTCTTGTTGCTCATGATGAGGTCGCGGTGAATTCTTTCTAAGCGCAGCGAGGCTGCGGTATGCGCATGAAGCGCAGGGCGTTTTGGGCGCGCCCGGCAGGCATGTCGCGTGATTGACGGACGCCCTTCGATGCGCGCAGCGGTGGGTACATGCAGCACTTGGCGCGCTCGCACGTACCGCGGCGGCTATCTAATTCGGTCGGTGGCCGAGGTGGCGAAACCGGTGGAACGGCTACCCGGCGTGCCGGCGCCGACGGCCGCGAACCACGCGCGCGCATTGGCGACGTCGCGCGCAATGGCGGCGGTCAGCGTTTCGAGGTCGACGAATTTTTCCTCGTCACGCAGCTTTTTCAGGAATTCGACGCGCACGAGTTTGCCATACGCGTCGCCGTGCCAGTCGAGCAGGTGCACTTCAAGCAGCACGCGACCGGAATCGTCGACGGTGGGGCGCAGGCCGAGGCTGGCGACGCCCGGCAGCGGTTCGTCCGTCACGCCATGCACGCGAACCACGAAAATACCGGCGAGCGCCGGACGCTTGTGCGCGATCGGCAGATTGAGCGTGGGGAAACCGAGATCGCGGCCGAGCTTCATGCCATGCACGACGTGGCCGCTGATCAGGTAATCGCGGCCCAGCGCAGCACGCGCCGAGTCGAGGTCGCCCGCCACCAGCGCCGTGCGCACGCCCGAGCTGGAAATGCGCGCGCCGGACGGGTCGGCCACAGTGCCCATCTGCTCGACTTCGAAACCGTGCTGCTGACCCGCCGTCTTGAGCGACGCGAAATCGCCCGCGCGCTTCGCGCCATAGCGGAAGTCGTCGCCGATCATCACCCAGCGTGCATGCAGCCCGTTGACGATGATCCGTTCGACAAACGTATCCGGCGACTGGCTCGCGAAAGTGTGATTGAAATGCTCAACCACGACCCGGTCGACACCGTTGGTACGCAGCGCCTCGAGCTTGTCGCGCAGCATTGCGATTCGCGGCGGCGCGCCAGCCGGATTGAAGAACTCGCGCGGGTGCGGCTCGAAGGTCATCACGCAAACGGGCAGGCCGCGTGCATCGGCTGCGGCCCGGACGTGGGCGAGCAAAGCCTGATGGCCGCGGTGGACACCGTCGAAGTTGCCGATGGTCAGTGCGCAGGGCGCACGGCTTTCAGCATTGGGAAGACCGCGGAAGACTCTCACGATAGCGGGTTTGAGGTAGGGCGGCCGAGGTGCCGCAAAACAAACGATTATAAACGCTCAGCGCACGAGACGGCGGCGCGTCGCCGTTTCAGTGTCCCCCGAATGATAAAATCCGCGGATGAAAAAACTCGTCATCCTGATTTCCGGACGGGGAAGCAACATGGAAGCTATCATTCGCGCCTGCGCGGACGAGGGTTGGGCGGCGCAAGTCGCCGCCGTGATTGCCAACCGTCCTGACGCCGCGGGCCTTGCGTTCGCGGCGTCGCACGGCATTGCCACGGCGGTGGTCGACCACCGCCAGTTTCCGGATCGCGACAGCTTCGACGCCGCGCTGGCGCAAGAAATCGACAGTTTCGCACCCGATCTGGTCGTGCTCGCCGGCTTCATGCGAGTGCTCACGGCCGGTTTCGTCGACCATTACGCCGGGCGCATGCTGAATGTGCATCCGTCACTGCTGCCGAGCTTTCCGGGCCTGAAAACCCATCAACAGGCACTCGACGCCGGCGTGCGGCTGCATGGCGCGTCGGTGCATTTTGTCACGTCGCAGCTGGATCACGGGCCGATCGTCGCGCAGGCGGCCGTCCCCGTTGAGGCTGGCGACACCCCCGCCACGCTCGCCGAACGCGTGCTGGCAACCGAACACATTATCTATCCACGCGCGGTGCGCTGGTTCGTCGAAGGGCGCCTTGCCCTAGACGGCTTGCGTGTCACGCTTACGCCGCCGGAGCCGCAATGGCTCTTTGCCGGTCACACCGCCGGAGAGGGCGCATGAGATTACATGGTTTTTTGATTGGACAAACCGAGACTTTGCTGGCTGAAGTCCTGAAACTGAACGGCCCGGCCGACGCGACCACCAGTCGCTTTTTCCGCGCGCATCCGAAGCTCGGGCACGGCGAGCGCGGCGTGATCGCCGAGGCAGTCTTCGCCGTGCTGCGTCGCCGGATGGAATTCGCTCATCTGGCCGAAGGCGGCGCGGGCAGTCCGGCACGCCGCATGGCTTTGCTGGGACTGATGCAGACGGCGGGCCGCACGGCCCTCAAGCCGTTCTTGTCGGACACGGAATCGCACTGGCTTGAACACGTCGCGAAGATCGACCCTGAAAGCCTGCCGCTGCGAATTCGCCTGAATCTGCCCGAGTGGATCCATCAGGCGCTCTCCAAGCGTTTCGAGCCCGAGGAACTGGCGCAACTGGCCGCCGCGCTGAATTATCCGGCGCCGCTGGACCTGCGCGCGAACCCGATCAAGGCAAGCCGCGACGACGTGCTGAACGCGCTGTCGAAGGCCGGCATCGAAGGTGGCGCGACGCCGTTCGCGCCGTTCGGCGTGCGGGTGGTCGGCAAGCCGCCGCTCACCAAGCTGGACGCGTTCCAGCACGGCTGGGTCGAAGTCCAGGACGAGGGCAGCCAGTTGCTGTGTTCGCTGGTCGCGCCCAAGCGAGGCGAAATGATCGTGGACTTCTGCGCGGGCGCGGGCGGCAAGACGCTGGCGTTGGGCGCGGCGATGCGCTCTACCGGCCGGCTGTACGCCTTCGACGTCTCCGAGCGGCGTTTGGCCAAGCTCAAGCCGCGCCTTGCGCGCAGCGGGTTGTCGAACGTGAATCCCGTGCTGATCGACAGCGAACACGACGCCAAGATCAAGCGTCTGGCCGGCAAGATCGACCGCGTGCTGGTCGACGCGCCGTGCAGCGGCCTGGGTACGCTGCGCCGCAATCCGGACCTGAAGTGGCGCCAGTCGCCGGAATCGGTCGCCGAACTGGCGCCGAAGCAGGCGTCGATTCTGGCCAGCGCCTCGCGTCTGGTGAAGAAAGGCGGGCGTCTCGTCTACGCAACCTGCTCGATTCTGGAAGCGGAAAACGAAGCCGTCGTGCAGCAGTTCCTCGCCGACCATCCGGACTTCGCATTGGTGCCGGCGCGCGACGTGCTCGCCGAGCAGCGCATCGACCTGGAAATGGGCGACTACCTGTCGCTGTGGCCGCACCGTCACGCTACCGACGGCTTTTTCGCAGCCGTGCTGGAACGCCAGAGCTAAACGCAACGGGCTTTCTGCCGACGCGACCGGGTTCTGTTCCTGAACCCGGCGCGCCGGCGATTTTAGCGACATCATGCAAAACCGGATTTTCCCTCACATGTTCAGTGACCTGGCGCGCGACTTCGGCCAGCCGGTCATGTTGTGGCAGGTCGGCGTGCTGCTTGGCACGCTCGCCGTCGCGTGGCTGCTCGCGCGCCTGTTGCGCCGCACGCTCGATCTGCGGCGCCAGACGCGTTACCAGACCCTCCGTTTCGGCGCGGAAAGCCTGAATCGCGCTTTCTTTCCGCTGATCGGCGCGGGGTTCGTCTGGCTCGCGCAAGCGATCACCGGCGAGTTCATGCACACCGCGCTGCTCGATCTGGCGCTGGTGCCGTTGTTCGGTATAGGCCTGATCTATATCGTGTTTTTCTTCGCGCGGCGAGTCTTCAGCCAGGACGGCACGACGCATCCGTGGCTATTCATGGTCGAGAAGATCGTCTCGCTGGTCGTCTGGATCGGTATGGTGCTCACCGTCATGGGCATTCAGGACGACGTGATCGCCTGGATGGGCAGCGTGCGCTTCAGGGTCGCGAATGCGCACATGACGCTGCTCTCGCTCACCACGGGCCTCCTGTGGGTGTGCGTGACGATGGTCGTCGCGATGTGGCTGGGTGCCACGTTCGAAGACCGCCTGATGCGCTCAAACACGCTCGACGCCAACCTCAGAGTGGTGGTGTCGCGGGTCGGGCGCGCTGCGTTCATGCTGGCGGCGGTGCTGATCAGCCTGTCGCTGGTCGGCATCGACATTACCGTGCTCGGTGTGTTTGGCGGCGCGCTGGGTGTGGGGCTTGGATTTGGGCTGCAGAAGATCGCGAGCAATTACGTCTCGGGTTTCATCATCCTGATCGACCGCTCGCTGCGCATCGGCGACACGATCAACGTGAGCGGCCTGCAGGGCATGGTCACGCAGATCCGCACGCGTTATACGGTGGTGCGTGGGTTGGACGGCATCGAAACGCTGATCCCGAACGAAAAGCTGATTACGGACGTGGTGCAGAACCAGTCCTCGTTTCTGACGCGCGGCTATTCCAAGGTGGCCGTGCAGGTCGCCTACTCCTCCGACGTCGAGCAGGCGATGGCGCTGCTCGCCGAGGCCGCTCAGGGCGTTGCGCGGGTGCTGCAGGAGCCGGCGCCTACACCCTATCTGGCAAGCTTTGGCGCCGACGGCATCAACCTCGAACTGGGCTTCTGGATCGAAGATGCGGCCACAGGCACGGCCGGCGTTCGCTCGGCCGTGAATCGCAACATCTGGCGCCTTTTCTCCGAACACGACATCTCGATTCCTTTCGCTCAACGCGAAGTGCGAATCGTCGGCAATGTGAGCGACGCAATGCCGCAAGCGGTAACAATGACCGCTCCCGCGGTCAATCAGGCCGACAGCGCCCTCTGACAGGCACTTCGAACCCGCCGGCGGATCTGAAAACGACAGTTGGCGTGTTCCGTCCTCTTGATACCTCGCAAAAAATCCCTATTTGTTACAAACACTTGGAACGCTTCAAGTAGAATATCGTCCAATCCCGCTGTATGCTTTCACTTTCTTGACACATGCATTTTGCTTGTGTCTGGCGTCTCTTGTTCCACAGGTAAATTGCCTTGTTGAATTCCTTGCTCGATTTTCTTGCCCACGGTCTGCTGCACTTCTCGTGGTGGCAACTTGTGCTGTACACGCTCGTCGCGACGCACATCACGATCATTGGCGTGACGGTCTATCTGCATCGCTGTCAGGCGCACCGCGCGCTGGAGCTGCATCCGATCGTCAGTCATTTTTTCCGTTTCTGGCTGTGGATGACCACCGGCATGCTGACCGGCCAATGGGCCGCGATTCACCGTAAGCACCACGCCAAGTGCGAAACCGAAGAAGATCCGCACAGCCCGCAAACACGCGGCATCTGGAAGGTACTGCTCGAAGGCGCGGAACTGTATCGTTCCGAAGCCAAGAATGAAGAAACGATGCGCAAATTCAGTCACGGCACGCCGAATGACTGGATGGAACGCAACGTCTACACCAAGTATCCGATCCTCGGCGTGAGCCTGATGATGGTGCTGAACGTCGCGTTGTTCGGCGTCGTCGGCCTGACCATCTGGGCCGTGCAGATGGTGTGGATTCCGTTCTGGGCTGCGGGTGTGGTGAACGGCCTCGCGCACTGGTGGGGCTACCGCAACTTCAACTCGTCGGATGCCAGCACCAACATCTTCCCGTGGGGCATCATCATCGGCGGTGAAGAGCTGCATAACAATCACCACACGTATGCGACGTCGGCCAAGCTGTCGAACAAGTGGTACGAGTTCGATATCGGCTGGATGTATATCCGCATCATGTCGGCGTTCCGTCTTGCCAAGGTCAAGAAGGTCGCGCCTACGCCGCGTCTGACCACCGGCAAGCTGGTGCTCGATCAGGACACGTTGCAAGCCGTGCTGGCAAACCGCTATGAAGTGATGGCGCGTTACGGCAAGGCGCTCAAGCGTGCCTACCGCCAGGAGTTGGCGCATCTGAAGGAAGCCGGCGCGCGCGAGAAGTATCAGGTCATGCGTGGTGCGCGTAGCTGGTTCCACAAGGAAGAAGCGGGTCTCGATGAGCCGCAGAAGCGCCAGTTGCCGCAAATCTTCGCGAACAGCCAGAAGCTCAAGACTTATATCGACATGCGCAATGAACTGGCGGCAATGTGGGAGCGCTCGAATGCGTCGCGCGACCAACTGCTGATTCAGTTGCAAGACTGGTGTCATCGCGCTGAGCAGAGCGGTATTAAAGCGCTGCAAGAATTCGCGCTGCGTCTGCGCCGCTATGCTTGACCGTATGCCTGAGCGCGAAATCCATTAAAATTTCGTTACGTCACAAAACCCCGCGTTGGCGGGGTTTTGCTTTTTGGGCCGCGGCAATTTCAACGACGCGCGATTGACAGTCCGCGGCGGCAGAGCGAAGGCAGAGGAGATCATGGATCAGCAGGCGATCAGGACCGTCGAATACGACCGGCCACAAGCACAGGGCACGACCTGCGGGATCGGGCAGGCGTGGGCGAAGGTGCCCGACGCGCCGTCGGCGGAGCAGAAGGTGGCGTTGAAGCAACGTATCCGCGCATTGCTTAAGCGCGAGAAAGCCGTGCTCGTCGCGCACTATTACGTCGACGCGGAACTGCAGGAACTCGCTGACGAAACCGGTGGCTGCGTGGCCGATTCACTGGAGATGGCGCGTTTCGGCCGCGATCACGAGGCCCAAACGCTGGTGGTGGCGGGCGTGCGCTTCATGGGCGAGACCGCGAAAATCCTGAGTCCGGACAAGCGCATTCTGATGCCCGATCTCGACGCGACCTGCTCGCTCGATCTGGGCTGTCCGGTCGATGAATTCTCGGCTTTCTGTGACGCTCACCCGGATCGCACGGTAGTCGTGTACGCGAATACCAGCGCTGCCGTCAAAGCGCGTGCGGACTGGATGGTGACGTCGTCGATCGGGCTGGAAATTGTTGCCGATCTGCACGCCCGCGGCGAAAAGATCATCTGGGCGCCGGATCGGCACCTCGGCAGTTATATCCAGAGCAAGACCGGTGCGGACATGTTGCTGTGGCAGGGCTCGTGTCTCGTGCACGACGAATTCAAGGGCATCGAACTCGATCTGCTGCGCGCCGAATATCCGGGCGCGAAAGTGCTGGTGCATCCTGAGTCACCGGCTAACGTGGTCGCGCAAGCGGACGTGGTGGGGTCGACAACCCAGTTGATCGACGCGGCGCAAAAGCTCGACGCGACGCATTTCATCGTGGCGACCGATCTCGGCATTCTGCACAAGATGCAGCTCGCCGCGCCGGGCAAGACGTTGATCGCCGCGCCCACGGCCGGCAATAGCGCGACCTGCAAGAGCTGCGCGCATTGCCCGTGGATGGCCATGAACGGCCTCGCCAATCTGGCCGACGTGCTCGAACGCGGCCACAACGAAATCTTTGTCGATCGAGCGATCGGCGAGCGGGCGCGTCTGCCGATCGACCGGATGCTCGACTTCGCGGCGCGTCACAAGAAGCGTGTGCAAGCCAGCGGCGATCTCGCACGCGACGCGCAACTGTATTCGAACGTGGGGGCGGCGTAATGGGGGCGGTGGAAGGCAATCAGGTCGAGGCGGTGTCGCCGCTATTCGCCGAGATTCATGCGCAGTACGGCGCCGCATTCGATGCTGCGTTGGCACGCAACGTCGCTGACGCGCTGGCCGAAGATATCGGCGCAGGCGATCAGACCGGCCGCCTGGTCCCTGCAGACGACGTGCGCGATGCGCGCATTATCGTGCGCGAAGATGCCGTGCTGTGCGGCGTGCCCTGGTTCAACGCGGTGATGCGCCAGGTCGATCCGCGAATCGACGTGCGGTGGCGTTATCGCGAGGGCGATCGGATGACCGCGGATACGCCGGTCTGCGAGTTGCGCGGCCCGGTTCGAGCGCTGTTGACAGCTGAACGCAATGCGCTGAATTTCCTGCAACTGCTGTCGGGCGTGGCGAGCGCAACGCGCCGTTATGTCGACGCGATTGCCCACACGCAAACGCGCATCCTCGATACACGCAAGACCTTGCCGGGCTTGCGGCTCGCGCAAAAATACGCAGTGCGCGTGGGCGGCGGGGCGAATCAGCGGCTCGCTTTGTACGACGGCATTCTGATCAAGGAAAACCACATTGCCGCAGCAGGCGGCGTCGGTGCCGCAATGGACGCGGCGCTCGCCCTGAACGCGGGCGTGTCGATTCAGATCGAAGTCGAAACGCTGGCGCAATTGGAAACCGCGCTGGCGCATCGTGCGCAATCCATTCTGCTGGACAACTTTTCGTTCGATGCCATGCGCGACGCAGTGCGTATCACGGCGGGGCGAGCGGTGCTGGAGGTGTCCGGCGGGGTGAACTTCGAGACGGTGCGGACCATCGCGGAAACGGGTGTCGATCGCGTGTCGATCGGCGCGCTGACCAAAGATGTACGTGCAACGGATTACTCGATGCGGATCGTCTGAACTGCACGCTTAAGCGTTCGCCATTAAAGAAAAAGCCATCGACGGGAAACCGGCGATGGCTTTTTCACTTCAGCCTTAGGAATCACACGTTGCGGTTGCGCACATGCTCGGGCGACAGCACCGTCGGCAGTGCCTTCGGCAGCGTGGCCGGCCAATCGCGGCTGAAGTGCAGGCCGCGGCTTTCACGCCGTGAGCGAGCGCCTTCGACAATAAGCGACGCCACGTCGACCAGATTGCGCAGTTCAAGCAAATCGCGGCTCACCTTGAAGTTCGCGTAATACTCGTGAATCTCGTCACGGAGCAAGGCAAGCCGATGCTTGGCGCGCGCGAGCCGCTTGTCCGTGCGCACGATGCCGACGTAGTTCCACATCAGGCGGCGCAGTTCATCCCAGTTGTGCGCGACGACCACTTCTTCGTCCGGATCGGATACACGGCTTTCGTCCCAGTCCGGCAGCGGTGCATGGATCGCGGCGCAGAAGCCTTCTTCCTCGATGGCCTGCGCGGCGGAGCGTCCGATCACGAGGCATTCGAGCAAGGAGTTACTGGCAAGCCGGTTCGCGCCGTGCAGGCCTGTGCATGACGTTTCACCGACCGCGTAAAGGCCCGCGAGATCAGTCCGGCCTGCCAGGTCGGTCACGACACCGCCGCACGTGTAGTGCGCGGCAGGCACAACGGGAATGGGCTCTTTGGTGATGTCGATGCCGAATTCGAGGCAGCGGGCCAGAATCGTCGGGAAGTGTTCGCGCAGGAATTCAGGCGACTGATGGCTGATGTCGAGATACACGCAATCAATACCGCGCTTCTTGATCTCGAAGTCGATCGCACGCGCGACGATGTCGCGTGGTGCGAGTTCGGCGCGTTCGTCGTGGTTCGGCATGAAGCGCGTGCCGTCGGGCAGCTTCAGAATGCCGCCTTCGCCGCGCACCGCTTCCGAGATCAGGAACGACTTCGCATAAGGATGGAACAGGCAGGTCGGATGGAACTGGATGAATTCCATGTTCGACACGCGGCAGCCCGCGCGCCAGGCCATGGCGATGCCGTCACCGGTCGCCGTGTCGGGGTTGGTGGTGTACAGATAGACCTTGCCGGCGCCGCCGGTGGCGAGCACCGTGTGCGGCGCTTCGATAGTCACGGTGCGGCCGCTTTGCAGATCGAGTGCATACAATCCGTGGCAGCGACGGCCAGGCAGGCCGAGTCGGTCCGACGTGATCAGGTCGATTGCGTAGTGGTCCTCAAGCAGGGTGATGTTTGGATGACGGCGTACGCGCTCGCTCAGCGTGGCGACCACGGCATGGCCTGTTGCATCCGCAGCATGAATGATCCGGCGATGGCTATGGCCGCCTTCACGTGTCAGATGAAAACCGAGCTCAGCGGCGTCGTCTTTGGTGAATGGCACGCCTTGCTCGATCAGCCATTCGATCGCGGCACGCCCATGCTCGACGATAAAGCGCGTTGCGGCCTCGTCGCACAGGCCGCCGCCGGCGATCAGTGTGTCGCGCACATGGTTTTCGACGCTGTCCGCCGAATCCAGCACGGCGGCGATCCCGCCTTGGGCCCAATCGCTCGCGCCTTCGGTCATCGATCGCTTGGCGACCACCGCAACTCGCCGGGTCTCCGCTAGGTTGAGCGCGACGCTCAAACCTGCCAGACCGCTACCGACAATCGCTACATCGAATTCCATCGCCTGCGTCTCCGTCTTTCGTTTTGCCGTGACGGCGTGCCGTTCGCACGCCGCTAAAACGAGAAAGGATACGCGTCGCGACGGTCGAGGGAAAGCTGGCCGAACGGGATAAGACTGTCCTGGTAGGGGAAGGGCAGTTAAGCAGTGTGATATTGGAACGCCGAAAACAAAAAAGCCTCGCACGAATGCGAGGCTTTTTTGCAAAACTTTTTGCCTTCGTCAGGCAGGAGCCAAGATTTACTTAATCTTGGTTTCCTTGTAGTCAACGTGCTTACGGACGACCGGATCAAATTTCTTGATCAGCATCTTTTCCGGCATGTTGCGTTTGTTCTTCGTCGTCGTGTAGAAGTGACCCGTGCCTGCGGTCGATTCCAGCTTGATCTTGTCGCGTGCGCCTTTCGCCATGATTTACTCCTTAGGCTTCACCGCGTGCGCGCAGATCTGCGAGCACAGCGTCGATACCGTTCTTGTCGATCAGGCGCAGGCCGGCGTTCGAAACGCGCAGACGCACCCAACGGTTTTCGCTTTCCACCCAAATACGGCGGTTTTGCAGGTTCGGCAGGAACCGGCGCTTGGTTTTGTTGTTCGCGTGGGAAACGTTGTTGCCGCTCATCGGCGCTTTCCCAGTTACTTGGCATACGCGTGCCATGAGAGCACTCCTAATACGCTAATTCTGAGTTCGAACGCCGTGAAAGTTTCCCGAAAAGAGTCGCGCTGAGAGTTTATTGAAACTCGAGGCACGTTTCCTTTCCGGAACGCCTTGGTGGCTTCGGAACAGGGGGTTGGAAATAGGCAAACCGGAATTCTAGCAGAAAAAAAGCCGCAAAATCAAACCTTATTTGCGATGCCAGACACGGCGCGACGTTGTCGCGGCCCAGATTCACGCCAGCTCACGGCCAGCCGGCGCGGGCGAACGAGTAAGTATTGTCGGTGCCGATCACAAGATGATCGATAAGCTGCACGTCGATCAGAGCAAGGGCTTCGCGCAGCGTATGCGTCAACCGGCAGTCGCTCGCGCTCGGCTGGACGGCGCCGGAAGGGTGATTATGCGCGACGATCAGGCTGGCGGCATTCAGCGTCAGCGCTCGCCGCACGATTTCGCGCGGATACACAGCCATGCGTGTTAGCGTGCCGCGCGCGCTTTCTTCACAGCGGATCAACCGGTGGCGGGCGTCGAGAAAGAGCGACACGAAGACCTCCTGCGTCTTGCCGCCTATGCGCAGGCGCAGATACTCCTGTACGGCCTCGGGCGAGTTCATCAGCGAACGGCCACGCATTTTATCGACCAGCGAGCGCCGCGCCATCTCCATGATGGCGAGCAATTGTGACTTCTTTGCCGGGCCGATGCCGCGCAGGCCGTCGAAGTCCGAATAGGTTGCGTCGAGCATGGCCCGTAGCGAGCCGAACCGGTCGAGCAGGGAGCGCGCGACGTTGAACACATCGTGGCCGGGCAGGCCCGAGCCAAGCACCAGTACGATCATTTCGGTGTCGGACAGCACGCCTGGCCCTTCCTCGATCAGACGTTCGCGTGGCATATCGTTTTTGAGCCATTTGCCCCTTAGAAGCGGCTCGTGCGTGGGTGTGCCGGCGTTCGCGGTGGCTTCGGCGGAGCTAACCCTGGCGCAAACGCTATTAACCGCCGCGGTCTTGTCGGCTGCGGCACAAGCGCCAGGTGACGCCTGGGCGGGTGCGATGGCGTAGGGTGCGGCAGGTTCCGGCAGGGTCGCTTCGAGCGCCGCTGGGTCCATCGTGCAGGCGTAGTCAGCCATATAGGTGTGCATCCTCCAGTTCGGGTTGAGGGCGGTGCGAGCTGCCCGGCCGTGCCGCGACGTGCGCGACGGACGCAAGCCGCCGCCCGCTATGTGGCTTACAATAGACGCTTTGCGCACGGCACCCTGACGGACTGCCACACGCGTCGACTGCGTCCACGGCGCACGCGTGCAGCGCGCTTCGACTGAGCGAGCATTGCATGAGCATCATCGACATTTCCGAAGTGAAACCCGGTTCACATGTGACGCTTCATTACCGGCTTTCCCTTGCCGATGGCGCGGAAGTCATCAATACGTTTACTGACAGGCCGGCCACGCTGCTGCTCGGTGCGGGTCAACTGGCGCCGCCGCTGGAAGACATTCTGCTGGGTTTGAAGGTGGGCCACCATTCGACCTTTCAGCTAACGCCGGATCAGGCGTTCGGTCCGCGCAATCCGGAGCTGATCCAGCGGGTCTCGCTGGCCACGCTGCGCGAAAACAGCATGATCGGCGAGGATTTTTCGCCGGGTGATCTGGTCGAATTCAACGCGCCGGGTGGCGGCCGCTACGCCGGTGTCCTGAAAGAAGTTGGCGAAACGTCGGCGTTGTTCGATTTCAACCATCCGCTTGCCGGCCAGGCGCTGGCGTTTGAAGTGAAAATCATCGGGATTCTGTAATCATGAGCATCACGGATACGACTCTTGCCGAAGCCGAGATCCTGCTGGCGCAGCCGCGTGGGTTCTGTGCCGGCGTCGATCGGGCCATTGAAATCGTCGAGCGGGCCATCAAGCTGCACGGCTCGCCGATCTACGTGCGCCACGAAATCGTCCATAACGCCTACGTCGTCGAAGATTTGCGCAAGAAGGGTGCGATCTTCATCGAACAGCTGGAAGAGGTGCCGGCCGGCAATACGGTCATTTTCAGCGCGCATGGCGTGTCGAAAGCGGTGCGCTCGGAAGCCGAGTCACGCGGCCTGCGGGTGTACGACGCCACCTGTCCGCTCGTGACCAAGGTGCATATCGAAGTCGCAAAAATGCGCCAGGACGGCTTTGACATCGTCATGATCGGCCATAAGGGCCACCCTGAGGTCGAGGGCACGATGGGGCAGGCGGGCGAAGGCATGCATCTGGTGGAAGACATCGAAGACGTGCAGGCCCTGCAGCTGGCCGATCCCGAGCGGATCGCGTTCGTTACGCAAACCACGCTGTCGGTCGACGACGCGGCCGAGATCATCTCCGCCCTGAAGGCGAAGTATCCTGCGATCCGCGAGCCCAAGAAGCAGGACATCTGCTACGCCACGCAAAACCGCCAGGACGCCGTCAAGTTCATGGCGCCGCAATGCGACGTCGTGATCGTGGTCGGCAGCCCGAATAGTTCGAACTCGAACCGGTTGCGCGAGCTGGCTGAAAAGCTCGGCGTGCCTTCCTATATGGTGGACTCGCCGGACCAGATCGATCCGGTCTGGGTTGAAGGCAAACGCCGGATCGGTGTAACGGCGGGCGCATCGGCGCCGGAAGTGCTGGCGCAAGCGGTGATTGCCCGGTTGCGTGAGCTCGGTGTGCGCAACGTGCGCGCACTCGAAGGCATCGAGGAAAACATCGCGTTTCCGCTGCCGCGTGGGCTGGGTCTGCCTGCCTGACAATCAGCCGACAGTTCTGAAAGAAAAGCGCGCCCGAGGGCGCGCTTTTTTTTCGTCCGCCGATTCGCGGGTCGGTCGAAAATTAAGTGCCAGAACACTGAACCGAGCCGATTTAAGTGTGCTCCCACACAAATTCTTTTGAATTGTGATTTGGCGTTTAATCGATTTCCGATGATATGGCCCCGTTTAAATCGTACTCAACGCGTTGCGGCGATTTTTGACGCACTAAAATAGTGCGTGTGGCTTGATATCAATGAAAACGTAATACATAACGCGAACCACGGTGCAATCAGGGATCGAGCCAACTCGCTGCAACACTTGATGCCATTGGGTGCAACGGTGGTGCAACTGATGCACGGAAAACAGTCGCAACCCGGTTGCGCCTTTTGACGGATTTCTCTCTCAAAATAAGGTTGCAATGCAGGAAAACCCCACCGTTTCAACAATATTGCCCGTCGCATAATTGGAGTTACAATGCGCGCGTTCTCAAGGCCTCCGGGTCCCGAACAATGGATTTTGCAAGGCGCGGGAGACCTACTTAATGCGAGTCGAGTTTGCTTACGCCGTGTCCGTCGTGACCGCGGTTGCGATGTTGACCGCGTGCGGCAAAAAACAGGATAGCGAGGCGGAAGCAGGTGCATCGGCTGTCACGGCAGCAGCGGCACCGGCGAGCGAGGCAATTGTCGTGAAAATCGGTCATGCGGCCCCATTGACGGGCGGCATTGCGCATCTCGGTAAAGACAATGAAAACGGCGCGCGTCTGGCGGTCGAGGAAATCAATACACGGGGTTTGACCATCGACGGTCACAAGATCCAGCTGGAGCTTGACGCGCAAGACGATGCCGCGGATCCGAAAACGGGAACGGCGGTCGCCGAAAAATTCGTCGACGATCATGTTGTCGCCGTGGTCGGGCACCTGAATTCCGGTGTTTCGATTCCCGCGTCGAAGATCTATAGCGATGCCGGGATTGTGCAGATCTCGCCATCGTCGACAAATCCGGGGTACACGCAGCAAGGCTTCAAGACAACGTATCGGGTGGTCGCGACCGACGCCCAGCAGGGGCCGGCGCTTGCCAATTACGCGACGAAAGTGCTCGGCGCGAAACGCATCGCGATCGTTGACGACTCGACGGTCTACGGCAAGGGCCTGGCCGACGAGTTCGCGAAGACGGTACAGGCAAGCGGGGCGAAGATCGTCGCGCGCGAAGCCACGAATGACAGGGCTACGGAGTTTCAGGCCGTCCTTAGAAAGATCAAGCGTGTTCAGCCGGACGTGATCATGTTCGGCGGCATGGACGCAACGGGCGGGCCGTTCACCAAACAGGCGGCGGCGCTCGGTATCAGGGCAAAAATCCTTGGCGGCGACGGTGTGTGTACCGACAAGGTGGGTGAGCTGGCGGGAACCGCCGTGCAAAACCTGGTCTGTTCGGAGGCGGGACTCGCGCTTTCGAAAATGGACAAGGGAGCGGACTTCGAAAAGAAGTACGTCGACCGCTTCCACACGCCGGTGCAGATTTACGCGCCGTTCACGTATGACGCTGTGTACGTGATTGTCGATGCAATGAAGCGCGCTAATTCGATCGAGGCGCCCAAGGTGCTGGCTGCGATGCCGTCCACCGATTACAACGGGGTAATCGGCCACATCGCGTTCGACGACAAGGGTGATTTGAAAGAGGGCGCCATTACGCTTTACGACTTCAAGGACGGCAAAAAAGCGGTTCTCGACGTCGTGAAGATGTGATGACGGGATGTTACGCCTGACGGCACCGAAACCACCCAACGGTGCCGTTTTTGCATCCGCCATCGGTTCGTCCCCGACTGCATCCCAGTCGTAAGACAAACCGGGCAACGGATAACCCTTACCGGTCTTTTACATCAGTACCCGCAGTGCCGTTGAGATTGGCGTACCGCATCACCGCCCACCGGCTGATGAAGAACGCGAATCCAGTCGCACGGGCTAAGGAGCATTAAATGGATATCTTCATCCAGCAGGTCCTCAACGGGCTGGTGCTTGGCAGCGTTTACGCCATCATCGCACTGGGCTATACGATGGTTTACGGCATCTTGGGCATCATCAACTTCGCGCACGGCGATGTGTTGATGGTGGGCGCGATGGTTGCGCTCTCAGCCATAGGCGTGCTTCAGA
>NZ_CAJNBK010000038.1 GCF_905220975.1 Paraburkholderia haematera | reverse complement strand
TTTCTGCGGGCTCGAGGCACTCTAGGCAGACGAGCTGACTGTCCATGTGGCGACAACTGATCGGGTCGACGCCACAGGAGGGAATATACAAGTAGGCAAAAGAAAGCGGCTTAAACCGCCAGCTTATAAGCGGGTCCCCTGGCTTGGAGGGGGTAGTGGTGCATCTGGAATCTGTGTCCTCGCACCTTCGGCCCTGGTGACAAGGCCGTCATACTTCCGGCGGCGCTGCGCGCGCCGACGCGTATTTCATAGAACCATCTGTTCGTTTCGCGCGAGCTTCACTCGACGCCGCGGCTCGCCCTTGCATCCCAACATTCCTGCAATGTGGCAGCGCTTCATTCGAAGTGCGAATTCACACCTGCACGCGCTGACGCAACCATTCTTCCACTCGGCGTACTGAGCGGCACTTCCCACAGATCTATTTTTCGGCCCCTCGCCAAGCCGAAGCCGGCGTCTCCCACCGAACTCGGCCGCCCCCTGATTTCCCGTGCAGACCCGTCTTCGCTGAGGCGTAGCCGATGGCCTCCGCCACGTCCAAGCGAAGCCCCGCGTTTCCGATGAGCTCTTCCGGCGAGCGCGTAGTGCGAGGCGGGAAGCATGACTGCTTTGTCACTGACGCTGAATGTGCGAGAACACAGATTCCAGATGCACCACTACCCCCTCCAAGCCAGGGGACCCGCTTAAGAATTAGCGGTGTGAGCCGCTTTCTCTTGCTTACTTCTCTTTGCGGCAGGCAAAGAGAAGTGAGTGCCGCCCCGCACAGGGGCGACGCTAATAAACCAATAACAAAACAAGGAAAGGCCAACACCGTAGGCAAACAGACGAACAAACGCTGCGCAGGCAACCAAATCAAGAAAAGTCCAACGCCGAAGGAAAACAGCCCAAAACCGCCGAGCAGGCCAAATTCCCGCCCATAAGGTCCAACTACTTTGTCGTCGTCAACTCCGCCGATCAGCGACGTTCAGAACGAAACTGAAACCACCTGTAGCGAACAGCCCCAAACCCCAGCGCCGCAGGCAAAAACCCAGACCAAGCCCCCGATGCAAAGCACGAAATAAACCGCTAATCTCGACCCCTTACGCCTTCCCAAGGCCGCGCGCAGCGCAAAGAACAACCCGCAGCCCGAATGAAGTGGCCCTAAAAAAGCCAGCCGTGCAACGGCAAAAAAGCACCCCGGAGTACCCTCTTGGAAAAGTCAGCATCCCCTGAAGACTGGATCACCCGCAGCCTGCGTGCCGTCTGGCACCCCTGCACCCAGATGAAGCACCACGAGCGCCTGCCCCTCGTGCCGGTCGCGCGCGGTCAAGGCGCGTGGCTCTACGATCGCGCGAACAACCGGTATCTGGACGCGATCAGCTCCTGGTGGGTCAACCTGTTCGGCCACGCCAACCCCCGCATCAACGCTGCACTGAAAGACCAGCTCGACACGCTTGAACACGCCATGCTCGCCGGCTGCACGCACGAACCGGCCATCGAACTCGCGGAGCGCCTCAGCGCGCTCACCGGCAACACGCTCGGTCACGCATTCTTCGCGTCCGATGGCGCATCGGCCGTCGAAATCGCGCTGAAGATGAGCTTCCACTCGTGGCGCAATCGCGGCTTCGCCGACAAGCAGGAATTCGTTTGTGTCGCCAACAGCTATCACGGTGAAACCGTCGGCGCGCTCGGTGTCACCGATGTCGCGCTCTTCAAGGACGCCTACGATCCGCTGATCCGCAACGCGCACGTCGTCGCGTCGCCCGACGCACGCCTCGCGCAAGACGGCGAAACAGCAGCCGACGTCGCGCGCCGCGCACTCGATCACGTTCGCTCGTTGTTCGAAGCACGCGCCGCGAAAATCTCCGCGCTGATCGTGGAGCCGCTGGTGCAATGCGCCGCCGGCATGGCAATGCACGACCCGTCGTACATCGCCGGATTGCGCACGCTGTGCGATCAGTACGGCGTGCACCTGATCGCCGATGAAATCGCCGTCGGCTGCGGACGCACAGGCACCTTCTTCGCATGCGAACAAGCCGGTATCTGGCCTGACTTCCTGTGTCTGTCGAAAGGCATCAGCGGCGGCTATCTGCCGCTCTCGATCGTGCTGTCGCGCGATGAAATTTTCGAAGCCTTCTATCACGACGATACCGCGCGCGGCTTCCTGCACTCGCATTCGTACACGGGCAATCCGCTCGCGTGCCGCGCGGCGCTCGCCACGCTCGACCTCTTCGCCGCCGACAACGTGCTCGCCGTCAACGCGCAGAAATCCGCGAAGCTGAAAGCCGCGCTCGCGCCGCTCGCCGAACACAAGCAGGTGCGCAATCTGCGTCAGTGCGGCACGATCTTCGCGTTCGACGCAGTGATCGACGACGCTCAGCAGGCCAAAACATTCTCGCGCCGCTTCTTCGAAAACGCATTGCAGCGTGAACTGCTGCTGCGTCCGATCTCGACAACGGTGTACCTGATGCCCCCCTACATTCTCGACGACGAAGAAATCGCGCTGCTCGCCTCGCGCACGCGCGAAACCTTCGAAGCAACGCTCGCGGAGGCCCCCTAATGCACCTGCTCGACACCCTCACCGAAGGCCTCAAGGACATCGACGCGCGCGGTCTGCGCCGTCGTCGTCGCATTGCCGATACGCCCTGCGCCGCGCACATGACGGTCGACGGCCGCGCCATCATCGGCTTCGCCAGTAACGACTATCTCGGTCTCGCCGCGCATCCGCAACTGATCGCAGCAATCGCCGAAGGCGCACAGCGCTATGGCGCGGGCAGCGGCGGTTCGCATCTGCTCGGCGGCCACTCGCGCGCGCACGCGCAGCTGGAAGACGATCTGGCCGAATTCGCCGGCGGCTTCGTCGACAATGCGCGTGCCCTGTACTTCAGCACCGGCTACATGGCGAATCTCGCAACGCTCACCGCGCTCGCGGGCCGCGGCACGACGCTCTTCTCCGACGCACTGAATCACGCCTCGCTGATCGACGGCGCGCGCCTGTCGCGTGCCGACGTGCAGATCTATCCGCACTGCGATACGGATGCCTTGAGCGCGATGCTCGACGCGTCGAATGCCGACGTCAAAGTCATCGTCTCCGATACCGTGTTCAGCATGGACGGCGATATCGCCCCCCTCACACGCTTGCTCGCACTCGCGGAACAGCATGGCGCATGGCTGATCGTCGACGACGCGCACGGTTTCGGCGTGCTCGGTCCGCAAGGCCGCGGCGCGATCGCCGAGGCCGCATTGCGCTCGCCGAATCTGATTTCGATCGGCACGCTCGGTAAAGCGGCAGGGGTATCGGGCGCATTCGTCGTTGCGCATGAGACCGTGATCGAGTGGCTCGTGCAGCGCGCCCGCCCGTATATCTTCACGACCGCGTCGGTGCCCGCTGCTGCGCATGCGGTGTCGGCGAGTCTGCGCATCATCGGTGGCGAAGAAGGTGACGCGCGCCGCGTTCATCTCCAGCAACTGATCGAACGCACGCGCGCCATGCTTAAAGCCACGCCGTGGCTGCCGGTCGATTCGCACACCGCCGTGCAGCCGCTCATCATCGGCGCGAACGAGGCCACGCTCGATATCGCGGCCACGCTAGATCGAGCGGGTCTCTGGGTGCCGGCGATCCGTCCGCCGACCGTGCCCACCGGTACGTCGCGACTGCGCATTTCGCTTTCCGCCGCGCATTCTCAGGCGGATCTGGATCGGCTCGAAGCCGGCTTGCAGCAACTCGGGGCGAAGGCGGCATGAGTCACTCGAGTCAAAACGCCCTATCGCTATTCGTCACCGGCACCGATACGGAAATCGGCAAGACGTTCGTGTCCGCGGCACTCCTGCGCGGTTTCGTTCGCGAAGGCCTGCAAGCCGCCGCGATGAAACCGATCGCAGCGGGTGCGTTCGAAGTGAACGGCGTATTGCATAACGAAGACGCGGATCAACTCGACGCCGCGTCGAGCGTGCTGCTGCCGCCCGCAATTCGCACGCCGTATCTGCTGAAAGAACCCGCCGCGCCGCATATCGCCGCCGCGCTGGAAAACGTCGCATTCGATATCGACCACATCGTCGATTGTCATGCGCGCGCTTTGCAGCAAGCGGAGATCGTCGTGGTCGAAGGTGTTGGCGGCTTTCGCGTGCCGCTGACCGCTACGCAGGACACCGCCGATCTCGCCGTCGCGCTGAAACTGCCGGTCGTACTGGTGGTCGGCATGCGCCTCGGTTGCATCAGCCATGCGTTGCTCACCGCCGAGGCGATCGCCGCACGTGGGCTGACGCTTGCCGGCTGGGTGGCGAATCGCGTCGATCCTGACATGACGTTCCCCGACGAAAACATCGCGTCGATTCGCGAGCATCTGGCGCGCGAACACGACGCGCCCCTGCTCGGCATCGTGCCGCATTTGAGCCCGGCTTCGCCCGAGCTCGCGGCGGATCAACTCGACATCAACCGGCTCTTGCAGACGCTGCGCCACGCGCAGCGCTGAAAACCCATTACATCTATCCATCCATAAGGATTGACGACATGACACAACTGAACATCGCTCCGGGCGCAGCCGACACGGCCACCTCGAACCACAATGCCAACAACGCCGCAGCAGGCGACAAGCCGGTGGCCAAGTGGCGCGTCGCCGACATCGTCGCGCTGTACGAACTGCCGTTCAACGACCTGATGTTCCGCGCGCAGCAAACCCATCGCGAACACTTTGACGCCAACACCGTGCAACTGTCGACCCTGCTGTCGATCAAGACCGGCGGCTGCGAAGAGGATTGCGCGTACTGTCCGCAGTCGGTGCATCACGATACGGGCCTCCAGGCCGACAAGCTGATGCCGGTCGATGAAGTATTGGCCGCCGCCAAGGTCGCCAAGGACAACGGCGCAACGCGCTTCTGCATGGGCGCGGCATGGCGCAATCCGAAGGACCGCCACCTCGAACCGATCAAGGACATGATTCGCGGCGTGAAGGCAATGGGCCTCGAAACCTGCGTGACGCTCGGCATGCTGGAAACGCACCAGGCACAGGGTCTGCGCGAAGCGGGCCTCGACTACTACAACCACAACCTCGATACGTCGCCGGAGTTCTACGGTCAGATCATTTCGACGCGCACGTATCAGGACCGTCTCGACACGCTGGAACGCGTGCGCGATGCGGGCATCAACGTGTGCTGCGGCGGGATTGTCGGTTTGGGCGAATCGCGCCGCGAGCGCGCCGGCCTGATCGCCCAACTGGCGAACATGGAGCCGTATCCGGAATCGGTGCCGATCAACAACCTGGTGCAAGTGGAAGGCACGCCGCTGACCGGCACCGAAGCCATCGATCCGTTCGAATTCGTTCGTACGATTGCGATTGCCCGCATCACGATGCCGCGCGCAATGGTGCGTCTGTCGGCAGGCCGCGAGCAGATGAACGAAGCGTTGCAGGCCATGTGCTTTCTCGCCGGCGCGAACTCGATTTTCTACGGCGACCAGTTGCTGACCACCAGCAACCCGCAAGCCGAAGCGGATCGCAAGCTGCTCGAACGCCTCGGTATTCGCGCGGAAGCGGCGCAGCAGATGCCGCTGGATCAGAGCGGCTGCGAGCATGAGTGCGCACATGATCACAACGCGCACGCAGCGCCGAATTAAGCTGCGTACGAAGCGCGATTGATAATTCGCGCGCAATAAAAAAGGCCACTTCGTCTCCGAGGTGGCCTTTCTAATTTCAGGCAACGATTTACTTCTTGTCGACGATGATGTGATCGAACGTCCTGCCGTCAGAAAAATGCGTTTGCTGCGCTTTCTGCCAGCTACCGAACATCTCTTCGACGGTAAAAGTCTTGATCGGCCTGAACCCGGCCGCGTGCTTCGCGAGCACGTTTTTGTCACGCGGACGCAGGTGGTGTTGCGTAACGATTTCCTACGCGGCGGGCGACCACAGATAGTCGAGGCACACCCGCGCCTCCTTGCGCGTGCCGCGCTGGTCGACCACCTTGTCGACGCTCGACACCCCAACCCCGGACTCAACACTCAAATTCATCCAGACTCACTCAAACGACCGCGTGCTGCGCAACCTCGAAGGCCTCCTCGCGAAAGCGCAGCGGCGCCGCGCAATGCACCAATGTGTCGACGAAATACTTGGCACGCGGCCACGGGCCGAATCCCGCCGCGGTGTTGATGTGTCCCGCGTCGCCAAGATTGACGAACGCGCTGCCGAAACGCTGCGCGAGGTCGCGCGAACCGGCGAGCGGCATCCACGGGTCGGTTTCGCTGCCGATCAGGATCGACGGCACGCCGAGACGCCGCGCGTCGAACCGCCCGGCGAAGGTGAATTTCTCGGGGCTCGCCGGCGCGACGAACAGGACGCCGACCACGTCGTTCGCATACGACGCCTGCTGCAACGCATACGCAGTCGCGAGGCAACCGAAGCTGTGAGCGGCCAGCACGAACGGCCCACGTTCGCGCGCGAGCAGATCGCGCAACGACTTCGCCCAGACAGCGACGTCCGGCGCGTCCCAGTCGGCCTGTTCGACGCGCAACGAGCGCGCGAATTGCCGTTCGAGCCATGTTTGCCAGTGCGCGCCCTCGCTGCCGTGCAGGCCGGGAACGGTGACGAGCCGCGGCGGCCATGTCGATGTGGTGCATGAAAGCATGTCAGTCCCTCGCTGCCGGAATCCGGAAGGTGATTGTCCCGCCGGGCGCCGCAAGGGCGAACCAAGTTTTTGTGCTTTGTTTATGGGGCAAATGCACGGCCAGGCCGCGTCGCCCAGCCCAACCGTCGCCGTCGTCCGCGGTTCGATGCAAGCCACGCCAGGCAGCAAGGTCGAGCCAGCGGCTCAAGCAAAAACCGCACGCCCGTGCGCAAACGCGCGCGATTCGCGTCGAAAAAGTAGAATGAAGCCTATCCATAAAAGGAGGAGCCCCCATGCCGCAAGCGTCGTCTGAAGCGCCGCGGGCGTTGCAGCCGCTCTACCGGGCCTTTCCCGCCATCAGACTCGACAACGCATGCGCCTTCCGGACCGTATGAAAATCCTCTTCTACATGCCGCATGCCGACGCCGCCGCGTGGCTTCACGATTTCGCCCGCGCGCTGCCGGAAGCGGAACTGCGCGAATGGCAGACGGGCGATACCGCCCCGGCCGATTTCGCGGTCGTGTGGCGGCCGCCGCGTGAGATGCTGGCCGGCCGCGACGATCTGCGCGCGATCTTCAATCTTGGCGCGGGTGTGGATGCGATCCTCGCGCTCGAACACGAGCACCCCGGTACGCTGCCGCGCAATGCCCCGTTGATCCGGCTCGAAGACACCGGCATGGCGCCGCAAATGGCCGAGTACGTGACGCATGCGGTGCTGCGCTACCTGCGCCGTTTCGACGAATACCAGACGCTGCAAAGCGAGCGCCGCTGGCAGGTGCTCGAACCGCATCCGCGCGAAACTTTCACGGTCGGCGTGCTCGGCCTCGGCGTACTCGGCGCGCAGGTCGCGCAAACGGTCGCGTCGTTCGGTATGCCGGTGCGCGGCTATAGTCGCAGTGCGCGGCAAATCGACGGCATCACGGCCTTCGCCGGTGAAACGCAGTTCGACGCATTTCTCGACGGCGTGAAAGTGCTGGTGAATCTGCTGCCGCATACGCCGGATACGGGCGACGTGCTGAACAAGCGCACCTTTTCCAGGCTCGCGAAAGGCGCGTATCTGATCAACGTGGCACGTGGCGGACATCTGGTCGAACAGGATCTGCTCGAAGCGCTCGCAAGCGGGCAGCTCGCCGCCGCGACGCTGGACGTGTTCCGCGAAGAACCGTTGCCGCCGGATCATCCGTTCTGGCAGGAGCCGCGCATCACGATTACGCCGCACATGTCCGCGCTGACTTTGCGCGAAGAGAGCGTCGCGCAAGTCGCGCGGAAAATGGCGGCGCTGATGCGCGGCGAAGGGGTGAGCGGCGTGGTCGACGTTGAGCGTGGATACTGAGCGTGGAAACGAAGCGTGGATACTAAGCGCTGAAACTGACACACCGATCGAACACGGGTTTCGAGTATCCCGGAATCCAACTGAAGGAGCGCCGCCACGCGCGCGCTCATTGCATGGGACCGAAGTAATGCGCTAAAGCGCAAACTCCGGTCGACGGCTTTGCATGGGACCGGAGTAATGCGCTAAAGCGCAAACTCCGGTCGACACAGGAGAGACATCATGGCCTTGCCCCAACGCGTCAAAATCGTCGAAGTCGGTCCGCGTGACGGACTGCAAAACGAGAAAGACTTCGTCCCCACCGCGATCAAGATCGAACTGATCAACCGCTTGTCGGCAGCGGGCTTTCGCAACGTCGAAGCGGCGTCGTTCGTGTCGCCGAAATGGGTGCCGCAGATGGCCGACGGCGCCGACGTGATGGCCGGCATCGAGCGCCGGGCGGGCACGGTCTACTCGGTGCTGACGCCGAACCTGCACGGTTTCGAAGGCGCGCTCGCCGCGCGCGCGGACGAGATCGTGATCTTCGGCGCGGCCAGCGAAGCGTTCTCGCAGAAGAACATCAATTGCAGCATCGCGGAAAGCATCGATCGATTCGCACCGGTCGCGCAGGCAGCGAAGGAACACGGCTTGCGCATTCGCGGCAGCGTGTCGTGTGCGCTCGGGTGTCCGTATCAAGGCGACGTGCCGGTCGCGTCGGTGGTCGATGTAGTCGAACGTTTCGCGGCGCTCGGCTGCGACGAGATCGATATTGCGGATACGATCGGCGTCGGCACACCGAAGCGCACACAAGAAGTGTTCGAGGCGGTCACCCGGGTGTTCCCGCGTGAACGTCTGTCGGGACACTTCCACGACACCTATGGACAGGCGCTCGCGAACATCTACGCCGCGTTGCAGGAAGGCATCGAGATCTATCACGCCTCAGTGGCGGGGCTCGGCGGCTGCCCGTATGCAAAGGGCGCAACCGGTAACATCGCGACCGAAGACGTGCTGTATCTGATGAACGGCCTTGGCATCGAGACCGGCATCGACCTCGCGCAAGTCGTTGCGATCGGCGATTTCATTTCGACGTCGATCGGCAAGCCGAATGTCTCGCGTGCCGGCAAAGCGTTGCTTGCCAAAGCGCGCAGCGAACAGGCCAACTGCGTTTGACGCTTGCAACCCGTTGCAATCCGTTGCAACCCATTCAGGACATAGAACGATGACGGACCACGCTTCTCTCGAATCCGACGATCTCGCCGCATTACCCGACTCCGCACGCCGCGTCGCACAGTTGTTGCGCGAGCGCGGCCACGCAGGCCGGATCGTGATGCTGCCGGAAACCGGCAAGACGTCCGCCGAAGCCGCCGCCGGCCTCGGCTGTTCAGTGGCGCAGATCGCCAAGTCGATCCTGTTTCGCCGCCGCGAAGACGACGCACCGGTGCTGGTAGTCGCGAGCGGTGCGAATCGGGTCGACGAAAAGAAGGTCGCGGCGCAAGTCGGCGCAATCGGCCGCGCGGATGCGAAGTTCGTCCGCGAGAAAACCGGCTATGCGATCGGCGGTGTGTGTCCGATCGGCCACGCCACGGAACCGGTCACGCTGATCGATGCCGATCTGCTGGAACTCGACAGCCTGTGGGCCGCCGCGGGTCATCCGCATGCCGTGTTCAATCTGACGGCGCAGGAACTGATTGCGTTGACGGGCGCGCCGGTGATCGACGTGGCGCTGCGCGAGCCGGCGTGAAGCGATGACAGCGGGCATCGATAACGAAGACGACGAGCCTGCCGTGCCGTCGCCGTGCATCAGCGTGTGCAGAATGGACGCCTCGACCGGTTGGTGCGAAGGCTGCTTACGCACCCTCGACGAAATCGCCGGCTGGTCCCTGTTCGACGACGACGCGAAACGCGCCGTCTGGGACGCGATCGAGGCGCGTCACGCCGAGTTCATGGCAAAGCAGGCAAAGGTGCGGCGATGAACGCCGCGCCACGCATCGTGACGCTCGGCGAGACGTTCAGCTCGACGCTCGAACTATCGGCGCAATCGGTGAAATCGTTCGCCACGCTCGTCAACGACCTCAACCCGCTGCATCACGACGAGGCCTACGCCGCGCAAAGCCGCTTTGGCGGCTTGATCGCGTCCGGCACGCAGCCCACCGCGCATTTCATGGCGCTGCTGGCCACGCATTTCTCCACCTACGCGCAACCGCTCGGACTCGAGTTCGATATCAAGCTGAAGAAAGCCGTCCACGCGAACGATACGCTGACGATCACCTGGCGCGTGCGCGACGCTTTCTGGAAGCCGAGTCTGAATGGCGATCTGACGCATCTCGAAGGGAGCGTGGTGAATCAGCGCGGCGACATCGTGTTGATCGGCACGTCGACGATTCTGGTAATGCCGAAACCTGAGGCATCGGCGGATTCAGGCGCGGGCGAAAACTCGGAAACGCGCGCACCATGATCAAGCTACCGGAATCGATCCGAGTCTTCGAACGCGGCTGGCTTTCGTCCAACAACGTGCTACTGGTCGACGACGCCTGTGCCGCGCTCGTCGATACGGGTTACGCGACGCACGCGCCGCAAACCGTCGCGCTGGTGAAGCAAACACTCGGCGCGCGGCCGCTCGATCTGATCGTCAACACCCATCTGCATTCGGATCACTGCGGCGGCAACGCGCTTTTGCAGTCGACATGGCCATGCCGTACTGCAATTCCCGCATCCGAAGCCGACGCGGTGCGCAACTGGGACGCAACCCGTCTGACGTTTCGCGCCACCGGACAAAGCTGCGAGCGCTTCACCTTCACCGAAACGATCGCGCCCGGCGCGCAACGGCGGCTCGGCGCGCTCGACTGGCAAGTGCTCGGCGCACCTGGCCACGATCCGCATTCGCTGATGCTGTATTGCGCGGACGAACGCATCCTGATCAGCGCGGACGCGCTGTGGGAAAACGGCTTTGGCGTGATCTTTCCCGAGCTGGAAGGTGAAAGCGGTTTCGCCGAAGAACAGGCCGTTCTCGAAGCCATCGCGAAGCTCGACGTGCGGCTCGTGATCCCCGGCCATGGCGCACCCTTCACGAATGTCGAGCAGGCGCTTGAGCGGGCATTTTCACGCGTCGCGTGGCTACGCGCCGATCCGGCGCGCAATGCGAAAAATGCGTTGAAGGTGTTGATCGTGTTCAAGCTGCTCGAAGTTCGCGCGATGAGCTTCGACACCTTGCTGCGGATGCTCGAGGATGCCGCCGTGATGCGCGCTGCCGCAGCCATGCTCAAGCCGCGTGACGAATGGTCCACGTTGGTGCACACGATCGTCGAGGAACTGGCGGCCAGAAACGGGCCATTGGAAATCGACGGCGAGCGCATTGTCGCGCGTCAGGCGTGATGCGGGCGGTGTAGGCGGCCGCGCGGCGGAAGATAAGCGATACACGCACTGAGCGGCACGCATTTGGCGGCAAGCCGCATACAACGCGCAAAACACCAGAACCGTCGCCACAAAAAGAAAGCCGCTCGACCATCAAGGCGAGCGGCGGAAATTCTGTCGGACGTGATCAGCGTCGGTATGAATGATACGCGTGCCGGTTTTTTGACCGCATCGGTGATTTCCCTACAGAAGCTTGACGCCGCCTTTTAAACGCGCATACAGACCCTGCTACGAAGCTCCGTAGTCTGGCGGCCTGGGCGTGATTGGTCCGTCTATATGAACAATGCCGCGCGCGGGTTACTCCGGAATCCGTACTATCGCCGCGCAATGCACCGGCACCGCCGTCATTTCATCAGGTCGAGGACAGACGTTTCTGCGGCACGATGCGCCAGCCGAGATTCACGCCTGCCGCTGCCAGCAGGATCAGCACCGCACCGAGCACCTGAATCCATGCGAGCGTCTGTCCGAACGCGACCCGGTCGACAATGATCGCCACCACCGGATAGATGAACGACAACGCACCGGTCATGGAAGTCGGCAGCTTCTGGATCGCGCCGTAGAGCAGCACATACATGAGCCCCGTATTGACGACACCGAGCACGATCAATTCAAGCCACTGCACGCCGGTAGCCGGCAGCGCATCGAAGCGCACAAACGGCGCGAGCATCACGACGCCGAGCGACACCTGGATCAGCGCGATCAGATGCGGTGGCGTGCCCTTCAGACGCTTCGTGATGATCGACGAGACCGCATACATTGCCGCCGCGCCCACGGCATAGGCAACACCGGTCAGATACTGGCCCGGCACCGCCAACACCGCCGGCTCGACCTTCACCACGAACACGAGACCAATGAACGCGATCACCAGCCAGGCCACCGTCGACGCGCTGATGCGCTCGCGAAACACCAAGGCGCCGAGCGCGACCAGCATGAACGGCTGGGTGTTGTACACGGCGGTGGCCATGGAGATCGAAGCGCGTGAATAGGCCGCGAACAGCAAAACCCAGTTGATGACGATCGCCGCGCCGCCGAGCAGGGCGAGGCCGAGCATCTTCCACGAAAAGAGCCTGCGCCTGAACAGGCCGAGCACGGCGCATACGAGCGCCAGCGTCGCACCGCCGAAAATGCAGCGAAAGAACACCACATTGAACGGGCTCTGCTGCGACGACACCACCAGCCAGCCGATGGTGCCCGACATCAGCATGGCCATGGTCATTTCCGCCGCACCGCGGCGAATCTCATTTGACGCCATGATTCGTTCCTCGAATGGATTCCTGCATGAGAAGCAGTGTAATTAATCCGATCACCCGAATACATGGCTAAAATTAAGTCTTGCCCGGACGAGACCTAATAATCGAAGGCCATCATGACTAAACGCCTTGCTCCCGCCACACCCGCGACACTCGACGAAACCGACCGCGCGCTGCTCGCCGCGCTGGCTGCGGACGCCCGCCAGCCGGTCAGCGAACTGGCACGTCTGGTTGGCCTTTCGGCGCCGAGTACGGCCGAACGCGTGCGAAGGCTCGAAGCGCAGGGCGTGATCGAGCGCTTCACCGTGCAGATCGATCCACGGGCGCTCGGCTTCACGTTACAGGCCATCGTGCGCGTGAAGCCCTTGCCCGGACAATTGCATCTGGTGGAAGACGTGATCCGGCGGATCCCGGAATTTGTCGAATGCGACAAGGTAACGGGCGACGACTGTTTCATCTGCCGCCTCTATCTGCATTCGATCGAGCAGCTCGACGAGATTCTGTCGAAAGTCACCGAGCGCGCGGAGACCAGCACCGCGATCGTCAAGTCGACGCCGGTCGCGCGCCGCTTGCCGCCACTAGGCTGAGCGAGGCGTGCGTCGGCGCGGCCACGTCACCTGGCGCACGCTCGACTGGTGGCCGCATTGCGTATGAACAAAACTGCTTACTGTTCGACCGCTTCGAAAAACGACAGCATCTCCGCGATCAGTTCGTCTGACGCCTCTTCAGGAATGTAATGCCCGCACGGCAATGAACGTCCGCTCACGTCCCGCGCGACGTGACGCCATTCCTCCAGCGCGTCGAAGCACTTCTCGATCACCCCCTGGTCGCCCCACAGCACACGCAGCGGACAGCCGATCTTGTGGCCGCGCTCGATGTCGGCCCGGTCGTGCTCGAGGTCGATGCTTGCCGACGCACGGTAGTCCTCGCACATCGCATGGACGGCGCCGGGTTGCGCCAGCGCGCTGCGATAGGCGTCAAGCGCTTCGGGCGCGAACGGCGCCAGCCCCGCGTGACGGCTCCCCATCACCGAGTCGACATACGCGGCCGGGTTCGCGCCGATCAGCGTCTCCGGCAGCGGCTCCGGCTGGATCAGGAAGAACCAGTGGAAGTAATACGTCGCGAAGGCGCGGTCAGTCGCTTCGTACATCGCGAGCGTTGGGGCGATGTCGAGCAGCATCAAACGTTCGACGGCGTCCGGATGATCGAGCGCCATCCGGTGCGCGACCCGCGCGCCGCGATCATGCGCGCACACGAGGAATCGTTCGAAGCCGAAGTGGCGCATCACGGCGACCTGATCGGCCGCCATCGCGCGTTTGGAATACGGCGTGTGCTCGGCGTCGCTCGGTGGTTTGCCTGAGGCGCCGTAGCCGCGCAAGTCGGTGGCGATGACGGTGAAGTGCTCCGCCAATTGCGCTGCGCAGCGCTGCCAGATCAGATGCGACTGCGGGTGACCATGCAACAAAAGCAAAGGCGGCCCTGCCCCGCCCTTCACTCCGAAAATATCGACGTCGCCCACGGCAACGCGAAAGGGCGTGAAATCCTCGAAGGCCATAGCGGGTCTCTTGTCGTTTGGGAGTCAAAGCATTGTAGGAGCGCAATGTGTCGACGCGGGGTGGGATAGCCCACGCAAGCATAGAACCTGAACACTCCTTCCAACTGTTCCGTACGGACACGATGCGGCGGCTTGCCCTATAATCGAACGATCGTTCTTAAATTTTAGGGCGACCGTGGCAAATGCGTGGCGGGATCGAGGCGGCTATATGCCACCAGTCAGTCGCGGCGCACCACAGGCCATGTGCCGCTAAACTCATTATCGCCGGGCGCTTTACGCCGCACCGGTCCGTTCATCAGGAGACTCGCACCATGGCATTGCCCGCCGTCCTGCAAAAACTCGCGCTTCCCGTCGTCGCTTCGCCGATGTTCATCGTCAGCTATCCCGAACTCGTGTTAGCTCAATGTAAGGCCGGCATTGTCGGCTCGTTCCCGGCGCTGAATGCCCGCCCGGCCGAACTGCTCGACGAATGGCTCACGCAGATTCAGGCCCAGCTCGCCGAGCACAAGGCGGCTCATCCCGACGCGATCATTGGGCCGATCGCCGTCAACCAGATCGTTCATCAGTCGAATACGCGGCTCGAGCACGACGTGCGGGTGTGCGTCGAGCACAAGGTGCCGATCTTCATCACCAGCCTGCGCGCACCGGCGCGTGAGATCGTCGACGCGGTGCATAGCTACGGCGGCATCGTGCTGCACGACGTGATCAACCTTCGCCATGCGCAGAAGGCGCTGGAAGCGGGCGTCGACGGATTGATCCTGGTGGCGTCGGGTGCCGGCGGGCATGCGGGCACGACCTCGCCGTTCGCGCTGGTCGGCGAAGTACGGCGCATGTTCGACGGCCCGATCGTGCTGTCCGGTTCGATCGCCAACGGCGGCTCGATTCTCGCCGCGCAGGCCATGGGCGCGGACCTCGCCTACATGGGCACGCGTTTCATCGCGACCAAAGAAGCGCACGCGGTCGACAGCTACAAGCAGGCGATCGTCAATTCCACGGCGTCGGACATCATCTATACGAACCTGTTCACCGGCGTGCACGGCAACTACATTCGCGAAAGTATCGTGAACGCGGGGCTGGACCCGGAAGCGCTGCCGGAATCGGACAAGACCGCGATGAACTTCGCCAGCGACAAGGCGAAGGCGTGGAAAGATATCTGGGGCGCAGGCCAGGGCGTCGGCCTGATGGACGACGTGCCGAGCGTAGGCGAGCTGGTTCAGCGTTTGACCAAGGAATATGACGACGCGAAAGCGCGACTCGGCATCGCGCGGTAAGGCGCTGCGCGTGAACGGGTGACGGTATTGCCGCGGCTCCGCCTGGAGCGAAGCCGCAGCCCGGCAAGCTTCGGCTTCACATATTGCGGCGGTACTGCCCGCCCACTTCAAACAACGCGTGCGTGATTTGCCCGAGCGAGCAGACACGCACGACGTCCATCAGCACCGCGAACACGTTGTCATCGTCGATCACCGCGCGCTTCAGGCTCTCCAGCGCCGCGGGTGCATCGTCCTGGTGCCGTGCCTGAAAATCGCGTAGGCGCTTCAACTGGCTCTGTTTCTCTTCATCGGTGGAGCGAGCGAGCGCGATCGGCTGCGGCGCTTCATGGGGATGCGCGCTCAAAAACGTGTTCACGCCGACGATCGGATACGAGCCATCATGCTTGCGATGCTCGTACAGCATCGACTCGTCCTGAATGCGCCCGCGCTGATAACCCGTTTCCATTGCGCCTAACACGCCACCGCGCTCGGTCAACCGATCGAATTCCGCCAGCACCGCTTCTTCCACCAGGTCGGTCAGCTCCTCGATCACGAAGCTGCCCTGATTCGGATTCTGATTTTTCGCCAGCCCCCATTCGCGGTTGATGATCAACTGGATCGCGACCGCACGGCGCACCGAATCTTCGGTGGGCGTGGTGATCGCTTCATCGAATGCGTTGGTGTGCAGCGAATTGCAGTTGTCGTAGATCGCGATCAGCGCTTGCAGCGTGGTGCGGATATCGTTGAAGTCGATCTCCTGCGCGTGCAGGCTGCGGCCCGAGGTCTGCACGTGATACTTGAGCTTCTGGCTGCGTTCGTTCGCGCCGTAGCGTTCACGCATGGCAATGGCCCAGATGCGGCGCGCGACACGGCCCAGCACCGTGTACTCCGGGTCCATGCCGTTCGAAAAGAAGAACGACAGATTCGGCGCGAAGTCGTCGATCGACATGCCGCGCGCGAGATAGGCCTCGACATAGGTGAAGCCGTTCGCGAGCGTATACGCCAACTGCGAGATCGGATTCGCGCCGGCCTCGGCGATGTGATAGCCGGAGATCGACACCGAATAGAAATTCCGCACGCGGTGATCGACAAAGTACGCCTGAATATCGCCCATCACTTTCAGGCTGAACTCGGTCGAAAAGATGCAGGTGTTCTGGCCTTGATCTTCCTTCAGGATGTCGGCCTGGACCGTGCCGCGCACGTTTTCCAGCGCGGTGCGGCGGGCGGCGGCGAGTTCGTCTTCCGTGAGCGAACGGCCTTGCTGCTGCGTCATGCGCGCGATCTGCTGATCGATCGCGACATTGAAGAACATCGCGAGAATCGTCGGCGCCGGGCCGTTGATCGTCATCGACACCGACGTTTCGGGCGCACACAGATCGAAGCCGTCGTAGAGCGCTTTCATGTCGTCGAGCGTCGCGACGGAGACGCCTGAGTTACCCACCTTGCCGTAGATGTCGGGGCGCTCGTGCGGCTCTTCGCCATAGAGGGTGACCGAGTCGAAGGCCGTCGAAAGACGTTTGGCCGGCATGCCTTCGGAGAGCAATTTGAAGCGGCGGTTGGTGCGGAACGGATCGCCTTCGCCAGCGAACATCCGTGTCGGGTCTTCGTTTTCACGGCGGAACGGAAACACGCCCGCGGTGAACGGAAAGTAGCCGGGAAGATTGTCGAGCATCAGCCAACGCAGGATTTCGCCGTGGTCGACGAATTTCGGCAGCGCGACTT
The DNA here is from genome assembly GCF_905220975.1 of Paraburkholderia haematera. GTDB lineage: Bacteria > Pseudomonadota > Gammaproteobacteria > Burkholderiales > Burkholderiaceae > Paraburkholderia > Paraburkholderia haematera. The sequence goes on along the minus strand of NZ_CAJNBK010000038.1, from coordinate 28,363 downwards.
TGCGGACCTTGGATCCGGATAGTGTCGTGACGATGAGCGCGGTACGAATGTCGCGGTCGCGAATCCGGACGATGTGTTCGTCGCCGGAATAGGCGGCCACCGTTTGCGGCCATGCTTCGAGAAGTGTGCGTTCGCGTTCGCCGAGGGCGGCGGTGCGTTGGGCGATGAGTGTGTCGAGTTGGGTGTGGAGATGGGCCGCTGCAGCGCTCGTGCCTGTGCCTGTGCCTGTGCCTGTGCCTGTGCCTGTGCCTGTGCCTGTGCCTGTACTAGCTTCGCCGAGCATCCGGCGCGCTTCAGTAAGCTGCCAGCGCTCACGTGCGACCCGTGCCTGCGCGTCGGCACGCTCGCGATACACGTGAACGGTCTGCGCGACATCCGCCAGATAGCGCACGCGAGCCGGCGGCACGATGGCGTTGCGGCCGCTCGAAAAGCGCCGGTCGTCAAGCGTGGGCAGACGGCCTCCGCCTGAACGCAGGCCGTGCGTGCGCAGTGCCTCGGCCACGTGCTGATAAAGCGCGGTCACGCCATCGTCGTTAAAGCGCGAGGCGATCGTGCCGAACACCGGCATCGCGCCGGGCAACCTGGTGAAGTCGCCGCGATTGCGCTGCACCTGCTTGGCGACATCGCGCAACGCATCAGGCGCGCCCTTGCGATCGAACTTATTGATCGCGACGAAGCTGGCGAAGTCGAGCATGTCGATCTTCTCCAATTGGCTCGCCGCACCGAACTCCGGTGTCATCACATACAGCGATTCGTCGACGAACGGCACGATCGCCGCATTGCCCTGCCCAATCCCGGACGTTTCGACGATGATCAGATCGAAGCCGGCGGCCTTGCACAACGTGAGCACGTCGGACAAAGAATCGGTGATTTCACTCGACGCGTTGCGCGTCGCCATCGAGCGCATGTAGACGCGCGCGCCGCCACCCCAATCACCGATTGCGTTCATGCGGATGCGGTCGCCGAGCAGCGCGCCGCCGGATTTGCGGCGCGACGGATCGATCGCCAGCACGGCGATGGTGAGGGCGTCACCATAGTCGAGACGAAAACGGCGGATCAGTTCGTCGGTCAGCGAGGATTTGCCGGCGCCACCGGTGCCGGTGATACCGAGGACGGGGATCTCGGTCGCTTCAGCAAGGACCGATAGTATTTCCTGCTCGGCTGATTTGACGCGGCCCACTTCATACCCGCTGATCAGTTGAGCAAGGCGGCGGAAGGTGAAGGCTGCCGGGTCTGAGTGTTCGGCTGTACTGGCGATGTCGGCCGCACCGGCAGCGGCAACGTTGACGCTGTCGGCGATCTGGCCGGCATGGAACGCCCCGCCCGCCTGACGCAAGTTAGCGGGACGATCGCGCGCGTCGGTGCGATCGCCGGCCCTTGGTTCGACGCGCGACTCTGCGCGCGGCTCGAAACGCGGTAACCCACACGCCGACAAATCGGCCACCCACTCGCCAATCGGACTCGCCCGTGCGGCGGCAGCGGCGCGCACGACTTCGGCGCAGCGCGCCATCATGTCGTCGATCATGCCTTGCAGGCCGAGCCGCTGGCCGTCATGCGGTGAATAGATCTTCTCGACACCGTACCGCTCGAGTTCGGCAATTTCTTCGGGGACGATCACGCCGCCGCCCCCGCCAAATACCTTGATGCGCTCGCCGCCACGCGCGCGCAGCAGATCGACGAGATAACGGAAGTATTCGTTGTGGCCGCCCTGGTAGCTCGACACGGCGACGCCGTCGGCGTCTTCTTGCAATGCGGCGGTGGCGACTTCATCGACCGAGCGGTTGTGGCCGAGGTGGATCACCTCGACGCCGCTCGCTTGCAGAATGCGCCGCATGATGTTGATCGACGCGTCGTGGCCGTCGAACAAGGCGGCGGCCGTGACGAAACGCAGGCGCCGGCCCGCGGGCAGCTTGTGGCCACCGGCGCGCTGCGGCGTGGACAGATCGGTCATGTCTCCCCCAGATCGTTACGCGTATGGGTGCTGCAACCAGTATAGCGAAACGGGGGAGGCGCCTGATCGGGCGGCTGCACGCGGCTCAAAGCGCTTGCGCACCGGCTGGCGTAGCCGCGCAACGCGCCTACCGCACCGCGAGCGCCTTGATCTGCTCGAGCGAAGGCCAAAGCGATTCGTTCGCGAACCGGTCGGCCAGGAAGTCGACGAACGAGCGCACTTTGGCCGACAGATGCCGACGGCTCGCATAGACGACGTGGATCGGTAACTCGCGCGGCGGCACGTCGTCCACCAGTAGCGGCACCAGGCGCCCCGCAGCCAGATCGTCGCCGATCACCTCGGTGCCGAGCATCGCGATGCCCGCGCCTTGCAGCACGATCACGCGCTGCGCCTCCAGGTGGTTGACGATCAGATTGCCGGACAGACGCACGCGCGACGAGGCATCGCCGGCCGCGGGAGCGATTTCGAGCGCGGACACACCCGCGTATTGCAGATAGTTGTGACGCGCCAGATCGGCGACGGTCTTCGGCGTGCCGTGCCGGCGCAGATAGGCCGGCGACGCGCACAGCACCAGATGGGCAGTCGCGATCTGCCGGGCGATCAGCGAAGACGATTTCAGCCCGCTCGGCGAGGCCCGGATCGCGACGTCGTAGCCTTCGTCGATCAGTTCGACCACGCGGTCGGACAGGGTCATGTCGACGGTGACTTGCGGATACTGCGCGGCGTAGTCGGCCACCGCGGCCATCACGTGGCTCAAGCCGAAAGCCGACAACGACGACACCCGCAAGCGCCCCTGCGGCACGACGCTCGCCGCGCCGACCACCTGCCCGGCTTCTTCAAGTTCGGTGAGCACCTGGCTTAGGCGTTCGTAATATTCGCGGCCCGCCTCGGTCGGCGCGACACGGCGCGTGGTGCGGTTCAGCAAACGCGCGCCGAGTTGCTGCTCGAGGTGCATCACGTGCTTGCTCGCCATCGCCGCCGACATCTCCATCCGTTCGGCCGCGCCGACAAAGCTGCCGACTTCGACCACATGGCGGAACACTTTCATGCTGACGAGGGTATCCATCTCAATCGCTCGCTTCAGGAATCAATCGACGCCATTTTGCCGGGTTTATCAAAAACTGGTCGGTAAATCGCGGAGAGGTGGGAACCTGAAGCAGGCACCTGAAGCGGATGCCAGAAACGGCGAAGCCCACCTTCCGGAGAAGGTGGGCTTCGCAGATGCTGCCTGTTTCCACAGGGTTGGCGTCACGCGGCGCCTGCTCGCAGGTGCCGGCCGCCTTGACTCCAGCCGTTTAGAACTTCGCGCGCAGGCCGACGCCGTACGTGTTGCCGCTCGACTGGCTGGTGATCTTGTCGTACATATAAGCCGCGTAGATGTCCGTGCGCTTGGACAGCGGATAGTCGTAGCCGACTGCCGCCGTCTGACGGGTCTGGTCGAGGCCGCCACCGTCGCGAGAATAGGCGTACGACGCCATCACCGTACCCGGGCCGGCCGGTACCGACACGCCGCCCTGCGCCGTATTCACGTGCCAGCTCGAAATGGTCTGCTGGTTATACGTGTACATGTATTGCCCAAAGAACTTTACGAACTTCATGTCGTACGAGACGCCGGCTTGCGCCACGCTCTGGCTCTTCAGGCCCGGAACGCCAGACGAATCGAAGCTGCCGAGGTCACCCGGCACGTTGTTGAAGTTCACGTACTGGTACACCGCCGTCGCCGCGAACGGGCCGTGGAAATACAGCACCTGGCCGCTCCACTTCTTCGCGCTGTTCTGACCTGCCGTGTTGCCGAGCGCGTACATCGCCGTAGCGGACAGGCCGCCGAAGTTCGGCGATGAGTACGACACCGCGTTGTTCCAGCCCGAATCGCCTGTCACGCCCTGATCCGTCGAGTAGGTCGGGAACGTGCCGAGCCCAAGGTACACGTGGGTCACCATCGGCGAGAACACGTACGAGTCGATGAACGGGTTGAACAGGATCGTCGACACGAACAGCGGCGTGGTCAGACGGCCGGCCGTCACCGTGCCGTACGGCGATTCGATACCGACGTACGCGTTACGCGAGAACATCGTGTCGCCCTGGAAGCGGCCGTACTGGCCGTTCTGCGCACGGAAGAAGCCTTCCAGCGTGAAGATCGCCTTGTAGCCGTTGCCCAGATCCTCAGCCCCCTTCAAGCCCCAGTACGACGTCGACATGCCGCCACCGGACACCTGCACTGCCGTCTTGCCGCCCGGGAATTTCTGCGCGCCAACCCATTCGTCGACCTGACCGTAGAGTTGCACGCTCGATTGCGCAAAAGCAGACGATGCACTGGCCAGCAGAGCGGCACACGCGGTTGCCTTGAGGGTGGTCTTCAGCGCACTGCTGATGCTTGTTTTCATGGGTTCTCCTGTCTTTGTCAAAAGGGTGTGGCTGTGCGAAAGGGGGAGCTCGCGCGAACCGTTGTTGTCGTCCGTTCGATCATCGAGCCAATCTGGGCGGGACCATCTTTGCGGACCATTTTTATGGACAAAAATATCGTGGGTTATTGCGGGTATAGCGATCTGATTAGTTTTGTCACTTATCGGCCTGATAAAGCCGTGGCCGCGTACGTCATCGCCGCATTGCGGCGGACTTCACGGTTCGGCGCAAAGCGTTACTGACATTGCGCCCGACTGGGTGATAACGGTTGAGATGACATACGGATGACGCGCCGCGGCGAAGCTGATCGAATTTGACGACGAGACGCAGTGTGCTGCCGAGCGTTTTCAAAAAAGTGTGGCGTCGAAACGTCACATTGACAGGGGCTTTCCGGACGGCGGCGACGCGCAATGCCGCCGCGAACCGGTTTGAAAGCCGGAAAAGCGGATTCGGCGAAGCGTGCGAAGGGGATTATGTGAAAGGACGCGCGGTGTAGGACCGCACTTATCGCGAGCTTTTAGTCCGCGATTAGTTACGGTATGGCGAACCTACCTGCTGACGCGGGTCGTCAGTCTGGCGCGGCATGGCGCGCGAGGCGCCGCGCTCTTCGTTGTAGCGGGCGACATCGGCGCGAATCGAGCCGGCGCGAACTGGCGCGTTCGGCGGCGGCCGGGGCACCGCGCGCGATTCGGCACTAACCGGGGTGATAGCGCCGGCGTACTGCATGCCGCCGCGGCCATCGTCAGGATATCCAGCCGGCCCGGCGACACGACGCATGCCTGGGTTGTGACCGCCAAAGCCGTTCACGTAGCTGCCAGTGGCGAAGTTCGCGCCGCCATGCGGCAAGCGCGCGTTGCTGTCGACCACGTTGTTGCGAGCCGGTCTTACATTGGCGGCGCCATAGTAATAGCCGCGGTTACGCGCATCGCCGCGCATTGGGTGGTCCGCAGCGGCGCGCGAGTAACCGCCACCACCGCCGATATGCGGTATGCCCGATACTTTTGCATAGGCGAACGAGCACAACGCGGCGATAACCGCGCCCAACGCCCAGTGCTTCGTTCTCGACAACCCGTCCACCAAGTGACTCACATGCCCGAAGACTTGCCTGAAGCCCACCGTTCGAGCTGCGATGGACTTGTTCTGGGACCGGCACGAGCGCCGCGAATCTGTCGCGGCGCGGGGCATCCCGATGGCCTTTGAGCAGTAATTTATGGGTGTGGGCAAAGGGTGTCGAGCCAAAAAGTGTTAGGCCTCGACCGCTGTTGTAACACCTTGTTACTGCGACGTTTTTCTGCGACAGAGCCATTGCGCCAAAGCCTTGAAACAGCTTGGTCCGGCGGCTTTACCAGGATCCGCCAAGCAAGCTCGCGTATGACGAATTCCAGGCGGATTTTTCGCCTGATTGTCAAAACGGCAGTGGACCAAACAGATGCGCTCGCCAATACTGAAACTGACCATGGGCATCGACTGAAGCTCGCCGATACAGCGATTTGATGCGCAATGCTCATTAATCGATTCGTTAAATGAATTTGCATATTTAATCAGTTTTCAACAACAATAGGCGTTTTTCATAGCCTGAGTCGGGCGCATTCGCACGCGCCCTGCTTTCCGCATCACCGAATCGAGATTCCGCCATGGCTCGCCCGAAACTGCTTCCCGACAATTTCACCTTGTGCCTTGTGGGCACCGTGATCCTCGCCAGCCTCCTGCCGGTTCACGGGCAGGCCGCTGTCGGGTTCAACTGGGTGACGAACGTCGCAGTCGGCCTGCTGTTTTTCCTGCACGGCGCCAAGCTTTCACGCGAAGCGATCATTGCGGGTGCGACGCATTGGCGCCTGCATCTGGTGGTGCTGCTCAGCACCTTCGCGCTCTTTCCGCTGCTCGGCCTCGCGCTGAAGCCGCTCCTTTCGCCACTTGTCACGCCGGCGCTCTATGCGGGGGTCCTCTTCCTCTGCACGCTGCCGTCTACGGTTCAATCGTCTATCGCGTTCACCTCTATTGCCAAAGGCAACGTGCCCGCCGCCGTATGCAGCGCGTCGGCCTCGAGCCTGCTGGGCATCTTCATCACGCCCGCACTCGTCAGCCTCGTCGTCACCAATCAGGCCGCGAGCGGCGGCGCCTCGCCGTGGCATACGGTGGGCAACATCGTTCTGCAATTGCTGGTGCCGTTCGTGGCCGGGCAGTTGCTGCGCCCGCTGATCGGCAAGTGGATCGAACGCAACCGCGGCGTGCTGAAGTTCGTCGACCAGGGCTCGATCCTGCTGGTGGTGTACGGCGCGTTCAGCGAGGCCGTCAACGAAGGCCTGTGGCATACGATTCCGTTGTCCGCGCTCGGCGGCCTGCTGTTGATCTGCGTGGTGCTGCTCGCGCTCGCGCTGGCCTTGACGATCCTGGTCAGCAAGCGGCTCGGATTCAACCGCGCCGATCAGATCACGATCATCTTCTGCGGTTCGAAGAAAAGCCTCGCCGCCGGCGTGCCGATGGCCAAGGTGATTTTCGCCTCGCACGCGGTGGGCGCGGTGGTCTTGCCGCTGATGCTGTTCCACCAGATCCAGTTGATGGTGTGCGCCGCGCTCGCGCAGCGCTGGGGTGCTCGCGACCTCAGCGGCGAAACCCGTGCCGCCTCGCGCGAGCAGCCCGCCCCCGCTGTGGCGCGCCGTTGAATACGCGCGCAATGCAAACAGGACATTCATAAGCGCCCTCCCTGAGCGTCATTCGAAGAAAGCCGCCTCGTGCGGCTTTTTTGTTATTTCACGCTCAAACACCGCCGCTGTCGCCTCAGCCGGATGGCATAGGCAAAGTCCTGGCCGTGGCAAAACGAGCCGACGGCGAGGCTGGGCCCAGGCCCAAGCGCACCATCCCGGTGCAACGCTTCACTAAAAATTCACTTAATTTCACCCAGGATGGGTCGATAAGACGAAGGTCGATCGCTACGCCTAACTGCCATGCAACTTCGTTCGCCCTCCCGATCCGCTACGCCGCGCATCGAGGAGTTGATCGCCCGGCGTGACTTGTCCGCCGTATTCCAGCCGATCATCGATTTCGACGACGGCGCGATCCTCGGCTACGAAGGTTTGATCCGCGGCCCGGCCGACACGTCGCTCGAGGCGCCGTTCGCCCTGTTTTCGCAGGCACTCGCCGAAGGCTGCACGCTTGAACTCGAACAGGCCGCCGCGCGCACCTGCATCGAAGCGTTCGCGAGGCTCGATTTCGACGGCAAGCTGTTTCTCAATTTCAGCGCGGGCGCGATCCGGCAACTGGCGGAAACACGCGACGACACGCTCGAGCTGTTGCGCCGCCGCGGCGTCGATCCGCAACGGATCGTGATCGAACTGACGGAGCAAAGCACGATTCAGGATATCGCCAGCTTCCTGCCTGTGATTTCGGCGCTGCGTATGGCGGGCGCGCAGTTCGCGCTCGACGACTACGGCACCGCGAACGCCAGCATGAATCTTTGGGTGCGCCTGCAACCGGACGTCGTCAAGATCGACCGCTTCTTCATCCACGGCATCTCCAGCGATTCGCTCAAGTTCGAAGCCGTGCGCGCCATGCAGCACTTCGCCAACGCAAGCGGCGCACGGCTGGTGGCCGAAGGCATCGAGGACGAAGCGGATCTGATCGTGGTGCGCGACATGGGGATCGCCTGCGGGCAGGGCTTTTTCTTCGGCCGTCCGCATGCCAAGCCGGCCAGCAGGGTCACTGACGACGCCCGCGACGCACTGCGCGCCGGCCACATCGCCGTGTTCCCCGAAACCACGCGCACGGTGAGCAGCGCGTCGCCCTCGGGCGGCATGGCCTCGGCGAAGATGATGGTGCATGCGCCCGCGCTGCCGCGCCATGCCACCAACAACGACGTGCTCGAACTGTTCAACCGCCTGCCCGATCTGCACGCGGTGGCGGTGGTCGAGCACGACCAACCCGTCGCACTGATCAATCGCCGCAGTTTCATGGACCGCTACGCGCTGCCTTACCACCGCGAACTGTTCGGCAAGCGGCCGTGCCTGCAGTTTGCGAACGCGTCGCCGGTGATCATCGAGCAATCGATGACCGTCGAACAAATGGCCAAACTGCTCGCGAGCGACGACCAGCGTTATCTCGCCGACGGCTTCGTCATCACCGACCGCGACGGCAAATACGCCGGTCTCGGCACGGGCGAGAACCTCGTGCGCGCGGTGACCGAGGTGCGCATCGAAGCCGCGCGCTACGCGAACCCGCTGACCTTCTTGCCGGGCAACATCCCGATCAGTTCGCACATCGCCCGCCTGTTGGGCAACGACGCGGGCTTCTACGCGTGCTACGTCGATCTGAACCACTTCAAGCCCTTTAACGATCAGTACGGCTATTGGCAGGGCGACGAAGTGCTGAAATTCGCGGCCGCCGTGCTTGCCGACGTCTGCGACCCGACCCGCGATTTCCTCGGGCACGTCGGCGGCGACGATTTCCTGATCCTGTTCCAGAGCGAGGACTGGCAAGACCGCGTGCTGCGCGCGATCCACCTGTTCAACGAAGGCGCGCAGCGCTTCTACGCGCCGGCCGACCGGCTGGCCGGCGGCATCCACGGTGAAGACCGGCGCGGCAATCCGACCTTCTTCGGCTTCGTGACGATGGCGATCGGCTGCGTGCGCGTCGAGTCGGACGGCGGTCCGTCGTTTTACAGCAGCGAGGAAATTGCGTCTGTCGCGGCGCTGGCGAAGCGGCGCGCAAAGCACGAGACGAGTGGCTTCGTGCTGATCGACGCGGATGAGAGCGTGGCGCTGCTGCGCGGACAGGCTGACGTGGCGGTGATGCCTGTCGACTGAGTGCTGGGGCGCGCCCACGCCTACACTCACGCCTTGTTTAGTATTTTTTACTAAACAACATAAATCGGGCCAGCGCCACTGTCTACGGGTATTTACGGGTACGGATCATGGGTTCGTGAGGCGGTTTCCGCCACGTTTTACTATACAATCGCCCGAACCCAAACAGCGTACGGCGGCCCCTCTTGCGGCCGCTTCATTCGATGGCCACAACCATCCGCGACGTCGCGCGCGCGGCAAGCGTGTCGATCGGCACCGTCTCACGCGCCCTGAAGAATCAGCCCGGCCTTTCCGAGGCCACCCGCGAACGCGTTGTCGAAGCGGCGCGGCAGCTCGGCTATGACGCCGCACAGTTGCGCCCGCGGATCCGCCGTCTCACTTTTCTGCTGCACCGTCAGCACAACAACTTCGCCGTCAGCCCATTCTTTTCGCACGTGCTGCACGGCGTGGAAGACGCATGCCGCGAACGCGGCATTGTTCCGTCCGTGCTGACCGCCGGCCCGACCGAAGACGTGATCCATCAGATGCGCCTGCATGCGCCGGACGCGGTGGCGATCGCCGGTTTCGTCGAGCCTGAAACGCTGGCCACGCTGGTGGCGATGCAACGCCCGCTCGTGCTGATCGACCTCTGGGCGCCGGGCTTGCGCTCGGTGAATCTCGACAACGCCGCGGGCGCCACGCTCGCCATGCGGCATCTGTTCGAACAGCAGCGCAAGCGCGTTGCGTTCATCGGCGGCTCGCTCGCGCACTTCAGCATTGCCCAGCGCGCGCTCGGTTACCGGCGCGCGTTTTTCGAAGCGGGGTTGCTGTTCGACCCGTCGCTGGAAGTCACGATCGACGCCGGTCTCGATCCCGACAGCGGCGCCGCGCGCGCCATGCATCAGTTGCTCGATGCGCCCGGCCCGCGGCCCGATGCCGTATTCGCCTACAACGACGCCGCCGCGCTCGCCGCGCTGCGCGTGTGCCTCGCGCGAGGCATCCGCGTGCCCGAGGACATCGCGATCGTCGGCTTCGACGACATTCCCGCCGCCGCGCATGCCACGCCGCCGTTGTCGACCATTTCGGTCGACAAGGAAGCGCTCGGCCGCCGCGGCGTCGAGCTTCTGCTTGAAGACGCACCCGCTGAACTCGAAGTTCACTTGCCCGTCCATCTCATTGCCCGCGCCAGTACTTTGGTAAAAACGCCATGACGCAATCCGATCCGCTTCACCTCGCTAACGGCGCCACCGCGGCGCCGTCCGTCGACAGCTTTCGCAGCCTCGACTTCCTGCTCGCTCATGTGCAGGACACCCTGCGCTTTTACGCACCGAACGTGCGCGATCAGAGCGGCGGCTTCTTCCATTTTTTCCGCGACGACGGCTCGGTGTACGACAAGACCACGCGGCATCTGGTGAGCACGTGCCGCTACGTCTTCAACTACGCAATGGCGTATCGCCAGTTCGGCGACCCGCAGCATCTCGAGTACGCGCGCCACGGTTTGCGCTTCCTGCGCGAAGCGCATTGGGACGCCGAACACGAAGGCTACGACTGGGAGCTCGAATGGCACGACGGCAAGAAACGCACGCTTGACGCCACGCGCCACTGCTATGGCCTCGCGTTCGTGCTGCTTGCGTATTCGCATGCGGCGATGGCCGGCATCGAGGAAGCGCGGCCGATGATCGGCGCGACCTTCGAGCTCATGGAGCATCGTTTCTGGGACGCCGCCGCAGGTCTCTATGCCGACGAGGCGACACCCGACTGGCGCGTCAGTTCATACCGCGGCCAGAACGCGAACATGCACACCACCGAGGCGCTCCTCGCCGCGCACGAGGCGACCGGGCACCTGGTCTATCTCGATCGGGCGGAACGGGTGGCGTCGAACATCACGCTGCGTCAGGCGAAGCTCTCGCAAGGTCTCGTGTGGGAGCACTTTCACGCGGACTGGTCGGTCGATTGGCATTACAACCAGGAAGACAGCTCGAACATCTTCCGTCCATGGGGCTTCCAGCCCGGGCACCAGACCGAATGGGCCAAACTGCTGCTGATTCTGGAGCGCTATCGTCCGTTGCCGTGGTTGCTGCCGCGCGCCATCGAACTATTCGACGCCGCCATGACGCATGCCTGGGACGAAGATCACGGCGGGCTCTATTACGGCTTCGGCCCGGACGGCACCGTATGCGACCACGACAAGTATTTCTGGGTTCAGGCGGAGACCTTCGCGACCGCGGCGCTGCTCGGCAGGCGCACCGGCAACGAGCGCTTCTGGGACTGGTACGACGAGATCTGGCGCTACAGCTGGACGCATTTCGTCGATCACAAGTATGGCGCGTGGTACCGCATCCTCACCTGCGACAACCGTAAGTACAGCGACGAAAAGAGTCCCGCCGGCAAGACCGACTATCACACGATGGGTGCGTGCTACGAGGTGCTGGCGCACGCACTGCCTGACGGCGCGGCGCCCGCGCCCGAATCCGCGGAGTAAGCAAAATGAGCAACTTGAGCGCGAATACCGAATTCCCCCTCTTCGTCTCAGCCGGCGACATCCTCACCGATCTCGTGCGGACCGGCGCCTCGCAATGGCTCTCGCGTCCTGGCGGTGCCGGCTGGAATGTCGCGCGCTGCGTGGCGCGGCTCGGTTTGCCGACGGCGTGTGCCGGGTCGCTAGGCGTCGACAACTTCTCCGACGACCTGTGGAACGCGAGCGTTGCCGCGGGGCTCGACATGCGCTTCATGCAGCGCGTGGCGCGGCCGCCCCTGCTGGCGATCGTTCATCGGACCCATCCGCCTGCGTACTTTTTCATGGGTGAGAACGGCGCCGATCTGGCGTTCGATCCGGCGCGCTTGCCGGCTGGCTGGATCGGGCAGGTGAAATGGGCGCATTTCGGTTGCATCAGCCTGGTGCGTCAGCCGCTTGGCGACACACTTGCCGCGTTGGCAGCCGAATTGCGCGCGCGCGGCGTGAAGATCAGTTTCGATCCGAATTACCGGAACCTGATGGAGCACGGGTACGAGCCCACGTTGCGAAAGATGGCTGCGCTGGCCGACCTGATCAAGGTGTCGGACGAGGATTTGCGCATGCTCTTCAAGACGGACGACGAGGCCGGCGCGCTTGCCCAGCTACGGGCCATGAATCCCGTGGCCACCGTGCTGGTGACACGCGGACCGGAGACGTCCATGTTGATCGACGGCGCCACGGTCGTCGAGGCTCGGCCGCCTCGGGTCGAAGTGGTCGATACCGTGGGTGCGGGGGATGCGTCTATCGGCGGCCTGCTGTTCAGCCTGATGGCCGCGCCGCAGCGGGCGTGGCCGGAGCACCTGGCCTTTTCTCTCGCCGCCGGCGCGGCGGCTTGCCGCCACGCGGGCGCCCATGCGCCTTCATTGGATGAAGTTGTCGCGCTGCTGTAGTTTTTTTGTCTTGTGCGACGCGTATTGTTGTAGGCACCGGTTGTAGACATCGGTTGTAGACATCGAGCGCCGCGCAGGCAAAAAACCGGAGTTCGATCATCGTGCTAGGATGAAAAAACCCAACCCTTTGGAACAAGGAGCGTCGCCATGGAGGACATCACCTACACCAAAGGCATCTACACGGCCACCGCGTCGATAAGAGAAGTACAGAGCGACGCGTGGCAGGGCCTGGTCACCCTTTCCCGCGACGAAGGTGAAGCAACCGCCGACCAGGAGACCACGGTCTACGAGGTCGACACCGCCTCGTCCACGCCGGAGGAAGCGCTCGAAGAAGCCAAGGCCCTCGCCCACCGTATCCTTGGGGAAATCGAACTCTAGGCAAGCCGGCGCCGTGTCCATGACGCGGCGCCACCTCTGAATCAACCGGCTGGAGGCGACCATGGCTGAACAGCTCTTCCTCTACGGCGTGTACTCGATTCACGTCCGCCCTCTCGAACTCAACGGCGCACGCTGGGACGCGGAATACGAAATCCGGCATCGCGAGAAAGCCGTCAAGCCGTGGACCACCGTAGGCGGCGACAATGGCTACGGGGACGAAGCCGAAGCCATCGCCGCAGCGCACCAGCAAGCCGTCGACGACATCGAACACGGCGCCGGCATTCCGAAGCCGCGGGCTTTTCCGTAGTCGCAAAACAGATACATCGGTCGGCACGCTCGCGCGAGGCGGCGTGCTACGCTTTGCGCGTTTTCATATTGACGAGCACGCGATGGCCACCGAACAGTCAGACCGCCTTCCCGGCATCGGCGACGACGAAACGCCGGCGCATAAACGTCGCGCGCGCGGCAGCCGGGAATTGCGCCTGGACGATCGCGTAGTGATCGCGCACGGCATGCCGACGCCGCTCTGGCAGGATCTCTATCACCGCGCGCTCGTCGTGCGCTGGCCGACGTTTTTCGTCTCGCTCGGGGTCCTGTTTCTGCTGCTCAACACCGTGTTTGCCGCGCTCTACATGGTCGGCCACGCACCGATCGCCAATCAGTTTCCATCCGGCTTTGGCGGCGCGTTTTTCTTCAGCGTCGAAACGCTTGCGACGGTGGGCTATGGCGACATGCACCCGCAAACGGTCTACGCCCACTGGATCGCGACGCTGGAGATCTTTGTCGGCATGTCCAGCATCGCGTTGGCGACCGGGCTGATCTTCGCGCGCTTCTCACGCCCGCACGCCAAGATCATGTTCGCCCGCTACGCGGTCGTGCGGCCGCTCGAGGGCCGCATGACGCTGATGGTGCGCGCCGCCAACGCACGTCAGAACGTGATCGCCGAAGCGCGTGCGAAGCTGCGCATCATGCGGCTGGAGACCACCGCCGAAGGTTTTACGCTGCGCAAACTCTACGATCTGACGCTGGTGCGCGACCAGCATCCCGTGTTCAAACTAGGCTGGGTCCTGATGCACACCATCGACGAAAGCAGCCCGCTGTTCGGCGAAACCGCCGAAACGCTCAAGGGCCGCGACATGTCGCTGCTGCTCACGCTCGAAGGGGTCGACGAATCGACCTCGCAAACCATGCAGGCGCGCTACACGTGGCCCTGCGAGCAGATCCGCTGGCAACACCGGTTCGTCGACATCATGCGCGAGGAAGATGGCGTGAGTCACATCGATTACTCGCATTTCAACGAGGTCGTGCCACTCGACTCCGCGCCGGTCGCCGCGTCTACGGCGAAAGCGTCCGCGACTTAGGCCACGCAGCATCGGCCGGGCTGCGCTTGAGAGACAGCGCAGCTCGACTACGTAGCGCCGATTGCGCAGTTCGCACTACGCGATCGGACCGTCCAGTTCGGCGCGGCTGCACGAATCATGCCGCGACGCATGCCGAAGTACCGCGCCTCCCTCCTCTCGCCCGCTCAGAACTTGTGGCGAATCCCCACCACGCCCACCACCTGCGTGTTCGTGCTCGACGGATTGCTGATCCCTTCAACGGCCGCCACCGCATTCGACGACGAGCGCTGATAGATCGCGTTCACATACAGGTCGGTGCGCTTGGACAGGAAGTACTGCACGCCCGCGCTGGTTTGCAGGTAGTGCACGCTCGGCTTCGCGCTTTGCGTCGTATGAACCTGCGTGTACGTTTCGCCGATGGCAAACATCACAGCCGGTGTGAAGCGATAGCGGAAACTGCCTTCGTAGTTGTTGAAGCGCTGCGATGCGCCCGTCTGCAAATTGAACAGCGAGGTCGTGTACAGCATGCCGAAGGTCGCGTTGCCGAATTCGTACGTGCCGGCCGCGCCCCAGATCTGCTGCTTCGTGATGCCCTTCAGGAACGTGTAGTAGTTGTCCGACGGAATCGCGCCGGTCGTGTCGAGCGCCGGGTTATCGAGAACCACATAAGCCACGCCCAGGCGCACCGGACCCTGCGCATACGTGCCGCCGACGCTCCAGGTACGATTTGCTGCGAAGTTGGTCGCATTGGAGAAACCGTACATCGCATTGCCCTGGAAGCCCGCGAAAGTCGGCGTCACGTATTTCACCGAATTGTCGGTGCGAAACGTGTTGTTCAGGTCGTCGGTATCGAACGGATGCAGCGCGTACTGCGTCAGCGACGTGCTTGCGCCGATCTGCAACGGCGCCAGCGAATCCTGCGCGGCGTTGTACTGGCGGCCCATCGTGAAGGTCCCCCAGCGCTGGTTCGACACACCCACCCACGCCTGACGCCCGAACATGCGGCCATTCGCGCTCGCCGTGCCAGTCTCGATGTTGAAGCCGTTCTCCAGTTTGAAGATCGCCGAGGTGCCGCCGCCGAGATCCTCCGTGCCCACCATGCCCCAGCGCGTACCCTGTTCGTTGCCGCCGGTCGCCTGCCAGGTCGAACTGCCTTTCTGGTTGCTCGTGTACGTAATGCCGGAGTCGACGATACCGTACAGCGTCACGCTCGACTGCGCCGCAGCGTTGCCACTCAGCACCGCGCCGATCCCCGCGAGCGCCATGGTCATCCCCAAACCTTTCCTGTTCATCTGCATTTCCTTGTTGTGAGTGTGTGAGTCGGTCCCGTCGAAGCCGGCTGTTGTCCGAACGCTTCGATCATTTGTTTTAATGAATAAAACAACGTATTGTTTATTATTCGAAATGCAAAATTGCCTGGTCAAGGCGTCGCAAAAATGCTGGTTTGCCCGCATTGACGATCAACCTCGGCGCTGGGGGTTTTACTGAGCAACACGGCGCAAATCCTTGCCCAGAAAGGATTTCAAAATAGACGACCCAGACAGCAAGGCTTTCGCCGAGTCACTTGACCGGCAATGACGTTCGTCGTTAAATATTAATACGTTGTTTTATTTAATAAAACGCACAAGCCACTGACTCTGGCTACGACGGCCTTCAAAGCGCGTCGGCCACTCGAAAGGAATTTGTTTTGACGCCCGATAGCAACACTTTTGCAGCGCCCGCAAGCGCGCCGTTCTTCATCGCGGAACCGACTGCGGCTTTCCTGCCGATCCTGTTCGATTCACCGCACAGCGGCATCGCGCTGCCGGCCGACTTCGGCACGTCCGCGCCGGCCGCCGCGATTCGTACCTCGTGGGATGCGTTCGTCGACGAACTGTGGGCCGGCGTGCCGGCGCAAGGCGGTGTACTGATCGGCGCGCATTTCCCGCGCGCCTACATCGACCCGAACCGCGCGATCACCGACATCGATGCGCAACTGCTCGCCGAGCCGTGGCCCGAACCGCTCGCACCGGAGAAGTACACGTTGCGCGGCATGGGCCTGATCCGGCGCGACGCCTTGCCGAACGTGCCGATGTACGACCGCAAGCTGTCGGTCGCCGAAGTGCGGCATCGCATCGACGCGTACTACCGCCCCTATCGCGCGGCGCTCAGTGCGGCCGCCGAGCGCGCTTACGCGCAGCACGGCGCGCTGTGGCACGTCGACTGTCATTCGATGAAATCGCGCGGCAACGAGATGAATGTCGACGCAGGCGCTGCGCGCCCCGACTTCGTCATCAGCGACCGCCGCGGTACCACCGCGGATCCCGCCTTTACGCAATGGGTGGCGGACTATTTCAGCGGCGCGGGCTATCGCGTCCAGATGAACGAGCCGTATCAGGGTGGCGATCTGCTCGCGGCCGTCAGCGATCCCGCGCGGCGCAGACACAGCATCCAGATCGAACTGAATCGCGGGCTGTATATGGACGAAGCCGCGTTCGTCAAAAGCACCGGCTTCGACACGCTCAAGCGCGACCTCGACGCCTTCGTCGCCGCGCTCGCCGAGTACGTCCGCGCCCAACTTGCCGCGCCGCGCCCGGCTTGATGAAGCACCCCCGGAAGCAACCCCGGAAGCACCGAAGGAAGGAACAACCGTGAACTACATCGTCGATTCCGTCGACAGTGCGCTCAAATTGCTGAGCCACGTGGCCGAGCATCCTGGCCTCGGCGTCACCGAGCTCGCCAATCAGCTCGGCATCAACAAATCGCGCGCTTACCGCATGCTGTGCACGCTCGAACTGCATCGCTTCGTTGTGCAGGACACGCGCGCCTCGACCTACTCGCTCGGTCCGCAGGCCTTCGTGATCGGCGTCGCGGCCGCGCAGCAGAACACGCTGGTGCGCTCGGCGCAAAAGCACATGCTCGTGCTCAATCAGGCGATCAACGAAAACGTCGTGCTGCGTGTGCGCGAAGGGCTGGAAACGGTGTGCGTCGCGCGTTGCGAAAGCACGCACGAGATGCGCACCATCGGCGCGGTAGGCAACCGTCGCCCGCTCAACAGCGGCGCGTCCGGCAAGATCCTGCTCGCGTTCGCACCTGACGCCGTCAAGACCGAATACCTCGCACGCCTGAAGAAACTGCCGCAGCCACCGGATCTGATGAAGCTCGTCGACGAACTCGATGCGATCGCGCGCAGAAGCTATGCGGTCAGCGTGGGCGAAGTCACGGCCGGCGCGGTAGCGATCTCGGTGCCGGTGCGCGACGTTACCGGCGCAACGGTGGCCGCGATCAGCGTCTCGGGGCCGGAAATGCGTATCAGCCGGATCGAGATTCCCGATTACCTCGAACGTTTGCAAGCGTGCAGCCGCACGATTTCCGCCGAGCTCGGCTATACCGCGCCGCAGATGAACCCACTGCCGGCATGACAGGAACCCGCCCATGACCACGCTCACGCCACCTGTGCCACCCGCCGCGCCCACCGCCGACGACGATCAATCGCCGGGCAGCCATCCCGGCAGCGGCAGCGATGAAAAGAAGCCCCACGGCAAGATGTTGCATCCGGTGGTGATGATGATCTGGGTCGTGCTCGCCGCCGTGGCGATGACCTACCTGATCGACGCCGGCCGCTTCGAGCGCCACGACAAGCTGGTCGTGCCGGGCACCTATCAGGTGGTGCCGAAGAGCCATAACCTCGCCACGCTGGTCGCGCCGAGCGTCACAAAAAGCACGCCCGAGCAAGCGGCGCCCGCGAGCCTCGTGTCGGCGTTCGTCGCGGTGCCCAATGGCCTCATCAAGAACGCACCGCTGATCTTCATGGTGATGTTCGTCGGCGGCATGTTCGGCGTGATGCGTAAAACGGGCGTGGTGGATGCGGGGATCGACCGGCTGCTGCAACTCACCGCGGGCAACGTCTATGTACTAGCGCCGCTGCTGATGGTGCTGATCGGCCTCGGCAGCACGCTGCTTGGCTTCATCTCCGAATACCTCGTGATCATTCCGATGGTGATGGTGCTGGCGCGGCGGCTCGGTTTGTCGAACCTGTTCGCGGTGGGGCTCGTCGCGATTGCCGCGAAGATCGGCTATATCGCCTCGGTGACCAATCCGCTCTCGCTCGCCGTCGCGCAGCCGATCGTCGGCGTGCCGCTGTTTAGCGGTATCGCGATGCGGATCGGCGTGTTCGTGGTGTTCCTGACGCTGGGCATTCTGTATCTGCTGGCCCATGTCCGCTTGAGCGGCTACCGGCTGGCCGCCGCACGCGCGACGCTCGACCAGCATCCTCACTCGAAGCTCTCGGGCCGCCACAAGGCGACGCTGATCGTGCTGACGGTCGCCGCCGCGATGCTGGTGATCGGCACGCGTGATTTGCATTGGGGCAACGTGGAGTTGTCCGCGTTCTACGTGTTCATTAGCATCGTGACGGCGGCCGTGGGCAGGCTCGATTCGCGCAGCGCGGCCGACGCTTTCGTCGACGGAATGAAGGGGATGATTCTCGCCGGCTTGCTGATCGGACTCGCCGCATCCGTTGAACTGATTCTGCAGAACAGTCTGGTGCTCGACACGCTGATCGAACATTTCACGCGGCTCGCGCGCGGCCAATCGGCGGTGTGGGTGGCGAACGGCTTGATGGCCGTGCAGATGGTGCTCGACGTGTTCATTCCGTCCGTGTCCGGCAAGGCCGCGGTCAGCATGCCGATCATCGGACCGATCGCGCAGCTGTCCGGCGTCAGCGGACAGACCTCGGTACTCGCCTTCGTCCTCGGCGGCGGCTTGACGAACATGGTGACGCCAACCTCCGGGATGCTGCTCGCGTATCTCGCCACCGCGCGGGTCGGCTTCGGCCAGTGGATCAGGTTCATCCTGCCCTTGTTCGTGGTGCTGCTGTTGCTGTCGGGCGGCGCGCTCGCGCTGGCGGTGTGGACTGGATATTGAAGCGGAACCGGTCGCGTCGGGCGCGACCCCGCAGCGCGGCATTGACCCGTGCCTTGCGCCGGCACTAGCCGCCCAGCCGCCTTTCACGAGGCCAGCTGGGCGGGTGAAAAAAGTCACTCCTGCCGTCGCGCCACGCACCAGGGCATACCCGAATCCGTCCGCCGCGTGGCAGATCCATCTCAAAACTTCATTAAAACGCGCGGCCCGTCGCGCGCATTCGCTATTCGCGCGATCAAGTAGAAAAAATCCACTCCAATCGGCGCTAAAAAATAGAGTCTCTTTCGCCGCGTCACCTTTTGTGGTCCCCACCCACGGCGCGCGGATGCAAAACAATGGAGACTCACCCATGACCGCTCGCCTGCCCATTGACGGCACGCCCGCTCTCGCCGACTACAAGCTGTCCGATAACCTCACCGCCACGCGCGGCCGGATCTTCCTGACCGGCACCCAGGCGCTGGTGCGCCTTGCGCTGATGCAGCGCGCTGCCGACCGCGCGCACGGCATGAACACCGCCGGCTTCATCAGCGGCTATCGCGGTTCGCCGCTCGGCATGGTCGACCAACAGTTGTGGAAGGCGAAGAAACTGCTCACGGCGAGTGATATTCGCTTTTTGCCGGCGATCAACGAAGAACTGGGCGGCACCGCCGTGCTCGGTACGCAGCGGGTGGAATCGGACCCCGAGCGCACCGTCGAAGGCGTGTTCGCGATGTGGTACGGCAAGGGCCCCGGCGTGGATCGCGCGGGCGATGCGCTGAAGCACGGCAACGCGTACGGCTCGTCACCGCACGGTGGCGTGCTGGTGGTGGCGGGCGACGACCACGGCTGCGTGTCGTCGTCGATGCCGCATCAGAGCGACTTCGCCTTGATGGCTTGGCACATGCCGGTGGTGAATCCGTCGAACATTGCCGACATGCTCGAATTCGGCCTGTATGGCTGGGCGCTGTCGCGCTTCTCGGGTGCGTGGGTCGGCTACAAGGCGATCTCCGAAACGGTCGAATCCGGTTCGACCGTCGACCTCGATACGCTGCAAACCGAATGGGCGATTCCACAGGATTTTGAAGGCCCCGCCGGCGGCCTGCATAACCGCTGGCCCGATCTGCCCAGCCTGACAATCGAATCGCGGATGCACGCGAAGCTCGACGCGGTCCGTCATTTCGCGCGCACCAACAGCATCGACAAATGGATCGCGCCGAGTCCGCATGCGAACGTGGGTATCGTGACGTGCGGCAAGGCACATCTGGACCTGATGGAAACGCTGCGCCGGCTCGATCTGACGGTCGCCGATCTGGAAGCGGCCGGCGTGCGGATCTACAAGGTCGGTTTGTCGTTTCCGCTGGAAATGACGCGCATCGACGCGTTCGTTTCCGGTTTGTCCGAAGTGCTCGTGATCGAGGAGAAGGGTCCGGTCATCGAGCAACAGATCAAAGACTATCTGTACAACCGCACGCAAGGCACGCGGCCGATCGTGGTCGGCAAGAACGCCGAAGACGGCACGTTGCTGTTGTCGTCGCTGGGTGAGTTGCGGCCGTCGCGCATTCTTCCGGTGTTCGCGAACTGGCTCGCCAGGCACAAGCCGGCGCTCGATCGCCGCGAGCGTGTGGTCGATCTGGTCGCGCCGCAAATCCTCTCGAATGCTGCGGATAGCGTAAAACGTACGCCGTATTTCTGCTCGGGCTGCCCGCACAACACGTCGACCAAAGTGCCTGAAGGTTCGATCGCGCATGCCGGGATTGGCTGTCACTTCATGGCGTCGTGGATGGAGCGCGACACCACCGGCCTGATTCAGATGGGCGGTGAAGGCGTCGACTGGGCCTCGCATTCAATGTTCACGAAAACGCGCCATGTCTTCCAGAATCTCGGCGACGGCACCTACTTTCATTCGGGCATTCTCGCGATCCGCCAGGCGGTGGCCGCAAACACCACCATCACATACAAGATTCTCTATAACGATGCAGTCGCGATGACGGGCGGCCAGCCTGTCGACGGCAGCATCTCGGTCCCGCAGATCGCGCGTCAGGTGGAAGCCGAAGGCGTGTCGCGCTTCGTCGTGGTCAGCGACGAGCCGGAAAAATACGACGGTCACCACGATCTCTTTCCGAAGGGCACGACGTTCCACCATCGCAGTGAAATGGATACCGTGCAACGGGAATTGCGCGATACCGACGGTGTCACTGTGCTGATCTATGACCAGACCTGTGCTGCCGAAAAACGGCGTCGCAGGAAAAAAGGCGAGTTTCCCGATCCGGACAAACGGCTCTTCATCAATGAGGAAGTCTGCGAAGGCTGCGGCGATTGCGGCGTGCAGTCGAATTGCCTGTCGGTCGAACCGGTTGAGACCGCGTTGGGACGCAAGCGCCGCATCGATCAATCTTCGTGCAATAAAGACTATTCCTGCGTGAATGGCTTCTGCCCGAGTTTCGTCACGGTGGAAGGCGGCAAGCTGAAGAAAGCCGCAGGCGCCGCGTTCGATCCGGCCGCGCTCGCTGCGCGCGTCGACGCCCTGCCGATTCCCGCGACGCACCTCGACGCTGCGCCGTACGACATTCTGGTGACCGGCGTGGGCGGCACAGGCGTCGTGACAGTCGGCGCACTGATCAGCATGGCCGCGCATCTGGAAGGCAAGAGCGCGTCGGTGCTCGACTTCATGGGCTTCGCGCAAAAGGGCGGCTCGGTGCTGTCGTTCGTACGCTTTGCCGCACGTGACGAGTGGCTCAATCAGGTGCGCATCGACACGCAACAAGCCGACGTGCTGCTCGCATGCGATATGGTGGTGGGCGCGAGCGCCGACGCCTTGCAAACGGTGCGTCATGGCCGCACGCGCATCGTCGTGAACACGCACGCCATTCCGAACGCGACCTTTGTGCAGAACCCGGACGCGACGCTTCACGCCGACGCATTGATCGACAAGATGCGCCACGCGGCGGGCGAGGACCGCATGTCGACGTGCGACGCCCAGGCGCTCGCCACGCGTTTTCTCGGCGACACGATCGGCGCGAACATTCTGATGCTCGGTTATGCCTGGCAACTCGGCCTCGTGCCGGTGTCGTTCGCCGCGATGATGCGCGCGATCGAATTGAACAACGTCGCGGTGCAGATGAATCAGCTGGCGTTTTCGATCGGGCGTGTGGCGGCGGAAGACCCGGCCGCCCTGGAATCGCTGTGGCAGGCACGGCATCTGGCGAAGCAGGCGGTGCGCGTCGATACGCTCGACGAACTGACCGCGCATCGCGAGGGCCGTCTCCAGACGTACGGCGGCGCGAGCTATGTGAAGCGTTATCGCGCGCTGGTCGATGCGGCGCGTCGTGCCGAAACCGCGGTCGACGCAAAGAGCGAACGCATCACGCGGGCAGTGGCGACGACGTTCTATCGTCTGCTCGCGGTGAAGGACGAATATGAAGTCGCGCGCCTGTATACGGACGCGGCTTTCCGCGAAGCACTGGAGACGCAATTCGAAGGTGTCGCGGGCAAGGACTTCGGCATCAAGTTCAACCTCGCACCGCCGACGCTGACGCGCGGGCAGCCTGGCATCAATCCGAGCAAGAAGACTTTCGGTCAATGGATGTGGCCGGTGCTCGGCGTGATGGCGAAATTCAGCAGTCTGCGTGGCACGATGCTCGATCCGTTCGGGCGCACGCTGGAACGCAAGATGGAGCGCGAACTTGCCGACGACTACGAAACCACAATGCAACGCGCGTTCTCGACGCTCAACGCGGACACGCTCGAAGACGTCGCGAAGCTCGCCGATCTGCATGCGCGTGTACGCGGTTATGGTCACGTGAAGCTGGCAAATCTGGCCGGTGTGAAGCGCGGCGAGCGCGATCTCGCGGCACGCTTGCAGATCGAAGCGGCGACGGGCGCTTCGGTGAAGAAGTCGCTGGAAGAGGTGAAGGGCGCCGGGCAGTTGCGCGGCATCCCGGTGGTCGTCGCGAAGTAAATCTTTCGCTGCGTGGATGAGAAATGCCGCTTCGGGTTGAACCTCGAAGCGGCATTTTTTTGCCTGATGGTTGGGCTATGCGTGGCGTTCAGCAGCGCTGATTTTTTGAGCGATAGTTTTATTGCGCGTTGCGTCCGATGGAGCGGGTCGTTTCTCGATGATCTAGCTTCGCGTTGCGTCCAGGATGGCTCTCACCTGCGCGACTTTCGTCGCATCGACGGGTGCAAGACCGTTGCCGCCAACGCGTACGCCCGAACCGAAGTGAACCGCTTGAACTTGCGTCGCGCTCACGAAGCCAGCGACCGCGTCGACGGTCAAACCCGCGCCTGCCAACACCGTACAGTGTGAGCCGGCCGCTTGCCGTACGAGATCGCTCATGATCGATTCCGCCTGCAGTACCGAAGGTTTTCCGCCTGAAGTCAGGACGTTCGTCACGGCATCGAAACCGAGCAGCACGTCGAGCGATTTTTGCAGATCGCGCGTTTCGTCGAACGCTCGGTGGAAGGTGATGGGCAGCCCATCGGCCGCATCGATTGCGCGCGCGAGGCCTTCGTGATCGATCTCGCCGTCGGCCGTCAGCATGCCGATCACTACAGCGTTCGCGCCGGCCGCTTTGACTGCACGCACGTCGCGCAGCATCACGGCGTAGTCGTCGGCGTCGTAGACGAAGGAGCGGCTATGCGGCCGCACGATCACGTTGACCGGTACGCCGGCCGCCGGAACGCCGGCCGCGGAGATCTCAACGGCTGCGACCACCGCTTCGATCAGCCCAATGCTCGGCGTGAGCCCCCCCTCGCCCATCGCGGTGACGAGTTCAAGGCGATTCGCACCCGCCTGTACGGCAAGCCGGGCGTCGGCAACGGTCGTGGCGATGACTTCGAGTAGGACTGACATAAGCGCGGCCGGGTGTCGTTAAAAACGACATGATCTCAGAACCGCCGCGCGCCCTCTAAATCTGAGCCACCAGAACCGCTAATTCACGCTGCCAGTCGGACCGTCCGGATCGCTATTTCTCGACCCAGTCGATCCTTAACCGGGGAGCCACTGGTCGCTGTCCCAGCCGAACCATCAGAGCCGCTATTCCTCGACCCAATCGATATCGCCGCACAGCACGCACGTCTGGTCACCGACACGCGTCGCCACCGACAGCGTCACGCACGGCAACGCCTCGTTGATCGACAGATACGGGCGCGTCACATGTACGCGTTCCGGCGCGCTGATCGCCGCGCGGAAATACGGACGACGCAGCCAGTTCGCCCCTTGCGCATCGGCAAGCGGCAAAAAGCGCGTTTCATGCGCCGCGCGATCGGCGCGCAACACGACGTTGCGGCCCGCCTGCCTGCCCTTCGCGTCGAGCAGGAAGCAGCGCGCCGCATGGTCGAGCGCGAGAAAATTCCAGCACACTTCCTCGAGCGGTTCGCCGGCGGCGAGCCGCTCAGCAGCACGCTCGAACGCCCGCAGGTACGGGGCGAGCCGGCTTGCATTGCGGCGCTCGCGCGCTTCGGCCTGATCGCGATAGCGGTCGGTGACTTCGCTGATGCAAGTCATGGCTTGCGCCGCGTCGGCCGGGCCGGGATTCGGTCTGCCGAAGAAAAAACCCTGTACGAAGTCCGCGTCGCAGGCGAGCGCCATCTGCGCTTCATGCTCCGTTTCGACGCCTTCGATCAGCACGAGCTTGCCCGCTTCGTGCAGCAACGCCACCAGCCCCGGCAGGATCGTCGCCATATCCGCACGATGCGCGGCGTGCGACAGCATGATGCGGTCGAGCTTCACGATATCGGGATTCAATTGCCAGATCCGTTCGACATTCGAGTGGCCCGCACCGAAGTCGTCGAGTGCGATCAGGAAGCCGCGCTCACGGAACTGGCGCACCGCGTCGGCGAGACGTTCGAGATCTTCCGCGCGTTGTTCGAGCACCTCGAGCACGATCCGCCGCGGCGGCAGGTCGAGCCGCCGGAGGCTGGCCAGCAAAGCGGCGGCGAGATAGGGATCGGTGAGCGCGCCGGGATGGACATTCAGAAACAGCCATTCGCGCTCCGCGCCAAGCACCTTGAAGTTCTCCAGATGCAAGGTCTGGGCGAGCCGGTCGACTTGCAGCACGTCGCCCAGACGCGCCGCATCGCCGAAAACGTCGAGCGGCGACACGGGCCGGTCGAGCGCGTCGTGCGCGCGCAGCAGCCCCTCGTAGCCGACCGCCCGCATATGCGACAGGCTGAAAATCGGTTGAAATACGCTGGTCAACGTCAGCTCGCCGTGCTGCGCCGAAAAACGTTCGAGCCCCGACGTCACCTCGACATCGAAACCATGCGGCGCGCTGGCCGTCCTTTCCTGTTGCGCAATCGTCATGCAATCCTCTCACGCGAGAGCCGGGCCGGTCCGAACGCGGAAGCGAACAACCTCGGCACCGATTCCCAAAATGTGCGTCATCGATATCTCTTAAGCAAGCTCCGTGCGCACGCTGGCGCACATTCGAATGAAATTTGCGTGTCTGCTTGCACCGGCGACAGGGGCCATGCGCCGCCCGCGGGCGTGACACGCACCTTTTATGTGCATCACCTTACCGGGGGCGTTTGCCAGGTGCGCGCGTCAGGGTCTTGCAGGGTTAACGATGACGCGCTGCCTCGCCGGGCTAAACTTCGGCCTTGCGCCTCAAGCACGCCTCTTGGCCGAGTTGCGACGGCATCGTCGTCATTCGCCGAGGAGGCACCGTTATATCTTCAGAAATAGACCGATGGAAATTGTCTTTACCGTACTGATTCTTTTGCTGGCTGTCGCCGCTTCCGGCGTCGTTGTCCGGATGCTGCCGATTGCCTTGCCGCTGCCGCTGGTCCAGATCGCGATTGGCGCATTGCTCGCGTGGCCGAGGCTCGGGCTGCACGTCACCTTCGATCCGGAAATATTCATGATGCTGTTCATTCCGCCGCTGCTGTTCGCGGATGGATGGCGTATTCCCAAGCGCGAATTGTTCATGGCGCGCCGCTCCATTCTGATGCTTGCACTCGGCCTGGTTTTCATGACGGTGCTGGCAGTCGGCTACTTCGTCCATGCGCTGGTGCCGTCGATCTCGCTGCCGGTGGCATTCGCGCTGGCCGCGGTGCTGTCGCCGACTGATGCGGTGGCCCTTTCCGGCATTGTCGGCAAAGGCAAGATTCCTGGGCGGCTGATGCATTTCCTTGAAGGCGAGGCGCTGATGAACGACGCGTCGGGCCTGGTCGCGCTGAAGTTCGCGATTGCCGCAGCGCTGACAGGTGTGTTTTCGCTGCGCGACGCGTCGATCAGCTTCGTGATCATCGCCCTGGGCGGTCTTGCGACGGGCGCCGCGGTGAGCTGGGTGTTCAGCTTTGTGTCGGCGCGTTTTCTGAGTCTCACCGAAGAAGGCGATCCCGCGCCGGGCGTGGTGATGACGCTGTTGATTCCGTTCGCCGCGTATCTGATCGCCGAGCGTTTCGGGTGGTCGGGCATTCTGGCCGCGGTCTCGGCCGGCATGATGATGAACTACGCGAGCATTGTGAACGTCGGGCCGGTGTCGTCGCGCGTGCGTGCGAACAGCACGTGGACGATGATCGAGTTCGTCTTCAACGGCATGGTGTTCATTCTGTTGGGTCTGCAGTTTCCGCACATTCTCGGCCGTGCGCTGCTCGACGCGCACGAGACCAGCAACGTGCAGGTGTGGCTGCTGATCGGTTACATCGCCGCGGTGGCGGCGGCGCTTTACGCGCTGCGCTTCGTGTGGGTATGGCTGCTGCGCTGGTTCGCGAGCCGTGGCGCGGCGAAGCACGGTGTGGCGAACGCCGTGCCCGGATTGCGCACGGTGACAGTGATGACGGTGGCCGGCGTGCGTGGCGCGGTGACGCTGGCGGGCGTGTTGTCGCTGCCCGAGGTGTTGCCGGGGGGCACACCGCTGCCGGGACGGGATTTGGCGATTTTCATTGCATCGGGGGTGATTCTTTTATCGCTGCTGGTGGCGGTGGTGGCGTTGCCCTTGTTGTTGATGGGTTGGCGGCGGAGCAAGGATCCGCATGCCGCGGAGGAAGCACTGGCGCGCACGACGGCGGCGCAAGCGGCGATTCGCGCGGTCGACGAGGTGCACGATGCTGAGTGTGCGGATCTTGATGAGTCGGCATCGGCTTATGCTGCGGATGTCACCGCGAGAGTGATGGATGTGTATCGGCGCCGGCTCGCCACGCTCGATGAGGAGCAGGAGCCACGTGAGATGGCGCGCCGTGCCGATGCGCTTGAGTTTCGAATGAAATTGGCCGCGATGCGGGCTGAGCGGAAGGCGCTGCTGGCGATGCGAAGTTCGCAGGAGATTAATGATGAGACTTTGAATAAGCTCATGCGGGAGGTGGATTTGGCGGAGACCGCGTTGACTGTTCGGAGGAAGTGAAGGGTTGTTTTTTGGTTGCCTGCGTGGCGCTTTTTTTGTTTGCCTGCGGGGTTGGCCTTTCCTTGAATTCTTATCGGTTTATTAGCGTTGCCCCTGTGCGGGGCGGCACCTACTTTTCTTTGCCTGCCGCAAAGAAAAGTAGGCAAAAGAAAGCGGCTCACACCGCTAATTTTTAAGCGGGTCCCCCGGCTCGGAGGGGGTAGTGGTGCATCTGGAATCTGTGTTCTCGCACATTCAGCGTCAGTGACAAAGCAGTCATGCTTCCCGCCTCGCACTACGCGCTCGCCGGAAGAGCTCATCGGAAACACGGGGCTTCGCTTGGACGTGGAGGGGGCCATCGGCTACGCCTCGGCGAATTGCCAACACACCCGACGTTCCGTAATGGCCCCGCCCCCCAGACATAGCTAACGGCATACGAAGTGCGACGTGCACTGAAAACGGCAAGCAACCTTTCGAAGTGTCATAGGCATCGAATACCCCAGGCAGTTTAGTTCGGTACCCTGAGTATCAAATACGGCAGGCCGTTTGGCGAAGTGCCGCGAGCAGCAGGTACAGCCGGCAGCTTTATGAAGTGCAACTTGTATTGCACAACGCAGGCGGCTTTAATAAGTTTTGCTAAGCGTATAAAATGGCGGACGGTCCAATGAAGTACCGCGTCGGCGCGCGCAGCGCCGCCGGAGGTATGACGGCCTTGTCACTAAGGCTGAATGTGCGAGAACACGGATTCCAGACGCACCACTACCGCGACTGCGCGAGGGACCCGCTTATGAGCTTGCGGTTTGAGCCGCTTTCTTTTGCCTACTTGTATATTCCCTCCTGTGGCGTCGACCCGATCAGTTGTCGCCACATGGACAGTCAGCTCGTCTGCCTAGAGTGCCTCGAGCC
>NZ_CAJNBK010000037.1 GCF_905220975.1 Paraburkholderia haematera | reverse complement strand
CGCTGTGGATCGGCTCGACCGCGGGCTCCGCGCTCGGCAATGCGACAGGCTTCGGCGCGCTGACGGGCGGCGCCGTGCGCGCGCGCGTCTATGGGGTGTCGGACGTCACGCCCGCGCAGATCGGCCGCATGACCGTGTTCACGAGCGTTTCGCTGGCGCTCGCATTGGTGCTGATGACCGCGCTCGGCATGGTGTGCCTCGCTGATGCACTCGCGGCGATGCTGCATCTCCCGCCGCTCACGCTGCGCTGGAGCGGCGCTGCGCTGCTCACCGTGCTCGCACTTGCGGCTGCCGCCTGCCGTCGCGAAACGCGCCCGATCCGTACGCGCTGGCAGTGGCTGTCGTTCGATATCCCGGCACGCCGCGACCTGCTCGCGCAAGTGGCGCTCGCCGTACTCGACGTGGTGGCCGCGGGCCTCGCGTTGTGGGCGCTGCTGCCGCATGCCGACGTGAGCTTCGTGACGTTCATAACCGTCTATGCCGCCGCGATGCTGCTCGGCATGATCGGCCACACGCCCGGCGGCGTTGGGGTGTTCGAAGCCGCCATGGTGTTCACGCTGAACGGCAGCGTAGAAACGCATCAGATGGTCGCGGCGCTGCTCGCGTATCGCGCGATTTACTTCGGTGTCCCGCTGATCGTCTCGGCGGCGCTGCTCGCCGGCTTCGAAGGCCGCGCGCTGAAAAGCCGTTTGCCGCTGCATCATGCGGCGGGTGCGTATAGACTCGCGCCGCTGTTTCTGAGTCTGGTGACGTTCGTGGTCGGCGGCATGCTGGTGATTTCCAGCGCGACGCCCGCGTTCTGGCAACGCATCCTGATCCTGCGCGACGTGGTGCCGCTGTGGGTGCTCGAAAGCTCGCAGATGCTGTGCAGCGTGCTCGGCGTGCTGTTGTTGTTCGTCGCGCGGGGTTTGCTGCGGCGTCTGGATGCCGCGTGGTGGATGACCTTGCTGCTGGCGGTGTTGAGCCTCGCGCTGTCGCTGACCAAAGGCCTTGCATTCGTGGAAGCGGGCGTGCTCGGCATGCTGATCGCGCTGCTGCTGTCCACGCGCCGCCGCTTCAACCGTCATTCGTCGCTGTTTGCCGAGCGCTTTACGGCTGGCTGGCTGGTGTCGGTGGCGATGGTGCTCGCGCTTGCCGTGTGGGTCATGCTGTTTGCGTTCCGCGACGTGCCATACACGCGCGATCTGTGGTGGCAATTTGCTTTCGACGAACGCGCACCGCGGGCGCTGCGCGCGACACTCGCCGCCAGCCTGTTCGCCGCGACGTTCGCGTTCTGGCAGTTGCTGCGCCCCGCGGCGGGCCGGTTCGTTATGCCCGCGGCGCAAGATCTGCACGACGCGGCGCGCATTGTGCGCGCCCAGGAGCGCAGCGACGCCGGCCTCGCGCTGATGGGCGACAAGAGCTTCCTCTTTTCCGAATCGCGCGAAGCCTTTCTGATGTACGCGAAAAATGGCCGCACGTGGGCCGCGCTTCACGATCCTGTCGGTCCGCGCGAGGAGTGGGCCGGGCTGATCAGCAAGTTCGTCGCGCTCGCGCATGCGCACGGCGGCCGCGCGGCGTTTTATCAGGTGCGCGCCAACGCCTTGCCGCTCTATCTCGACGCGGGCCTCACGCTGATGAAGCTTGGCGAAGAGGCGCACGTGGTGCTCGACGATTTCGACCTGAAGGGCTCGCATCGCGCGCATCTTCGCTATGCGCTCAAACGGGGCGAGCGTGACGGTTTTACCGTCGAAGTTATTGATCAGGCCGACGTGCCGGCGTCGCTCGAAACGTTGCGCGAGATTTCCGACGGCTGGCTCGATAGCCGCGACGCGCGCGAAAAGAGCTTCTCCGTGGCCGCGTTTACCGACGAGTACCTCGCCGCGCAATCCGTGATGCTGGTGCGCCAGAACGGCGAGCCGGCCGCTTTTGTGACTTTCATGACGACCGATATGAATACCGAAGCGACGGTCGGCGTGATGCGTCACGTGGAAAGCGCGTCGCCGTATGCGATGGAATATCTGTTCACCCAACTGGCGCTGCATCTGAAGCAGGCGGGTTTCCGCTCGCTCAGTCTCGGCATCGCGCCGCTTTCTGGCATGCAGCCGACGCCGCTCGCGTCGCGCTGGCATCGGCTGGCGGGCATCGTGTGGCGCTTCGGCGGCCGCTTCTATAACTTCCGCGGACTGCGTGCTTTCAAGAGCAAGTTCCAGCCGCATTGGGAGCCGCGCTATCTCGCGGCGTCGGGTTCGGTGGGCGTGTTCTTCACGCTCGCGGACCTGTCATTGCTGGCAGGAGGCCGGCGTTCATGACATTGCATCCGTTTTTCAGGCTCGCCGTGGCGGCGAGCCTCGTTGTTGGCAGCGCGGCCACCTGTGCCGCAACCACCACCGTGTCTGGCGGCCGCTATGGCGACGTCACGGTGACACAGCCGGTGGGCCCCTTGCGCGGCTTCGTGGTGCTTTACTCCGCAGCCAGCGGCTGGAGTCCAGCCGACCAGCAAACCGCCGATGCGCTCGCCAAGGCCGGTGCGTTGACTGTCGGCGTGGATACGGCGCGCTATGCGGCCAATCTGAGTGCGAAAAAAGAAGCGTGCCATCAACTCGTAGGCGACGCTGAAGCCTTGAGTCATCAACTCGAACGGCAATCGCAATCGAGCCGCTATTTCGCGCCGATCGTCGCCGGGACGGGGCAGGGCGCGACGCTGGCGATGCATGTGCTCGAACAGGCGCCGTCGAATACGGTTGCCGGCGCAGTCTCGGTGGATGCGGAGCGCACTCTGGATCCACGCTTTCAGCCTTGCCCGCCGGACCCGACGATCATTCGCGACAAGGTGCCCGGCTTCGTCGAAAAGGCGGCGCCAGGCAACGGCGATCGCACGCGGCTCGTGGCGATGGTGACGCCGCATTTGCAGACGATCTCGACGAGCGACGACGACGTCTCCGATCTGCCGTTGATTGAATTGCCGGCGGCGCATCCGAACGGCCTGATGGCGATTGTGATTTCCGGCGACGGCGGCTGGCGCGATCTCGACAAGACTATCTCGCTCGCGTTGCAGAAAGACGGCGTGTCGGTGGTCGGTATCGACAGCCTCCGCTATTTCTGGAGCGAAAAGACGCCAGCGCAGACGAGCCGCGATCTTGCACGCGTGATGCAGACTTATGGTGCGCGCTGGCACGCGGAACATATTGCGCTCGTCGGCTATTCGTTCGGCGCCGACGTGATGCCGTTCGCCTATAACCGCCTGCCTGACGCGCTGCGTGCGAAGGTGTCGTTAATCGCGCTGCTGGGCTTCGCGCCCGACGCCGATTTCCAGATCCGTGTGGGCGGCTGGCTCGGCATGCCGGCAAGCGAAAAGGCCTTGCAGGTGCAGCCCGAATTGACGCGTGTGCCGCCCGCGATCGTGCAGTGCTTCTACGGTGAAGAAGAGAAGGACACCTTATGTCCGGCGCTGACCAAAACCGGTATCGAGGTGATTCGTACATCGGGCGATCACCACTTCGGCCGCGACTACAACGCGCTCGAGCGGCACATTCTGGACGCGTTCAGGAAGCAAAGCGGCGTGCGTCAATAGTCCAACCGTATGACGACGCTGCCCGATGTGACGAACAGGGATTGACAAAGGCTGCAAAGTCAACGAAGATCAACCGCATGAACTGCCTCGACATCCGTATTGCGCTGATTATTAGCACCATTCATCGAATGGTGGGTTAGCGCGCGTCTGATAGCAGTGACACGCAGTGACAATAACCCGCCCCACGAGGCGGGTTTTTTTATGTCCGCATGCTGCCTGCCTCCTGGTGCTCTCTCTGTTGATTTGCCCTTGTTGCCCAGGAGCTTGCCGTGCCGTTACATGAACTCAAACAGGTGGCCGTTGCCGCTGACAGCGTGGCGTTGCGTCACGACTATCTGAAGAAAACCCTGACCGCGCGCGTCTATGACGTGGCCCGCGAGACTGAACTCGAACGTGCGCCGAATCTGTCGGCACGCTTGCGCAATCCGGTTTATCTGAAGCGCGAGGACAACCAGCCGGTGTTCTCGTTCAAGGTACGCGGCGCGTACAACAAGATGGCGCATATTCCGGCGGAGGCGCTGGAGCGTGGGGTGATTACCGCGTCGGCGGGCAATCATGCGCAGGGCGTGGCGCTGTCAGCGGCCCGCATGGGTGTGAAGGCGATCATCGTGGTGCCGGTGACGACTCCGCAGGTGAAAGTCGATGCCGTGCGCGCGCATGGCGGGGCAACGGTCGAGGTCGTGCAGTTCGGCGAGTCCTATAGCGACGCGTACGGGCACGCGGTAAAGCTGCAGGAAGAGCGCAGCCTCACGTTCGTTCACCCGTTCGACGATCCGTACGTGATCGCCGGCCAGGGCACGGTCGCGATGGAGATTCTCAGCCAGCACCAGGGCCCGATCCACGCGATCTTCGTGCCGATCGGTGGCGGCGGCCTGGCGGCAGGTGTCGCGGCGTACGTGAAATCGGTGCGCCCGGAGATCAAGGTGATCGGCGTGCAGACCGATGACTCGTGCGCGATGGCCGCGTCGCTGAAAGCCGGTGAACGCGTCACGCTAAACGAGGTCGGCCTGTTTTCGGACGGCACTGCCGTCAAGCTGGTGGGGGAGGAAACCTTCCGCCTGTGCAGCGAATATCTCGACGACGTGCTGCTGGTGAACACCGATGCGCTATGTGCCGCGATCAAGGACGTGTTCCAGGACACCCGCAGCGTGCTGGAGCCGGCCGGCGCGCTGGCCGTGGCGGGCGCCAAGCAGTATGCCGAGCGCGAAGGCCTCGAGAACCAGACGCTGATTGCGATCACGTCCGGCGCGAACATGAATTTCGACCGCATGCGTTTCGTGGCGGAGCGCGCCGAAGTCGGTGAAGCACGCGAAGCGGTGTTCGCCGTGACGATTCCTGAAGAGCGCGGCAGTTTCCGCCGCTTCTGCGAACTGGTGGGCACGCGCAGCGTCACCGAATTCAATTACCGCATTGCGGATGCGCAATCCGCCCATATCTTTGTCGGCGTGCAGATCAGGAATCGCAGCGAATCGGCGCAGATCGCGGGTGCCTTCGAAGCGCATGGCTTTGCCACCGTCGACCTGACCTTCGACGAACTGTCCAAGCAGCACATCCGTTACATGGTTGGCGGGCGCTCGCCTCTGGCGCATGACGAGCGTCTGTTCCGCTTCGAGTTTCCGGAACGGCCGGGCGCGTTGATGAAGTTCTTGTCGTCGATGGCACCAAACTGGAATATCAGCCTGTTCCACTACCGCAACCAGGGGGCGGACTACAGTTCGATTCTGGTCGGCATTCAGGTGCCGGAGAGCGAGAACAGCGAGTTCGGGCGCTTTCTCGCGACGCTGGGGTATCCGTACTGGGAAGAGACGCAGAACCCGGTTTATCGCTTGTTCCTCGCGTAACCGGGCTATTGACCAGGTGACAGCAGGCAGCGGCGCGCATTTCGACAAGCGACGCTGCCGCTCTACGTGCTGCATTGACAGCGGCACGTCGCAAGAAGCCGCTTGCGAGGTCCGCAACTCGGCCAGGGTTTACCTCGAGTATTCGCAAGTCGATCTGGACGCTCAGCACTCAGCCGCATAAGCGCAATCGCCGTCCGGGTAAGGATGCGAAGCATTGGTGCGCCGCGGGACGGGGCAAACAGACCTGCCCATTATCTCAAAACTCGATAGCACCTATCCACGATATCGCGTTGCGCGATACAGGCCATGATTGCCAAACTGGATGCAAATCAAACACCGCATTCAGGAGACAACTCATGCGTACTCAAGTTGGCATCATCGGCGCTGGCCCTGCGGGCCTGCTTCTTTCCCATCTTCTTCATTTGCGCGGCATCGATTCTGTCGTGCTCGAATCGCGTACCCGCGAACAGATCGAATCCACCATCCGCGCCGGCGTGCTCGAACAGGGCACGATGGACCTGCTCACCGAAGCCGGTGTCGGCGCGCGCATGAAGGCCGAAGGCGCGCTGCATCACGGTTTCGAACTGGCTTTCGAAGGCAAGCGGCGCCGTATCGACCTGACCGGACTCACCGGCCATTCGATCACGGTCTACGCGCAGCACGAAGTCATCAAGGACCTGGTCGCCGCGCGCGTGGCTGCCAACGGAGCGCTGCGCTTCGGCGTGACGGAGACATCGCTGCACGGCATCGATACCGACAAGCCGTCGATCCGCTATCGCCACGAAGGCGAAGCGTGCGAATTGCAATGCGACTTCGTGATCGGCTGCGACGGCTCGCAAGGGGTGTCGCGTGCATCGATTCCGCAGGCGTTGCGCAAAGACTTCGAGCGCGTTTATCCGTTCGGCTGGTTCGGCATTCTGTGCGAAGGACCGCCCTCATCGGAGGAATTGATCTACGCGCGGCACGACCGCGGTTTCGCACTGGTCAGCACGCGCTCAGCGAACGTGCAGCGCATGTATTTCCAATGCGACCCCAAGGATTCCGTCGACAACTGGTCCGACGATCGAATCTGGGCGGAATTGCACGCACGCGTCGATTCACACGACGGCCAGACCATCGTGGATGGCAAGATCTTCCAGAAGAACATTGTCGGCATGCGCAGTTTCGTGTCGGCCACCATGCAGCATGGCCGGCTCTTTCTCGCCGGCGATGCCGCGCATATCGTGCCGCCAACCGGCGCGAAGGGCATGAACCTCGCCGTTGCCGACGTGCGTGTGTTGACTCAGGCGCTGAACGCGTTTTACGTCGAAAACCGCACAGATCTGCTGGACAGTTACAGCGAAACCGCGCTCAAACGGATCTGGCGTGCCGAGCATTTCTCGTACTGGATGACGAGCATGATGCATCGTATTGAAGGCGCAACGCCGTTCGAACGTCAGTTGCAGGTGGCCGAGCTCGAATACGTGACGACCTCGCGCGCGGCGGCTACCGTGATGGCGGAGAACTACGTCGGCATCGCCGTGGTGTAAGGGCGAGCGAGCGGGTTGCGGCGTGCGAAACAGGAGAGGTTTAGTTAAGCGGCAAATCCTGGTACGCCGCACAGGCCGTCGGCAAGTCGACATAGTCGCTGGTTTTGACTCCATCGCCGCAACACGGGCAGGCCGGATCGCGCAGTAGCCGCAAGCGATTGAAGCACATGCCTAGCGCGTCGAATTGCAGCAAGACGCCGGACAAGGACTCGCCAATGCCCAGAATCAGCTTGATCGCTTCGGTGGCCTGTAACAGTCCGATCACGCCCGGCAACACGCCAAGCACACCAGCCTCGGAGCAGTTGGGAGCAAATTCCGGCGGCGGCGGTTCGGCGAACAGGCAGCGATAACAACTGCCGCCCTCGTGCGCCGGCCAGAACACGCTGACTTGTCCATCGAAACCTTGTACAGCGCCGTAGACCAGTGGCAAGCCCAGCCGCACGCATGCATCGTTCACGAGGTAGCGGGTGGAAAAATTATCCGAGCCGTCGATCACGACGTTGTGCCCACCCAGCAATCTCTCTACATTGTCCGCGAGCAGGCGTGTGCGCTGCCGTTCGACCGTCACATGAGGGTTCAGCGCCTGCAAGGTTCGGCAAGCCGATTCGACCTTGGGTGTGCCAACGTCGGCATCGCGGTGCAGCACCTGCCGCTGCAAGTTGCTGCGATCGACAACGTCGTCATCGATCAGCGTGATATGTCCGATTCCGGCTGCGGCCAGATACATCGCGGCCGGCGAACCGAGGCCACCCGCGCCGACCAGCGCAACCCGGGCGTCGGCAAGCTTGCATTGTCCTGCTAGTCCGACTTCGGGTAGGCGCAGATGACGCGAATAGCGTTCGAGGAAGTCCGCGCTCGCGGTGGCCTCGCTCATCGGCAAGCCGGCGGCTTCCCACGCCCTGGTTCCACCGCTCACCGAGTAGATGTGTCGATAGCCGCGGGTTTGCAGCAGGCTCGCACATTGCCGTGAGCGTGCGCCTGCCGCGCAGATCAACATGATTTCGGCTGCCGGGTCCGGCAACCAGGCGCTCGGGTCGGTCTCCAGCCGCGACTTGCTGACGCCTATTGCGCCTCGTGCCGTGCCCGCTGCGCGCTCTCCGTCTTCACGCACGTCGACGAGTAGCGCGCCCGACTGCTGGCGTTCATAGGCCTGACGGGGGACGAGTTCGACAATGGCTGCGTTCATGGCGGTACTCCAGGGGATTCAGCTTACCGTGACGAGGCGGGTGAACTCGCGCAAGAGGTCATAGCCGTCCCAGATCGCGGAAAATTCAAGCGCACGCCCCATCGGGACAATGCGATCAAGGCCGCGCCCGTCAAGCCGCTGGGCGAACGCCAACATTTCATCGATGCTGAAGCCGAAATACGTCAGCGTCTGGTCCTGGCGCAGCAACAGGGGCGTCAGTTCGTCAAGTGAGTCCAGGCGCAACTGGGGAAAGGTGCCGGTGCCGAGCCACCTGCGTGGCAGACGGACAGGCGAGGTGAGTTGCACGGCGGCGATCTCATTACCCATGAAACACACCGTATCGGCGACACCTTCGGCCGCGAGGCGATAGGTAGCGACGTGCTTCTGTATGGCCATGGCGGCATCGGCGCGTGGCCCTCGGGCGTCCACGATCTGTTTGAGCAAGGTCATGAACGAGGCCCGTGCGTCATCCACCGCCGACGCAGTGCCGATCCAGAAAATGGTGCCGGGCGATGCACAGGCGGCCTGGCCGAACAGGTAAGCGTCGGAATGGAACGCCTCCACCGCTCGCTTGCGATCGGGCGCCTCGGCTGCAAGAAAGGCCGAGGCGGAAATCGCCGCGAACGAGGATCGGTTTGGGAAGGTGAGATCGCGCGCCGATGGCCGCAGCGGCCCGCGGCGAATGTCGCGGATGGCCTGATCGCCGCCCCACAGCACGCGCAAGTCGCAAGCGGCGGAAAATTCCGTGGTGGCGGCTTCGTCATGGCGACTGTAGCTCACGATCCTTTGTGTGCCGGCTACGACCGGATCGGCCTGATCCAGGCACTCGATCAGCACGGCCAACACTGCCTGCGTTGCCTCACCACCGCGCTCCGACAGGCGGACGACGTTGCGGTTGCCAGCTAGCGCGGCCAAGGCCCAGGAGTAGACGAACACCGTATCGGCATTGCCCGGGGCAACGTGAAACACCAATCCCAACGGGAGTTGTATGAAGCGCGCGAAGCGCGTCATGCGGCTGCCGGCATCGAGCCGAGCCAATTCCGCGCTTAGGTGGCCACGACGCAGGTAGGCGCCGAGTGGCCCCAATTCGGCGTGGCGCCGGGCAAACGCCGGTGTGCGCAGACGCTGACCGACCGCATCGAGAAAATCCAGCATGCGCTCGTCGCCCACCTGCAAGGCAGGCCGGTTTTGCGCGCCAAGCAAAGGCTCGAGCACTGCCGTTGCTTCGCTCGGAGCGGCCGGCGGAAACAGCGACAGAATCATCCTGGTGCCTCGCCGTTGGCAGCAGCGTGAATGAGCGCCCGGTAATCGATCTTGCCGTTGCGCAGCAACGGCAGTCTTTCGATGCTGCGCGCAATGACGCCATGCCGGTTCACGCGCAAGCGTTCGGCAACGTGCCGGGCAATCGATTCCAGACGGGAGTGCCCGGTTTCGCCTTCGCACCACAACACGATTACCTCGTCGTCGACCGACACGGCGGCACTCGTGCCTTCAACACCGGCTTCGGCGGCAAGGCGTTCGACGGCGTCGAGATTGATACGTAGACCGAACAGCTTGGCCATTCGCTTGAGACGACCCTCAAGGTAGAGATAGCCGTCCGGGTCGAACCGGCCGATGTCGCCGGTATGCAGCACGCCGCCTTGATCGTCGCCACGGGCGAGGTCGGTGGCGCTATCCGCGTAGCCCATCATGACGCTCGGGCCGCGGTAGATAACTTCGCCGGTGATGCCGGGTTGGCGCGTTTCCTCGCCGGTTTCGTCACGGATCGACAGGCAACCGCCGGGTACGGCCAGCCCGACTGAAGCAGACTTGTCCGCAACCCGCCTTGCGGGCAGAACCGCCATTCTGGCCGTTGCCTCAGTTTGCCCGTACATGAGAAAGAAGCGGCCGCCCACCCGGCCGATGTCCTCGGCGATGTGCGCGATCAGTTCCGGACGCATACGGCTACCGGATTGCGTTAATGTGCGCAGACTGGGATGCGAAGAGGGCGTCCAGCGCAAGCGTGCGAGCAGTTCATAGGTATGCGATACCGCGGCCAACGACGTGGCGCGATGAGTATCGAAGGCCGTCCAGAAGTCCGCTCCGATCACGGGATGCGTGGTCACGACGAGCGTGGCCCCGGCTGCCAGGTGACTGTTCAGGACCGACAAGCCGTAACCCAGGTGAAGCGGCAAGCTGGTCGGCGCGACTTCCTCAGGGTTGATGCCAAGTGCCTGCACGATCGCGTCGGCATTGGCGAGCACACCCTGACGCGAGAGGCGCACCATGCGTGCGGCGCCGGTCGAGCCGGAGGTCGTCAGCAACAAGGCCAGATCAGGGTGGACTGCCGCCGCACCCGTCGACTTGATCCAACCGGACTGGGCATTGCGGTAATCGGTCGGTGCAGGCAGTGTGGTGCCAGGTTGCCAGAGGCCGGCCGGCTCAAATCGCTCAACGAGCTCCGCAAGCGTATCCGATCCGATTTGCGGGTCGAGCAGCGCGAGCGGCCGGTGCTGACGCAGAGCGGCGAGATAGCGGCACACGGTATCGATCGTCCATGGGGCGGGCAGCAGGAGCAGGCCGGCTGGCATCGTGTGCAATTCGTCTTCCATCGTCTGAATTCGAGCTTCAAGTTCAGACCCATGCCAGGTCTGGCCGTGAGCGACATCGATCAGGCGGGCGTTGGCGCCGAATGCCTTCATAAGGACAAACCTCCGTCGACACCCAGCACGTGGCCGGTGATAAAGGATGCGTCGTCGCTGAGCAGGAAGCGAATCGTGGCCGCCACCTCGGCGGCGGTGCCGAGTCTACGTAGTGAGGTCTGTGCGCAACGTGCCGCTATGACGTCGGCGGGGACGTTCGCGAGCAGATCAGTGTCGATAAGACCCGGCGCCACCGCGTTCACGCGGATACCGAGCGGGCCCAGCTCCCTGGCAGCCGAGCGGGCCAGCGCGGCAATCCCCGCCTTACTCGCCGCGTAGACCGCCTGGCCTGCGGCGCCGCGCTCTCCCACCAGCGAACTGAGCAAGACGATGGCGCCGCGGCGGCGCCGCATCATCACCTTCGCCGAGACTTGCAGGACTTCGACGGCGCCGAGCAGGTTGACGTCGAGTACATGTCGCGCAACGGGCTCGCTGATCAGACCCAACGGGGTGTTCTGCAGGACGCCCGCACTTAGCACCAGGGCATCGATACCGTTATATTCGGCAGCGATGGTTTTGATGGTGGGGCCAATCGACGCGTATTCGCTCAGGTCCAGCGCGACGCCGGCTGACGTGATGCCATAATCGGCGGCAAGCTGCCGCGCTTCGTGCTCCGCTTTTGCACGGTTTGTGCCGGTCAGCACGACCGTGGCTCCCGCCGCGGCCAGCATGCGCGCGCATGCCTGGCCGATGCCGCGCGTACCGCCGATCACCACGGCAACCCGATTGCTGAAAAGCAGATTGTCTGACGCTGTCGTATTCATCGCTGCCCTCAAAGCCGCACGTCTTCCGTTCAGGCGCCTACTGCGTGAAAGCCCCCGTCGGCATGTACGATTTCACCAGTGGTGGTGGGAAACCAGTCCGATAGCAACGCGACGCAGGTCCGTGCGACGCCACTGGCGTCAGCCGGATTCCAGCCCAGCGGCGCGCGCGCCCGCCATGCGGCAACGATGTCGTCGAATCGCGGTTCGCCGCGAGCGGCAACGGTGCGCAAAGGACCTGCCGCGATCAGATTGACGCGTATCCCGCGCGCGCCCAGGTCACGGGCCAGATAGCGCGCGCTCGACTCTAGTCCGGCCTTTGCCACACCCATCCAGTTGTAGCCGGACCAGGCCACCGAGGCATCGAAATCGAGCGCGACAATCGCACCGCCCCGATCCATCAACGGCAACACGGCCGAACTCAGCGCCTGGAGCGAATAAGCCGACACCTGCAGGGTTGTCGCGACATCGGCCCACGTCGCGGCCAGAAAATCGCCGCAGATGGCCGCGTGCGGCGCGTAGGCGATCGAATGCACGACACCGTCCAGCCGCGGTAAATGCGCACGCACACGCTCGGCCAGCGTGGCCAGTTGCTCGGGGTGAGTGACATCGAGTTCGACGACCGGCGGCGGTAGCGGCAGCCGTCTTGCCGCGTGCTCGACCATATGTAGCCGGCCGTGGCCGGTCAGCACGATCTGCGCGCCTTGTTCCTGGGCCAGCCTGGCAATGGCAAAGGCGATCGAAGCATGATCGATGACGCCCGTAATCAGCAGGTATTTGCCTTCGAGCAGGCCACTCATGGTCGTGCTCCAGACTTGTCTTCCGGCAGTGTGTCAGCACATCCGCGAGGTTCGGCACGCGCCAGCCTACCCAGCACAGTGAAGCGCTTGCCAGGCCATTCGCCGTCATCGATGCCGTGTACGACCCCCATATCCTCGGTCAGCAGCACGTGACCCGGATGCGCGCGCGGCGCGGTACTCAGTACCTCGATGATCCCTGGCGTGCCGGTAGTGGCCTCTTCCCAGGTATGCGGATCGCGGATGATGACGTCGGCAAAGTCCGGGCAATAGAATCCGTCGCCCGAAGCGGATTCGACATGGATGGTGCCGCCTTGCTCGACCATCCCATAGAAGTTGTGACAGCGGCGAAGGCCGGTTGCATCACGAAAGCGCTCGCGGAATTCCTGCGGCGACACCGACTTGTCGGCGAGTTTTTTCCATCCACCTGTGTGCAGCAGCAGGGCGTTGCTCAGATCGAGTGCCCGCGCTTGCGCCAATTCGTAGAGCTGTGTCCAGACCAAAGACGTAAAGCCGAAAATCAGGAAACTTGCGTGGCCGTGGCGTTGCAGGAAATGTTCGACCGCGCCGGCGTCGATGCGTTGTTCGCCGGTGAGCGCGAAGACGTGCTCCCGGC
This sequence comes from Paraburkholderia haematera, assembly GCF_905220975.1. Lineage (GTDB taxonomy): Bacteria > Pseudomonadota > Gammaproteobacteria > Burkholderiales > Burkholderiaceae > Paraburkholderia > Paraburkholderia haematera. The sequence continues at coordinate 34,466 of NZ_CAJNBK010000037.1, read as the reverse complement.
CGACGTTCATCACGCCCAGCACCGTCGCGCCGCGAATCGAGGAGCGCTCCTCGCGCACCGCCGAGGGCGAGTCGACAATCAGAAGCGGCAGACGGCGCGGCCCGGTCAGTTTTTCGAGTGTCGCCGTCAACATGAGACGCTGGTGTTCCGCGGCGTCCCGGTCCAGTGCGATCCGGCTGAAGCCTGTACCGGTGGTACCGGACGAAGTAAGCACGGCCACCTGTTCGCGCTCGGTGCTGATCAACGGATGCTCCTTGAACAGACGCACCGGCAACCAGGGCAGTTCTCCCAGTCGGGAGTAGCGCCGCTGCGCCGCGTGGCCAATTGCATCCAGCACGCGCGCATAGGCCGGACAGGCCCGACGATGATGGCCGATCAGTTCGGTCAGGCGCGCGAGAAGCACTGTCTGACGCGTCGGGTAGCTTAGGGGCGAACCATGTTCCATGGCGGGTTCCGGTCTGCTGCCTGCAGCGGGCTTAGTCCGGCGCGCCGAGATCGCGTAGCAGGTGCATGGCAGCGTCGAAGGTATCCATCTTCAACGCGCGCGCGGTATCGATCTCGACGTGAAACTCGTCTTCGATCGCGGAGATCAGCAGCACGGCGCCGAGCGAATCCCAACCCGGCGTCTCCTGATAACGCAACGCCGAATCGGGCAGCTTCGTATCCAGCTCCAGTACCGTATCGAATACCGACCGCAGTCTAATGTCGAGCGACATGAGGGCTTCTCCTTGGGTTGGCTGTTGTCGCGTTTCATCGGCTAACCGCCGGCAATCGCGGTCATGATCTGGACCGAATCGCCGGCCGAGAGCGGCCTTGAGAGGTCGTTGTGAACCACTTCACTGTTGATCGCTAGCCGCAGCGTGCGGCGCAACGCGCCGTCCGGCGCCATCAACAGTTGTTCCAGGTCGGGGTAGTCGGCGAATAGCGCGCGAAGGGCGGCAGCGAGGGTATCTTTCTCATAGCCGATCTGGCGCTGGTAACCAACGTGCCTGAGTAAAGATCCGGAAAACACGAACGTCATGGTCAGTTCCTTTCTCGTGCATTTTTGCGCGCGGCGTCATGCCTGGGCGAACACTTCGATCGCGTCACCGGCGAGTTCGCCCGACGCGGTCAGTAGTTGATGAACGAAATGCACCTCGGCACCGACGCGGTATGCGCCGGTCACGATCTGGCCGCGGTCGAATAGCATGTAGGGTCGACGCAAGCCGATACTGATCCGCTCGATCCGGTTGGCGAGACCCGCAACCAGCCCCGGGTGCTCCTGCAGAAGCTGGATCGCCATGGCCTCGCGGCTGTCGCCGATGTAATCGCACACGTGCTCGGAATACCATTGATCGGCCACTTCGCAGGCGTGGCGATAGACGATGAATTCGTGCCGGGATTCAGCGATGGCCTCTGCGTTCGCCGGTACGCGTGCTATACCGCGATTGAGCAGCACAGGCCGCTTGTCGATGTCGTCAGGACTGTCTAGCAACGTCGAGACCAATTCGGCGGGCACGCGCCCCGGCGCGGCCGCGAGCGTGTCCGGCGACTCGATGCGAACGCACACCTCTTGCAGGTAGATGCGGGCCAAGGGCGCGCCGTGATCGGCTGTCAGCAGCACGTCTACGTCCTGCAGGCTATGGAAGCGTTTTGGGTTCCAGGTTCTAACCCGGGTGATGACAGTGAGCGATTCGCAATCGTAGAACGTGGCCGGTTGCAGGTATTCGATCTCGAGGCCGATCGGCACGAAACCCGTAGCGTGATCGCGAATGAGCGTCCGATGGGAGACGGCATGCTCGACCAGCCACGCAGACCACCCCATGAAACCAAATGAAAACGCGACGCGCGGTTTGAGTTGCAAATGCGTGAACATACCGCTGCTGCAGGTCAGTGTGAAGCGCGTCTCGCGATCCGGCTTGACGTCGCGCACAGGTTGGGCGGCCTCGGTCTGGAGCGTCGTAGCAGAGGTCGGGGCGTCATGCGAGGCCGAATGTATCTGGTTGAGTCTCGCGTAGCCGGGGATCGTCAGGAAATCGGGGAAATCTTCCCGCAAGGCCACCTCCTCGAACAAGGCTTGTGCCTGCTCGATGCCGTGCGCTGAAAGACCTTCGGTCGATTCGGCGCGGTATTTGCCGATCTCGTCGAGAAGCAGAGCGCGCACCAGTTCGCGTGTCACGCGACGTCCGTCATGCAGACGCGTGCCATGGTGCAGCCACTGCCAGATCTGCGAGCGCGCGATCTCCACAGTCGCGACGCCTTCCATGAGGCCGAACAGTCTGACCGATCCGCTGCCGCGTAACCACGCATCCAGATAGCGGATCGAGACTGCAATGTTGGAACGCAAGCCGTATTCGGTGACGCGACCATCGATCCGGTTGGCGGCCGCGAGTTGCGAGGCCGTTATCCCGGCGCCGTCATGGGCACGGTCGATCTGATGCGCGCGACCGGCGAGGACGCGGTCGAATGCAGCGTGACAGACCGGAACCAGGTCTGGGTGAACGACCCAGGTGCCGTCAAAACCTTCGGCCGCTTCACGCTCCTTGTCGCGCCGCACCGCCTCGATCGCGCGAGCGCGCGCCTCGGGATCGTGCCGATCCGGGATCTGCGTGGCGACGCCACCCAAGGCATGCGTGCCGCGGCGATGGCAGGTTCGAAGCAGCAACTCTGTGTAGGCATGCATGAACGGCAAACCCATCGTCAATTCCGATCGATCGGGAAGAACGAAGTCAGGCCGGTGGCGGAACTCCCTTGCGATACTGAACAGATAATCCCAGCGCCCGGCCGTGAGTCCGGCAGCATGCGGACCCAGGGCGTGCAGTATCTCGTCCATCTCGCATGCAGCGTTGATATGCTCGATAATCACCGTGGCGCGGATGCTGCCGCGTGCAATCCCGATCCAATCCTGGGCAAACTCGAACACGTCGTTCCAGAGCTGCGCTTCGAGGTGGTTTTCCAGTTTGGGTAGGTAGAAATAGGGACCGCTACCGCGTTCGATTTGCTTGAGTGCGCAGTGGAAGAAGTACAGTCCAAAATCAACCAGACTGGCCGATGCCGCTTGTCCGTCGACAAGTAAGTGAGCTTCTGACAAATGCCAGCCGCGCGGCCGGACCACAATCGCCGTCGATCGATCCTCGAGCTGGTATTGCTTACCCGTCGCGTCCAGGTAGCCGATGTCACCGCAAACCGCGTCGCGCAGGTTGCGTTGACTCACCATGACGTTCCGGCAAGTGGGTGATAGCGCATCTTCCAGGTCTGCTACCCAGACCTGTGCATGAGCATTGAGCGCGTTGATGACAAGCTTGCGACTGTTTGCCGGGCCCGCGATTTCCACGCGCCTGTCGAGCAGATCGCTGGGGGGCGGCGGAACACGCCAATCGGGATCGTTGCGGGTACTTTGGGTATTGATGAGGAATTCAAAGCAACCACCGTGCTGCCGGTGATGAGCGCTCTGCTCGCGGGCCCTGAGGATCCGTTGCCGCGGTTGTGCGAATTCGCGATTCAACGCAGCGACAAAATTCGCAGCGTCGGCGCACAGGAGATCAGGGAACTGCGCCAACGCTTCACCTTCCATGGCACAGGTCGAGCGAGTTCTGGTGATCAAATCGAACTCCACACAGAGGTGTTGATGTGTTCGCGACCAGTTATTTTCTTTACGCGCCGCGTGCTTCGCCCAGGTCCCGCGCCCACGCGCTAATTTTAATAGCGCAAGGCATGGACAAACGGAATCCGGCGGGTGTCGCAGGCATCAGACACTAATCTGAATGTATTTATTAAATATGTTCGACTCACTCGCGCATCCAGAGCGTGAGTTCATGCTAGAAATACAATGCGTATAAGTCAATTGGATTTGTAAAATTAAAATATGCAGTAGCTTGCTGCGATGGGGAAATTTGGTTAATTATTATTTAAAAATATTTGATAAAACGATTCGATGCTAATTGCATTGAATAGCGGCGCCACGTTAATTTTCAAACACCCTCGGATCAAGACAATGGAGCTTGCGAGCGAACAGCCCGGCGCTTTGCGTGGCGGGATAAAAATTTCACGGGCGATGCGATCGTGACGCAATGACGGCGCCGACTACGGCGCTGCGACACCCGCACACGATTTGCATCGGCGCATCCTTTTATAGCCGGCGTTTAAAGAAAATGCGCCGGAATTTTCTGATCAGACGAATCCCGTCAGCCCGGCACCCGCCGGCAAGCCGTTGATGGGCGGGCTCCTGCCATTGTCGTGTCAAAAGCAACAGTGAATTCAGGAATGGAGGATTTATCCGCGCGTGAACCGCTTCTAGACTGTCCTCACTAGCTGCACCACGCGCCACATTGCGCGTACAGGTTAATTTCTGGAGGTGGTTTCATGAAGTCGCTCATCAAAGCTGTTGCTATTGCTGTTGTTCTTGGCGCCCCGATCGCGTCGTTCGCGCAATCGAATCAGCCCGCCCCACAAAACGCGCAGGGCGCGCAGGCCCAAGTTTCGGAACAGCAAGGCGCACGTCAGGCCGATACCAGCGGTTATGGTTCCGGCAGTCGTGGCACGTGGCAAGCCGGTCACGGCAATGAAACGACGATAAGCTCCTATTCGCCGCCTATCTATAACGCACGTTAAGGGTAAAACGAAATACGCGGATCATCGCGGCGCGGTTCGATTCACGCTGTTCGACTCATTCGATATCTGTGAATCGACGATAAGAGGCTGGTCATCGGAACATAGCCGATGGCCGGCCTTTTTTGTGCCCGTCGCGCGGTTATGGCGTGCGCAACAGGGTCATTTCGTTGCGCAACAAGGCCCGCAGATCCTCGTCGGTGGGCCGCGTACCCCAGTGCCGCGCGCCGGCCACCGATGCAATCGCGATCCACGAGTGAGGTGGAAACCATTCGCGAAGCACGGTGCCGTCCTGACGCAAACACAATTGGCCAGTCTGCTCGCTGTATTCGGCGGAAATGACCGTGCCGTCGATGTGTGCCGTTACACGCCGTGGATCGTTGCGTAGCAAATCGTCGCTCCTTGAAAAGGTGTGGCGCGAATGCCGGCCCGGACCGGCGGCGTCAGCGACGCCGCCACAACAGATGCTTTAGTGATCGCCGTGGCCGTGATCATCGCCATGGCCGTGCCAATCGCCGTGATCGCCACCGTGGTCGTGGCCGTGGTCGTGCCAGTCGCCGTGCGGACCGTCACGATAGCCGCGCGCGTCATGCCATTCGCGCTCGTGATGGTGCTCCTCCCAATCGTGTCGTTCCCAGTAGCGGCGGCCGTCGTAATAACGGTCGCCGTACCAGCCAGGGCTCACCACCACCACCGGCGGCGGGACCGCGTAGACAGGCGGCGGCGGGGCATAGACCGGCTCGGGCGCATAGACCACGCCCGGAATACCGATGTTCACGCCCACATCGACGTGCGCCAACGCGACAGAAGATGCGCCGATCCCCAGACCTGCAACGATCGCCATGGACAGCCAGCGGCTTCGTGAATTGTTCATGTTTTATTCTCGAGTTTTACGATTGAGTGTGGGGTGCGCCGCGTGCACAGCGCTTAATAATGGTCGTGATCGTGGTAGTAGTGCTCGTGATAGCCGCCTTCGGGAACGACGATGCAACCGCCCAACGCGCTCCCGAGGGTGAGGGCCAGCAGAACCAGCGCGAAAATTCGTTTCATGACGGTGCGCTCCCTTTTATGCTTGATCGAACTCTACTGAGCGGCTGGATTACCGGTGTGTTCGTGTGTAACAGGACGTGTCGGTTTCTTCGCATGTCGGCCACCTTCGCAAGACCGTGTGGGGATAGGGTGCTGCGCTACGAATAGCCGTTGCGCAGGCAACATGCCGGCGGGCAACCCGTTGAGCGCGCTATGAAAAGTGTCGTGTCTTCGCGCATCCGCTGTGCTCAGGCAGATCGATGCGCACGCGTATGAACAATGGAAATACGCGTGACGTGGCTGATCCCGGTGCGTATGGCGCACGGATACATTCAGTTGCAGACTTGGGATGCACGCATGGCGTCATGCGTCGCGGACGGCAATTTCTACGGGATCGCGGGGGCATTGCCGATGCGTTACCGCCTCATGCGCCTGATGGGAATTGTTAGGTGTAGCATCAGCTTTTCTTAAGGTTTGACCCGTAGCATCCCGCGTCATTGCGCTTTCAATGTGTGTATCTTCGGCGCAAATAGGCACGCTCCATTCAACGGCTTCACTGCGACTAACACACTCTCATGACTATGCGATCAGATCAGGCTCATTTTTTACGCGCCGCATCAGGCTATGACGGCGTCGCCAAATTTCTTCATTGGCTAGTGGTCTTGTTGATCGCGGCGCAATTCGTGATCGGTTGGACCATGCCGGATATTCATAAGGGTACGCGACCCGACGGCCTGATCGCATGGCACCTCGGCGTGGGGGCAACATTGATTGCCGCGGTGGTGGTGAGAATCGTCTGGCGTCTCACGCATGCGCCGGCCCCCGCATCGCTGTCGCCTTTGCTCCGTGTCGTTTCGCACATCACGCACGGTCTCCTTTATCTCGCGCTGGTGGCTGTGCCCTTGCTGGGATGGGCCAATGCCTCCTCGCGCGGATGGTCCGTCAAGCTGCTCGGCGTGCTGCCGTTCCCGAGCATCTCGCCGGTAGGCTCGACGGTGGGGCATGAAATGGGCGACATTCATGGCTATCTCGCCTGGGTGTTGTTCGCGTTGATCGCACTGCATATCGCAGGGGCGTTGTTTCATCGCTTCGTGCTCAAGGATCAGACGTTGCAACGGATGCTGCCGTGACCCGTTAGTTTGCGTTGGCCGTCTGTTACTTCCCGTCTGTTTTCCGCTTATCCCCTGATCCCCTTGTTGGCCCGCATGCCCGCTGCCTTTCGTCGGCGGCCAGCGGGCTCACCGATATCCTCCCCCGACGCCTGGATCCTGGCGATTTCGACGTCATGGCATCCGCGCGCGATCGTCACGCCCGAATGCGTGATAAGCACATAAAAAACAAGTCTTTTACGCGCGCCGCTAACACTGGTTAGATCGAAGGACCGACTGCCTGTCAGTCATTCAAGTCCAATCGCATCTCTTGCCGGTCAGCCATGAGCACAATTACCGAAGCATTCAACCCGGATACCGCAGCACGGTCATCGGCGGGGCGGCGGTCCGCGCGGCGAACCTCCGCGGGGCATTTCGACGTGCTGCTTTCCGCGCCTCTCCCCCCGGCACGGCCCGCGCCCTTGCTCTCATCGCGGCGTGATGGGCGCTCGCTCGACACGGGCGTTCGTGACGCGATTCACGCTGCGTTCACCGCCAACGCTTGCCTGAAAAGCTGGCCAGCGCATGCAATCGACGCGTTATGCGACGCCGGTCAATTGCGCACCTGGACCAACGGCGAGCTGATCTTCGCGCGCGATGAACCGTGCGACGACATCCAGGTCGTCCTCTCCGGCGCGATCGAAATGAGCTGGACCAACTCGGCCGGCGCACGCGCGGTAGCGGTGTACATGTGGCCGAACGAGGTCATCAACTTCATTCCGGTGATGGACCGGCGTGGCTCGATGCACGATCAGCGCGCGCACGGCTCGACGACGCTGTTCCACATTCCCGGCAGCGCCTTACTCGAACTCTTCGCCCGCGAGCCCGCGCTGCTGCGCAACGTGCTCGATCTGATCTGCCTGCGCAGCCGCGCGCTGCATGGCCGGATGAGCAAGACGGCGCTGGCCGGATTCCGTGCGCGCGTGGCGGACCAGTTGCTTGGTCTTGCCGAATGGCACGGCAAGGAAACGGAGCGGGGCGTGGAGCTGACGATCAAGCTGTCGCAGGAGGATCTCGCCGCATTATTGGCCGCGTCCCGGCAAAGCATCAATAAGGAACTGCGCTGGCTCGTGCAGCAGGGCATCGTGGACGTGCGCTATAGCCGGATTACCGTGCTCGATATGGAGGCGCTGCGGGATGTGAGCGACGCCGCGTGAGAAAACTCATAACGATATAAAAAGCCCTTCTATCAAGTGTCCAAAGCGCGATAGATTCGTGGCACCCACTCTGCCAATAATGACTCACCGATTCAGCCGACAGAGCCTATCAAGTGCCGATTCATCTCCATACCGCCGACTCAGCCGCCCGCCGCGAACCACCCTCCGCGGGGTTCCGGGCGTTGTCGTGTCGCCGCTCCTGTCCGGCGTGTTCAACGCGCCGCAATGTGCCCGCGTGTTGATTCAACCGAGCCGCCTCTGAGCTGATCCGCGCTCAGAAGGTTCGAACCAGCGCCACCTCCAGATAAAGATTTTCGCCCCGCGTGCCTCGTGGCGCGCTGACCTGTCTCGTCCTCAAACTTAGGAGTTGCATCGCATGTCGAATCTCAGTCTCGCGACGTCCAACGCATTGGACATTCATCCCGTCACCGGCCGCATCGGCGCGGAAATTCGCGGCGTCCGCCTGTCGGGCCAGCTCGAACCGGCAACCGTCGAAGCGATTCGCGCTGCGCTGGTGCGCCACAAGGTGATCTTTTTCCGGGGCCAGACGCACCTGCAGGATGCCGATCAGGAAGCTTTCGCCAAGCTGCTCGGTGAACCGGTCTCGCATCCCACGGTACCGGTGGTGGACGGCACCGACTATCTGCTCGAACTCGATTCGCATCGCGGCGGCCGCGCAAATTCGTGGCATACGGACGTGACGTTCGTCGATGCGTATCCGCAAGCGTCGATCCTGCGTGGCGTGACGATTCCGGAGGTGGGTGGCGATACCGTCTGGGCCAACACCGCCACCGCCTACGACGATTTGCCGCCGCCGCTCAAAGCGCTCGCGGAGCAGTTGTGGGCCGTGCACAGCAATGAATACGACTACGCGAACTACGCCAATGTCGGCGAGCGCGGGCGGGATGCCGAAGCGCTCAAACGCTATCGCGACGTGTTCGTGTCGACCCGCTACGAGACCGAGCATCCGGTGGTGCGCGTCCATCCGGAATCCGGCGAAAAGACCCTGATTCTCGGTCATTTCGTGAAGAGCTTCGTCGGGCTCACGCCGAGTGCGTCGGCGCATTTGCTGGAACTGCTGCAAGCCTACGTGACGCGCCTCGAGAACATCGTGCGCTGGCGCTGGCAGGCAGGCGACGTGGCGATCTGGGACAACCGCGCGACCCAGCACTATGCCGTCAACGACTATGGCGATGCCCACCGGGTGGTGCGTCGCGTGACCCTGAAGGGCGACGTGCCGGTGAGCGTCGACGGCCGCCGCAGCTTGACGCGCAGCGTCGAACCGAAACCGGCTGTGAAGGCAGCCTAAACACGCGGGCCACGCGGGCCACGCGGGCCACGCGGGCCACGCGGGCCGCTCACGCCGCTTGCCTGATGCAGCCCGCGTACGTGCTCCATTCATCTTCACGAACTTCAGGAGAACCCATGAACCGCTCGATCAATTGGGCCAGGCCGTTGTTGCTAATCGCGCTGGCATGGCTGTTCGCGGCCCCTGGTTTTGCCGCTGCGCAGACGGTAATCCGCATCGCCGTGCCGGATATCAGCGCGGGGCCGAAGCCGGCGGGCGGCGGCGTGGTCGACGTGATCTACGTCAACAAGCTGCTGGACCAGGCGTTCGCGAAGGAGAACGTGGAAGTGCGCTGGACCTTCTTCAAGGGCGCAGGCCCGGCGATCAACGAAGCGCTCGCCAACCATCAGGTCGATCTGGCTTTTCTCGGTGATCTGGCCGGCGTGATCGGCCGGGCGAACGGACTCGATACGCGTCTGATCGCGGCGCTTGGCCGCGACATCAACGGCTTTCTCGCAGTCGTGCCGGGGCAGGGCGTCACCGATCTGAATGCATTGAAAGGCAAGCAAGTCGCCGTGTTTCGCGGCACCGCGCTGCAACTGTCGTTCGACAGCGTGCTGCGTGCGCAAGGACTGAACGAGCGCGATTTCCGCGTGGTCAATCTCGATCCGAACGCGGCGGCCGCGGCGCTGGCTGCGCGCCGCATCGACGCGCTATGGGGTTCGTCCGGCGTGTTCGTGCTGCGTGACAAGGGTCTTGCCGAGGTACCGGTCAGCACCCAGGGAAAGCAGGGCGTCGGCACGCTGAAGGCGGGGCTGGTGGCGTCATCGGACTTTCTCAAGGCGCATCCGGAACTGGCGACGCGCGTCGTGCGCACCGTCGTGCAAGCGTCGCAATGGCTTTCCGATAAACACAACCTCGACGCTTATATCGCACTGGAACAGAACCAGGCGAATGTGCCGGCCACGGTATGGCGCAATGAACTTGCGTCGAGCGATCCGTCGGTGACGTTTTCGCCGCTGCTGGACACCTATTTCGTCGACGCCTTCAAGCGCGATGTGGATACCGCGAAGCAACAGGGACTGATTCGCCGTCCGTTCGACGTCGATCAGTGGGTCGACCGCACGTATCTGACTCAGGCGCTGCGTGAGCTCAACCTCACGAATCATTGGCAGGCGTACCGCGCTTTCGGTCAGGCCGACAAGTCGATTTGATCACGGGCTGAATGCGCCTTGCGCTCCAAGAAAAACACCTCGATGAAAAACAATAAAACCCACCGAAACCTGACCTTGATGGCAGCGGCCTTGCTGCCGGTAACGGCCGCCTGGGCACAGGACGTCAGTCATGCGCCGGGCGTGCAGGAGCATGCCAAAGCGGCTGCGCCGGAAGCCGCATCGGCCGCCAAAGCGGGCACGGAAGCCGCACCGGCGGCGTTGAAGGAAGTGGTCGTGACCGCGCGCCGCCGCAAGGAAAACGTGCAGAAAGTGCCGGCGCCGATTTCGACCGTGAGCGGCGACGAACTCGAAGCGCAGCGCAACTATCGCGTGCAGGATTTGCAGAACACCTTGCCGAGCACGAACGTCGCGTACATCCATGCGCGGCAGTCGAGCATCTCCGTGCGGGGCATCGGCAACAATCCGGCAAACGACGGCCTCGAAGGCAGCGTCGGCGTCTATCTCGACAACGTGTATCTGGGCCGCCCCGGCATGGCGGTGTTCGACGCGCTCGACATCAGCCAGATTGAATTGCTGCGCGGGCCGCAAGGCACGTTGTTCGGCAAGAACAGCACGGCCGGCATCCTGAACATTACGACCAAACGGCCGACGTTCACGACGGAAGCATCGATCGAACAATCGATCGGCCAACGGGGCTATGCGCAAACCAGGGCGGTGCTGTCCGGCCCAATTACCGACACGCTGGCAGGCCGCCTGCTGCTCTACCGCACTCACGACGACGGCGATATCAAGAACCTGTACACCGGCTCGCAACTGAACGGCGGCACGCGTGAAGGCGGACGCGGCGAATTGCTGTTCAAGCCGACCGGCGATCTGAACGTGCGGGTGATTGCCGATTACAACACCGAGGATTCGAGCTACGGCACGCAAGTGCTGTACGGGCTCGGCCCCACGGTCAACGGTGTGAATCAGTTTCTCGGGCGGGCGGCGTCGATCGGCGCATCGCCCGTGACGAATCCTTCGCTCTACCAGGTCAATCTCGATTCGCGTCAGCACGTGAGCGTGCATCAGGGCGGATTGTCGGTCGAGGTGAACGACACGCTGCCGAGCGGTTTTACGCTGACGTCCATTACTGCCGGCCGCTTCTGGCATTTCGACCCGGCCAACGACGACTATCTGAACAAGCCGGCAATCGTCAATACCGGCGTATCGGTCAACGATCATCAGTTCTCGCAGGAATTCCGGGTGGCGTCGCCCACCGGCGGTCCGATCGATTATGTGGCGGGCGCGTATTACTTCTATCAGCAGTTGAACAACAACACCTTCGCGTACTACGGTCCGGACGCGGACGCGGTGATTCTCGGCCGCGATATCCGCGCGCTCGACAACACCACCTCGACGGCGCCCGCGCACATGACGACCAACAGCTTCGCGCTGTTCGCACAGGGCACGTGGCACATCGATTCGCGTGCCGACCTGACCGCGGGCGTGCGCGGCACGTATGAAGAGAAGTCCGCCGACGTCAACCGCAGTGCGCCAATCGGCGGCGCAAGCGTGGGACCGGCCGCGCAGGCCGTGCGCAACAGCGTGATCGGCGCCTATGCGTCGGGCGATCTGCATCTGTCGAATGTGAGCCCCTCGGCGCTCCTGAACTTCGGCTACAAGCTCGCGCCCGACGTGCTCGCCTATGCGACGCTGTCCCACGGCGAAAAATCGGGCGGCGTGAACATGGCGGTGTCGTCCGCACCCACACAAGGCGCGAATTCACTGATCGTCGGGCCGGAGCGCGCCAATAACGCAGAACTCGGCATCAAGAGCGAATTTCTCGAACATCGCCTGATGCTCAATGCCAATCTGTTCTGGACGCAGATCAGCGGCTATCAGGCAACCAGTCTCGTCGGCACGCCCACCGGCGTGATCTCCGTGCTCTCGAATGCCGCCGACGTGCGCAGCCGCGGCGCCGAAATCGATCTGCGGGCGATGCCGATCCGCAACCTCACATTGGGTCTCAACGCCTCGTATATCGATGCGACGTACACGTCGTATGAGAACGCGCCGTGCCCGTCGGAAGTGGCGATCCCAAATCCGAAAGCAACGTGCAGCCTGACCGGCCGGCCGGTAGCCGGCGCGCCACGCTGGATCCTGAACCTGAGCGCGCAGTACCAGTTCCGTCTCGCGCACGACATCGACGAATACTTCGCCGCCGCTTACTCGCTGCGCTCGAATCAGTACGGCACGCTCGACGACTCGCAGTACGGCAAGCTGCCCGGCTACGGAATCGTCAACGTCGCGACCGGCTGGCGGCTCGCCACGGGACGCCATCAATGGGACCTGTCGATCTGGGCGCGCAACCTGTTCGACAAGCGCTATTACCTGGCCTCGTTCGCGACCTTCAACGGCGCGTACTCGGCCTCGGTGGGCGACTCGCGAATGTTCGGCGCGACGCTGCGCTACGACTACTGAGCAGCCCGGCTGCCGCTCTTCACGGACCACGACTTTGAGACCGACTCTATCCACTTCGAATCAGCCATCGACGCGATTGTCGTGGTGGCCGTCAGCCCCGCCGCGCTCAACGGCTGAACGCCACGCGCGCGGTCCACGCGGCGCCGGTGCGGTGAGTTGGCGCGGTCTGTCAGGATGGACGCTGCCGGTGCTGCTGTACACGCTATGGTGGTTCGCCTCGCATCATCAGTGGATGTCGCCGCAAATCCTGCCGACGCCCGAACTGGTCTGGCAAACCGCCGCCGACCTGCTTGGCGACAACCTCGCGGCGAATCTGCTCATCAGCTTGAAGCGGCTCGCATTCGGTCTCGCCGCAGGCGTGCTGGGCGGCACGCTGCTCGGTGCCGCGATGGGCGCGAGCCGCACCGTCGATGCTGTGATCGCGCCGAGTTTCTACGCGCTGGCGCAAATTCCGACGCTCGCGTGGCTGCCGCTGCTGATGGTGGTGCTAGGGATCGGCGAGTCGCTGAAAGTGGTGTTGATCTTCAAGGCCGTGCTGGTGCCGGTGGCGATTCATACGCAACTCGGCGTGCGCTCGGTGCCGCCGCGCCTGCGCGAGATGGCGGCGGTGTTGCGTTTGCCGCGCGGGCAGACGGTGCGTTTATTGATCGTGCCGGCGGCGCTGCCGCCATTTCTGACCGGGCTGCGTCTCGGGCTGGCGCAGGGCTGGCTCACGCTGATCGCGGTCGAACTGCTCGCGTCGTCTGAAGGGATCGGCTACCTGATGGTCTGGGGCCGGCAGATGTTCCAGCTCGACATCGTGTTCGTGTGCATAGCCGTGATCGGCGTGATCGGGTTCACGATGGACTACGGGATTCATGCATTGGATCGGCGTGTGGTCCGCTGGCCGCGCGCGGCGTTGGCCGAGCACGCCGCGCATGCACGGCGAGGTTGGCTCGCGTACGGCTACGGCGCAGTGCTGCCGCTGCTGGCGGTACTCGTGTGGAGCGTGGCCGCGCGCGAACATTGGATCGATGCCCGCATTCTGCCGGCGCCACGGGTTGTGCTGACCAGCACATGGCACGACGTGGCAAGCGGCGCCTTGCCGATCCCGCTATGGCATACCTTGCTGCGCTCGATCGAAGGGCTCGCGCTCGGCACGGCGGCCGGCGTTCTATCGGGTCTCGCGCTCGGCCTCACCGCCGCGCTGCGGCGTACCGTCGGCCCGACGCTGGCCGCGCTGCGCCAGGTCGCGATTTTCGCGTGGATTCCGCTGCTCACTGCCTGGGCCGGTATCGACGATCTCGCCAAGGTGATCTTCGTCGCGCTTGCCGCCTTCTTCCCGATGGTGGTGGCGACTGCTCGCGCTGTCGACAATCTCTCGCCGCAACTGGCCGAAGTGGCGCACACGCTGCGGCTAGATTTCGTGCAGCGGCTGCGCTGGCTGATTCTGCCGGCGATCGTGCCGGGTGTGTTCGCCGGACTGCGGCTGGCGCTCGTTTATGCGTGGCTCGGCGCGATCGGCGCGGAGTATTTCATGCCCTCGGGCGTGGGTATCGGCAACTTCATGCTCGATGCGCAGCAGCTGTTCCGCATGGACCGGTTGTTGAGCGCGGCGGTGGTGGTCGGTGCGCTCGGCGCGCTGTTCGGCTGGCTGGGCGGACGGCTCGAAGCGGCGGCGGCACGCTGGCGCGGGCCGCGTTAGAAGCGGATTTGCCGTGATCTGACGGCGGCGTGATGGTGGCGTGATGGTGGCGTGATAGTGACGTTTACCGCGCCTCAAGAACGAATTGAATTCTGTGACTGAACCCTTCATCAAGGAACACCATGTCTTCTGATCCGGCAGCGCGCACACCAACCAGGCGCCCCAACTTTCTCGTGATCGTCGCCGACGATCTGGGTTTTTCCGACCTCGGCGCATTCGGCGGCGAGATCGCGACGCCCAATCTCGATGCGCTTGCGCACGCAGGCGTGCGCTTCACCGACTTCCACACGGCATCGGCCTGCTCGCCGACCCGTTCGATGCTGCTTACCGGCACCGATCACCACATCGCCGGGATCGGCACGATGGCCGAGGCGCTCTCGCCGGAACTCGAGGGCAAGCCGGGTTATGAAGGCTATCTGAACGACCGCGTGGTGGCGTTGCCCGAGCTGCTGCGCGACGCGGGCTACTTTACGACGATGGCCGGCAAATGGCATCTGGGCTTGACGCTTGAGCGCGCACCGTCGGCACGCGGCTTCGAGCGTTCGTTCGCCTTGCTGCCGGGCGCGGCGAATCACTATGGCTTCGAACCGGTCGCGATCGATGCGGAGCAACCCCGTCTGCTTCGCTCGACGCGCTCGTTGTATGTCGAAGACGACCGCTTCGTCGACGAACTGCCGGAAGACTTCTACTCCTCCGACTCGTTCACGGACAAGCTGCTGCAATACCTCGGCGAACGTCCCGACGACGGCCGTCCTTTTTTCGCCTATCTGCCGTTTTCCGCGCCGCACTGGCCGTTGCAGGCGCCGGCCGAAACCGTTGAGCATTATCGCGGCCGTTATGCGGCGGGCCCCGACGCGCTGCGCGAAGAACGTCTTGCGAGACAGCGCGCGCTCGGCCTGCTCGGCGAAAACGTGCAAGCGCATCCGGTGGTGGCGCGCAACGCTGAATGGGATCAGCTTACCGGCGACGAACGGGACTTCTCGGCACGCACCATGGAAGTCTATGCGGGGATGGTCGAGCGTCTGGACTGGAACGTGGGCCGTGTGATCGAGTATCTGAAAGCGACTGGCGAACTCGCCAATACTTTCGTGCTGTTCCTCTCGGACAACGGCGCGGAGGGCGCGTTGCTCGAAGCACTGCCGGTGTTCGGCCCGAACCTGCAGCAGTTCATCGGCGACCACTACGACAACAGCCTGCCCAATGTCGGGCGCGGCAACTCGTATGTGTGGTACGGACCGCGCTGGGCTCAGGCGGCGACCGCGCCGTCGCGGCTCTACAAGGCGTTCACGACCGAAGGCGGGATTCGCGTGGTCGCGTTCGCGCGTTACCCGGCACTCGCGCGCCAGGGCGAGATCGGCGACGCGTTTTCGACGGTGATGGACGTGGTGCCCACCGTGCTCGAACTCGCGGGCGTGAAGCATCCGGGCCACACATACAAAGGCCGTACAGTCGCGCAGCCGAAGGGCGCCTCGCTGCTCGCGTATCTGAATCGTGCTTCAGACACCGTGCATGACGCGCATCGCGTAACAGGCTGGGAATTGTTCGGCATGCGCGCGGTGCGGCAGGGCGACTGGAAAGCAGTGTTCATCCCGCAACCGGTCGGGCCGGGCGCATGGCAGCTCTACGATCTCGGGCAGGACCCAGGCGAGACTCACGATCGCGCGGCTGACGAACCGGAAAAACTCGCCGCGTTGCTCGACCACTGGCAGGCGTACGTCGTGGAAAACGGCGTGCAGGACGTCTCGCGCGTGTTCGCGTGAGCGCCTGACGATGACGGCGCGCTTACCGCTACCGCTTAGGAGGATGCTGACGTGAGCACATCAACGTTGTACGAACCCGCTTTTGCGGCGCCGTTCGCCGGCGGGCAGGGTGGCGCACGGCGCCGTCATGCGCGGACCGGCACGGCGGTGTCGGTGGCACTGCACGGTGCGCTGTTTGCCGCGCTGTATCTGGTCTGGTCGCATGCACCGGAGCCGCCGCCACGCACGCGGACCATCGCGTTGACGCTGACGCGGCCTGAGGCGCCGCAGCCGTTGGTGGCGCCGCAACCTGCACAACCGGTGACGCCGCCAACGCAACTCAAACCGCCACCCCAGGTGAGACCCGCGGTGCCCCAGCCGCAGCACGCGAGCCCGGTGACGCGCGCCGCACCGGTCACGAAGCCGGCCACGCACGCAGTGCCCACAGCGTCCGCAGCAACGGCAGTTTCTGACTCGCCGAGCGTCGCACAACCCGTTGCCGCACCTTCGGCGCCGCTTGCCGCCGCAGAAACCCCGGCGCCGTCGAAGCCGCGCGTGATCGACACGAACGGCATCCCAAGCGACTACGCCGCGAGCGTGTTCGAGCGCATCAACCGCTATGCCGCCGACAGCTACCCACGCGCCGCGCGCCTGCGTCACGAGGAAGGCCGCATCGCGTACACGTTGACGCTCGACGCGCAAGGACATGTCGTGCATCTGGACATCACGTCCTCGGGTAACGAACTGCTCGACGACGCCGCCCGTGAAGCGATCAAATCCGCTGCCCCGTTTCCGAAGCCGCCGGATCTCGGCGCGAGCGCCTATCGCCTCGCCGGCGCGATCGTCTATCAACTAACCGAATGACCCGCATCACTTTCACCTTCTGACGCATTCTGGAGAATGGCCATGAACCCTGCCAATGTTGCTGCTCATCTTTCGCCGCTGCAGCTGTTCGCGCAAGCGGATCTGATTGTCAAGTCCATCATGGTGCTGCTCGCGCTGGCATCGGTGGCGAGCTGGGGCGTGATCGTCGACAAGCTGTTTCGCTTTCGCGCGCTGCAGCGGCGTGCCGCGCGCTGGCTCGAACTACTGCAGACGCAGCGCTCGCTTGCGCAACTCGCGACGGCGCTTGGCGAATTCGCCGACGATCCGTTCGCACGCGTCTACCGTGCCGTGGTCGGCGAGTGGCGCGAAACCTGGCGGCAGGGCTTGCAGCACAGCGAGTCGGGCCGCGAGAGCCTCAAGGAGCGCGTCGCGCGGGTCGCGCTGATTACGCGCGGCGTCGAAATCGAGCAATTGCAGCGCGGTTTGCCGGTGCTCGCGACGGTGGGTTCGGTCGCGCCGTTCGTTGGTCTCTTCGGCACGGTGTGGGGGATCATCAACGCGTTTCAGGGGATTGCCGCGAGCAATAACACCAGTCTTGCGGTGGTCGCGCCGGGCATTGCGGAAGCACTGTTTGCCACCGCGCTCGGGCTGGTCGCCGCGATTCCGGCCGTGGTGGCGTACAACCGCGCGTCGGGCGATCTGAACGCTTACGCGAACCGGCTCGATACACTGACGGGCCTCGTCGAGGTGCAGTTGTCGAGGCAACTGGAGGCGGGGGATTTTGTGGTGGATGCCGAGCCTGTATCTCACGAGCATGCGGTTCACGAGCATGTGGTTCACGAAAAGCATGCGCGCCCTGAATTGCATGCCGCCGTTCGCACCGTCACGGGAGGCGCTTGAGATGGCCGCCCGGATTCCAGCCGCACAAGCCGGACGCATCGCCGCGCCGGTCAGCGAGATCAACGTGACGCCGCTCGTCGACGTGATGCTCGTACTCCTGATCGTTTTCATGGTGGCCGCGCCGCTCATGGCGCAGGGCGTGAAAGTCGATCTGCCTGCCGCGAGAGCCAAACCGCTCAGCGAAGACAAGCCGCCTGTCGCGATCAGTCTGAAGCGCGACGGTTCGGTATATGTCGATAAAACTCAGGTGAGCGGCGCACAACTCGTCGGCACGCTGACACGGGAAACCTCGGGCGATCATGAGCGGCGCGTCGAGATTCGAGGTGATAAGGGGCTGCCGTACGGCAACGTGTTGCAGACGATGGGCGAGATCAACGAAGCGGGCTTCACGAAGATCGCTTTGGTATCCGAACCTGCTGGCGGGCAATGAGGTGGGCAAGGGGATGAGTAGCGGCTTGGTCCATGAAAACGCTTCGCGAGGGTCTGTGATGAGTCATCCGCAACCGGCTGTTTCGTTCCGGCGCGTCGGCCGGACTTTCGATGTCAATGGCCGTGCTTATGAAGCGATTCGCGATTTTTCGCTCGATATCGCCGAGGGCGAATTTGTGGCGATCGTCGGTGCGAGCGGGTGTGGCAAGTCGACCTTGCTACGGCTGCTGGTGGGTCTCGATGCGGGTTTCGACGGTGAAATTCTCGTCGACGGTGCGCCTGTGCGCGGCATCGGCGCGGAACGCGGGATCGTGTTTCAGGAGCATCGGCTCTTTCCCTGGCTTTCGGTGACACGCAACGTCGCGCTCGGTCTTGCCGCACAGCATGTGCCCGAGGAGGAGGCACAATCGCGCGTCGCGGAGGCGGTCCGGCTGGTCGGCCTGCAAGGCTTCGAGGACGCGCTGCCGCATCAACTGTCGGGCGGCATGGCGCAGCGCGTGGCCATTGCGCGCGGTCTTGTGGCCAGTCCCCGCATCCTCACACTCGACGAACCGTTCGGCGCGCTCGACGCGCTGACGCGTCACCAGATGCAGGACGAACTCTTGCGGATTCGCGAACGCGAGCGCATCACGACGGTGCTGGTGACGCATGACGTCGACGAGGCGGTGTTTCTCGCCGATCGGGTGGTGGTGATGAAAGCCCGGCCGGGCACGATCGCGAGCGTCGTGGAGATCGCACTGCCGCGTCCGCGCAGCCGTGCGAGCTACGATTTTCATGTGTATCGCGAGACGATCACCGAGGCGCTACTCGGCGAAGAGGCGGGGCACGCCAGGTTGCACGCGCCGGTTCGGGAGATCGAGTTGGGGAGTTTTGCGTGGTGAGTATGTTTAGCTCAACCCTTCGATCGCTGTCTGCTCCGGCGCCGTCGCTTCACGGTAGCCGAGCCGCGTCGAGATCGCGAGCCCCGACTGCTTGAGTAGCGCAATGTAGTGCGATTTCGTGTCGGCGCCACAGCGCATCGTCGGAAACGAAATCGACAGGCCGGCGATCACGCGGCCGAAGCGGTCGAACACCGGCACCGCGAGACACCGCAGGCCGTCTTCCTGTTCCTCGTTGTCCTCGCCGTAGCCTTGTTCGCGCACGCGCGGCAGGATGCTGAGCACGGCGTCGGCGGAGGCGAGCGTCTTTTGCGTCGACTTGCGAAATTCCACGTGCGAGAGGACTTTGCGCGCCTCGGCCGGCGCCATCCACGCGAGCAGCACCTTGCCGATTGCCGTGCTGTGCAGTGGATTGCGGCGGCCGATTCGCGATTGCATGCGCAGCCCGTAGTCGGCGTCGATCTTGTGGATGTAGATGATGGCGTCTTCGTCGAACGCGCCGAGGTGGACCGCCTCGCGCGTGGCCTGGCCGATGCGGCGCATCTCGACGTCGGCTTCGCGCACCAGGTCGACGCTTTCCAGTGCTTTCGCACCGAGTTCGAACAGGCGGATGGTCAACCGGTAGCGCTCGGTTTCGATTTCCTGCGTGACGTAGCCGAGCGCTTTCAGCGTCTGGATCACGCGGTGCACGGTGGTCTTCGACAGACCGAGCCGCTGCGACAGTTCGCTGATGCCGATCTCGCCGCTGTCGCCGATCGCGCCGAGAATCGCGAAGACCCTGCCGATCGAGGAGACCGATTCGCCTTTCTCATTGGCCGTGCCGCCCGTGCTGTCCGCTTCTTGCCCGTGCGCGTCGTCGTCCCTGCGCTGCTTGCCCATTGCTGCCATTTCCGTCATTCCCTGTTGATGCCGAACCGATCAAAACGCGATCAAAACGCGATCAAAACGCGATCACAACGCGATCACAACGCGCACTCGGCCCGAACTCAGCCGATGCCAGCCGCCTCCCGGCGCCGAGAGCATACCGCGCTCGGCGAGTCGCGTGACTTTGCTGCTGTCACGCTAGCGCGCGAGCCAGCCGCCGTCTACTGCAAGCGTATGGCCATGCACGTAGTCCGACGCGGAAGAGGCGAGGAATACGACCGGTCCCGCGAGGTCCTCCGGCGTGCCCCAGCGGCCTGCCGGAATGCGGCTGAGAATTTCTTCGTTGCGCTGCGTGTCGCCGCGCAGCGCTGCCGTGTTCGCGGTCGCCATGTAGCCGGGCGCGATCGCGTTCACGTTGATGCCGTGCCCGGCCCACTCGTTCGCGAGCAGCCGCGTGAGACCGAGCACGCCGCTTTTCGACGCCGTATAAGACGCCACGCGTAGGCCGCCCTGGAACGACAGCATCGACGCGACGTTGATGATCTTGCCGCCGCTTTGCTGCTTCACGAACTGCCGCGCTACGGCTTGCGAAAGAAAGAAAAGGCTCTTCAGGTTGACGTCCATGACGGCGTCCCAATCGTCTTCGCTGAAGTCGAATGCGTCTTCGCGGCGGATGATCCCCGCGTTGTTCACGAGCACGTCGACGCGGCCGAATGCTTCGACTGCGGCGCGCACGATGTCGTCGACTGGGGCGATCGAGGCGAGGTCGGCGCGCACATCCGCGAAGCGCCGGCCAGCCGCTTTGACGTACATGGGCGTCGCGCCGGCGTCAGCGCGGCTCACGCCGACGATATCGCAGCCCGCCGTGGCGAGCGCGCTAGCCATGCCGGCGCCGAGACCCGTGTTGCTGCCGGTGACGATGGCGACCTTGCCGGTCAGATCGAAGGTGTTCACTGTGCGCAGGTCCCTATGGTGCCTTTAGTGCCGGTCTGTTCCGGACTGTAGCGCAGAATTTTCAATTTGGAACGTCGGTCCGAAAATATTGCAATGCCGCATCAGGTGTAGCAAGGTTTGCTAGTTTGTCTCGGGTAAACGATGATCCGGAATGCTATCGAAATCGGAACGTTGTTCCTATCACGATGCTATATTGCGCCGAAAGGGAGCTGCCCAGCGCAAGAACGGGACATCACCCCGGGTGATTCGCCCGGCAACCGGACGTAAAGTCCACGGAGGAGGCATGAAGCTCAAGAAGGCCATCGACCGCATTCCAGGCGGCCTGATGCTGGTGCCGTTGCTGATCGGCGCCTGCGTTCACACGTTTGCGCCGGGCGGGGGGAAATACCTCGGCTCTTTTACCAATGGATTGATCACCGGCACCGTGCCGATTCTCGCGGTGTGGTTCTTCTGCATGGGCGCGACGATCGACCTGCGGGCGACCGGCACCGTGTTGCGCAAGTCGGGCACGTTGCTCGTGACCAAAATGCTGGTGGCATGGGTCGCGACAATCGTCGCTTCGCACTTCATTCCGGTTGACGGCGTCAAGGCGGGCCTGTTTGCCGGCCTTTCCGTGCTCGCGATCACAACGTCGATGGACATGACCAACGGCGGTCTCTATGCGGCGGTGATGCAGCAATATGGCAGCAAGGAGGAGGCGGGCGCGTTCGTCCTGATGTCGATCGAATCGGGGCCGCTCGTCAGCATGATCATTCTCGGCGCGACCGGCGTGGCGTTCTTTGAGCCGCGGCTTTTCGTCGGCGCGGTGCTGCCGTTCCTGATCGGCTTTGCGCTGGGCAACCTGGATAGCGAGCTGCGCGAGTTCTTTGGCCGCTGCGTGCATCCTCTGATTCCGTTCTTCGGCTTCGCGCTCGGCAACGGTATCGACCTGAACGTGATCGTCACGAGCGGCTTGCCGGGCGTCGTGCTGGGCCTCGGGGTGATCGTCGTGACGGGTATTCCGCTGATTCTCGCGGACCGCTGGATCGCGGGCGGCAATGGGGCCGCGGGGTTGGCGGCTTCGTCGACGGCGGGGGCCGCCGTGGCGAACCCCGCGATCATCGGCGAGATGATTCCGCGCTTCAAGCCGCTGGTGCCGGCGGCAACGGCGATGGTCGCGACGGCCTGTCTCGTGACGGCAATTCTTGTGCCGATTCTCACCGCGCTATGGGTGCGCCGGCATCAGGCGCGGGATGCGTTGCTTGAAGAGTTTGAGGCGGCGACGACGCCACCGCCGCTGGGTGAGCGGGACGTGCATGTTTGATGGGGTAATGGGGCGGCTGGTTTCCGCCTGAACGCGGAGTGACGCGATTAGCTTGGGGCAGGTTTTACCGCCCCAGCTTCCCCTCCAGCATCGCCTTCACCTCAGCCCATTCCTCATCGATGATGCTAAAGCGCACCGAATTGCGCTTACGCCCGTCCGGCATGATCCGCTCGTGCCGGACAATCCCTTCCTGTTTCGCGCCGATCCGTAGAATCGCCGCCCTTGATTTCTCGTTGAGTTCGTCCGTGGTGAACTGTACGCGCACGCACTGCATCGCTTCGAACGCGTGACTCAGCAGCAGGTATTTCGCCTCGGTATTCACTGCCGAGCGCTGCGCCGACTCACTCAACCACGTGTGCCCAATTTCCAGCTTCCGGTTCGCCCGATCGATCTTCCAGAACCGCGTGCTGCCGACAATCGCCCCGGTATCGCGCCTGACGATCACAAAAGGCATCACCGTGCCGGCCGCGCGTCCGTCGAGCGCGGTTGCAATATAGCTGCCGATGGTTTCCGGCCCCGGCACTACCGTTAGCTTCATGTTCCACAACTGACCGTCCGCAGCGGCGTCGAGCAGACCCTGCGCGTGTTCCTGCTGAAGCGGCCGGAGTTCAACGGTCTGTCCGGTCAGGGTGGGTTGCAGGAGGCTGGAGGAGGGGTCGTTCATGATGAAGCAGATTTTCGATGCAAGAAAAAAGGTCCGCGAACCTTGGTTCGCGGACCCGCTACGACATCGCAGACAGCGTCTAAAAAGACCTTAAACCGCCATCACCGACACCGCCTTGGTGACCAGATAGCCTTCCATGGCTTCCGGACCGCCTTCCGACCCATAGCCCGAATCCTTCACGCCGCCAAACGGCATTTCCGGCGAAGGCGTGGCAGGCTGGTTGATCCACAGCATGCCGACTTCCATCTGTTGCGACAGCAGATGCACGTTGCGGAACGATTTCGTGAACGCATAACCGGCGAGACCAAACGGCAGGCGATTCGCCTCGGCGATCGCTTCTTCGAGCGTGTCGAAACCGCGGATCGCGGCGATCGGGCCGAACGGCTCGTTGTTGAACACGTCCGCTTCGAGCGACACGTTGGTCAGCACGGTCGGCGCGAAGAAGTTGCCTTCCGAGCCCACGCGCTCGCCGCCCGTCTCGACCTTGGCGCCGGTCTTGCGTGCGTCGTCGAGCACCTTGCTCATTGCGGTGAGACGGCGCGCGTTGGCGAGCGGCCCCAGCGTCGTGCCTTCAGCCAGGCCGTCGCCGAGCTTGAGGCCTTCAGCGTGCTTGACGAGCGCCGCCGCGAATTCCTCGCGAATGCTGTTATGTACCAGAAAGCGTGTCGGCGAAATGCAGACCTGGCCGGCATTGCGGAACTTCGCGCCGCCTGCCGCTTTCACGGCCAGCGCCACGTCGGCGTCTTCGGCCACGATGACCGGCGCATGGCCGCCCAGCTCCATCGTCGCGCGCTTCATATGGGCGCCGGCGAGTGCCGCGAGTTGCTTGCCGACCGGCGTCGAGCCGGTGAAGGTGACCTTGCGGATCACCGGATGCGGAATCAGGTAGCTGGAAATCTCCGCCGGGTCGCCGAACACGAGGCCGACCGTACCGGCCGGCACGCCGGCTTCAACGAACGCCTGCAGCAGCGCAGCCGGCGACGCCGGGGTTTCTTCCGGCGCCTTCACGAGGAACGAGCAGCCGCAGGCGAGCGCGGCGCTCAGCTTGCGCACGACCTGGTTGACCGGGAAATTCCACGGCGTGAACGCGGCCACCGGGCCGATCGGCTCCTTGAGCACGGTTTGCTGCGCGGCGAGGTTGCGCGACGGCACGATCCGGCCGTAGACGCGGCGGCCTTCGTCGGCGAACCATTCGATGATGTCCGCCGCGGACAGCACTTCGACGCGCGCCTCTGCAAACGGCTTGCCCTGTTCCAGCGTCATCAGGCGGGCGATGTCGGACGCACGCTCGCGCACCAGCGCCGCGGCCTTGCGCATAGTGGTGGCGCGTTCGTTGGCCGGAACCTTGCGCCAGGCTTCGAAGCCGCGCTGTGCGGCGGCCAGCGCCCGGTCCAGATCCGGGATGCCGGCATGGGCCACCTTGCCGATCGCCTGGCCGGTGGCGGGATTGATGACGTCGAGGGTTTTGCCGCTGGCGGCGTCGCACCACTCGCCGTTAATCAGAAGTCGGGTATCGGTATAGCTCGAGGTGGCCATGCTGGGTTCCTGTAAGTGGGAAAACGATAGGTCGCGCGGCGGGAAATGCTGGGCTGAACCTGCGCGGCCAAGGATGGACTGCCGATAGCGTTTATCTTATCCGATTGCGCGCGATCGCATGGGCGGCGTGCCCACGGGTGGTGCGCGGCACGAACCTTGCTGCCTGGGCTGCCGCGCGGACTCACGCTTACCCGATTGCCTGCCTGATTGCCTGCCCGATTGCCCACCTGAGCGGCGCCGCGCAAACAGGCGTAAAGTCAAGCAGCAGTCGCAGAAACCGGCGAAAGACGGCGAATGCAACCCAATCAACCAAGGTGCAAGCGAGGAATCGACATGCCAACCGGTACAGTGAAGTGGTTCAATGATGCAAAGGGCTTTGGCTTTATCACACCGGACGACGGTGGCGAGGATCTGTTTGCCCATTTCTCGGAAATTCGCAGCGAAGGTTTCAAATCGCTGCAGGAAAACCAGAAGGTCAGCTTCGAAATCAAGCAGGGACCGAAGGGCAAGCAGGCCGCGGATATCAAGCCAGTGTGACAGCAGTGGCCGGTCCGCATGCGCAGGTGTGCGGACCGGCGGAATCTATCGTGCGGCACCGGCGATCCCTCCAGTTTCTGTAGGCGAAGCGGGAGTCTGACCCGGCCGGGCAGCACGGATTGCACGCCGATGTTGAGCGGCGCGGCAATCGTCATGTTTTTCGTGTATAAACTACGGAAGCGCAAGCGGGGTGAATCCCGGTATTAACCATTTAGAACAGCGCAGACCAGCGTATTTTTCTTAAGGTTTCCTTCAGCTTTGCTCCGTAGTATTTGCGCGATTCCCTGTGCCCGCGTGCATTCCGTGCGGGCAATAGTTCCAATAGTTTTCCGACAGAAAACTGAAAGCGCCGATCAAAGGCTTGCTGGAGCATTCATGAAAACCCTGTTCTTGCAGGCGCCGTCGTACGACGGCTTCGACGGTGGCGCGGGTTCGCGCTACCAGGCCAAGCGCGAAGTGCGCTCGTTCTGGTATCCGACGTGGCTCGCGCAGCCCGCCGCACTCGTCCCCGATAGCCGTGTACTCGACGCCCCCGCCGACGGCCTGTCCGTCGAAGAATCGCTTGATATAGCGCAGCAATACGACCTGGTGGTTATCCACACCAGCACGCCGTCCTTCCCCACCGACGCTCTGTTCGCCGAAGACCTGAAGAAGCGCAAGCCTTCAGTGCTGATCGGCATGGTCGGCGCGAAGGTCGCGGTCGATCCGCACAATTCGCTGACCGCGAGCGAGGCGATCGATTTCGTTTGCCGTGAAGAATTCGACTTCACCTGCCAGGAAATCGCCGAAGGCAAGCCGTTTACCGGCATCAAGGGCATGAGCTATCGCGCCGCCGACGGCTCGATCGAACATAACGAAGCGCGCCCGATCCTCGAGAACATGGACGAGCTGCCGTTCGTGGCGCCCGTCTACAAGCGCGATCTGAAGATCGACAACTACTTCATCGGCTACCTGAAGCACCCGTACGTGTCGATCTACACGGGCCGTGGCTGCCGCTCGAAATGCACGTTCTGCCTGTGGCCGCAAACGGTGGGCGGGCATCGCTACCGTACGCGTTCGACCGAGAACGTGCTCGAAGAAGTGAAGTGGATTCGCGACAACATGCCTGAAGTCAAGGAGATCATGTTCGACGACGACACCTTCACCGACTTCAAGCCGCGCGTCGAGGAAATCGCCCGCGGTCTGGGCAAGCTGGGTGTGACGTGGTCGTGCAACGCGAAGGCGAACGTGCCCTACGCGACGCTGAAGATCATGAAGGAAAACGGCCTGCGCCTGTTGCTGGTGGGCTACGAGTCGGGCGACGACCAGATTCTGCTGAACATCAAGAAGGGTCTGCGCACGGATATCGCGCGCCGTTTCAGCGAAGATTGCCGCAAGCTCGGTATCAAGATTCACGGCACCTTCATTCTTGGGCTGCCCGGCGAGACGCAGGACACGATCCAGAAGACCATTGAGTATGCGAAAGAAATCAATCCGCATACGATCCAGGTGTCGCTCGCAGCGCCGTATCCCGGCACGACGCTCTACAACCAGGCGGTCGAGAACGGTTGGCTGGAAGAGAACAAGGTCATCAACCTCGTCAGCAAGTCAGGGGTGCAGCTCGCGGCGATCGGCTATCCGCATCTGTCGCGCGACGAGATCTATCATCAGCTTGAGAACTTCTATAAGCGCTTCTATTTCCGCCCGTCGAAGATCTGGGAAATTTTGCGTGAGATGCTCACGAGCTGGGACATGATGAAACGGCGCCTGCGTGAAGGCGTCGAATTCTTCCGCTTCCTGCGCGCCCACCAAGCGTGAGCGCCATGCATCTGCTCGCCGTCACGCTTGCCTATGCGTGTGCGGCGGGTGCGATTTTCGGCATCGCCTACACGGTGCTGGCGAGTGCGCTGATCGGCCGGTTCTTCGCGAGAGCGGTGTCCGAGCCGACCAGTTTTCCGCCGGTCACGATCGTCAAACCGTTGCACGGCAACGAGTGGGCGTTGCTCGCCAATCTGTCGAGCTTCTGTCAGCAAGACTATCCGGGCCCCGTGCAATTCCTGTTCGGCGTGCACGATTCGGCCGACCCCGCCTTGCAAACCGTCGAAGATCTGCGGCGGCTGCATCCGGAAGCGGACATCACCGTGGTCGCCGACGCGCGCCTTTACGGTCCAAACCGCAAGATCAGCAACATCCTCAATATGCTGCCGCAGGCCCAGCACGACGTGCTGGTGTTCGCCGACAGCGACGTGAGCGTCGGGCCGGATTATCTGCGCAACGTGATCGGCGAATTGCAGAAGCCCGGTGTCGGTCTCGTGACCTGCGTGTATCGCGGTACGCCCGATCCCGGTTTCTGGCCGCGCATGTCGGCCAAGGCCACTAACTACCAATTCCTGCCTGGCGTGGTGACGGGGCTCGCGCTCGGTCTCGCGCGCCCATGCTTTGGACAGTCGATTGCGATGCGACGCGACACCCTCGAAAAAATCGGCGGGTTCACACCGTTCGTCAAGCATCTGGCCGAGGACCATGCCATCGGCGAAGCCGTGCGCATGATCGGCGAGAAGGTGGTGATTCCGCCGTTCACGATTTCGCATGCCTGCGTGGAATCGAGCGCGACGCAACTGATCGCGCACGAACTGCGCTGGAGCCGCACGATTCGCAGCATCGATCCGTTGGGCCATCTCGGCTCGGCGCTGATTCATCCGCTCGCTTTCGCACTGCTCGCCATCGCCTTCTCGGGCGGCGCGCCGTGGTCGTGGCCGCTCGCGCTGGTTGCCGTATGCGCGCGGCTCGCGCTCAAAGTGCTGTCCGATCGCGCGTTGCGGCAGGCGCATCGCGACCTGTGGCTATTGCCGTTATGGGATATCGTATCGTTTGCGATTTTTGTGGCGAGCTTCCGGTCCTCGCGCGTGATCTGGCGCGGTTTCAGTTTCAAGGTGGATGGCGACGGCCTGTTGTCGGCCGTGCAGGACGGAATGACGGATGAACAGCAGGTTGGGTAAGCAATGACGCGTGGGTATCTGGAAGAGGATGGCGAGGACAATGCTGTGTGCCTGAAGGATGCACTGAAGCATGCACTGAAGCATGCACTGAAGCATGCACTGAGGCGCGCGCCAAAGGTGGCCGGATGATGAAGCATCTCGGCCGCATCGCCGCGCTTGTCGGCTTGCTGGTATCACTATGGCTCGTCTGGCAGGACAATCCCGGCGCCGTGCTCGGCGCACTGCGCGCGGCAGGCGCCGGCCTCATTCTGGCGGCGCTCGCGCACGTGTTGCCCATGATCGCCAATGCCTGCGACTGGCGCTCGCTGATTCGCGGCGCGAACCGGCCCAGCATTGCCAATATGCTGCATCTGGTCTGGGTGCGCGAATCCGTCAATAGCATGTTGCCGGTGGCGCGTATCGGCGGCGAGGTGGTGTCGTTTCGCATGCTCAAGCGCTGGGGCGTGCGGCCGTCTACGGCGGTCGGCAGCATCATTGTCGATATGCAGCTCACGGTGATCAGCCAGTTGCTGTTCACGATGGTCGGCATCGGCTTTCTGTTCGCACATGCGCATTCCGACACGCTGCGGCTCGCCGGACAACTGGCGTGGGGCGTAGTGGTGCTGACGCCGCTGCTGGTGCTGTTCGCACTCGTGCAGCATGCGAGCCCGTTCGAGCGCATCACCCGTGCGCTCAATCGCATGACGAGCGGCAAGCTCGCGACGCTCGTCGGGCAATCGGCGCAGATCGACCAGGCCATCAAGCTGATCTGGCGCCGCCGCGGCCCGGTGCTGCGCTATCTGTTCTTCTGGCAACCGCTGCAGTGTTTCCTGACGTCGCTCGAAATCTGGCTCGCGCTGTACTTTCTCGGCGTGCACGTCACGCTGGTCGAGGCGGTGGTGATCGAATCGTTGATCCAGGCGATCAGCAGTGCGGCTTTCTTCGTGCCGGGCGGTCTGGGCGTGCAGGAGGGCGGTTTCATTCTGATCGGCGGCGCGTTGGGCCTCGATCCTTCCACCTGCCTCGCGCTCGCCGGCGCGCGGCGCATTCGCGATCTGCTGATGTTCGTGCCCGGACTTATTGCGTGGCAATTTGCCGAGTCGTCGAATCGCGAGCCGCAGCGGGCGAACATGGCGGAACGGGCAGGGCGGACAGCCGTGAGCGAAGCCAGCCAGCGCTAGTGCGGCGGGACGACATACGGTCCCTTAGCTACCGGACCCGGTGACGGCCTCTGCGGCAGCTTCGCCGATACTATCCATCAGCAACACACCCTCGGCATCGCCACCCTCAGTCCGTGCCCGCATAAGCGGGAAACGACACTTTGACCGCCAGGCCGCGCTCGCCGATACCCGCGCCCAGATGCAGGCTCGCCCCAAAATGCTCGGCGATTCGCGCGACGATCGAGAGACCCAGTCCGCTGCCGGTCGCCTGATTGCCGGTCGCGCGGAAAAACCGGTGGGTGAGGCGCGTGAGATCGCCAGGTGCGACGCCGGGGCCGTCGTCGCGCACGGTGAGCTGCACCTGCCCGTCCTCATGCTGCACAGCCACTTCGACGTTGCCGCCGGTGTGCCCATACTTGATTGCGTTATCGAGCAGATTGTCGAGCAGGATGCCGATCAGGACTGGCTCCGCGTTGATCTCGGCGCGCATGTCGCCGGTGAGCGTGACGTGGATATTCTTCTGCCGCGCGTTGCGTTCGTTGGCGAGCAGCGCGTCTTTCGCGACCGCCGAGGGTCTGAGCGGCACGGTGGAAAGTTTCTCATGCACATCCAGACGCGCGAGCAGCAGCAACTGCTCCGCGAGCCGCGCGCTGCGATCGACGCCTTGCACCACGCGCTCCATTGCCACACGCTGTAACGCCGTGTTCGGTTCGGCCAGTGCGACTTGCGCCTGTACCTTGATGGCGGCAAGCGGCGTCTTCAGTTCATGGGCGGCGTCGGCGGTGAACGCGCGTTCTCGCTCAATGGAGTTCCGCAAGCGCGACAGCACCAGATTGATCGCGTCGACGAGCGGCCGCACCTCGGTCGGGGCCCGGCCGATGTCGACGGGTTCCAGCCGGTTGATGTCGCGTGCGCGAATAGCGCCCGAGAGTACCTTGAGCGGCACGAGGCTCCAGCCGATGCTGAACCACACCAGCAGCGCCAGCACCGGCAACGCGAGGAGCGTGGGGCGGGCGATCCGGCTCGCGACGCCGCTCACCAGGTCGCTGCGCGTGTTGGCCGGTTCGAACACACGCACGACGTGGCCGAGCGCGGTGTCGCGCAAGGTGAACGTGTGCCATGCCTGACCGCCCAGCGTCATGCTTTGCGCGCCGCTGGCGGGCGGCACGGGCAGGTCCCACGCTTGCAGCGCGCGCAGTTGCGGACTGCCCGCCAGCACGTCGCCGTTCGCGCTGCGCACCTGGAATAGCGCGTCGCGCGGCAAGGAATCGTCGTCGTCGCTGTTGTTGGCGCCCGGTTCGCCGCCTTTTTCTTCTTCGCGCACGTCGATGCGCGCATTGGCCAGCGTGGTCAGATTCCGCTCGTCAAGCAGCGCGAGGATTTGCGCGAGCTCCGCGAGGCGTGCCTCTTCCCATTCACTGACTTCGCGCGTGGCCTGACGGTAACTCGAGAAGAGCGCGATGCCCCAGATCAGCGCGATGCTGGTCAGGACCAGCAGCATCAGGCGGTGGCGTATCGACGCCCCGTGTATCGACGCCGGCATTACGCTTTCTCCATCACATAGCCGATATTGCGCACGGTTCTGATCAGCTTGGCGCCGAGTTTCTTGCGCAGGTTGGACACATGGACCTCGATCGCATTGCTTTCGATCTCTTCCTGCCAACCATACAAACTTTCTTCCAGGCGCGAGCGCGACTGGGGGATGCCCTGATTGGTCAGCAACTGCATCAGGATCGCCCATTCACGCGAGGTGAGCGGCACGCGCGTCTTGCCGACTTCGACGGTTTGCGCCGCGGGATTGACCGTCAGATCCAGATAGCGGATCACCTCAACGCTGCGCCCCTGGGCGCGGCGCAGCAGGGCCCGGCAACGGGCAACCAGCTCGGTCAGGTCGAAGGGCTTGCCGAGGTAGTCGTCGGCGCCGGCTTCGAGGCCGTCGACGCGGTCCACCACCGTGCCTCTCGCGGTCAGCACCAGCACGGGCACGTCTTTGCCGGCGTCGCGCAGCCGCTTCAGCAGTTCCATACCCGATACCCTGGGTAGGCCGAGATCAAGCAGCACTAGCGCATAGGCGGTAGTATCGAGGGCAAGACTGGCCTTATGGCCGTCGCGTGCCCAATCGACCGTGAAACCGGCTTGACGCAGTCCCGCTTCGATGCCGCAGCCGATCAGGTCGTCGTCTTCTACGAGGAGTACGCGCATGACAAGAGATTCCGTTCGATGTTTTTTGCATAGCGGCGACGGTTTTTAAGTAAGCGCCGAACCGCATATCCGAAGTGTAACGATCATGCTCATGACACGCTTTATACCTCTTTCTTCCTTAAGGTTTCCTTCAGTTAGAATCGCTACTATCGCCCGTGAATTGGTTACGGTCGCGTGGCCCGACATGAGCACGCGACCCTACGTCGAGTTGTCAGACAATCGCAACTTAAT
This sequence comes from Paraburkholderia haematera, assembly GCF_905220975.1. Taxonomy (GTDB): domain Bacteria; phylum Pseudomonadota; class Gammaproteobacteria; order Burkholderiales; family Burkholderiaceae; genus Paraburkholderia; species Paraburkholderia haematera. Next base: position 2,756 of record NZ_CAJNBK010000037.1, on the reverse strand, counting down.
CGTAAGCACATCGATCGAATGTACGGCCGGCGCTTCTGTCGGCGCTTTCGCCAGCGCTTTTGCTGGCGTCTTCACCGGCGCTTTTGCCGGCGTGCGTTTCTTCAGGCCACGAGATCACGCCATGAAGCCAGTCACCATCGACATGCTGCGAGCCCATCTCATGGCGGCTTCGCTCACTGCCATGGGTGCCGAAGTGCTCGCGTTGCTGGCACTGCTGTTCATGCCGGCTTCCCAGCAGGTCTTCAGCTCCACAAGATTTCAGCTCCTTGCGCTCGCGCTAATCGCGAGCGGCGTCGTCGTGATGCGCCAGTTCGCCCACACCGCTTTCGACCTCGCCATTCAGGGCCGCCACGCAACGGCGGCTGGGCGGCCGGTGTTGATCGAAGCGGATTGTCCGCGGCGCTGGTTCGTCGTTCTTCATCTGCGCTTTACGGGCAGACCGTTCGTGCTGGTCGGGCATTGACGGACGCAGGCGATGACAGCGCACGTATTGACAGCATACCAATGGGTCCTGTTAGCCGGCTGCATGTCGGCGTCGCTCTATGCGATGGTGGCGGCGGTGGCGATGCCGTTCTTCGCGGCGCGCCGCGGGGGGCGCGCGAGTGTTGCGGCGAAGGCATCCCAACTTCTGCCGCCTTTTGCGAAAGTCGGCGTCAGCGTGCTCAAGCCGCTGTGCGGCGCCGAGCCGCGACTCTACGAGAACCTGAGAACCTTCTGCGATCAGCGCCACGAGCATTTCCAGCTGGTGCTCGGGGTATCGTCACCGGACGATCCCGCCATTGCCGTGGTGCGCCGTCTGCAGGCCGCCTATCCGCTGCACGACATCGAGCTCGCGATCGACACCCGCGTGCATGGCAGCAATCTCAAGGTCAGCAATCTGATCAACATGGCGGAGCGGGCGCGCCATGATGTGATCGTGATTGCGGATAGCGATATCGCGGTCGAAGCCGACTATCTCGACACCGTGGCGGCGCCGCTCGCCGATCCGCGTGTGGGGGTGGTGACCTGTCTCTATGTGGCGCAAGGCGTCGGCGGTTTCTGGCCGCGGTTCGGTGCGCTGTTTATCAACGAGTGGTTCGCGCCTTCAGTGCGTGTCGCGCATGCGGCCGGGTCGCGCCGCTTCGGTTTCGGCGCGACGCTCGCTTTACGCCGCGCGACGCTCGAGCGCATCGGTGGTTTCGAGGCGCTAAAAAACTGTCTCGCGGATGATTACTGGCTCGCCGAACACGTGCGCGCGCTTGGGCTTCGCACGGTGCTTTCACGCGTGATGGTGGCGACCGATGTGATCGAGCCGACCTTTACCGCCTTGTGGCAGCGTGAGACGCGCTGGCTGCGCACGATCCGCTCGGTGAACCCGCTTGGCTTTGCGTTTCTGTTCATTACCTTTCCGACGCCGTGGCTCCTTGCCGGCGCATGGCTCACCGCGCGCCTCGCGAGCGGCACGTTCGACGGCCTGCACCTGTGGGCGGCGGCGGCGAGCGGCGTCAGCACGGCGGCCGGCTTTGCCGCGCGCATGCTGCTGCATTTGCGTTCCGCGCGTCATGAACGCACTTTCTGGCGCGACTTGCCGCTCGTGCCGTTGCGCGACATCTTGCTGGCTATCCAATGGCTCACGGGCGCGTTCGGCTCGCACGTGGTGTGGCGCGGCGCCCGCGTGCCGGTCGAGGCCTCGGCGTCGAGCACGCAGGGTGCGTCGTTGCGTGTGATGGAGACTTCGGATGGCGGCTAAGCCACGCGGGCTGATCGTCACGGCTGACGACTTCGGTCTGCATCCACGGGTGAATCTGGCGGTCGAGCAGGCTCACCGGCATGGCGTATTGACGGCCGCGAGCCTGATGATCGGCGCACCTGCCGCGGACGATGCGGTGGCGCGTGCCCGCGCGCTTCCCGCGTTGAGGGTTGGCCTGCATCTGGTGCTGGCCGATGGCGACGCGGTCACGCCGCGCGCGGGAATTGCCGCATTGCTCAACGAGCATGGGCGCTTCGGCGACAACATGGTGCGCGACGGCGTACGGTTTTTCTTTTTGCCGCATGTTCGCAAACAGCTGGCGCGGGAGATTCGCGCACAGTTCGAGGCTTTTGCGAGGACCGGTTTGACGCTTGATCACGTCAATACGCACAAGCATTTCCATCTGCATCCGACGGTGCTGGGATTGATTCTCGAGATCGGCCGCGAGTACGGGATGCGGGCGATGCGGTTGCCGTTCGAGGTTAGCGCGCCGGTGTGGTTGCGGCCTTGGATTTCACGGGTGCGGGCGAGGTTGGACCGGGCTGGGATCGCGCACAACGATTATGTTGTTGGGATTGCTAATAGTGGGCGGATGGACGAGGCGGCGTGGCTTGCCGCGCTTGCTGATTTGCCTCACGGGGTGGGGGAGATTTATTGTCATCCTGCTTTTGCCGGCGATCGGGTTTTGAGTGATGGGATGCGGGATTATCGGCATGTTGAGGAGTTGCAGGCGCTCTTGTCGCCGAGGGTCGCTGATGCGATTCGGGGGTTGGGGGCCAGGGTTGGGGGGTTTGGGGATGTGTTGAAGAGTTGACGGTTTTTTTTGCCTGTGCGGCGGTTTGGCTGTGTTTTTATGGTTTTGGCCTTTCCTTGTTTTGTTAGTGGTCTATTAGCGTTGCCCCTGTGCGGGGCGGCAGAGGGTGTAATTAGTTTTGTGTAAACGGTCATTTGGCAGGAGACTGTCAGTAACAGGAGCGACGATGACCGTAGCGAAACGCAACAAACGAGTGAAACCCGATCCTGAGCT
>NZ_CAJNBK010000036.1 GCF_905220975.1 Paraburkholderia haematera | reverse complement strand
CGAGTCGGTCCCACCCCTTCCCATCCCGAACAGGACCGTGAAACGACTCCACGCCGATGATAGTGCGGATTCCCGTGTGAAAGTAGGTAATCGTCAGGCTCCCTAGCAGCAAACAGAAACCCCACCCCGCAAAGGTGGGGTTTCTGCGTTTACGGCCTAGAAAAGAGGCTGAAAACGGGCATCTGAAACCATCGTTGCCTTGGGGCCTTGCCCGATGCGGCGCCCGGTCCTCCGGCGTTACTCCCTCCCGATCCGGAGCGCGTTCGCGTAACCCGTCAGCTTCAGGTAAGCCCGTCCGACGTCCGCACCGTCACGGCTCACCCGCACGGCACCTTCCCAATACACCGCGCCGGTCGATTTCTATTTACGGAAATCGCCAGCGAGGTTTCCCTCGCCCCCCTATGTCATCCGATCCGGTTAAGCCCGTTTCCGCATTGGTGTCTGATTCGGCATGCCTGCGGTAAAGCGGTCGAGTCGCTCGCTGGCATCGGTAATCGCCCAAAGGGGCGCGCTGTGCAGTTGCCGATCGTAATTCGTCGCGATCTCCGCGAAAATCGCGACGCCTGCGCTATCCAACTTCCACTCGCCGGTCTCACGGCCGATATCGAAAACCGCTGACACCGCGCCCTCCGCCGCACCGAGTTGCTCGCCGGTTACCGAGCCGAAGCCGGACTCAGCCAGAAAGCCCGTCAACAGCATGACTTGCGTGAGTGTTTGCGCATCGCTCGTGCTGCCGACGCCGCGGCGCAGGGCGTCGAGCGTCAGATGCACGCGCAGGGCAAGGTCGTCGGCGATCTTCCGGGCGATCGGCAGCAGCATGGCCTTGTCATGCCGGGCGCGTGCAGCGCCGGTGTTGCGGGAAAACGGAATAGGTTGTGCCATGACGGTCCAGTGTTATGCCTGTGCAGATGCAATAACGGCGCGGGCCGGAAAAGGTTGAGCCCTTACGCGGCTACCGCCACCCAATTGGCCGTCTTGAACAGTGGGATGGCTGTATACAAGCTAATCGTCAGTCGCAATCCTGATGCGCCCGGGCTTTCATTTAGACCTACCGGACCCTTTCGATTCCCCTCGCCCTGTCCGCTTCAAACCCCGGGCGCACAGCGCACCATCCGCTGCAGGTGCCACGTCACCAGGCAGCGGCACTTTCACTCCGGATCCGCGTCATCAACCGGCGCGACACTGCGCGCCCTCACGCGCCGGCGAATCTCGGAGTCGAGAATCAGTCGCCCCCGCAGCTTGCCCTTCATGCGCTTCACATAGCGTGGCGCTTCGGTCATGTGGACCACCATCAGCTCGCGCACCTTTTCCACGTCACGTTCGCGCGCCGCTTTCGTGATCGCCTTGTGAATCTTCACGTTCGCGAGACCGAAACGTTCGTGTTCCGCCTGTGGAGTATCGTTACGAAACTCAATCAATTGCCGGATCATTTCGTTGATCAGTTCGCAACTGAAACGCAGGAACGGATTCGGATTGGCCGCCGCGAGGATGTCGTGAAAATTCACGTCTTCCTGACGTTGTCGCACGATGTCCTGTCCGCCATGTGACGAAGCGGGCCGATCGCAGCACGCAATGCTGGCTTCGAGCGCTTCGAAATCCTGCTCTGTCAAATGCGGCACCGCACCCGCGGCCAACTCCGGCTCCAGCAATTTACGCACGGTGTAAATGTCGTCGATCGATACATCCTTGAAGAACAGGTAGTTCTGCAAGAGCTGTAACGTGCGGTCGAGCGGCACTTCGACCACCATGCCGCCGCCGCTTGGGCCCGTGGTCACCTTGATGAGACCCTGCACCTCGAGCGACTTCAGCGCCTCGCGAATCGTACTCTTGCTCACCGAAAAGAGCTGTTGCAGTTCCACCTCGCGCGGCAGGCGGTCACCCGGTTTCAGATCCTTCTCCGTGATGAGCCGCTTGATTTCCTCGGCGACCAGATCGCCGCGCTTTTGCTGCTTGATCTCGATCGCGGCGCCAGTTCTGGCGCGATCCATGGCCATTTTCGATGCTCCCAGTTTTGTCCTGCACGTTCTTCCATCGGCCGGCCGGGCTAGCCACGACACGGAAGGCTGCCTCGCTGCCGCCAGGAATTTTGCCTTATTGACACTCGAATTTATTGTACCTACGATCGAGTCCAACCTATTTATCATGATAAATAGAACAAAGCCGGTGTGGTGGAAAACTTCTCGGCGGCCAGCAAGCGTCCCTAGTCGTTCGCGCAGTCTTTCAGTTTCGCAGTCGGTCAGTGCGTGTCTCTTTCTTAAGGAGCGTCATTTTGAATCGCCGAAATATGTTGAAGCTGGCCGCGTTGTCGGCCGTTCCGGGGACGTTGGGCTCGCTGGTCGCGCGCAGCGCGTTCGCGCAGGCCGGGGCCTTGCAGTTCGCCTGTCCGGTGCCGATGTCGGGCCCGTTTGCCGCGAACGGAAAGTACGCCGACCTCGGCATGAAGCTCGCCATCGAGCAGTACGGCAAAGTACTCGGTCAACCGTTGGCCTATACCGTGCTCGATACGGAAGGCAAGCCCGCAACGGCAGTGCGCCGTGTACAGGAAATCGCGCAACAGAAGAATGTGCGCTTCTTCGCCGGCGGTATTCTGTCCTCCGAAGCTTTGGCGATGGGCAAGGAAGTCCAGAAGGCCGGTGGGATCTTTATCACCACGGCGGGCGCGGACGAAATCACCGGCAAGGACTGCAACGACGCGACTTTCCGCTGGTCCGTGCCGACCTACGGTGCAATCGAACAGACCGTGCGCCCGTTGATCCAGATGATGCCGAAAGCCAAACGCTGGTACACCATCACGCCGCAATACGTATTCGGCGACGGTTTGCTATCGGCGGCGAAGGCGATCTTCAACGAGAAGGGCATTGAGCATGTGGGCAATAGCTACCACTCGCTCAATGAGAAGGAATTCAGCGGCTATCTGACGAATGCAGTCGCCGCGAAGCCTGACGTCCTGCTGATTCTCAACTTCGGTTCACAATCGTCCGATACGTTGCGCCAGGCCGTGAGCTTCGGCTTGAAGAACAATTGCACGATTCTGATCGCCTGGGCTTCCGGGCTGGAGCAGTTCGAATCGCTCGGCGCTGACCTGTGCGAAGGCGTTTATTTCGGCGCACAGTATTGGCATGACATCGACTCGCCGCTCAACCGCGATCTCGTCAAACGCAGCAATGCCGCGTTCAAGGCCAACCCCAATTACAGCCTCGCAGGTTCTTACATCTGCACAAAGATCCTGCTCGACGGCATCGTAAAAGCGGGCACAGTCGATCCGAAGAAGGTGGTCGCGACGCTCGAGGGCATGAAATATGACGGCCTGACGGGGCCGGAGGAAGTCCGAAAGGGTGACCATCAGGTACTGAAGAACTACTATCTATTGAAGGGCAAGGCGAAGAACAAGATGAAAAACGCCGACGACTATGCGGATATCGTGAGTTCCGGCCAGTCGTTCCTGCCGCTCGACAAGACCGGCTGCAAGATGGCCTGATGCATTCGTGCCGCACGCAACGCGGCACGCTCGTTAGCGGCACATCATCGCTACACCCTCTAGACGGACGCCATGAACGTTTATCTCCTGCAGATCGTCAACGGCATCGGAGTGGGAATGCTGTATTTCCTGCTCGCGGTCGGTTTGTCGATCGTGTTCGGCTTGCTGCGCTTCGTGAATTTCGCGCACGGCGCGTTCTATCTGCTCGGCGCGTATTTCTGCTATCAGGCGATGCAATGGTCGATGAATTTCTGGACTGCGCTTGTCGTCGTGCCGATTGTCGTTGGCGCGCTCGCGTGGGTCGTCGAGAAGCTGATTCTGCGACACGTTTACGCGCAACAGCATGAGTTTCATATTCTCGTGACAGTCGGTCTCGCCCTGGTCGTACAGGAATGCGCGATTCTGATCTGGGGGCCGCTTGGCGACAACGTGCCGGTTCCGGACATGCTCAATGGCGTGGTGATCTGGGGCAGCTTTGTGTATCCGAAGTACCGCCTGTTCGTGATCGGCTTCACGGCCGTGCTGGCTGCGCTGCTGTGGTGGGTGCTGGAAGGCACGCGGCTCGGTAGCGCGGTGCGCGCCGGCAGCGAATCGACGGAGATGGTGTCGCTGCTCGGCATCAACGTGATGCGCGTTTTCAGCCTGGTGTTCGCGCTAGGCGCCGCCACTGCCGCATTGGCGGGTGTGCTCGCCGCACCGATTCGTGGCGTCGATCCGTTCATGGGCATCGAGGCGCTCAGCGTCGCGTTTGTCGTGGTGGTGGTCGGCGGGATGGGCAATTTTCTGGGTGCGCTGGTCGGCGGGTTGCTGGTCGGGATCGTGCAGAGCGTGATGAGTACCTTGTGGCCGGAAGGCGCGCGGCTGATGATCTACGTCGCGATGGCCGCAGTGTTGTTGCTACGGCCGAACGGCTTGCTCGGGAGAGCGGCATGATCGATACCTCGAAGCCTCGCGTGCAAGACGCTTCCTCGCAGCCAACTCAACGCGGCTTGAAGCACGCGCTGCATCGCTATCGCTTTCTGTTGCTGGCGTTGCTAGTCGTGTGCATATTGCCGCTGACGCTGCGTTCTGGATCGTTAGCCACTGAAGTGCTGGTGTTCGCGCTCGCCGCGCTCGGTTGCAATCTACTGCTCGGTCACACAGGCTTGCTCTCGTTCGGGCAGGGCATCTTTTTCGGACTTGGCAGCTATTGCGCGGGTCTCGTCCTCACTAAAACGGCGCTGCCAATACCCGTGGCGCTGCTCGCCGCGATCGTCATCGGCGCGGCTGCCGCCGCGGTAGTCGGCTGGTTTTCGATTCGTCAGCGCGGCACTTACTTTGTCATGTTGACGCTCGCCTTCGGGCAACTGTTCTACTTCCTCGCTTACACCACGCCCAATCTGACCGGTGGTGACAACGGCTTGCTCGACATTCCACGCCCGGCGTTGGGGTTGTTCGGCAAAGCACTCGTGCCGTTGACTTCGCCGTGGCAGTACTACGGTTTCGTCGCCGTGCTGTTTCTCGTGGTGTTCTGGTTGCTGATGCGGGTCTCGCACTCGGTGTTCGGCCGGACGTTGCTGGCGATTCGCGACAACGAGGCGCGCGCGGCCGCGGTCGGCTATGACGTCAAACGCTTCAAACTCATGGCGTTTGTGATCTCCGGCGCGGTGACGGGCCTTGCTGGCGCGTTGCATGCACTGATGACCGGCATCGCGCCGCTGTCCAACATCGATTACCACACGAGCGAGATGATCCTTGTGATGACGGTGATCGGCGGTACGGGCAATTTATTCGCGTCGGTGCTGGGCGCGGCGTTCTATGTCCTGTTCGCCGATTGGCTTTCCACGCTATGGCCGCGCTGGCTGTTGCTACTCGGCATCGTGCTAATCGCCGTTAGCCTGTTCATGCAGCGCGGGCTATGGGGTTTGGGCGAACGAATCTGGCAAGCGTTGCGGCGCAACCCACCCGCCGATGCTGACAACGATACCGGGAGCCACGCAGCCAGGGAGCGCATATGAGCGAACCGATTCTGCAAGCGAGCGGCGTGGTGAAGCGGTATGGCAAATTCACGGCGCTCTCCGAAGTCAATCTGCGTGTCATGCCGCGTACCGTGCATTCGGTCATCGGGCCGAATGGCGCGGGCAAGACGACGCTGTTTCACGTTTTGACCGGCACGTTGCCCATCACCGACGGGAAGATCATCTTCGACGGCCACGACGTGACGCATGAACCCGACCATAAACGCGTGCGCCGTGGCGTCGCGCGTTCGTTTCAGGTGACGAGCCTGTTCGCCAATCTGAGCGTGCGCGAAAATCTGCGGCTCGCGGCGCAAGGTGTCGATGCGGTGCGTGCGTTGAACGCATGGACGCCGCCGCATGGTGCGCTCACGCACGCGGACACTGTTGACAATGTGCTTGAACGCCTCGCGTTGCAGCGCTTTAGCGAGGTGCCTGCGGGCGCGCTGTCGCATGGTCAGCAGCGGCGGCTTGAGGTCGGCATGGCGCTCGCTGCGCGGCCCAAGGCGATCTTTCTCGACGAGCCGACTTCCGGCATGGGCATCGACGACCTCGACGACATGAAGCAACTGATCCGTGGCCTGCGTGACGACTACACGGTCGTGCTGATTGAGCACAACATGGGCATCGTGATGGACATCTCCGACACGATCACCGTCATGCAGCAAGGACGCGTGCTGGTGGAAGGGCGCCCGGACGATATTCGCGGCGACGAACGTGTACGCAGCGCCTATCTCGGCAACATGATTACCGGAGGCCGCTCATGATTCTCGACGTGCAGCAGATTCATGGCTTCTACGGCAAGAGCCACATCCTGCAAGGTGTGTCCCTGCAAGTCAACGACGGCGAGACGATCACGCTATTGGGCCGTAACGGCGCGGGTAAGTCGACCACGCTCAAGGCCATTGCCGGTGTTGTCACTCCGCAGCGCGGCACGGTGACGTTCAACGGCACGGCAATCAGCGGCATGCCGCCACACAGGATCGCCTCGCGCGGCGTGTGCTTCGTGCCCGAACATCGCGGCGTCTTTCGTCTGCTAACCGTAGAAGAAAACCTGCAGCTCGGCGCGCGCAAGGATTCGCCATGGCAACTCGCCGATATCTACCGCATTTTCCCGCGCCTGAAAGAGCGGCGTACGAATGGTGGTGCGCAACTCTCCGGCGGCGAACAGCAGATGCTCGCTATCGGTCGTGCGTTGATGAATCATCCGCGCCTGTTGATGCTCGACGAACCGGTTGAAGGTCTCGCGCCTGTGATCGTTGAAGAGATCGTCGCGCAACTCAAGTTGATCCGAGAAGCGGGCGTCGCGATTCTGCTGGTCGAGCAGAATCTGGAAGTCTGCACACAACTCGCGGATCGTCACTACATCATCGAACAGGGCGTGATCGTCTACGAAGGCGACAACGCTTCGTTCGCCGCCGACGACTCGATCAAGGACCGTTATCTGGGCGTCGGCGTCGTCTGACGCAAACACTGTCTTCATTACGAGGAAGCATCGATGCAAGGTCATGAATCAACAGCCGTCGGAACGCTTGCTGATCTGCGTGTCGACGGCACGCGTCTCTGGGACAGTCTCATGCAACTCGCGCAAATCGGCGCGACGGATAAAGGCGGTGTGTGCCGGCTTGCGTTGACCGAGTTGGACCGCAAGGCTCGCGACCTCTTTATCGTGTGGGCGAAGGAGATGGGTTGCGGCGTGCGGATCGACGCGATCGGCAATATCTTCGCGCGTCGTGCGGGTTTGCGTGACGACCTGCCGCCGGTGATGACCGGCAGCCACATCGATACGCAGCCCACAGGCGGCAAGTTCGACGGTAATTACGGCGTGCTGGCCGGTCTCGAAGTATTGCGCACACTGGCCGATGCCAACGTACGGACGCTCGCGCCGTTGGAAGTCGCGGTATGGACCAATGAAGAGGGCTCGCGGTTTGTGCCGGTGATGATGGGCTCAGGTGTGTTTGCTGGGGCGTTCACGTTGGAGCATGCCCTCGAACAACGCGATCGCGAGGGTATTTCGGTGCGCGACGCACTCGCGTCAATCGGTTACGCGGGCGAAAGCGGAAAGCCACATGCGGTCGGTGCGTATTTCGAAGCGCACATCGAACAAGGGCCCGTGCTGGAGGCGCATGGCACGACGATTGGCGTCGTACAGGGTGCGTTAGGCCAGCGCTGGTACGACGTGACGGTGCACGGTATGGAAGCGCACGCGGGTCCCACGCCGATGGCACTGCGCCGCGACGCGCTGCTCGTCGCGGCGGATCTGATTCACGCGGTGAATCGCATTGCCCTCGATCACGCGCCGCATGGACGTGGGACGGTCGGTTGGCTCGACGTGCATCCGAACTCACGCAACGTGATTCCTGGCCGCGTCACCCTCACGGTCGATCTGCGCGCCGCTGACGATGCTTCGCTGACAGAGATGGATGCGGCCTTACGCGCTGTTTGCACGGTCGCGGGTGAGAAGGCAGGCATTACCGTCGATGTCGACCAGGTGGTGTATTTCCCACCCCAGCCGTTCGCGGCGGAGCTGGTCGCAGCGGTTCAGCAGGGTGCGGACACACTCGGTTTTTCGTCGATGGACGTCATCAGCGGCGCCGGTCACGACGCGGTTTATCTCGCGCGCGTGGCACCGGCAGCCATGATCTTTGTGCCGTGCAAGGACGGCATCAGCCACAACGAAATCGAGGACGCGCGCGCGGATCACCTGGAAGCCGGCTGCAACGTCCTGTTGCAGGCCATGCTGAACGCCGCGCAAACGGCGGGGAGCACTGAAGCATGAAGATCCTGATTGCAAGGATGAACCACGAGACCAACACGTTCTCGCCGGTGGCCACGCCGCTTGCCGCGTTTGGCCGCAACGGACCGAGCTACGGCGAAGACGCGTTCAACGAAAACGAGGGTATGCAGACGGCCATGGCTGCGTTCATCGACGCTGCCGCACGCGAGCATGCCGCGATCGTGACGCCCATTTCCGCATCGGCGAATCCGAGCGGACCGGTCCAAGCCTCCGCTTACGACGCGATTTCCGACGCGATCGTTGCGGCCGCAACAGGCTGCGATGCTGTGATGCTCGACCTGCATGGCGCGATGGTTGCCGAGAATTCAAATGACGGTGAAGGCGATCTGCTCGAACGCGTGCGCGCCGCACTGCCGAACGCGCCGATTGCGGTTGCACTCGATCTGCATGGCAACGTCACGCAGAAGATGATCGACAACGCCGATGTGATCGTCAGCTTCAAAACCTATCCGCACGTCGATATGTACGAGACCGGCGCGCATGCGGCGCGTCTGATATTCGATCTTATCCACGGTAAGGCGAAACCGGTGATCGCATGGCGCCAGCCGCCGCTGCTCGCGCATACGCTGCGCAGCGCGACGGCCGAAGGTGCAATGAAGCGTGCGGTAGAGGCCGCTCGCGCAGCAGAGGCCGATGGGATGCTCGCGGTGTCGGTGTTGTCCGGTTTCTCGTTAGCCGATATCGCGTCGCCATGTATCAGCGTGGTGGTGGTGGCGAACGGCGAGCGCGCGCAGGCCGAAGCCGTGGCAGAGCGCATCGCGCGGCAGATCTGGCGCGAGCGCGAGGATTTCGTTTATCGCAGCGAGCCGCTGGCGGAGTCGGTCGCGCAGGCCGCAGCACTCGCGCAGGGCGCGGACAAACCGGTGCTGTTGCTCGATCACGGCGACAACTGCATGTCGGGCGGCACGTGCGACACGATGGACCTGCTGGAGGAAGCGCTCAGGCAGAAGCTCGAAGGCGTTGTAAGCGGGCCGTTGTGCGATCCACAAGCCGTGGCGGCGCTGATGGCGGCGGGCGTAGGCAGCAAGGTGACGGTGACGATCGGCAACAAGGTCACAAGCCGCGCGGTGACGCCGAAGCCGCCGGTTGCGGTGACCGGCGTGGTGCGCGCGCTGACCGATGGCGAATACGTCATCAGTGGCCCGACCTATACAGGCCAGCGCGCGTTCATGGGGCGCGCGGCGGTGCTCGACACCGGCACGGTCAAGCTCGTGATGACCGAGCGTACGCACGAACCATGGGACCTCGGTGTATTCGAGAGCGTCGGCATCGATCCGCGCCGTGCGCGTTTCCTGCTGCTCAAATCACGCATGTATTGCCGCCCGGTCTTTGTCCCTATCGCTGCGGCGCTGGTGGAGTGCGATAGCCGTGGTGTGACGAGTTCGGATTATGGGCTGTTCAGATTCAAGCACATGAAGCGGCCGGTTTTTCCGCTCGATACGCAGACCGAGTGGGCCTTGACGAACTGAAGAAAGTTGAACAACGAACCACGCCGCTCACTGTGCGACGAACCGATGGAAACGCGCGGGCGAACATACTTGCCGTACGGGGCTTGTGCGACGCGCGCGGAGTCTCTATAATTCGCGCCTCTAAAGGCTCGTAGCTCAGTTGGTTAGAGCACCACCTTGACATGGTGGGGGTCGTTGGTTCGAATCCAATCGAGCCTACCAACGCAAAAGTGACGTAGACGAAAGCGGCTCCGCTTTCGTCTACTGTCATGTTCCAGCATCATATCGGCGCACATCGTCATCGGCGCACATCGTCATCGTGTGGCTGGTCCGTCAGTCTCTCTCCCCGTATCGCTTCTATTTCTCCAGAGTCCGGCTCGTTCGCTGATGCTTTTGCGCGTTCACGGTCGCTGCTTCACGTCGCACTTTCCTGATGCGCGGTACAGTTAAGCCTCCAGGTCTCGCAACTGCATAAACTGCCGTGAGCTTGCAACACAGGGCCGGCAGCTTGAAAGGAAGCTGACGCAATGAAGAAACTCATCAATGACGTCTCCGTGGTTGTCCCGGACATGCTCGACGGACTCGCGGCGCTCAATCCCAATCTCTCCTTGTTGCAAGGCAGCACGATCGTCGTGCGCGCCGATGCCGACGCCGTTGCCGCACGCGGGGACGTTGCGCTGATCTCGGGTGGCGGCTCGGGCCACGAACCGGCTCACGGCGGCTATGTAGGTCACGGCATGCTAAGCGCCGCGGTAGCGGGCGAGGTGTTCACGTCACCCTCCACGGATGCCGTGCTCGACGCGATTCGCGCAGTAGCCGGCGCTGCGGGTGCTCTGCTGATCGTGAAGAACTATACGGGCGACCGCTTCAACTTCGGCCTCGCTGCCGAAATTGCACGTGCCGAGGGTATCCCCACAGAAATGGTCATCGTCGCAGACGACGTCGCCCTGGCTGCGAGCGGTGACCATGCGGGCCGCCGCGGGCTCGCGGGGACTGTGCTGGTTCACAAGATTGCCGGCGCGGCTGCCGCAGCGGGACGTCCATTGGCCGAGGTTGCGCGGATTGCTCGCGACGTAGCGGCCTCGCTCGGCACAATGGGTGTCGCACTCACGCCATGCACAGTGCCGGCTGCGGGCAAGCCGGGGTTCGAGCTGGCTGATGGCGAAATCGAATGGGGTCTCGGCATTCACGGCGAACCCGGTGTGGAGCGTGGCGCGATGGAACCGGCCAACGCGATCGTCGAAAGGCTGCTGGCGAAGATCGTCGGCGACCTGTCGTTGCAATCGGGTGCGCGGGTGGCGTTGCTGGTGAACAATCTCGGCGGCACGCCATCGAGCGAATTGAGCATCGTGGCCGGCTCCGCACTTCGTTATCTGGCGGCACGCGGCATCCATGTGGAGCGTGCATGGTCCGGCACGTTCCTGAGTGCGCTCGAGATGGCGGGCGTCTCGCTGACACTGCTGCGCGTGGACGACGAGCGGCTCGGCTGGCTCGACGCCGCCGCGCACACCACCGCATGGCCCGCATTGAGCGGTCGCGTCGCGCAGGTTTGCGTGCGGCCCACACCCGCCACACCGGATCGTACAAACAGCGCGACGCTTACGCGAGAAGCGACTTTGCGTCGCGTGATCGAAGCCGTGTGCGCGTGCCTGCTCGAAGCCGAGCCGATCTTGACCGACATGGATCAACGCGTCGGCGATGGCGACCTCGGCATCAGCCTGTCGCGCGGGGCGCACGGCATTCTCCATGAACTCGATGCTTACCCTGCGGAATCGACGCCGGGTGCCGTATTGCGCAGCATGTCCGCAACGGTTCGGCGCGTGGTCGGTGGTACCTCGGGACCGCTTTACGCGGTGATGTTGTTGCGCGGCGCGGTCGCGCTCGAGCAAGCAGGTGGATCGTCGGCAAGGGCCTGGTCGGCGGCGTTCAGCGAGGGCGTCACCGGATTGATGGAGTTAGGCGGCGCACATCCGGGCGATCGCACGATGGTCGATGCGCTGAAACCTGCCGCCGATGCGTTGCAAGCCGCGCTCGCAAATTCAGAACGCGGGATCGACGCGGCATTGAAAGCCGTGGTCGATGCAGCGACTGAAGGCGCGGCGCACACAGCGTCGATGCATCCACGGCGAGGTCGGTCGAGTTATGTTGGCGATCGCGCGCTCGGTCACGCGGACCCTGGTGCACATGCCGTGGCGCTGTGGCTCGCTGCGATTCGCGCGGCGCTGGCTGATTGAACGGCGGACCCGCCAACCGCGAGTGGCCAAGCGCCAACCGAGAACCGCAGCAAAGGAATGCAGAAGCCCGTGCGACTGACGGCGGGCTTGGCCCTGACCGCTTAGCTTAAAGACAGCACTCGCCATCAAAATACGCCTTGCGCCAGCGTGTGATCGTCACACGCTCGAACAGGTCGACCAGAGAAAACGGATCGGCGGCAATAAACTTTTCGGCTTCCTCGCGCGTTTCCAGATCGACGACATACACACCGCCGCCCGCGCCGCTGTCGTCCTCGTTTAACTTCGCGCCGCAGGCGAGCAGCAGTGCCTTGTTCTTTTCCAGAAACGCCAGGTGCGTCTCGCGCTCACGCGTGCGCACGTCGGCGTGGCCAGGTTTGTCGAACGTTTCGATGATATAGGGCATGCGCGTTCCTTTAGTTCGGCGCGATCGCGGACGGATGCTGCGCGAGCGGCGTGACGTTGACAGCCATGTACGGATACAGCGGCAGCGAACTAAGCAGCGTATGCAGTTCGTCGTTCGATTCGACGTCGAACACGCTGTAGTTCGCGTACTGACCGGCCACGCGCCACAGATGGCGCCACTTGCCCTCATGTTGCAGCTTCTGCGAGAACGCCTTCTCCTCAGCCTTCAGGCGATCGGTGAGCGCCTTGTCGGCGTCGGCAGGAATCTGAACCTGCATATGAACGAGATACAGCATTCGAACACCTCCATCGAATAGGCCGCCCTGCGGCGGCCGGATGTTTGCTTAACCCCAGGCGAGAATCGCCACCGTGTACACAATACCGATCCAGAACATCATGATGACCGTATAGCCCATGATGTCCTTCAGTTTCAGCTTCGACAGCGCGAGCGCCGGCAGAATCCAGAACGGCTGCACCAGATCGTTCCATGCATTGCCGAGCATGACGGCGGTCGCGGTATGTCCCACCGAGGCGCCGATCGACTTGGCCGCCTCGATCATGAACGGTCCCTGAATCACCCAGTGACCGCCGCCCGACGGGGCGAAGAAGTTGATGAAGAACGAACTGATCAACCCCCAGAACGGCAGCGTCGCGGGCGTCGCGATCTTGACGAAGAAATGCGAGAACGTGTTGACCAGACCCGACGATGCCATGATCGCCATGATGCCTGCATAAAACGGATACTGCAGAATGATGCCGCCGATCGTGCGAATGCCTTCGTTCAGCTTTTCGACATAGCGAATCGGTGTGCCAAGCAGAATGATGCCGAGAAACAGAATGATGAAGTTGATCAGGTTCAGGTCCATCGAACCGCCACCGTGGAAGTACAGCACCACGTAGACCACGCCGATTGCGCCGATCAGGTAGCTCAGCAGGTGGCTGTTATTCAGGCGATTAGCGAGCGTGTTGCTTTCGTCGATATCCACTGCAGGTGCCGCGGTTCTGGGCGCGTCGTACAGCGCGCGGTCGATCTCCGTGACTGGCTGGCCCGCCTTGGGATGCAGCCAGGCATTCAGCAGCGGCAGCGTGATGATGACGACAAGGCTCGTGATCAGCATCGCCGGCGAGAAAATCGTTTCCGTCAGCGGAATCACACCCATCTGCGCTTCCATCGGATGACCCTTCGTGGAGATCAGCACCGGAATACTGGCCGACAAACCGAGACCGTACATCGTGAAGCCGCTATACGCCGACGCAATGATCAGCGGGTAATGCACGCCCTTGATGCTCATCGCCAGCTTACGCGCCACGATCCCGCCGATCACCAGACCGAAGCCCCAGTTCAGATAGCTACCGATACCGCCGACCAGCGTCGCGACGATCACCGCCATGCGCGGATCGTGCACCCGTGCGACGAGCCGATCGAGAAAGCGTTCGGTGAGCGGTGCGGTGGCGAGCACGTAGCCCATCGCGAGAATCACCGCCATTTGGGTCGTGAACGCGAGCAGCGCCCAGAAGCCTTTGCCCCAACTCAGGGCGAGTGCGCTGACGGCCTGACCCTGAACGAGCACGGCGAGAATCATCGTGAGCAGGGTGAGGCCGATGGCGAAGACGAATGGATCGGGCAGATACTTGCGCATCAGTTCCGTGAAGAAAGCGGTGATTTTCTGCATGTGACTGTCTCTGGTGTTGGTCGAATAGTATTTATCGGGTCATGCGGCGAGTACGACGGATACGGCGGGTGATAGTGGGTAATGTCGGGCGTTGCTTATGAATCGTTTTGTGCGGAGTCCTTGCGATAGCGGGTCAGCCTCATCAGCGCGCGGTCGCGCCACGCAACGCGTTCTTCCCACTGTTCGAGCGGCAACGCACTGCGGCGCGCTGCTTCAACGCCGGCGATGAGCTCCGGCGTCCACGGATCGTTCTGGCCGCGCTCTGCGCCCATGCGTGCATACGACGGTCCCATCTTCTGCGCATGCGAGGCGATGCCGCCGCGGGTATTCAGATCAACGGTTTCGAACGGTCCGATCACCGACCAGCGCAACCCCAACCCTTCGCGTACTACCGTATCGACGTCGTCCACAGAAGCAACGCCATCACGCACGAGGCAATACGCTTCGCGCAATAGCGCGCCTTGCAGCCGGTTGAAGATGAAGCCTTCTACTTCTCTCGCGACGCGCACCGGTTGAAGGCCGGCTTCGGAGAAGAGGTCAATTGCACGGGTAACGGCCTCGTCATCGGTAAAGGGCGCGGGCACGATTTCGACGACCGGAATCAGATAGGGCGGATTGCCAGGATGGGCGACCAGACAGCGGCCACGTCCCGGCAGCGTTTCATCCACAAAGCGTGACGTCGCAAGAAACGACGACGCGCTCGCCAGAATCGCGTGCGGCGGCGCAGCGCGATCGAGTTCGATAAACAACTCGCGTTTGATCTCTTCGCGCTCCGGTGCGCATTCCTGCACGAGATCGGCGTTAGCTGCTGCCGCGTCCAAAGTCGCCACGATGTCGACGCGCGCGGCCACATCGTGGGTGGCTTCGTCGAGCAGACCGAAGCGCGCCAACTCGACAAGCCGTTGCATGATTTCCGCCGGCGCAAATTCACGCCGCTCGGCCGCTGGATCGAACAGGCGCACGTGCCAGCCGGCCCGCGCGAACACCACGGCGAACGCAATGCCGATACTGCCTCCGCCGACGATGCCCACCCGTCGCGTCGCCTGTGCATTCATGCTCAGACTCCAGCGACGCCGACGGTCATGCCGCCACACACGTACAACACCTGGCCGGTGACGAAACCGCTGCGCGCGTCGAGCAGATACGACGCAGCATGCGCGACGTCATCGGGCGTTCCCACGCGTTTCACTGGCACGCTGTCAATGATCGCGCGCGTGCGCGGTGCATCCGGCGGATTCGCGCGATCGAACAGTTCGGTGCGGATCGGGCCTGGACCGATCGCATTGGCGGTGACGCCGAACGCACCGAGTTCGAGCGCCCATACGCGCGTCATGCCGATCAGCGCGGCTTTGGTTGCCGAATAGGCGGTGCGCAATTCCTTGCCGAGCGCCGCACGCGACGACATGTTCACGATCCGGCCGAAGCCCGCTGCCTTCATGCCCGGCAACAACGCCTGCATGCATTGCAGCGAGCAGCGCACGTTGAGCGCCCACGCGCGTTCGAGTTCTTCGAGCGATTGCTCTTCCGCTTTGGCCGGTACGACGACGCCGACGTTATTCACGAGGCGCGTGATCGGACCGTCTTCGAGTGAGCGTTCGAGCGCCGCCGCTGTTGCTTGCGGGTCCGACAGATCGGCGATCAGTCCATCGCCGACGCGATCGATCACGACCACGTCGTAACCATCCGCCTTGCAGCGCTCAGCGCACGCCGCGCCGATGCCGGCAGCGCCGCCGGTAATCAAAACTCGTTCTTTGAGCATGTTTCGGATTCGGGGTAATAAGAGAGGAAAGACTCAGACGGTGGCGATCGGCGTGACGGGCGAACCCATCGCACCCGGCAACCTGAGCGGCGGCGCCGTCAGCATGAAATGCGAGCGGCCGTTGGCGCGCAGCCACGCGGAGAGATCGCGCAAGTACCAGAGTTCGCCGAGCGGCAACCCCAGATTGAACAGGCAATGGTGGTGCAGCGGCAGCAGCGGATGCTCGCCCGGCATGGCAGGGGCGCGCGCCGGATAGCGCTCCACCGCGTAGTTATCCGCAGCCAGTGCGGCGATGCCGGAATCGGTGATCCATTGCAGCAGGCGTTCGTCGCGGCCATCGAGTGCGCAGCAGTGGCTGTTGAGCACGGCCTCGTCGGGCTGGCGGTTCATTTCCAGCACCATCTCGGCGAACCCGGTGCGCAGCACCAGCATGTCGCCACGTTCGATCTCGACACGATCGGCTTCGATCGCAAACATCAGATCGTCATAGCCGACCGTACGATGTTCGCGCGCATAGTGCGCCACCAGATCGACCAGTACGCCGCGGCCCTGCATGCCCTTCACGGCGAGGTTCTCGATGCCGAGCGCGTCGGCGTGACTGTGTTCGCCACCGCAGGCGTGCGGCGCGAAGCCTTCGTCCGCCCGATACTCGATCGGCCCGACGATATCCGCATTGGCGCGATAGCCGTTGTAGTAGACGCTCTCGGCTACACCGTCGCCGTCCGCGTCGAAGCGTGCGCCCACATGCGCGAGCGAATCCCATTGCGTCGAGTATTGCAGGCTCAGCAGCACCTGGTCGTCGCTGACCACGTCGGTGGCCCCTGCTTCGTTGCGCGCGAACGGGAAGTTCACGTAGGGCAGGCCGTCCTTGAAGGTCGGACGCAGCACAGGGGGATGACGGCGCACGTTCAGCTTGCTGTCGCCGGGAAAGTCGAGTGGCAACGACAGGCAGAAGCTCAAACCCGCACGGATTTCACGCGCGCCCTTGAGTACCTGTTCCGCGCCGATCAGATTCGGCCTGCCGAGTTGGTCGTCGGGGCCGAAGTCGCCCCAGTTCGATCCTGCGGGTTTATTCTTCCAGCGCATTTCAACTTCCTTTGCTGATCTGGCCTAAGCGCTGCACTGGCCGCACAAGAGGGCAGTGAACAGTGCAGCATGCCGTCACGCGAGCAGTGCGGGCGGGATCTGGCCGTAAATTTCGAGCAGCGCTTCGATCGCGCGGGGTTCGTTTTTCAACAGCCGTGCCTTCGGGCCGCCGATCACGAGCGCGAATGCCTCGCCGTGGATCAGGAAGCCGCGCGCCAGCCCGGCGACGTCTTCGACGTTTTCGCCCGTCGATCGATGCCAACCGTTTTTCACGCCCTGCTCCACTTCGATCTCGAGCGCTTTCCGTTCGATTACCGAACCATCGGTCGATACGCTCAAGGGCTCGCAACTGTCGAGCAGCTTGCGGCGTGCGTCCACGGACAGGGCGCCGAGCAGAGCTTTGCCCGCCGCGCTGGCATGCACGTACATGAAGCCACCGGGCTCGTCGCTATAGCGGATCTTCTGGCGCGACTCCATCACGTCGAGGTAGACGACGCGGTTGCCGGCCAGCGTGGCGAGCGCCGCTGTCTCGCCGGTGGCGTCGCGCAGGGCGGTGAGCAGTGGCTGGAACAGCAGTGTCAGCGGGTCTTCGCTGCAAATGTCGCGGGCGACATGCAACAGCCGTTGCGTTGGGTAATAGCCGGCCTTCACGCCCGGCGCGTAGAGGTAGCCCTTGGCCACCATGGTTTGCAAAAGTGCGTGACAACTCGACAGCGGGATCTCGGTTCGACGCGCGATCTCGCTGTAGATCATGGGTTGCCGCACTTCGGCAAAGAGGTTTATCACGTCGAAGACGCGTACTGCAGTTTTCACATCCATGAGAATATTATCGGTATGCCGATAGCGAGATGGCAATAGGGAGCGGGGTATACACCTAGGCTCTACATGTCGTGCCATGAGGTGACCGCAGGGTAATCCCTTAAGTGACGCCTGTTGTGAGCGATACCTATAGTCGCGCTTCTTGTTCGTTAACGGAATGTAAGTTCGACAGTTGAACAATTGCGATGGGCGGACGTTGTGTCGTTCCCGTGCATTCGCGACACAAAATGGAGACGTACCACGATGGCGCTCACGCTCGACACGCAACACCGGAATGCCCGCAAGGCGGGTATCGCATCATTCGTTGGGACAACGATCGAATGGTACGACTTCTATGCGTACAGCACGGCGGCGGCGCTAGTGCTGGGCAAAATCTTCTTCCCGACGACCTCCGCGCTAGCCGGCACGCTCGCGGCGTTCGCGACTTTCTGGGTAGGCTTTCTGGCGCGGCCGATCGGCGGGATCATCTTCGGTCACCTCGGCGACAAAGTCGGGCGCAAGAAGACGCTGATTATCACGCTGATGCTGATGGGTTGCTGCACGACCGGCATGGGCTTGCTGCCCACCTACAACCAGGTTGGGCTGCTGGCGCCCGCGCTGCTGATTCTGCTCCGTCTGATGCAGGGTATAGCGATGGGGGGCGAGTGGGGCGGGGCGGTGGTGTTGTCGTCGGAACATGCACCCAAGGGCAAGGAAATTCTCTACTCCGCATTCGCGCAACAAGGCTCGCCCGCCGGCAATCTGCTGGCAACGGTGGCCTTCCTGTTGACGTCGATGCTGCCGGACCACCAGTTCATGACCTGGGGATGGCGTATCCCGTTCCTGTTTTCGGCGTTGCTGGTGGTGGTCGGCATGTTTATCCGCATGAACGTCGAAGAGTCACCGGCCATGCAGGAATTGAAGGACAAGAACAAGGTTGCGAAACTGCCGATCGGCGAAGTACTGCGCAACCACAAAGGTTTGGTGGCGATGGGCGTGGGCGCCTGCGTAATCGGCCTGTCGGCGACCTACTTCAAGACGACGTTCGCGCTGTCCTGGGCGGTGACGAGTATCGGCTTCGACCGTACGCAGTTCCTGACGGTGATTACCGGTGCGATTATTGTGCAGTTGATCGTGCAGCCGTTCGGCGCGGTGCTTGCCACGAAAATGGACCTGAAAAAAGCGGTCATTTACATGCTGGTGCCGGAAATCATCGCATTGCCGGTGATGTTCTCACTCATCGCCACCGGCTCGACGAAACTGGCGATGCTGGGTATGGCGCTCGCCTCGATTCCGCACTCGCTGTACTACGCGGCAATGGCCGGTATTCTGGCGAAGTCGTTCCCGGTTCAGGTGCGCTACACGGGTATTTCGCTTTCCTATCAGATCTGCGGCATGGTGTTCGCCGGTACTACGCCAATCCTCGGGCAATACTTGTTGGGCGCGACCGGTTCGATTCTGTCGGTCGTCGCGCTGGGGATCGTGCACGTGCTGATCACGCTGTTCTGCGCGTTGGGATTGATCACGCGCATGCATCAGGAAGGTGCGCGCGACGCAGCACGTTCGGCTGCGTTGGCGCAGAGCTGATCGACATTCAAACGAAAGGGCGCTGCCACCAACCAGAAGAAGCAGTCCGCTGTCGTCGATGAGCCACGGCGGACTTTGATCTGGCCGCTTCGCTCAGGAAGCGCGCTGCAGCGCCATCGCTGTCGACGTGCAGCGGTTCCTGGATTGCTGATCGAATCCGTAGAACGACGCAGGGGTCGTGCATAGAATCGCATCGACCACCGCTGCGTTCAGACCGAGTTCCAATAGCGTCGATAGCGACTGGCCGTAGTTCATCACCTGTTCGTACTGCGTATGGGGCCAGTCGCTTCCCCACATCAGCCGCTCAGCACCGAAGTGTTCGACAAGCTGGCTCGTTGCCTCATGCGCAAAGCCAGAACCGGACACCGCACATCGGTAGGCGCCCGAGACCTTGACCCACACGCGCCCGGTTGCGCCATAACCGAGCAAAGTCTTGAAGCCGGGATCGTGAATTCCTTTCTCAGGGTCAGGCCGTCCAAAATGATCGACGACCACGGGTACCCCAGCCGCCAGCAACCGGTCGAGCATCGGTGCCAGGTCCTGCGCGTTCCGGTGTAGTTCGATGTGCCAACCCAGTCTTGACAATCGCTCGAGCAACAGCGCCCATGATTTCGCTCCCAGATCCGGCAATGCCTGCTCGATCAGATTGAGCCGTATGCCGGTTACGCCTCGACCGTGCAGCTCGGCCAGCTCTTCCTCGGAAACATCGGGCGTGACCACCGCTACACCCCTTAAACGGTGTGTGTCTCTGGACAGTGCTTGTAGCAGATAGCGATTGTCCGTCCCGAGAAAGCTCGGCTGCACCAGAACCGCGCGTCCGATGTCGTGCGCGTTCAGCAGTTGCAAATAGGTGTCGAGCGTTGCGTCGTAGCCAGGCGCGTAGCGCCGGCCATCCGTGAGCGGCAAGCCTCTCTGGAAGACGTGCGCGTGACTGTCCACGCGGCAGGAATGGGACTGAGCGAGGGATGCGGGAGCACTCATGGTCAGCTCCGCGGCGGGTCCAGGGTCAATCGCGCGTTGTCGAGCGCATCGGGTGCCGATTCAGGTACCACGCCACGCAGACGTTTGCCACGTGTCTCGGGAAGCAGCAACACGGCGATCATCGCGAGGCCGTAAGCAACGGCCGCATCGATTCCGATTGCCATGCCGAGCGACATCGAATGACTCATGTAGCCGACGAGAACAGGGAAGCCCGCCGAGGCGATCCGTCCGAAGTTGTAGCAGAATCCGACACCTGTGCCGCGCATGTCGGCCGGATACAGTTCGTTGAAAAGCGGGCCGAGGCTCGCGGGGATCCCTGCGGCGAACAAACCAAGCGGGAAGCCCAGCACGAGCATTTGCGTATTGGTCAGCGGCAGCATCACGTACGCGAGAACCGTAACGATGCAGCAGAACGCGAAGAGGGCGACATTGCGCCGGCGGCCAATGCGGTCGAGGAGATAGGCACTCGCCATGCAGCCGCACCAGAACGCCACAATGACAACCGCCAGATAGCCACCGGTGTTCAGAACCGACAGATGCCGTTCTTTGGCAAGGAAGGTGGGCAACCAGGTCATGATCGCGTAGTACCCGCCGTGAGCGCCGGTGCCCAGCACGGCGCCGATCACGGTTGTTCGGAGTACATGTGGCTGGAAGACCTGGGTTATCTGCCCGAGTACCGAGACCTTGGGGGTGGCGCTTGCCGGCGCGACACGTGCCGGTTCCTTCAGATTGCGCCGTACGAATAGAACAAGACCGGCCGGCACCAGGCCGACGGCGAACATCACGCGCCATGCGGTGTCCGACGGTAACCAGGAGAACGCCGCGGCATACACCAGCACGGCCGCGCCCCATCCAACCGCCCAGGCACTTTGCACGGCTCCCATTGCCTTGCCGCGGTGTTCGGTACGAATGGTTTCCGCCATCAGTACCGCACCGGCTGCCCACTCGCCGCCGAATCCGAATCCTTGAAGCGCCTTGAGAACCAGGAGTTGCGGGAAATTTTGCGCGAACGCGCAGAGAAAGGTGAAGCCGGCGAACCAGAGAATCGTCATTTGCAACGTCCGGACACGCCCGATGCGGTCCGACAACGCCCCTGCGATCCAGCCGCCGAGTGCCGAAGATATCAACGTCACGCTGCTGATCGCGCCGGCCTGCGTATGGTCAATGCCGTAAGCGGCAATGATCGCGGGGATGGCCAGGGTGAACATCTGCACGTCGAGCGCGTCGAGCCCCCAGCCCGCAAAGCACCCCCAAAAGGTGTTGCGTTCGAGGCGCGTGCCCTGCTTGTACCACGTGAACATAGCCGTCTCCGTTATACAATTCATGTAGTCATATATATGAATGTATGAATGGTGATCGTAACGTTGTGGAAAGTCATTGAGTATTAACCCTTGCTCACGTTGTCGTCACGCGATGTTGTACAGTAGTTACTCCTCTGAACAACTATATGAATACTATGGAAGCGGCCCCTTTCGTGACCAAGCCGGATGATCGGTTGCCCCGTTATCAGCAATTGCGTGACGACCTGGTTGGCCGCATTGCCTCAGGTGAATGGGCGCTCGAGGAAGCCATCGCCACTGAGGCGGAGTTGGGGCAGTTCTACAACGTCTCCACGGGAACGGTTCGTAAGGCGATTGATCTGCTCGTTGCCGACGGCGTGCTCACGCGCAGCCAGGGCAAGGGCACGTTCATCCGCCGGCCCCGTTTCGATTCGTCGCTGTTTCGGTTCTTTCGTTTCAAGTCGCGCGACGGTCAGCCGGTGCGGCCGACAGCGCGTGTGCTCAAGCGCGAAGTCGTGAAGCCTGGCGAAGAAATTCGCTCTACTTTGCGGATGAAAGCGTCTGAAAAAGCAATTCACCTGTCGCGTGTGCGCCTGATCGAAGGGCAGGCAGTTCTGTCTGAAGAAATCTGGTTGCCGCGCGCGCGTTTCGAGCCCTTGGTCACGTTGCCGCTCGGCGATTTCGAGGACTTGCTGTATCCGTTGTACGAACGTCTTTGCCGGCAGATCGTGGCGTCCGCTACGGAAATTTTAAAAGTAGAACAAGCCACATCTGGCGATGCCGCGCTTCTCAATGTAGCGGTCGGCAGCCCCGTCATTCAGGTCCACCGTGTCGCGTCAGACTTTGCGGGCACGCCGTTCGAATGGCGCAGCACGCGCGGCGCCGCCACGACGTTTCAGTACCAGGTGGAAATCCGCTGAGTCGGCGACACGCTGGAATGCCGCAGGGCTGATCTGGCGTGTGATCGATCGCGCTGTATCTGACCTCGCTCCATCTGCTCCCACGGGGTCCATCGTGATTGATTCCGCGCTTGCTGGAGCACCGCAACCTCACCCCGCTTTTTGAACACTGCGCCGCCAAGGTCGCTGGGGTCGCGGGCCTATTCGGGTATCACCTCATGGTGTCCGATGCCAATTCATATAAACATATATATGAATGTATCAATTTGGCCATTTTCCTCGGCGTAGCGGCTACCGTGCCGTCAGGCGAGTGTCGATGGCGGCGGGCGAGAAAACCGGAGCGGACATGTCTACGCAGGCAGGATTTGAGCAGCAGGTAATGAGGAAGATGGCGTGGCGGCTGATGCCGCTTCTGATCGTCATGTTTCTGATTTCGTTTATCGACCGCCAGAACGTCGGTTTCGCCAAGCTGGAGATGGTGCACGCCCTCGGCATGACGGAAGCTTCATACGGGCTTGGGGCCTCGCTGTTCTTCATCGGCTACCTGATCTTCGAGGTGCCCAGCACGCTGGCGCTGCATCGTTTTGGCGCGCGGACCTGGCTCGCTCGCATCATGATGACCTGGGGCGTGGTCACGGTGCTAATGGCGTTTGCGCGCTCGCTGCCAGTCTTCTACTCCTTTCGCTTCGCACTGGGCGTTGCCGAAGCCGGTTTTTATCCCGGCGTTATCTACTACCTCACGCAGTGGTTCCCGCAAAGCTATCGCACCAAAGTGCTGGGGTTCTTCACGCTGGGCAGTTCGCTCGCCAATATGCTGGGCTCGCTGGTTGGCGGTCTTCTGCTGACGCTGGGGGGCACATGGGGCTTTGCCGGTTGGCAGTGGGTGTTTATCGCCACCGGCATTCCCGCCATTCTGATTGCGTTCGTCGCGCTCAAATTTTTGCCGAATTCGGTGAAGGAGGCGTCGTTCCTCTCGCAGCAGGAGAAGGACGTCGTCATCGCCGCGCTCAAGCGGGAAGCGTCGGATGATGCCAAGTCCACGCGGCCTTGGGGCGCATTGCTCGATCCGAAAGTTCTCATGTTCGCGTTGACGTACATGCTGATGTCGACGTCGTTGTACGGGGTGACCTACTGGATGCCGACGCTGCTGAAAAGCGATGGCGTGTCGTCGTCGCTGAACGGTCTGTTGAACATGATTCCGTGGGCGCTCGCGACACTGCTTCTATTGTGGCTGCCTGGCAAGCTCAAGCGTGAGCGCGTGGTGTTGAAGGCGATGAGCGTGGTGGCTGGCGTCGGCGTCGTTTGCTTCGCGTCGAGCCTCGTTTTGCCGACCGCGTCGTTGCGCTTTGCCGCGCTGTGTCTGGGCGGGGCGTGTATCCCGTTGCTCTATCCGTGCTTCTGGTCGCTGCCCCCGCGGTTCTTCTCCGGCGCAAGAGCTGCGGCGAGCGTGGCGGCGATCAACGCAATCGGCAATCTAGGCGGCTTTGCCGGGCAGAACCTGATGCCTTATGTCGGCAAGGTGACGCACAGCCATGTCGCGCCGATGCTGGTGCCGACCGCGTGCCTGTTCGCGTTGGGGATTGGCACGGCGCTCGCCGCGCTGATCGGCGCACGTCGCAGGATGACGCTCGAGTCGACGACTATTCGTCCGACGTAGGTCGCTCCAATCTCCTCAGGGGCGAAGCAGATCGAAGCCGGCCAGCACGACAACCCCGCTCACCATGATCAGCGCGACCGAATGCTGGCCGAAGTAAAGAAGGGCCGCGGCCGACCAGCTCGTCGCCGTGAATGCTGCAATACGTTTCATGCTTTAAAACCCCAATGCTATAGCCAGCAATCCGCTGACCACTCCGCAAGCCACCACCGCCAGCGCCACCACCGTCAGCACGCGCCTGGGAAACGAACGGCCGAGCATCGCCATCGACGGCACGCTGATCAGCGGCAGCGTCATCAGCAACGCGCCAGCCGGGCCGGCCGCCATGCCGAAGGAGAGCATGGCCTGAATGATCGGCACTTCGCCTGCGGTCGGGATCACGAACAATGTTCCGGCGACCGCCAAAGCGACGATCCACAGCAGGCTGTTATCGATGCTGGGTCCGATGTGCGGAAACAGCCATGCCCGCGCCGCGCCGAGAATCAGCACCAGCACGATGTATTCAGGAATCAGCCGCAGCGTCATGGTTCCGAGGATTTTCACCCAGCGCGTGAACGCGGTGCCCGGATCGTCGGAGGAGACCAGTTGCGCCATGGCTTCACGCGACGCTTCGGCTTCTTTCGGTGTGACCATCCGGTTCACCAGATAGCCGAGGCCGAACACCATGACGAGGCCTAAGGCGAGCCGCAAGCCCATCCATTGCCAGCCGAGCACGAAGCCCATGAAGATCAGCGTGGCGGGATTGAGGGCAGTGTTACCCAGCCAGAACGCGATCGCCGCGCCCGGTGCTGCCTGACGGGCGCGCAAGCCGGCCACCACCGGCGCCGCGCAGCAGGTGCACATCATGCCCGGCAACGACATCAGGCCGCCCTTCACCACGCTGCTGAAATCGCTTCGGCCGAGCGCGCGCGCGACCCACTGCGGCGGAATCAGCGCCTGCACCGCCGAGCCCAGCAGAAGGCCCAGCACCATCGCTTGCCAGATCGCCTTGCCGTAGGCCAGCGCGTAGTCAATAGCTGCCTGCCACGAGGCTGCCGGCGCGCTCGACGAGGTGCCCATCAGGATCGACTTGCCGATGGAATGCTGGCTCGCGGCGACGAAGGCGCGGTTGTAGTACGGGAACCACTTCACATAGAAGAGGCCGACGACGGCGATCAGCAGAAACACGATCCAGCCAAGGGCGACACGGGGCTGCCGAAGGGTTGTTTGCATGATGAATGGTCTTAGCTTTGGTTTTGGATCAGGTGACCGCGAGGGCGCTGTTTTCGAGTTGAGCAAGCAGTGCTTTTGCCTGTTCAACGACATCGGCGTCGTTGGGCCGGAAATTCAATTGCAACGCACGCGGCAGCTGGACGAAATGCTGATGGCTGCTGCGGGCGTACGCGGGATCATAGTGCCGTTCAATCAGCTCGCGGGCGAGCTCGGCCCGGCTATTTTCATCGACGAGGTGTTGCCAGCCCGTGACACGCTCCCGGCTATGCAGACCAATCATCTTCTGCAGTTGCGCTTTCAGCGATGCAGGATCGTTGAACAGATGCGCATAGTCTTGCAGCAGGAACGCCGCGCGATCTTCTTGGCTCGATAACACTTCGACGCAGGCGCCCTGGTGGAAAGTTTCGACGAGCGCGAGCGGCAGCGCAACCGAACCGATCCGCCGGCTCTCTGCTTCGACGAATACCGGCCGCTTGGGGTCGAACCGGCGCAGGGCGGTCACCAGCAGCGTGTCGAAGCGCTTTTGCGACGGCTGCGCAACGCCCTCCCACGCACCGAGCAGCGAGCCGCGATGGGCCGCCAGTGCTTCGAGGTCCAGCGTCTGCGCGCCCGCCTGGGTCAGCGCTTCGAGTAAGCGCGTCTTGCCGCTGCCGGTCGGGCCCACCAGCGCGATGTAGGTGAACTGCTTCGGCAACGCGTCGAGGGTGTCCAGCGTCGCGCGCCGGTAGCCTTTATAGCCGCCGTCCAGCTGACGTGCCTGCCAGCCGATCATATTGAAGAGCGTCGTGACCGAACCCGAGCGTTTCCCGCCGCGCCAGCAGTAGATCAGTGGCCGCCAGTTGCGCGGCCGGTCGGCGAAAGTCGTTTCCAGGTGATGCGCGATGTTGCGCGCGACCAGCGCCGCGCCGATCCGCGTGCCTTCGAACGGCGAAACCTGCTTGTAAGTCGTGCCGACCAGAACACGCTCTTCATTGCTCAGCACAGGCGCGTTGAGCGCGCCGGGAATGTGGTCTTCGGCGAACTCGAGAGGCGTGCGCACATCGATGATTTCATCGAAATCACCGGCTTGATCGAGGCTGACGAGTAGGTTTTTCAAAGGGTTACGGACGAAACGGACCGGCGGGAGAAGCGAAATTATCGCATGCCCCGACAATGCCGGCTGGCGAGCCGGTCAGCCCGGCTTCCAGGGCCCGCGCCTCGCCTCGCCCGGAAAACCGTCCTGCCTCAGATAACGTCGACCCGCGGCACTCCGCTGACCATTTCGCCGATCACGCGTGCTTCGTCGAAACCGTCCGCGTGGAACAGGGCGAGCACCTCGTCGACCGCTTCCGGTGCGCACGAAACCAGCAATCCGCCCGAGGTCTGCGGATCGGTGAGCAGGGTGCGGGCCGTGGACGGCAATGAGCCGGGTAACACGATGTCTTTACCGTAGGCGTCCCAGTTGCGCCCCGAAGCGCCGGTAAAAATGCCGGCTTCCGCGAAGCTGACCACGTCCGGCAGCCACGGCAAATCCGCATAGCGCACGCGGGCAGTCAGGTTCGAACCGCGGGCCAATTCCAGCGTATGGCCCAGCAGGCCAAATCCAGTGATGTCGGTGAGGGCATGCACGCCGTCGAGCGAGGATAGCGCCGCGCCCGGCCGGTTGAGCTTGGTTGTGGCGGCAATCATCGCGGCATAGCCGTTTGAATCGAGCCGGTCTTTTTTCAGCGCCGCCGACAGCACGCCCACGCCCAGCGGTTTGCCGAGGATCAGCACGTCGCCGGCCTGCGCACCGGCATTGCGTTTGACACGCCGCGGATCGACTAAGCCGATCGCCACAAGGCCGTAAATGGGTTCCACCGAATCGATCGAATGGCCGCCGGCGAGAGGAATGCCGGCTTCGGCGCAGACGGATTCGCCGCCCTTCAGCACCGCCGCGATCACGTCGTGCGGCAGCACATTGATCGGCATGCCGACGATCGCGAGCGCCATGATCGGCTTGCCGCCCATGGCGTAGACGTCGGAGAGCGCGTTGGTGGCGGCGATGCGGCCGAAGTCGAACGGGTCGTCGACGATCGGCATGAAGAAGTCGGTGGTGGCGACGATCGCCTGCTCGTCGTTGAGCCGGTAGACGGCAGCGTCGTCGGCGGTATCGTTGCCGACCAGCAGGTCGGGAAAGAACGGCAACGGCGCGCTGCGCTTGAGCAGATCGGCAAGCAGGCCGGGGGCGATCTTGCAGCCGCAGCCTCCGCCGTGCGACAGGCTGGTCAGGCGGGGCGACTGGATGTTGTTAGCGGTGGTATCGGTCATTTGCGCGGATTTCAGGCTCTGAATGACGACATTATGATGGTTGTTGCGGCACCGCGTGGGCACGGCGGACGCAAGCCACATGCGGCCGTTGCACGGGCAATTCGCCAGGAACAGTCATCAGAGCGCCTACGGAGACCCATCACGTCGTTTCAGCCCTTGCCCCGTCAAAGGGTTGTACCCCTGGCTGCAGGACTCTATTTGGGGTCCTATAATCAATTTCAGTACCCCACAACAGCCGAGGCCCATCAAATGCCCCACATGTCCCGGCGACAGTTCCTGAAGGTCTCCGCCACCACGCTCGCCGGATCAAGTTTGGCCCTCATGGGCTTCTCTCCGGCACCCGCGCTGGCTGAGGTCCGTCAGTACAAACTGTCGCGCACAACTGAAACCCGCAATACCTGCCCGTACTGCTCGGTGGGTTGCGGCATCCTGATGTACGGACTCGGCGACAACGCCAAGAATGCAAAGTCCAGCATCATCCATATCGAAGGCGATCCCGATCATCCGGTCAATCGCGGCACGTTGTGCCCGAAGGGCGCGAGCCTGATCGACTTCATTCATAGTCCAAGCCGTCTGAAGTATCCGGAATACCGCGCGGCCGGATCGAATGAATGGCAGCGGATTTCCTGGGACGACGCGCTCGATCGCATCGCCAGGCTGATGAAGGAGGACCGCGATGCCAACTTCGTCGAAACGACGGAAGACGGCAAGAAGGTCAACCGCTGGCTGACCACCGGCATGCTCGCCGCATCTGCCGGTAGTAATGAAGTGGGATATTTGACGCACAAGACTGTCCGCAGTCTTGGCATGCTCGCATTCGATAACCAGGCGCGTGTTTGACACGGCCCGACGGTGGCAGGTCTTGCCCCGACGTTTGGCCGTGGAGCGATGACGAACCATTGGGTCGACATCAAGAACGCGGACGTGATTCTGGTGATGGGCGGCAATGCGGCCGAGGCGCACCCGTGTGGATTCAAGTGGGTCACGGAAGCAAAGGCGCACCGCAAGGCAAGATTGATCGTGGTCGATCCGCGCTTTACGCGCACGGCATCGGTCGCGGATTACTACGCGCAGATCCGGACCGGCTCGGACATCGTGTTTCTGGGCGGGGTGATCAACTATTTACTCACGAACGACAAGATTCAGCACGAGTACGTCAAGAACTATACGGACATGCCGTTTATCGTTCGTGAGGACTTCTCGTTTACTGACGGTCTCTATTCCGGCTACAACGCGGACAAGCGCAGCTACGACAAAAGTTCGTGGGACTACGAGCGCGGCGACGACGGCTTTGCAAAGATCGACCCGACGCTGCAAAACCCGCGCTGCGTCTATCAGTTGATGAAGCAGCACTACTCGCGCTATACGCCCGAGCAGGTCGAAAAAATCTGCGGCACGCCGAAGGAGAAATTCCTGAAGGTCTGCGAAATGCTGGCGTCGACAGCCGTTCCAGGTCGCGCCGGCACGATCCTGTACGCGCTCGGCTGGACACATCACTCGGTGGGCTCGCAGATCATTCGCACGGGCGCGATGGTGCAATTGCTGCTGGGCAACATTGGCATTGCGGGCGGCGGCATGAATGCGCTGCGCGGCCATTCGAACATTCAAGGCTTGACTGACCTTGGCCTGATGTCGAACCTGTTGCCGGGCTACATGACGCTGCCAATGGAGGCCGAGCAGGACTACGACGCTTTCATCGCCAAGCGTGCGACGCAGCCGCTGCGGCCGAACCAGCTCAGCTACTGGCGCAACTATCGCGCGTTCCACGTCAGCTTCATGAAGTCGTGGTGGGGCGATAACGCGACCGCGGAGAACAACTTCGGCTACGACTATCTGCCGAAGCTCGATAAGTCGTACGACATGCTGCAGGTCTTCGAGCTGATGAATCAAGGCAAGATGACCGGCTACATCGCGCAGGGCTTCAACCCGCTTGCCGCGGCGCCGAACAAGGCGAAGATCGGCGCGAGTCTGGCCAGGCTGAAGTGGCTCGTCATTATGGATCCGCTCGCCACCGAAACCTCCGAGTTCTGGAAGAACTTCGGTGAGTTCAACGACGTCGATCCGGCCTCGATTCAAACGGAAGTTTTCCGATTGCCGACCACGTGTTTCGCGGAAGAGCGCGGCTCGCTGGTCAGCTCCAGCCGCGTGCTGCAGTGGCACTGGCAGGGCGCGGTCGGCCCGGGCGAATCGAAGAGCGACCTGGAGATCATGTCAGGGCTCTGGTTGCGCATTCGTCGGGCTTATCAGGAGAAGGGCGGCAAGTATCCCGATCCGATTCTCAAGATGAGCTGGCCGTATTCCGATCCGGAAAGCCCGACGCCTGAAGAAATCGCCATGGAGTTCAATGGCAAGGCGCTGGCTGACGTGACCGATGCGACCGACAAAACCAAGGTGCTCGCCAAAAAGGGTGAGCAACTGGCAGGCTTCGCGCAGCTTCGGGACGATGGCAGCACGGCAAGCGGCTGCTGGATCTTCTGCGGTTCGTGGACCCAGGCGGGCAACCAGATGGGCCGGCGCGATAACTCCGATCCGACCGGTATCGGTAATACGCTGAACTGGGCATGGGCGTGGCCCGCGAACCGGCGGATTCTGTACAACCGTGCTTCGTGCGACGTCAGCGGCAAGCCGTTCGACTCCACGCGCAAGCTGATCGCCTGGAATGGCACCGCGTGGACTGGCGCGGATGTTCCCGACTTCAAGATCGACGAACCGCCTGAAAACGGCATGAATCCGTTCATCATGAATCCGGAAGGCGTGGCGCGTTTCTTCTCGCGTGACGGGCTGGTGGAAGGTCCATTCCCCGAGCATTACGAACCATTCGAAACGCCGCTCGGTTACAACCCGCTGCATCCGGAGAACAAGGCGGTTGTTAGCAATCCGGCGGCACGCGTATTCCCGGATGATCGGGCCGCCTTCGGCACGCATGAGAACTTCCCGCATACGGCCACCACGTATCGTCTGACTGAACATTTCCACTACTGGACCAAGCATGCGCGATTGAACGCGATCATCCAGCCGCAACAGTTCGTGGAGATCGGCGAGGATCTGGCGAAGGAGGTGGGCGTGGTCGCGGGGGATCGCGTGAAAGTGTCGTCCAATCGCGGGCACATTATTGCCGTGGCGCTCGTCACCAAGCGGATCAAACCGCTGATGATCGAAGGGAAAAAGGTCCAGACAGTCGGGTTGCCTTTGCATTGGGGCTTCAAGGGACTCGCGAAGCCGGGCTATCTCGTCAATACGCTGACGCCTTCCGTGGGCGACGGGAATTCGCAGACACCGGAATTCAAGTCGTTCCTGGTCAAGGTCGAAAAGGCATAGGGGGAAGAGATGGCACTGCAATCACTTGATATTAAACGCCTCTCCGCCACGACCTTGCCGGAGCCGCAGGTGCGCGAGCCGGCTACGGGGACGGTCGCCAAGCTCATCGATGTATCGAAGTGCATTGGCTGCAAGGCGTGTCAGACGGCCTGTATGGAGTGGAACGATCTGCGCGACGAGATTGGCACGACGACCGGCATCTACGACAACCCGCGCGATCTGTCGGAGCATTCATGGACCGTCATGCGGTTCTCGGAGTACGAGAATACCGAGGGCGATCTCGAGTGGCTGATCCGCAAGGACGGCTGCATGCACTGCGAGGATCCGGGCTGTCTGAAGGCGTGTCCTTCGCCGGGGGCGATCGTGCAGTACACGAACGGGATCGTGGATTTTCATGAGGAAAATTGCATTGGTTGCGGCTATTGCATCACCGGTTGCCCATTCAACGTGCCGCGCATTTCGAAGAAAGACAATCGAGCGTACAAGTGCACGCTGTGTTCGGACCGTGTGGCCGTCGGCCAGGAGCCGGCGTGCGTGAAGACCTGCCCGACCGGCGCGATCATGTTCGGCACCAAGGAGGACATGAAGCAGCAGGCGGCGGATCGGATCGTCGATCTGAAGGAACGCGGCTTCCAGAACGCCGGTTTGTACGATCCTGCCGGCGTGGGCGGCACGCATGTGATGTACGTGCTGCATCACGCCGACAAAGCCAACCTGTACCACGGCTTGCCACAGAATCCGAAGATCAGCGCGATGGTTTATCTATGGAAAGGTCTGGCGAAACCGCTGGCACTGGCAGGGATCGCGTTCGCGGCTGTGGCGGGGTTCTTCCACTACACGCGCGTCGGTCCGAACGAGGTGACGGAGGCGGACGAAGCCGAAGCACAGCATGAAGCCGACGAGGCACGCCCTTCGCGGGAGGCATCCGATGAAGCACGCTGAAAACCAGGAGCACGTTGTGCTGAAAGACGTGAAGGGCAACAGCCTGATCCAGCGCTACACGCCGAATGAACGGACGAATCACTGGATCACGGCGATCACGTTCGTTTTGCTGGCGCTGTCCGGCCTTGCCATGTTTCATCCGGCGATGTCGTGGCTTTATGCGATCTTCGGTGGTGGGCAATGGACGCGGATTCTGCATCCGTTTGTCGGCTGCGTGATGTTCCTGTCGTTTCTGATTCTTGCGCTGCGCTTCTGGCATCACAATTATCTCGACCGCGCGGATATCCAGTGGATGAGGCAGATTGACGACGTGCTCAACAATCGCGAGGAGAAGCTCCCCGCGATCGGAAAGTACAACGCCGGCCAAAAACTGCTATTTTTCACCATGGTGACCTGCCTGCTACTGTTGCTGGCGAGCGGTATTGTGATATGGCGGCGCTATTTCTCGTTCTATTTCCCGATTGAGGTCATCCGCTTCGCGGCGCTGGTTCATGCTGCTGCGGCGTTCGTCCTGATCGTCGGCATCGTCGTGCATATTTACGCGGCGTTGTGGATCAAGGGCTCGATTGGCGCGATGACGCGCGGCACCGTGACCTACGGCTGGGCGAGAAAGCATCATCCGAACTGGTTCAAGGAAATCATCGGCAAGCAGGATCGGTAAGAAGCGCGGCACGATGTGCCGCGCACCGCACCCCGGGCCGCCGCTCCTGTTCGATGAACTGCGGCGGCTCTTCAGTATTAGCGCAATGGCTGCGCAATTGTCAGAGGTCGATACTTTGGTTCAACGCATTCTTGAAGCAGGCGATATCGAGTCGCTCGATCACACGGCGATTCCCCGCATCCGCACGCCGGAACGGCTAGCGGTCTTTTCCGTGCGCGCCGCGCGGCTGCGTCAACTGGCGGCGCTCGGCAATCCGATTGCCGGCTATTTGCGCCTGATGGCGGTACTGGCGGATGCGCAGCAAGCCGTGATGACCGGCTTTAAGGCACAGCCGCCCAGCGCTGACTCGATCGCGAGCGCACAGCAACATTCCATGCCGCTGATTCCGGCGCTCTCCGGCGTGCGCGATCCAGCGTGGCACGATGTTTTGCTGCAGTTGGTCGACAAGGTGCAAGCCGCCGGACCGCTCACACCGCCGCTCGAAGCGCTGTTCGTCAGACTGCGAACACTCGATATAGCCGCGCTCGAAGCTCAGGCTGATGCCATCTTCGCGCAGCGATTCGACGAAGTCGATCCGGCGAGCGCGCCGTTCATCATGGCCGCGCTGCAAGTGGTCTGGACCGATCTCGCCGCCGATATCGACAAGCGCGAGGTGCCGTACATCGAAACGCTCGGCCTGTGTCCGGTATGCGGATCCCATCCGGTGGCGAGTACAGTGCGCGTGGGCGGTGCGTATGACAATTACCGCTACCTGCAATGCGGTTTATGTGCGACGGAGTGGCACATGGTCCGGTCAAAATGTTCGAACTGCGACTCGACCAAGGGCATTGCCTATCACGCTGTCGGCGCGCAGGACGCCGACGAGGCGACCCGGGAGGCCGATTCCAGGAATGCGGCCTTGAAGGCGGAGTCGTGCGACGAATGCCATACTTACCGGAAGATCGGCATTCAATCGAAGGACTACGATTTCGAACCGTTTGCGGACGATCTCGCCAGTCTCACGCTGGACCTGCTGATGGGGGCGGAGGGTTACCTGCGCGCGTCGCCGCATCCGTGGTTGTGGCCGGAGCAGACAGGCACCGCGGCTGAGTCTTCCGGCGAGTTTGACTAAAGCGCGACTCAAGCGCGACTGAAGCACGACTCAAGAAAAGGGATGACCTCGTGAGCGACGTAACCGGCTCTGAATTGCGCGCGCTGATGGCGCGTGTGCCGTCGGTGGAAAAGGTGATGGCGTCGGCCGAGTTCGCAGCGCTGCTGAGCGAGTTCGGCCGCACGCAGGTGTTGAATGCCTTGCGTCATGCGCTTGACACCTGGCGCGCCAGCGCGCAGTCCGGCGATGCGTCGGTGAGCGCGCTCGATGTCGCGCAACTGCGGGTATCGGTCGAAGCCGCGCTGCGCCGGCGCAACGCGGCCCGTCTGCGCAGCGTCTTCAATCTGACCGGCACCGTGCTGCATACCAACCTCGGCCGCGCCTTGCTTCCGGACGAAGCGGTACAAGCCGTCATGAAGGCGCTCACGCAACCGGTCAACCTCGAGTTCGATCTCGGCACGGGCAAGCGCGGTGACCGCGACGATCTGATCGACGAGCTCATCTGCGAACTGACCGGCGCCGAAGCCGCGACCGTGGTCAATAACAATGCTGCCGCCGTGCTGCTTACGTTGTCCGCGTTGGCGTCGAAGAAAGAAGTGATTGTGTCGCGGGGCGAGCTGGTTGAAATCGGTGGCGCGTTTCGCATTCCCGACATCATGAGCCGCGCGGGCGCGAAGCTGCGCGAAGTCGGCACCACCAATCGTACGCATCTCAAGGACTACGACGAAGCCATTGGTCCGCAAACCGCACTGTTGATGAAAGTCCACACGAGCAACTACGTGATCAACGGCTTCACCAAAGAGGTAGGAGTCAATGCCCTCGCGCCGCTCGCCCACGCGCGCGGTATCGCCGTTGCCGTGGACCTCGGCAGCGGCACGCTGGTCGATCTGACGCAATGGGGTTTGCCACGCGAGACGACGGTGCGCGAAACCATCGAAGCCGGCGCCGACCTTGTCACGTTCAGCGGTGACAAATTGCTCGGCGGCCCGCAAGCCGGTTTGATCGTCGGCCGGCGCGATCTGATTGCCAGGATCAAAAAACATCCCCTCAAGCGCGCGCTGCGGGTCGGCAAACTGACGCTCGCGGCACTGGGACCCGTGCTGCAGATGTACCGCGCACCGGAGAAGCTCGCGGAGCGGCTGACCACGCTGCGTTTGCTCACGCGCCCGAGCGACGAAATCCGGCTCACCGCGGAGCGGGTACAGCCTGCGCTGCAGTGCGCGGCCGGCGAACGCTACGCCGTGGTGGCCGAGCCCATGCTCAGCCAGATTGGCAGCGGCGCGTTGCCCGTTGACGTGTTGCCGAGCTACGGTCTCGTCATCAGGGCCGCAGACGGCAAGCGCGGCGGCCGTCAATTGCTCGCACTCGAGAAGCGCTTGCGCGAGATGGCGCGGCCGGTCATCGGTCGCATCGCGGACGAGGCATTGCGTCTCGATCTGCGCTGTCTCGAAGCCGCTGATGAGGCGCAGTTGATCGATCAACTGAAGGGCGAGCACGCATGATCGTAGGGACGGCGGGGCATATCGACCATGGCAAAACCAGTCTGGTGAGAGCGCTGTCGGGCGTCGATACGGATCGACTCAAGGAAGAAAAAGCGCGTGGCATTTCGATCGAACTGGGCTATGCGTACGTGCCGCTCGACAACGGCGACGTGCTCGGCCTGATCGACGTGCCGGGCCACGAAAAGCTCGTCCATACGATGACAGCGGGCGCAAGCGGGATCGATTTCGTCCTGCTCGTGATTGCTGCCGACGACGGCGTGATGCCGCAAACGCGCGAACATCTGGCGATCGTGGAACTGCTCGGCATCAAGCGCGGCGCGATAGCGCTGACCAAGATAGATCGCGTTGATGCGGAGCGGCTGAAGGAAGTGCATGCCGAGGTTGCAGTGTTTCTGAGCGGCAGCGTGCTGCAGGACGCGCCGGTATTCGATACCAACGCGCTAGGTGACGATGATCCTGGCGTGGCTGCGCTGAAGGCGCATTTGCACGCAGCGGCAGCAGCGTGGCGCATGAAGCGCGACGACGGCCTGTTCCGTCTCGCGGTCGACCGGGTTTTCACGCTGGCGGGCCATGGGACGATCGTGGCAGGAACCGTGGTGTCGGGACGCGTAGCGGTGGGCGACACAATGCTGCTCGCGCCGAAAAATCAGCCAGTGCGCGTGCGTAGCATTCATGCGCAGAATCGTCCGGCTGAAATCGGACGGGCGGGCGAGCGCTGTGCGTTGAATCTTGCTGGCATCGAGAAGAGCCTGATCGATCGCGGCGACTGGATCGTCGATCCGCGTCTTTCGCAAGCGTCCGTACGCATCGACGTCATGCTGACGCTGCTCGCCGATGCACCGCTGACGCTGGAGCATTGGGCGCCGCTCCATGTGCATTTGGGCACGCAGCATCAGGTCGCGCACGCCGCGTTGCTCGATGGCGAGACACTCGGGACTGGTCAGTCGGCGCGTGTGCAGCTCGTGTTCGAGCGGCCGGTGTGTGCGCTTCCTGGCGACCGCTTTGTGGTGCGCAATGCGCAAGCCGATCGCACGATTGGCGGCGGTTATGTGCTTGACCCGTTTGCGCCTTCGCGCAAGCGTCGCTCAATTGAGCGGCTGGCGTGGCTTGATGCGATTCAGACCATGCTCGACACCGGCGCATTGGATTCGCTGCTCGCGAGGGCTCCGTTCGGGTTGTCCCGTGCGTCGCTGGAGAGGCTAACCGGCAGGCAGGCGGCCGTACTCGCGTTGCCGTCCGACACGCGTGTTGTCGAGCTTCCTGGTCATGACGCGCTGTTGATCGCCGATGCGTCGTGGCGGGCGCTGAATACGCGACTGATTACGACGCTAAAGCAGTACCACGAACGCTCGCCCGACGAACTGGGCCCGGATGTATCGCGCCTGCGACGGATCGCAGCGCCTCTCGTCGACGATGCTGTGTGGCGCGCGCTGATCGACGATGCGGCGGCGCGCGGCGAGATCGTCAGACGCGGGCCGTGGCTGCATTTGCCGGACCACGCGGTGACGCTCGACGACGCTGATCGCGCACTCGCGGCAACGCTGCTGCCGGCGCTGAAAGAAGGACGTTTCGATCCGCCTTGGGTGCGTGATCTGGCAAATGCACAGGGCGTATCCGAAGACCGCGTGAGGCAGTTGCTGCGCAAGCTCGCTCGGCAGGGCGAACTGTTTCAAGTCGTGCGCGACCTCTTTTATCACCATGAGGCGATTCGTGAACTGGCATTGATCGCGGGTGTCGAAGCGCAAAGGAATGCGGGTACGGTTGCGGCTGCACCGTTTCGCGATGTCACCGGTCTTGGCCGAAAGCGCGCGATTCAGCTTTTGGAATTCTTCGACCGGGTTGGATATACTCGCTTCCACCGTGGCCTGCACCTGATGCGCACGGATAGCCGTTGGCTCGATCTGCTTTGACTCGACGTTTGGGTCGCAACGCGTAGTTTCAGTTGTTCAATCACCGTAGGAAGGCATTCGTATCCGGTGGTGCGGCTGGGCTTCAAACCCAGTTGAGGGCGTCAGACGCGCTCAGGTCGGTTCGACTCCGGCTGCCTTCCGCCCGGCATGGCTTCCCGGGCATTCCGATATGTAGCGGTTACCATAAATCTTCCGTTTGGAAGCTTTTTGGTTTAATCAAAAAAATAATAATTTACATTTTGTTACATCTGTGAGCTATGTCGCCGCAATTAACGGCAATACATGCAAAGCCCGCCGGCACAAGGCCCGAGAGGGATGCGCGTCTCGACATGAGGCTCAAGTCGCTCGGTTGCCTTGTTGTCAAATCTCATCTGCTTGACCAACGCCAGTTAAGTTTATAGCGTTGGTTCAAACGCGCCTCTCAAGTAATTCCGTTCGCGATACCTAGCGTGACGTTGCTTGCCGGGCAGACATTTGTTGCGGCGATAAGCAAGCTTGTCATCATCATATGATTAGGTATGCAAATGAACGTGTTTTCTGTAGATAGATTGTATGAACTATTTGACGAGCTTGGCGTTCCTCCAGCGGCGAGGATGAAAATTATCGATAGTTTCCGGAGACCTGCACGCGATTTACAGCCTAACCGCGCCCATGCACCGATGGATATGCCCTGCCCGAAGATGGGGATGACCATTCATGTTGCGAATGCCATTGAGAGAGCCGCTGCGAACGATTATTTGTTCGACTACGACGTTCTGGGCTATCTGGACAGCCCGTTTGAGCTAAATATCAAATATATGGGGCGAGGGGACAAGGTGGTGCGTTTTAACTGGTCACAAGGATTTCTCGTGATCAAATCGTCATGCATCTACTTGGACGAGTGGTTCACGTTGGATTCCTTGAATAAAAAATGCAAACGTAACCCGACTCGCTACCAGAGAGAAGATACGGGTTTCCGATGTCCTCCCCTCGAGGAGGCCGCCAGCAAGTTAGGAATCACGTACAGGATCCGCATTGCAGAAGAGATTGACGTTACGACAGATCGGAACAGAAATTTTTTGCGATCGTATCTGGTCGACAGGGAAAGCCCGCCTTCGAGCTTCATTCGAGAAGTGGAAGCGTACTTCGATAGCGTCTCATTTACCACATTGGAAGAACTTCAAGAAGCGCTTCCAAAGTATAAGCTGGATGATTTTCATGTTGCACTAGCAGAAGGGAGAATTGCAGCGGACTTTTCAAGTGCTTTCGTGTGCGATAAAAATCGCTTTATGGTTTTTCGGGATATTGAAAGTCGAGAAGTATATCGAGACGCTTATCAGTTAGAGAGACGGCTATCAACGCTTGAATTAGAAAATTCACCACCTGACTTCAGGGCTGGAACAAAGTTTGTGATGTGCTCGCATGTCTTTGCGGTCGCAGTTCGTGGAGACATCGATGCTTTGCTTAACTCGGAAGACGGGGGGCAGCCGATTGTCATTCCCACGGCGAATCTTTCTGATTTTTGGCATAACAATCAGATAACCATAATAAGTATTCCGCGGGAACATGGGAATACGTTGTGCTTGGATTCGCCATGGCGCCATGCATCTGTCTCCGCGGTTCAAAATGCGGTCCGGAAGCTTGAGTTGCTAGCTCTGTGGGAAGGTGGTGATCGTTCAACTGCAGTCACAGAAGCGTACACGGATCGATCATACAGGACCTTCCGGGCAGCTAGGGATAGTGCTTTGCGTGCAGGAGAAGATGTTCTTGCAGCTCTCCTGCCTAAGTGGCCGGAACGGGGGAATCGTCGAGCCAGGTTGAGTGAAGAAGTCGAAGCGGAAATTGAGAGGGCCTTCAAAAATGACTATGAATCTCTTCGCGGACCACGTAAGTGGTTCGTTTACGGAGAACTCAGCGGGCGTTTGGAGAAAATTGGAGAAAAAATATCTAAGGTGACATTCCTGCGCCGCATAGCGAAAGAGACAGACGCTGAGACCGTGAGGAAGCGAGCGGGCGATAAGGCTGCTTATCAAGCCGCGCAATTTGTTTGGACTATACGGCACGATACCCCTGTACATGGTGACTATCCGATGCAGTATGTTCACATTGATCACACGGAGCTTGACGTAGAAGTGGTATCTAAGAAAACAGGAGAGTCTATTGGAAGGCCAATTTTAACTCTAATCATATGTGCGTTCAGTCGAAGAATATTGGGATTCTATCTTTCGATTCGTAAGCCGCGATATTTGTCGTGTATGGCCGCATTGATGGACATGGTAAGACGATTCGGCCGTGCACCGGAATTTGTGGTGTTCGATGGAGGAACAGAATTTGGGGCAGCTGATTTCAAGTGGATGTTGCGCTTCCTTCGAATAGGAGAGAAGCCAAGAAAGACCTCTGCGTGTCGAGAGGGTGACGTGCTCGAGAGAATTTTCTGTATGTCGCAAAAGGCTTTTATTGAAAATCTATTTGGCAATACGAAGCTTAGAAAAAACCCTAGAGGATTGACGAAGAAATCCGATCCAAGCGGTCTGGCACGCCATACTTTAGAGGAACTCTATGAAGGACTTGAAAAATTCTTCTTTGACACATACGACAGGCGGCGTCACGGTACATTGTTAATGTCACCGCGACAGAAGTTCGAGAGCGGTCTAGATCGCTCTGGGAAGCGTCTTGGGCGACTTCGGCGCCTCAAAGACTGCATTCCTTGTGCGTTTCCTACAGTGCGGGGAACTACACGGGTGATCGACTGTCAGCGCGGAATACGAACTAATCATTCTCAATATAGGAATTCTCGCCTGGAGCGTCCTCAATACCACAGGATGTCTGTACAAGTTAAGAGTCATCCAATTGATCCGAACATAGTTTACGCGTTTGTGAACAAGGAGTGGTACCCAATGCTACGTGTGAAGACCGATGCCGATACCTCATCGACTGAGTTAATTTCGCTGGCGGAATCCGAGGAAAATGTCATTCTACATAGCAGAGTCCTTGAATCTCAGCACGAAGCGAATATGGCGACCTCTGCAATAGTCGAGAGCATGGATCAGAAATGGGCTGAGCGCGTCGCTGCGAATGGATGCGATCAGAACGATCAAGACACAGATGAGGAAACTGAAGGCGGGCAGCATAGCGCGGACGGTGCGGAATCGAAATCGTCCGATGGACCGAACGAAGACAAACCGCTCGCCGAACAGATGCAATTGCTCAAGTCAGGAGGTTACCATGCCAAGAGGTACAAATAGCGATTGTGAGGAAAGATGCCCAGACGACCTTGTGAATGCACCGATAAAATTTCGCTTACAGTACTTCAAGAATGCGATTTTAGGTCACGATATTTTTGATGATGTCCTCGAAAAAATCGAGGCGGCGATTGAGTGCGGGCTGCCTGGAACAATGCTGGTTCTGGTTGGTCCTGCGGGCGTTGGGAAGTCCTCTGTTGGAGACGTATTGCACAAGAGAGTAAGCGAAGATTTCTTCGAAGCTAATCCGGATGATAAGCACACGATTCCATCGGTGTTGCTAGAGGCATGGTCTGGCGAAGAGGGTAGGTTTGACTTTAAGGAGTTCTATGAACAGATCCTCGAAGCCCTCCAGGCTCCGCTTATCTCTAATACATTGCCAGAGGTTAAAAGAGTCATATGCGGTCGAGAGTTTTTTCTGCCAGACATTACCAACCGCCGAGCGCCAACTGTTTCCGCGTATAGGGCACGTTTGCGACGATCTATAAGGGAACGTAAGCCGCGTGTCCTATTTTTCGACGAGGCGTCCGCAATCATAGCGTCGTCGAAGCCAGATCGCGTCCGATCGAAATCGAACACGCTAAGGTCCATGGTCAACAGTTCTAACACCACAATGATCCTGTCCGGGGCCTATGATTTATATGATCTGGTTCTGCAAACTGGACAACTCGCCCGGCGCGGAGATGTAATCCATATGCCGGCCTATCTGCCGAGTCAGAAGCGAAAATTCGCAAAGGTCCTGTATGCGTTGCAGGATCTTATGCCAGTGAAGGGAGGGTGCGACCTTACTCCGTTCGCCGACGATCTTTCAAACCAATCTCTATTTACGACAGGACTTTTGAAAAAAATTCTCACTAACGCGATCGCGCTGTCAGACAAGCTCAAACGGCCGATCGATGAGGAAATCTTGAGCTTAAGTTACTACAAGCCTGCGCAGTTGGAGAAGCTTCAGCTAGAGATGTTTGATGGGTACTACAAGGTTGAAGGGGTTCAGCATCCCAACGACAAGCGTGCATTGATGCCAGTGACGACAGGGGAGGGTAGCGCGGAGGTTTCTACTACTACAACTGCAAAGAAGCGCGGTCGTGTCGGTAAAACCATTCCGACCAGAGGCGCCGTGGAGCACGGTCATG
The DNA here is from genome assembly GCF_905220975.1 of Paraburkholderia haematera. Lineage (GTDB taxonomy): Bacteria > Pseudomonadota > Gammaproteobacteria > Burkholderiales > Burkholderiaceae > Paraburkholderia > Paraburkholderia haematera. The sequence continues at coordinate 9,069 of NZ_CAJNBK010000036.1, read as the reverse complement.
CATGAACTCGCGCCGCGCTACCGGGTGCGCCCGCGTGCGCTTTTTCAGCTAGAACCTCGCGCGATCGGAACATGGGCGCGCCAGCGACTCACCAGCTACGTGCAAGAGCTCGCGATCACGTCGCAGATTCAGCCGCATGCACTCCGCGACCACTATGGACCATTTCCCTTTGGCGTTCGTTTTAGGGAGGGCGCGATCGATCCCGGCAAGGCGCCTAATATTAATGGAGCGGCGGACTGCGCGCGCAACTGGGTCTCCGCCATAAGCGAGCTTGCGGGAAGGTCGGATATCGAAGGTCTGACACTCCTTCCCTTTGCAGACTTCGTCAGATTGGGCGGAGGGGCGCATCTGCATGCGCGCCGCATGTGGTGTAGGCGCTGTCTTCAAGATGATGTGGCTTCTGGCCAGCTACCATACGAACGACTGCTGTGGTCGATGAGGCAGGTCGTGGTTTGCCCGCTACACGAGGACTTTCTTGAATGCGCCTGCCCTCATTGTGGTCGTTGCCAGACGAACGAGCTGGTTCGGGATTGCCTGCCCGGCCACTGCGGTTTTTGCCAACATTTCTTGGGCGAAGAGGGGACCAGTGATGTAATGGAGTGCGACGGTACCGCGTCAGAATACCAACTTTGGGTGGCGCGAGATTTTGGCAATCTTTTGGATATGGATCGCGATCAGATTGAATGTGCTTCGCACGATAATGTGCGTCTCATGATGCGACTAGGGATAGCCAAAGCGTGTCGTGGGAGACCGCAAGTGTTCTCAGAAAATTTGCGATTCGGTTGCGAAACTGTCAAGAACTGGGTGGGCGGATGGAGGAAGATGTCGCTCACCGTCATTAGCTCCCTGTCGTGGATATACGGTGTGCCAATGCGTGCATGGCTTCTGGGCCAAGTCGACACATGGGATTGCTGTTGTGTTAGAGAATTGCCGCTCGATATTCATCGGGATTCAGATTTCAGGACGAGGTCATATTGGTGCGATTGGGATGCCGTAGCGGCCCGGATTCTTGCAAAATTGGAAAGCAGCGAACCACCGCGTGGTGTGACTGATGCTGCGAAGATGGAGTACATGACGGTCGAAACCTTCAAAAAACGGATGCCTGACGTGTATCGACGGGTACGCGATGCGGCGATGCAGAGGCGCAACGCGTCTAGCGTAATAGCCAGCCACCGGCTCAGGCAAAGAATTCGCGAATGCATCGAGCAATTAATTCAGGAAGGTCTGCCGCCAACCCGAACTAGAGTCGCGACCCGCCTTGGGAGGGGCTTGTTTCCGAAGGGAGAGAAGATCTACTGGGAGGAGATTCAGCATTTCAATGCATGATCGCTGCTTGGTCGCCTGGCTGGTGAAGCATTTAGTATGGAAACGCTGAGAATTAGATCGGAAGCAGGATAGTATCGCTGGTTGATTTTAATGTTGGAGGAATTTCTGGTGAACGGTCATCTTTCTCCTGAGAGAACTGCCTTTCATCTCAAGCCGGCTCGGTGTGCGGGCTCGGCCCGTCAGAAATTGACCGATTATGTCGTCCAGATCGCAAAAGATTCGTTGCTGCCGTTCGACGTTGTTGTGATGGAAATGGTGCAATGGCCTGCCTGTATTGACGGCTTGGATGCCACCCGTCGGCCTTTTGCGTCTGGCCAACATCTTGCACTTGCCAATGCACACGGCGAAACAGCAAAGTATTGGGTACAGCGCCTTACTGATCTAACCGGGCAGACGGATCTTGAGGCGCTCACACTTCTGCCGTTTGCCGGAGTGTTGCGGGATCCATTTGGACTGGTAGGCCACGGCCGGCGGTGGTGTCCAGTCTGCTTGCAGGATGATCTGCTAGCTGGAGCAGAAATTTACGAACGCTTGATATGGTCGATAAGACTGGTGGAGCGATGTCCGATCCATGATGTTCCGCTAACCAGCGAATGTCCAAACTGTCAGTACAGGCACTGCAACGAGACTTGCCGCCGCTCCATCTCAGGGCACTGCGCTCGCTGCCACTATTGGCTTGGAGCGAGCCTCTCTTGCTATCGGAGATCTCTGCACTGCCGCAGGCGCAATTCCTCGCGGCAAAAATGGCTCGCAAACGAATTTGCGTCCTTGCTAGACGTTCCAGATACGACGCTGATAAAGATGTCACAGGAAAACGCGGTTCTGATGCTTGAATCAGGAATCGATCGATTGGCTGGGGGCAGTGCAAAACGATTTGCGAGCGAATGCGGAAAATCGCCTTCAAGTCTATCGGAGTGGCGCGCAGGTCTGGTGATCCCGTCCATCCAAACGATTCTCGATATTTGTGAAAAGTTTCAGATTCGCTTGGTAGACTGGCTTTGTGCGAATTCCGATGCTTGGCCCGTTGACCCCGAGCGCCGAAAACACACCCATGGATATTCTCCGCGGCGAACTGCCTATTTGGAGCGAGACTGGTCGTCGATTGAGCGCAAACTCCGAACGGTGGCCGATTCCGATAGATGCACGTTGAGCTGGAAGCAGACTGCAGAAAATCTCGGTATTGATCCGTCACAACTACACGCCAAGTTTCCGGAACTCGCAGGAAAGATTTCTAGGAAGGCGCGCGAGCACAGAACTCGTGACAGCGTCAACCGAAGGGAGGCGCGGCGCACTGTGTTATTAGGCAAATTGAAGCAGATTGTGCGGAAAATGTTGGTTGCCGGAATCGATCCAACGCGTCGCCATGTAGAGGCCGAACTGACAAAGCACGGCATCGAATATCGATGGGCCGACTATCCGCTAATCGCTCAAGCGAGACATGAAGTAGACCGGGCGATTCCGTACATTTCAGCACCTTCGCGATATTCGTCTTCCCAACGAAGTTCGCCCGGCCATATGGAGACGAAGGGTTGATCTGCCGATAGGTCGAGCAACCCTCCCGCCCGCATAAAGCGATTGACGAGAGGTGCTGCCTACCTGTTTGCGGTGATCGTTCCCGTCTGTTTGGCCGCCAGGAAAGCCATAGTGATCTCGTCGTCGTGAAAATCCTACATTGGCACGGATGACTCCTCGTCAGCTCTCCAGCGGCGTCTTCCATCAATTGCGTTGTGAAAGTCCATTGGGCGCCAGCTTTTCTCCAAATTGCTTTCGTCGTTGCACGTCCAGGATAGTTCCGAGTTGCCTGATGATGGGCGACGGGATCGCGCTATCCTTAAACGGAACCCTACCATCGCAGCTGGGAATAAATTGCGGTTTGTTTGAGCAAGACTGTTCTCCGCGAGCAACCAAAATTTGCCGCGTTTGCCCGCGCGCCCTATGGTTGCATTTTAGCGATCAATGTTCGGAAAACTCCCCTCCACAAACGCGCGCGTCTGTGTCAGATCCGTCTTCGCATACGCGGCCGTTGTCTGCACCGACGCGTGCCCAAGCAGCGTCTGTGCGACCGGCAGTGGCACCGCATGATCAACGACCAGCGTGCGCGCGTAGCCATGCCTGAGCCAGTGCGTCGACGCCGCGCGCAGCAGGGCCAGCGTCACGCCGTCACCGGGCGCGACGAGTGCTTCCGCCGCATGGAAGACCGCCTTGACCTCGTCGTAGAGGCCGCTTGCCCCGAGCGCATCGCGCTTCTCGCTGTGAACGGGCGGCAGCCGTTCGAAGGCACCCGGCTCGGGCGTCAGACCGCGCGCGAGCCGGTACGCGCGCAGCGGCGGCACGCAGATGGCGGGGAGCGGAATCGCCCGCAACTTGTTCCCCTTGCCGCGCACGTGCAGGGTCCAGTGGGTGTCAGTGTCTGTGTCGGCGTCGACATCGAGCCGCGGCAGCCCCAGGGCTTCGGACCAGACCAGCTCCGCGAGCCGGACCCCGCCGTAACGGTACAGCGACCAGATTGCGCAGCGACGTGTCCAGACGGGCGGGGTGAGGCCGGTCGGCGCAGGGCCCGCGACGAGCGCGTCGCACAGCGCGACCACGCGGGCCGGGATGATGCGGGTGGGCGTCCAGGCCGCGCGGGCGGCACCGCCTCCGGACAGGTCGGCGGCCGGATTCGCAATCAGGTAGCCGGTCTTGAGCCAGTAGCGGAACAGGCTCGACACCACCGCGAGCGCACGGGCCGGTACCGCCGCGGAGCGCAGGCGTGTGATGCCCGTGGCAACCCGATGGCCGCGACGGGCCGGCTGGCGGCTGCCGGGGAGCGTTGCTTCACCGGTGGCGGGGCCGTGCGCGGGCTGGAGTTCGACCTCACGACGGTAGGCGAGCAGGTCGTGACGCGTGAGGTCCGACAGGGGCCCGAGCTGCTCGCGCTCGCACCAGGCAATCAGGCGCTTCAGGTCAGCGAGGTATGCGCGCCGCGTGTGTGGAGAACGGCTGGCGCGATCGCGCAGGAAGAGGATCACCGCCTGGGCATCGTCGGCTACGCCGAGGGTGTTCGTGACCATCGACGGATTGACGAAGCGGCCCGCCCGCGCGAGCCATGCTCCGGTGGCAGGAGTGGCGCTGGTGGCATTGGCGGCACTGGAGACTCGCGTGGCGACGGTGTGCGGCGGTTCGAGCGCCGCGAGCCAGACGGCGGTCGTGGCAGTCGCGGCGGGCGGCACGGCGGCGCTCGCAGGCACTCGCGCGTTCCCGTCCGCGACCTCGTGGAAACGGCGCCGGTGCTGGTGCAGCACGCGTTCCAGAATGGTTTCGGGCGCAGGCGCATCGTCCGCCGCGACAATCCGCAGGCGCCCGCGGTCCCAGTATTCGACGGCCACGTCGTGTTCGAGCAGCAGCGCGAACACGGCCGGGTGCTCGCGCTTTGCATCAGCGAGCGATGGACAGCCGCGCTTCAGACGAGTCAGCGTCCAGCGGGTATGGACAGGGTGGCCAACCGCGTCGGCCACATACGCGAGCGCTGCATCGATGGTCTCGGGCAGCCGCTGCGGTGGCGACGCGGCAGTGTCGATCCAGCTGGCGGGGTTCATCGCGCCTTCCTGCGCGCGGTGGGACCGTCCGGAACCGGGGAGGGCGTGTCGGCGACAGGAGTCTTGCGGTGTCGGCTTGGGGCGGGCGGGGCCGACCGGCGCGGCGTGGCCCGCAAGGCCTGCAGCAGGGCACGGTGCTCAGCGGCGACCGTGGCCAGTGCCGCGGCTTCGGCGGCGGCGTGCTGGTGGGCGTTGCGCTCGCTGGCGAGTTCGGTGAGCAGGCGGTCGCGTAATCCCTCGAGTGCGGCCACCCGTTCCTGGGCCTGCGTGATCTGGCCGGACAGGCGCTCGCGCTCGGCCTGCAGCGCGTGCCGCTGGTGTTCCGTTTCCTGCAGCAGTTGACGGGACAGGCCTTCATAGCGGGCGTGAACCGCGGCGAACTCGTCTGCATGCACCTGTCTGGTCTGGGCGAGTGTTGAGGTGACAGCGTCCAGTTCCGCCTGCAGGCCTGCTGCAGAAGCCCTGAGCGTCTCCGCGCGCTCGGTCAGGCTGCGGCAGTCCGCGCGCAGGTTGGCCAGTTCGCTGTCGCGTGCGCTCAGCTGCGCCCGCAGTTCGGCAAGTTCGACCCTCAGCATCTCGGTCCGCAGATCGGCGTCCCGCCGCGAGGCGTCCGAGGCTTCCGCCGCCTGCGTCGCTTCATCCCTGAGGCGCGCCACATCGTCGAGTTGAACGGCAACGGCGGCCTGCCAGAGCGCGCGCATCTGCTCGGCGATCGTGTCGGGCAGCCCGGGAATCGCGACCTGCGCGAGACCAGCGCGCACCACGTCGGCTTCAATCGTGTTCAGCATGCGGGACAGCGTCGCGGGATCGCCGGCGCCGAGCCGCGCGCGCAGTTTGCGGACCGACACCACCTTGCGAAAGCGCTCAGGGGTGGGCGGCGCGTGACCGGGATCCATGTCCGCTTCGGCGAGCATCGCAAGCACGGTGGTACGGATCTGGTCGGCGGAAACAGCGGCGGGGCGGGCCACGGCAGGACTCCAGCGCACCCGGGGCGAAAACGGGTACAGACGGGCGCGGGCGGGCAATTCCAGCATAGATTACGCACAGGCCTGACGCCAGAGAACCGTTTCCGGGCCGGGAATAAGGAACATTGCCGCGATAAACCCCCTTATCGCGGCAAACCGCGGCGCCCCGCCACGGCCCACCGGGGCTCATCCGGTCGCGTGCTAGCCCGACCCGTCAGGTCCAGGGTGCTCTGGCCACCAGGCAGGGTGACGCGTCAGGGTCAGTGGTTCGCGTGAAACCGCTTCCTTAGCTGGCCAGCTAAGGAAGCGGTTTTAGCTAAACAAACCGGCTTTTCAACAGGGCCGTGGCGCCGGACCGGGCGACGCGGCGGTGGTGGTCGCCGGCGTTGAGCCGGCAAGGCCGGGGGTTCCGGCCCGGTCGGATGTCGCGCGTACGGGCAATGGCCCGCTCAGCGGGACTGTCGCGGCGGGACGGCAGCCCGTCCGGCATCGGGCGGCGGGCGCTGGCGGATGCATCGCCCGGCAGCGGCGCCGACAGGCCACGGCTACTGCTCGCTGACAATTGCCAGCAGCCGGTCGCGCAACAGGGCCGTAGTCCGTTCTATTTCTTTGGGTGTGAGCCTGTCCATGTAAGCCACCGTCAGCAGGGTGAGCGGGTGTACGTCCAGCACTTCCGCGAGCTGTTCGATTTTCCCCAGCGTTGGCGACTTCAGGCCTCGCTCGACCGTGCTGATGTAGGTACGGCTGGATACCAGTCCAAAATGTTCCTGCGTAACGTCAACGATCTCCCGAAGTCGCTGTAGTGCCTTGCCGAAATTGGCCGTAGAGCGCATGCAAGTCCTCCCCATAAAGGACCTGATGAACTCATTACGAACACTAAAGGGCTACAATCTATAGTGTTCATTTGATATGATTCGCCGCTCTTTTTACGGAACGCCAGAAACCCGTTGACCATTTTCCGAATGGTCGCGCTCACCGTGCGACAGGGATAGCGGTCAGCGAATCCGAAAGACGGACGGACTCATCCGGCCGACAGCCTGTGCGTTCTGAACTGGAAATATCTCAAGGAACATTGATGTTGGTAACGGATACAAGCTGGGCAGAGTTCCATCCTGTCAGGCGGGCGCTCGCCGACCCCTATCAGGCCTGGCGATGCGTTGGCTGGACCAGCGAGACGATGAACTTCCTGATCGTGGCGTCGCCTGGCGCGCGTTCCCACGTGCAACTGCCGGACGGCTGGCTGGTGGGCGGGCCGGAGGCACTGCTCGAAGCTACCGCGCAGATGGAGAAGGGCTCCTTTTCCGTCTATGTCGTGGGCCGCGCCACTGACGACGGGAACGTGAGTTTTGACCAGGTCACGGGCATCTGGCGCGAGCGGAACCAGATGGGCGATGTACCTTCATTCTGGTACGCCATTGGCGGCGGCGAGCCCCAACCCTGTTCCCGCTTCCGGCGGCGTTCGGAAGCTCTACCCGAACTGGTCAGCGAGCTGATCATCGACGCGCGCGCCGTTTCCCCGCAGGTGAACCGGTAGGGCGAACCGTCAGCCGCGATCTGTCACCGCGCGCCTGTCGCGTTGAACTGCACCGGCCGGTCCTCCGCCGGAACGCCAGGCAGCATGCGCATCCAGATCGTGTCAGACCTTCACCTGAAATGCTCCACCGCAGCTTTCCGGATTCCAACCCGGTGGTGCCATCACCTGCCGATCTGCTCGTGCTCGCTGGCGACATCGCGTCACGGGCTGGCTAGGCTGAATGGTGTTCGGCACCCCGATGCAATAACGACAACTTTATCGCTGACCTGATCCACCATGCCGGTCGCCGGGCTCAACACACAAACACTGCTTGAGGAAAATTTCCCATGAAGCTCAGCATTAACGAAGATGAAAGACAGTCACTGAGGCTCGCCGTGCCGATCATCGAGAGCGATGGCCGACCGCCGTACGTGCGGCTCGCGGATATTCCCGAACCGTGGCGTAGCCAGTTTGACAAGGCGCTCACAGGATCAGCATGCCCCGTCCATAGCGATGAAGGGGATTGCGCCCATGCCTGGGATTGGACGGACTGGCTGACCGGGCGCTTTCCACGATGGTGATGTGGGCCGGTCGAAGCTGCACGCACACGGCTGCGAGCTTTTTCCGGCAGAGAGTCGAAGCTGGTCAACTTCCCCGATCGCTTATCACGGTTGCAGACAGATCGATGATTTCCCCAATGCGCTGCGGCAGTGCCTGGACATATCCGTGGACCGGACCCGTGGATAGAGAAACAGGCGATCAATGCGGGTTCGCCTTCGAACATCGTCGTACTCGCCGGCCCAGCCCGTCGCAATCCATATGTCGGGTCCATCCCCTGCACTGGCCGCTGCGAAAGCGAACCGGTCATCCATGGAGCCCAGCGACGGTCAATGAGAAAACGCCGATACAGCATGTCCAGCGTCAAGGCAGGCATCGAGCGGCTGATGCCGCTCGTCAGCACAGGTCGGGCTTTCGTCATCTGTCGGGCCGGCAAGCCATCCGCCGTGCTGGCACCACCTGACGTCGCGGGCCGCGAGCCCCGCTGGAGAACCGGCCTTCGACGTCATCGGGGACACCTGTACCGATCCTCGCTGCGCGCGTCGAATCCATCGATCAACCGGACTCAGACGGGGAGTAGGCACTATGCACGCCACGTATCGCGGCCGATTTACGCTGACTGACGTGCAACCGCCGCACACCATCCCACCGCCAGTCGCCACCGGCGGCCGGGTGCTATACCTTGACTTCGACGGCGTGCTGCACCCGGAAGACGTGCGCCGGCGCACCGGCCGGGGTCCGTACATTGCCAGTCCCTCCGGTCACATGTTTTTTGAACACGCTCCGCTGCTTGCCGACGCCCTGCGACCGTATCCGGATATCCGCATTGTGCTGTCCACGTCATGGGTGCGCTGGTACAGAAGCGTCCATCGCGTCGCGCGCAAGTTGCCGCCCGAGCTGAAAGCCCGGGTGATCGGGGCGACGTATCACGAAGACATGGACGAGGAGTCGTTCCGGCAGGCGCCAAGAGGCATGCAGGTATGGGCAGATGTGCTGCGCAGGAAACCAGCTGCCTGGCGTAAGCGTCCGATCTTGACCGTCTAGATTCTGGTCGCATCGCACCCCATGCTTTCGTTGGGCACAAATGTCACTGTGTCCATAAAGGGAGATCATGGACAGAGTCACTGAA
>NZ_CAJNBK010000035.1 GCF_905220975.1 Paraburkholderia haematera | reverse complement strand
TGGAGCGGGAGACGAGGCTCGAACTCGCGACCTCAACCTTGGCAAGGTTGCGCTCTACCAACTGAGCTACTCCCGCATTGTGCTGCTTTTGCCCTGCTTTTTACCGGCTAACTTCTGCCTTGTTACTGCAACTACCCTCTTACTGCCACCGACGTTTCGAACTGCGTGCATCGGAGAAACGAGATTATGGAGAAACGACTGAAACGTGTCAACCCCTTTTGCGAATGTCTTTAACTGAAAAGATTTCACTCGCGCTGCTGCGAAGCAGGGACACGCTTCGCCCATCTGGACCTCGCGCCCTGATCGCTCGCAATTCAGGCAACGCCGCCCCGCTCGCGGATCTGCGGCCACGCGAGTTTCATGTAATAGAGCATCGACCAGATGGTCAGGAACGCGGCCAGATAAATCAGCCACAAGCCCCACACACGCGTATCGACAGAGACACCGCCGCCGAACGGCAACGGCCCGTAGAACAGCAGCATTGGAATCGCGACCATCTGGCACACGGTCTTGAACTTGCCGAGCGAATTCACCGCGACGCTCTTGGATGCGCCGATCTGCGCCATCCATTCGCGCAGCGCCGAGATTGCGATCTCGCGCCCGACGATCACCAGCGCAATCGCCGAATCGATCCGCGCGAGTTGCACAAGCACCAGCAACGCTGCCGTCACCATCAGCTTGTCGGCGACGGGATCGAGAAACGCGCCGAACGCCGAGGTCTGATTCCATTTGCGGGCCAGAAAGCCGTCGAACCAGTCGGTGAGCGCCGCCAGAATGAAGATCGTCGCGGCCGCCAGATTACGGTGCGCGGGGCTCATCATCATGTCGGGCAAATAAAACACGCCGACGACGAGCGGAATCAGGACGATCCGCAGCCAAGTCAGGAAAATCGGAAAATTAAACGGCATGGGCAGGCGCAGCGTCTGACAAGGGAGATGCAATTGTGCCGTGTCACAAGACCTGCCACAAGCAAAGCGGCGCGCGGGGCCTGGCACGCGCAACGCCGGGCACCGCTTGCCAGCCTCTTATCGGCCGCTTGTCAGCCTCTTATCGGCCTCTTGCCGACTGCTTTTGCGCCGCTTCTGGGTGCGCCTCTGGGTGCGCCTCTGGGTGCGCCTCTGGGTGCGCCTCCGGGTCCGCTTCCGGGTCCGCTCCTGAGACCGCATCTGCGTGATCTGGCGACCGCCCGCTGCCGCCCCCCGGTCATCGCGGCGTGCCGCGATCAGTGCAACTGCCGGTAGATCTGCTCGGCAAGCGCCTGCGAAATCCCTTCGACGCTCGCCAGATCCTCGACGCTCGCCGCAACCACCCCACGCAACCCGCCGAAGCGCGCCAACAGCCGCTGGCGCCGTTTCGCGCCCACCCCTTCGAGTTCTTCAAGCCGCGAGGTCTGGCGTGTCTTGCCACGCTTGGCGCGCATGCCGGTGATGGCGAAGCGGTGCGCCTCGTCGCGGATTTGCGCGACCAGCATCAACGCCGCGCTCTCCTTGCCGAGTTCGAGCGGCGCGCGGCCGTCCGCGAAAATCAGGGTTTCGAGACCGACCTTGCGCCCCTCGCCCTTCGCGACACCGACCAGCATGCCGGTATCGAGACCCAGTTCGGTGAACACCTGGCGCGCGATTTCGACCTGCCCCTTGCCGCCGTCGATCAGCACGATGGTCGGCAGGATGCCACCAGCCGCCACCGGCTCCGCGGCATCCGCCACGAGCGACGGGTCCGCTGCCGCGTCAGGCTGCAATTCGGCGGCTTCGTCCGCAGCGTTCGCGGCCGCTTGCGCGACCATCTTCTCGTAGCGGCGCGTGAGCACCTGGCGCATCGCCGCGTAATCGTCGCCCGGGGTGATGCCGGTGATGTTGTAGCGGCGGTATTCGGACGACTGCATCTTGTGATGGTGATACACGACGCACGACGCCTGCGTCGCCTCGCCCATCGTGTGACTGATGTCGAAGCACTCGATGCGCAAATGCGCGAGGTCGTCGTACTCCATGCCGAGCGTGTCGGTGAGCGCGCGCGTGCGGGCTTGCTGCGAGCCTTGTTCCGAAAGAAGGCGTGCGAGCGCGAGCCGCGCGTTCTGCTCGGCCATCGCGAGCCATGCGCGCCGTTGACCTTGCGGCTGGCGCAACACCGTCACCTTGTGGCCGGCCTGCTCGATCAGCACGTCGACCAGCTCGCGCGTGGCCGGCGCGTGGCTGACCACGAGCACCGGCGGGACGCGATTGCCGATGTAGTGCTGGGCGATGAACGCCTCCAGCACCTCAGATTCGATGCCGCCGGCGGGTGCACGGCCTTTGCGTGGCGTCGAAGGTTCGACTTCAGACCCGGCCGCATCCTCCGCTTCGGCCTCGACAGCAGCGCCTTCCTCCTCACCCTCCTCACCCGACTCTTCGGACGGCATCTCCCCCGCAATCGCGAGGGCGTCAGCCGCGTCGGACGATGCGTACGCGCCCGTCTCATCCCCGCCAGACACGGAGCCCGCGCCTGCCGCGACATCAGCCGACAACGCAGCGCCGCCATCCTCTTCAAGGCCGCCCTCGCCGACCGTCAAGGCGCTTTCCACATGCGCCGGGAAATACGCCTTGTCGCCCAGATGCCGGCCACCGCGCACCATCGCGAGATTCACGCACACGCGTCCGCCGAGCGCGACGACCGCGAGAATATCCACATCGCTATCGCCGCCCACTTCAATCGCCTGTTGATGCAGCACGGTCGACAGTGAACTCATCTGATTGCGCACCGCCGCGGCCTGCTCGAACTTCAGCTCGCTCGCGAACGCGTGCATTTTCTGCTCGAGTTCCTTCATCACCTCGCCCTGCCGGCCGAGCAGAAAGCGCGATGCGTTGGCGACGTCGCGCGCGTAATCCTCTTCGCTGATTGCTGCGACGCAAGGCGCCGTGCAACGGCCGATCTGATGCAGCAGACACGGCCGGGTGCGGTTGTTGAACACGGAATCTTCACACGTGCGCAACTGGAAGACGCGCTGCAGGATCTGGATGCTCTCGCGCACCGCCCACGCGCTCGGGAACGGACCGAAGTACTGATTCTTGCGATCCACCGAGCCACGATAGTACGCCATGCGCGGAAACTTGTGACCGGTCAGCTTGAGATAGGGATACGACTTGTCGTCGCGAAACAGAATGTTGTAACGCGGCGTCAGCGCCTTGATCAGATTATTTTCGAGCAGCAGCGCTTCGGCCTCGGAGCGCGTGACGGTCGTCTCGATGCGCGCAATGCGCGTCACCATCATCGCGATCCGCGGCGACAGTTGCGTCTTTGTGAAGTAGCTCGAGACGCGCTTCTTGAGATCGCGCGCCTTACCCACGTAAAGCACCGTGCCCTGCGTATCGTAATAACGATAGACGCCGGGCAGATGCGGCAGTTGGGCGAGCACTTTTTTCGGCTCGAAAACGTCGGTTGCTTCGGGTTCGGTCATGCAGAATCGGTTGGCTGGGACAGTGTCGCGAAACCTCTGCTCGCGTGCTGCGCGGCTGAGTGGCCACCTGGACGCGCAAGCGCGGATGAGTGCTTGTCGGGTAGCCCGACTTTCTTGCGAAAGCCGGGCCCCCCGAGAACCGTACGTGCGAGTTTCCCCGCATACGGCTCAAATCTACAAACAAAGTTCTGTCTACGACAGAACCGGCTTAGTTACAACCAGCTTACCAATGTGCACTTGCTGGTGGCAGTGCGGATGGAGCAGCACCCGGTTGGACAGAGCGTCGGTACCACCATGCATCCGATACTCCAGATGATGGTCGTGCCAGCCGGTTTCGTCCGTCAGCGCACAGCCACAATGCGCGCATAACCCGCCTTGTGACATATACAGCGTCGCCCACTGCTTTCGGTAGCGCATTTGTTCCCACATGCGCCCCTGCCGCAAGGTTTCGCCATATTGCTCCCACGTCGGATCAAAAGGATTGAACTCGCCCTTGATCCTCGTGTGCCGTTTGATAGCCATACCGCTAAGCTGGTATAGCTCATTCAGCCCCCAACTGCCGTCTTCGCGTTCTGTACGAACCGCAAACACCCAGTGCCGGGCACCGATAGAGTGAAAGTACTTCTGTTTCACCCACACAGCACTCTTTTGCGGGTGCCTCCGCTTCGACCACCGCCAGAGCTTCCGAAAAATCAGATGCTCCATGCGGCTGTACGTCTGCTTGGCCGAGACCGGACGGTGGTACTGCGCCCATCCGCGCAACATCGGGTTCAGCAGTTGGATTAGATCCCCCTGCTTTGCCGTTTTGTTGCCGCTGATCGTTTCCGCCACCTTGCGATAGAACGCTTGCGCGTTCTTCTTGCTCGGCTTGATGAGCAGTTTTCCCGAGTACTTCCGAAAATTCCACCCAAGGAAATCGAAGCCGTCGTCAATATGGGTAATCCGCGTTTTCGCCTCCGACAGTTGCAGCCCCCGAACCGCAAGGAACGCTTCCACCCAAGGTCTGACCACGCTTTCCAGTATCTCTTTCGAGTCGCCGGTAATCACGAAGTCATCCGCGTATCGCACCACATTGACCTTCAACTTCTTAGCCTTGACGATCCCGAATTTCGCACCGAGGTGCGCAACCAGTTCACGCTCCAGCCCGTTCAGCGTCACATTTGCCAGCGTCGGGGAGATGATCCCTCCCTGCGGCGTACCGGCCTCAGTCGCCTGTAGCTGACCCTTGTAAATCAGGCCAGCCTTCAACCACTTCCGGAGAATCTCCCTGTCCATAGGGACATGGTTCTCCAGCCAGTCGTGGTTAATGTGGTCAAAGCAGCCTTTGATATCCGCTTCCAATACCCATCGGGACGAATCCTTCCGGGACGTGCAAGCGCGTACCTGACCCATAGCATCAGCCGTCGAACGGTTTATCCTGAACCCATAAGAGTTCGGGTCGCTCGTCGATTCCGACACCGGCTCCAAAGCCAGCAGATAGAGGGCCTGCATCGCCCTGTCCCGCATGGTCGGGATGCCCAGCGGGCGCTCCTTTCCATTGGCTTTGGGGATAAAGACTCTCCGTAATGGCAGAGGCTTGTATCCGCGCCGCTTCAACCCACCGATGGCTTCCCATCGGCTCTCAGGCGAGTCCCACAGTTCGCGATCGACTCCAGCCGTTCGCGCACCCTGGTTCTGCGTAACACGTCGTACCGCATACAGCTTCGCGGACAACGTGCGAGTCAGCATCCGTTGCAGAGCTTTCACCCTGCGCCAGTCACTTTCCCGCGTCGCCTTCGCAATTCGAATCTGCATCCCTCTCACGTTCCGTTCAACTCGACGCCAATCGATGGCGTGCCAATTGTCCGGCGCGTGGGAAAGCGCAGACCCGGTCTTTCGACCAGATACTTTCATGCTGCTCTCCTACTTGGAAGAAGTCCCCAAGCAGAAGGCGCATCTCCCCCAGAGGGGCAGACACACCCCGCTGGGGAACAACAGACACCTAAACAGGAGCGCATGCGCCCCTATCTCGGACAAACACCTCAGTACGAACGCATGCGCTCGCACCTGACCAAGTTGCTGAGGGTAGTCAGCCGCCTTGCGACGGTAGACCAGACGGAAGTCTGCCCGCTTATCGCGTGGGGTAATGTCTCAATCCCTATCCGGACCGTTACAGCCCGGCATTCGCTTTCTCCGTCCTCCCATACCTGCACAATCAACAGCGTCCCTTGCGGTTCGCCTGCCAGCCTCACTGCGCTGGCAACCATACAGGCTTACCACGTTCCCGGCATGTCACACGACCGACGTAGGTTCTGCCTATCCCCCGGTGGCTTAACAACGACGTAGCCCAAATTCTAAGTGGACTAACCAGCCACGTACCTTTTGGTTAGAGCCCGGTGTTCAAGCAGCTTTGGCTCCTCACTGGTAACGAGGTTTATCAGCAGTTCACATACGTTAACCCTATCGGCCAGCCTAGCTCCTCGACCCCTTTGCTGCTAGGAGTGTCCAGACCAATCCCTCGCGGGAACGGCCTGCCCGAAACATCCGGAGGCTACATTGTCAGAAGAGCTTCACACCCCACCGTTACCAGTGACGCATGTCTTCTTAGGCTACTGCTGGTCGTACAGCAGGTTCACTATCCTCGCCGTACAACTGACGAGGCCAAACAATGACACACCGAGCTTTCGCTCGTATCGGTTCGCGAATCCATTGCCGCTGACGGCGCAGGAATTACATACATCACTCCACCCTGTCGGCGGAGGTGAAGCCGCTGACGGGGCGGAACCTGACGGTAATCAGGTCAATGCAATGCGAGCTCTCGGAGAATGTGCTCTACCGAGACTCGTATGAACGAGACCCGGCAAACCTCTACCGGCTCTCGCTTCGCTAAAAGAGATACCCCGCTTCTGAGCAGTTGCGTCGAGGGACTCGCGCCCCTTCCCGATGCTCCGCGTGATATCTTCGCGACTGGTTAGGCTCATATAGACGCCTCCTTTGCCGCTAGTCGATGCCCCTTACGTTGGGGCTACCCGGACACGAGCGTGCGTGTCGCACTAGAATCGCCAGTTTAGAGCATTCCGCGTGCGTTCGAACCCTGCCGCATCGAACGGCGCGTCCACTCTGCGACCCACGCCACCATGTCCTCCGCTACGCCACCTTCCGAACACCCCGTTGCCGCGCCCGCAGCGATCGCCTGCGATATCTTTTGCGCAGTAATCGACAATTTCGGCGACATCGGCGTGTGCTGGCGTCTCGCGCGCCAACTGGCGAGCGAGCACGGCTGGCAGGTGCGTGTGTTCGTCGACGACCTCCACGCATTCCAGAAGCTGTGCCCGCCGCTGGCGCTGGATCGCGCGCGCCAGACGATCGGCGGCATCGTCATCGAACACTGGCACGAGCCGGCCCACGCGGGTGATACGCTCGACGTGGCCGACGTCGTCATCGAAGCATTCGCCTGCGAACTGCCGCCGATCTACGTCGCCGCGATGGCGCGGCGCGAGCGCAAGCCAGTCTGGTTGAACCTCGAATATCTCAGCGCTGAAGACTGGGTCGCGGATTTCCATCTTCGGCCCTCGCCGCATCCGCGCTATCCGCTAACCAAGACCTTCTTTTTCCCCGGACTCGGCCCCGGTACCGGCGGCGTATTGAAAGAGCAGCGTCTCGACGCCGCGCGCACGGCTTTCGAGGCGTCGCAACCGGCACGCGAAGCGTGGTGGCTGGAAACCACAGGCCGCGCACCGCCACCCGCCGCGGCCACGGTTGTCTCGCTGTTCGCCTACGAAAACCCCGCCGTCGACAGCCTGCTTGAACAATGGTGCGACAGCGCCGAACCGGTCGTAGTGCTGGTACCGGAAGGGCGCATTTCGGGTGCGCTCGCGCGCTTTTTCGGCCTGTCTTCGTTCGGTGCCGGTTCGCACGCCGAGCGCGGCGGCCTCAGCGCCCACGCGCTCGCTTTTACCGGACAACCCGGCTACGACACGCTGCTGTGGGCCAGCGACGTCAATTTCGTGCGTGGCGAAGATTCGTTCGTGCGCGCCCAATGGGCCGCCAAACCCTTTGTCTGGCACATCTACCCCCAGGCCGACGACGCCCATCTGCCCAAGCTCGACGCCGCGCTCGCCCACTACACCCGCCCCCTGCCCAACGACGCACGGGACGCGCTCGCGCGCTTCTGGCACGCGTGGAATGGCGCGGGCCGGCCAGACTGGACGGAATTCCAGCGTCATCGCGCAGTGCTGAAGCAGCGCGCAGCCGAATGGGCCGGCGAACTGGCCCAGGTGGGCGACCTCGCTGGAAATCTGGCCTTGTTCGCAAAAACTCAGTTAAAATAAGCGGTTATCCAACGGCCGACGACGCAAGCGCGGCCCGATCGCAGCGACTTGGTCTTGCGAACTCGTCTTGCAAATTCGTCTGGCAATTCGCCAGGCTAACTGGCCGGACCCACTCGCGAGGCAAACCCAGCAGGCCAATCCGTTTGGCTCTGGTGAACCCGGCATCGAAAGATGCATGACCCGCCCTCAGCTTGGCAGTGAGTGGCGCACCGTCAAAAAAGGGGCGCATCCTGTCGATCGGCGCCACTCGTGATCACGCCCGCACAGGGTAAAAAGCAGGTAACGGATTGCAGGGGTTGCAGGTTTGCAGCCTCGCCGCGGGTCATCGCGGCAAGCCGGCCGTGCTCCACGCACCGCTTCCGGCAGGCGTCGCTCTCAAGCGCCGCCGCGCCAGAGTGCAAGGAGCAGCGAGGCCGCTTGCGCCGTATGCCGTTGAGCAAAAGTTGAAGCTACTTAATTCGTACAGGACAGTTTTATGAAGACCGCACAGGAACTCCGCACCGGCAACGTAGTCATGATCGGCGCAGACGCGATGGTCGTGCAAAAGGCCGAATACAACAAATCGGGCCGCAACTCCGCCGTCGTCAAGATGAAGTTCAAGAACCTGCTGACCGGCGCAGGCATGGAAAACGTGTACAAGGCAGACGACAAGTTCGACGTCGTTGTGCTGGAACGCAAGGAAGTCACGTACTCGTACTTCGCTGACCCGATGTACGTGTTCATGGACGCCGACTACAACCAGTTCGAAGTCGAAGGCGAAATGATGGGCGACGCCCTCCATTACCTCGAAGACGGCATGGCTTGCGAAGTCGTGTTCTACAACGAGAAAGCCATCTCGGTCGAACTGCCGACCACGCTGGTCCGTGAAATCATCTATACGGAACCGGCCGTCAAGGGCGATACCTCGTCGGGCAAGGTGTTGAAGAACGCCAAGCTGACCACCGGTTTTGAACTGCAAGTGCCGCTCTTCTGCAGCATTGGCGACAAGATCGAAATCGACACGCGTACGCACGAGTACCGCAGCCGCGCCTAAGCGCCTGCAGCCTGAATCCTGCTGCCGGAGCAAGTCCGGCGCAGCGAAAAAAAAAATGGCAAAAAAAAGCGCCCACCTTGGGCGCTTTTTCTTTTTTGCGCCGCCGTGTATGGTTGAGGAAAACTTTACCGGCAGCCTTCTCAAAAATGCCTGTCCGCCATGCTTACCTTCCCGGCTTACGTCAGACAAACCCCTGATAAGATTAAATAATTGGCTTTGGCACAATTCATGCTTCTCTCCAATACAGGCCGGTAAGGTTTAATTTCCTCGACTCCGGAGATGCGACATAAATCACGACATCGCTGAAGGCAGGTGGAAGCAAATGCTCGGCAAGGCTAAAGCAGCCTGGGGCGAGTTGACTGATGACGACCTGACCAAGGCAGAAGGCCGCGTCGAGAAACTGACCGGGCTGATCCAGGAGCGCTACGGTAAAACCCGCCAGCAAGCGGAACTTGAAGTAAGACGTTTTTTCGACAGCAACCGGGATTTCTGACCAGTCGAATGAAAGAAATACAGGTGTCCGCCCGCGCGTCACATCGCGTCGGCGCTGGCACCCACTGAAAAGCAAAGGACCTAGAACTACATGAGTCGAATCGCCCCTGCGCCGCGCCCACGCCCATTGGCCCGCGGCTATTCCGCCGCCGTGGAAGGCGCTGCCCGCACGGTGCGGCATTCGACCGACAGTACCGGCCAGCCATCGCGCCCATGTCGCGCGCCAAAGTACCGGCGCGGCGCATTGGGTATTCCGTCCATCTAAAAAATAGCGCTCGCCATGCCACATGCCCTGATTGTTGAAGACGATCCCAATAGCCTGTCAGGCCTGTCCGCCATCCTCGCCGCCGACGGCTTCTCCGTCGACACCGCGACCACCATCGCCGAGGCCCGGGCAGCGCTGACGCGCTTCATCCCCGATGTCGTGCTGGTCGACCTGAATCTCCCGGACGGCAGCGGGCTCGATGTATTGCAGCACCTGCCCGCGCACCCACCCGGCGGTGCTTTGCCCGTGATCGTGATGACCGGCAACGCGACGGTCGAGAGTGCGATCGAGGGTCTGCGGCACGGCATCTGGGACTACCTGCTCAAGCCGGTCAATATCCCGCGTTTGCGCAGCCTGCTCGCCCGGATTCCGCGTCCGTACGAGCTGACCGAAGAAGTCCAGACGCTGCGCGCGTCACTGCGCCAGCTTGGCCGTTTCGGCTCGTTACTGGGCCGCAGCGGTGCGGTCCAGCACGTGTACGACACGATCGAACATATCGCGCCAACCGAAGCTGCCGTGCTGATTTCCGGCGAAACCGGCACCGGCAAGCAGATTGCCGCACGGACTCTGCACGACATGAGCCGGCGCCGCAAAGGACCGTTTGTCGCATTCGATTGCCGGACCGCAGGCAGCGTCGCGATGCATCGCACGCTCGACAGCCTGCTGTTCGGCCACGAGCGCGGCGCGTTCAGCGGTGCAGAGCAGCGCGAGCCGGGACTGTTCGAGCAGGCCAGTGGCGGCACGCTGTTCATCGACGAAATCTCTGAACTGCCGCGTGCCCAGCAGGAAGCGCTGCTGCGCGCGCTCGATTCGCAGACCTTCATGCGGGTCGGCGGCACGAATCAGGTCGCGACCGACTTCCGGCTGATCGCTTCGATACGCAGAAACCCACGCGCGGCGGTCGCCGAGGGCAGCCTGCACGAAGACCTCGCACTGCGTCTCGAAGCGGCCGCGATAACACTGCCGCCGTTGCGCGAGCGCGGCGACGATCCGGCGCTGATCGCGCAAGCCGTCGTCGATGAACTGAATCACGAAGCGATCGCGCGCGGCACGTCGGAAGCGGCCAAGCAGGTCGGCCCGAACTTCTTGCGCGAGTGTCTTTCGTACGAGTGGCCGGGCAATGTCCGCGAGTTACAGGATCGCGTACGCCGCGCGTATCACGCGTCGGGCGACGTGCTGGAGTCACTGCGCGCCGATGAAACGGGCTCGGCGAACGGGCGCGATCTGAACGGCAGCCGCGTGCAGGTCACTGTGGGCACACCACTCGCGGACGTCGAGGAAATGCTGATCCGCGCGACGCTCGATGCAGTCGGCGGCACGCGTCATCGCGCGGCATCGTTGCTGGGGATCAGTCCGAAGACGCTGTACAACAAGCTGCAACGGATGCGGTTGAACTGACCGGGTGAGGCCAGGCTTGAATAGAAAACGGCGCCTTAAAAAGGCGCCGTTTTTTTGCTCGATGCAAACGCTTGAGCCACTGACCGGCTGTCTACCATTTGCTCACGCGAACGCGCTGCGCAACAAGGCCTGTGCTTGCAAATACTGCGGCTCGGCGACCAGCTTGCTCCACTTGAGCGCCTTGCCGCGCGGCCGCATGCGCCTAAGCCGCTGCTGCGATTCCTTCGACGGCGTGAAGCGCAGCGCGTCCAGTACCTTCTCCGCTTCTTCGGGCTGATTGCAGATCAGCACCATGTCGCAACCGGCCTCGAGCGCGGCGCTCGCGCCTTCCGTCAGCGTGCCGCCCTGACGCGCGGCTTCCATCGAGAGATCGTCGCTAAAGACCGCGCCCTCGAAGCGCAATTTTTTCCGCAGGATGTCCTGCAGCCAGACACGCGAAAAGCCCGCGGGCTTCGAGTCAACTTGCGGATAGACGACATGTGCGGGCAGCGCAGCCCCGAGCGACACACCGAGCCAGTCGTACGGCGCCACGTCCTCGCGCAGGATCTCGTCCAGGGTTCGGTCGTCGACGGGCATGGCGACGTGCGAGTCCGCGTGCGCGAAGCCGTGCCCTGGAAAATGCTTGCCGCAATTGCTCATGCCGGCCAATGCGAGGCCGTGATTGAGGCTCTTCGCCAACAAGGCCACGACGCGCGGGTCGCGATGGAACGAGCGGTCGCCGATCACCTGCGACTGACCGTAATTCAGATCGAGCACCGGCGTAAAACTCATATCGATGCCGCACGCACGCAATTCGGCCGCAAGGATATAGCCGACCGCGGTCGTCACCTTGGTGGCGTGCAGCACGTCGCTGTCCCACAGCGTGCCGAGCTTGCCCATCGCCGGCAGCGCCGTGAAACCATCGGCGCGAAAGCGCTGCACGCGGCCGCCTTCGTGGTCGACGGCAATCAGCAGATCGTCGCGGATCGCGCGGATCGAATCGGTCAGCGCGATCAATTGCGCGCGGCTCTCGTAATGGCGCGCGAACAGGATCACGCCGCCGGTCATCGGATGGGCAAGGCGGCGTTTATCGTCGTCATTCAGCGTTGTGCCGACCACGTCGAGCATTACCGGTCCGGGAGTGAGTTTCATCGAATTCCGCTAGAAAAAAGCCTGAGGCAAAGAGAGACACGGCCGGCGTGCGCCGTGTTGAAAATTTTTTACTCGTCGCTGGCGGGTGCGTGCGGGGAGTCCGGCCCTCGCGCCACCTCGCCTGTTTCGGCAATCACGAACGACACGGCGTAATCGCGTTCGTCGCTGATCGTCACGCGCGCGGTGATGCCGCGCGCGTCGAGCCATTCGGCCAGCTCGCCCGATGCCACCACCATCGGCTCGCCGCTCGGCTTGTTGAGCGTTTGCAGCGCGCGCCAGGTCATCGGCCAGTGCATGCCGAGGCCGATCGCTTTCGAGAATGCTTCTTTGGCCGAGAACCGCGTGGCGAGAAATGCGAGACCGCGTGCCGCCGAACGCGCGTGGCGCGCGTGATAGACGCGCAATTCGTCCGGGCCGAGCACCTTCTCGGCGAAGCGGCCATTGGTGCGTGTCATCACCGCGGCCACGCGGCTGACCTGAACGATGTCCGTACCGATGCCATAGATCGTCATGTTCAGCGCCGCGATGTTACGCGCTTGCGCCGAGACGAGCGGCGACCATAATCGCCTTCATCTCGCGCACCGCGTTGTCCCAGCCGGCGAAGATCGCATGCGCGACGATCGCGTGGCCGATATTCAGCTCGACGATGCCTTCAATCGCGGCAATCTGCTGAACGTTGGTGTAGTGCAGGCCGTGACCCGCGTTGACCTTGATGCCGAGCGTTGCGCCGAACTCGACGGCACGCACCACGCGCTCATATTCGCGCTGCTGCTCGACGGGATCGTGTGCTTCGGCATAGCGGCCCGTGTGCAATTCGATCACCGGCGCGCCCGCTTCGTGCGCGGCGCGGATTTGCGTTTCGTCCGGATCGATGAAGAGCGACACGCGCGAATTCACGTCGGCGAGTTGCTTGCAGGCGGCGCGCACGGCTTCGAACTGGCCGGCGACGTCGAGGCCGCCTTCAGTCGTCAGTTCCTGACGCTTTTCCGGCACGAGGCAAACGTCGTGCGGCTGCACTTCACAGGCGATGTCGAGCATCTCCTGCGTGACCGCGCATTCCAGATTCATGCGCGTTTTCAACAGTGGCCGCAGCTTGCGCACGTCGGCATCGACGATATGGCGGCGGTCTTCGCGCAGATGCAGCGTGATCACATCGGCGCCGGCCTCCTCCGCCATCAACGCGGCACGGATCGGATCAGGGTAAGACGTGCCGCGCGCGTTGCGCAGCGTGGCGACGTGATCGATGTTCACGCCCAGGTCAATCACATTCGGCGACGTAAGAAAGAAGCTCATAAGTTCTGCAAGTCGATCAGTATCTGGCGCGTCGCGAGCGGCGTGCCGCCAAGGTAAGTGTTGAGCAGAAAGCGCATTAGCGTTTTGCTTTGCGCCACGGTCTGCGCCCGATGGTAATCGTCCTTTTCCATATCGAGCAAGGTCTGTCCGGCGATCACCGGCCATTGTGCTGGCAAATCGTCGGATGCTTCGCGCACGCCGCGCTCCGGGTCGAACACGTAGCGGCCTTCGGCCTGCACCGCTTTGCGTGCGACCGTGCGATCGAGCGCCATCGCATAACCGGTTTCTCGCAGCAGCACTCGTTCGAACGAGCGTAGCACCTGCACGGGCGGCTCGTCATGCGCGAGACGCGTCATCGTGACCACGTAGTGATGGAACAGTTGCGGATGCGGGTCTTCGCGCGCACAGAATTTAACCAGCAGTTCGTTGACGTAGAAACCGCAGAGCAGCGCGTCGCCCGCCAAAGGCAACATGCCGCCGACCCATTCGGCGCCGGTCAGCGTGCGCACTTCGGATTTACCGGACCATGACAACGCAAGCGGCTGGAAAGTCTGAAGCACGCCGCGCAAAGCGGAGTGCGGACGTTTCGCGCCTTTTGCGACGAGCGCGAGACGGCCATGATCGCGCGACAGCACGTCGATGATCAGACTGGTCTCACGGTACGGATAGCTATGCAGGACAAAAGCGGGTTGCTCCGCGATCCGGTAATCGGAAGCGGAAGTGCGCGGCGCGCGGCGCGCGGGCGCTTTACGCGGCTCGCCTTCGGCGCCAGGAGCACCGCTTTGAGCACCGCTTTGAGCACCGCTTTGAGCACCGCTTTGAGTACCGCTTTGAGTACCCTGAGCACTTCTGGCGCTCGATGAAGTTTTTTTGGTACTGCGCGCGGGTTTGGACGGCTCGCGCGCCGGCGCTGCCGGCGCCGAGTCGTCCGGGTCAGCGTCGGAATTCAGCGTCATCCACGCGTCATTCGTACCCATACGCGCGGAGTCCGGCTTCGTTGTCAGCCCAGCCGCTCTTCACCTTGATGAAGGTTTCCAGATACACCGGGCCGTCGAACAGCTTTTCCATATCAAGGCGCGCTTCCGTGCTGATCTGCTTCAGCTTGGCGCCCTTCTGGCCGATGATCATCGCTTTCTGCGTATCGCGCTCCACCATGATGGTGGCGAAAATGCGGCGCAGACGCCCTTCGGTTTCGAACTTGTCGATCAGTACGGTGCTCGTGTACGGCAGTTCGTCGCCGGTCCAGCGAAACACTTTTTCGCGCAGGATTTCGGCGGCAAGAAAACGCTCGCTGCGATCGGTTAGATCGTCTTCGCCGTAGATCGGCGCGCCTTCCGGCAGGAACGGCTTGACCGTCGCCATCAAACGCGTGATGTCGTCCGGATTCTTCGCCGACAGCGGCACGATCTCGTTGAACTGGCGCAACGCGGCCACCTGCTGCATGAACGGGAACAGCGAGTCCTTGTCCGTCACGCGATCGAGCTTGTTAGCAATCAGCAGGGTGGGCGCAGACGGCGGGATCAGATCGAGCACCTTCTGGTCGTCCGGGCCGAAACGGCCGGCTTCGATCACGAACAGGATGGCGTCGACCGAACTCAGCGTGGACGTAACCGCGCGGTTGAGCGAGCGATTCAGCGCGCCGCTGTGCTTGGTCTGGAAACCCGGCGTGTCGACGAAGATGTACTGCGCGTCTTCAAGCGTATGAATGCCGGTGATGCGGTGGCGCGTGGTCTGCGCCTTGCGCGACGTGATGCTGACTTTCTGGCCGACCAGCGCGTTCATCAGCGTGGATTTGCCGACGTTCGGGCGGCCGACGATCGCGACCATGCCGCAGCGAAAACCAGTGGGAGTGGGAGCGTTCATATTCGGGCTACGGCAAGTTCAGGTCGGCACGCGGGGAATGGCGCGCCGATGGCAATCAATGGCCCGCATCGGCGACGCGGGATTGCACCGCGTCGGCTACGCCGGGTTCGTGTTCGATAGGTGCAGGCACGCCGGGCGTGGGCACGGCTGCGCCGGGTGTGGTTTCCCGACTGCGATGTTTGTCGGCGATGCGAACGGTGGCGGCTTCCGATTTGGTGTCGGCGGGCTTTGATTCCGCAGGTTTTGCTTCTGCGGACTTCGAGCCTTCGGATCTGACTTCGGCGGATCTGGCGTCCAGCTTTTCGGCTGGCTTGTCTGTCGCTGCTTTGTCAGCCGACTTGTCACTCGCGTGGACGGCGGCCTTCTCGGCTCTTTCGGTCTTATCCGCACGCTCCGATTTGTCCTGTCCGCTGTATTCCACGTGCGCGGCGCGAATCACAGCCAACGGCGCGGACGTCGCGGTCAGGGTCGGCCGCTCGGCTGCGGACTCCGCCACCGGCGCGGTGCGTGTCTCGCTTCGCCCGGTCCCGCGCTCGCTCTTGCGATCCGGGCTGCGCAAATCGAGCGCAGCCTGTACACCCGTCACACCGGGCACGATCTCCTGCTCGGCATTCTTCGCTGCACGGGCGCCTTTCGAGCGCTTGGGCTTGGCAACCACGGCCGGTGCGGCAGCCATTACCTCGTCGAGCGCCTTCTTGGCCGCGGCCTGCTCGGCAGCACGACGGCTCGCGCCGGAACCGGACACTTTGACGTCCAACTTCGGCACCGTGCATTCGACTTCAAATTGCTGATTGTGCGCCGCACCATGAGTCGCAACGACGGTATACGTAGGCAACGCGATCTTGTGACCCTGCAGATATTCCTGCAGCAGCGTCTTGGCGTCTTTGCCAAGCGTGCGCGGGTCGATGTGATCGAGGATCGGCACGTAGAGGCGCTTGATGACCGTTTGGGCGGCATCGAATCCGCCGTCGAGGAACACCGCGCCCAGCACGGCTTCCAGCGTGTCAGCAAGGATCGACGGGCGGCGGAAGCCACCGCTGCGCAGCTCGCCTTCGCCGAGACGCAGGCCCTCGGAGATATTGAGGGCCTGAGCGATTTCGTAAAGTGACTGCTGTTTGACCAGATTGGCGCGGACGCGCGACAGGTCGCCTTCGTCCAGTTTGCCGAAACGTTGGAACAAAAGCGCAGCCACCGCGCAATTTAGAACGGAGTCGCCGAGAAACTCGAGCCGTTCGTTGTGCGTGGCACTATGACTGCGGTGCGTTAAAGCCTGGCGCAACAATTCCGCATTGCGAAATTCGTAGCGCAGACGGCTTTCCAACGGAGATAGGGGCATGGGCAGAGTATAACGCGGGCGCCTGCCCCGGCGAAAACGCGGGACGGCCTGCGGAAAAAGCGTGGTGAAGCGACGTTACCGCGGATTCTTAAAGTAGCGTGATAACACGCCGCGACTGGTGTGGCCTAAGTGTGGGCCACCTGCGCGGCGTGTCGTGCAATCAAGGCATGCGTGCTCAGTGGAATGAGCCGATGCGTTTCAGATCGCTGAAGTTCATCCAGATGAAAAATGCTCGGCCGACGACATTCTTATCCGGCGCAAAACCCCAGTAGCGGCTATCGGCGCTGTTATCGCGGTTGTCGCCCATCATGAAGTAATTGCCCGGCGGCACTTTGCAGATCACGCCGCGTGCGTTGTACGTGCAGTTATCGCGATACGGATAATCTTCCGCGCCGACGATGAACGGCGGCACGGCCGGGTTATTCAGAATCGCGTTCTTGCGGCCGCCGAGATCTTCTTCGAATTGCTTCGCGTAGCCGAGGCGTTCTTCGTCGAGATAGTCAGGCAGCGCCGTTTCCGGCACCGGTTTGCCGTTGATCGTCAGTTGCTTGTCTTGATAAGCAACGGTGTCGCCCGGCAGGCCGATTACGCGCTTGATGTAGTCGACGGATTCGTCCTTCGGGTAGCGGAACACCACCACGTCGCCACGCTCGAGCGGACGGCCCTCGGTGATCTTCGTGTTGGTGATCGGTAAACGGATGCCGTAGTCGAATTTGTTGACGAGGATGAAATCGCCCACCAGCAGCGTCGGCACCATCGAACCCGACGGAATCTTGAACGGCTCGACCACGAACGAGCGCACCACAAACACCACCAGAATCACCGGGAAAAAGCTCGCCGAATACTCAAGCCACCACGGTTGACGCAACTTGTCGTCACGCAGACGCGCGCGTGTTTGCGCCGCGTTTTCGTCGGCAAAACGCTCACCGACGCGTGCCTGCTGGCGGTCGAACTCAGCGACCACGGCGTCCGCTGCGCGGCGCCGTTGCGGCATGAAAACCAGTTTGTCTGCAACCCATGCGACGCCCGTCAAAATGACGAGCACAAAAAGAATCAGCGCAAAATTCATAGGGTTCCGTTGTTCGTCTTATTTGTCTTCGACACGCAGAATCGCGAGGAAAGCCTCTTGCGGAATCTCGACCGATCCCACCTGCTTCATTCGCTTCTTGCCTGCCTTTTGTTTCTCGAGCAGTTTCTTCTTACGGCTAATATCGCCGCCGTAGCATTTTGCCAGCACGTTCTTACGCAACGCTTTAATGTTCTCGCGCGCAATAATGTTCGCGCCGATGGTGGCCTGAATCGCTACGTCGTACATCTGACGCGGAATCAGTTCGCGCATCTTCGCCGCCACTTCGCGGCCGCGATACTGGCTTTGCGAACGGTGCACGATCACCGACAACGCATCCACCTTGTCGCCGTTGATCAGCATGTCGACCTTCACCACATCAGCCGCGCGATATTCCTTGAACTCGTAATCCATCGACGCATAGCCACGCGAAATCGACTTCAGACGATCGAAGAAATCGAGCACGACTTCGCCCATCGGAATTTCATAGGTCAACTGCACCTGACGGCCGTGGTATTGCATGTTGATCTGATTGCCGCGTTTCGTCGTACACAGCGTGATCACCGCGCCGACGTAGTCTTGCGGCATGTACAGATTCACGGTGACGATCGGCTCGCGCACTTCTTCGATCTTCGACGGCTCCGGCATCTTGGCCGGATTTTCGACCATGAGGATCGTGCCGTCGCGTTGCAGAACTTCGTACACCACGGTCGGCGCCGTGGTGATCAGGTCCATGTCGAACTCGCGCTCGAGACGTTCCTGCACGATTTCCATGTGCAGCAAACCAAGGAAGCCGCAACGGAAACCGAAACCAAGCGCCTGCGAGACTTCCGGCTCGTACATCAACGAGGCGTCGTTCAGCTTCAGCTTTTCCAGCGAATCACGCAGCGCGTCGTACTGGTTCGCTTCGACCGGATAGAGACCGGCGAACACCTGCGGCTTCACTTCCTTGAAGCCCGGCAGCGGCTCGGCAGCAGGACGATTCACCAGCGTGACGGTGTCGCCCACCTTCGCGGCGGCCAATTCCTTGATGCCGGCGATGATGAAGCCCACCTGGCCCGCGGACAACGATTCGAGATTCTTCGACTTCGGCGTGAAGACGCCGATATGCTCGACCGGATACTGCGCACCGGTCGCCATCATGCGGATCTTGTCTTTCGGACGCAGTGTGCCGTTGACGATACGCACAAGCATCACGACGCCGACATAGTTGTCGAACCACGAGTCGATGATCAGCGCCTGCAGTGGCGCTTCCGTATCGCCCTTGGGCGGCGGCACTTTGGCGATCAGCGCTTCAAGCACGTCCTCGACGCCAAGACCGGTCTTCGCGCTGCAATGCGTAGCGTCGGTGGCGTCGATGCCGATCACGTCTTCGATTTCCGCGATTGCGTTCTCGGGATTCGCGGCCGGCAGGTCGATCTTGTTGAGCACCGGAATGACGTCGACGCCAAGCTCGATCGCCGTGTAGCAGTTGGCGACGGTTTGCGCTTCCACGCCCTGGCTTGCGTCGACGACCAGCAACGCGCCTTCGCATGCGGACAGCGAGCGGCTGACTTCGTACGAGAAGTCGACGTGGCCCGGCGTGTCGATCATGTTCAGGTTGTAGATCTGCCCGTCACGGGCCTTATACGTCAGTGCGGCGGTTTGTGCCTTGATGGTAATACCGCGCTCGCGCTCGAGATCCATCGAGTCGAGCACTTGAGATTCCATCTCGCGGTCGGACAGGCCACCGCAGATCTGGATGATGCGATCGGCGAGCGTCGACTTGCCATGGTCGATGTGCGCAATGATCGAGAAGTTACGAATATGATCCATTCAGTACCGATCAAGCGAAAAAGGCGCGCTCGGACAATAGCGGAGCACGCCTTGTAAGTAGGTGAAAAACCTATCTATTTTAGCCGAAAAGGCTATCGCCCGGCGCATCTTGCGAGGCTCGGGCGGAAAAGACGGCTCATGAGAAGCGTGAAACGGGGCGTGAACGGCGCATGCTCGCGCCTGGTGTGCCTGGTGTGGGTTCCGGTGTTGTGCCCTTAGCTCGACCCTGAATACGTGGATGGCGAATGCGCCGCCACATAGCGTGCAGCGAGCGCGGCACGAACTCGCGCAGCGTCAAGGTGATAGTGACACAACTCAACGCCGTCGCAGACCAGAACCGGCACCCGTTCGTTGTAACGGTTTTCCAGCACGGGATCGGTGTCGATGTCGATCTCTACGACTTGCGCGCCGAATTCGACCAGCAAAGGCTCGAGTGCGGCACGCATGTCGTCGCACAAATGGCACCACGCGCGCCCGTAGAGCGTGAGCGGCGCCACCGTCTTCATTTCGGCGCGCTGCGCGGGCGAATCGGCACGAACTGCGTGTTCTCGCCACGACGAACTAACAGCGCGACCATCTTCTGCGGGTCGAGGTGCGCGCTCAGGTCGTCGAACTGCTTCGCGCTTGTGATATCCGTATCGCCCACACGCAGGACAATGTCACCCTTTTGCAGCCCGACCCGCACAGCCGGGCCGTCTACCGCGTCGATCTGCACACCGTTGTGCAGTTTCAGCGTCTTCAGTTGATCAGGAGGAATATCGCTAACGGCGAGACCCAGCACGTTCGTCGCGCGTTGCTTCGGCACCGGCGGCTTCTTCTGATCCGCCTTGGCGGCCTTGTCCGGCTGCATCTCGGCAATCGTGATCGGCAGATCGCGCGTCTGGCCCTTGCGCCAGATCGTGACAGTCGACTTGGTGCCCGGCTTCGTATCGCCGACCATGCGCGGCAAATCTGTTGCCGTGTCGACCGAATGGCCGTTGAACTTCAGAATGATGTCGCCAGGCTGCACGCCCGCCTTGTCCGCCGGACCACCCGGTTCAACGCTGCTGACCAGCGCGCCCTGCGCCTTCGGCAGTCCGAGCGAATCGGCCACGTCTTTCGTCACTTCGCCAATCGCCACCGCGATCCGGCCGCGCACGACTTTACCCGAGGTTTTCAACTGCTCGGCTACGCGCATCGCCTCGTCGATCGGAATCGCGAACGAGATGCCCATGAAGCCGCCAGTACGGCTGTAAATCTGCGAATTGATGCCGATCACTTCGCCCTGCATATTGATCAGCGGACCGCCTGAATTACCCGGATTGACGGCCACGTCGGTCTGGATGAAAGGCAGATAATCGCCCGTGTCGCGCCCTTTGGCGCTGACGATGCCGGCCGTCACCGTGTTCTCGAGACCGAACGGCGAACCGATCGCAACCACCCACTCGCCCACCCGCACCTTGTTCGAATCGCCGATCGTAATGGTCGGCAAATTGGCAGCGCTAATCTTCACGACGGCAACATCGGTCCGATCGTCCACACCGATCAGTTTGGCCTTGAACTCGCGCTTGTCGGTGAGGGTAACGTAAATGGTATCCGCGTCGTCAATGACGTGCGCGTTGGTCATCACATAGCCGTCCGCCGACAGAATGAAGCCTGAGCCGACGCCGCTGTTCTGTTCGGGATCGCTGTTATCCGGCGTGTCCTGGCTACCGCCACTACCACCGCTACCACCGCTACCGCTCCCACCGTTATCGCCGCCGCGCGGGGAACCCGGCGATTGCGGCGACTGTGGCAACGGAATGCCAAAGAAGCGGCGGAAAAACTCAGACATGTCGCCGTCGTCCATGCCCGGCGGCAATCCACCACGGGCACCGCTGTTCGACACGCGTGTGGTTGTGCGGATGTTGACGACTGCTGGGCCGACCTTGTCGACGAGGTCAGTGAAGTCGGGCAGATTGGCTGCGGGAGCCGCCGACGCCGTGTGCGGCATGAGCGGCAAACACGCCACCACCACCGCGGCCGCGAGGAATTTGCGCACCGAGAAAGTCGTCATATCGTAGCAAGCCGAGGGATTCGAGTGATTCGGAAGATTACTTCGGAGCTTTATATTCTATGGCAGACGCAAATTGCTGCAATGTGGTCTGGGGCACTTCACCAAGCAGAGTAATCCAGAAGTCGCCGCGACGCTTGACCAGCACGTGTGTGGCGCCGCTGCTCCCCGCGCCTTCCTTGCGAGTATTGTTCTCGACCGGTTCGACAAACACCGAAATGGCCGCAAGGCCGTCGGAGAATACGGCCTGATCGACAGGAATGGTCGGCTGCCCCGCGTCACGCGCGGCCATGGGACGGCGCAGCTCACGAATCTTGCGGAAGCCCGGCACGGTCGGCGTGATCTGCCAGCCTTGCGCAGCCATATCGACCGGCTCGACCGGCGGCCGCACGACGGTCCAACCTGTCGTATTACGAATGCCGTTGACGATAGCGGTCTTGTCGACCGGCACGCCGATGCGAATCTGCGAAAACGACAATTGCTCGAGCACCTGACCGTTCGGATCAAGCGTCTGCGCACGCAGCAGCAGGCCGGTCTTCTTGTCGGCCCACAGCTTGTAAGCGAAACGGTATGCGTCTTTCGGGTCGAGTTCGATCACCTGACTGTCGATACCTGCGACACGGTCGTCGCCGAGCAGCTTCGGCTCGTATACAGACAGCACCTGCTCGCCGCTTACGGCCAGCAGCGCAGGGAACGAATCTTTGTTCTGGCGCTTCTCGACCACGCACAGATGCCGCTCAGGCACGAACGTGTAGAGATCTTCGTTGTGGCGAAGCATTTTGCGCGGCTTGCCGTCGAGGCTTTCGAGTTGCTCGAATTCGCCGTCAGTGCGGGTCGCATAGTGCGCGATCCGCGATGTCTGAACGAAATTGCCGCGCTGATAGACGAACGCGCCCTCGTAGTTCTGCTGCTGGGCGGCCTGATGAATTCGATCGAGCAGTTCCGCGGCCGTGCGACGGGCGACGAGCGGATCGTCGGTTTGTGCAAAGACCCGCGGTGTAGCGGACAACAATACGGCTGCGCAAATCAGAAATGCCGGCAGCCGCCCCCAGATAGTCGTTTTATTCAACCGCGGAGTCTGCATCAAACTATTGGCCTTGCGTAGAAACTGCGGCAGCGCGAATCAGCGGCATCGAGCCCGGCATGACCGGTTGTTGCGCGAATTGCTGGTGAGCTTCCAGATACTGATCGAGACTTGCGTCACGAATGATGTTGGCGTCCTGCGAGACCGGCTGGAGCGTGGCGGCCGGCACCGATGCCATGGCCACACGTTGCAGCGAGTCACCATGCGACTGGATCGACGCGACTTGCGCCACACCCGGGCCGCCCGGCACGCCTTGCAGTTGCGGCACGACGATCCACGTCAGTGTGGCAGCGGCAGCGGCCACAGCAAAGGCCGGCACAACGCGACGGCGTAACGCCAGCAAACGGCGTGCAACCGGCATGGCGGCAGGCGCAAGCACATGCGGCTCGTTGTCGAAACGTGCCCCAAAACCGCTCAGGAACGCGCTGCTCGCCGCCGGGCTGACCGCCAGATCGTCAGAACGCAGGGCGTCGCCGATCAGGTGATAGCACGACCAGGCGGCACGATCTTCGCCGTCCAGTTCGGAAACAAACGTGTTCAGATGCTCTTCGCCGAACAACTCACCGTCGACAAAAGCGGACAGACGCTCGCCGCGCGAGCTGGCTTGCGATTGCATCGAGACCGACCCCATGATGCTCCCCATCTTACAAATACCCCGTAGTGACACCACTAATCCAGATATTGCACCCGTGCCCCGCCCGGCAGCCAGTGATTACCAGCGCTTGCCTTCAGGTGTGTCAAGCAACGGACGCAATTTTGCCGCAATGGCTTCGCGAGCGCGAAAAATTCGTGATCTGACTGTGCCAATTGGGCAACCCATCATCTCAGCGATTTCTTCGTAGCTCAAACCTTCAATTTCACGAAGAGTAATGGCGGTGCGCAACTCTTCCGGTAAAACCGCCATCGCAGCATTGACCGTCTCAGCGATCTGCTTGCTCATCAACATCGACTCAGGCGTGTTGATATCCCTTAGTTGGTCGGCGTCCGAGAAAGTTTCAGCTTCTTCAGCATCTGCTTCGGTCGAAGTCGGTGCGCGCCGCCCCTGGGTCGCAAGGTAGTTCTTTGCCGTATTGACCGCAATCCGGTACAACCACGTATAAAAGGCCGATTCCCCGCGAAACTGCGGCAACGCCCGGTACGCCTTGATAAAGGCATCCTGGGCGACGTCTTCCACTTCGGCCGGGTCTCGCACGAGGCGGGAGATCAGCCGGAGAATCTTACGGTGGTATTTGGAGACCAGAAGCTCGAACGCGGCCTTGTCGCCCTTCTGGACGCGCTCGACCAGCACCTGATCAATTTCTTTTTCGCTCACCTGATAAATCCGTTAACTATAGGGCGCAAGGCGGGGGACCATTGTAGCGTCCCCATCATCGTGGCACGTTACTCCGGTAACAGCGGTTACAGTCGTTACAGTCACGCGCCGGCGCCACGCCGGCCCAGCACGGCGAGCTCCCGGAAGACGGGCGCTGAAAGCGCATCAGCGGCAAGAAGGAGCGTGCGGGGGCGCCCATGGTCCGGCACGAGCGCCAGAATGAGCAAGCGACCGCTCCATTGCGAACAGCCCGCAATGCGGCCCTGTGTCAGCAAACCGCCGGCCCGGTTCCAGGCAGACAGTCCGTCCGGGCCGATTTTCAGCGCGACGGGCTGTGCGAGCTGATGTTTTACCGCACAGAGCGTCAGCAGCGCCCACACGGCAAGCGTCAACGGAGCCGCTTGAGAGGCGCCCAGATGCGACGCGAAACACGTATAAGCGGCCCACGTCGCAATCAGCACAAACACCCCCAAAGCGGCGCACATGGCGGCGGAGTGCCGCAACGTAATCCGTTGCGACGCTCCGCCGGGCGTTGCCGATTCGAGGGAAACCGCCGGGCAAGCCGGCGTTTTCGACTGACGTGTCACCAAACGATCAGGCGCGCTTGAAGACCAGCGTGCCGTTCGTGCCGCCGAACCCGAACGAGTTCTTCAGCGCGACGTCGATTTTCATCTCCCGCGCGGTGTTGGCGCAGTAATCGAGATCGCAGGCCGGATCCTGATTGAAGATGTTGATCGTCGGCGGCGACACCTGATGATGCACAGCCAGCACGGTGAACACCGATTCCAGACCGCCGGCGCCGCCCAACAGGTGACCTGTCATCGACTTGGTCGAATTCACGACCATGTCTTTGGCGTGGTCGCCGAAAGCGCGTTTGATGCCGGTGGTTTCAGCCAGGTCGCCGAGCGGCGTGGACGTGCCGTGCGCGTTCAGGTAGTTCACCTGATCCGAATTGATACCCGCGTTCTTCATCGCGGCCAGCATGCAGCGGCGTGCGCCGTCACCGTCTTCCAGCGGTGCGGTCATGTGATAGGCGTCGCCGCTCATCCCATAGCCGCTGACTTCGGCGTAAATCTTCGCGCCGCGTGCCTTCGCGTGTTCGTACTCTTCGAGCACCATCACGCCGGCACCCTCGCCCAGCACGAAACCGTCGCGGTCTTTGTCCCACGGACGGCTCGCCGTTGCCGGATCGTCGTTGCGTTGCGACAGCGCACGCGCCGCCGCAAAGCCGCCGACACCGAGCGGCGACACGGTCGATTCCGCACCGCCGGCGATCATCACGTCGGCGTCGCCGTATTCGATCAGGCGCGAAGCCTCGCCGATACAGTGCAGACCCGTGGTACACGCGGTCACGATCGCCAGATTCGGACCCTTGATGCCGAACTTGATCGACAGATGGCCCGAGATCATGTTGATGATCGAGGCGGGCACGAAGAACGGCGAAATACGGCGCGGACCGCGATTCAGCAATTCGGTCTGCGTGTTTTCGATCATCGGCAAGCCGCCGATGCCCGAACCGACCACGACGCCGATGCGCTCCGAATTCTCGTCGGTGACTTCGAGGCCGCTGTCCTGCATCGCCTGGATGCCGGCTGCGACGCCGTAATGGATGAACGTATCCATGTGGCGCGCTTCCTTACCGGGGATGTAGTCCTCGATATTGAAGCCCTTCACCTCGCCGGCGAAACGAGTCGAAAAGTTCGAGGCGTCGAACTTCGTGATATTGGCAATACCCGACTTGCCGGCGACCAGATTGGCCCAGCCGTCGGCAACATTATTGCCAACAGGCGAAATCAGCCCCAGGCCTGTAACAACAACACGACGGCGGCTCACGGTAACCCCTTTTTCATAGATGACAAAAGCACAAAAGCCACAGCGGCCACAGGAACTTGCCCTGTGTGCCCTGTGGCTGTTAGCCGCCCCCACCCCTGGCGCTTCGCACCAGGTCCCCCCGAGGGGGGCAATCCCCCAAGGGGACTTCCTTCGGGGCGGAAAACGCGGGGCGGCCCAGCGTTTTCTTGAAAGTCGGCAATCGCGCGGAAACTTGCGCTATCAACATCGCTGGCTCCTGCACGGCAAAAAGCGCCAGCCCTGCTGGCGTCGGAAACCGACACGGCAGGGCGTCATACGCCGCCAACGCAGAAACGCAGGCGCGAATGACTTTAGGCCTTGACGTTCGCGCGAGCGTAGTCGATCGCTTGCTGAACGGTAGTGATCTTCTCGGCTTCTTCATCCGGAATTTCCATGCCGAATTCGTCTTCGAGGGCCATCACGAGTTCAACGGTGTCGAGCGAGTCGGCGCCGAGGTCGTTCACGAACGAAGCTTCGTTCTTGATCTCAGCTTCTGCAACGCCCAGTTGTTCTGCGACGATCTTCTTGACGCGCTGTTCGATATTGTCCATTACCCCTCCAAGGGAAAAGAAGTTCAAAAATACAGGTGCGCGCATTTTATCAGGTTTGACCCGGCAAAAAAGCGGCGCATCGGGTTCCTGTCAAGGCATGCGCCTTACGCTTTTGCAAACGCGTCAAGGCGCGGATAGTAACCGAATTTGGTTACGACATGTACATTCCGCCGTTCACATGCAGTGTCGTGCCGGTGATATACCCCGCTTGCGGCGACGCGAGGAACGCCACGGCGTGCGCGATATCGTCCGGGCTGCCAAGGCGGCCGAGCGGAATCTGCGCCTTCAGTGCGGTTTGCTGCTCTTCCGGCAGGGTCTTGGTCATGTCGGTATCGATGAAGCCCGGCGCGACGCAATTCACGGTGATACCGCGGCTGCCGATCTCGCGTGCCAGTGCGCGCGTCATGCCTGCCACGCCCGCTTTCGCGGCTGCGTAGTTGATCTGCCCCGGGTTGCCGGCCGAGCCGACCACCGACGTGATGTTGATGATACGGCCGCCCTTCGCCTTCATCATCGGACGCAACACCGCGCGCGACAGACGGAAGACCGACTTGAGATTGGTGTCGATCACCGCGTCCCAGTCGTCGTCCTTCATGCGCATCGCGAGCTGGTCCTGCGTGATGCCGGCGTTGTTGACCAGCACGTGCAGCGCGCCGAATTCCTTCACCGTGCCGTCGATCAGCGCTTCGGCTGCGGCGGCGTCGTTCACATTGAGCACCGCGCCGCGACCGTTCACGCCAGCCGCGTTAAAGGCTTCGCTGATCGCCGCCGCGCCGCTTTCGCTGGTTGCCGTGCCGATCACCGTCGCGCCCTGGCGCGCCAGTTCCATCGCGATAGCACGGCCGATGCCGCGCGACGCGCCCGTCACGATTGCGATTTGCTTGTCGAGAGTCTTTTCCATCTGTCAGTCCGGATGCCCTTTCGGAGGGCCGATTGATTCTTGGTATCGAGCTTGTACCCGCGGCGTTCAGCCCGCCGTCACCAGCTTGAGCGTTTCTTCGAGCGAAGCCGGATCGAATACCGAGGCGCCTGCCAGACTGCCGTCGATGCGCTTTGTCAGGCCCGCGAGGACCTTGCCGGGACCGCATTCGATCACATGCGTGACGCCTTGCGCCGCCATCGCCTGCACGCTTTCGACCCAGCGCACTGGACCTGCTGCCTGACGCACCAGCGCGTCCTTGATCTTCGCCGGCTCGCTGACCACCGCGACGTCCACGTTGTTGATCACCGGGATCGACGGCACCTGCACGTCGACGCCGGCCAGATACTCGCGCAATTGATCCGACGCGGGCTTCAGCAGCGACGAGTGGAACGGCGCCGATACCGGCAGCGGCAACGCTCGCTTTGCGCCCTTCGCCTTCGCGACTTCGCAAGCCTTTTCGACTGCGGCCTTGTGACCGGCGATCACGACTTGCGCCGGCGCGTTGAAATTCACCGCCTCGACGACACCCGCGACCGACGCTTCGGCGCAAACCGCGCGCACCGTGTCGTCATCGAGGCCGAGAATCGCGGCCATGCCGCCAACGCCGACCGGCACGGCCGTTTGCATGGCTTGTGCGCGAAAACGCACGAGCGGCACAGCATCGCGAAACGCGATCGCGCCCGCCGCGACCAGTGCGGTGTATTCACCGAGGCTATGACCGGCGACGATGGCCGGTTTCGGACCGCCCGCCTGCAGCCACGCGCGGTAAATCGCATACGCGGCGGTCAGCATGACCGGCTGGGTATTGGTGGTGAGGTTCAGATCTTCGGCGGGGCCTTCGGCGATCAGCTTGCCGAGGTCCTGATTGAGCGCGTCGGACGCTTCCTGAACCGTCTCACGCACGATCGCATGATCGGCGAATGCGTTGAGCATGCCGACCGACTGCGAACCTTGCCCAGGAAAAACGAACGCAAATTTCATATCGTCCCCAAAATCGATGTTGTCAGATGTGGGTGGCGCGCCCAGTTGATGGCGAGCGCGCTCAAGGGTAGCTGAGCGCCGCGAAGAGCGCTCGCCACAACGTCGCCGCAATCAGTAGCGGATAACCGACGCGCCCCACGTGAAGCCGCCGCCGACGCCTTCGATCAGCACGTTCTGACCGCGCTTGATGCGGCCGTCGCGCACCGCGACGTCGAATGCGAGCGGAATGGACGCAGCCGACGTATTGCCGTGCTCGCCCACCGTGACGACCATGCGCTCCTGCGGCAAGCCGAGCTTACGGCAGGTGCTTTGCATGATGCGGATATTGGCCTGATGCGGAATCAGCCAGTCGATCTGATCGGCCGACAGATTCGCTTTTGCAAGTGCCTCGACTGCCACCTTTTCGAGCACGTTGACCGCGAGCTTGAACACGGCCTGCCCGTCCATATGCAGGAACGCGCTGCCCTCGATCACACCGCCGTTCACATTGCCCGGCGTGCAGAGAATGTTCGAATGACTGCCGTCGGCATGCAAAGCGCTCGCCAGCACGCCCGGTTCTTCGGACGCCTGCAGGATCACCGCGCCCGCGCCGTCGCCGAACAGCACGCAGGTGGTGCGGTCCTTGAAATCGAGAATGCGCGAGAAGGTTTCCGCGCCGATCACGAGCGCCGTGCGATGCTGGCCGCCGCGAATCAGGCTGTCCGCCATCGCCACCGCATAAGCGAAGCCCGAACAGACGGCCTGCACGTCGAATGCCGCGCCGTGGTTCTTGATGCCGAGCTTGTTCTGCAACAGGCACGCCGTGCTCGGAAACACAAAGTCAGGCGTGGAGGTTGCAACGATGATCAGATCGATGGATTGCGGATCGATATCGGCCGCTTCGATCGCGCGCTGCGAGGCGATCAGCGCAAGATCGCTGGTGGTGACATCGGGTTCGGCGAAGTGACGCGCATGGATGCCCGTGCGGGCAACGATCCATTCGTCGCTCGTCTCAACGCCTTCTCTGGCGAGACGTTCAGCCAGATCCTGATTGGTGACGCGTCCGGGCGGCAGATAGCTGCCGGTGCCCAGCACGCGGGAATAAATTGTCGATTGAGCCATTATGCCTTCGAGGATTGCGCAGCGTAGGGCTCGGCTGGCTGGCCTGCGATCGGGCTTGCGTGACCCGCACCGCTCGCGTCGCGCGCCGCCTGTTCGAGAGAACCCGCATTCTCTTCCATCGCTCGCGCAAGGCGTTCCAGCACGCCGTTTTTGACGGCATCATACCCGCGTTTGATAGCCCACTCAAACGCGTAGGCATCCGCCGAACCGTGACTTTTGATCACCAGCCCACGCAGGCCCAGCAGCGCGGCGCCGTTGTATTGCCGATGATCGACCCGTTTCTTGAAACGCATCAATACCGGCAATGCGAGCACCGCCATCACCTTGGTGAGCCATGAGCGGCCGAACTCTTCCTTGATGATGTTGGAGAGCATCTGCGCGAGGCCTTCCGACGTCTTCAGCGCGACGTTGCCGACAAAACCGTCGCAGACGATCACGTCGACCGTGCCCTTGAAGATGTCGTTGCCTTCGACGTTGCCGTGAAAGTTAAGTGTACTCGCGCGCAGCAGTTCGCCGGCACGTTTGATGGTGTCGTTACCCTTGATGACTTCTTCGCCGATGTTGAGCAGCCCGATGGTGGGCCGATCCTTGCCCTCGAGCGCGGACACGAGCGCGTGCCCCATCTCCGCGAACTGCAGCAGATGCTGCGGTTCGCAATCGACGTTGGCGCCCAGGTCGAGCATCGTCGTGTAGCCAGTGGGATTGGGCATGGCGAACGCAATGGCCGGGCGTTCGATGCCCGACAGCGTTTTCAGCACATAGCGCGAAACCGCCATCAGCGCGCCGGTGTTGCCAGCGGAAATGCAGGCTTGCGCCTCACCTTCCTTGACGCGATTCAGCGCCACGCGCATGGATGAGTCTTTTTTCTTGCGCAGCGCGACTTCGACCGGATCGTCCATGGCGACGATCTCGGAAGCAGGTACGACGGTCAGCGCCGGCAGGTTCTGAGCCTTCAACTTCTTCAGCTGCGCACGAATCGCACTTTCAATGCCGACGAGCAGCAGCTCAGCATCAGGATGCGAACGAACGAAGTTGACGGCAGCGGGAACGGTCACGGACGGGCCGTGGTCGCCTCCCATGCAATCTATCGTGAGCTTTACTGTCATGGAGTGCGACGAATTTCAGACGCCCCGCATGGGATCGCGGCAAGCGCTAACGCGCCAACTGCGATCGACACAAAAAAGCGGCAGTTGAATGCCGCCTTTTTGCCGAGCCGGGAAAATGTCAAGCGAGCCGATCGCCACGCGAAACGCCAAGGGGCGCAACGCAGTGAAACGATTAGTCGTTCTTCGTCTTGACGACTTTCTTGCCGCGATAGTAGCCGTTCGGGCTAACGTGGTGACGCAGATGCACTTCGCCCGTGCTCGGCTCCACGGCCAGCGGCGCTGCCGTCAGGAAATCGTGCGAACGATGCATGCCGCGCTTCGACGGCGACTTCTTATTTTGTTGAACTGCCATGACTAACTCCTAAAAATTTTCCGAATTCTAACACAGCCCGACCCGGTGTCCGCCATTGACCGAATGGCCAATGCGCCCGCTTCGCGCTCCCATGCAACTGTTCAGTGCTTCTTGTCGCCCGGCTCACCGCGCTTGAGACTTTCGAGCGCCGCAAACGGATTGGGCCGCTCGGGCTCACCGCCCTCGCCTGCTTCGTCCGGCGCAGCCTCG
Organism: Paraburkholderia haematera; assembly: GCF_905220975.1. Taxonomy (GTDB): domain Bacteria; phylum Pseudomonadota; class Gammaproteobacteria; order Burkholderiales; family Burkholderiaceae; genus Paraburkholderia; species Paraburkholderia haematera. The sequence continues at coordinate 20,395 of NZ_CAJNBK010000035.1, read as the reverse complement.
TCGCCCTCACCCTCTGCTCCGGCCACACCAGAGACCAGGCTCTCGTGCACTTCGGGACACACCTCATGCTTGGGCACGAGCGGCAAGGAAAGCAGCAACTCTTCTTCGATCAAGTCGATGAGATCGAACTGGCGCGAGCCAACGATCACTTCGACTTCATCCTCGTCGAGCGGAAACTCTTCGGCTTCCGCCTCAGTGTTGACGATCCGGTAAGTTGCATCGACATTGAACGCCTGAAGATAAGGCGCCATGCACCGCTGACATTCGAGCCATGCAGTACCGTGAATCGCCAGCCTCAAATAAGGCTGCGGACCCTCGGTACCATCGTCTTGCAATTCCGGCTGCGTCGCCCCTTCGGCTTGCCAGGTGAACGCGGCATCGCGGTCTGGCGCTTCTGCCGGGACTTCGTTTAACATGCGCGGCAGTTGCGAGACGCGCACGACACCCGCGGCCTGACGCCCACTCCGCGCAAATTCGAACAGATCGATATCGTGCGGGTCGGACAGACCAGCAGGGTTGCCAGGATGTTGAGTCATGTGCGCTCCTGCGTCGGCAAGGATTTCGCCGAGGGTAAATCGGTTTGCAAAGTAGCCCGCGGAACTCGTGCGCTACCCGTGTTGACCACACGGATGCCCATGCGACGCCCCGCTTGTGCAATAGCATACCGATGAAAAGCCCGAAATCATATCCGTTTTGTCTTTTCGAGTCAAACACTTAAGCCCGTACACGTGCAATACCCGCACAACCCCGTACGACCCGCCTCTCTAGCCGTTGGTTGCACATGCCAGATTCCCTCAATCGCCCGCCACGCCTGATCCTGGCGTCGAGTTCACCTTATCGTCGCGAGCTGCTCGAGCGCCTGCGCATTCCCTTCGATGTCGTCGTGCCGGCGATCGACGAAACGCCGCTCGCCGGCGAAGCGCCTGAGGCAACCGCCCTGCGCCTCGCCGAGGCAAAGGCCCGCGCGGTGGCCGGCGGACTTGGCGCCGGTGAAACCGCACTCGTCATCGGCTCGGATCAGGTTGCAACCTACGACGGCCTGCAGATCGGCAAGCCCGGCGCGCATGACAAGGCCCTCGCTCAACTTCAGGCCATGCGCGGCCGCGAAGTGCAGTTTCATAGTGCACTCTGCCTGTTCGACAGCCGTTCGGGCGCGGCACAAGCCGCCGACGTCATCACCCACGTGCAATTCCGCGACCTGCCGGACGCCGCGCTCGACGCTTACCTGCACGCAGAAACGCCATACGACGTCGCGGGCAGCGCCAAATCCGAAGGTCTCGGCATTGCGCTGCTCGAAGCCATTCACTCGGACGACCCGACCGCGCTGATCGGGCTGCCGTTGATCGCACTGTCGCGCATGCTGCTCGCAGTGGGTTATCCACTTCTGGGGGCATCATGAGCGGCACCTTATATCTGATTCCAAACACGCTCGGCGAAGGCGATGCCGATGCCCTCGATGCCGTCCTGCCCGCGCCGGTGCGCGCCCGAGCAGCGTCGCTGCACTATTACATTGGCGAAAACGCAAAAACCACGCGCGCATTCCTGAAAAAGGTCGGCACCGAAAGGCCGATTCAGGACATCGAGATTCGCGAGTTGAACGTCAATACACCGGCCGGCGAGATTGACAAACTGCTCGCGCCTTTGCTGGCGGGCACCGATGCCGGCCTGGTGTCTGAAGCCGGCTGTCCGGCAGTCGCCGATCCGGGCGCCCTTCTGGTGCGCCGCGCGCACGAGCGCGGCGTGAAAGTTGTGCCGTTTGTCGGGCCGAGTTCGATTCTGCTCGCGCTGATGGCCTCAGGCCTGAATGGCCAGAGTTTTGCGTTCCACGGCTATCTGCCGGTCGACGCCACCGAACGGGCCAAGCGCCTGCGCGACCTGGAACAGCAGTCGCGCAAAGCCAGACAAACGCAGATCTTTATCGAAACGCCCTATCGGAATCGCGCGCTGCTCGACACGTTGCTGGCGACATGCGCGCCCTCCACACTGGTCTGCGTCGCCGTCGATCTGACGCTGGAGACGGAAACCATCGCCAGCCGCACCGTGGCCGACTGGAAGAAGAAACCGGCGATTGATTTGCACAAGCGGCCGGCCATTTTTCTGATTCTCGCCGTCTGATCGCCGCCGCGTCTCAAGCCAGGCTGATTCGCTTGCCGATCGCTGTTTAGCGACAAAAAACAAAAAAGCCCCGCGCGATCTACCTTCGATCGCACGGGGCTTTTCTCATTTTTCACACTCAATCAGCGCAGGCTCAACTTCCCGCCGAGCGCCATTGCGTGAACGGCGCCGTTACCGACCGCTGCGCCGAATTTGCGCGCCACGCGATCCGTAATGCTCTCCTTGACCGTGTAGTCGACGATATCCGGCGCCTTGAAAAGGTCGCGCGCGACGTAATCCGCATCGCCGAAACCGTCGGCAAGCCCCAGCTCGACACTCTTCTGCCCCGTCCAGAAAAGCCCCGAGAACATGTCGGGGGTTTCGTGCAGGCGCTTACCGCGACCCTCACGCACGGCGTCGATGAACTGGGTATGAATCTGATCGAGCATGTCCTGCGCATGTTCGTCCATCTTCTGCGTTTCCGGTGAGAACGGGTCGAAAAAGCCCTTGTTCTCACCCGAAGTATGCAGACGGCGCTGGATTCCGAGCTTATCCATCAGCCCGGTAAAGCCGAAGCTGTCCATCAGCACGCCAATCGAACCGACGATGCTCGCCTTGTCCACGTAGATCTTGTCGGCCGCCGCGGCCGCGTAATAACCGCCCGAGGCGCACATGTCGCCGACCACGACATACAACGGAATCGACGGATACTTGGCGCGCAGCCGACGAATCTCGTTGTAGATGATGCCCGCCTGCACCGGGCTGCCGCCCGGGCTGTTACAGCGCAGGATCACGCCTGCCGTACCCGCGTCGTCGAATGCACTTTCCAATGCAGTGTTGATATCTTCCGCGTTCGCGTTCGTATCAGAAGAGATTTCGCCGTCAAGCGTAATCATTGCCGTGTGCCGCCCGGTGGTCGAAACCTTGTCGCCGGAGAAATCGAAGGCGCCCCACACCGCCAGCAGCAAAACGATCAGGAATACAAAGCGGAAGAAAATCTTCCAGCGGCGTGCCGCGCGCTGTTCGGTGATTGCCGCAAGCGCGATGCGCTCGAGCGCGGCGCGCTCCCAGCCCGGCTCATCGGCAGGCGTGCGAGGGCGGCCTGTCAGGGACGGTTCCTTCGGTTCGGGAGTCAAATTGTCAGACATGCGGTGCAGTGGAATGGTCGAGGAGGAGAAAAATCAGGGTGTGGCCGGACGTAGCTCGCCGTCCGGCAGCCAGAACACAGCGCGGCCGCCAGGTGAATCCCGCTCGTCAACCTGGAGGGAACGCAACCGGCCGCCGCGGCACGGGCCACCTACGCATTTGCCCGTATCAGGCGCGTAAATCGCACCGTGTGTGGCGCACATCAAGTATAAACCGGACGATTCGAAGAACTGCCCTTCGGCCCAGTCGAGCTCCATCGGCACGTGGGCGCAGCGATTCAGATAGCCGTACGCATGGCCATCATAGCGAACAAAAAATACCACGACGTCACCGCCGCCGAGCTTGGCCGCGCGTCGCACACCGGCACCGCCGTCGACCAGCTCTTCGGACGCGCAAATGCGAACCGCTTCCGCCACAGTCTCGGTCATACCCATACTCATGCGTTCTCTCGCAGCCATTCCGACAGTGCACTCACGCTGGAGGCGACGAATTTCGGCGACAGAGCCGTCAACGAACCGGCAGGATGCGCGCCGTATGTGACACCGATGCCCGCGACACCGGCATTGATCGCCATCTGCAAATCGTGCGTCGTATCGCCGACCATCACCGTGCGCGCCGTATCTTGCCCCAGTTCACGCGTCAGTTCGTGCAGCATGGCCGGATGCGGCTTAGAAAAGGTTTCGTCCGCACAGCGGGTGCCGTCAAACAGGCTCGTCAGACGCGATTGGTCGAGCGCGCGGTTCAGCCCGACGCGGCTCTTGCCGGTTGCCACCGCCAGCAGATAGCCCTCGTCGCGCAACGCCTGCAACATCTCGCGCACGCCGACGAACAGTTCGGTGGTCTGATCCTTCACTAAATAGTGGAAGCGATAGCGTTCCGCCAGACGCGGGTAATCGGCCGGATCGAGCGTGGGCGCGGCGATTTGCAGCGCGTCGCGAAGGCCAAGGCCGATCACGTAGCTGGCGGCCTCGTCGGCGGGAACCGGCAAACCGAGATCGCGGCACGCCGCCTGGATGCTGCGCGTGATATGCGCGGTCGAATCCATCAGCGTCCCGTCCCAGTCGAAGACGATCAGATCAAATTGCTCTCTAGCCATGCGGTGTCGTCTCCGGGTCTAACCCATTTCGTAATTCATTGAGCTGCGCAACAAAGCTGCGGCATTCGGCCGGCAGCGGCGCCTCGAACTGCACGGGCGCACCGGTTGCCGGGTGCGTCAGCTTTAGGCGGTAGGCGTGCAGGAACATGCGCTTCAGGCCCGGCTTGGCGTTGGCGCGGGCCAGCGCCTTGTTCAGCGCGAAGTCGCCGTATTTGGCATCGCCGACGATCGGCAGTTCCAGATACTGCAAATGGACGCGAATCTGGTGTGTGCGGCCGGTCTTCAGTTCCGCCTCCAGCAGCGCGTACTCCGGCCAGCGATCGATCAGATTGAAGACCGTGTGCGACGCGAGGCCGTCAGCCTGGACGCGCACGCGCCGTTCGCCGTCCGCGGTCAAATACTTATGCAGCGGCTCCTTGACCGCGCGGCGGCGGCCCCAGTCGCCCGCCCACTCACCGTGGACGCACGCATAGTAGCGCTTATCCATCTTGTTCTCGCGAATCTGCTCGTGCAGATTGACCAGCGCGGAGCGCTTCTTCGCGAGCATCAGGATGCCGGACGTCTCGCGATCCAGCCGATGCACCAATTCGAGGAATTTCGCCTGCGGCCGCGCTTCGCGCATCTGTTCGATCACACCGAACGCAACACCGCTGCCGCCGTGAACCGCCACGCCGGCCGGTTTATCGATCACGAGCATGTGCTCGTCTTCAAAAATAATTTTGAAATCGGCGCTCGGCACCGGCGTCTGGGCGATCGCCTCGTTGGGTTGAGCGACGCGAATGGGCGGCACACGCACCAGATCGCCCAGCTCGAGGCGGTACTGCGCGTCTATCCGGCCCTTATTCACCCGCACTTCCCCGCTGCGCAGGATGCGGTAAATATGGCTTTTCGGCACGCCTTTACAGACGCGCAAGAGGAAGTTATCAATGCGCTGTCCGGCCGCACTGTCGTCGATCTCGATCATCGAGACCTGGTCGCTTGCGACCGATTTCTGGGATATTTTGCCTAACTCTTTCATTATGAATATAATTTGCCCAGCAGTCTGCGGCGGCCGGCGCAGTGACCGGAATTCGGGCGGATTGCGCAGGCGCAAGCGATAAACCGTTATTTTACTTGCGCCGGGGTCTGGTTGCTCACCCTGAAAATGAGATGCAACATGTTGCACGCACGAAGTCAGTGCCCGGCAGGGACGGCGCCCACAGGCGCGTTCGGTCAAGGTCGGCTTCGACGGTAACGGAATTTTGGTAAAAAAGAATTTAACTTTCAGCTTCGATATCGGGCGGTCTGACGCCCTGCTGTACGAAGCTGCCGGTTGCGAAAATACGGCGTGCGCCCGAGGCGTCTTGTAGAAAGTACAAGACATGGCGACGTCAAAATGAGGCGAGACACCCCCAGCGAGAAAAGACGCGCCGACTGCGCGAACTTCCCGCTGCGGCATGACCGCAGCCTTCGACCCTCCGGTCACGCGCCCAGTTGGCGCACCGGCGCGAGTGGGAAAAGGCTTATGAAGGTCTGCTGGCAGAACCCGCGGCGTGTCGGGTCGTTATTTGAAGCCGTGTTCGCATGTGCCCTGCGGCACCGTGCCCATTTTTCAATGGGGCCGGGCCCTCTCAGGCAATTCTCCCGCCATTTTTCCTGCTCCAGCGTGCTTGTGAAAACACAATAAGGCGCGGCATGCCGCTGTCCGCCTGGCTCTCGCGACTGACAACCGCGCAGCCAGGGGTCAGGCTAAGCCGCTCTGGAGCCGTTCAATGAAACGCATGTTGTTCAATGCGACGCAGCAGGAAGAACTGCGCGTTGCCATCGTCGATGGGCAAAAACTCATCGATATCGACATCGAAACCGCCGGGCGCGAACAGCGCAAAGGCAATATTTACAAGGGCATCATCACCCGCATCGAGCCTTCGCTCGAAGCCTGCTTCGTCAACTACGGCGAAGACCGCCACGGCTTTTTGCCGTTCAAGGAAGTCGCCCGCCAGTATTTCCGTGACGGCGTCGACATGCGCTCCGCGCGCATCCAGGACGCCCTGAAAGAAGGCCAGGAACTGATCGTCCAGGTCGAAAAGGAAGAGCGCGGCAACAAGGGCGCGGCCCTCACCACCTTCATCTCGCTCGCCGGCCGGTATCTGGTATTGATGCCGAACAACCCGCGCGGCGGCGGCGTGTCGCGCCGGATCGAAGGCGACGACCGTCAGGAACTGCGCGAAACCATGGCGCAACTGCAATTGCCGGAAGGCATGAGCATCATCGCGCGCACGGCCGGTATCGGCCGCAGCGCCGAAGAGCTGCAGTGGGACCTGAACTACCTGATGCAACTGTGGCGCGCTATCGAAGCCGCGTCGCAAAGCGGTTCGAACGGCCAGCCGATGCTGATTTATCTCGAATCGAGCCTGGTGATCCGCGCGATTCGCGACTATTTCCAGCCGGATATCGGCGAAATCCTGATCGACACCACCGAAATCCATGACCAGGCCCGCGCCTTCATGGATATCGTGATGCCGGACAATGTCAGCAAAGTGAAGCGGTATCACGACGACGTGCCGCTGTTCTCGCGCTTCCAGATCGAACACCAGATCGAAACCGCGTACTCGCGCACGGTGCCGCTGCCCTCCGGCGGCGCAATCGTGATCGACCACACGGAAGCTTTGGTCGCGATCGACGTGAACTCGGCGCGCGCCACCAAGGGCGCCGACATCGAGGAAACGGCTGCACGCACCAACCTCGAAGCCGCCGACGAAGTGGCCCGCCAGTTGCGCCTGCGCGACCTGGGCGGCCTGATCGTGATCGACTTCATCGACATGGAATCGGCCAAGAGCCAGCGCGAAGTCGAGCAACGCCTGAAAGACGCCTTGAAGCACGACCGTGCGCGCGTCCAGATGGGCAAGATCTCGCGCTTCGGCCTGATGGAACTGTCGCGTCAACGTCTGCGCCCGGCTTTGTCGGAAGGCAGCCACGTGACCTGCCCGCGCTGTAACGGCACGGGCCACATCCGCGATACCGAATCGTCCGCGCTGCAAGTGCTGCGGATCATTCAGGAAGAAGCGATGAAGGAAAACACCGCGGCGATCCATTGCCAGGTGCCGGTCGAAGTGACCGCCTTCCTGTTGAACGAAAAGCGCGCGGAAATCAACAAGATTGAATCGCGGTTCAAGGTCAACGTCGTTCTGATCCCGAACAAGCACCTGGACACGCCGCATTACAAGCTCGAGCGTCTGCGTCACGACGATGCGCGCCTCGATGAGCCGCGCGCCTCGTGGAAGATGGCCGAAGAAGCAGCCCGCGAACTGGAATCGGAAACCGGTTACAGCAAGCGCGCCGAAGAAGTGAAGCCGAAGCAGGAAGCCGCGGTCAAGGGCATCACGCCTGAGAAGCCGGCCCCGAGCGCGCCGGTCCGTCCGGCAACCCCGGCTCCGGTGGCCGTCACGCCGGCCAGCGGCGGCTTTATCGGCTGGCTGAAGAATCTGTTCGGCATGCAGCCGGCCACGCCGGCGCCTGTCGCACCGGCTACGACCGAAAAGCAGGCGCGTCCGCAACGCGGCGAACGCACGGAGCGCGGTGAGCGCACCGGCGAACGCGGCGGCGATCGCAACCGCAATCGCCGTGGCGGCGCAGGCGGCCGCGATGCAGCGGGCCGTGGCGAAGGCACGAGTGCCGGCCGCCAGGCTCAAGGTCAGCAGCCGTCGCAGCGTCGCGAGGAACGCGAACCGCGTGAAGGCCGCGAGGCACGTGAAGGTCGTGAACCGCGCGAAGCCCGTGAATCGCGCGAGCCGCGTGGTACTCGTGAGCCGCGTGAACCGCGTGAGGCCCGCGAAAGCCGCGAACCGCGCGAGGCTCGTGAGCCGCGCGAAGGCCGCGACCGCGACAATCGTGGCAGCGACCGTGCGGAAACCGTTGAAGGCGCACCGCGCGCCGAACGTGGCGAGCGGCAGGAACGCGGCGAACGCCGTGAGCGTGGTGAGCGCGCAGAACGTGGCGAACGCCGCAAGCAGCAGCCTGAAGCAGCAGAAGCGCTGACGCAGAACGACGCGCTGTCGGCGGAAGAACTGGCGCAAAACCAGGCCGCCTTGGGCGAAAACGGTGCGCCGATCGATCAGGAAGCGGTGGCGCGTGAAGGTGAAGAGCGCCGTCGCCGCCGTCGCGGCCGTCGTGGTGGCCGTCGTGAGCGCGAAGAAGACGTGAACGGCAACCTGGCTGCGGACGTCGCGGAAGCTGAAGGCGACAACGCCAATCTGACCGCCGAAGCACCGGTGCGCACCGCGCATCAGCCGGTCGAGCACAAGGCCGAAGTCAACGAGGCGAACGGCGTCAAGCCGGTGGAAGTGGTTGTCGCTGCTGTCGCAACGGAAACGGCTGTCGTCAGCGAACTGCATGTTGCAGCCGAAACGCCGGCTGTGGCCGTCGAGCAGGCCGCGAAGACGGAAACGTCCGTGCCGGTCGCAGAAGCGCCGGTTGCAGTCGAGCAAGCCGTGGAAGCGCCGGTGGCGCAAGCTACCGCCGCGCCGGTTGAAGCTGCGCAAGCAGCGCCGGCCGCCAGCGAAACGGTTTCGCTCGCCGAGCCGGTTGCTCGTGTCGATGCCCCGGTTGAAGCTCGGATCGAAACGCCGGCAGTCGCTCCGGTCGTCGAAGCGCAAGCCGCGCCGGCTCCGGTAGAAACCGTGGCCCCGACGGCAGCGATTGAAGCGCCGACCGTCCAGCCGGCGCCGCAAGCCGCGATCGCCGAGCCGCAACCCGTCGTTGCAACGGCCGCTCCGGCAGTTGAAGCGGTCGTTGAACCGGCAGCAATCGGACCGGCGCCCGTCGCAGTTGCGCCGCAAGCCCCGCGTAGCGCCGGTGTGTCGGCGGAAGCTCTGAAGCCGGTGCTGGAACAAGCCGGTCTCGTCTGGGTGAACACCGACACCGACAAGCTGCGGGCCGCGCAGGAAGCTGCTGCGCAAGCGGTCAAGCCGGCTCGCGTGGGTCGCGAGCGTAAGGCATTGCCGCCGGCCGAAACCGCGCCGATGCAAATGGTGGAAACCGGTAAGCATCCGCAGTAAGCGAACCGCCGCCGTGCAAAAAGCCCGCCCTCACCGGCGGGCTTTTTGTTTTATTGGGGGTGGCGCGCCCGCCTGATCGCGCGCTGTATGCCACTCCCCGTATACCCGGACAGCATCCGGGGGCCCGCGGCCACAGGATGCATTTCCGCTAGAATGAAAGTCCAGGTTCCAATCGCAGCACCGGTCACAGCACCTAAGCGGCCCCAAACGAAGCATCAAGCGAAGCAATTCATGTCCCGACGCATCATCCCTGTTGCCGATCTCAGCGCGGTGCCGATCATTTCCGGCCCCGTGCAGGCGCCTAGCGGCGCGCTGCACGACACGCTGACGCGCCCGCTGCGCGATCTGCGCATCTCGGTGACGGATCGCTGCAATTTCCGCTGCGTCTATTGCATGCCGCGCGCGGTGTTCGACAAGGATTACGCGTTCTTGCCGCATAGCGCACTGCTCAGCTTCGAAGAAATCGAACGGCTCGCGCGGCTCTTCGTCGCGCATGGCGTCGAGAAAATCCGTCTTACGGGCGGCGAACCGCTGCTGCGCAAGAATCTGGAATTCCTGATCGAACGGCTCGCGCAACTCACCACGCCGGAAGGCCGCCCACTCGATCTGACGCTGACCACCAATGGCTCGCTGCTGGAGCGCAAGGCGCGCAGCCTGAAAGACGCCGGCCTGACCCGCGTGACGGTAAGTCTCGACGCCCTCGACGACACCCTGTTTCGCCGCATGAACGACGCCGACTTCGCAGTCGCCGACGTGCTGGACGGAATCGCCGCGGCCCAAGCGGTGGGGCTCGCGCCGGTGAAGGTCAATATGGTCGTCAAGCGCGGTACGAATGACAGCGAAATCGTACCGATGGCGCGTCATTTCAAAGGCTCGGGCGCGGTGCTGCGCTTTATCGAGTATATGGACGTGGGCACGTCGAACGGCTGGAACATGACCGAAGTGCTGCCTTCCGCCGACGTCGTGACGCGCATTGCCGAGCTTTTCCCGCTCGTGCCGCTCGAAGCGCACAGCGCAGCCGAGACCGCCCAGCGCTGGGGTTACGTGGACGGCGGCGGAGAGATCGGCGTCATTTCGAGCGTGACACGCGCGTTTTGCGGCAGTTGTACGCGCGCACGTCTGTCGACGGAAGGCAAGCTATACCTGTGCCTGTTCGCGTCGTCCGGTCACGATCTGCGCGCCTTGCTGCGCAGCGGCGCAAGCGACGCCGATATCGCCACCGCCGTCGCCGAAATCTGGCAAAACCGCAGCGACCGTTATTCGCAATTACGCGGCAGCAACGCAGCCGCCCCGCGCGAGCAGGACGGCCGCCGCGTGGAAATGTCGTACATCGGCGGCTAGAACGGCCGAACCCATGAGCCCGGCACGCGAACACATCACCGGTCTGGTCCTTGCGGGCGGGCGCGGCATGCGTATGGGCGGCGTCGACAAGGGACTGCAAACGCTGCATGGCGAGCCGCTCGCCTCCCATGTGCTGAAGCGGCTCGCGCCGCAATCCGGCGCCCTCCTGATCAGCGCCAATCGTCACCCTGATGTCTATAGCGCACTCGGCGCGCCGTTCGGCGCCAAGGTGCTTGCCGATACCCTGCCCGGCTTCCCCGGACCGCTGGCGGGCCTGCTCGCCGGGCTGCGCGCCGCCGGCACCGCTTACGTGCTGAGCGCACCCTGCGATACACCCGGACTGCCCGCCGAACTCGCCCTACGCCTCGCGCAGGCACTCGACTCGAATCAGGCCGATATCGCCACCGTCACGACCACCGACGCCGAAGGCCACGTCTCGCTCCATCCCGTGTTCGCGTTGCTGCGCACAAGTCTCGCAGACGACCTGGCAGCCTTTCTGGAAGCTGGTGAGCGCAAGGTCCGCGCGTGGTACGCGCGCCACAAGACGGTCGAAGTCGCCTTTGCCGACGAGCGCGCGTTTTACAATATCAATTCGTTACAAGAACTCGCCGACCTCGAGCGTTGCTGAGGCCCCGGTTGAAATCACGCTCCGGCCGCACGGCAACAGCCGCGCCCGCCTCCGGTCGCGACGCCCAGCCCTTCATGACCACGCTTAACGAATTTTCCCGCTGCGTCGCGCAGTACGATCCACACGCGCTACCTGTTTCGGCCGCCCAGGCAATCGTCCGTCAATGGGCGACGCCCGTCACGGCGGTCGAACGCGTGCCTCTGCGCGATGCGCTCAATCGTGTGCTGGCTGCCGACATCGTCTCGCCGATCGACGTCCCTTCGCACGACAATTCGGCGATGGACGGCTACGCGTTCAACCGCGCAGCCTTGGCAACGAGTGCGACCACGGTCGACTTGACGGTTGTCGGGAAAGCGCTGGCCGGTCATCCGTTCGCGGGTCACGTCGACGCGACGCAATGCGTGCGGGTCATGACGGGCGCCTGCATGCCCGCTGGCTGCGACACCGTTGTGCCGCAGGAGCTTGTCGAGCGCGGCGCCGATTCCGCCTCGATCCATTTTGCGGCCAACGCCGTGCGGGCCGGCTCCAACCGGCGCCTTGCCGGCGAAGACCTCGCCCGCGGCCATGCCGCGCTACGTGCAGGCCGGATCATGCGCGCGTCCGACCTCGGTTTGCTGGCTTCGCTCGGCATTGGCGAAGTCAACGTGCGGCGACGCTTGCGCGTCGCATTTTTCTCCACCGGCGACGAATTGCGCTCGCTCGGCGAACCGCTCGATCCGGGTTCGGTGTACGACAGCAATCGCTACACCCTTTTTGCGATGCTCCGGCGCCTGAACATGGATACGCTCGATCTGGGTGTCGTACGAGACGAACCCGCCGCGCTCGAAGCCGCGTTGCGCAGCGCCGCAGCCAGCGCCGATGTGGTGCTGACTTCGGGCGGCGTCTCGGTCGGCGAGGCGGATTTCACCAGGCAATTGCTACAGACGTTCGGCGACGTCGCGTTCTGGAGCCTCGCGATGCGCCCAGGCCGGCCGCTCGCTTTTGGCCGCGTCTGGTCCGGCGACCATCCGGGTCTCGGGCTGCCCGCGTTATTCTTTGGCTTACCGGGCAATCCAGTGGCCGTGATGGTGACGTTCTACCAGATCGTGCGCGAAGCGCTGCTGCTGATGGCCGGCGCAACGCCGCAGGCACTGCCGCTGCTGCGCGCCGCCAGCCGTCAGATCATCCGCAAGCGCGCCGGGCGCACCGAGTACCAGCGCGGCGTCGCCGGGCAGGATGAGCACGGCCAATGGCAGGTCACGCCAACCGGTTCGCAAAGCTCGGGCGTGCTGAGTTCGATGAGCGAAGCAAATTGTTTCATCGTTCTCGGGCACGATGAAGCCGATATTGCCGAGGGCGAGCACGTCGATATCATGCTGTTCGACGGTCTTATCTGACGCCTGACGGAACGCTTCCGTTGCCGCTTTTCTGCAGCCTGATTTGCAGTTTCATTAGCGGCTTCAATCATTACCACTACGACACACGGGTTTGACTTACATGAAAAAACAGATCTCGTTCATTGCACCGGGACAGACAGCCAAAGCGCTTATCCTCGTGTACCTGACATTCTCGGTGCCGATCGTGCTGCTCGGCGTACTGGTGGCATTCATCCGTTACGGCTCGGTCGAACTGAGCACGGTGTTCAGCGCGCTGCTGCTGAACGCGATTCTCGGCTTTGTTCTGCTGTGGATTGCATGCCACGCCTACAACTGGGTGGCGTCGCGCTTTGGCGGCATCGAAATCCAGCTCACCGACGCGCCGGAAGAAGCGTAATGACGGCGACGATCCGCGCCGCGACGCCTGAAGATACGGGCGCGATCTTTGCGCTGACGTACGATCTGGCTGAATTCGAAAGCCTCACGCACGTATTTGTCGCGACCGAAGACGGCTTGCGTGACGCCCTGTTCGGCGCGCGGCCCGCGATCGAAGCGCTGGTGGCGGAAAACGACGGACGCATCGTCGGCTATGCGCTGTTCTTCCACAATTACTCGAGCTTCGCCGGCAAGCGCGGGCTGTATCTCGAAGATGTCTACGTGCAACCGAGCCAGCGCGGCAGCGGTCTGGGCGCCGCAATGCTCGCCCGGCTGGCGGCGCTGGCCGTCGAGCGGCAGTGCGGACGCTTTGAATGGACCGTGCTCGACTGGAACAAGCGGGCCATTAGTTTCTACGAAAAGATGGGCGCGACGGTCATGCCGGATTGGCGTGTCGTGCGCCTAACGGGCGACGCGCTGGAACGACTGGCCGCAGGCGCCGCTTCCTGACCCGGATCATCCCGGTCTGGCTCTGCCGGTCTCTACTGCTCGTCGGGATCCACGCCCGATAGTGCGTCGCCGAGCAATCCGCTCGCCTCTTCGCCCGGCAATGCCTCCACGTCACGCAGCTTGCGGCTCATGACCCGAGTGCGTGTCTCCGCGGCTTCGATCGAACGCGTCACGGTTTCGAGTTGTGCCCTGGTTTTTGCCAGCACGTCACCGAACTTGCCAAACTCCGTTTTCACCGCGCCGAGCACTTGCCACACCTCGCTCGACCGCTTCTCGATCGCCAGCGTGCGGAAGCCCATCTGCAAACTATTGAGCAACGCGGTGAGCGTGGTCGGGCCGGCAATCGTTACGCGGTAGTCGCGTTGCAGCAGATCCGTCAGGCCCGGGCGACGCAGGACTTCCGCGTACAGGCCTTCGGTCGGCAGAAACAGCAGCGCGAAATCCGTGGTGTGCGGCGGCGACACATACTTTTCCGCGATCGTGCGCGCCTCGGCGCGTATCCGCGATTCGAGCGCGCGCGACGCGTCTTCCACGGCAACGGGATCGGCACGCTCCTGTGCCTCGATCAGCCGCTCGTAGTCTTCGCGCGGGAACTTGGCGTCGATCGGCAGCCAGACCGGCGTGGCGGATTCACCCGTCTCGGCCCGGCCCGGCAATTTGATCGCGAATTCGACGCGGTCAGCGCTCTTCGGCACCGTGGCGACGTTCTTCGCGTATTGGTCCGCTGTCAGCAGTTGTTCGAGCAGTGCTTCGAGCTGCACCTCACCCCAGGTGCCGCGCGTTTTGACATTGGTGAGCACCTTCTTCAGATCGCCGACGCCCGCAGCCAGTGTCTGCATTTCACCGAGTCCGCGATGCACCTGCTCCAGCCGGTCCGACACCAGCTTGAACGATTCGCCCAAACGCTGTTCGAGCGTGGCATGCAATTTTTCGTCGACGGTGCGGCGCATTTCTTCGAGCTTGGCCGAGTTGTTCGCCTCGATGTCTTTCAGCCGCTGCTCGATGGTCGCACGCACTTCGGCGAAGCGGCGATCGTTCGCCTCGGTGAGTTGGCCCAGTTGCAAGGTCAGCGTTTCGCCGAACTGCTTGAGCGTGCGCCCTTGCTCGTCGCGTGCCTGCTGCGCCTGTTGCTGCAGACTGTGACGCACCGCGTCGAGTTGCTGCGCAAAGCCGTCGATCTTGCCGCCCTGCACCGTCGTCATACTGCTGAATTGCGATGCAAGCGTTTGCTGAAAATGCGCGAACCCACTGCTCTGCTCGGTACGCGAAACGCGCGCCGTTTCGGTGATGTCATTGCGCAGCTGTCGCTCGAGCCGCTCATAGGCATGCGACTGTGCATCTGCCGCTGCGTCGATACGTTCGCTGAGAATCTCGAACTGCTCGCCTCCGTCAGCGCGACTGTTGCCGCGCATCAGCAACGCCAACGCGATGACCAATGCGACCGCCAGCACTGCCACGGCCGCCACCAGAATCATTGTCATGAACGCGCCTTGCCGATGACATCGGGGTTGATCGGATTCGGCGGCCGGCCGGCGCGCGGCCCTTCACCCAGCGCCGCGATCAGATTGTCCGCGGCAAGGTTCGCCATGGCCCGGCGCGTTGCTTCAGTCGCGCTGGCGATGTGCGGCGTCAGGACGACATTCGGCACGGTCAGCAGATCCGGATTCAGATTCGGCTCGCCTTCGTATACGTCCAGACCCGCTGCCGCGATCTGTTTCGTGCGTAGGGCCTCGACCAGCGCCGCATCGTCGACGATGCCTCCGCGCGCGATGTTGGTGAGCGTTGCGCTCGGCTTCATCTGCGCGAATTCGGCCGCGCCGATCGTGTGATGGTTTTCCTTCGTGTACGGCAAGACGAGCACCACGTGATCGGCGCGCTTCAGCAGATCCTGTTTGGACGCGTATTCCGCGTTCAACTCGGCCTCGATCTCCGGTGCTACGCGCGAACGATTGTGATAGATCACCTGCATATTGAAGCCCTTCGCGCGACGCGCCAGCGCCTGCCCGATCCTGCCCATGCCGATCACGCCGAGTGTCGAACCGTAGATGTCCGTGCCGAGAAAACCGTCATAGATCCACTTCTGCCATTGGCCCGCGCGCAACCAGTGCTCCGATTCGGCGATACGGCGTGCCGCGGCCATCATCAGCGCCCAGCCGAAATCCGCGGTCGATTCGTTGAGCACGTCCGGCGTATTGGTACCGAGTACGTTCGCCGCGTTGAACGCGGCCATGTCGAAGTTGTTGTAGCCCACCGCCATGTTCGACACCACGCGCAGACGCGGCGCCGCGGCGAGCACCGCTGCACCGACCGGATCGCCCGCGGTTAGCGCACCGTCCTTATCCGCGAGACGGCGCGTCAGTTCGTCAACGGACAGCACGTCGCCCTGGTGCCAGTCGACGTCGAAATACTGTTTGAGCCGTTCGATCACATCGGGAAAGATCGGGCGGGCGACGAGGATCTTCTGCATTGCAATTCTCCGAATAACGCGTCGAGTTCAATTGCCTCGGCGTCAAAAAAACAGCCAGCCAGTGACGAGAAACACGGGCATCAACACCACAACCGACCAGCCGAGATACGCGAAAAAACTCGGCATGCGGACGCCGCGCGACTCCGCGATCGCTTTCACCATGAAGTTGGGCGCATTGCCGATATACGTGTTGGCGCCCATGAATACCGCGCCGGCGGAGATCGCCGCGAGTGTCGTGGCGCCGGTGGTCATCAGCGTCTGCGCGTCGCCGCCGGCCAGGTTGAAGAACACCAGGTAAGTCGGCGCATTGTCGAGAAATGACGACAGCAGGCCGGTTGCCCAGAAGTACATCAAGTCGTGCGGCGCGCCAGCCGGGTTGACCAGATGGACGATTGCGGCAAACGCACCCGCCTCGCCGGCACGCAGGATCGTGATGACCGGCGCGATCGTCACGAAGATGCCGGCAAACAGTTTGGCGACCTCTTCGATCGGCGCCCAGTTGAAGTCATTGCCCGCGCGTGCCGCGCGCGGCGTCAACGCCAGCGAGAGCAAAGTGACGCCGATCAGCGCAACATCGCGCACGGCATTTTGCAACGCGACGTGGGTACCGAAGACGTCAAATTCCACGCCCGGCTTCCAGAGTCCGCTCATCAGCACCAATGCAATCACGGCTGCGAGAAGCACGAAGTTGATTTTGCCGTCGATACCCAGCGGCGGCGAATCCGGCGTCGGATCGAGAAAGCGCGAGCGCTCTTCTTCACGCCGATGAAAATAGAACGAGTCCAATGCATAGAACGCGACAAGCAGCACGGCGCAGACGAACAGCATCGGCAACGCCAGGTGCGTGGTGGTCCAGAAGAAACTGACGCCCTGCAGGAAGCCGAGAAAGAGCGGCGGGTCGCCGAGCGGCGACAACGAGCCGCCCGCGTTTGCCACCAGAAAGATGAAGAACACCACCACATGAACGACGTGCTTGCGGTTGTCGTTGGCGCGCAGCAACGGGCGGATCAGCAGCATCGCCGCGCCGGTCGTACCCATGATGCTGGCCAGCAAGGTACCGAGGGCGAGAATGCCGGTATTCAGCCGCGGCGTGCCGTGCAGATTGCCGCGCACGCAGATGCCGCCTGCAACCGTATAAAGCGCCGCCAGCAATACGATGAACGGAATGTATTCTTCGAGCAACGCATGGACCAGCGTACCGAATGCGATTCCCGTACCGAAGGTCAGCGCGAACGGCACCAGGAATAGCAGCGCCCACGCGGCCGCGATCTTGCCGAAATGGTGATGCCAGAATGCCGGCGCGACCAACGGAAACACCGCGATCGACAACAGCACACCCGCAAACGGCAAGCCCCACAGTGCCGACAAAGTCGCGCCGTCGAGCGTAGCCGCCGAAGCAAGTTGAGGCCATCCCGCCAGCGTCAGGGCAGCGGCGAGCATCATGCTCGCCCACACGGCATGTCGTTTCATATTCTTGAAGTCCTTGTTTGCACGAGTGACGGCGCGCGGCCGGAGACCCAGCCGCTCGCCGCGTTCAGGCGCCACGTACGACGATCACATGGACCCGGTACGGCCCATGTGCGCCAAGCACGATAGTCTGTTCGATATCCCCGGTGCGCGACGGCCCGGAGACAAAATTGACCGCACGCGGAAGTTCGCCGCGTTCGCTACGGATCAGACCGAATGCCTCTTCATGGCCTGAGACGATGCGCGAAGCCGGCACGATCGCAATGTGCGTTTCCGGCAGCAAGCCGGCCGACGCATAGGTTTGCGGCCCCGACAGCAGAACGAGGGTGCCGGTCTCCGCGGTCGCGCAGAAGCAACCGGTGAACCCGACCACGTCGCCGTCTTCAGGCTTGCGAAATTCGACGTTGATGCCGGCTTCGGCCCATTGCAGATCCTGGAGGGTTTGCCATGCGATCGCCTGCAGCGGCAAAGCATGTTCAGTGAGGTAGCGATGCGCGGCGGAAGGCACCTCGCTCAGCGTTTCGACCGTATCGACCGTGGTCGCCATTTTCCGCGCTTCTTCGATGAAGCGCGCGGTCAGATCGGCCGGCATGTCCGGACGCGGGCCCGGCGGATGGCGCGCCAGATAATCCGCGGCCGCCTCGCGTTCGGAAGCGGAGGACTCGGGTTCGCGCCCCTGCGCAGCGCGGATGCGCGCCAGGATATTACGGCGGGCAATCGATGTATCCATATGCGAAATCCTCGTGTCGACAGCCTTGCGATATGGCGAGGATTATACCGGCCGCCCTGCGCGCGACCACCCTGGCCGAACGGCCAAGTGCCGCGTATCGGGCGCGCGGCCTGCGCAATGGCGCCGCAATATCCCGACGATATTCGCGCAGGCGCCGCGTTACTTCGCAGCTTCCTCCTCGGGCTGCGCAATGCCGAAAACCTGGCGCAGATACGCGAGGTAGGCCTTGTCTTCGCACATGTTCTTGCCCGGCGAATCCGACAGCTTCGCCACCGGCTGACCGTTGCAGCGAACCATCTTGATGACGATCTGCAAAGGGTTGTAGCCCAGGTCGTTGGTCAGATTGGTTCCTACGCCGAATGCCAGCTTGCAGCGGCCACGGAAACGCTCGTACAGTTGCAGCACCTTTGGAATATCGAGCGCGTCGGAGAACACAAGGATCTTGGTGCGCGGATCGCACCGGTTCGCCTCGTAGTGCTTGAGCAGGCGCTCGCCCCAGTCGAACGGATCGCCGGAATCGTGGCGCGCGCCGTCGAACAGCTTGCAAAAGTACATGTCGAAGTCGCGCAGGAACGCCTCCATGCCGTACACGTCCGATAGCGCGATACCCAGGTCGCCGCGATATTCTTTGGCCCACATTTCGAAGCCGTAGATTTGCGAATCGCGCAGCCGCGGACCGAGCGCCTGACACGCCTGCAGGTATTCATGCGCCATCGTGCCGAGCGGCGTGAGGTTGTGCTTCATCGCGTAGAAGACGTTGCTGGTGCCGGCGAATTGTTCGCCGAGGCCGTCTTTCAGCGTGAGGATCACTTCTTCGTGCCATTGCTTCGAGAAGCGGCGGCGCGTGCCGTAGTCGGCGATCTTGCAGTCGGCGAATTCCGGGCGCGCGCCCAGCAGTTTGATCTTCTCGACGAGACGCCCGCGCCCCTCGCTGTAATCAGGCTTTTGCTGGGTGTTGCGGAAGTACACCTCGTTGACGATCGCGAGCATCGGAATCTCGAACAGGATCGTGTGCAGCCACGGCCCCTTGATCTCGATGTCGATTTCGCCATTGCCCTTCGGCGACGGTTCGATCGAGATGTATTTCTCGTTCAGATGGAACAGCGCGAGAAACTCGATGAAGTCGCCCTTGATAAAGCGCATGCGCCGCAGGTAATCGAGCTCGTCATCGGTGAAGCGCAAATCGCACAGCTTGCGCACTTCATCGCGAATCTCGCCGATATACGGCACGAGGTCGACCTTCGGCGTGCGGCAGCGAAACCGGTACTCGACATTCGCCGCGGGAAAGTGATGCAACACCACTTGCATCATCGTGAACTTGTACAGATCGGTATCGAGCAGCGAAGTAATAATCATGATGGTGCGAACTGGACTGCAGGAAAAACGGAAAGCCTGGCTCGACCAAACGCGTCAACCCATGCGCGTGCGGCGCGCCCCGTGCGCACCGGCCTCACGCATGTTACCCGAATGCGCCTGGATTCAGCGCGCCGGCGGGCGGCTGCGCCGGACGTCATAAACTAATCACGAAAACGTATAAAAGGCTTTGCCCGATGCCGTATGCGGCTCTTGACGTTACGTTACAATACCGCTTTTGGCGTTTCGCCTTCCCTGATTCCGCATGCAGGAGCTGCCTGAATGACTCACGTTGTGACCGAAAGCTGCATCAAGTGCCGCTATACCGACTGCGTCGATGTGTGCCCGGTGGACTGCTTTCGCGAAGGTCCCAACTTCCTCGCGATCGACCCCGATGAATGCATCGACTGCGCCGTGTGCGTGGCCGAGTGCCCAGTGAACGCCATTTATGCCGAAGAAGACGTGCCGGGCGACCAGCAGCACTTCACCGAGCTGAATGCCGATCTGGCGAAGAACTGGCCGAGCATCACCAAGACCAAAGCGCCCCTGCCGGAAGCCGACGAGTTCAAGGACGTGAAGGAAAAGCTGGCCCTGCTCGTACGTTGAGCGGCGTGACCTGCCTCCCGCCTGGCCGAATCTGACGCAAATCGAGATGAACGCAAGGTATTGACAGGTGCCCAAGCTGCCCCTACAATTTCGCTTCTCTGCTGTTTGTTGTTCTGTTCCTCGATAGCTCAGTCGGTAGAGCGCCGGACTGTTAATCCGTAGGTCCCTGGTTCGAGCCCAGGTCGAGGAGCCAA
>NZ_CAJNBK010000034.1 GCF_905220975.1 Paraburkholderia haematera | reverse complement strand
TTTAATACTAGTGTGAGACTTGATACTTTCGCTTATGCCAGATCCCGAAGAACCTGGCTCGCGTCGCGCATCAAGCGCCCACACTTATCGGCTGTTAATTTTTAAAGATCGCTTACGCATTCACCACCAAAACCGCACCAGACTTCCAGCTACCCGGCACCGCTTCGTTCTGCGTCGCTGCATCAGCAGCAGAGAAACGAGATTATGGAGAACGATCGGCATGTCGTCAACCCCCTCTTGTGAATTTTCTTTTGGGCAAGTGCGAATCAGCGCCAGAACTTGCGTCTCCGCATAGCGCCCCTATATATGGCAAGGCAGCAGATTACGAGTACGTCGTGTGACGGCGCACGAGTTCATCTATATAGTAGGTAGTAGGAAGCATGTCGTGAGGCGCGGTGAACTGCCAACGCGCCGCCCGTGACGAGCATCCGCCCTATGGCCAGCGGGGCGCGAACGGGCCTGCAACAGGAGCGCACAACAAAAGGTGCACTCACAATGAGCGCGAAGGCGCAAGCTCGTATATACTACGAGCCGCGCGAATTTCGCACATTTCTATCGGCCCGCTTCGAGCGGGCTCATCTTTTTTGCTCCCCAGAGCACAGCCAAACAACCGCGTTGAGTCACTCAGGTGATGTTGAGCCATGCTCGAAACGCCTGACGGTAGCGTCTTGCGTCTCATAGCGAAGTCTCTAGAGGAGAATACGTGAACCCTTTTGATCGCGAAGATTCGCAACACGAAACTGCCGGATACACCGCCAAGGCGCCCGCTGGCCGTACAGCCAAGGGCAAAGGCGCAGGCAAAGCGATCCCCGTCGCGGCTGAACTGCCGCCGCAACAAGCCGAAGAGCGCCAGCGCCAGATGCGCGCGCTGATCCAGCTGGGCAAGGAGCAAGGCTACCTGACCCACGCGCAGAT
Organism: Paraburkholderia haematera; assembly: GCF_905220975.1. Lineage (GTDB taxonomy): Bacteria > Pseudomonadota > Gammaproteobacteria > Burkholderiales > Burkholderiaceae > Paraburkholderia > Paraburkholderia haematera. The sequence goes on along the minus strand of NZ_CAJNBK010000034.1, from coordinate 53,133 downwards.
CAACGACCACCTGCCCGACAACTTCGCGCAGACGGCGGCGATCGACAGCATCGTTAGCGCCTTCAACGACATGGGCGTGCAGGTCTATGAGCAGGCTCCGGATGCGGAAACCCTGCTGCTCAACTCGAACACCCCGGCTGTGGTGTCGGACGATCAGGCAGACGAGGAAACCGAGGTCGCGCTGTCGACCGTCGATTCCGAGTTCGGCCGTACGACCGACCCGGTGCGCATGTACATGCGCGAAATGGGCGCAACCGAGCTGCTGACGCGCGCGGGCGAAATCGCGATTGCGAAACGCATTGAAGACGGTCTTCACGAAATGGTGCAGGCGATTGCCGCATGCCCGCTCGCGATCTCCGCCATTCTGGCGAGCGCCCAACAGGTCGCGGACGGCGAACTGCGGATCGACGAACTGGTCGACGGTCTGAATGAAGACACGGCCGCCGCGGAAGAAGCCAACGCGAGCGCGGACGCCGCAGCGGACGTCGACGCCGACGCGACCGACGATGACGACAGCGATAGCGAAGAAGACGACGACGCCGGTCCGGCCGACTCCTCGGCAGCGGACGAAGCACGTCTGAAACAACTCACGAGCGACTGTCTGGAAATCTTCGCCCAGGTCGGCATTCTGTCCGACCAGCAGAACGCCTCGCACACACGCGGCGACGTCAGCTCGAAGGCATACCTGCGCGCCCGCGAAGAGATCCAGCAGCACCTCGCCAAGATCCGCTTCACGGCACGCACCATCGACCGCCTGTGCGGCGACGTGCAACACCAGGTCGCGCAGGTTCGCGCGATCGAGCGCAACATCCTGCAAATCGTCGTAACGAAGAGCGGCATGCCGCGCGAGCAGTTCATCGAATCGTTCAAGGGCCACGAGGCCGACCTCGGTTGGACCGAGCGTGCCGCGCGCGGCTCGTCGTCATTCGGTGCGGCGCTGGAGCGCCATCTGCCGGCCATCCAGTCGGAACAGCAAAAGCTGATCGACATCGAAGCCACCGTTTCGCTGCCGCTCAAGCATCTGAAAGAGATCAATCGTCAGATGGTCGCGGCCGAGTCGAAGATGCGCAAGGCCAAGAGCGAGATGATCGAGGCGAATCTGCGTCTCGTGATCTCGATCGCGAAGAAGTACGTGAACCGCGGCATGCTGTTCCTCGACCTGATCCAGGAAGGCAACATTGGTCTGATGAAGGCGGTGGACAAGTTTGAATACCGCCGCGGCTGGAAGTTTTCGACCTATGCAACGTGGTGGGTTCGCCAGGCTGTGACGCGCTCGCTCGCCGACCAGGCGCGCACGATTCGCGTGCCGGTGCACATGATCGAAACGATCAACAAGCTCAACCGCATTTCGCGCGAGATCCTGCAGCAGACCGGTCAGGAAGCCCATCCGTCGGTGCTGGCAGAACGCATGGAACTGTCGGAAGAGAAGGTGCGCGGCATTCTGAAGATCGCCAAGCAGCCGGTGTCGATGGAAACGCCGGTCGGCGACGACGGCGACGCCACGCTCGGCGACATGATCGAAGATTCGGCGGCTTCCTCGCCGGCTGACGCAGCGATGCAGGCCGACTTGCGCGCCGCCATCGACGACGCGCTCGACTCGCTGTCGCCGCGCGAAGCGAAGGTGCTGCGCATGCGCTACGGCATCAACACGAAGTCGGACCACACGCTCGAAGAAGTCGGCAAGCAGTTCGACGTCACGCGCGAGCGGATTCGTCAGATCGAGAGCAAGGCAATGCGCAAGCTCATGCATCCGAGCCGCGCAGACCGTCTGAAGTCGTTCCTCGACCGTTAATCAAGCTGTTACGCTTGCCGTGTGTCATGCACGGCAAGCGCCTCTCCCTCCCGCCCCCTCCCAATTGTCCACAGAAATTGTTTGCAAGCCTGTGGATATCCTGAGCAAGAGTCACCCAAGTCGTTGAGTCTATTGGCTTTCAGACCAGCGCTTCCAACAGATCGCGCGGCCTACGGCTTTCCGCACATCGCCTGAATTGCCGCCCATTGCTGCGCCGTCAACGCGCTGTCGCCGAGTGACGATCCTTGACTCCGATTTTCCCGGTCGATCGTACGCGGATGATCCGACAGGAATTCAATCGCACGACTAGCGCTGCCGCTACGTTTTTCGGTCAATGCAAAAAATGCGGCAAGCCCATCACTGCGCAATCCGCTCGCTTGCAGATAGGCAACGCCGTTCGCGTCGGCGAGTCGCTCCATATCGCGGCTATACGACAAACCCACCAATCGCCCTGCCAGCGAAGACACGTCTGCAAAACCAAGATTGATGCCGAACATCGTGCTGATCACGCTGATACCGGCGCCGCGAAACAACGCGGTCAACGGATCGCGCCGTGCGATATGTCCGGTCTCGTGTGCCATCACGCCGGCCAGTTGATCAGGATTGCCAACCTGTTCGAACAGGCCCCGCATGATTATCATGCGGGCTCCCGGCAGCGTCAGCGCATTGACCGTCTTGCTGTCGATGACCACCACGCGTACCGGTTGCACTATCCCCGCCGCATGGGCCAACCGCGCTTCGAGTTGCTCGAGCGCGCGTTGTCCGTCGTCGCCGCGGCACACGCGATGTTTGCCGACCACGACCGACTCAACCATCTCGCCAAGCCGGTTTTCCGCGCTTCGCGGCACAAGCGCCGCGCCAACCGCGGGCAGTCGCGCGACGAGCACGAACGCAAGCGCCAGTGCCGCCACGCCGACCATGATCCAACCCAGATAATGCCGGCGCTGCATGCGCGGCACCGGCATTTGCACGGGCAGCGATAAGGCGTCGGTCAACACGCGGCCCAGCTCGCCTTTGCACGACAACGCGACTCTGCCTTCCGGGTCGGGCTCACCGACGATCAGCCGCGCACGCGGCCAAACCGCCAGCTCACCCTCAAGGCCGTCGATCGACAGAAACGCCTCGCTCCAGCGCAGCGTTGCCGCGTGAGCCGCGGCAACGCTGCCGTCGTAATAGCGTGTGCCGGTGGGAACAGGAGGTTCCAAAACCGCGTCAGAACGCGCCGCCATGATCGAGCAGGTTCAGCATGCCCTCGCCCGTGCGCGGCGGCGTCTGATCGCTTTGACCGAGCGTCTGCGGGTCGAGTTGACCGGACACCTGCAGCGTATCGGCAGCAAACCGCAAGACACGGTGCAACACGATCGGCAGCCCCAGACCCAGCGTGAAAACGATGATCGCCAGATTGCCCAGCATCATTCCGAGCAGACCCCGAGCGGTGATCCTGCTGCCGAAACGCAGTTGCGTGCCGAGCGTCGTATTGCCCATCACATGGCGTGTCACCAGCGCCAGATAGAAGCACTGGATCAGCAACGCGCCAACGATGAACAGGACATAAAAGAGGAACAGCGAACCGAAGGCGGCGAACGCAGCGGGATCATGGGCCTTCAGCGGCGCATGCCCGATGGGCAGCAGCGCCACGATGCTCTTGAGGAAAATGGCCCCGAGCACGACAAGCAGCGCAACGATGCCCAGAAAAGTACCGACGAACGCGCCATACAGCGCGCCTGCGCGGCCTTCAAAATGAAACGGCAGGCTGCCGAAACTGCTCGCGTTGATGCGGCGCTCCGCAAGACGCATGGACACCCACGGCACCATCTGTCCAAGCGTGACGATGCACAGCAGGCCATACAGCAGCACATACACGCCGTAGACCCACGATGAGCCGGTCATGCCCCCGCGAATCCCGCACCACTGGGTGCGGCTCAGGCGATAACGCTGCGCGCTGAAATACGCCCCCGCCGCGACCACTGCAATCACAACGTAGAGGACGATGATCGGCAAGACGGCCAGCGCCGCGCTCCCTGTGATTGCGCGCAGAATCCCGCTGAGAATGACTGCACCGACGATCGCTCCGAACATAATCGCAATCGCCAGCAGAAAACCTTTGAACAATTCGCCGCCGGTTCCGGTGTACTCAAAACGCTCACCTTGAAAGCGCATGCGCGACCAGATATATCGACGGTTATTGGTGGTGGCCCAAAAACGATAAATGCCAAGCGTGATGATCTGCAGCAACAGGTTCTTGATAAATATTCCGTAGAGCTCTCCAATCCTGCCGTCGTAGCTCAAAAGCGGCTGCTTCTGGTCGAGTGAGTCCATGTTTGCTTCCCCTAGCTGGCAAATATATGTTTTTGTGACCCGCGTGCGCGTAAGCGCATACGCGTTGCGGGCGGGTGGTCTTTCCCGTGCAAAACTGACTGAGGCTGGGCGAAAATTTGCAATCCGGCTCGCAAGCAGGAGCAAGCCGATAAGCGCGATGATTACACGCTTTTCTATATTTTTAAACAGACTTAAAACCTGACCAACCGCTCCCTCATTGAGCGAAAAGCCAGCCGGCAAACCCACTCATTTCGCATAGCTTTAAAAACGTCGAACGCCGTGACTCGCCAACCGCTTCAAGGCATCACAAACGTCTTCACGAGCGTCAGTTCGCCCGGCTTACGCATTGGCACCCGAATCGTTTCGCTCTTCTCGTTCGGCGTATTTTCGTTCGTGATGATCGTCACCTGAGCGACGGTGATATCGCTGCCGCTGTTTCCGTTGCCGTAGTAATTCACGTAGACCAGATACGTGCCCTTCAATGGCGCGGCCGACGAGTAGATCTCCGGCCCATAGCCGGTCGTCACATCCACGTCGAGCGCGCCGCCGTTCGGCGCAACGCGGTCCCCATACCAGGTATGCACCCCGTCAGGCGAGACCACGTGCAAGTCCAGATCGGTGCCATCGGTGTCCCACGCGAGCACGACGCGCAACTTCGGCTGCGTTTTGCCGCTGTACGCGTCGTAAAACTGCACGCGCTTGCGCGACCCATCCGGCGCCCGCAGTTCAACGCTGTTGCTGCCGGACGGAAACGCGTAAGGCCGCGAGAACTTGCCGTCCTCCTCAACGCGCTGCGGCAACGGCGTACCGTCGACCACCAGCGTGCCTACCGTCGTGCCCTTCTTCTTCGGGGCGTTACGGATCTGCCCTTCGATCAGCGCGAACTTCGACTGGCCTTCCGGCGTCGACACCGACACCGCCGGGTAATGTACATCCTGCGTATAGCGCTCGCTGTCGCCCCTGGTGTTGCGCCAGCCGTTCAGCGGTGCGGCGAAGTCGATATCGCTCGCGTGCGCCGCCGGCGCAACCTGCAAACAGGCGAAAGCGAACACCATCCAGCCTGCCTTCACCCAACCCGTCGTCTTGAACTTCATTGTCACTGCTCCCATCCCGCTGTCAGAGTCGCTCGCTTTTCACGAGCAGCAGGTCGCCGATCTTGCGCAGCGGCACGACCCTCGTTTCACGCCGTTCGTTCGGCGTGTTTTCATTGAAGACCAGCGTCAACGTCGCGGTAATCACGTCGCGCTCGTGCGCGGCGGCGTCGAAGTTATAGCCGGTCGAATCGAAGTTGCCCCAGTAGTTCAGAAAGAACAGCCACGTACCGTGTTCGGGCGCCGCCGACGAAAATATCCCCGGACCCGCGCCGTCCACCGAATCGACGTCGAAGCCGCTGCCGTCTTCGAGCGTGGGATTGGCGAAGAAGGCGTGCAGACCGTCCGGCGTAATCACGTGCAGATCCACCTGTGCTTTCGGATCGTCCCATGTGACGATCGCGCGCAGCTTGGCCTGCGGCTTGCTGCGGTCGGCTTCATAGAACTGCATGCGCTGGCGCTGTTTGCCGTCCGCGGAAATCAATTCGATGCTGTTCGAGCCCGCGCCGAATGCCCACGGACGCGCGAATGCGCCTTCGTCGTCGGTGTAGAGCGGCGTCGGGTTGCCGTTGACGACCAGCGTGGGCGGCTTGCGCGCGTGTTTGTCGATGTGCTTCAGGCGCCCTTCGATCAGCGTGCGATAGCGTTGTGCGCCGCGGTCGACCGGCGGCCGGGGATACGCCGCGACGAAGTGCTCGCCTTCGTTTGTCAGACCGCTGTGGCGCCAGCCGCCGAACGCACCGGTGAGATCGGCAATCGCACCGTCACCGCCATCCGCGCCGGCTGCTTGTACGTTCATTGCCGTGGTTGCCGATAGCGTAGCCGCGATAAAGGCGACTCCCGTGCGAGATCGGACGCCGCGCATCAGCGGTGCGACACGCGGTGCCGAAAGCGGCGCAAAAAGCGATGCAATAAGCGGTGCCATAAGCGCTGCAATAAGCAGCGGCGCACGGAACATTTGCGAAGGCGGGCGCGAGACCGTGTTCATTGGATGGGATTGTCGGTACGGATCAACGTGCGCGCGGTACGTTCGACGAACGCTTCATCAAGGCCACGCGGATGATGCTGAAACGCGAGGTGGATATATTCATGCGCCAGCGCGATGCGGTCTTCTTCTGTCTGCAAGCGATACACGTACACGCGATTGCGCTGCGCGTCGGCATAAGGCCGCCCTTCGCGCACCGCGCAGACGGCCGGCAAATCGGGCGTCTCATAGCCCGCCGCGCCGTCCATGCGCCGTGCCCATAACGGCGCGTTGCGCTGCAGCCATTGCTGCGCGCCGGCCACCTGGACGCAATCGCCGGACAATGGGCTCCCGAACGACGTCAAGGTCGCTTGCGGCCAGGTGCGCGAGAGAATGGCGTCGAACGTGAGACCGGTTTGCGCGGACGCCTTCGCGGCCAGCCAGCTCATCTGGCCAGGCGCGGCCTTGTCGTGGTGATACTGAACCGGCACGCCGGTGAGCACCAGCGCGTCGGTCAGATCGGCCGCACGGCGCGCGGCGGGGGTCGGCGCACGCGGCAGGACGCGCTGCGTGCTGCTGCTGTCGTCGATACGGAAACAGCCGTGATCGTGATTGCCATGCTGCACGACGTAAGTCCGTGCCGCCACGGCCAACGCTTTCGCCGCTTCCGGCTGGCTCGTGTCGCCTTCCCGCTCGACCACCCGCGCGACGTAGTCGTTCATGCCGAAGCGCCCGACCACTTGTGGCGCCCCTGCGTCGTCGCGATCGAGCCGCAGTTCACCGCGGCTTTCCACCCGCGCCCAGTTACCGTTGACGAAGCCGATCCGGAAATCGCCCCGCAGCGGGCCGTCTGGCACCGCTGCCGGCCCCTTGTCGCCGAGCACCTGACGAATCGGATAGCGACTGAAGAAATCGACCAGTACGCACGCGTTGTCGTCGGGCACGGCGACTTGCGTGAGCAACGGCGCGATGCGCGGCGCGGCGTCCGCCAGCACGCGCGCGCTACCGCCGGGGCCGCCCAGCCACACCGGCGTGCCGTCGGCAAGCCAGCCTGCCGCACCGCCGATCGAGGCGCCAGGACGCGCCGGGTCCGGCATGGTCCAGGTTTTGGCTCGCAGCACGCTGCCGTAGAGCGATACGGTGCCCTCACCGCGTCCGCTGGTCAGCACTGACACCAGCGTGCTCGCCGCCGCCTCGCGCGGCCGTGCCGGCATCGACTGCAATGCGGCGAGCAAGTCGGTCACCGGCACGCGCCGCGTCGGCGTCATCGTGTGGAGGTCGCGCAGCCAGGCGGGCGCATGCGCGGCCGTCCAGTACTTGCGCCAATCGGCGGGATCGAGTTGCAGGCGCGCGGGTTCGAAAAAGCGTCCGCAGGATTGCACCAGCGCATGTTCACGGTCGATGTGGCCGCCCGTCATGCAGCAATACACTTCTTCAGGATCGCCGCCGCTGCAGGTGTAGTCCGGCGTCGCGATATTGCGATCGACCAGATAGCCGTAGACGAACAGCTTCCACACGCTGCCGAGCGGCGTTTCCAATGTCGCCGGTAAGGGGCGTGCGGACTGAGGCGTAATGCCATCGCCGGCACCCTGAGCATTGAACTGCCACAACTGCGATTGGCCGTCGTGCAACCAGGCGAAGCGCAGCAATTGCGCCGAGGGCTCGGCTGACGGCAAGCCTGGCGATGCGATTGACGTCGACTTTGGCAATGAACTTGGCGACGACTGTGACGGCACATTTAGCGATAAGTTCGGCGCCGATCTCGATGATGCGATCGGCGACGAGCTTGCCGCAGCCGCTGGAGAAGCAGTCGACAACGCAGCAGCAGCAGCCCCCGCACCACTAAAAACACACCCCGCTCCCGCCACGAGTGCGACCCGCAGCGTAGCTACCAGACGATCGCGCGGGTGCCGGAGAGCGGAAAACATAACAGTCTCGCTTAATGAATACGCAGGGACGTCACGCGATCGCTCTTGCCGCCTTCGAACGCCTTGGCGTCCGGCTGATACATGCGGAAGTAGCGAGCCGGCGGCAACGCGAACGTGCCCGGCAACGCAAAGCGCACCAGTTGCCGCAGCGTCACCGGACGGTCGAGCAAGGGCACCGGCTGGTGATAGGCCAACTCGCCCATCTCATACGACGCAGCGCGCGCGAACGGCTGCGGACCGCTTGTCCCTTCTTTCGCGCCCGGCAAACCGTCGATCGACACACCCCAGCTAGTCGCCTCGACATCGCCGCCCGGCGGCAGCGGCACGTCGAGCAGACCGTAGTGGTATGCATTGCCGGAGCGCGGCGTGAGCGTGACTTCGTCGACGTACAGCGCATTGCTGTCGATTGCATCACCCTGCTTGACGAGACGTGCGGTAAATGCCGAGCGGCCCAGCTGGCTCTCGGCGCCCCCCGCCTTCTTCGGATCGACCTTCACTTCGAGCGGCTCCAGCTTGTAGAAACGGCGTTCGACGGTGATGTTCAGACGGCTATCCTCGCTCGTATGGCTGCGGAACGAGACCAGCGCGTTGACGTCGGTGCGCGCGGCGCCTGCATCGAGTGTGGTTGGCAAGCCAGCACCCGTCCACTTCCAGAGCGGCGTGCCGGTCGGCGTCACAGCGCGCGTCCAACCCGCGCCTTGCAGCGATGGCAACGAAGCCGGCGCCGCGTCGCCGCCGAGCGCCTTACGCACCCACAGCAATGTCAGCGCGCGATCGAGCGTCGGGTAGTCTGCGCTGCTCTTCGCGAGCAAGGCCGATGCATCGACCGCCGTGCCACCGTCGCCACCTGTCATATAAAGCAGGCTCTGTACGAGCGGTGCGGGATCGCTGGCCAAGGCCGTACGCGCGGTGCTCGCCGCAGCATCGAAGCCATCCGGCAGTTGAGCACTCGCGCTGCGCGCCATGTTAGCGATCAGCAACGTCGCCATCTGTTTGCCACGCAGCGAATCGGCTTGCGCGAACACGATGCTGTCCGACGCGCCATACGTGCCATTTCGAGCAGACGTAGACGCCTTGCCCGAAGCCGCTGCATCGCTCACCAAGTCCGCCGCGACGCCCGCAACCGGCGTCGCGACCGGCAAGCCCATCTGCTGCATGAACCACAGCGCCAGCGCGCGATGCAACAGCGGCTCTTTCGCACCGGCATCGCGATAGACGTCCATTGCGTGCTGCCAGTTGTCCGCGGGCAGCGTAATGCCGAGACTACGGCTCGCGAGCCAGTCCGCGTAGTACGCGTAGGCGGTAATCAGCGAACTGCCGCCGGTCGTATCGCCCCACCAGCCGAACGTGCCGCCGACACCCGCGAGCATCGCCAGACGTTGCCGCTGATTGCGCAACAGCGCTTCGAGCCCCTGCGTCGAATTCGAATTGTCGCTGCGGCCGATCGCATCGTGGGCGAGCGCCAAAGGAATCAGGCGGCTCGATGTCTGTTCGGCGCAACCGTATGGATAGTTGATCAGATCGTCGGCGACGCGCGCGAATTGGCTCGCGGCACTGCCGATGAACCGCACGCTGACGTCCTGCGCATCTTGCGGCAGATTGAGCGGCTTGTTCGCGCCGTCGAGCGCCACCGTATTCTGATGCAGATCGAGCCAGCCGCTCGCATCGAGATGGATGGTGGTCTGCAAGCGATCCACATCCTTACCGGCGCGGCGCAAGGTCGCGTTGATCACACCCGCCTTCAGCGCGCCCGTCGGCAGACGCAGATAGTTGGCGCCGCGCTTGAGCGTGACCTTCTGGTTCAACGAGAGACCGCCGCCGTCGACCACCCACTCGGCCTCCATATCGGCGTCGGTCTGATTGAAGGCGATCATGTCGATGGCTGGCTGATCGTTGACGCGGAAATGCGAAGGCCCGCTCCACTTGAGATACAGCGCCTTGTCCGAGCGCACGTAGGCGGTGCGTTGACCGACCATGCCGTCCGGCGCCGCCGCGCGCACGGTGACGCGCCAGCGGGCCAGCGAATCCGGCATCTTGAAGGTCATGGTGGCGTGGCCGTTCGCGTCGGTCTTCAGCGAGCCTTCCCACGCTGCCGTGTCCTGATCGTCACGACGTGGCCGTTCGAGCACCTTCACGCCGCGCTCGTTGTAGTTCGCGCGTTGCGGGCCGCCCGGTGCGCCCTTCAACGGTGAGCGCGCAAGGTCGTACGTAATGAACGAGAGACTCGACGACGTCCGCACGTTGTTGCGGCGCGGGTGATAGAAAAAGTCGACGATATTCGGCGCGATTTCCGGCTGCAACACGTAGACCATTTCATCGACCACGCTCACCGTCAGATTCGCCGCTTCCGGTTTGCCGTTCAGCGTGCTGTCGAAGTTCAGCGTGACCGTATCGCCCGGACCATACACCGGTTTGTCGCTCTTCACGTTCAATTCGATCTGCGGCTGCGCGACCACGATGCCCGCGTTCTGGAACACATATTCGCCGGCATGCACGTACAGCACCGAGAACGTCATGTTCGGCGCGAATTCTTGACCGACCTTGATGCGTGCTTTCCATTGCGAGGGGGCCACGCGTTGCAGTTGCAGCCAGTCGCCGCCTGCTGTCAGTAAAGCGCGATGTTCGACGTTGTCACGCTCGAGCGTCAGGAGTGCATCGTCGACCGGTATCGGGAAGGTGATCAACGCTTCGGCGGTATCGCCGATCTTGTACTTGTCGCGGTCGAATACGATCTCGACGCTGCCCGGAATCGCCTTCAGACCATCGCCCGCCACCCAGTGGCTCGCGGCGGCTAGCAGATTGCCGGTGTCGTCCTTGACGGACAGCATGTACGAACCCGGCTGGTCGAATTGCACCGGAAATGACAGCTTGCCGCCTGGCGTCGCACCTTTGAGTGTGCCTTCACCGTGCGTTTGCGATTCGAGGCGTGTCCATTCCCACCTGGCCAGCGCATGCGAAGACGGATCGATCGTGCCGAGCGCTTGCAGATCGAAATTGACCGCTTCCTTTGGCTGCGAAAACGACTTGGCAGACGATAGGCGATAAGGCGTCGCGCCGCGCGCGATCAGCACCTCACGCGTCACACGCACCTTGTAGGCCGCACCGTCCTGCGCGAACAGCGTCAACGCATAACGGCTCGGCTCTTTAGCGGCGGGCAGCGTGAGGTTCGCATTGCCGTCGCTATCGGTCGTGAGCTCCTGCTGTTCCAGCTTGACCGGAAACAACCCTGCGTAGCGCAGTTCACCGTCGACGATCGTCACTTTCTGCGCACGCAGCGTGACCGAGACCTTGCTGTCACGCACTGGCTTGCCGTCCGGATAGCGCAACTGGATCTTGCCCTTCAATTGCTCGCCGGTTGCGTAGTCGGCTTTATCCATCGACAGGTTGACGTCGAAATGCGGCTTCACATATTCGGCGACGCGAAATGCACTGCCGTATACATCGCCGTTGTAGTCGAAACGCAGCGTATAGCCGCCGGCGGTGGCATCGGCGGGAAGCGTGAAAGACGACTCCGCGCCCGTGTCGGAAGCGAAATGCACCTTGCTGGTCGCCACCGGCGAGCCGTTCGGATCGAGTACGTCGAGCTTGATATCGGCCTCGGCGGGCGCGGTGGATTGCGTCGCGTTCTGGAACGTGCGGCCGATGAATTTCACATGCACCGCGTCGCCCGGACGATACATCGGACGGTCGGTCACCGCATAGATCTTAGTGTTATAGATCTCGCTGTCGTAATAGAAATTCTCCGAGACGAACACGCCGCCTTGCGGATCGGTGCCAAGCACGTAACTGCGCTCGGGGCTCACGTGTTGCAGCATCAGTGCACCGTCGTTCCCGGTTGTGCCGCTTTGCAGCACGCCTACGCCGTCGGTCCAGTTCACGTCGGTATTCGCCACCGGCGTGCCGTTATCGCGCCGTGCGGTCCACACCAGCATGCCGCTCGACGCCGCTTTCACGACCGCAACCGTGTCCGACACAAACAGTAAGGTATGCGCACGATAATTGCCGATCACGGCCTCGACGATATACAACCCCGGTGGCAGCTTGCCGACCGGAATCATCACGTTGCCCGAACTCGCTTCGATAAAGTTACTGCTGCTGCCTTCGAGGTTCACGCCCTTCGGCGGCTCGATCACCTTCGCGTCCCAGATCGGATAGCGAAAGCGCGCGACCATGTCATAGCCTTTCAGCGGCGCGAATTGCGAGTTCTGCTGGAATTGCGTCGGCTTGCCAGTCTGTTCGCCGAGCTTGAATTGCGGTGCGGCTTGCGTTGCCTTGCTACGCGTCGCGAACGACAGCACGCGCTGCCAGGCGCGGCGTGCTTCGGTGAACCAACGGTCCCACAGATAGGCCAGCGTATTTGCGAGGCCTTCACCTTGATAATTCGGCGCGACGTTCAGGCGATGCAGATTCTTCTGCGCCTTCAAAAAGTCCAACGGTTTCGGTACGCGATACACAACGATGTCCGCACCGCCGTACGCTTGCAGCGCGTCCTTGAACTCGCGGCCGGGCGCTTCGAGACGCACCTGCGCCAACTGATCGCTGCCGAAGCTCGCATCCGAGAGCAGGAAGAATGGCTGGCCGTCGACCTTCTGCGAAGCGAAGTTGCTCGACGGCGCGGTTTGCAGCGTCGGGTTTGCGGCGATATTGGTATCGGCGGCGGTGCTCGATGCGTTGTCATCGGCATAGGCCGTTGGAGCGATGAGGAACGTCATGGCCGCGATAAGCGCGACCACGGTGAAGCCCACACGACGATGTAAGTTGCCGAGCCAGGCGCGCGACGCGGTGACGGAATTCATTCGGGTCATGGTGTCAGAAAGTCCAAACGAAACACGCCAACGAAATTCGGATTGCCGTCGAGCGGCTGCCAGCGGGAATCTTTCCATTGCATCAGGTCGGAGACGGCCACGGCGCGCAGACCGGTATCGGTCGGCGTAACGGTGCCTGTGTGATAAGCGATGTAGCGATCCAGCCAGATCATCAGATGCTGGTCGTCGCCCTGGTCGAAGAACAGCAGGTCACCGGGCAGCGCCTGATTCACGTCCTTCGAAACAAACCGGCTATTACGTTGAATCAGTGCGATCGCCGAGGCATATGCGCCGGTGGACCCGTCGAGCCGGGTCCAGCGATTCGCGATTCCGCGTTGCGATGCGGACAGTTGCAGTTCGGGCGGCATGCTGCTGGTGTCCGCGAGACTGGTCATGCCGTTGGCGCGCAGCCATTTGGTGTCATGCGGCTTGAGCGTCTCGCCGACGGCAAAGCGCACGAGACCCGCGCAATCGCGTTGCGTCCAGCGCGGCGTCGGGCCGCGACGCATTTGCTGGTCGACGATGCGCACGAACCAGGCGCGAAACGCGGCGGATTGCTGCGGCGAGAGCGCGTCGGGGTCCGGCGATGCGGTGGTGCTGCTGAGCGCATTCGCATAGGGTGCGAGGCTGGCCATCGCGAATGCGGAAGCCACGCGAGTAAGCCAGACACGGCGTGATGCGCAGGCCGTATGAGCCATTCGCGGCGTAGCACCCGTAGCGCCCATAGCTGTCGTCGCGAACGCCACGTCTGAGACGTGAAGGCGGCGCATTCAATCGCCCTCGGTGCCGGGCTGATCGGCAGGCGCATCGGCCGCACCGGCGTCCGCACCACCACTGGCACCTGCCTTTGCGCTATCGAACCACCACTCCACCGGCACCCAGCCCGTGGAACCCGGCAAGTTCTCCGGCAGCGTCAACGAAACCGGTGGGTAGTGGGCGAGCGCGTGCAGCTTCGGCACGAGATGCGTGCGCGACGCATTGCGGAACACCGCTTCCTGATCGGCCGGCAGCGCCGCGCCCGCTTCGCGTTCGATCAACGCAGCCGCGGACGAAGGCGTCAGCGTGAGAATCGTACGCGGCAGACGCTGCGGCGCGAGCGTATCGGCAAGCGCCGGATAGCGCTTGTCGAGCACGGCGAGCGTATCGTCGACCAGACGTGAATCAGGGGAGAAAATCAGATAACCGTGTGCCAGTGCTAGCGTCACCGGAAAATAGCGCTCCGCCGACAGTTGCGATGCGAACGGCGCCTTGCTGGACAGAGCGGTGCCCGACAGTGCACTGACCGGCCGTTGCCACACGGTGACGCTTGCGCCCTGGTCGTGCTTCGTGACCGGCAAGCGACGGTAGCCCGAATCAGCGTCGCCGGATTTGGCGGCCTTCGCTTCGTACGCGCCGATCACTTCACCAAAGGTCTTGCCGAGCGCGGTCTTCAGTGTGGCGATGCTCGCCGGGTCCTGCGTCTTCACGCGAGCGACGAACACCGGCGAGACCAGCGTGGATTTCGCATACCAGCAGACGGCCGCGGGGCCGGCGAGCTGATCGCCAATCGCAGCAGCGCTCTCCGCGCCAACATCCGCAACCTTGCCCAACAGGCCCGACGCTTCTTTCCAGTCGGCCGGCAAGCTCGTGCACGCCGCCGGATTAGCCGGCAAGGCGCGCCACAAGTCGGCGCTATTCCACGCCTGCGGCAACTTGCCCGGTTCGATCAGCGCGGCAGTCTGCCAGTTCGCCGCCGAGTTGCCGTTCGGCGAAAAGTCGAATCGCAGTGCGTCGATACCGGAGAAAAACGTCTGATAGCCAAACGACAAATAATTCGCCGACACCACCAGCCGGTGCCCCTTCGGCGCGTCGCCGGGTGCGTCCAGTCGATAGGCGCGCGCCGCGTCGTCGCGGCCCGACGACAGCATCTCGGACACGGCGTCGGCCCGCTCGCTCAGCAAGCCGCCTTTCGCGTCGAGCAGCACGCCGGGTGCGGACATTACGACAAGGCGGTCGTCCTTCGTGGCGAACAGAATCGTGCGGTTAACCGCCAGCTTCAATGCGTAAACCGGAACGTCACCGGAAAGCTTGGCCACCTGGCTCAATTGCGTGTCGCTCGCGGCGACGTTGCCGAAGCCTTGCAGCAGCTTCGCCAGACCATTGCGGCGCATCGACATCACCCAGTAACCCAGCCGGCCATCCGGCGAGCGCCACAGCAACACATGGGCGGGTTCGTCGAATACGCGGCGGATCAGTTCGTCGCGCCAGTCCAGTTGATGTTCGAATGCGAGACGCCGCAACGCACCTTCTGTGGAAAGCCGCGTGTCGTTCGATTCGTAATAGTCGACGAAGTCCTGGGTCAGCACGTCGTGCAATAGCGGCACGCGCAAGATGTCGCGCGGCAAACGCGAGAGCGCTTCACTGTCGATCACCGCATCCGGGTGATGAATATCGAGCACGATTTCGCCGGTCCCGGCGGCTTTGCGATGCGCAAATGGACGCCACACCGCCTGAATGATCACGCCGGCCACGATCAGAAGACCGACCACCAGGATTGCAATCTTTTTACGTGACATCTTCATCTGATTTTTTCTGGTTCGATGCGACGGTATTAACGTGGATGGCCGATGAATTAACTCAACTGAATCATTCGCTGAGTGCCAACGATGATAACCGATATTTTTAGCCCCAAACCAGCAGCACTCTCCATTTAACAATCAGCCATGTTTCAGGAGTTTGACGGAATTATTGAACGGGCGAAATTAGATCTTTAGAAAGCATGCTCGTTTGAAGCGGCGGCTTGAGTTAAAACGGTAGCCGAATGAGTCGACGGCACACGAAAAGAGCGGCATGCGCGCCTGTTGCAGGCAGTATTGGCACGGAGAAGTGCCGACGGGCATGGTTCGACCGAGGGTGACGCGTGTGGCGCGTTTGGCCTTACGCGGCTTTACCGGATCAGCATGTTTATGCTGAATCTCCGCGATTTAGCATTTGCATAAAAAAACCCGGCTGCGCACCACGCGCTCACCGGGTTATTTCAAGTATGGCCTTTACCGCTTTGCCACCAGTATTGTGTTAGCCGCGTTAGCCGCGTTAGCCGTCATCAAAAGAGCGCGAGTGCCTGCTTCATTCTTTGCACGCCGGTTTCGATATCGGCGACACCGGGAGCTGCAAATGACAAGCGCAGTGCCGTCAGATCGATATTGTCTTTATAGAACGCGACGCCCGGCACGAACATGACGTTACGCTCGATACAGGCACGCAGCGTGTCGGACGCATTCTGCCCGCCCTTCAATTGTGCCCACACGAACATGCCGCCGGCAGGACGATGAAATGCGATGGCGCCGCCCAAATGCTCGTCGAGCGCGTTGCACAGCGTGCTGCACTTCAGAGCGTAAGCGTCGATGATCCGCGGCAGATGCCGCTCCAACGCGCCGCTCGCGAGGTATTCGGCGGCGATGGCCTGGGTCCACGGCGAACTGCACAGGTCGACGGTTTGCTTGGCGACCACGCAACGGCGCAAGATTTCCGCATGCGCGGCCATCCAGCCGACTCGCAAACCCGGCGCGACGATCTTCGACAGACTCGAAAAATGCACAACCCAGTCGCGCGAACCGGGCACCTGGTCGCTTAAAGCTAGCAGCGACGGCAAAGCCGTACCGCTGAAACGCAGGTCGCCATAGGGATCGTCTTCGACAATCAGAAAATGGTGGCGCGCCGCCAGCTTCAGCAACGCCATGCGGCGCTCGATGGACAAGGTTGCGCCGGTCGGATTGGCAAAGGTCGGGACGGTGTAGAGCAGCTTCGGCGGCCGCGCCAATGTGCCCGCTTCGAACAACGCGGCGAGCGCGGCGACATCGAGCCCGTCACGATCGACCGGCACCGTCACCACATCGGCCTCCTGCAACTTCAGCGCCTGCAAGGTCGCCGGATAGGCGGGCTGCTCGACCAGCACCACGTCGCCCGGGGCGACCATCACGCGCAGCAGCAGATCGAAGCCCTGCTGCGAACCGGTCGTGACGAGCAATTCCTGCGGCGTGCAAGGCGTGCCGCGTCGCGTCATCAAGTGGGCGAGCTGTTCCTTGAGCACGGCGAGGCCATCCGTCGGGCCGTATTGCAGGCAGAGCGTGGGCTGCTGCGACGCACGCGCCGCGGCCGCATCGAGACCTTCGCGGTCGAATAGATCGCTCGCCGGATAACCGCCGGCGAACGAAATCATGCCGGGCTGCGCCAGATACTTGAACAGCTCGCGGATCGGCGAACCGGTCGGCGCTTCGAAAGCAGGATTGAACGTGAACATGGTGACGGGCCGTTTATCTTGTCGATGGATGGTCGGCGTCGATTGTGGTCATCGTCCCGGCAAGCGGCAAACGATATCTACGCACTACATTTTGCGTTTTCCGCATCACCTTCAGCGCGCCGGCTAAACCACGTTCTTTTCCACGATCGGCCGGTTTTCGAGCACGCGAGTGAAACTCAGCGAACCGAGATCGAGTGTCGTGTAGCGGCCATGAAGAATCAGTTCGCCGATGCCGCGGCCGGTTGCCGGGCCCTGTTGCAAACCGTGCCCGCTAAAGCCATTGGCAAAAATACAGTTATCGACGTCCGGGTGATAGCCGATGATCGCGTTCTGATCGAGCACGTTGTATTCGTAATAACCGGACCAGCAATTCTGCACACGCAGCGCTTCGAATTGCGGCACGCGATGCGCGAGCGTCGGCCAGATCACATCGTCGAATATTGCGTGGTCGACTTCGTCGAGCGGCAAATCGTCCGGATCGTTATCCGCTGACGGTGACGCACCGCAAATGAACGACTTGCCCTCCGGCCGGAAATACACGCCGCTGGGATCGATCAGCAACGGACAATGTTCGAGCCGCGCGGGCGATGTGACATTGAAAATACTGCGGCGTCGCGCAAACACCGGAAGGTCGATGCCGGCCATCTGCGCGACCTTGCGCGACCAGGCACCCGCAGCGTTCACCACGACGTCGCAGGCATAGACCTCGCCATTCGCGGTCCGCACTTGTGTGACACGCTTGCCGTCGCGATGCAGCGCGGTGACGTCGGCGGCAACGTAACGTGCCCCGAGCGCCTGTGCTTTCTTGCGTAGCGCTTGCACGAGACCATAACCATCGAACCAGCCCTCACCGCTTTCACCGAAAGCACCGGCAACAAGGTCTTCTGTATTGAGCCAGGGAAAGCGCGCTTGCAACGCGCCTTTGTCGAGCAAACTGATATCGGCGCCGAGATTCCTTTGCAGCGCGTGATTCTCACCCAGCGTCGCCTCACCGGCGGGCGTAGCGAGAAACAGATAGCCGCCTTCGTGCAGGTCGATCGACGGCTTCACGCCATCGATTTCGAGCCGCTCACCGATCGAGCGCAGAAACTCGATGCCGAACAGCGACATCTGAATGGAAAGCGGTGTAGAGAATTGCTGGCGAATGGATGCCGCTGACAATGCCGACGACGACCGCGCATACGTCGGATCGCGTTCGATCACCGTGACGCTGACCGTCGGATCTGACAGTCGCAAGAAATACGCAATCGAGCTGCCGATCACCCCACCGCCGACGATCACGACTTTGGAACTCACGTCTTACTCCACGAATAGCGTGGCCGCTCAGAAACGGCGGGCGGCGCAAACGGACTGCCGAAAGAGGTTGTGAGCAGCGGCGCGGGAATGCGCCGCTGCTTTCTGATGCCTGGTTGCTTTTTTGTACTGCTGCGAACCGGATCAGCCGATGTTGAAATCGATACCCTGCGCGAGCGGCAATGCCGACGAATAGTTGACCGTGTTGGTCGCGCGGCGCATGTAGGCCTTCCATGCATCCGAACCCGACTCACGGCCGCCGCCGGTTTCCTTCTCACCGCCGAACGCGCCGCCGATTTCCGCGCCGCTCGGTCCGATGTTCACGTTGGCGATACCGCAGTCGCTGCCCGAGCCGGACAGGAAGCGTTCGGCTTCGCGCAGGTCGGTCGTGAACACACACGAGGACAAACCGTGCACCGCCGCATTGTTCGCCTCGACCGCATCCGCGAAATCCGAATAGCGCAATACGTAGAGAATCGGGGCGAAGGTTTCCTTCAGTACGACTGCCGTTTGCGACGGCATTTCGACGATGGCCGGGCGCACGTAGTAGCCGCCTTCATGGCCCGTTACCTCGACGCGCTCGCCGCCGAACACCTTGCCGCCTTCAGCCGTAGCCTGCTGCAGGGCTTCCTGCATACGGGCGTACGATTGCTTGTCGATGAGCGGCCCCATCAGCGTGCCCTTTTCGAGCGGATTGCCGATCGGCACCTTGCTGTACAACTGCTTAAGACGTTCGATAGTCTTGTCGTACACGCTCTCGTGCACGAACAGACGTCGCAGCGACGTACAACGCTGCCCCGCCGTACCCACCGCCGAGAACAGGATGCCGCGCATGGCGAGTTCATGATCCGCCGTTTGCGCGACGATGCCCGCGTTGTTGCCGCCGAGTTCGAGCAGCGAGCGACCGAAGCGCTTCGCCACTTCAACGCCGACCGTACGGCCCATTTCCGTGCTGCCCGTCGCGCTGACGATCGACGCACGCGGGTCGGCCACCAGCTTCGCGCCGACGTCGCGGCCACCGTTGATCAGCGCCGTCAGGCCGGCCGGCGCGTCGCCGAATTCCTTCAGTGCCTCGCTGAGGATCTGGTTGACGGCGAGCGCGGTCAACGGCGTCTTTTCCGACGGCTTCCAGATCACCGCGTTGCCGCACACCAATGCCAGCGCTGCATTCCACGCCCACACCGCTGCCGGGAAATTGAACGCCGAGATGACGACACACGTACCCATCGGATGCCATGTTTCAGCCATGCGATGGCCAGGGCGTTCCGAGGCAATCGTGAGACCGTACAACTGGCGCGACAGACCGACCGCGAAGTCGCAGATGTCGATCATTTCCTGTACTTCGCCCAAGCCTTCCTGCAGGATCTTGCCGGTCTCGAGCGTGATGATGCTGCCGAGCGCCTGTTTCTTTTCACGCAGACGATTGCCGAGCAGGCGCACCAGTTCGCCGCGGCGCGGCGCCGGGACATTGCGCCAGGCCGTGTACGCCTCTTTCGCATTGGCGAGAGCCGCGTCGACTTCCGCCACCGTGTTGCTGGCCACGCGGCCGATGAGTTCGCCGCTAATCGGCGAATGAACCGCGATGTCGCCGGCTTGCGCCGCGTGGGCAATGCCGAGATCGGCGAGGATGGTGGAAGCGTTCATGAAAATCCCTTTAATTTCCGATGCGAAACAAGAGTAAGTTCGGAAACTATACACGCGGGCGTTTATGGCGGCAAGGGTATTTGCCCGGGGTTGGGTGCGGGGTGGGGCTGTAGGGGTTTGTGAGCTTGATGCATCGTAGGGATGGCGGGGCGCCATGCCGTGCTGTAGGCCGCTGCGGCCGGGGCTCCGGAGGCGTCGCGCAACTCGCCCAGCCGTTTCTTATTGGAAATTAATGATTCCGGCTTGGACCTAGGTTGCAGTTCGCTGGCGACCGACGACAGACGCGATTCGGCCGCGGCTCATTCTGAAAGCTTTCCCCTTTTCGAATTTTTCAATTTTCCGAGGTAGCGATCGGCACAACCCATTTCGCCGCGTTCAGGCAAGCGCTGCCGTAGCCCGCATGGTCAGATAGCCTTCGTGGTCTTTAGCCCAGAGGTCGACGGTCCTGCCATCTGCAGAAGGTTTGCCACATACCGTAAAAGGCTGGCCAGCGAACGTGGGCCGCAGCGCTGTGAACGCGAAGCTTTCCAGTGTTGCATCCGGTTGTTCGCGGCGCACCAGATCGACCAGCAAGGTCGCGATCAGCGGTCCGTGCACGATCAGTCCCGGATAGCCCTCCACCTCGGTCACGTACGGATAGTCGTAATGGATGCGATGCCCATTGAAAGTCAGCGCGGAGTATCGGAACAGCATCACGGCGTCCGCATCAACGGTGCGGCTCCACGTCTCGCCTTCCGGTGCGAGCGCCGCTTGCGGCGGCCGGGCGCCCTCTTGCGGCGCGCCCCGGTAGACGATGTCGTGCTCTTCTTCGAGCTTCAGTTCACCACCGACTTCGATCGCGTGCTGCACGGTCACGAACACGAGTCGACCCGAGCGGCCGGTCTTGTCTTCGATATTGGCGATGGTCGACGTGCGTTTCGCATGTTCGCCAACTTTGAGCGGCGCGTGGAACGTCAGGCGGCCACCGGCCCACATGCGGCGCGGCAGCGGCACCGGCGGCAGAAAGTCGCCGCGCCTCGGATGACCGTCCGGACCGACCTCGGACAGTGGTGCGATCGGCAGAAAGTACAGCCAATGCCAGAGCGGTGGCACCTCATCACCACTTTCTTCCCGGTTCAGGGTCGCGCCCATTGCCGTCAGCGGGAAAGCGGTGATGACGTCTTCGGTCACCACCTCCTTGTTGAGCCAGTCGTCAAGTTTCTCTGGAGAGGCAGACATGGGTAAGGTCTCCGAATACGCTTGGTGCGCCAAATAGGGTTTTACTATGAACCTCGCGGCACGTTTCGCGAAGTTTGCATTTTCGAGTCAGGTCTTTGCTTTTTTGCTCTGGCTTCGAGCGGTGCGGCCATAACAATACGGGAATTGAAGAGCAAGAGTCGGAGTGCATGGCCTTAGTTGCGTCCTTACACTCAGTCATCACTCGATGAATCGCCTTACGGAGAATGCTCATGAATACGGTCGCGAAGGACCCGCACTCGCAGTCGCCCGAATTGGACCTGGGGTTCGAGCCCAATCCGAAACACGCGAGGGTATTGGAGTCAGGCACTGCCTCCGATTCGCTAACGCAGCGTGTCGACGCGATCGACTGGTTCGATGTCGAAGAAGAGCTGAACGGATATGGCTGCGCAATGCTGCGCAATCTGCTCACTGCGCGGGAATGCGACGCGTTGACCGCACTCTATCCGAGCGACGATCTGTATCGCAGCCGCGTCGTGATGGCGCGGCATGGTTTCGGCCGTGGTGAGTACAAATACTTTGCGTATCCGCTGCCGCATCTGGTTGGTGATTTGCGCACGAAACTCTACCCGCGCCTCGCGCCAGTCGCGAATCGCTGGAACGAGGTGATGAATATCGATGTCCGCTATCCCGCCGCGCACGACGAATTCATCGAGCGCTGCCACGCCGCCGGTCAGACGCGCCCAACGCCCCTGATGCTTCAATACGCCACCGACGACTACAACTGCCTGCATCAGGATCTATACGGCGAGCACGTCTTCCCGCTTCAGGTCGCAATTCTGCTGTCCGAGCCAGGCAAGGATTTCACGGGCGGGGAATTCGTCATGACGGAGCAGCGTCCGCGGATGCAATCGCGCACGGAAGTCGTGCCGCTTGGCAAGGGCGACGCGGTGGTGTTTGCGGTTCATCACCGACCGGTGAAGGGCACGCGCGGCGTGTATCGGGTGAATCTGCGACATGGCGTGAGCCGCCTGCGGTCGGGCCACCGGCACACGCTTGGGGTGATTTTTCACGACGCGAGTTGATTGAGTTCAATGCGGTATGCATCGGTCTCGCGTAGACGGCGATGGGGTTTGGGTCCGTTGGCCTTGTGGTCTTGCCCACAGAAAATGTTGACTAGTCTGAGAACAATCCGTCCCCTGTGGCACGATGCCCCGCCTCATAACGCTTTGCGGACGACTCATGGGGAAAATTGCATTCCCCACGGTCCCTCACCCATCCATTCCGCCACGTTTCCCCACATGCTGCGGCGCAGGGAAACTTTCGTCCCCCTACAGCAGGACCGTCCTGGTCGTAGTTCAGAACTACGGAACGGGGTGGATCAATAGCCATCAATACCCTCTCGCTCGATACCTTTCGAGGGTCCTCAGCATGCACAGCGCGGGGAAGCGCCTAGCGAACTACGCCAGATTGTCGGCGTCATCCAATTGCCTCACCGCCTATCCGGTCGGACCTTAACCTTCGCCTGATCTGCACCCGCGATGGAGGCGGAACTAGCGTCGCCGTCCTTAACGGCACGGGCACTTGCCGGAATTTTCACACACTTGAATGGGACGCTTGCTGGGTAGACGGAAAAGGCGCGACCAGTTGCGCCCTTTCCGTACCGGGTGGCAGCCTCCTTCAGCCGTACCTAGTCAACAAATTCGAAGTCATCGATTACAGCTCAATCCGGAAGCCATTCGGAGGGGTGATGAAAAACGGGTAAAAATTCCTCGCGCATTCCATGATGTCAGGGGGGCCATAGAACACACCCACCTCCCATGACCTGTCACCAAAAGCGATCCAGTCACCATCAATCGGCAATAGCACATAGTGTTCATGATTCACTCCAAGCGCATCGGCCGGACTCCCCCCCGGGTCTTGCATCATGAAGTGGAAGAACTCTTCGTCGGTGTTTTCTCGGCCGTGAACAAAGCCCGGATATTTGCCAAAGTGATAGTGAAAGTAGTTCAACGGATCTGGCTTCAGGATCAATGTCGCGAAGTCGCTCCCGCCCTCGAACGCCAGCAACGTCTGTACAAGGTCGAAGAACTTTTGCGTCGCGATATCGATCGGATCGAAATAGAGCAACTCATCGCGTTGCTTGCTTGCAAGCAGCTGAATGCCCGCATTCGCGCGATCCCGCAGCGTCGTGAACGACTCCAGATCGTGGATGTAATCTAGTCGGCTCATTACTTACCACCTTGAGGTTTGTCCAATCGAATTTTAACCGTGGCCTTGTCTGCACCAGTGGGAAAGTATTCGGCCGTGGGACCACCAGACCTCGACTCCTCTCGCACTGTGTATTTGAGATCGCCTTTTTTGAAAATATCGGTTTTGCCGTCCTTGCTTAGCGTCTGCGCCCAACCCTCATTGCGCAGATTTGCCTCGAACTCAGCTTTCGTTACGTCCGTCTCGATGTTTCGGACGCTGAATCCTTCTGTTGCGTCTGACCATTCTGAAGTAGTGCGCCCCGGCGGAATCCCATCGACCTCCATCTCCGCGGCGGGCTTGCACATCTCCTTGATGCGCTCCCAGTTTTCAGAGACCTTCCGTGCGCCCTGCCCGATGCCATACCGGACTACCGGGTTCTGCAAAAGCCGGTAGACAATCACGATACCGCGCACAGCACCGTCAAACAGTCCTGCCGAGAAATGGCATCCGCTACATACGGTCGACGTGCCCAGGAAGTTATCGCCCAGCAACCGACGCGCGCCCTGGAGGTTGGCGGGCGGCCCTACCGGTGAGTCGCCGTAGTTATAGTTATCAATCCACTGGTTGATTTCTTCGCTCGAAATCGCGATGTCCGTGCCGTCATTCAGATCAAGAACGCTGCCGTCCTTCGCAACCGTGCCCGTACGCGACACGACCTGGCCATCTGGTGAATAGCCGAACCGGACCTTGAACACGCGTCGGATGCCGCCGTTTGCAGGACTCGCATACTCATTGAACTTGAAGAGGTCAATGCGGGCGCGCCGGTCGTAACGAAGATAGAAGTCGCCAGTCGGGTTATAGCCGTACAAAACACGGTGAGCCGCATCACGCGAGATCATTTCCGTCGCTTGCGGAAGCTCGCCTAGCGCAATGATCGCAAAGGCGTTAGCCGTTGCGTCGCGCGTGACTTTCCATTGTCCGGCGACCTTTCCGTCCGCCATCTGCTGAACGAACGCGAGCCGGTTAAATGCGTCATAGGTCATCCCGTACGCGATCGTCACGCCATCCGCCCTTCCCGCGTCGAAGGCGCTGGCGCCGGTCGGGTCGGTAGTCGGTATCTCGCTGACGCCCGTCGTATTACCGTTTGCGTCGTATACGAAGGATTGCATCAGCTTCGGTGACGAGATCATCGACGGACGCAGACTTGTCGCGTCGGCGTAGCGGATCGTGGATATCGACGTACCGGACGCATTTTTCACTGTCGCCCGAACTGGCCGTCCAGTGTCGTCGTAGCTGTACTCTGTCGTGCCGCCGCTTGCGTCTGCGTCTTTCAGGAGATTGCCCGACGCGTCCCAAGTCGAGCTGCTATTGCCCGCAGCAGAGGTGGTCCCCGTAGGCCGCAGCAGCCCGCCAATCGACGACATATTCAGCGTGGTCGCACCGTTGCGACTAGTGATAACGGTCGAGCCGGTGTTATAGGCGAACTGCGCGTTTTGCACGGCATTGGGGTGGCTGACTGCCACCGCACGCCCCTGAGAGTCGTAGCTCCACGTCGCAACGCGGTTACCCGCCTCATCGATCTCGCCAGTCAGCGCACTCTTGAAACGTAGGTCGTCGTAGACATAGCGGCGCGCATTGCCATCAGGCCAGGTGACCGAAACGAGATTGCCATTCGTGTCATACCCGTACTGCGTCATGCGGCCCAAGGGGTCGTTCAGGCGAGATAGACGGTTCTTGTCGTCATAGTCGAGGCGAAGCGTGATGTCGTTGTTCGCGTCCGTGCCTGCTGCATGTTGCGTGATCGTGGTCAGCAGCCCTGAGCCACCATAGGTCAGCGTTCGGACAAATCCAGTCTTCAGGCTCTCCGAAAGCAGCGCGCCTTGAGCCGAATACGATTCGACGGTATCGGTCTTGAGATCGGTCAGCGTCCATCCGGAGCCGTTCTGTACCAGTGCAAGGCCGGTAAAGCCGCTAGTACGCCAGGTGCCCGCCGACCAGTTGAATGTGACAGGTTCACCGTTCTCGCGATACGCAAGCACTTTGGACGCGCTTCCGCTGTTGGCATTCGCGAGCCCCAGATTGCGCTGCCAGCTGTGGAACCAGACCGGTCCCATCGCCGTGGTGGAATTGCCCAGTGACCTGAATCGGTAGGTCCGTGTGAACTGCATCGGAATGTCGTCGCCGCTGACGAAGTCCGCATCAGTCAGAGTGACAGCACCATTGCCCGGGTACACCGGATCAGCGACGGGACAGCTCGCTTCTGGTTCTTCCGTAGTTGGCGTCGCGCACCACGCGTCGATAAGCGGAAAACTGACGCAGTTGTAGTATTGAATGCCGCCGGGTACACCGGCGTATGCGTCCCACCGGCAGGTAGGCGAGCCCGGTTTTGCTCCGGTTGCTGTCCACACCGCGTTGCAGTCAGCTGCGTTTGCGCCGAACGCGATCAGTAGCAGCATGAATGCGGCAAGCAGGCGAGCAGCCATACCCGCTGGTCCCTCCTTCAGTCTTTTGTTTTTCATAGTCATCCTTATTGGTTGTACTTGTTTGAAGCCCAAGCACCCTATAAGGAGCATTCCATCGTCGCTATCCGACAATTCCTAAAATTACATTTTCCTTGTGTCTGTACAAACGTTACCGTCACCCTCCCTACGCAATCCGTACGGATCTACGAAAGAGTTCGTCAGTCATCAATGCGTCGCAGTGAAAAAACTGGAACGTCAGACGCTGGATACCCGTACGTGAAGTAATTGGACGTTGGCACCCAAACCAAGGCAGGCTGGAAGGGAAGAGAAGGGCCGCGTAGAGCGTCGCCCGAAAGGGAGATGAGTAGCGCGAGAAAGCGCTACGAGACTAATCGCAATACCAAGTGCGATTTCAAAAAAATCAGCCCCATCAAAAACCGGGCCAAACCTCACTGGCTAGCCGCCCAAAGGGCGGCCGAAAGTTATCCCCAGTTTTTGTTCGCAAGCCTGTGGATAACCTTCTGGCAAGCGCGCCAAGTACTTGATGTATTTAGCTTCTGTTGCGCTGCACGTCGGCGTGACCGCATGAACGGTCACGCCTCACGCGCCAAAAAGTAAAAGGCATCGCGGCAACCTTCGCCGCCTCACCTCTCACATCAAAGATAAGCAGACTTCGCCACACCACGTTCCGCGGAAGCCAGCAGCTTGCTCCGCTCAACCATAGCGCCGAACAGCAGCCCAATGGTCGTCCACATAATCACCTGCATCCCGATTGCCGCGACGCGGAACTTCCACAACAGCACCGCCGGGAAGGCCGCCGGCACTTCGTTGATCGCCGGCATCGACAACTGCACAGCAGCAATGATCCCGACAAACACCACCCCGGCCACAATCGACCCATTCCAAGCGCCCAGCTTCAGCGCCGCGCGACGCCGCACCTTCAGCGAAAACACCATCGCAGCTATCGAGATCGCGATCATCAGGAAGAACAAGCCGGTCCGCATCCCGATCGTCTCGGGGTCGCCCACCGAGGGTGGATTCGCCGGATACTTGATGTTCGGGACGATCACCAGCGCAATAAACGCGCCAAGCGCGAGCCATGCGGACAATGCCCGCGCACTCAACACGCCGACGCGGCCATATGCATACGCGAACACCAATGAGAACAGCCCACCGAACGCCGCACCGTACGTGACCACACCCGTCAACAACCCCAGGCCCGCTTGCGTGCCGCGACTCACCAGTTCGGGTTCGGGCGCGTCGCCTTTGGCGGCATCGGCCTTTTCCTCGAAGGAAATCGCCTGATCAACTTGCGGCTCACCCACCAATTTGGCGAAGCCGAACGTGAGCAACCCCGCGGCGATGCCTGCAAGCATCCCGCGTACCAACAATTTACCAACCATGTTCGACTCCGTTAGTGGCAGGGAAAGCCGAGCAGATGGCGGCCGTCGTGCACGAATTCGTGCACATACATGCCAGGCACCAGCGACGTGGCACCCTGTTCCGCACCCACGAAATACAGCGCGAGCAACAACAGCAAGCCGCCGAACACGATCCAGGGCAGCAGTTCACGCAGCGGAATCGGCGTGGGTTGGGCGACAGGCTGCGTCGCGGAATCGAAAACAGCGTTGGTCATAATGGACATCTCCTGGGGGTAACGCGCCCCGATAGTCGATTGAAGAGGGATGATACAAAGCTCAGGTCTGGCTTTCGGCTTGCAAATGCCGATTACAGTGGCGCGACCGCGCCGGGCTCTCACCGGCTTCCGTGCTTCGCAGTGTCGCTATTCTACGCGCTAAACTTTGCCTCCCGGCAAGGCACAGCATGGCCGCATGCATCCTGCTTCAGTCCGGCCTTTATGGAAAACAACTGAATGGACAC
Organism: Paraburkholderia haematera; assembly: GCF_905220975.1. Classification (GTDB taxonomy): domain Bacteria; phylum Pseudomonadota; class Gammaproteobacteria; order Burkholderiales; family Burkholderiaceae; genus Paraburkholderia; species Paraburkholderia haematera. Next base: position 25,306 of record NZ_CAJNBK010000034.1, on the reverse strand, counting down.
ACGGCTGTTACTGATCAGCCACGCATCGACCGCGGCGATGCGGGCGGCCCGCTTCCCCGCCGACGATCCGCTCGACGCACGCGGCCTCGCCGAAGCAGGCGCCGCGCGTGCGCGTCTGTCGATTCCAGACGACGCAGCGGTTTTCGTCAGCCCTGCGGTTTGCGCGCGTGAGACGGCGTCGGCCTTGGGCTTCGCTGCAACGGTCCACGAGGGATTGGCGGATATGAACTACGGCCGATGGCATGGCCGCCGGCTCGCCGATCTCGCCGTCGAAGCGCCGCAAGACCTCGCCACCTGGACGCACAACCCCGACGCTGCCGCGCACGGTGGCGAGTCATTCAGTCAACTCGTGACGCGGGTAGGACAATGGCTCGATGCACTAGACGATGCGATAAGCGGCGTATCGCATCGCGCAATGGACAGCGCATCAAGCGATGAAACAAACGAGGCACAAAGCCGAACGCAGAGCGCAAAAGCGACCGGCGTACCGCGCAATACGCAAAATGTGGTCGCCGTCACGCATGCGCCGTTAATCAGGGCCGCCATCGTTCATGCGCTCGGGGCGTCGCCAGACGTGTTCTCTCGCATCGAGATTGCGCCGCTCTCAATGGTCGAGTTGCGACGCTCGCGACGCGGTTGGACATGGTGGCCGGCGTCACAAAAAAGGCAGAAGAGATGACTGCCGCTCGCGAGGAGCCGCGCCCCGCTCATTGCTCGCACCCCTGGGTGTCGAACATCGCCGACAGCGCACAGACCGATGTCAGCATGCGCGCGCCGTCGTGACCCACACCCGGCACGATATGAAAGCTCTGCTTCAGCCCTTCCGGATGACGCGCCTGGATATACCGGTAATACGCTTCAGCGCGCGCGACACGCTGTGGACCTTGCGCTTCCGCGGCGCAGCTTCTATCGAGCGCGCTTTGCTGCGGATCGTCGTCCGCGCCGCCGACGAGGTAGTCGATCCGGCGCGACGCATAAATCGCTTCGAGTTGCGCGGGCGAGCGGTCATCAAGGTACGGCGGCCGATTGTCCATGCCGTATTTCCATTGATTGAAGCCGGCGCACTGCGCGGCATCGAACGGCGCGGCTACACCTTGCGCATTCGGCCGTTGCGCATCGAAATACGCATACGTCGACGGGCTCGCCACCACGTAGCGCACGTCGATACCCTCTTTGGTCAACACGGCAATGGAACGCGCCGCCACAGCGTAACGCTGCACCACCTGTCCGCCGCCCGAATGCCCTGCAAACACAACGTGCCGCAGATTCGGAAACAGCTTGCGATCCGCGAGGCGCGCAACGATTGCGTCCAGCACCGCGTACGAACTGATGGGCAGCGGTGCCCGCGCCGCTTCGCCGCCCATCCATGCGTCGCCGGTCCAGCGCAGCAGATCGGCCGGTTCATCATGCACGCGCGTGTCGAGCGTGGCGAGGAATTGCGGCGCGATCAGGAGCGTGCTGTCGGCATCCGCGTGAGCGGCGTCGCGTGCATTCTGCGCAGTGCGGAAGTAGACGTCCGCATTGCGCAACTTGCCGTGGATCACGATTACCGCTCGCGTCACCTGCGGTTGCGCGACGTTCCAATCCTTCGACAGATATAGCGGGAATTCAGCGCGACCTTGCGGCGTGTCGATCGCGAACCGAGTATCCGAGATCGTCGCTACCGGTTTCAGATGGGACTCGTGGGCAGGCACCGCGAATGCCGGTTGCGTGAGCAAGGCCAGCATGGCAGCGCCTGCTGCCGCGTACTTCATCGCCAGACGTCGTGAAAGATTGAATGCCATGCGGCTTGCTCCTGGTCACCGTGCACAGTCTTGAACGCGGGGCATCGTTAAATCCGTCGCCATCGACAGCCTGAATGTCGACCTCCAGACCATGCCCGGCGAGCGCTATCTGTCATCGCAAATGCATCAATTGCCCGGCAAACCGTTCCGCAAACGGTGCAATGCACGATGATCTTAGTAGAGTTGTCACATTGCGGCAGCAGGCTGTCGCAAAGGCCATCCGCACAAAACTCACAATTCAATAGTTTGCTAACGAATATTTTGGAAATACAATATCGGCCATGTCGAATCTCGATACCTTGCGCCGCACTGTCAGCAGCACGCTGGTCGTCGCTGCCAGAAAATGGCGGCGTACGAGCCATGGCGTGCTCGCGGCCTTTAACGTCTCCGAAGCGTGCGCCACGCCGCTACTCACCGCCAGCCGGATTGGCGAAGCGGTGCGGCAGGTTACGCTGGCCGATCACATCGGTATTGAAGGGCCCTCGCTCGTGCGGCTGCTCGATCAACTGTGCGCGGCCGGCCTGATGCGCCGCGACGAAGATCCCGAGGATCGGCGCGCCAAGACCGTGGTGCTCACCGATGAAGGCCGCGCCGTCACCGCGAAAATGGAAGAAGAGCTCAATACGTTGCGGGCGCAAGCTTTGAAAGGCATCTCGCGCAGCGATCTCGAAGCGACCTTGCGGGTACTGGCCGCGTTCACCGCGGACGCACCGGCGCCGAACAACGCCGGGGATTCCGAGTAAGGGTTTATGGTCTATCCCTCCATCCGCGACTGGCTGTTCTCCGTCAAGACGTTCGCCGCGGCGATGATCGCCCTCTACATCGGCCTCTCGCTCGAACTGCCGCGACCGTACTGGGCGATGGCCACCGTCTATATCGTATCGAATCCGTTTGTCGGCGCGACCCGCTCCAAGGCGCTTTATCGTGCGCTCGGCACCGCGCTCGGCGCGTCGGCCGCGGTGCTGCTGGTGCCGCCGTTCGTCGAATCGCCGTATCTGTTCAGCGTGGTCGTCGCATTGTGGACCGGCACGCTGCTGTATCTGGCGGTGGCTGACCGCACCGCGCGCAGCTACGTGTTCATGCTGGCGGCCTACACCATGCCGATCATCGCCCTCCCCTCGGTGACCAATCCAGGCGGCGTGTTCGATCTCGCGATCAGCCGCACCGAAGAGATCTTGCTAGGCATCGTATGCGCGAGCATCGTCGGCAGTTCGCTGTTTCCCAGCCGGCTCGCGCCCACCATCATCGAGCGGACCGACGCGTGGTTTCGCGACGCCGCGTTCTATGCGACCGAAACGCTGTCCGGGCGCATTGCGGGCGCGGCGATCTCGGGGGCCCGCCAGCGGATCGCGGCCACGATCAACGGGCTGGAACTGCTGTTGAGCCAGCTTACCTACGACCACACCCGGCCGGACATTCTGGCCCGTGCCCACGAGTTGCGCGGTCGCATGCAGTTGCTGCTGCCCATGATGTCGGCGCTGGCCGATCCACTCATCGCCCTCTACAACAGCGGCCGTCAGACCTGGCCAGAGGGTCTCGAAGCGTTGCTCAACGACGTCATCAAGTGGTTCAATGCGCCACTTCCAGCAGTCAGCGAGGGCTATCACCCCGACCCGGAGGCCAACGCATTGCGCGAGCGCATCGCCGCCATGCAGCCGCCGCCGGCCGCGCTGGCGAGCTGGGACGGCGCGCTGCTTTCGAACGCGTTATGGCGTATGAAACAGGTGATCGATGTCTGGCAGGACTGCCGCTCGCTGCGCATCATCATCACGCGCGAAGAAGGTTCGTGGCGGCCGCGCTTTCGCCATTGGCGGCTAGGCGGCACCGAGCGTTTCTTCGACCGCGGCATCATGCTGTTTTCGACGGTTTCAGCAGGTGCCGCAGTTGTCCTCGCGTGCAGTTTGTGGATCGGCTCAGGCTGGGCGGACGGCGCCAATGCAGTGACACTGGCGGCGGTCGCCTGCTGCTTCTTTGCGGCGCTCGACGAACCCGCGCCCCTGGTGTTCAAGTTCTTCGTCGCCACGGCGGTCAGCGTGGTGGCCGCCGGCATCTATCTGTTCGCTGTCCTGCCGCACGTGCATGATTTCCCGATGCTGGTCGTCCTGTTCGCCGCGCCGTTCATCCTCGTCGGCACAATGATCCCGCGTCCGCAGTTCAACATGGTGACCGTGCTCGTGGCCGTCAATACCGCCACCTTCATCAGCATTCAGGACGCCTACTCGGCCGACTTCCTGATCTTCCTGAACAGCAATCTCGCGGGCCTCGCAGGCTTGCTTTATGCGTACCTATGGACCCGTGCGACGCGGCCATTCGGCGCTGAACTCGCGGCTTCCCGGCTGTTGCGTTCGAGCTGGGCCGACGTGGCGCTGACCGCCTCCACGCGAACAATCGAAGACCCGCGCAATCTCGCCGCGCGCATGCTCGACCGGCTGATGCAGCTGATCCCGCGCCTTGCCGCGACAGACGACCATCGTCATCCGTCGATCGAGAGCTTCCGCGATCTGCGCATCGCCTTCAACGCGCTCGATCTGCGCCGCCTTACCGCCAGGCTCGGCGGCGAAGCGCCGGCCGCGATCGATCATGTCCTCGACGACGTGCGCCAATACTTCGAAACGTGCATCGACCAGCGCGCGCGCCAACCGGTGCCCAATAGCCTGATGTCGTCGATCGACGCAGCCGTGGCACGCGTGACGGCACAAGGGCTCGCCAACGCCGGGGCGCCGAGCCCGACCTCGCAAACCTCGGCGCGCCATTTGCGCGAGGCATTGCACGCGCTGGTCGGCTTGCGTCTTTCGCTGTTTCCGGCCACGCTAGTCACGCCAACGCCGCCTGAACCGGAGGCCGCCGCCTGATGTGCCCGTCTTGCAACCCGATCCACCTCTTTCCCAGTTCCCGCGATGATCGGTGAAATCGATATCTTCGGCGTATTCGTGCCGGCCGTGCTCGTGCTGATGTTTGTCGCCTATCTGATCAATCAGGCCATCCGCACGGTGCTCGCGCGTGTCGGTTTTTACCGCTTCGTCTGGCACCGTTCCATCTTCGATCTCGGCATCTATGTGCTGGTGCTGGGCCTTGTCGTCGTTGTTTCGCACAGACTAATAACGTGAAAAAAACCTGGTTCTCCGTCGGTCAAATCCTGCTGACCCTGATCGTCGTCGTGGTGGCCGCCTTCGTGCTGTGGAAACTGGTCGCCTATTACATGTTCGCACCGTGGACCCGTGACGGCCACGTGCGCGCCGACGTGATCCAGGTCGCGCCGGATATCTCGGGGCTGATCTCATCGGTCGAGGTGGCCGACAACCAGCAGGTCAAGCAAGGCCAGGTGCTGTTCGTGATCGACCAGGCCCGCTATGCGCTCGCACTGCGCCAGGCGCAGGCCACCGCGCAGCAACGTCGGGCGACCCTCGATCAGGCGCGCCGCGAAGATGCGCGCAATCGCAAACTCGGCAACCTCGTCGCAGCGGAAGTCGCCGAAGAAAGCCGCTCGCGCGTCGAAACGGCGGGAGCCGCGCTCGCCGATGCGAACGTCGCGATCGATACCGCCAGGCTCAATCTGCAGCGCACCACGATCTTGAGTCCGGTCGACGGTTATCTGAACGACCGCGCGCCACGTACCGGCGAGTTCGTCTCGGCGGGCCGCGCGGTGCTGTCGGTCGTGGATATGCATTCGTTCCGGGTCGACGGTTATTTCGAAGAAACCAAGATGCGTGGCATCGACATCGGCCAGCGGGTCGATATTCAGGTGATGGGCGAGCCGAAGGTGTTGCGCGGGCACGTGCAAAGCATCGTCGCGGGGATTGAAGATCGCGACCGGACGCAAGGGTCAAACCTGCTGCCGAACGTGAACCCGGCCTTCAGCTGGGTGCGGCTCGCGCAACGGATTCCCGTGCGCGTTGCACTCGACGAGGTCCCCGCCGACTTTCGCATGATCGCCGGACGCACGGCGACGGTGTCGGTGCGCGATCTGTCGCCGACCGGCAAGCCGCGTCCGGCTGCAGGTGCTTCAGGCGCGGTGGATGCATCGTCGGCTCCGGCTATGTCTTCGTCTACGTCCGCTGCTTCCGCTGCGCAGCCGGCATCTGCTGCCCTCATGTCGGGCGCGTCGCAATGAAGCTGCCGCGCGCCCTGCCCTTATTGCCACTGCTGCCGCTCTTGCCGCTTTTGCCGTTAGCCGTCGCGCTCAACGGCTGCATGAACGTCGGTCCCAATTACGCGTTGCCGAAGCAGGCGCTGGTCAACGCCCCGCTCGCCAATGCGCCGATCGAAGGCGCCGACGCCAGGCTGACCACGCGGCAGAACGTGCCCACGGTCTGGTGGAAGCTCTACGACGATCCGGTGCTGAACAGCCTCGTCGACGAAGCGCTGCAATCGAATACCGACCTGCGCGTCGCGGCGGCGAACCTCGCGCGTTCGCGTGAAGCACTGGGCGTCGCGCAGGCGCAAGGCGGCTTCTCCGGCAAGACGTCGGCAGTCGTCGAGCGGGCGCAGGAATCGGCCGAGCAGTATCTGCTCTTCAACAAACTTCCGGTCGCTAACGAAGGCGACATCGGTATCAGCATCTCGTACGAAATCGATCTGTTCGGCAAGCTGCGGCGTGGTGTCGAAGCGGCGTCGGCGGATACGGAAGCCGTGCGGGCGGCCGGCGATCTTGCGCGGATCACCGTGGTTGCGGATGTGGTGCGCTCTTACGTCGAGCAATGCTCGGCCGCCGATGAACTCAGAATCGCGCAGCAGTCCCTGGCATTGCAGAAGGAACGCGTTGACGTGTCACGACGCTTGCGCGACGCGGGCCGCGGCAATCAGACCGATGTCACGCGCGGCCAGACCCAGGTCGATACGCTGGCGGCGGATATCCCCCGCTACACGGCGCGCCGCCAGATCGCGCAATACCGGCTTGCGGCGCTGCTCGCACGCGCGCCCTCCGATTTGCCGCCGGCCGTGCTGGCCTGCAGCCGGCTGCCGGAAATCCGTCAGCCGATTCCAGTCGGTGACGGCGCCGCGCTACTCAAACGCCGTCCGGACGTGCGCGAGGCCGAGCGTCAACTGGCGGCTTCGACGGCGCGCATCGGTGTCGCAACGGGCGCGTTGTATCCGACCGTGAGCATCGGTGCCTCGGCGGGTTTGACCGGGATTCTGGAAGACCTCGGCACGTCGCCGACCGCGCGCTGGGGCTTCGGCCCGCTGATTAGCTGGACCTTTCCAACGAACGGCGCGCGTGGCCGTGTGCGCGAAGCGGAAGCGTCCAGCAACGTCGCGCTGGCAAAATTCGACGGCGTAGTGCTGACCGCGTTGCGCGAAACTGAAACCAGTCTCGCGACCTATGCGTCCGACTACGCCCGCGCTGACGCATTACGTGCCGCGTTGAAGTCGGCGACGGAGTCGGCGGATGAAACACATCGCCTGTATCGCGCCGGACGCGAGTCGTTCATTTCGGATCTGGATGCGACTCGCACGCTGACTTCGACGAAGTCTCAAGTGGCAGCCGCGGAAGGTCAGGTGGCGATCGATCAGGTCAATCTGTTCCTCGCGCTCGGCGGCGGGTGGGAGACTGACGTGCCGACGGCGCCTGGCGCAGCGGTGTCTAACGCTGCAACGCCTGCTGCCATGACACCACCGGCCAAAGCCGAGCCGACGGCGGCCACAAAAACGCCCTGACTGAGGCTTCGATCGACTCCCGTGACGCCGACTTACGTCCGCCATCTGTGCCTGTCACGTCCGGGTAAATCTCTATTATTGATAAGCTTTCTTTTACCTTTCAATTCAGGTTAAATACGAGCCTCAACCCCACGTCACGAGGTCACGTATGTCGAATTTCATGCAAGGCGCAGCCACATTGGGCGGCTGTATCGGCGTCTTTACGGTAGTCGTCGCGGTCGTGGAGATGCTGGCGAACTGAGCCCGACTGGCTCGCGACCAGCCCACCCGGGCTCCGCGCCTAAGCGGGCCGCCGCTTCACGGCCGCCTGATGAATCGCGGCCCGCACCCTCGGATACGTGCCGCAACGGCACACAATGTTGGACATCGCCGCGTCGATGTCCGCGTCAGTGGGATTGGGCTTCTGCTTGAGCAGCGCACAGGCGGCCATGAGCTGCGCGCTTTGGCAATAGCCGCACTGCACCACGTCGAGATCGATCCACGCTGCTTTGAGCGCCTGCGCTTCGGCACCCTGCACGCCTTCGATGGTCGTGATCTTTTGTGAGTGCAAGCTCGACATTGGCGTCTGGCAGGCGAGGCTCGCCTTGCCGTCCAGATGAATCGTGCACGCGCCACAAATGCCCACGCCGCAGCCGAACTTGGTGCCGGTCATGCCGAGGTCGCAGCGCAGCACCCACAGGAGGGGCATATCCGGTTCGGCTTGCACGGCCACCGCGCGGCCGTTGATGTTGAGCGATCCCATGCTTGTCTCCGTCAATCCGATGCTTTTCACGCGAGCCTCAACGGCAGCGCGCGCAAGCGCTGGCCGGTCAGCGCGAACACCGCGTTGGCTACCGCCGGCGCGACCGGCGGCACGCCCAGTTCGCCGACGCCCTGCGGGTGCATCCCGCTCGGCATGATGTCGGTTTCGATCACCGGACAATCGTTCATCCGCACAACGGGGAAATCGACGAAGTTCTTCTGCGTCACCACGCCGCCTTCGATGGTGATTTCGTCCTGCAACGCAGTCGAAAGGCCGAACACGATACCGCTCTCGATCTGCTGACGAATCAGGTTGGGATTCACCGGCAGTCCGCAGTCGATCACACAGACCACCCGATGCACGCGAATCTGCTTGTTCGTGCCGACCGATACTTCCGCCACTTGCGCGACGACGCTGCCGAACGCTTCGTGCAGCGCAACGCCGCGTGCCCGCCTGGTGCCGTCGGCGGCATGCGACATGGGATGCCCCCAATCCGATAGAGCTTCAACGCGCCTTAACACCGCCAGATGGCGCGGATGCTGCACGAGCAGCGACGCGCGAAACGCAATCGGGTCCTGACCGGCGGCGACGGCCAGTTCGTCGGTAAAACCCTCGGTGAAAAACGCCTGATGCGAATGGCCGACCGATCGCCAGAATCCAACCGGCACCGGCAATTCGACGATCTTGTGCGCCACGCGTGCAGCGGGCCATTCGTAAGGCTGATCGAACGCTCCCTCGCACGTGGTCTTGTCGATCGGCATGCGCGGCACACCGTAGTAACGCGCGAGCGCTTCCGGCACGATCGCCTGACTCGCGGACGTGGCGTGCCACGCGACCAGCTTGCCGTCTTTGTCGAAACCGGCCTTCAGGCGCGACACGCACGCCGGCCGATAGAAATCGTGGGTGAAATCCTGCGCACGCGACCAGATTGTTTGCACTGGACGGCCACCGCCCTCCCGCGCAATCGCCGCGGCTTGCGCGATGAAATCGAGTTCGAGACGTCGCCCGAATGCACCGCCAAGCAGTTGTGCTTGCACGTCGACCTTGTCGGCGTCGATGTTCAGCACTTTGGCGACGTGCTGCCGCGCGAGGGCCGGCATCTGCGTCGAGACCCAAACGGTGGCCGCGCCGTCCGCGACCTGCACCGTGCAATTCACCGGCTCGACCGAACCATGCGCGAGGTACGGAGCGTGGTACTCGGCGCTGAGAATTCGCGCCGCGCGGCTCAATGCGGCGTCGACGTCGCCGCGATCGTAGTAGGCGTGGCCGTCGCTGTCGTCCAGTGCCTGCGCGAGGCGGGTGTCCACGTCGGCGCTCGACAGCGTGGCCGCCGGGCCGTCTTGCCACGTCACATTGATGGCGCTCACTGCGTTCATCGCGCGAAATGCGTTGTCAGCGATAACCGCGACGCCGCCACCGCCGCCCGCGTAGGGCGCTAGCGCGAAGGCCTTGATGAAACCCGGCATGTTCTTCGCAGATGTGGCGTCGAAATGCGCCACCGTGCCGCCCAGCGTGGGGCACATCACCACGCTCGCGTAAAGAAGACCATCGGGTAGCGCATCAATGCCGAAGCGCGCGGTGCCGTTGATTTTCGATGCGGCTTCGATACGCCGCATCGGTTTGCCGATTAGCTTGAAGTCGGCCGGATCTTTCAGCGCGACCTTGCGGGGCAGCGGTTGCCGTGCGGCCAGCGTGGACAGTTCGCCGAAGCTCGCCTTGTGTCCGCCTGACGCATGCAGGACGTAGCCACTTTCCGTACGGCATTCACCGGGTGGCACTTTCCATTGCGCGGCCGCCGCGCCGATCAGCATCGCGCGCGCCGAGGCGCCGGCTTCACGCATCGGTGTCCACAGATCGTTGATGCTCGATGAGCCGCCCGTCATCATCGTGCCGGCGTCGCGCACCAGCTTGCGGGTCATCCAGACCGTGGCGCGCTTGACCGTGCTGTCGTCGTCCGGACGAAACGGCAGGTCGTCGACGATGTTCTGCACGCTGTTGTAGATCCTGTCGATCGGCGAATTTTCGACACGAACCTGTGACCAGTCGGCGTCGAGTTCTTCGGCCAGCAGCATGGCGAGGCCGGTGTGGATACCCTGCCCCATTTCCGCTTTGCACATCATGATCGTGACGGTGTTGTCGGCGGCGATTTTGACCCAGCCGTTGAGTGCGGCCTGGTTGCCTTCCGCCGGCAACGGCATGGAGGCAGTCAGGCGTTGCCCCGGCGGCAGCACCGACCAGCCGACCAGCAACGCACCGAGCGCGCCGGCGCCGCCTAGCAGAAAGGTTCTGCGCTTTAGCATCGTATGACTCGATCAGCTTGCACGGTGGCGGGGAAGCTGTGAAAGCGCGGCCAGGCGCGGGAGTTTGTTTCGTCGGAACAGTAATAAGACGGAAGAGTGGGTGGGGGACTGAAAGCCAGCGGTTCAGTCGATCTGTGCGGCGCTGGCGGAACGGGCGGGCGCGTGCCGTACGTCAGTTCATTTAATGTTATTCGTCGCGTGGCGGCACGCTGCAGTGCAACTGGAAAGAACGGCGGAGCATGCCGAGAAGTGGCGTATTTTTGCTAATGATCGGGCGCTGTTTCATGACGCGTCGAATACACATGCGAGCAACCTTTGAACGCCCGCTAGCTTCCCCCACTCCCCCGAATCATCTCAATCAACGCCCTCAATCCCGCCGGCACATGACGTCGCCCCGGATAATAAAGACACAGCCCGTCGAACGGCGGCGTCCAATCCTCCAGCACGCGCTGCAACGTGCCCGCTTCCAGGTCCGCGGCCACGTTCCATTCGGTCATATACGCCAACCCGAAGCCCTCGCGGGCCGCCTCCATTATCAGCGACGGTTCATCGAGCGTCAGCATGCCCTGCACGTCCACACTGATCGCTTCGCCCCGTCGCTCGAACTCCCAGTGATAAATGCGTCCGCTCGGCATACGCAGCCGGATACAGCGGTGCGCTCGCAAATCGTCTGGCATGCGCGGCTTCGGATGATCGGCGAAATAAGCCGGACTCCCAACTACTGCAAAGCGCTGCGGCTGGTTGAATGGCACGGCGATCATGTCCTGCGGCACGGAATCGGCTAGGCGAATGCCGGCGTCAAAGCCCTCCACCACAATGTCGATCATGCGACCCTCGGTGACGAGATCCAGCTTCATCTCCGGATAGCGGCGCAGGTATTCAAGCAGGAAAGGCATCACTTGCCGCGCCGCACCTGCCGATGAGTTGATGCGCAGCGTGCCCGCCGGTGTGTCGCGATAGCTGCCGGCCTGCTCGATCGCCACGCGTATGGTCGATAAAGCGGGCGCCACGCTGTCGACGAATTGCGCGCCCGCTTCTGAAAGCGACACGCTGCGCGTCGTGCGGTTGAAAAGCCGCACGCCGATGCGCGCCTCCAACGCCGCAATAGCATGACTGAGCGCCGACGTCGACACGCTGAGTTCCGTCGCCGCCGCGCGGAAGCTGCGGTGGCGTGCCACGGCCAGCACCCCTTCCAGTTCGCTCAAACCAGGTGTTTTCATTATCCCATCTTGCTCAACGAATCATCCTTGATTATATGGCTAGTCAGCCTAATCCATTGAGCCTATCTTCGAGGCAAGATAACTTCCAGGTAGGAGCTTTCATGCAGCAAATCGACAAGGTTTATATCGACGGCGCGTTCGTGACGCCGCACGGCGAGGAGTGGTTCGATCTTCACAACCCGGCTAAGGAAACGGTAATCGGCAAGGTGCGTCTGGCCGACGCGGAAGACGCTCGTCGCGCGATCGCTGCCGCCAAACGCGCCTTCCCGGCCTTTTCCCGCACCAGCAAAGAAGAACGGATCGCGCTGCTCCAGCGTATGCACGACGCCGTTCAAGCGAGAGAAGACGACCTCTTCGAAGCGATCGTCGATGAATACGGCGCGCCGGTGTCACGCGCGCGCTGGATGGCCAAACACGCGGCCGACGTGCTGGCGGAGGTCATCAAGGTCTTGCGGACCTATGATTTCACGCGACGCGCCGGCACCGCCGACGTCGTCATGCAACCGCTCGGCGTCGCCGGTCTGATCACGCCGTGGAATAGCAATGGCGGTTTTATCTGCGGGAAACTGGCGGCGGCGATTGCAGCGGGCTGCACGGCCGTCATCAAGCCGAGCGAGATGAGCGCGATCCAGACGCAGATCGTCACCGAGGCATTGCACGAAGCGGGTTTACCGGCGGGCGTCTTCAATATCGTGACGGGCCGCGGCGAGACCGTCGGTGCGGAAATCAGCGCGCATCCGGACGTGGCGAAGATTTCTTTCACGGGCTCGACGGCTGTCGGCAAGACGATTCTGCGCACCGGTGCCGAGACATTGAAGCGCGTCACGTTGGAATTGGGCGGCAAATCGCCGATGGTCATACTCGACGACGCCGATTTCGCCGAAGCGGTGCCGTTGGCGCTTCAGGCCGGCTTCATGAATAGCGGCCAGGCGTGCATCGCCGGCACGCGCATTCTGGTGCCGCAAAGCCGCCTCGCGGAGTTTGAAGCGCGCATACGCGATGAAGTGGCCCGCGTACAAGCCGGCGATCCGCGTGACCCTGTTACGCAGATCGGCCCGATGGTCAGCGCCAAGCAATGGGAACGCGTTCAGCGCTATATCCGAATCGGCATCGACGAAGGCGCCAGACTGATCGCCGGCGGAGAAGGCCGCCCGGACGGTTTGCAGAGCGGCTGGTTCGTGCGGCCCACCGTGTTTAGCGGCGTCAACAACACCATGACGATTGCCCGCGAGGAGATTTTTGGGCCCGTGCTATCGATCATCGCGTATCGCGACACCGACGAAGCGATCGCCATTGCCAACGACACGAGCTACGGCTTGCAAGCGTACGTGCTTTCAGCCGACACAGCGCGTGCTCGCGCGGTCGCCGCCCGTCTCGACGCAGGACGCGTGATGGTCAACACATTGGCCCATGAACCGGCCGCGCCATTCGGCGGATTCAAGCAATCGGGTATCGGACGCGAATATGGCACGTTCGGACTGGAAGCCTTCATGGAGCCGAAGTCCCTGCTCGGCGTGAACTGAACAAGGCTTTAGCAACGTTGCGTGTCTGATTGCGCAGCGGGAGGTGCGTCACGCGCTCGCCAAACGCACCTCCCCTTCATCACCGCCGGTTCGACCCCGACACCACGTCGATCCACACAGCCAGCACAAGAATGCTGCCTTTCACGATCATCTGCCAGTACGCGTCCACGTCGAGCATCGACATGCCGTTATCCAGGCTCGCCATCACCAATGCGCCGATCAACGCGCCGTAGACCGTGCCCGAACCGCCACGCATCGACGTCCCGCCGATAAAGCACGCGGCGATCGCGTCGAGTTCACCCATCGATCCCGCCGACGGCGAGCCGGCCGCGAGCCGCGCCGTATTGACAATGCCGGCGAACGCGCACATCAGCCCCATCAGCGCGAAGATGGCCAGCTTCACGCGATTCGTATTCACGCCGGAGAGCCGCGTCGCTTCCAGGTTGGAACCCACCGCATAGATGCGCCGCCCGAACACGGTCTGCGTCGCGATCCACGTGAAAATACCCAACAACGCGAGCAATAGCAGAACCGGCACGGGAATCCCGCCATAACGATCGAGCGTGGCGACAAACGCGGCCAGAATCACGCCCGCACCGACCACCTTCACTACGTCCTGCCAGATCGGCACGACGCGCAACTTATAACGCTCGCGGTTGCTGCGTTGCCGCACCGTGAGAAAGGCCAGCACCACAAACAGCACAACGGCGAGCGTATCGCCTGCAAGACGCGGCAGATACCCCTGGCCGACAAACACGAAACTGTCCGAAACCGGCGCAATCGTCGAACCACCTGTGACGCCGAGCAGAATGCCGCGATACGCCAGCATGCCGCCCAGGCCCACAATGAACGAAGGCACACGCCGGTACGTCGACCACCATCCGTTGAACATGCCGACGAGCACACCGAGCAGCATCACCACCGGCACGGTGACACCGATCGGCCAGTGGCGGTTCACATCCAGAATCGCCGCGACACCGCCGAGCAGACCCAGCAACGACCCGACCGACAGATCGATCTCACCCGCAATGATCACGAACACCATGCCGCACGCGAGCATGCCGGTAATCGACATCTGCCGCAGCAGATTCGACAGATTGCGCGGCGTCACAAACGCGCCGTGCGTCAGGAAGGAAAAGAAAATCCAGATCACAGCCACTGCAATCAGCAACGCGAGAATCTTGTAGCGCGCGAACAGTTGCTGAATGCGCTGCGGGCCACCGAATGCGCCTCGCGATACGACGCTTTCTGCGGATTGGGAAGTGACGTCGGGAGTCATGCGGCACTCGCTGCGGTTGGTGTGGTTGGCGCGGTTGACGCGGTTGAGTTCGGGGATCGCTGCACAGGACGGATCGCGGCGCTGAGAATGTCCTCTTGCGTGAGGCCGTCGTTGACGAAATCGCCGCGCAATTCGCCTTCGCCGATCACCAGCACGCGATCGCTGATGCCAAGCACCTCGGGCAATTCGGACGACACCATCACGATCGACATGCCGCGCTGTGCGAGCTGAAAAATCAGTTTGTAGATTTCGAATTTCGCGCCGACGTCGACACCTCGCGTCGGTTCGTCGAGGATCAGCACTTTAGGGTCGGTCAGCAACATGCGCGTCAGCACGGCCTTCTGCTGATTGCCGCCCGACAAGCTCGCGATCGACAACATCGGATGGGCGGCGCGCACTGAAAGCCGCTTCATCTCCGTGTGAATCGTATCGAGTTCCGCGGCGGAATCGATCCGCCCGCCCTTCGCGAAGCGTTGCAACACCGCAAGCGTGATGTTGTGACCGACACTTAGACCCGGCACGATGCCGTGGCGTTTGCGATCTTCCGGCACCATGCCGATGCCTGCGCGAATCGCATCGACAGGCGCGCGGATTTTCATCGGCTTGCCGTCCATCAACACGGTTGCTCCGCTCACACCGGGATATGCGCCGAAGATCGCTTGCATCAGCTCCGTACGCCCCGCGCCGACCAAACCGGCAACGCCGAGAATCTCACCGCGTCGTAACGCAAACGACACATCGTTCACTCGCTTGCGGCGCGGATTGGTGACATCGAAACAGGTCACGTGGCGCGCTTCGAAGATCACGTCGCCGATCGGATGCGGCTCCCGCGGAAACAGGTTCTTGATCTCGCGGCCCACCATCAACGAGATAATGCGATCCGTGGTTAGCGCGCGCATGGGCTCGGTCGCGACATGGCGGCCGTCGCGAATCACGCTGATCGTGTCACACACGGCCGCGACCTCGTCGAGCTTGTGCGAGATATACACGCAGGCGACGCCGCGCCGCTTCAGATCGCGCACGATATCCAGCAGAATGTGAATTTCGGTCGCCGTCAACGACGACGAAGGTTCATCCAGGATCAATAGTTTCGCGCGCTTGTTCAGCGCCTTCGCGATCTCGATCAGTTGCTGGTGGCCGCCGCCGTAGTTCATTACCGGTTGCGCGGAGTTGATTCCGCTGATGCCAAGCTCGCGCAGCAGTTCATCAGCACGCTGGTACATAGCGGCGTAATTCATTCTGCCGCCGGGCAGCGTGATCTCGTTGCCGAGAAAGATATTCTCGGCCACCGAAAGCTCCGGCACCAGCATCAACTCCTGGTGGATGATAATGATGCCCGCGCGTTCCGTATCCTTGATGCTCGCCGCCTTCAGCGGTTCGCCTTCCCAGATTATTTCGCCATCCCAGGTGCCGTGGGGATAGACGCCGGACAGCACTTTCATCAACGTCGATTTGCCGGCGCCGTTTTCTCCGCACAAGCCCACGCACTCGCCCGGCGCCACCGTCAGGTCGATGCCGTCGAGCGCCTTCACGCCGGAAAACGCTTTGACGATGCCGCGCATCGTCAGTAAGGGTTGCGTCATTCGCTATGCCTCGCTGCAAGGCGCGCGGTGGCGCCGATGTGCCTGACGCCTGCCCGGCACACCGGCTCGAACCGCACACACGTTACGCTCATTGGCTCGCGAGCTGGGCCTGGGTGTAGAAGCCGTCTTTGATGACTACGTCGACATTGCTCTTGGTGAGCAGCGTGGGTTGCAGGAGCACCGTGTCGACCTTCTTCTTGCCGTTGTCGTACTGTGCATTGAAGGCGGGCTTCTCGCCCTTCGCCAGCGCGACGGAGAGTTTCGCCGCTTCACCCGCGATCAGTTTCAGCGGCTTGTACACGGTCATGGTTTGCGTGCCGGCGATCACACGCTTCACTGCCGCCAGATCGGCATCCTGACCCGACACCGGAACTTTGCCCGCCATGTGCTGCGCGGCAAGCGCCTGGATCGCGCCGCCCGCCGTGCCGTCGTTCGAGGCGACAATCGCGTCGATCTTGTTGTTGTTCGCCGTGAGCGCATCTTCAACAATACGCAGCGCTGTCGACGCGCTCCACTCCGGCACCCACTGCTGACCGACGATCTTGATATCGCCCTTGTCCATTGCAGGCTTCAACACTTTTAACTGGCCTTCACGCAGCATCTTCGCGTTGTTGTCGGTTGGCGCGCCGCCGAGCAGGAAGTAGTTGCCCTTCGGTTGCGCGTTGTAGACACCTTGCGCTTGCAGTTCGCCGACCTTCTCGTTGTCGAACGAGATGTAGGCATCCACGTCGGCGTCGAGAATCAGGCGGTCATACGAGACGACCTTGATGCCCGCCTTCTTCGCTTCGGCGACTACGTTGCCGAGCGTCTTCGAATTGAACGGCACGATCACGATCACATCCACGCCGCGCGAGATCAGGTTTTCGATTTGCGAAATCTGTCGCTCTTCGCTCGCATCGGCGGATTGCACCGACACTTTGGCGCCAAGCTTTTCTGCTGCCGCAACGAAATAGTCACGATCGCGCGACCAGCGTTCAACACGCAGATCGTCGATACAGAAACCAATTTCCGGATGATCCTTGCTTGCATGCGCGAGCGGCGCAACAAGTGACAGGCTGGCGAGCATCGCTCCACACACGAGCGAACTCAGTACGGTACGACGCGTTGCGAATTTCATGTCTCACTCCTTGTTCTGATAGCCGGAATACCGGATTGGACGGTCTGCGCTGCGAGCCACAGAGCCGGACAAGCGACAACCCAAAGCTTCTCCATTCGCGCGGTCAACGTGGCCGCGCGATTTTTATGTCTTACTGGGTGCCCTGTTTCGGGCGTGACTTCGTAACTGCCTATTAGCGCCTGCTGTATATCGCCTGATTGACCACGTTTTCCAGTTGCTCCTGCCGGCCGCTTGCGTGCTGCGGATTCAGGCCGCGTGTCAGTGCATCCGTGGCCAGCGTCGAGAGCGAATAATCGCCCTTGAGAATCTTGTGGCCGAACTCCGATTCCCAGCCCGCGTAGCGCTGACGCTTGAACTGTTCGAGCCGGTCGTTTTCGATCAGCGTCGCTGCACGTTCGACGGCGAGCGCCAGATTATCGATTGCGCCAATGTGGCCGAAGAACAGATCTTCCGCATCGACACTCTGCCGCCGTACCTTGGCGTCGAAGTTCATCCCGCCGGTCGTGAAGCCGCCGTGCTTGAGGATCTCGTAGAAGGCCAGCGTCAGTTCTTCGACGCTGTTCGGAAACTGGTCCGTATCCCAGCCGTTCTGCTGATCGCCGCGATTCGCGTCGACGCTGCCAAAAATACCGAGCGCATAGGCGGTGGCGATTTCGTGATGAAACGAGTGGCCGGCAAGCGTCGCGTGATTGGCCTCGATGTTCACGCGAATCTCTTTCTCCAACCCGTATTGCAGCAGGAAACCGTGAACGGTCGCCACGTCGTAGTCGTATTGATGCTTGGTGGGCTCCTGCGGCTTCGGCTCGATCAGCAAT
Organism: Paraburkholderia haematera; assembly: GCF_905220975.1. Lineage (GTDB taxonomy): Bacteria > Pseudomonadota > Gammaproteobacteria > Burkholderiales > Burkholderiaceae > Paraburkholderia > Paraburkholderia haematera. The sequence goes on along the minus strand of NZ_CAJNBK010000034.1, from coordinate 7,288 downwards.
GCACCGTTGAAGCCGATCTTGTGCTTGTGCTCGACCACCATGTGCAGGAAACGGGCAAGCTGATCGCGTTCGCGCGCGAGGTCGGTATTGAGCAATGTGTCATAGCCCTCGCGGCCGCCCCACAACACATAGTTTTCACCGCCGAGCCGTTGCGTGGCGTCGAGCGCGTGACGGACCTGCGTTGCAGCGAACGCGAAAATTTCCGGATCGGGACTGGTCGCCGCGCCGGCCGCGTAACGCGGATGCGAGAACAGATTCGCCGTGCCCCACAGCAGCTTGATGCCCGTATCCTGCTGCTTGCGGGCGAGATAGTCTGAAATGCGCGTGAAGTTCTCGCTATAGGCTTTCAGGCTGTCGCCTTCCGGCGCGACGTCGGTATCGTGAAACGTGTAATACGGGGTGCCAAGCTTCGAGAAAAACTCGAATGCCGAATCAGCCTTTTGCTGTGCCCGCTCCATCGCGTCGCCGGCTTGCTGCCATGGGCGCCGAAACGTTCCTTGCCCAAAGATATCGACGCCCGGCCACACGAACGTATGCCAGTAGCACACGGCGATACGCAGATGCTCTTCGAGTGTCTTGCCGAGTACCTTTTTGCTCTTGTCGTAATGGCGATACGCAAGCGGGTTATCCGATTGCGGGCCCTCGTAGCGGACGGCGGGAATGTGTTCGAAATAGGACATCAACGTCTCCTTTTTATGCTGCACTGCAACCCGTGCGACATCGCCGCGCCGGTTGACAAGGTGACGCCATGCTGCCGCTTGCAAGATGCATCGGCAATTGCGAAATTGCGCAGCGTGCGTAATGTTTCTGATTGCTCAAGCGTTTGTTTCACACCGGCGCGATCTTCGCGGCCTAGAATAACCAGACGCTTAAAAACGGTGCCGCCTTCGGTGCGCACCCAACTGGAGACGAAGGCACTGCGGGTCCCGCCGATCCGCACGCCACCCACCCGCCATGACCCGTCCGCAAACACCCCAGACGACCCACCGGATCGCGCTGCTGTTCAACGCGAACAAGGTCTACGACCGCGAGATCATCACCGGTATCGGCAATTACCTGCTGTCCACGCGCGTGGCATGGGATCTTTTCCTCGAAGAAGATTTCCGTTGCCGGTTGACGGGTATCGAGCGTTTCGACGGCGACGGCATCATCGCGGATTTCGACGATCCCGCTGTGGGCGAAGCGCTGCGTGATTGTCCGTTGCCGGTGGTGGCGGTCGGTTCGTCGTTTGAAGATCCCGCGCACTATCCCCCGGATTTACCCTATATCGCCACCGATAACGCCAAGCTCGTTTCACTCGCCTACACGCATCTGATTGGCGCGGGCCTCGAACACTTCGCGCTGTATAGCCTCCCGCAAGCGCAGGAGAATCGCTGGGCGCAGCAGCGTGAATTGGCGTTCGCTCATCTGCGCAGCGCGGATGGTCACAGCGCCGAGCAAATCGGCACTGAGATTTATCGCGGCCTGTCCACCAGTGCGCCGTCGTGGAATCAGGCCATCGAACAACTCACCGCATGGCTAAGTCAACTGCCGAAGCCGGTTGGCATCATCGCCGTCACTGACGCCCGCGCGCGGCATCTGCTGCAGGCCTGTTTGATCGCGGGCATTCCTGTGCCGGAAGAAGTGGCGATCATCGGCATCGACAACGATCCGCTCACGCGCACGTTGACGCGCATTCCGCTTTCCTCCGTGATTCAAGGCACCGAAGAAATGGGCCGCACCGCGGCTCACCTGCTGCATCAAATGCTGCACGGCGCGCGCTTTCCGGGGCGGCGCATTCTCGTGCCGCCGGTTGGCATCAACGTACTCGAATCGACGAAGCACCAGCCGCTCGCGAGTCCATATGTAATGCGCGCGCGGCATTTCATCCGGCAGTACGCCTGCCAGGGCATACGCACTGAACAGGTTGCCGATTACGTGGGCGTCTCGAGATCGTCGCTCGAAGAGTACTTCCGGCGCGAACGGCAGTGCACCGTGCATCAGGAAATTCTGCGCCACAAGCTCGACGTCGCGAAGGCGCTGCTGGCGAAGCGCGATGCGTCGAGCGCCGAAGTGGCGATTCGTTGCGGCTTCACGTCGCTGCAATACATGTACGCGGTGTTTCGCCGTGAACTCGGCTGTACGCCACGCGAATACCAGGACCGTGCGAATTCGACCGCCACGCCAGGCTGAGCATGCCTTTCATCTTTTATCTCCATCGACGACATGATCAGCATTGCACCTCTTTCTTCTGAGCCATGGGGCACGCTGCCCGGCGGCGATCCCGTGCGGCTCTTCACGCTGCGCAACGCACACGGCATGAAGGTCGCCATCAGCGATCTGGGTGCGACGCTGGTCTCGTGGCACGCGCCGGACCGCGCGGGCCGGCTCGGCGACATCCTGCTCGGCCACGACACGCCCGCTGAATACGTTGCGGCCACCACCTACATGGGCGGACTGATCGGCCGGTGGGCGAACCGCATTGCCAATGCACGCTTCACGCTCGACGGTATCGAGTACACGCTCGATCGCAATGAAGGCGCGAATCTGCTGCATGGCGGCACGCAGGGGTTTCATCGCACACTGTGGGACGTGAGCGAAGATAACGGCGCGCTGCTCATGCGTCTGGAATCGCCCGAAGGCGACGCTGGCTTTCCGGGCAATGTCACGGTGCAAGTGCGTTACACGCTCGACGACGACGGCACCTTGACGATCGCTTATGAAGCCATGACGGACGCTGCGACGCCCCTGAATCTGACGAGCCATCCCTACTTCAATCTGACAGGCCGGCAGGGGTCGGACATTCGCGGCCATGTGTTGTCGATCGATGCCGACCGGTTCTTCGAAGTCGACGCGTCGATGATTCCTTGCGAGCTTGCCGACGTAGCGGGCAATGCATTCGACTTCCGGCAGAGCGCGCCGATCGGCGCACGGCTCGATTGGCCGCATGCGCAGCTTGCGAGGGCCGGTGGCTTCGATCACTGCTATATGTTGCGCGACGCGCCTGATGCCACGATCGCCGGACGCGCGCCGCCGGTACGCCCGGTGGCATGCGCCTACGATCCCGGCAGCGGACGCGAACTGACCGTCTCGACCGATCAACGCGGCTTGCAGTTCTATACGGGCAATTTTCTGAATGGCGACACGGGACGCGGTGGCATCGCGTACCAACCGCACGCCGGGCTGTGTCTCGAAGCGGGCGGCTTTCCAAACGAAGTCAACATGGCTGAGCAGGCGCGGGTGATCGTGCGGCCCGGCAATACATACCGGCAGGTGACGACGTATCGCGTGGGCGTACGTTCTGGAGTCTGAAGCAATTTTCCCTATCTTACGAAGAACATTACATAACGCCGACTTATCGTTTGAGGCAAGACTGAATTACCCGTTTAGGGGTTTGCCCTAGATCACCCGCTTCCTAGAATCTCTCCATAGGTCGCCGAACCCATGTGGCGGTGTCGGATAGAACCATTCTCGGAGGGAAGCATCATGAATTCGCTGATCAAAGCAGTCGCCCTGGTCATTGTCATCGCAGCGCCGGTGGCTTCGTTCGCACAGTCGGAGCAACCACTGACCCGCGCGGAGGTCAAGGCACAACTGATCCAGATTGAACAGGCCGGCTACAACCCAGCCGCTACAAATGACTCCAGCTACCCCGGGGACATCCAGGCAGCCGAAGCGCGCGTAGCCGCACAGCATGACAACACTGGCTATGGTTCGTCGGCTAACGGGTCGTCGCAAACCGGCACGACCACACCCGCCGCGCCCGCGGTTCAGCCCGAGCCGATGGGTGGTCAGTAATACGCCAACGGTGTCTGTATTTGTCGTTGCGTAGTTCGATGCGAGCCATGTTTGTCGAAGCATGCGCCCGCATGAACGCACTCCACTGTGCGCGACTATGACGGCACAGTGTCAGAAAATCCTTTGACGAAAATAATGGCTCATATATCCTAGGGCGGCAGTTTGGTGGTTCTCGCGGTGCAGTCGATCCGCATCAGCGAGGACTTCTACTCAACGTCGCTTCGGGTTCCATCGTGAAAGTCCGTGGTCCATTGGTGAGATACCAGCCAGGTCGGGAAAGAACTTTCCTGTCCGGCTGTTCGATCGCTCATCAGGGGAGCAACTGCGCTTCGCCATCCCGCCCCCTGTCCATTGATACCGTGTTGTCGCGGCGCTCCGTCCGCCGGCACAACGTCATTGCAGCCCCCGCAGCCATTGGGGTGCGAACTGACGAAATCGCGTCGCTTCTGCCTTAGCCCCCTTCTCTTTTCGTGAGCCCGTGTTGCGTGCGATTGGGCCGCTTTATTTAGCGGTCTCACGTCTGCAATGCGTTTGCCTGTCCGCGTTTTGCAAGTTGTCTTGCTAGCGTTGGCCGGTTTATAGCGCTCGCCTATCCACATCCCTATTAGCTCTGCTGTGCGCTTGCGCTGCGGCAGGCGGCGTCGCGTCCCGTTCTCGTCCGCATTCATGCGCGATAGAGGGACGTGTGGGTCGTCACGCTCGTGCATCCGCGCCTGCGCTACAGCGAAAACTGAAGATTGAAACCAAGGAGATAGAAGTATGAAAATCCGTCATGCCAAGCTTCTCTCGTTCACGGGTACCATGCTGTGCTCGTTGACCGCTTTATCCCCGATGAACGCTGCACGCGCAGCGGACACGACGATCAACGTCTACAACTGGTCGGACTACATCGCCAAAGACACGATTTCCGGCTTTGAAAAGCAATCGGGCATCACGGTGAAATACGACAGCTACGATAGTGACGACACACTGCAGGCCAAACTGCTCGCAGGCAGCTCCGGTTATGACATCGTTGTGCCGACATCGAGTTATATGGCGCGTCAGATCGAAGCCGGCGTGTATCAGAAGATCGACAAATCGAAGATGCCGAATCTCGCGAATCTCGATCCGGGTTTGATGAAGCTGATTGCCGATGCGGACCCCGGCAATCAGTATGGCGTGCCTTGGGCGTGGGGCACGGATGGTATCGGCTATAACGTTCAGGCCGTGAAAAAAGCACTCGGCGCCGATGCGCCGGTTGACAACTGGTCGCTGTTGTTCGACCCGGCGAATCTTTCCAAGCTAAAAAGCTGCGGCGTGTCTTTCCTCGACGCGGCCGCGGATGTTTTCCCGGCCGTGCTTCAGTACATGCATAAGGACCCGAACAGCACCAATCCCGGCGACTACCAGGCCGCGTATGAAGTACTGAAGAAAGTGCGACCGTATATCACGCAGTTCAATTCGTCCGGCTACATCAACGATCTGGCGAACAACGATATCTGTGTGGCGCTCGGTTATTCGGGCGATGTGGGGATTGCGCGGCGACGCTCGTCGGAAGCGAAGCGCTCGTATGAGGTGCGGTTCTCGAACATCAAGGACGCGGGTCTGCTCTGGATGGACGTGATGGTGATTCCGAAAGACGCCCCGCATCCGGAAGCGGCGATGAAGTGGATGAACTACATCGAAGATCCGAAGGTGAGCGCGGCGATTACTAACGAAGTGTTCTATCCGACTGCGAACCGGGCTGCACGGCAGTTTGTGACGCCGGAGATTGAGCAGGATGGGAATGTGTATCCGCCCGAGGCGGTGCTGAACAAGATGACGCTGATGCGGCCGCAGCCTGCGCCGATCATGCGGCTTGAGAACCGGCTGTGGGCGCAGTTGAAGTCGGGGAGCTGAGAGTGAGTTGTGGTGTTGTGCCTGGGTGAACTTTGGTGATCTTTGGTGATGTTGGTTGATTCCTTTTGAGCGTGGCGCATGCAGTGGGTGTGTGCGCTACGCCCTTTTTGAAGCTTCGATTTTTAACTCTGTTTGCATTCGAACCACTATGAGCATTTTGAACATCGTAGATTTTGCGCAGCCTGCCAAGGAAAGCATTGAGTACATGCCGAAGGCGGAAGCGGTGCTTGCGGGCGATCCTTCGCAATCCGTTCACACGCATTTTGCTAGCCCGTGTGGACAGCTTTCGGCTGGGGTTTGGGAGGGGGCTTGCGGTCAATGGACGGTGAACTTCACCGAGAATGAGTATTGCGAGATTCTTGAGGGCGTGTCCGTGATTCGCGATGCGGACGGGACGGCGAAGACGGTGCGCGCCGGGGATCGGTTTTTGATTCCGGCGGGGTTTAAGGGGACGTGGGAAGTGCTTGAGCCGTGCAAGAAGGTTTTTGTTTCGGTGGAGTTTAAGGGGTAGGTTGCGGCGGTGGTGTGTTTGTGGTGGTGGTGACGTTGTAGTTGGAGAATGTTGCGTGAGCGATTAACCGCGCCCCCGTTAGCGTGGACAGATGTCCAAGGTTTCCGGGGAGCGGTTTGTCTACTGCGACGCATCTTGTTGACGTGGCGATGTTGACCGCGTTTAGGGGTTTAGTGCTTGACGGCGGTTGACTGTTGCGCGTCTGCGTTCACATCGGTTGCGAATGTGTCAGTCGCTTCGTCGCGTTCGATGGGCTTCGCGGGGGCCGGTGTTCCGTTTGCTATCTGAGCGGATTCTTCGAGCAGGCGCGCCGCACGGCTCGCTGTGATGCGGCTTTGCGCCACGCCCTTCGCGTCAAGCGCGATCACCTTGAACAGTTCGCGGTCGCCAGCCAATTGCTGCTGATATTGCTCCGCGGTGTGCACCAGCAATTCAAGCAACGTTCGATGGTTCCGACGTTCCTCGATCGTTATGGCAGGATTCCTACATATTGTGGCCGCAAAAGTGACAAGCGTTTCCAGTTGATCCATCTGCCGGTTGCAGAGGTCGAAGGCCTGCAATGCAAGTTTCTCGTACTGGAGCGCGTCGACAGGTGGGCGTGAAGCGGGTTGAGTTTGTTTTGTGGGTTTTGTTGGTTTGCTGCTCATGGTGCGACCTCCCAGGTGCTGCTTGGATCGCCCGACACTCGCGCTTGTGCAGTGGGTGAGCGGGCACGTAATGGAGTTGACAGACCGGGCTTGAAACAAACCGGCGAGCCTTGCGGCTCCCCCACTACAGCCCGCCCATTGGAATATAGACGTGCAGGCGTAGACGCACGACCCGCCTGGGCGGGTGTGCGGTTTCAAGCGCAGGCTGTCAAACCTGGCCGTCGAGTGTTTCCCGATGGCTTGGTAATTATAAATCAGAGTGGGTGTGGTGCTTTCAACTACGTAGGCTAAATGTGTCGTTTGGCCGAATGGATGATGCTGGGTAGGGCCAAGATGGCGGACCGCTGCTCGGCCGGAACTGACGGAGGGTGTCCCGAATTTTGTGTAAACGGGTTTGTGTTTAACCCGGCACGAGCCGTTCTTCGAACTGGATGGTGAAGCGGTTCAGGGCTGCTTTCCAGTCCCGGATCGGCAT
>NZ_CAJNBK010000033.1 GCF_905220975.1 Paraburkholderia haematera | reverse complement strand
AGGTCTATGCCATTTTCAGACATCGGTAGATGTTCATTCGAGCACCACAGCCTTTCGATGCGCGCGCCGGAATTCCCCACATATGGGCTAAAGCGTATCCGGCACCGCGCAGCTTAGGAGTGGTCGCCGGGCGTCACGTTGGCGAACTGCGAGATAATTGCCCATTTTCAGCCGCCTAACCGGGATCGCGTCACTCCGACACTCCCTGCGCCGCCGGCTGTCCACCACGACTGCGGCAGGACGTCGATGCTAAAGCTAGAACAAATCATCAAGAATTCAATGATCGCGGGAGTCGAGCCGGGACAGATCGCGCGCATCGTCAACGTCGAGCCAGCGGGGCCGGATTGCCTGAGCATCATTTACCGGACACAAGACGGCAGGTTGGGCGATCGGCAGGTGTTTCGCCATGAGGAGGCGACCCTATCGATCGCCGATGAGGGGCGGCCATGGGCGTTCGATGCGCCCGGCGCAGACTTCAAGCTGGCCGCCGAAGCGGGAAGGATCAGCCTCGCACACTTGTTTGATCCCATGATGGCCGTGCACACGTCTAACGTGGTGCCCCTCCCACATCAGATCACGGCTGTCTACGAGTCGATGTTGCCGCGCCAGCCCCTGCGGTACGTGCTGGCCGATGACCCCGGCGCCGGAAAAACCATTATGGCCGGACTCTTGATTCGCGAGTTGCTCATGCGTGCCGACGCACGCCGCGTCTTGATCGTCTCTCCCGGCAGCTTGGTCGAACAGTGGCGCGACGAGCTTGACGAGAAGTTCGGCCTGCAGTTCTCGATTTTTTCTCGCGAATTTGAGCAGTCCAGCCGCGGACCCAATCCATTTGAAGAAACCGAGCTGATGATCGCTCGGCTCGACATGCTTTCGCGCAGCGACGAGCTTCAAGAAAAGTTGGCGCTTACGCGCTGGGACTTGGTGGTGGTCGACGAAGCCCACAAGCTGTCGGCCACCTGGTATGGAATGAAGGTCAACGAAACGCGACGCTTCAAGCTCGGGAAACTGTTAGGTGAAGTGTCGCGACATTTCCTCTTGATGACGGCCACGCCGCACAACGGCAAGGAGGAAGACTTCCAACTCTTTATGTCGCTCCTCGACTCTGACCGCTTTTACGGGAAATTCCGAAATGGCGCGATGAAAGTCGATGTTTCCGACCTGATGCGGCGAATGGTCAAAGAAGAGTTGCTGAAATTCGACGGCACGCCACTGTTTCCCGAGCGACGAGCCTATACCGTCAACTACAAGTTGTCGCAGGATGAGGCGGCCCTTTATCACGACGTGAGCGCGTATGTGAAGGAGGAAATGAATCGGGCCGACCAACTGGTCGACGGCAACCGCAAGGGCACGGTGGGCTTCGCCTTGACGGCTCTGCAGCGCCGTCTCGCATCGAGTCCTGCGGCGATCTACCACTCACTCAAGCGTCGGCGCGAGAAGCTGCTGCGGCGCGTCGAAGAAGAGAAGATGAACCAGCGAGGCGAAGGCGTCCGCAAGGTGGGCGGGCCACTGGTTTCGGGTGATATCTGGGAGAGTGCAGAGGACCTTGACGCTGACAGTTACGAGAACTTCGAAGAAGAAGTCGTCGATCAAGCGACGGCCGCGCAGACCATCCAGGAGTTGGAAGCCGAAATTCTCACGCTCGCTCACCTCGAAGAGCAAGCGCGCACTTTGGCTCATTCGGAACGCGACCGCAAATGGGAAGAGCTGTCACAGCTTCTGCAAAATAATCCCGCGATGCGGACCGCTGACGGACGGCGGCGCAAGCTCATCATCTTTACGGAACATCGAGACACGCTTAACTATCTGGCCAGCAAAATCGGTGGCTTGTTGGGCAGCGAGGACGCTGTTGTTCAAATCCACGGCGGCGTCAAACGCGAAGATCGGCTGCGAGTTCAGGGCCTCTTTCGAAGCGATGCCAACACCTTGGTGCTGTTGGCGACAGATGCGGCGGGCGAGGGCGTTAACCTGCAGAACGCCAATTTGATGGTCAATTATGACCTACCGTGGAACCCCAATCGCCTCGAACAACGCTTCGGGCGCATCCACCGGATCGGGCAAACCGAGGTGTGCCACTTGTGGAATATGGTCGCCGCCGAAACGCGCGAGGGCGATGTGTTCCAGCGTTTGTTTGCTAAGTTGGAAGTGGAGCGACAGGCCCTAGGCGGCCGCGTTTTCGACATCCTCGGCGAGGTGTTTGACGAGCGCAGCTTGCGCGACTTGCTCATCGAAGCCATCCGTTACGGCGAGGACCCGGCGATCCGCGCGCGGCTTTTGAAAAAAGTCGAGGGCGCGCTCGACACGCAGCATTTGCAGGACATTATCAGCCGCAATGCATTGGCCGAGGAGATCATGGATGAAAAGCGTCTCTTCGCGGTCAAGGAGGAAATGGACAAGGCCGAGGCTCGCAAACTCCAACCGTATTTCATCCGCTCTTTTTTCAGTCAGGCCTTCGATCAATATGGCGGAGAGTTGAAAACGAGGGAAGTTGGGCGCTCGGAGATACGGTTCGTGCCTGCGGCCATCCGGGAACATGGACGCCTGCTCGCGCAGCGCAGCGCGCGCGTGAGCGATCCAGTCCTGCGTAGCTACGAGCGCGTGTGCTTTGACAAAGAGGGGGTGCGGTTGTTGGACCGGCCGGAGGCGCCAATGGCGGCTCTCATTCACCCCGGGCACCCACTGATGCAGGCGCTGGTCGATCTCACGCTGCACGATCACCGCGCGAAGTTGAAACAGGGCACCGTTTTTGTCGATCCGAACGACGAGGGCATGACCGCGAAAATCCTGTTTATCCTAGACCACTCAGTGAAGGAGGCGGGTGCGGCCGATCGCGTCATTTCCCGCCGGATGCACTTCGTCTCCTTGGATGCCGAAGGCCGGGCGATCAACGCCGGCTGGGCGCCTCACCTGGACTTGATCCCCGTGGACGCGGTAGATCGTCCACTGTTGCGCGATGTGTTGGAGTCGGCGTGGATTCAGCGCGATCTGGAGAACATCGCGCTTACATATGCGTCGACCGAACTGGTGCCCGAGCATCTGATGGAAGTCAAAGTCCGGCGCGAGCGCCAAGTCGACAAAACGCTCGCAGCGGTGCACGAGCGCTTGATCAAAGAGATTGACTACTGGTCGGAACGCTACGCCAAACTGAAGGACGACCTCGCAGCTGGCAAGGACGTGCGTCTGACGATCGAAAACATTCGCCGCACCATTGATGAATTGACCGCCCGTCGTGAGAGCCGCGAGAAAGAACTTCGCGCGATGCGGCAAGTGATCTCGGCGACGCCCGTAGTGGTCGGGGGCGCGCTTGTCATTCCGGCAGGCCTCTGGGCGCAGCGGAAGGGCAGCCAGGAGGCGACGACCTGGGCGGTGGATGCCGTCGCGCGAAGCCGCATTGAGCGAATTGCGATGCAGGCAGTGTTTGATGCCGAGCGAGCGATGGGGCACGTAGCCCTAGACGTTTCGGCACAGAAAATCGGTTGGGACATAACGTCCCTTCCTCCCACCATCGGCGACGCGTCGCCCGAGCCTAGACACATCGAAGTAAAGGGGCGGGCCAAGGGGCAAACGACAATCACCGTCACGCGTAACGAAATAATTGAAGGTCTAAACCAGGGCGACAAATTCTTCTTAGCAGTCGTAATGGTGGATGGCGATCAAGCGGGCGAGCCGCTTTACATCCGAAGACCATTTCAGCGCGAGCCGGATTGGGGCTCGACGAGCGTGAACTATGATATTGCCAAACTGCTGGAAAACTCAACGGGCAACGCATGATTGAAGCTCGCAAGAGCGCTTTGGGTTCGGTTTTGGGCAAAGCCGAGGCGACCCCGAACAGGCTGTCGCAGAAAAAAATGACACACCCTACGAACCGAATTAGAAATTTTAGATGACCACGACCATTAAATCGCCCAAAAAGCTTATCGAAGTGGCATTGCCCCTCGATGATATAAACGCCGCATGCGCTCGCGAGAAGTCAATTCGCCAAGGACATCCGTCCGCGCTTCACCTATGGTGGGCGCGTCGGCCCTTGGCCGCCGCTCGTGCGGTGATCTTTTCTCAGCTGGTCAATGATCCGGGCTATGAGCGATCGCTGGGCCGTGGTGTCAACAAGGAAAAGGCGCGGATTGAGCGAGAGCGTCTTTTTGACATCATCAGGAAATTAGTTCTATGGGAGAACATCAACAACGAAGCACTGCTGCGAGAGGCGCGCGAGGAAATCAAGCGTAGTTGGAGAGAGACGTGCGAGCTCAATCGCAACCATCCCCAAGCCGCGGAATTGTTCAACCCGGATAAGATGCCGGCTTTTCACGATCCGTTCGCCGGCGGAGGCGCAATTCCTATTGAGGCGCAACGACTCGGCCTTGATAGCACAGCATCCGACCTCAACCCCGTTGCGGTCATCTTGAACAAAGCCACGATCGAAATTCCTGGGCGGTTCGCCGGGAAGGAACCGATCGGCCCGGTTGAGGTCGGTCAAAGCACCGATCGCGTCGGTGACTGGAGACAGGCGCAAGGCCTCGCCGAGGATCTTCGTCGTTATGGCGCTTGGCTGCGCGCGGAAGCGCTGAAGAAGATCGGCCATCTTTACCCCAGCGTCGAGGTGCCACGAAGTATTGGTGGCGGAAAAGCGACGCCGATTGCATATCTTTGGGCGAGGACGGTCAAAAGTCCGAATCCGGCTTTTTCGCATTTGGAGGTTCCGCTCGCGTCCACGTTTGTCTTGTCCAGCCGCGAGGGCAAGGAGGTTTATGTGGAACCGGTCGTGTCGAAAGAGGGTTACACGTTCGCCGTCCATCGCGGAACGCCGCCGGATTCCGCCAAAATGGGCACAAAGCTCGCCCGGGGCGCGAATTTCCGCTGTGTAATGTCGGACACGCCCATCAATGGCGACTACATCAAAGCGGAAGGAGTTGCCGGGCGCATGGGCACAAGGCTCTTGGCCGTCATAGCTGATGGGGAAAAACAACGCGTTTATCTGGCGCCCACCCCAGAGATTGAGGCGACAGCAAGAACCGCGATTCCGGAATGGGTCCCTAGCGGTGAAGTACCGTCGCGCTTGACGGGTGGCACTTGCGTGCCATATGGGCTTACAGAGTGGGGGAATCTCTTCACAGCGCGGCAACTCGTTGCTCTGAATACTTTTTCCGACCTTGTGGCGGAGGCTCGCGAAAAAGTCTTGGCCGATACCGCTACCAAAGGCTGGGGCGATGATGGTGTTCGGCTTGCCGATGGGGGGCGCGGCGCAACCGCATATGCTGATGCCATCGCGCTTTATCTCGGCGTCGCTGTGAGCCGAACGACAAACACCATCAACGCATTGGCGGTGTGGTCGCAAAGTCGTGAGCAAAGCGTCAACTTGTTCAGTCGGCAAGCTATTCCAATGGCTTGGGACTTTCCGGAGGTCAACCCATTTGCTGGGGCCGCTGGGGATTTCGGATTGACTACGAAGTCAATGGCCAAGGCGTTGGATGCCGTTTGCGCGAGCGAGGGAACGGCCGTTCAGGCGGACGCCCAGACACAAAGCCTAAGCTCCGGCAAGGTGATTTCCACGGATCCTCCCTATTATGACAACATCGCATACGCCGACCTGTCGGATTTCTTCTACGTCTGGTTGAGGCGGTCACTGCGTCCGATTTTCCCGGACCTCTTCGCGACCATGGCGGCTCCCAAGGCGCCAGAATTGGTTGCAGCTGCCTACCGCCACGGCGGCAAGGCAGCCGCCGAGTCGTTTTTCCTGAACGGAATGACCAACGCGATGCATAGGCTTGCCGAGCAAGCCCATCCGGCGTTTCCAACAACGATTTACTACGCCTTCAAACAATCGGAAACGTCGGATGTCGGGACATCCAACACTGGCTGGGAAACGTTTCTCGCAGCGGTCATTAGTGCAGGTTTTTCAATTTGCGGGACTTGGCCCTTGCGCACCGAGCGGCCCACCGGCGTGAAAGTCGGCAAGAACGCGCTCGCGTCGAGCATTGTTCTTGTTTGTCGCAAACGCGAGGCCACGGCGGCAACCATTTCCCGACGCGAATTTCTGCGCGAACTGAAAGAGGAAATGACCGAGGCGGTTGAGGCGATGATCGGGGGTGTCGAGGGTGTGTCTCCCGTGGCGCCGGTGGACTTGGCGCAAGCGGCCATTGGCCCCGGCATGGCCATTTTTTCAAAATACTCGGCGGTGTTGGAAGCGGACGGGAGTCGCATGTCCGTGCACACAGCGCTCACTCTCATCAATCGCATGTTAACGGAGGGTGGAGACGAGTTTGATGCCGATACCCATTTTTGCCTAGGATGGTTTGACGAAATGGGATGGGGCGCTGGCGAATTTGGCAAGGCTGACGTTTTGGCTCGTGCCAAGGGAACGTCGGTGGACGGCGTCCGTGACGCCGGGGTGATCGAGGCGGCCAGCGGCAAGGTCCGTCTGTTGAAACCCGTCGAATACCCGGGAGACTGGTCTCCGGAGACGGACGCGCGCACGCCGGTGTGGGAAGCTTTGCATCAACTGATTCGTGCGTTGCAATCGATTGGCGAAAGCGCTGCGGGCGAATTGCTCGCTCGCTTGCCGCAAATGTCGGAACCCATCCGTAGTTTGGCCTATCGGCTCTACACGCTCTGTGAGCGCAAAGGGTGGGCCGATGAAGCCCGCGGTTATAACGAACTGATCACCTCTTGGCTTGGCATCGAGATGGCCTCCCACGAAGCGGGGCCGGTGGGGTCGCAAACACAACTGGACATCTGAGCGAGTAGACCATGAGTTTGAAGAATTGGCGCGCCATTGCAGTCCCGCACGAAGACGTGTTGAAGGGCACTTTCCAGCAAGCTGAGTTTGCTGCGGATATTTCTCGGGTCCATGAGGGTACGGCGACACCCGAATACCAAGATCCAACGTTATTCTTCCAGCGCACCTTCGTGACCGAAGGTATGCGTTTGCTGCTCGACTCGGTGGTCAAGCGGCTAACCGGCAAGGGTGGGGATCCCGTTATTCAACTGCAGACGGCGTTCGGCGGCGGCAAGACCCATACGATGCTGGCGGTTTATCACCTGGCCAAGGGCGAGAAGACTGCGAGCACGCTGCAAGGGATCCCACCGATTCTCGACGCGGCGCACATCACCGAATTGCCGCGCGCGCGCATCGCGGTGCTCGACGGGATCCGCTTGTCGCCCAACCAGCCGCAGCGACGCGGAACGGAAGACAATGGCGTCAAAGTCAATACCATGTGGGGAGAATTAGCGTGGCAGTTGGGCGGCTCTGACGCTTATGCGCGCGTGCGGGGCGCCGATGAGTCGGGCACGTCGCCCGGCAAGGAGGTGCTCGCACAGCTTCTCGCCGAGCACGCGCCGTGCGTCGTGCTCATCGACGAGTTGGTCGCCTATATCCGGCAGTTTGAAGAAGGGCGGTCGGTCTCGGGCGGCACCTTCGATTCCAACTTGTCCTTTGTCCAAGCGCTGACGGAAGCGGTGAAAGCCGTCCCGAACGCGGTGCTGCTCGCGTCGTTGCCGGAGTCCGACAAAGAGGCGGGCAGCCAGAAGGGCGTCGCGGCGCTGGCCGCGCTGTCGCATTACTTCGGACGCGTACAAGCCCTCTGGAAGCCGGTGGCAACTGAAGAGGCTTTTGAAATTGTGCGCCGTCGTTTGTTCGCGGACATCAACGATCGGCTGGCCGCGGAAGAAGTGTGCCGCGCCTATGCGGACCTCTACGCGGACAACAACTCGGAGTTTCCGCCAGAAACTCGCGACAGCCACTATTTCGAGCGCCTCAAACGCGCCTACCCCATTCATCCGGAAGTGTTCGATCGGCTCTATGAGGACTGGTCTTCGCTGGACAATTTCCAGCGCACGCGGGGCGTTTTGAAGCTGATGGCCAAAGTGATCCACCGGCTGTGGAAGGACGGCAACAATGACCTGTTGATCCAACCGGCGAGCCTACCGCTCTACGACCCGGACACCCGTAATGAGGCCATTTATTACCTGCCGCAGGGCTGGGATCCGGTGTTGGAGCGCGACATCGACGGCGAGCGGGCGGCCACGACCGAACTCGACAGTGTCAAGCCGATTCTCGGCGCCATTCAAGCCTGCCGGCGCCTCGCACGCACAATATTCCTTGGCAGTGCGCCAGATGCGGGAACGGTGGGGGGGGCGAAACATCACCGAGGACTGGAGCTTGAACGGCTGTTGCTGGGCGCCGTGCAGCCGGGACAAGTACTCGGGCACTACAAGGACGGCGTCCGGGCCATTGTCGACCGCTTGCAATATTTGAACAATGCGAACAATCGGTATTGGTTTGACACGCGCCCCAACCTGCGCCGCGAAATGGAAGACCGCAAGCGCCGCTTCGACGACCAAGAAGATGTGTTTCCGCTGATCCGGGAAAAGCTGCGTTTCGCGCCCGGCCTCTTCGAAGGTGTGCACGTATTCACGCACAGCGCCGACATCCCCGACGATTGGGCGTTGCGCTTGGTTGTCTTACCGCCTGTGGCCCCATTCAGTCGAACCACCGATCGACTGGCCATTGAGCGCGCAACGGCAATTCTCAAGCACCGCGGCGAACAGCCGCGCCAAAAGCAAAATCGCCTGATCTTTTTGGCTGCCGACGCAGACAGCCTGGGGCGGTTAAAGGACCAGGTCCGATCGGTGTTGGCGTGGCAATCGATCGTCGCCGACGTCAAGGAAGCGCGCCTCAATCTCGACCAGTTGCAATCCAAGCAAGCCAGCAAGAGCTTGGACGATACCAACGAGGCGTTGGGACGCATGATCAAAGAGTGCTACAAATGGCTGCTGGCCCCGATGCAACAGGCGAAACCGGGCAGTGGCGTGGGCGAAGTGGAGTGGGAGCACTTTCAGGTCAATCCGGCCGCAGCCAACCGCACGCAGGAGATCGAGCGGATTCTTAAAGAGAATGAGCTCTTGATCACGGAGTGGTCTCCCATTCATCTGTCCACGCTAATGCGTAACTGGTTCTGGAAGGACGACTGCAATGCGGTCGGCGCGCTCGAGGTATGGCAGAAGTCCTGCGCTTACCTTTATCTGCCAAGGCTGCGCGACGCAGATGTGTTGCGCATGACGGTGGCCGCCGGCGCGTCCTCGCGCGACTTTTTCGGGCTGGCTTACGGCCGCGACGGCGATGGGTTCGTAGGGTTCACGTTTGGCAAGGGCACCTCGCCCATTCTGGACGATTCGTTGCTCGTAGTGGAGCCGCAGGCCGCAGCGGCGTTTGCCGCCGTGCTGCTTGAAGAGGAGCGCGCTCGCTCGGTGCCTCAGGGCGCTGGCAGCGACGACACTTCATCCGGTGGCACCAGCGCGCAGACCGGAACACAATTCCCGGGGAAACCGTCCGGTGGCGCGTCGAATGGCGCAAACCTCGGCGCAGGTGCGACGGCCGTGTCCGGAGTGAGCGTCACATCGTCAGCCCCTGCGAAGCGCCTGTTCTTTGGCACGGTGGACATCGATCCCGCACGGGCAAAGTTCGATTTTGGGGAAATCGTCGACGAGGTGTTGATGCTCTTCGCGAGACGAGCGGATACGAAAATCCGCGTGTCCATCGAGATCAACGCGGAGACGGACGGGGCGTTCGATGAGAACCTGCAACGCGCAGTGCGCGAAAACTGCGCACATCTAGGATTCAAGGACAGCAGCGGGTTCGAGAGCTAAACAGGCCAGCTTAGCGCTCGAAAAACGATGGCGCGCTCGTTTATCAGCCAACACTGCCGCACGGGCTCGACTTCTCGGTAAAAGCCGCACGAAACAGGAGCGCTGCCTAGTCCGTGCAGGGCACCAAACGGTAATGTGTCAGCTGATAGCAGTGATGATCTACGCTTAAAGGAGATGCCATGGCCCCAGCTGCAACCCTGCGCCTGACCTTGGTGAGGTCAGAAGACGATCAAGCCGCCTTCAGCCCTGGATACCAAGCCGAACTGCGGCAGTTCTACCATCTGGTGCGGGCTGATGGCACTCGGGTCAGCGCCGTAGCGTTCACGATGGATACTGTCGGTGCCAGCGGAGGTTTGGTGGGCGAGTTCGTCATTCCGCTCGCGCAGGTGATCGGTCCAGTACTCGGGAGCGCTGCGGTCGCCTGGCTGCAGGGGCGTGCCGGCCGCAAGCTACGCCTCAAGGTTGGGGACATCGAGGTCGAAGCGAACACGCAGGCCGAGTTTGACGCGCTTCTTGCGAAGGCCATCGCGGTGAGGGCTGGCCAGACCGAACCCCTGCAAGATCATGAGTGAGATCACGCTTACGACCAAGTCACTGGAGCCACCGCCCGCGCGGGTGGTCAGCGCCGATAAGCGCGCTAATATTCGTTTCTCACTGACAGCCAGTGGGAAAACGTCAGAATAGATGCCTGTGGACAACAGTGGGAATCCGCCCGACTAAGTGGGTAAACGTCATTTTTCAGTGGGAAAACGTCAGATGAATGCGCCGCAAACCTGTTCCTGGTAAGGCTTTCGCGCGTATACAAACCTCTACAAACCTATTTACAAACCTTGCCCACGGCATTCAACGCCGGTTTGGACATCATTACGCGATAGCGTTTCGGCTACGCTTCAAAAAGCGCCTACCCTCCGGACCTACGGTCCTTCGCCCCGACGCTCTGCGTCGGCCTGCGCGTGCTACGCACGCTTCTATCCAGTCCTCAAAGAGGACGGAAGAAACCAAAACCGTTCACGAAGACTTCTACGGGGCAGGCACTAAGGGCTACGCCGGCCTCTGGCCGCCGAATCCCTAAGTGCGCGATAAAAGATTTACGGGCGCGCCTGCGTCGCACCCGTAAATCAACGCGCTCGCGTGCTCGCCTGATTGCCCTGCAAGCGTTATTGCTCACCAAGGCCCCAAGAAGTCTCCAGAAAAGGCAATAATTCGCCATCGCGAAAATATCAAGTGGCATTGGATATTTATACGCAGAAACGGCGATAAAAAAGGCCGCACCTGGTTAAGTGCGGGCTATAAAACAACGCCATTCCGAGGCGGCGAAGGGGCATTACCCAAAAACATAGTGCTGTTTACAAATCAATTGGTTCATTCAACGTTGGCCGATTATCCCGATAATCGGATTAATCACCGATTTCTGGCCCGGCACGCCCGCGCGATGCTGTTCGCTCACGCAGTGGTTTATCTCGCTCGACCGGCTGGCCAGCAGCTTCGCGCAGTTGAGCCTTGAACTCGTTGCGCCGTCCCTGGCGTTCTTCTGGCGTCAGGTCGGCGAAACGCCGGGACGCGGTAGCTGGCGACGACGCTTGCGGGTATCCGGCGCCCGACGTATCGATGCTGGCGCGCTCGGCTCGGGCCTGTGCCACCTCGTTGACAAGCGCCGCGGCCCGCGCGGGGCCGCTGAGCTCAACGAGCGCGCGCCAGGCGCGATCATCTCGCTCGACTACGTGGCGGATCTCGCGGCGCATCGCCGGATCGAGCCGGTTCAGTCCGACACTTGCCCGCTTCAGCGCCGCCCGATCCTTCGCGGGCACCGGCTTGCCTGTCCGGTTTGCGGCCGACGCGGCGGAGAGGGCATCGGCATACTGCTCGACTGCACGGCCAAGCGGTTTTTCCGCACGTTGAGGCCGCGGTGCATTCGAGAATTCGACGCGCCGCTGGTTCAGCGTGTGCCGGTAGCCCAGTTCGGGACGGCGATCGCGCTCTGGCTGCAACTCGTGTTGCGCGCTGAACGATTTTTCGTCAGCACGCGACAGGCTGCGTATCAGCGCCGCGCCGTCCGCGAACTCGTCCCGTCCTGCCGCCACAATCAGATTTTCCTTGTGCCGCGTCATTGCGACGTAGGCCAGCTCGGCGTGCATGCTCTTCGTGGCCAGCACGTATGCGCGATCGACTGTCACACCCTGGCTCTTGTGGACCGTGAGCGCATAACCGTGATCGAAGTGGCCGTACTGCGCCGTATCGACCGCGAGCTGTCGGCCATCATCGAGCCGCACGTGCAGGACGGCGCCGGGCGCTTTCCTGTCAGGCATTTCGATCTGTTCGACTGTGCCCAGCGTCCCGTTCTTGACCTGCATCACGTATTCGTTCTGCAGGAACATGATCCGCTCGCCTGCGGCGATCGCGATGTGTCGGTCCTCGGACCGCACGGTTTGTTCGGCGCCCAGTTCACCGGCAGCCCGTCGCAATTCGCGCACGCGCGCATTCAGCGCGCAGCGCTCTTCGTTGGTATGCGTCAGCAGCAGCTGGGTCTTGCCGGGACTGACCCGGCGATCATCCTGCCACTGCGCGATCAGCTGTTCGCGCGCGTCGGCGACGGTCGAATACAGTTGTACGCCACCGCGCTCCGCATACGCGGACACGGCCGTTGACACATCGTGCCGGGCCAGCGCCGACGTTGCTTCCCGCTGCCAAGGCTCGTTCTGCCGCTTGATCTCGGTCAGGCTTTCGAGGCGGTTTGCTGCGGCCGCTTCGCGCGACACTGCGCGGAAAGCATCGCCGGCGTCGACCGCATGCAGCTGCCATGCGTCGCCCACCAGGCGCACACGCGCCCCGGTCGTCTGCGCGTGGCCTAGCAGTTTCTCCATCTGCCTCGAGCCGACCATCCCGGCTTCGTCGATCACCAGAACGGTTTTCGTGTCCAGGGTGACCGCGCCACGCTCGATGCCCGAAAGCAGACTGTGCAGCGTCCGGCTCGCGATGCCGGCGTCACGCTGCATGTCGTCGGCCGTCTTGCCCTGCAAGGCCGCGCCGATCACGCGCAGGCCGTCCGCCTCGAGCGCTTCGCGTGCGGCCGCGAGCACATAACTCTTCCCGGTCCCCGCCGCACCATTCACCACCACCAGATGGGCGCTGCTGGCGAGCGCGACAAAAGCCGCATCCTGTCCCGCATTGAATTTTCGGGTTGCGCGCAGCATTTCGCGCACTGCGGCGTCGCCCACTGCACTGTCGCTGGCGCGACTCATTTCGCGCGCACGTTCGACCAGTCGCACCTCGATCGCACGCAGATCCGCCGACGTGAACCACTCTCCGTCCCTGCCCGTATCCTTCAGTGCCAGCAGTTCCTTCGAATTCATCAGGCGCGCGTAAACCTGCCGGAACTGCTCGGCGCCGTCGGTATTGCGAAAGACGAATTGCTCGACGTCGCGACGTGAGAAGGTGGATTGATTGATCGTCAGGGCGGCGACACCGATCGCCGGATTGATGAGCAGCCGCTGCCCATTGCGGTACGCGCGTTGGCGATTCTCTTCGAGCACGCCGGCCATCACGCCACGCTCACCGGCGTAGCGCGCGACGCCCACTTTTACTGACGGCTCCAGCTCGATGCCGAGGGTCCGGTAACTGCGATGATCGATACGGGCCTCGATGCCCGCACGCGCCATGAAGTGATTGGCCGTGACTGCCCATTCTTCCCGCACGTCGCGGACGAACTGGCGGCTGCTCAGATAGCGATCTTTCCCTGCCCCGCCTTTTTCCGGTTCCTTCGCATTCCAGCGCTTGAAGTATTGCGCCGGATCGCGTGCGATGCCGTCGTTCACGCGTTCTGTGAACATGATGTGTGCGTGCGGCTGTTCCAGTCCGTCGCTTGCCGCCGGATTGTGAATTGCCCAGGTGTACGCGTGCCGTTCGCCGAGCGTGTGTTCAACGAACTCACGAACGAGTGCGACGCGCTGTTCATCGTCTAGTTCGCGCGGAATCGAAACCTCGATCTCCGTGTACGGCCGACCGTTTGCCCGCTCGTAGATGTCCGCCGCCTGCCAGAAAATGCTCGCGTCGTGGGCGGCCCACGCTGGCATGTTGCCGCTCTCGGTCATCTTCAGGTCGCCGCGCTCCTCGAACTTGCCCCCGCGAGAAATGTAGGCGTAGTGATCCTTCCGCGCGATGTATTTGGCGTGTTCCCCTGCAGCGGCCTTCCTGCCTGCTTTCACGCTTAAATGGTACGTTGACATTGGCGGCTGGGCATTAGTCTTATCATAAGCTGTTTCTATGCTAGCATAGAAACGCGGAAGCGCGCTTTGACTCGCTTTGCTCGCCAGATACTGCCGGGTCGCGCCTCCCTACTAGCTCGCTTTTGTGGTTTTCATAATCCGGAATTGCTTGCAGGAAGGGGCCGAATGGTCGGTCTGCGCTGTCGCTCGATGCAACGTGAATTTGATCCAGGAGAAAAATGATGGCAAAGGCCGAATGGCTCACGGAACACGTCCAGTACATCAAGGGTTTGAAGTCGCCAACCGCTACGCAATCGCTGCTGGTCGAACTGGCGGCGATTGCGAATCCCACCGCACAGGAGTCCCGCCAGCTAGACAAGCTGGTCCGGCTGGAGAAAATTAACCAGAAGGCCGACGCGATGAAAGCCGAAGCGGCCCGTATGCTGAGCGCACGGCGCGAGGATCAACGCAAGGCCCGCACGCGCGAATTGATCGAACTCGGCGGCATCGTTTCGATGGTTAATTTTCCGGTGGATCGCGGCACGCTGACCGGCGCGTTGTTGTGGGCGCTCGATCAGTTCAGGACTGACGATGACTTGCAGCGCACGCTCAAGAAACGCGGCGACGCTTTCATCGCTGAGCGCGAAAATGAGAAAAAGGCGGAATCGCAGGCCAGCGCGGAGGTAGCGGCTAAAGCGGCTGCGGCGGAGAAAGTTCCCGCGTAGTGTGCGGGTGCCCAGCCAGATCGTCCCTGCGCTGCGCTCCGGGTCGGCGCTCTCCCCGCACCTGTCGGCGCGGGTCCCCGTGCGTCTCGATCCGGGCGCGCAGGCGCGCGCGATATCGCAGCGGTCTGCGTGGCGTTGGGCTTGCAGGAAAATAAAAAGCGCGTCGTGGGGAACGACGCGCCGGAGGCATAAAAAGGGATTCTGGAAAATGAACCGGTATCGATCAGCGCCCCGATACAGCTTCTTCCAGGGCGCTGCACCCGGCTCGCTTAGGCGGCTTCTTCCTCCTCCTCGTCTTCGTCGTCATCCCATACGACCGGCGTTTCCCGGCTTACCAGAACTTCGGGCAACCAGCGTGCATTGGCCAGTAATCGTTCTGCCGTCTCTGCGGCTGCGTCCTTCTTTAGTTTCTCCAGCGGTGCCGCCGCTTCGGGGGAGACTGCTTGCGCTACCACGTCAACGATACGTGCTTTCGAAACGTGGTTCAGATAGCTCGTTCGCGTCGGCGTCCAGTACTGCGTCATATCGACGTTCAGCAGATTCATCAGCACGTTCACCGGGTGTGCGCCATCCGATTCGCTCACGCCGTTGACGGTCGCGGCCACGCAGAAGGCGAACAGGTTGCTCAGCACGTCTTCGCTCTGCGTCATCAGCCAGGGCAGCACGTCACTGAAACGCTTCGGCAGAAGCGCGGCCCACTTTTCGCGTTCGGCCGAAATCTCTTTCCATGCCGCGCTGGCTTCCATGTCGTCCGCTGTCTGCAACAGGCGGTTATGTGAGCATGTGGCCCGCACCTCGGCGGCATGCTGGTCGTAGACGCAGACATAGCGGTCATCGAACACAACCGGGATCAGGCGGTGCATCAGTACCGCCAGCGCGGCCACCGGGTTCCGGGCAAGTTCGATCTGGACGGCGGCGGTGCGGTGCGCCGTCAGTCGCTTGCTGAGGTCTTTGCCGTGGAGCGGCTTTTCTGCTGGCGCTGGCAGTTCGTCAACACCCGTCACACCTTCGCGGTTCACGCTGGCCCGGTCCTCGGGTTTGACCAGTCCGCGCTCGATCACGGCGTGGCCGTCCTGGTCGAGCGTCACGAATGCACCGGCCCGCGCCTTCTGGTCGTCGCTCCAGATTTCAAGGCGTTCAGCAAAGTCGTCCAGCGCCTGGGAAGCGGCGTCCGCTACGGTTTCCAGTGCGTCGCGGCGGGCGTCGTCCTCGGCTTCGTCTTCGGCGTCGTAGTACGCGTTCAGTTCCGCTGCGGCCTGTTCGCTCGCTTTCTTCAGCGCGCGAAGCTCGGTCTTTTCCTTCTTCGTGTACTCGCGCGATGCCGACGGCAACCGGCCAAAGCGGGCCATTTCGCCAAAGTCACGGCGCACGCGGGTCTCCACCCAAAGCCAGCCCTCGGCGCTCAAGGTCTGCGCGACAGAAACCAGCTTTTCTGCCACCAGGCGATGCAGCAGTTCCGCGTCGGTCACATACCCGGCGTTCTGCGCGTCACTGAACAGGTCTCTCCGTACGTGGCCGCCTGCTGCCTCGTATACGTCGAGCGTGACGAACGCAACCAGGTTGCTGTCGGCCACATCGATCTCGCTGTTCGTGATCGCGTCGCGCAGCTGCGCCGGGTTGCGTTGCCACGCCTGGGCGGCGTCAAACCACAGGCGTTCCTGCAGTTCGTGATCGTCCGTCAGTGCAAGCGTGCGGATCTGTTCCAGCGTCATGCCGTCATCGCGGAAGACGTCGATCAGGCGGGGAGACACGTTCGCAAGCTTCAGGTGCCGTTGCACCTGAATTTCCGACAGCGAGAACAACGCGGCAATGAAGGTGACCGTACGGCCTTCATTGACCAGCAGGCGGAATGCTTCGCAGGCGTCCGCCGGATGCATCGGCTCGCGCTGCTGGTTCTCGATCAGCGACACGGCGACGGCATCGGCTTCGCTCACAACCTTGACCGGGACGGGGTAGCTGTCATCGATCCGGCCAGCCGTGCGCAGCAGTTCCAGTGCGAGCAGGCGACGCTGACCCGCGCATACGCCCAGCTTGCGCTGCTTGCCGCGCGCCTTCATTTCATGGGCGACGAGGTTTTGCATGACGCCTGCCGCGTCGATGTTCCCGGCCAGCGCCTCGATGCCGGTAGGCGCTTTGCGGCGCACGTTGTGCGGCGACTTGCATAGCAGGCCGAGCGGCACGTACTCGATCTGGGTGTCGTTGCCGAAACGGCTTTCGACAACGGTTTCGGTTGCACGGTTTTCAACGATTTGATCCACGGTTATCTCCGGTTATGGCCATCGCACCACGCGAGGCACATAACCATTATAAGGACAAAATGACCTAAGTAAAGAATATATCAACAGGTGCCGTTTGGAATTATTAATTGGACTTCAGGATTGATTTAAAATGAAAATCAAAATACTAATTTGTTAGGACAAAATGTCACTATAATGGTTATGTGCCTCGCGTGGTGCGATGGCCATAACCGGAGATAACCGTGATTGCTAATGAAACCAGAATCTCGTCAAACGTTGTTGTTGATGAGTTGCGCCTGAATTTCCTTCCTCACTACCTGGGCGCGCAATACCTCCAGGGCGAGGCGTTGGTGTACGACTGGGCCGCGCGCCTTTCGAGTGCCTACAACGGCGGTTCGTGGGACTTCTTCCAGTTGTCGAACGGCGGCTTCTATATGGCCCCTTCGAACTGCGGACGGGTGCATGTGCGGTGGCATATGAACGGCTACAGCGACATGATGGGTGCGGACGCCTTCGGCATCGTCGTCACGCTGTTTGCCCTGTGCCATCTGGCGGAAAAGTGCCTCGATGACAGCATCATCGAGCACTACCACGAACTGCGCGCCTACGCGACGCAGCACGTAGAGGCCGCGAACATTCTCCGCGCTATCGACTAATGAATTGACCACCTGCGGCCCCGGCCTGCGGGCTGGGGTCTTTCGCCCTATCTGAAAATCAGTGAGGAAGAAAT
The DNA here is from genome assembly GCF_905220975.1 of Paraburkholderia haematera. Taxonomy (GTDB): domain Bacteria; phylum Pseudomonadota; class Gammaproteobacteria; order Burkholderiales; family Burkholderiaceae; genus Paraburkholderia; species Paraburkholderia haematera. The sequence goes on along the minus strand of NZ_CAJNBK010000033.1, from coordinate 36,977 downwards.
GGACCTGACGCAAATTCGCCCAACCTGGCTGACCGCACTGCTGCCTTTACTGGCCGTCTACCAGTACGGTGACCGTGAAATCGTGCGTGCCGAACTGTTCCGTATGGCGCTGTCGGCGGATGCGGCGGCGAAGACTGCCGACGCGCTGCATCGCATCGCCAACATGCTCGACCGGGACGGTCATGCGATCGACATGCACCGCGAAGATCTTCGCGCGATCGCGCGTGCCGCGCTTTCGGAGTTTGACCGCGTACCGCCCCGCGCGCCGCTGGTAGCGGTTCACGAAGCGGTCCGCCACACGCGCGAGCGTGCCGCATGACGGCAGCACTGAAACGGGGTTGCGAACTGAAGCGCGGCGACGTGCTGCGCACATGGTTCGGCAATCAGACGATTCTTGAAATGCTGCCGTACAGCGGCCCGTTCGACTTCATCTGCGGTGTGGCGAAGTTGCCGGATGCCGAAATGTCGATCAACCAGGGCGGACTCTACGAAGTGTTGTGCGCCCAATAACCTGAACCCTGAACCGCCCGCGTGTACACGCGCGGGCTTCGGAGCCTGCCATGCCAACCTTTACAATTGCCGAGATTGAACAGGCGATCAATATATGGCGCAACCGCCAGGCGTCAGGAGAAGACGCGGCGCTGTGCCCGAAAGCGCGTCACCTTGCCGATATCTATGGCGGGATGATCTACGCACACGCAACAGCCATCGACGTGTCTTCGCTGTCTGCCGAGCAGGTGGAAGCTGTGACCACTGCCCTTTGTCAACAGGAATTGCCGCTATGACCGACGAATCGAAGTTTCCCCCCGAAGTGCTCGAAGAGTTTCGCCGCGAGATGGAGGAAAGCGACGCCCACTTTAGTACCGCGCCTGCGCGGTTTTTTGAGGCATGGAAACAGGCTGTCATGCTGGCCGGTTCGGTGTATTTCGGCGATGGCACCAGAGAGGCCGTTGAGAAGGCGAAAGACAAGTGGGCGCTCGCGCCCAATGGGGCGGTCATTCTCGACGCCTTCGGTGTTCTCAGCAGCGGCGAGCGCACTTTCCTTGCCGCGCTGTATTCGTTCTACAACCCGGACGATAGCGTTGTTCTGTGGGAGAAAGCAGGCATCAGGGGTTTCGCCGACCTGTCGGGGCTGGACCTTGTTCGTCGCAAGCTGATCGCGGAGCTTTTGCTGAACTACGTTGGCTGGTAACGGGCAGGCGTGTCTGTGTCCGAGGCTGACAGGCTCCGGCTCGCCAGCCCGATCGTAGACACCGGTGCCAGGGAACCCCCTTCCTGCTAAACCAGAACTTGTATTGGCCGGGAGTGTATCGCGCGCGCCTGCGCGCCCGGATCGAGGCGCACGGGGACCCGCGCCGGCAGGCGTGGGGAGAGCGCCGGCCCGTAGCGGCAGCGGAGGGACGATCCGGTGAGGCGCCGTGCGACTGTGGCCGGGGTCGTCAAGCAGCCGCAGGCTGCGTGTTTCCACCGCGGCGAAGCCGTGGGGGCTGGATCGAGGACAGAGGCACCAATGAATCGTTCAGGATCAGGAGGGCACCATGTTTCGAGTGCAGGTCTGGGATGACGACGCGAACCGCTACGTCGATGTAGTACTCAGTTTTGACCAGTGGGGGGCGGTCGGATTCAGGCATGCGCAGCCTGGTGATACGCCGGCGGAATACGACGATTCAGGGAAGGCATGGCGAGATGCAGTTGACCTGCAGGGACGATTCGGCGACGCGATCGTTACGCTGCTCGACACGTCGACGGGAGAGCGACACTTTGATGAGCGCAACCTGCCGGAGGTTGACGCTGATGCCATTGAAGCCCCGGCGGCCCCCGAAATCTGGACGGACGACTGGATCATCCAGCGTGCCGTGCGTATACGGGTGGCGAGTGCAGGCGGCGACGTGTACGAACCATGGCCGGGGTACACGCACCCGATGACTCGCGATCAGGCAGTCAAGGCGCTCGAGGAGTGCGAAGCGCGGTGGCCGGAACATGAGTTCCGCGCGCATCGATTACGGCTGGAGGAAAAGGTCGCGGCGGACGCGATCGACCGGGCGCGAAGATCCGTCCAATCCAGGAAGTACGACTAAGAGAAAAGGCGATAAAAATGACGGTTGATATTCATACACCTATTCGGGCCGAGTGCTTGCTCCCGGCGGATGAGGGCTGGGAGCGGCCCCGGGGCGCTGAAGTTCAGGAAGCGGTGCGACGCATCGGCCTGTCAGGTCGGGCTCTTGCCCGGGTGCTCGGGCTGAGTGAGCATGGCGGCCGCCAGGTCAGACGCTGGATCAGCGGTGAAACGCCCGTCCCCTATATAGCGTGGGCACTTCTCTGTGATATGGCGGGCCTGGGCACAATCTGGCGTGGCAAAACCCTTGAAATTGGGTTGAGTGGTATGGCTGAATCAGCGCCCGATGACGAATGACCGGGCGTTACGCTTTGCTGTCACCACGTTGCGCGGAAAAAGAAAAGCCGGCGCACCGAAGCGCGCCGGCTGAATGTCCTGGCTACATTTCGAGGGCCGGCCAGAACCTGAGAGGCTTTCAGGATACTCGAACATGCTGTCGATGCGATGCGCTGAACAGGCCCGGAAAGACACCAGTTTTCCCAGGTTGAACAGGTCTGCTATTCTTATTTCGTCTGATGTATTCAAAGAGTCTTGCCGATGGCGTTCGCCGGACTGTGTCGCGCCGGGCCGTTCCTTTTGGGGGGAGAAAATGATGAACACGTTTTTGATCAGCGTTTTGCCGACTCTGAAGCGCCTGACACGCTTCGGCAAGTGGGGGCTTTTCGTCGGCGTCTTTCTGTTTATCGCGGCTGACATGGCCATGCGGGCAGCCGGTCAACCGACGGACGACAAGGCGTTTGCGCAGGCAGTGGCGCCGATACTGGTTCTGCTCACCGCGATCGCTGTGATCGGCGAACTGGCGATCTCGATGATAAAAAGTCATCTGGACCAGCAAGCACGGCACTGACCTCTTAGCTATCGGTGCTGGCCGGCGGTGTTGTGCGTGCGAGAAGACTGTCGTAGCCCTCCATGTAATACCGGTTTGATTCATATTGCTTCGCATCTTCGCCCGTATCTCGTCCAAAACGGGAAAGCAAGCCGGTGCTTAGCAATAGCGAATTTGCCTTGGGAATATCCCTCTCTGGAACGCCAATGTTGTTCCATGTCGTTTCGAACGAAGACTGACTATAAGGCTTCGTTCTGTCGCGCACGGATGCGTAGTACAGGTGAAGCTTCAATGCGTTTAACTCATGTTTGCTGCGCAGGCTGAATCGCGTGAGCGGCAGAAACTCAGTTTTCGCAGGTGAAAGCAATGCTTGCCCCGGCAGCTTTGCCCATCGCTTTCCCTCTTCTAGTCCTTCAAGGCAGTAATCTCCCGTCCGCGCAGAGCCGTACCGCGTAACCATCTTGCGGGTTTCGAGCAATTTAAGCCCTCCAGAGATCAACTTTCTTGAAAGCCCCGTAAGTGCGCTGAGTTCGTCGTAGGTCAGGTGAGCCACCATCTGAACACGAACCTGCTCTGGCAATTGCACCCCAACCAACGCCAATGCGCCGGCCGAGAAACCCGTAGCAGGTGTGACTACTAGGTGTGCGCTGTAGGGATTCGCGTCGCCCGGAGCTACCCCGGCCGATACTGGTTCTGCACTGCGTCTTGCCCTGGCGATCCGTTCACTAGAAAAATGGCAGAACACGAAGAAGAGCATGAGTGCGGCGGTTCCTGCGGAACCATCCGACGGCCAAGTGAATTTTTTTATCCGCTCGTCTGTGACCCATTCGACGGGCATTCGTGACCATGGTTTGATGCTCATCAACGATTCCCCTTCCAGACCATGAGTCCGATCACGACCATACCGACGATGACTGCAACTGTCTGCAGCAGCGGCGTCAAGTTGTTAGCTTTATCTGAGAGCTTCACGATGCAAGAAGTAATGGCGTTTATAAGTTCGCTCATTTCGATCTCCAAAAATAGAGTGAGCGAAGTTTTTCATAGCGTAGAGCCTCTATCTAGAACGAGGTGCAAAAAAGTAGAACAGTTTTTTAATGCAACACATTGATTATAAAGAGAAAAAATGCATAAAAATGCAGTTCATGTCGTCACTTTTTCAGTGCATGAAGCGAGAATTTTGCGGCCTTAAGCGCAACTATCGACTGAGCAAGTGAGTGTGTGCAGCCATGATCGCTGTGTTTAGGTAGTGTTTTTCGTCATTCACTCCGCCGCCACAATTGGCTCGCCGTTCTTAACGGTGATCTGACTGAGTGTCGGATCCAACGCATGCACGGCAACGATGTTCAGGTGGCCCGCGGGAAAAACACGGTAGCCGAAACCGCCGAGAAATCTCTCGATTGCCGCGCGATCAGATTTGAGGACTTCAATGAGCATGATCGGCCGGTGCTTCGCAAGCACAGACCGACCACCACCCAACACCTCGAGCTCCATTCCTTCGACATCCAGTTTCAGGAGGTCCAGACGTTCTAAACCAAGGGAATCCAAGCTGACCATCGGAACGACGTTGCACGCTGAGGCATCGTAGGCGATGTGCTGCCCGATGAATTCGTTGTCGGGGTTGGGGCGCAGTTCCAGGCTACCGAAGCTCGCCGGCTTGAAATAGTCCGGCTGCGGTACAACCAGCTCACCGCACTGCTCGCCGAGCGCCGCAAGCTTCACGCGGGCATTCATGCAGTTATTCAACGCGACGTTTCCCGCTAGGGCGTAATACAAAACCTCTTGCGCCTCGAATCCCAGGACGTGCCCCCACCCGTACATGTGCCGTGCCCACTCAATCGTATGCACGCCGATATTGGCTCCTCCGTCCACGGCGACGACACCGTTGCCGAAATGATTGCGTCGACAGTCGAGCAATGCCAGCACTAGGCTTACTTCGCTTTCGTCAAAGCCCGATTTGTCGAGTATCTGGAAGCCAACCCCATAGGGACGACTCTTGTCATCTACGTGATGGTCATTGCGATTCACGATCATGCTTCCGTGATTGGATGCAGCCAGAACGAAAGCAATGGGACGAAGCGGCAAGGGCATGACTCTGATCCTGAAAATGTTCTCGTGGTACAGCGACTATCTGGCAAAAGTATTGCTTCTATTCGGTCCGGCCCAGGGATTGAAGCTTTTCCCGAACGCGCATGATCGTTTGCCGGGTCGTCTTGTACTCCCGCGCAAGTTGCGACACTGATGCGCCCTGCGCGAGTCGTTGATGCGCCTCACGCTGCTGCTCGATAGTCAGAGCAGACGGGCGGCCCATCACCTTCCCTTCGGCCCTGGCACGCTCGATACCTGCGGTCGTCCGCTCGATCAGCAAATCGCGCTCGAATTCAGCTACCGCTGTAAGCACACCCATGGTCATACGGCCCGCGGCTGAGGTTAGATCGACGCCGCCAAGGGCCAAGCAGTGAACGCGCACCCCCATGCCCGCCAAGCGCTCTACCGTTGACCGCACGTCCATTGCGTTACGCCCGAGTCGATCGAGCTTTGTCACGATCAGCACGTCGCCGTCCTCGAGGCGATCAAGCAGTTTGGCAAAGCCGGGGCGCTCGCTCGCCGCGACACTACCTGATATGTGCTCTGTCACCGCGCGGCGCACATCAACTGCAAAACCCGCTGCACGGATCTCGTGCAACTGATTTTCGGTCGTCTGGTCTGCTGTCGAGACACGGGCATATGCGAACGTGCGAGACATATGATGCTCCATTGGTGTACGGTATCCACGTACGAATCATACGTCATGTACGAAATATGTTAATGCTTATTTTCGTACACCGTCAGGACGGGGAGTCCTAAACCGATCGGTTTCGTACATGGCTGCGGTCGAGTTTCGCAACAGGACGTAAGCATTCCGGCAAATGGCTATACTGTATATTTATACAGGTATTAAGTCTGCCCCGAACATGCCCCGCTTTTCCGAGTGCAAGCCGCCAACGATCTACGAGCTCCGCGAACTGTGGCGTCGCTATCGCGGCAACGGTGTCGTCCAACGTCTGATCCTCGAGATTCAGCACCTTCGCGGATTCGTGCGCGAGGTCGAGGCTTTGCGTGGGGTCATCCAGCGTTGCTGGAACGATGAGACGGGCAGTAAGCTGGTCGCGCTGGAATGTCTGCGCACTGAGTTGCAAGCGGAGTTTTTCCGCGCCGGCGTCGTCAGCGACGCACCGAAGTCGCGCCCGCTGCCGGCATTCACACCTCCATCCCGATATGATCTGCGCGCACTCGCGCAGCACTATTCCGACGACGAATCCATCCAGACCCTGATTCAGGAGATCGACCACGCGCGCGCATTCGTCCTGCGTGTGGAAGCGTTGCGCCTTGTCATAGAGCGCTGCTGGCGTGCGGAAACGGATTGCGACCTCGCTGCACTGATAGACCTGCGTGTGCGCCTCGAAACCGAAAAGGAACGTGCAGGCGTCATCGTGTCGGCCGAGCCTGCCCAGCGTGAACAACATGGACTGACCGCGCGCATCGCGCTTGATTTTGATGGGCTACCCGAGCGTGGATCGCCGGGCGCCGGAGAGGCGTGATGTGTCACGATTAATAGGTCCGACTTCTCCGGGCTATCGCATGTAATGCAAATGAATTACAATGTGGAATCCGGAGTTACGAGTAGGAGTAATGGCCATGGCTGCTAGTGCATTGGTGCAAACGCGCATCGACCCTGTGCTGAAAGAGCGCGCGGCCGCGGTGCTCGACAACATGGGACTGACCGTCTCGGATGCCGTCCGTATCCTGCTGACGCGCGTTGCCAACGAAGGTGCGTTGCCGTTCGCCTTTGCGACCGACCCGGCCGTACATGACGCCTGGTTTCGCGCGAAGGTGCAGGAAGCATTGGACGATCCGCGCCCCGCTACCGCGGACGATGACGTTGAGGCCCATTTCGCCAGGCGCCGCGCCGCGGCCCTTCGCAAAGCAAGTGAAGGTGACGCGTGAGGCTTGAATGGTCCGCTTTCGCAATAGAGGATCGCGACGCGATTTTTGACTACATCGAAGAGGACAGCCCGCGTGCTGCTGTGGTCGTGGACGATCGGATCCGGACGCAGGTCAGGCAACTGCTTCAGTTTCCTGAGACTGGCCGTCTAGGCCGCATCGAGGGCACCCGCGAACTGGTCATCAGCCGAACACCGTATATCGCGGCCTACCGCATCACGGGCGACACCGTGCGCATCCTGCGCGTGTTGCACGGCGCGCAGCTATGGCCCGATGAAATATTGGATTAACCATGTTCACCGGGTAATCAACCATGACCGACGTCGAGCTGCTGCAGCGTCTCTCAGACCACGAAGACAACTTCATTGAACGCAAGTCGGCCGGCGTGAAGTCGCAAGAATTGCGGCAAACGCTCAACGCGTTCGCCAACTCGTTGACGGCCGATCGCGAAGGCATCTTGTTCCTCGGTATCGACGATCGGACCGGGGCTATCACAGGTGTACCGGTCGGCCAAACCGACATGCTGCAAAAGCGTGTACGCGAAGCGGCCGAGAGTGATTGCTACCCGCCCATCAAGACTGTGACCTGCAGGGTGCTGACGGTCAACGGCATGGCCGTCGTCGCGGTAATCGTGCGCGCTAGCGCGGACCGACCACATTTCACGGGACCGGCCTACGTGCGCCGGCTGTCGGAGTCGGTTAAGGCATCTCCTGAATTGTTCAATGAACTGATCGTGAGCCGTAACGACAAGGCCCAGGCAATCTTGGCGATGCGAGGCGGTGTGGTCACGTTCCAAAGCATCGGGCACAAGATTGGCGAAACTCTTGCTATTGCTGATCAGGGATACAGGCAAACGGGTGAATGTCGGGTGGAAGCCTGCGACGCTCACCTAGTGCATTTAATGATCCTTAGTGGGGGGATGTCGGGGTGGCCAGTTGTTGAGCCACTGTCTCACGTGCAGATTGGCTTCGATGTTAACAAGAACCGTCCCATGCTGGTCATTCGCGTTCACCCGGGGTGACGCCCCATCGCCACACGCGCGGGATACAGGCGGAAAACGATGCTGCAAAGCGCTGACATACTACAATTTCTTGTTTGTAATTAGCGGGGTACGACGGGCAAGCGTTCCGCCGGCACACTTCGTCCCACAACCAACGGGAAACCACACGATGCCTATGGACTACAAGCAGTACCAGGACGAGGTCACTGCTGATATCGCAAAGGTTCTTGCTGACGCAAGCTGCCAACCGATCTTGTTCGTCGGCTCTGGCTTCACGAAGCGGTACGCTGGTGGACCAAACTGGGAAGAACTATTGGGCTTGCTCGCCAAAGGGTGCCCGCTGATCGACAAGGACTTCGCTTACTACAAGCAGGCTCATGGCAACGACCTGAAAAAGATCGGTTCGGTTTTTTCGGACCTGTACCGCGAGTGGGCGTGGAGTGCCAAGGGCAAGACGAAATTTCCGGACGAATACTTCAGCACTGCATATGGAAGCGACATCTTCATCAAGCACACAATCGCTGAGTTGCTGAAGGCACTTGGACCGCACAAGGGTTCGTATGGATCCGCGGACCTCGATACCGAGATTGCTGCCCTCAAAAGCATTAGCGCTCACGCCGTCATCACCACGAACTACGATGAGGTGATTGAGCCGCTGTTTCCAGATTACGAGAGAATCATTGGCCAACAAATTTTGCGGAAGCCGTACCTCGCAATTGGAGAAATCTTCAAGATTCACGGCTGCAGATCCGACCCGAAGTCCATCGTCGTCAACGAGGCCGACTACCAACGTTTCGAAGACGATCACAAGTATCTCAGTGCAAAACTGTTGACCTACTTCGTTGAGCACCCCCTGATTTTCATTGGCTATCGGGCGGACGATCCAAACATCAAGAGCATCCTGTACGACGTGGACCGCATGGTTCGAGCCGACTTTCAACTCGTGCCCAACATCTACATTCTGGAATGGGACAAGGCGATCACGGACGCGTCATACCCCGCTCGCGACAAGGTCATCTCGGTCGCAGCCGATGTAAACATTCGCATCAAGAGTATCTCCGCGTCGTCATTCGAGTGGGTCTACAAGGCGTTCGGTCAAGCTGGTGATCTGGAGAAGGTCAACACCAAGCTCTTACGATCGCTCATGGCTCGCTCGGTGGAATTGGTTCGTTCAAGCATTCCAAAGAGGCACGTTGGAATCGACTTCCAGACCCTTGAGCATGCCGTCGATTCGGGCGAAAACTTCGCCAAGCTGTTCGGCGTGACATCATTGTCCGATCCTTCGCAGGTCAACCTGAGTTACCGATTCCTTCTTACCGGCGTTGGCGCCGAGCTTGGCTTCACCGGATGGAGCAAGGCACAAGACTTGATAAATGTCTTGAAAGAACAGGACGGGTTCGACATGAAGGCTTCGGACAACAGGTATCACATCACAGTCCCTTCGGGTAAAACGACCGTCGTCCACCGGTACTCGGAAGCGGCGGTCGATTTGCTTAAGAAGGTCTTGAATGGCGACGAGTACACGCTCGACAAACAGATATTGAAGGTCGACGAGGCAGCCAAGGCCGCGGCCGCCTAGGCTACGCGAATTGGGGACCGGTCGAGCGCTTCACATTCCTTAGGCCGCCATCTGATGCTCGTAGTACGGACGCTCCCGATCGTCCAGAATCGCGTATAGCGCCGCCAGATTGGACGGATCCGGATTGAGCCATGCGTCGACGTTCTCTGGTTTGATCGGGACAATGCATCGGTCATGTCCGGCCGCGAGGACTTCTGGTGGAGGTTCGTCCGTAATCGCGGCAAAGGACAATAGGTCTGGTTCTCCGGGTATCGTTGTGCGCGACCACAGACAGGCGACGAGCATTTGCTGCGCCGGCGTCGGATCGAACTGCAAAACCAGTTTTTCCCCATTGCGTTCGACGTGCTCGTAGAAATGATCGACGATGATGATGCCGTGGTTATAGCCGAACAACTCTCCCCATACTCTCCGCAAGTTGTTTCGCCGGGCGTTGTACGTCCCCGGCTTTTCTCTTTCCATCTCTTCGGTCCAACCCGGTAACCGGCAACGGTAACGCATCGGGACAACGACGCGGTGGCCGTCCTGAACGATCATGACTGGGGCATACCAGCCAGGATAGATCCGAGAATCGGCATCCTTCAGGGTGGTGCGCTTCAGGTCTGCCAACCGGCGCACCGCGGCGTCGATCTTGTTGGAGGCGATCCGTTTGCTTTCGGCGGCCGCTTTTGTCGGCTTCGCTTCCAGAGTTCGCTCCGCTTTGGCGAGTCGCGTGCGTTGCTCGAAAACCTCCTGCTCGAGCTTTGTCGCCCGCGCGGAGTTGTTTTCAGCAATCAGCGCCTGAATGCGCCGCTCATCGTCGGTCTGGGCATCCGAAAATGCCGCCTCCATTGCCAGCGGAGCTTTCAGATCCCGCCCGCCATGTTCCCAGTACAACTCTGTGAACTCCTTGATGCTCATGTGGGCGCCGAACATTTTTACGTACTTGCGATAGTCCGCCACGATTTGGGCCGAATAGCACATGTGGTTGAACTCCCCTATTGGATTCGCCGCTGCATCATGACCGAAAACGCGAATTCGGCTGACTTGTGTCAGCCAATACATTTTACGTAGCTGTTGTTACGTCGAAGGAGCGGCGAGCGAGGTGACCGTCAAAAAACACGTTTTAGCTCGAAAGTTCGGCGGCAAGATCGCGCCTCGGCGTACGATTGCCGTGAAACAATTTGGCAGAAATCCCCGTACTCCTTTCCTGCATTGCATTTCGTCGCACCTGTCGTCACGAACGGTTGTTTCACGGGCCGTCGCGACCAACGCTGAGGTGTCCACCTTCAGTCACTGCGTCAAGCAAAGATACTACCTACCCGGCGCGACAGCGCGCCCGACAGATGACGACGTGGCCGGGCGGGCACGGGCCAAGATCTGCCGAATCTCCGCGAGGTGCTGTTCACCGATCGCTTCATGTGCTTCGCGCGCGGCGTCACGTAGTCGCGCGCTTCTTATCGTCCACGGCGGCAGTATGCCGAGTCGTCGGCACACCTGTGACAGATACGGCTTGCCTCGGCCTGCGCAGTCGCGCGCAGCGGCCGCTACGGCCGCCTCCCCTACCCGGCCGAGCAACCACGCAAGAATCTGCCGATCAGATTCGTTCTGTACGCGCACCAGGTGTTCCATGGTCGGCCTCATTGGACTGTATGGATAAACAGCTACTGTAAATATATACAGTGTTTGAGTAGGCGGCAAGGACGTTCGGGTCTTCTAGGTGCTCAGCAGATGGATATCTTTTTGGATTCTAAAAAGAATTCTATAAAGAATTCCGGTAGGAATTCTGAAATGGTTCCAGCGATGGTATCTGGCGAAATCCACGTACCATCGGGGATTCGGCTGTTGTACCTGCGCGTTATAGAGTCATCTTCCAGAGGAATTCATATTGGATACCAATGTGGATTTCTTGGTTGAATTCTTGTGGAATTCCTTAAAGGTATCGACTATGATTCCGATGATGAATTCCGATGGAATTCCTTTTTGGAACCCATAGGGTGTTCGACCACCCGAACCTTTGAGGTCCTGTCTATGCCAACTATTGTTTTCGTCAGCCCGAAGGGCGGGGCGGGTAAAACCACATCCGCGTTAGCGCTGGCAACGCAGATCGCTCAGCGCGCAGCAGTGGTGGTTATTGATGGCGATCCCAATCACCCGATCAAAACGTGGGCTGAGGGAGGCGAGGTTCCCCAGAACATGACAATCATCTCGGACGTCACCGATAAAACCATTGGGGATACGATCGCAGATGCTGCTACAAAAGCGCCTTTTGTAATCGTGGACCTGGAGGGCACGGCGGCGACGATCGTTGCGTATGCAATCGCGGAGGCTGATTTTGTCGTCGTTCCGACACAAGGCTCGCAGCTCGACGCGGAGCAGGCGAGCCGTGCATTTGGGCTGATTCGCGCACACGAGCGCGGTATCCAGAAACACAAACCTGACTACAAGCTGCCTTACGCCGTTCTGTTTACGCGTACGGCGGCCGCAATTCAGAGTCGCGATACCAGGCACATCCGCAAGAGCTTCGAAGCCGGCGGCATTCCATTTTTTGAGACTGAGTTGAACGAGCGAGCCGCGTTCAAGGCGATGTTTTCATACCGGCAACCGCTCGAAACGCTCCCGCGTGACGAAGTTTCGAATGTCGACAAGGCGATCGAGAACGCTGAAGCCTTTGCCCGGGAAGTCATATCCAGAATCATGCAGGACGCTCCGCAGCAACAGGAAAAGGTCGCATCATGAGCCGTGTAGATCCGTTGGACAGCCTGAAGAATTTCACGCCAAAACCGGCCGCCGAACAGAAGCCTAAGCAGAGTAAGGCGGATATCGAAAAGCTGGCGAACCAGCACGGGTTCACGGGCCGACAGACAGCTCCCGTTGCTCCCGTTGCGCGTTCCAAGCGCCGCTTTAAAACCGGGCGAAATGTTCAGATCAACATCAAGGGCGAGCAGGACACCAAGGATGAGTTGTACCGCCTTGCCGATGATATTGATGAGCCGCTCGGCGAAACGCTCAAACGGGCGCTGGCCGCCTTGCGTCGCGAGCTTGATGCGGGACGAAGCGGAAATTAGGCACGGAAACGGCGATCCGTCGCATTCGGGCGAGAGGGGCAGTGGTTTGAGTGGATACCAATAAAGAATTCATGTTGGAATTCCTTATTGGTAGCTGAAAAGTTGGCCGCTGCTGGCCACCTGGAATGGTTTGGATTTCCTTGCCGACCCCAACCGGGTCGGCATTTTTATGCGCGCCAATCTCGTCAGGCGGAAACGGCGCGCCTGCACTCCAGCGCCAAATTTTGAATGTCTGCCTTGACGTGCAGGATGTCTTCAAAGTCAGGGTCGCGATGTTCCTCGCCTTGCGGCCACAAGGCGTGGCCTTGGTTGGCGAGGCTATCGATACGCGCCAACATAGGCGCGCTATCAACGGTCACACCCTTTGCGCGAGCAGCCGTGATTTCATCCTGGCATGCACGGAGGTCCTGAAGGATGCGGTTTAAGCTTTCGTGGATCGGTGATCTGTCGTTTGCCATGCAGGGTGTTGAATTTAACTTTGTGGTGGTGATTTGATGGTAGCAGATACCCTCAAATGCCTCCTTGTGTTGTCAGCTTGCCGAGCTCGAACGGGCCGCGGCGTCGCAGATGCCTTATATTGCTGCGAAATACCGGGCAAGTGGGGAGCGGAGCTCCCGGCCCGGCTTACATAGTCCGCACACAAGCACAAATGGAGGCTGTGGTGAGATATCTCGGATTTGCATTGTTGTTGTTTGTGTCCAGCTTTTCTCAGGCGCATGCCCAGACTGCCCCGTGGGGCTTGGACGTGACAGGAAACATTGCGAACGTCACTGATGCCAGTACGCATACGTACCATTTCACCAGTGCCGATTTGCTTGCGCTTAGTACCAGGACAATCAAGACTTCGACCAACTGGACGCCCGTTAGTGTGTGGCGCGGACCGACCTTGGAGAGCATTCTGCAGAAAGTTGGCGCACGCGGGAAGGTGCTGCACGTGTACGCGCTCGATGACTACAAGCACGATGTTCCGCTTTCGGACGCGAAGCAATACGGCGTGATCGTGGCATATGAGCGGGACGGCAAGCCGTTGGAACAGAAGGGCTTTGGGCCGTTGATGCTGATTTATCCGCGCGATGACCATCAGGATGACTTGAACCGGGCGTCGATCGAGGCTCGATTTGTGTGGCAAATTTATAAGATTGTCGTTGAATGATTTTCCTTCGCCGACTTGGTGTCAAACGGGTCCTCGGCGTCGCGATTGCTCTCCTACTTTGCGTATCCGGGGTATGGGTCTATTTCGCGTATTCGCTGCTCCTGTCGCCAGCGAGTCTCAAGGCGCTGGCTGGTCCTCAAGAGAATTACTACTGGCCCGTGGCGCAACTGGAAATCGCAGCCAACAAGGCCAAGAACGCCTTTCTCCTGTACGGCGCCGGCAGATCGGATTTTCGGTCGGTGCAGTTGCGCTTTGACGTGTTGCAATCGAAATACGCGGTGTTGGCCACACCGTCCGATGCCACCCAGATCTTTAATGGCAATGCTTCCTTTCGAGATGCGATCGCACAAATAGGTGCGGTGATCGAGAGGGTGAGGCCTGCCGTCGAACAGCTGCCGCAAGATCCAGGCAGGGCCGTGGACCTGTCGCTTAGCCTAGGGCAGATAGATGAGCCTCTGGCAGTCATCACGGATCACGTGAGCGAGGCCGAGATAGACCGGCGCGATACAGTCTACGAAGACTTGATCGGAAAGCGGCACCTTTTTTTCCTGAGCAGCCTGCTACTGTTGATACTCCTGGCGGGAACGGCTGTACTCGCCCTGATGTTAGGCGTCGATCGAAAGCGGCTAACGCGTCAGCAGAACGCGGCGATCAAGGCAGAACAGGACGCGGTCCGCGCAAAAAATGCATTCCTCGGGATGATCGGGCACGAACTGCGGACACCGCTGCAAAGTATCGTTAGTGTGGCCGATACACTTTTGGATCGGCGATTTGCCGAACGAGACGCGACGTTGATCAAGAGGCTGGCGGTAGCCGCAAGTAGGCTAGAAACACAGATGAAAGATCTTACCGACTTCGCGCGACTGGACGCCGGACGCCTCACGTTGCGGGAGCGGGAATTTCAACCCGCCGACGTTATTGGCTCGATGATTGACGACGTGACGGCGTCTGCCAGGAGCAAGGGGTTGGAGGTCGTCGCGCTGGTCAATAACGGCGATGGTTGGTATCTGTCGGACCCCGATCGCATCAGGCAGATAGTTGGGAACCTGCTGTCGAATGCGGTCCGGTATACGGATGCCGGTCGAATTCTTGCGCGTCTCGATGTAACGCCGTCCAGGGGTGGGGCCGTCCTTGACATCACTATTGAAGACACCGGACCCGGCATACCTGCGGCATCTGTTAGTCAGCTCTTTCAGCCATTCACGCAACTAGACCAATCCAATACGAGGAAGCACGACGGTGCAGGCATTGGCCTCGCGATCGTCAAAGGGCTGGTCGATCTGCTCGGCGGATCGATCAACATCGAGACTGAGCCGGGGCGGGGAACGATAGTCACAGTGTCGATGCCCGTCAAAGCAGCCGCAGCTGCTACAGAGGCCGATGGAACAGAGATGCAAGTTACGGCGATCATCGAACGGAAGAGGGTGCTTATCGTAGATGACCAGGAATCTGCAAGGGAGTCATTTGCGGATGTGCTGTCATCGTTTGGCGCGTACGTGGATGTTGCTGTCGACGCCGGCGAGGCTTTGGCTGCATTGAGTGAGGCTACGTATGACGCAGTATTGCTGGATGTGCAGATGCCAGGGGAAGACGGGATCGCCGTCGCTCGAAAGGTACGAGCGACGCCGGGACCGAACAGGGATGTTCCTATCATCGGCATCAGTGCGTTTTCCAGGGAGCTGCTGAAAGACAGTGGGGCCGAACTCTTCACACAACACCTGCACAAGCCTGTGCGAAACTCGGTATTAAAGCAGGCGCTACTGGATGCGCTTGCAGCTAACAAGCGGCACTGAATTCAACCGAACGTGATTGATCAATGACTATCCTTGATGAGGTATCGGCGCTTACGAATGCAGGTTCACTGCTTTCGCGCGATCGTGAGATTGTTGCCTCCTATGACCTTGAGGTATCCGATGTGTCGGCAGAAGGTTATAGCGCGCTTTCTGCTGTGCAGGCAATCAAGAATGCGAATGTTGCTCCGTTTGAAGTCGACTACTCGCGTCTAACGCGCGTTCATGTCATCAACGGAATGGGCGTCACGCTGGGGGACTCGATTATTGGACTCACGGCGCTGGCGTCGATCAAGAGGCGGCACCCGGAAATTTCCTTTGTTATCTATCGTCCGAGTCGCGCCCCTGCGTACGTCAGGCAGCTATACGAACTGGCGGCGCCGATCTTTGGGAGTGTTGTGGATCTTCCCGTCGATGTCGATTCTCTGCCCGACGATGAACTCCGGATCGATCTGGGTAACCATCTGTTCTGGCCGAACTTCTCGACGATGCCCATGATAGATTTTTTCCTGTGGGCGCTCGGGATCGCACCGGCTGACGTTGGCCGGGACCACAAGTCGAATGACTGGCTTCAGCGCGTAGCTCTGCCGGCGTTGAGCGCGGAATGGTCATCGAAGGAATATACGTTGCTCTGTCCGACAGCCAGCACGCCTGTGCGCAGCATTCCGCATTCGTTTCGAGTCGAGGCTGTAAATAGTCTTTGGGAAAGGTTTCACGTTCCCGTACTTGGCTTCGGCAAGGTCGACCACCAGCACTACACAGACATTAAGAGCCTATCGACGGACACGGCCGCCTTTATTGCATGGGTGAAAAATGCCCGCTTTGTTGTGACGTCTGACACGGCCGCCGTTCACATCGCAGCTGGGTTTGACGTGCCTACAGTGGCATTTTTCACTACGATCTCGTCTGAGCTGCGCGTGCGCGACTACCCGTCGTGCAAAGCTATAAACCTTCCTCTTCCGGAAATTCAGGGAATCCAGGCAAGTGGGCGGGCGGGCGATCTGGAGATAGTCGACCGCGCGTATCAGAAGTTGATTGCGAGCAACTGGGCGCTGCACCTTTGCGGTTAGCTCGATGAGCGGCTCAGTTCGTTAGAGATTTGCGAAAACAATATGGGCATGTGAACCGGTTTCTCGATCCACTTGCAGCCAAACTGCTTAACCACCCGGGCAATGTCGTCAACACGGGCCTTACCACTTTGCAACTGCCCGGTCAGCAGGTAAATCGGTGTCGATGGATTCTCGGCCTTCCGGATATCGACAATCGCGGCCTCGGCGGTGTCATCGTTGATGAGCCAGTCGATTATGAAAGCGTCGAACGCGTTGCTCTTCAGGCTCTCGCGAAAACTGGCCAGATCATAGAACGGTGTGGCGTTCAGACCGTGGTCGTTAAGATAATCACAGACGTTGTCTGCCGCCTGCGTATCGGTATCGTCGTCGAGAACCGCGATAGCCGGCTTCTCGAGGTGCGGCAGGTCGGGGCGTATTTCGACCGACAGCACATTGAATATTCGTCCGGCCGGAGCAATTTCGGCTGGATATACGTTCCATGTGTCGCCCGACTGGATCGCTACCAGGTCAGCTGATCGGTCGCCACTCAGCTCGTCGCCAATTAGCACGGAGCAGGGCAGCGGACGCGGGCTCACCATCAGCATCCCCTCACCCGTGATCGAGTCTTCAAAATCTTCGTTGTTTTCCACCAGAACACTCGGAGTTTCGCCGAAGTGCGTAGCAACTGCCCCGAGTTGCTTCAGATCCCATGGCAATTGGCCTTTCATCTTGCGGCTTGCAGCCGAGAAGCTGAGATTAAGTATCCGGCTTAGCTCGCTCGCCTGAGCGCGTTTGGTAACGCCGTGCCGCTCCATCAAATTGCGAACGCGGCTGGCGATGGCCGTTGAGTCGGTCTGAATGTCGTTATCAGGCATATCTAGATACCCCTCCTTTGGTTGCCGACTTTATCCATAACTGACCTGACACGCAAGGTTTGGGAAATTTTTTGCAAAACATGACTTGACACGCTCGTTGTGACTAGTAAAGTGACGCGGTAGGTAATCTTCATTCCATTGGATGACGCGCGAGGGTAGGAGTTGACGGCGCGGCACCGCCTAACCACGAATCACTGAAGAGGTTTGATATGGCAGACGCCGTTGTGGGTAAGAGTGTTGAGAAGCGGCTGTTGTCCTTCATTTGCGCGAAGACTCGCGACGCGCGGGCGGTTTTCTGCAGTGTCGAAGCGAGCACATCGCGGCGCATGTCATTGTTGGTTGCTTTGCTGTGCGTAGCTGTTTTCCCTGAATTCGCTTATGCGATGGACTACAGCACTGGTACGGGCCTGGTTCGCGATTTCGTTAGCTGGCTGTTCGTCGACGCGGGTCCCTATGTCTTCATGGCGATTCTCGGCATCTGTGTGCTCGGGGTGCCGAAGGGTTGGATTCCAATGAAGGGTGCCGTGATCGCAGTTATCTGCTCATTTGTATTCTTCGCGGTCCCTTCCATCGTCCGCTATGCGGCGTCGGTCGCTTCCTCGCAGATCTGAGGTGAGGCCATGCGTGAAGTACACGAAATCCCGAAAGGCATGGTGCAACCCTGGATGATATGGGGCTGCCTGGCTGAGCTGTTCCTCGGCTCGTTCGTATTGCCCGCGGTTGTTTTCATGTTCCTCAAATGGTGGCCGGTGATGCTCGCCGTGCCCTTTCTGGTCATCGGCTCCTATCTGATTACTGCGAAAGATATGTTCGCGTTCTCGGTCGCGTATCAGAGCTTTGGCGCGACGGCGAAGCCACGCAGCATCAAATACTGGGGCGGGGCCAAGACCTATGCGCCACGATAAATCTTCACGCTCTCGCCGGCGTGTGTCGTCTGTCTCGCAGCCGACGGACAATCCTCCGGCTCTGTCGATGCCGTCGCGCCGTGTCGGACACACGAACCTTTGGGCAGAGGGTGGCACTGGCAAGACGCTCTTCGTGCCGGAGCTGCTCATGCGAGCGGGCGGCTCTCGCGGCGCGAAGCGATAGGAGGAGCACGTCACTATGTCTCTCTCCACCTTTCTCGACCGTCATTTCGGCGCGTCGCCATTCGTTCAGCGGAGCGAGTCAGACAAGGATGATGCGGCTGATCTGCACGCCTCGCGCGAACTTCCGTTTGGCCTGAACGCGTACTACAACGGCCATACGTTGCGCACGCTCGACAGCGGACTGGTGCAGATTGTGCGTCTCCAGGGCCTCTACGCGGAAATGCTCGATGACACCGGCGTCGATGCGTACAAGCATCAGCGGAACACCGCACTGGAATCCATCGCTGACAGCAATGTGGGCATCTACGTGTACGAGATCCGGCGCAAGGCCAACCGGTGGCCCGCCGGCAAGTATTCGAACTGGTTTCCGAATTTCCTCAATGAAAAACTGAAAGCGCGTTTTCAGACGCGGTCGTTGTATCAACACGAAATCTATATTGCCATCGTGCGCTACCGGCACTACAGCGGGGTAGTGGGGCGGCTCGATCGCGTATTCAATGCGTTCAATCCCTCTGGCACAAACGACAAGCTTGAAACGGAGTCGAGACAGGCGCGTGACCTTGAAGAGAAGGTCAATTCGCTGATGAAATCGCTGGCGCATTACGCGCCTCGGCGGCTGGGCCGCGTCGAAACGGAAATCGGACCCTGTTGTGAGATGGCGCGTTTCCTGCGTTATCTGCTCACACAGGAAGACGGCCCGGTGCTGGCTGACTCATACAACCTGGCCCAGGCGATCGCGAGCGCGTATCTGCATTTCGGTCGCAATCCGATCCTTGGGAAAGATGTTTTTGAGGTCAACGGGCTCAACCACCGGCGCATCGGCCAGGTGTTGGCCATGTCACGCTGGCCCGATGGCGTTGTCGCCGGGATGGCCGACCGGTTCCAGCGGCTGCCTGCCGAACTGATCGTCACGCAGAAGTTTTTCCCGATCGACAAGCTTGACGCGAGCATGGCGACGTCGACCAGTGAGGCGCGGCTATCGCACGACCGGACGACTGCCGGTATGTCGGCGGAAATTACGGCACTGCGTATGCGACAGGCTGCTAACAAGGCAGTGCTCGGCACACACCACATGAGCGTCCTCGTTCATGTGCCGATCGAAGGGCGCTCGCAGGCGGCGGCGCTCAAGGCGCTTGAAGCGCTGGATGATGCCGTGGGTAAAACGGGCGAGTGCTTCAAGAGCTGGGGCGTGAAACCGGTTGTCGAGACGACCGGCATGGAGCGTGCCGTATGGTCGCAGATACCTGGTGCCAGAAAGCGGCACAACGGCCGGGTCGGCAAGGTCGAGACGCTCCAGTTCGCTTCCTTTGCATCGCTGCACAGCTTTCCGCAAGGGCGTTTTGACGGAAACCTGTGGGGTGAATGCCTCATGGTCCTGCCGACTGAAGGCCAGACCGGCTACTACCTGAACTTTCACGAGGAACGCGCCGGGATGGTGCCCGGGCATGGCAATTTCGCGGCGAAAACGGGCGTGGGCAAGACGTTGTTTGTCGCGATGGTTACCAGTCAGGCCGATAAGGTGGAGCCCCGGGTGCACTGGTTTGACCGTGAGAACGGCGCGACCGTGTTCATGCAGGCAATGAACGGTGCCGACATCGTACTAAGCCTGTCACGCTCCCTTGGCAATCCTTGCAAGATGCCCGACACGGAACAGAACCGCGCGATGCTGCGCGAGCTGCTGCAGATGATGGCGACGTGCTACGGCTACAGGCTCACGGTCGACGATATCGAACGCATTGCCACGGCGGTTAATGACAACTTCGATGACAGCAAGACTAAATTCGAGGACCGGCGCCTGCGGAATCTGGCCTGGCGTTTCGGCGCGAAGAATTCGGATCTGTATCGGGCGATTGCCGTGTGGCATGGCGATGGCGCGAATGCTGCAGTTTTCGACAACGAACACGACACGCTCGATGTGACAACGCATCGTCACTATCGCTACGAAATGCGGGAGCTTATGAAAGACAAGGAGGGAAGGCCAGAGCTTCCCATCCTGCTCAACTACCTGACACACCGTATCGAGCAATCGCTTGACGGGTCGCCCGCGATCATCGTGTGGGACGAAGCCCAGACGTACATTCGCAATCCGTTCTGGCAACAGAAGGTCGAGTTGTATCGCGAGACATTCCGTCGGCGCAACTGCGTAACGCTCTTTATTACGCCCGAGCCGAGCGCTCTCTATCGGCCGGTGGCGGCAGTCAAGAATCAGGCGGTGACGAGCTTCTATTTCGCGAATGACAAGGCCGATCGACGGGACTACGTCGATAACCTGGACTTTTCGCAGAGCGAGTTCGAATTCATCGAGCGCGCACCGCCCACCGACTACAAGGTACTTATCAAGAAGGGCAGCGGAGTCAGTGTGCGCGCCTCGTTTGATATGTCGGACATGCCTGAGCTCGTGGCCGTCCTGTCGTCGAATGACAAGTCGGTTGAGCTGATGAACCGTGTCCGCGCCGAGTTGGGCACAACGGACCCGAGCCGATGGGTTCCAGTGTTCATGAAACGTGCGCTATCTGAACGGACGCACAACCTTTGAGTTGAGTGGTGAGGTGAACCTGTGATCGGACAGATTGCAATCGGTGTACTCGGTGCGGCGAGCATTTTTCTGTCGCAGGACCGACGCGAACACTGGCGTAAGTGGGCCTGTATCTGCGGGCTTGCAGGGCAACCTTTCTGGTTCTGGATGGCGTGGGAATCGCAGCAGTACGGCGTGCTAGCGCTTTGTTTTGTGTATGCGTGGTCGTGGTCGCGAGGCATCAGGCTGTACTGGATGGGCAAGTCAGGGAGCGCAGCGCGATTGGCGAAATCGACCTTACAACCGGAAGTGGAGGTGCAGAAATGAAAGGACCATTCGTAGCGGCCATCGCAGTGATGGCCATATCGACGTCAGCGTTCGCAACGGGCGTTCCGGTTGGCGATGCCGGGACCTGGACAGCGCTGGCCGCGCAACTCGCGCAGCTCAAGCAGGAATACGACACGCTCAAGCAGCAATACGGCGCGGTAACCGGGTCGTACGGGCGGGGTGGGCAGGGGCTGACCGATGCAATTGACGCGTCGTCCATTGTGCCGGGCAGCTGGCAGGACGTTGTATCGCAGCAGAAGAGCGGCATCTACGGTAGCCGACAGGCGACGTATGAAAAGGTGATGAACACGATGTCACCCGATGACTTCGCGGACAAGGGCGCGGGCGCGAACTACAAGATGAGTACCGACTCGGTTCGCTCGGCACTGGCCGGCGGAGAGTCGCTGTACGACGAGGCCCAAACCCACCTGCAGAACTTCCAAAGCCTTTCACAGCAGGTCGACACGACCCAGAACGTAAAGGACGCCGCGGATCTGCAGAACCGCATGTCGGCCGAGCTGGGGATGGCCCAGTCCGCGCAAACGAAATTGCAGGCCATCAACGCGAATCTGACGGCGAACCAGCTCAACGAGAGTAACCAGGCCACCGCAGAGCGTGAGAAGTTTTTCAGCAACGTATCGAAGTGAGGATCGACATGCGAAGCATCGTTTTTTATCTCCTGCTCGCCGGCGCTACGTGTCTGGCTGGCTGTGCACATTCCGGCGCGATATCGAAATCGCCGTGCGCGTGCGATTTTCATCCTATCGGCCAGCAGGCGTGACGGCGCGCCGTGGGCCTGCTGGTCCACGGGTGAAGAAACTGGAGACAGGCATATGACGTGGACAGGCAAACTCAGTTGGTTCCTTCTCGCAGTCGCAGTTGTTGGAAGCGGCGGTTTGATCGTTTACGTCGTGCATACGAGCAGCACGGGAGGCGGCACTGTCGAACCCCCTGCGCAGACTGTGCCGACGTTCGAGCCGAAGACGGAAGCGTATTACCTTGCGCATCGCGCCGAGATGAAAGCGCGCGAAGACGATTGCACAAACCGCGGCATTAGCCCCTTTGCTGACACCCCGGAAGCACGCGACTGCAACGCCGCCGCGGAGGCCTCCAAGCAGATATTTTTTGGCCCGGGGAAGTGACATGGCTGATCCGGTAGATCAATTCATCCAGACCTTGTTCGACAGCATCCCGTCGCGAACGGAAGCGTTTCTGTCGACCAATTACCCGGTGCTGGGGCACGCAGTCACGCAACCGGCGCTCTACCTCGCGATGATCTGGGTGGCAGTGAAGGTAATCCGGGTTCATTCCGGGCGGGATCCTGCGGACGTGTGGCCTCTCGTGAGAATGCTTTTGACGATCATGTTCGTGTTCGCGGCATTGAACTGGGGCGGGCTTGCCGGACAGATCTTTCACTCATTCCAGGAGTTGCGTGACGACACGGTAAGTTCGCTGATGGGCGGACAGTCAATGACGCAATATCTGGAGAACGACTACAACAAATTCTCAGCCGCGTCGGGTCAGATGATGAAGCAGTCGATGCTCAAGATTGGCATCGTTCTTCTTGGATTGGCTTTGCAGATCGTCAACTCAGCCATGGTCTTGATTGCTCTCGTCCTGAAGGTTGGGTCCGACATGGGCTTTGCGGTCACGATGCTGCTCTTCCCTTTGTTCGTGCCGACGTTGATGTGGAACAGCACGCGCGGATTCGGCATGAGCTGGTTTGCGGCGATGGCGAAGTTCGCTCTGGTCGGAATCCTGCTCGGTGTCATCGTGAAATTCAGCTTCGATATCACCGACCAGTTTGTCTCGAAGATGGATCCCAATGCGATGACGGCGCAGGATGCCTTCGCCGCAATCATTATCGCCGGCGCAATAGCGCTTTTCATGGCCTTTACCATTCGCCCCCTGGCGTCCGCTCTGACATCGAGCGGCGCCGCCGGCAGCGGCATGGCGGACATGATCGGCGGCTTCATGATGTCCCAGATCATGTCGAAGCTTTCCGGGGGTGGTCGAGGCGGCGCCGGCGCAAATCCGGGCGCGGCGAATGCGCTGACCAGTATCAGCAACACTCAAACTGCTCACGGCAACCAGCTTGCGCGAATCGAGCGGGCGCTTTCCTCGGGCGGTGCTACGAGCCCTTCAAGCATGTCGAGCCCATCGGGTGCCGGTCAACCGGGTGGCCCAGGCGGCACAGCGCCGTCGAGCGGCACATCTGATGGAGGTCAATGGTGAGCGCGATTTTCCAGAAAGCATCCAAGGTACGTAAGGCGGCAGCGCCTGACGCACCGCCAGCCGAATCCTATGAGGCGATTCGCTTATCCCGGAATCGCGCTTATCTGCTCGCGTTGGTAGCGTGGCCGATCGCGGGCCTCGCACTGGCTTCAATGGCCTACGACAAGGCCAATCAGGAGTATGTGCCACCTGTGGTGCTGACTCTTGACAGAAACAACCACGTCGCAAAAAGCGAGATCGGCACACCTGCGGTGCTCAGCTCGAAGGATGCCGTGATCGAGAGCGAACTTGCCCGTTACGTGACTGAACGCTACACGCTGGATCGCGCGTTTCGCCAGGACCATATTGATTACGTCAGGCTGCATTCAGCATCGGACGTGGCAGACCGCTTCAATCACGAGATGGACGCGAAGAACAAGGACAACCCGTACTACGCGATCGCAGAGACGACGGTTCGTCGCGTGAAGGATCAGCGCATCCGCATTCTCGACCGTGACGACCACAAGGCCGAAGCAACCTTCACGACCTACAACGACGGCAACGGCGACAACAAGACGGTGTACTGGCATGTGCTGTTCCGCTACGACTTCGTGAAGCAGGCGCTAACGCCGCAGAACCGCTACATCAACGGTACGGGTTTCATGGTGACCGGCTTCGAGCCAAACACAGAGCCGGGTGCGCCGGCCCCATCTGGAGGTTGAGATGCGAACAGTCAGGAGAGCCTTGACGGCAGTAGCGATAGCAGTGGCGTTGTCGGCCGTGGCTCACGCAGTAACGGCTGCTGATCCGGTCCTGCGGGGAACGGAAGGCAATGTGCAGCGCCTGCCGTACATGCCGGATCAGATCTACGACCTGACCGTTGCTGACAGGACCTTGCTGGCGATTGACTTTCCGCGCGACGAACACATCAAGGCCATCGCGCAGAGCACGGCACCGGTCTTTCATGTTCAGCGAACTGGCGACACGCTGCAGGTGACGGCCGACAGGCCGGGCGAAAAGATGGGGCTGAATGTCACGACGACGCGCGGCACTTACCACCTGCAGATAGCGTCGATTGACGATGCATTGCAGGCCGCGCATATCGTGCATTTCGTGACGCCCTCGGCGTACTAACCAGGAGAGGGAACGACATGAAAACGATTCGCCACGGCATGCTGGCATGGTCAGTGGGTATTGCGTGCGCCGTTATGGGTGTGAATGCGCAAGCGGCCAAAAATCCACGCTGCGTGATCACGGACAACCGGGTATGCCAGCTTCAGTTCGATCCGAATCAGGTGTACGAAATCACCGGTGTCTATGGTTATGCGACGACGATCGAGTTTGCGCCTGGGGAAAAGATCCTCAACAAGGCGATCGGCGATTCGATCGGCTGGCAGGTTCTGAAGTTTCGCAATCATCTTGTGCTCAAGCCGGTCGAGCCTGATGCGAGAACCAATCTGACGGTCACGACCAGCAACCACGTCTATTACTTCCGCCTGTCCAGTTCGAAGAATCCGGAACGCGCGACCTATGCGGTGCGCTTCCTGTATCCGGCCGACGGAAACGATGGATGGGGCGACGATTCGGGCGGCGTCTCTGATGCATCCTATTCGCAGCCGCGCATGGTCAACAAGAATTATCAGGTGTCGGGTGACGAAAATTCGTTCGGCCTGCAGCGCGTGTTTGACGACGGTCAGTTCACTTACTTTCTGACCACCATCGGCAAGCCCAAGCCGAGCATTTATGTCGTTGACCGGGACGGCACCGAGGCGCTTGCGCCCATGCGCAGGGAAGGCCCGTACCTGGTGGTCGAGCAGATGGCTGACCGGTTTACCCTGCGCGATGGCGATCGCACCTTGTGTGTGAGTCGGTCGCAACAGGGTGCGGCGACACAGGCGCAGCGCTCACCCTGGGGAGGCGGAAATTGAATATGCCTGATAACCCGAATGATCTGCCTCGTGACAGCGGGCAGCCAGGGGGCGAGCCGGGCGATGCAGGCGACAGCCTGAACGAGCGCCGGCGTGCAGCTGATGCGCTGCGTCAGACGTCGCTCGCGGCCGATCCGGGGCGCGGCCGGCGTCAAACCTTTTTCACGGTCGCCGGCACGATTCTGTTCCTGCTGTGTGCCGGTGGGTTCTACGCGATGAAGCATGATGCGCCGGCGCCATCGAGCAGTTCAGACAAGCCGAAGATCGACGAAGACACGACGAAGGCCGCGCCGCTGGATGCTGGCCGGCAGAAACTTCCGGCGTCGATGGCGGCAGCTGCGTTGGCACCAGCGGCAAGCTCGGGCGTGGATCCGGACGAAGCGCGACGGGCTGCAGAGCGTCAACGTCAGGCGGCCGCAGCAGCTGAGCAGGCGCGCAGAAAAGCCGAGGCAATGCACGAGGCGCGAATGAAGTCGGGTCTGTTTGGTTCAGACACGGGGGGCGACGGTTCGGACGATGCAGGTGCCGCTTCCGCTGATGCACAGCAAGGTGAGGCAGGGCTGGGCCGCCGTTCTGGCGGTGACGGTCCGAATGATCCGAATTCGGCCTTCGCGCGCAGTGTTTCGAGCGCCGACGACTCTACGTCCAAGGCGCAAAAGATCGACAACCTGCAATGCAAGATGGAGCCGGGGGCCATCCTCGAGGGCCACCTGGTGCCGCGCATTATCTCGGACCTGCCAGGTTCAATCACGATCATGCTGGATCGGGATGCTTATGGGGAGCAGGGCAGGATTGCGCTGCTGCCGTGGGGCACGCGCATTACAGGCAAACCGAATTCGTCTGTGCGCAAGGGGCAGGAACGAACCTTCATTGCAAGCGCCGTCGCCTTGCGCCCGGATGGCGTCAAGATCCATGTCGACTCACCGGTTGCCGATCAGCTCGGATCGGCGGGCATCGACGCCGATGTTGATAACCACGTTGGCCAGATCCTAGGTATGAGCGCGGCGCTGTCGCTGCTCGGCGCGGGTTCATCGACCTACGGTGTGTCGTCGTCAGACCAGAACAACTCGATGGCGATGTACCGCGCGGGGGTGCAGCAGTCGATGGCGCAGTCTTCGCAGCAGCTGCTGGGCGGCTACGTCAACATCCCGCCGACACTCAAAAACGACCAGGGCACGCGCGTGCGCATTCAGGTCGAACACGAGCTGGACTTCTCCGACTACTGCAAATCGGGCGACGGGGAGGAATGATGACAACGGATATCTCGCACGTTCAATGCGAAGTCGCCGCAGGCGAACTGCGCCGCCAGCTGGACGACGCGGTTGCCGACGCGTTGCAGGCACAGATATTCAGGGATTTCGCCCGGGATGACGGACGGTATCTGATGCTCGCGCAGGCAAAGCTTAAGGCCGTTGCCCGCCAGTGTTTCGATGCGCAGGTGTGCCTCGATCGTCCGTCCGTGCAGCAGGCCGGCGCGGTGGCTCGCGCCGAACGCATCCGGGGGCGCTGACATGTCGATCGTGCCGGCATTCTTCAATCGCACCGAGTCCATCCGTCCGCTCTTTGATGACGTCGATGTCTCGGAGATCGCTGTGAATGGTCCGGGCGTCGTATGGGCCGGCCGGAAGGGCATGCGTTTCATGGAGCGGGTGGATACGCCAGTATTGACCGAAAGCACGTTGCGGGACTTTGCCGAGCTGGTGGCGCATCACTCCGACCAGGAGACGGATGCGAAGCGCCCGCTTCTCGCGGCCTCGATCCCCTCGGAACTGACTGGGCCGGGGAATCGCGATTTCCGTATTCAGGTTGTCCAACCCCCTGCGGTGCCGCCCGGCACGATCGCGATTGCGATCCGCAAACCGTCAACGCTTGATTTGACGATGCAGTACTACGAGGAGAGCGGTGCTTTCAGGCGAGTCAATGAACCATTGCCCGACGCGGAAGACACTGGCAGGAAGCTGGCGATGCTATACCGCGACGGCAACTGGTCAGCCTTCCTGCGGCTCGCCGTCAAGGCGAAAAAGAACATCGTTGTGAGTGCACCGACTTTTGCTGGCAAGACGGAGTTCATCAACATGCTCCTGAAAGAGATATCGCCGGCTGAGCGGATCGTGACGATTGAAGACGCGCGCGAGCTGCGCCCGCCGCAGGCCAATACGGTGAACCTGCTGTATTCGCGGGGCAATCAGGGCACGGCAAATGTGACGCCAGTTGAACTGATGGAAGCGTCGTTGCGGTTGTCGCCTGATCGCGTGATTCCGGGCGAGCTGCGTGGCGCTGAAGCATACGTCGCGCTCGAAATGCTCAATTCCGGTCACGGCGGCTGGATGACGACGCTGCACGCAACCAGCCCCGAACACATGTTCGAACGGCTTGCGCAGATGGTCATGCGCTTCGGTTCGACCTTGCAGCGTGCCGAGATTATCGACTATGCCCGCAGTCTCATCGATGTCGTGGTGCAGATGCATCGCTATGACGATGGGGTGCGGGGAATCAGCAAGGTGCTCTATGTCTCCCATTAAATCGCTCGTCGCGCCTCTGGCGCTGGGTGTGATGCTGCTGTCCGCGCAAGCGTCACAAGCGGATATGCAGGTCGCTTCCCCGCCGGTTGCAGCCTCCTTTGTCTCGCTGGCCCAGGAGTGCGCCCCTGATGTTCATCACGCGCTGTTGGGGCGCGTGGCGACAGTCGAGAGCAGCGGCAATCCGTTCGCGATCGGCGTCGTCGGTGGTCATCTTGCGCGACAGCCAAAGAACCTTCCGGAAGCGCTGGCCACCGTCAAGGCGCTCGACGCCGGAGGCTGGAATTACAGCATGGGACTGGTGCAGGTCAACGTACACAATCTGGCGCGTTACGGACAGACCACAGAGAGCATTTTCGAGCCCTGCGCGAACCTAAAGACCGGTGCCGCGATTCTTAAAGCGTGCTACGCCCGCGCGAAACCGCAGTTTGCGCAGGCTGATGACGCGGTACGTGCGGCGCTCTCCTGCTATTACAGCGGCGATCTGACGCGGGGTGCCGCATACGCGCAAAAGGTGGCGACTGCCGTCCCGGCGTCCGGTGTGCAGGGAGCGCAGCCAATCGATGTTGTTCCGGACGTTCGCCCTGCAGGTGGACCCGCGCGACGCGCGGTGGCACGGCCGGAGCGCGCCGCAAAGTCTGCGGCCAAAGACGACTGGTTCACGACCTATGGGGACGACGACGAAGACGGTCAGGCCAACGGGCAGGCGAGCGATACGCGCAAGGCAGTAAAGGCGTCTGGAGCCGTCGATGACCAGTAACCAGTTTCGCATGCTTGCTGCCGCCCTGGTGCTGGACGGCTATGCCGTCACGGCGGGCGTGGCGGCGTCCCAATGGTGGCATCACCAGCCTGGGGCCGGCGCGCAATTCGCGGCGCTCATGGTGCCTATGTCCTTTTATCTGATGGCCCGGCTGGTGCGGGAGAGCGGCGGCTGGGTCCTGCTGCCGCCCGTGCTTGCCTTGATGTGGTTGGGTGCGGTGGCTGCGTCGCCGTTCTGTTTGCTGGGTCTGGCCGTGCGCAACACGTGGAGTGCCTGGCGAACCATGAGGGTCGGGCGCAGGGCTCCTATTTTGGAAGGGGGTGGGGTATGGCGATGAAAAATGGAATCAGGCTGATGCTGGTGATGTCGGTGCTCGCTGCTGGCGGTCACGCCGGCATGGCCCGTGCCGATGACGACTACGGATGCCGCATTGTGATCTGTCTGGGCAACCCCTCATCGAATGGCGGGCCGTGGGCGCCGTCTACCTGCGGACCGGCAATGGATCATCTGATGGACGATCTCCGCCACGGCCGCGGCTGGCCGCAGTGTAAGGACTCAGACATGACCGTCCGCCAGAACAACACGCCTTACGATCCGTGCCCTGCTGGCACAACGGCCGCGGCGGCTGGCGCCTGGGTGGCCGAAGGGCAACGCAAGGCCGGAGCCCGTCCGTACAGCGGCATGGGTGGTTTCGCACTGGTCGGAACGCCGAAGCCTTCCGTGGCGGATCTCAGTAGCGGATACGCGTATTACGGGCCGCAGGCCTGTGTGGGCAGCCAGGTCGGTGCGTATCAGGTGTATGGCGATCCCTCGGTCGATGCGTCAGCGGTGAGCTGGCGAAATGGGCGTGACGGTGGTGGATACGACGGCGACCCAGTCACCGTCACGGTGTATGACCACATCGTCTGGCAACAGCCGCAATCGTCGAATGCGGTCGACGTGTACGAGGCCGGCCAGTTCCAGACACGAATTCATTACTAACAGGGTGGCGGGGATGACTTACGCGGCGGCGCATGGCTGGACACGGGTTGGTCCGTATGAACTGGTTCATCCGACTGGATGGCGAATTGCCAGCTGCATTATTCAGGGTAAGCCTAGACACATTCTCTGGCACGGTGGCGAGACGCAGGGCAATTTTCCCAGTGTTGACGTCGCCGTCGCGAAGCACGTCGAGTTACTGGGTCAGGGCAGGTGAGGGCAAGGATGATCAAACTCCATCGCCCTCTCATGTCTGCGGTCGTCACGGCGGCGCTGACGGTCGTTGGCTTTCCCCTTCTGACGTACTCGAGCGGTGCCCAGGCCGCATGCGTAGCCCCTGACGGTCCCGCGATTGACACGGGGTTTTCGCCGGAAGGTTCTGCCGAACGTCTCGTACTTAAAGCCATCTGCACGGCCCGGCACTCTGTCCACCTGTCGGCGTACAGCTTTACGTCGCCGGCGATCGTGCAGGCGCTGATCGACGCGCATCGGCGCGGCGTTGACGTAGCGGTCGTTGCCGATCGGAAGAGCAATCTGGTTGAGGATCGCAGCGGCAAAGGCCGCGTCGCACTCGATCTGCTGTCGGGTGCGGGCGTCAGTGTCCGGACGATCGACGTGTATCCGATCCATCACGACAAATTCATGGTAATCGACGGTGAATCGGTCGAAACGGGCAGCTTCAATTACACGACGTCGGCGGCCAGGTACAACAGCGAAAACGCTGTGGTGATGTGGCATGTGCCGGTCGTCGCGCAGGCGTATCAGCAGCACTGGCAAAGCCGGTTTAACCAAGGGCGCCCCTGGTCCGGGCAGGCGTCGAACTGACGGAGGTTTTTATGTTTGAAGACACCGTATTGCGGTTTAGCGACAAGGAGCGTCAGCAACAGCTTGCGGAGCAGGAACAGGCGCTCGCGCAGCGTCGCGCGAGTCTCGAGGCCCGCCAGAAGAATCTCGCATACCGGCAGGACTGGCTTAAAAGGGAGCCGCACGCGGTCGCGCAGGCAGTTGAGCGCGAGGACCAGCAGCGCCGTGAAGACAGGCAGCTCGCGACCGATGCCAAAGCGCTCAAGAAACGCTTCGGACTGAAAGAGGGTGAACTGATCGACACGGCCGCGATGCGGGGCGCGCTCGAGCAGGCGTTAGCAGAAAAAGAAGTCGAGCAGGCACAGCGGGCTGAGCAGATTACCGATCGGGCGTCGCTTCTGTCGGGTCTGAACAAGCTTGCGTTGATCGATGCGTGGAAGACCGCCGAAATCCTGCACGCGAACAAGGACCTGAATGTGCGGCGTGAGTGGAGCCGGCAGGAAGTTGCCGATATGTTCGCGAAAGCGCAGGCGCGCGTCGACGACAAGGGCGCCACGCACACCTATCCCAAGACGCTCGATGGCTGGGCGAAATCGCTGGAAGCCCGCAATCGTGAGCTGGAGCTTGCGGAGATCAAGCTCGATGCACAAGAGCAGGCATTACGGGCGCAGGTGCGCCGCGCGATCGAGGGGCCGGAGAAGACCGCGGCGCAGCCCGTCGCGGAGATCGTGCAGAAGGGCGCAGAACGCGCGGTAGAGGTAGGGGCGGGAGCGGCCGCGAAAGAGAGCGCCAGTATTGATACGTCTCTGGAGACATTGAAGGATCCGGCCAAATTTGCAGCGACGGTCGACACGGTCGCGAAGACCACGGGGGTTAGTGCTGAACAGGCCAAAGCCACACTCGAAATGCTGCGTGAAGCGAAAGAGGCCAGCGCCGGCAGAGCACCGGATGCGGCGACATCTGACAAGGCCGCGATCGAAGCTGCGCGCAATGCGTTCTTCTCACGCGGCAGTGGGAAGAGCACGGCGCCGGTCGAGAAGGTAGCAGGGAAGGCCGCGGAGAAGTCGGCGGCGCAAAAGTCGAATGTCATCGAAATGGGAACCGGCAAGCGAACGCCGTCAGCTGCGCCAGTTGAGAACAGCGGCCAGGCGCCGGAGGCAAAGAAGTCCGTCGACGGGGTTGCGGGTTTCAAGAAACTTGGTCGGAACAAAACGAAGGATGCCGCCGACCGGGGCGCTCCAGATGCCGGCAAGTCGGCTGATGCGGGCAAGACACAGCAGGTGGAAGGTGCCAGCGTCGTGCGCGCAGAGGCGGGACCACGTAGGAAATTTGCGGAGCTGAATGCGCATGAAAAACTCGAGCGTCGTGCCGAGTTCTTCGGGAACCTGCGCGAGTCGGCTGGCTTTACGCGGGACGGCAAGCAGGCAGTCTCTGAGCGGGCCAAGGAGGCCGTCAGGCCGGGAAAGCAACGTGAAGGGCACGGGATCGGCTGATTATGCAAAAGCACGAAATCGTGATGATGCAGTGGACGGGCGCGGTGCTCGCGCTCGTTCTTGGCCTTTGCGTGTCCTTCACTTTGGCAGGGTATCCGCCGCTGCCGTTTCCTGCGGGAATCATTCACGGCTTCATTGCGGCCGTGCATGATCCCCTGCTTTTCTGGGGTGCGGTGCCGGGTGCGGCGCTTGCAGCGGGTGCCGCATGGGCATGCCACGAATACCTGTTCAATGGCTTCGAAGGCTACCGGTATGCCAGGTTTATCCGTGGCACGAAGATGGAAAACCGGCACCAGCTGAGCAGCCGCATCGCGCGACATAACAACGAGTACCGCAAACAGGCCGTGAAACATGGCGATGCGCCGCGCGTGCCAGTCGCCGTTTGTGGTGTCGAGATGCCGACGGATCTCGAAACGCAGAACCTGATAGTCGTGGGTGCGCCAGGCTCCGGCAAGAGTCAGGCGATTAATGGATTGATCGCATCGGCACTGCGCCGCGATGACCGCATGGTGGTGGTTGATCCGAACGGCTCGCTCATGTCGCGCTTCTATTTGCCCGGCGACATCGTGATCAACCCGTACGACGCCCGGTGCGTCGGCTGGTCGCTGTTCAACGAGGTCGATCACGGTTTCGACTTCGAACGGCTCGCACATTCGGCGATTCCGCCGCAGAACGGCGATCAGGCCGAAGAGTGGGCGGGCTATGCACGCGCGCTGCTCGCGGACACGATGAACAAGCTCGCCGGCGACGACATGCGCGACATGGTGACGCTCACTGATTTGCTGGTGCGCGAGCAGCGCCCAGTGTTGCAAAAGTACCTTGAGGATACGGATTCAGTAGGGTTCTTCGCGAAGGATGCGGATAGGGCAACGGCCAGCATCATCTTTACGCTGAACAAGTACATCCGGCCGCTGCGTCGCATTCCTGATGGCGATTTCTCGATCCGGCGCTGGATGAGTGACGAGAACGGCGGGAACATCTGGATTACGTGGCGCGAGGATCAGCGCACGGCTCTCGGCCCGACGATCCCCGTCTGGCTCGACCTGATCTACGCGATGATTCTGAGCGAGGCGCCGACGTTCGACCGGCGGCTGTGGGTGTTCAAGAACGAACTGGCATCCCTCGGTCGCCTCTACAGTTTCGAGGCTGCAGTATCGAAGGGGCGCAAGCATGGCCTGTGTGTCGTGGGGGACCTGCAGGATCTGATTCAGTTGCATCAGCAACTGGGAGATCTACCTGCGAAAGCGACGCTCTCGTGTTTTCGCAGTCTGCTTGCGTTGGGAGGGGCCAACGCACTGACAACCAAAAATGTTGCGGAGATGATCGGCTGGCACGAAGTAGAGCGCCACCCGATCGGTGTGCAGGGCCAGTGGCGTATCAACACACGCGAGCGCAAGCGCGATCCGGAGCTCGTCGTCACGTCGTCGCAACTCTCGAATCTGCCTGACCTGAACGGTTATCTGAAATACGGCAAGGACTGGCCGCTCGCGAAAATCAGGTTCGGTGCGCGCGACTATCCGGTACGCGTGCCTGCCTACATCGAGGCGCCGCCCCGCGAAGCCCAGCTGTCGGTCGCGGTCCCCGCGCCGGTCAATCCTGCGCCTGCGCCGGAGGGTGGCGGCACACCCGCAATCATTATCGGCGCCATTAAATTATGACCGGGCGCACGACCAACCTCATGCCGGCATCTACCCGACCCACCGTGATTTTTCACGGCACGCCGTCGCAGCTTATCAACGTGCCGGACCTGTTTGGCACCAGCGTCGCGATCGGTGGGCTGGCCGTCGTCTTTTCATGGGCAGCCTCGAGGTGGACTGTGTCTCCCGTCATAGTTATTGCGCCTGTGTTGGTCTGCCTGGCGCGGCTCGCGTTTGTATTCGTCGAAACGGCGTTCACGGAAATCGTGATCGACATGGAGCGGATTACCTGCCGACAGGGAATTTTGAGCCGGAAGGTTTCGAGCCTCGAGCTGTTCCGCATTCAGGATGTGATCTCGCTTCATCCGTGGTGGCAGCGCGTGTTTAACGTGGGGATGGTCGTCATCCTGACAAGCGATTCGAACAACCCGCGCTGGTGTCTGCCGGGCATGGTCAACGCGGAACAGATGCGTAACGCGCTCAACCGCGCTGCGATCGCGCTGCGCGACTACAAGGGTATTCGGGAAGTGAATATGGGGCGGGTCTGACACGTGGAGAGCATCATGCATGAATATCGATTTGACGATGTGATCGTCGCGGCTAATTCCGATGACCTGCAGACGTACTTGGCCGATGCGCATGGCGAGAAGATTCGGCCTCTGTGTATGTGTACGCCGGCTGGCGTCCCGATGTACGTCGCGAAGGTAGGCGAGCACTACGCGATCAAGCGCATGCCGAACACGGGTAGCGCGCACTCGTCGGATCCAGGCCGTTGTTCGTCCTATGAGCCGCCGGCGGAGCTGTCAGGCCTCGGCGAGGTCAAAGGTGAGGCTATTCAGGAGAACATCGAGGATGGCATCACGACACTCAGGCTCGATTTCAGCCTCTCGAAGACGGGTGGACGTACAGCGCCGGCACCGTCGGGCGTTGCGGCCGACACGGTGAGAACGGATGGCGCGAAGCTGACGTTGCGCGGCACGCTGCATTACCTGTGGGAAGAGGCAGCACTGAACCGTTGGTATCCGGCGATGGCCGGCAAGCGCAGCTGGTACGTGGTGCGTAAATTCCTCCTGCAGGCCGCGGCCGGCAAGGTGTCGAAAGGCGAGCCGCTTGGCAGATCGTTGTACGTGCCCGAGTCGTTTTCGACGGAACGCGCAGGGGGCATCACGCAACGGCGCATCGCGCACATGGCCGAGCTGGCCACCAGCAAGAAGACGCGCAAGCTCATGATTGCGATCGGCGAGATAAAGGAAATCACCGAGTCGCGCTATGGCTTCAAGATCGTCGCAAAGCACCTGCCGGATTTTCCGCTGATGCTTAGTGAAGATCTGCACCGCCGCCTTCAGAAGCGCTTTGTGAACGAGCTGGCGCTGTGGGACAGCATTGAAGACTCGCACCTCGTCTTCATCGCGACGTTCGGCCTGTCGTCTACCGGTATCGCGACAATCGAAACGCTGGCCGTCATAGTGGTGTCGGCCAACTGGATCCCGTTCGAACATGCATACGACAAGCTGATGCTCGATGCGCTCACAGCACAGAAGCGCCGCTTCGTGAAGGGGCTGCGCTACAACCTGGCGGAGAACAAGCCGCTCGCGTGCGTGGTGCTGGCTGACGTGTCGCCGAAGCCCGTTGCGTTGTACGTGCAGCCGCCCGGTGTGGAACAGGAAGATGAAGACGCGCTGACGACGCTGATCGAGGAAAGCGACATGCCGTCGTGGATCTGGCGCGCGGGGGAAGAAATGCCGGAACTGCCGTCGCCGACGGTAAGCAGTGAAGCGAAGCCATCGCCGCGTGCCGGCAGGACGCTGGACAAAGGCAATGCCGCTGCGGCGGATGCGGCCGCTTCGTCGGCCGCGCAGGAGCTTGCATGGAAATGAGGATCGCATTGCTCTGGCGTGTTGGGCTAAGCCCTCCACGGAGGCGCGAACGTGCAAAAAAGGTTCCGGCCATGCACTACTAGCGTCGACGCACGTCAGATTATCGAAGCAACGAAGTAGGGGTTCCGCTGCGCCCGGAGCCCCTATTCTGACGTTTACCCACTTAGTCGGGCGTCATCCGTTCGCGTCAGAGAAGGAATAGTTGCGGATTCGGCTTAAACCGGAACTCCAGTCCAGTGACCTTTCGTCCGCCCTGCTTGGTTGGCTTCCACTCAATAAGCAGGCCATCCTTGCCCGTTAGCTCGTCGACGGCGACGTCGATTACGCGCCGGCGCATCTGGCCGAAGTCTTTGACACAACTCGGGGGCGCATCCATCGCATGACAAAAGTCATCGAAGCTAATACGGACCAAGCCGGTGTCCCGATATTGGGCGAACATCTCCATCAGGCGCCACGAGTAGACGGAGCGCAGCGCGGCGGTGTGCTTGAGCTTGTAGGTTGTGAATTCCTTGCGCAGGCCCAATAGGAACGGTGCGACCTCAGGCGAGAAATTGACGTCGACCCACCCTTCGCCTTCGTGATACGTATTTCCGGAGACCCACCGGTATTTGCGCTCTTTTTCTCCTCGACGTGTCTGTTCTACGGTGCGGATGTACTTGTTGAAGATGGACTCTGCAGCCTCGCGAAGCTGGACGTAAGCCGTCGGCTGGTCGACGGCAAAGGCCGCTGCGTATTCCTGCGCGGACAGTTTTACCCGCCACCCCTCGTTTGGTCCCAAGGCGGCCGCCAGCTTGCGTAGCTCGACTGAGTCGCTTTGAGCGATAGCTGCGGAAATCAGCCGCTTTTCGATCAGTTTGAGACCCTGCGCGGCACGCGTCAGAGCATTGCTCA
The DNA here is from genome assembly GCF_905220975.1 of Paraburkholderia haematera. Classification (GTDB taxonomy): domain Bacteria; phylum Pseudomonadota; class Gammaproteobacteria; order Burkholderiales; family Burkholderiaceae; genus Paraburkholderia; species Paraburkholderia haematera. Next base: position 533 of record NZ_CAJNBK010000033.1, on the reverse strand, counting down.
TGTTCACGAACCGCTCCGAAAGAGCGCTATCGGGCAATTCTTGAAGTGCAGATGGTGTTTTCATTCTGACGTTTCTCAGCTTGGTCTGACACGGTCAAACGATGACAGACAGCGTATATTCTGTCAACATTCGATATCGTCAGAAACTGGCTCAGTGGGAAAACGTCAGAATTCGCCAGCTATCCGCGCCAGTGTCATTGTTTGAAGTCGACTGCACCATTCCATTGGACGACAGCCTAGTGTGCATGCGACTTGTGGACACTCGCCGATCAGGAGTAGGGTGCACAAAACAACTTTATGGCCCTGATGCATGTTCACGACCGCATCGCAAAGCCAGCTTCCAGTGCACGGTTTTTGACAGCCTGTGTAGCCGCTTTCTACAAAATGGGAATCAGTGGGAAAACGTCAGAATTCGCTGCCTGAGGTCTATGCCATTTTCAGACATCGGTAGATGTTCATTCGAGCACCACAGCCTTTCGATGCGCGCGCCGGAATTCCCCACATATGGGCTAAAGCGTATCCGGCACCGCGCA
>NZ_CAJNBK010000032.1 GCF_905220975.1 Paraburkholderia haematera | reverse complement strand
TCAGTGACTCTGTCCATGATCTCCCTTTATGGACACAGTGACATTTGTGCCCAACGAAAGCATGGGGTGCGATGCGACCAGAATCTAGACGGTCAAGATCGGACGCTTACCGTTCGCGTACGTGGCTGCCAGACTCAGCGGCCCTCCCTTGTACTGGACAAAGAAAGAGTAGTTCCTGCTCTCGCTGAAATTGCCGGCCACATTCCCAAATGCGAATTCCGCCCCCGAGGAGAACCCGCCAAGGGTCGGGCTCACATACTTCACTGCATTGTTGAACTGGAAGAAGTTGGCAATTTCATCCAGATTGCCTTGATGAAGCGTGAGAATGTTGCCGAGGAGGAAGGGCGTTTGATAGTTGGACAGAATGTCATACATGAAGCTGGGCTGGTGACCGAGCGTCAACGTGCCATAGCTGTCCGATTGCAGTCCAACATAGGACTTTCTGTTGAATAAGGTCCCTGGAACAAGTGCCCGGCCATTGTTTAGCAGGTACTCGTTCTGAAGGTCGAAGATGGTACGTAGCCCGCCGCCGAGGTCCTCAACTCCCTTCAAGCCGAAAATGTCGGGTGCGTGCGTGTTTCCCTCCTGGAATAGCGCATGTCCTCCGACGTTGCTGATGTACTGCACTGCAGTGTCCGCAATTCCATATAAGGTAACGCTGGATTGCGCGTTGGCTGCACTGATCACAGAAAGTGCGGCGATCGCACCGAGCATCGTACGTCCAAAAATTGCCATGCCTTGTCTCCGAACCGGTTGTTACTTATCTGAAGAAGTTATTTGAATAAAGGGGAGCGTATGAAATCTGTACTACTGATGAAATGAGATGCTAAAGAGTCAAGTATTTGTTCCGACTGCGCGCCTGCCTCTGATCGCCCTAACTTGCCGGTGTTGCATTCAACAATAATGAATGACATAATCTATGTTGAACACTATAGGGGCCGCCCCCTAAGCGTGTCAACATGACGGCCGTCCGTGGAAACCCGGGGCGGCGATTTTTATCACTTCCATACGGTTGAGAAATGACCAATGTGATTGCGAGGCGCGGCATTCAGTCTGTCGAGATTGCGTTCCGAATCCTTTCGGCGTTGCAGACGAGTGAGCGAGCACTCCCTCTGAAGGAGATTGCTGCGCTGTCCGAACTGTCGCCAAGCGCGACGAGCAACTACATGATCAGTCTGGTGCGGACCGGGCTTGCGTCGCCAGACGAAAAACCAGGGTGCTACAAGCTCGGGCCGGCCTCGCTCGCTTTGGGTATGAGCGCGATCAACCAACTGGACGGATTCGATATCGTTCGTCGGGAGGTGATCGCCTTGCGGGAAGCAACACTGAGCGGCGCGGCTGTCACGGCATGGACCGAAGATGGACCGGTTAGTCTCTTCAAGCAGGAGGGGCAGACGCGCAGTATTCTCGAGCTGAGAACAGGCCTGATTCCGCTCGTCACAACGGCTGCGGGAAAGCTGTTCATTGCCTGCCTTCAGCCCGCACGCACCGACGATCTCATCAGCCGCGAACTGTCTGCGGATCAGAAATGGAGTCCGGCTTCCTTGCGGGAAGAAGCGATTGCTGAATTGCGCAACTGTGGCTTCACAACGGTTCATCGCGGGGATATGGGTTACGTGTCTGTCGCGGCCCCTATCTGGGACAGGGACGGAGATCTCCGATTTGCCATCAGTCTGATCGGATCGCCTGCAACACTGAACACGGAAATTGAAGGTAAAGAGATCAAGGCGCTACTCGATAGCGCGGTTCGAGCTACGGCTGCACTGGGCGGCAGGGTCCCCAGAAAAATCGGGTAGAAGCCGGGCGCGCAATACCAGTGCGCGCCATCTGTCCCGGCGGGCGATTGCAACGGACACGCTAGCGCGAGGGCCACGGCTTGTGCCGCGGCCTCCTCATTGCATTTATCCTTCCGTCAGTCTGTCCCGGCGGCGGCAGCCGCCAACACGATAGAACTGAACTCCCCCGGCGCTTCAAGCTTCGGCATGTGGCCGATCCCATCGAGCACGTGAAGTGTCGAACCGAGAGCAACCTCGTGAATCGGCCGGGCATGGTCGTCAATTGGAGCGAGGCGGTCCAGGTTTCCGACAATGACGGAGATCGGTGCCTGAATCGAAGGAACGACGGATGGCGTATACGCAGAGAAGAGCATGCCTACGGCATGTTCCCAGCCAGTAGGAGTCACTGCGTCTCTCAGCCGGGATACGACCGCGCGAACCAGGGGGCCGGCGCTCGGAGCGATCAGCGCATTGACCACGGCGGCGCGTGCCTCGGGCGATTGTGCTGCCGCGCTTCGCATCAGAACTTCTCGTGCCGCGTCGCGTTCCGCACCGGATAGATGTCCTCGTGCAATGTTGGGCGCGCTCAATATGAGAGCGTGCGTAGCCGACGGGTACCGTGCAGCAAACGTTGCGGCGATGACGCTACCCCATGAACTGCCTACGACGGTTGCACGCGATATGCCGAGCGCAGACAGCAAGGCCATGAGTACATCGGCGTAATCCGTGGCGGCCGGCGTGCTGATCGCAAAAGGGCTGCTTTGTCCATAGCCGGGAGCGTCCCAGGCAATCACTCGATGGTTCCTGCTCAGTGCGGCGAGTTGCGCGCGGTATCCCGCCGAACTCGAACCAATACCATGCAGCAGCACGATCGCGCGCGCGCGCTCGTCACCGGCCGTGCGATACGTGATGACCCGTTTTTCGCCGAGCGTGGGGAGATTCACTCGTGCCTCTTCGAGGGCGGGCAACGAGGATTCAAGTAGATGGCTATCTGTGTCAGTCATGATTGAAGTCTGGCCGATATATCAGTCGCTTTAACTTAGGCAAATGCCAATTCACGCTTCTCTCAATGCAGCGGAGATCTCATGCGCGGCGGCTCTGAGGGCTTCTGCACAAGGTCCATCGGCCGCAGCATCGAAATGCTCGGCTGGCCCGATCGCCGTCAGTGCCAGCACGGCCATTCCACTTGGGGAAAGAATGGGCACGCTGATAGCGTTGGCGAGCATGCGGTCGTCATAAAACGGGGCGGGGCGTCTCGTCGCGACATACGAGACCCTGACGGACTCAAGTACGGGTGCAAGCGATTCCGCCGTGGGGAGGACTTCGCCAGACGCTTGTCGTGCGTTGTCGCGGAGTTCCGCCGTCACAAATCGATCGACTGCTTCGGGCGGAAGGAACGCCGCCAGCGCCAAACCCGAAGCGGAGGACGTCACCGGCAGCACGAGTCCCAGTGGCAGATCGGCGGCCACAGGTGTTGTTGCGGCTTGCCACGCGATCACGGTGGGACCGTGATTTCCCCACGCCACCAGCGCAAGTGTCTTGTCCAATGTACGCGCGAGTCGCAACATGGCGCGGCTGGCCAGTCGGACAGCATGCGGCTGCGATTTCATCGCGCCCTCCGTTCCGACAGGCGCGAGGCCCAGGTCGTGCGGGTCGGCGACCAGATACTGGCCGCCACCAAATACCAGCGGCCGTTGCGTGCTCTGGCGAATGGACTCCACCGACCCGACATAGATCACATGGTCTCCGCCTGGATAGCGGGAGACCACCTTGCACTCCAACCATGCGCTGCAATCGCGTAGTAGCGGCAGCCCGTCGACCCCAAGGTCATAGTCGATGCCGGAGAATTTGTCCGGCGACCGCGTCGCAAAGTGATTGGCGAGATCGTATTGGTGCTCGGCCAGGATGTTGATGGTGAATCGCCCGGCATCCCTGAACGCGGTATGGCTTCCTGCAGAGGTCGCCTGGCTCCATAGGACGAGAGGCGGATCCAGCGAGACCGAGGAAAACGAATTGGCGGTGAGGCCATGCATTTTCCCCTCGCCATCGAGCGTGGTGACCACGGTGACGCCGGTAACGAAAGAGCCGAGCACGTCTCTCAACTGACGCTTTTCGAACGTCCTGATAGCAGGACGCTCCTCGTCTATCGAAGTACTTCCGGTCATGACAGAACCTTTTGCGACTCGCTGAACGCCGGCATGATGGACTCGTGAAACAGGCCGATAGATGTCTTCGCTTCGGAAACGGACATGTCCCCGAACATGAACGTTCCAATGAGGTAGTTGAAAGCACCATCGTGCGCCTGCTGCAGCAGCTTTTCACGCACGGTTTCCGGCCGGCCCACTACAGCGAGGCCCGATTCCACGAGCGGCTCGATCGTCGGCGGAAGCTTTTGATTGACTGGTTCCGTCCCGTGCTTCTTCCAGAGCTTGAAAAAGTTCGGATGGAAGATCGACCATGCCCGCGAGGCAATTTTCATCGCCTCCTGGTCCGTTTCCGCTACAACGATGTAGCGATTCACGCCGATTAGCGGCTCAGGGGCCGACGAATGCCGTTTGGCGAATTCTTCGCGATATCGATCGGCGATGGCTCTGACTCGCTGGACCGGGCCGCCGCACACGATGTTCATCTTCTCCTGGGCCGGCCATACCGTCGACTCCGGCGACGCCAGCGCGTACCAGGTCGGAGGGGGTGTCTGCAGCGGTTTGAGTTCGATCGGCATGTCGTTGAATTGCCAGAACGTCCCTTTATAGTCGAGCGTATCCGAACTCAAATACCGCTTGATGATTTCATACGCCTCGACGTACCTGGCCTGCGCTGTGGCCGGGTCGATACCGAGTGCCTCGATTTCGTGGGGCGAGGCGCCGCGACCCACGCCATACTCCAGGCGGCCCCCGCTCAGATTGTCGAGCATGCAGATTTCTTCAGCAAGACGGACCGGGTGGTGGATCGGGAGAATGTAGACGAGCGGCGACAGACGCAGTCTCCTCGTGCGCTGCGCAGCAGCGGCAAGAAACACGCTTTGCGATGGGCAGGCGCTCAGCGTGGTCGCGTGGTGTTCCGACATGTGATAGGCATGGAAACCGAGCTTGTCGTAAAGCTCGATAATGTGCATTCTGTCTTCGTACTGCTTATGAATAGGCAGTCCATTGCGATCGTTTTGGTCGAATATACCGAATTTCATGGCTTTTCCAGTAAGTGCGAAATGGGGATCTTCTGACTTAACAGGTCGAAGATTTGCTGAATACCTGAAAGATGTTCTCTTCCGGATCCTTGTAGGTGGTAACGACGCCGTGTGTGCCCATGTCGCGCTGCGCGAGTTGCTGGCCGCCCGCAGACAGGATTTTCTGCCGAACCTCGTCCTGGGCCTCTCCGGCGACCTGGAAAACGGGGACGGCCCCGACGGCGCCTTCCGCTGCTTCCTCCGCCGAACTCAGTGCAAATGCGCTGCGCTGCAGACGGAATTGAGTCCACTTGCTCTCGTCGCGAAACTGGACAGGCATCCCCAGCGCCGATACGTAGAAATCTTCTAGCCGGCCAATATCCTTCGCGACTAAATAGACGGTTTGCATGTCAACTTCTGCCATCGCAGCACTCCGGTAAATTGTTATAGCGAGATTGATGTGACCCGATGCGAACTCGTCGCCGGGCAGCGTCACGCTGTGTGTTGTTCTTTCAGTCCAAGTTCGTCGCTCATGATTTGCCGAATCACGTACTTCTGGATTTTTCCCGTCACGGTGGTCGGAAACGAGTCGACAAAGCGGATGTATTTGGGAACCTTGTAATGCGCTATCCGGCCCTTGCAAAAATCGCGGACTGCAGCGTCGTCGAGAACCGTCTCCGGCCTGACGACGATCCATGCGCATAGTTCTTCGCCGAAGTGCTTATCCGGTATGCCGACCACCTGCACATCGAGAACGCCCGGGCAGGTGTACAGAAACTCTTCGATTTCGCGTGGGTAAAGATTCTCACCACCGCGGATGACCATATCCTTGATGCGCCCGACGATGTTGACGTAGCTGTCCGAATCCATCGTGGCGAGATCGCCCGAGTGCATCCAGCCTTCGGCGTCGATTGCCTCGCGCGTGCGCTCAGGCTGGTTCCAGTAACCCAGCATGACCGAGTAGCCGCGGGTGCAGAGTTCGCCGGTCTGACCGCGCTCCACAGTCTGGCCGCTCAGCGGGTCGACAATCTTTATTTCGAGGTGGGGTAGCACCTGTCCGACCGTGGATACCCGCTTCTCGACCGGGGTATCCGTCATGCTTTGGCAGCTCACGGGACTCGTTTCCGTCATGCCGTAAGCGATCGTGATTTCAGGCAGATGCATTTCGCCGACAACCCGCTTCATGATCTCAATAGGGCAAGGCGAACCGGCCATGATGCCGGTGCGCAGGCTGCTCATATCGAACTGCGCAAAGCGCGGGTGATTGAGCGCAGCGATGAACATGGTCGGCACGCCATACAGCGCCGTGCATTTTTCCGCGTGTACGGTCTCCAGAACGGCTTCGGCGTCGAAGCGCTCGGCGGGGTAGACGATCGTCGAACCGTGAGTCAAGCAAGCCAGATTGCCCATGACCATGCCGAAGCAGTGGTACATCGGGACCGGGACGCATACTCGATCCACCTGGGTGAGCTTCATGCACTCGCCCACGAAGAAGCCGTTGTTCAGGATGTTGCGATGACTCAGCGTAGCGGCCTTGGGAAGCCCCGTCGTGCCGCTGGTGAACTGGATGTTGACGGCGTCGTCCGGGCGCACGGTACGGCGTGCATCCTGAAGCAATGCGCTGTCTGCAACGCCTGAGCGGAGCAGGTCGGAGAAGCGTTGCGCACCGGCTTCATCCGGGCAGTCCGCCTCGTCTATCCACCAGATCGTCTCAAGGCTCGGCAGCCGGGTTTTTCCGAGCTCCCGCAACATGTTCAGATACTCGCTCGAGCGGTATCGGACCATCGTCACAATGGCCTTGCACCCCACGAGGTTGAGCGCATGCTCCAGTTCCGAGGTCCGATAGGCCGGGTTGATGTTGACGAGTATCAACCCGGCCTTCGCCGTGGCCAACTGCAGCAGCAGCCATGCGATGTTCGTGTGGGACCAGATTCCGATCCGGTCGCCCGGCTTGAGCCCTGACTCGAGCAGCGCGGCCGCAAGCCGGTCCGACTTTTCGCGAAGTTCGCCGTAGCTTAGCTGGACCCCTTCATGCCGGCTGACTACCGCAACGTGCTCACCGAGCTTGCTGGCGATCTCGTCGAATGAATCGCCAATGGTTTTGTCGATCAGCTCTGGGAAACGTGTTCCGCGCCGATATGAAAGTGTGTTCATCGGTATCTTCCGCGCAAGTGGCTTGTCTGAAGGCTTATTTGCCGAGGAAAACGACCGGAGCCGGTTCTTCGCCACGAGCGAAGGCTTCTGCACGTGCAGTTCGCCCTTTCCGGGCGTCTTCTGTCGTGTGGAGTCCCATGGTGAGGTCGAGGATCAGCGAGTCGGCACCGGGCACACCGCCGCCCGACCATGCCTTGAGGAGGGCGCGAATGGCGCCATACGAGCGTGTAGGGCCGTTGGCAAGCTTGATGGCGAGATCTTCGGCGACATTCTCGACCTGATCCTCGCCGACCACGAAGGCGGCAACGCCGAGTTGACCCGCGGTCGTGCCGGACATGGGTTCGCTCAGCATCGCGTAGCGCGCTGCATACGCACGACCCGCTCTTTCCGCCAGGCGCTGCACACCGCCCGCGACCGGCGCCGAGCCAACGGACGCTTCAATGCACCGGAAGGTGGCGTTCTCCGCTGCGACCATGAAGTCGCAAGCGAGAGCCAGTTCGAATGCGCCACCGAATGCCGCGCCACGCACGGCGGCAATCGTCGGAATCTGGAGGGATTCGATCGACCGATAGGTATGGTGAATCTGCGATATGAACGTCCGCCAATCGTCGAAATCTTTGTCGATGAAATCGAGGACGTCGCCGCCTTTGCTGAAATCGGAGCCCTGTGCGCGGATCAGAAGCGACCGGATGTCAGCCTTGCTGGCTTCCCGGACGGCTTTCTCAAGGCAGTCGGCGAAATCAGCTGCGATGAGATTCGAGGGAGGATTGGCTAATACGATATGGCCTACGTTCTGACGACGTTCGAAATAGATGCTTTTCATTGAAAGGAATCCTTAATAAATGATGACGATCCTGAAAATCTCTTGTCTCCTGCCAGGCGCTGTGCTGCATACATTCAACAATAGTGAACGCGTGCAGCATTGTTGTATATTAGGATGCCGACGGTGGCGTGTCAACCCATTCGCCGATGACGGCATGCAGTTCTACCGCGCGCAACGGTGCTTTGCGATTCAGGACACGTGCGCGCGATCGTTGTGGAGGTAGCATTCCCAACGGGTCATGCAGTCTTCGACGCTGTCCGAAGTGGCGCTGGCCAGGAAAATTCGGCGTAAGCGACATGGGAGAATGTAATGAAGGCGATTGGCTATAAAGCAAAGGGCGGTGTTGAGGTTTTGACCGACTTTGAACTTCCGATGCCGGAACCTGGCCCGCGCGATTTGCGGATCGCGGTGAGGGCAGTGTCGGTGAATCCTGTCGATGTGAAGCGCCGCCGCTGGGAAGATCCTTCGGAGAGCCCGCTTCCCAGAGTGTTGGGCTACGACGCGGCAGGCGTGGTCGTTGCGGTTGGAAGCGAGGTCACTCTCTTCAGCCCGGGCGACGAGGTTTTCTATGCGGGGGCGATGGACCGCCCCGGGACAAACGCGGAGTTTCATCTCGTCGACGAGCGGATCGTCGGGCCCAAGCCCACCTCATTGTCGTTCGCCGAGGCGGCGGCCTTGCCGCTCACATCGATAACTGCATGGGAAATGCTCTTCGACCGCATGAAGGTGCCGCGCGGCTTGCGCACACCCTGCGGCACGCTGCTCGTTCTGAACGGAGCAGGGGGCGTCGGCTCCATGTTGATCCAGCTGGCGAACTGCCTCACGGGCCTCACCGTCATCGCCACTGCGTCCCGGCCCGAAAGTATCGAATGGGTACGCAAGCTCGGCGCGAAGCACGTCGCCGACCACAGCAAGCCTATCGACGAAGCGCTGCACGCAATCGGCTTCAGTGGCGTGGACTATATCGGGGCGATCACCTCGATGCCCGGCAGCGCCCCCAGTCTCGCCCGTGCGCTGAACCCCCAAGGCCATATCACGCTGATCGACAACTTCGACGACAGCATTGCGCCGTTCAAGCCGAAGAGCATCACTGTTTCGTGGGAGATGATGTTTACCCGGTCGCTGTTCCAGACAGCGGACATGGATGCCCAGCACCGCCTGCTGAAAGAAGTGTCGACTATGGTTGATGCCGGCGTGCTGCGAACGACACTCACGCACGTGGAGGGACCCTTGACGGCAGAAAATCTTCGCCGCGCCCACGAACGGATCGAAACAGGAAGGGCTATCGGGAAGACGGTGCTGGAAGGCTTCCAATGACGACTGTCGCCTCCGTGTAGCGTGGTCGGCGCCGCTTCTTGATGCCGGACTTAACCGGCACGGTTTCGCGGACTGTGAATGAGCCTTGACTTTATATTTTCCAATCGTATAGTAATGCGATGAGGCATGCCCGGACCGACTCGACTTACGAGGCGGCGCTTCCCGGGCCGACCACGCGAGATTCGCAAAAATGCTTTGTTACAAGAACCGCTACTGCGGTCTTTGAATCCGGTTTGGCTGCTGACACAAAGGATGGCTGAACGATGTGGAAAGCAATGGTGGATGAACTTGCTCAGCAAGATGAACGTGAGCCGGACTCGTTGCGGGGTGCGCGGTCCGTGATCCGTCGAAAGAACGGGAGGCATTCGCAAGCTGCAACGGGCGATCTCCGGAACATCATTCTTGAAGCCGCCGTTGCGCTTTTTTATCGCGAGCCGATCGAGTCGTTGAATCTCGATCGGCTCGCCGATCAGACGGGGTTCAGTAAAAGCCGTATCTATCGAATTTTCGGGTCGCGCAAGGCGTTTCTAGAGGCATATGCTGACTTGCTTTGTGATCGTGAGCGTGCGCGATGGCGGGAAGCCGGACATCGATCGGGCGAGGAGCCTGTCCAACACTTGCTCGAACTCTTTATCGACGTCGCCGTCGAACTGGCTTCCTATGATTATCAGCCCGGGCAACCTCAATTGCCGGCGGGGCAGTTCGCCGACGAGGATCATCCTCTCAGGCTATCGCGTACCAGGCTTGGCCGGGAGTTTCGAGCACTATTGATACGACTGGCTATTGCCGCAAATGCAGTGGATGCCGAAGCGTTGGCGGATACGTTGATGATGCTTTGGGAGAATGCAACAGGCAACTTCAAATCAGGCAGTGATTCCCGGCGAGTCGCTCAGCGTCTGCCGAGCCTGGTCGACCACATAATCAAGAGCTACGTGATGCTGTAGGCAAGTTCATTTCAACAATAAACACGGAGTAGCCAATGCGTTCATCCGCGAGCAAGATGACTTTCGCTGCTGTAGCGTTACTGCTGGGTCAGGTCGTTCCGGCGCTTGCACAAACCGCTGCCAGCGCAGCCGTTGTCGATCAGGCCGCCTCAGGCGCCAAACCCGCTGACAAGGCTGCGCAGAAGAAGCAGCTCAAAGCTCAACGCAAGGCGGAACGCAAGGAGGCGCATGCGAAAAATGCGGCCGAACTGAAGAAGCTCGAGGCACAGGGCTACCGTCCCGGAATGAACGATCCTAACTACCCGCAGAGCTTGCAGGACGCACAGAAAAAAGCCGCTGCCAGTGGCGCAAGCCAGTAAAGACGAATGGCAGGTGCGCGCTGCGGCAACTGAACTGATTTCGATATGCGAAATGCGGGATGCCCTCCACTAATTCGCAATCGATCGAAAATTCAGAACAAGTGGCGAATACCGATGGCGGTACCCAAGGTCGTTCCCGCCGGCCCGAAGAGCGCCCCATTGGTTGATACACCGGTGTTCATCTTCCCATGGTTGTCGACGACTCCAAACTGGCTGTAGAGCAACGTTCTAGCCGAGAGGCTGTATGTCAGGCCAATGGCTGCCAAAATCGAATGGTTGTTCGTGTCGTTACCGTCGCTCGTGTACCAGACACCGGCGTCAACGTTTGTCGCGGGCGTGAACTGGTAGCTTAATCCGCCGCCGTAGACGCGGCTGTCGAACGAACCCGAGACCTTGTAGTTGACGTACACGGCCTTGACGGTCAAATTGTCGAAATGGTAACTGGCGCCAATCGTGCGTCCGGAGAATGGAACGGTGCTCGGCACGGGTGTCGTTGCGGCCGTGCCGCCCGCGTTGCCGCTATACATCGCAGCCGAAACCAGCAACTGGCCGTACGTGTAGTTCAGGCTGGCCGAATACTGGCGCCCCGCCTGGAAATTGCCGGCGACGCCGCCGAGCGCGAGTAACGCGTTACCCTGGAAACCGGCAATCGTGGGACTCGCATACGAAATCGCATTCGAGTTGAAGGCACCCGTGACGAAGACATTGTCGGTGTAAAGCGGTACACCGCTTCCGAAGTATGACGCGCCGCGCGGGTCTGTCGAGATGAGCGAGAGGACGAACGGTGATAATTGAACGCCCGCCTTGACGGTGCCGAAGTTACCCGCGATGCCGACCCAAGCCTGACGACCGAAAAAATTCCCGTTCGAATCGTTGAGGCCGCCGTTGGTCGTGTCGATGCCGCTTTCAAGCGCGAAGATCGCTGTCATCCCGCCGCCGAGATCCTCGGAGCCTTTCAATCCGAACAGCGATGGCGTCAGGCCGCCGGTGAGCAGAGAGAATTGGTGACCGGCGCCTTGTCCGGTGGTGGGATTGAGCGTTCTGCTCGTATAAAGTACGCCTGCGTCGACAATGCCATATAAGGTCACGCTGCTTTGAGCGTGGGCGGACAATCCGAAGCTGCCGAGCAGAACGCAGGCCGGGACAGTCAAAAGGTTACGGCGATTTTCAGTCATCACTAAGGCATCCTAATTTCAGTTGAATTGATGAATGTCGATAGATTGTCGAATCGCAGGACGACAACTTTCATCAAAGTGTGACGCAGTCGTTATTCGACCGAGTACTTGCTGCTTTGGAGCTTTATGTTCGGCCGACGCTGATCCGGTTTGGCACAAAACCGGGCAGTTAAAGGTCCCGGCGATGGCCAACGCCATCGCGCACTGGAACGGCTCGTTGAGGAAAACGTACTTTGAGGTTACGTCCGGCTTCTTTCTAACTCTGACACCGCTGTAGCATCGGCATCATGTTCCAATATCCAGCGAACTTCTTTCATCCAGGTGCCCATCGTTGCATCGCGTTCCCGTGGGTCGGGGAACTCGGTGCGGTAGAACTGTCCGGCTTGTCGGGCGACCGTCTGAACACGAGCGGTGTGGTCGCGCCGCAGGCGTTCATAGCTGGCGAGGCGTTCGGCAAGGGTATCCTTCGAGGCGCCCTTGAGCAGAACGCCAAGCGTGTAGGCATCTTCGATAGCTTGACCGGCGCCTTGACCGAGATGAGGGACCATGGGATGGGCGGCATCTCCGATCAAAGTCGTGTGCCCGCTCGTCCAGCGCTGCAGCGCCGGACGATCGTAGATGCCCCATATATATGTTTCACTGAGCGCGGCGATTGTTTGTCCAACACGCTCGTCCCAACCTCGATATTCGGCTGCAAGCGCCGAAAGGTCGCCCAAAGCGGACCATGATTCGGCAGAGTCCCGATCGGTTGGCACAAAGGCCACCATGTTGATCATCGTTCCCGCGGACACGGGATAGCATAGGACGCTGCGACCGGCACCCATCCAGAGGTACAGGCCTTGTGCATCCTTGGCCCACGGTAGCTTTTCAACGGGCACCATACCCCGGTAGGCCATGACACCCTCGCTCGTGGCTGGGGCATTCAGACCGAGCTTTTGACGTACCACAGAGCGGATACCGTCGGCTCCGATAACCAGGTCGCTCGTCACACTCGCGCCATTTTCGAAGGTGAGGGCGATACGGTCTTTTTCAGCGACAAGATCAGCGCAACGCTGACCCAGCCTGAAACTGGACGAGGGCAGGGCGTTGACCAGGATGTCGAGGAATTCCGCCCGATGGACGTTGTATCCCTGTCCCGCGTCTGAAAGCGGGGCGCCGCCGCGTGGCGCTCCGGTTTCGATCGGATTTCCGGCTGCGGTCATCAGCCTGACGCCCATGGTCGGTGACCCGATTTTCCGCAAAGCGTGACCCAAGCCAAGCTTCTCAAGAAGTCGCGTCGCATTCGGGTGAAGCGTCACGCCCGCGCCGATTTCCCGGAACTGCTCAGCTTGTTCATAGACACAGATTTCGTGCCCGGAATCTCGTAAGGCCGCGGCCGTCACCAGGCCGCCGATTCCACCACCTATGATTGCAATTTTTAGCTTGTCTGCCATGTCATATCCAATCTTTCGTTGCCGGCGACACCTCGCAGGCTGGTGCCGTCCGGGAATGAAGTGTGTTGTCGGGTCACAAAGCGGAGGGCGGCGGCGCGAACAACCCGATGGGGCCTTCCTGAAAATTGATAACAACGCTCTTTAGTTGCGTGTAATGCGACAGCGCTTCGTGAGTATTTTCTCGTCCGAAGCCGCTTTGTTTGTTACCCCCCAGCGCCATACCTGGTCGGGTGTTGTAGTAGCGATTGACCCACACCGTGCCCGTATCGAGCGAACGGGCGATGTGGTGGGCTTTAGTGAGGTTGCGCGTCCATACGCCTCCGGCGAGGCCATAGATGCTATCGTTGGCCGCCGCGATCATGTCCGCTTCATCATCCCAATCGATCACCGAAGTGACCGGTCCAAAGATTTCTTCGCGGAAGATAGTCATGTCTCGTTGTACGCCGGTGAACAGAGTCGGCTGGATAAACAGACCGTCGGCGAGATCCGGAACGACTGCTCGACTTCCACCAAAGGCAACCTGCGCGCCTTCGCGTTTGCCACTCTCGATGTAGTTCATTACGCGGTCAAACTGAACCTGCGACGATACGGCGCCGATCTGCGTGGCCGGGTCCAACGGATTGCCGTAACGAATGTGCCCAAGAAGTTGGGTCACTTTTTCCAGGAATAGATCACGGACATGGCGATGCACGAAGACACGGCTGCCAGCGAGACAGACTTCGCCTTTGTTGATGACCGTTGACATCACGACGGACTCTGCGGCAGCGTCCAGATCGGCATCTTCGCAGATGATATTCGCGGATTTGCCTCCCAGTTCCATGGTCTGTGGAATGATCGAGCGGCTCGCGTAGGAGATTATTTTTTGGGCAGTCGCGCGGGACCCCGTGAATGAGACCTTGCGGACGTCTGGATGAGTGACCAGTCGTTCACCTACGTCGCTTCCATAACCGGTTACCACGTTGACAACGCCTTTCGGCAAAATGTCCGCCAGCTCCCCGGCAAGGGCCAACACGGACAGGCAGACCGTCTCGGCGGGCTTAAGTACGACGGTGCAACCCGCCGCTAATGCAGGCCCCAGTTTGATCGCTGCCATCAGGAGTGGAACATTCCACGGAATGATTTGCGCCACGACACCAATCGGTTCGCGATGGGTCAGCGCCATGGTATTGGGAAAGTCGAGAACCTCACCCTTGAGATGGGTGTGGCCGGCATAATATTCGAATTGCTCGATGGCGTTCTGGACATCAAGAAAGCCTTCGACGAATGTCTTTCCGTTGTTTAGCGACTCCATCACAGCGAATTCCGCGTGCCGTTTTCGGAGTCGAGCCGCTATTTCGAGTAATATCCGTTGCCGCTCCAGTGCGTCGGTACGCGCCCAGCCTGGAAAAGCATCGCGCGCGGCACGGACCGCCCGATCGACGTCGTAAGCGTTACCCGCTTGAATTTTACCGACGATCCCCCGTGTCGCAGGATTCATCAGTTCGATCACAACGCCGCTTTCGCCGTCAACCCACTCGTTGGCAATCAGATGGCCGTAGATGCGGTTGCAGTCGATTTGTGCAGCAATTTGCTTGATTTGCTCAAAAGACGGTGGGGTGAACAATTTCTTATCCTCCAGTAAATATTAGGCCTATCGCGAACCGGAAATTCCCGAAGACGCGCGGTAGCCGAAACCAGGTTGAACTCGTGCAGAATCGAAGCTCGATAGCGAATTTCGATTTGATCTGATTAGGCATACTAAAGGTGTGAAACAAATGGCGTGCCTATGCTGTCACCCTGCCTCAGTGATTGAACTGAATGACTGGCTTGATCGTTTCCCCGCGTGCAGCGTCAGAAAACGCCTTGTCGATTTCTTCCGGTTCGTAGAAGCGAACCAACTTGTCAAACGGAAAGTTTCCCTCGCGATAGAACTCGATCAGCTGGGGAATGAAGCTTTTGGGGGTGGCGTCCCCCTGGATAATGCCCTGCAGGCTCTGTCCTGCACTCAGGCGAGAGGCGTCGAGAACTGCGCCTGCTGCGGGACTGAAAGCCACGAAGCCAAATTTCCCCAGGAACGCCAGTGCCGCCAGGCCAGCTTCCAGGCTCTCCTTTCGGCCGCTTGTATCGAGAACAAAATCTACGCCACGAGGCAAAATCTCCCGGATCATGGCGGACGCATCGGACCTGCTCACGTTGATCGTGTGATGAGCTCCCAGTTTTTGGGCGAGGCTCAACCTTTCGTCGTTGACGTCGATCGCTATGATCGTTTCAGCGCGCGCGATCCTGCTTGCCATGATTGCTGCGAGCCCAACGGCTCCAACACCGAAAATCGCAATGGACGCCTTGGGAGGTACCTTGAGCGCATTGAGCACGGCGGCCGCGCCGGTCTGGAAGCCGCATCCCAGGGGCGCGAGCATGGCGAGAGGCAAGTCGCTCGCGACCTTCACCACGTTGCGTTCGTTAGCCAGACTGAAGGTCGCGAGAGAGGATTGACCAAAGAAGCGACCGCGAACCGGTGTTCCATTCGTGTCCGCCAGACCCGACGTTCCGTCGGCGCGAACGCCTGCAAAGTTCAACAGCATCAGTTCATCGCAGTAGGCGGGGTGGCCGTTGCCGCAGGAAGCGCAGTGACCGCATGAATTGAACGAGAGCACGACATGATCGCCAGGCTTCACGGACGTCACCGCGCTCCCGATGCGTTCAACCACGCCGGCACCCTCATGGCCGAGTACAGCCGGTAATTCGATGGGCATGTGCTGATCGCGGAAATGCGCGTCGGTTTGGCAGATTCCGCAAGCGACAATCTTCACGAGAACTTCGTCGGGACGTGGATCGTCAAGAATCAGATCTTCAAGGGCGAAAGATCCATGCGTTTCTCTCAGGACAGCAGCGGACGTCAAGGTAACCATATCGATATCCAGTCAGGTTGGGGCGAGCACAATGCAAATACAAAGCGCTTCCGAAAATGCACAACGGTCCAGTTGCTCCGGCCGGCGAGTAGCCCTGCTTGTTCCGGCCATCAAGCAGGGCGACGTTCCAGGACCTTACCCAGCCGAGCATGGGTGGCATGCCTCGTCGCCCGCATCGCAGTGCGGCACGGGGTTTCACTGCACGCCAGATCAGCCGGTCCTTGTCCCTTAGTCACGATATAGCGTACAGATGTACGGTTTAATGAATCAGTGGGATAAACACCTAGAAGGCAACCGTGGTTCGTCTATGCGATATGATGCACGGTCGTACGGTATAGCCAGCGTCATAGGCAAGGATGCGGCGCGCAACTTGAGATGGAGGAAGGCTGAATGAAAGAGTCGATTCACTCGGTTAAAAAAGAGGCGAGTGATGCGCCGTCGACGCGGGAGCCCGCCCCATTGGGACGTCCCGCTAGTGAGTCCCCGGGCAGAGGAAGACTGCGAAAGGAGCAGCAGCGCTCGATTGATACCAGAAAGGCGATCATGGATGCCGCGCTTGCCGAGTTCGCGGAAAAGGGTTTCGCCGCAGCAAGCATCAGGGAGATCGCTGCGAGAGTGGAGCTTCCTCACACGACGGTAACGCATCACTACAAGACGAAGGATTTGCTTTGGCAGGCCGTCGCCGACGATCTCTTTTCGACTATTCGTAATCTCTGGGAAAGCGAAAAAAACGTATCGAAATCGGAAAAAGTATTTGACCGGTTAATGAGCGAGTATGTGAGTTTTCTAGAATTTACCCTCGAGCACCCGCTTTTTCATCAATTTCTTGCGCGAGAAAAATGGCCAGGAAATCCGCGTTTGCCGTGGCTTGCCAGGAATATATTGGCGCCGCTTCTGGAGCACTTGCTGCCAGAGATTCGCGCCGCGCAAAGCGAAGGGTCTCTTCCGGCAGGAAACCCGATCTTGTTCCACTATGTGTTTCTGGCGCTTATGTCGGTTCCGTCGATATTCGGAGCGGAGATGGAGTTTACCGCCGGGATGAAGAGTAGTAACCCATTGCTTGTTTCGGAATATATTGCGCTCGTTAAGTCGATATTTTCCGCGAAGAATTCTTCCGAAGGTCAATGATTAAAAGTTAGGCCCTGTTTCGCCAGTGACGTTGTGCGGTCTATTTTTCGCGTAATGAGTCGACCCTGAATTGCTTTATGCGCGCGGATACTTTCATAGATTACTATCGTGCTGGAAAAAGCAACGATCCATTGCAATCGTGGAGCTATGCGCCTAAGCATTTCGGACGTAGCCTTCACGTCGAGTCGTCTTTTCAGTTCAGGAGCTCGTCGTGGATCGTTACACGTTTCTTGCACTGTTGGGTCGTATTCTGATCGGTGCACCGTTCCCGATGTGGCGACCGCCTGACCGGCTGGATCGTCTCACCTGGATTGTCGTTCGCTGCAACACTGCGCGCATTGTCGGGCGCACATAATTTCCCACCGTGTTATCACCGTAGATATAGGAAGGAAATCGAAATGTCGAAAGTTCTGGTTCTATATTATTCCTCGTATGGCCATGTCGAAGCGCTGGCGGATGCCATCGCCGAAGGCGCGCGCTCGGCAGGCGCCACGGTCGACGTCAAGCGGGTGCCGGAGACCGCGCCGGCGGAAGTGGCCAAGGCCGCCTACTTCAAGCTCGACC
This sequence comes from Paraburkholderia haematera, assembly GCF_905220975.1. Lineage (GTDB taxonomy): Bacteria > Pseudomonadota > Gammaproteobacteria > Burkholderiales > Burkholderiaceae > Paraburkholderia > Paraburkholderia haematera. The sequence continues at coordinate 39,212 of NZ_CAJNBK010000032.1, read as the reverse complement.
AGCAAGCGCCGGTTGCGACCGTCGCCGAACTCGCCAACTACGATGCTATTGTCGTCGGCACGCCGACCCGGTTCGGGCGCGTCTCGTCGCAGATGGCGGCATTCCTGGATCAAGCCGGCGGTTTGTGGATGAGCGGCGCTTTGAATGGCAAGGTCGGTGGCGCCTTCACGTCGACGGCGAGCCAGCACGGCGGCCAGGAAACAACGCTGTTCTCGGTCATTACCAATCTGCTGCACTTCGGCATGGTTATCGTCGGCCTGCCGTACAGCCACCAGGGGCAGATGACGCTGGACGAAATTGTCGGCGGTGCGCCCTATGGCGCCACGACGATCGCCGGTGGACAAGGCCAGCGCCAGCCGAGTGCTATCGAGCTCGCCGGTGCTCGCCACCAGGGTGAACTGATCGCCCGGACGGCCAACAAGCTGTTTGGCTGAACGTCAGGCATATTCGCACCCGCGAGGCGCGAACGAGACGGCCAGGCGGATTCCCGCCTGGCCAACACCGATCCGGATATCGAATCGACCCGCATACAGGCCGTCGTTCGACATTGGCCGAGAACCGGTGCCATTAACAACCCGTCAATTCGAAAGAGCCGACCATGCAACGTCCGACGACTGAGGCTGCGTTAGGGGATTTCGTCGTTACCCATCCGCTTGACCCGGAAGACGGGGTGATCACCGCCGCCACGCGAGCAATGGCGAGTCCCATGAAAGGCAAGTTGAGGGGAATCGGAGCACGCGAGCCTTTCGATACCATGATGGAGCGCGTTTTGCCGCGCGATGACGTGACCTTCGAAGCCGACACGGTTGGCGGTATTCCAGGGCTCTGGGTTCATCCTGCACATGGTCGGTCTGACGAGGCGATCCTCCATCTGCACGCCGGATGGTTCAGCCTGGGAACGGCCAAAGCATTCCGTCACCTTGTCGCGCACATCGCCGCGCGGGCGGGAGCGAGCGCATTTATCCCGGACTATCGGCTCGCGCCCGAGCATCCTTTTCCCGCGGCCACCGACGATGTGCTGGCGTGTTACCGCGGGCTTGAGGAACGGGGAATTCGCCGGATTGCCATCACGGGAGACTCTGCCGGAGGCAATCTTGCACTGGGTCTCGCCGCACGCATCGCCGGCGACGCTGTCTCCGCAGACGCGGCCTCCACAGAGGCGGCCTCCGCTAAGGCGGCTTTTGTTGGCGTGGCCGCACTATCGCCGGTTACCGATCTGACGCTCTCGGGCGAGACGTATGTGACGCGTGCGGATGCCGATCCGTATTTCACCCTTCCGCAGGTGGAGGAACTGGTGCGTTCCTATTTGGGTAGTGCCGACCCGAAGCTTCCGCTGGCTTCCCCGCTTCACGCGCAGCTTGCCGGGTTACCTCCCGTGCGCATTCACGTCGGAGACGACGAAGTACTGCTCGATGATTCGCGCAGCTATGTCGAGCGTGCCATTGCCGCCGGAACGGATGCCCGGCTTGATGTCTGGATGGGGATGCCGCATGGCTTCGCCGGCAGCATTGGAAGTTTGAAAGCGTCGGCACAAGCGCTGGATGCCATCGGCAACTTTCTCACGGAGAAGCTGCTGGCAGGGGCCAACCCGCTTACTGCACGCTGAATCCTCAGCGCAAGTTGCAGAGCACAACGCGGGCGAGCGCTCTAGCGCTGCCGGTTCAGACCTTCGAATCCTGCCACGAGCGCATCGAGTAAGTGACGCACGGCCGGCACCATGCCTCGGCGCGTGGGGAAGATCGCATGAACAAGGCCCGGCGTGGTAGCCAGACCTGGCAGCAGGTGCTGCAGGCGGCCGGCCTGAATGTCGGTCTCAACCAGTTCCTTGGGCAGCATTGCCACGCCGACGCCGGATATCGCCGCAACCCGAAGGCTCGCCAGGTCGTCGGTCGCGAGACGCGGCTGATGCACCCATGATGTCACGCGCCCCTCGGCGTCGACCAGATTCCAGACAAATCGCTCGTTGCTGCTGGCCATGGAGAGGGTAGGCCATTCCTTTACCGATTCGATCGAGCTGGGCACCGGATGGCGCGCCGCCAATGCGGGGCTGGCAACCAGAATGTGGATCGACAAGCCCAGCTGGCGGACGGCGAGATCGGTGTTTTCCAACGGCGGTAGCCTGACCCGGATGGCAAAGTCCAGGCCTTCCTCGACGACATCGACGCGGCGGTTGGTTGCATCCAGCAGGACCTGGACATCAGGGTTGTCTTCTACGTATCGTGCGACGATCGTGGAGATGCCGGATTCCAGTAGGGCCACGGGGCAGGCGATGCGGACCGTGCCCTGCGGCTTGGAGCGCGTGCGGTCCACGATCTCTTTCGCGGCCTTTGCTTCCGCCACCAGCGCAAGGCAATGCTGGTGGAACTGCCGCCCGGTTTCCGTCAAGGAAAGGCTCCGGCTGGTGCGGTTGAGGAGGCGAACGCCAAGTTCTTCTTCCAGTGCGCGAACGCGCCGGCTGAGTTTCGACGTCTGTAGGCCAAGGCTGCGCGCGGCCGCCGTGTAGCTTCCACGCTCGACCACCTCCGCGAAGAGCCGAAGATCATTGAGGTCGGTGATTGCGTTCATGGGCAGACTTCAACTCCTTCTAATCGTTCTATTCAGCGCAATGATGCGTTTCAGCGTAGGACCTATGCACGTGTTCATTGCAAATATAGCATTCTTCCCATCACCTGCGTCACCTGTATCAGCGCTGAATCCGGTCGGTCGCACAGGTGGCAAGCGTCGCATTGGCGGTGGCGGGAAACGGAGGCGAACATGCTCACACACAGGCGTTGGGAATCATTGGACAGGGCGGAACGAGATTGGCTGCGCGCGAAATACCATTTCGCGGTGAGCGCCGACGGCAATTCCGAGCATGCCGCTTTGGGTCCCCTGATTGTCTGGAACGACGACGAGATCGCGGTTGGCAGCGGTTTCCCCATGCACGGGCATCGTGACATCGAAATCATCACGTATGTGCGCCAGGGCATGCTCGGGCATCGAGACACCCTGGGATCCGAGGGAACGATCCACGCAGGCGATGTCCAGGTCATGAGCGCCGGCACGGGCATACGCCACGCCGAGTTCAACAAGGGCGAGGTGCCGCTCAAGGTGTACCAGATCTGGCTGCTGCCTCGTCGAGCCGGTGGTGAACCCGCGTGGGATACCAAGCCGTTTCCACGAGGCGACCGGTCAGGGCGCTTCGTAGTCCTTGCTAGCGGCTTCGCCGGCGATGAAGGTGCGCTTCCTATTCGCGCCAATGCACGTGTGTTCGGCGCAATGCTCAAGGCAGGCGAAAGCGTTCGACACGCGTTGAGTCCGGCGCGTCGTGCCTATCTCGTCGTGGCCTCGGGACGCATCGAAGTGAATGGCGAGCCCGTTGGGCCGCTAGACGGCGTGGCGATTACGACAGTCGCCACGGCGCAGATTTCCGCTCTTGAAGATTCCGAGCTGGTGATGGTGGACGCCGGCTAATTCCCTTTCTCTTAATCCACCTGCGCAATTTCATCTTAGGAGTTAGTCATGGAACGTTTTAAATTTCTTCCGTTGTTGGGTCGTATTCTGATCGGGGCCCCGTTTGTCATGAGCGGGCTGGGCAAACTCGCGGCGTACAGCGCGACGGTTGGCTATATTGCGGCCATGGGGCTGCCCGTGCCGCCACTCGCGTTCATTCTTGCCGTGCTGACCGAACTGGGCGGTGGCCTGCTATTGCTGTCGGGCTACAGGACTCGCGCCGTATCGCTGGGGATGGCGGTCTTCTGTGTGGTCACTGCGCTGTTCTTTCACCACAACTTCGCCGATCAAAACCAGATGATTCACTTCCTCAAGAACGTGATGATGGCCGGCGGCCTTCTGCAGATCACCTGGTTCGGTGCCGGCGCATTCAGCCTGGACGCGCGCTCCGGTCGGACAGCTTTGCGTGTTTCGCCTGTGAACGCGAGCTGAAAAGGCTGATCCGCTGAGACGTCCGGCTGACCGGCCGGATCGTCTCGCCTTGATCGGCGCTCGCTGCAACGCCAGCGGGCAGCCACCATACCGCTTACTTCCCCAACTGTGCGATGAAGGCGCGGGCGGCCGGCCCCGGCGGCGCGTCCTTGCGGTAGACAATCTTCATCGGCATCACGACATCGCGCGGCAGGCCTTCAATGCGAATTGTCACCAGGGCGCCACTGTCGAGATCGTCCTTGACCATGTGCAGAGGCATATGCCCCCAGCCCAGGCCGGCCTTCAGAAAGGCATATTTGGCGCCTAGATCCGCGAGCCTCCACGTCGAGGCGGACAACACACCGAATTCGCGTCCCTCGGACAATGCGGTTCGGTCGCTCAGTACGAGTTGCACTTGCTTCTTGATTGCGGCAGCGGAAATGCGGCCGCGCACATTCGCGAACGGATGAGCGGGGCTGACGACCGTAACCAGTTCGAGCTCGCGCAAGGATTCGACCTGTAGTTCGTCCGTTACGATTGGCAGCGTGCCAATCACACCAATGTTGCAAATCCCGTCGAGCACCAGCTTCATCACGCCGCCCAGCGCCTCGACATAGAGCCGCAGCGGCGTGTGCGGATAGTCCTTCTGGGACTGCGCTGCCGCGCCCGTCAGACTGTCCATTGGGTACATCACGTCCATTGCAACGGAGAGCTCGGGCTCCAGCCCCTCTCGCATCGCGCGCGCCCGCGCCTTGAAGCTATCAATGGTGTCGGCCACGGAACGGGCGTCGAGCAGCAAACTCTTGCCGGCGTCGGTGAGCTGCGGGTAACGGGCCGTGCGATCGAACAGCTTCACCTCGAGCTGTGCCTCCAGATTCGCAAGGGTCTGGCTAACCACTGATTGCGCGCGCCGGAGCTTGCGTCCGGCTGCTGAGAAGCTGCCTTCATCGACCGCCGCGATAAAGGTCCGAAGCTGATCCAATGTAACGCCGTCAAGCATATCCATCGCTCCAAACGATAAGTGCAATCTAAAAATATAGGCTTTTAAGATGGAGCGCAAGCTCTTACCTTAGGGGTATCGCGTTTTTCCGCGTTTTCCTTAAGGCAGAGCCATGAACATCGACACAGCCGTATTCGCCCCGATTCCAGAGACAACGCTGGCGCCGCGCCGGATCGCTTTTCGCACCCGCGGCAGTGCGCACGGCGGCATTACTCGCCTCGCCAGTCCCTCCGATATCGGCGAGTTGATCAAGCCTTTTGTATTCCTCGATCACGCCGTGGTCGTGCCGACCGGCAAGCCGATGTTCGGGATGCACCCGCACTCGGGCCTCGCAACGCTCACAACCGTGCTGAGCGGCGGAATCTCCTATGCGGACACGACCGGCAAGAGCGGTGAACTTCTAGCCGGCGGCCTCGAATGGATGAAAGCCGGCAAGGGTGTCTGGCACGACGGCAACGTATTGCCGGGCGAAGCCGTACGCCTCTTTCAACTCTGGGTCGCGCTACCGCCCTCGCAGGAGAATTCGCCGGCGGAAAGTCAGTACATCTCGCCGGGCCAGGTTCAGCGGGATGGGCCGGTCCGCGTCATCATCGGACGCCACGGAACGGCGACGAGCGATATCCGCGCGCCTGAAGGCATCAACTACTTCCATGTTGAACTGAACGCTGGGGATACGTGGCACTACGTGCCGCCTGCCGGACACAACGTCGCGTGGCTGGCGATCGACAAGGGGCGGCTGAACGCATCCGAGCCGATCGAGGCAGGGGAACTCGCTGTGTTCGAGGAATCCGACGGGGCGCCCATTGAGTTGCATGCCGAGCACGCGACGTCTTTCGTCATCGGCTCCGCTATCAAGCACCCCTATCCACTGGTGCTCGGCCACTACTCGGTGCATACGAACGCAGACGCGCTTGCGCAGGGCGAGGCCGAGATTCGCCGCATCGGTCGCGATCTGGCCACGCAGCGTCGCACCCGGTAAGAGAGGACACCGATCGAAGGCGTGCGTGTCGTAGCAGTGGATCCCCGCGATGATAGGTATGTCGCGGTATTCCCGGCGCGCACGATTTTCTTTCGAGATCGGTGCGCCGCTTCGCACGATTTCGATACGTCGTCGTGCGAAATCTAAAGCACGCCCGGACGAGCCGCGACACCATGGTCGCACTCAACCCGAGGCCGCCGGCACATGTGCCGGCGCACCTCGTCACCGGGAGAACGAGATGCTGAAGGGATACACGGTACCGCGGACGCCGCTCGGCAAGTCGTCGCTGAATCCGCCGCCGCCGTGGCATTACTCGGGCGACGTGATCGGCGTCGAGTTCTGGGCCTCGCCGGACGCAACCGCAGCGACCCTGCCGCAGGGCCTCACGCCGGATCCGGACACCAACGGTCATGCGGTCGTGCTCTTCATCGACTGGCAGTTCACCGGGGAGCAAGACGAGTATCTCGATCCCGCGCGCTACCAGTACCGCGAGTTCCTGCTGCTTGTGGACGCCCGATACGGCGACCGGCGCGTCGCATGGTGCCCATACATCTTCGTCGACAACGACGCGGCGCTCGCGCGCGGCTGGATTCAGGGTTTCCCGAAGCGCCTCGCGAGCGTCTATCAGACGCGCAGCTACCTCGCGCCGAGCAAGGCGGCCGCGCCGGTTGCGGCCGGCGGCCGCTTCGGCGCGAGCATGTCGGCGAGCGGTCAGCGGCTCGTCGAGGCGCGCGTCACGTTGCGTGAGCCCGTCGCCGATCCGTCGACGCTGCTGTCGCGACCGACCGTGAACCTGCGGTATTTCCCGCGCCTGTCAGCCGGCCAGCACGACCAGCCGGCGATCAACGAACTGGTGCTCTCGATGACCGACGACCTCAAGGTGGTCGACGCGTGGGCGGGCGAAGGCGCCGTGACGTTTCCCGACGCGGCGGGCGAGGAACTGTCGGCGCTCGCGCCGGTGCGCAATGGCGCGGGCTTCCGCATGGGCCTCTCGTACACGGTCACGGACCTGCAACTGCTCGAGGACCTGACGCACTGAACCGTATTGCTTCATTGCCTGCCATCAGGGGAGACGGCGATGTCGAGTGGTTTGCGCCATGGGCGCCATGCATGGACGGTCCTGATGTCGTGCGCGACGCTGACTGGCTGTAGCGACGCGCCGTCGGTCGGCGTGCTGGGCGCGTATTTTCCGGACTGGCTGTTTTGCATCGCGGGCGGCGTGCTGCTGGTGGTATGCGTGCATGTGCTGCTGTCGAAGAGCGGCCGGGGCGCCTGGCTCACGCCGCCCGCAATCGCCTACCCGGCGCTGACGGTACTGTTGTCGATCGCGCTGTGGGTAGTTGGCTTCAATCTTTAATCCGCTTAATCCCTTTTTGATCCCTTTTTAATCCCCTTAACCCTTAGCTGACCGTGTGACCATGACTGCTGCCCAAAGCACGGACGCAGGAAAGCAGCGTCCGCGAACCTGGCCCGCCATGCTGCTGATCGTGCTGGCCGTGCTCGCGGTCATTGCCGTGATCTGGCGCGTGGATACCGTGCCACGCACCGACGACGCGTATGCGTATGCCGACACGATTGGCGTCTCGCCTGAAGTCAGCGGCAAGATCGTGACGCTCGCGGTGCGCAACAACCAGGCGGTGAAGCAGGGCGATCTGCTGTTCGAGATCGACCCGCGGCCGTACCGGTTCGCGTTGCAGCGCGCGCAGGCGGCGCTCGCGCAACTCGATGCGCAGATTCCGTTGACGCAGCGTACCGTCAATGCACAAGGATTCAGCGCCGATGCTGCAAAGTCGGCGGTTGTGCGCGCGCAGGCCGCCGCGAAGCAGGCAGCGGACACGCTAGCGAGAATGGAGCCGCTGATCGCCAAGGGCTATGTCTCTGCTGACGAACTGGAGCGCGCGCGCACCGCGCAACGCGCCGCACTGGCCGAGCTCACAGCCGCGCAATCGCAGGCGAGCGGGGCGCAGGCGGCGGTCAGCAGCGTCGCCGCGCTCGTCGCGCAGCGCGCAGTGCTGACGGCTGAAATCGCGACGGCGCAGCTCAACCTGGAATATGCGACCGTGCGCGCGCCGTTCGATGGCCGCGTCGTCGAGTTGCGCACGTCCGTCGGCCAATTCGTGTCCGCGCAAAAGCCCGTCTTCACGCTGATCGATACGCGGCACTGGTACGTGATCGCCAATTTCCGCGAGAACGAGCTCGGCAACATCCGGCCCGGCACCCGGGCGACCGTGTACCTGATGAGCAGGTCCAACATCCGGTTCAGCGGCTCGGTCGACTCGATCGGCTTCGGCGTCGATCCGCAGGATGGCAGTGGCACCGCGAACGGTCTGCCGAGCATTCAGCGCAGCATCAACTGGGTGCACGTCGCGCAGCGCTTTCCGGTGAAGATCCGGGTCGATCATCCCGATCCGCAGCTGTTCCGGATCGGCACGTCCGCCGTCGCCGTGCTGCAGCCCGAACGCCCCGATAGTCGGGACAATCGCGCGACGCCCAATGGGGCACCGTCATGAGCGGCCTCGACGGCGTCGGGCGCCGTCTCGCCTGGCCGCGGCCGCTCGCGCAGTTCACCACCTTTCTGCGCTACGAACTCGCCGCGTTTCCGGGGCGCGGCAACGTGACGATGCGCTGCGTGCTCGGCAGCGCAATCGTAATCGTCGCGTCGATGACCTTGCAGGTACCCGAGCTGGCGTTGTCGCTGATCGCGGTGTTCTTCATCACGCAGTCGAACATCGTGCTGACCCGCGTGATCGCCTTGAATATCGTGATCGGCACGACCTGCGCGATCGCCTGCATGATCGGCGTCTACAAGCTGACGTTTGACTATCCGTTGCTGCGCATCATCGTCGCGAGCACGATCTTTTTTTGCAGCACCTATCTGATGCGGGCCGTGACAAAGTTCGGGCTCGTTTTCTTTCTCGTCTCACTCATCGTGATCTACGCACAGACCTTCGGCGATCTGACCGATAACGCCGAACGGCTGGTGCGTAACTGTTTGTGGGTGTGGTCGGCGGTCAACTATTCCGTTGCCTTGTCGCTGATCATCAACACGCTGTTTCTGCCGGCCGAGCCGGAGCGGCAGTTGCGCGCCGCGATGCAACGACAGCTCGCGACGGCCCATGCGCGGCTCGCTGCCGTGATCGACGCGGATGCGCCGGCCGTGCGGATCGGCTCGCTCGATCTCGAACGCGGCGCACTGGCGTTGCAGAAGCTGTTGCGCTTCTCGACCATGCGTCACCGCTACAGCCGCGAAGAGGCGTCGGCGAGGCTGGCCTGCGTAACCGCGGTATCGCGCATCCTCGAGGCGGCGGCGGTGCTGCCCGACCATGCTGTCGCGCACGCCGCCGGGCAGATCGACGTCATTCGCGCGATGCAGGACGAACTCGTCTCGCTCGGGCACGCAATCGGCGACAACGCGCAATGGCTTCGCTGGAGCGTACCCGGGAACGCGCCGGTATCGACGTCGATACCGGCGCTCGACGCGATGCAGCGCGCGCTCAACGCGTTCTCCGATGCAATGCGGGGCGCTGTCGCGCCGTCGCCGGATGGTGCCGCCGCCGGCGGTGCAGCGGAGAAAGCGGCGGAAGCAACGAAACCGGCGGCGCGTTCTGTGCTGCTCGAACCGGATGTCTTCGCGAATCCGCGCTACGCGCGCTTCTCGCTGCGTACGGTGTTGTCGGTACTGATCTGCTACGTGTTCTACAACGCGGTGAACTGGCCGGGCATCCACACGATCATGCTGACGTGTCTCGTGGTGGCGCTGCCGAGTCTGGGCGCGTCGAGCCGCCAGGGTGTGCTGCGGATCGGCGGCGCACTGGTCGGTAGCGCGCTGGCGCTGTTCATGGTTGCGTTCGTGATTCCGCAACTGGAGAGCGTGACGGGGCTGCTGCTGATGAGCCTGCCCGTGATCGCGCTCGGCGCCTGGGTGGCGGCGGGTTCAGAGCGGATCAGCTATGCAGGAATCCAGATCATGTTTACGTTTGCGCTGGCTTTGCTCGAATCGTTCTCGCCGCCGTCGGATCTCACCGAGATCCGCGACCGGATCGTCGGCATCCTGCTGGGCGTGGGCGTGGCAACCTTCATCCAGATGTCGATGTGGCCGGAAGGCGAAGCGGATGCGCTGCGCACGCAACTGACGTCGATATTGCGCAAGATTGCGGCGCTGGCGCGTATTGAGGCGAAGGCGGTGCAGAGCGGCCCACATGCGACGGATTCGGCGGTGGTGGTCGAAACGTGGGCCATGCTCGCGGACTGTCAGATGGTGCTGGCGCGCGTCGCGCTCGAACCCGACTGGCGCGAGGGCGAGACGGCGCGGATTACGCTGCTGTCGCAGACGGTGCTCGCGCAGAGCCGTGCGATGCTCGTCGCGATCGAAGCGTTTCACCACGAAGCGATGATCGGCGCGTCGGCAGGCGCACCGATGGAGGGGGCAGCGAAGTTTCAGTCGGATGTCGCGGATACGCTGGAGCGATACGCGTTACAGCTCGCGGCCGAGCCACCGGCCGCGACGACTCCGGCGCCGCTCGACCCAGGTGGACTGCGCACCGCGCCGGCAGGGCCAGCGGGCAGGGCAGGCGCGGAAACGCTGGAACGGCTTGCGCTACGGATTGACGCGGCACTCGCCGGGTTGCCGCGCTGGTGGGGCGGCGAGCGTGGGTCCGGCGAATTCGCGAGTGCGGGGTGATCTGCGATGACGCACTTCGCTTGCATCCTGCGCCGCGCGCAGCGCTTACCGCGCTTACTGAGCCTGTGGCGCCAGACGCGCATGCCGGCGGTACGACTGGCCACGCGATCAGCCATACGACTATTGGCCACACGACCAACCACACGACTGCTCGGCCGCTGGCTCGCGTCGCTCGCGCTGCCGTTGCTCGCCTCGTGCGCGATGATTCATCACGATAGTCCGCCCGCCGCGATGATTGCGCCGCAGCAGATCCGTCTCGCCGACGACATCCATCTGGCCAACGAAGGCTGGCCGTCGGCACGCTGGTGGGCGCAGTATCACGATCCACAGCTCGATACGCTCGTCGACCTGGCGCTCGCCCATGCGCCGACGCTCGCCATTGCACGCGAGCACGTCTCGCAGGCCCATGCGCAGGTCGAGCTGATCCAGGCGGGGTCCGGTCTGCAGATGTCCGCGCTTGGCGCTGTCGATCGCGAGCATGTCTCGGGTCACGGTTTTCTGAGCGCGTATGCGTCGCACGACCCGGCGATCGGCGCGTATGGGCCGTGGTATTGGACCGGGCTGGTGGGCGTCGATGCGCACTACGACATCGACGTCTGGGGCAAGCAGCGCGACCTCGTGCGCGCGGCGATCGGCGAGCAGAACGCGCGGCGCGCGGAGGCGGCGCAGGCCGAGCTCGAAGTCTCGGCAGGCGTCGCGCAGCTCTACTACAGCATGCAGATCACCTACGCGAGCCTCGAGCTGTTGCGGCAGCTTCGCGATGTGCGCGCCTTCGAGCTCGACACGCGCTCGGCGCGGCACGAACGCGGCCTCGAAGCGTTGACCCAAACCGCCGATGCGCGCTCGCGGTTACTCGCGATCGACCAGCAGATCGCGTCGAGCGAGGAGCAGGTTGTCCACGCGCGCGAGGCGCTGCGCGCGCTGGCGGGCGCCGGCCCCGACGATCTGCCGGCGATCGCGCCGGTGCCGCTGCCGTCGCCGTCGGGTTCGCTGCCGTCGACGCTGTCGTATGAGCTGCTCGCGCGGCGCCCGGATCTGCAGGCGATGCGCTGGTTGGTACAGGCATCGTTCGACAAGATCGATGCGGCGAAAGCGGCGTTCTACCCGAGCTTCGACATCACCGCGTTCTTCGGTTTCAACGCGCTGCGCATGCGCGACCTGTTCTTGCATGCGAGCCAGCAGATCAACCTCATTCCCGGCCTCACGCTGCCGATCTTCGACGGCGGCCGCCTGAACGCGAACCTGCACGGCGCGCGCACGGCCAGCAATACGCTGATCGAGCAGTACGACCAGGCGGTGCTCGACGCGGTGCGCGACGTCGCGCAGAACGGCAGCGAGATTGACGACCTCGATCATCGCGCGCATCTGCAGCGTGACCGGATCGACGCGTTACGTTTTGCGAGCGACAGTGCCGAGGCGAGTTATCAAACCGGCCTGGGCGACAGGACAAGCGCGATGCAGGCGAAGGCGCCGGTCATCGTTGGGCGCCTCGAACTTGTGCAGCTTACCGGCGACGAGATCGAGGCGGGCATCGTGCTGACCAGGGCGCTCGGCGGCGGCTATCGCAGCGACGACTTGCCGGGGGACCCGGCCGGCACGAAGGTGCATTAGGGCCCGTTTTTAGCGTGAACAGGCCCTAAACGGCGAGCGCGCCGGCCTCGTTGCTGTTGCCGGTTGCCCCGGCGAGCGTGATGACCCTCGTTCGGGGGATGGGTCGCCGCGCCTGCCGACCTTAACGCGATCGATGACCCGCCTGCCATGGAGCCGAGTCATGAAGAATCATGATGCTTCGGGAATTCGCACGTCGCTTCGGGTAACGCCGCTATTTCACCGGGCACCGTTGATCCGTCGAGGCGGGTTGTGACGGAGGATATCGATCTGATCGAACTCACCGCCGCAATCGTGGCGAGTTTCGTGTCGTGCAATCCGTTGCCGGCAGCCGATCTGCCGGCGTTCATCTGGAACACCTACGCCGCGCTGGCCGCATTGCGCACGACGTCGGCACCGGTCGCGCAGCCCCGGGCGGCGGTGCCGATCGAGGAATCGGTGCGTGACGATTACCTCGTCTGTCTCGAAGACGGACGCAAGCTGAAGTCGCTCAAGCGCTACCTTCAGCGCCACTTCGCGATGACCCCCGACGAATATCGCGCGAAGTGGGGCCTGCCCGCTGACTACCCGATGGTCGCGCCGGCCTATTCCGCGCTGCGCTCGTCGATCGCGAAGCGCCATCCCGCGGGCGCAATCAAGCCGCGTCGCGGCGCCTGAGAACGCACGAACGAGGGATGCCGCTGCCGTCGCGCTCACCCGACGAGGGGATGTTGCGCCGTCGCGAGACTGCGCAAGATGGGGACCGTCGACTTACGCCGGGCGGAGGCGCATATGTTCACGCGGACACTGAATGCAGCGTACGGCAACGAGGCAGCAGATTTCGCCGCCGACGGCGGGACCGCGCTCGAGGAAGCCGATCCGGTCGCCGACGCGTCCCACCGGCTCCACCCGGACAGCATCTGCGACGCGCTCGTCGCGCGCCTCGTTGCGCGGGCTGCCGAGCGCACGCCGCCGACCGCGCGGCGCACAGCGTCGCTGCCGACGTGGCGTCTGCGGCGTGCGCTCGACTTCATCGAAGCGAATCTCGCCCAGCCGATCGGACTTGCCGATGTCGCTGCCAGCACCGGCCTAACCCGAATGCATTTCGCCGCGCAGTTCCGCTCAACGACCGGCTATTCGCCACACGCCTATCTGCGGCAGCGCAGAATCGCGCATGCCCAGATGTTGCTGCGCTCGTCGGCGCTCAGCGTGCTTGACGTCGCGCTCAGTTGTGGCTTCGGGTCGCATGCGCATTTCACGACCGTCTTCGGGCGCATGGTCGGCGAGCCGCCCAACAGCTGGCGGACGCGCATGCGCGGCGACGGGCCAATCATGGAGTCGGCCGAGGTTATCGCCGCGCGCCGGAGCGACACGGGAGCGTGATCATGCAGGCCGATCTGGCGGATGACGGATGTTGGTGCGCCGCGTTGCGGCTGCTCGACGGTGGCTCCTCGTGCGAGTGGGCTGCGAGCCGGCTAGCGCCGCGCCTTGAAGCGGCAAAGGTGCCCGCTGCGAAAATCGACGCGTGCCGCGAATGCGTGGTGCGCGTGCTCGATCGTGTTTCTGCGAAGATCGTGGTCGTGTACTGGTGCGATGCAACGTCCTGCCGCTACGGCGATCAGTTGTGGCGGGTGGGCGTCTCGAGGCGGCGCGGTCGATGCGCGTTGTCTGGTGCGCCGATCAAGGCCGGCGACGCGGTCTATCGTCCGCGACAGGGGCGGCCGAGGCCCGTTAACGCGGCTGCAATGATGCTGGCGGCCGAGGTCGAGCGCGTGTCGCCCGGCTGATCGCCGGCCGCATTACAAACCCCGGTATTGATCGCTTTCGTTTCGGTTGCAGTCTGGGCAATACCGGGCAACAACCCATCCTTTACCAAAAAAGAACCGAATCATCACGCTTTTCCGGACGCTCATCTCTAGTCTGGACGGTACTGTGTTCGTCAAGCGGTTGCGACGATCGGGTGTCCGGCGGAGCGTGGAATGAACGAGGCATTTGTCTGCGAAACTGATCAGGAAGCGGGGCATCTTCATCCCCGCGTGGCGCCGTCGCGGGCGCAGTCCGAAGGCGTTGTCGAAGCCGTTGTCGAAGCCGTTGTGATGCGGGCGCTTCACGTCGTGCCGCCCGGGTCGGTGTCCGTCGACGAAGTTCAGGCATTGGCGCGCGTCGGGCGGGGGCGGCCTGCGGTGAGTGTGGCGCGCATCTATCCGGATCTTGCGCGCGCATGGCAGATGCTGGTCCGGCTCAAGGCCGCCGAAGCGCTGCTGAGCGCGCAGCGGATTGAAGGGCAGATCGGCCGGTTGCCGGGCACGGTCGCGGTTGCGGTGCGTTGCGAGATCGCCGCCGTGCGGGCCGCGGCGCTCATGCTGCAGGACGACGCGGGAGCCGCATTGGCCGCTGCGCTTTCCGCGCTGCGGCTTGGCGCCGCAATGCCAACCGCGCACGTCGCGCTGACAGTGTGCCGCTGCGTTTACTGGCGCCTCGGCGATCTCGAGAGTTTCTACGCGGTGGAACGCCGCGCGCCGGACGAGCAGCCGGGCCGGCTGCGCGCGATCACCACGATGTTCGACCTTGCGCTCGATGCCGCGATCGAATTCGGTCAGATGCATTTCAATGCCGCGCGCTTGCTGGCCGACGACGCGCTCGATGTCGCGCGCCGTTTCGGCGCCGGTCCGGCGGCAATCGACGCGCTGCCCGCCTGCGTGATGGCGCAGGTGCTGTACGAGGAGGGGCGAGTCGACGAGAGCGAGGCGCTGGTCGCGGCACGGCTGCCGGCAATCCGGCAGGGCGGTGCGATCGAAGGCGCGGTGCGCGGTTACGGACTGCTCGCTCGCATCGCCGCGAACCGGCGGCAGCCGGCACAAGCGCTCCTGCTGCTGGCCGAGGCGGACGCGCTTGGGATGAAGCGCAACTGGCCGCGGCTGCGCGCCGCCAGCCTCGCGCAGCAGGTCGAGATGCACGTGGCCGCGGATCGCATCGACCAGGCGGCGCTCTGCGCCCAACGGCTCACCGTGCTGGCCGGGCAATGCGGCGCGGCGAGCAGCAGCGCGCGCTTCGAGATCGCGCGCTACCACGTGCTCGCGCAGGCGCGGCTTGCGCTCGCGCAGGCGCATTCCCAGGCATCCGCTCAGGCGTTCCCTCAGACACCCATTCACGTATCCGCCGCTGTCGATCTCGCGGCGCTGCGGCAGCTCCATTGCGATACCGTTCTGAGATGCGATCGATACGGTGCGGTGACGATCGCGCTATTGCTGGTCGAAGCGTTGCTGGTCGCCGGGCTGCGCGATCAGGCGGTCGAGACGCTCGTCGCGCTGCTGAAGCAGGCGGCTTCGGCGGGATTGCATCAGACGCTCGTTGAGTGCAGCGAGCGCGTAGCGAAGCTGATCGACGGGATCGTGCGAGGTTCGATCGAACCGGCCGGCGACGTCCGCGAGCTGCTTCCCTACGCAGGCGCATTGATGTCGCGACGCCGGCGCGGCACCGCCCATGCGCCGGCCGGGTGCGATTCGCCGCGGGACATCGCGCGATCCGTGGCCGCCATGGGCCTCAGCGAGCGTGAACGCGCGATCATCGGGCTGATGGGGCGTGGGCTGACCAACAAGCAGATCGCGATCCGACTGTGCATCGCGCCCGAGACCGTGAAGTCGCACGCAAAGCATCTGTACACGAAGCTGTCGGTGAGGAACCGGATCGAAGCGGTGACGCTGGCGAGCCGTCTGGGTCTCGTCCGGCTATCCGGGGGCGCGCGCGCCGCTGACTAGCCCGCTTCGAACGTCTCGCGCAGACGATGGCCCGACGGCAGCGTCGCGGCGAGTGCGTCCTTCATCGTCTTGCTGAGTGCTGCGTGGCGGTTGGCCGATTGTGTGTCACCGGCCAACTCACAGGCGCGGGCAGCCGTGCGATGGATGCGCCAGTCCGCTAGCGGCGTCTGGTAACCCCGCGTTGCCTCGAGCGCATGCTGCACGCAGCGCAATGCATGGCTTGCGTCGTGCTGTTCGCACGCGACCCGCGCGCGCAACTCCCACGCGAAGCCCTGCCACGTGCGCTCCTCGATACGGGTCGCCAGTTTGACAAGACGGTCGGCATGGGCAATCGCAGCGTCGAGGTCGCCGTCCGCCAGTGCGGCGCCCGCGAGCCCCCATTCGAGCGGCAGACGCCAGTACCAGTCGAAGATCACCGGCAGCGCGTCCATCCGCTGCATTACCTGCGTAAGCGCGTCGCGTGCGGCGCGCGTATCGCCGAGGCCGAGCTGTGCGAGCCCGGTCAGCAGCAGGCAGAGCCGGAATTCGGCCGGCAGGATCGATTTGCCGCTGCCCGGTTCGGGCGACTTGCCGGGCAGCACCTGCGCGCAGGATTGCAGCATCGCGTCGAAATCCATTGCGTGAAACTGCACCCAGCAGCGATAGAGCGTGAGCGTGTCCGCACCGTACGGGTTGCCGTTGTGCGCGAACATCGTGATCGCCTTGTCGAACTCGCGTTGCGCGCGGCCAAAATCGCCGAGATAGAGCTGCGTCCACGGCACACCCAGATGCACCATCCAGGTCGCGCGCGCCATATTGAACTCGGGGCGGTTTTCGTCGTTCTCGACGAGGAAACGGTAGCTCTTGAGGATAGTGTCCTGGGCTTCCTGGTAGCGCGACGACACGAGCAGGACCATGGAGTATTCGCACAGCGACCAGGCGGTCGTGTAGGGATCCTCACCGGCGCGCAGGGGGACAAGCGCCTCTTCGCACTGCGCGATGTCTTCGGCACACCAGCCGCGCACCCACATCCGCCATACATAGCCGCTGATGCGGGTGCGGGCCTGCTGCTGCGGGTTAGTCTGCCGAACGCTCAGCGCGAGCGCTTCGTCGATGATCTGGTTGCAGCGCGCCTGGTCGCGCCAGCTATACGCATACGCGAGGCTCATCAGCGCCCGGCTCTGGATGTCGATCAGGCCGTGCTGCGCGGCGCGCTCCGCAAGCTGTTCGCAGGTTTCCCGCGCGCGGGAATCGTGGGCGGCCGCGAAGATCGAAGCGCGGCCTTCGAGGAATTCCGTTTCCGCCGCGGCGCGCGCTTCACTGGGCAGATTGGCCGCGAACATCAACGCGCGGTCGAGGACCGCGAGCGCGTCGTTGTACGCGAGACGTTTCTTCGCCGTCTGGATCGCAATGCGCAGATAGCCGAGTGCACGTTCCCAACGTTTCGCGGCGGCGAAGTGCTGGGCGAGTTCGGCGGCGACCCCGCCGCGCTCGTCCGGTGCGAACAGCGCCTCGAGCGCCTCGGCGACGCGCAGATGGGAGCGGGTGGTGCGCAGCAGACCTTGCCGCTCGTAGAAAGTCTGCCGGTACATCGTGTGGCGGAATGCGTAGGTGCACGCGGTGAGACTGTCATCAAGCGCAGACGACGGCTCGCGCCGGATGAAACTTTCCTGACGGCAGAGCGCCTCGCAGATCTCCTCAAAATGCTCCTGGCCCAGGCCGGCGGCCGGCGCCGCAGTGGCCGCGCTAAACGCGAGGCCGGCGACGCTCGCGCCTTCGAGCGCGCGTTGCTGGTCGTCGGAGAGCCGCTGGATGCGATGCTCGATCACCTGGTTCAGCGTGAGCGGCACTTCCAGCCGCACTTCCGAGGGCGACAGATGCAGCTTCCAGCCTTCGGGCGTCGATTGCGCGATGCCTTGCTCGACAAGGTGATCCAGCGTCGCAACCATGAACAGAGGGTTGCCGCCGGAGCGCTCACGCACCAGTTGAGCGAAGCCGTTCGCGCTGCCCGGCCGATCCTCGCGCGGGCTGCCCGTCAGATATTCGGCGATGGCGCCTTCGCTCAATGGTTCCAGCACGATGTCGTGACAGAGTTTCTGCAGCCCCAGATCGCGGTTCAGCCGGCACAACGGATGTTGCGCGAGTTCGGCATCTTCCGGACGGTACGTCGCGATCACCATCAGACGTGCGCCGCTGCGATGGCGGGCCAGCGCTGACAACATGTCGACCGTCGAATAGTCGGACCAATGCAGGTCTTCGAACACCAGCGCGATCGGCCGCTCGAGCGACAACGCTTCGAGGAATTCGCAGATCTCGCGCAACATGCGTCCGCTCGCCGCGCCGATCACTTGATGCTGCAGTTCGGCGCGGTACTGCTGCGGCACCGATCCGAGCATCTGGAGTGCCCAGGTCGGCGCGATCGACACGAGCGTGCGGGTGAGCATCGGGCCGGCTTCGCTGCGGGTCAGTTGTGTCAGCGCGTCGAGCACCGGGTAGTACGGCTCGATGCCGCCGTAGCCTTCGACGCAGCGTCCGAGCGACGTCAACACCGTGGCATCGCCATCGAGCGAATCCAGGAACCGGTTGACGAGCGTCGTCTTGCCGATGCCCGGTTCGCCCGCCACGAACACGATGCGCGATGCGCCATTGCGTGCCTCGTCGAACAGCGTCTTCAAACGGTTCAGTTGCTGCTTGCGGCCGACGAATCCGCCATGGCCGCGTTCGTCCGCCTTGCGCACGCCGGTGCCGGAACTGGCGGAGAGCGGCGCGATGAAGCGATAGCCGCGGCCGCGATGGGTTTCGATAAAGCTTGGACGTGCGGGATCGTCGCCGAGCGCCGTGCGGATGGTCAGCATGTGGGCCTTCAGCACTTCAGGCTGGACATGCACGTTCTGCCACAGTGCATCGAGGAATTCGTCGTGCGTGATGAGCCGGCCAGCGTGATCGATCAGGTATTGCAGCATGTCGTAGGCGCGCGGCGCCAACGTAAGCCTGCGGCTCGTGCCGTCGGGCGCACATTGCCAGACGCATCGATTCGCTCGATCCAGCCGAAAGGGTGGGAAATCGATCACGTAGGTTCTCCGACGGAGCAGCAACCTGATTTGGTTGTCGCGATTTTATACTGCGCGTGTCGGTCACGCGGACTGGAGCATTCCATGACCCAATCAGGACCAGAGGTTTACCCTTCTGGATTAGAAGCATGAGGAGCAAGGTCGGTATGAAGGCTCAGTCGAGCAGGCTTTCCTCAGTCAGTTTCGAAGGCTTTCGTCTGGATATGGCGAACGAATGCCTTTGGCGGCTGGATTCCGACTCGACACCCGAGCGGATCGACCTCACGCGCAAGACTTTCGGCGTTTTGCGGTTTCTGATCGAGAATCGCGGTGCGCTGATTACCCATGACGCGCTGCTCGAAGCCGTGTGGCCCGATGTGCACGTGCAGCCCGAAGTCGTGAAGAGCCACATACAGATGATCCGGGCACAGCTCGGCGATAGCGCGCAGCACCCTCGCTACATCGAAACGCTGCGCGGCCGCGGCTATCGTTTCGTCGCGCCCGTCATCGCCCCGACCACTGCGCCCGTGCCGGCCGCAAGCGAGGAGAGCTTCGACCGCTTTGCCGGGCGCACGGGCGAACTGCAGCAACTGAGTGCCGCCATGGACCGGGCCCGATCCGGAAGCAGCCAGGTCGTGGTGATTACCGGTGAGCCGGGCATCGGCAAGACAGCGTTGCTCAAGCAGTTCGTTGCCACCCAACGGTTCGAACCTGACGATGCGTGGGTCGCCGAAGGGCATTGTGTCGAGGGCTATGGCGGCACGGAGCCGTTTTATCCGGTTCTGCAGGCGCTCGGACAACTTTGCCAGGGGCCTGGCGGCAGCGAAGTCGTGAAAGCGCTGGTGACGCTGGCGCCCACGTGGGCATGGCAGCTCCCGGCGCAGGTGGCGAGTCATGTGCGCGAGTCTCTGCATCGGCAGCTTCCTGGCGCGTCGCGTGAACGCATGCTGCGGGAGATCCGGGGCTTGCTGGGCTTTCTGACGCAGACGCAACCGCTGCTTCTGATATTCGAAGATCTTCATTGGGCCGACTACTCAACCATCGATTTTCTGGCGGCGATGGCGCGCCAACCAGGCGCGCTGCGCCTGATGGTCGTTGCCACTTACCGGCCGGACGAGGCGGCGCTTGCTGAACACCCCATCGAGCAACTGCACCACGAGCTTTCGCTGAGGGGCCTATGCCGGGAGCTGGCGCTTGGCCCATTGCCTCGCGACGCGGTGGTTGCGTGGCTGACCGACCGCGATCATGCCGACCCTGCCGAAGAAGAACTGTCTTATCTCATCGCGCAACGTTGTGGCGGCAATCCGCTGTTTATGCGGGCAACCCTTGCCGATCTCGTGGAGCGCAACCTGCTCCGCAAGACGGCGACGGGCTGGCGGCCACTCGCGCCTCTCGCGACGATCGGCGCGGCAGCGCCACGCACGATAACCCGGACGCTCGAGGGTAGAATCCGGCGCCTCCCCGCCGACGAACGGAATCTGCTTGAAGCCGCTAGCGTTGCAGGACTCAGCTTTTCATCGGCGAGCGTGGCCGAGGCCGCGGGTCTGCCAACGGAGCAGTTCGACGATCTTTGTGAGGCGCTGGCACGCAATCAACGCTTTATTCGGCGTTGCGGAGTGAAACGCTTACCCGACGGGGGAGTGGCGGCGATGTTCTGTTTCGACCACGCCCTCATTCGCCACGCGTTCTATGGACGTCAAGGGTTGACTCGCCGCGCCCGATTGCATCGGCAAATCGCGGAACGGCTCGAGGCGATCTATGCTCGCGATCAGCGAGCGGAGGTGGCCTACGAGCTTGGGCAACATTTCGCTGACGCGAGAGACTGGCTCAAGGCGATCGACTATCTACGCCTCGCGCTGCAAACCGCGAAGGTTCGCTTTGCGTATCGCGAGGCGCAGTCGATTCTCGATTTTGCCGCTTCGCTCACCGCAAAGTTGCCGGCTGATTTGCGTCCGCTTAAAAGCTTTGAGTTTGCCGAAGCGCGCGCGTCGCTTTACGCTGCGGCGCATGATCCGCGCGCCGAGGCCGCCTGGATCGAACTGGAGGAACAGGCCCGCACGATTGGCCGGCTCGATGCGCAATTGCGCGCCATGCTCGGCCTCGCCTACGTTTTTAGCTGGAGCGACAGGCAGCGTTGCATCGAGGTGCTGAACGTTGCGCTTACGCTCAGCGCATCCCATCCCGACCTGCGCGCCAGTGCGCTGGTGCGCGTGAGCGCCTACGTACGCCGTATCTGGACCGACGGCTGGTCGCATGCCGATCTGACCGAGTGCGAGGCGGCGATGCGTGCGCTGCGCGAGACGGGGGATCCCTTGCTGATCGCCCGGGCGAATATGGAATACAGCATGCTGTGCATCATTTCCACCCGGTATCGCGAAGCACTCGGGACTGTGCGAACGAATTACAAGATCCTCTTTGAGCATGCGGTGGAACACCCGGGCTTCGACCTCGCGAGGGCGACGTGGATGGTCCGGCTGGGGACGTCGTGGGCTCAACTCTTCCTTGGCGAGTTAGGCCGGTCGATGGAATCGTTCGACCACGGTATGGCTTCGTTCCGCGAGAACGGCGACTATTTTGCGGCCCGCACACTCGAGGTCTATCGGGGTTGGCTGCTTGTGCACACGATGGACTACGAGTCAGTCATCGAAATGGTCGAACGCTTCGTCCCGGGTTTCAACCGGTGCGCGCCGGCGGTCGAAGCCGATTCCGGTGCACTGCTGCCCGTGCAACACCGTGCGTGCATCGTGCTCGCGGGCCTCGCGTATATAGGATTGGAGGACGGCGCACGCGCCTCGGCGCTGTTTGCCGAAGCGCAACGACAGTTGGACGCCACGCCCATCATGTTCGACTGGTACTGGCGACTGGCAATCGAATGGGGTAGCGCCGAGGCCGCGCTGATGGCGGGCGACCATCGCACCGCCCGATCGCGAGGGGAGGCGTTTCTCAAGCTCGCCCTCGCCACCGAAGACCGGACCTGGCAGGCACTCGCCTGGGAAGTCGTTGCGCGAGAGGCGCTCGCGAGTGGCGATCCGGTTATTGCACTCGAGCACATTAACTCCGCGTTCGCCGCCACGGCAGGATTCGAAACCCCGCTGGCGGACTGGCGGCTTCACCGTACGGCGGCCGCGATTCACGAGGCCCGTGGCGACATCGAACAGGCGGACGTGCAACAGCGCCATTTCATTTCGACGCTCGAGCGGTTGTCGAATTCCTTGCGGAGTGGCGATCGGATCGGCCGGCGTCTGCTTGCTCTTTCAACACCCTGACACAGGCTTCAAACATGTGACATCAGGAATGAGGCATCAGGAATGAGGCATGGGGGAGCCGTCATCGCGCCGATCACCCCTCAGGGTGATATCGGGTAGTAAGGCGTCGATGCAAGATAAGTGATTCGTCCCACCGATGGAATCAGCACGACCCGCGGCGACGCACACACCGGGTCTGCGCTTCACACTGGCAGCGGATCATTTTATGCATGGAGCACCTTCAGGAGATGTCGACATGAGCAAAAAAGTGGCCGAAATCATCGTAGATACGCTCGCCTCGGCGGGCGTCAAGCATTGCTACGGGATCGTGGGCGACACGCTGAATCTCATCGCTCACCACATCAACGAGAGCGATATCGAGTGGGTCCATGTGCGCCATGAGGAGGCGGGGGCATTCGCCGCCGAAGCCGAAGCCATGTTGACCGGCAACCTCACGGCCGTGGCGGGAAGCTGTGGCCCTGGCAGCCTTCACTTCATTAACGGCCTGGTGGATGCCAACCGCAATCGGGCTCCGGTTATCCTGATCGCAACTCAGGTAGCGAGCGAGGAACTCGGCTTTAACTTTCCGCAGGAAGTCGACTTCAAGGCGATCTACGGATCGTGCAGCGTGTTCTGCGACATGATCATTACGCCGGAGCAGGCGCGACGCAAAACCGTGATTGCCTGTCAGACCGCCATTGCAAAGCGTGGCGTCGCCGTGCTGATCGTGCCGGTTGACATCGCCCATGCCAATGCGAGCGATGACGTCCCGTATTCGGTCCACACGAATGTGCCTGAGGTCCGGCCGAGCGATGCGGACCTCGACCGTGTCGCTGACATCCTCAATTCGGGCGGCGACAAGATCGCGATCTACGGGGGTTCCGGATGCCGTGGTGCACACGCCGAAATCCTGGCGGTGGCCGAGCGGCTGAAGGCGCCCATTGCACACACGTCCCGCGCAAAAGACGCGCTGGAGCATGACAACCCGTATAACGTTGGCATGACCGGCATTATCGGCGGCGAAGCAGGCTATCTGGCGGTATCAGAATGCGAGACCTTGCTGTTGCTGGGCGCCGACTTCGCGTGGCGGCAGTTCTATCCGGAGAAGGCCAGGATCGTTCAGATCGACCTCGCACCCGATCATCTCGGCCGCCGGCATCCGGTCACGCTAGGGCTGGTTGGCGATATCAAATCGACAATGGAGGCCTTGTTGCCGCGCCTCAAACCGCGCACGTCAACCGAGTTCCGCGACAAGCTCGTCGAACGGCACGCCAGCGCACTGGAAACCCACCGGTCCAAGGCCGTCGCGTCGAACCGCGGAACGATTCCGCCCATCTATCTGACCGAGCTGATCAACCGGCACGCAGCGAGCGATGCACTCTTCTGTGCCGACGACGGGACGCCTACTGTCTGGCTTTACCGGCATATCGACACGAACGGAAAACGCCGGGTGTTTTCGAGTCTGCTCCACGGCACGATGGCGGCGGCCCTGCCCATGTCAATGGGGCTGCAGAAGTGCCAGCCTGGACGCCAGGTGATTTCCATGTCCGGCGACGGCGGTCTCGCCATGCTGTTCGGTGAGCTCATGACGCTCGTGCAGGAGAAGCTGGCGGTCAAGGTGGTCGTGTTCGACAACGGCAAGCTTGGATTTATCGACATCGAGCAGAAGTCCGAAGGCATGCTCCCGCTCTATACGGGCCTGCAAAACCCGGACTTCGGCAAGGTCGCCGAGGCGATCGGATTGTGGGGGCGCACGGTGACAAAAGCCGACGAGCTCGAAGAGGCCGTCATGACATGGTTGAAGGAGCCCGGCCCCGCGCTTCTGAACGTCAAGGTCGACACGATGACGCTCGTCATGCCGCCGAAGATCGAGTGGGGCTCGGCCTACGGCATGGTCCTGTATTCAGCGAAAGCCATGCTGCAGGGGCAGTCCGCCGACGTGTTCGCCATGATCCGCGAAAATTTGTAGGCCTTGCCGGCAGCCGGGAAACTCGCGGTCAGCTCTCCCTCAGCAGGGACCGCGTTTCCTCCGAGGGTGCGGCGGTGAGTACGCTTTCAAAGCTGTCCATCAAACTGGACACGGCGTATTGCGGGGACCAGAGCGCGCCCGATTCGCCACTGTCCCGGCTCGCTTCCCACGCTGCCAGTGAGGCATTGCCGTAGATGCTGATGAGCGACAGCCGGTGATCGACGATTGCCGGCGGAATATCGGCAAGCAGGTTCCGGAGCTGGGCGTTGCAACGCTGATAACCCAGATTCCACTTGTTTTCCAGCGCCTCCCGCAAGAACGCGCGGTTGTTCAACTGCAAGTTGGCGATCATGCGGATGTAGGTCGCCTGACCCGTGCGATCCGCCAGTTCAAGCATCGGAAAAAGCAGCGCACCCAATACCGCCCGCACGTTTATTCCTTCCTCCGCCTCCAGTCTGTCGAGCCGCGCCTGACGGTCTTCGTCGATCAGGCGCGCGCCGTCGACGACCAGCTCACGCGCCAGTTCCAGTTTGTTGCCAAAGTAGTAGCGCAGCGAGGCGCTGTTTCTCTGCCCCGCGGCCGAGATGATGTCCTGCACGGAAACCCCGTCCAGTCCGCGCAGCGCGAACAGGCGTTGGGCTTCTTCTTTTAAGCGAATTCGCGTCTCCGCTCCATCCGAGCGAAGGGTTTTCCCTGACGTCGCCATTACTTTACCGTGTCGAGTTAATTAACTACACTGGAGTAACTAACCCAGTTGGAGAAACTTAGCATGAAAGTCGTAATCGTAGGAGGAGGCATTGGTGGCCTCACAACCGCTCTGGCGCTGCTGCGCCACGGCATCGAGCCGATTGTACTGGAGCGCGCCCCGCAATTGACCGAGGTGGGGGCGGGCGTCCAGATCGCGGCGAACGGCACGATCGTGCTGCGGGAATTGGGGCTTGAGCCCGCGCTGGCGGGCATTGCAACCGTGCCGGAGCGCTTTGACTACCTCGAGTTGTCGACCGGGCGTCTCCTGTACGTGGCGCCACTGGGCAAAGAGGCCGAGGCCCGTTATGGCGCGTTGCTCTACAACGTCCACCGCGCCGACCTGATCGACCTGCTCGCGAAGGCCGTGCCGCCCAATGTGATCCGGCTGGGGGCAGAGGTCGCGTCGGTGTCCCAGGACGACGAGGGCGCCTGCGTCACGTTGCAAAACGGCGAAGTGATTCGCGGCGACGCCGTGATCGGCGCGGATGGCATTCACTCTGCCGTTCGGACGGCGCTCCGGGGACCCGAGGAGAAGCAGTTCGCCAACATCCTGATGTGGCGTTCGCTCATCCCGGCCGACCGGCTCAAGGGCCTGAGGTTGCCGGTGGCCGGGAACAACTGGTTCGGCATAGGCAGGAATATCGTTTCGTACTGGGTGCGTAAGGACCTCTACAGCATTCTGGCGTCGGTGCCGGCAACCGAAGTGAGCCGCGAATCGTGGACCCAGTCGGGCGACGTCGCGCAACTGCGGCGCTCGTTCGAGGGTTCCGAGCCGACTGTCCAGAAGATGCTCGACGCCGTGGACTCGACGTTCATTACGGGGATGTACCACCGGGATCCGATCGAACACTGGAGTACGGGACGGATCGCCCTGCTCGGCGACGCCGCGCATGCGATGGTGCCCTACCTGGCGCAAGGCGCCTGTCAGGCGATCGAAGACGCATGGGTTCTTGCCACCTGTCTCGAGAAGCATGGCCGGGCCGGCGTTCAGGACGCGCTGCTGGAATACGAACGGCGCCGTCAGCCGCGTACGACGCGGATTCAGGCGGGCGCGCGATTTGTCGTCGATTGGGCGCACGAGCCCGACGAGGCACGTGTACGCCAGCGTAACGGACGCCTGAAGGGGCTCTCGCGTATCGATCCGCTGGCCGAGGCTTCGTGGTCGTTCGCGTGGGGGCACGACGTTCTCGAAGCCGCCAAACTGCCGCCTGGCGAGGTGGTCGGTTTGAGCGCGGCGCGTGAAGGAAAGCGGATGGCGCGCCCCGAGAGCCAGCGCGCTTTCGATCTCTGGAAGGGGGTGTTCAAACCGGATGACATTGCGCGTGGCGACCGGGGACAGCGTGCAGCCTACGAACGATTCCTTCTGGAGCAGTTCCCGGCGCCCGCCAGCACCGAAGTGACGGACGTCGATCTGCACGGGGTGAGCGCGTTGCGGGTGGTCGCAGCGGGAGCAGGGCAACAGGCCACCGTGTTGCACTTCCACGGCGGCGGCTACGTGCTGGGCTCGGCGAAGAGCTCGGTTGAATACGCAAGCCGTCTCTCTCGCGCGCTGAACGGTCCGTGCTACACGGTCGACTATCGCCTCGCGCCCGAGCATCCGTATCCGGCGGCTTTCGATGACGCATTCAGCGCTTATCGCGGCGTGCTCGCAGCGGGTGTCGATCCCTCGACGGTGTTCCTGAGCGGCGAATCGTCCGGTGGCGGCCTCGCCCTGGCGCTGGCTGCTGCGTTGCGCCGCGCGGGGCTACCGTTGCCGGGCGGCGTCATTGCAATCTGCCCGCTCACGGACCTCACGCTTGGCGGCCCCTCCATCATGGCGAATTCGGGAGACGACCCGGCCGCGAATCGCGAGACGCTGTCCAATCTTGTCGCGTCCTACTTCCAGGGTCACGAGCCGACCGATCCGATGGTCTCACCGTTGTTCGCGGACCTTGCAGACCTTCCGCCGGTATTCCTTTCGGCCGTCGAGGGAGAGGTGCTGGAGAGCGACACGACTCGCTTTGCGGAGCGGGCAAGGGCGGCCGGCGCGAACGTGACGCTGAAGATGGTGGGCGATTCGGTTCATGTCTTCACGCTCTTCCCGTTTCTGCCGGAAACCGCCGGGACGCTTGAAGAAATCGGCCAGTGGAGCCGCCAGCTTCTTCAGACGTAGACAGACGCATCCGCCTCGCGCACTGTGCCGGTTCGGATCTTCCACACCCTGCTCACGCATCGCCGGCGTGGGCAGATCCTGCCTGCTTTATTCGTTATGGCGCGACTCGCCCGTGATGCAGGCAATCGGTTTCCAGGCGCTTCGCCCTATCACTGCATTTCGTCTCATGCTCGGAGTAGACATGACGGCAACATCAACGCGTCAGCCGGTCGGCACGCCGCGCCATTTATCCGCGCCGCAGACATCGCTGTACACGAATCTCGAAGTCTCCTCGAACCGCCATCCGGAAAAGGCTGCAATCCATTACTACGGCAGTTCCGTAAGCTACCGGCAGTTGCGACATCAAGTCGACGCGATGGCTGGCTTCCTGCAGCAGCACTGCGGCATCGCCCGCGGTGACCGCGTGGTCCTGTACATGCAGAACAGTCCGCAGTTCGTCATCGCCTTTTATGCGGTGCTGCGCGCCGATGCGGTAGTCGTGCCCGTCAATCCGATGAACCGTACTTCGGAACTGCAGCACATACTCGAAGATAGCGGGGCTAGAGTCGCCTTCGTCGGCGAAGAACGCATGGAGCACGTACGGCCGTTGCTGGGCCGCCAGGTAGATTATGTGGTCCCTGCACGCTATCCCGACTATCTGCGCGAGCGCACCGATCTGCCGCTGCCCGAGGTCCTGACGTCGTCCGGGCCGCACCATGCGGAATCTGTCGGCGACCACACCCTCATTGCCTGGAACGACGCGCTTTCTCGCGAGTGCATTCCGCGCGACCACGAATCCGGGCCCGAGGATCTCGCGGTCATTCCGTATACGTCCGGCACGACCGGTCGCCCCAAAGGGTGCATCCATACCCATCGCAGCGTGATGCATTCAACGGTCTCGTGCGCTGAATGGCCGAACCTCGCGAATGAAAGCGTGATGCTGTGCTCCGTGCCGTTGTTTCACGTCACCGGCATGCAGAACTGCATGAACATGCCAATCTTCATCGGCGCCACGATGGCAATCATGACCCGCTGGGATGCGAAATGTGCCGCGCACGTGATTGAACGCCACCGCGTCAGCACATGGATCACGGTTCCCACGATGCTCATCGACCTGCTGAACCAGGCGGGCGTCGACAGGTTCGACCTGAGTTCCATTGCGTACCTGAGCGGTGGCGGTGCCGCGATGCCGCAGGCTGTCGCGCAGCAGATAGAGGCGCGTTGGGGCATCCCGTACGTGGAAGGGTACGGTCTCACCGAGACGATGGCGGCGACGCACATCAATCCGCCGAAGCACAGCAAGCAACAGTGCATGGGGGTGCCCGTCTTCAACACGGATTCACTCGTTGTCGATCCCGAGACGCTCGAGCCTCTCGGTGAAGGCGAAACAGGCGAGATTCTCGTCAGCGGCCCGCAAGTATTCGACGGGTATTGGAAGTCGCCCGAAGCCACGCGAGAGGCGTTCGTTGTGATCGATGGCAAGCGCTACTTGCGCACCGGCGACCTCGGCTATGTAGATCGGGACGGATATTTCTTCATCGTCGACCGGCTCAAACGCATGATCAACGCCTCCGGCTACAAAGTCTGGCCGGCCGAGGTCGAGGCCATGCTGTTCGAACATCCTTCTGTACAGGAAGCGTGTGTCATTGCGACTCAAGACCCGCGTCGAGGCGAGTCGGTAAAGGCGGTCATCGTGCTTCGGAAAGGCGAGCACGCAACGGAAGAAGAAATTGTGTCGTGGGCCCGCGAACGCATGGCGTCCTATAAGACCCCGCGTGTCATTCAGTTTGCCGCCAGCTTGCCCCGCACCGCGAGCGGAAAAATCCAGTGGCGACTGCTGCAGGAAGAGGAAACGGGGAGTCGAAGCGTTCGACCCGAGGGTCGCCGGCTGGATTGATCCGTTGCCGGTGTGATGTGTTTTGACCACGCTGATAGGACGCCTCCAGGGTTATCCCCCAGACCTCGTCAACGCGGCGGAATAAGGCGTGGCGCAGTGGCTGATGCGTTCGCAGCGCGCAAAGTAAGTTTTCTGGCAGTTGTGGTGAAAGTTTCCGGGCAACGTGTGGCTGTGGACACAACGCCTTGATCGGAGCCGGTGCCGCCAGAGAATGAGGTTTTCGCCGAGCCGGCAGGCGAATCAGGTTATGCCGGCTCATTGAGTCACGCAACAGGAAGAACTCAAGCGCTCGTGCCCGGCTGGCAATGAACAAGCTGCCGATGTGGTTCATATTGTTCGTAGTACGACATAATCATAAAATCGGAATTTATATATGACGAAGGTAAGGAGATTGGCTGGAAAAGAGGGGCATCGACGCAAGGCCGGCCTGTTGGCAGTCGTCATGTCTACTGCGGCGCTGTACTCCGTCTCAGCTGCCGCGCAGTCGTCGGTCACGCTCTTCGGTGTCGTCGATGAAGGCATTCGCTACACGACTCATGCGAATGCGAAAGGCGATTCTCGTGTGCAGCTCGCCAATGGTGCAAACGAGAGCCTTTGGGGATTCAAGGGAGCGGAAGACATTGGTGGCGGAACGAAGGTCGTATTCCAGCTGGAGAATCGCTTTTTCCCGAACACCGGGGCGACCGACCCCGCTTATCCGTTCTTCAATACGGCTTTTGTCGGCCTGCAGTCGAGCAGCTACGGAAAGTTGACCATGGGCCGTCAGATCAACCCGCTTACCGACGCTGTTGTGGGCGCCTTCGTGACCAATGC
The DNA here is from genome assembly GCF_905220975.1 of Paraburkholderia haematera. Classification (GTDB taxonomy): domain Bacteria; phylum Pseudomonadota; class Gammaproteobacteria; order Burkholderiales; family Burkholderiaceae; genus Paraburkholderia; species Paraburkholderia haematera. The sequence goes on along the minus strand of NZ_CAJNBK010000032.1, from coordinate 9,473 downwards.
ATGGCTGCCGACCTTCTACCAGTTTCGGCCGGAAGTCATGATGGCCCAGGGCGTGTGGACCAGCAACATGGTGAAGTACGCGGCGCGATGGCAAACCCTCACCGCCGAGGTGTCGTATGCGTTTGGTGGCAATGCAGGTTCATTTGGTTCGGGAAGTCAGATTGGGGCATCGATACTCTATTTGCCCGGCGCGCCATTGCGTCTGGCTGCCGCGTACCTGGACTCGCGCGATGCCGTCAACACTTCCGCGCACTTCAAATCCTGGACTGCTGGCGGGTCCTATTCGCTCGGCGATACGACAGTCAGTGCCGGATGGGCCGTGAACCGGCAGGACGCGGGGTTTGTCGGCAATTTCCCTAACGGCCCATTCAGCGCGCCGGAATTGTCCGCGCTTAAATTCAATACATTCAGTTCCCGGCAAATGTTTTTTGGTGGGGTGACGCAGTTGGTCGGGAATGCGACTCACCTTTCTGCGAACGTATGGCGCACGATTCAGACTGGGAAGACGCAAGCGGCCGACGGGAACGCGACGCAATTCCAGCTGCTCGCGGACTATAACTGGTCCAAACGCACGGATACCTATCTGGAAGCCGACTATTCGCTGTATCGCGGCGGAATGGTTGGCGCCCAGTTCCAGGGCGTCAACGCCCTGAGCTCGGCGTATGGCACAACCCAGCTAGCCATCATGGCCGGCCTGCGGCATACGTTCTAGTTTGCCTGCGGGACGGCGAGCGGCTCGAGGGAGTGCCGGCGGGAGCGGTCACGGATGGTCCTGAAAGGACGAGAGGATGTCCTTCGAACATATTTCGATTCGACCATACCGGAGAACGATCGCTCCTTTTTCGGCCAGTGCCTTGAGCTCCAGCGACAGCGTCTGGCGCGTGATGCCGAGCATCATGGCCAGGGTGTCCTGCGAGACGCTGACGTGCTGGCGACTCTGCGGCCACGCTGTCACGTCGCCCGACGCGAGCGACAGCAGGCGCCTGGCAACGCGTGCGCGCGTCGAGTGGAGGGTGGCATCTTCGACCATGCGATAGAGCCAATTCATGTGAATGGACTGCAACTCGTTGATGGCCCGAAGGAACGCCTGACTCTGCATCAGTTCGTCAAAGGCGGGTGTCCTGACCACGAAGACGGTCGATCGCTCGATCGCGACGACGTCACGCGCGCGTGGCTGGCGAACGGTCATGGAGGTCTGTCCGAACCAGTTGCCGGCTTCGATGACTGCCAGGATCGCTTCTTTGCCGTCTTCGCGCAGCGTGAAGGCTTTGAGTCTGCCGTTCTTGAGGCCGCAGAAGCCGGTCGGCGTATCGCCGCGGCGGAACAGATATTCGCCAGGCTGCAGCGTCATCAATTCGCTTCGCTGGACAAGCGCCTCCTGCTCGAGCGCAGGCAAGGAGCAGAACCACTGGTTTGTCCGCATTTCTTCGGACGTGTCGGTCATGAATGCCATTTAGGAACGGTCAATGTGCACAAGTGCTGAATACGCGGCAGGAAATCACAGACGAGTGCCGCTGCCGACGCGTGCGTACAGCATCGCCAGGCGGTTGGTCGCCAGCACGTTATCGGGTTCGGGCCGCATATCGAGAAGTTCGATTCATTTTATACGTGCGGAAAATTGCCGTGCAAGGTAGGGCAACGGGGGGGGGGGCGGCGAATTCGAGCTTCACTGCGGCGCGCGGCAGCCATTGCCCGGCGGGCCGGGGCTTGCAGGCTCGGGACTCCCCCAGTTGAATCCGTGACACTCCCCCATTCAGGGGGTATTTCCCGAGTCCTGACACTTGCATGATTATCCCAACGCATTTATCACAGCGGGCCGGGAAGAATTAAACGATCAACACCCGCTTGCCATCCATTTTGGAACTGAAGGAGATACAGATGCAGGACGAAGTCAAGACGCCAGGTGCCACCGCCTACGCCTATCCGTTGCTGATCAAGCAACTGTTGCTCACGCCGTTCGTTCAGGCGCAGGACGAGGAGATCGTCTACCGGGATCAGTTCCGGATGACCTATGCGACGTTGCGCGAGCGTATCGCACGCCTCGCCAATGGTTTGAGCCAACTTGGCGTGGAGCACGGCAGCACCGTCGCGGTGATGGATTGGGACAGCCACCGCTACCTCGAATGCTATTTCGCGGTGCCGATGATGGGCGCTGTCTTGCAGACCGTGAACGTGCGTCTTTCCCCGGCTGAAATCGCCTACACGATCAATCACGCCGGCGCCGAGGTCCTGCTGGTTCACACGGATTTTCTGCCTGTCCTCGAAGCGATCAAGGACAAACTGGAAACCGTGCGTACTTTCATCTGGATCGATGAGCCAGGTAGCGAAGCTTCCGCGCACAGTATTCCCTTCTCGGCTGAATACGAGGCGATGCTCTCGGCGAACAGCACGAGCTACACCTTCCCGGACTTTGACGAGAACACGCGCGCAACGACGTTTTACACCACCGGTACGACCGGTCTTCCCAAGGGCGTCTACTTCACGCATCGGCAACTGGTTCTGCACACCATCACCCTGATGGCGGCACTGGCGAGCCCTGTCTCGGGACAGCGTTTCCATCGTGGCGACGTGTACATGCCGCTCACGCCGATGTTTCACGTCCACGCATGGGGCATGCCGTATATCGCCACGGTTCTGGGTGTGAAGCAGGTCTATCCCGGGCGCTACTTTCCGGACCGGCTCGCGCGACTCGTGCGCGAAGAGGGCGTCACGTTCTCACATTGCGTCGGCACGATCCTGCACATGCTGCTCTCGTGCGAGGAGGGGAAGGCGACGGACATGAGCAAGTGGAAGATCGTCATCGGCGGCGGCGCGTTGCCGCAAGGCCTCGCCCAGGCGGCGCTAGACCGGGGCATCGACGTGTTCGTCGGTTACGGGATGTCGGAAACCTGCCCGGTACTCAGTCTCGCGCAACTTCCGCCCGGGGCCGACAAGCTCGACGCCGACGAGCAGCTTCGGCTGCGCTGCAAGACCGGTCGGCCTGTTCCGCTCGTTGACCTGCGTCTTGTCGACGACAACATGGACGAGCTCGCCCACGACGGTCATGCCACCGGCGAGATCGTCGCGCGCGCACCGTGGCTCACGCAGGGCTATCTGAACAATCCCGAGGCTTCCGAGCAACTGTGGGCCGGTGGATATCTCCATACGCAGGATATTGCCAATATCGATTCGACCGGCAACATCCAGATCACCGACCGTCTCAAGGACGTGATCAAGTCCGGCGGCGAGTGGGTTTCGTCGCTCGAGATAGAAAATCTGATCTCGCGATACGAGGGCGTTTCCGAAGTGGCCGTCATCGGCATCAAGGACGAGAAGTGGGGTGAGCGACCTGTGGCGCTGGTCGTGCTCAAGGAGGGCGCGGCCGTCACCGAGGACGACATCAAGCAGCATGTACTGTCGTTCAGCACATCCGGAAAGATATCGAAATACGCGGTGCCGCAGGTCGTGAAGTTCGTCGATGCGATCGGCAAGACGAGTGTCGGCAAGACCAACAAGAAGTGGCTGCGCGAGCAGTTCGCCTGATCGGCAAGCAAATTTTCAGGAGTGCAAGCGATGAGTATCGAAAATTACAGCGTGGCCACCATCGGCGACTTCGTGGGGCGCGAGTTGGGGGTGTCGAACTGGGTGGTCGTCGATCAGGCGCGTATCAATGCGTTCGCCGAGTGTACGGGCGACTCGCAATGGATCCATGTGGACGAGGAGCGGGCGAAGCGAGAGAGTCCATTCGGCGGCACGATTGCACACGGCTATTTGACCCTGTCGTTGCTGGGGGGCTTCGCGATCGAGATCGGCATCGTTCCCAAGGACGCTTCGGCGGGTCTCAACTACGGTCTGGACAAAGTGCGTTTCATGACGCCCGTCAAGGCAGGTGCGCGTGTGCGTAGTCGTGTCACGCTCGTGTCGGCGGAAAACAAGGGCGGCGGCCGCATCCTCATCAAGACCATGAACGAACTGCAGATCGATGGCGAGGACAAGCCGGCACTGGTTGCCGAAACCCTCGCGATGCTGGTCGCGTGACTCATGCCTTTTGGCGTAGCGGAAGACTTTCCTGAAGGAGCAGCAAAATGGCGGTAACCACTGAAAGCCCACGGCAAAGCGACAAGATCGATGATCTCGCGGCGTCGGCTGCTGAAGAAATGCTGGGCCCCAATCCCTTTGTCGGCCTGCGACCGTGCGATATCGTCGCGACCGCACAGCAAATCGGCGCGCAGGCATGGCGGCAACCCGGCCTGGTCATGGAGCAGGAAGCGGCTTTCGCTCGCGAGCTTTTCGGGCTCTTCTCGGGTCACGCGGAATCTGCGCCGCCAAAAGGCGACAAACGCTTCACCGACGCCGCATGGCAGAACAATTCGCTGTATCGCGTGACGTTGCAAGGCTACCTCGCGTGGCGCAATGCGCTTGCGGGTTTCGTCGAGCGCTCCGGGCTGGATTCCGCCAACAAGGAGCGTGCGCGGTTCGTGATGTCGCTCATCACGGACGCGGCGTCGCCGACGAACACGCTGCTGGGCAATCCCGCTGCGCTCAAGAAGGTCATCGATACGGGCGGCACGAGCCTGCTGGACGGCTGCAACAACCTCGTGATGGATCTGCTCAAGAATCGCGGCATGCCCACGCAGGTCAACAAGTCGGCTTTCGAAGTAGGCAAGAATCTCGGTACATCCCAAGGTGCGGTCGTTTTCCGCAACGAAGTGCTGGAACTGATCCAGTACGCGCCGACGACGCCAAACGTCTACAGCCGCCCGCAACTGATCGTGCCGCCTCAGATCAACAAGTTCTACATCTTCGATCTCTCCGAGGGCAAGAGCATCGTCGATTATCTGGTCAGGAACGAACTCCAGGTTTTTGTCGTCAGTTGGCGCAATCCGACCGCGGCTCAAAGCCATTGGGACCTGGACACGTATGTCAGCGCGCTGGTGGAAGCCATTGCGGCAGTGCGCGAGATCACCGGGTGCGACGACGTCAACCTGCATGGCGCCTGCTCGGGTGCGATGACCATCTCTGCTTTGCTCGGACATCTTGCGAGCCGGGGCGATACCACGGTCAATGCCACCACGCTGATGGTCGCCGTACTCGACAATACCGCCGACTCGCAACTTGGCCTCTTTGCAACGCCTGAGGCCATTGCAGCGGCCAAGCAGCACAGCACCTCTCGCGGCGTACTGGCGGGCGAGGAAATGGGACGCGTCTTCGCCTGGATGAGGCCCAACGATCTGGTGTGGAACTACTGGGTCAACAATTACCTGCTGGGCAACGCACCACCAGCGTTTGACGTCCTTTACTGGAACAACGACACGACGCGGCTCCCGGCGAAGATGCATGGGCAATTGCTCGATATTTTCACGCAAAACCTCTTCAGCAAGCCGGGCGCGCTGAAGGTGCTAGGCACGCCAATCGACCTGTCCCAGGTCACGTGCGACAAGTACGTGGTGGCGGGCATGACGGATCACATTACGCCGTGGAAGGGGGTGTACAACACCGCCACGACGTTTGGCGGCAATACACGTTTTGTTCTGAGTTCGAGCGGTCATATCCAGAGCCTGATCAATCCGCCCGGCAATCCAAAGGCGAAGTACTACCTCAACCCTGAGCTGCCTGCGAAAGCCGATGCATGGCTTGCCGGCGCAAAGACAGAAGCGGACTCGTGGTGGGGCAACTGGAGAGACTGGCTGGTCGCCCGGTCCGGCGAAAAACAGGCAGCGCCTGCGGCCCCTGGCAGTGAACGGCACCCGGCCGGTGTGAAAGCACCCGGGACTTATGTTTCGGAAGCCTAACCGGCATCATTGCCGGATAGCGAATACGATTTTTTTTTGCAACTACTTTAACGGAGTCATCATGACAACACTCAATCCCAGCACTATCTTTTCTGAATATACGAAGCTCATCACGCAGTTCAAGCTGCCGGGCGTCGACATAGCCGCAATCCTCGAATCGCGCCGCAAGGACATTGAAGCGCTCGCCGAGGCGAATATGACTGCGCTCGCGGGTGTACAGCAACTCGGTCAGAAGCAGATGGATGTCGTGCGTTCGACGATGACCGAACTGCAATCCCTCGTCACCCGCTTGCGGTCCCCGGGCAGTGAATCCGCCGCTGCAACCGGCGAAGGGGTTCAAAAGACACTGCAAAAGGCATTCATGGACATGCAGGAACTCGCGGATGCGGCGTACCGGGCTCAAACCGACAGTATCGCTGTCGTCACGAAGCGCTTTGCTGAACACGTCGAGGAACTGAAAGCGCTCGTGCAGCCCAGGAAGTGATCGAACGGGCTGGTGCGAGCCGCCACAACGAGGCGTCTAACAAGGGGAATCAACGGATGACCGACTTACAAACAGGCGCGGAGTGTGTCGACTCCATGCAAATCCAGACGATCGATCTGGACGGCCAGTTGCTGCGTGTCGCGGTCCGGCGTGGCAGCGACGCCTCGCCGCCGTTGCTCTTATTCAATGGAATCGGCGCGAATCTCGAACTGGTCGAGCCATTCGTTGCAGCACTGGATGACGTAACAGTCATCGTCTTCGACGTCCCAGGCGTCGGCGGCTCGCCCGTCCCCTTGATCCCGTATCGGTTCTCGACGCTTGCCGTCCTGGCCGACAAGCTCCTGACGCGGCTCGGTTACACCGGCCCGGTCGATGTGCTCGGCGTATCGTGGGGTGGGGCGCTCGCCCAGCAGTTCGCGCACCTTTACCCCAGGCGCTGCCGCAGGCTGATTCTCGCGGCCACGTCGCCGGGGGTCATCATGGTGCCTGCGCGGCTTTCGGTGCTTTCCAAACTGATCGGGCCGCGACGCTATACCGATCCGGCCTACCTGCGGCAAATCGGGGCGGAGATATACGGCGGCGCGTACCGGCACGACGCCGCCTTGCTCGAGCAACACAGCCGCCATATTCAGGCGCCGCGCGGCCGTGGCTATCTCTACCAGTTACTCGCCGCATCGGGTTGGACCAGCTTGCCGTGGCTGGGCGCGCTTCGGCAAAAGACGCTCGTCATGCATGGAAGCGACGATCCGATCGTGCCGCTCACGAACGCAAAAATTCTCGTGGCACGGATTCGAAATGCGACCCTGCATGTGGTTGATGACGGCCATCTTTTTCTGATCACCCGGGCAGGTGAAGTCGCCCCAGTAGTGAAGCAGTTCCTGCGGCAGGAGGCGGGTTGAGCTTCGTGACTGGGACCGACAGGAATTCCGGGCGCGCGAAGCTTGACCCAGTCGGGGACGGGAAGCTTGTTCGGCTGAAGCGCATGCGCACGACGGCGACCTGTTTGCTCGCGGCGACGATCGTGCTGCTGCTCGCCTGCGTGGTCTGGCAGGCCGCCTATCCATGGTTGGAGTGGCCACGTGCTTTTGCCGAGGCGGGTACTGTCGGTGCAATTGCGGACTGGTATGCCGTCGTCGCGTTGTTCCGCTATCCGTGCGGGATCCCGATCCCGCACACGGCCATCATTCCGAGGAACCAGCACCGCATCGCCGAGAGTCTGGGCAGCTTTGTCGAGGAGAACTTCCTGACACCCGAAGTCATCGTCGCGCGACTGAGTGGTTTCAATGCGGCAGAAGCGCTGGCGGGGTGGCTCGCAGTACGCGAAAACAGCTCGGTAATCGCAGATGTGGTGGCCGGCTCGCTCCCCCGCTTGCTTGACGGCATGGACGAGACGGACGTCGAACATCTCTTCGATCGAGTCGTGATTCCGCGCTTGCGCACGCTCGAGGTATCGCGCGTTGCGAGCCAGGTCCTGGATATTCTCACCGAAGGCGACCGTCATCAGCCGTTGCTGAATCGCGGACTGAGCGCGGTGGAGACGTGGTTGAGCGCCAACGTGGACCTGATCAAGGCGAAGTTCAGCGCGGCGTCGAAATTCACGCCGGCGCCGCTGGACGCGTACATCGTCAACAAGTTTGTCGAAGGCATCGTCGCGCTCATCCATGAGGTCGTGGCGGACCCGGAACACGAGCTTCGGCGTCGGTTCGACGTGGCGGTGCAAGATCTGTCCAGCAACCTGCGGACCTCGGCTGTTTATCGCCGCTTTGGCCGACAGTTGCTGCGCGACTGCATTCGGCATCTTGAAGGTGGGCGCTACTACCGCGTCCTGCTCGATCGCGTCCGCTCGCACGTGCTCGCTGATCTCGGAGACGCCCGCTCCGCGGTGCGCGACGTGATCACCGCCAGCTTCGTATCGATCGGTAAGGGCGTTGCGAACGAGCCTTCCATTCGGCACAAGTTGAACGCATGGTGGCTCGATATTGCCGGGTTGCTCGTGCTGCGCCATCGCCATCAGTTGTCGGCGCTAATCACCGACGTCGTGAAAGGCTGGGACGCAAAGGAAGTGAGCCGCAAGCTCGAGGCCGAGATAGGCCGGGATCTGCAGTACATTCGAATCAACGGCACGTTTGTCGGTGGCGCCGTGGGCGTCCTGATCCATGCATGTGTATTGCTTGTCTTGCGGTAAGTCCGGCACTGTCCGCCTGGCATGGGCGGCCAACGTAAGCCCGCGATTGACGTGACCCGGCCCTAGCTATGTTTGACCAGCCCGAGCGCCTGCGCGCGCGAGACGGCTTGAGCGCGTTTGTCGACTTCCAGCTTGGTAAAGATGCTCTTGACGTGGGACTTGACCGTTTCGGGTGTTATGCCGAGCGTACGCGCAATTTCCTTGTTTGACTGTCCCTGTGCGATCAACTCGACGATGCCGCGCTCTCGCGAGCTAAGGCGCTCGCGTTCGCCCTCTCGCCGGGGTTGGTTGTTGGGCTCGTGCTGTGCTCGCCAACTGTTCAGCAAACGGTCTAGCCAGGTCACTATTTCCTGCGCTTTGGCGGTGGTGGTGCGGACGCTGTCGCGCGCCAGGTTCAACAGCGGGCCGATGTCCGGCCCTTGATCGACAATCGACTGGCAGACCCCGGCAGGTGCCGCGGCCGTCGCAACCTCGTGGAATATCGCGAGCGCCCGATCGCGCTCGCCTGCGTTTAGCCACGCCAGAGCGAGGAGCGTTCGCAGTCGCAGCGCGAGATAGGTTCCGTGGAGGTGGCCGAGACGCTCCAGTGCACCGCTCAATATCGCGACCGCTTCCTGGGTATGCTGCCGCCGTATCGCCAGGCACGCAGCCCCAAGGTCCCGGTAGTTCTCGATCTCCGGCGACACCGCACCGGACGACCCGGCGTTGGCGGTGGCCAACTGACGCAGCTGTCCCACGCACGCGCCGGCTTCGGCAAGCCTGTCTTCTGCCAGGTTCAATCGGGTTCTTTCAGCGAGCGCGGCGGCAACCAGCCGGTTCCATCGACGTTCCTGGCCCAGCGCCTGTGCACTGTCGAGCAAAGCATACGCGTGCGTAAAATTGGCGCGTGCCACCGCGATTCGAATGAGTATGCGATAGCTGATTAGTCTTACTGTGTCATATAAATGCTCGTGCAATCTATTCCCGCACAGGAAGAGTGCCATCGTTGCATGAGCCGTAGTCCAAGCAGGATACGCAACGTGGTAATGGAATC
>NZ_CAJNBK010000031.1 GCF_905220975.1 Paraburkholderia haematera | reverse complement strand
AGACGAGTAACGTGCTTCGAATCTAGTGTATGGCAGGGGGGAGGGAAGTCAAAGTTCGGGTTGGCTGGACGCGCGGGCGATTGTGACGGGCCTTACATACGATGTTTTGACGGAGGAGCCAGCGGTCAGAACGGCCGCTACCTGATCCCAAACCTGGCATCGACCTTGAGAATGTCATCAGGCATCCTACAAACCTAAGCATTTCCAGTCGCTCAACCAAATCTTGCGACCGCCCCGCGTCTACGCCGACTCGAGACGATCGTGCGAGCTTCCGCCCGTCCGCCAGGAGGGGATGCGGCATCAATCCCTTCAGTGGCCAGCCGTTCTTTCCGTCGCCAGCGCGAAGCACCCCCAAGGCGAGCAACTACGGACATTGTGCACACAGGGGTAATGCCACCTATCCTTGGAGATAAACGAACAGCAGGGTCCCGTTCATGACCAGAGTGAATCAGGTTTCCGATCCCGCAGGGAGAAGACCATGCAATTAAGAATGTCTGCGGCACTATGCGGCGTGCTTCTCGCTTCGACGATCGCACTTGCGCAGGAGAAGCATGTCGTTGCGTTCGAAGCGCCAGCGAGCGGCAACAAGTACACGCAGCAGTACATCCTCGAGGTCGGCGACGTGCCTGAGCACAAGCTGCGGCTGTTCGAGTTAGTGCGCAGTTACGGCGGCAAAGACCAGACAATTGAGGGCATCGTCCTCAAGGAGGCTGTTATCCGTGGCACCAGCGACCAGACTGACTCGAATGGGCTCGGCCGCAGCTATGTGGAATACAGGATGGAGAACGGCGACAAGATTTTTGCGCGCGGATTCTTCCTCACGCACAAGTTGCCAGGCAGCGACCGCTCGAAGAACCTCACGGAGTTGGATATCACGGGTGGCACTGGTAAATTCCGCAGCATTCGCGGCATCGTACGCGCCGAAACAGTTTCCGACAACAAGGCCTTCAACCAGAACCGGACCGAGTTCGAATACTGGTTCGAGAAGTAGCTGCATGGTTTGCTCCAGGACCGCGAGCGCCTTGGCGAATCCGATGTCCGCTTCGGGGCGCGTGCTGCCGATCGCAGCCGTGCAAAGCCGAAGCGGGTATGCCAATCGCGTGAGGCGCCAACCGGCCAGTAGCGGCCTTTCGAGCACTCTTGCAGGCGGTCATTGGACGAGCAGCTCCACTCCTGGAAGCAGCTACTGAAGAGATACTTCCTCGGTCGGATCGGGTTGCGTTTCGTCAGGCCACAAGACGACCGCGCTCAGTGTTAGCCGTCCGACGCGTCTGGTACATCCTCAATGATCTGTACTTCGGCGCAGACGCGAGCTTGAGGACATCCGCTTCGCGCCCAGCGCCTGCCCGGGCGTATATGTTCGGGTGCGCGATGAGCCAATCTATCGGCGAACCGTGCAACTGATGACGACAGCAGGGAAGCCGGATATATGATTATCAGAGTGCTATGAGCCAACTCTGATAAGGAGCGTGACGTCTTTGGCAATGACGGCCTGGTCGGATCCAAACACACCCGCAGGAAAAACAAACTTCCCACCATAATGAATCGTGTGCAAGCCTGCGGATAACGGCTCCAGCAGCAGGTAGTAGCCGTCTGCAACGGATGTCCCTTTTCCACCGGTATTGCCAAAAATCCAGGGACTCGGAGCAGAAAACGAGAATGGGCCGATCGTCGTACGATAAGCCCTGATATTAGCTACGGAAACACCGTCGATGGTGCAGAACAAATCCCGGATGTCGCTTGCGAAGGCACTGGCAATCTTCAGCTGATCCGCCGTGAATGCCTGGATCGGTGGGGTGTTCAGCGACGTCGTCCCGTTAAACATGGGCAGGAAAATAGACGTCCCGTCGAGAATAGACAGGAAGATAGACGTCCCTGCAGGGATTGTCGTCGCCATCTGATTGCAGATCAGATGTGCCGAACTGGGCGTGGCCCAATACCATACGTTTCCCGTTTGCGCCGCTGAGATGGGACGATGGTTGCAGTCGTTGAACGGATGCGGAAGGGGGCCGAGTGGCAATTCCAGCGCCCACTGCCAGAACGAGACCGCCCACTGACGGTATGTCTTGTCCCGGAACTGCACATCGAGCGACACGACATGGGGATTCACGATCCCTTCCGGTGGATTGGCGCTATTGGCGACCAACGAGGTGGCTGCTCCGTCACTCCCGCCACCGCCACCACATCCAGTTAATGGGATCACAACCGCCATCATCACTGCCGATGGCCGGAGTACTCTCATGGCAAACGCGGCGATCGCGGTGCGGTCTCGCGCTTCGGCGTGGACGCTCATGTTGCCCTCCTGCCGGGTTTAGCCTCATCAGCTGCTACCCAACACCTGGCCGAGGGTGCCGTAGATGGCATGCCTGGACAGGTGCTGAACCGTCGCACGGGATCTGCCTGATGTACATTTACGAGGCCCCTGGCGCTTTAAGAACGCATCGCATGATTCGTTATATGCTGGCGCTGAATCGAATACAAGACTGCAACCAGGCGGCCGTGGCGACAGTTCCGAACCACATCGACAACGTTTGAGAGAACGCGGCATCACGCCGGTGCTTGCAAAAATCGGCTCGCCTAACGGAAATAGTCTCGGCAGAACGCGCTGGCCAGTCGAGCGCCCGATTGCATCGTTTCACTCGTCTCGAAGCCCGATGATTTGCTACAAACCCTACGCTCATGTTCACGAGGCCCTCCTATCTCTCGTTTGTGCGTTGATTTGCTGGACGCGTCTTAACCCGTGGTTTAACTAATTTCGCAACGGCTTCTAACTGAGACTTAAGTACGAGGTCGTAATTTACCCGTCGTGTACTGCACGTATGACCGTTGCACTCAGCTCAATCAGAGCGGTGAAGGCAGAACGCTCGACCAGTCAGGTAAGGCATCAAGATCCGGCCGCATCGTGACGCTTTCCTGTTCGTTGGGATCGGTTCGGGCGATTACCGCGACGCAAGGTTCGTCCGCGCTCGCGTTGTACGGAATATGCGGCATCCCTGCGGGGATGTAGAAGAAATCTCCGGCCCGAACGACCGCATGGCGCTCCAATCGTTCGCCATACCAGCACCCCGAGATGCCGCTCAGCTGATAGATGGCGGTCTCATGCTCCGCATGGAGATGCGCTTTGGCCCGGGCAGCCGGCGGAATTGTTGCTAGCTGAAGATGCACTTGCTTCGATCCCACACTTTCAGCTGAGATACCTACCGCATAGGTCAGCCCTTGCTTCCCCTCGAACTGTGGGCCAGCTTGCACCAGTTGACAGGTGGGAGTACCAGGCTTGTGTGCGCTGATGTTCATCGCTTCTCCAAACAATGAGCGCCGACGTCGGCGAAATGTCATGCATACGACCGCAGAATACACCTGCTCACTGTTTGAAAACGGTCATCCTTTATCGGCCGGTGTCGGCCAGAATCCGACACTCAGCCGGATTTTCGTAACGGCCGGTCATACGCCAATAGCGGCCAAAGAAATAAATGGACCTTAAGCCAGTATTGATCGACGCTCGCCAGAGCTGAGGCGTGGAGAACGCTGCGGGTTGCCCGCCTTGAGCGCAGCATCGTCCGCCGACTTTCGTCGGCTGTCGAACTTCCTGCTCTAGGGATAAATGGTTTCGCCGCGATTCAGCATGCCGATGAACTCCTCGATCTTGCGCGCCCGTGTTGCAGGCTTCTTGGCATTCTGTATCCGAAACAGGATGGCGTAGCGGTTCCGGCCATTCAACGTTGCAAAGAACGCGCTGGCCTTGGGATTGGCGGCCAGTGCGGCCTGCAGGTCGTCCGGCACGACCGAGTTGCTGGCCGACGCATAGGCAGCCTCCCAGCGGCCATCCCCTTTGGCTTTCTCGACTTCTCGCATGCCGGAAGGAAGCATTCTGCCTGCGGCGATCAGCGCTTCGGCCCGGTCTTTGTTGAGCCTGGACCAGATACTTTTTGCGGAGCGTCGAGTGAAGCGTTGCAACCAGTATTCTTCACTTTCAGTCTGTTTCTGACCGTCGATCCAGCCATGGCAAAGGGCACTTTCCAGCGCCTGTTCGTAAGTCAAGGTTGGCTGCCCGGCGCCCTTTTTGGCAAGACGCAGCCATATTCCGGTCGAGGTACCGCCGTTTTGCGTCAACCAGTTTTCCCATTCATTCTGGTCAAGGAATGTCAGACGAGGCTCAGACATGGAGGATCCGGATGGTTGCATTCAGGCAGCGAGGCGCTTTCGTTCACTGAAACCTCGCAGATTACCGATTTGCACGGATTTGGGAATACCCGATTTATCGACCATTCAGCGTGTATCCATCGGAGAGAAGATGGAGGTCTTTCCTGGAGGAGCATCCAGTTGACCGTTTTCCCGCCAACATCTGCCATTGCCATCGGTTTCGGCGACGACCGCTACGGGTCGCGTGTTGCCGATCGCAGCTTAGCAAGGTTGATGCTGCGTATGCAAAGTGCATGGGCCGGCATGCGGCCAGGAAGAGGCACTCGAGGAGGTCGTTCAATTTTTAGAGGCCAACCGGAAAAGATCGACGGCCCACACTTCGTTGGCGCGGAGATGCGGCTGTGAAAGAGCGAGCCAGTCCCCAAGCGGCGTGAGATTTATTCCAGGTGAGACTGAGTCGCCGAAGGACTCGGAGATAAACGGCGCGTCATCCTCTGGGCGACGAACAACCTGAACAATGTGCGTGATGCCACGTGGACGGGGATAGTTACTTGCCCACGCGGGATCTCCCATTTTCAGCCCGATGGTGGCGCAACGCGGGAGGCTGAGGGCTGAGATCTGTCGGCCCTCAACAACGAACCCTGTCCGGGTCTCAATCTCCTGAACGATCCGATCCGACCATACCTGCAGGGCTTCCACATCGTCAGCTCCAAACACTGCACGGCCAGCGGCTTCGTTCTCCGCTCGCATCGCTTCCGTGAGGAGCAGTCTGGTCCATCCCGAGCAGTCAATGACCGGGGGGTGGGCCGTTAGTCCATCTGACTTCACGCCGCGCTGGTATCCAACTCGGCCCGTATAGAGCTGCACGAGCCGCCACATTGTCATCTCGCCTGCGCTTAACGTCATGGTGCAAACCTGTCGTTGGGATCGACGGTACGGCGATAAGTAAAAAAAGTGTAACTAGTCGGACCGCTAATGTCGGCTCTTTCGGCACAATAGAAGTCTGAGGGCAGATCCGGAAACGTCGTATCGCCTGCTGGCTCCAAATCGACTTGTGTAAGGTAGACCGTATCAGCGTACGGCAAGAAGAGGCGATAATTTTGTTCGCCGCCTGCGATAAAGACCTCTTCTCGCGAATCATTCGCGATGATTTCAATCGCGTCCTTCAGCGTAGTGCACGTCGACACCCGTTCGGCGTTGATGGCCTGCCTCCCTATGACCAGGATGTCCCGGTTTGGCAACGGTCGACCTATGGACTCGTATGTGCGTCGTCCCATCACGACCAGGTGTCCCTCAGTCAGCTTACGAAAGCGCTGCTGCTCTCCGGGCACTTTCCATGGAATGTCGTTGGCCGCGCCGATCACTCGGTTTCTTGCCATCGCAGCCACTATTGAAATCCTCTTGCTGTTCAGCATTCGCTTTTCTCGGCCTTGGGTTGTGTGGGTACTTTAATGGTTAGAAAAATAGTCGGCGGCGAGTGGCCGGTATGGAGAAAACCGAAGGGCCGCAACGGGTCGAACTGAGCCGGTCCCCACGGCGAAAGCCGATTGGTGCCGAGATTTTTTTGTTTCGGCAAAACTCCGGTTTGACACGCTTCTCAGCGCCCAACCGCCTTGAATACCCGATTCTTGTCGAGCGTGGCTGGATCGAGCGTATTCTCGCCGCCTTCCGCAGGCGACGCGGGGGCGGCGTCTTCCAGCGCGGGCCCGGTATAGCGGCCTCGTGGCCGTATGACCTTGCCCACCCGGAGTTGCTCAATACAATGCGCGAGCAGACCCACGCTCCGGGCTGTTGCGAACAACGCGAACGACGCATCGCCCGGCAACGCCAGCTGAGCCGCCAGGGCCGCGAGCGCAACGTCGATATTTGGCTTGAGCCCGGTCAGCTCAACCACCTTGTTGATGAACGACATGAGCTCTTGAGGCGGACTCAGCACGTCGAGCAATGCGGCCGCCCTCGGATCGCCGTCTGGATACAGATGATGGCCAAACCCAGGGATCGGAATGGCCGACTGCAAGTGATGGGCAACCACGTGCTCCGCACCGAGTCTTCCGACGTCGTCGAACACGGCCCGCACGCGGCCTGACGCGTCGCCATGCAGCGGGCCGGAGAGAGTCGCGAGTCCCGTGAGCAGGCATCCCGGCAGCGACGCGCCGGTGGAGGCGGTAATCCTGGCGGCGAACGCCGAACTCGTAATCTCATGGTCGGCCACGAGGACTAAGGCACGGCGGATGAGTTCGGCGCCATCGCGGTCCTGGCCCCAACCGAGCGCGAATCGTTCATGCGTTCTTTGTGCATTCGCGTCACCGCGCGCGCCAAACGCTTGCGCGATGAGCGCCACGAGCCGGCCGGTCTCGACATGCAGTGCGCTGTCCGTGCGTCCGAGGGTCGAGTGCCCGCAGGCCGCGAGCGCCGCAAGCGATGTGAACGCGCATTGCCTGCCTCGTTCGTCGCCCTGTAGCGGCATGTCACCGGTTTCGAAGGAAACGGGCTCGTGCGCATTCCAGAGAATGGCCGCCACGTCTTCAAGCGTTGCCGTGTCCGAAAGCCGGATGCTATCCCGCCCCCGGTAGTACGGCCGACCTTTTGCGAAGGTGGTAATGCTGCTGTAAATGCAGGGCTCCGCACCGAATATGGTCCCGGCGGCGAGCGCTTCGCGCTTGCGTCCCACCTGCTTTTTGCGGCACAGACCGGCGACGTCCTCCGCACGGTAGAGGCTCTTGCGCGGGTCGAGCGGATCCGGCATGACAGCGATGGTGCCTCGACTTACGTACGCATAGACAGTCTGCGCTTGCACTCCGAGTTGTCGAGCCGCTTCAGTCAGAGTGATCCAGTTTCGCATGGGATGGCAAGCAAGGTGATGCAGCGGAACGGGGCAACAGGGGAGTGATGACGCGGATCGCGCCATGCATTCGAGCACGACCGATCCAGCGTTCATATTGACGTTTTTTCAGGTAAAAGTCATCTCGGCGGGTCGCCGCTCTAGGATCTCGACGAGAATGTCGCCCGGCGAGCGCACGAAGCAGGCCCTGACGCCGGGGCGAACCTGCTTGATCGGCTCGACGATTTCCGCGTCGCAGCACAACAGATGTTCGAACGCGGCGTCGATATCGTCCACGACCACGCCGAAATGATCGATGCCCTGCTGCCGCTCGCCATGAGGGCGGCCGGTTGGGGCGCTCGCCAGCGACGTGATGAACAGGTTGATGCTGCCGATGCGCAAATCCACCCGCCCCGGGCGGCGCACGATCTCGGCGTTCAGGCAGCGCGCAAACCAGGCGGCGGTGGCTTCCGCGTCCGCCGAGCACAGTTGCAGATGATCCCACTTGAATTCAATCATTCGATTTCACCGGATAGTTGAAAGCGTCACAGTTCGATGCGGGAAAGCTTCCCCAGCAGCACGGAGTACGAGAGCGCGCCGAGCAGGCATATCGCGCCCATCAGGTTGAGCGCCCAATAGAAGTGGCCGGTGTGGTGGGTGATATAGCCGATCATGAGCGGCGTGGTGACAGCCGCGATGTTGGCCGCGAGGCTGGTGATGCTGCTGGTCAGTCCCACGTACTGTCGAGGCGCGATTTCGGAGACGGCGGCCCACGACATCGATCCGACGCCCTGCGCGAAGAACGCAATAGTCAGAATGGCGATCACCCCCTCGTTCGACTCGACGAAATTGACGAGCACGATAGACGCGCCGAGCAGTGTGCCGATAATGAGCGGCGCCTTGCGCGCAGTGGAAATCGACACCCCGCGCCGGATGAAAAAGTCCGAGAGGAAGCCAGCAAGGAGAATGCCGACTGTCGCGCCGATAAATGGGAGTGCCTGGAAGATCCCGACCTTGATCATCGACATGTGACGCGCTTCGATCAGATAGGTCATGAACCACGTGGTGAAGAAGACCAGCAAGGTGTTGTTGCAGAACTTGCCGATGCAGATGGCGAGAATCTGCCGGTAGCCGAGCAGCTTGAGCGCCATGCGCCAATCGAACTTCTCGCGGGGCTTGCGCGCCGCAGTAGCGCCTTCACTGATGTATTGCAGTTCGGCGGCGTTCACGCCCGAGTGCCGATGCGGATCTCGGTAAACCCGGTACCAGAGAAGACTGAACAGCATGCCGAAGCCGCCCGTCACGAAAAAGACCGTACGCCAACCGTACGCGGCGGAGATCCACAACAGCAGGCCGGTGAACAAGGGCGTCCCGATGTATTGCCCCATGACATAGACGCTGGTCGCGAAGCCGCGCTCCCGGGCGGGAAACCACAACGTCACGGCGCGCGCGTTCGAAGGGAAGGCCGGCGCCTCCATGGCGCCGATTGCGAGCCGCGATCCGAGCAACATGTGATAGCCGGTCGCGAAACCCTGCGTCAACGTGGCGAATGACCAGCCGAGGAGTGACAGCGCATAGGCGAGGCGCGAGCCGAGAACGTCGGTTAGCACGCCGCCGGGCACGAGCGCAATGGAATAGGCAAGCCCGAATCCGGCAAACAGTTCGCCCATCTCCATCTTGTTGAGCGCGAGGCCCTTCGAGAGGCCCGGCGCCACGATGCCCAACGCGGACCGGTCCACGTAATTGAGGATGGTTGCCGCGAGCAGCATCGAGAGCACGACGTACCGTACCCTGGAGCGTTTTGTGGTATCCGCGTAAGCCGGGTTTCGGACCGGCAATGTGTGTTCCTCTACGGCTTTCATCGGTGTCTCCAGAACATTCGCCGGTTGTTTTTTTATAGTTGGCGCAAGGGTGATTTATCCGCGGCCGACGAACGGCATGGTGGTTGCCATGATGGTCATGTTGAGAACATTGGCTTCGAGCGGAAGACTGGCCATGTGCACGACCGCATTCGCCACGTGCGTCACATCCATTCTTGCTTCCGGCGCCATGCTTCCATCCGCTTGCAGTACACCGCGGCTCATACGTTCCGTGAGTGATGTGGCTGCGTTTCCGATATCGATCTGGCTGCAGGCGATGTTGAATGCGCGTCCATCCAGCGCGATCGATTTGGTGATACCGGTGACGGCATGTTTCGTTGCCGTATAGGCGATGGTATGCGGCCTCGGCGAGTGGGCCGAGATCGATCCGTTGTTAATGATTCGTCCACCCTGAGGGGACTGTGCTTTCATCAGGCGATAAGCTGCCTGAGCGCACAGAAAGACGCCGGTTAGATTGGTGGCCACGACGTCGTTCCAGAAGTCGACCTCGTAGTCTTCAAGGGGGACGGCCCCCGCGTTGCGGCCTGCGTTGTTGAAGAGCACGTCGAGCCGCCCGAATGCCTCGGCGATCTGCGAAAACGCGTGCTGGACCGATGCGGCGTCGGCAACGTCGGCCTGGAATACATGCGCTTCTCCGCCGGCAATGCCGATTGCCTCCTTCGTTTCCAGCAGGGGCTCGACTCTGCGCCCGATCAGCGCGACGGCGAATCCCGCGTTGGCGAGCGCGAGGGCCGCGCTGCGGCCGATGCCGGAGCCGGCGCCCGTAACGGCTGCGAACTTCTTCGATGCAGGCATTTGACTTCCTCTTAACGATTCAATTGAACACAGGAAAGAGAGTTGCATCCGCGTGACGCGGTGAGCAATCTTGATTCATTGAATCAACATCTGAGGGCCTTGCCGATGGGGATCGCACCAGGGTTTTCCTGATGCGCGTGTTGCCGGCAGCGAAGCGGAAGGGCGCGTAGACGGAAAACGAATCGCAATGCGCAGGCGCCGCGAACAATAAGGGGCGAATCCTCATCGAGGAGTTGATTCATCCAATCAACATTGACGGTCCCGTCTGCGGTTTCGTAGTCTCTCGACGTCTGCCTACCAAAGGAAAAACCATGTCGGAAGATAAACGCACCAGCCTGTTGATTGCGCGAAAGGTTCCCACAGCCGTGGCGAATCGCGCCGCGGCCGAATTCCATGCCTTCGTGACCGAGTCCGATATGGACTCGTGGTCTGTCGTCGATTTCTGCAAGAAGCACGACGTGCCGGCCGTACTCATCGGGAAAAAATCCGGCCTGCAGGCGGAGCACATTGCCGCGCTGCCCTCGACGGTCAAGATCATTGCTAACGCGAGCGCGGGCTTCGATCACATGGATGTAGCGGCGGCCCGTGAAAGGGGAATCGTCGTCACGAACGCACCCGATGCATTGACCGAGTGCACGGCCGATTTCTCCATGCTGCTCTTGCTGGCTGCGTGCCGTCGCGCGTCGGAATACGAACGGATCATGCGCAACGGATGGGGCAAATCGTTCGGCATGACCGAGATGCTGGGTACGCGAGTGAATGGCAAGACGCTCGGCATCGTCGGATTCGGGCGTATTGGACGGGCAGTCGCCAAGCGCGCGCAGGGATTCGGCATGCGCGTGATCTACACGGACATGCACCGTGCGGCCCCGTCGCTGGAAAATGGCGCGACCTTCTATGCCACGCTCGACGAAATGCTGCCGCACTGCCAGGTGCTCACGCTGCACGTGCCGGGTGGAGGTGTCCCGCTCATGAAGAAAAGAGAGTTTGGACTCCTTCCCGCAGGCGCGATTTTTGTCAACGCGGCGCGTGGCGGCCTGGTGGACGAAGATGCGCTTTATGACGCCCTGACTTCGGGTCATCTGTTCAGCGCGGGTCTGGACGTGTACCGGAACGAGCCCAATGTCGACAAGCGCTTCGCTGAACTCGACAACGTGTTCCTGACGCCTCATATGGCCAGCGCAACGATCGAAACCCGTGAACAGATGGGCTTTACGGCGCTGGACAATGTTGCCGCCGTGCTGGAAGGGCGGCCCGCCTCGAATCCTGTCTAAGGCTCGGCCTCATCGGAACAACAACGTTGCGATGCCGGTCGAAAGACGGAGTAATGCCGAAATCGATTTGTACGCCGCTCGTCCTGCCGCGTCGGTCTGCGCGCGTGGGCAGAGACGGCTATCTGGCTGGCGTTCGGTGATTATTTAGGCGCTGATATTGATGACTGAGCCGACCGTGGCGCCCTGTGTGGTCCCGGAACCCGTAGCGGTTTGTGACGGCATTGGCGAAGAATTCGCCAATGCGCTCAGCGCGCCATGCGCGTGAAGATGGTGGACGCTTTTGCCAGGACTGCTCTGTGACGTTGCCGTCTTCAGGTGAGCCGCAAAACTCGGCTGGCTAGATTCACTCGCTGAGTTTTGCCCCGTCAGCTTCGACAGCCCGGAACTAATGGCGCTGCTCACGCCGCTGAGAAGTGTGGCTGCTGCACCGATTGGAATCATTTCGACGTCCGTCAGAATGGGGCAACCGAAATGCCCGCGCTGTCGCACTATACCGAGTTTTCTCGCGACTTCCGTGAAATTTCTACGTCACCTGGCGCGTGCGAATCTCGTGGGCGGTGTCCATTGCATTTCAGCCAGGAGGAGACGCTGCAGCGATGCCGCCGAGAATGACAAGCCCGCCGTGAGGGTGTTCACTGCTCGGCGCTCGCACCGGTTAGGGCGCGTACCCGGCTTTCATCGGCGGCGAGCTCGCGCGCATTTCCCGAATAGACGATGCCGCCATCGTCTAGCACGTAAGCATAGTCGGCGATCTCGAGACTCATGCGTGCGTTCTGTTCCACCAGCAGGACCGAGATCCCCTCGTCGCGCATCTGCGACACGACTCGGAACACTTCCCGGACGATCAGCGGGGCCAAGCCTTGCGATGGCTCATCAAGAATGAGCAGCCGGGGATTGAGCAGGAGTGCGCGCGCAATCGATAGCATTTCCTGTTCGCCGCCGGAGAGCAGGCGCCCGCGGCTGAACTTGCGTTCGGCGAGGCGTGGAAACAGCTCGTAGATCCGCGCGATTGTCCACGGTCCGCCGCGCTCCAACGGGACCTTCAGATTTTCCTCGACACTGAGATTGGCGAAGATTCTTCGCCCCTCAGGGACGTAGCCGACGCCACACGCGGCGATCCGGAAAGTTGGCCAGCGCGTGGTATCGGCCCCGAAGATCGTCACGCGCCCCTGGCGCGCGGGCGTCAAACCTACGAGGGTACGCAAAGTCGTGGTCTTGCCGGCCCCATTGCGACCGAGCAATGCCGTGATTCGGCCCTCCGCAACCTCCAGGCTCACGCCATGCAGGATATGGCTCTTGCCGTAGTAGGTATGCAGCCCTTCGGCGGCGAGTGCGGCGGTCATCGGATAACCGCCGTGCTTCGCACTGCGGTATGAGCTTGCTTGGGGCGGCCCGGCGCGGCGCTCATGGGGCGTTACCCAGATAGGCCGCCTGGACGGCCTCGTTGGAAGCGATCTCTTTTGGCGAGCCTTCGGCGAGGAGGCTGCCTTGGTCGAGCACCGTGATTCGATCGGCCAGATGGAAGACCACGCGCATGTCATGCTCGATCAGCACGATGGTGAAATTGCCGTCGCTGTGCAGGCGGCGCACGAGTTGCGTAATCTCGTGAGTCTCCTGGTCGCCCATGCCGGCGGTGGGCTCGTCGAGTAGCAGCAGGCGCGGCCGCAGCGCCAGCGCCATGGCGATCTCAGCAACCCGCTGGTCACCGTGCGGAAGCTCTCCAACCAGCCGGTTCGCTTTACCGGCAAGACCCGTGAGCTCAAGCGTCTCCTCGACGTGACGACGAACCCGTTTCCGCTCGGTGTTGCTGATCCACGGGCGCAGGCGAAAACCCTCTGTCACCTCTGCACTGATGCGCACGTTCTCGAATACCGTCAGTTCCGGAAAAATCTCGGTGATCTGAAACGTGCGGGCGATACCGGCTGCAACGCGCCGATATGCAGGAAGCGTCGTGATGTCGAGTCCGTCGAACACGATCGTTCCCATGCTCGGCGGGAAAAAGCCGCTGATGAGATTGAAGAAGGTGGTCTTGCCCGCACCGTTCGGCCCGATGACAGCGCGTAGTTCGCCCTTCTCGACGGTGAGCGATACGTCACGCACCGCGGTCAGGTTGCCGAAGCGCTTGGTGACGCTTTTGACTTCGAGCACGGTCATTGGAGTGCCTTCGTGCTTGGCACTGCGGCGCGAGCGACTTCGGGCGGACGGGCGGCGCTCATGAGTCGCTCCTGTGCTGAATGAAGCCGAGCAGCCCGCGAGGGAAAAACAGCACGATCGCGACGAACAGCATGCCGACGAACGACATCCAGTTGACGGTGATGCTCGAAAGATAGTCCTGTAGCACGACGAATACCGCGGCGCCGAGCAGCGGCCCCCACAGGCTGCGCATGCCGCCCATGACCGCCATCATGACGAAATCGCCCGACTGGCTGTAGTGCAGCCCGCGTGGATCGGCGAAGTTGTTCAGGAGAGCGTAGAGCGCACCGGCAAACCCCATGAAGAAGCAGGACAGCGTGAAGGCGATCCAGATATGCCGGTCGACGGGGATGCCGAGAAAGCGCGCACGCTGCTCATTTTCGCGGATCGCGATCATGGTGCGCCCGAACGGGGAGCGCAGGATGAAACCCATTACGCCGATCGCCAACGCAAGGCAAAACAGCACAAAGTAGTAGAACGCGTTGGCGTTCGACAGAATGTCGATCCGGGCGACGCCGAGATCGAGCGGCTGGCGCGAAAAGCCGCGCAACCCGTCGTCGCCACCGGTGACGGAGCTCCATTGGAATGCGATGTAGTAGAAGACCTGCCCGAACGCGATGGTGACCATCGCGAAGTAGACGCCGCGCCGCCGAGCGATGAGCGCGCCCAGCAGTGCGCCGGCAATGCCGCCGAGCAGCGTGCCGCACAGCAGCGCGAGCGGCGTGCTCGGCGCGAGAAACTTCAGCGCGAGGCCGGCGCCGTAGGCGCCGAGCCCGAAATACGCAGCGTGTCCGAAGGACAGCACACCGGTGAAGCCGAGCAGGAAGTTGACCGACATGGCGGCCAGTCCGAGCACGAGCACGCGCGTGCCGAGCGCGGTGTAGCCGCCGAGCAGCGGCATCCAGTAGGGCGCCAGCAGGAGCACGGCCCAGAGTGCCGCGATGACGGCCAGCCGGGGAGGATGGAAGTAGTCGCTCATGTCATCAAGTCATCATGCCTTCTTCGCCGAGCAGGCCGCGTGGCCGGATCAGCAAAACCACGGCCATCAGCACGTACATGATGGCCTCGCTCGCCGCAGGGAGGAATACCGCGGTGATACCCGAGGCAACGCCGATCAGCAAGCCGCCGAGCAGCGTACCGGTGAGGCTGCCAACCCCGCCGACAATGATGGCGATGAAGCTCGGCATCAGGAGGCCGGTTCCCATCGTCGGCTCCAGCCCGAGCTGGCCCGCAGCGAGCACGCCGCTCAGACCGGCGAGATAGATGCCGACAGCGAAATTGAGCGTGCGGAGCCTGCCCACATTGATGCCGAGCGCCGCGACGGTCTCGAGGTCGAGCGTGCCGGCCCGAATCCGTATGCCGAGCCGGCTGTAGCGCAACAGCAGAAAGAGCAGTGCAACCGCGAGGGTGACCGTGCCGACCATGAACAGGCGATAGCCGGTGATAAAGAAGAGTTCGTTGCTCAAGGGCTGAGCCAGCGCGGGTGGAATGGTCACGGGCTTGCCCTGCGCTCCCCAGATGAAGCGGGTACCGTCCTCGATCATGAAGGCGAGGCCGAATGTCAGCAGCAGGCTGTAGAGCGGATCGCGTCCATAGACCCGCCGGATCAGCACGCGCTCGACGGCGAGACCGATGACGGCCGTGCATATCGGCGCGATCAGCAATGCACCCCAGAACCCGACATACGGCGTGATCGTATAGGCAATGTACCCGCCGATCACGAGAAAGCCGCCGTGGGCGAAGTTGATCACGTTGCTCAAGTTGAGAATGAGCGACAGGCCAAGCGCCATCAGCACGTAAAACGCACCGATGATCAGCCCGTTGGTGACGTTGAAGAGGAGTAGTTGAGTCATCGGCCACTCATGTCCAGGCGCAACCCGTGCATGAGCCGCGTCGGGCAGCCTGGGTCGCTGTGTTGCCGCCCACACGTGTCAGGTTCATGCCAACGGCGGCTCGCACTACCATGCGGAGGTCGTCTTCGGGATCAGGTCGGCCACTGCAGCTTGCAGCCGGTCGCGGCTTCGGGCGGCGCGGTCTTGTCGCCGGCGACCACGCGATCGACACGGAACAGATCCTCCGGGTCGCCCGCCGGCTGAGAAAGCGCTTCGCCGACGAACGACGAGGTCATCAGCTGGTGGTCTCCCTTGCGGTAGTAGCACTTGTTGGGCTGCAGCTTGACGTCGTCCGCGAGTTCGAACCCGCCGAGCGCCTCGGCGAGCTTTTTCGCATCGAGGCTCTTTTCCTTGTTGGCGACCGCGGCGAGCGTATGAACCGACGTGTAGCCGAACCAGTGGCGTGCGGTGGGGACCTTGCCGTTGTTCACTTTGCGGATGTCGGCGACGAACTTATCGACGCCTGGGACGCCCGGTTGCTTCCAGTACCATTCGAACATCCAGATGCCCACGCGTGCCTCCGGCGGCATGGCCTCGAGCGATTCGAGTTCCTGCTGAAGCCCGGCAACGTGGATCTGCTTTCCGATGCCGAATTGCGCGATCTGCTTCAGGCAGTTGACCATGTCGGAACCTTGCGGCAGCACCAGCAGAACATCGGGGTTGGCCGCGCGCGCCTTGATCAGGTATGCAGAGAAATCGGTCGTGCCGAGCGGCGTGAGCTCGTTGCCGGTCATCGTGCCGCCGAGCTTTTGCAAATCCGCCAGCGCGGCCTTCTGCAGCGTATGGCCGAAGGCGTAGTCCGGCGTAATGAAATGCCACTTCTTGCCGTACTGGGTGAAGAGGAGGTCGGATACCGCATTGGCCTCCATGCTGGTCGTGTTGCAGACGCGATAGACGTTCCACTTGCAATCGCTGCCCGTGATCGTGTCGGTGTGGCCGCCCGAGACGATGTGCAACACTTTCTTCTCGTTGGTGACCTGGGCGATTGCCTGAGCGACGCCGGAATTCACGTCCCCGATCAGAAACGTGACCTGATCGCGCTCGATCAGCTTGCGCGCCTTCTGCACGCCGGTGCCGACGTCGTTAGCCGAGTCTTCTACCAGCAGCTCAATGGGACGCCCGAGAATGCCGCCGTTGGCGTTGACCTGTTGCACGGCGAGCCTCGCGCCCATCACTTCATTCTGTGCAACTGCAGCATAGGCGCCGGTCAATGGATCGACCATGCCGATACGCAGCGGCGTCTCGCCGCGTGCCTTGATGATGAAAGGTGAGGCGAGCTGCAACGCTGCAGCAGCAGCGGCCCCCTTGAGCACCGTGCGACGACTAACGGCGCGGATATGACCCGGAGTTTTCATAGGGGTTCTCCCTGATTTTTCACTTCGAACCGGTCAAACGCCTGCATTCTGAACCGAAGCGTGAGCATCCCCGGCTAATACAATCTTGATCTCGTTAGATGGGATCCACAAGTACTCGTTATCCCGCCGGTGAACTAACAGATATCCGCTTTCGCGAGATGCATGACGATGCAATTTTTTCCAACTCATGGCGGTAAGCTCGAGTACAGAGGCGAGGGCAATCAAGGCTGTATCGGGTGCCAATGGCCGGAACTGTGGAGCGCCAGGTGGCAGCGCAGCCCGTGAAATCGCCCGTCAGTTAGATGGTAAGGAAACCTACTGGTTCATACTCGAAATGTCACACGTGGATGATGGCCAAATGGGCGCAGCCCACGCAATCGCTTTCGCTTTCGTTGCCGTCAATTCCACGCTAGACCCACGCGGCGGCCGCGCGGAGAGCCGGCCGCGGGAAAGTCAGTGTTACTATGCCCCGCTCGGATCAAGCCTCGTTGCCGATACCCGCCCGGACAGCCGTTCGAATTTTCTACCCAGCACCTTCGTTCGAAGGAACAAGCAGTGACCCGATCACACTCGCCCGCGTGCTTCGATGCACCCGGAGATGAGCGGCATCAACGTATCGTGGATGCCATTCATGACCATGGCTGGTCGGAGCAGGACAATTTCATTTCGCCGAATTTGACGCTCGCGCTGGGGTTGGAATGCACAGCGCTTGCGAGGGCCGGGATGCTCACATTGGCGGGCGTCAGCCAGGGCGCGGCGCGTTCGCTCCAGCCCGATGTGCGCGGGGACCAGATTCAGTGGCTGGAGGCGGGCCAGTCCGAAGCCTGCGACCAGTATCTCGCGATCATGGAAATGCTGCGTATTGCGTTGAATCGCGGACTTTTTCTGGGACTCGAAGAATACGAAAGCCACTTTGCATACTACGCCCCGGGCGCTTCGTATCTACGACACCGCGATCAATTCCGCGATGACGATAGCCGCACGGTGTCCGTCATCGTCTATCTGAATGCGGACTGGCTGCCTGAGGACGGCGGTGCGTTGCGGCTGCATCCGGAGGGATTGAGCACGCAGGACATCTCGCCAGTCGGCAGCCGGATCGCAGTGTTTCTATCCGCCGACATGCTGCATGAAGTATTGCCCGCGACGCGCGACCGCATGTCGCTCGCGGGATGGTTTAGACGCCGCTCGTGATTTCCCAGGCCGTTCCGGGGCGCCGTGATTTTCGTGCTGCTCACGCTTTCGATTCCCGGCTGGGCTGCCCGGTGCACGCGTTTGAGTGGCGCGAAGCAATATGGAAGAGAATCCGGTATCTTTCGTCGCTCGATGTCCGAGATCAACAATCCGTTACCAACACATCCATGAGTTCGATTCAACTCAATCGCGTGACCCGCGCTGACGCCGCCGATTTAATCGCCGCCAATCGTGCGAATCAGGACTACCAGCTGCCGTGGGTCACGTCTTTCACGGACCAGGCGGGATTCGATAGTTGGTTTGGACGTTGCCTGACCGGCCCGAACGTCGGGCTTGTTGCCCGGGAGCGGGTTTCCGGGCAGATCGTCGGTGTTGTCAACATCAGCGAGATCGTTGCCGGTGCATTCCAGAGTGCTTACCTCGGCTACTACGGAATGGTGAACTTCAGCCGGAAAGGGTTGATGACCGAGACGCTGCGAGCCGCTGTGGATTATGCGTTCCACGACCTCGGGTTGCATCGGCTTGAAGCAAACATCCAGCCTGAAAACGAAGCGTCAATAGCCTTGGTGCGCCGTGTCGGACTTCAGAAGGAAGGTTTTTCGCCGCGCTATCTTCGCATCAATGGCGAATGGCGAGATCATGAGCGATGGGCGTTGCTCTCCGATATGCTCAATGCAAGCTGACAGGAACGTCGTTGGCGATACGCGGCCGAAATCGACGGCTCACGTTTTACTGACGGCAACCAGGTGTCAGCTTCCGCTTACGCAGAAAAACGGGCCGTGAGGCCCGCAAAGTAGTTTGACCGCTATGCGATGCTGTTAGCACTCGCCTTTTTTAGCGTGTCCCGGAGGGCAGTGACCATGATCGTCATGGTGCTGATGCTCGTCCCATTCCTGGCGTCCCCAGTAGCGGTGACCATCCCAGTATCGGTCGCCGTGCCACCCTTGTTGAATAACGACGGGTGCCACGACAACAGGGGCAGGTATGCCGATATTGACGTCTACATTGACGGCGTTGGCCACGCCGGATACGCCAATTCCAAGGCTCGCGATCAACGATGCCAAGAGAGGATATTTCACACCGTACTCCGAAGTTGATTTTAATGAATGCACTCGACCTGTCGCTGCAGTGATTATGCACGGCAGGTGAGACGCCGATCCTCCGTAAACGGGCGACATCGCAATTTCGTTGACGGAAATTCCACAGACGGCAGGCTATTTAATAAGGATTAACATTATTTTCGATGCAGCGTGACTTACGCAGTGTTGCTGGCTTGACCAGCCCGGTTGCGAATTGCGTGTGCCCCCTTTTTGAAGCTTCATGAATGCCTGAACGGCTCAACTTAAGATATTCGTCGAACATTATCGAAGCGAAGAAAACGGGTCGCAATCGGTCCTCATCGAACTGTGATCGAGCGGCGTGGAGCCGTGGGAATCTATGCGCTCCCGCCGTGCGCCGTTATTTTGTCGCGCAACTCCAGCGTCAATGCTTCGATACGCTCGCTCATCTGCTTTGTGAGGGCGGTGAGCTGCGTGTTCTGTTCAAGCAATGCAACCAGCTGTTCGGTCTGCCTCGCCGCCAGCGCCTGCCGTTGTTCGCTTGCACTCGCAAGGTCTTCGCGGTGACGAGCGTCGGCGTCAGAATGAACCTTGTCGCGATCCGCCTGGCGTGTTTGTGCGAGCAGAATGAGCGGCGCAGCGTAAGCGGCCTGGAGACTGAAGGCAAGGTTCAGAAGAATGAAAGGATAAACGTCGAACTTCGTAAAACCCAGCATGTTCACTGCAATCCAGACCGCAACAATCAGTGTCTGCGCAATCAGAAAAGTTGGTGTTCCGAAGAAACGCGCGAAGCTTTCGGCCTTCAGCGCGAACCAGTCGTCGCCGAACACCGAGTTGAGATGGACGTGCGGCATGTGGAACCGATAGTGATGATTGGCGTTCCCATTGGGTTCGTGGTGTGGGGCGTGTTTGTGATTCGCATCGCTCATGATGGTAACCCGTTGATGAAGGATGATTTTGGCGCCGGTCCTGACCCGTCTGTTGGACAGGCTGGGCCGATGCCGTCGATGTCACGTTTGGCGGTTACCGCGGTGTCGGAATATCGGGTAGGTCGTCCGACGCCCGCAGCGCCGCGTTGGCCGTGACAAGCAAGCTCGCATCGTGTTCGCGCAACGCTGCATCCACCGTGTCGAACGCCTTCTTCAGTTTCTTCCAGTCGGATTTCGTCGCATCGTCAGCCTCTGAAATCGCATCGGCTTCTTTCTTCATGCGCTTGACGAGCTTCGCGGCGAACCGGCTATCGAGCGTCCCTTCGTGGAGAAACCCATTGATCTGCGTTGTCAGCGCCGTCAGCGTTGCCGGTGTTGTCTCGTTTCGATCGCGGGTAGGGGTGGAGGAGGATTTCTTGCTCATCAGGATTCTCCGATGCGAGTTTGCTCGCAGTGGGCAGCATGTGGTCCGCGCTAAACACAGACTTTTGAAAAAGTGACAGAGGTTCGGTATGGCGCCGCGGTGTAACGCGGCATTCGGGAAAAGGCCGTATCAGAGATTGTCGGACGGGAATTACACAGCGTCGAGCGTAGCATGGCTTCGTGGTCGCCAAATGACGCTCCGGGTAGACATGCCTTCGTGTAGGGGGCACATGGGTCACGTGCCGACCCTCACCCGGGGGATGTCCCCGCAAGTAGACCAGGAATACGATGGCTTCACGGCATCCCGATTTCTGGAGATGCCTCACCCATGGATCGATAGTTTCAAATTGCGCGATATCGCGCAATTACCGTTTGGAGTTGACACGTGCCTGAACGCAATGTGGTCATTCCCGCCTTCCTGGGCCGCGCGCTGAAAAATGAAATGACGAGAACCGGGACGAGCGGATCGTCCGTGGAACATCAATATTTCCCCGTCATTCTGACCTTTGCCATTGCCTCACATATACGGGTTCCGGTCCGATACTGGTCGAGGCGGCAACCGGCGCCTGTGGCAGCATCGCCATGGGCAATACACCTGCCCAGATCGGTAAGTCCAGGTCTGATTCATCGTCACTCGGCCCGCCCGTTCGAACTTTCGCGGCGGCTTCATCGAGCGCAATACCTAGAATTGTGGTCGCGGCAAACTCTTTCGCATTCCCTTGCCGTGCATCCCGCTCGCGACCTGGCGCAATGAATCTCATGAAAACGTCCATTAGCCGGCGTTTTTCCATCTCATCATTTACGGCATCAAAACGGCCGTAAATGATAGCGGAGCGGTAATTCATGGCGTGATTAAACGCCGACTTTGCCAACACGAGTCCGTCCAGAAGGGTGATCGCCACCGATACCTCTTTGGTACTGGCCAGTTGACGAATTAGCCGCCCGCCATTAGAACCGTGAACGTATAGACGATCACCGTCGCGCCAGCACGCTGTGGGAATGCAATGACTCGATTCGCCGTCGTAGAAAGAAATATGGCAGACGTAAGCAGCATCGATGATCGAATACAGCACGGACTGGTCGTAGAGCGCAAGCTCAGGCAAACGGCGAACGCGTGTGCGGGCAGTAGCGGATGGCATTGGCAGCAGGTGTCCTTGGTATATAGACGGCACCGCAGTTTAGATTGGCATCGCTTTCCTTTCCAGAACCAGCACGCATCTATTTCTTGGAGCCAATACCGGCGTTCGAATTCGATGTGCCTACCTCGCATACCTTTCTGAATCGCGCCAAGGCTGGCGGGGCGACAGTCGTTCTCGATGGGTTAAATGACGAGGCCGTGAAGAGTATTGTCCTTGTTAGTCCAGACGGCCACGAATTCGACCTTTGCGCAAGCGATGACTAGTCTGTTGTCCTATGCGGAAATATAAACCTGCCTGTCGGTCGCGAGTCGGAGTAGATCAATGGTGAGTGTTCGCTCGCGAGAGTATCGAGGGTCCGTTCAGGGTTGACCTGAGACGGTCGTCGTCCGTCGCAGTTTGGCCACAAGCGGCCGTTCGACATCAGCATCCAGATCGTTGACAATTGAGTTACTGTCTTTGGTCATTGACCGTGACGCGAAACGTATGAGCCACCTGCGGAACGACAATTGACCGACGCCGACCTGGAGTTGTACCGACGAGTGGACGAAGTCTTGTACTACGTCTGGGACCCGATCGGGATTGCACAAAGCCCGGTGGCACGCGATGAGTATCAAGGATATCTGCCGAAGGTGTTCGCCATGTTGCAAGAAGGAGCAGACGCATCGTCCGTCGCAGGATATCTGGACACGGTCGCGACCGAGAGAATGGGATTGCAGGAGAACGGTGAGCATTCAAAACACGTCGCCGAGCTGCTGCTGGATTGGAAGACTATGATCTACAGGCCTCGGTAGCGGCAAACTTCAACTCATTATCTATGCGGCGGCGATTCGTCTCCGGGCCGGCTGCAACCAAGACGGCGCTCAGCGGCGCCAATAAGCTCCGCGTCGCTTCCTGACCGTTCTGCACGGAGCTGCACAGAAATCCAGATCGTGATTCTCAATTACTGTCGAATGGGGAAAACCAGATGAAACTCCAGGCCGGATACGATCAGACGTTTCAGTATGTGCGACAAAATGCGCACGGCCTGACGTACGAAGTTGGGTTTCACATATATCAGCGCAACGACGGAACATTTATATTCGGCTACGAAGTAGTGCAGGAGGCAACTGATTGTCGATTCGGAAATGGCGCTAGTAGGTTGGACTTCGAGGGCACGCGCGAAGAAGCGGAAGCACATGTGCGGGCATTACTAGAAAAGATGATCGATAATCTGACGGACGAGGGCGAGGAGAGAGTAACGCGAACAGGCGAACGTGCCGGTTATCGAATTGTCGAATGGAACGACGGGACTGACGGGGCTATCGAGGACTTGGTTCTATGCTATCCAGAATTAGTGCTCGGGCGATATGTTGCAATCGCAAGTTGTGACAGCGGCCCATATGCGCCGACCGATGAGGAATTCACGGCAGGATGGTCAAAGATCGGCGCACTCGCGGTCAGTCCGTTAGTCAAGGTGATATCTCAGCTTCCGATGCCAGGCTTTGACGAGTGGTACGTGTACGATAGGCTGCTAAAACTTGAGCCCCATGCAAATTTCGTAAATCGTTTAGGGTTTAGTCCGCTCAACGTCGATGACACGTACACGGAAGAATTCTGGAGGCAGGTCATCAAGTTGGAGCCTCTGCATGTGCTCGGTTCA
Organism: Paraburkholderia haematera; assembly: GCF_905220975.1. Taxonomy (GTDB): domain Bacteria; phylum Pseudomonadota; class Gammaproteobacteria; order Burkholderiales; family Burkholderiaceae; genus Paraburkholderia; species Paraburkholderia haematera. The sequence goes on along the minus strand of NZ_CAJNBK010000031.1, from coordinate 40,490 downwards.
GGTACACCCGGTTTATTCTTAGTCACGCGTGACAAAACGCTTTTCGAGGCAGCAGCTCGTAATGTAACACCCTGAGGGCGACGGGCAATTCTGACGGGGCCACCAAAAAGAGGGAGGACATGGATAAGATCTTTGTGCCTCGATACGCGACTGATAGCCAATTGTTGGAAATCGCCGGCAATTGGATAGACCTTCTTGCCAAGCAAGAGTATGAAACCGTTGCTTCGGCTCTCGGGTATGCCGTGGCGTTCGGTGAGCCGCCTGCAGAATGTATTCGCCGGGAAATCCGACAATATCGCTCCTCCACATTCTTTCCCGGTGTCGACGATTTTCGCGTCACGGAGAAAGCATAGACCATCGGTGGTAACCCACAGCCTCGACAGATTGTCACTCGGTATAAGCCAAATTCAACCAGACCGTGGGCAGCCATCGACTACGACCTGCCGCTAAATGGAAAATGGAGCAACTTGTGCGCCAATTTCGTAATCTTTGAAACTAACGAGGCTGATCCTCGCCTGGTCTTGTCTTTGGAGGACATTAGCTCTTACTAACGAGGGCAAGGGGCGCTGACATCGGCCAGCAAGCAGAGCGCGCGGCAAGCAATGCATGAGTGACCGCAATTGAGACGCGCGAAGGTCGGCTTCGGGTCGACCTGAGACAGTCGTCATCCGTCGCAGTGCGGCCAGGAGCTGCCAATCGATCAAGTGCGGTAATGGCCATTCGAGTGTCGGCTCCAGTCGGCTTTCCGCCGTCTGGTTCGGATCCCCGAAGCTTTTCCTGGTAGGAAAGTATGCGTCGCCGATCTGATTCAACACGCTACCTTCTTGACATCGTTGCGCGGCTGATTTGTCAGGATGGCGCTCGTAATAACGTGAAAGAGATGATCCCCCCGTGGCGCGAATCCGGGCTGGCCGACGAGCCAGCCGAGCGCCGACATCAGGGCGAACAGGTCGACCCCATCCATATCGGCGCGCGCCGTTCCCTCAGCCTGAGCGCGGAGCAGTAGTCGCGCGCCCGCTGAACGCAGCGCTGTGCTCGAAGCGTGAAGCGCGGAGTCCGGGTCCGCGTGCGCGGTCGCAAACAAGGCGCAAATACCGTTATAGCTACGAACGAATGCAACCCCTTCGCGAAACCAGGACACCAGCGCTTCGTCAGGTGGATTCGACGTTTCGAGTTCGGCTGCCTGCTGTATCAGTTCGTCCACGTTCATGCGCAGCAACGCTTCGAACAAGGCTTCTCGTGTCGGGAAATGGCGAAATAGTGTGGCCAACCCGACGTCGGCCCGGCGGGCGATATCTCGCATGGACGCATCGGCACCATGTTCGGTGACGACGTCACGCGCGACTGCAAGGAGATGGCTGTAATTTTTTCTGGCGTCGGCTCGCATGGCTTTTCTTGACAAATGGATCGGTGATCCATATATTCCAATCAGGATCTGGATCAGTGATCCATAAGATACAGCGCATTTGTCCAAATGGGAACAGAGACGCTGTCCGACACCACGAAAGGAGATGTCATGGGAAAGCTTGAGGGTAAGGTTGCAGTCATCACGGGTGGATCGAGCGGCATGGCGCTGGCGAGCGCCAAGCGGTTCGTTGAAGAAGGCGCCTATGTTTTCATCACGGGCCGGAGGCAGGAGGCGCTCGACGAGGCCGTCAAGCTGATTGGCCGGAACGTGACCGGCGTGCGCGGCGACTCGGCCAATCTCGACGACCTCGACCGCCTGTTCGATACAGTCAAGCGGGAAAAGGGCAAGATCGACATCCTGTTCGCGAGCGCAGGCACGGGCGAAGCCGTCCCTCTGGGCGAGATTACCGAGCAGCACTTCGATGCGACCTTCGGTCTGAATACGCGCGGAACGCTGTTTGCGGTTCAGAAGGCGTTGCCGCTGTTCAACGATGGCGGATCGATCTTCATGACCGGGTCAGTTGCTTCGGTGAAAGGTTTTCCTGGTTATGGCGTGTATGCGGCGAGCAAGGCGGCGTTGCGCTCATTCGCACGCACTTGGCTTAACGAACTCAAGGGCAGGAATATCCGGGTGAACGTGCTGAGCCCGGGGCCGATCGCCACACCGATGCAGGACCAGGTTCTCACCGAGGAGGCGAAGCGGATGTTCGAATCCCTGATCCCGCGGGGAAAGATGGGTCGTCCTGATGAAATTGCGACGGTCGCGCTGTTTCTTGCTTCAGACGATTCGAGCTTCGTGAATGGGGTGGAGTTGTCTGTCGACGGCGGCTTCTCGGCCATCTGAAATCGCGCCGATAAGCGTGTAGAAGGACCTGTCAACTCGACGAAGATGATTCGAGTTGCGTCTATAAATATGGAATCCTGATCAACACCGAATGGAGAGTTCGCATGAGCTATTCGATTATTGGCTTTGGCGCGGTAGGCCAGGCACTCGCCCGAGCATTTGCAAGAAAGAACATCGATGTGACCGTCGCCAGCCGGCGCCCTCCCGAGACGTTGATGCAGCGGGCACAAGCGATCGGCCCCACCGTTGTACCCGGGACGCTGCAGGATGCAATCGCGTCCGACACGATCTTTCTTGCGGTTCCGTTTTGGGAGCATCGCGAAGTCGCGGAGCAGATCACAACCTGGCAGGGCAAGACGATCATCGACACGACAAATGCTTTCGGTGTTCCCGTTGAAGACCTGGAAGGTCAGCCGCCGGCCGCGGTTGTTGCCAAAGCGTTTACCGGCGCCAGGTTCGTAAAGGGCTTTAACCATCTGCCCGCTGCCCTTCTGGCCGCTGATCCGAGCGTGAATGGCGGCAGCCGCGTCGTGTTTTTGTCGAGCGATGACGAGAATGCGGTGGCACCGGTCGCTGCTTTGGCCGAGCAACTCGGTTTCGCGCCGATTGCGCTAGGACCGCTCAAGGATGGCGGCTCGCTTGTCCAAGGCAGGGGGAATACCTGGGGTCAGCTGATCTTCAAGGATCTCGTCAAGTTCAAATAGCGGCGCCTCACGACAAAGTCACAGCGGCCACGCGCATCGCTAAACGCGTGCTGGTGATCTGACCGAGATTCGGTTAGTGCCTCTGAGCGAGTGCATGATGGCCGCTAGCAACCCGCCGGCTGCGAGCGCCCCTGCGGCCGACGTGATGCGGATGGCGACAGTTTCTTCGAACAACTCGTCGAACTCTTGCGCGTTCATTGTCGTGTAGTTTGATGTGGGAGATGTACTTCTCCAATGATGAACGGCCGCTGTTGGGAAATCTGTGCACACTGGTTTTAACTTGCCTTGATGGTGCAAGGGAGAAAGCTTTTTGCTTTTATAGACTTCGATAGCACCGACCCGACTTCCGTCAGGATGAAGGCACGACTAGATGCCCATGTTGCCGAAGGAATATTGCATTCACACGAAGAAATTTTCGAAGGTAAAAATCTAGCAGGGCGTCGTATCGGCCAAACCCTTTACACAGTTACCAGTTCGCCAGCTCTTAACCCAACAGCTGCCAGCGGCTCAGGCAACTGGGCAAAGCTCAGAAACACCTCCCCGCCGTCGCGCACGCCCTACCTGACTGTGAAGTTCTCCTTCATAGCCCGTCAACATTGTGATGAATAGTCGCTCGCGAAAATCGCTGATACCTTGGCACCAGTAATTCACGAGTGAGGATTCTGCAATGACTGATGCACTTGATGGCGTGCGCGACCACTATCGCGCGACCGGCCTGACCGAGCGGCTGAAGATCGCGCTCACGGTCCTTGGGCCGGAGGATCAGCTGCTCACACCACAGCAACTGGGCGCCCTCGACCACTTTCACACGCGCGGGCTTGCTGCCACCGCCGATCTTGCCCAACTGGCCGGAATCTCCGCCGACATGTCGGTGCTGGACGTTGGTTCGGGCGTTGGCGGGCCGGCCCGTTTTCTGGCTGCAACCTATGGCTGCCGGGTGACGGGTATCGACCTCAGTGAGCCGTTCGTGGTTGCTGCACGCTATCTCACCCAGCGCACAGGGCAGAGCGAACACGTGTCGTTCCATACCGCCAGTGCGCTGGACCTTCCCTTCGACGGCAACTGTTTCGACGCCGTATTGCTGCAGCACGTGGCGATGAACATTGCAGAGCGCGCCCGGCTATACCGGGAGATCCGACGCGTGCTGAGACCAGGCGGAAGATTCGCGACGTTCGACGTAGTCGCAAACGGCCGCGAGCCGTACTATCCCGTTCCGTGGGCGCGAACGCCGACAACGAGCTTTCTCCTTACGGCCAATGCAACGCGCGAGGCGATCGAACAAGCAGATTTCCGCACGCTGACATGTCGAAATGACACCGAGGCAGCAAAGGCCTGGTTCGCCGAGCTGCGTGCGTCAGGGCCGCCGCCCTCACCAAATCTCGGCGTTGTCATGGGACCAGACTTCGCAGAGCTTACCACCAACCTGGGACGAAATCTCCAGGAAGACCGACTCGGCATTCTCACTGCGGTGTTCGAAGCCGCATGATGAAACGCCTTCTTCTTAATTTGACAGCAGCCTCTGTGCTGGTCGCTTCTGCTGGAGTCTCCATGGCGCAAACCACTTCGATGCCCACCACGCCAACCACGAAGATATTGGCGATTGGCACCTTTCCGCCGGGCACGGACATGCAACTTGTCCAGCACATTCTTCCGACCGAAGTTCGCGAGACAGCGCAGCTCTACCTCGAGGGCAAGATTGACCAGTGGTATTCATTGCAAGACCGGGCTGGGGTGGCGTTCATCCTGAACGTTACGGACCTAACTCAAGCGCATGAAATGCTTGAGGCACTTCCCTTGGGGAAAGCGCACTTAATGACATTCTCGCTCCTCCCAATGGGCCCACTGAAGCCGTTGAGTAAGCTTTTGAATCCGCCTTCCCCCCAGTAGAAAGCGCTAGAGTGTACTGGGCTGCTGCGCCGCTGGTTTTCTTGGAGACGCAGGCAACGTGGGCAGACTATCTCGCCGTTGTGGCGATGAAGGCGGTGGTAGATACAGACGGGCCCTGTTCGTTTGGGTAGCAAGGAGATACGTCGTACAACTCCGACGTGATTGGGCCTCTTGAGTCTCCGCGAACTGGTTTTGCTGGCGGCACGAGGCCGCGACCGGTCAGTTGCGGTCGTTCGACATGAGTGTGTAGTTCGTCGACAATGAATATCGAATTCCTGTATTCGCATGCTCTCGAAAAGTAGCTTAGATAAAACCGATGAATATCCGCTTCCCAAAACCGCTTGTTCATGGTGATCTCATCGCGATAACTGCACCCTCATCCGGGGTGCCTGCGCCTTTGCATCCGCGCCTCGATCGGGCAATCGATGCGCTACGCCATCGTGGTTATCGGGTCGTCGAGGGCGAATGTCTTCGCCAGCAATACAAGTCTGCCAGCGCCGCGCGCGAACAGCGTGCTTCGGAGCTGATGCGATTTCTCACGGCACCCGACGTTGCGGCTGTTATGCCGCCGTGGGGTGGTGAACTCGCGATGGATTTGCTTCCGCTTATCGACTTTCGGGCGCTGGAGAACGTCCCGGCCAAATGGTTTTCAGGCTTTTCGGATATCAGTACGCTACATCTTCCCCTTACCACCATTGCAGGCTGGGCGACGCTGCATGGTCCGAATTTGATGGAGCTCGGATATAGCGATACAGATGCGGTAACGGCTGCAGTCTGGGATGTACTGACAGCAAAACCCGACTCGACGCTCGCTCAAAGCGCATCGAAACATCATCAGCACCAAGGTGCGGGCTGGCCGGGCGAATTTGGCCCGCTTCTAGATGAAGAAACGCAGTGGAAACGATTGGGTGACGGCCCAGCCGATCTTGCGCTCAACGGTCGATTGATCGGAGGTTGCCTCGATACGATCTCGCGGCTTGCCGGAACTCGCTTTGGCAATGTGCCCGATTATATAAAGGCATGCGGAGCCGACGGGACGCTTCTCTATCTGGAGAACGCGGAAATGAAGCCGGTCCAGGTGCTGCGAGCTCTTCATAGCCTGCGAATGAATGGGTGGTTCGAGGGAGTGTCGGGAGTACTTCTGGGGCGCAACGCAATACCAGATAGCCTGCAACCCGATAGCTTTAACTACATCGATGCGCTGCAATCGGTGCTGGGCGATCTTCAGTGCCCTGTGCTGTACGACCTGGACATTGGTCATGTACCGCCCCAGCTTTCGCTCGTGAACGGCGCACTGGCCCAAGTCGAGATACACGATGGCCATGGAGAAGTCATTCAGCGGCTAAGGGCATCCACGACTTAATTTCTTTTGACGCGACCGTCCGTTATTTAGAAAGCTGAAGGTCTCTTGAGGGGCGATTCGTGACGGTCGTCTTCTGTCCGGGGCCAAGGCCAATTGTTGCCGTTCACAAAAGATATAAAGCCGCCATTCCAACGGCCGATTGACCTCGATAGCGGTCCTTTCGATCAAGCCCAGGATCGACGCGATGGGCCAAATCCGGAAATGGCCACCCTACCTCTTTTTTATCAGCTCGTCGGAGGGCAAGAGTAGACTGGTCATTTGGGGCAATGTTTGGATATGATGACTTGCAGCCTGCGCACGGTGCATGACAATTGCAAATTGCTCGAAGAGCAGGGAGGAATGTCCATGTTTCGTAAACTCGTAATTGGCGCGCTAGGCGCCATGGCTGTTTTGTTCTCGACTACGGCATTCGCGCAAGGTACTGCGGCGGACGCTAAGGCCATGCTTGAAAAGACGGTTGCGGCCATCAAAGCCGAAAAGACCAAGACGCTCGACCAGATCAACAAGGGCGAAAACGGCTTCCTTGTTGGCGACCTCTATCCGTTCTGCTTCAATCTCAGCGACGGACTCCTCGTCGCGGTCGGCAATCCCAACGTTAAGGGGTTGCTCGGCAAGGATGCGAGGACATTTAAGGACCCTACGGGCGACGTGTATGGCCCAAGGCTCTATGATGCGGCAAAAGAGGGGCAGGTCAACGAGGTCAGCTACATGTCTCCCAAGGCCGGCGCTGACAAGGCGTGGGTGCCGAAGGCGAGCTTCGTTACCGCGGTCGCCGGCCTGGGATGCGGCGTCGGTTACTACAAGTAGTCCGACCAAACCAACCGTCATATGGGCGCCGAACTGCCGAACTCCGACGCCCACACAATGCTATTTTCTCGCGTGCCCGGTCAGTTCTGATGCCCTTCACTCCGCATGTGCGGTTTGCCATCGAGGCTGGTCAGTTTTGATATCCGCCTCGGGTCATTCGCGTCGATATTGTCATGTCTGCTACCTTGTCCGCTATCCACAAGAACCGGCGCACGTGGCAAGCCTGCGCGGATGACCGGATCCCTCTGTTAGCTGCCCTTGGATGCTCGGCCACGCGATCGGCGCGAATGGGTTGAACTGAGCCGATTCGTCTCAGGCGGCCAACTGCGGACGTTGGCCTACGCGTTCTGGCGGACATTCGACCGTCCGATCCGCTTCGTACATCGAACCTTCTTGCGCGGGTCGTGTCCGTCATACCTTCGGCCGAAGCAGCCAGCCAAGGGTACTACGTGCGTCTGCTATGAGAAGAGTACTTGAACTGCCAGCGTCGAACAAAAGCTGCCGGTCAAACCGACATGCAGCCCAACGGAAAGACATGCCCCGTTCTTTCCCTACTCTTTTGTAGGATATCTACCCATCGGCACTGTCAAAGGCTTGCGCGACAATCGTCTACAACACACTAGCCGGTCGGTCCGTCAAGATCATGCCTCGCCTTTTCCATTCGAAGATTGGCGGCATTCTCAGATTGCTTGCAATCCCGATGGCAATGCTCGCACCGCCGGTCTCGCAAACCCTTTCGGCCGATCAACGTGTCGATCTGACCGCGGGCGCTTTATGTTCCGCGCGGAACGGTCCTGACTTTCAGTTACCTAACGAAGTACCCGCCCGGCCGATCCGGCCCCTTCCTGCTGATGGCACGCATCAGGAAAGTGCTATACAGGCCCGCTATCCGATGGATAGAATCCTGAAAAATTTTTGACTACCCATGAAGTTCGGCGCCCACAAACACTCAGTCGCATGGCTTGGCCTTATCGCCATGTGGCTCGTCGTTTTCGCGCCGCTTGTGAGTCAGTTGCTCGTTGCGTCCCGCGCCGATGAGCCAGTCAGTGCGATCTGTTCGGCAGTCGACAGTGACGCCGCCGCACATCATGCGTCCCCGGACAAGATCGCTGCGTGTGGATACTGCGATTTTCTCGCTCATCATGTAGCCGCTCCGAGCGTCCCTCCGGCCGGCCTCGTTGCAACGCTATCACTAGCGGATGCGCAAGTATCGGCGCCGCCCCCGTTTGTCCCTCACACCGCCGCGTTTCCCTCTGGCCGGCCTCGCGATCCTCCCGTCCTTTCCTAGTCGTCGTTTCTGTCGGCCGCAGCGTCAGTCTGATTCGTAATCAGGCCGTCGCGGCAGTCTGTCGTCTCAGGAAAACACGCACGTCTTTCCACCCGGGAAGGGGGTTGACGCGCGCCCGCATCGAGCGGAGAGGAAACCATGTCTACCAACCAGAACGCGCTATTGCGCTGCACACTGCCTTTCGTCATGGCAGCGATCTTTCCCGCTGCGGCGCACGCATGCGCCACTTGCGGCTGCTCCTTGAGCACCGACGCAGCGATGGGCTATTCCGCCGCCCCAGGCTGGCGAATCAACATCGAATACGACTTCATCAACCAGAACCAGTTGCGCAGCGGTACCGGTTCAGTGTCGAACACTCAGCCCGCCAGTATCAATGACGCCGGTGGCAGCCAGGAGGTGGAGCGCCAGACGATCAATCGATACGTCAATCTCGGCATCAGCTATAGCCCCAGCGCGAGCTGGAACTTCAGTGCGCTCATTCCTTACATCTATCGGAGTCACACGACATACGGCAACGCGACGACGGACCAACTCACTCCCGACAACGTGAGCGGCGCCACCAGCAAAGGCCTGGGGGACATCAAGCTGATCGCCAGTTATCAGGGTTTTCTTCCAACGCACAATCTTGGATTGCAGCTTGGTGTCAAGTTACCCACAGGCCGGTACGGTGGTCAGAACGTCAATACGGGCGCAACCGTTGGGCACGATCCGGTGTTCTTCTCGAACGGCCCGAATGCGGCCGCAGGCCAGGCGCTCGACACGAGCTTGCAGCCGGGCACCGGTAGTACTGACCTGATTGTTGGGGCCTACTATTACCAGGCGATCAGCCAGAACTTCGACGCGTTCATTAACGGCCAATTCCAGTCCGCAATCGTCGAAAATCTCGACCATGCCGGCGCGACATACCGCCCCGGAAATCTGGGCAGTATGAGTGTCGGCCTGCGCTACGAGGCGAATCCGAAGTGGGTTCCGCAGTTGCAGATCAACGTTACCCGCAAGAGCCATGACCAGGGCACGTTGGCGGATACTGCGAACACAGCGGGAACGGTCGTTTATGTTAGCCCTGGCATCACCGTTAATGTATGGAAAAACCTGGAGGTGTATGGCTTCGTGCAGCGCGCGATATACAGCAAGCTCGACGGTTATCAGGTGTTTCCACGCTGGACCGGTAACGTGGGGATGAGCTATGCGTTCTGACGAATCGGGCGCATCACTGGCGCCTGTGAACCTCGCGTCCTCGATATCGACTGCGCGGCGCGCGTGGTTGCGAGCCGTGCTGGCAGTGTCCATGGGCGCGGGCGGGTTGGGCCGCCCCCTGGCGGCCCGTGCGGCCACGCTGGCCGTTGGTCAACCTGCTCCGCCCCTCGTCCTTCATACACTGGATGGCCGGAGCATAAACAGCGCTGATTTGCTCGGCAAGGTAGTTATCCTTACGTTCTGGGCCACCTGGTGCGAGCCGTGCCGTGACGAACTTCCTCTGCTGTCCGCCTATGCCACGCGCAACGCAGATCGGGGGCTGCAAGTACTCGGCTTCAGTCTGGACGGCGCCGATGATCTGCCTGCGGTACGCGAGGTTGCCGCCGGCTTGAGCTTTCCGGTGGGCCTGCTGGGGAGCGCCTGGGCAGCCGACTACGGGCGCATGTGGCGCATTCCGGTGAGCTTCACGATCGGACGAACAGGCCTTCTCGCGGACAACGGGTGGGACGACAAATATCCCGTTTGGACATCTGAGCGCTTGCAGCGTGTCGTCGCGCCACTCCTAAGATAATAAATGCGTAGACGGCGGAAGAGAATCATAGTGAACGTCCGCTTGCGACAAACCTGATGGTGGATAGGGGTAGCGAAGGAGCGTTCACGCTCTCGGGTAGCGGACGTTCGCCACGGCCCTGATTCGTGGTCCTCTTCAAAATTGGAATAAATGCTGATTGGATTAGCGTTGCGTTTTTTCGCCCCAAACTTATAGAGCTTCGTGCAAAATACACCTTCTGACCTATCAGTGCTCGTCAGTAATACCGATCTCGGGTGCGCCCAAGCATAAAAATGCAGCGGCAGTCCGGGTTACGTTTACTACCAGTTCAAATGGTTACGCTAAACATGAACAGCCTACCTCAGACTAGCCAGCCGGCACTTATCGCGCGCGGTAGTCGCTTTGCAATGCCGTTTCTCGTTGTAACTATGCTTGTGATCGCGGCATGCTACGTCTTCTTCGCGCAATCGAATCCATTTTTTGAATTTGGCGATTTTTTTATGCTTTTTGTTGCCCCTCTCGTGGCGCTAATAAGCATGAACTTCACGACTCGTGCCGTATTTTTTGACGAGCGGAGTCGAGTGGGCCGCAGTGAGATTTTTTACCAAAATATCGTCAGTGTAAATCGAGGGCGGCTTCTTTTGACTATTCGATGCAACCGACCGAATGAGGTACGCGCCAAACCGCCTCATGCCAAGCTGTCGTTCTATGAAATGCGGCGATCCGAACAGGAAAAATGTCTCGAAATTCTGCGTACGCATCTCTCAGGAGCAGCCGTTTCAAACCTTTAGATTTCGAGGCGGAACATAGACGAGCGACTGAAGTGGACGGGGCGCAGTTCTAGTTAACAAGCGCGAGAGGGCGCGGATGACATCTATAAAGAAACTCAACGATATCAAGCTGGTATTGATTCTCGCGATTGCCAATATCGCAATCTTTCTTTTCCTTTGGATGCAATCGGGCTACAGCAGTCCCGACAATGGGCGTCTGCTTGACTGGGGGGCCAATTTCGCCCCGTTAACGCTGACTGGAGAGTCCTGGCGCTTGCTCAGCAGCGCTTTCCTGCACGCGAACTGGCTGCACCTGGCGCTCAATATGTACATGCTGCTGATACTGGGCAGCCTGCTCGAGCGCATGGTCGGTTCATTGCGGTTTGGCGTCATTTATCTGCTGTCCGCGATCGGCGGAAGCTTGCTAAGTGCATTCTGGCATGGCTACCACGAGGTTAGCGGTATGCAACAGGCGTTGGGCGAGCTGATCCCCGTGACGGCGATTCGTCCCGTGGTCAGCGTCGGTGCGTCGGGTGCGTTGATGGGCCTCGCCGGCGCCGCAATTGCGCTGGCAATTTGGCACCGGGACGGCTGGCCGCGCGATTCGTCCATTCGCATCAGCGGTCGTGCCGTTGCTCAGGTTATCGCCATCAATCTGGTGTCCGGTTTCTTCACGGCCGGAGTTGACCAGGCCGCGCACTGCGGTGGCCTGATTGTGGGCTTTCTGGCTGCGCTCGTGCTCTGTCAGGGCGATCCGACGAAGTCGATTTTTCTACGTGCCGGCTTGCCGCTGGTAGTCGGAGCTCTCGGCAGTGCGGCGCTTTTCGCGGTAGCCCAACACGGTCAAAGCCCCGCCTTGCTGGATTGGAAATCCCAGATCTCGGCCCAACGCGCCAATGAACAGGCTCAGCAGGACGCCATCAAGGAGACGCAGGCCGCTGAGCAGATGATTCGCGAAGACAAGCGAACCCGCCCCGCCCCCGTCGCCGCCAGCATCGCCGCCGGCACAGTCATTAGTGTGAGCAGGAATCCTGACCATATGGCTATCGGCTCGTCGGGTAAATATGTCTACGTCACGGACAATGCCGCCAACACACTGAGCGTGGTCGATGTCGCGAAGCGCGCGGTGATCCGCACTATTCAGGGAGATTCATTCAAGCCGAGCCAGTGCCTCGATAGCTACTGCCGTGGCGTGGGTGCCGCGGGTATCGCGGTGAGCGCCGACGAACGCTATGCCTATGTCGCCTCGATGCGCGAAAACAGCCTGGTGCGCATTGATTTGTCGACCGGAACGTTGCTGGACGCGGTCAAGCTGGGCAGCTTCCCGCGTGAGGTGCTCCTCTCCCCGGACGGAGACAGGCTCTTTGTCGCCAATGGCCAGGAAGACAGCGTTTCAGTTGTCAGCGTCACGCATTGGCCCCGGGTCATGGCCACACTGAAGCTGTCGGACCAGCCCGTTGCGCAAGGGGAGTTCAGGCACCCGGTCATGATGTGGCTATCGGCAGATAATCGCCGCTTCTTTGTGAATACCGTGTCGAAGTCTTCCATGCTCGAGTTCGACACCCAGACTTTCCGTCTCGTCGGGGAGCATGAACTGAACGGTTTCTCCGCTGCCATGCCCATATCGTCCGCTCGTGGCGTGTGGCTCTCCGGCGGACAACCCGCATTGGCGTGGGCTGATCCGGATACGCTCGCCGTGCGCAAGACCTATCCTGTCTGCACCTCGTCCGCCCAGATGATCGCCGGCACCAATGACGGCAAGCTCGTCGCCGTCGCGAACACCTATAGTAAAACGCCGGCGGTGAGCGTGATCAAGGTCGCCACGCGGCTCTCCATGGGAAGCTACCCCGTCGTAAGCGGCGCTTCCCAAGCGATCTTTGGCCAGGACAACAAGACGCTCTATGTCATCGGCTCAGGGCAGGATGCCGGCACGCTCTCGATACTCGATCTCGACAAGTATGTCGCGGGGGATGATGGGGAACGAGGCGACTTCCTGTGCCCAGCCTCGGCAGAAGGGGAAACGCAAGGGTCCTGAGGCTGGAGCACGGTCTTGAGCCTCTCGCCCATTGAGAAAGCGCGGGGCGTCCGGGTGTCGATCGGCATCCGGACAGAAGCAACGCAAGTGGTGGCCGCGCTCAATGGCACTCCGTTTTTGATTCACGCGGTCACGTCTTTCAAACCGTAAAAGTTATCCAATGACGGTACGCTCAGAGGCATTCCGGTCGCTTACGTGCTATATCCCGATGAAGGGCACGGGTTTGCCAAACCGGAAAATCAGGCGTCGTTCAGGGCCATCACCGAGGCGTTCCTCGCGCGGAATCTTGGCGGTCGCGCCGAGCCTATTACTCAAGACGAGATAAACAACTCTTCCATGCAGATACTGGAAGGCGCCGAGTCGCTAGGGCTGTGTGGGTAACCAGGTGATACGCCTACGCTTCAGAGCCGCCTTTGGGAGCAATGGGTTAAAAGAAATACCTTTCCCGACTCCCTCTTGGAATCGGCGAACATTGTTCGAGGCGAAGCGCCAACGGAAACTTGTTGTGATTTCGAGGTGAGCCTTCTTCGGCGGCCTCGCCATCTTCGCGATCCCGGCGCTCTTCGTTGCCACGGCGAGTGCGAAGCCGCTGGTGCGACAGCGCGGGGTGGCACACTGCTCAATGACTTCGCTCTTGATGAGGACTAGGTTCGGCACGCGTCGGACGACGAGGTAGTTAGCAAAATGTCGACCGGCTGCTTTCGAGAGAACTGAGAGGTTGCTTCGGGGCGAACTGAGACGGCCGCGACAGAGTGTGCAGCCGAACGTTCGCTCGAGCCATCGGCCACTATTGCTGCGTGAGCATCAGGTTCAGGTTCTGAACCGCAGCGCCGGATGCGCCCTTGCCAAGATTATCGAAAACCGCGGACAGCAGGACGTGCCCGTGTTCCATATTAGGAAATACGCTTAAGCGCATATCGTTCGTACCGTTCACCACTTGCGGATCCAGGTGCTTTAAGACGCACGATTCGTGCAGCGGCAAGACACGTACGTGGGCCGCCTCGGCATAGTGGCGTGCGAGGCATGCTTGTAACGTGGCGCCATCCACGTCGGGTGCCAGCAGCCGCAATTCCAGGGGCACCGTCAGCACGATGCCCTGGCGAAACGCACCATACGCAGGGACGAAGATGGGACGCTGAGCAAGCCCGGCGTGCTGCTGGATCTCCGGGGTGTGCTTGTGCGCGAGTTCCAGACCATATACCTGGTATAAAGGCGCGTTGACGGCACCCTGTCCCTCATGTTCCTCCACGCCGGCACGCCCGCGCCCGGAGTAGCCGGACACCGCATGGATGCTGATAGGGTAGTTGCCTGGTATGAGCCCGGCCTGCAACAGGGGACGCAGCAAACCAATTGCACCGGTCGGATAGCAACCGGGATTGGTAACCCGGCGTGCGTTCGCAATGCGCTCAGCCTGTCCCAGCGTCATTTCCGGAAAGCCGTATGTCCAGTCCGGATGTGTGCGGTGGGCCGAACTTGCGTCGATTACTCGGACGGCAGGATTAACAATGGCGTCCACTGCCTCGCGCGCGGCGGCATCGGGCAGACAGAGGATGGCGATGTCGCAGGCGTTGATGGCTTCTGCGCGACGCCGCGGATCTTTGCGTTCCGCAGCGGCAAGCGTGAACAGTCTAAGGTCGGTCCGGTTGCGCAGCCGTTCGTGGATTTGCAACCCTGTGGTGCCTTGGTCGCCGTCGACGAAAACAACGGGAGAGCTCATGCGTGGAATACTCCGGTGGCTAGGATGTAATAAGTAGAGCGAGTCCCTATGTTCCACGGACGGCTAGAATAGGGAAAGTTGAATTTCATAACGTGAACATTCAGTTTTTCTGAATCTGGACGTCGACATGCGAGAGATCAGCCTGGACCGCTTACGCACCCTGGTCGCCATTGCCGACCGTGGCTCATTTGCCGATGCGGCGCGTGCGTTGCACCTGGCGCCGCCAACGGTCAGCCTCCATATCGCGGAACTCGAAGACCGCATCGGGGCTCCGCTCCTGTCACGCAAGCGCGGACATGTAAGGCCGTCGGCGATAGGAGAGGTGCTGGTGGAGCGCGCGCGTCGACTGCTGGCCGATGCGGAGCAGGCGTTAGACGATATTCAACGCCAGGTGCAGGGGCTCGAAGGGCGCGCGCGACTCGGTGCGTCGACTGGCGCGATTGCACACCTGTTGCCGCAAGCGCTTGAGGTGCTGCGCCAGCACCACCCCGCTATCGACATTCAGGTTGCAGTACTCACTTCACATGAATCGCTGTCCCGACTGGCGGATGGAACGCTGGATGTTGGGCTGGTCGCACTGCCTCAACCCCCAGTGACCGGACTCGTGATAAAGCCTTGGCGCCGCGACCCCGTAATGGCCTTTGTGCCGGCACATTGGCGGTGTCCGGCCCGCGTCACGCCCGAATGGCTCGCCGCCCAGCCTCTCATTCTCAATGATGCGACCACGCGTCTCTCGCGTCTGACTGCGGAGTGGTTCGCGACCGGGGGGCACCATCCTGCGCCGCGCATTCAGCTCAACTACAACGACGCGATCAAGAGTCTGGTAGCGGCAGGTTACGGCGCAGCGCTGTTGCCCCATGAGGCCAGTACGCCAGTACCCGACAGGCGCATAGTCATGCGTCCACTGCGCCCGGCGTTGTGGCGCCGGCTCGGCATTGCACATCGTGCGGGGTACGTTGAGCGTTCCACGCAACACGTACTTGATGTGTTGTGGGATCTGCGATTGGCGTAGGCGTTGCCATTTGCCGCGTCGGCTCGTTCTCGCTGGGACAGTAGTCCTTATTGCACGCCACGACGAACGAATGGCCGGTTTGTAGAAATTTGACTGACCGAATCGGGTCGACCTCAGACGGTCCTCATCCGTCGCAGTCCGGCCAAAAAACGCTCGTTCGACACTGCCGTTTAGATCGTGGACAATTCTTGTGAATACGAAGTGACAAGACCATCAATCTGGACCTTAGAAGAGAGCCTCATGATAGAGATCCATCCCCCGACGTTCGATGATGCAGAGGCATTGCTCGAGTTCGAACTCGAAAACCGGGCTTACTTTGAAAGTTGGATAAATGCCCGCGAGGATAGCTACTACAATCTAAGCTCGGTCCGACAAGCGATTGCGACGGCTCAAGAAGACGCATCCGCTGATAGGGCGTATCAGTTTCTAGTAAAGCGAAATAAAGTGATTGTTGGACGAGTCAACCTTAGCGGCGTGACACGCCCTTACTTTAACAAGGCGTCGCTCGGATATCGAATCGGCGAGCGCTTCGCGGGTGATGGATATGCGACCAAAGCAGTTGAGCTAGTGTTAAATAAAGCTCGTGATGACGTGGATCTATGGCGAATCGAGGCCATGGTCAGGCCTGAAAATCAGGCGTCTTTTCGTGTTCTAACACGTAATGGTTTTACAGTGTACGGGACAGCCAGACGTAGCATGAAGCTTCATGGCATCTGGTACGATCTGCTGCATTTTGAGTGTCACCTGCAACCCTCCGCTCGGGACGCCGCTCACTCGGTTGCTGAATTGGGAACCGCATCGATCTCCTCCGGTAACCCTGATTCGGACATGTAAAGGACGTGTATTGCCGCATCATTGAACGCCCGCTATCGAGGTTTTCGAATGACGGTTCCGGGTCGGCTACTGAAGTTCGCCATGGGACCGGGTTCGGCCAGGATGAGACGTTCGACAGAGCCTCATAGATCGTCAGCAATGGAATACGCAACCTATTGCTGTGCGGCTCGAAGTAACCGATAGCGTCGTCGATTTGCTCGAGTGTCAATATCAGGATCAACGCATGCCTCGCTCCGAACGTCTCCTTCATCTCTTGCAAGTTTTACGGCGTTATCGGCGTCCCGTGAGTGGTCAAACTTTGGCCGAGGAGCTCGGCGTGAGCATCCGCACGCTATACCGGGACATCGCCAGTCTGCAAGCGCAAGGAGCAATGATCGAGGGGGAGCCGGGCGTTGGTTACGTTATGAAACCGGGTTTCATGCTGCCGCCAATGATGTTCCGCTCAGAGGAACTCGACGCCTTGGTTCTTGGCATGCGCTGGGTGGCTGATCGTTGCGACAAGACGCTATCGGACGGCGCCCTGAGCACGCTTGCGAAGGTAGCCGCCGTACTGCCCACTGAACTGCGTCGAGAACTGGAGGAATCGTCGCTGCTAGTCGGGGCGCCGTTGAAGAGACCTACCCACAAGGTCTCGCCAGACCTTCTACGTGCCGCAGTTCGAGCGGAGCGAAAGCTTAATATTACTTACGCGGACGGCAGGGGATTTAACTCGCAGCGTGTAGTTTGGCCGTTTGCCTTGGTGTATTTCGACCAGGCCCGGGTACTGATGTGTTGGTGCGAGCTCCGGGCAGACTTTCGGAATTTCCGCTCGGACCGGATCTCGAACGTCGAGCAAATGGAGGAGCGCTACCCCAAAAGACGATCAACGCTGCTCCGGGAGTGGCGTAAGGCCCATCATGTAGCTAGCCGCACAATACTGCCAGATTCTGGCAGTATGGACCATTAAACTGAGCTTCCTCTCTTAGCTAGGAACTCAAAATGAAGTTCGCATCTGTTCGTGTTGTTACCCAGGATCTCGAAGGTCTGGTCGAGTTTTACCGAAAACTTTCCGGTATCGAGGCGGTACGTCCGGCTGATGGATTTGCCGAAATGCAATTCGAAGGGGCGGTGCTTGCGATTTCATCTGAGAACCTGATTAAGCTTTTTAATGTCGGTGCTGCCACAGCGGCTGCGAATCGGTCGGCGATCCTGGAGTTTGAAGTGGAGGACGTTGACGCAGTGTTCGAGCGAATGAATGCATCGGGGACCGACATCGTTATGCCGACGACGCCGATGCCGTGGGGCAATCGCTCGCTGTTGCTGCGCGACCCGGATGGGAACCTCGTTAACATATTTTCTCGACCAAAGCGCTGAGTAAGTCCGCCGGACCACGGTATCCGAATAACATACCCAGCCGAATGGCTATCGACAGGCCTGCGAATAACCGCGCGCTTTCCAGATCTTTCAGCTTGAGCGGGTAGTTCTTTAAGCCCGGAAACGATAACCCGCTGCCAAGGCCTGCCATCAGTGCCGCGGCAGCGAATGTCCATGGAAATCTGAGGATGCCGATGCTTTCTGAATTGGAGCCAATACTGTTCGAGGCAAGAGGCTATCGTGCCATCGAACTCGTTCGTGACGACATCCCGATCATTCAAACATTTTTGGAGAACAATCCTGAGTACTTCCTCTCGGCAGAAGGTTGTCCACCGACAGAGGGTCAAGCCAGGGAGGAGTTCGAAAGCGAACTGCCGGAGGGATGGGCATTCACTGGCAAGCACGCAATTGGATTTGTCGACGCGAGCGAAGAATTGGTCGGGTTTGCCACGATCGTTTCAGACCTCTTCGCCAACGGTGTGTGGCATATAGGATTATTGATCCTATCGACCGATAAGCACGGCAAAGGTGTAGCCCGTTACTTGGTCGAAGGCCTTGAGATTTGGCTTAAAGCGTCGGGAGCGAAGTGGTTGCGCCTTGGCTACTCGAATGTGATAAGACTTTCCGGCGAAGGCGGCAGCGGCGCTACGCTTACCTTCGAAAACCCGGCTTCGCTGCCCATCTCCTCGAACTCGCGCACAGTGTACGCGTCACCTCGTGGTGTGGACGCAAGCATCACGAAGGAGAACGCAGCGGCGAACGGTGGCGACACGCGATCCTCATCAGGAACCATATCCACCGCGAGTACCCGCCCTCCGGGGCTGAGGCTTCGGCGTACCCGTGTGAGTAGTTCTACGCAGGTTGACCGATCGAAGTGGTGCAGGAAATTCGTGAGCAGCACAAGATCGAAATTCGTTCCCCATTCGACTTCAAACGCGCTGCCCGCGACCGTGTGATAGCGCGCGCTCACCCCGGCCGCCGCGGCGTTTTCCTTTGCGACTTCCAGTACCGCTTGCCAGTCGGTCGCCACGACTTCTGCGCCGGGGACAGCCTTCGCGATCGAGATTCCGAACAGCCCGTGCCCAGCGGCAATATCGAGCACGCGCTTCGGTGCCTGCGGCCATGTGCCCACTTGTTGAGCTATGTTCTGTGCGATTGGCGCGACAAATGGCACCATCGCACGTGCGAATTTCACCCAAACAGGGTGGTCTGGGGCCATGTTGCCCAGCCCTATGGATCCGCCGTTACGAACGAACGCAACCGGATCGTCCAGCCAGAGTGCAATCATTTCGGGGGCCGCAAAAAAATCCACGATGCTTCCCATCCAGGCCGGCGAGGAAGTCGAAAGGAACACGGAAGTCGAGGGTGTCAATCGATAGCATCCCGTCTCCTTCTGCAGAAATCCCTGCACCGTCAGGTAATCGCACAGTATGCGCACTCCGCGCTCGGGGGCCTGCACGCGCCTCGATATGCGCGCGAGCTCACCGTTCTCTTTCTCGATCGCGGTGAACAGATCGAGCGCAACTGCAGCTTTCAACGCCGCGGTCTTCTGATATCCGCTTACGGCATCTATGAAGGCTTCCGGAGAGATGTCATCCATGACCAAAGTCCTTTCGCGAAAATTGAGAAAATGGCGGGCGATGCTCCTACCTTGCTCCTACCTATTCGTTGCGAAGATAAGGATCCTATCTTTGCGGACATCCGGTAAACCAGCGCGCTGTTCCCGTTACGTTACCCCCAGGCTCCTGCTATGTCAGGTAACGTTCCCTCTGCATCGGGCAGGTCGTTCGCTCATACGCAAGTCTTTATCCGCAGTTCCAACCCGGCTGGCAACGATGTGCAAAACGCTATCCGGCATATCGCTCGCCGGACGTTGACTCTTCTCGCGCGTTTCGAGCGCATGCAGTCAAAGCATAAACCGTACCGCGATGACCTCATTTTTCCTACTGGCATCAGTGAGTTCAAAAAGTCGACGACGCCGGGCCGTTATCGCCGGAGTGCGGGTTCGGCAACGTGGGGTCATCCTGCACGTTGAGCATGATCCGGGCAAGACATTCTATTTGCGGGCCCGCCGCGCGGTGCTTCGTCAAGCGCTCCGTAAGCGGCGAAAATCGCAATTCGATCACACCATGATCGACTGCTGATAGCAATACGGCGATTATCAAGTAAGGCGACCAAATCTAAGATGCCTCCATGGTTCGGCTTCAGCTCGAACCGATCCACGCTAGTGCCGTTGGCACGTCAGATCAAGGAGCATCGCAATGGATATCCTTACGAGGAGCACGAGGATTCACGTCGAGGAGCAGGGGGACGGCAAAATGGCTCTCGTGTTTCTTCACTACTGGGGCGGATCGTCCCGTTCATGGGACGGCGTTGTCGGCGAGCTATCGAACCGGTACCGGACCATCACGACCGACCATCGTGGATGGGGCGATTCGGACGCGCCTGAGCACGGCTACACAATTGCCGATCTGGCGAACGATGCACAGGATGTCATCGAGGCGCTAAATCTGCGGCGCTACGTTTTAGTCGGTCACTCAATGGGCGGAAAAGTCGCGCAATTGCTCGCGTCGCGACGCCCCAATGGACTGGAGGGCGTCGTGCTGGTCGCTCCTTCACCGCCTTCGCCCATGGTCCTTTCTGACGAGCAACGCGCAGCGATGGCAGCGGCCTACGATTCGCGTGAATCCATCAGTTGGGTACTCGACAACGTCCTCACCGCGAACCTGCTCACGCCCGCAGATCGCGAGCAGGTCATCGTGGACAGCCTGCGCGGCGCGCCGCAGGCCAAGGCGGCGTGGCCCAATGCCGCAATGCTTGAAGACATTACGGGCGACGTCGTGTCCATCAATGTGCCCGTCATGGTGATTGCGGGCGAACTGGACCAGGTTGATCGTGTAGAGACCTTGCAGAAAGAATTGCTGCCCAGGATCGCAGCCGCACGCCTGCATGTATTGCCGGGCACCGGACACCTCTCGCCGCTTGAGGCTCCCTTCGCACTCGCAACGGGTATCCGCGCGTTTGTTGGCGAACTGGAATCGCAGTCGAATACCAGTACGCGTAACACGCCGGAGCAGGTTCCTGCGGCCTTCGACGCCGCATTCAACAATGGCGATATCGATAGCCTGCTCGGCTTGTTCAGCGATAACGCAACGATGCGGATGGCGGACGGTGAAACCGTGGTAAGCGGTCTTGAGGAACTACGCCGTCAGTTCTCGGGACTCTTGAAGTCCGGGCCACGCATCCGCAACCAGGTGGTGTTTTCACTCGTCAGCGACGACATCGCACTGGTACTGCTCGACTGGACCGTGACCGTGACGCTGCCCGACGGCGATCACGCCAGTAGTCGCGGCACAGCTACGCAGGTGATGACACGCGGCGACGACGGAGGTTGGAAGCTACGGATATCCAACCCACTCGGAACCGCGCGGGCTGCCGAAGTTGCCAGCGTGTAGCATCCATTCGGTTTGCTGCCTCGGCACCTATCGGCCCGCACGCTTGGGCTCGCCCTGGGATCCACGCACGCGTAATGTGCGTTGTGGCGTGACGTGATCCCACGGCGGCTCGTCGCCAAGTGCAGCTGCCAGATAGTCGAGCAGGTGGCGCACTTTAAGAGGCATATGACGTGCGCTCGGATAGACCGCCTGGATCGTCAGTTCCGAAGTGTGGTACTCCGGCAGCAGCTCGACGAGTTTTCCGCGCGCGATCTGTTCTCCGAACACGAATGTTGGCCCGTAGACGATGCCGGCTCCGGCGAGCGCCGCTGCAAGCAGCATCTGGGTATTGTTGGCTGCCATCCGGCACGGACCACTGATCACGTGCGCACGAAGTTTCGTATCGACCAGCGTCCAGTCTCCAACGGAGACGGCTTCGCTGAACGTGAGCCGCGGCGCCTGCCGCAGGTCGCCCGGGTTGCGCGGTGTTCCATGACGCTTGAGGTAGCCTGGGGACGCGCAGATAACCATTCGACACGGCGCGAGCCGGCGTGCAACCAACCCTGAATCGGGCAAACGCCCGATTCGTATTGCCACGTCTACGCCGGTTTCGAGCAGGTCGACATAGCGGTCGCTTAGCGACACTTCAATGTTGACGTGTGGGTGTTCTTCCAGATATTTCGCGAGGACGTCACCGAGATGCATTGCCCCGAAGGTGACGGGAGCGGCAATTCGCAGCACGCCACGAGCGGTTCCGTGAGCATCGCTTGCCTCGCGATTGGCCTCATCATAGGCTTCGAGGATCCGTTTGCATCGCTCGTAGTAGACCTGACCGATGTCGGTCAGGCTGAGACGGCGCGTTGTGCGCTGGAGCAGCCTCGCATTCAGCTCGGCTTCGATTGCGCTGACGTACTTGCCGGCCATCGCAGCGGATAACCCGAAGCGCCGTGCAGCAGCGGCGAAACTGCCTTCATCGACTGCTGCGACGAATACTCCCATGCCAGTTAGCCGGTCCATGCGTTCCCCGATTCGATAGCTGGATTATCGGATAGATCGGAGTGGACGACAATTGTCGACTGCGCGGGGCCACAATCGAGTTCGGCTTGCGGGATGTTTGTGCGCGTCTCCTGACTGTCGCGGAACAGACACCGGAAGTGATGGGTTGATGGTCCGGTCAAGGGAGACTTGTGCCGCGTACAGCCGGCAGCTACGAGCGGTCATTCGACATCGATGCCTGGATCATTGACAATCTGAACCGCTAACAAGGTTTCCGTTGACTTACACCGGCCGCAAACACATTCGGAGAATCCAATGTTCGTCACCATGACGAAGTTGATACTGTATGTCCGCGATGTTGCATTGCTGAAGTCGTTCTATCAGACACATTTTGATCTTCCCGTGACGGAAGAAATTAAAGGTGAATGGGTTGTGCTAAAGGCGGGAGAGGTCGAGATCGCCTTGCACCGTGTCGGCGAGGCCTTTCGCGACAAGGCACCAAAGACCAATACTTCAAATTCCAAGATTGTTTTCTCTGTGCAATCGGGATTGCCAGAGTTGCGCGAGAGACTCGTGAGCGCAGGTGTCCCGATGCGCAACCTGAAGCGCTACGACGGTTTTGCGCAACTGATGTGTGACGGAGAAGATCCGGAAGGGAACGTATTCCAGCTTTCGCAAGCAGACCTGGAGAGGCCAGACCCCCGCGTATGAAACGTCTTTAGGGACCGCTGCTGGGCGAGCCGGAAAGTACGGCCTAATCTACGGTGCGAGTTCTCGAAGCCGAATCAGTCGGCGTGACGGCAAGACGAAGTTCGCGGTAAGCCGTCACCAGCGCGTCGAGGCTGAATGTGCGGTTCAGTCCGCTGGGATTGGGCAACACCCATGCGCGGGCGCTACCGAATGCTGTCGGTTGCGGGCCCCAGTGGATTTCGCGCTCGCCGGACATTGCACAGAGCGCCATCTTTCCGAGGAACGCAACGCATTGCGGCGCATATCGTTCGATCTTCTGTTCGAATTCCGTCGCGGCCGCTTTGAACTCCCATTGCGACAGTTCGTCCGCTCGTGCGGTTGGACGCGAGACCACGGTCGTCAGGCCATAACCAAACTGCAGAAGAGTGCGATCGTTCGTAGGACAAAGTTGTTCAGGTGTAAAACCCGCCAGATGAAGCACCCGCCAGAACCGATTGCCTCTGCCAGCAAAATGGCGGCCGGTCGATGCCGCCAGTACGCCCGGATTTATTCCGCAAAATATCACTGACAAACCCGGTTCAAGGATATCGGGGAGACCTTGGAGTGAATCGGGAGGAGTCACGGAGGGGATGGGCTCTTTCTTCATGAAAGACAGTTTGACCTACCCCGTCACGGCGGACAAGCGACAAAAGGGGCGATTTCAGATCAAACGTGCGTCGCTTCTGATCAAAGCTGGATTCCGCGACACAGCCACGCGCCGTGCCGCGGAATTTGCCACTTGCTTTAACTGATTATTCGAGTCTTATCAGAACGGCCACCAGCCGAACCCACCGTCATTACCCTTTCCATTGCCGTTGTGATGACCGTCCTGGTCCTGGTCCCGGTCGAATTGGAACGAGTCGAAAAGATCTCCGATGGCCGGCGAGTTAACCGGTACGTACGGATTGCCTGGGAGCTGCACCGGGTTCGGCAGATTGTCGCGGCTGCGCTTCGTGATCGGAGACAGCGACCAGTTGCGATCGATGAACTTGACGATCGACGCATGATCCGAATATTCATGCACCACGCGGCCGCCACGAGAAAACGGTGACACCACGATCATCGGAATGCGCGGACCGTCGCCGAAGAAATCCACTGGCTGGATGTAGCCGGAATCGTAGTAGCCGCCGCCTTCGTCGGTGGTGATCAGGATCGCCGTCGACGCCCACAGCTTCGGATTGGTCTGGACCGCATTCACAAGCTTGTGCACGAACGCCTCATACAGGCCGAACTTCGACGACTCGGGGTGACCGTCCAGCAGACCGCCCGGCTTCACGAACGATACGGCCGGCAACGTTCCGGCCGCGATATCCGCGTAGAGGTCGGTCGTGTCCTGCAAGTGCGCGGCGACAAGCGCCGGATTGGTCATGACCGCGGTTTCGTAGAGGAACGGATTGCAGATGTTGCAATAGACACTCGTGGACGGCGTGCTGACGAACGTCTTCCAGCCTTCGCCGTAATACTTCCACGAGATGTTTTTCGCCAGCAGCGAATCCGCGATCGTGCGCACCGGTGAAGGCGGAATCGTGAAGGCGCTGCTCGTGTTCACGCTGCCGTCGCCGTTATAGCCCGGGTTGTAGTTATTGAGCAGATAGTAGGTATTGGCCGCGCAGTTCGGGTCGGGGTTATAGGGCAGCGTGCCCAGGTAGTGGCGGATCGCGCCTACCCCGGGTTGCTTCGGGTCGGAGCAGTTGCTGTAGGTGCCGCCTGAGTAACCGTCCTGCGTGTACCAGTTGTTGGTGCCTGCCAGCGGATGCGGATTTTCGATCTCATTGGCGGGAGGGGTTGCGGCGTGACCGTTGCTGTCGGTGTAGTAGAGCGCGTCAGCCGTACCGATCATGATGCTGTTCGCCCCCGTGCCGCCCATCACCGGCTGGTGATAGTTGTCGCTGATCGTGAATTGACGCGCGAGTTCGGTGAAATAGGGCATATCGCCGGTATTCACGTTGTAGTAGCCGAGTGCCGTCGATCCTTCTCCTGTGGTCTCGTCGGTGAAGTTGGCCGGCTGCGGCTTGCCGTTCGAGCCGGCACCGATCGACGTTTCGACCCATGCGAACAGGTCCATTTTGCAACCGCTCGGGTTGTCGTAGGTTGCATGCGAGAAGTTACAGTCCGACTGCTGCCAGTTCTGATAGAAGCGGTGCACCGGGCTATTCATGTACTGATCGTAGTTCGGACCCACCCGCGAAATCTGATACGGGCCGTTCGGCAGATTGAAGGTGTTCGTGCCGAATCGTGTATCCGGTACCTGTTGCGCCAAACCCGACGCGCCGGTCGTCAGACGCACGACGTCCTGTGGCTCGAGTGCCGACCCTTCAGCAGCCTGAGCCGCCGCAAGGGTTGCGAAGGGCGGAGGGCTGGTGTCGCTCGGGGCGGTCGCCACAAAGCCGGTGTTGGGTGCCGGCAGTACGGTGTAGGGCTTCTTGCCGGAAGGGCTCAGCTCGAAGCGGTTGGGCGTGTCGGCCGTGGCGGTGTACTGTGCGGCTACCGCGAAATTGGGCCCCGGTTTGCCGTCCTGCGTGATGATGCCTTTGGAGAGCAGATTCGATACCGTTTGCCCACTTCGCGGGGTGTAGGCGCCGAACACATGATCGAAGGTGCGGTTTTCGCCCACGATTACGATCACATGCTTGATCGGCGAGGCCGTGTGAATGGACGCGGCGTCGGTCTGCTGACTGGTGGAAATGGAAGGGTAGAGTGCGGCACCGACCGCTAATGCAGCTGCGGTGCACGTTAGAAGGGCCTGCAGGACGGGTCTTCGTGGGACGTTATCAATACGCTTCATGAATCTCTCCAAACGGGGATTGACACAGGGCACACCGAGCGCTTGCAAGCGCAATGCGTTGCTTGCCAAGCGTTGCTTTGTATTACCGCGCGTTACATCGGAGAGAAAGTTAGGCTTGCTGTGTGTCCACCATGCGTTGGAAAAATGTCCGAGCCGCGTGAGTCATGTGACGCACCTGACGTATGCCTTTCGAAGTCTTGCGAAGGGGGGCTGAGGTGCGGCGGGCTGATGGATCCAGCACCCATCTGCCCTTTGAACAGGCGTCCGGTGAACGACGCCATGAGGAGATTCTGCGCGGATGATTCTGACCGGCGAGCGTCAGTCGAATGACTGATCTGTTTGGAGGAAGCTGTTCACTCTTCGCATTTCACGTCCTGCTTTCGCACAACGATAATCACCGGGTATGTCCCGTGCTCGAGCTCCACGCGCGCGACGACAGCCATCGTCGTGCTGTCGACGTCGTCGTACACGCTGACTTTTTCACGCCGAAGGTCTGTAACGCCGGTACATCCGGACGCGCGACCTTCGTCGGAGATCTTGCATTGGATCGGGTTGTCGGCAATGAAGCGATACTTGTCTCTATCGGGCGTGGCGAGGTATTCACGAAAGCTCTGCGCCGAGCCACCGACGCCCGTGACATACCCAATGGCGCACTGCGGTGTGGGTGTACCGCTGCTCCCGGATGCCTGGGCTGTCGCGGCCGTGCTCACGGTCGCGATGATCGCCGCGAGTGTCGATGCAAGGAGGTATTTCATAGCGCAAATTATCGTTGTCGGATCGAAGTAGTGGATTGTAATGGGATCTTGCGCGATGGCTGCGGGCCGTTGCGTCGAAGGTCGGGCAGCCAGGGTGCCCAGTCCGGGTCTTTTTCGAGCGTTAAGCGTGTTGTCGCCGTGGCTAGTCTGACGAGCGGTCACGCGTCAGCCCTATCCCATGGCGGCACGTCGCCGAATGCATCGACCAGGAAATCGATCATCGCGCGTATCTTGGCACTCAGGTGCCGCCGGCTCGGGTACACAGCGAGTACGTCGATGTCAGGCAAACGATACGCCGGCAATACTTGAACGAGCGTGCCGGCGCGCAGGTCGTTGCCGACCAGAAACGTGGGTTGCCAGATCACGCCTTGTCCGGCCAGCGCCGCTGCGCGCGCCGTATCGCCGTTATTTGTATGCATGTGACAGTCGACCTTCACGGTGTGCGCCTTGCGCTCACTGTCGATCAGTTGCCACTCGTCGCCGGTGGCCGCGTACGAGTAGCCGATGCATCGATGCTCGATCAGATCGGCGGGCGCGGCGGGATATCCGGAACGCGCCAGATAGTCAGGCGACGCACAAAGAATGTTTCTCGATGTCGCCAGCTTGCGGGCTGCGTGGCTGGTCGAGCCGGCGTGCGAGATGCGGATCGCGAGGTCGTAGCCTTCATCGACGATATCGACAACGCGGTCAATCAGCGCCACGTCGAGTTCCACTTCGGGATATTTCCGCATGAACGCGGGCCATAGCGGCGCCAGGTGCAGAATCCCAAAGCTCACGGGCGCATTGAGGCGCAGTCGGCCGCGCGGATCGACCGACGTGGATGACACAAGCCCCTCCGTCTCGGCGACGTCCTCGAGGATCGATTTGCAGCGGGCGTAAAAGGTCTCGCCGCCCTCGGTGAGAGAAAGCCTGCGTGAGGTGCGATTCAGCAGGCGCGTGCCGAGATGCGCTTCCAACTCGTTCACGTAGCGGGTCACGTTGGCGGGCGACGTCTCGAGCGCATCGGCTGCGCGCGTGAAGCTGCCGCGGCTCACCACGGTCACGAAGACTTCAAAAGCGCGCAGCCGATCCATGTGTGTTCTCGATCATTCACAAAAGCTGAATGATATACCCATGTTTTGTGCCTTTCTGGGTTTGTGGCTGAAGCCTATAGTGCTTCTCACGGACCAAGGCATTGGGCACTGGCCAACAAACTGCAGCAGGAGATTGAACATGCAACGCTTGACAGGAAAAGTCGCCATCGTGACCGGTGCCAGTGCGGGAATTGGCCGTGCTACGGCAAAACTGTTTGCCGCGGAAGGGGCAAAGGTGGTGATCGCGGCACGTCGCGAAGCCGAACTTGAAACGCTCGCTTCTGAGATCGTCAGCGAAGGCGGCGAGGTGGCGTTTCTGGCGGGCGACGTGCAGTCAGAGGACTTTGCGAAGGCGTTGGTCGCGCTTGCCGTCAGCCGCTTCGGCCGTCTTGACATCGCCTATAACAACGCCGGTACCCTGGGCGAAATGGGTCCGACAACAGGTGTGTCGGAGGCTGGCTGGTCGGCCGCATTGGCGACCAACCTGACGAGCGCCTTTTTGGGTGCGAAGCACCAGATCCCCGAAATGCTGAAGCAAGGCGGTGGCTCAATCATCTTCACGTCGACGTTCGTTGGTTATTCGTTCGCGTTCCCGGGCACCGCGGCCTACGCTGCGAGCAAAGCTGGGTTGATCGGGCTGACGCAGGCGCTTGCCGCGGAGTATGGACCGCAAGGCGTACGCGTCAACGCCATTCTGCCTGGCGCGGTAGACACACCGATGTATCGCGACATGAACGACTCAGCCGAGTCACAGGCGTTCGTGACCGGGTTGCACGCCCTCAAGCGCGTTGCGCGGCCAGAAGAACTTGCCCGCTCGGTGTTGTATCTCGCGTCCGATGACTCGTCCTTCGTGACCGGAACCGCTTCGCTAGTCGATGGCGGCGCGTCGATTACGCGTACGTGAATGGTGAGGCGGCGCGCGGGCGAAGTGCAACGGCTCTTTTCCGCTGATGATTCGGTGATTGCCATCGAGTGAGCGGATCGTGTGCCGGTGTACGGCTCTCTTCAGCCGCTCACAGGTTCATTTCAGCAACGCTCTCAATGCGAAAAAAGTGCCGGAGAATAATTCTCTGAACAGCACGTTGGCGCACGTCATTGTTACCGGATAAAAAAAGCCGCAGACGATGCTGCGGCTAACAAACACACACGCCGAACGTTGGGGACGCTGACGTGTTTCTTCATGCTATCCAAGCTCGCTACGGATGCAAATCGGGTGTTTTGTATGAAGCATTCAGTCGCCCCGCAGAGGCTTGCAGGACATGCCCGCAGTTGATTCTGGGTCGAATGGAAGTCGCGAAAAAACCACACAGGGCCGCGCGTCCGCATGAAAAATAAATTAAGCGAACTGGCAATGATCGGCATAGACGACAGTCCAGCGATGTGAAATCATCCTCCAACCCGGCTGAACCGAAGCTATGTCTGCGGTCCGACTCCCGTTGCTTGTAGCAGTCACTCCAAAGTGGACTGAGGACCTGTCCGAAATGACCCAGCGCACGCCGCATGAAGACGAGGGGCAGTTCGCCCTGTGGCGTCTGAAGCGTCCCACCAGTGCAGTCGACTCTCAAAGCGTGATCGTTGCCCATGCCGAAAAATCGATAGGGGAATCGATAGCGTTGCTGCTGAGATTGAAAGGTTTTATCGCCGTAGCCACGTCGACGATGGAAAACCTGGAACTGATGCTGGAGCACTGGAAGCCGCGCGCCTTGCTGATCGGCACGCACCTGTGTCATGCCGATGACTTCCGGCTCGTCCGGCATGCGGCGAACGACGCCGCCTTCGGCGGTGTTCTGATGATTGCGCTGACGGATATCTCGCCTGAAGAGACCCCGATCGATATGAAACAGATTGGCTTTGACGGCCTATGTTGCAGGCCGTGTCCGGTTTGGCGGCTTGTCGATATGCTTGAGAGACGTTGTCGTCTCCTGTCCGACGGTCACTAACCTCGCGAGCCTCTGCCGGGGAACGATACTTCGGAATCCTATCCGACCTATCCGGCTTCGGGAGTGCCATTCACCTCGAATCACGATCCGTCGAACGATTGCAATCCTTAGCCTTCCTGGCGCGTGGGCCGGAACAGGATCTCGTTGACGTCGACCTCTGGAGGCTGGCTGATTGCAAAAGCGACCGCGCGCGCGAACGAGTCGGCGGGAATCGCGTATTGCTCGTAGAACTTGCTGATGAAACCGGCCACATCCGGCTCGGTCACGCTGCTCGGGAGTTCCGTCGCCACCGCGCCTGGAGAAATGACAGTCGTGCGGATGTCATAGGGCTTGACCTCCTGGCGCAACCCCTCGGACAACATCAGGACGGCACTCTTGGTTGCCGCGTAGACAGCGCTGCTGGGCCGCACGGTACGGCCGGCGACCGATGAAACATTGATGATGTGGCCGCTCTTCTGATCTTTCATGTGCGGTAACGCCGCCGCGATGCCGTACAGCACACCCTTGATATTGACGTCGATGGTCCGGTCCCAGTCGTCGATCTTCAGACGCTCGAGCGGCGAGTGCGGCATCAGTCCGGCATTGTTGATCATCACGTCCACGCGACCGAACGTCTGCACCGCGGTGTCGACGAGTGCTTTGACGTCTTCGTGCCGGGTGACGTCAGTCGCAACCGCGACCGCTTGACCACCATTGCTGACCAGATCGGCCGCGAGCGCCTGAATGCGCTCGGCGCGGCGTGCACCCAATACAACCTTGGCACCTCGCGCGCTCAGATAGCGGGCAGTCGCTTCGCCCAATCCGCTGCTTGCGCCCGTGATGACGACGATCTTTCCTTCGATATTCGTTTCCATATGCTTTTCCTTTGGACCCGCGCGAACTCGGCTCTCGCCGGGCAACGGCGTGAGCGAGTGTAGAGAGGGTCATTGATGTCAGGACCATCGGCGCGCTGCGAAAGGCAGCCGACGAGCGTTTCATTGCATACTAGTTTGTTGTTTGATACTTAACAATGAACGTAGAATTTCACGGGGTGTTAAGGAAAATTCATCTATGAAACTGCGCGCCGGACTATCCGAGCTGACCGCTTTCATCGCCATTGCTGAACATCGAAGTTTCCGCGCGGCGGCGCGAACGCTGGGTGTCTCGCCACCCGCGCTCAGCCATGCGGTGCGAAATCTCGAAGAGAGTCTCAATGTGCGGTTGTTTAACCGGACCACCCGTTCGGTGGCATTGACTGAGGCGGGTGAACATCTGCTGCGGCGCGTGGGTCCCGCGCTTGCCGATCTGGAGGACGGTATTAACGAGGTCGCATCGGCAGGCAACCGGCCGTCTGGGTCGATCAGGATCAGCGCGGCAGAGGCCGGAGCCCGGCCGTTGATCCTTCACGTTCTCCCAGCATTTCTGGCCGCTTATCCAGACATCCATGTCGAGATCGTTGTCGATACGCGGCTTGTCGATATCGTGGCCGACGGTTTTGACGCCGGGATACGGATTCTTGAAGACGTGCCGCGTGACATGATCGCCGTGCAGTTCGGGCCCGACTTGCGATTCGCCGCAGTGGCGTCCCCCGAGTATCTGTCTCGCCACGCGGCTCCCACGACACCTCAGGAACTGGCCCAGCATCGCTGCATCCGGTTCCGGTTCACGAGCGGCGCGTTGTACCGTTGGGAACTCGAGCATCACGGCAGTAACGCCAGTATCGACGTCGCTGGGCCAATGACGCTTGGCAATACGAGCCTGATGGTGGACGCGGCGTTGGCCGGGATTGGTATTGCCTGGGTCCCGGATTATCACGTCGTCGATCATTTGGCGTCGGGGCGGCTGGTCCGTCTGCTACCGGAGTGGTGTCCTTCGCTGCCTGGCCTGTGCCTTTACTACCCGGCCAACCGGCACCCTCCGGCGGCGCTGCGACTGTTTTCGCAGGCAGTGCGCGAATGGGCGAACGCCGGTTTGCCATAAGCGGTGTTTTTAGCCGGCCGGTGAGGGTGAAGCCTGGCACGGCCTACTGCGAGCTATCGAGCGCCACGTTTCGATCGGCGCAACGGTTCCTGCTGCTGAGCCAGGCGGCGACAGGTCAACTCCACGGCGTTGCGTTCATTTGTTCATGTGCGTGCCGGCTTCCGTCGGCGCGAGCCTTCGCGCGATTGAACGCCGGGTTGGGTGTCCACGGCGGCAAGGAGATGCTGGCGACCCTCGTCAAGAATTTCATCCGCTAGCGCCTGGTCAACGTCGGCAACAGCACGCGAAAGCAGCAGCGTACCGACCATCTGGCTGAACAGGTTGATCGCCTTCTTGCGGCTGCCTTCGCTGCTCCCCTCGGTCTCTTCGAAGATCTTGGTGAACCGTTCGAGGATCGACGCGAGACCTTCCGCGTAAGAACCGCGCGCCACGTCGCCGAGCCGGCGGGCGTCGCCTACAAAACCCGACAACGGGCAACCCGCATCGATACTCCCGCGATGCTCGGGGGACAGGTACCACTGAATGTTTCGCTTAACGGGGTCGGCTTCGTCTGACCGGGCGTTCTCGATTCGAGAGTCAAAATCCTCCCCACCTTCTTCCATCGCCTTTTGCATCACGGCGGCGACTAGCGCGTCTTTCGATTTGAAGTGGTTGTAGAAACCGCCCTGCGTAAAGCCCGCCGCCTTCATCAGTTCGGCGAGCCCGACCGCATCGACACCGCGCTCGCGAAACAGCTTCTCGGCGGCTGCCACGATTGCGTGCCGATTTTCAACCGCCTGCTGCCTGGAAACACCCACTTCTCCCCCTTCGGCCGATAGCGGCCCAATTAGATCCATCGAAAAATACAATGTCGATCACCATTGACATCGATGGGGCGGGCGCCCACAATCCATTTCAATGACAATGTCATTCACCATTGTCTTAAGTATAGCCTTCTTTGCCTGAACGTCCAGGTAGCAGCGGGCACAACGGCTATCTGACGCCTGCGGGCGTCGTTACCTCAATCTGCAAACAGGATCTCAACATGACGAAGACAACCCCTGAACAGAACAAGGCGCTCGCGCTGGAAGCATTCGACACCTTGTTCAACAACCGCGATTACGTTGCAGCCGAGCGCTTCTGGTCCGACCGCTACATTCAGCACAGCGCCCATATCGCCCCGGGACGCGACGGCCTGTTCAACCTGGTTCGCACGCTGCCTGACGGCGTGCGTTATGAGAATCAGCTGATCGTGGCCGACGGCGACTATGTCATCACCCACGGCCGCTTCTCCGGGATCGGCAGGCCCGCTGCGTGGATTGCAGCCGACATTATCCGTTTCGAAGACGGCAAGCTCGTCGAGCACTGGGACGTCCTTCAGGACGAAGCGACCAGGGCCGAATCCGCGAGCGGCCTGCCGATGTTCGGCGACCGGTTCCCCGCGTGACCACTTCAATCCTACCTACAGCACTAACAACGCCAAGTTGCACCTGACTTTCAACAGGAAAACGATCATGAAACTCAACGGAAACACGATCTTCATTACGGGTGGCGGTTCGGGCATTGGCCGCGGGCTTGCCGAGGCGCTTCACAAGCGCGGCAACAAGGTCATCATCAGCGGCCGCCGGCGCAGCCATCTCGACGAAGTGGTGGCGGCGAATCCCGGCATGACGGCAATCGAGCTCGACATTACCGATCCGGCCAGCATCGCGAAGGTTGCGGCCCAACTGATCGCGGATTATCCCGATCTCAACGTGCTGATCAACAACGCAGGGGTCATGCAGGCTGACCATGCGGGCGGCCACATCGACGACGCGCTGATGGTGTCGACTATTACGACCAACCTCATGGGCCCGATCCGCATGACGTCGGCGCTGATCGATCATCTCAAGACCAAAGACGACGCTGTCGTCGCCTACACAAGCTCGGTCCTTGCGTTCGTTCCGCTGGCTGTGACGGCGGTGTATTCGTCGACCAAGGCGGCGCTGCATTCATACATCCTTTCGCAACGCTTCATGCTTCAAAATACGAAGGTTCGCGTACTCGAGATTGCACCGCCCTGGGTGCGCACGGACCTCATGAACAGCCGCGAGGCCGAACAGGCGATGCCGCTTGAGCCCTTCATCGAAGAAACAATGGCGGTCCTCGGAACGGATGTGGATGAAGTTCTGGTTGAAGGCGCGAAGCAGTTCCGCGAGAACCCGGGACCCGGCGAGCACGCTTTCGTCAATGGTCTGAATGCGCAGATGCTGGAAGTGTTCGGCGGATGAATGCGTGCCTGCGGGATGGGTGACGCAGGTCAATTTCCAGAGATAATTGCCTTTTGCACTCAACATCATGACTACTTCCCCCGAGACCGCATCGCAAGTGGTTCAAGAGTTTTGGCGCCTTATGGCCACAAACGATTTTCACGCCGTCGAAGCGGTTCTCGCGGAGGACTTTGTCCTTGAGTGGCCTCAATCGAAAGAGCGTATCCGGGGCGCGACGAATTTTGCTCGGCTCAACACTGAATACCCGGCGCAAGGACCGTGGGTTTTCACGGTCAATCGTCTCGTCGGCGGTGGGAATGAGGCGGTGTCGGACGTGTTTGTAACCGATGGCGCCCTGCACGCAAGAGCAATCTCATTCTTTACGGTCGAACGCGGCAAAATCACCCGGATGGTCGAGTTCTGGCCAGAGCCATACGACGCTCCGTTTGATCGTACGCAGTTTGTCGAGCGAATTGAGTGAGCCGGTTGTCTCTATCGACGAATGTCGGCTAGCCTGATTCGCTGATAGGTGTTTGTTGCCGATGTGCCTCTACCCACCGCGCAAATTCTTTTGGTGTCAACGGAGGCGAATACAGATATCCCTGGTACATAAGGCAGCCGTGGTGATGGAGAAAGTCGCGCTG
Source organism: Paraburkholderia haematera (assembly GCF_905220975.1). Lineage (GTDB taxonomy): Bacteria > Pseudomonadota > Gammaproteobacteria > Burkholderiales > Burkholderiaceae > Paraburkholderia > Paraburkholderia haematera. The sequence continues at coordinate 6,179 of NZ_CAJNBK010000031.1, read as the reverse complement.
CGCTTGCGTTTCCACACCTTCTGCGATGACACTCAACTTCAGCACGTTGCCAATGTTAATGACAGTCTGTGCCAGAGATTCGGCCATTGCATCGGCTCCGATACCCCGCACAAAGCTCTTGTCGATTTTCAGTTCTTTGACAGGGAACCGGTGCAGATAGCTTAGGGACGAGTAGCCCGTACCGAAGTCATCTATTGACAGAGCTATGCCGAGGGCATGTATCGCATCGAGCGATGTGCGAATGTCATCGACCGACTCATCAAACATGACTCGCTCGGTCATTTCCAGGATCAGGTTCTCAGGCGCGAGGCCATGGGCTTTCAGGGTGCGCGCGATAAAGCCCGGATAGTGCGGACGCTTGAAGTCGGCAGCACAGACATTCACCGATATGTTCGGTATATCGATACCCTCAGTGCGCCATTCGGCGAGTTGACGGCAGGCCTCGTCCAGCACCCAATCATCGAGTTCTGCAATCAGGCCGCTTTCTTCTGCGATGGCGATAAAGCGGTCCGGCGGAACGACGCCCAGTTTCTCGTCGTTCCACCGAACCAGGGCTTCGGCGCCATGCAGTGTTCCCGTCACGTCGACTTTGGGCTGGTAGGCGACGCTCAGTGCACTCCCTTGCAAGGCTCGCTGCAGCGCGATTTCCAGTTCGAGCTGTTCTTTGGCTTGACGCTCATACACTGGCGCGTAGAAATGCACCTGGTTACGTCCCGTACTCTTCGCCTTGTACATCGCCATGTCTGCGTTACGCAGCAGGGTATCGGCGTCCTGCCCGTCATGGGGATACAGCGAGACGCCGATGCTCGCACTGAGCGTGATGCTGGTGTCATACTTTGCGTTGACGGTGATAGGCTGGTACAGGGCTTGCAGGATGCGTCCAGCTACGTGAGCTGCCCTGTGTACGTCACAATTTCGCAGTACTGCCAGGAACTCATCTCCACCGAGGCGGCCGATCACGTCCTCACCCCGGACGCAATTCCGGAGACGCCGCGCGATTTCGCTCAACACTTCGTCACCGGCAGAATGGCCCTGCGTGTCGTTGACACGCTTGAAACGGTCCAGATCAATGAACAGAATCGCGAACTGTGACGAACTCCGGCTGGCGTCCGCCAGGATACCGAGCGTTTCCTTGTTGAGTTGTGCCCGGTTGGGCAAGCCGGTCAGGGCATCGAACCATGCCAGCGTCTGCAACTGACGCTCCATGGCGAATCTCATCCGCAATTGTCCGCTGAACATCAGCGAAAGCATGATGGTCAGCGCATCCAGTATGGCCGTAACGAAACCAATGGCAAACGCCCGCTTACGCCACCCGGCGTAGATATCCTCAGTCGCGAGGCCAACGACCACGACGAGTGGATAGTTCCCGATCCGCCTGAAGCTGTATAGGCGCTCGACGTGGTCTAGCACCGCAAAGTCGACATAGGTTCCGTGATCCGATTGCACGAGAGGCGGAAAGGAATGTCCACCGGCGAGGGTGCTGCCAATATGGTCCCCGTGATACGGTTGCCGCATCAGGACAGTCCCGTCTGTGCGCAAAAGCGTAAGGGTTCCGTGATCGCCGAGTATCGCGCCTTCGAATAGCTGGTGGAAATAGCTTAACTTGAGCGTACTCGCAACAATGCCAGCGAAGTGGCCATTTGCATCATCGAGGCGCAGGCTCAGTGCTATCGACGGCTGCGCAGCATTGCTTGCGCGAGGTACGAACGGCTTGCTGAGATACAAGCCCGCGCCTTTCTGCTGTTGTTGAACCTGAAAGTAATCGCGATCACGCACATTGAACTTGATCGGCGGAGCCCCGCGGGAGTCGAGGGCGCTGTTGCCGGCAGCATCTGCCGCGAATATCACACCCAGTTCCCTGACATTGCTTGCCGCGCTGAAAGCGACGAGCTGCCGGGCATCGGGAGTGAGTTTGAGAATGCCGGGGGTCTCGATCGTAGTCACGACATCACGCATGGCAAGTTGGCAGATGTCGAGATTACGCTCGGTCTCTTTTTGCAGGGAGAGCACGAGGTTTTGCGCAGCGTCGCGTGCCTGTGACATTGCGTCCAGTCTCATTTGATACAGCGAGACTGCCGTGACGCCGGTGGTGGCAAGCGTGATACCAATCCCGGCGAAAATAAACAGGGTCGGTTTTGCCAGAAGGGAACGCGTGATTCGAATCATGGTCTTCCGGACTACGTCTGCGCCCGGCCTGCTTTCAGATCAGCCATCAATTTGTCAGGAATCGTTGCTTACCGTCACCGGACTCCTGAATCATCGCTGGAACATGCGACCATCGGATTTCAGCCCGCTCGTTGGCGTTGTGCACCTTGTCAGCCGCGTTTAACAATGACTTGAACAATGTGCTGTTCTCGGCTGAGCTGGTGAGCCCGATGCTGCATGTATAAGCCGGAAGACAAGTGCCAATCTGCCACACGATGAGGCGGCACTTCAAGCTATATATCGACACGGATGGAACAATCTTTACGTCCTGCCTCGATAGTTTTCTACCTGGCTGACACAGGGTGGCCGCGTCGGCGCACCCCGCGATTCTGATGACCGGGTTACTGATTGACCGGCTGAAGCGTCGATCTGCTTTCGGTTAGCCAGGAAATAAGTTCACTGACAGGCATGGCCCTGGCAAACAGCCAGCCCTGTCCATACTGGACGCCTCTCTGTACCAGGTATTCGACCTGGACATCGCGCTCGACGCCTTCCGCCACGATTTCCACCCCCAGTTCGTGTGCCATTTCGATGATATGAGGCGCGACGATACTGGATGCCGCATCTTGTGCCATGGTGTCGATAAATGACTTGTCGATCTTCAGGACGTCGATCGTAAAGGTTTGCAGATACGAAAGGCTGGAGTATCCGGTCCCGAAATCGTCGATATAGACCGGGTGACCCGCGTCCCGGAATGCCGTGATCGTCTGCCGCGTTGCGTCGGCATCCATGAAGCTTCGCTCTGTTGCTTCGATTCTGACCTGCGCAGGGAGGATGCCGGTTCCCCCCAGCCGGGCGGTGATAACGTCCAGGAAACGGCGCGTCCGTAAATCTTCGCTGCTCACGTTGATAGAGACATAGAACGAAGGACGCGAGCGCAGGAGCTTCGACAGCTCGTCGATCGTCTTGTCCAGTACCAGGTCCGTCAACTGCTGAATAAGGCCGTTTTGCTCCGCGACCGCGACAAAGATTTCCGGCGAGATGTTGCGCCCGTTCAAGTTCCATCTGACGAGCGCTTCCACGCCAACGCATTCGCCGCTCGCAAGACGGACGATCGGCTGGAAGACCACGTCGATTCTCTTGCGTGCAATGGCCCATTCGAGCGTCGCTGCAAAGGAGAGTTGCCGAGAGATTCGCCTGAACGCAATCCAGCCAAGCACACCTCCCGTGAGGACGCCAATCGAAAGCCACATGACGAGCAAACCCGGCCAGTGACCCACGAGGCTGCTACGCGGAGCTTTGACGACCACCCCAAGGGGCCGGCTTGGCGAACGGGCGACAGCGTAGTGCCATTGTTCATCGTTCACTTGCCCAGCCAGCTTCCATGCGTTGAGCATATCGTCGCCGTCCGCGCCGGGGGACAGCGCGAGGATTGTATTCGTCTCGACATTGATCGCTGCGATCGGTCTCCGGGCGGGGTCGATAAGATCGACGTAGGACTGCGGATCGATCGAGACATAATTTCCATCGCGGCCAATCTGAATATCCTGGCGCTCGTCGCTGAGAGGATTCTTCTGCCTGTACCAGACCAGATAGCCGTCGTTGCTCCGCCAATCGGGCGGAGGCATCGTCAGATGCTGCGCCCGAACGTCGCCCAGAAGCGGTGAGCATAAATATTGCCCGTCGCCGTATGTCCCCGCGTCCTGCACATACCGGTAATTAAAAACCACGCGGGCAAGCTGCGCGATATGCGCGGGAGAGCATCGACCGCCGGGCGCAGCCTTCATGTCCGCGATAGCGGTAAATGCCTGGTAGGTGACAAGCTCCGTGCGCATCACGGCTTTCGCGGCGAACTGCTGCAGATCCGCTTGCTCGCGACGTTCCGCATCTTCGTCGGCGATATAGATGCTGGTCAGTACCGGGACAACCGTCGCTACGCAGCCCAGTGCGACAGAAGCAGAAATAAGCGACAGCCGCTTGATCATCTCGCGAGTTCCGTCGTGAATAGCCGTAGGGGAGACTTCGCACTAGAGGTGCGGCATGCTCAGGGCCGAACGCATGGAAATGCGATGCCAGCCTGCAGGATAGTATCTGGAGCTATTTTTTCAATGCGTTTGAATTGTGCATCGTATATTCGCTCGGAGGTGAATATGAACAGCCGATCAATTTGTTTGATGCCTGGCAACACCAGCCAGGCTAGCGGGATCAACGGGCGCGGCCAGGCAGTCGGTTTCTCGAACATCTCGAGCGACGATCAGCACGCTGTTGTTTGAATGTAGGTCAATGCCGCTATAGTTCATGATTGCCTCTTTCCGGTTAAAGCGGTTTGGCAAACTCACTTTCACCCCGTCGCCCGTCAGGGCGGCGATGTCGCTTCCTGGCGATGTCGACGGGTTGCATGTTCTCGATGCGGGATGTGAACCAGGCATTTGAATCTAAAAGGAAACATGAGACGACTGCTTCTCGCTGCGCTTGCAGCTACCTCTTTCGTGACTTGCGTTCATGCGCAAAGCAACGCCTCCGGCCCGCTCCTCACGCCCTCGGGTAACCTGCAATTCGTGCGCGTCGACCGCGATTTCGCGGGGATGCTCGACAAGGAGATTTTCGATCGCTTCAGTGCGAGCGCGCTCACGCATTTCGATGACGTCGGCGACGCAAATGACAGTGTCACGCGCACGCTTGTGCAGACTGATGCCGGCCCGGTGCTGTACGATTTTCGCCACCAGCCGCCACTTGTGCAACGCTCGGGTAAGCGCATAACGGTCAAGCGCGTGTTCTGGCAAGGCGATGAAGTCGTGATGCAAAGCGCTCAAGGCTGGTTCCGATTCCAACATGGCGTGCTAACGAAGCTGCAGTCGTCTACAACGACGTACCATTGATCGCGCGAAGGCCGAACACACGCTCGCCAGTGATGACCTACACCGCCTCGCCGTGCACCCCATTGCCTTTTCGCCAAGTGGCCTTAGCCTCTTGTGGGTCGCGCTGAGCCCGTCGTCGCGCGATAGGGTTCAGCCACAAGGGGCCAATCGCCGCCCCGAACGGAGCGGCGGCAGCCAGACCTGACGGGTTTTGCCGAATTGCTGAGAACACATCGTCCACCCAGTCGGGGTAGTTCATGGCGCTCAGGGCGAATGCCAACTGCCACACCAAGGCGAACACGCAAACGCCATTAGCAAACTAATCAAATGTCTGTGTCCGACCGGTTACGTTCGGACACACTTCGTTGCGAATCAGAATGCGGCCACCGGCTACAATCGGCGCCAAAATGAACAGTTTCAATTCGGCAGCCTAGATCTGCCTGACGCACAGCATTTTCCGCTCGGCAGCAATGATTTACGGAACGAAGGTGATAGCGGGACTCAACGCCGCAGAGGCACGTGACGTGCTGCAAAGCGGAGACGACTCCGATGAGTTTCGTGCGGAAGAGCGGCGATACCAGGCGATGGGCATCCAGTCGGATGCCGGCAATCATTTTCAACCATCGCTATCTTGTGAGCGGCGGATAGCCCGTCGAAACCTTCGAGCAGGTTATCCAACAGATTCGGCCGAAGCGTAGTGTGGCATTTCTGGAGTGGGAGAATCAGCGTGATGAAGAAGACGAGAATTTCGATCATCCTGTTCGTGCTGGCCGTGCTCAGCCCGCTGGCTCATGCGAGCCTGGCTACAGGTGCCCACGAGTTCAAGAACGACGTCAAAACGGCCGGAAAGAAAACCGGGCATGCTGTGCGCGATGCCACGCACGCGGTCGGCCATGGTGCGAAGACGGCTGGCCATGCCGTTGCCGATGCAACGAAGCACGGCTATCACGCGACGAAAAAGTTCGTGACGGGTCACGCATAAAGGTCGCTTCCCGACCACGACCGCCAACCTGGATACCGGCAACTACGCGCTGAATCTTCCCGCGGCTGCGTAGCCGAGCGGCAAAGAGAAAAGCCGATCACACCAGCAGGGTGACGCCCGCCCAGGCGATCAGCACGACGCCCAGCACGCGGCCGACACGCTCACCGCCGGGCAGGATTTTTTCCACGAAAACG
>NZ_CAJNBK010000030.1 GCF_905220975.1 Paraburkholderia haematera | reverse complement strand
TTGAAAACCTTTGCTATAATCTCGTTTCTGCGTGCGGCTGTAGCTCAGTTGGATAGAGTACTTGGCTACGAACCAAGGGGTCGTGGGTTCGAATCCTGCCAGCCGCACCACTTATTCGAGGGCCTCCCTCCGGGGAGGCCCTTACGTTTTGCCCGGTTTCATTGCAGTATCATCGTATTAGCGTCACCTGTTTAGCGTGCGGCTGTAGCTCAGTTGGATAGAGTACTTGGCTACGAACCAAGGGGTCGTGGGTTCGAATCCTGCCAGCCGCACCACCTATAGAGGGCCTTCCGATCGGAAGGCCCTTTGTTTTTGCGCGACCGTTTTGCTTCTATACCCCTCCCCGTCAGGTCTTCAGGACCCGGCGAGCGTCACGGCACCTATCGTGGCGCAGACTGAATATCACCGATCTGCCCGTCCGGACTGGGGATATCCTCGAATGAACTTCCCACCGATTCCTCACCGATCGGCGCCGCACGCTCGCCGGTGACCGCCTGCGCCTCGCGCAACACATCGTCCACACTATCGCCGAAACGACTTTCGACGAACGCCCGCAGCAGCGCGACCCGTAGCGAATCTCCCCGCCCCTCTACTGTTCGATGACCGCCTTCGAATTCCGCGATGCAGTGTGCGGCGCCAAGATAGGTCCGCTCACGCACCTCCAGCCGTTGCGCCCGCTCCAGCACCGCGGCAGCCGCTTCCCATGAGGCGGACGGCGTAAAACGGCCGTCCCACGGGCGGCCGCGGTCATTGCCGCGGATATAGACGGTCTCGCCGCTGTCGGTAAAGTAGATTTCGCGCACGAAGTCATGCAGGCTGCGGGCGACCCAATAGTCGAGCGCCATGCCGGTGAGGTCAGCTACGTTCATAAGCGTTCTCCCGAAAAAACGGACGGAATTTTCGGGTGAGATTCGCTGGCGGCGGGGCGGGTGCGTTCAGATTCGAACCCGGGTGCCTGAAACCATTCGAACCGAACAGACTCAGCCAGCCGTCAGATCAGTAATCCGCCCGCTCGCGGTCGATCCGCATCCCGCCATCGTGACGGTGATGCCCTTCCTCGCTCGGCCGCTCGCGCGCAATGCGCATCACATCCGGATTCGTACGCACGCGGCGCATGACGTTGGCGAGATGGACGCGATCGCTCACCTGGATCACGAAGCGCAACACCGTGGATTCCTGCGACAGGTCTTCGTCCATCGCGATGTGGACGATGTTCGCATCCGCCGACGTGATGTCGGCAGCCACGCGGGCGAATACGCCCTTGGTATTCTTGACCAGCACTTTCACCGCGACGTCGAACAGACGCCCTGGCTGAGGCGCCCACGCAACGTCGATCCAGCGGCCCGGATCGCGCCGGTGGATACGTTGCGCAACGCGGCAGTCCGTGGTGTGGATTGCCATGCCGAGGCCAATGCCGATGTAGCCCATGATGTCGTCGCCCGGAATCGGACGGCAGCACGCGGACAACTGCACCGACATGCCTTCGGTGCCGGTGATGACGACCGGCGGCGCATGCGGCGCCGTGCCGTCGGAACGCGAGCCGTCGTCGTCGGCGTCGCGTCCGCTCATCAACACTTCGATACGCTTGGCCATGACCGCGGCGACACGCCGGCCGAGACCGATATCCGCGAAGATTTCCTGGCCATTCTTGTTGCCCGTCCACTGCACGAGCTTTTCCCACGCTTCCGGCGTCACGTCCGACAGTGCCAACCCGTAGCCCTTCAGCGCCTGGTCGACGAGGCGTTCGCCGAGCTGTACAGACTCGTTCAAACGCATTGTCTTCAGATAATGGCGGATCGCCGAACGCGCCTTGCCGGTGCGCACGAAACCGAGCCAAGCCGGATTCGGCTTTGAATACGGCGCCGTGATCACTTCAACAATGTCGCCACTCTTCAGCTCGGTGCGAAGCGGCAGCAGTTCGTTATTGATCTTCACTGCGACGCACTGGTTGCCCAGGTCGCTGTGGATCGAATACGCGAAGTCGAGCGCGGTGGCGCCGCGCGGCAATGCCATGATCTTCGACTTCGGCGTGAACACGTAGACCGCGTCCGGGAACAGATCGATCTTGACGTGTTCCAGGAACTCGCTCGAATCGCCCGCTTCGCTCTGAATGTCGAGCAGCGACTTGAGCCACTGGTGCGCGCGTTTCTGCACATCATTCAGATCCGCGCCGCCGTTCTTGTACAACCAGTGCGCGGCAACCCCCGCCTCGGCAATCTCGTGCATCTTGCGCGTGCGCACCTGGAACTCGATCGGCGCGCCGAACGGGCCGACCAGCGTGGTGTGCAGCGACTGGTAGCCGTTCACCTTCGGGATCGCGATGTAATCCTTGAACTTACCCGGCACCGGCTTGTAGAGTGCATGCAGCGCACCGATGCAGGTGTAGCACTCGAGCGCGCTTTCGACCACCACCCGGAAGCCGTACACGTCGAGAACCTGCGAGAACGACAACTGCTTGTCGCGCATCTTCTTATAGATACTGAAGATGGTTTTCTCGCGGCCGGTGACTTCGGCGTCGAGCTTCGCGTCGGCAATCGCGCGCTGCACCGACTCCAGAATCTTGCCGACGACTTCACGCCGGTTGCCACGCGCGGCCTTGACGGCTTTTTCGAGCGTGGCGTAGCGATGCGGGTTGAAGTTCGCGAAGCTCAGGTCCTGCAGCTCGCGATAGGTATTGTTCAGGCCAAGCCGGTGTGCGATCGGCGCGTAGATGTCCAGCGTCTCGCGCGCCACACGGCGGCGCTTTTCATGCGGCACCGCACCCAGCGTACGCATGTTGTGCAGCCGGTCGGCGAGCTTCACCAGAATCACGCGGACGTCGCGCGCCATCGCGAGCAGCATCTTGCGGAAGTTTTCCGCCTGCGCCTCTTCGCGATTGCGAAACTCCATCTTGTCCAGCTTCGACAACCCGTCGACCAGTTCCGCGACCTTCGCGCCGAATCGCTCGGCGAGTTCGGCCTTGGTCACGCCCTGGTCTTCCATCACGTCATGCAGCAGCGCTGCCATGATCGACTGGGCGTCGAGATTCCAGCCGGCGCAGATTTCCGCGACGGCGACAGGATGCGTGATGTAGGGCTCGCCACTCTGGCGATACTGGCCGAGGTGGGCTTCGTCGCTGAAATGGAACGCCGCCTTGATGTCCTTGATTTCTTCCGGCTGCAAATAGCCGGACAGAACGGCGGTTAGCTTGGCGATCGATACGACGTCATGCCGGCGCGGTTGCTCCGGCGTGGCGGTCGGCCCGAACAGATGGCGAAACGACTGTTCGAGGACCGCGTCGATGTACTTCCGTGCAGATGAGGGCAAGTCGGCGTCGTGTTCCACTTCCGTGGCGGTGGGCGGGGTAGTACTCATTTTCGCCTCCGTAGCGGTTAGGGTTGGACGCCGGTCTGCACGTTGATGCAATTACGTGTAGCAAATTGGTGCGGCAAATTCGGCAATCGAAACGGAACAGGGCGCCTTAAACCGGCACCTTCTTCAGCATTTCGACGCCAACCTGGCCAGCTGCGATTTCACGCAACGCGACAACCGTGGGTTTGTCGCGGCTTTCGATTTTCGGCGTGTGACCTTGCGCGAGCTGGCGCGCGCGATAGGTCGCGGCAAGCGCGAGTTCGAAACGGTTCGGGATCTGTTTGAGGCAGTCTTCGACGGTAATGCGGGCCATGTTGGGTTCCTTCTCAGTATGTTGCTTATTCTACCTTATGTGCTCGAACCACCGCCGCGCTCACGCGTGTGGCAGGTGAATGCCGAGCTGCACGAAAAGCTGCGTGTGGCGCGCGTATTGCGAGGCGAAGCGCGAACGCGTCGCGGCCACGAGGCACCGCAGTTCACCGAGCGCGCGATCGAAGTTGTCGTTGATCACGACGTACTCCGCTTCGGCCGCGTGCGCCATCTCGCTGCCGGCCGCGAGCAAACGTCGTGTGATCACATTCGGTTCGTCCTGGCCGCGCTTTTTCAAACGCTCTTCGAGTGCGTCGAGAGACGGCGGCAAGATGAAGATTTCTACGGCGTTGTGAAACTGTTTCTTCACCTGTTGCGCGCCCTGCCAATCGATTTCGAGCAGCACGTCATGCCCGCTTTTCATCTGCTCTTCGATCCACACGCGCGAGGTCGCGTAGTAGTTGCCGTGCACTTCCGCGCTTTCCAGAAACTCGCCGGTCGCGTGACGCGTGAGGAAATCGTCGACCGTGGTGAAGTGATAGTGCTCGCCGTCCTGCTCCTTCGGACGCGGCGGCCGCGTCGTGTAGGAAATCGACAGACGGATCGCGTCGTCGCCGGCGAGCAGCGCGTTCACGAGCGTCGATTTGCCCGCGCCCGAAGGCGCGACCACCATGAACAGGTTGCCGGGATAAGCACCGGCGTAAGGGTTGCGCGGTGCGCTGGTTTCGCGTGTGTGGTCGGTCATGTTCTTGGGGCTCCTGCCTTACTCCAGGTTCTGTACTTGCTCGCGCATCTGTTCGATGAGCAGCTTCAGGGTCATCGACGAATCGGCCAGTTCCTTCGCAGCCGCCTTCGAGCCGAGCGTGTTCGCTTCGCGATTCAGTTCCTGCATCATGAAGTCGAGCCGCTTGCCGACCTTGCCGCCCTTCTCGATCACGTGACGCGTTTCGTTCAGGTGAGCCGTGAGTCGCGACAGTTCTTCGGCGATATCGATACGGATGCCGTACATCGTCACTTCCTGGCGAATCCGTTCGTTGATTTCTTCGCGCGAGACGATCGTCGCGGCCGTGTCGGGCGCGGCAATGCCGAGCGCTTCCTGCAGACGTTCGACGATCTTCTGCTGATGCTTGGCGATCAGTTCCGGCACGAGCGGCGTGATCTTCGTAACGATCGTTTCCATCTCGGTGACGTTGGTGAGCAGCACCGCCGCCAGTTGCGCGCCTTCGCGGCCGCGCACATCGATCAGATCGGCAATCGCCTGCTTGCCACATGCAAGCACCGCGTCGCGCAGCACTTCCGGCGCCACGCCGGTTTCGGCCAGCACGCCCGGCCAGCGCAGAATTTCGCCGGTGCGCAGGCGCCCTGCTTCCGGGAACGTCGACAGCACGGTGCGCTCGAGCAGCGCGAGTTGCGTCAGCGCATCGCGGCTGACCGAACCCGCGTTGGCCGACTGTTCGCTGCGTTGCAGGTTGATCCGGATATCGACCTTGCCGCGCGAGAGTTTGTTCATCAGCATTTCGCGCAGCGTCGGTTCGCAGACGCGCACGTCTTCCGGCATCCGGAAGTTCAGATCGAGAAAGCGCGAGTTCACTGTGCGCAGTTCGACCGATACGCTCACGCCGCCGGTGCCTGAGGCCGCGACGAGTTCGCGCGTGGCGCTCGCATAGCCAGTCATGCTGTAGATCATCGTATTTCTCGCGATTGTGGCCATGCGTTCGACGATGGCCGGAGAGTCGAATCGCCCGGCGTGTACGAGACGCGGGGCGGGGAATCCGCATTATCCCATTTTTACCGACGAGGCCGCTTCAAGCCAGGGCAGCACCAAGGCAGCACGAGGGCCACCACGCGCGAGGTGCTGCTTCGCGCGGAGCCCGCGCACATGCGGGCAGCGGTCCGGCGGACAGGCCGACCCGCGCCTGGCGCGATCGGCGGTAAAATTGCGCTTTCCCTCCTGCTTTTCTTCCAGACCGATCCCAACATGACCAATAACACCCAACGCCCCAGCGGCCGCCAGGCCAATCAGCTGCGCGACGTGCGCATCACGCGCCACTACACGAAGCATGCGGAGGGCTCGGTGCTGGTCGAATTCGGCGACACCAAGGTCATCTGCACGGCGAGCATCGCCGAGAGCGTGCCGTCGTTCCTGCGCGACCGAGGCCAGGGCTGGCTGACCGCCGAATACGGCATGCTGCCGCGCGCCACGCATACCCGCAGCGACCGCGAAGCCGCGCGCGGCAAGCAAACCGGCCGCACGCAAGAAATCCAGCGTCTGATCGGCCGCGCCCTGCGCTCGGTGTTCGATCTCGAGAAGCTCGGCGCGCGCACGCTGCATATCGATTGCGACGTGATCCAGGCCGACGGCGGTACGCGCACGGCCAGCATCACCGGCGCGTTCGTCGCCGCGCATGACGCGGTGGCCAAATTACTGGCTACGGGCCGCATCGAAACCTCGCCGATCGTCGATTACGTCGCGGCGATTTCGGTCGGCGTGTACGACGGTTTGCCGGTGCTGGATCTCGATTACGATGAAGATTCGCAATGCGACACCGACATGAATGTGGTGATGACAGGCGCGGGCGGCTTCGTCGAAGTTCAGGGCACGGCCGAAGGCGTGCCTTTCTCACGCGATGAAATGAATTCGCTGCTCGATCTGGCGAGCGACGGCATCAACACGCTGATCGCGATGCAGAAAGCAGCGTTGGAGCAAAAGAGTGAGTGAGGGTCGTCAAAACCGCGGCGCTGTTGCGTCTGACTCGCCGTTGAAGAAGGTCGTGCTGGCGTCGAACAACGCGGGCAAGCTGCGCGAGTTCGCGGCACTGCTCGGCGCGGCCGGCATCGACCTGATTGCGCAAGGCGAGTTGAACGTGCCGGAAGCCGAAGAGCCGCATCCGACTTTCGTCGAAAACGCGCTGACCAAGGCGCGTCACGCGGCGAAGCTCACCGGCCTGCCCGCGCTCGCCGACGATTCCGGCTTGTGCGTGCGCGCGCTGCGTGGCGCACCCGGCGTTTATTCGGCACGTTACGCGCAGCTTGCCGGCGGCGAAAAGAGCGATGCGGCGAACAATGCACGGCTCGTTTCGGCCTTGGCGGGCGAAACCGATCGCCGCGCGTATTACTACTGCGTGCTGGCGCTCGTGCGTCATGCGGACGATCCCGAACCGCTGATCGCCGAAGGCCGCTGGCACGGCGAAATGCTGGATGCGCCACGCGGCGCGAATGGTTTCGGCTATGACCCGTACTTCTTCCTGCCGTCGCTGAATGCGAGCGCCGCGGAACTCGAACCGGCGGTGAAGAACGCCAGCAGCCATCGCGCGATTGCATTGCGCCAACTGCTCGCGCGTTTGACGGAGGAAGCGTGATTCCGATCAAATCGACGCCTGCCGACATCGGCAATGGCGTCATCAAGGCTTTCACGTCACCGGGCAGCATTCGCCTGACGTCGTTGCCGCCATTGGCACTGTATGTGCATTTTCCGTGGTGCGTGCGCAAGTGCCCGTACTGCGATTTCAACTCGCATGAGTGGAAAGGCGACACGTTCCCGGAGACCGAGTATCTGGACGCTCTGCGCGCCGATCTCGAGATGGCGCTGCCGCTCGTGTGGGGGCGCCAGGTGCATACGGTGTTCATCGGCGGTGGCACGCCCAGCTTGCTGTCGGCGGCCGGGCTCGACCGGATGCTGTCCGACGTGCGCGCCCTGCTGCCGCTCGACGCCGACGCGGAAATCACGCTTGAGGCCAACCCCGGTACTTTTGAAGCCGCCAAGTTCGCGCAGTTTCGCGCGAGCGGCGTGAATCGCCTGTCGGTGGGCATCCAGAGTTTCAATGAAGCGCATCTGAAGGCGCTCGGCCGGATTCACGACTCGACGCAAGCACGCCATGCGGTCGACGTGGCCGCGACCACCTTCGACAACTTCAACCTCGATCTGATGTTCGCGCTGCCGCAGCAGACGCTCGCGGAATGTCAGGCTGACGTGGAGACGGCGTTGTCGTTCGCGCCGCCGCATTTGTCGCTGTATCACCTCACGCTCGAACCGAACACGCTGTTTGCGAAATTCCCGCCCGCGCTCCCCGACGACGACGCTTCCGCCGACATGCAGGACTGGATTCACGAACGCACGACGGCCGCCGGTTACGAACGCTACGAGGTGTCTGCCTACGCGCAGCCGCATCGGCAGAGCAAGCACAATCTGAACTACTGGCGCTTCGGCGATTATCTGGGCATCGGCGCGGGCGCCCATACCAAGCTGTCGTTTCCGAACCGTGTGCTGCGTCAGGTGCGCTACAAACATCCGGCCACCTTCATCGAGCAGGCCAAGGCTGGCACGGCCGTGCAGGAAGAGCATGAGGTCGGGCCGCGCGATCTGCCGTTCGAGTTCATGCTGAACGCGCTGCGGCTGGTGGAAGGGTTTCCAGTGCATCGCTTTATCGAGCGCACGGGGCTTTCGATGACCTCGATCGAACCGGCTTTGCAGGAAGCGGAACGGCGCAAGCTGATCACGCGCGACCACGAAAAGATCGCACCGACGCCGCTTGGCCAGGCGTTTCTGAATGACCTGCAAGGGCTGTTTCTGAAAGATCCGCAGTGATTGCAGCTCGACCGGGCGCCGCAACGAGGATTTTTCAGGTTACAATTTACGGCTTGGAGGTGTGGCCGAGCGGTTTAAGGCACCGGTCTTGAAAACCGGCGAAGGAGTGATCCTTCCGTGAGTTCGAATCTCACCGCCTCCGCCAGACGATCAATGAAAACGGGCCTGTTGGCCCGTTTTTGATTTCTGGCCACCAAATAACCCGCCAATGCCGCAAGCGCCATCGTCCAGGAACAAAGCCTCTCGCCTCGAGAGGCGGGTATTCGGTGCGGTTAGAGGCAGCGTATTCTGAAATAAGGTTAGTCGGAAACATCGTACTGGTGATAGCCCAGATAGTTGTTTGTATCCTCTACCTTGATGATTTTCCAAAGCCCCTGTTCCTGCCGCACGAACACGACCAGATTCTTTTTTTCCTTTGCACCAAACGTCACGGCGATAACTGCCACCCCATCAAGCGCAACGGTCGGGTGCAAGGCCATGTTGTTAAGCCATGCGTTTTCGTCAAGGTCTTGGACCCGCGTGAAATAGTCACTCCCGCCCGGCAACCGGTTATGTTTGTAATCGTCCCTCAGATTATCAACAGTCGGCTTTGCCACGTAACGATAAATGGCGTTATCCGTCAACTGGTAAGGCCCGCCCTCCCGTTCGAGATACCACGTGTAAAACGCCCGTACGACGGCCTCCGGAGTGTTTGGCCCTGATGCAGTTGCGGGCTGAATCACACCTAAAGCGAGAGTCAGCGCGGCATAGGCCAGCAGAAGATATTTGCTCATCGTCAGTCGTGCCGGTACATTTTGTAAGTCGGTTGGCTAGTTCTATATGCCGGTCCGGGGTAAAAGCCATGCATCTGCTTGAAATCAGATATCCAGATTTGTCCGTCAAACATCGCCATGTGTCCGTCTGGGTGACCCGAAATTGACTGGATCACGATCACATCGCCGCGCTGCGGATTACCGTGCACTTCGTAAAAGCCAACGCAAATGAGTGACGAACTGTAGTTTCTCGCTGACCCAGTTCGCACAAGCTGGAGACCACCCCACTCAATGGCACGCCGCGTGTACTCCGCGCACCTACCTATGCTTGCTGGCTGCGCATGCGATTGAAGGTAACGTACTGCTCCAACTTTGTCCCATGCCATTTTTATTCAACTTCCACAACAAGAGGAGTTTGACATTTACCGCTGTCTAGAACAAAAGTCCATTTTTGGGACGGATGTTTAACAAAACTTTAACTGGATCAAGCGCCCGTGAGCACTGACCTGCCAGGTGGCAAGCACGCCCTGAACAGAAGCTCTGCTACAGAGCGCCGTCCGGATCTGTCACGGCGCAACGCGTTGCGCGGGTAAGCAACTGTAAATGAAGGCCGAATAAACCGAGGCTTCGTAATTTGCTGTTATTTGCTGCCGTGCGGCAGGCCGGACGAATGCCGCTCCCGGCTCCTCCAAGTCATAAAGAGGGAGGAACCATGCTCAAATGACTGTTAACGATAGGTTTCGCCTTGGGCCTTTCCGGATGCGTCGTCGCACCGGCATACGGATATGCCCCCGGCTTCTACGCCGTCCCGAGTGTCAGCGTGGGTGTTGGCGTCGGCGGTTATTACGGCGGTCACGGAAGGTGGTAATTTCTGGCCGCGCTCATTCTTGGCCAAGTTCGTACCAGACAATCTCTCGGCACCGCCCGCATTAAGGGGAACCCCTCCCTCAACATCTCGCTCCCATGGTCGATATCAAGACTATCTGTGCTGTCAACACACGCCAGGGAGTCGCTCATGAAAGTCCGTACTTTAGCCGTTGCGTTGATTTGGGTTGCCGCGAGCACGGCCGTGTCATCCGCGTTTGCAGGCGCGTCGACGGCACCGTCCGACAACGATAGCGCAACGGTGTTCGGCTCGGCCACGCTGTCGAATCTGCAAGACGTAGGCGGCAGCGCGAAAGCTGGCGGGTCCGCAGCGACTGTGGGCGCGAATGCGCTGCGAGGCGCAAGCGGCAACATCGGCGTAAACCTCGCAGCCGGTGCGCTGAATGCGCAGGCCAACCAGATCGCCCTCATCACCACGCCGCAAGCCGCGATCACTTCACAACAGGATCTGCATACGGTCGCCCAGTTGACGGGCAGCACAACCGCCAAACTCGGTGCCGGCTCACTGGCGGCAGTGAGCGGCAACGTCGGCGTGAATATCGCGTCCGGTGTGGGCAATGCCCAGTTCAACGGGCTCATCATTCACTGAGGCTGCGACGCCTCGAATCCGCAGCCACGACTTAAACCAGCGCGGTCGCCTCGACCTCGACCTTCAATCCGTAGTGCAAATGAGGAACCGGCACGACGGCACGTGCCGGCCGAGCATCGCCGGCCCAACGCGCGTAAATCTGATTGAAGCTCGCCCAGTGTTCGACGTCGGCAATATAGACGCGCACCTGCACCAGTTGCGCAATACTGCTGCCGGCACCTTCGAGCGCAGCCTGCACGTTCGCCAGCACCTGCTCGGCCTGATCTTCGAACGAAGCGCTTGAGAGCTTCTCGCCCTGCGCGTTGATCGGCAACTGCCCCGAGACGAAAACAAAGCCGTTCGCGATCGCGACGTGACTGTAATGGCCGCCCGGTTTTGCCAACGCAGCGGGATTGTCCGTGTGCGGCAGATGCGGATCGTGCTGGCTAACAGCCATGTATACAACTCCAAAGTGGATGGCGCCTTCGCGGCGCATGGCAACGCGCCAGACGCCGCATGCGACTCACCGCGCGTGTCACACCGCGCATGTCACACGTTAAGCAGGCACGTCCAGCTTCTCACGCGCATCGGCGCAACGCCGATTCAGGTCGCGATGTATCAACTGGCTGTCGAGCAGCGCTGAAACATCAGACAAACCGTAATCAAAGCGCAAGACGTATTCGATGTCTGTGTAATCGTGATAGGCGCCGCTGTCTGCCAGCTTCTGCGCTTCGGCAAAGGCAGCATGTTGCCGCTCGCCGTTCATCAAATCTCTGATCGCCATGATTGCCGCTCCGAGGAACAGTGACTCCATCATAGCAATGCAATTCGAAACGCACGGTCGCGCGCGCGCAACACCTGGTGTTTTCCGTAGGCACGCTGGTTAGCGCGGGACGCAGAAGCAAGCTTGCTGCGCGTTTCGGCTAAGGAACAATGATCCGCCATTAGCGAAGGACTCCCGCCTCACAAAACGACACGCCATCTCAAACGGCAGCGACGGGCGCCTTCATTCCATGCCATTTGACGACCAGTATCCGGCCGACGTAACACAACACGCCCGCCACGCCCACGACGATGCCCATGCCCTTGGGCGAGCCATCCTGCCAGAGTCCGACGGCGAGGCTCGCCAACGCGCCGAGCGCCAACTGCACTGCGCCGAACACGGCGGCCGCGGCGCCGGCATTCATCGGATACCGATGCATCAGATCGGTCGTGCAGTTAGCGGACAATAGCCCCACCACGCCGACCACGAAGAACAACCCGAAGACGATCGACCACAAGCCGCCCCACCCCGTCAGCGAAACGAGACAAACGAACAAGGACGCGATGCAACTCACGGTCGCGGCAAAAGAAATGATCGGCAGCGAGCCGAGCCGGCCGACAAGGCGCGTATTCATCAAGTTACCGAACATGATGCCGACGATATTCAGCGCGAACAGAAAGCCGTAATGCTGCGCCGATACATGGAAATATTCGATGTACACGAACGGCGTCGCGGTGATGTAGGCGAACATCGCCGCGAACGCCATACCGCCGCACAGCATGTTGCCCCACGCCACCGGATCGCGCAGCAACTTGCCATAGGCACCGAACGATTTCAGCAGCGCCGAGTGCGCGCGCTTTTCGGGCGGCCACGTTTCCGGCACCTTGAGGAACGCGGTCACCGCGCATAGCGTGCCGAACAGCGTCAGCACGACAAAGACGACGCGCCAGCCGCCGATCAACAGCAACTGCCCGCCGATCAGCGGCGCGAGCAACGGTCCGATCGCCGTGACGATGGCAAGCATCGACAGCACGCGGGCGGCATCGGTCGGCCCATGCGCGTCGCGGGCGATCGCGCGCGCCAGCACCGAGGCCGCGCCCGCGCCGAGTGCCTGCACGAAGCGGAACGTCACCAGCGATCCGATCGAAAACGACAACGCGCAGGCCACGCTCGCCAGCGCGTACATGATGATGCCGCCGAGCAGCACAGGCCGGCGGCCATAGGTGTCGGACAGCGGACCATAGAGCAGCATGCCGATCGAAAAGCCGAACATGAAGCTGGTGAGCGTAGTTTGCGCGGCGCCGTTGCTGATGGCGAATGCCTGCGAGATGGTCGGCAGGCTCGGCAGATACATATCGATGGAAATCGGCCCGCATGCGGCAAGCGCACCGAGCAACAGAATCAGCCGGCCATCGGGCCGGCTTCTGGTGACGTGAGACATGGGAATCCAGATGAAGCGCCGCGCCGTCATCGGCAGCGAAACGCGGTGAAACCGGGAAAACAGCAGCTTGACGGCCCCAATTGTACGCGACGGTTAAACCATCCGCCGCGCTCGTGCCTGGCTGGGCGGCCCGCCCATGCTCCGCGACAAGCGCGCCGCCGATCGGTTAAGCTGCCGCCAGAACGCCCCGGCCGCCCCGGCGCGTGACGCCAGGCTGTCCGCTGCGCCCTTCCACACTACCCTGTCCCGCCCCTGACATGACTGCCTTCCTGTTGATCTGGAGCCCGAAGAAATGGCCGTGGCCCGAGCTGCCCGACGTGGCGAAGCGAGTCGCCGCAGGCGTAGCGGTGGCTGACGTGTGGGGTTGCGGATTTGCCCGCAGCATCCTGCCGGGCGATCGCGTGTTCCTGCACCGTGTCGCCCAGGAACCCAAGGGCATTTTCGGCTCGGGCTACGTCACGCGCGCGCCGTATGAAGTCCCCGACTCGGCGACGAAGCGCGGTTACCGGCTGTGCATCGACTTCGTGTACGACTGGGTGGTCGACGCACACGAGGGGGTCGTGATTCCACGGGAGATGTTGCGCACGCATCCGTTTTCCGTGCAGACGTGGGACGCGCAGAGTTCAGGCACCGTGATCAAGCCAATCGCCGAAGGCGCGCTCGAAAAGCGCTGGGCTGAACTCACTGGCAAGCGCAAACCGCCTCGGCTTGACGTACCGGGGGGCCTCATTCGCTCCAGCAAGGTAACGGCTCACAAGGCGGCGGCGGAGAAAACCGCGACAGAAGGTCGCGCGGGGACGCAGCCGGAGCTTCCGATGAAGAAATCAGCGGTAAAACGCACGCATAAGGTCTAAACGTCGGCGCGAGGTTGGTGAAGTACCGCTGCAGCGCGCGCAGCGCCGCTGGAAGTATGACTCCTTTGTCACGGGGGTTGAATGTGCGAGAAGACCGATTCCAGACGCACCACTACCGCGACTGCGCGAGGGACCCGCTTATGAGCTGGCGGTTTAAGCCGCTTTCTTTTGCCTACTTTTCTTTGCGGCAGGCAAAGAAAAGTAGGTGCCGCCCCGCACAGGGGCAACACTAATAGACCACCGGGAAATCAAGGATAGGCACAGGAAACAGCAACCCCGCCCCAGCAAGGTCAAACCCAAAACCTCTTCACGCTGACTCCGGTACAATTTCCCCACCAACCCCCAGCGCCGCGCGGAGCGCAAGAAACCGCACCCGTGCCGCTGCGCAACCCACATTCCAGCCATCGCCATGTCCAGAAATCAGACCCTCTTCGACCGCGCGCAGCGCACCATCCCGGGCGGCGTGAACTCGCCGGTCCGCGCATTCCGTTCGGTAGGCGGCACGCCGCGCTTCATCGAGCGCGCACAAGGCCCCTACTTCTGGGACGCGGACGGACAACGCTATACCGACTACATCGGCTCGTGGGGCCCGATGATCCTCGGCCACGTCCACCCGGAAGTGCTGGAAGCGGTTCAGCGCGTGCTGACCAACGGCTTCTCCTTCGGCGCGCCGACCGAATCGGAAGTGGAAATCGCCGAAGAAATCTGCAAACTCGTGCCGTCGATCGAACAGGTCCGCATGGTCTCGAGCGGCACCGAGGCGACCATGAGCGCGCTGCGCCTCGCGCGCGGCTTCACGAACCGCAGCCGCATCGTCAAGTTCGAAGGCTGCTATCACGGCCACGCGGACAGCCTGCTGGTCAAAGCCGGCTCCGGCCTGCTCACGTTCGGCAATCCGACTTCGGCGGGCGTGCCCGTCGATATCGCCAAGCACACCACGGTGCTCGAGTACAACAACGTCGTAGAACTCGAAGAAGCGTTCAAGGCGTTCGGTAATGAGATCGCTTCGGTGATCGTCGAGCCGGTGGCCGGCAACATGAACCTCGTGCGCGCCACGCCTGAATTCCTGCAAGCCTTGCGCCGCCTGTGCACCGAGTATGGCTCGGTACTGATTTTCGACGAAGTGATGTGCGGTTTCCGCGTCGCCCTGGGCGGTGCGCAAGAGGTCTACGGCATCACGCCGGATCTGACGTGTCTGGGCAAGGTGATCGGCGGCGGCATGCCGGCGGCGGCTTTCGGCGGCCGGCGCGACATCATGGCCCACCTCGCGCCGCTCGGCGGCGTCTACCAGGCGGGCACGTTGTCGGGCAATCCGATCGCGGTCGCCGCGGGCCTGAAGACGCTGCAACTGATCCAGGCGCCGGGCTTCTACGACACGCTCGCCGCCCGCACCACGCGTCTCGCGCAAGGTCTCGCGAACGTCGCGCGTGAGGCGAAGGTGCCATTCGCGGCCGATTCGCTCGGCGGCATGTTCGGCCTCTACTTCACGGAATCGGTTCCGACCAGTTTCGCCGAAGTCACGAAGAGCGATGTGCCGCGCTTCAATGCGTTCTTCCACAAGATGCTGGACGCGGGCGTGTACTTCGCGCCGTCGGCGTATGAAGCGGGCTTCGTTTCGATCGTGCACGACGACGCGATCATCGACGCCACAATCGACGCGGCGCGCGGCGCATTCGCCTCGCTCGCGGCCTGAGGCGGGCAAGACGCAGTGCCCGCCGAAAGTTGAAAATCAGGCTCAATACTGCCTAGCCACCGTACCGACCGGATACCGATGTTTTCGCAAACCGACTTCGTCCATATGGAGCGCGCGCTCGCGCTGGCCAAACGCGGCATGTATACGACCGACCCGAATCCGCGCGTCGGTTGCGTGCTCGTCAAGAACGGCGAGGTGATCGGCGAAGGCTTCACGCAACCGGCCGGCCAGGATCATGCCGAAGTGCGCGCGTTGAAGGACGCACGTTCGCGCGGCCATGATCTGCGCGGCGCCACGGCCTACGTGACGCTCGAGCCGTGCAGCCACTTCGGCCGCACGCCGCCGTGTGCGAATGCGCTGATCGAAGCGCAGGTCGAGCGTGTGGTCGCGGCAATGGAAGACCCCAATCCGCAAGTCTCGGGGCGTGGTCTCAAGATGCTGCGCGACGCCGGCATAGAGGTGCGTTGCGGGCTGCTCGCCAACGAAGCGCACGAACTGAACATCGGCTTCGTGTCGCGCATGACGCGGGGCCGCCCATGGGTACGCATGAAAGTGGCGGCCTCGCTGGACGGCCGCACCGGCTTGCCTTCGGGCGTCAGTCAATGGATTACCGGCGAAGCGGCGCGCGCCGACGGTCACGCGTGGCGCGCCCGCGCGTCGGCCATCCTGACGGGTATCGGCACCGTCCGGGAAGACAATCCGCGCATGACCGTGCGTGCCGTCGACACGCCGCGCCAGCCGCAACGCGTGCTGATCGACAACCAGCTCGACGTGCCGCCCGAAGCCCTGATTCTGGCCGGTGCACCCACACTGATCTTCTGCGGCAATCTCGATGAGCGTCACGCCGAACGCGCCAGCGCGCTGCGCGATCGCGGCGCGGAAATCGTGCAACTGGCGAACGCGGCGGGCAAAGTCGACCTGCCCGCCATGCTGAAAGTGCTCGGCGAGCGTCATGTGAACGAACTGCACGTCGAGGCAGGTTACAAGCTGAATGGCTCGCTGCTGCGCGAAGGCTGCGTCGATGAGCTGCTGGTTTATCTCGCGCCTAGCCTGCTCGGTATGGACTCGATGAGCATGTTCAATCTGAGCGCGCCGGAAACGCTCGAGGCCCGCCAGCACCTGAATTTTCACGCGGTGGATCGGATCGGCGACGATCTGCGGATTCTCGCGCGCTTTGTGCCCCATTCCGTGCCGCATCCGGCACCCGAAGCCGGGACCGAGCCCGCCCCCCAACCAACTTCGAATTAATCAAGGATTAACACGATGTTTACAGGAATCGTCGCGGCGGTGGGCCGCATCGAATCAGTCAACCCCCTCGGTACGGATGGCGACGCGGGCGTACGCCTGAACGTCGAAGCCGGCGGCCTCGATCTCGAAGACGTCCAGCTCGGCGACAGCATCACGATCCAGGGCGCCTGCATGACGGTCGTGGCAAAAACCGCGCATTCGTTCGAAGTCGACGTGTCGCGCGAAAGCCTGAACTGCACGGCGGGCCTGGGCGAGACCGGCGAGGTCAATCTCGAGAAGGCGCTGCGCGCGCATGACCGGCTCGGCGGGCATATCGTCTCCGGCCACGTGGACGGCCTCGGCACGGTCACGCATTTCGCGCCCGTAGGCGAATCGCACGAACTGCGCGTGCTGGCGCCGCGTGAGATCGGCCGCTATCTGGCCTACAAAGGTTCTATCACGGTCAACGGCGTGAGCCTGACGGTCAACTCGGTTAAAGATCGCGACGATGGCTGCGAGTTTTCGATCAACCTGATTCCGCACACGGTCGAAGTGACATCGCTAAAGAATTTGCGCGAGGGTTCGCCGGTCAATCTGGAGATCGATCTGATTGCGCGGTATGTGGAACGGATGCTGAACACGCCGAAATAACCTGCAGCAAAGCCCGCCGCGCATGGGCTGGCAGCGGCACCCTGCCGCTTTCAACCGGTTCATGCGTCCAACGTTTGATCAAGCATACCGTCGCCGGGCGGCGCAACACCAGTCGGCCAAACGGCCTATACCATTCGGCGGAAGCGACTTGGCGGCGCGCGTGGCGTAAAATACGCGCTTTCCCGAAAAACTCTCCGCCACCATGACGCTCGCCTCCACCCAAGAGATCATTGCCGAACTGAAAGCAGGCCGGATGGTGATCCTCGTCGACGAAGAAGACCGCGAAAACGAGGGCGACCTTGTAATCGCCGCCGAATTCGTTACACCGGAAGCGATCAACTTCATGGCCCGCTACGGCCGCGGCCTGATCTGTCTGACGCTCACGCAGGAACGCTGCAAGCAGCTGAACCTGCCGCTCATGACCTATCGCAACGGCACGCAGTACGGCACGGCGTTCACGGTGAGTATCGAAGCGGCCGAAGGCGTGACCACGGGCATCTCGGCGGCCGACCGTGCCCGCACGATCGCCGTTGCGGTCGCGCCGGACACCAAGGCCGAGCACATCGTGCAGCCGGGACACGTGTTCCCCATCATGGCGCAGCCCGGCGGCGTGCTGGTGCGGGCCGGCCATACCGAGGCCGGCTGCGACTTCACCGCGCTGGCAGGCCTCACGCCGGCCGCGGTGATCTGCGAAGTCATCAAGGACGACGGCACGATGGCCCGCCTGCCGGACCTGATGGAATTCGCCAAAGAGCACGATCTGAAGATCGGCACGATCGCGGATCTGATTCACTACCGCAGCCGCACCGAATCGATCGTCGAGCGCATTTGCGAGCGCACCATGCAAACCGCGCACGGCGCGTTTCGCGCGGTAATGTATCTCGACCAGCCGAGCGGCCAGCCGCATATCGCGCTGGTTCGCGGTACGCCGAACCCGGAGCACGACACGCCGGTGCGGGTGCACGAGCCGCTGTCAATGCTGGATCTGCTCGAAGTCGGCAAGTCGACTCACTCATGGACGCTTGACGCGGCCATGAAAGAGATCGCCCAGCGCGATCTCGGCGTGATCGTGCTGCTGAACTGCGGCGATTCGAAGGACCACCTGGTCGACGTCTTCAAAGCGTTCGACTCGAAAGAAAAGGCCGAGGCGCTCAAACGCCGGCCCGTTGACTTCAAAACGTACGGCATCGGCGCGCAGATTCTTCGCGAACTCGGTGTCGGCAAGATGCAGGTGCTGTCGAACCCGCGCAAGCTGGGCAGCATGTCGGGCTACGGCCTCGAAGTCACCGGCTTCGTACCGATGCCGGGCAGCGCCGCACAGGCTCCGCAACAAGGCTGATCCGACCATTCACGCGCTTAAGCGCCAACCCAAAACACTACGGAATTCACATGGAAATCGGACAATACCAACCGAATCTCGACGGCGACGGACTGCGTATCGGCATCGTGCAGGCGCGTTTTAACGAACCCGTCTGCAACGGCCTCGCGGATTCATGCATTGAAGAACTCGAACGCCTCGGCGTGACCGGCGAAGACGTGCTGCTGGTCACCGTACCGGGCGCACTGGAAATCCCGCTGGCGCTGCAAAAGCTCGCCGAAAGCGCGCAATTCGACGCACTGATCGCACTGGGCGCGGTGATTCGCGGCGAGACGTACCACTTCGAGCTGGTGTCGAACGAAAGCGGTGCGGGCATCACGCGTATCGGTCTCGACTTCGGCATTCCGGTCGCGAACGCCGTGCTGACCACGGAAACCGACGAGCAAGCCGTCGCGCGCATGACCGAGAAGGGTCGTGACGCAGCGCGCGTGGCCGTCGAAATGGCAAATCTCGCCGTCGCACTCGAACAACTCGGCGGTGACGACGAAGAAGAAGACGAAGAAGAGGAAGAGGCATGAAGAGCGCACGCCGACGCTCCCGCGAACTGGCCACGCAGGGGCTTTATCAGTGGCTGCTGTCGGGCTCGCCCGGCGGTGAAATCGACGCGCAGCTGCGCGGCGCGCAAGGCTTCGACAAGGCCGACCACGAACATCTGGACGCCATCCTGCACGGCGTGATCCGCGATTCGGAAACACTCTCCGCGGATATCGCACCGTGTCTCGACCGTCCGATCGAGCAGCTTTCACCTGTCGAACGCGCCGTGCTGCTGGTTGCCGCGTTCGAGTTGAAGAATCACGTCGATATTCCCTATCGCGTGGTCATCAACGAAGCGGTCGAACTCGCCAAGACATTTGGTGGGGCCGACGGCTACAAGTACGTGAATGGCGTGCTGGACAAGCTGTCCGCGCAACTGCGCGCTGCTGAAACGCAGGCGGCTCGCAAGCATTGAGCGTCAGGGTGCGTGACCTGTCATGCGCCTTGCGCTAACGCGGATTTGCCGGCCGCCGGATCATCCTCTGGCCGGTTGAGCCCAAAGCCGCACAATGCAGCCCCGCACTGGCGGGCGCTTGCAAGGACGCCGCCCACGCGCATGAACCTGTGCGCGAGGCGCTGTCCCGCTTTTGCTTCTGAACTGGATTGATCGTATGAACTCCGTGACCGAACCCTTGGTGCGGCTTGCTGCCCGCGTCGACGCCATCCAGCCTTTCTACGTGATGGAACTGGCCAAGGAAGCCGCGCAACTCGAGCGCGACGGGCGCGACATCATCCACATGGGAATCGGCGAACCCGATTTCACCGCGCCCGAGCCGGTCATCGAAGCAGCCGCGAACGCCCTGCGCCGCGGCGTCACGCAATACACCAATGCGCTCGGCCTGCACGCGCTGCGCGAGGCGATCTCGGCGCATTACGCCGAGGTCTACGGCGTCAGCGTCGATCCGGCGCGGATCGTGGTCACCGCCGGCGCTTCTGCCGCGCTGCTGCTGGCTTGCGCGGCGCTGGTCGATCGCGACGATGAAGTGCTGATGCCCGACCCGTGTTACCCGTGCAACCGCCACTTCGTGATTGCGGCCGAAGGCAAACCGGTGATGGTGCCAAGCGGGCCGGCCGAACGCTTCCAGCTGACCGCCGCCGACGTCGAGCGCCTATGGAACGAGCGCACCCGTGGCGTGCTGCTGGCGTCGCCGTCGAACCCGACCGGGACGTCGATCGAACCGGCTGAGCTCGAACGCATCGTCAAGACTGTGCGGGCGCGTGGCGGCTTTACGATCGTCGACGAGATCTACCAGGGCCTGAGCTACGACGCCAAGCCGGTCTCGGCGCTCTCGTTCGGTGACGATGTCATCACCGTCAACAGCTTCTCCAAGTACTTCAACATGACCGGCTGGCGTTTGGGTTGGCTGGTGGTGCCGCCCGGCATGGTCGGCGCCTTCGAAAAACTGGCGCAGAACCTGTTTATCTGCGCGTCGGCGCTCGCGCAGCACGCGGCGCTCGCCTGCTTCGAACCGGAAACGATCGCAATCTACGAAGCGCGCCGCCTCGAATTCAAGCGCCGCCGCGACTTCATTGCGCCAGCGCTCGAATCGCTGGGTTTCTCGGTGCCGGTGATGCCTGACGGCGCGTTCTATGTGTACGCCGATTGCCGCACGGTCGCGCATCAGGCGGCCGGAGACAGCGCGGCGCTCACCAAAGCGATGCTGCACGATGCGGGTGTGGTGTTGGTGCCAGGCATGGACTTCGGCACGCACGCGCCGAAGGACTACATCCGGTTGTCGTACGCAACCGCCCTGCCGAAGCTGGGAGAAGCGGTCGAGCGACTGGCGAAGCTCTTCGGACGGCACTGATCGAACGGAGGGATTAAGCATTGCGGCTTGGCGAGCCATCAAAGAACCCGTCAAGGCAGGTTGCTATGCCCGGCTCATGCGTCACAACCGCACGCGCCGCCGCAAATGCAAGCCGCAAAAGAAAAAAGGACACCAATGAGGGTGTCCTTTTTTATACCAGCCGCTCTCATGTCAGACGAGAACCGCGTTACCTGAATCTCAGGCGCCCAACTCCGCAGCCGATGCCACGTGCTTGGGCGCATTGGAACTGGCGTCGTCCTGCTCGGACACCGGCGTCTTAACCGGCGCTGCCGCGCTCAACGGATGGCCGGCATCCAGCGTCATCTGCACGCGCTTACCGTTCGCCGATGTTGCAGCAGGCGTAGCCGTATTCGACGCCGTCAGAACCGGCGCCTGCGGTGCATTGATCGGCACCTTGCGGCCACGCGCCACATCGCGCAGACGGCCACGCTCGGCCATGACCTTGGCGCCGTAGCCGCCGTCGTCCGGCGAGGTCGAGCCGACGTAGAGACGCAGGCCGCCTGGCAGCGAACCGCCGCGAACGATGCAATCCTTCAGCACCAGCGCACCCACCTTGATGTTCGCAACCGGTTCGAGCGCTGCGCTCTGGCCGCCAAAATACTGGAATTTGTCCGAGTGAACCTTGGACATCACCTGCATCAGGCCTTGCGCGCCCACGCCGCTCTCGGCGTACGGGTTGAAGCCCGATTCGATTGCCATCACGGAGAGCAGGAGAAGCGGGTCGAGACCGACTTCGCGGCCGGTGTCGAACGCTGCCTTCACGAGCTCGCCAACGGGCTCCTGGGCGACGCGATAACGCCGCGCCAAGTACGACGAAACCAGATCCTGCTCGCGGGTCGAGACCAGCACGCGATCGTCGCGCGCGTCGGCCGAGACGCGCTGCGCCGGAATCAGCCGCGCCAGCGCGGAGACGCTCTGCATGGTGCGCGGGTCGAGGCCGTTCAGCGCAGCCACGCCCATACCGGTCGTGCTCGTGCTGTCGAAGGCGCCGTCGTAGCTGGTGTTGCTGGCAGTGACGCCATTGTTCGCGCCGCTAGCGGTGTCGCTACTGGTCGGATTTGCGGCCAGCGAGTCGTCAGAGGACGCGCCAGGCGGCCCGAAAGCCGGCAGCGGGTGGCCCTGCAGCAGACGGGCGGGACCGGCTTGCACAGCGGCGGAAATGACCGGCATCAGCTTGGCGGCGAGGGTGCCGCGCAGGGCCGGCATCAGCCACAACGTGAGTGCCAGCACGACAGCGATACCGCCGACGATGCTGAACAGGTGATGACTCATTCGCGTCCCGCGACGCAACGCACCACGCACAACTTGCGCAATACGTTCATCGGGACGCCACGATAACCAGGCGTTCATTCAGATCTCCCATGTTGCATGATCCGCGAACTCCGCCAGTTGAACAGGCGGTAACACACGTTCGCAGAGTCAAGACATCGCGCGCTCTGTCTGGTTAGGGCAGCAGCGACGTCGGGAAAACGGTAAATACCGTTTGTGGGGAGCCATCTTGAAAAGATGGCCCGCGGCATGCCAAAAAAGCACGCAGGCGGTAGCTCCCACGCGAAAAACCAGCGTCAGATGGCGCTGGCGAGGACTTCAGTAAGGCCGTCAGATACCGTGCAGGGGGTCGGTAAACGGTGACGCGTTGCGTCAAAAGGGACCGGGGGCAGTGGTAAAAAGGTTCACGCCCTGCAACCAATGTGGACGGATTCTATGCAGGGTTTTATAGATCGTCAACACTATAGATAGGCAAATGTATAACTAATTGTAATAATGAACAGTGTTCAGTCGGTGCAAAACCGCGCGGCGCGCGCCTCTTGAGCTATCTCAATTACTCCTTCGGATGTAGGTCGTTTGGCCAATCTACGTGCGTCAGCCGACACAGGTAAAATCGACAATCGTTCTGGCGCCGCGCAGTCTTACGGTGCCTTCCTTTTTTGCCGCTTGCGCGGCTCTCTTCCGCACCAGATGAAATACAAAGACCTGCGCGACTTTGTCGGCCGTCTCGAAACGATCGGTGAACTGCGCCGCATCTCGCAAAACGTCTCGCCCGTCCTGGAAATGACCGAGCTGTGCGACCGCGTCCTGCGCGCGGGCGGTCCGGCGATACTGTTCGAGAGCCGGCAGCAGCACGCATTTCCGGTCCTCGGCAACCTGTTCGGCACGCCGCGCCGCGTTGCGCTTGGCATGGGTATCGACGCAGAAGCAGGCGCGGGCGATAGCGCGGCGCTGGAGTCGCTGCGCGACGTCGGCCGTCTGCTTTCAGCCTTGAAGGAACCGGAACCGCCGAAGGGGCTCAAGGACGCCGGAAAACTGTTCTCGCTCGCAAAGGCGGTTTGGGACATGGCGCCCAAAACGGTGAGCGCGCCGCCCTGCCAGGAAATCGTCTGGGAGGGCAACGACGTCGACCTCGGAAAGCTCCCGATTCAGACCTGCTGGCCGGGCGACGCAGGACCGCTGATCACGTGGGGCCTGACCGTCACAAAAGGCCCGAACAAGAGCCGACAAAATTTAGGCATCTATCGCCAGCAACTGATCGGACGTAACAAACTGATCATGCGATGGCTCGCGCATCGCGGCGGCGCACTGGATTTCCGCGAATTCGCGCTGCAGAATCCGGGCAAGCCGTATCCGGTGGCGGTGGTGCTGGGCGCCGATCCAGCCACCATCCTCGGGGCGGTCACGCCGGTGCCCGACACGCTCTCGGAATACCAGTTCGCCGGGCTGCTGCGCGGCGGCCGCACTGAACTCGCGAAGTGCATCACGCCGGGCGTCGACGGTTTGCAGGTGCCCGCGCGCGCCGAGATCGTTCTGGAAGGCTTCATCTATCCGCAGGAAGGCACGCCCCCGCCCGCCCCCGCAGGTGCGCCGCCGCGCCCGGCGAAGGGTGCATCGGCCGCTTACGAACACGCGCTGGAAGGTCCCTACGGCGACCACACCGGCTACTACAACGAGCAGGAGTGGTTTCCCGTCTTCACGGTCGAGCGCATCACGATGCGGCGCGACGCGATCTATCACTCCACCTACACCGGCAAACCGCCCGATGAGCCCGCCGTGCTCGGCGTCGCGCTCAACGAGGTGTTCGTGCCGCTGTTGCAGAAGCAGTTCACCGAAATCACCGATTTCTATCTGCCGCCCGAGGGATGCAGCTACCGGATGGCGATCGTGCAGATGAAGAAGAGCTACCCCGGTCACGCCAAACGCGTGATGTTCGGCGTGTGGAGCTTCCTGCGGCAATTCATGTATACGAAGTTCATCGTCGTGGTCGACGAGGACGTGAATATCCGCGACTGGAAAGAAGTGATCTGGGCGATCACCACGCGTATCGATCCGGTGCGCGACACCGTGCTGGTCGATCGCACGCCGATCGACTATCTGGATTTCGCCTCGCCGGTAGCCGGCCTCGGATCGAAAATGGGACTCGACGCGACCAATAAATGGCCCGGCGAAACCGATCGCGAATGGGGCCGCCCGATCGAGATGGACGGCGCGGTCAAACAGCGCATCGACACCTTGTGGAATGAGTTGGGACTGTAAAAACAGGCCTCGAATCACACCATTGAATTTTTAGGATTCTGTCGGCATCGAAGCGATCCGGTCATCAGCCGGGTCGCTCGCGCTCGAACAAGTCTGAATAACAAAACTGATGGAGCAGTTGCGCGGATGCATGCCTTTTCAATGATGTCGGATGGCTTTTTTCTGTCGTTGTCCTTGTGCCTGGATATCGGTCTCGTCAACGTCGCGATGATTTCGCTGACGCTCTCGCACGGCTTCAAACCGGGCTTCTGGCTGGGCCTCGGTTCCTGTTTCGGCGATCTGGTTTATGCGGCGCTCGCGCTCGCGGGAATGGCGGCGCTGCTGCAATTCGAATCGGTGCGCTGGGTCGTGTGGATCGGCGGCGCGGCAATCCTGCTGTTTCTCACGTGGAAGATGGCGCGTGAAGCAATGTTCCCCGCATCGGCACCCGCGGTTGCCGGAGAAGCGGATGCCAAAGCGCCGCATCTTTCCGCATGGCGCGGTTTC
This sequence comes from Paraburkholderia haematera, assembly GCF_905220975.1. Classification (GTDB taxonomy): domain Bacteria; phylum Pseudomonadota; class Gammaproteobacteria; order Burkholderiales; family Burkholderiaceae; genus Paraburkholderia; species Paraburkholderia haematera. The sequence goes on along the minus strand of NZ_CAJNBK010000030.1, from coordinate 40,123 downwards.
GCGCGCGGTGTGTTGCTGGCCATGTCGTCGCCTTCGGCGATTCTGTGGTTCGCCGCAGTCGGTGGCGCGTTGATTGCGAAAGCCGGCGCCACCAGTGTGACGACTGCCCCCGTATTCCTCGGCGGCTTTTTCCTCGGCGGATTGTGCTGGACGATCTTTATCTGTGGACTCGGCAGCCACGGGCGCAAACGCGCCGGCACCGGTTTGCTGCGCGCGTGCCATGTGTTGTCGGCGCTGCTGTTCGCGTACTTCTCGTATAGCGTGATCGTGAACGGATATCGCGATCTGATCGTGCAGACCGCACAGGTCGCGAGCTAGAAAAAACGGCCCGCCTGAGCGAGCCGTTTTCCATCGATTTCAACGTGCGCAGCGCTTCGTCGAACCTGTCAGGCGAGATACTGCGCCAGCTTTTCCAGATCGACGTTGCCGCCGCTCACCACTACGCCCACGCGCTTGCCCTTCACCGGCACGATGCCGTTGAGCACGGCAGCCGCGGCGAGGCAACCCGTCGGCTCGACGACGATCTTCATGCGCTGTGCGAAAAAACGCAGGGTGTCGATCAACTGCGCGTCGCTAACCGTTTCGATCTGGGCGACCAGCTTCTGAATGATCGCGAACGTGTAGTCGCCGAGATGCGTGGAGGCAGCGCCATCAGCGATCGTGCGCGGCGCATCGATGTGCACGATCTCGCCGCGAGCAAGCGATTGCTGGCCGTCGTTGCCCGCTTCCGGCTCCACGCCAATCACCGTGCACGCCGGGCTCAATGCCGCCGCCGACAATGCGCTGCCGCCGATCAGCCCACCGCCGCCGAGGCAAACGAACAGCATGTCGAGCGGGCCGGTTTCTTCGATCAACTCCTTCACTGCCGTGCCCTGCCCCGCAATCACGTGTGGATGGTCGTACGGCGGAATCAGCGTCATGCCACGCTCTTCCGCAAGCCGCCGGCCGATCTCCTCGCGATTCTCGGTGTAGCGGTCGTAGCTGATTACTTCGCCGCCATAGCCCTTGGTCGCCGCGACTTTGGCGGCGGGTGCGTCGTGCGGCATGATGATCGTCGCGTGAATGCCGGCGAGGCGCGCCGACAGTGCGATTGCTTGCGCATGATTACCCGACGAATACGTCAGCACACCCGCTTTGCGTTGCTCCGCGTCGAAATGCGAAATCGCGTTGTACGCACCGCGAAACTTGAAGGCGCCCATACGCTGAAAATTTTCACACTTGAAGAACACTGACGCGCCCGTGCGCTCATTGAACGTGCTTGAGGTGAGGACGGGGGTACGGTGGGCGACGCCTTCAAGACGCGCAGCGGCGTCGAGTACGTCGTCGAAAGTGGGAGCGGGAAGCGCTTGCATCGGCGAAACTCTCCAGGAGCGGTGGCGAAACAGCCATTCTCCCAGCTTCGACAGTGCTTTGGTATGCCGCTGTAGAAACACAAAAGGCGTAACCCGGCGATCAAGCCGGCGTTACGCCATCAATACATCCGCGCGCTTCTTGCGATCAGCGGCGATAGTAGCCGTGGCCGTAGTAACCGCGGTAGTAGCCATGGTGATAATAAGGACGGCCATAGCCACCGTAATACCCACCCACCACGACTGCCGGCGGTGCGTAATAGCCCGGCGCGTACACCACCGGCGGAGGCGGCGGCGCGTAATAGACCGGCGGCGGCGCGGCATAAACCGGGTACGCCGGCGCGATCGGAATGCCAATACCGATACCGACGGAAACGTGCGCCTCTGCAGCAGCCGCGAACCCCATGCCGAGTGCGGCGGCAACGACAAACGGAACGATCTTTTTCACTTTTATTCTCCTGGCGCGGCCCACTAAGGTCGCCGACATCGCATGCCTTGCATGCTATGAAATCAATGTATCGAAAAAGACCGCGCGTAGATGTTCGCATTTGTTGCAAATTGCAATTGGCGGCAATAGGTCGGAATTCGCGTCGGCGCGGCGCGGCCCGGACGCGCTGCGTAATGGACTGAGAATGGACTGAGAACTCAGGGTTTGCGAGCGGCCGCGCGGGTGCGGATCCCCTGCTTTGCGGCTCTTGCGGCTTCAGGCGCTCACTTGCCGGTAATCTTTGATTACAAATTAGCTTCAATCCTGACGGCCGAAATGAAAAATGCCCGGCGCAATCGCGCCAGGCATTTCTTACCCATGAGCAAACGGTATTTTCAGCCTACCTTCACGTAGGCGAATTCTCTGGAGACGTTGGGCGGGACGTACGAGCCGCTGATGCGTACGCGTGGCGTCAAGCGCTTCTTCTGGTCCCACCAGCGACGGCGCTGCGAGTGCGTCAAGAACCGCAAGTGCTTTCGGTAAGAAAAAATATTCATCGTTACCTCCCGAATCTGACTGCGAGACGAAAAACCCAGAACAGCAACTGCAAAACCGGCTCAGGAAAAGAAATTGTGAGCAGTTTTCGGACCCGCGGGGCGCGCGACGCCGGATGACTGACCGGAGGCGCCATATCGCGCGCGCACTGATCAGAGGAATGCCGGCACCGGGACGCGCCACCGCAGGACGGATGCGCGATACTTCTGGTTTCCCGTTCAAGCATTCCGTCTGGAGCAGGCAACCATGTCCCAGCCCTCTCTGCCGCGCCTCGGCTTTATCGGTGCGGGTCGGCTCGCGCGCTGTCTCGCGCTGAGCTTTTCGCGCGCCGGTTATCCCGTCACGGCGGTGGCGAGCCGCACGGCAGCCTCGGCCAGCCGGCTCGCCAGTCAAATCGAATATTGCGCGGCATTCGACGATCCACAACAGGTCGTCGACGCCGCAGACATCGTCTTTTTAGCCGTTCCCGACGACAGCATCGGTACGACAGCGCACACACTGCGGTTCGTGGCGGACGCGGCAGGCGGCCCACACGGCAAAGCGCTCGTGCATTGCAGCGGCGCCTCGCCGGTGGAATTGCTAGCGCCGGCGCGCGACCAAGGCGCTGCGATCGGCGGCTTTCACCCACTGTACCTCTTTGGCGGCGATCTCGCAGACATCGACCGGATCGCCGGCTGCTCGGTGACGATCGAGGCCGACGGCGCGCTCAAGGAGGCGCTGACGGCACTGGCGGTCGCGCTGCATTGCCATCCGCTGTCGATTCCGGCGGGCGGACGCATGCTGTACCACGCCGCGGCGCATTACGCCGCGAGCTTCGCGCTGTGCAGCCTCGCTGAATGCGTCGCACTATGGCGCACGCTGGGCTTTGCCGAAGACGACGCGCTGCGCGCACTGCTGCCGATGCTCTCCGGCACGATCGAAACCGCCCGCGACAAAGGGCTGCCTGGCGCGCTCGCCGGCCCCGTTTCGCGCGGCGATACAGGCGTCGTAGAGAAGCAGTTGGCGTTACTGGAAGGCCTCGGCGGCGACCATGCCGCACTGTATGGTTTGCTGTCGCGGCGCGCGGTCGGATTGGCCGAACGCCGCGCCAAACCGCCGGTCGCGATCGAGGCGATTGCCGAGGTGGTGGAAGAATCGCTCAACCGGTCGCTGAATCAGGCCGCAGCAGGTGCAAGCGTCAAGTAAGGCGTGATAATGTGACGTCCGGCGCCGCGCGCAATCCGCCAGCGCCGCGCTTCAGGATCAACAGACGAGAACGCACAATGATCAAGGTCAGCATCCTCTATCCGTATCGGGAAAACGGCCACTTCGACGTGGACTATTACTGCGTCACGCATATGCCGCTCGCGGCCAGGCTGTTCGGGCCGTCGCTGAAAGGCTGGTCGGTCGATGTCGGCATCAATGCCGGGCCGCCGGGAACGCCGCCGCCGTATGTCGCCGCAGGTCACTTCCTGTTCGATAGCGCGGACGACTTCTACAAAGTCTTCAAGTCCGCCTCGGAGCAGTTGGTTGCCGACATTCCGAATTACACCGACGGCGGCAACGGTACGATTCTGATTAGCGAAATCAAGGTTTCTGTGTGATGTCCCGTGGCCGGGTGCGGCACGCGGTTCGCCGGTTGGCCTGATTCGAACATCTGGAAATTGAACCACTGCGTCCCCATTTGTGACGCGTAACGCGCCCTCCTCCGGGAAGGGCGCTGGCAATCCAAATGAACCCGCCGGCGCACCGATCGGTCAGCGCCGGCACCCTGCGGCCGATCGACGGCCGCCTTCCGAAGGATAAGGACACGAGATGTTTGGCGATATCGCCCGTTTTCTGCTCAATACCGTCTTTACGCTGTTCGGCGCCGCGTTGCTGCTGCGCGCATGGCTTCAGGTCGTGCGCATGCCGCCGTACAACCCCGTCACGAACGCCGTGCTGCAAGCCACCAACTGGATCGTGCTGCCTTTGCGGCACATTCTGCACAGCACCCGCAACATCGACTGGGCGAGTCTGGTCGCGGCTCTGATCGCGGCAATTGTTTACGTGGTGCTGATGGTGGTGCTCACGGGCGCCGATCCGCTCACGCTCGTGCCGACGCTGCTGATCGTCGCCGTGCTGACCGTCATCAAGTGGGCGTTGAATCTGATCATCTGGATGACGATCCTGATGGCGCTGCTGTCGTGGCTCAATCCGCGCTCGCCGGCCATGCCGATCCTGTATCAGCTGACCGCGCCGTTCCTGAATCCGCTGCGCCGCGTGGTGCCGCAACTCGGCGGCATCGACCTTTCGCCGATCCTGCTGTTCGTGATCGTGCAGGTCCTGCTGATGGTGGTGACGCGTGCGGCTGTTCAGCTGACCTACTTTGTGATCTGAAGGGCGTTCTTTTCGGCTTGCAGGCAAGGGGCGGCGGCGCGATTTGCGCTAACTGCCCCTTCCCGAGGAAAACGGTCCGTCCTGCGGGCGTTGTATAACGGTAAGACTCTAGCTTCCCAAGCACCGGCGCGTTAATCGAAATCACTATTCACGCACGTTCTCACGTCACGTTTTCTGCCGGCTCCCTTTACACTCGATCAACTCGCTCTCAGTACGTGATCGAGTTATCCTCACAAATCATCAAAATTAAATAGCCGATATGACCACGAGCACAAAAATCATTCACGATGCTTTTCTTGCGGAGCATGAAGCGAAGCACGCAAAGCACTTCCATCACACATCAAAACTCAAAGAAGTACACAACTCACTAAGAGATATATACGAAGATATAATAAAAAACGATTTTTATTCAAAAAATTCTGCTTTGAAACAAATCGAATTCCTCGTTCTACTATCGGCCATCGACGAAATTAACGAGAGCATGATCTCCAATCTGGAAGAACGACGCTTCAGTGCAGCAGAAGCCCTCGCCAGAATAGCGCTCGAACATAGTATAAACTTCATTTACATCGTCAACGATCCGACCAATGATCGTGCGATGTCGCTTTTAAAACAACATTTCTTCGGCGCTCGTGAACGGGCAAAGAAATGGCATAACTATCTGCAAGGCGCTAAGAATATTGAGTCGGCCCTGCAAAATTCAGTTTGCTTGATGCACGACGCCGATGAGGCATTTTGTCGGAGCGGGAAGGTTGAGCGGCCGGAAGCGTTTCCGGTGCGCAAACAGCGGATGCGACGGCACATTGACGATCCAATGCAGCCAGGCGAGGATAAAAAAGATGGGCCCCAGACCCAGGCGAACAATCGCACGCAACAGCCAGCGCAGGTTGTAGCCCGTGGCGCACAGCACGGCATGCAGCGCATCGCCGGTTTGCCCTTTGAGCCAGCAACGATGCATACCGTGGTCGTGCTTCACATGGCCGATGATCGGTTCAATCGCCTGTCGTCGCTTGAGCCAGCGGCGCTGTGTGCTGGTCAGTGTCCTGTGTTTTCCGCGATGAATAAGGTGTACTGATGATACTTCCGGGTCGACGCCGCGAAAGCCGAGATCGACCAATACGGTCTTCGGCTGCGGTGTACCGGGCAGGTCCTGCAACAGAATGGAACTCTGTTCGAGTTGCTCGGCCAGCGTATGGCCGTCATAGGGGTTGCCGGGGAACGACCGCGCACCGATGATCAACCCTTGTTTCTCCGTGATCGCGAGGCTCACCTTGACGCCGAACTCGTAGGGCTGGCGCGCCTTTCCTTTCCCAATGCATTCAACTTCAGGCGCATGCAGTGCGTAGAGTTTGTTCTTGTCCTTTGGACGTTGGCGGCAAATGCGCCAGGCCCGCTCAAGCCAGACACGCAGTTGTGCCTGCCGTTCGTCCGAAGCTCCAGACAGCTTGCGTTCGATATCGCGCAGCAACCGTCCCAAGACTGTGCGCTGACGTTTGAGTACACGACGCAGGCGCTTGAACTGCTTCGCATGGGCATAGCCGCCTGCGCGGCGCCGCAGCCGCTTGCCTTCGCGCTCGTAGGTTTGCTTCAACGCCAACCCGGCGCGCTGCGCCAGCTGCACGAGTCTGGCCCGTGACACCTCAAGCAGACGGCTGTCGGTCGGATACGCAATCGCCTTCTCCTGCACCGTGGTGTCGACGATCACGCGCTCGAATTCAACCGGCGTCACCGCCTTCATCTGCACCGCAGCCGCGATCGTCGCCGCAAGCAGCTCCTCGACACCGGCTTCGCCCAGCGCCTGTCGAAAGCGCACCAGGTTGGTCGGGTCGCACGGGAGGCGCGGCTGGAAATACTCCTCGCCGCAGAAGAACTGGAAGTACACGTCCTGCGCCCAGCGCTCGCACACCGTTTCGTCACTTTCGTTGTAGGCGTGCTTCAGGTACAGCAGACCCACCATCAGCCGCATAGGCAAGCGCGGACGTCCAGCCGCACTGACGCCACCCGCAAGTTCCAGCGAGTTCGAGCCAAACAGGTCATCCGCTTCGCTCACCCGCCCATCGCGTGAGCGTCGCTCGAACAGGGGAGCAAGCGTCGTTTCGATTGAAGCCCACGACATCTTCGTTGCCAACACGGCAAGCGGGTGAAGCAGATCAATCATCGCGTCCAGACGGCTACGAAAGAAATCAGGCGTGCTCATTGGCGACCACTCCGAAACTCCCAGAATCTTTATCAGATCGATATTCGTTCTGGGAGTTCTCTTACCCGCCGACAAACTGCATCGCCAAGTCAGGCGGGGCCTCACGAACTTCTGCAAGGCCGACTATTGAGGGAGTCGAAGTTGCAAAAGCACGCTTGCACCACCTTAATGTAACGGAGAAACTCGTTCCAGGTGTAGAAAAGGCTCATCCATGGCCAGATGCACGGCGCCGCTTTCAAGCCCTAGGGTTTGAACACTTCTACCATGACCTGTTTACGCCAGCGTCAGACTCCGTACATACGCTTGGAGAAGATATCTTTAATCTTCTCCTTGCCAATAGTGACGACACCGATATTCGATCTCTTTCAATTCGCTCGGTATTTTCAGACAAGATGTCTTTTTCGGTATACGTATGCGCAAGCGTTCTCACATTTTACGTAGAAGCGATATATCAATTTTCGCGACATATCAAGAATGAGGCAATGGAGATTAAAGCAGAAGAGTTGGCAGAAATAGTTAACAAGATTACCCGATCCATGAATGACGACACCATTTCAGATCTGCTAACTGTTTACCCAAGCTCGATTACCGATAATATTGCCCCCGCCTAACACGCGCCCACTCCAGTGCTCGGCGATGGCCAGAAAACGATCAATTCCCGAATGTGCGTGACTTGATATTTGGAACGGGATGCCAGTCGACGCCATTGCCTAATAGGCGACGATCGCGTGGTCAGACGATGATACGCACACAGCTGTCCCGGTCGCACGAGCCGCTTGACGGCCTCGCGTGACGTCCGCGAACAACCCCGAATTCCGCTGCGACGCAGCGATGCCATGGGAAAACTCCAAAATGCGCACATTTTTCACGCCACCCACCACGATCCCGACTCCCCAAAACGCTGAAACCCCTGTAAAATAGCGGGCTCTGCGGGCGTCGTATAATGGTAATACCCTAGCTTCCCAAGCTAGAGCCGTGGGTTCGATTCCCATCGCCCGCTCCAGATTCTTTCAGCCAGCCTGGCAATTGACCGGGCGGCTTCGCGGAAGGATCTGAATCTGCCGCATTTTCCGCCCGCTACACATTCCCCGTCTGTCATCCAGCAGGTCGCAAAGGCGCACAAACGCGCGATGAACACCGAGCGATGTCCACCACGCCATTGCGCCAATTGCCACTAGTTCTTCGTAGCCTTCTCGACAGCCTTGACCAGCTTGAAATCGTCTTTATCCAACGCGTAGTAGTACGTCCCGCCACCCTCTTCATTCCTGCTGCCGTGAACTACCAGCAGCCGGCTGTCGCGCCGGAATTCGAGCGGTTCCTTCACATCCACGTCCCAGCAGCACACCGTAAAGGGCAACCAGGTGACGCGTCCGGTCTTCGAGTCGATCGCCACGCTGGACACGCAGGACGCCCCGCAGCCCCAGCTTGCCAGCACATAGTGCCCGGCGAAGTTCGGCTTCTGCCGGCTGGCTTCGCGGATACGCGTCGCGTATTCCTTGTCGTCCGCGGACACGAGCCGCACTTTCGCCGCTTTGCCCGCAAAGGTGTCGCTCACCGCGAAATCTTCAAAGCGCGGCACGCCGGCATCAGCGGCTTGCGCTACGCCCATCCAGCACATGGCCGAAACGAAGCCCAACAATAGAAACTTGTTCAATTCTCAACACCAGTTGTTTGCTTCCCATGCGAGCCGCGCTGATGCAGCCGTGTGATACCGCCCGAGAATATAGCGAATCCCGCCCTGACATTCTTCAACCGCATTGCCGAACGATTTTTCGCCATTCGGATTCAATTCATATTGAGGCCGCAGCAACTGATAAAGCCCACGCGCGGACGATTTGCCATTGCGCACGTCCACCACGCCGCTCGACTCCTGCGCCATGAGCCACAGTAAATCGTTGAATTGCGTGAGCGCCACGCCTTCAATGGCCATGGCTTTGCGCAGTGCATTCTGGGAGGTAGTCGGAACCGCAGTTGGATCGGTAGCGACCCAATCCGTTTTGGCGGCTTTGGCCTGCCGATGATTGTGTGCGTATTTGCCCATGGTGGATTTTCGTTTTGATAATCGTTGCGACGGATGGCTTACAACGCGATTAAATCATACGAATCACAATCACGGTTATGAAAACGTAATCTTGATGCCGGTTTCGACTCCCATCAAAGCGGCCACCGTCTGGACGCACCCTTTTCGGGTGTGCTACCTTACGCGCACTTGCAACGCCCGCTCCACCTTCCTGCTGAGCCGTCAGCAGAATCCAGCACGAGCCGCCTCCCTTGAAGGCGGCTTTTTTGTAGTGGCAGCGGCTAGCCTGGCGATTCGAGCAAACCGCGCCCGCCAACCGCGGCCCGTGCCGCGCACGCGCAACAGGCGCCTCGCAAGACGCCATGCAAGCCGCCAAGCCCTCACCCTTGTAGCAGCATCGACAATGATCCACGATCCAAACGACGCCGGCCTGCCGGACGAACTCCCGACGCCTTCCATCGAAACTGAAGACCAACCAGCCGATGCCGGCACCGACGCCCCGCCGGAAGGAGCCTTGCATCGACGCCGCATCCGCAGCTTTGTCACGCGTGCGGGTCGCGTATCGACCGGCCAGCGCCGCGCGATGGACGAACTCGGCCCGCGTTTTGTCATGCCCTTCACCCCGCAGCAGCCCGACTGGACTAGCGTGTTCGGCCGTGCAGCGCCGCGTGTGCTGGAAATCGGCTTCGGCATGGGCGCGACCACCGCGGAGATCGCCTCGCACCGTCCCGGCGACGACTTCCTCGGCGTCGAAGTGCATGAGCCGGGCGTCGGCGCGCTGCTGAAGCTGATGGGCGAGCAGGCGCTGTCGAATATCCGCATCATTCAGCACGACGCCGTCGAAGTGCTCGAACAGATGATCGCACCGGACAGCCTCGACGGCGTCCACATCTTCTTTCCCGACCCTTGGCACAAGGCGCGCCACCATAAGCGCCGGCTGATTCAGCCGAAGTTTGTCGCATTGCTGGTTTCGCGTCTGAAGCCGGGCGCGTATCTGCATTGCGCAACTGACTGGCAGAACTACGCCGAGCAGATGCTCGAAGTCCTGGGCGCCGATCCCGCTCTGGAAAATACCGCCGACGGCTACGCGCCGCGCCCCGAATATCGTCCGGTGACGAAGTTCGAACGTCGCGGGCTACGGCTTGGGCATGGCGTGTGGGATCTGGTGTTCAGGAAGCGCGGCGCGGCGTAAACCGCACGCTATAGCTCGCTCGCCATAAGAAAAAGGTCCGCAAACGCGGACCTTTTTTCATGATTCGAAAGACACGCGAAGACTCAGTCCGCCCAGCTCAATGCGCCGCTATAGCCGACCAGCAGAATCAGCAGCCCGAAACCGATCCGGTACCACGCGAACACGGTGAAATCGTGCGCGGAGATATACCGCAGCAGCCAGCGCACGCAGGCGAAGGCGCTGACAAAGGCCGCCAGGAAGCCGAGCGCGAAACTGCCAAGCGCGTCGACAGACAGCAAATGCCAGTCTTTATAAAGCTCGTAAGCCGTCGCGCCGAAGATGATCGGAATCGCGAGGAAGAACGAGAACTCGGTGGCGACACGCCGTTCGAGACCAAACAGCATCCCGCCGATGATCGTCGAACCCGAGCGCGACATGCCCGGGATCAGCGCGAAACATTGAGCGAGACCGACCTTCAACGCATCCAGCGGGCTCAAATCGTCGACGTGTTGAACGCGCGTGGCCGCAGCGCCTTGCGCGCGCTGGCGCGCTTCGGCCCACAGGATCACCACCCCGCCCACCACCAGCGCGAACGCGACCGGCACCGGCGAAAACAGCGCCGCCTTGATGGCCTTCTCGAATAGCAAGCCGAGCACGACCGCCGGAATCGTCGCGATAATCACGTTCAGCGTGAAGCGCCTGGCGTCGGGCCGGCTGGGCAAGCCGGCCACTACGCTGCCGATACGCCGGCGAAACTCCCAGCACACGGCCAGAATTGCGCCAAGCTGGATCACGACATCGAAGGTTTTCGCGTGGTCATCAGTGAAATTGAGCAGGCTGCCCGCGACGATCAAATGCCCGGTGCTCGACACCGGCAAAAATTCCGTCAACCCTTCGACGACGCCCAGAATCAGCGCCTTGCAAGCCATTAGCCAGTCCATCCGTGACCCTCATCGCTGTAGATAGTCGAAACGAACAGGGTCGGCACAGTTCGCGCGCGGCCCCGACGGCCGCGCGCAGCGTCATTTCTCGACGATTTGCACGCGTATGCCGTTTGTAAGGATGGTGATTGTACCGGGTTCGTAATTCACCCCGGCAAATTGCAACTGTTCGGGCTTGAAGGTGTAGATCGGATAGTTAGTCAGCAACTGCGTGGCGAGCGCGGCCGCTGCGGCATTGATCTGCTGCGTGTAGGCCTGCGCCTGCCCGCTCACGCTGACGTTGTCGACGTTCGGCGACTTCAGCACGACCGATTTGCTGGCGGCGTCGTAGGCCAGTTCGCTCGACAGCGTGAAAACGCCGTCGACCGGTTGCGGCATGAACGGGCTCGCAAAGCGTGCATCGAGCTTCACCGAAACGCGGTTCGCGTCCGGCAGGAAACCGACCACCGGATTGGTCAGCGCGACCTCGAACACCTGCGAAACCGTGCGTTGATAAGGGAATTTGCGCTGCACCGCGTCCTGTACCTGCTGCTGCGAGAACGTGTAGTGCGAGGGGATGAACGGAAAGATCGGCGTCGCGCAGGCCGCCAGCGACACGGTGATGCCAAGCGCGGTGGTGCCTGTCAGCGCTGCAAGCAGGAAGCGGCGCCGGGTCGGCGCAGCGGGTCGAGTCATGCGAAATCTCCTGTGGAAGCCTTCTCGAGCATGCGGTTACGTTGGGTTGTTTGCCAGAGCCGATGAGCTGGCGGAATCGTTATGCGGGCGATCGGCGCACCGCCGGTTGCGGTTGCGTCAGCGTTTCCAGCTGGGTGAGCCACGCGAGTGCTTCGCTGCGGCTCGTGCCGCACATGTCCATCTGCGGCTGCAAACCGGAACAACACGCCGGTCGCTCCGGCTGTCCGAAGATCGCGCAGCGCAGATCGTCGCCGAGTTGCACGCAGCGCACGCCGGCCGGTTTGCCATTCGGCATACCCGGGATCGGGCTCGAAATCGACGGCGCGATGCAGCACGCGCCGCAATCGGGGCGGCACGCATGACCGGCCACCTGGAACGGGGATTCGCGCTTCAGCACGCTGTTCGGCACATCACTCACGACATTTTTCCTGAACTCGACAACAGACAACACAACAGGCAATACGGCGGGCAACGCAACGCCAGACCCGCATTGTGCCATCGCATCCCGTGCGACCTTTTTACACAATCGGGCGGAGGGTCGCTCACGTAAACTTGATGGCTACGAAAGGCCACGCTAAAGAGGCGTTTGCGCTGTTCGATCCGGTCTCGAGAAGCCGCCGGTTCGTGCCTCTTCAAGGGTGGCTGTCAAACCCGAGCGCCCCATGACCACCGCCAACACGCTATTCCGCCCCGACCTGCTCGCCAGATACAACGCGAACGGTCCACGGTATACGTCCTATCCAACCGCCTTGCAGTTCCGCGACGCGTTCGATCCCGCCGACTATTTACGTGCCGCCGCGGACCCTGGCGCCTCGGCCACCGAGCTCTCGCTGTACTTCCACATCCCCTTTTGCGACACCGTGTGCTTCTATTGCGGTTGCAACAAGGTCGCCACGAAAAACCGCGCGCACGCGCGTCCTTACGTCGCACACCTGAAGCGCGAAATGGCGTTGCAGGCGGCATGTTTCGACACGCGGCGCCCCGTTTCGCAACTGCATTGGGGCGGTGGCACGCCCACGTTCCTGTCGCACGATGAAATGGCGGAATTGATGGCAGCGGCACGCGAACACTTCACGTTAGTGCCCGATACTGAAGGCGAATATTCGATCGAAGTCGATCCGCGCGAGGCATCGCCCGAGACCGTTGCGCATTTGCGCACGCTAGGCTTCAACCGGCTCAGTCTCGGGGTACAGGATTTTGATCCGGTGGTGCAGCAGGCGATCAATCGCATTCAGCCGCTCGAGATGACGGCCTCGGTGATGCAGGCCGCGCGCGACACGGGGTTCCACTCGATCGGCGTCGATCTGATTTACGGGCTGCCGCATCAAACGGTCGATAGCTTCAGCCGCACGCTCGACACGATGATCGAGCTCGCGCCCGATCGCCTTTCGGTGTTCGCCTATGCGCACATGCCGCAGCTCTTCAAGATGCAACGGCAGATGGATGCGGCCACGTTGCCTTCGCCGGCCATGCGCCTCGCGATCCTGCAACGGGTGGTCGAGCGGCTCACGGGCGCGGGCTATGTCTACATCGGTATGGATCACTTCGCGCTGCCCACCGACGAACTCGCGCGCGCACAGGCGCAGCGTACGTTGCATCGTAATTTCCAGGGGTACAGCACGCGCGCGGAATGTGACCTGATCGGCTTCGGCGCGTCGTCGATCGGCAAGGTCGGCGACGTGTACGCGCAGAATGTTAAAGACCTGCCCGGCTATGCCGCGGCCATCGATGCAGGCAAGCTCGCGATCACGCGCGGCGTGCGCCTCACCGCTGACGACCGTCTGCGTCGCGATGTCATCACGCAGTTGATGTGCAATCTGGAACTGCGCTTCGATGAATTCGAGGCCGCGTACGGCATCCGCTTCGCCGATACATTCGAGCCGGAACTCGAACGCTTACGTGGCTTCGAGCAGGACGGGCTGGTATCGGTGAGCGGCAGCAAGCTCGAAGTGCAGATGGCCGGACGCATGCTCGTGCGTAACATCGCCATGGTGTTCGACCGCTATCTCGGCCAGCAGTCGCTCGAACGGTTTTCACGCACGGTATGAGAGCCGGACGGGTGAAGAAGGCAGGCGGCTTGCCCGCCGTCGAATTTTCCGCCATAATCTGCGTCTTCGCCGCGCGCCGTACTCTGGCACGTGTGCTGCAGGACCTGCCCAGGTGGTGAAATTGGTAGACGCAGGGGACTCAAAATCCCCCGCCGCAAGGCGTGCCGGTTCGATTCCGGCCCTGGGCACCATCAGATGGTCCGGCAAAAACCGAAGTATTCCGAGAAACCCCGTAAGATCAATGTCTTACGGGGTTTTTTTATTCCCTAGCGATCCGGGTTTGCGTTCTTCGTTTCGTCGTATCCTGGAGCGCGTAGCGAAGCGCACTGGCCGATATATCCATACCTGCTTCCTTCGCCTGATCGATCAGGCGCTCAAGCGACTACCCCTTTGCACGAGCTGCATTGATATGTGCGCGAAACTTCGGCATTGCATCGCACACGGTAACGCGCTGTTCCGATGGCGGTTTTTCCGTTAGTGCATCGAGCCGTCGGGCAAACTCGTCTCATTGCGCTTTCGTGTAAGTCTTCGATGCGGGCATGACGACCTTCCGTTTGCATTTGGTGATGGGAGGGTTTGAGTCAATCGCCTACCCCGACGCGCTTTATCCGCTGCTGGGCGCGGCAATCTTTGTATGGGCGCGCTCGGCGCCACCATCGTGGCGCCGATCATTGGCGTGAGCATCGAGTGCGGCACCGGCATCGTCGGGGCGCTCGGCGTGTCGCTGTGCGGCCGATCAGACATGCCGGGCGATCATCGGCCGGCAGATCAACAGTCGGCCACGATAAAGCGGCGCAATTGACGCACGAACTCCGCGCGGGCGGCGGCAGGCAGTTGCCGTCCGACGGGAATACGCTGCCAGCCGTCGCAAAGGTAGACGGCGCCATCGCTGTCGCCGAAAGACACGGCCAAGCGGGCAGCATTCATCCGATGCGTCGTGCGGCGTCCGCGCTCGTGTACTTCGACGATCACGAACGGCGGCGCGAACGTCAGCACCTCGCCGTCCGTCGCGTGCCTGGAGTAGACGATAAAGGCGATGCCGACGGCCACGGCGCAAAGCATCGAGAAGAGCAGCGTGAGCCACGCGCCGAATGCGAATGCCACTACCACGCCGATCGCGAGGTCGAGCGCCATGAGGAACACGGTCGCGGCGAGCGACTGCCGCGGCGTGAGGGAGCAGTTGCGCTTGATGCGCCACTCGCGGCTCGGCACACCTCCCTCGCCGTCGAAAGAGCCAGGCCCGTACGACCGCCTGAAGTATGCGTACATCATGTTGTTGCGCGGCGAGCCTTTTCTGCTCCGGAGACCGGTCGATCAACCCGGCACCGGACTACGATGGGCCGCCCGCGTCCGCCTTGACCCCGCGGGATGTGTTGCGCTCCAGTCTCATGTACATGTTCGCCGCCACGATACCGAAGACGATGTGAGCGAACAGGCTGGCCCCGTTGCGTGCTTCTGCGAACCACGGAAAAAACTGTGTCATGCCGTAGAAATTAATCACATAAACGGCTGCAGCGAAAGCGCCACCCGCCAGTGAAGCCATCCCCATGCTCGAGTCAAGGTTGAATGACGTCATGATCAGACCGAGGACAAGCGCGAATACGATGGCAAGGGCAAAATGCGCCACAAAGGCCGCGAGCACGATGCCAATTGAGAATGCTTGCGGCGATTGCAATGCACCTCGTCCCAGCATGATCGCGGCGACCATACGCGGGGGCTCCAGCAGACTTGCGCCCGTCATCAGTGCCATCAGGACAACCCCTAACGCCAGGAACACAACGCCCGCGATGACGCCTGCCAGCACGGCTGCCCGCCAGTCAGGATGGCCGTGTGTGAAATGATGGGAATCCATGTGAAGTTCCACAATTTCTCTCCCGATTGATTCGGATAATTCATTCTAGTACTCCAGCTCGCGGGACTGATAGCGCCGCATGGCTATCGCCACCCCGACGGATGATCCTCGTTCTGGCGACGACGTGGCGTGATGAACAGTAAACGCATGGCTAACAGTCTGAACGGGAGGTGGCGGTGCTCGCCGTCGACGGCTTCGATGCAGACGTTCTACCAGGCGGCGAGGTGAACGCCGACACGATCCGGTTGCTGCCGCAGGCCCAGGCTTTCGTCAAGGCCGACGATGCGCAATTGAAGGCCGCAGGCACGCACGCGTTGCCGACCATCAAACCTCACCTCGCGACGGCGCGGCAACTCGCTGGCGCAATGAAGGGTTCGCCATGAGTGCAAGCGATCGACCAGAACGGCGGCAAAGGAGTAATGTTACATAGCGGACCGTTCAGCGTGGACGGCATGGAACCCGATCGCGGCACCACGGCATAGTCCCGGCGCGTGCCACCGCATGCATCTCTGTCTCGGCGCGGGTAAGGTGGGGCGGCATAGTCTGCAACCGCTAGTCAACGATGGAAGGAGGACACATGTCACTCATCGTCGCAGCACGCTTTACGACTTTCCCCGCCGCTGAAGACGCGGCGCAACGACTCTTCAATGCCGGTTTTGTCGAGGAGGACGTCACACTGTTTTTCGTCAATCCGATCGGCCAGCACGCACGTTTTCGACCCGGCGGCGATATCAGCGCCGACGCAAACGCGAGGGAGGCGCCGAAGGGTGCCGAGATGGGCATCACGATTGGCGCAGCGGTTGGCGCCGTGGTCGGCGTCGGGATCTTCGCGGCGTTTTCGGCGCCGCTTATCATGTCGCTGATCGCGGCCGGGGTAAGTGCGTATGTCGGTTCATTGGTCGGCGCGATGATGCGCACGCATGAAGCCAGCGACGAAGAAACCCGTGATTCCGGCGTGCTGGTGGCCGTACACGTGTCGCCGGACAGCCAGTTGGACGCCGCACGCGTGCTGCGCGATGCGGGAGGCGCGGCGATCGAACGCGCGACCGGCCGCTGGCAACAAGGGCGGTGGGCCGACTTCGATCCGCTCGCGCAGCCTGTGCCGCTCAACGAATTCAGTGAAAAGCACGCCTGATTTGCAGGTGTTTTTCGTCGAGATTTTCAGCGAGCCAGGAAACAAAAACGGCCCGGCATTTGTCGGGTCGTTTTGTATTCAGAGCGGTGCGTTCCACGCACACCCCATGCAGATAGATCCATGAACCCCGCTGCTGCGTTCTATGGCCTTCGACTTCATTAACTCCGCATCTCCATCAGTGGAAGAAGAGTTCCCGCATGCCGAAGGTGTGATGCGCTTCGGCAGCCATCAGCACCATCAGCACCAGCAGGCCCAAGGGCGGTATCAGGATGGCGTACACCAGCGCCAGCCGCTCCCACATCATGTGCATGAAAATCGACACGATCAGCCCGGCCTTGGCGATCATCAACACGACGATCAGCGTCCAGCGCAGCACGCCCTGCACGTGAAAGTAATCCACCATGTACGACATCGTGCTCAGTACGAACAGCAGGGCCCAGATCTTCAGATAGATGCCGATCGGATGCTGCTGGCCGTGCGCGGCGTCGGGTCGATGGGCGGGATCGGTGTGGTCCATGGTCTGCCTCACCACAAATAGAACAGCGCAAAGATGAACACCCACACCAGGTCGACGAAGTGCCAGTACAAGCCGGCAATCTCGACGATCTGGAAGTTGCCGTGCTCGGTGAACCCCGGCTGCAGGATCTTGCGTGCGATCAGCAGCAGGTAGATCACACCGCAGCTAACGTGAAAGCCGTGGAACCCGGTGATCATGAAGAAGCACGCGCCAAACTGCGCCGCGCCCACCGGGTTGCCCCACGGGCGGATACCTTCATGGACGATCAGCTTGGTCCATTCGAAGGCCTGCATCGACACGAAGGTCGCGCCCAGCAGCGCGGTCGCCAGCAACAGTACGGCGGCGCGCTTTGCGTTGCGGCGGTAGCCAAAGTTGACGGCCATCGCCATGGTGCCGCTGCTGGTGATCAGGGTGAACGTCATGATGGCGATCAGCAGCAAGGGCACATCCACGCCGCCCACAGTGAGCCCGAACACCTTGGAAGTGTCCGGCCACGGCACCGTGGTCGACATGCGCACCGTCATGTAGCCGATCAGGAAACTGCTGAAGATGAAGGTGTCCGATAGCAGGAAGATCCACATCATCGCCTTGCCCCACGGCACCTTGAAGGCTTCGCGGTCGGCCGACCAGTCCGTGACGATGCCGCGCCAGCCGTCAGGCCCGGCGTCGGTGGGCGTGGTGGCAGTGGTGGCAGCGGATTCGGTGGGGAGCGTGGGCGTAGTCATGGCGCGGCTCCATACGGCGGCCCGCAGATGGCGGCGACGAACTCAGGGGTGATCCACCACATCGCCGCCAGCAGCACGAGCCAGACGGCCAGCAGGAAATGCCAGTAGATGGCGCAAAGCGCGATGGCGCGGTGGGCTCGGAAGGGGTCCGCTCGCTGGAGAAGCGCGATCGTCACGGCCCAGGCCACCAGCCCGCCCAGCACATGCAACCCGTGCAGGCCGGTGAGCAGGTAGAGGAAGCTATTGGAAGGATTGACGGTGACGGTCTCCCCGGCCGCCGACAGCGTGCGCCAGACGGTCAGTTGTCCGATCACGAACACGGCCGCCAGCACACCGCTGGACACCAGCCACACCGCGCGGTGTAAGGTAATCTGCCGGGCACGCTGCATGGCAATGCTTGCCAGCACCAGCGCGCCGGTGTTCCACCACAGCAGCGCCGGATGCGGGATCGGCTGCCAGTCGGGCTCGCGCATACGCATTGCATAGGCGAACAGCAGCAGTGAAAACAATGCCGTTGCCACCGCCATGAAGACGATCAGGCCGATGCGGCTCGCATTCGGCGAGACAGGTGGCGTGTCAGGAACGAAGGAGCGGGGCAATGTGGTCATTCGCGTGCCTCGCCGGGTTGAAGCGTCGGGTGGGCGGCCGGTTCAGGCGCCGTCGCAGGCGGCTGGTTTTGCGGGACGAAGTCTTCCTCCTGCCCCGGCGGGCTGTATTCGTAGGCCCCGCGGTAAACGACGGGCAGTACGGCGCCCCAGTTGCCATGCACTGGCGGCGTTTGCGGCGTCTGCCATTCCAGCGTGGTGGCCCGCCAAGGGTTGCTGTCGGCACGCTTGCCGCGCACCAGGCTCCACGCCAGGTTGTACAGGAACAGCAACTGCGCCACTGCAACGATCAGCGCAATGACGGTGATGAACGTGTTGAGTGTCTGCGCCGAAGATGGAATGAAGCTGTAGCCCTCATACGCGTAATACCGCCGCGGCATGCCCAGGATGCCGAGATAGTGCATCGGGAAGTAGATCGCATAGGTGCCGAGGAAGGTGACCCAGAAGTGCGCGCGCCCGAGCGTGTCGTTGAGCATGCGGCCCGTCACCTTCGGATACCAGTGGTAGATGCCGCCAAACACCACCAGGATCGGCGACACGGCCATCACCATATGGAAGTGCGCCACCACGAAGTACGTATTCGACAGCGGAATGTCCACGCTCACGTTGCCGAGAAAGAGCCCGGTCAGCCCACCCAGGACGAAAGTGCTGATGAATCCGATGGCAAACAGCATCGGCACGGTCAGGTGGATATCGCCGCGCCACAGCGTCAGCACCCAGTTGTAGACCTTGAGGGCAGTCGGGATGGCGATGATGAGCGTGGTGGTGGCAAAGAAGAAGCCGAAGTACGGATTCATGCCGGCGATGAACATGTGGTGCGCCCAGACCACGAAGCTCAGCGCACCGATGACGATGATGGCCCACACCATCATCTTGTAGCCGAAGATGCTCTTGCGCGCGTGCGTGCTGATGAGGTCCGACGCAATGCCAAAGGCCGGCAGCGCGACGATGTAGACCTCCGGATGCCCGAAGAACCAGAACAGGTGCTGGAACAGCAGCGGGCTGCCGCCGGCATGCTTGAGCGGCTGCCCCATCGACACCACGGCCGGTATGAAGAAACTGGTGCCGAGTGTCCTGTCGAGTAGCATCATCACCGCCGACACGAACAGCGCCGGAAACGCCAGCAGTGCCAGGATGGTCGCGATGAAGATGCCCCACACCGTGAGCGGCATGCGCATGAGCGTCATGCCGCGCGTACGCGCCTGCAGCGTGGTGGTGACGTAATTCAAACCGCCCATCGTTGCCGCGACAATGAAGATCGCCAGCGACACCAGCATCAACACGATGCCCCATTCCGCGCCCGGCGTGCCCGGCAGGATGGCCTGGGGTGGATACAGCGTCCAGCCCGCGCCGGTCGGCCCGCCTGGCACGAAGAAGCTCGCCACCAGCACCAGCACGGCCAGCAGGTAGACCCAGTAGCTCAGCATGTTGAGAAACGGGAACACCATGTCGCGCGCGCCCAGCATCAGCGGGATCAGGTAATTGCCGAAGCCGCCCAGAAACAGCGCCGTCAGCAGGTAGATCACCATGATCATCCCGTGCATGGTGACGAACTGGTAGTAGTGGTTGGCGTCGATGAAACTGAACTTGCCCGGAAAGCCGAGCTGCAACCGCATCAGGTCCGACAGCACAAGGCCGACCAGGCCGATGGCGATGGCCGTCAGCGAATACTGCACCGCGATGACCTTGTGGTCCTGGCTCCAGACATAGCGGGTCCAGAAGCTTTGCTGGGCGTGGTTGGTGTGCGCGTAGGGCATTGCGTCTGCTCCGCTAGGGTTTGGCTGCGCTGATGGCGGCCGGGCCGCCTTGCGATTCGATGTAGGCCACCAGCGCGGTCAGCTCCTGCTCGCTCAGGTCGAAGGTCGGCATGATGGGTGCGAAGCCCTCCACGACGCGGGCCTTCGGGTTACGGATAAAGGCGCGCAGATAGGCTTCGTCCACCTTCGCGGTACTGCCGTCGGCCATCGTTTCGGTCTTGCCGTACAGGCCCTTCCAGGTGGGGCCCACACGCGGACTGCCGTCCACGGTATGGCAGGCGAAGCAGCCCTTGGCCCCTGCGAGCGTCTTGCCCTGGTCAGCGAGCGCCTGGGCGCTGCCGCCTGCAGCGGCGGGTGCGGCCTGCACCCTGGCCTGCTGCCGCTGCGCGAACGTGCTCTGCTGCGCGAGCCAGCGCGAGAACGATGCTTCGTCTTCCACCACCACCACGCCGCGCATGTTGGAGTGCCCGATACCGCAAAGCTGCGCGCACAGGATGTCGTAACGCCCTGCCTTGGTCGGCGTGAACCAGAAGGTCGTCACCATGCCGGGCACCATGTTCATGCGCGCACGGAACGGCGGTACGTAGAAGTCGTGCAGCACGTCGAGCGACCGTGTCAGGACCTGGATCGGCCGGTTGAGCGGCAGGTGTAGCTCGGGCGTCTCGATCAGGTAGTTGTCACGGCCGTTGGGGTCGCCGGGGTTCAGGCCGAAGGGGTTGTCGTTGCTGACGTAGCGCACGTCCGTCGTGCCCAGCTTGCCCCCGGGGCCGGCAAAGCGGAAGCGCCATTGCCATTGCTGGCCGAGCACTTCCATCTGCAGTACGTTGGGCGGCGGCCGTACGAAGTCTGCGTAGACGAAGAGCCCCGGTGCCAGCAACGCTGCCACGCCGACAGTGGTCAGGCCGATCAACCACCATTCCAGCCGCTTGTTGTGCGGCTCGTAAGCAGCGCGATGACCCTTGCGGTGGCGGTAGCGCACCAGTGCGATCACGATGAACAGGTTGATCGCGATGAAGAGCGCGCCGGTGATGACGAGCGTGATCGTCAGCATGTCGTCCATGCGCACCCAGTTCGAGGCGATCGGCGTTATCCACCAGGGACTGGCAAAGTGAAACCCTACCGCCAATACGATGATCAGGCTCAGGGCAATCGCAAGCGCCATAGTCCACCTCGCCGCGCGTCATTCGCTGGAGCCGCTAACAAAAAAGGCTCCTGGCAGAAGTGCCGCCTTGCCGGACTTCGTACTGCCTGCGCCGGCACTTCTGCCAAAACCGCTTCGCTGTGAATTGCAAGCGGCCCTAAAGCAAAGGTAGTCCTCTCCTTTGCATCGTGCAAGGCAGCGCCAGGGGGAAGCGCACCCCATATACGGATCGCGCGAATGGAGGAGTCACTTGCCGCGATGCAATGCAAAACGGCCGCCTCCAGCATGGGTTGCCGAGGCGGCCGTCTCCCAAGGGCGCCGGGTGTTTAGGGTCTGTTCACGTGTGCGACGTGCGGACGACGACTTGCTGCCGGCGCGGATCACATCGCGACATATCCATGTCCTCGCGAATCACCGTGTCGCACTCGAACAGTGACCCGAGGCATCCTTGCTGCAAAGCAGCGACGTCGTGCACTCGCTCGAACGCGGCGTGGCGCTCGGCGCTGCGACCGGCGCGCTTCCCGGCCTCGTGGCACGGGTGTACCCTCCCGCGGAGCTCGCCATTGCGGGCGGCGCCGTCGTCGCATTGACGTTGGCAGGTGCGGGCTTCGGGGCCTGGACGGCCACGATGATCGGCGTCGACGAACCGAATGCACGACTCGAGCGCTTGACAGAATGGCCAGCCAAAAGCACGTG
The DNA here is from genome assembly GCF_905220975.1 of Paraburkholderia haematera. Lineage (GTDB taxonomy): Bacteria > Pseudomonadota > Gammaproteobacteria > Burkholderiales > Burkholderiaceae > Paraburkholderia > Paraburkholderia haematera. The sequence goes on along the minus strand of NZ_CAJNBK010000030.1, from coordinate 17,954 downwards.
AATGCCTTGGCACCCACGCCGCCAACATGCCCTACTGCCCTGCCATCCGCGCACCGCCATGCATCGCCGCACGCCGCCGCTTGAACACATAGCCGGCCCACATCGCGACCAGCCATGCGGGCACGAGCCACACCGAGACCGAGAGGCCCGGCGTCATTGCCAGAATCACGAGGATCAGCGCCATGAAGGCGAGGCAGATCCAGTTGCTGACCGGGAACCAGAACGACTTGAACACGAGCGTTTCACCCGCTGCCACCATCGCCTTGCGCGACTTCAGGTGCGTCAGGCTGATCAGCGCCCAGTTCAGCACGAGCGCGGCCACCACCAGCGCCATCAGCAAACCGAGCGCTTCGGCCGGAATCAGATAGTTGATGATCACGCACGTGAACGTGGCGAGCGCCGACAAACCGATCGCCATATACGGCACACCGCGCCGGTCGACCTTCATCAGCGCGCGCGGCGCGTTACCCTGTTCCGCGAGACCGTAGAGCATGCGGCTATTCGCATACACGCCGCTGTTGTACACGGAGAGCGCCGCGGTCAGGACCACCACGTTGAGCACGTTCGCGGTCAGCGTCGAGCCGATCTGCGAGAAGATCATCACGAACGGGCTGCCGCCGGCCGCTACCTGACTCCACGGGTACAACGAAAGCAGCACCGCCAGCGAGCAGATGTAGAAAATCAGAATCCGGTAGATCACCTGATTCACGGCCTTCGGAATGCTCTTCTGCGGGTCGGCCGCTTCCGCGGCGGTAATGCCGATCAACTCGAGGCCACCGAACGAGAACATGATGACCGCGAGCATCGTGAACAGGCCATGAAAACCGTGCGGGAAAAAGCCGCCGTCGGCCCAGAGATTGGTGATCGAAGCTTGCGGCCCACCATGGCCGCTGATCAGCAGGTAGCCGCCGAACAGGATCATGCCGATCACCGCCACCACCTTGATGATCGCAAACCAGAATTCGGTTTCGCCGTACGCTTTCACGTTGGCGAGATTGATCGCATTGATGATGGCGAAGCACACCAGTGCCGAGACCCACGTGGGCACCCCCGGCCACCAGTAATGTACGTAGGTGCCGACCGCGGTCAGCTCGGCCATGCTCACGAGCACATACAGCACCCAGTAATTCCAGCCGGACAGAAAGCCGGGAAAGTCTCCCCAATACTTGTAGGCGAAGTGGCTGAACGAACCGGCCACCGGCTCCTGCGCGACCATTTCGCCGAGCTGCCGCATGATCATGAAGGCGATGATGCCGCCGATCGCGTAGCCGAGAATCATCGACGGGCCGGCTGCTTTCAACACGCTAGCGGAGCCGAGAAACAAGCCGGTTCCAATTGCCCCGCCCAGCGCAATCAGCTGGATGTGGCGATTCTTAAGCCCGCGCTTCAGGCCATCTTGCTGCTGTGCACTATTCAAAATTGCGCCCCAGTGTATGGATATCGATCACCCGATCAGACTTATGGTCTGCCCCGGCAGAACCTGAAATTTTACCGCGGCCGATATTAGCTAAATACTGGGACCAACCCGCGCTTGGTTCTGCGCCGCACTTAACGGCGAGGATAGTGATTGTCACTGGCGTGGTGCTTCTGTATGTTGCCCTAGTCGAGGTTTCCGCCTTCGGAGATTCAACATGTCGCCCAAACGCCTGCTTTGCGCCGCTGCTATGTGTCTCTGCTTCGCTGGGGCCGGCGCCCTCGCGCAAACCGCGGCGCCCGCGGCGGAACCCGCGGCCGAACCGGCGGACATGCCCGGCATGGAGTCAAGCGCACCTGAAGCACCGGCCCCGCCGTCCGCCGCGCCGGCCGTGGTCCCCGCGCCGCCTGCCGCCACCGCCCCCACACCCGCCGCACCCGCCACCCCAATGGCAAGCGCGCCCAAACCACCCACGGCGCCAATGACAGGCCCCGTGCGCAACGTCGTGCTGGTTCATGGCGCTTTCGTCGACGGGTCGAGCTGGAACGGTGTCGTCGCGAAGTTGCAGCAGAAGGGATATCACGTGAGTTCGGTACAGAACCCGCTCACGTCGCTCGCGGACGATGTCGCGGCCACCCGCCGCGTCCTTGCGCGCCAGCAGGGCCCGACCATCCTGGTGGGCCACTCGTGGGGTGGCGTCGTGATCACCGAAGCGGGCGCGAACGCGCCGAACGTTGCAGGTCTCGTGTACATCGCGGCGATTGCGCCGGATCTGCATGAGTCCACGGCAGATCTTATGAAACGCGCGGCGCCGATGCCCGCGGCCCAAGGCATCATCGCGGACTCCAGCGGTTTCCTCTGGGTCGACCGCACGAAATACCACGCCGACCTCGCCGCAGACGTGCCCGAAAACCTCACCCGCGTTCTGTCCGCCGCGCAAGTTCCGATCGCCGCGACGGCATTCAACGAAACCGTCAATCACGTCGCGTGGAAAGAGAAGCCATCGTGGTATGTGGTGACGACCCGGGATCGCGCGGTGTCGCCCGAAGTCGAAAAATTCATGGCCGAGCGGATGAATGCAAGAGTCGTGTCGATGTCATCAAGCCATCTCGCACCGGTGTCGCATGCTGGCGCAGTCGCAGACGTGATCGATCGCGCGGCGCGGGAGTGGAGCCGGCAACAGTAAGCAAGGTCCGACTTGATGCGTATGCGCGAGACTTGTCGCGCATACGCTGCTGAAAGCAAAGGCTCTGGCGCCTAAGCGCAATCAAGCATCCAGGCACACTCAAACACCAAGGCGGAACTGAAGCGCTAACCCGCTACGGCTCCAACGCTCCTCACCGCAGGTTCGTCGTCGCCAATTCAACGACCTCGTCGCCGCGGCCATTGAGCACCGCTCGCAACATATACAGGCTGAACCCCTTCGCTTGCGCCCATTGAATCTTCGGCGGCAACGCGAGCTCGTGCTTCGCCGTCACCACATCGATCACTGCGGGCCCAGGATGCGCGAATGCCTCGCGCAACGCGGGCTCGATGTTTTCCGACAATTCGATCCTCGCCCCGTAGATGCCCGCGCCGCGCGCAATCGCCGCGAAGTCGGTGGAGACGAGATCGGTGCCGCTTTCGAGGTAGCCACCCGCCTTCATCTCCATCGCGACAAAGCCGAGCGTGCTGTTGTTGAACACAACCACCTTGATCGGCAGATTCAGTTGGCGCGCGGTGAGCAGATCGCCGAGCAACATCGACAAACCGCCGTCGCCCGATAGCGAAATCACCTGGCGCTGCGGGTGCGCCGCTTGCGCGCCCAGCGCCTGCGGCATCGCATTGGCCATCGAGCCGTGATTGAACGAGCCATGCAGACTGCGCTTGCCATTCATCGTCAGATAACGCGCGGCCCAAAGTGTCGGCGTGCCGACGTCGGCGGAAAACACGGCGTCTTCGTTCGCCACTTTGTCGATGATGCTGGTCAGATATTGCGGATGAATCGCGCGCCCCGGATCAGACGGGCGGGCGAGATCGTCGAGGCCCTTGCGCGTATCGGCGTAGTGCTTGCGGGCGTTCTCGAGGAAGCGCCGATCGGTCTTGCGATCGATCATCGGGAGCAGTGCCTGCAAGGTCGCCTTGACGTCGCCAACGAGGCCCAGCTTCAACGGCGCGCGCTTGCCGAGCGCGGAGCCGCGGCGATCGATCTGCACCACGTTGCCATGCGACGGATAGAAGTTGCGATACGGGAAATCGGTGCCGAGCATCACGAGCGTGTCGCACGACATCATCGCGTGATAACCGGAGCTGAAGCCGATCAGCCCAGTCATGCCGACATCGAACGGGTTGTCCCACTCCACGTATTGCTTGCCGCGCAATGCATGCACGGTGGGCGCGCCAAGCTGGCCGGCGAAGGCCACCACTTCGTCGTGCGCGTCCGCGCAGCCGCTGCCGCACAGCAGCGTCACGCCGCCGGCCTGATTCAGCATATCGGCGAGCCGGTCGAGATCCGCGCCGGAGGGCACCACCGTCGAGCGTTCGAGCGTACCGGCCCACGCCGGCGTTTCGTCCGGTGCTTCGTCGAGCGCGACATCGCCGGGCAGCACGATTACCGCGACGCCACGCTCTTCGATCGCGGTGCGCATCGCACGCGCCAGCACGCGTGGGAACTGCGACGGGTTCGTCACCAGCTCGGCGTAGTGGCTGCACTCCTTGAACAACTCCTGCGGGTGGGTTTCCTGGAAGTAACCGAGGCCGATCTCCGAGGAGGGAATGTGCGCGGCGATCGCGAGCACGGGCTGATGATTGCGATGACAGTCGTACAGGCCGTTGATCAGATGCAGGTTGCCTGGACCGCAACTGCCCGCGCAGACGGCGAGCTTGCCGGTAGCGGCGGCATCGGCGCCGGCGGCGAAGGCCGCGACCTCTTCGTGGCGCGTATGCATCCAGCGAATCGAACCGAGCCGTTGCAAGCTATCCGACAGGCCGTTCAGGCTGTCGCCGGTCACGCCCCAGATCCGTTCGACGTCTGCTGCCGCCAGTGTTCTGGCCAGATAATCCGCGATAGTCTGCTTACCCATGCTGTACTCCGCTAAGTGAGAAAGACGGTACCTCTGGAATGCCAGAGAGTACCGCGTCCTCGCGAGACCTGTCCCAGAGGGGGCAGCGTTTTATCGAAGCGTAATCATGGGGGATGGCCGCGCTCGCCGGGCTACCCTCTGCGCCTCGCGCGTGACGTCGAGCGCGGTGGCCGGCTGATCGGCGATCAACAGCGCGGGCTTGCACGACAGCGCCGTCGCGATCATCACGCCTTGACGCTTGCCGCCAGATCTAACGGTAATTCAAACGAAAATTCAAGCGACAGCGCAGCGGGACCGCAACGAGCGCGCGTTAGCGATAGATCGCCGTCACCGGCGTTTCGCCGATCCGTGCGAATCCGCGGTACATGCCCTCGGTATTGAACGGCAGCGTGACGTTGCCGCGCGCATCGACGGCGACCAGACCGCCGCGTCCATCGATCTTCGGCAAACGGTTCATCACCACGTCGTGCGCCGCTTCTTCGAGCGAGACATTGCGGTACGCCATCTGCGCCGCGACGTCGTACGCAGCCACCATGCGCATGAACATCTCGCCGGAGCCGGTGGTCGAGACCGCGCAGGTTGCGTCGTCCGCATAGCAGCCCGCGCCGATCAGCGGCGTATCGCCGACCCGGCCGACCTGCTTGTTGGTAACGCCACCCGTCGAGGTCGCAGCGGCTACGTGGCCATGCTGATCGAGCGCGACCGCGCCCACGGTGCCGAACTTGCGATTCGGATCGATCGGCTCGTGCGGCGTGGGATCGTCATTGTTCGAGACCAGCGTCGCGCCGTCGTGATCGAGCATGGCGCGCTGCTGACCGCGCGCGAGTTGCCATTGGCGATAGCGCGCTTCGGTATGGAAATAATCAGGCTCAACGAATTCGAGACCCTGCGCGGCCGCGAAGGCTTCCGCACCTTCGCCCGTAAACAGCACGTGTTCACTGTGCTCCAGTACACGGCGCGCCGCCAGAATCGGATTGCGTACGCGCTTCACGCAGCAGACCGCGCCCGCGTCGAGCGTGCTGCCGTCCATGATGGCCGCGTCGAGTTCATGCGTGCCGGCCGCCGTGTAAACCGCGCCACGTCCGGCGTTGAAGAGCGGGCAGTCTTCGAGCAGGCGCACGGCCTCGCTGACGGCGTCGAGCGCACTGCCGCCGTCGGCGAGGACGCGCTGTCCGGCGCTCAGCACGGCATGCAAGGCAGCCTGATAGTCGGCTTCGGCGCTGGCCGACATCGATGCGCGCAGGATCGTGCCTGCCCCGCCATGAATGGCGATGACTGCGTTGGTGTTCATTTTTTGGCTTTGGTCGTGCGGGGGGTACGAGTAGAAACGCTCAGGGACTGCACGCTTGAGCCAACGGCAGCGGCTTGCGGATCGGTGAGCCACGGCAGCACGAATTCGCTGACTTCGGCGGCGGCCTGCACCGAACGTTTCGCCCGGTAGGCGACCGAGTCGCACAGCGCTTCGATCACGGCCAGTACGGCCGAATCGGCATTGGCCGCGAGCCGCCGCTCGGAACGGATATAGAGCGAAAGATCGGCGAATTGCGCGAGCGGCGAGTGCGGACCGTCGGTCAGCGCAAGCACGCGTGCCCCGCGGCTTGCCGCGCGCCGCGCGAGTTCGATCGTGTCTTCGACGTAACGTGGAAACGCGATCCCGATCACCAGATCGCCTTCATTCGAAGCGAACAAACGTCGCGCGGCATGCGACGGTCCGCCGACGAACGCGAGCGACTGCACGTTGTCGTGATACGTCATCAGGCCATGCTCCATCAGGCCCGCGAGGAACGCGCTCGAACCCGCGCCAAGCACGAAGACGCGACGCGCGGAGATGATCGCGTCCACGGCGGCCTCGGCGGCCGTGCTGTCGATCGCCGAGCGAGTGGATTGCAGATTGATGGCGGCCTGCCCGAGCGACGCGTCGATCAGATCGTTGCCGGAAGCGCGCGATTCCTGCGCGCTACGCAGCCGCTCGACGGGGGCGAGCGTCGCTTCGAAGCCGCGTACCAGCGCTTCGCGAAACTGCGGATAGCCGTCGAAGCCGAGCGCGCGGGCGAAGCGATTCGCCGTTGCCACCGACGCACCGACCACGCTCGCCAGTTCGTCGATCCGCATGGTCGCCGCGCGGAACAGGTTCGCCAGCACGTATTCGCCCATGCGCCGATGGATCGGCGTGAGGCTCGGCATCGCTGCGGCAATGCGCGCGGCGATGGCCTGCTCGGCGGGGTTGGAAGCAACGGACGAGTGATGGATCATGCGAGCAAGCCGGTGTGATGGTGTAAGCAAAATGCATGAAAGTATATTTACATAGAAATCCTGTAGAAAAAAATTCATTTTCATTTTTGAGGGTTTCCCCTGACGATCGCGAGCACTTCGGCACGCAACACAGCCGTTCGATGAAAACCGGTTTTCATTGAGCGATCGCGGCGCCCTCGGGAATACGGGCGAGCCGTGCCGCCGGCGACATGACGATGATCAACGCCTGCGCAAGGAAGGCCGCCGCAGCAGCGACCAGACACGCCTCCATCCCCCAGCGCGCGCTGATCGCCGCACCGAGCAACGCGCCCAGCGGCCGCGCGCCAAAGGTCGCGGTGCTGTTGAGCGCCGAGACGCGGCCCATCATCCGTTCAGGCGTGATCGCCTGACGCAGCGTGGTCGAGCCCACCACCCACAGAATCGGTCCCGCGCCGAGCAGGAAGAAGCTCAGCATCGCCAGCCAGAACGACGGCGTGACGATCGTCGCCACCATCACGAGCGAGGCGAGCAAACCGCATGACGGCCCGATAATCAGCACGCGGCCGAACGCGAGGCGCCGCGCGATGGCCGGTGCGGCGAGCGCACCGCACACCATGCCGACGCCGTACGCGCCGAGCGTCACGCCGACCATCGACGCGCTCAATCCCAAACGATGCACGGCGTACGGCACATACACCGCTTGCAGCACGAAGAAACCGAGATTGAAGAAGATCGCGGTGGCGAGCATCGGACGCAGCAACGCATCGCGCAGCACGAAGCGCGTACCGTCGCGCAGTTCCAGCATGAAGTGACGCTGGGCGGCAGCCGCTCGCGGCGGTTCGCGCAGCCCCGCGAGCAAGGCGACGGCCAGCGCCGATAGCCCGGCCGCGCAGCCATACGCCCAGCCCGCGCCGATCCAGCCGACCAGCAGCCCGCCAAGCGCCGGGCCCGCCGAATACGCGACGCTGCGCGCCAGTTCGAGCCGGCCGTTCGCCTGGGCGTACGCCTCGCGCGGCACGATCGAAGGCACCAGCGAAGGCGCTGCCACGTTGTAGGCCACCGTACCGGTCGCGGCGATGAAGCCGAGCGCGGCAAGCAGCGGCAAGCTCAGCGCATGCGTCAGCACGAGCAGCAGCACGCACAGCATCGCGACCACGCGCACGCTCTCGGCGAGCGCCATCAACGTGCGGCGCGAGCGGCGGTCGGCCCATACGCCGAACGGGATCGACAACAACAGGAACGGCAGCGTCTGCGCGGTTTGCAACAGGCCGGTCTCGCGCGCGCCGGCGCCGAGTGCGAACACGGCGACGAGCGGCGCGGCGGCGAGGCTGATCTGCTCAGCGGATTGCGCGACCAGATTCGACCATGCGAGCCGCTGGAATGCGGCCGGCAGACGGATTGCGGATGAAGACGATGAAGCGGAAGAGGAAGCGGCGCGCATCGATGAACTCCTGCGACGGAACGGGGAGAGCCCATCGTGGCCGCTATGGCGCTGCGCGGCGCTCCGCTTCTTGCGGTGTTATTCTTCGCTCGCCATGAATCTCGAAAGCATCCTCTTCACTCAAGGTTTCGGCTCGCGCCGCCAATGCCGGGCGCTGATCGGCGACGGCCGCGTGAGCATCGACGGCTCGGTCCGCGCCGATGCCGACGCCGATTTCCCAACCCATGACGGCACGTTCTGCTTCAGTGTGGACGGCGTCGTCTGGCCGTATCGCGAGCACGCCTATCTGCTGCTGAACAAGCCCGCCGGCTACGAATGTTCGCGCGACCCGCAGCATCATCTGAGCGTGTTCAGTCTGCTGCCGCCGCAGTTCGCCGAGCGCGGCGTGCAATGCGTGGGCCGCCTCGATCAGGACACCACCGGCTTGCTGCTGCTCTCCGACGACGGCAAGTTCGTTCACATGTTCACGTCACCGAAACGCAAAGTACCGAAGCTGTACATCGCCACCACGCGCCATCCCATCGACGACACCCAGTTGAGCGCTTTGCGCGACGGTGTGCTGCTGCACGGCGAGCCCAAACCGATCGCCGCCGTCGAGGCCCAGGCGCGCGGCGAGCACGCGCTCGCCCTCACCGTGATGGAAGGCAAATATCACCAGGTCAAACGGATGATCGCGGCGGCCGGCAACCGTTGCGAAGCGCTGCATCGCGAGCGGATCGGCGGACTCTCATTGCCTGCGACACTCGCTGAAGGGGCGTGGCAATGGCTCGACGAAACCGACCTCGGATCTTTACGGAGCGGGTAAACCGGTAGAGCCCTTTTAAAGCCTTGATGCATCAGGATATTCGTGTGCGCCCCCGCACATAGGCCCCAGCGGGCACCCGATTACGCGCTGCAGCGCAGCATGCTCTCCCTTACAACTCGCCCTATACTCGTTTAAACAAAGACTACAAAGGGTTCAAGGAGGGGCGCCATGGTCATCCACGACACCATCGCAATTTCGAATGTGATGATCGCTTTCGTGTGCCTCGGCCTGGTTTTGATCGGCGGACTGCTGGTCATGATGCGGCTACGGCACAAATATCATCCGAACCTGATCGGCGCACTGATCGGTGCAATGCTGTGCTTCCTGTTGCTGGAGGCGTTACCTGCATTGACCTGAACCTACGGGGTCCCGCGGAAAAAATCCTCGACGCTTGGATACCGCAGGCGCACGTGCAATTCCGCTTTGAGGCGGCGGTTCACAAGCCGCCTCGATTCACGCATGAAGGACAGCAAGGTCGCCTCGATCTGCTGCTCTGCTTCGGCACGCGTGATGCGCGGCGCGCGTTCAAGGCCGAACGCATCGGCCACCACATCGAAGTACGCTCCCATTTTCAACGTCGTATCGTCGGATGCGTGGATTGCGCGCCCCGGCCGCCCGTGCGTGGCGAGGCGTACGAGAATCGCGGCGAGGTCGTCGGCGTGGATATGGTTGGTGTAGACGTCGTCGGCATCGATCAAGGCCGGGGTGCGCTTTTCCAGCCGCGCGAGCGGCAAGCGGTTGCTCGCGTAGATGCCTGGAATTCGCGCGATGCTTGCGGCGACCGCGCCTCGCGCCGTGGCGCTCCGCAATTGCCGCTCGGCCGACACGCGGCGTTTTGCGCGCGCATTGGCCGGCTGCGATGCGCGCGTCTCGTCGATCCATGCGCCGCCGCAATCCCCGTAGACGCCCGTTGTGCTCGCGTACACCAGCTTCACTGGTGCCTGCGGAGCGGCGGTCCAGCGCACCCTGTCGGGTACAATATTGGCTGCTTCAGATTCCGCCCACGAGGCACTCATGTTGCGTAACCCGCGGCGCAGTCGCCCCACCGGCGCCACCGCGCCGCGCGCGGCACGCAGCGCCCGATCGCGGCGCGCGCTCAGCGTAGCGAGCAAGGCACGGGTACGGCGGTCGTCGTCGCCGGTCTTTTGCGGCGGTGCGAGATGCAGCACCGTCGGCGCGAGGCCGGCAAGCCGTTTCAGGCTGCGGCGCGCGTCGAGGTCGCCGACCAGCGGCGTGACCCCCGCGGCGCGCAATTCGGCGCTGCGTTCGGCGTGGCTGGTGAGCGCGAAAACATGCGCGCGTGGCCGCAACAAGGGCACGCAGCGCATCCCGACGTCACCGCAGCCTACTATCAGCACGCGCGGACGGCGTAAATTTCGTGTCGCTTTCATGGTGGACGCATTGTAGCCGCCAAGCGCGGCAGGTACCGCACAGTTGCACCGCGGGTCCGATAACGATTACCGACTTTTCGAATTCGAACACTCTATGGCATTTAACGTCACGCTCCGGCAAAGCGGCCGGCAGTTTCAGGTAGAACAGGACGAACCGGTCCTGATCGCGGCCTTGCGCCAGGGCATCGGCCTGCCGTACGGCTGCAAGAACGGCGCCTGCGGCTCATGCAAAGGCACCGTGGTCAGCGGTCAGATCGAACAGCGCCAGCATTCGTCGTCGGCCTTGTCGAACGACGAAAAGACGCGCGGCATGGCCCTCTTCTGCTGCGCGACGGCATGCTCCGATCTCGAAGTGGATATCCGCGAAGTGGCCGGCGTGGGCGACGTGCAGGTCAAGAAACTGCCGTGCCGCGTGAACGCCATCGAGCGCAAAGCCGACGACGTCGTCGTGCTGAAGCTGCAGTTGCCCGCCAACGAACGTCTGCAATATCTGGCCGGCCAGTACCTCGAATTCATTCTGAAGGACGGCAAGCGCCGCAGCTATTCGATGGCGAATGCGCCGCACGCGGAAGGCCCGATCGAATTGCACATCCGTCACATGCCCGGTGGCGCGTTCACCGATCACGTCTTCAATACGATCAAGGAGCGCGACATCCTGCGCTTCGAAGCCCCGCTCGGCACCTTCTTCCTGCGTGAAGATTCGGACAAGCCGATCGTGCTGCTGGCCTCGGGCACGGGCTTCGCGCCGCTGAAAGCGATCGTCGAACATGCGGTGTTCAAGAACCTGAACCGTCCGATGACGCTTTACTGGGGCGCGCGCCGCAAGAAGGATCTATATCTGCTCGAACTCGCCGAGCAATGGGCTCGCGAGATCCCGAACTTCAAGTTCGTGCCGGTGTTGTCGGAGCCGGACGCGGGCGATGCGTGGAGGGGCCGTGTGGGCTTCGTGCATCGCGCGGTGATCGAAGATCTGCCGGACCTGTCGCCGTATCAGGTGTACGCGTGCGGCGCACCGGTGATGGTCGAATCGGCGCAGCGCGATTTCACCCAGCATCATGCGCTGCCGGAAGACGAGTTCTACGCGGATTCGTTCACGAGCGCGGCGGATTTGGCGAACGCGGTTTGAGAGCGCGCGTGGCATCGGCGCAGACGCGTCGATGCTCGCGAAGCGGTGTTCTGAAAGTGCGGCCGTGCAAATGGCCGTGCTTTGAGCATGTGTGATTTGCGCCGACGAAAGCGTCGATTCTGATCTGCAAGGCATGCGCTTGATTTTCTAGCGTCGCGTGCTCAGGCCGGAGCATTTTGCGCAATGGCGTGCATCCATCGCTGTCGGCTACGCCCAGATTTGAAACGACAAAATCGACTGCGGCCAGCGTATCGAAAAGCCTTCGGCCATACACCGGCTCGTGGTGCGCAACGCGATTACGCGTCTGGTAGATGTGCTCCAATTGCGTGGCTATCGCCGACCGATCAACCCGCTTGTCCGGGAAAACGCGCTTGAGCGAGGATCTCCATAAGGTCTGTTCGTAGTCGCTGGAAAACAGCCGCTTCCAGAAGTACATCGTGAGTTGAGTGATGACCTGCCCGCTTCGAACGGCGATTGTTTTTTGCCGCGCGTTGAGTCTGAACTCGTGACGCAACCCCGGCGGCACGCCGCGACGGAACGCCACCTCATCGAGGGCGCGTTTCTCGGACGAGTTCAGTTTGGCGTAGGAGGCACGCTGCGCACTGCGAACCGCCACTTCGATCTTGCCACGCTCCTCGTCCTTCCATGCAAAAGGCGCCGGTGGCCGACGCAACCAACCCTCAACACCGAAATACTCTGTCAGCTTGTCGCACACCGCGTTGCGCAGTGCGATTTCGACCACAGCAGTGACGCTCATCAGTGCGCCAGCAAGCTGCAACAACTCCTGATGAAGAGCGACGGCTGCGCGAGTGTTCCCCGCCATTGCCTGAAACGTACCGAGGCGTTCGCCCGAAAGCAATGCGGCAACTGCCGTAATTTCTTCATCTGTCAGGTGTTCCATTGACCTTTGGCTCCTGCGCTTTTAAAATTGTTGGCGATAAGTCGGGATCAGCGTCGGCAGCTATCTTCGGATGGGCGGACCCCCGGCTTCCTGATTAAGAATGGGCGCTCTCTTGAGCGCCCATTCGCATTTCCGGTGGTCATTTGTCCTGGTTCGTTCCGTCTACCTGACGGGCAACTCAAACAAGCGCCGTCACATTTTAGTCAGCCAAACATCTCATAATCAGCGTTCAAGCCAAGTTGGCGCGTCGGACAAAAATATCGGTCCAATGCAAATTCATGGTTTACACCAGCGCTTTCCTTGTCGTATTCTTTCGCGCATGAACCGCATCCAGTCCGAACTTCGACGTCGCCGCTCGCCGCTCCCTTAGGGACGCCGCTGGCTTCGTCACGGATTCGCGCCGCACAAGGGCGCAAGCAGTTCGAATCATGAAAGCCACGGCATGCCGTGGCTTTTTTGTTTGCTTTTTCGCTTTCCCCTGGCCGCCGCTTCGTAAGTGGCCCACCGCTCATTAATCCTTCACCCCGCTGTCTGGAGCCTGCCGTCATGAATTTCAATGAGTACCCGATCGAGTCGCTGATGTATATCACCAACCGGCCCGAAATCGTTTTCACGCACGGCAAGGGCTCGTGGCTCTACGACAATAACGGCAAGCGATATCTGGACTTCATCCAGGGCTGGGCCGTCAACAGCCTCGGCCATTGCAACGACGGCATGATCGAAGCGCTGAACAAGCAGGCGCAACTGCTGCTCAATCCGTCGCCGGCTTTCTACAACGGCCCGATGGCGCAACTCGCGGGCCTGCTCACGCAGCACAGCTGTTTCGACAAAGTGTTCTTCGCGAACAGCGGCGCGGAAGCGAACGAAGGCGCGATCAAGCTCGCGCGCAAGTGGGGCAAGAAGTTCAGGGACGGCGCGTTCGAAATCATCACGTTCGATCACAGCTTCCACGGCCGCACGCTCGCCACTATGTCCGCAAGCGGCAAGCCGGGCTGGGACACGATCTACGCGCCGCAAGTGCCGGGCTTCCCGAAAGCGGATCTGAACGACATCGCGTCGGTTGAAAAGCTCATCAACGCGAAGACCGTCGCGGTGATGCTCGAGCCGATTCAGGGCGAAGGCGGCGTGATTCCCGCCACGCGCGAATTCATGCAGCAACTGCGCGCGCTGACCAAACAGCACAACCTGCTGCTGATCGTCGACGAAGTGCAAAGCGGTTGTGGCCGCGCCGGCACCCTGTTCGCCTACGAACTGTCGGGCATCGAGCCGGACATCATGACGCTCGGCAAGGGCATCGGCGGCGGTGTGCCGCTCGCGGCGTTGCTCGCGAAAGCCGACATCGCCGTGTTCGAACCAGGCGACCAGGGTGGCACGTACAACGGCAATCCGTTGATGACCGCGGTCGGCTACTCGGTGATCTCGCAGCTGACCGCGCCGGGTTTCCTCGAAGGCGTGCGTGCGCGCGGCGAGTATCTGCGCGCGAAGCTGCTCGAACTGTCGGAAGAGCGCGGCTTCGAAGGCGAACGCGGTGAAGGTCTGCTGCGTGCCCTGCTGCTCGGCAAGGACATCGGCAACCAGATCGTCGAGAGGGCGCGCGTGATGCAGCCCGACGGCCTGCTGCTGAACGCCGCGCGCCCGAACCTGCTGCGCTTCATGCCGGCGCTGAACGTCACGAACGAAGAAATCGACCAGATGATGGCGATGCTGCGTTCAATTCTCGACACGCTTTAATCACGCAGGAAAGCGCGTATGACGACGACCGCAACGCTATCGATCCGCCGCTTCGACGTGAGCGACACCGACGCCGTGGTCGCACTGTGGCAGGAAGCGTTCCCCGAGTATCGGGACGTGACGCGGCCGCAGCGCAATCCGCATCTGTCGATCGCTAATAAGCTGGCGACGCAACCGGAGCTGTTCTTTGTCGCGGTGTTCGGCGAGCGTATTGTCGGCACGGTGATGGGTGGCTACGACGGGCACCGAGGCTGGCTGTATTCGCTCGCGGTGGATGAATCGTTGCGTCGTCACGGTATCGGCACGCGTCTGGTCGCGCAGGTTGAAAACGCGTTGACCGAACGCGGATGCCCGAAGCTGAACCTGCAGGTGTTGTCCGCGAAGGCCGACGTGCGCGCGTTCTATGAGGCGCTCGGTTATCGCGCGGATGCCGTGATCAGTCTCGGCAAACGCCTTGGCGAACTGGCGGAGACGCCGGCTGCTTAGGCGTCAGGAAAGCGCCTGAAAAGAGAAAGGCCGCATGCGCGATTGAAGCGCATGCGGCCTTTTTTACAGCTAAGCCAAACTTAGTCCGGGCTTATTCACCCAGATAAGCCGCCCGAACCTTCGGATCATCCAGCATCTGCTTCGCGTCGCCGGACATCGTCACCAGACCCGAGTCCATCACATAGCCGCGGTTCGCCGCCTGCAACGCGAGACGCGCGTTCTGCTCGACCAGCAGCACCGTCATGCCTTCAGCGGAAATCGCCCGCACCACTTCGAAGATCTTCTCGACCATGATCGGCGACAGACCCATCGACGGCTCATCCAGCAACAACAGCTTAGGCTTGCTGATGATCGCGCGCGCCATCGCCAGCATCTGCTGTTCGCCACCGGACAAAGTGCCCGCATATTGCGTCGCGCGTTCCTTCAGGCGCGGGAAGAAGCCGAACATGCGATCGACGTCCGCCTTGATGGCATCCGTGTCGTTACGCAGATAAGCACCCATCTGCATGTTCTCGACGATCGACATGCGCGAGAAAATGCCACGGCCTTCCGGCACCATCGCCAGACCGCGCTTGAGCAGTTCGTGCGCCGGGATGCCCTTGATCGACTCGCCCATGTACTCGATGTCGCCTGCGGCGTACGGCTTCAGACCCGTGATCGCCTTCATCGTCGTGGTCTTGCCTGCGCCGTTCGCGCCGATCAGCGTGACCAGTTCGCCCTGTGCAACTTCGAGGTCGATACCCTTGACTGCCTGGATGCCGCCGTAATTGACCTGCAGGCCCTTGATTTTCAACATTGCCGTAGCCATCAGTGGACCCCCGCACCCAGATAAGCTTCAATCACCTTCGGGTCCTTCTGCACATCATGCGGCAGACCCTGAGCAATCACCTTGCCGTAATCGAGCACTGTCATCTGATTGCACAGGCCCATCACCAGTTTCACGTCGTGTTCGATCAGCAGGATCGTCTTGCCGTCGCTGCGGATCTTGTCGAGCAACTTGGTCAGTTCGACCTTTTCCGTTGCGTTCATGCCGGCCGCCGGTTCGTCCAGCGCGAGCAGCTTCGGATCCGTTGCCAGTGCGCGAGCAATTTCCAGACGACGCTGGTGACCATACGACAGATTGCGCGACGTGTAGTCCGCGTACTGCGCAATGCCGACGTATTCCAGCAGTTCGACTGCGCGTTCCTTGATCTCGCGCTCTTCCTTGCGCTCAGCCGGCGTCTGGAACACGGCACCCAGCAAGCCGTGCTTCGTGCGCACGTGACGGCCGACCATCACGTTTTCCAGTGCGGTCATGCCACCGAACAAACGGATGTTCTGGAACGTACGGGCAATACCCGCCTTCGCCACCTGATACACAGCGGTCGGCGTGTATTCCGTGCCGTCGAGCTTGAACTCGCCCGAATCCGGCGTGTACAGACCCGTGATCACGTTGAAGAAGGTCGTCTTGCCGGCGCCGTTCGGACCGATCAGGCCATAAATCTGGCCCGACTTGATCTGCAGGCCGACGTCAGACAATGCCTGCAAGCCGCCGAAGCGCTTGTTCACGCCTTTCACCGACAGGCGGATCTGATCGCTGCCCACGTTGTTGCTTACGTTATCGCTCATATGAGTTCTCCCCGGACCTTAAGCACGCACCGGCTTCTTGCCGCTGCGCTTCGCCAGTTTCGCAATCTTGTCTTCGTGCTTCGGCGACGGCCACAGGCCTTCCGAGCGGTACAGCATGATCACGACCATCGCGAGGCCGTACAGCAACTGACGGATCACTTCGGTATCGACGATTTCGTGGCCGAAGATCGCGTTCTGCAGCGGACCCATCGTCGAGCGCAGGAATTCCGGGAACACGGCGAGCAGCACCGCACCGAGAATCACGCCGGGGATGTGGCCCATACCGCCCAGCACCACGCACGCCAGCACCACGACCGATTCCCAGAAGGTGAACGATTCCGGCGACACGAAGCCCTGGAACGAACCGAACATCGCGCCCGACAGGCCGCCGAACGATGCGCCCATCGCGAAGGCCAGCAACTTCACGTTACGGGTGTTGATGCCCATCGCCTTGGCGGCGATTTCGTCTTCGCGGATCGCGGCCCATGCACGGCCGATACGCGAGTGCTGCAAACGCGTACAGGTCCAGATCACGAACAGCGCGCACAACACGAACAGGTAGTAATACATGTACACCGACGGGAACGAGAACCCGAGGAACGTGTGCGTCTGCGCCAGACTGAAGCCGCCCACCGACACTGGATCGATCCCCGTGACCCCCTTCGGGCCGTTGGTGATGTTCACCGGACGGTCGAGGTTATTCATGAAGATCCGCACGATTTCCCCGAAGCCCAAGGTCACGATCGCGAGGTAGTCGCCACGCAGACGCAGCGTCGGCGCACCGAGCAGGACACCGAACGTCGCGGCGAGCCCCATGGCGATCGGTACGATGACCCAGATCGGCGCATGCAGGCCGTTCGGGAACAGGTGCGCGATCCACTCGAACTGCGAGGTCAGGTGCGGTGAACTCAACAGTGCCGCAACGTACGCGCCGATGGCGTAGAACGCGATGTAGCCCAAGTCCAGCAGGCCGGCGAAGCCGACCACCACGTTCAGGCCCAGCGCGAGCATCACGTACAGCATCGCGAAGTCGAGCACGCGGACCCAGTAGTTGCCGCCTGCGGCACCGATGATCATCGGTGCCGCAATCACGAAGATCGCGGTGATGATGCCGACGGTCAGCGTCTTCGTCAGGTTCTTTTCAGGGATGAGCGTCGTGGACGGCTCGATCGGTTGAATTGAGGTCATGTCTGTTTACTCCTTATGGCCCGGGATCAAGCGCGATCCGCAACACGTTCGCCGAGCAGACCCGACGGACGGAACACCAGCACGACGATCAGCACGATGAATGCGAACACGTCCTGATAGTTACTGCCGAACACACCGCCGGTCAGGTTGCCGATATAGCCGGCCCCCAACTGTTCGATCAGGCCGAGCAGCACGCCGCCCACCATCGCCCCGCCGAGATTGCCGATCCCGCCCAGCACCGCCGCGGTAAAGGCCTTCAGACCTGGGATGAAGCCCATATAGAAGTGTGCGTTACCGTATTCGGACGCGATCATCACGCCGGCGAGCGCGGCCAGCGCCGAGCCGATCATGAAGGTCGCCGAAATCACGAAGTTCGGGTTCACGCCCATCAGGCTGGCGACGCCCGGGTTTTCAGCAATCGCACGCATCGCGCGGCCGAGCTTGGTCTTGTGAACCAGCAGCAGCAGACCGCCCATCACGAGGAACGCCACCACGATGATCACGATTTCGGTCATCGAGATCACGGCGCCAGGCGTCGTGTCGGTGGCCTTGATCACGTTGATCGGGTC
>NZ_CAJNBK010000029.1 GCF_905220975.1 Paraburkholderia haematera | reverse complement strand
TGCGCGCAAAATGCTCCCTGCCTCTGACACTTGCTACCTTGAGCACCTGTTCGCCGCTTGACTTCCAATACGGTTGCTTTTCTTTGCGGCAGGCAAAGAAAAGTAGGTGCCCCCCCGCACAGGGGGAACGCTAATAGACCGATAACAAAACAAGGAAAGGCCAACACCGCAGGCATACAACCAACAAGCGCCGCCGCAGGCAAAAAACCAAACCTTATTTAGCCACCGGCATAGTGAACTCAGCCCCCTTGCCGATGCTATCCGGCCACCTCTGCATGATGCTCTTATACCGCGTGTAGAACCGCACACCCTCTTCCCCATAGGCATGGTGATCGCCAAAAAGCGACCTCTTCCACCCACCAAACGAATGCCACGCCATCGGCACAGGAATCGGCACATTAATCCCCACCATCCCAATCTGAATCTGCCGGGAAAAAGTCCGAGCCACCCCACCATCGGAGGTAAACAACGACACCCCATTAGCAAACTCGTTAGCGTTAATCAACTCAACAGCAGAAGCAAAATCCGGCACTCGCACAACACACAGCACAGGACCAAAAATCTCTTCACGGTAAATCTTCATATCAGTCGAGACATCGTCGAACAACGTGCCGCCGAGAAAGAACCCCTTCTCATGCCCGGCCACCTCATGGCCACGCCCATCAACAACCAGCTTCGCCCCGGCCGCAACACCGGCATCGATATAACCCGTCACCTTCTCGCGATGCGCCGCCGTCACCAACGGCCCCATCTCGGCCTCCGATTCCATGCCGTTCAAAATCTTCAGACTCTTCACTCGCGGCGTCAGCCGCCCGATCAGTTCGTCTGCAATATGCCCCACCGCGACCGCCACCGAAATCGCCATGCAACGCTCGCCCGCCGAACCATACGCCGCGCCAATTAACGCATCGACAGCCTGATCGAGATCCGCGTCCGGCATCACCACGAGGTGATTCTTCGCACCGCCCAAAGCCTGCACGCGCTTGCCGTGCTTCGTGCCTTCCGTATAGATGTATTCGGCAATCGGCGTCGAGCCGACAAACGACAACGCACTCACCTCGGGATGCACGAGCAATGCATCCACCGCCACCTTGTCGCCATGCACGACGTTGAACACGCCATCCGGCAATCCCGCTTCTTTCAGCAGTTCGGCCAATCGACTCGAGACGGACGGATCGCGCTCCGACGGCTTCAGCACGAACGTGTTCCCACATGCGATCGCCACCGGAAACATCCAGCATGGCACCATCATCGGAAAATTGAACGGCGTAATACCGGCAACCACGCCCAGCGGCTGACGCAAATTCCAATTGTCGATACCGCCGCCGATCTGGTCGGTAAAGTCGGTCTTCAGCAGATTCGGAATGCCGCACGCGAACTCGACGATCTCGATGCCGCGCATCACCTCGCCCTTCGCATCCGAAAACACCTTGCCGTGCTCACGGGTGATCAATTCCGCGAGTTCGTCATGGTGACGGTCGAGCAATTCCTTGAACTTGAACAGCACGCGCGCCCGTTTGATCGGCGCAGTTTCGCTCCATGCCGGAAACGCCGCATTGGCGGCAGCGACGGCCGCATCTACTTCAGCGACGCTCGCCAGCGGCACACGTGCGCTCACGCTGCCAAGCGCAGGATTGAAGACGTCGCCAAAGCGGCCGCTCGTGCCTTCGATCGTCTTGCCGTTGATGAAATGGGTCAGCGCGCGTGCGCTCGTCTCGCTCCGGACGGTCTCGTCCTGATAGGTCTCGCTCATCTTCGTGTCCTCTTCCTATGAATGTCTTCCGCCCACCGAAACCGGCGTGATGAACGCAAGCGTACGGCGCTTCGAGGCGACAAATCCAATGAGTAATGCTCAACTGCGCTATAAGCCGGGCTAATATCAGGATATGGATCTCACTCTGCTACGGGCGTTCGTCACCGTCGCGCGCGAGGGCAATCTCACGCGCGCCGCGGTGCAACTTCACCTGACCCAACCTGCCGTCAGCCTGCAGATCAAGCATTTGCAGGAGACGCTCGGCGTGACGCTGTTCACCCGGACCTCACACGGGCTTTCGCTGACCCGCGACGGCCAGGCCCTGCTGCCCCATGCAGAGCGCGCGTTGGGTGCCGCGAGCGACGTGCAGCGCGCGGCGGCGGCGCTGCGCCACGAAGTGCGCGGTCGATTAAGGATCGGCACAATTCTCGATCCGGCTTTCCTGCGCCTCGGCGGCTTTCTCAAGCAACTGGTGGAAACCTGGCCGCACATCGAAACGGCCTTGCGCCACGGTATGTCGGGCTGGGTGCTGGAGCAGGTTCGTGCGGGAGAACTGGATGTGGGCTATTACATCGGCCTGCCATCCGACGACGATAGCCGTGACGGAGCCATCTTTCACGCCGTCACGCTCACGCACTTTCAGTACCGCGTGCTCGCGCCGGCGGGATGGAAAGATCGCGTGAAGGGCGCGCGGGACTGGCGCTCGCTCGCCGCGCTGCCGTGGATCTGGACGCCGCCCGCGTCCGCGCACAATCGATTGTTGTCGCGCTGCTTCGACGAAGCCGGCGTAAAACCGGTTAAGGTGGCGGAGGTGGATCAGGAGCCGTCGATGCTCGATCTG
Source organism: Paraburkholderia haematera (assembly GCF_905220975.1). Classification (GTDB taxonomy): domain Bacteria; phylum Pseudomonadota; class Gammaproteobacteria; order Burkholderiales; family Burkholderiaceae; genus Paraburkholderia; species Paraburkholderia haematera. The sequence continues at coordinate 78,761 of NZ_CAJNBK010000029.1, read as the reverse complement.
GTCAAGTCAGGTGTCGGCCTCACGCTCGCGCGCGACGCCACCGCGATCGCTGAAGCTCATGCGCATGCGTTGACCATCGTCGAAGGCGTCACGGTGCCGACCCAGCTCAGCTTTATCACGCTGGCGGAGCGCAAGGATGAACCGGCGATCGCCGCCGCGTTGAAGCTGATCGAGCAGCAATGGGCGACATGAAAGCGGCATGAGGGGGTGCATGAGGGCACAACGAGCGCGATATGAGCCACGCTCATGACAGCCGCTCACCGTGCGGCCGCTGGTCATGCTGGTTGGCTTTTCCGTGTAGAACAGCCGCGCTGATCGCCTCTGGCGCTCGTCGGCGCGGGTCACATTGACAGGCCATCGTCGTCGACCCCGCCATCTGAAACGACGTCGTCACGCGCTTTTTGTTAGATTGAGGGTTTGCGCTCACGCGCCGGCCCCGCTTCGTTTTTGTTCCGTCTGACTTTGTCCTTCCCGGCGGCTTCGCCCGGCAACACCGGAAGCCGCCGACCACGCCATCCTTCGACAGGAGCCTGACATGGCACGCAACATTGAAATCAAAGCCCGCGCCCAGCATTTCGAGCAACTGCGCGAGCGAGCCGCAAAGCTTGCACCGGACGCGCCGCTGATCTTCCGTCAGCAGGACTTTTTCTACGATGTCCCGCGTGGCCGCCTGAAGCTGCGCCAGTTCGACGACGGCACGCCGGCCGAACTGATCTTCTACCAGCGCGACGACCGCGACGGCCCGAAGGCGTCGTATTACACGCGCAGCCCGGTGACCAACCCTGAAGCCATGCACGCGCTGCTCGCCACGGCGCTCACCACGCGTGGCATCGTCACGAAGGAACGTCACGTTTATCTGACAGGACGCACGCGGATCCATCTGGACCGGGTCGATGGTCTCGGCGACTTCGTCGAGCTGGAAGTCGTGCTGGCTCAGGACGACGACGAAGAAGGCGGCCACGCCGAAGCGCACGCAATGTTCCAGACCCTCGGCGTGCCGGAGTCGGATCTGGTCGCGGTGGCCTACGTCGATTTGCTGAGCCCGGACAACGAACCCAAGCAAGCTGCGTAAAACTGAAGCGTCGCGGGTCGCGGCGAAATCAACCTCGGAGCCGCTCCCCTCTTCAACACCCCCAACGGCCGGGAAGCCGCAGCATCAGGTAGCGGCCGCCCCCGGCGACAGATGACCAAGCGGCAACGGCCCATTGCGCTTGAACGTGGTCAACACGATATTGGAGCGCACGCTGTCTACGCCCGGGACACGCATCAACTTCTTCATCACGAACGTCGACAGATAATTCAGATCGGGCGCGACAATGCGCAGCAGATAATCGGCGTCGCCGACCACTGCGTGACATTCCAGTACTTCCGGCAGCACCTCGATCTGTTGCTGGAATTGCTCGATGATCGAGTCGCCGTGATGCTTCAGCTTCAGACTCGTAAAAGCCGTCACGCCGAGCCCGAGTTTTTCCGGGCGCAGCACGACGCGATAGCCGTCCACCACACCCACCTGCTCGAGGCGCTGCAAGCGCCGCCCGATCTGCGACGGCGACAGCGGCACCTGCTCAGCCAATTGCTGATGCGTGGCCCGCCCAAAGCGCTGAAGAACGTCCAGCAGCGCGAGATCGAAGTGATCGAGTTCTAGCATGAGAGATTTCCGCATTAAACCTGTATTTAATGCATGATTATTGCATATTGACACGTCATAACGCCATCATTGCGCCCATTCCGCACGCTCGCCGCTCTACACTTGCATCACCGTTTCAATCAGCAGTCACCGTAGAGCGCGCAGCATCATGTCCACAGCCAACACCGCCAAACTCAAAGAGCAATTCGACGCCGGCCTCGAAACCCGAGCCGATTTCACCATCGACCAGCCTATCGCACGATATGGCGCGGTCGACCACGCTGTCTGGCAACAGCTTTATGCACGCCAGACAGCGCTGCTCAAGGGCCGTGTATGCGATGAGTTTCTGGCAGGCGTCGACTGTATCGGCATGCCGTCCGGGCGCGTGCCCTCCTTCGACGAAATCAACGCAAAGCTAACGCCCGCGACGGACTGGCAAATCGTCGCGGTGCCCGGACTCGTGCCCGATCAGGTGTTCTTCGAGCATCTGGCGAACCGCCGTTTTCCCGTGACATGGTGGATGCGCCGCCCCGATCAACTCGATTATCTGCAGGAACCGGACTGTTTTCACGATCTGTTCGGCCACGTGCCGCTCCTGATCAATCCGGTGTTTGCGGACTACATGCATGCGTACGGCCGCGCCGCGCTCGCCGCGAATGATGCGGGCGCGCTGCCGCTGCTCGCGCGTCTCTACTGGTACACCGTCGAGTTCGGCCTGATCCGCGACGCGGCAAGTCCGAACGGCGTAAAGATCTACGGCGCGGGCATCGTGTCGAGCAAGGGCGAGACGCTCTACAGCCAGCAAAGCGCGGCGCCGAACCGGCTCGGCTTCGACCTCGAACGCGTGATGCGCACGCGCTATCGCATCGACACGTTCCAGAAAACCTACTTCGTGATCGACGACTTCGCGCAATTGTTCGGCGTGGCGCAAACCGACTTCGCGCCGCTGCTGGCAAAGCTGGCCGCAGAGCCGCCGTTCGCGGCAGGCGACGTGCTCGAGGGCGATAAGGTCATCACGCGCGGCTCGCAGGAAGGCTGGCAAATCGACGGCGATATTTGACAACCCAGCCCGAGCAGTCCGACAGCAGACTGATGGCATCCGTGAAAAAATAGCGGATACGCACGCCTGCCGGCGTGCCTGTTCAGATCAACGAGGTAGCACCATGATTAGCAAACTGACTTCCGAAGAACGCGCCACGCAGGTTTCGGAACTGCGTGGCTGGCAAGCCGTGGCGGGCCGCGACGCGATCCAGCGCCACTTCAAGTTCGCCGACTTCAACGAGGCATTCGGCTTCATGACGCGCGTGGCCATCAAGGCGCAGGAGATGGATCACCACCCGGAATGGTTCAACGTCTACAACAAGGTGGAGATCACACTGTCGACGCACGAGGCCAATGGTTTGACCGAGCGGGACATCAAATTGGCCCGATTTATCGACAGTATTACAGCGTAATACAGGCAATCAGAAGCCTTGATACACACCGAATCGACCGATTTGACGGTAATGAAAGGGCATTGCAGGCAATTCTCCGCCCAACCCTTCAGTTCTACAGGCTATTATTAAGGCGCACGTAAGAATCCCACGCAAGCCTCGCGATCCCGTCCAAACGATCCGGTGATAGCGTCTGCTGACGCTGTACAATCATCAGCGCATACGGCTTGGAGAGCGCGCTTGCCTCCTTGCACAGAACGAGTTCGTCGCCGCTCGAAGGTGAGCGGGCGCGCCAGAAGTTGATTGCGGCTTCCAGTTCGTGAATCGTTATCTCGGACATGACGTCGTGATCGCTCGGTGGCTGCTTGATGGCTGCTTTCGGGCTACCTCATGGCTGCTCGATAGCTGTTTCGTGGCCGCCTGGTGCCGGTTCGGCACGGCCGCGCGGCACGCTGCCTGTGCAGCAGGCGCCCCGGCGAACCGCTTGCCCAAACGCCTAAAACCATTGTACTTGAGCGAAATCCATGCGACTCCTTCTGATCGAAGATGACCGCCCCATCGCACGCGGCATCCAAAGCAGTCTCGAACAAGCCGGCTTCACCGTCGACATGGTCCATGACGGCATTTTCGCCGAACAGGCCCTCACCCAAAACCGCCATGAGCTCGTGATCCTCGATCTGGGCCTGCCCGGTATCGACGGCATGACGCTGCTCGCGCGCTTCCGTCAGAGCAATCGCCACACGCCGGTGATCATCCTCACCGCGCGCGACGAGTTGAACGACCGCGTGCAAGGCCTGAATTCCGGCGCCGACGACTACATGCTGAAGCCGTTCGAACCCACCGAACTCGAAGCGCGCATCCGCGCCGTGATGCGCCGCAGCGGCCCGCATGGCGACATGCCGCGTCCGGAAGTGTCGCTGGGCGGTGTGCGTCTGTCGGGCGTCGATCGCCGCATTTTCAACGACGACAAACCGCTCGAACTGTCGCCGCGCGAATTCGCGGTACTCGAAATGCTGCTGCTGCGCCACGGCCGTGTGGTCAGCAAGGCTCAGCTGCAAGACCATCTGACGCACTTCGGCGGCGATCTCGGCGATACCGCGATCGAAGTCTATGTGCACCGGGTACGCAAAAAGCTCGAAAACTGCCGTGTCGAAATCGTCACGGTACGCGGCTTCGGTTACCTGTTGCAGGAAATCCGTCAGGCCGCATAATCGTTGCAAGGGCCGCAATGTGTAATGTGTATTGCGGCCTGACAGCGCCGGGCCGGCGCCGCGCACTCGGTGCGCCATTCGCCGGCATCCGGCGAGTTTTCACGGCGCCACGGTGCTTCACGCCGTTGCCTCTTTCCCGCGCGTTCGATCATGCCCCAGCCGGCCGCCAATAGTCTGCGCCGCACGCTGCTGCGGCGCCTCGCTGCTCCCCTTTCGCTGCTCGCGCTCATGAGCGGCCTGATCGCTTACTGGCTGGCGTGGCAGTACACGCAGCACGTGGTCGACCGGTCGCTCGCCGATCTCGCCACCGCGATCTCCAAACAGATCCAGATAGCCGGCCCCGACGCCAAGGTGACGGTGCCGCCGCTCGCGCAGGCCATGTTCTCCGATCCGGTCGAACAACTCGTTTATCGGATCAGCAACGGCGAAACCGAAATCGCCGGCGACCACAATCTGCCGCTGCAGGGCACCAGCGTGCGCCGTATGCACTATGCGTACGTGTTCGAAACCCAGCACGAAGGCGTGACCGTGCGGGTGGCACAGGTACGCGTCGATCAGCCTACCGGCAATCCGATCGTCGTCGAAGTGGGTCAGCCGGTGCATCACCGTTTTCGCATCGCCGCCGAGTTTCTGGTCGCGATCATGATGCCGCTGCTCTTGCTACTGCTGGCGGGTTGGGTGATCGTTTGGCGCGTCGTCAATCAACAGCTCAATCCGCTAACCGATCTCGCCGACTCGCTGAACCGGCAGACCCATACGTCGCTCGAACCGGTGGACGAAACCTATGTGCCGGTTGAAATCCGGCCGCTCACCGGCGCGTTGAACGCGCTGCTCGATCGTCTGAAAACCGCCCTCGACGGACAGCGCAAATTTATCGCCGACGCCGCGCATCAGCTGCGCACACCGCTCACCGCCGTCAAACTGCATGCGGAACAGGCCGCGGTCGCGCGCGACCCGCAGCAGACGCTCGTCGCGGTCCGTGAATTGCGCGCTGCGGCCGACCGCGCCGTGCGGTTGTCGAACCAGTTGCTCTCGCTTGCGCGCGCCGAGCCGGGCGAACAGGCGGCACGGTTCGTCAACGTGGATATGGCCGCGCTCGCGTTCGATACGGGCGCGGAATGGGTGCCGCGCGCGTTGACCTTCCACGTCGACCTCGGCTTCCAGCGGCTCGACGATCCGGCCAACGATCACCCGCTGATGGTCCGCGGCAATCCGGTGCTGCTGCACGAAGTGATCGCCAATCTGCTGGATAACGCGCTCAAGTACGTGCCGCCTTCACGCTTCGATGGCGGCCGCATCACGGTGACGGTGTCGCAAACCGTGATCGAGGATCTGCGCATGGCCGAGATTGTCGTCGAAGACAATGGGCCGGGCGTGCCGCCCACGCAGCAAGCCGATCTGTTCAAACGATTCTTCCGCGGCGACGGCCAGAGCGAAGCCGGCGTGGATAGCGGCGCCGGTCTCGGTCTCGCGATCGTTCACGACATCATGGTGCTGCATCACGGCAGCGTGCATTACGAAGATTCGCCGGACGGCGGTGCGCGTTTCATCGTGCGTATTCCACTGATACCCGCCCCGACCAGCGTTCAACAGGACGCCGATCCCGGCACACGGCGACCGGCAAAAAAATCGGCGCACTCGGCGCCGATCGATATGTGACTCTACAGCGGCCCAAAGCGCCGCCACGGGCTGCCTTGAGTTCACTTACGTCAACTCAGGCAGCCCGCATTTCATTTCTTCTTCGCTTTTTTCTCCGACGTCTTCACCTTCTTTGCCGACTTGTCGGAGCTGGAAACGCCTTTCTCTTTCTCCGGCGGAGCCAGCATCGTGCCGCGGCATTTGCGCGCGCCGCAACGGCATTCGTATTCCTTCTTGAGCTTCTTGGTCTGGCGCGCGTCGATGACGAGGCCATAGTCGTAAAAGACTTCCTCACCCTCGGCGATGTCGCGCAGCGCGTGCACATACACGTGACCATCGATCTCTTCGGCTTCGCAATTTGGTGCGCACGAATGGTTGATCCAGCGCGCGCTGTTGCCGTCCACCTTCCCGTCGATCACTTTGCCGCTATCGAGCGCGAAGTAGAACGTGTGATTCGGTTCGTCCGGATTGTGCGGATGACGGCGCAACGCTTCTTTCCAGGAGATCCGCTCACCCTTGTATTCGATCAGCCGCTCGCCGGCCGCAATCGGCTCGATGGCAAACACGCCTTTGCCGTGCACACCCGAACGGCGCACGGCGATCCTGCGTGAACTCATTGAATGAATCCTTGTGAAGAACTGGGGGTGAAGATCCGGCAGCCGCCAAAAATGCCCGCGTCTAGCGCGCTGCTTTTTCTGACGCGGATAGCAAACGCGGCGCCTTGCGAGCGCCGCGTCGACTTGCGACGCTCATGCGCCACATCCGGCATCCTACACGCTCAAGACGGCTTCCTTCAACCGTCAAAAAGACGTGCGCGCATGAGGCGCAATGGCAAGTTCACCGTTGTCCGAACGAAATCTCACCGAACAGTGCTTTTTGGTCGCGCGGTTGCGAGCGCCAGTACTGCGGCGGCGCTTCGACCGTCGCGCCCAGTTGCGCCGCGGCATGCCACGGCCAGCGCGGGTTGTAGAGCAGCGCACGGGCCAACGCGATCAGATCCGCATCACCCTCTTCGATAATTTGTTCGGCATGCAGCGGATCGGTAATCAGACCCACGCCGATGGTCGCGAGGCCGGTTGCCTGTTTGACGGCCCGCGCGAAAGGAATCTGATAGCCCGGCTCAAGCGGAATCTTTTGCAACGGCGAGACGCCGCCGGACGATACGTCGATCCAGTCGCAGCCGCGCTTTTTCAACTCCTGTGCGAACGTGATCGTGTCCTCGAGCGTCCAGCCGCCTTCGACCCAGTCGGTCGCCGAGACCCGCACGCCGACCGGTTTGTCGGCGGGAAACGCGGCGCGCACGATGTCGAAGATTTCGAGCGGAAAGCGCATGCGGTTTTCTGGCGAACCGCCGTAGTCGTCGCTGCGTTGATTGGCGATCGGCGACAGGAACTGATGCAGCAGATAGCCATGCGCCGCGTGTATTTCCAGCGCATCGACGCCGAGGCGCGCGGCGCGGCGCGCGGAAGCCGCGAACGCTTCGCGAATCCGGTTCAATGCGGGTGTATCGAGCGCAAGCGGCGGCTCTTCACCCGCTTTGTGCGGCAACGCCGACGGCGCATGCGGCAGCCAGCCGCCTTGCGAAACCGCAATCAGTTGGCCGCCCTCCCAAGGCGCCTGACTCGACGCCTTGCGCCCTGCATGCGCCAACTGCATCGCAACGCGAATGTGCGAATGCTTGCGGATCGCGGCCAGGACAGGCACGAGCGCGGCTTCGGTGGCGTCGTCCCACAGTCCGAGATCGCCAGGCGTAATGCGGCCATCCGGCTCGACAGAGGTCGCCTCGATGCACAGCATGCCGGCACCGGATAACGCGAGACTGCCAAGATGGATCATGTGCCAAGCCGTAGCCTCGCCGCGATCGGCGGAATACTGGCACATCGGGGAGACGACGATACGATTAGGAAGCGTCACGCTACGCAGCGTGAGCGGGGAAAAAAGCGCGCTCATGGATTACGCCCGGTAAAAACCCAAGAGCGATCGAGCATAGCACCGCGGGTGATTATCTGCAGGCACCCCCGGCTCAGGGTTTCGGTTCCACCTGATCGAGCCACTCACCGAACATCCGGCGCGCGGCGGCTTCCAGCACCGGACCGAACTGCGCCGTCTCAGCCCGCAACTGACGTGCATCGATACCGTGGCCGGCAATCTCACCGGCGTTGCCGATCAACCAGGGTTCGAACCGGTCAGCCCGAATCTCCGGATGACATTGCAGGCCAAGCACGTGGCCGCCCCAGGAGAAAGCCTGGTTTTCGCAGGCAGGCGTCGAGGCGAGACGTGTGGCGTTATCGGGCAGATCGAAGGTGTCGCCGTGCCAATGCAGCATCGACGTGTGCGCGCCATCCAGATGACGCAGCGGCGACGCACGGCCGGAATCAGTGAGCGTAAGCGGTGTCCAGCCGAGTTCGGTATGGCCTGCGGGATAGACCCGCGCACCGAGTGCGCGCGCGATCAATTGCGCGCCGAGGCAAATGCCGAGCGTCGGCAGACCGGCGGCAATGCGCTTTTCGATCATGGTGAGCAACGGGACGAGCGTCGGATAGCGCGCGTCGTCGGTTGCACTGATCGGGCCGCCGAGTACAACCATGAGGGACGCCGCAACCGGGTCCGGTGCCTCGATACGGGCAAAACCGACGTCGAGATAACGCACCGGCCGGCCACGCTCGCCGAGCTCCAGCTCAAGACTGCCCAGATCCTCGAAGTGCACGTGGCGAATGGCCAGAACTTCGCGATTCATCAGCCTGTCCCACCTTCAGGTTGACTAAAGACTTGCCGCTACGCGGCGCGAACTGTCCGACGGACGGCAATAGCCGCCCGCTGGAACAGGCTTCGCAGTGTAGCGGATTGTCCGGGAAGAAGCCGCCTTACTGGGCGAAGATCTTCCAGGTCTTCTTCTGGGTGGCGACGTCAGCCGCTTCGTACACCGAGCAATCGAGACGCAAATCCGTGTCCGACATGTTCATGTCAAGCAGCGCGCAGTGATGCGGCGTCTTCTTCGGATTCTTGCTCGGCTCGAAATGCGTGCAGCTCAGGCACATACGGTGCGGCGGAATCGTGCCTTGCGCTTCCAGCTGGTGGATGGTCTTGAGCAGCGTGCGATAGAACAGCGTCTGCTCTTCGTCGCGCAGCGTGCCGACCGCTTTGGCCAGGAAGTCCGGCCATTGCGCAGCGCGCTTGGCGGCGGTACGGCCACGCGCCGTCAGACGGACCGCGAGGGCGCGGCCGTCGTCGAGGGCACGGCGTTTTTCGACCAGGCCTTTGGTCTCAAGCGTGCTCACGGCATCGCTGGTGGTCGCGGCGGTCAGCGCCGTTTCACGGGCAATTTCGCCAAGACGCATCGGGCCTTTACGCTGCATCAGCAAGACCAGGATTTCGCCCTGGGTCGGCGTCAGGCCTGCGCCTTCCGCCCATTCCCAAGCCTGGCTCCGCATGGCCGTGCTCAATCGCAATAGGCTGTGGGTCACTCGCCCGGTTGCCTTTTCTCCGTATACGCCTTCGCTCATAATCTTCGTTTGGTTTATTAAAGCTTGCGCGCGATGCCGGCGAACCGCCGCCAAACACGCCCGTAGCCTGTGTGGGGTAGCCTCGCCCAAAAGCAGACGAGACGGTTTCTACTATCTCAAAAATTTAACGCCTTGCAAGCCAAAGCAGCGAAAACGACATTCTATGCGAGACCGGCCAATCGTACAGCTAACTTATCCAATGCAAGCTGTGGATAACCATGGGAAAACACGGGGGATGACGTGTGTGCCGATTCTTGATAAGCAACCGCCCCCCTCCACCCTTACCGAAGTTGTCCTCGTTTACCGGCGCCGACAAGTCCCGTATCAGCCCAGTTATGGTTTACCTAGCACTTTGACTTTGCAGGGAATTATTCAGTTGTCCACAGGCAGATGCAATGCTTGTTAACTACTACTACGTTTGTATACGTAAACTTTAGAAAAACCTGAAGCCCTCGGGCTAGAAATTTTTTTTATGAAAAAAACCCGCTCGAAGCGGGTCTTCCTTACGGTTTAACGTAAGCAATCCTGCATCTGGCTAGGCTCGCCATTGCAGACACTGCTGCCTTACAGCTTCGTGCAAGGACTTTTCCCGCTCGAAGACGCCCCGCAGCCACGTCGCGTCATTGACCTGACCGCGCGCAATCGCGCCGATTTCGGCGAGCGCGTTGCCCGAACCCAATGCTTCGGCGTGCGGTGCAATCAAATCCAGCGTTTCGAGGATGTCTTCGGAAATCGTCTTGCGTTCGCTCGTTTGCGGGTTGATGCAGTTGCCCGCCAGACCAAAGCGGCATGCCTCGAACCGGTTGAACGTGTAGACGAGGTAATCGTCTTCCTTCGGCGTGATCGGCTTGTCGAGCAACAGATGCCGTGCCAGCGTCTGGATATAGCAGGCAATCGCCGCGGCGCGATCCACTGAAAACGGCGTGTCCATCACGCGCACTTCGATCGTGCCGAAACCAGGCTTCGGCCGGATGTCCCAGTAAAAATCCTTCATGCTGTTGACCACGCCGGTGTGGACCATCTTCGAGAAGTATTCTTCGAAGCTGTCCCACGTCAGCACGAACGGCGCACGGCCCGACAGCGGGAACGCGAACACGGAATTCAGTCGTGCCGAATGAAAACCGGTATCGACACCTTGTACGAACGGCGACGAGGCGGACAACGCGATGAAATGCGGAATGAAGCGCGACATGGAGTGCAGCAAATACAGCGCGCTGTTCGGATCCGGACAGCCGATGTGAACGTGCTGGCCGAACACCGTAAATTGCTTGGCAAGGTAGCCGTACAACTCTGAAAGATACTGAAAGCGCGGCGTATCGACGATCTGCCTTTCGCTCCATTGCTGGAATGCGTGCGTGCCGCCGCCGCACAAGCCGACGTTCAGATGGTCGGCTGCGGAAACCAGCGTGTCACGGATTTTGCGCAAATCGGTCACGGCCTGTTCATGCGTCGTGCAGATACCGGTCGACAACTCGATCATGCTTTCGGTGATTTCCGGCGTGATGTTGCCGGGGATTTTTTCATCCTTGATGAGACGCATCAGATCCGAGCCGGCTTTGGTCAGATCATAGTCGTGCGTATTCACGATCTGCATCTCGAGTTCGACACCGAAAGTGAACGGTTTCGAATCGATGAAGGGTTCGAGTGACATGGCGTCCCCTGAGTCAGGTCGGCCGGTGCGTGTCACATGCCTGTGTCACACACCCGGCCGTTTTTAAATCGAATAAGTCGGATAAAGCGCACAATTCAAGCGCCTGAAGTATCGAGCAGCGGCTTGCGCGCTTACTCTTCGCGCCGTTCGGCCACGAGCGCCAGGCTTCGATACACGAGCCATGGCCCGAGAATCTGCAACACGAAAATCGAACACATGACGATCGCGCGCAACTGCGGATCGAAATTCGGATAAAGGCTGTAGGTATCGTCGACGAGCAGGTACGCGAGCGCCGACATGGGCGATAGCGACAAACCGAGCGCCATACCCTGCTTCCAGTTCAAACCGCTCGGCTTGGCGAAGGCCATCACCCCCACCAGTTTCGCAACCAGACGCGCCACAATCAGACCCAGCGCCGCAACTCCGCCAAGCGCGATGTCTTTCCATTCGAATGTAGTCAGCGTCAACACGAACAGAATCACGGTCAACAACCAGCCGGCCGTGCCGAAATGTTCCGGCCACAACTGCGGACGCGCTTCAAGATTCTTCACGATGATGCCTGCGGCCAGCAAGGCAAGAATGGTGGAAAGCTTGAACACATGCGCCACCGCAATGGCCAGCAACACGAGGCCGAACAGCGCGACGAACGAATGTTCATCCTGCATGTTCAGGCGGCGATAAAAAAACGTGCAGGTACGCGCCAGTAGATAAGCCAGCACGAGCGAGCCGACCAGCAGATAAAGCGGCTGCAGAATCGTGGCGTAAACGTTGCCGTAAACCTCCTGATGCAACCAGCTCGAGACGAGCTTTTCGATCACCACCGCGTACATGCTGTTCAGCGCGGTCAAGGTCAACAAACGTTGCGTCACCTGACCTTCCGCGCGTAGCTCGGTTTTGAGCTGGATCACCATCGCCGGCGACGTTGCCATGGCAATCGCGGCGAGCACCGTTGCCACCATCAACGGCACCTTCAGAAACAACAGGACCGGCAAAACCAGCGCGAACGTCAGCGTGGCTTCGGCGACGCTCGACAGAATCAACCAGGGATTGCGGCGAATCCAGCGCAGATCGAGCCGGCTACCCAGTTCGAATAGCAACAAACCGAGCGCTACATCGAGCAACGGCCGCGCGGCGCTCGCGGACTCCGCGTCGATCACGCCGAAACCGGCTGCGCCTGCTATCAGACCGATGACCGCATATCCGGAAATTCGCGGCAAACGCCATGCGCGATAGCAAAGCTCACCGCACAGGCCGGCGGCCAGCAAAGCGAGACCAGCCCAAAAAATGGCGTCGGGTGTGAGTGGCCAGGCTGGAAAAAATGAAAACGCCGACTTCATTGTGATGGGTTCTCCTTGGCAGCAACGGCAGACGACACGAACCGGCGCACAAATACCGGCGAGCGGGTGAGCGCATGAGGCGCTCACTGTCGCGATCGCTTCGCGTGACCCGCGTTGCGAGTTTTCAACGATCGGATGATCTGAACGCGCCGCAGCCGCATGGAGCCCGGCGCATTCTGGGGTGCGGCCGTAGTAGGCGGCACGGCACGGTGAAAGAACGCCGTCGACTTTGAATCAGATTCTGATTGAGCGGCACCGTTCCATTGCAGCGTGTGCCGCCAAAGGCGAGGCACGACGCGAGAAAGAACGGCGATTGTGCCATAGCTTTTTCAGACTCAACCGAAAAGACAGGAACATGCAGGCAAAACGGTAAAAACGTACGTTATCTTCGCAAGATGAGGAAAAAGCGACCGTTTTGAAGCCGGGTCGGGTTCTCATAGGCTACAGACTCAACGTTGCAGATGTGTTTTTTCGGGATGTTGTCGGTCGCGTTTTATACCCGTTGTACCGGTGGTCCGAGCTCAACGATTGCGCTTGATCGCGAGCGGACTCTTCTGTTTACAGGTTTACCGTATGTATACGTAGTAACAGTTAACAAGGTGCCTCGATTTCTGTGGATAACTCCCGTTTACCGAATCAATTCATCGGGTTGCCGCTCGCATAACACGATGTACAGCGTGTGCGGCAGCGGCGGGTATACAAGGGTAACTTTTCGCGATTTTCGGCGGCGGCAAAGTTACCCCGTTTACGTCCACAACGGTTCCACATGAGTTGCGCCGGTAAACGATGCGGTTATCCACACGTTTCAGTGGATAACTTTTCGCGTCACGGAGGTTCGGCGCGCGCAGTTAACTCGCCGTGCCATGGCGCAACGCGCGTAAGAGGAAGCGAGCAGGATCGATGTCTTCGGCCAACTCCCGTTCGAGCGGCCATGGCTCACCTTCGATTTGCGAGGCGATCAGCTCGGCACCCAGCGCGGCCCATACCAGACCGCGCGACCCGTAGGCGAATGCGCCGTACAAGCCGTCGACGCGTGGCAAATCAAGCGGCCAGGCTCCACGCAGGCGATGGGCGTCGCGGGTCGAGGCGGCTTCGTCGGCGAAGTTGCCGACCATGGGCATCCGGTCGCTCGTGACGCAGCGAAACGCCACGCGTCCGGCGAGCGCCGCCGCGCTTGCCGGATCCACGATGCCGTCAAAGGCCGGCAGCATCTGCCCGACACGCTCGAGGTTTTCCAGATGACCCGCCGGTCGCAGCGAGGCATCAGGGTCGTCAAGTTCGTAGGTCGCACCGGTCAGCGTGACGCCGCTGGCGAGCGGGACGGCGTAGCCTTCGCCGATTACCGGCATAGCGAGCGGGGGGACGGTGCCCGGTGGCAGCAAAGTCAGCTGGCCGCGGATGCTGCGGGTCGGCGCGTGCCGTAAACCGGCGATGCGTGCGGCCTCGTGTGCGCTTGCGACAACGATAACCGGCGCACGCGCGACGACCTGCCCTGTTGCGTCGAAGACGGTCCATTGATTCCCGGACCGTTCGAGGTGCGCCACCTCCACGCCGAAGCAGCGTTCAAGCAGCCCGCCCGCCGCCGCGCACTGCGCGGCGCAAAGCGACGCCGGGTCGATCCAGCCGCCGTGGGGAAAGAGCCAGCCGCTGCGCGCGAGCGGCATGCCCGCAAATCGTTGTGCTTCGCTCAGCGATACGGGCGTCACGTATTCGGACGGGTAAGCGAACGCCGCGATTGCCTCGCTCATCGCGCGTGCTTCTTCGTCGTCCGCGGCGATCTGCAAGAGCCCCGGCGCGCCACGCAATGGACGGTGACCCAGGCGTTCGAGCGTTGCCCAGCGTCTGAGCGTGTAGAGAAAGCCCGCGCGCGTGACGCGCGAAGCGACGCTGTCGTCGCGCGAGATCATTGGATGGAACACGCCGGCCGGGTTGCCCGAGGCGTCCTGAGCCACCGACGCGTGCCGTTCCAGCGACGTGACGCGCCAGCCGCGCGAGATCAGCCGCTCGATCGCCGCGCAGCCGGCGAGCCCGGTGCCGATCACGATCGCATGTCGTTCGTCGACTTCAAGCGGCGTGGGCGGTTCATAGCGGCGTACGCGCCAGCGTGGCGCGAAATGGCCGACCAGCATCGCGCGTTTCCAGCCGAAGCCGTCAACTTTTTGGTACACAAAGCCGTTTTGCGTCAGCGCACGTTTGATTTCGCCGGCGCTGCTATAGGTCGCGAACGTGGCGCCCTCACCGGCTACCCGGGCGAGCGCTTTGAAGATCGCGGGCGTCCACATTTCAGGGTTCCTGGCCGGTGCGAAGCCGTCGAGATAGAACGCGTCGGCGCGCAACCGCAACGCTGACAGGCTGTCCAGCGCATCCGCGAAAACAAGCGTCAGCGTGATCCGTCCGCCCTCGAATTCGAGCCGGTGCGTGCCGGGAACGAGCATCGGCCACTCAGCGGCCAGCGTTTGCGCCAGCGCGGCAATTTCCGGATCCGAAATCGTCGCCGCATAAACGCTGCGCAAATCGGCCTGAGTAAACGGATGCTTCTCAGTCGACACGAAGTGCAGCCGCTCGCAGTGCGCCGGATCGGCACGCCAGGCAGCCCAAGTGGTCAGGAAGTTGATGCCCATGCCGAAGCCGGTTTCGAGCACGGTGAAAATGCGGCGCCCCTGCCACCGCTGCGGCAGCTCATTACCGCGAAGGAAGACGTACTCAGCCTGTTCGAGACCGCCGACGGCGCTGTGATAGATGTCGTCGTAGAGCGGTGAAAACGGCGTGCCGTTGTCGCGGAAAGCGAGGACGGCGGGGATTAGCGGATCGGTCATGCGCGGCGGAAATTGACGCTAGAAAGAGCGGGTCAGACGTTACCGCCAGCGCGCGCAGCTCGCCGGGCGGCGAAAAAGACGCGCGTAACGTTGGAAAAAACCAACGCTAAGCCCCGTCCATACTGGGTTTCAGCCTTCTATTGAGGTCGATGACGAGGAAAAACAAGGGTTTCTCCCCGATATCGGCCCCGGAACCGCTTAATTCTTTGAAACCCTTGTCCTGATTGGGTTTGCGCTGCGCTATCATAGCAAGCGCCGCGAAGGGAGCGGCAGCACGGCCGCGGGGCAGTCAACTACCCCGTGCTAATTGTCCGGAGGGGATCCGGAGCCGCAGCTGCTCGACGGTGCGGCCCGCGCACGTATAATCGGCGCGTTCGCGCTGTTCGTGTCAACCTAAACTCAGAAAGGAACCTTAATGAACAAACAGGAACTGATCGACGCCGTCGCAGGACAGACCGGCGCCAGCAAGGCTCAAACCGGTGAGACGCTGGACACGTTGCTTGAAGTGATCAAGAAGTCTGTGTCGAAGGGTGATGCGGTCCAGTTGATCGGCTTCGGCAGCTTCGGTTCGGGCAAGCGCGCAGCACGTACGGGTCGTAACCCCAAGACCGGCGAGACTATCAAGATCCCGGCCGCCAAGACCGTCAAGTTCACGGCTGGTAAGGCGTTCAAGGACGCAGTCAACAAGCGCTAAGCAGATTACTGCCTGGCAGTTGACACCCGCCAACGGCGGGTTTTTTTTCGTCTGCGTTTTCCTCTGGCATTAGTGATTAGCAGCGACGGGCGTCGCGGCTAATCACTCGGCACGAGCCCGAAGGGCCGTTCAAGCTCAATCGTGACGATGCACGATCTCGCCGTGGCCGTGCCCGTCGTGGTCATGATGATCGTGGTCATGGTCATCCTCGTCGAAGTCCCATGCCGGGAACGGATCGGCGAAGTGTTGCCACGCCTGCGGACCCGCCGCATATTCCTCATCGTTTACGAGGCACGCGTCGAGCTTCGCTTTCCAGACCGCCGCGTCGATGCCGACGCCGATCATCACCAGTTCCTGGCGGCGATCGCCGATACTCAGATCGTCCGGTTCGCCATACCAGTCGGCGGCAATTTCGGCGGCCAGCTCGTCGTCGCCGTCCGGCCATTCGCTGCGATCCTGGGCGGCCCACCACATCCCCGCCGGACCATGGCGGCAAGCGCCACCCGCCTGCGACAGCGAACCGGCAATGTCGTTACGTGTGGCGAGCCAGAAGAAGCCCTTGCTGCGCAAGATGCCCTTCCATTCCTGATGCAGCAGCGCCCACAGGCGCTCCGGGTGAAACGGCCGCCGCGCACGGTAAATGAAATTGCCGATGCCAAATTCGTCCGCTTCGCCGTGATGCGCATGGCCGTGTTCATGGTCGTGCTCATTTTCATGATTGAGCGACGCCAGCCAGCCCGGTGCGCTCGATGCCTCGTCGAAATCGAAACGTCCGGTATTCAGCACTTCGGCAAGCGGTACCTCGCCAAAACGGCTTACCACCTGTACGGCGCGCGGATTGATGCGGGCGAGGATGCGCTGCAAACGCGTGAGCTCATCGGCGCTCACCAGATCGACTTTGTTCACCACCAGCACGTCGCAGAATTCGATCTGCTCGATCAGCAATTCGACCAGCGTCCGATCGTCCTCGTCAGTCGCGGCGAGGCCCCGTTCGGAGAGCGCGTCGGCTGAACCGTAGTCGCGCAGAAAGTTGAACGCGTCGACCACCGTGACCATCGTATCGAGCTGCGCGACATCGGACAGCGACGCGCCGTCGTCGTCGACGAAGGTGAAGGTTTCGGCAATCGGCATGGGCTCGGCCACACCGGTCGATTCGATCAGGATCGCGTCGAAGCGCTGTTCGGCGGCAAGCCGCTTGATCTCGACCCGCAAATCGTCGCGCAACGTGCAGCAGATGCAGCCGTTCGACAGCTCGACGAGCTGCTCTTCGAGATGCGAGAGGGCGGCGGCATCGCGCACGAGCGTTGCATCGATATTGACGGCGGCCAGATCGTTGACGATCACCGCGACGCGCAGACCGGCACGATTCGCGAGGATGTGGTTCAGGAGCGTGGTCTTGCCGGCGCCCAGAAAACCGGAGAGCACGGTGACGGGCAATAGCGGCTGGTTCATCGCAGTACGGGAAGACAAGAGGATTGGAGGGCGTGCCGGGCTTGGAGTCGCATGATTCCGGGGCCCGAAGAGGGCCGAACGCCGACGGCAGCACGAAGCCGCATTGTGCATCAAACGGGGAACGGCCGCGTGGCGGGAACGGCTCAGTGCCCAGCCGGCATCAGATTCCACTTGCGCAGGATCGCGGCGATCTGCTGCGCGTATTTGTCACGCAGCGCCGGCGTTTCGGAGTGGTACGCGCCAACCGCCTGCCAGGTATTGCCGTACTTGTTCATCTGGCGGCGCAGATGCCATGCCGCGATGTAGACGTTCTTGCAAGGCTGCATCAGCGTGCCTTGCGAGATACCGTACTGGGCTAGCGTAGGCAGATGGATCGAGTTGATCTGCATGACGCCGTAGTCGGTCGATCCGTTGGCGTTCTTGTGCAGCGCGTCCGGCCGATTGTGCGACTCTTGCCACGCAATTGCGCGCAGAATCAGGGGGTTGACCTTCTGATATCCCGCAGCCTCGTCAAAGCAATCGGCGCGCGCGGACCCTGCTGCGATCAGCATGGCAAGCCCTGCGGCGACGGTGACGAAGGTTCGTTTCATCAGTCAAGACGACTAATCAAATCTCAAGGGTAAGGTTTGGTAAGGCAATGCACCGGCCATACTTCTGCCGCTGCGCGCCGGTGAGCGCTCACTGGCCGGGCTTTTGCCGGGTATCGGGGAAAACCCGCCTCGGCAAGTCGCAACCAGCACCTCGAACGCCTCGTATCATACCGGCAGGCTCATATGCGTCAAGTTGGCTAACCGACATAATCGAGCGTAAAACGAAGCGCTTTTGCGGCCCAACACACAGAAGCTCATTTGCTTTCAATTGCTTGACAGTCTGTGGCGGTCTTTAGAGGAATCGCACGGCGCCGTTTCTTTTGTGACAAATCCGACATGAAAAACTGTTACTGTTCATTTTTTTCGGACATTGGATGTCTGGCATCCGGGACGTTGACCGCCCGTGAGGCTGGCTGGCAGACCGACAGGGCGGCGGCCTGCTCAAATGTTCGCACTGCATGACCGTCGACGGCTGCGGCCGTCGGCATCGATCCCACATTCCATGAGAAGAAATCGTATGGCATTGCGTCGCGTCGCAACGGCGCTGCTGGTGGCTGGATTGATCACCGCGCAGACAGCACAGGCACAGGTGACACTCAACTTCGTGAACGCCGATATCGACCAGGTGGCCAAGGCGATCGGGGCGGCAACCGGCAAAACGATCATCGTCGACCCGCGCGTGAAAGGTCAGTTGAACCTCGTGTCGGAGAATGCGGTGCCTGAAGATCAGGCGCTGAAGACCCTGCAATCCGCGTTGCGGATGCAGGGCTTTGCGCTGGTGCAGGACCACGGCGTGTTGAAGGTGGTGCCCGAGGCCGATGCCAAGCTGCAAGGCGTGCCGACTTATGTCGGCAATACACCGGTTGCACGTGGCGATCAGATCGTCACACAAGTGTTCGCGCTGAAGAACGAATCGGCCAATAACCTGCTGCCCGTCTTGCGTCCGCTGATCTCACCGAACAATACCGTGGCGGCCTACCCGGCCAACAACACGATTGTGGTGACCGACTACGCCGACAACGTGCGGCGTATCGCGCAGATCATCGCGGGGGTCGACACGGCTGCGGGCCAATCGGTGTCGGTGGTGCAGTTGAAGAACGCCAACGCGATCGACATCGCCGCGCAATTGACCAAGATGCTCGACCCCGGCGCGATCGGCAGCACCGATGCGACGCTGAAGGTGTCGGTCACCGCGGACCCGCGCACCAACGCGCTGCTGATCCGTGCCTCGAACGGCGGGCGGCTCGCGGCCGCGAAGCAGTTGGCAAAGGAACTCGACACGCCGACCACCATGCCCGGCAACATGCACGTCGTGCCGCTGCGCAACGCGGACGCGACGAAGCTCGCGAAGACCCTGCGCGGGATGCTCGGTAAAGGCGGCGACACCGGTTCGTCGGGTGGTTCGAGCGAAGCGAATTCGTTCAACCAGAGCGGCGGTGGTGGGCTGGGCAGCAATTCGACGGGCCAGTCGGGTACGCCGCCGCTGCCGTCGGGTGGGCTGAATAGCAGTTCGACGGCGTCGCCGATGGGTGGCAGTGGTGGAGGATACGGCTCAAGCGGCGGTTCCGGTTCCGGCGGCCTGCTCGGTGGGGACAAGGACAAGGGAGACGACAATCAGCCTGGCGGCATGATTCAGGCGGACTCTGCAACCAACTCGCTGATCATCACGGCGTCCGACCCGGTGTACCGCAACCTGCGATCGGTGATCGACCAGCTCGACGCGCGGCGTGCGCAGGTCTATATCGAGGCGCTCATCGTCGAGTTGAACTCCACTACGAACGCGAATCTCGGCATTCAGTGGCAGATCGCGAACAATTCAGTTTTTGCTGGCACGAACCTGTCGACCGGCTCCAGCAACAGCATCGTCAATCTGACCGCGGCCGCCGCGGCAAACACGGCCACCGGCGGTCTCGCCAGCGCGCTCGGCGGCGGGGCGCTCCAGCAGGGGCTCAACGTCGGGTGGATACACAACATTTTCGGTGTGCAGGGACTCGGCGCGCTGCTGCAGGCGCTATCGCAGACCGCCGACGCAAACGTGCTGTCCACGCCTAACCTCATCACGCTCGACAACGAGGAAGCCAAGATCGTGGTCGGCACGAACGTGCCGATCCAGACGGGTTCGTATTCGAACCTCACGAGCTCGACCGCGAGCCAGGCGTTCAATACTTACGACCGTGTCGATGTCGGTCTGACGCTGCACATCAAACCGCAGATTACCGACGGTGGGATTCTCAAGCTGCAGCTCTACACGGAAGACTCGGCGATCGTCAACGGCACGACCAACGCGACGACCAACCCGGCCGGCCCGGAATTCACCAAGCGTTCGATCCAGTCGACGGTGCTCGCCGACAACGGCGAGATCATTGTGCTGGGCGGGCTGATGCAGGACAACTACCAGGTCAGCAACAGCAAGGTGCCGTTGCTTGGCGATATCCCATGGATCGGCCAGTTGTTCCGTTCGGAACAGAAAACCCGCAACAAGACCAACCTGATGGTGTTCCTGCGCCCCGTGATCATCAGCGATCGCGATACCGCGCAGGCCGTGACGTCGAACCGCTACGACTACATCCAGGGTGTGCAGGGCGCGTACAAATCGGACAACAACCTGATCAAGGACAAGGACGATCCGGTGGTTCCGCCGATGCCGCTCGGCCCGGCCGAGGGTGGTTCGCCCGCGATGAACCTGTTTAATCTCGACCAGATGCGCCGTCAACAGATGGCGCCGCCGCCCGTTTCCGGTACGGCGCCGGTCATGAATGGCGGTGCGGTGCAGACGAATCCGGTGACGAGTGGCGGCGCTGCGCAGACGAATCCGGTGACGAGTGGCGCCGCCGTGCAGACGAATCCGGTTATGAATGGCGGCCCTGTACAGACGAACCCGATGCCGGCGCCGTCCAAGGCGTCACCTGGAGTGCAGCCGTGAGCACGCCGTCCACGCCGCCGTCAGCCTCAGGATCGCCGGCAGCGACGAGCGCCTCGGCGATGGCGCCCGCGGTCGTGGCGGAGCATGCCGAACGCATCGCGCCGTCGGGGGTCGCTGCGCGCCTCGTGCCCTACGGCTTTGCCCGTAGCGGCCAGATTCTGGTCGCGCATCAGCACGCCGACGGCCTCGAAGTCTGGATCAGTGAACGCACCAGCGACGCGGCGCTTGCCGAAGTCGCACGCAACTTCGGTGCGTTGTCGGTGACGCGTGTGCCGGCCGACCAACTGGCCCAGGCGATCAACCAGGCCTACGCGCGCCAGGACGGCAGCGCGGCACAGGTGGTCGGCGAAGTGGAAGGTGAAGTCGATCTGTCGCGTTTGATGCAGGACATTCCCGAGGTCGAGGATCTGCTCGAGTCGGAAGACGACGCGCCGATCATCCGCATGATCAACGCGCTGCTCACGCAAGCGGCACGCGAGCAGGCCTCGGATATTCACATCGAGCCGTTCGAGACTTCTTCTGTGGTGCGCTTCCGTGTGGACGGCACGCTGCGCGACGTCGTACGGCCGAAAAAGGCGCTGCACGGCGCGCTGATCTCACGGATCAAGATCATGGCGCAGCTCGACATTGCCGAGAAGCGTCTGCCGCAGGACGGCCGGATTACGCTGCGCGTGGGTGGACGTCCGGTCGACGTGCGTGTCTCGACGCTGCCCACCGGCCACGGCGAGCGCGCGGTGCTGCGTCTGCTGGAAAAGGACGCCTCGCGCCTGAACCTTGAAGCGCTCGGCATGGCGCCCGATACGCTCGTCAAGTTCGACAAGCTGATCGGCAAGCCGCACGGCATCGTGCTGGTGACCGGTCCGACCGGCTCGGGCAAGACGACCACGCTGTACGCGTCGATGTCGCGGCTCGAAACCGCGACCACCAACATCATGACGGTCGAAGACCCGATCGAATACGACCTGTCCGGCATCGGCCAGACGCAGGTCAACGAGCGGATCGGCATGACCTTCGCGCGAGCGTTGCGCTCGATTCTGCGGCAGGACCCGGACGTCATCATGATCGGTGAAATCCGCGACCTGGAAACCGCGCAGATCGCGGTGCAGGCGTCGCTCACAGGCCACCTTGTGCTGGCGACATTGCACACGAACGATGCGGCCTCCGCGGTGACCCGTTTGACCGATATGGGCGTCGAACCGTACCTGCTGGCGTCGTCGCTGCTCGGCGTGCTGGCGCAGCGGCTAGTGCGGCGCCTGTGCCCGGTGTGCCGCGAAGAGCGCGTCGAAGAAGATGGCAGCGTGCGCTGGCATCCGGTCGGCTGCGACAGGTGCGGGCAGTCGGGCTACGCAGGCCGGCGCGGCGTCTATGAACTGCTGCTGATCGACGATGAAATCCGCACGCTGGTTCACCGCAACGCATCCGATGCGGAAATTCTGGCTTCGGGCCGTGCGCAAGGCATGCGCACGCTGCGCGAGGATGCGGACCGTTGGCTCGCCTCCGGGCTGACGTCGCTCGAAGAAGTGATCCGCGTGACGGGCGGAGCATAAGGTCATGCCGGCATTTCGTTTCGAAGCGATCGATGCGGCGGGCAAGGCGCAAAAAGGTGTGCTCGACGCGGATAGCGCGCGTGGCGCGCGGACCAATCTGCGTTCGCAAGGACTGACGCCGCTCGTCGTCGAACCGGCTGCGACGCGCACACGTGGCGAGCGCAATCAGCGCTTGTCGCTGGGACGGCGTTTGTCGCAGCGCGAGCAGGCGATTCTCACGCGCCAACTGGCCAGCCTGCTGATCGCAGGCTTGCCGCTCGACGAAGCGCTTTCGGTGCTGACCGAGCAATCGGAGCGCGACTACATTCGCGAGCTGATGGCGTCGATTCGCGCCGAAGTGCTTGGCGGCCATTCGCTCGCGAATGCGCTGACGCAGCATCCTAAAGACTTCCCCGAGATCTATCGCGCGCTGGTGGCCGCCGGTGAGCATACCGGCAAGCTTGGCCTGGTGCTCTCGCGACTCGCGGACTACATCGAGCAACGCAATGCGTTGAAGCAGAAGATCGTGCTCGCGTTCACGTATCCGGCGATCGTGACCCTTATCGCGTTCGGCATTGTCACGTTTCTGTTGAGCTATGTGGTGCCGCAAGTGGTGAACGTATTCGCCAGCACCAAGCAGCAACTGCCCTTCCTCACCATCATGATGATGGCGCTGTCCGGTTTCGTGCGGCACTGGTGGTGGGCCATGCTGATCGGCATCGCTGCGCTGGCGTATCTGGTCCGCTCGATCCTGAAGCAGCCCGGCCCGCGCCTCGCATTCGACCGGTGGCTATTGACCGCCCCTCTGCTCGGCAAGCTGGTGCGCGGCTACAACACGGTGCGCTTTGCCAGCACGCTCGGCATTCTGACGGCAGCGGGCGTGCCGATTCTGCGCGCGCTGCAAGCCGCCGCCGAAACGCTCAGCAACAACGCGATGCGCGAGAACATCGACGATGCGATCGTGCGTGTGCGCGAAGGCACGTCACTATCGCGCGCGCTCGGTAATACGAAGACGTTTCCGCCGGTGCTGGTTCACCTGATCCGTTCGGGTGAAGCGACCGGCGACGTGACCACCATGCTCGACCGCGCGGCCGACGGCGAAGCACGCGAGCTGGAGCGTCGCACGATGTTCCTGACGAGCCTGCTCGAGCCGCTGCTGATTCTGGCGATGGGGGGCGTGGTGCTGGTGATCGTGCTGGCGGTGATGCTGCCGATCATCGAGTTGAACAACCTGGTGCAGTAAGGCGGAGAGGTTTTCCGATCGCGCGGTGGCAGCGGTTAATGTTGCAACAACGGTTGCAACAACGGTTGCAACAACGGTTGCAGCCACTGTTGCAGCCACTGTTGCAGCCACCGGTGGTAACCCGGATTGTCACCGCTGTGACAATCGCAGGTGGCAGCCGTGGCAGCGGCCGCGCAATCAGCTGAAGCCAGGCACAACGCCTGAATTAGCGGACGTAGATGGTGGGACCTGCCGGATTGGCCGGCAGGAACACTTCGGAATGCGCGCCATTGCGGTCGATGATGATCGAGCGGGCGCGGACTTCGGAGAGTTTGGCGCCTTGCATGAGGGCGCTGCCGATCGACACGGCATGTGGCGGTTCGCCGCCGACGCTGACGATGGCTGCGGCGCCTTCGCTCAAAGCGAGGATGCCGAACAGATGCACGTCCTGGTTGGCGCTGCGGGTGAGCTGGCCGCCGAACAGCGTGGCGGCCTGTTCGGTCGAGACCTGCGCATGCGCGGCGGCAGCGGGCAACGGCGCGCCGGACGTCGTGGAGAGCGTGATGACCCAGTAGGTCAGCGTCGCGCAAAACACGGCGAACAGCGCGAGCGACAGAAGGCGGATTTGAATGGCGTTCATGCGCATATTGTACGGACTATTGTGAAAATTGCGTTGGGGGAAAGTGCCTTAACCTGGCGCTTCGCGCCAGGCCCCCGAGGGGAGACGATCCCCCAAGGGGACTGCCTGCTGAGCGGAAACTTTGGGGGCCTGGCGTTTTCTCGCAACCCTTCAACACCATGACATTAAAATGACCGGCCGGGCGCGTTCAATGACACCCTGATTGGCTGACACGCGAGTCCCGCCGGATCGAAAATTTCACCTGAAAGAGGTAGCAAGCTATGCAACTGTCGACCACACGACGTATTGAAATCGCGGCTCCGCGCAGCCGTCGTCAGCGCGGTTTCACGCTGATTGAAATCATGGTCGTGATCGCGATTCTGGGCATTCTGGCCGCATTGATCGTGCCGAAAATCATGAGCCGCCCGGACGAAGCGCGGCGCGTCGCCGCCAAACAGGACATCGGCACGGTCATGCAGGCGCTGAAACTCTATCGTCTGGACAACGGCCGTTATCCGACTCAGGAGCAAGGCCTGCGCGCGCTGATCGAAAAGCCGACCACCGACCCGGTGCCGAACAACTGGAAGGATGGCGGTTACCTCGAACGTCTGCCGAACGATCCGTGGGGCAATACCTATCAGTATCTGAACCCGGGCGTGCATGGTGAAATCGATGTGTTCAGCTATGGCGCGGACGGTAAGCCGGGTGGCGAAGGCAATGATGCCGACATCGGTTCGTGGCAGTAGTCCGGTAGTTCAGTCGTTCTGCAGTTGTTCTGCAGTTGTTCTGCAGTTGCTCTGCAGTTGCTCATTAAGCGCCGTTGATTGTCAGGCGTGCCGGATCGCCCTGCTTCCTCGCGATCCGTCGCGCGTCTTATCGACGTATTGTTTTTCTGATCTTTAGTTGATCGTTCGTGGCCGGCACTATGCGACTGTCCGCTTGCAAGTCCCACGTGGACACTCTGTGTACGGCCTCGCTGCCGGGCACGGCGTGCGACCGCGCACGCGTGCGCGGACTGCGGGGCGCCCGCGGTTTCGGTGCAGGCGGCCCGAAGCGTGCGGCGGGCTTCACGCTGCTGGAAATGATGGTGGTGCTGGTGATCGCAGGCATTCTCGTATCGCTAACAGCACTGACGATGACCCGCAATCCGCGCACCGATCTGAACGAAGAAGCGCAGCGGCTCGC
This sequence comes from Paraburkholderia haematera, assembly GCF_905220975.1. Lineage (GTDB taxonomy): Bacteria > Pseudomonadota > Gammaproteobacteria > Burkholderiales > Burkholderiaceae > Paraburkholderia > Paraburkholderia haematera. Next base: position 53,334 of record NZ_CAJNBK010000029.1, on the reverse strand, counting down.
GCTGCTGTTCGAATCGGCCGGCGACGAAGCCCAGGTGCGTGCACGGCCGATCGCATGGCAACCGCTCGACGGCGGGTTCCGTTTCGATTTGCGTACTGAGGACGGCTGGCGTCCGCTGCATGACGACCTGCTTGGGCCGCGCAATTGGGAAGGTGGTGTGACTGGCGTCACGATCGATTACCCGGGGTCGGACTCGCACCCGAGCCGAGTCGTGTTCGGTACCGAGGCGATCGACGTGCCCGTACAGATCACGTTGTTTTCGGCAGCGGGGCGCGCGACGATCGTCGGCACGGGCAACGGCCGCTATGAGGTGCACTGAGATGCGTCGTTGCAAGGATGTGGGCGCGCGCGAATCGCAGTGTGATTCGCAGCGCGGTTTTACGATGATCGAAGTGCTGGTGGCGCTGGCGATCATCGCGATTGCGTTGGCGGCGTCGTTGCGCGCGGTGGGCAGTCTTGCGAGCGGCGAAGCCGACTTGCATCGACGGCTGCTGGCGGGATGGAGTGCGGACAATACGCTGGCGCAATTGCATTTGACGCATGGCTGGCCGAACGTCGGCTCGACGAGTTTTGACTGTTCGCAGGGCAATTTGCAGTTGATCTGTACCGAGCATGTGACGGCGACGCCGAACCCGGTGTTTCGTCGAGTGGAAGTGATGGTGACGATGCCTGGGCGTTCCGGCAATCTCGCTCAGATGGTCACGGTGGTCGCGAATGAAAACAACCGTTCGCTGTAAGCGCCGCGGCCGATCGGGCGCGCGTGGTTTCACGCTGATCGAGCTGCTGGTCGCGATTGCGATCATGGCGGTGATTGCCGTGTTGTCGTGGCGCGGGCTGGACCAGATCATTCGTGGCCGGGAGACGATTACGAACGCGATGGAAGACGAGCGCGTCTTTGCGCAGCTATTCGACCAGATGCGGATCGACGCGCGGCAGGCCGCGTCGGATGACGAGTCCGGGCAGGCGGCCGTGTCGGTCAGCGGCAGCGTGTTGCAAATCGTGCGGGAGACAGTGTTGCCGGGGACGGCGCCACGCTTGCAGGTGGTGAGGTATCGCGTGTCCGAGGGGCGCGTGATCCGGTATGCGTCGCCGCCGCTCGGGAATGTGGGCGAGTTGCGGAGTGCGCTGCGCGGGGGCGAGGGAAGTGGCTGGACGGCGGTGCCTTTGATGGGCGGTGTCGGTGCTATTTCGGCTCGTGTTTATGTGCCGAAGGTCGGCTGGACCACGCAGATGAAGGATGTGCAGAGTGCGATTACCGAGAACGACAATAATTTGAAGGTGCCCCAGTTGGGGAATGCGCCGCTGCCGCGGTCGGTGACTGGGCTGGAAGTGAGTGTCGGGGCTAAGTCGTTGGCGCGGCCTGTTATGCGGGTTTTTCTCGTCGGAGAATGAGTATGAAGTTCTCTTTTTTGTCTCCGCGACGATTGGGTTCTTTGGTTGTGGTGTCTTCGCGACGCTCTTTGGCTGGATGTCTGCGGCAGGGCCTTTGCTTCGGGGTTTTGCCCGTGTGGCGGGTTAGTCTGCGCTCTTGGGGTGTTGTTGGCCTTTCCTTGTTTTCTTATCGGTCTATTAGCGTTCCCCCTGTGCGGGGGGGCACCTACTTTTCTTTGCCTGCCGCAAAGAAAAGTAGGCAAAAGAAAGCGGCTCAAACCGCTAATGCTAAGCGGGTCCCCCGCGCAGTTAACGGTAGTGGTGCATCTGGAATCGGTGCCCTCGCACACTCAGCCTTGGTGACAAGGCCGTCATCCGTTCCGGCGGCGCTGCGCGCGCCGAGCGGTACTTCACAAAAAAGGCCGGGTGCGTCTAGCGCCTGCGCACGAGCCGGCACTTCCTCCGGCGGTTCTGATACCTATGCTCTGGTCGGCGCTTCCTCTGGCACCTACGCCTCGATGGGCACTGTCTTTAGTGCGTCTGGCGGGCGCGTCCTGACGGACCCCACCCCTCTTAAACGAAGCCAATGGTTATCAAAGCAGGCCTTTCCGGCGAGCGCGCGGCGCGAGGCGGGAAGAATGACTGCCTTGTCACTTCGGGTTGAGGATGTGGGGGCACAGATTCCAGATGCACCACTGCCCCCTCCGAGCTGGGGGACCCACTTAAGAGTTAGCGGTTTGAGCTGCTTTCTTTTGCCTACTTTTCTTTGCAGCAGGCAAAGAAAAGTAGGTGCCCCCCCGCACAGGGGGAACGCTAATAAACCGATAAGAAAACAAGGAAAGGCCAACACCGCAGGCACACAGACAAAACACCAACCGCAGACAAACCAACGCGGCGCAGCCATCATCAGCGCCCTACTAGTAGTCGCGCTATCAGCGATCTTAGTATCAGGCATGCTCTGGCGCCAGCAAGTCCAAATCCGCAGGATTGAAAACCAGCGCCTCCTATCCCAGGCGCAATGGGTCGCCCGAGGCGCACTGGACTGGACGCGCCTGATCCTCCGCTCGGAAGGCGACACCTCAGCCGGCATCACCTATCTAGGCGGCCTATGGGGCGTCCCCATCGCCAAAACACGCCTGTCTGATTTCCTTGGACAAATAGGCGAAGTCAGAGCCGAGCAAGGCCAGGAAACCTACCTCTCAGGCTCAATCGAAGACGCCCAGTCCAAATTCAACCTCCGCAATCTGGTATCGAGCCCCGCGCCCGGCATCATGCAACTGAACACGGAACAGATCGGCGCCTATCAGCGCCTGCTCGTGTCCCTCGGCGTCAACAGCCAGCTGGCGAAAGCCACCGCCGTGCAGGTACGCACAAGCCTCGCCCAATCGGCGACACGTTTTCAGACGATCACGTCCACCACGGGCACGACGAGCACGACGGCGGCCCCGATCACCGCGGGCGGCGGCGCCACCGGCGGCAGCTTCACCGACAAACCCGGTATCGAAGACGGCGACGACAACGCGGCGGTCGCGCCGCTGCAAATGACCAGCGTCGATTCGCTGCTCGATATCCCCGGCTATACGCCGGACATGATCGCGCGCCTGCGCCCGTTCGTTACCGTGCTGCCGACAGTGTCGGCGGTCAACATGAATACGGCCTCCGCAGAAGTCGTCGCGGCAATCGTGCCGGGCATGAGTCTGTCCGCCGCGCAAGCCTTCGTCGCGCGTCGGCAGACGGTGTTTTTCCATAACGTCAGCGATGTGCAACTCGCCTTGCGCGGCGCCGGCCTTCAGCAGGTCCAGATCGACCAGAATGATATGGACGTCAATTCGAACTACTTTCTGATCCACGGCCGTGTGCAGCACGAACGCGCGGTAGTGGACCGCACGACCCTCGTCTATCGCGACGCTTTGACTCACACTACGCGTATCGTGCGGATACAAGACCAACTATGAATAACGCCTTTCCCAGAGAGAGTGGCCTTTGAGCACGCTGATCGTTCTATTGCCGCCGCGTGATCCGGCGGTGCCGTCGCAGGAATGGCAACTGCCTGAGTTGCCGTTCCTCCTGCTCGACAAGTCGGGCCGCACCCAACGCGCGGGCCGCTCGGCGCTCGCGCTGCTGCCGCGCGCCTCGTCGACGGTGCTGATGGTCGCCGCCCGCGACCTGCTGATGATGCCGGCCAAGCTGCCGCCCTTGCGTGGCCCGCGGCTGCGTCAGGCTTTGCCGAATATCGTCGAGGATCAGCTGATCCAGGACCCACAAACCTGTCACATCGCCGTCGATCCGCAGCCGGTCGCGGGCGGCCAGCAGTTGCTCGCGATCATCGACCGCGGCTGGTTCCGCTTCATCTGCGAAGGCTTTGCCGCCGCCGGCCACCGCAGCCTGCGCGCCGTGCCGGTCACGCGCTGTCTGCCGCAAGCCGCCGCGCTCGACACGCTCGCCGAAGTCGCGGAAACGGTCAACGCGGGCGAGCCGGTCATGGCGGGCTCCGCGAGCGTGGCGACGTCGCTGCCGGGTGTCGCGCCGGTGGTGGCGCCAGGCGTCGCGCCGGCGGTGCCGATGGTGGCGGCCGTGCTCGGCGCCGTTGTTCAGACCGCGCCTGCGTTGCTGCTTGAGGGCGCAGTCGAAAGCGCCATGACCAACGGTGCCCCGCGCGTTGAACTGGCGATCGCGCGCGGCGTGCAGGGTGAGGGGCTGGCGGTGCCGGCCAGCGCGGTGAACGCGACGCTTGGCGCGCTCGCCGGCGCAGCGCCGGTCTCGCTGTACATGCTGACGGAAGTGCCCGGCAACGAGCCGAGTCTCGCTGCAACCAGCCCGGCCAAGCTCGCCGCCTACGTGCACGGGGCCAGCCCGTTGCCGTTCGAGCAACTCGCGCGCCGCGCGCTGGCGTGCCGCTTCGACCTGTGCCAGTTCGAGTTTGCCTCGCAACCGTGGCGGCTCGACCGCGCGACGCTGCGGCGTCTGCGGCTGCCGGTCACGCTGGCGGTCGGCGCGCTCGTGATTGCGATTGTCGGCGCGAACGTGCAGTGGCTGATGCTCTCGCGCCAGCGCGACGCGATCAACACGCAGATGACCGAGCTGCTCCTCAACACCTTCCCCAAGACGACGGTCGTGCTCGATGCGCCCGATCAGATGTCGCGCCAGTTGCAGCAGTTGCGGGTGGCGGCGGGTGAACTGTCGCCGGACGATTTTCTGTCGCTCGCCGATGGCCTCGCGCGCTCGTTGGCGCCGGTGCCGGTCAACGGCATCGCCGCGCTCGACTATCACGACCGGCGCCTGGATGTGACCTTCAAGCCCGAGGTGAAACTCGATCCCGATTTCGCCAAACGCCTCTCGCGCAACGGTCTCACCGGCGCGATCGACAGTAACACCGGCAAGTGGACCATCAGGAACGGACAATGAAAGCTGAACTCGCCCAAAGCTGGGCTGGATTCTGGGACCAGCGCACCGAACGCGAAAAAACGCTGCTGGCGTGGGGCGGTGGGGCGCTAGCCGTGGTGATCGCGTGGTCGGTGCTGTGGGCGCCGGCGCAGGATGGCCGCGCGCATCTGCATGAATCGCTGCCCAGCTTGCAGCGTCAGTTGGCACAGATGACCGCGCAGTCGAATGAAGCGCGCCAGCTCTCGGCAGCGGCTCAGGGTGTCGCGCCGACCGGCGCCGCGCTGAAGGACGCACTAAGCGCATCGCTCAGCGATCACGGCCTTGCCGCGACCCAGGTGCAGGTGATCGGCAACGCCGTGCAGATCCAGATGAAGAATGCGTCGTTCCCCGCGTGGACGAGCTGGGTCGACGACGCGCGCAAGCAGTTCAAGGTGCAGGTCGCCGAGGCGCACGTGAGCGCCCTGAAGGAAGACGGCCAGGTGGATCTGACGGCGTCGTTGCAGCCGTCTACCGCGAAATGACCGCGCCGTTACAGGATCTCGCATGACTTACTGGATGCGGCGCCTGCGCGTCGCGCTACCCTGGCTGGCGATCGCGGTGCTGGCGAGCGTGGCCGTGATGCTCACCTTGTTGCCGGCGGCCTGGATTACACCGCAGTTCGCCAAACAGACCCATGGCCACGTCAATCTGGTCGATCCCGCCGGCTCGCTGTGGCATGGCTCGGCCACGTTGATGCTCGCGGCCGGTTCCGACATGAGTGCCGCGACCCTGCTGCCGGGGCGGATCGAATGGCGCACGGCGTTCTGGCCGCTCTTCACCGGCCGTGTACGGATGATCATGCGGCACAGCGAAGCGATGCCCGACCCGATCACCGTCGACGTCACCCCGCGTACCGCCACCGTGACGCCGGGCGCGATGGCAGTACCGGCTTCGCTGCTGAGCGGCCTCGGTGCGCCGTTCAATACGCTCGATCTGCAAGGCAACGTGCGCCTCGCATGGTCCGATTGGCGCACCTTCAATCAGGAGGCGTTCGGCCAACTGACCGTGACGCTGAACGACGTCAGTTCGCGCGTCTCGCTGGTCAAGCCGCTGGGCTCTTACCGTCTGCTGTTCCAGGCGCAGGGCGCGTCGTCCACGCTGGATCTGGCGACCCTCAAGGGACCGCTGATGCTGACCGGCAATGGCAGTGTGTCCGCAGCCTCGACTTCGTTTCAAGGGACCGCCAGCGCCGCCCCGGAAGCGCGCGACAACCTCGCGGGACTGCTGAATCTGTTGGGGCGGCCAAGCGGACCAGACACGGTCGCATTGACGTTCGTGCACTGAGGCGCGGGTTGGTGCGAGAGCCGGTGCGAGTTTCGCGCGCCTAGTTGCTCGGCGCCGGTTGCGGCGCGGCCCCGCTTTGCGCCACAGGCGTCACCGCCGATGCCGGTAGCGGCGCCGGCGCGGCCACATCGCCCGTTTCGCGGTTCATTTGCGACGCGTCCCAACCACCGCCAAGCGCCTTCACCAGACCCACCGACGAAACCATCCGCTGCCCGGCGATGGTCTCCAGCTTCAGCTCCGCCGTGAAGGCGGTGGTCTGTGCGGTCAACACATTGACGTAGCCGACCGTGCCCGCCTTGTACTCGTTCGTGACAATGGCGAGCGCCTGGCGCGCCGAATCCACCGCCTGCCGCTGCACGACAATTTCCTGTTCAAGGATGCGCTGCGAGGCGAGATTGTCCTCGACGTCCTGGAAGGCCGCCAGAATCGTTTGACGATACGCTGCGACGTCCTGATCGTAAGCAGCGCGAGCCGCTTCGGTCTTTGCCTGACGCAAGCCGGCATCGAAGATCGTGCCGGCGAGTTGCGGGCCGAGCGTCCAGAAGCGCGACGGCGCGGTCAGCAACTGCGAGAACACCGAACTTTGGAAGCCGCCGGTGGCCGATAAGGTCAGCGACGGGAAGAACGCGGCAATCGCCACGCCGATCTGTTCGTTCGCCGCGGCGGCTTTGCGCTCAGCCGATGCGATATCCGGGCGCCGTTCGAGCAGCGCCGACGGCATCTGCGCGGGCACCGCGGGCGGCGTGGCCGTGAGCGGCATGGGCGGAATCGAGAAGGTCGAGGCCGGTTCGCCGACGAGTACGGCGATCGCGTGCTCGTCTTGTGCGCGCTGCACGCCATTGTCGATGGCGGCCGCTTGTGCCGATTGCAACTGCGTTTGCGCCTGAATCACGTCGGAGCGTGCGGCGACGCCCGCCGCGTACTGGTTCTGCGTGAGCTGCAACGAACGCTCATAGGCCGCGACGGTGTCGTCGAGCAGCTTTTGAGTGGAATCGAGCGCGCGCAATGAGAAGTAAGTTTGCGCAAGCGTGGCCTGAGCGGACAGCCGCGCATTCGCCAGATCAGCTGCGGCACCTTGCTGGCCGGCCTTCTGCGCATTCACCGAGCGCGTGACCGAGCCCCACAGATCCGGCTCCCAGCTCGCGTCGAGTTGCAGGTTGAAGCTGTTGCTGACGCCGGAGCGGCTCGAGGCGGTGCTCGAGTTGCCACTGGACGATGAACCGTTGCCGGAGCGCGTGGCGCCTGCCGATGCGCCGACGGTCGGGAAATACGCCGCGCGCGCCTCGCCGACCAGCGCACGTGCCTGGCGATAGGCGGCGGCAAATTGGGCGATGGTCTGGTTCGACGCGTTCAGCTTGTCTTCGAGCGCGTTGAGCTGCGGGTCTTCGTAGAGGGTCCACCAGTCGCCGCGGTCTTGCTGATCGGCTGGCTGGGCGACTTTCCAGCCGGGCGCGGCTTCCTTGTAGGAAGCGGGGATTTCGGCTGCGGGCCGCTTGTAGTCGGGGCCGACCGCACAACTGGCCAGCAGGGTGGCGAGGGCCGCCCCTACTGCGATAGTCAGGGCGCGGGGCGCAAGCGTCCGCGCGCGCGAGATTCGATCAAACTGCATGCAATGGATTCCTTCTGGACGCCCCAGTGCGGCCGATAGCGGCACTGCCGGCCGGGCGAGATCATGGCTCTGCCGGAATGTTAGCGTATGGGGCCGCATGGGCGCGGGAAACTGAAAGGGTAATGCGGGGGGAGGCGGAGGTGTGTTACTTAGGGTGTCGGGATGGTTACGCGCTGTTACGGATCAGACGCGCGAATCCGACGCGGTAGTCTGCCGGGCCAGCTTGCCAGCCGCCGCCCGGCACGGTGCATCACCTCGCGTGTGGCAGGCGCCAGCGGGGTTCACGGGGATGGCCGGGATGCCATTGGGCGCCGGGATGACACTGCTGCCGACAACCGGCAATCCCTCCAGTTCGGCTGGGACGGCCTGAGTCCCCTTCTGCCCCCGCCGATGCTCGACCCACGCTAACGCCGCGACCCCCACCGATCCACCGGGCAGCACGAACAGCACCGCGAACAACGCCAGTTTCCACCAGCGATGCGGCCCTTGAAAGCTGCTCAGCGCGGAATCGGTCAGGGAGCGGCTCAAGCCGCCAAGGGTGTTTTTGAGGTACAGCATCGGGGAAATCCTTTGCGCACGGCGCCATGGCGGCGTGCAGACAATCGGTCAGAACATGGTCTCGGGTGGCGCGGGTCGCGCGTAACTCGTTGCCTACAATAATATTGACTATGCAATCAAATTTCAAGATACTTTGCTTCGCTTGCAATGGCGGTGTTGTTTTTTGCGCGGTTGGCGCGACGCGAATCCAATTTGACTTGTCTGCTTAGGCAGCTAGAATTCGTTCTGCTTGACGATGTTCCCGGATACACGATGACTGACGGCCCCTACAAAGCGGACGAGATTCACCTCGAATCGAGTCTTGGCTATTACCTGACGAAAGCGCGAAACGTGCTTGTCGAGCGAATGGACCGTGCGGTCAAACCGTTGGGACTGACCGCCCAGCAGATCGGCGTGATTCTGATGTTGTCCGCGCAACGCGCGAACACGCCGTTCGAGTTGTCGCGCGCCATGTCATACGACAGCGGATCGATGACGCGCTTGCTCGATCGCCTTGAAAAGAAAGGCTTTGTCGTACGTACGCGCAGCGACGCCGACCGCCGGATGGTCAAGCTGGAACTGACGCCGCATGGCCGCGAAGCCGCGCAGCAATTGCCCAGTCTGGGCGCCGCCGTGCTGAACGAGCAGTTGCGCGGATTTTCCGAATCGGACCACGCCGCCCTGCTCGATCTGCTCGGCCGTTTCATCGCGAATGGCATCGGTGCGGGGGCAAGCGCCGCTTGCGGACTTGGACCGTCGCAGGAATTGGTGGATGCATCACCCGAAGAGCCGTCGTCAGATCACGGCGGGCAGTAATCAAGAGGCGCTGTTGAACGCGCCATCGTTTGAAAATATCTGTCTGGGCAGAGGGTGATCCGGCATGTAAGCGCGCCATTCGAAGGGCGCGATAAAGCTGCCGCGACAAGCTTTCCCAGCTGAGGAGAAACACATGGCTGCTACGGCTCCCGCCGAAGCCCTACCCGCCGCCGAAGCCGCTCCGCTCAAAGGCGGGGCACTGGCGCTGCTCACCGTCGGTCTCGCGCTCGGCACGTTTATGGAAGTGCTCGACACGTCGATCGCGAACGTCGCGGTGCCGACTATTTCCGGCAGCCTTGGTGTGGCGACCAGTCAGGGCACCTGGGTCATCTCATCGTATTCCGTGGCCTCGGCGATCGCGGTGCCGCTGACCGGCTGGCTTGCGCGGCGCGTCGGCGAGGTGCGGCTCTTCACGCTGTCCGTTCTGCTTTTTACGATCGCCTCGGCGCTGTGCGGTTTCGCGCACAACTTCGAGTCGCTGATCGCGTTCCGGCTGCTGCAAGGGCTTGTCTCCGGGCCGATGGTCCCGCTCTCGCAGACGATCCTCATGCGCTCCTATCCACCGGAAAAGCGCGGGCTCGCGCTCGGCCTCTGGGCCATGACCGTGATCTGCGCGCCGATTTTCGGGCCCGTGATGGGCGGCTATATCACCGACAACTACACATGGCCGTGGATCTTCTACATCAACGTGCCGATCGGCTTGTTCTCGGCGGTATGCGCGTTCCTGCTGCTGCGCGGCCGTGAGACCAAGGTCACCAAACAGCGTATCGACGCGGTTGGGCTCACGTTGCTCGTGATCGGCGTGTCGTGCCTGCAGATGGTGCTCGATCTGGGCAAGGATCGCGACTGGTTCAACTCGACGTTTATCATCACGCTGGCCATTATCGCGGTGGTGTCGATTGCTTTCCTGCTGGTGTGGGAGACGACGGAGAAGGAGCCCGTTGTCGATCTTTCGCTATTCAAGGATCGTAACTTCGCGCTCGGCGTGGTGATTATTTCGTTCGGATTTATGGCGTTCTTCGGGTCGGTGGTGATTTTCCCGCTCTGGCTGCAGACGGTGATGGGTTACACCGCGGGGATCGCCGGTCTCGCGACCGCGCCGGTCGGCATTCTTGCGCTGTTTTTGTCGCCGATGATCGGCAAGAATATGCATCGGTTGAATCTGCGTGTTGTCGCTAGTTTTGCGTTCATCGTGTTTGCGTTTGTGTCGTTCTGGAACTCGACTTTTACGCTCGATGTGCCGTTCAATCATGTGATCTGGCCGCGGTTGGTGCAGGGTATTGGGGTTGCCTGTTTCTTCGTGCCGATGACTACCATTACGCTGTCCAGCGTGTCGGATGATCGGCTCGCCAGCGCTTCCGGTTTGTCGAACTTCTTTCGGACTTTGTCTGGGGCGATTGGGACGGCTGTCAGTACGACTTACTGGGAGAACGATACGATCTATCATCATGCGATGTTGACCGATTCGGTTAATGTCTATTCGGCTAATACTAATGCTTATACCAATGCGTTGGCTGGGCTCGGGCTTTCGGGTGATAGTCTCACCGCGCAGTTGAATCAGGTTGTTACCGCGCAGGCTTATATGATGGCGACTAATGATTTTTTTCGTATTTCTTGTGCGGGGTTTCTTGTGCTGGCTGGGCTTGTTTGGGTTACTAAGCCCAGGAAGGGGCTGGGGGCTTCTATGGGGCACTAAGTTTTTTCTGTTGCCTGCGCGGCGCTTGCTGTCTGCGTGCCTGCGGCGTTGGCCTTTCCTTGTTTTCTTATTGGTCCATTAGCGTCGCCCCTGTGCGGGGCGGCACCTACTTTTCTTTGCCTGCCGCAAAGAAAAGTAGGCAAAAGAAAGCGGCTCAAACCGCTAGCTCTTAAGCGGGTCCCCCGCGCAGCCACGGTAGTGGTGCATCTGGAATCTGTGTTTTCGCACATTCGGCGTTAGTGACAAGGGCGTCATTCTTCCGGCGGCGCTGCGCGCGCCGATGCGTAGTTCTTAACACCACTTGCGGTCTTTTTGGGTGGTGAGTTTCTCAGTGCCATGCTCGCAGTTTTGTGCGTGAGCATCTCCCCCTCACTGCGTTATCGCGTCCCCCGAGATCGATTGTCCCGAGGCATCCGGATGCCTCGCCGTCGGTGCAGGTTGCGATAGCTTCTCACCCTTTCTCGGCGCGTCCGCCGCCGTGCCTCGTACGTATTCCTTGAAGTCGGCGCCCGCCTCCCACGGGTTCGGTTTGCATCCCATCGACCCATCGCAGTGCGCCGCAAATCCAATCGTTGCCGTGCCGTCAGGGTTCGCCGTGCGCGTTATCTGGTAAGCCAGCGCACGCCTGCCGCCATCCGGACCCGCAGTCTGGATCAGTGTGTCAGTCGCGGATTCGATCTTGTACGTCGAATGCCCCGCTACCCACGTCTGCGCACGTTGCCACCAGACATCACACTCAGCCTTGGTCGAACACGTCAACGGTGTAGTCGCGATCTGCATGACGTCCGGATTGACCTGCCCCTGCGTCGAACACCCCGCCGCCGCCGCCACGCACAATACGGCCAACAGACCTTTTTTCATCACGTTGAAGCCTCCCTCTCCGGCCCGTGTCATGAAAGTTGGACCGCATCCCCAGCACGGTGTTTCATACGCGTTGGCGAATCGCCTGAACATGCGGAGATATTGCCGCCATGGCCGCACGGCCAGCATCGCTTTATGTAGACGTTACCGCCGCAAAAGGAATATGCGGCACGCAGCGACGATTCCGGCTTCACCAATGAAAATGCCGTTCAGTGCTAACTGAACGGCATGAGCCCACCGCAGCCTACGTTCGTCGTTTAGACGCTAAACCGGTTCAGTGTGTACGCCCGGTATGCCGCGACAAAGGCGTCGAATGAACCCACCTCTTCCCGTTCAAGTTTCGCCTGCTCTGCGAGCGACTGCGCAGCAAGATCGGCAAACTCCTTGGTCTGCGCGGCATCTAGCGGACGCGAGCGGAAATAAGCGGCGTGCGCTTCGCTTTGCGCGAGGCCGAACGCGAGGAAGCCCTGCTGTTTTTCGCGCATGGTCCGCAACACGCGCGCGGAGGGCGTCAGCGAGGCGTCCGCCAGTTTCGCTCGCTGAACCGCTACCGCGCGCGCGTGCGCGTCGCCGCCGTGCAATGCGTCGAGCGTTGCCGCGGCTGCGTCGATTTTGACGAGCAGTTCGTTCGCCCAATCCGTCATCGCGATCGGGTTGCCGTCGCGTGTCAGTTCGAGGCCCGGTTTGCGGCCTTCCATCGTCACGCGGCCGAAGTTCTGATTCGCCTCCGCGTACGCGTCCGGCGGCAACAACGCGCTGTCGTCGAGCGCGCACACCAGCAGGTAAGCGTCGAGAAAACGCGACGTCTCCAGCGAAATGCCGGTCGGCTCAAACGGATCGATGTCCATGCAGCGCACTTCGACATACTGCACGCCGCGCGCAGCCAGCGCATGCAGCGGACGCTCGCCCGGATACGTAACGCGCTTCGGACGGATCGTCGAATAGAACTCGTTTTCGATCTGCAGCACGTTCGTGTTGATCTGCACCCACTCGCCGTCGCGCTGCGTGCCAATCGCCTCGTACGCGGGATACGGCTGGCTCACGGCCTTCGCGAGCGCGTCGAGGTAGCCCGGCAGCGTGTCGTAGTCGGCGCGCAGCGCGGCTTGCGCCGTGGTGTTCGAGTAGCCGAGGTCGCTCATGCGCAAGCTGGTCGCATACGGGCGATACAGCGTGTCGGCGTCGAAGGTCTCGAGCGTGTGCTGGCGATCGCGGAGGAATCGGCGATCCAGCGCCGGCGATGCCCCGAACAGGTACATCAACAGCCAGTTGGTACGGCGGAAATTGCGGATCAGCGCGAGGTAACGGTCGGACTGGAAATCGACGGCGTTGGCCGTGGATTGCTGGTCGGCATGCAGCGCCCGCCACACTTCTTCGCTCAGCGAATAGTTGTAGTGGATCCCCGCAATGCATTGCATCGTGCGGCCGTAACGGAGCGCCAGGCCAACCCGGTACACGTACTTCAGTTTGCCGATATTCGACGTGCCGTAATGCGCGATCGGAATACCGTCGTCCGTCTCGGGCAGCAGGCCCGGCATCGAGTTGTTCCACAAGACCTCGTCGCCGAGTTCTGCGTAGACAAAACGATGCAGCGTATCGAGCTTCTCGAGCGTGATCGAGACGTCGTGCTCGGCCGGCGTAATCAGTTCGAGCAACGCTTCGGAATAGTCGGTGGTGAGCGACGGATGCGTAAGCGCCGAACCGAGAGCGCGCGAATGCGGCGTCATGGCCAGCTTGCCGTCGTGCGTCACGCGCAGGCTTTCCTTTTCGATGCCGCGCAGGCCGCGTATCAGCGCGTCGCGCTGCGGGCCCGCGGTCAGCACGGACAGGCGGTGCAATAACGCGTCGTTCGTGCGGGAAGGTGTCGTGTTTGGCATTGATGCGAGTCGGGCGTTGTCGGCCGCCATGTGCCGCTTCACTGCGATCATGCAGCACTGCGCGGTTGACAACGTTCGGCGGAATTTTCGGGTAGCGGGCACTTTAACATCTCGCCACAACGGCTGCTTGAGGCCGCTTCGGCAGGCCCTCGGACGACACAACCTGGCCTAATTTCGATACGAAACTGCCTGCCCATCACCTTGTTACGCTGCCGATCACATGCCAGAGGCGCGACCCGCTTTGGTTCCTGACCGGCGTGCAGGGCCTCAACTGCCGCTCGCAACCGCCGGGCCGATTCACCACGTCATGCGGCCTTACTCCCCCGGCCGCCGTGCAACCTCAGCCGCCGCGTGCGGCGCCTGCCCGATCCGCGACCTCGTTCCATAGATGCATCGCGGCATACGCGCGCCACGGCCGCCAGGCGTCAGTGCGAGTGCGTTGCTGCGTGGGCCGCACGAGCGACGGATCGCGCGCGCAGATCGACTGCATCAGCACGAGGTCCCACGCGGGCCAGGCGTCGGCGTCACGCCATGCGCGCATCGCCACATACTCGACGGTCCACGGACCGATGCCCGGCAGTGCGAGCAACGCTGCGCGCAGGCTGTCGGCATCGGCGACGTTGCTGTCGAGCGGCACGTCGCCTGAAGCCACGGCATGCGCGAAGCCTTGCAACGCGGCTACGCGTTTACCCGGCATGCCGATCTTTTCCAGATCCACAGCAGCCAGTGCGGCGGGCGTCGGAAAGCGCCACGCGGTGTGCTCATGCGGATGACCTTCGATGCGCTCGCCGGCCCGCTGCACCAATCGCCCGATGATCGTGGTCGCCGCCTTCACGCTGACCTGCTGCCCGACGATGGCGCGCACCACCAGCTCGAAGCCCGACCACGCGCCCGGCACGCGCAAGCCGGGCACGGCTTCGACCAACGGCGCGAGCCATGGGTCGGCGGCGAGTTCGTTGCCGATCTTCTTGGGGTCGGCGTGCAGGTCGAACATTCTCGCGATCGGCGCGGCGAGCGCGTCGGCATGACGGCTCGCGGGACCTTCGATGCTGGCGACGATGCAGCGCTTGCGCGGATGCAGGCGCACGGTCAGTGTGCCGCTGTCGCCGGTCCAATCGATCGCGCGGCGATAGGCGCCGTCTTCGACCGCTTCGACGCCGGGCGTCGCGCGTCCGCCGAAAAAGCGCAGCAGGCGTGGCCAGTCGAAGGGTGGTTTGAACGGCAATTCGAGTGTTGCGACGTCGTCAAGCGTGCTCACGCGGCGTGGTCCAGGTTGGTGAGGGGGGCAGTCACGGCTGCGTGCTCGCGGCGATTGGGTTCATCGAGCGAAACGCCGCCGGCGTGCTGGGCTTCATTGTCGAGCAGCGCGGCCTTGCGCGGCAGGCCCCAGCGATACCCTGCGAGCGCCCCGCCCTTTTGCACGACGCGATGACATGGAATCGCCAGCGCGACCGGATTCGTCGCGCACGCGCTGGCCACCGCGCGTACGGCCCGCGGCGAGCCGACCGCTTCCGCGATCTGGGAATAGCTGCGCGTCTCACCGTAAGGAATGCGCCGCAGCGCGTCCCATACGCGTTGCCGGAACGCGGTCGCGGCGATGTCCAGAGGCAGGTCGAAGTCCTGACGCGTGCCGTCCAGATAGGCTTTGATCTGCGCGATGAACGGTGCGAGCCGTGTTGCGTCTTCGACCAGATCGGCGTTGGCGAACTCGCCGCGCAGATCGTCGGCGAGTATCGCGGCATCGTCGCCGAAACCGATTTTGCAGATGCCTTTGTCGGTTGCCGCCACCAGCACGAAGCCGAGGGAGGTCAGCGCGCTGGCGTAGCGCACGGTGAGCCCCGCGCCTTTGCGGCGGAACGCGGACGGCGCCATGCCCAATTCAGCCGAGGCGCTGTCGTACATCCGCGAGGGTGAGCCGAAGCCGGCATCCAGCGTGGCGCGCGTCACGTCCGAGCCGCTCTGCAGCGCATCGCGCAACGCGGCGCCGCGCTGCGCGGCCTGATACTGACGCGGCGACACGCCCACCACGCGCTTGAACAGGCGCTGCAAGTGGAACGGGCTGACGTGCACCGCATCGCTCAATTGCGCGAGCGTGAGGCGTTGTTGCGGATCGGCATCCAGCGCGGCGCAAGCGCGATTGACGATCTCCAGCTCGCGCGGCAGGCCGCCAGGCTGGCAACGCTTGCAATCGCGATAGCCCGCGGCGCGCGCGGCGTTTGCGTCGGTGAAGAAAGCGACGTTTTCGCGGCGCGGCTGGCGCGACGCGCAGGACGGCCGGCAGAACACGCCCGTCGTTTTGACGGCGTAGAAGAACGCGCCGTCGGCCTGCGGCTCGCGGCGGTTGACGGCTTCCCAACGCTCGGCGTCGGTGCTCCAGCGGGTGGTGCCGACGGCGGTTTCGTCGACGATATCGGTACGGTCGGTGCGGTTCATGATGGTCCCGGAAAGGCGGTGTCGATGCTCACCAATGTAGGCCGCATGCCGACACACTACGCCCCGGTTCTTGCTCTGTCATTGCGCTTCCTCGTAGGGCCCGAGCCCCACCAGGCGCTCGTTTCGCCTCAAACTGCGACAATTTGGCACGATATCGGGTTTTCCCTTAAAAAGTTATTGCGTCGCACCAACCCCATGTGTATATTAGTACTTGTCTCCTCCATGTCTCCTCCTGATATGGATTCAGCCCGCTCCACATAGAGCGGGCTTTTTTTCGTCTGAGCATTTCCGATCTGTCCCTCGCGGCCGGTTCATCTCCCGCTCTCGCTGCCCCTTCCTTTCTTCTACACTGGTTGCTGTTCATCCGTTCTGCGAGCCAGCCAAGGGACCGTTCGATATGAAAATCCACATTCGCGAGATCGATCACATTGTCATTCGGGCATCGAACGTTCCGGAGATGACGCGTTTTTACTGCGAGGTGCTCGGTTGCAGCGTCGAGAAGGAGCAGGCCGATCTGGGCCTGACGCAATTGCGCGCGGGGCGCTCGCTGATCGACCTGTTAAAGGTCGGTGGGAAGCTCGATCACCCCGAAAACGGCGTGCCGGGCGCGGGACGGAATATGGATCACTTGTGTTTGCGCGTCGAGCCATTCGACGCCGAGGCGCTCGCAGCGCATCTGGCCGAACACGGCGCGCGGCCAGGCGAGCCGGCTTTGCGCTATGGCGCGGATGGGTTTGGGCAGTCGCTGTACCTGTTCGACCCGGAGGGCAATATGGTCGAACTCAAAGGGCCGCCCGAAGCCTCGCGTGTGACGTCGCTATGATGTCGCCATAAAAGGCGTGGCCGTCGACTTCAGGCCCGCGCCACAGGCCGGCGTCAAGGCAGCCGGGCGCGCACAGCCGTAGACGAACTCATGCGGCATGCGCTGCCGGCGTGATCAAGAGCAATCAAGCCTTGGCGGGCGCCTTCAGCACCGTCCACTCGATTTTCACCGCATCGGCGTCGGCGCTGCCGAGCCATGCTTCGCCGTCCTGCACGGTGCATTGCAGACGCATGGTCCGCTCGGCAAGCTTGCCGAGCGCGGCGGCCACGTCTTCGCCGAGTGTCCAGACCGTGACATTGCGCATGCGCTCGACCTTGCTGCGCACCCCTTGCCACCAGATGTCCGACGTGCGGCCGCCATAGGCGATCACGATCACGTCGGTCGAGCGGCCGCTTGCCTTGGCAATGCGCCGTTCGTCCGGCTGGCCGACTTCAATCCAGGTTTCGATCGCACCGGTGAGGTCCTTCTGCCAGAGGTCCGGTTCGTCGACGTCCGACAAACCTTTGCAGAATTCGAGGCGTTCCTGCGCGAACAGTGCGAACGCGGCGACGCGGACCATCATCCGTTCGTCGGTTTCCGAAGGATGGCGAGCGATCGTCAGGGAATGGTCGGCGTAGTAGTGCCGGTCCATGTTGGCGATCTGAAGTTCCGCCTTGTAAATCGTCGATTTGAGAGCCATGCCGTTACTGAACCAGGCGCTCGCTCCACCGGAGCGAACAGAAAAAGAATCGTCGACGGCGCGTTGCCGTTTTCGGTGTTGGGTGTACATCGCGTGTCCCTCCCCAGCCGAAGGCCGGCTGCAATTGCGACTATCGCAATGGGAGAAGCATTTATCGCGCCACTGGCGCCTCGAAGGCGGTGCCGTAGACCTCGCCCGCGGCCTCCCGTAAGGCTTCGAGGACGACGGAGGCCGCCGGCGAAAGCAGGTGCGACTGGCGCGTGATGATACCGAATGTATCCATTCTGTACGGTAAATCGATCGGTATACGCTTGAGAACACCGTACTGTTGGTACTGACGCGCCACTTCATCAGGTAAAACCGCCAACATGTCGCTTTGGAGCAATAAGCTCGAAATCGCCAGAAAATTGTTCGTATTGACGACGTTTTGGGGCGGATTCAGTCCAATCTGCGAAAACATCAGATCAAAGCGATGGCGTAAAACACTGCCGGGCGGGTGCAAAACCCAGCTTGCGTTGACGATTCCCCGCAGTGTCAAACCTGTTTCATTTTCGAGAGGATGGCCGGGACGCGCCACCACGCACAGCGGTTCGTCGGCGAGCGGTTCGTAGCGGATTTCGGTCTTGAACTGATTTTGCCGCTCCAATACCCGGCCGATCATGATGTCCAGTTCGCCTTCGGCGAGTTTCGGCAGCATCACGTCTGACGTTTCCACTTCCGCCCAGATTTGTAACTGGGGATAACGCTTTTTCACGTCGGCGATGGCACGCGGGACCATCGTGGCGGCGGCCGCGGCAATCACGCCGATCCGCACCTGGCCGGCCAGACCGGCACGCAGCGCCGAGATTTCGTCATGCGCGTGGCTGAGATTCGAGAGCACCATGCGCGCGTGACGGATCATCACTTCGCCGTACAGGGTGGCGTGCATACCGTGCGGCGTACGGTCGAACAGACTCACCTCCAGCATGTCCTCCAGCTCTTTCAGAAGCCGCGACGCGGCGGGCTGGGTCATGCCGAGCACGTCGGCGGCCCGCCGGACGTTGCCCTCCTCCTCCATCGCTGCGAGCAGCAGTAACTGCCGCGTCTTGAGCCGCGCCCGCACGAACCAGTTCGAGTAGCTACGCGTCATGGCCTGTCTCCTTATGCGGCTTGAGGCCGTCTGTCGGACGATTTGCCGTCGGGAAGTCTCCATGATGCCATATCGGAATTGATATCGGGATGGCCTAAAAAGGGATTGGAAAGTTATTGGGGCGGCTCATACCATTCGTGGACTTTCTGAGCTTCCTCACGAGTTTCCTTAGGTGGCGCCCTCCTGCCGATGAATCGCGATCCGCTTGTCCCGCTCGTTGCCAGTCCGTTCCGCCATTACATCAATGGCGGCTGGGAGACGGGCGCGACCACGGGTGTCTCGCTCAATCCGTCGGATCTGGATGAGCCGGTCGGCGACTACGTGCGTGCCGACGCGCGGCAGACCGATAGCGCAATCGAAGCGGCCAGCGCGGCCTTCCGCGAATGGTCCCTGGGTTCGGCGCAGCGCCGCGCGGATGCGCTCGATGCGATCGGCAGCGAGATGCTCGCGCGCCGTGACGAACTGGGCCGGCTGCTTGCGCGTGAAGTCGGCAAGACGCTGCCGGAAGCCTTGGCCGAAGTAACGCGAGCCGGCCAGATTTTCAAGTATTTCGCCGCCGAGGCACTGCGCGCGTATGCCGAGCCCGGAGCGTCGGCGCGCGCCGGTGTCGAGATCGATGTGACGCGCGAACCGCTCGGTGTAATCGGGATCATCGCGCCGTGGAGCGCGCCGCTGGCGATTGGCGCCGCGAAGATCGGCGCCGCCCTCGCCTACGGCAATTGCGTTGTCTTCAAACCGGCCGAATCGGCGCCGGGTTGCGCGGCGGCGTTGGCGTCGATCGTGAGCCGCGCCGGTTTGCCCGCCGGCGTATTCAATCTCGTGATGGGCAGCGGCCGGCAGGTCGGCGCGCGGATCGCCGCGCATCCGTTGGTGGCGGCAATCAGCTTCACCGGCTCGGCAGAAAACGGCACACGTGTCTTGCAGGCCGCTGCTGCACGGCAAGCGCGCGTGCAACTGCAAATGGGCGGCAAGAATCCGTTCGTGGTGCTGGCCGATGCCGATCTCGACGGCGCCGTCGATGCAGCCCTCAGCGGCGCGTATGGTTGTGGCGGTCAACGTAGCACGGCCGCGTCGAGGCTGATCGTCGAACGTGCGGTGTTGGAGCCGTTCGTCGACGCGTTGCAGACCAGGCTCGCCAAGCTCAGCGTCGATCACGCGCTGAAGCGCGGCACGGATATCGGCCCGCTCGCCAACGCTGCACAGCTGGAGCGCGCGCTCGACTACGTGCGTGCCGGCCAGCAGGAAGGCGCGCAATTGCTGTACGGCGGCCGTCAGCTTGAACGGGCGACACGGGGCTACTTTTTTGAACCGGCGCTCTTTCTCGCTGAACCTGAGCACCGCATCGCGCGCGACGAGATTTTCGGCCCGCTAGCCGTGGTGCTGAGCGCCGACGACTACGACCACGCCCTGCATCTCGCGAACGACACCGCCTACGGTTTATGCGCCGGCATCTGCACGCGCTCGCTCGGCCGCGCGCGGCATTTCCGCCGCCACGCGCAGTGCGGCCTCGTCACGATCAATCTGCCGACGACAGCCGTCGAGTATCACGCGCCCGGTGGTGGCGGTCGCAAGGCGTCGGCCTATGGCGCAACCGATGCAGCCTTCTGGACGGCCATGAAAACGGCCTACGTTGCGGGTTGACGGCCATGGCACTCGCTCAATCTGCCGATCAGCCCATGGCTCAGTGCGCGGCTTACCGCATGGCTCGCCCAGCAGCGCATCGCGCGCTTTACCCCATCGCTCATCCACGCCCCGGCTGACGCCGCCGTGAACCCCGTGCTGCGACTAAACGAAATCAATGCAGCCTTTCAACCTCAGGAGACAGGTATGACCAGCAAGCTTCGCCGTTTGACGCTATCAGCGATCGCCGCCGCCGCGCTCACCGCACCCTTTGCCGCGCAATTCTCCGCGCATGCCGATCAGCAACTCAAAGTCGGTTTCCTCGTGAAGATGCCGGAACAGGCGTGGTTTATCAACGAACAGAAAGCCGCCACCGCGCTCGGTCAGAAGGATGGCTTTTCGGTGGTCAACATCGGCACGCCGGACGGCGAAAAGGTGCTGGCCGCGATCGATAACCTCGGTGCGCAAGGCGCCAAAGGCTTCGTGATCTGCGCGCCTGACGTGCGGCTCGGACCGGCGATAGAGGCGCGTGCGAAGCGCTACAACATGAAGTTCGTCACGGTGGACGATCAACTGGTCGACTCCACCGGCAAGCCGCTGCCGAACGTGCCGCATCTGGGCATGTCCGCATTCAAGATCGGTAATCAGGTCGGCACTGCGATCTCTGAAGAGATGAAGCGCCGCGGCTGGAAGCCGGAAGAAGTCGGCGCGCTGCGCATCACGAACTACGAATTGCCGACCGCCAAACTGCGTACCGACGGTGCAACGGAAACACTGCTGGCCGGCGGCTTCAAGAAGGAAAACATCTTCGACGCGCCGCAAAAGACCACCGATGACGAAGGCGGTTTCAACGCGTCGTCGCCGGTGCTCGCGCAGCATCCGAACATCAAGAAATGGGTGATCTTCGCGCTCAACGAGGAAAGCGTGCTGGGCGGCGTTCGCGCGACTGAGCAACTGCACATTCCGGCGGCCGACGTGATCGGCGTAGGCATCAACGGTGCCGGCGAAGCGTTTGCCGAGTTCCAGAAGAAGGAGCCGACAGGCTTCTACGGCACGATCGCCGTGAGCTCGACGATGCACGGCAAGGAGAGCACGGAGAATCTCGTGGAGTGGATCAAGGACGGCAAGCAGCCGCCCGCCGACACGCAAACCACCGGCAAGTTGATGGTGCGTGGCAACTGGCTGGACGTGCGTAAAGAGCTCGGTATTTAAGCGGTATTCGAGTTTGCACGTTGCGGGCTCTTTTTCATGTTCACGCTCACGCTCATGTCAACGTGAAATCGGCCCGCACAGATGGTCCACCCGCAAGAGGCTTTCGATGACGGTTTCTCACACTGGCGAAACGGGCCAAGCGGTGCCGCCCGCGCAAGCGCCCTCGCCTACGCTTACGTCGGCTGATCCGTATCTGCAACTCGACGGTATCACCGTGCGCTTTCCCGGCGTGCTCGCACTCGACCAGGTGTCGCTCGACGTGCGGCGCGGCGAGGTACACGGCTTGATGGGCGAAAACGGCGCGGGCAAATCGACGCTGCTCAAAGTGCTATCCGGCGTGAACCAGCCGGCGGCGGGCACCTTGTCGCTCGATGGTGTCGAGCAACAGTTCGTCACCACCAAGGCGGCCATCGCGGCGGGTGTCGCGATCATCTATCAGGAACTGCATCTGGTGCCCGAGTTGACGGTTGCGGAAAACCTGATGCTCGGCGCCCTGCCCAATCGATTCGGCGTGCTTGACGAGAAGGCGCTGATTGCAAGAGCGGTGCGCGAGTTGGAAAGACTCGGCGAAAAAATCGACCCCGCGCAGCAGGTGAAAAATCTGTCGATCGGTCAGCGGCAGATGATCGAAATCGGCAAGGCGCTGATGCGCGATGCGCGTGTGATTGCGTTCGAC
This sequence comes from Paraburkholderia haematera, assembly GCF_905220975.1. Lineage (GTDB taxonomy): Bacteria > Pseudomonadota > Gammaproteobacteria > Burkholderiales > Burkholderiaceae > Paraburkholderia > Paraburkholderia haematera. The sequence goes on along the minus strand of NZ_CAJNBK010000029.1, from coordinate 31,291 downwards.
GAACCGACCAGTTCGTTGTCGTCGCGCGAAACCGTGCAGCTGTTCCGGATCATCCGCGCGTTGAAGGCCGAGGGCCGCGCGATCATCTACGTCACGCATCGGATGGATGAAGTCTACGAACTGTGCGATCGCGTGACGGTGTTTCGCGACGGCCGCCGTATCGATACGTTCGAAGCGGGCGATGGACTCGATCGCGATCGCCTGATCAGCTGCATGGTGGGCCGTTCGATCGCCGACGTGTACGGCTACCGCTCACGCGAACTGGGTGGCCTGCAACTCGAAGTCAGGGATTTGATGGGACACGGCTTGCGCGAACCGGCTTCATTTACCGCACGCAAAGGCGAAATCGTCGGCTTCTTCGGTCTGGTGGGCGCAGGCCGTTCGGAGCTGATGAAACTGATTTACGGCGCCGTGAAACCGAGCGCCGGTGAGATCGTGCTCAAGGGAAAACGCGTGCGCTTTGCCACACCGCGCGATGCCGTGCGCGCCGGCGTCTCACTGTGTCCGGAAGATCGCAAGCAGGAAGGCATCGTCTCGATTGCTTCGGTGTCGGACAACCTCAATATCAGTTGCCGCCGCCACTTCAGCCGCTTCAACGTGCTCAATCGCCGCAAGGAAGCGCAGACCGCGAAAGAGTTTATCGGCAAGCTCTCGATCAAAACGCGTAACGGCGAAACGCCGATCGGCACGCTCTCCGGCGGCAATCAGCAGAAGGTGATTCTGTCGCGCTGGCTCGCTGAAGATATCGACGTGTTCCTGATGGACGAACCCACGCGTGGTATCGACGTCGGCGCGCGCAGCGAGATTTACGGCTTGCTGTATGGGCTGGCCGAAGCGGGCCGCACGGTGATCGTCGTATCGAGCGATCTGGCCGAAGTGATTGGCGTGACGGATCGCGTGATCGTGATGAAGGAAGGCCGCATCGTCGGCAATCTGCCGAAGGCGCAGGCCACGCCGGATGCGCTGATCAAGCTCGCGCTGCCGCGCTAGGAACACCGCATTCGTCAGGAAACCGAAGGAAACTGAAGTCAACGGAATAGACATCATGCACACACCCTCAACCGACTCCTCTACGCCAGCCATCGCTTCCGCGGGCCTCGCCGCACGCGCCGCACGCACCTGGGACCTGATCAACAAGTCCGGCATCGTGATGGTGTTCGTCATCCTGTTCGCGGCTTTGTCGTTCACCGTGCCCGATTTCTTAAGCTCGCGAAACATTCAGGGCCTGCTGCTCTCTGTCACGCTGATCGGCTCGATCTCCGTGACGATGATGTTCGTGCTCGCGCTGGGCGAAGTGGATTTGTCGGTGGCCTCGATCGTTGCGTTCGCGGGCGTGGTGGCGTCCACCTTGATCACCGCAACGCATAGCGTGATGCTCGGTGTCGCCGCCGGCGTGCTCGCGGGTGGCGCGGTCGGACTGGTCAACGGCGTGCTGGTCGCGCGCTACAAGATCAACTCGCTGATCGTCACGCTCGCGATGATGGAAGTCGTGCGCGGCCTCGCCTTCATCACGTCGAGCGGCGACGCGGTGATGATTTCGGAGGAGCGTTTCTTCGACCTCGGCGGCGGCTCGTTCCTCGGCATCTCGTATCCGATCTGGAGCAACATCGTCGGCTTCGTGCTGTTCGGTTTTCTGCTGAAGAAAACCGTGTTCGGCAAGAACGTGCTGGCCGTCGGCGGCAATAGCGAGGCCGCTTTGCTCGCGGGCTTGCCGGTTACCCGGATCAAGATCACAGTGTTCGTATTGCAGGGCCTCGTGACGGGCTTTGCAGGCGTGATGCTGGCGTCACGCATGAGTCTCGGCGACCCGAAAACGTCGGTCGGTCTCGAACTCGGCGTGATCTCCGCATGCGTGCTCGGCGGCGTTTCGCTAACGGGCGGCGTCGCGACGATTTCCGGTGTGCTGGTCGGCGTGCTGATCATGGGCTCGGTGCAGGACGCAATGAGCCTGATGAACGTGCCGACCTTCTACCAATATCTGATTCGCGGCGGGATCCTGCTGCTCGCGGTACTGTTCGATCAGTTCCGACGCAGCAAGCGCGTGCACTGACGCTGACGCGCGCCCCGCCCCACATGCTTGCCAACAGGAGATTTCATGGCTGATTCCAACCAGACTAAAAAGCCGCTGCGCAGCCAGGCGTGGTTCGGCCTCAAAGACCGCGACGGTTTTCTGCATCGCTCGTGGATGAAAAACCAGGGCATTCCGCACGACGAATTCGACGGGCGGCCGGTGATCGGCATCTGCAATACGTGGTCCGAACTGACGCCTTGCAATGCCCATTTTCGCGAGCTCGCCGAGTACGTGAAAAAAGGCGTGCACGAAGCGGGCGGTTTGCCGCTCGAGTTTCCGGTGATGTCGCTCGGCGAAACCAATTTGCGGCCTACCGCGATGCTGTTTCGCAACCTCGCTTCGATGGACGTCGAGGAGTCGATTCGCGGCAATCCGATGGACGGCGTGATTCTGCTGGTCGGCTGCGATAAGACGACGCCCGCGCTGCTGATGGGTGCGGCGTCGTGCAATTTGCCGGCGCTTGCCGTTTCCGGCGGCCCGATGCTCAATGGCCGCTTTCGCGGCAAGAACATCGGCTCCGGCACGGGTGTCTGGCAGATGTCCGAGGAAGTGCGCGCCGGGACGATGACGCAGGAAGAATTCACCGAAGCCGAATCCTGCATGAACCGCTCGCGCGGCCATTGCATGACGATGGGCACCGCGTCGACGATGGCTTCGATGGTCGAGTCGCTCGGCATGGGCTTGCCGCACAATGCGGCGATTCCCGCGGTCGATGCACGCCGGCAGGTGCTCGCGCATCTGGCTGGGCGGCGCATCGTCGATATGGTCCGCGAGGACCTGACGATGGACAAGATCCTCACGCGCCAGGCGTTTGAAAACGCGATCCGCACAAACGCGGCGATCGGCGGCTCGACCAATGCGGTCGTTCATCTGATCGCGCTGGCCAAGCGCATCGGCGTGCCGCTTTCGCTGGAGGACTGGGAGCTCGGTTCGAACGTGCCGTGTCTGGTGAATCTGCAGCCGTCAGGCGAATTCCTGATGGAAGACTTTTACTACGCGGGCGGCTTGCCCGCGGTGCTCAAGCAACTCGGCGAGCAAGGCCTGCTGCACCGCGAAGCGCTGACGGTGAACGGCAAGACGATCTGGGACAACGTGCGCAACGCGCCGAATCACGATGAGAAGGTGATCACGCGCTTCGCCGAGCCGTTCAAGCCGAAGGCCGGCATTGCGGTGCTCAAGGGCAACCTGGCGCCGAACGGCGCGGTGATCAAGCCCTCGGCCGCGACGCCGCAACTGCTGAAGCATCGCGGCCGCGCGGTGGTGTTCGAGAATATCGAAGAATTGCACGCGAAGATCGACGACGAATCGCTCGATATCGACGAGCACTGCATCATGGTGCTCAAGGGGGCGGGGCCGAAGGGTTATCCAGGCTTTGCGGAAGTCGGCAACATGCCGCTGCCGAAGAAGGTGCTGCAAAAAGGTATCACGGACATGGTGCGCATTTCCGACGGCCGCATGAGCGGCACGGCGTATGGCTCGGTGGTGCTGCATGTATCGCCCGAAGCGGCCGCGGGCGGGCCGCTCGCGTTCGTGCAAACCGGCGACATGATCGAACTCGACGTCGACGCGCGCCGTCTCCATCTGGACGTCACCGACGAAGAGCTCGCGCGGCGCCGTGCCGCGTGGCAGCCGCCTGCGCCGCCCACGCGCGGCTACTACAAGCTCTACGTCGAACACGTGCTGCAAGCGGATCAGGGCGCGGATCTCGACTTCCTGGTCGGATCGAGCGGCGCGCCGGTGCCGCGCGATTCGCATTGATCGCCATGTGACCGGCTGGACGTTTCTCCCTGCGCTTTGCGAGAAGGCGTATTGCCGATGCGGACCGAAAGCCCGCATCGGCTTTTTTCATCGTCTTCACACCATGGAAAAAGCTAGCGGCAATAAAAACGGCCGGGCATGCCATGCCCAGCCGTTTTATAACTCACAGGTTCCCAACCGCCCACTTTTAAAGTCGGAGGGTCGATGGCACAAATAAAAACCCCGGCATTTCGCCGGGGCATGGGTGTTCGGCTTACTGCTTGATAAATCGATCGTTTGCCCAGAGGCCTTGTGTATCGCTATTGGCGGCATTCACGAATTCGACATCGTGGCCGACCACGCGCACAACGCGGAAACTCGAGTTCTCAGGCGTTGAGACGCACTGATATCCGGAGAAGAATTCCTGCATCTTTTGCTGTTCACCGGCTTGCGCATGCACATCGGCGGCGTCGAGTTTATCCTTCGACAGGCAACCATACGCGTTGGCCTTGAACTGAATGGTTTGCTGCGGCTTTACCATGACGTCTTGCGCCTGAACAGAAGCGGCAGCCAAACCCGCAATGGCGAAAACAAGGGCGATTCGCGTCTTCATTTTTTCCTCCGGTGCGGGTTGAATTACTCAGGTTAGCTATGTATTTAACTTTAACGTCGAACCCGCACGTTGCACTTTAGGAGAACGCGAGAGAACGACAAGCACATCTTGTGTGCGGTCGCAACAGCGGCGAATTGTCGCACCACCTGTCGCACCCGCTTAAACCTTGAGCAGCGGCTTAAACAGGGCGGATTGAAACGGATAACTAAAAGACGGGCAGGGCGCACCGCTTTAACCAGTAAAGCTTTGCGGCACATATTCGCGTAAACGAGAGGCACCAATTAAGTGAATTAATACAATTAACGGATGGACTTGGTGCATTGCACACAAAGTCATTCCTCCGACTAATAAAAAATCACGAAATAACGGTGTGTATACAGAAGATAAACGGTGCCAGGTGTGCCAGGTGACGCAACATGGCGCCCCTGGCAACGCTGGTTGAGCTCACTCGCCGTTCTGATGGGCCTTGAAGAACTCGGACTGGAACATGCACATGCGCAACGCATTGTGATAACGGCCATTGCCGAAAAATTCCTCGATCAGCTCGGCCTCGTGCCGGAAACCGCACTTCTCATAGACGTGGATGGCAGCGGTATTCGACTTGTCGACGATCAGGTAGACCTTGCGCAGGTTCAGCACCGAAAACGCATAGTCGATAGCAAGCCGCGTGGCGACGGTGGCGTAGCCGCGGCCCTGCGCAACTGGCGCGATGATGATCTGGAACTCGCCGCGCCGGTGGATATAGTCCAGCTCGATCAACTCGACGACGCCAACGGTCTGGCCGCCATTGTCGATCGCCACGAAGCGTCGCTCGCGCAGATCGTGCACGTGCTGGTCATACAGCTGCGTCAGTTCAGAGAACGTTTCATAGGGCTCTTCGAACCAGTAACGCATGATCTTCGCGTTGTTGTTCACTTCGTGAACGAAGCGCAGATCGGTGCGCTCGAGCGGGCGCAGGGTCAGTTCGCTGCTGCGTTCGATAGTCATTGGATTCCCCTTGAGAATTATTGATTTGAGTGCGCAAGCTCAATGCGGGAGCTCGCGGCTTGCGTTTCCTGTTAGTCCGGGCTCGGCGCGGGGAGTTCTTGCAAGGTCCAGTTCCTGCGCAGGTCGTTCTTGCAAAGCGCGAGGCGCCGCGCGGGTTCGGCCGGGGTGGGGCGTCGCGTTGTCGCAGGCCGGTTATCGCAAATTTGTGAGGGGCCCGGCACCGTACGGGCACATGCGGTGCTCTACAATGAATCATGCTCTAGCGATGGAGGCTACCGTGATCGAGCACTTGATATTGGGCGCCTTTCTGGTCGTCCCGCTACTCATCGTCGCGTTTCTTTTCTCCGATGAATTGTGGCAGGAGCATCGCCATCTGCACGATCTGCACGATTTGCGGACGGTGCCGGCGAAACCGCGCCGCATCGACTGGCGGCATCCGCTGCGGCGCACGCGGCATCGGCTTTGAGCCGGTGGTGAGTCGCCAGTGAGCCGCATGGATCGTCGTGCTGCAAGTGTCGCCGTGAGGCGAGGGCAATTCACGAACTCGACCCGCAAATAAAAAAGCCTGCCGTTTCGGGCAGGCTAAGAAGAGATCCACACTCAATGCCTTGCGGGTACAAGGCAGACGCCAGTCTAGCCGGACAGGGCGTACGGCTGGTTTCACCGGCCATTACACATATTACGGGGCATGACCGGTTGCGCCGCGCCCGGCGTCAGTGAGCGCGCCAATGGTCGCGAATGCGCGTGGCCAGCGCTTCGAGCGTGGCCGCATCGGCGACTTCGCGCGCATGCATGCGCAGCGGCTGCCCTTCCCAGCGCGGGATCACGTGAAAATGCACGTGCGGCACCGTTTGTCCCGCCGCTGCGCCGTTGAATTGTCCGATGAACACACCGTCGGGGCGCAAGGCCGCACGAACGGCGATGGCGAGCTTCTGTGTCATGCGCATGCAGGCCACCGTCGAGGCGTCCGACAACTCGAAAATCTCAACCGCCGCTTCCTTCGGCACGATCAGCATGTGGCCGTCCGCTTGCGGCATCAGATCCATGAAGGCCAGCGCCGCATCGCTTTCCGCCACTTTGATGCAGGGTAGTTCGCCGCGCAGAATCTTCGCGAAGGGATTGCTGTCGTCGTAGTTCATCACGCGTCCTCTAGGTTGCCGTAGGGTTCAAGGTAGAACTGCTCTCGGCGATATTCTCCACCACCTCTGTTACAGCGCACAGCTACAACGCGCGGGCTGCGCGTTTGATCGCTTGCGGCGGCTGGCCGAACGCGCGCAAAAACGCGCGCCGCATCCGTTCGGTGTCGACGAAACCGGTTTCGGCAGCGACGGCTTCCATCGAGTGACGGCCCGCTTCGAGCATGGCGCGCGCGGCCTCCACACGCAGCGCCTCGATGGCTTTGGCCGGCGATTGGCGCGTTTCGTCGCGAAAGGCGCGGCTGAACTGACGGGGGCTCAGATGCGCGACGTCGGCGAGCTGCTCGACCGTCAACGGCTCGCGCAGATGGCTCTTTGCGTATGACAGCGCGTCCTGAATGCGGTCGGACTTCGGTTCCAGGTCGAGCATGGCCGAGAACTGCGACTGGCCGCCCGTGCGCCGGTGATAAACCACAAGCTTCTTGGCGATGGCGCGCGATACCGCGACGCCGAGGTCGCTTTCGATCAGCGCCAGGCACAGGTCGATGCACGCCGTCATGCCGGCCGAGGTCCACACCGAGCCGTCGACGATAAAGATGCGGTCTTCGTCGATACGGGTATCGGGGAAGCGCTGTTGCAATTCGCGGGCGTGGTACCAGTGGGTCGTGGCATGCCGGCCGTCGAGGATGCCTGCTTCGGCCAGCACGAAAGCGCCCGTGCAGATGCTGGTGGTGCGGCGCGAGGCGGCGAGGGCGTCGTTCAAAAACGCCAGCAAGCCCGCCGATGACGGCTCGATCTGCATCGCGCCGGTCACAACCACCGTGTCATACGCCGGATCGCCAAACGGTTGCGTGGCGATCTCGACGCCCGATGAGCTGCGCACCATCCCGCCCCGTTCGGAGATGACGTCCACCTTGTACTCCGGCTGCCCGGCTTCGAGGTTCGCCAGCTCGAACACGGAGATCGCCACCATATCGAGGATCTGGAAGCCGGGGAAAACCACCACGCCGACGCGTCTCATTGCGATGTCCCAAAACGAGGCAAATACGACATTTGAGACAAGAGGCTACGCGCCTAGACTCCTCTCGTCAACACCGCGATGCTCACAAAAAAGGCACAGCGGCGGAAGTTTCGGTTTGTCCCCATTCATCGATCAGGGCTCACGCGTGACGCGCAAAGCCCGCAAGGAGAGTTTCAGATGGCAACGCAAGCAAACAAGGGCACGGCATTGATCACGGGCGCGTCGTCGGGTATCGGCGCGGTTTATGCGGACCGCCTCGCGCGCCGCGGCTACGACCTGATTCTGGTGGCGCGCGACGTCAAGCGCCTGACCGGCGTGGCCGAGCGCCTTGCCGGCGAAACCGGCCGCCATGTCGATATCGTCGCCGCCGATCTCACCGACAAAGCCGATACGCGCCGCATCGAAGAGCGTCTGCGGACCGACCGCAGCATCACGATGCTGGTCAACAACGCGGGCGTTGGCGCGACGGCTTCGCTGATCGACTCGGACGTGGATCAGCTCGAACGCATGATCGACCTGAATGTGACGGCGCTGACGCGCCTGACGGCGGCGGCGGTGCCCGGTTTCGTGGCGCGGGGCAACGGTATCGTGATCAATATCTCGTCGATCGTCGCGCTGTCGCCGGAGACGCTGAACGGCACCTACAGCGGCACCAAGGCCTATGTGCTGAACCTGACGCAGTCGCTGCATCATGAAGTGGGCGACAAGGGCGTGCAGTTGCAGGCCGTGCTGCCCGGCGCCACCAGTACCGCGTTCTGGGACCGCGCCGGTCTCGCGGTCGAACATCTTCCCACGCAGATCGTGATGACCGCCGAGGACATGGTGGACGCCGCGCTTGCCGGCCTCGATCAGGGTGAGCTGGTGACCATCCCGTCGCTGCCGGATGGCGCCGATTGGGAGCGCTTCAACAACGCTCGCCAGCACCTGCAGCCGAACCTGTCGCATAAGCTGCCGGCCGCGCGTTACACGCGCGGATCAGCGGCGGCCAAGTGACTACCTGGTGATCGCGTGAGGCCACGTGACGTGCGCCTCGTGCCGTCATCCCGTCGATAAAGGCGGCGAAGCGCGTGTGGGTATGGCCCTGTGGCAATCCGGATCAGCCGCTTACCGCCACCTGATTCTTTCCATCGCGTTTCGCCCGATACAGCCCGACGTCGGCGGCTTCGATCAACATTGTCACCGGTTCGGATCCGGAAGGCACGATCATCGCCGCGCCGATGCTGATCGTCACAACGCCGCTTGTCGAACCCGCATGCGGAATGCCGAGCCCTTCGATTGCAAGGCGGATCTTTTCAGCGAGCAAGCGCAATCCACCCGACGACGCACCCGGCAACACCACCGCAAACTCTTCACCGCCGAACCGCGCCGCGAGATCGGGCGAGCGGCCCAGGCACGACTCGATGGTATGGGCAACGCGCTTGAGGACTTCGTCGCCGGCGACGTGCCCATAGGTGTCGTTGTAGGCTTTGAAGTTATCCACGTCGATCATCAGAAAACCGAGGCCGGTCTTGTCGCGCGTGCCGCGACGCCATTCGGCGGCCAGATACTGATCGAGGTAACGGCGATTCGACAGACCCGTCAAACCGTCCGAATGCGTGAGCCGCTGCAGTTCCAGATTGGTCGCGAGCAACTGCTGTTGCGACTGACGCAGGGCCTGATAGGCCTCGTCGCGCTGTAGCAGGTTCAGATACGAGCGCGAGTGATAGCGAATCCGTGCGATCAGCTCGATGCGATCCGGCAGCTTCACGAGGTAGTCGTTGGCGCCCGCAGCGAAGGCCGCGCTTTTCACGAGCGGCTCTTCCTTGGTCGATAGCACGATGATCGGAATATCGCGCGTCGCCGGATTTTGCCGGTATTGCCGCACGAGGGTGAGGCCGTCGGTGCCCGGCATGACGAGGTCTTGCAGGATCACCGTCGCGCGGGTTTCCTGCGCGCAGCGCACCGCTTCTTCGGGCGAGGCGCAGTAGTGAAAATCGACACTCCCTTCGCCGGCCAGCGCCTGGCGGATCGCCTCGGCGATGATCGCCTGATCGTCGACCAGCAGCACCATGATTGGGCACTCGGCCGCGGGCGGATTGCCGAGGATGCGCGCCAATGCGTCGTCGATGGCGCTGTTGGGCGCGTCCGCCGCGTACACCTGCGCGTTCGCGTCGTGTTCTGCGAGGTCCGGCGCGGTGGCGTTCTGAAGCGGTTTGGAAGTGTCCATGTGGGTCAGCCAGAATAAATGTCAATAAGTCGTAGCGGGCTCATGTGCGGCTAGTGTGCGCTTACCGGGCCTCAACGTGCACCGACGGCGGCGGCGAGTGCCGCGGCAATACGGGGCAGCGGCAGAATCGCGGTGGCGGCGTCGAGCGCCGCGGCCGCCTTCGGCATGCCGTACACGGCGCAGGTCGCCTCGTCTTGCGCAATGGTGTGATAACCCTTGGTGCGCATCGCCTTGAGGCCGATCGCGCCGTCGCGGCCCATGCCGGTCAGCAGCACGCCGATCGCCCGAGCCGGCCAGCGCGCCACGACGCTATGAAAAAACACGTCGACGGAAGGCCGATAGGGCGTTTCGGCCGGCACGTCCGTATAGCCGAGCACGTTGGGTAATTTCAAGTGCAGATGATCGTCGGTGGCGGCGAGCAGGACGACGCCCGCTTGCGGCCGGTCGCCTTCGCTCGCGATCCGCACCGGCAGCGCCGATTGCTGATTCAGCCAGTCAGCCATGCCTGCGGCGAACGCCGCGTCGACGTGCTGGACGATGACGATGGCAGCCGGGAAATCTTTCGGCAAGTCGGCGAGCAGCGTGGCAAGGGCCGCCGGGCCGCCCGCCGAAGCGCCGATCGCCACCAGCGGCGTGTCGCGAGTCGTCACGCTTGCCGGACCCGCCGCCGCCGCGGCGCCTGGCGTATTGCGCTCCGCGACCAGCGCGCCGATGCGGTCGATCTTCGCGATCAGGGTGGCGATGCTCTTGTGCGCGTCCGGGCCGCTCAGCGAGGGCGTATCGACCGCATCGAGCGCGCCCGCGCCCATGGCTTCGTAGACGCGCCACGCGTTCGCGCCCACGTCGACGGTCACGATCAAAATCGCGCACGGCGCTTTCGCCATGATGCGGCGCGTGGCTTCGATGCCGTCGACGTTCGGCATCACGAGGTCCATCAGCACGATGTCGGGCCGTTGCGCGGTGCAGAAATCGACCGCCTGCTGGCCGTCCTGCGCGACCCACAGCACGTCGTAGTCGTGGCGCGCGGCAAGCGCGCGGCGCAGCGCTTCGACGGCGAGGGGCAGGTCATTGACGATTCCGATTTTCATCCGTTTTACCCGTGGGTTTAGCCGTAAGCTTCGCCGATCAGATCGCGCACTGCATCGAGCAACGCTTCGTCATGGAAACTGCCTTTCGCGAGATAGTAATCCGCGCCCGCGTTCAGGCCGGCGCGGCGGTCCTCTTCACGATCCTTGTACGAGACGATCATCACCGGTAGCGCCTGCAGTTGCGGATCGCGTTTGATGAGCGTGACGAGTTCGATGCCGTCCATGCGCGGCATATCGATGTCGGTAATCACGAGGTCGAAGCGCTCGGCGCGCACCGCGTTCCAGCCGTCCATGCCGTCGACGGCGATCGTCACGTCGTAGCCGCGCGTCGCCAGCAGCTTGCGTTCGAGTTCGCGCACGGTGAGCGAATCGTCGACCACCAGCACGCGCCGCGTGACGCGCCGGGCAGTGAGGGCGGCGCCGTGCTGCGTGTGTTTCAGATCGCCTCCGGCCACCAGTCTCTCGACGGAGCGCAGCCAGTCGTCGACATCCGCGATCAGCACCGGGTCGCCGTTTTCCATCAACGCGCCGGCGGTGATGTTCCTGATCTTGCCGAGGCGCGGGTCGAGCGGCTGCACGACCAGCATCCGCTCGCCGAGAAAGCGATCGACCACCACGCCGTAGGTTTCCTCGCCGTCGCCGATCACGATCATGCTGACGGTGTCGGCTTCGTTGGCGGGTGGCGCCGTGTCGAGAATCTGGTGCGCGGTGACGACGCCAATGCGGCGGCCGTCGAAGGCAATGTGCTGATGGCCTTCGAGCAATTCGATATCCGCGCGGCTCACGTGCAGCGTGCGGTTCACATGCGCAAGCGGCACGGCGTACGGCTCGCCCGCGACTTCGACGAGCAGGCTGCGGATCACCGAGAGCGTGAGCGGCAGCTGCAACTGCACACGCGTGCCGGCGCCGGGTTCCTGCGTGATGCGCACCGCGCCACGCACGCGTTTGACGACGTCGTACACCGCGTCGAGTCCAACGCCGCGGCCCGAGACTTCGGTGACCTGGTCGCGCAGCGAGAAGCCGGGCAGGAACAGGAATTCGAGCAGTTCGGTCTCGGACATTCGCGCGGCCGTTTCAGCGCTCGCCAGCTTTTTGCGGACAATCGACGTGCGCAACGCGTCGAGGTCGATGCCCGCGCCGTCGTCGGTAACGGTGATGAGGAGCGCGCCGGCGGTGTGGCGCGCGTCGAGCGTCAGCGTGCCTTCTTCGGGCTTGCCGTGCGCGAGACGTATCGCAGGCGCTTCGATGCCGTGGTCGATCGCATTGCGCAGCATGTGGCCGAGCGGCGCTTCGAGCAGATCGAGGATGTCGCGGTCCACCTGAGTCGATTCACCGACCAGTTGCCAGCGGACCTTCTTGCCGAGCGAGCGCGCGACGTCGCGCACCATGCGCGCGAGACCGCCGGTGCCGTCGCCGAAGGGGCGCATCCGGCATTGCAGCGCGGCGTCGTAAAGCTGCTGCGACAGATGTGTCGAGCGGCGGTCGAAGTTCTCCAGATCGGCCAGACGCTCGGCGAGCAGATGCTGCGATTCCGCGGTGAGGCGTCGCAATTCTTCGAGCGCGGCATGCGCGCGCGGGTCGAGCTTCAGGTCGGCGAGCGTTTCGTGCAACTGATCCAGCGCGCGTGCGCCGTCACGTTGGACGCGCTTGACGCGCAGCATCGATTGAGCGAAGGGTTTGAGCCAGCGCGATTCGACCAGTGACTCGCCGGATAAGGAGAGTAGCCGGTCGAGGTTGTCGGCGCGTACGCGCAGCATGCGGCCGGGGTCGGTGGCTGGGAGGCTTGCTTCGTTCGGGGCCGATGCGGTTGCTGCCGACGACCCAGAGGTGTTTGCAGGAACGGCCGGGGTTGCGGCGGCGGACGCAGAGGCGCTTGCAGAAGCGAACGGGGTTGCAGAGGCGGGCGCGGACTCATTTGCAGTCGTGCTGGCCGGTTCGGTCGAGGCGGACGCCGCTTCGGCGCGCAGGGCGTTGGCCAGCAGATTGAATGCGGCGTCGGCGTCATGGTCAGCGTCGGCGGATGCGGCTTGTGGTTCGGTGGCTACGCTGGCTGCGGATCCAGATGCCGATCCGGCGACGCGAGCAGGATGCGCGGCAGCCGCCGGAACAGCCTCCCGCCGCAATGCCGCGCCATGCGGCACGACACCCGCCATACGCGCTTGCAACGACGCCACGCACGCACTGACCGCGTCACGCGCCGACTCGTCCTCGTCATTGCCGATGCGCGCAACGATATCGACACCGCGCAACAACTCGTCGATCCAGGCGGCATCGAGCAACGCGCGTCCTTCCTGCGCCGCGACAAAACAATCTTCCATCGCGTGCGCGAGTTCGACGCCAACCTGCACACCGACGATCCGCGCCGCGCCCTTCAGCGAATGCGCCGCGCGCATGCAGGCTTCGAGCGCGGCGGCATCGCGCGGCGCTCGGTCGAGAGTCAGCAGGCCGTCGTTGAGCACGCGTGCCTGGGTGCGCGCCTCTTCGCGGAAGAGATCGATCAGCGACGGGCGGCGCGGGTCGTCCGTCATCCGAGACTCCGGTTCAAGGTATCGAACAATGCATCGGCGTCGAGCAGGCCGACCGTCATGCCGCGCCACGGGGCCACGGCGCGCGTATGCGCGGCAGCCGCTTGCGAGAGTGTCGCCGGCGGAGCGCAAAAAGTAGAGATCGCGATGCGATGCACGCCATCGACCTGGTCGACGGGTAACACCGCCTGCTCTTCGTCGCGCGAAACCACCAGCAAACGCGGCAGATCGTGACGCGCCTGATCGTCGCTCGCGGCGATGTCGGCCTCGAAACCCAGCAGATGCGCGAGCGACAGGCACACCAGCAGGTCGCCCTGCACATTCACCACGCCCAGCACCGCGCGATGCTGGCGGTGCGGCAACGTATGAATCGGCCGCGTCTGCACGATGCGCTTGAAGATCGGTGTAGGCAGCGCGAGCCATTCGCCGTCAATGCGGAAAATCAGGAACGATTCACTTGCGCCTTGCGGATCATGCCTTTGCGGCAATGCCTGTAGCGCCGGCGTATCGGCGTCATGCAGCGAGAGATCCACGAGCGGAATCGGACGCTCCAGCAATTTGGCCGCGGCCGCTTCGAACACGGGGCAATTCAGACAGCGCACGTATTCGACCAGCCGCTCGCACGACGAATCGCCGCGCACGCCAATGCGGTTCCAGCAATCGTCGAAACTCACGGTGCGCTCCTCAACCACGTTGCGCTCGCTGTGCGCGCGACGCACGTTCCATCAACAGACGCGCGCCGTTGCGGTCGCCTTCGAGTTCGAGCAGCGTTGCCAGATGCGCGAGTGCTTCGGCGTGCTGCGGGTCGAGGTAGAGCGCCTTGCGATACTGGCCGCGTGCGAGATTCGTGTCGCCACCGGCGTCGGCCAGCACGCCGAGCAGATAGAACGCCTCGGCGTGCGGTGCGTGCTGTTCCAGATAAGCGTTGATCGCGTTCGCGGCTTCCGTCAGGCGGCCCGCGTCGGCCAATGCGTGCGCGGCTTGCAGCGTGTCACGCGCGGCGTGGGGCGGCGAGGTGATTTGGGGCGGCACGAGGTCCTGCGACGGCGACGCGGGTTTCAACGGGTGGGTCGCGCGACCCGGCATGCCGCTAACCGGCGAGTGCGCCCGCGTATCGTTCAGTGCCGAGGGCCGTAACGTACCGTTGGAAAACGTGAGCGGCGAACTCGCGCTGAACGCGGTGCGTGCAACCGGATCGGGCCACGCGAAAGGCTCGGCCGAGAACACTTGCAGCGGCGCGAGCGCGGGCACCGGCGAATGCGTCATGGCGAGTGCCGCGGCGGTGGCGAGCGGTGCGGTGTGCCAGCCGTTGAACTGCGCTTCAGCGGAGCCCGCGCGGTGGAACGCGAACGCCAGGGGAATCTTCGCCGACTGCATGCCATAACGCATCAACAAACCGGTTTCCGCAGGGCCGACGAACAGCGTGCCGTTTTCAGCCAGCACGTCATTGAGCGCATGCAGGGCCGTCTGTTGTGCGTCACGGTCGAAGTAAATCAGTACATTGCGGCAGAACACGAAGTCGTAGACGCCGAGCGCCGTGGCATCGAGTTGCATCAGATTGGCGCGCGAAAACCGGACCGCGTCGACGATGCGCGGAGCGAGACGCCAGCCATCTTCGGTGCGCGTGAAGTGGGCGTCGCGAAACGGGAACGCATTGCCGCGAAACGAGTTGCGGCTGTAGACGGCGCGTTGCGCGACGGCCAGCGAGCGCTCGCTGATATCCATCGCGTCGATGCGCAGATGCGCGGCGTCGACGCCAGCATCGAGCAGTGTCATCGCGATCGTGTACGGCTCTTCGCCGGTCGAGCAGGGCAGGCTCAGAATCCGCAACGGCAGCGCGGTGCCGCGCTCGTCGACGCGTTCGCGCGCGAGGCGTGCGAGTGCTTTGAACGCGTCGGCGTCGCGATAGAACCAGGTCTCCGGCACCACGACCGTTTCCACCAGTGCCTGCACCACGGCGGGCGAGGCTTGCACGGCGTCCCAGTAGTCGGCGAGGGTGGCGTCGGTGTGACCGTCCGCGCACCAGGCGGCGGCGCGCTGATCGACCGCGCGTTCGATCGCGCGATGACCGAGCGACGCTGCATCGAGCCCGATGGTTCGATGCAGCAGATCGGTGAAGCGTCGATAGAGCGGCGCGTTATCGTGATGCGCGTTCATGCGTGCGCCTCGGGAAACAGCAGGGCTTTGACGTCGTCGGGCAGCAGGTGCTCGACGCGAATCCATTGCACCAGACCGCTTGCTTCACTCGCGACCGGGCCGAGATAGCGCGCGTGCGGCATGTCGATGCCGGCGTCGTGAAACGCGTCGGCGTCGAGGCGGATGGTGCGCGTTGCGCCTTCGAGCAGCAGCGCGAGCAGGCGCACCGTGCCCGCGTGCGGATAGCGCACCAGCACGACGCGCGTCGACATCAATTGCGCGGCGGGGCGGCCGAGCGCGAGCGCCGGCAGATCGATCACCGGCAGCGGCGTGCCTTCGTGATCGAGTACGCCCGCGACCCACGACGGCGCGCCGGGGATCGTCTTGGGCGGCGACTGCGGCGTGAGCGGCATCAGACGCTCCACCTGTGTCGCGTCGATCACGTAGCGTTCGCTATCGAGCGTGAAGAGGATGAAGAGCATCGGCGTGGGCTGGGATGGCGTGTGGGTGAGTGCTTCAGCGCGCGTGAACGAGCCCGCGCGGCGCGTCAGGCCATCACCTTGAAACGCGATACGCCGGTACGCAGACTATTGGCGACGTGTGTCAGATCATCGATCGCCTGGGTCGACTGGCGCAGCGATTCCGCCGTCTGCTGCGCCGCCTCCGAGAGCTGCGTCAGCGCCTGGGTGATCTGCTCGGCGCCGGTGGCTTGCGTCTGCATGCCTTCGTTGACCATCGAGAAGCGCGGCGCGAGCGCCTGCACCTGCTGGATGATCTGCGTGAGATGGCCGCCCACGTTCTGCACGTCGAGCATGCCGCGCCGCACTTCTTCGGAGAACTTGTCCATGCCCATGACGCCCGCCGCCACCGCTGACTGGATCTCCTTGACCATCTGTTCGATGTCGTAGGTTGCGACGGCGGTTTGATCGGCGAGTCGGCGAATCTCGGTTGCCACGACCGCGAAGCCCCGGCCGTATTCGCCGGCCTTTTCTGCTTCGATCGCCGCGTTCAACGAGAGCAGATTGGTCTGATCCGCGACCTTGGTGATGGTGGCGACGACCTGATTGATGTTGCTGGCCTTCTCGTTGAGGATCGCCAGCTTCGCGTTGACCGAGCCGGCGGCTTCCATCACGAGGCGCATGGTGTCTTCCATGCGCGCGAGACCGGCGTGGCCGGTGCCGGCGAGCGCGGCTGATTGGCCGGCTACTTCGGAGACTTCGTTCATCGTGCGCAGCAGGTCACGCGAGGTCGCGAAGATTTCGCGCGATGTGGCGCCGATCTCGGTGGTGGTCGCCGCGGTTTCGTTCGCGGTGGCTTGCTGTTCGCGCGAGGTCGCGGCGATTTCCGTCACCGAGGTGGTGACCTGAACCGCCGACTTCTGCGCCTGGCCGACCAGTGCGGTGAGCTCGTCGGTCATGCGGTTAAAGCCCGCTTCGAGCGCGCCGATTTCATCCGCGCGGTTCAGTTGCAGACGTTGCGTGAGGTCGCCCGTGCGCATGATGTCGACGACCTGCAGCACCTTAGCCATCGGCGTGGTGACCGCGCGCAGCAGCCAGTAGCCGGCTAGCACGGCAGCGACGGCGGCGATCAGCAGCATCACGAGCAGCACGATACGGGTCGTCTCGACCGAGTTGCGGATGTTTTCGGCGGCTTTGTCGGCGTCGGTTTTGTTGTTTTCGACCAGCTTGCGCGCCGACAGGCGGCCCGCTTCCCAGATCGACGTGAGTTGCGTGTTGAAGATCCGCGCGGCGTTCTCTTTCGAACTCGGCAAGACGTTCAACAGAGATGCCTGGATTGGCAGGTATTGCGTGTGCTGCTGCCGGAAGTCATTGAAGAACTCGCGATCGTTGTCGCGGAAAATGGTCTCGCCGTAGTCGCCGAACAGCTTTTGAAGCGTTTGCTCGGTCTCTTGCAAACGTACGGTATCGCGCTTGACGGACTCGGGGTCCGCATCCACGTAAATGAGACGCTGCGTGACGGTGTAGTTCTCGAACCAGGCCGCCCGCATGGCGGTCGCGTAGTAGAGGCCGGGCATCGAGTCTTCTTGCTGGCTCTTCGCGTCGCGGTCAATCCCGCCGAGTTGCTCGAAGGTGACGATTGCCATTGCCAGCATCACGATCAGCACGATCCCGAAGCTGCACAGAATCCGTTGCCGGATGGTCCATTGTTTCACGCGCACGCCCCTTAACTTTTTTGGCTTGGGCTCGACGCCCGATGCCGACTTGTTGGTCTCGGGGTCGAAGGATCGGAAAGCTTTGCGGGTCGTCGGATTTGTCCGACGGGTCATGCGGCGAATTTTACATTGATCGTGGGAATGGATGGCGGTCGGTGTGGCGCATGTTCACCTAGGCGTTACACCCGTAATGCCCGGTTACCAACTGCAGCATCTATTTCCACGCGTGCCCTACACAATCTGTTCCATGCTTGAACGGCGGGAGCGAAACATGAAAAAGATTGCGGTGGCGTTGGTGATGGTGGGGAGCCTGAGCGTAGCCGGTCAGGCGTCGGCTCATGGTAATGGCGGCGATGTCGTCGGGGCGCTGATCGGCGGTGCCTTGCTCGGTGCGGTGGTCACGTCCGCGCTGAATCCGGCGCCTGTGGTCGCTTACCAGCAGCCGGTCTATGCGCAGCCTGTGTATGCGCAACCGGTGTATCAGCCGGCGCCCGTGTATGCGGGGCCGCCGCCCGGATATTGCTATGACCAGTACCAGCGCGCGTACGTCGCGTGCGGTGCGCCGCCGCCCGAACAATATGGGTATCCGCAGCAGCAACAACAACCGGGCTGGTAAATGAGTTGCGCGGGCGCGCGCAGTCTCAGTGCTCGCGCACCACAGAGAAAAAGGCCGTCGCAATGTGCGACGGCCTTGTCATCTTGGGTGTCTGCCTTCAGTGCTTGTGATGCAGCCACTCCGCGTAATGCGTGTCGAGCCAGCGTTCGAGGCGCTCCGGCTTCGTCTTGTGGCGGGAGTGGGACGCGGCCCAGATCGCCACGCCGACCAGCAGCATCACCAAAGGTCCCAACAAATAAGCCATCAACGATTCAGACATGGGAGCCTCCGTCCCGGCTTGCATCCATGCTCTAGTTTAGGCGATGAACGGCGAGAAAAAAAAGGACGCTGTGATGGGTTGGCTGGCCGCGCGCTGGAAATGACGCGAAGGGGCTGGCAGGGTGTGGCGCAAGGCAATTAAGAACCTAGTGAGAAAGATATTTTTCTTTTCTCGGGCAGGTACTTGTGGATGGCGTCGATTTAGCTGTGTACCATCAAACATGCCGTTGTCCAATGGCGTGATGAACCGTGGCAACCGGCCTGACACCTGCCGCACTTAGCCGATCGCGCCTTGTCGGCCGCTCTCGATCTGGGCGTCGACGAAATCCGCCCACAGTTGCGAGGTTCCCCGCCGTTGCGCGACATGCTTCGCGTGGTCGTCTCCCCCCGGGGCGTCTTTGACGATATGCGCCAGCGCATTTTCAATCACGCTCGAAGGCTGCCCCAATTCGCGCAAGCGGGTGGCGGCGGTACGCCGAAAGTCATGTAGGACGAAATGCTCCACGTCGAGTCCGAGCGATTTGACGGCCTGATTGAGCGTGCTTTTCGCGATCGGCCGATCGTCGCCCCTGACGCTCGGGAATACGAAGTTTCGGCTGGTTTTCGTGTCCTGGAGCTCGCGAAGCAGGGCGACCGCCTGATGCGAGAGATACACCACGTGCTCGCGGCCCTTGTTCATCCGCGCGGCGGGGATCGTCCATCGCGCTGTGTTGAGGTTGAATTCGGACCAGGCTGCCTCGACGATGTCCGATTTCCTCACCATCGTCAGCACGAGCAGGTGCAAAGCCAATTTCAGCGGACGTCGAATGTTCGATGCATAAATCGCGCGGAGCATGGCGCCCATTTCGTCTGGAGCGAGCACGCGGGTGCGGCTGTCCGGCGTTGCGATGAAGCGGGCCGGGATGAGCTCTGCCGGATTGGCCGTGGCGAGTTGCCGGGCGATCAGGTACTCATAGAGCCGCTTGACCGCGTTGCGCGTGTGCAGCGCCATCTTGGGCGAGCCACGGCTTTTGATCTGCTCGCAAATTGCGCGGATGTCGTCGTCCGTCACGGCTTTGATCGGCTTGGCGCCAATGGCGGGCAGCACATCTTTTTCGAACGCGCGCCGCGTGGTGCGCTGATATTCCGCTGACTTGCCAGCCATCTCCGTCGCAAGATAGAGTTCCGCGCCCTCGCGCAGCACCTCTATCTTGCTCTCCACCCCGCGGTCGCGGCGCGCCGTCGCCACTGGCGAGTTGCCGCTCGCGACCATCTCAGCGTACTTCTGCGCCTTGGCGCGCGCGACCCGCAGCGAAATCATCCGGTAGTCGCCGATCGTGACGAGCGGCTGGCGCTTGCCGTTCAGCGAATAGCGGAAACGCCAGACCTTGGTGCCCGTTGTCATGATTTCGATAACAAGGCCGTTGCCGTCCGCGACGCAATACCGGGTGGCGCGGGGTTCAAGCGCGCGGATCTGCGTTTCGGTGAGGGGGGCGGCTAGTTTGGGCATGGCGGATCGATTGATACTCGGACAGCGGCGATTTTAAGCTGGATGTCTTTTGTGTACCAAAGAAATTGATACGTTTGGGTCAACAGATGGCATTTTTCGCGTGTCCGGGAGATTGTGGTGAAACGCCATCTTTGCCATACCAGCTAAGCCTTCCACGCACAAATTACCGGCCTTGCTTACTTGCCGATACAAAACCGGCTGAAAATCACGCCGAGCAAGTCGTCCGAACTGAATTCACCGGTGATCGAGTTCAGTTGGTCCTGCGCGAGGCGCAGCTCCTCGGCGAACAGATCCAGTGCTTGCGCGTTCTGATCGGCGTGCGCCGCAGCCGTCGCCAGATGTTCCTGGGCTGCGCGCAGCGCAATCAGATGCCGCTCGCGCGCAAGGTAGACACTCTCCGCGCCGGCCTGCCAGCCGGCGATGCGCAGCAATTCCTCACGCAGCAACGCCACGCCATCGCCTTGCTTCGCCGAGAGCCGCACTTCGCTGAGATCCAGATCGGCGTCCAGCGGTGCCGCGGTCGGTGCGAGCCCGGTCAGATCGGTCTTGTTCAGCACGCGCACCACCGGTACGCCGCCCGGAAAACGACCGGCGATCGTTTCGTCTTCGGCGGTCATGCCGGTTCGCGCATCGAGCAGATGCAGCACGACGTCCGCGCGTTCGATCTCGCTCCATGTGCGCGCAATGCCGATCTTTTCCACCTCGTCTTCGGTATCGCGCAGGCCGGCCGTGTCGATCACATGCAGTGGAATACCTTCGATCTGGATTGTCTGCGCGACTTTGTCGCGCGTCGTGCCGGCGATCGGCGTGACGATGGCCAGCTCCGCGCCGGCCAGTGCGTTCAGCAACGACGACTTGCCGACGTTCGGCTGCCCCGCCAGCACCACCGACAAACCCTCGCGCAGCAACGCGCCCTGGCGTGCTTCGCTCAGTACGTGCGCAAGGCGCTCGCGAATTCGCGTGAGCTTGCCGCGGGCGTCGGCGGCTTCGAGAAAGTCGATTTCTTCTTCCGGGAAATCGAGCGTCGCTTCGACCAGCATCCGCAGCGTGATGACCTCTTCGACCAGCGCGTGGATGTCGCGCGAAAACGCGCCGTCGAGCGAGCGGCCTGCCGAGCGCGCCGCAGCCTCGGTGCTGGCCTCGATCAGATCGGCGACAGCTTCCGCTTGTGCCAGATCCAGCTTGTCGTTGAGAAACGCGCGCCGCGTGAATTCGCCCGGTTCGGCGAGGCGCAGGCCAAACGCACGGCCGGCGTCGATGCAACGCTGCAGCACCAGTTGCAGCACGACCGGACCGCCGTGGCCTTGCAACTCGAGCACATGCTCGCCGGTGTAGGAGTGCGGCGCGGGAAAGTACAGCGCGATACCGCGATCGAGCGCGTTGCCGACGTCGTCGAGAAAGGGCACATAACTCGCATGCCGTGGCGCGAGTGCCTGGCCGGTGAGTGCTTGCATCAGCGGCTCAGCGGCGACTGCCCCGGCACGTCCGCACGAAATCCGCACGACCCCGATTCCGCCTCGGCCGGGTGCGGTGGCAATGGCGACGATCGGATCGGAATCGGTGGCGAGCATGGGGACGAGACTATCAGAAGGGATTGAATGCGCATGAGCGGGCGCCGCGCATTGTAACGCGGGCATCCTCTGGCTCTGGACTAGGGCTCGATTCCTAGGGCGGCCTAATTTCCATAAGACTAATAAGGATTTATCTCACACAAGCTAAGATAGCCTAAGACGCACTTGCGACAGATGGACACGCCAGAATGCCTAAAACGCATGCTACGCAAGGAAAAGACGGTATTCGGCGAAATCGTGAAACGCGTTATTAGGTGGCGATTTCAGGCTAAAAATAGCTTACAGACGCTAAAACATAGCCTGGATGGTTGTCCACTGGTTATGCGCCGAATTGCACAATCGGGCCCATGCCGACCTCCAAAGAAAAAGCAGCTTTCGCCAAACGGCTGAAAGACTCACTCCCCAAAGACATTAAGGGTGGGACCGATTTAGCCAGGGAATTCAATCTGCTCTATGGCAATGGCCCTGCCGTCTCACCGCAAACCGCGCACAAATGGCTCGCGGGTACGACGATTCCAAAGCGCGATAAGTTGCAGGTTCTAGCTACATGGCTGCAAAAAGACGTGCACTGGCTGCACTACGGACCCGCCCCATCCGGCAAGGCTAAACCGCTTGCCCGTGGCGAGAAGTATCCACTTTCACCTGAAACGATCGAATTGGCTACGAGGTTCGCGGGTTTGTCGCCGAAGCAGCGCAATCTGCTGGAAGAAATGATCACTGAGTTTGATGGTGGTACGGAACAGGCAACGGGCGCCGCGCCTGAAGACCCGATCAAACCATAAGTGCCAATCAAGTGCCAATCGGCCGACCAACAAAAAAGCCGCCCGGCGCAAACCGGGCGGCTTTTTTTAACAGCTAGCTTCTGCTTCTGCCTGTCAGCTAGCGGGCGCTACCACCACCCGCTTCAGACAAGACGTCAATCAGGCTGCTTTCGTTTTCGACTGACCCATCATCCGCGTGATGTAGTACTGCTGGGCGATCGACAGCACGTTGTTCACCACGTAGTACAGCACCAGACCGGCCGGGAAGAAGAAGAACATGACCGAGAACGCGATCGGCATGAACATCATCATCTTGGCTTGAACCGGGTCCGGCGGCGTCGGGTTCAGCTTGGTCTGCAGGAACATCGAGACGGCCATCAGCACCGGCAGGATGAAGAACGGATCTTGCTGCGACAGATCGTGAATCCAGAGAATCCACGGTGCGCCGCGCATTTCAACCGACGACAACAGCACCCAGTACAGCGAGATGAACACCGGAATCTGAATCACGACCGGCAGACAGCCGCCGAACGGATTGACCTTCTCGGTCTTGTACAGCTCCATCAGCGCTGAATTCATCTTCTGCGGATCGCCCTTGAAGCGTTCGCGCAGGGCTTGCATACGCGGCGTGATCGCCTTCATGCGCGCCATCGACTTGTAGCTTGCCGCCGACAGCGGGAAGAACACGGCCTTGATCAGCAGCGTGACCAGCACGATCGACCAGCCCCAGTTGCCGACATAGCTGTGGATCTTCTCGAGCACCCAGAACAGCGGCTTCGCGATGATCGTGACCCAGCCGTAGTCCTTCACCAGTTCCAGACCCGGGGCGATGCCTTCGAGCATGCGCTCTTCTTCCGGACCGGCGAACAGGCGCGCGGACACGTCAGCCGATTGGCCCGGGGCGATGGTCGCCACCGGCTGCTTCACACCGACGCGATACAGCGTCGGATCGATCTTCTCGACATAAATGTCGCGCTTCGCACCTTGCTGCGGAATCCACGCCGACGCGAAGTAATGCTGCACCATCGCGATCCAGCCGTTGTCGGCCGAATTGACGAAGTCTTCCTTGTTCTTGTCGATGTCGCTGAACGTCATCTTCTGGAAGTGGTGCTGGTCGGTGTAGACAGCCGGCCCGATGAACGTGTGCGAGAAGCGCGGCGTTTCCACCGGCGTATCGTCGCGCACCAGTTCCATATAGACCGACGGCGTGACCGGCGCGGTCCCGACGTTCTCGATCTTCGTGTCGACACCGATCACATAGCTGCCGCGCGTGAACGTATAGGTCTTGATGACCTTCACGCCACCTTTGACCGGCGACTCGAAGCTGAGCTGGAACGACTTGGCGTCGCCCGGCAGATCGTGCGGCTGGTTCGGCACCGGCGTGTAGATGTCGTTATGGTTCGGGAAATCGCCACCGAGCAGACCCGTGCGCGCCAGATACGTATGGTTCGCGGTGCGGTCGAACAGCGTGATGACCAGATCGGGCGTCTTGCCGTCGCCTTGCTTGACGAGCGACAGCTTCGACAGCGTGCCGCCGCGGGTGTCGATTTCGCCGTTATAGACGTCGGTGCTGAAGCTGATCAGCTGGCCCTGAGCCGCGGCAGCCGGCGCATTGCCCGGCGCTGCTGCGTTGGTGGCCGGCAGATCGGCGGATTGGGTTCCCGGCGTCGTGGTTCCCGGTGCGGCGCTACCGACGGTCTTGGTCGGGTTGGCGCTCGGGAAGAACATCGACGGGCGTCCGTGGTCGCGTTGCCAGTTGTCGAACAGCATGACCGCTGACATGAAAAAGATGACCCATAGGACGGTGCGTTTGATATCCATGCGTTGTCTCAGTGTCGATGGAACGGCGCGTCAGCGCTTTTCAGAAGTGGGAGGCGGGACGAGATCGATACCGCCCGCGGAAAACGGGTGGCAGCGGCAAATACGCCTGGCGGCGAGATAAGTCCCGCGCGCGGCGCCATGATACTGGATTGCTTCGCGCGCGTAATCAGAACAGGAAGGGTAAAAACGGCACCGGTTGCCGAGCATTGGGCTCACGGCAACCTTGTAGAAACGCAGTAAAGCGATGAGTACCGTTTGCATGACTGGTGCGGCCTAGCTGCGCCGCGCAACGTGGAGTACCGGGCGACGCCCGTGCAGCCTGGCTGCCCGACCTACTTTGGCGGCCTGTACTGCAAAGCGGGCAGTCACTTGAGCGTCATTCCGTCTTGGGCGCTTCCGCGGGCGGCGCCTCGCGACGGACAATTTCGCGCGCTGCCTTGTCGAGCAACGCCTCTATCTCGCTGCGGCACAGCGCCCTCAACGGGGGCGACGAGGCGCTCGGCAAAGCTTTCTTGTCGAAGCGCGTGTGCAGACGCAGCAGCACATCCCAACCGCCGAATTCCGCGCGACGCAGCCGGAAGGCTTCACGCGCGAGTCGACGTACCAGATTACGCGTGGCCGCGCGCGGCGCATACTTCTTGCCGATCACGAGGCCTAAGCGAGCGTCGTTGCCGGTGGGCCGGCCGTACACCACGAAGTGGGCGGTGCGGCGCCACGGGCGCAAACGAAAAACGGATGAAAATTCATCCGTTTTCAGTAGCCTTGCGGCTTTGGGGAAGGCGGCTTGCGCTCGCAACGGAACCGAGCCCAGTTGCGGCGCCCCAGCCGCTCCCGCTTCACCGCGGGCGTCGCTTGTCACAGACAGAGCGCGCAATCCGCTCGCCTGCCTTAGATGGCGAGGCGCTTGCGGCCCTTCGCGCGGCGTGCGTTGATGACCTTGCGGCCACCTGCAGTCTTCATGCGAACGCGGAAGCCGTGGGTGCGCTTGCGACGGGTAACGGAAGGTTGGTAAGTACGTTTCATGTTGCTCTCACTTGATCGAAAAATAACCGCGCGATCATCGCTGAAAGCGCAATGGCCGGAGGTTTACTGAATTGGTTTTCGCGGAACCCGCTATTTAAACCGGTTTTTCGTTGACCGTCAATAGTTTAGCCTGGTTCGGCCTCGTCACGGGGAGACTTCGTCAGATGATCCGTCCCTGTGGATAACTCCCTTTCGCCGACGTTTTGGCGTTAGAATCTCGCCTTACTTCCCAAAAATCCTGCACGCCGCTCCGGCTCGCTTGCCCCGCAAACCCTTGTGGCACAAGCGCCTGGAGCCGTTACGCCTGGCTGCTCAGGGCCTTGTTGCGCGAACGCGACAGGGGCAGCGGCGAACGCCGTGCATACCATAACGACAGCAACTCGATGAACGATTTCTGGCAACACTGTTCCGCATTGCTGGAGCGCGAGCTAACGCCCCAGCAGTACGTGACGTGGATCAAACCGTTGGCCCCGGTCGCCTTCGACGCCGCTGCGAACACGCTTAGCATCGCTGCGCCGAACCGCTTCAAGCTCGACTGGGTCAAGAGCCAGTTCTCCGGCCGCATCGCGGACATGGCCCGCGATTTCTGGCACGCCCCGGTCGACGTGCAATTTGTGTTGGACCCGAAAGCAGGCATGCGCGCCCCCGCGGCAGCGTCGTCGGCGCCGGCGCGTGCGTCTTCTTCAGGCTCGATGGGCGGCGGCCATTCGTCTGGTGCAAACGGCGGCGGTGCCGCAGTGGACGCGGCCGTCGGCGCCGTGCAATCGGCACATGCTGCGCGCGCCAACGGCGCGAACAGCGCCATGGCGAACCTCAACGCGAATGCACGCGCTGCGGCCGACCTCAACGCGAACGCCCGCGCGGCGGCTGAAGATGCCGCCGACCTCGATCTGCCCAGCCTCGACGCGAACGAAGCCGCGGCTGCCCGCCGTACATGGCGTCCGGGCCAAAGCGCGAGCTCGAACGGCAACGGCGATAACGACTCCATGTACGAGCGTTCGAAGCTCAACCCCGTGCTGACCTTCGACAACTTCGTGACCGGTAAGGCCAACCAGTTGGCGCGCGCCGCGGCGATTCAGGTCGCGGACAATCCCGGCATCTCGTATAACCCGCTGTTTCTATATGGCGGCGTGGGTCTGGGTAAGACCCACCTGATTCACGCGATCGGCAACCAGCTTCTAATGGACAAGGCCGGCGCGCGGATTCGCTACATCCATGCGGAACAGTATGTGTCCGACGTGGTGAAGGCCTACCAGCGCAAGGCGTTCGACGACTTCAAGCGTTACTACCACTCGCTCGATCTGCTGCTGATCGACGATATTCAGTTCTTCTCCGGCAAGTCGCGCACGCAAGAGGAATTCTTCTACGCGTTCGAGGCGCTGGTCGCGAACAAGGCGCAGGTGATCATCACCAGCGACACGTATCCGAAAGAAATCTCCGGTATCGACGACCGCCTGATCTCGCGCTTCGACTCCGGCCTGACGGTGGCGATCGAGCCGCCCGAGCTGGAAATGCGCGTCGCGATTCTGATGCGCAAGGCGCAATCCGAGTTCGTGAGCCTGAATGAAGACGTCGCGTTCTTCGTCGCCAAGCATCTGCGCTCGAACGTCCGCGAACTGGAAGGCGCGCTGCGCAAAATCCTCGCGTATTCGAAGTTCCACGGCCGCGAAATCACGATTGAAGTGACCAAAGAAGCGCTGAAAGACCTGCTCACGGTGCAGAACCGGCAGATTTCGGTGGAAAACATCCAGAAGACCACGGCTGACTTCTACAGCATCAAGGTCGCGGACATGTATTCGAAGAAGCGTCCGGCGAACATTGCGCGGCCGCGGCAGATCGCAATGTATCTGGCGAAGGAGCTGACGCAGAAGAGTTTGCCGGAAATCGGCGAGCTGTTTGGCGGGCGCGACCACACCACCGTGCTGCACGCGGTGCGCAAGATTGCCGCCGAGCGCGGCACGGACGCGCAGCTGAACCACGAACTGCACGTGCTGGAGCAAACGCTGAAGGGATAAGCAGGTCGGATGGGAAATTCGACCTGTTTATTTCGGAACTCGCCCCCATTTTAGTGGAGCGGTTCCGTTTTCAGGCACAATACAGGTTTAACCGCCCGGCGGCCGCGGGCGGAATTCACGCCGTGACAGGCGCTGCGTGGCGCCGGCGGGGAGCCGCGGTTGCGCGCTGTAAGGCTGGCAAGTCAGGCGCGCAGGCCGTCATATCAACGAAGGAACTCTATGCAACTGGTCAAGACCGAACGCGATAACCTCCTCAGGCCGCTGCAAACCGTGAGCGGCATCGTCGAACGCCGCCATACGTTGCCGATCCTCGCCAATTTGCTGATTACCAAGAACGGCCCTGACGTGTCGTTCCTGTCGACCGACCTCGAGTTGCAGATCACCACGCGTGCCGATTTTGGCGTGGGCGGCGATTCGGTCGCGACCACGGTGGCAGCAAGAAAGCTCCTCGACATTCTGCGCGCCATGCCCGACGGGCAGGTCACGCTTACGCTGAACGACAAGCGTTTGACCGTGCAATCCGGCAAAAGCCGCTTTGCGCTGCAAACGCTGGCGGCCGACGAGTTCCCGACCGTCGCTCAGGCTAAAGACTACGGCGCGAACCTGGTGGTTCCCCAGAAAACGTTCCGCCAGTTGCTCGGCATGGTCCATTTCTCGATGGCCCAGCAGGACATCCGCTACTACCTGAACGGCATGCTGCTGGTGGTAGACGGCGACCAGCTGATGGCGGTCGCGACTGACGGCCACCGCCTCGCGTTCTCGTCGATGAAGATCGAAGGCTCGTTCGCGCGCCAGGAAGTGATCATTCCGCGCAAGACGATTCTGGAATTGCAGCGTCTCCTGGAAGACATCGACGACACGCTGAAGATCGACATCGCCGCAACGCAGGTGAAGTTCACGTTCGGCCAGGTCGAACTGGTGTCGAAGCTGGTGGAAGGCAAATTCCCCGACTTCCAGCGCGTGATTCCGAAGTCGCACAAGAATCAGTTCTTGATCGGCCGTGAAGAACTGCAGCGCTCGCTGCAACGCGCCGCGATTCTGACGTCGGACAAATTCAAGGGCGTGCGCTGCATCATCGAGCCGGGCCAGTTGAAGATCATGTCGACCAACGCCGATCAGGAAGAGGCGCAGGAAGAACTGGAAATCGCGTACGACGGCGACAGCGTCGATATCGGGTTCAACGTCACGTATCTGCTCGACGTGCTCGCGAACCTGAAGGTCGACATGTTGCAAGTGAGCCTTGGCGACGCCAGCTCCAGCGCGTTGATCACGATTCCCGAGAACGACGAATTCAAATACGTCGTGATGCCGATGCGCATCTAACGCGTCCAAAACCAAAGAACAACACCAAGGGGCGCAGCGCCCCTTTGGCGTTTTTATGGTGTTTTGAAAAGTCCCGAGCAGCAACCTTGCAGTAACGCAGAACCGGAAAAAATCCATGACTGACACGAACAATTCGCAACCCGATAACAGCTACGGCGCCTCGTCGATTCAGATCCTTGAAGGTCTGGAGGCAGTGCGCAAGCGTCCCGGGATGTACATCGGGGATACATCGGACGGGACCGGTCTGCATCACCTCGTATTCGAAGTGCTGGACAACTCGATCGACGAAGCGTTGGCGGGGCATTGCAACGATATCCAGGTGATTATCCACGCGGACAACTCGATTTCGATCACCGACAACGGCCGCGGTGTGCCGACCGGCTTGAAGATGGACGACAAGCACGATCCGAAGCGCAGCGCCGCTGAAATCGTGATGACCGAGTTGCACGCCGGCGGCAAGTTCGACCAGAACAGCTACAAGGTGTCCGGCGGCCTGCATGGTGTGGGCGTCTCGTGCGTGAACGCGCTGTCGGCATGGCTGCGCCTCACGATTCGCCGCGACGGCAAGAAGCACTTCATGGAATTCCACCGTGGCGTGCCGCAGAACCGCGTGCTCGAAGAGATCGACGGCGTGGCTGTCTCGCCGATTCAGCTCATTGGCGACACCGAAAACCGCGGTACCGAAGTGCACTTCCTGGCGGACGAAACGATTTTCGGCAATGTCGAATATCACTACGACATTCTGGCCAAGCGGATTCGCGAACTGTCGTTCCTGAATAACGGCGTGCGAATCAAGCTGACCGACCAGCGCTCGGGCAAGGAAGAAGATTTCGCGTTTGTGGGCGGTGTGAAGGGTTTTGTTGAGTACATCAACAAGAACAAGGCCGTCCTGCATCCGAACATTTTCCACGTGAGCGGTGAGAAGGACGGCATTGCCGTCGAAGTCGCGATGCAGTGGAACGACAGCTACAACGAAAACGTGCTGTGCTTCACGAACAACATTCCGCAGCGCGACGGCGGCTCGCACTTGACCGGGTTGCGTGCGGCGATGACGCGCGTGTTGAACAAGTACATCACCGATCACGAAGTTGCGAAGAAAGCGAAGGTCGAAACGGCCGGTGACGACATGCGCGAAGGGCTCTCGTGCGTGCTGTCGGTGAAGGTGCCGGAGCCGAAGTTCAGCGCGCAGACCAAGGACAAGCTGGTGTCGTCGGAAGTGCGCGCGCCGGTGGAGGATGTGGTCGCGAAGGCGCTTGAAGAATTCCTGCTGGAAACGCCGAACGACGCGAAGATCATTTGCGGCAAGATTGTTGATGCGGCGCGGGCGCGGGATGCGGCTCGCAAGGCGCGTGAAATGACGCGTCGTAAGGGCGTTCTGGATGGCGTGGGTCTGCCGGGCAAGCTGGCGGATTGCCAGGAGAAGGACCCGGCGAAGTCGGAAATTTATATCGTCGAGGGCGACTCGGCAGGCGGCTCGGCGAAGCAGGGGCGTGACCGGAAGTTTCAGGCGATCTTGCCGCTGCGCGGCAAGGTGCTCAACGTGGAGAAGGCGCGCTATGACAAGCTGCTTTCTTCGGAGCAGATTGTGACGCTGATTACGGCGCTGGGTTGCGGGATCGGCAAGGAAGACTACAACCTCGACAAGCTGCGTTATCACCGCATCATCATCATGACCGATGCTGACGTGGACGGCGCGCACATCCGCACGCTGCTGCTGACGTTCTTCTATCGTCAGATGCCGGACATGATCGAGCGTGGGTATATCTATATCGCGCAGCCGCCGCTGTTCAAGATCAAGGCGGGTAAGGATGAGCGGTATTTGAAGGATGAGGCTGAGGTTAATGCTCACATCCTGAAGCTGGCGTTGCAGGGGTCGGAGTTGTTGGCTTCGGAAGGGGCTACGCCGATTACTGGGGATGCGTTGGGTGAGTTGGCTCGGGCTTATTTGTTGGCCCAGGCTGTGGTGAACCGACTGAGCCGGTTGTATGACGCTGGGGCGCTTGAGGCTGTGATGGATGGGGTTGTTATTGACCTGTCTAGCGAGGAAGCGGCTGCGGTTTCGGCGGCGGCTCTCGAAGCTAAGTTGCGTGATGATGCGTTGAAGCCCGAGGTTAAGGTCACGACGATGTATGACCCGGTGCGTGAGCTGCGCTCGCTGCGCGTCGCGCGGACTCATCACGGCAATCAGAAGATTTCTGTGCTGGATCAGGATTTTCAGTTGACTGCTGATTACCAGCAGCTGATCAATACCGCTAATACGTTTAAGGGGTTGATTGGGACTGGGGCGGTGATCAAGCGTGGTGAGCGGAGTATGGCTGTTACCGACTTCAAGAGCGCTATGAAGTGGTTGCTGGCTGATGCTGAACGCAATATCTCGAAGCAGCGCTATAAGGGTCTCGGTGAGATGAACCCTGGGCAGCTTTGGGAGACGACGATGGATCCGACCGTGCGTCGCTTGCTTCGTGTGCAGATTGAGGATGCTATTGCGGCTGATGGGATCTTTACTACGCTCATGGGGGATGATGTGGAACCGCGTCGGGCTTTCATTGAGTCGAATGCGTTGAGGGCGGGGAATATTGATGTTTGAGGAAGGCCGCGGCCGTACGGCGCGAGGGTGTCCCGAATTTTGTGTAAACGGGTTTGTGTTTAACCCGGCACGAGCCGTTCTTCGAACTGGATGGTGAAGCGGTTCAGGGCTGCTTTCCAGTCCCGGATCGGCAT
>NZ_CAJNBK010000028.1 GCF_905220975.1 Paraburkholderia haematera | reverse complement strand
TAGCGAGTCGGTCCCACCCCTTCCCATCCCGAACAGGACCGTGAAACGACTCCACGCCGATGATAGTGCGGATTCCCGTGTGAAAGTAGGTAATCGTCAGGCTCCCTAGCATGTCCAGAAACCCCGCCCCATAAAGGCGGGGTTTCTGCGTTTACGGCCGTAAAACAACGGCGTCAATAGCAATACGCGCCCAGCACCATCCCCCCGGGACATGCGCGCCCGTTTCTGCCGACCCGCAGCGCCATCCGCCAGCAACACGGCCGGGCAGGCGCCGGCGAGGTTTGCCCCGGCGTCCTGCGTTATCTCATACGACTAAGCCCATTTCTGCGGCATACCCGCGCGGGTTCTCCGCTTTCATCCCTCCCCGAACACACTAGCTCGGCTTTTTCGCCTGGCAGCAACGCCAACGGACAACTGCTCCCGCAGGCGAAAAACCTGTAGCAAAACAACTTCACCGCCCCTCTTCATTTCCCTCTTGCGCGCGCTTCGTCGCGTCGCCTCGTCTTAACATCCTCCTCAGAATACTGTATAAATATACAGTGAAAACTCGTCGTCCCAAGCTTGCCCGATGCCGGGCAGGGCGGAGTATTCCCTATTGAACGAGCGTGTCTATGGCAGCAGCGATTCATCTGGCGACAACAGCGCTGTCGTCGCAATTGCGGCGTCAAGTGTGGCAGGGCAATGAGCATGCCGAGGCGGACTCGCGGGTGATTTCCAGCGGTTATGCCGCGCTGGATCAACTGCTGCCCGGACAAGGCTGGTCGGCCGGCGGCCTGACGGAGTTATTGATTGAACACGAGGGAGTTGGCGAATTGCGTCTGTTGGCCCGGGCGCTTCGGCAGCTTACGGCACAAGCCGAACGGCACGTCATGCTCGTGGCGCCTCCTTACCAGCCCTGTGCCTCGGCACTGAGGGCTTGGGGTATCGATGTCGAGCGCGTTTTATGGGTGCGCTCGAGTGAAGATCAGGCCCTGTGGGCCGCTGCTCAGGCATTGAAGCAGGATGGTATGGGGGCCGTGCTGGTATGGCTGCCGAATGCGCGCGCCGATAAGGTTCGGCGTCTGCAGGTAGCGGCTCAGGAGTCGGCCTCGCTGGCATTTTTGATCCGGCCTGTCGAGGCAGCCGCGCAATCTTCGCCGGCGCCGTTGCGAATGATCTGCGCGCCGCTCTTGCCGGCTAATGCGCAGACGATCAACCGCCGTCAATGGTTGCAGGAGATTGGTATCTCGATCGATATCTTCAAGCGCCGCGGTCCGCCGCTAGCGGAGCCTCTGCATCTTATTTTGCCGTTACAAAGCGTCGTGTTGCCGGAAAGCGGAGTCGGCAGCAAACAAGGACGAGAGATCAAACATGTTGTGGATCGCAGTCACATTGCCACTCTTGTCGCTGGAAGCCGTGAAGCCTATCGAGCCGCTCCCGGATGGTTCGCCCGCGAAGCCTCATCGGTGTGAGCCCGGCGACGAGGCAAGCCAACCTCCAGGTGCCGGCGACATCACCGAGGTGCGCTGCTATGCGTTGGCCGATCACGCGCACATCCTGATGCCGGATTTCGACGCATTGCGTGCCGGAGTGCATGTGGGTCATTCGCGCTCGTACGCATTGGCTTTGGCCCCTGGCCTCAAGATGCTTGCCGCGGACTCCGCCCGCGAAACCCAGGCGTTCGAAGCGATGGCGCTCGCTTTGCTGACGTACACACCGAAGGTGTCGCTCGCGCACGCGCATACCTTGTTGCTGGAAGTCGGCGCTGGTTTGCGGTTGTTTGGCGGCTTGCGCGCGTTGTTGTCACAGGTATCCGCGACGGTGGCTGAGTTCGACTATACGGCGCGCATCGCGTGCGCTCCGACAGCATGGGGCGCGTGGCTGTTGGCGCAGGCGCACGCTGTTCGGCAGGGGCATCGTTGGCATGTGATAAAGGAAACGTCGCTTGCGCGGGTCCTCGACCGTATATCTGTGTCGTTGCTGCCGGTAGCGCAGGCGCATCGCGATGCGTTGACACATGTCGGTTGCACGACGCTGGCCGATTTGCGTCAGTTGCCAAGGTCGGGTGTCGTGCGGCGCTTCGGCAGTGGCATGCTGGATCTTCTGGCGCAAGCATATGGCACGCGTCCGGATCCACGCGAATCGTTTCGTGCGCCGGCATCGTTTCATGCGCAGTTGGAGTTGCCGTCGCGGGTCGATAACGCCGATGCACTACTGTTCGCCGCGCGTCGGCTGATTGTGCAACTGGCCGGATGGCTGAGTGCACATCATGCAGCGCTCAGTGGCTATACGTTGTTGCTCGAACATGAATTGGCATCCCGTCATGCGCCGAAGACGTCGAGTCTGAAGGTCGCGTGGGCTATACCGTCGCGCGATGCCGAGCATCTGATCTGGCTGTTGCGTGAGAAGTTAAATCAGACGGTTCTGATGGCACCGGTGATCGAGTTGAAGCTGATCGCGGATCAGATCGGTGAGTATGCGGGGCGGTCGGACACCTTGTTTCCAATGCCCGAATCAGACGGCGATTCGATTGCACGTCTGCTCGAACGCTTGAGCGCGCGTTTGGGGGCGGAGAACGTGCTGCAGATGTCGGTGCAGGACGATCATCGTCCTGAGCGGGCAATGCGCGTCGAGGCCTACCAGGCGCAAGCGTTTTCGCGTAAGAAGCGTTCGTCTGCGAAAGCCAGGACGAAAATCAAAGCGGATAAAACCTGGTTGACCGATGAGTTGCAGCACGCTGCATTGGAGAGTGTGCGCGTAGGCGGCGATGCGGCAGAACAGGCTGAACAGGCTGAACACCCACTGTACTCGTCGCAACAGTCTGACAAAACGAGTGACGCTAAAAGCAGCTGTATATTCGTAACACCATCGGCCGATACGCAAACCTCACTCGATCTGCCCGACAGTGTATTGCCATCGCAGCCTCGCCCCGTCTGGATGCTCGACAAACCGCTGCGTCTGATGATGCGCGACCAGCGGCCGATCTATCGGCGGCCGCTGAAAATGCTCACGCGTACCGAACGGATTGAAGCAGGGTGGTGGGACGGTAATCGCGTCGAGCGGGATTACTACGTTGCGGCAGATGATCGTGGTCATATGTTCTGGGTGTACCGGGAACGCTTTAGCGGCGAGTGGTATTTGCAGGGTTTGTTCGGCTGAGCATCATGGCAAATTCCCGGCCCTCAGTTTTATTGGAGCAAGCGCTTGCGGCTCAATTGCCGCCCTATGCGGAGCTGCATTGCCTGACTAATTTCTCGTTTCTGCGCGGCGCTTCGCATCCGCATGAACTGGTCGAGCAGGCGATGTCGCGCGGCTATAGCGCGCTTGCGATCACCGATGAATGCTCGCTAGCGGGTGTCGTGCGTGCACACACGGCGGTGAGAGAAATCAAACAGGAGCGGGACTGCCAGCAGAAGGAGCGCGAAGACAAGGCGAAAGCCGGGCAAGCAGGAACCTTTCTAGAGGAAGCGGCAAAATCAACGGCCGCAAATCCAGCGGACGCACAACAAGAAACCCCACAACAAGAAACCACTGAGCAGGAGGCGCTAAAACCAATCCCTCATCTCATCATCGGCAGCGAACTGAATCTGACGGACGATGCAGGTGAGCCGTTCTGCACACTGGTTGCGCTCGCAACCAACCGCAATGGCTACGGCAATCTTTCCGAACTGATCACACTCGCCCGTTCGCGTGCCGACAAGGGCAGCTATCGCCTCAGCCCGTCCGATTTCACCGATACGTTGCCGCATCTCGAACATCTCAGGACCTTGCCCGATTGTGTCCTGATCCTCGTGCCGCAACGCACGGCGACGCTCACGCACACGCTGCGCTGCGCGCATTGGCTTGCCGCATTGGCTCCGCAACGTTCATGGATCGCACTCGAACTCTGGCAAACCGGCAGCGACGATCTTCAGATCGACGCGTTGCGGATGATTTCAGAAGCAAGCGGTTTGCCTCTGGTGGCTGCGGGTGGCGTCCTGATGCATGCGCGATCGCGCAAGCCATTGCAGGACACCCTGACCGCGATCGGTCTCGTTACGCCGCTATCGGCATGCGGCCACGCGCTCGAAGCCAATGCCGAGCGGCATATGCGCACGCGTGTGCGGCTTGGCAAACTGTATCCGCGCGACACGCTGGAAGAAACGCTGCGCATCGCTGCCCTATGCCGTTTCTCGCTCGACGAATTGAAGTACGAGTATCCGGAAGAATTGGTGCCCGTCGGCGAATCGCCGTCGAGTTATCTGCGCAAGCTGGTCATGACCGGCGCAGTCGAGCGTTGGCCGGACGGCATGGATATCAAGCGGATCGAGCAGATCGAGAAAGAACTGTTGCTGATCGCCGAACTGAAATACGAAAAGTACTTCCTGACGGTGCACGATATCGTGAGCTTCGCGCGCTCCAGAAACATACTGTGTCAAGGGCGGGGCTCGGCGGCGAATTCGATCATATGTTATTGCCTGCATGTAACGGAAATCGACCCGGTACGCATGAACATGCTGATCGAACGATTCATCTCGCGCGCGCGTAACGAACCGCCTGATATCGACGTCGATTTCGAGCATCAGCGCCGGGAAGAGGTGATTCAATATATCTACGGGAAGTATGGCCGTCATCGCGCCGCGCTCACTGCATCGCTGATCACCTATCACGCACGCAGTGCGCTGAAGGATGTCGGCAAAGCGTTGGGGCTCGAAGCGTCATTGATTGAGCGGATCAGTAAATCGCAACAGTGGTGGGACGGCACGGATGCGGTCGCTAAATATCTGGCCGAAGCGGGCTTCGATGCCAACTCGCACATCACGCAGAATCTGATTCGCCTCACCAAAGAGTTGCGCAACTTTCCGCGTCATCTGTCGCAACACGTCGGTGGTTTTGTGATTGCGAAAGACAAGCTGTCACGGCTCGTGCCGATCGAGAACGCGACGATGAAAGACCGTAGCGTGATCGAGTGGGACAAGGACGATATCGATGCGCTCAAGCTATTGAAAGTCGACGTGCTGGCGCTCGGCATGTTGTCGGCTATCCGGCGCGCACTGGAGTTCGTCGCATTGCGGCGCGGATTTCCGAAATTCAGGGTGCAGGATATTCCGCGCGAGGATCGGGCCATCTACGAAATGTGCGGCCATGCCGATACGATCGGCGTATTCCAGATCGAATCGCGGGCGCAGCAAAGCATGTTGCCGCGGCTGAAGCCGAACAAATACTACGATCTCGTGATCGAAGTCGCGATTGTGAGACCTGGGCCGATCCAGGGCGGCATGGTGCATCCGTATCTGCGTCGCAAGCAGGGTCTGGAGGTGGTGGACTACGCGAAGGATGAGTTGCGACCCGTGCTCGAGCGCACGCTCGGTGTGCCGATTTTCCAGGAACAGGTGATGCACCTCGCGATGGTTGCGGCGAAATACACCGGTGAGCAGGCTGACCAGTTGCGACGAGCGATGGCCGCGTGGCGGCGTACCGGCAATCTGGCGAAGTATCAGCAGGATCTGACCGATCGCATGTCCGCGCGCGGCTACGAGAAGGAGTTTATCGAGCGGATCTGCAAACAGATCGAAGGTTTCGGCGAATATGGTTTTCCGGAGAGTCACGCAGCAAGCTTTGCCTTGCTCGTCTATCTCAGCGCGTGGCTGAAACGTTATGAGCCGGCCGCTTTTCTGGCGGGATTGCTGAACAGTCAGCCATTGGGGTTTTATTCACCGTCGCAACTCGTACAGGATGCGAGGCGTCACGGCGTCCAGGTATTGCCGCCCGACGTGACCTTGAGCGATTGGGAATCGACCTTCGAAAGACGCGGTCATGAAGGGCAGCGGATTTCATCGAGCGAGACCTGCTTGCATCGTCAGCAGGGCGTATCGTCCGCGCAGCAATTACGCGATTTGTCGTTACGGCGTTTCACGGTGGCCCGGACGATCCGGCGCGCGGCAAAACAGCTGACCGCACGCGTATTCCAATCGTCGAAAACTTATGGCGCACGGGGTCCGGCAGTACGCATCGGCATGCATCTGATCAAAGGTTTTTCGCAGGCGGCTGCCGAACGCATCATGGCGGCTCGTAGCGACGCGCAGTTTACCGACGTCGATGATTTGACGCGTCGCGCGGCATTGACGCGGCGCGATCTCGAAGCGCTCGCCGCGGCGAACGCGCTGGTCAGCATCGCGGGCCACCGGCGCGAAGCGTGGTGGGCGGTGACCGCTCAACACGCGGTGCCCAAGCTGCTGCGCGATGCGCCGATCGCCGAAGCGCCGTTAGCATTGCCGCAGGCAGCCGAAAGTCGCGAGATCGTCGACGATTACGCGAGCATCGGCCTCACGCTCAATCGCCATCCGCTCGCGCTGTTGCGCGAACGTCTTGCCAGGCAGCGTTTCCGCACGGCGGCCGAACTCGCCGCGTGTCAGCACGGTACGCTGGCGCGCGCCTGCGGCATCGTCACCGTGCGGCAGCGGCCGGGTACGGCAAACGGCACCGTGTTCGTTTCCATCGAAGACGAAACCGGTTCGATCAACGTGATCGTCTGGCCATCGCTGGTGGAAAAGCAGCGCAAGGTACTGCTGGGTTCATCGTTGCTGGCGGTGTATGGTGTCTTGCAACGCGATGATGGCGTGTCTACCGGCGGTGACAGCGCCAGCAACGTGGTGAGCGCAAATAAAGCGGGCAAGGCGAAACAGAAACAGAAGGGCGAGGTGATCCATCTCGTCGCGCATCGACTCGAAGATCACAGCGAATGGCTCGGCGAACTGGCCACGGCGAGCCGCGATTTTCATTGATGGTAGACCTGCCGCGGCCACGCTCGCTGCCATAGGTCAGGCCGCTGTTTCGCCCTGCCACGGAAATTCGGCCAGCACTTGCCGGATCGCAACGTCGAACGGCGTGCGGCGGCCAATGCCTAGCGCCTCGAGCCGGTCCGACGCCAGGTGGCAATTATGCGGACGTGGCGTCGCATCGGTGGGCGTGTGCTGTGGCGTCACGTGCGCATCGAGTTGCAGCGCAGCGGCCAGCCGGACGGCGATTTCATACTTGTTCATCGGCTCGTCGCCCGACCATTGCACGATGCCGCGGATCGCATCGCCATGCGCGTGCCGCTCGAGCATCTGCCTGATCACGAACGCGACGTCCGGCGTAAAGGTCGGGTAGCGAATCGCCCATGCATCCATGACGGCGGCTTTGCCTTCGCGTGAAGCCGACGCGGCAGTCGCCGGCACGAGACTCGTCACCGCCGATTCTGTCCAATCGACGATCGGTCCATATAGCAACGGCAAACGCAGCACGCAGCCGAGATGGGTGGATTCCGTCAACGCGCGTTCGCCTTCGAGTTTGCTGCGCCCATAGGCATTGAGCGGCGCGGGCGCGGAATCGTGCCGATAGGGCGGGTGGGCGCCGTCGAACACGTAATCCGTTGAGATCGAGAGCGTCCATGCGCCGCGCCGCTTTGCCGCCGCCGCCAGGGTGCGCACGGCGTCGACGTTCAACGCCCGGGCGAGCGCCGGGTCGTGTTCACACACATCCGGCCGACGTTCCGCAGCGGCAATCACAAGCGCGTCCGGCGCTTCGCGTTCGACAAATTGCTCGACCGCCCGCGCGTCGCGAATATCGAGGGCAACGGTGCTCGGACCCGGCCGGCTGAACGCCGTGGCGACAACCTGCCAACCGGCCCACTGCGCCAGTTCGTCGACGAGAGCCCGGCCGAGCAGCCCGGAGGCACCAATGACGGCAACTTTGAACATGACGGCCGCTCGCTTAGCGGGCCGAACCGCTGGTCACGCGGGTCACCGTGTAACCGGCCTCGTCGATCGCCGCCTTTAGCGCGTCAGCCGGTTGCGCCGATTCGACCGCCACGCGACCGGATGCCAGGTCGACCTGGACCTGAGCGGTTTCATCGTGTTCACGGATCGCATTCGTGACTGCTGCCACGCAATGCTGGCAGCTCATGCCTTCTACCTGGAATTCGATCGTCATCGGGGTTGCCTCGAAAAAATGAATGTTGCGGTGATTGAATTATGCCTGCCGAT
The DNA here is from genome assembly GCF_905220975.1 of Paraburkholderia haematera. Classification (GTDB taxonomy): domain Bacteria; phylum Pseudomonadota; class Gammaproteobacteria; order Burkholderiales; family Burkholderiaceae; genus Paraburkholderia; species Paraburkholderia haematera. The sequence goes on along the minus strand of NZ_CAJNBK010000028.1, from coordinate 73,395 downwards.
GCGCAATTGAGTGGCTGACCTTCCCACAATGGGAAGGTGTACGATCGACGCCCATACTGGGGAAACGGACATGAATATTGGTGAAGCGGCCCGCGCGTCGGGCGTCACGGCGAAGATGATTCGCTACTACGAAAGCGTGGGCTTGCTGGCGGCGAAGGCGCGCACGAGCGCCGGCTACCGCGTATACGGGCCGCAAGAGGTTCATTCACTGCGTTTCATCCGCCAGGCGCGCCGTCTTGGTTTTCTGGTCGAAGACATCCGCCGGTTGCTGGCGCTGTGGCACGACCGGTCGCGCGCCAGCGCCGAAGTGAAGGCGATTGCGCTGGAGCACGTCGCGGAGCTGGATCGCCGTATTACCGAGCTGACCGACATGCGCGACACATTGGCGCACCTGGCGGACCATTGTCATGGTGACGAGCGTCCGGATTGCCCGATTATCGAGCGGCTAGCCGACACCGATCTGGTGTCAGGGAAGGGGTGTTATCCGATTTGAAAGCGGTAGGTGCAACCTTTTGCAAGAGTTGTCGCAACCAAATAGACGAAATGCACAATAGTGGTGCTAAATAATTTGGGGCGGCATCGAGCGTTTCGAAAAAGTCATCTTGAATTTAGATAAATCAATGACTTAGATGCACCATGAGCGTGCATCATTCCAAAACGGAATGCACGTCATGCGGGCATTTCACTAGCAAGGTTGCACCAGAGGGCTATAATCCGGGTTAACCCTTTTACGGGAAATCCCTGATGCAAAATTCACCGGGGATTCAATCTGATCCTTGGAGAACATCATGTTTGCATACGTACTTGAAAAGCTGAGCACCTGGTTTGAAACTGCAGAACGCAGCCGTCGTGAAGCTTACCTGGCGACGTCGTCGGATATCGTTCAGCTCGAACAGCGCATCCGCTCGCTCGAAACCAACGGCTACTCGCTGTAAGTTTCAACTGCATCAGGTTTGACCTGGCAGCGCTTGCGCGCGGCCATCGCAGTAAAGTGTCGAGCCCCGTATAGACGGGGCTTTGTCACATCTGGAGCGTGAAAATTTCACGGCAACTGGCGCTTCAAAGCTATGCGTGGCCAAGAACGACTAGCCTGACGGGGGCCGACGCGGTAAGGTGGAGCGTTTTCTGCGCTATCCGGCATTCTCAAACTCAACCGGTCCGCCCATGCTTCCTGTCCGCCTGCTCAAATCCGTTCTGACCATGGCTGTCGCAGCCTCGCTGACAGCGGCTTTCGCAGTCCCGGCGACTTTCGCCGCGTCGAGCAACAACACCCGCAAACCCGTGATACTCGACTCGCAGAGCGGCATTAGCGACGGCCAAAGCGGGACCGTGCTTCAAACCGCGCCGCTCTCGCGGCAGCCGATCGTAGGGGCGCAGCCCATCGCCACGCCCACGGAGTTGGCGCCGAATTCGTCGATACCCATCGTTGTCGCGCCCTACGTCCCGGTGCCGATCGGCGGTGGCACGCCCTCTCCACAACCGAAGCCGCAACCTCGTCCCGTGCCTCGCGCGCAATAAGCGTCTCCGCGCGATATCTCCTAGCCGTTTCTTTTCAATCTTTTGACGCTTCAAGCGTCGATGCCTAGGTCGCGCCGAGCCGGCAACGAAACTCAATCGCCGCGATATTCGACCTTGAACTGCGCGGCCTTGTCCTCGCCGAGCGCCTCAACCAGCCAGGGCATCTGGTCTTTCAGCGTTTTTGCCAGCGTATACGGCGGATTCAGGATGAACATGCCGCTGCCGAACAGGCCGAAGCCGTCGGTCGGCGGATTGCTGACGGTCAGGCTCACATGCAGCCAGTTGCGCTCCTGCAGCTTCTTCAGCTGATCGGGAAAGCGCTGCGATTCAAGGCGTCTTACCTGCGGATACCACACTGCGTAGGTGCCGGTCGGAAAGCGCTTCAGGCTTTCTTCGACGCAGCGCAACGTGCGCGTGTAGTCGCGCTTGTCTTCGTACGAGGGGTCGAGCAGCACCAGCGCGCGGCGCGGCGCCGGCGGCAGCAACGCGAGGATGCCGTCGAAGCCGTCACCCGCATAAAGCATCGCGCGGCGGCCTGCGTCGCGGAAGTTATGGCGCAGCACGTCGATCTCAGTCGTGTGCAGTTCGAACAGGCGCATGCGATCCTGCTCGCGCATCTGCCGCCACGCGATATACGGCGAACCCGGGTAGAAGCGCAACTGGCCGTCCGGATTCAGCGCGCTCACTTCGTCGACGTAGTCCGCGAAGATCGACGGCAGGTCGTTACGCTCCCATAGTTTGGCGATGCCGGTCTGGAACTCGCCGGTTTTGGTCGCGTAACCTTCCTTCAGCGAATAGACGCCGGCGCCCGCGTGCGTGTCGATATACCAGTAGGCTTTGTCCTTCTGGCCAAGATAGCGCAGTAGCTGCAACACGACGGCGTGTTTCAGAACGTCGGCGTGATTGCCTGCATGAAAGGCGTGGCGGTAGCTGAGCATGATGAGGAGACGCTGAAAGAGGGCGTGCCGGTCCAGGGCGGATTCGGCGATGCGAGTGCAATGCGGCAGCACAACTGAAGTGCAGCGCGGTCGCGTATTGTACGCGACGCACGCGTTGTGCTCCGTAGTGCGTTGCGCGGAACACGGCCCGGATGACGGCACGAGCCATGTTCCACGGTCCGGCGAGTGGCCGCTCAGGTGCTCAGGCGTCCGCGTCGCCGACGATCTCCTCGATCCGCTGCTTGATCTCCGGGGTGATCCGCTCGGCCACTTCGGCGGATTTCATGTTTTCACCGATCTGTTCGACGCGCGACGCGCCGGTGATGACCGTGCTCACATGGGGATTCTTCAGGATCCACCCAATCGCCAACTGGCCGACGGTGCAACCCAGTTCGTCGGCCACTTCGCCCAACTGACCGACCACGTTGTTCTTGCCGGTATCGGTGAGCTGCTTGCGCAGCCAGTCGTAGCCTTGCAACTGTGCGCGGCTATCGGCGGGTACGCCATCGCGGTACTTACCGGTGAGCAGGCCGGATGCGAGCGGACTCCAGGTGGTGAGCCCAAGGCCGATATCCTCGTAAAGCCGTTTGTATTCCTGCTCGACGCGCTTACGGTGGAACAGGTTGTACTGCGGCTGCTCCATGACTGGTTTGTGCAGATGATGCCGCTCAGCGATATCGTATGCCGCGCGGATTTCGTCGGCGCTCCATTCAGACGTGCCCCAGTACAGAGCCTTGCCGCGCGTGATCATGTCGCTCATGGCCCAGACGGTTTCTTCGACCGGCGTGTTCGGATCCGGACGATGACAGAACACCAGATCGACATAATCGAGCTGCAGGCGTTTGAGCGACGCGTCGATCGCGTTCAGCAAATATTTGCGGTTCAGCGTGTGGTACTGGTTCGGCGCTTCGTTGAGCCCCCAGAAGAATTTCGTGGATACCACATAGCTCACGCGCGGCCATGCCAGTTCCTTGAGTGCGTGGCCCATGATTTCTTCGGATTGGCCGCTGGCGTACACCTCCGCGTTGTCGAAGAAGTTGACTCCGGCATCACGCGCAGCCGCCAGCGACTCGCGCGCCGCGCGATGATCCACCTGATTGCCGTAGGTGACCCATGAGCCGATGGACAGTTCGCTGACTTGCAGGCCGGAACGGCCCAGACGTCGATAATTCATGCATTCCTCCTTGGTAGTGATGCCGCCGGAATCCCGCTGAAACGTCTAGTTTAAAGAGATCAGGCTCGATGTGCGTTTTACGGATGTAGTTCGCACGGTTCATGCACAATAGCAGCGTTGGTCGCAGTGCAGCATTCAGCCGAATGGCCTATGCCGTTTGGCTGACTTCACGCCGCCTGCGGCCCGTGGTGTCATTGCTCATCAACTGCATGGAGGTTCTGGATGTCGTCACTGAACACGAATCTGAATGGCAAGGTCGCGGTGGTTACCGGTGCCGCGAGCGGTATCGGCAAGCAGATTGCGCTCACGCTTTCCGCTGCAGGCGCGGCGATCGCGATCGCCGACCTGAACCAGGACGGCGCGAATGCTGTCGCTGAAGAAATCAAACAGGGTGGCGGAAAGGCAATCGGCGTGGCAATGGACGTCACGAACGAAGACGCCGTCAACCAGGGCATCGACAAAGTCGCGGCCGAGTTCGGCTCGATCGACATTCTGATTTCCAACGCCGGCATTCAGATCGTTAATCCAATCGAAAACTATTCGTTTTCCGATTGGAAGAAGATGCAGGCCATCCACGTGGACGGCGCCTTTCTTACCACCAAGGCCGCGCTCAAGCACATGTACAAAGACGATCGCGGCGGCACCGTGATCTACATGGGCTCGGTCCATTCGCATGAAGCGTCGCCGCTGAAGTCCGCCTATGTGACGGCCAAGCACGCGCTGCTGGGCCTCTCGCGCGTACTGGCCAAAGAAGGCGCGAAACACAATGTGCGCTCGCACGTGGTGTGTCCGGGTTTTGTGCGTACCCCGCTTGTCGACAAGCAGATTCCCGAGCAAGCCAAGGAGCTCGGCATCAGCGAAGAAGACGTGATCAAGCGCGTGATGCTGGGCGGCACCGTAGACGGCATCTTCACCACGGTGGAAGACGTTGCGCAGACGGTGCTGTTCCTGTCCACTTTCCCGACTGCGGCGCTGACCGGCCAGTCCTTTATTGTGAGCCACGGCTGGTATATGCAATAAGGAGGCGCGCATGGCGCAACGCAATCTCAAGCGGGCGCGCGTTGGCGCGCCCGGCGGCGGGGAAGGTGAGGGCGCCGGTCCGGCGCCCTCCGCGCAGCCCGGCCGGCAACTCAAGGTGCCCAACTACGAAACCGTCGCGTTGATGCTGCAGGGCGGCGGCGCCCTAGGCGCCTATCAGGCCGGCGTCTTCCAGGGGCTTTACGAAGCCGGTATCGAGCCGAACTGGCTGGCCGGCATTTCGATCGGCGCGCTGAACACGGCCATCATCGCCGGCAATCCGCCGGAGAAGCGTGTCGAGCGGCTGCTGCAATTCTGGGAGACGATCTGCCAACCGGCGTTTGGGCCGCCGCTACCGGCCTTTATCGAACACGCGCTATTCAATTCCAGTGACGCCGTTCGTAAAGCCTTTACGGCGACTCAGGCAATGGGTGCGATCGTGGAAGGGCAAAAGGGCTTTTTTGTGCCGCGTTTCCCGCCGCCGATGCCCACAGTCTCAGGGTTGCCGCAAATGGCGAGCTACTACGACACCACGCCGCTCAAAGCCACGTTGGAAGCGCTCTGTGATTTCGACCGGATCAATTCCGGTGAAATGCGCGTGTCGGTGGGGGCGGTGAATTGCGGCACAGGCAATTTCGCCTACTTCGATAACACGCAGATCAAACTGAGGCCTGAGCATTTCATGGCATCAGGTGCGTTGCCGCCGGGTTTCGCCGCGGTCGAAATCGACGGCCAGTACTACTGGGACGGCGGCCTGATGTCGAACACGCCGCTCTATGAGGTGATTCAGACCACACCGCGCCGCGATACGCTCGCGTTCCAGGTCGATCTATGGAGCGCGATCGGGCCGGTGCCGGACAACATCACCGATGTTCAAGGGCGCATGAAAGACATCCAGTACTCGAGCCGCACGCGTCTCGTGACCAATATGCTGCAGCGTTCGCAGCGTTTCCGGCATGTACTGCGCGAGGTGCTCGACCGCGTGCCGTCTGACCAGCGCGACGATCCGTGGTGCAAGCTGGCGGATGAACTATCGTGTTCGAAGCGCTACAACGTGATCCATCTCATCTACCGTCAGAAGGAATACGAAGGGCAGTTCAAGGACTTCCAGTTCGGCGCCTCTACAATGCGTGAACATTGGAAAAGCGGTCTGGAAGACATCCGCGACTCGCTTGCTCAACCTGATTGGCTGGATATGCCTGACAACGACGCAGGGTTTGTCACGCATGACATCCATCGAGACGCGCGCTGATACAGCCGTAGAAGGCATCGGCAAGTGACACTCACCTGTCCGGCAACCGTCAGCCAATAAAAAACGGCGCCCGAAAGGGCGCCGTTTCTACAAGCAAATCAAGCGGCTTCAGCAAGACAAAGCGCGCGCAACGAACACCCGCGCTCTGAAATACCTTACTTCAGCACGTGAGCAATCGCGCTAGCCACCACGTCGAGGTTGCGCGTATTCAGCGCAGCCACGCAAATGCGGCCGGTGCCCACAGCGTAGATGCCGAACTCTTCACGCAGACGGTCCACTTGCGGAGCCGTCAGACCCGAGTACGAGAACATGCCGCGTTGTGCGTTCACGAAGCTGAAATCACGATCCACGCCACTTGCCTTCAGACGTTCGACCAGACCGTTGCGCATTGCGCGGATACGGTCGCGCATTTCGGCGAGTTCCGTTTCCCACGTGGCGCGCAATTCGGGCGACGCGAGCACTGCGGCGACCACCGAGCCACCGTGCGTCGGCGGGTTCGAGTAGTTCGTGCGGATCACGCGCTTCAGTTGCGACAGCACACGAGCGGATTCTTCCTTGCTTGCCGTGATGATCGACAGTGCGCCAATACGCTCGCCGTACAGCGAGAACGACTTCGAGAACGACGACGACACGAACACGTTTAGTTCCGATGCCGCGAACAGACGGACTGCTGCAGCGTCGGATTCGATGTTGTCGCCGAAACCCTGATAAGCGATGTCGAGGAACGGCACAAGATCGCGCGTCTTGACGACTTCGACGATCTGCTTCCATTGGTCGACCGTCAGGTCGACGCCGGTCGGGTTGTGGCAGCACGCGTGCAGCACGACAACCGTGCCTGCGGCATAGCTGTTCAGCGCGCTCAGCATGCCTTCGAAGTTCACGCCATGCGACTGCGCGTCGTAGTACGGATAGTTCACGACTTCGAAGCCGGCGCCTTCGAACAGCGCGCGGTGGTTTTCCCAGCTCGGATCGCTAATCGCGACCTTGGCGTTCGGGTTCACACGCTTCAGGAAATCGGCGCCGATTTTCAGTGCGCCCGTGCCGCCCAGTGCTTGCGCCGTCACGACGCGGCCCGCGGCGATCAGCGGCGAATCGTTGCCGAGCAGCAGCTTTTGCACGGCGGCGTCATACGCAGCAATGCCTTCGATCGGCAGATAGCCACGCGGCAGCGCGGCTTCGACACGTGCCTTTTCCGCCTCGCGCACGGCGCGCAGCAGCGGGATCTTGCCTTCTTCGTTGAAGTACACACCAACGCCAAGGTTGACCTTGGTGGCGCGCGCATCGGCGTTGAAGGCTTCGTTCAGGCCCAGAATCGGGTCGCGGGGAGCAAGTTCGACGGCGGAGAACAGAGACATGATGGGTGGGCAGCAGTAGTAAAAAGAGGGCGGCTTCAAGCGCGGGCGGCCCGGTCAACGGCGTCTGACGGAAGATTCGGACGGAAGGCGGGCATCGGCGAGCGAGCGCAACTTGGCATTGTAGCGAATTCGCGGGCATTTTTCGGACGGCAAAGCCCGCTGGGCTGAATTATTTGCTTGAAAAACAGGCACCAAGGCGCCAAATGCCTTGTCTTCGCGGCCTGCTCAATCCCTACGCAGACCCGCTCAGCCCGGGTTCCCGCAACCCGTTAGAATAGTTCTTTGCCCAAGGCCCGGTGCCGCTCCCCATGTCCGAACACCATCTGACTGAAGCCGACGAAACGCTCGACGAATCCAAATTCGTCGCGTTCGAAGGCTCGCCGTTCCAGCTTTACCAGCCGTATCCGCCGGCCGGCGACCAGCCCACGGCGATCGACACGCTCGTCGAAGGCATTGAGGACGGCTTGTCGTTCCAGACACTGCTCGGCGTGACCGGCTCCGGCAAGACCTTCACGATGGCCAATACCATCGCGCGGCTCGGCCGGCCGGCAATCGTGTTCGCGCCGAACAAGACGCTCGCCGCGCAGCTCTATTCGGAGTTTCGCGAGTTCTTTCCGCGCAATGCGGTCGAGTACTTCGTCTCGTACTACGACTACTACCAGCCGGAAGCGTACGTGCCGCAGCGCGACCTGTTCATCGAGAAAGATTCGTCGATCAACGAGCATATCGAGCAGATGCGGCTGTCGGCCACCAAGAGCCTGATGGAGCGGCGCGATGTGATCATCGTCGGCACGGTGTCGGCGATTTACGGTATCGGCAACCCGTCGGAATATCACAAGATGATTCTGACGCTGCGTACCGGCGACAAGCTCGGCCAGCGCGACATCATCGCCCGACTGATCGCGATGCAGTACAACCGCAATGAAGCCGACTTCCAGCGCGGTTCGTTCCGCGTGCGCGGCGACACGATCGATATTTTCCCGGCGGAGCACGCCGAAATGGCGGTGCGCATCGAATTGTTCGACGACGAGGTCGAGACGCTGCAACTGTTCGATCCGCTCACCGGCCGCGTGCGGCAGAAGATTTCGCGCTTCACGGTCTACCCGTCGTCGCACTATGTGACGCCGCGCGACACCGTGGTGCGCGCGGTCGAAACGATCAAGACCGAACTGCGCGACCGGCTCGAGTTCTTCTACAGCAACGGCAAGCTCGTCGAAGCGCAGCGGCTCGAACAGCGCACCCGCTTCGATCTGGAAATGCTGCAGGAGCTGGGCTTCTGCAAGGGTATCGAGAACTACTCGCGGCACTTCTCAGGCGCCGCGCCCGGCGAGCCGCCGCCGACGCTGGTTGACTATCTGCCGCCCGACGCGCTGATGCTTCTCGACGAGTCGCACGTGCTGATCGGCCAGCTGAACGGCATGTACAACGGCGACCGGGCGCGTAAAGAGAATCTGGTCGACTACGGTTTCCGCTTGCCGTCAGCGCTCGATAATCGCCCGCTCAAGTTCAACGAGTTCGAGCGCAAGATGCGCCAGGTCGTGTTCGTGTCGGCCACGCCGGCGGATTACGAGAAAAAGACGGCAGGGCAGGTGGCCGAGCAGCTGGTGCGTCCTACCGGCCTCGTCGATCCGGAAATCGAGGTGCGCCCGGCGCGTACGCAGGTCGACGACGTGCTCGCGGAAATCAACGAACGCGTCAAAGTGGGCGACCGCGTGCTGGTCACGGTGCTGACCAAGCGGATGGCCGAGCAGCTCACCGAGTTTCTGGCCGACCACGGCGTCAAGGTGCGTTACCTGCACAGCGACATCGATACGGTGGAGCGCGTGGAAATCATTCGCGATCTGCGGCTGGGCACGTTCGACGTGCTGGTCGGGATCAACCTGCTGCGCGAGGGGCTGGATATTCCCGAAGTCTCGCTGGTCGCGATTCTCGACTCGGACAAGGAAGGTTTCCTGCGCGCCGAGCGTTCGCTGATCCAGACCATCGGCCGGGCGGCGCGTAACGTGAATGGCAAGGCGATTCTCTACGCGGACCGGGTGACCGACTCCATGCGCCGCGCCATCGACGAAACCGAGCGGCGGCGCGCCAAGCAGATCGCCTATAACCTGGAGCACGGCATTACACCGCGCGGCGTGGTCAAGCGGATCCGCGACATCATTGACGGGGTGTACAACGTCGACGACGCCCGCGCCGAATTGAAAGAAGAGCAGGCTCGGGCGAAATTCGAGGACATGTCCGAGAAGCAGCTCGCCAAGGAGCTCAAGCGTCTCGAAAAGCAGATGATGGAGCACGCCAAGAATCTCGAGTTCGAAAAGGCCGCACAAACCCGCGATCAGCTGGCGCTCCTGCGGCAGCGCGTATTCGGCGCGAATGTCGGCGACCACATTCCCGGAATCGGATAACGCCTCCCTGCCTGCCAGGGCGCGGCAATGTGCCGCGCCTAGCCTCTCCTTGCCTTACACCCCGCCAACACCTTCGCACGCGCTTTCCTTAAGACCGCCTTATGTCCCTGTTCCCATAAGGCTTTGCGTGCGTCCCCGTTTGTTCTCCCCGCCGATCGATGATAAACTCGACCAATATTGAGAATGGTTCGCATTAACGTTCGTATTGTGATTCGTCATGCGACTAACGGTTCAGCGCGTTTGCCAACAGAGGCCACAGGCATGGCCGCATCAAGGCAAGCGCAACGCGCTGTTCCAATGAATTCGATTCCAGTCTGATAAAAACAAGGAGTTTCAATGCGGATGTCTTCATTTGTGCGCGGTGGCGCAGCAGCGGTGGCCGCAGTAGCGGCCCTTTCCGCAACGGCAGCGGAGTACCCGATCGGCAAGCATCAGATTCAGGGCGGCATGGAAATCGGCGCCGTCTACCTGCAGCCGATCACGATGGAACCCGAAGGCATGATGCGCAAGGCGTCGGATTCGGATATTCACCTGGAAGCCGACATCCACGCGGTCAAGAACAATCCGACGGGTTTCGCCGAAGGCGACTGGATGCCGTATCTGCAAGTTCGTTACGAATTGACGAAAGCCGGTTCGAATCAGACCCAGAAGGGCGACATGATGGCGATGGTCGCCAACGACGGCCCGCACTACGGCGACAACGTCAAGCTGCAAGGCCCGGGCAAATACCACCTGAAAATGACGGTTGAAGCGCCGATGCAAACCGGCCACATGGCATTCGGCCGTCACGTCGACAAAGAAACCGGCGTGGGTCCGTGGTTCAAGCCGATCACGCTCGAATACGACTTCACGTTCGCGGGCATCGGCAAGAAGGGCGGTTACTGATCGCCGCACACACCGATCATCACGCCTCGTCACGCGTCGCCGCGCGGCGAGACGTGACTGAGTGAATGCATGCAGCAGGCGGTGCGCGAGCGATGAGATTCGCCGTGCCGCGTTTTCCGGAAAGGCTAATGAGAATTAACCGAAAGATCGCGATCCTCGCGATGACCGCTTTGGCGGTCGGAGCCGCGCACGCAGCGGATCTGCCGACCTTCAAGCTGGAAATGAACGACGGCAAGCTTAATCCGGCGCGCATCGAAGTGCCGGCAGGGCAGCGCATCAAGATCGCGATACGTAACACCGGCAAGGGCGCGGCCGAATTCGAAAGCGTGCAATTGCGAAAAGAAAAAGTGTTGGCGCCGGGCGGGGATTCATTCGTCGTGATCGCTCCGCTGGAGCCGGGCGAATACAAGTTCTTCGACGATTTCCATCAGCAGGCGCAGGGCGTGATCGTCGCGAAATAGCGGCTTGGGGTGCGAGCGCATGCCTTGAGCAGACGGGTGACGCGTTCGCCAAAGCAGTAGCAGGGTAGATGGGAGAGCTTGAATGGGTCAAATTCTATTCATCGTGTGGCGGGAAAGTGTCGAGGCCTTGCTGGTCGTCGGCATCCTGTACGCGTGGCTGAAAAATGGCGACGACGACGCGCGCCGCGGTTTGCCGTACCTGTGGGGCGGTGTCGCGGCCGGTGTGATCGCGGCGGTCGCTCTCGGCGTAGCGCTGATCGGTTTTACCGAGGTGCTCTCCGGTGACGCGCAGGATTATTTCCAGACCGCGATGGTGCTGGTCGCCTGCGTGTTGATCGTGCAGATGGTGCTGTGGATGAAGCAGCACGGCCGGTCGCTTAAGCGCGACATGGAACAGTCGCTGCAAAAGAGCAAGCACGATTCGAACTGGTGGGGCGTCGCGTTGCTGGTCGCATTGGCGATCGCGCGCGAAGGCAGTGAGACGGTGATCTTCCTGTACGGTCTCGGCTTCGGCCAATCGGGTCACGTGGACGGCAGCCAGATGCTCGCGGTGGCGATCGGCCTCGGACTCGCGTTCCTGACCTTCTACGTGCTGCAGCTGGGCGGCAAATACTTCTCGTGGCGGCTCTTCTTCCGCGTCACCGAATTCATGCTGCTGTTCCTCGGCGCGGGCCTGTTCCAGACCGGTGTCGACAAACTGATCGACAAGGAAATCCTGCCGACGATCATCGACCAGATGTGGAACTCGTCGGCCATCCTCGATGACTCGAGCACGTTCGGCTCGCTGGTTGCGACGCTCACGGGTTATCGCGCCCATCCGGCGCTGATGAATCTGATCGCCTACGCCGTGTACTGGCTGGTCGTCTATCTGCTGGTGCGCCGCGCGAATCGCAAGCCGGTGCAGCAGGCTGCCGGGCGCGCGGCATGAGTGCGGTGATGACCCGCCCGGGCCGCCTCGCCGCGGCCGGGCAGTGGATGCAGCGTCACGGCGGCCTGATCCGAGGTATTCAGTGGGTCGTGGTAGCCGTGTACGCGTTCCTGATTCTCGTGCCGGCGGTGATGCCGCTGCCGGACGACACCGCGCATCTGTGGAACAACCTGACGCTTGCCGCGCAGTTCGTGTTCTGGGGCATCTGGTGGCCCTTCGTGCTGCTGTCGATGGTCATGCTCGGCCGAGTCTGGTGCGGTGTGTTGTGCCCGGAAGGCGCGCTCGCCGAATTCGCCAGCAAATATGGCCGCGGCTGGGCGATTCCACGCTGGATGCGCTGGGGCGGCTGGCCGTTCGTCGCGTTCGGCATCACCACCATCTACGGTCAGATGGTCAGCGTCTACCAGTATCCGAAAGCGGTGCTGCTGGTGCTCGGCGGTTCCACTTTCGCGGCAATGATCATCGGCTTGCTGTACGGACGCGAGAAGCGCGTCTGGTGCAAGTATCTGTGCCCGGTCAACGGGGTTTTTTCGCTATTGGCGCGTCTCGCGCCGTTCCATTACAAGGTCGACGAAGATGCGTGGCGCCATTCGTACAAGAACGGTGAACATGGGCATCGCGTGATTCCGATCAATTGCGCGCCGCTGGTGCCGCTGCGCAATATGAAGGGCGCGTCGGACTGCCATATGTGCGGCCGCTGCAGCGGGCATCGCGACGCGATCGCGCTGACGTGGCGTGCGCCGTCGTCGGAAGTCGTGCAGCTCGGCGACAAGCAGGCGAACCCGTGGGACACCGCGTTGATTCTGTATGGCCTGCTCGGCATCGCGATCGGCGCATTCCACTGGACCGCTTCGCGCTGGTTCGTCGATCTGAAGATGTTCTTCGCCACGTGGCTGGTCGATCACGACATCACCTGGCCGCTCGACACCAACGCGCCGTGGTTCCTGTTCACGCACTACCCGGAGCAGAACGACGTGTTCTCGTGGCTCGACGGCACGATGGTGATCGGCTACATCCTCGCGACGGCGCTGGTGTACGGCACTGCATTGCTGGTGCTGCTGATGGGCGCGACGCGCATGCTGGGGCGTTTCAATACCGTGCGTCTGCATCATTTGACGCAAGGCCTGATTCCGATTGCCGGCGCAGGTGTGTTCCTCGGCTTGTCGGCGACCACGTTGTCGCTGCTGCGCGCGGAACATCTGTCATTGTGGTGGGCGTCGGATATGCGTATCGCGATCCTCGCGATCGCCAACCTGTGGAGCGCGTGGCTCGCCTGGCTCGTCACACGTCGCTATAGCGAGCGTTTCATTCAACGCGGGCTCGCGACGCTGTGGTTCGCCGCAGCGCTCGCTGTGGTCGATAGCGCATGGTGGCTGATGTTCTGGGGCTGGGCTTCGAAGTAAGTCCGAACGCTTCGACGCGCCATCGAGCCTTGTCGAGCTTCGATCCGCGCCGTGCAAAACAAAAAGCCGTGGAGATGATCACATCCCACGGCTTTTCAATTTTCTGCCTGTGCGATACACGTCGTTTCGTGCATCCGCATTGGGTGAGAACCAAAAAAGCGGCCTGGCTGGCTGCGACGGCTGGCTTGGTGTCTGCACGAAGGGGTCTAGTTCTCACGTGCAAGCCGTCGTGGCTGGCTAATGCCCAACACCCCTCAAGGAGGTGGTCCCCACAATACCCGGTACTGACTGCTATTCGGTGTTGCCTTGGTGTTGCCTGGACGTTGCCTCGACGTTGCGTGTTACTTGGTCAGGATCAGCTTGCCCAAGCGTGTTGCGCGCAACTGGTAGGTCTCGCCGTTATGCTCGATGCCGATGTGGCTATGGCCTTGCAGCAGCGCGTCGCTGCGTACGACCCGATCTGACTTCTCGCTTTTGCCGTCGGCGCGATCCGCTGCGGGCTTCGCGACGGTTGCCGTCGCCGTCGATGTTTTCGGACGGCTGGTCAGCGCGGCCGCCGGGCGGCGCAGGCTGAGTGTTGAAGGGCGCGTTAGATCGGTCATTCGTTTTAGCTGTTGGTCGATTCGATGGATTAATTCTAAATGATAACTATTCCCATTTACAAGAAAGAGAAATTCATCGGATTCGATTTCCGATAGTTGAATGACGGGGGAGTAGAACGCAACAGAGGCAGGCCGCCTTCCACATGGCGGTCTCATACGGGGTAAGAGCAAGCACAACGGCGAGCACAACGGTGATCGCAACGGCGAGCACAACGGCGCGGGCAGGGCGCCCGCACCCGCATCAATGCAACGAACCGGGTTCCTGAGTGCCCGCCACGTACTGGCGGATCAGCCGCACAGTATCGATATCGTTCTCGCGATACGCCGACTTCACGATTTCCTGCGTCGTCACAGCGTCCTGATCGTCGGAGACGGGCAGGGTGGTTGCGTATTCGAAGCGTAGGAACAACTGCAGTTCGTCAGGCTGTTCGATCGTCATTGTCAGCGAGCCGCCGACATAGTCCGCCGTCGGCAGAATGTCATAGCGCACGCTCAGGCGATCCTGCAACGTGACACGGTCGCGCACGGTGGCCTTGCCGTAGTGCAACTCCCGTTCAAGCGTGTCGCCTTCGCGCGAAAGGATGGTGCAACTGTCGAGTCCGATGACGAACAGTTGCGGCTGCTCGGCGCGCAGCACGAGCCCCTCCCACAACTGCTCGCGGGTCAGCGAGTCGACAAACGGATTCAACGGATCGTTGATCTGGATAAGGTGTTCGAAATTCAAAACGACGGCTTCCTTTGAAAGCGTTGCAATGCGTGCGGACCCCGTTAGCCGGTGCCGGACCATTTCTGCATCAGGCGACGGCAAGACCCGAACGGATCGTGATCGAATGCGTGAGGATCTTGTGAACTGGGCACGCATTGGCAATTTGCAAGAGCCGTTCCCGCTGCTCGTCCGACAAATCGCCTTCCAGCATGATCTTGCGGTCGATGGTCGAGCCCGCCTCGCCGGTTTCCATCGACAGCGCCACGCGCACGTCGGCGAGCGGCCAGCCCTTACGCTGAGCGTACATCTTCAGCGTGATCGACGTGCAGGCACCGAGGCTCGAGAGCAACAGCGCGACGGGCGTCGGCCCGCGATCGCCGCCGCCAAGCGACTCGGGTTCATCGGCGAGCCACGTGTGCTTGCCGTCGTCGAAAAGAACCTGGAAATTCGTCGAGCCGATGTGGGCGGTGACGGTGGACTCTGCCATGCGCTCTCCTGAACAGGGACGGAAATCGCCGCGCGCCACGGTCCGTCATGGCTAGACGGCGTGGCGCACGGCATAAATTACTATTGTGAACGAAATTACCGGCCTTCGCGCCTAGGTGCGGCAGTGCGGCAAGCGCCGCGTCACCGCCATCATGAGCGGCGACGCGTGAAGATCTGGCCTATCAATGCGTGATTGCGCCCATGCGCCCAGCCTGGTAATCGGTCACGGCCTGGCGGATTTCGTCTTCGGTGTTCATCACGAACGGACCGTAGCGCACCACCGGTTCTTTCAATGGCACACCACCGAGCAGCAGCACTTCGAGCGGCTCCGCGCCGGCCGTTAGTGTGACCGAGTCGCCGTCGTTCTGGAATACGACCATCGTCTGCGCGTCGATTTCCTGACGCGCCTCGCCTGCGCCGTAAAAGCCCTTGCCCGACAGGCTGTAAGCGAACACGCGATAGTCGGCCGGCACGGACTGCTGGATCGTCGCGCCCGGTTGCAGCGAGAAATGCTGATACAGGATCGGCGTGCGCGTTTCGATCGCCGCCTTCACCCCAAGCGCTTCGCCCGCGATCACCTTGACGCGCACTTTGCCGTCCGCGGATGTCGCGACCGGAATGCTGGCCGACGGTATCTCCTGATAACGCGGCGCGATCATCTTGTCGCGGCGCGGCAGATTCACCCACAGTTGCACGCCGTGCACGCGCCCACCGGTGCGCGCGAACGACGGGTCCGGCATCTCACTGTGCACGACGCCCGCGCCCGCAGTCATCCATTGCACGTCGCCGGCGCGCAGCGTGCCCGAATGGCCCGCCGAATCCTTGTGGCCGAATTGGCCTTCGAGCGCGTACGTGACTGTTTCGAAGCCGCGATGCGGATGGTCCGGCGCGCCTTTCGCCTCGCCGGGCGCGTAGTCGATCGGCCCCATTTCGTCGAGCAGCAGGAACGGATCGAAATCCATCAGCAAACGGGTCGGAAACGGGCGGTGGACGATAAAGCCGCCGCCTTCGGTCGTGCGAACGGCGGGAAACGTGCGTTCGATCGTGCGTGTCGCGCTCATCAAAGTCACCTTGAAAAATGGGGAATAGCGTTATTTTTGAAACATAGGGCTATTATAGGGACCGTTTTCCTACGCGCCAGCCGCCCTCGCGCAATGGATTGTTCTATTACTGGAACGATGAGATGAAGATCGATTCACACAATCTGAATGACCTGATGTACTTTTCGCAGGTCGTCGAACATGGCGGTTTTTCCGCTGCCGAGCGTGTGCTGGGTATTTCCAAGTCGCGCTTGTCGCGCCGGCTGACCGAACTGGAAGCGTCGCTGGGCGTGCGTTTGCTGCAGCGCTCCACCCGCAAGCTGGCGCTCACCGAAGCCGGGCAGCTCTTTTACCAGCACTGTCAGGCGATGCTGAGCGAGGCTCAGGCAGCCGTCAATGTCGTGCAGCAGATGCGCGCGTCGCCGCGCGGCACGGTGCGCGTAAGCGTGCCGGTGACGATTTCGCAGACCATCCTGTCGCAGATCCTGCCGGAATTCATGCATCGCTACCCGGAGGTGCGCGTGGTGATGCGTGTCACGAATCGCGTAGTCGATCTGTTCGAAGATTCGATCGATGTCGCGTTGCGCGTGCGTTCCGATCCGCCGGAAAACGCCAATATCGTCGTGCGGCCGTTGTGGCGCACGCAGCAGATGCTGGTCGGCGCGCCGAGCTTGTTGCAGCAGAATGCGCCGCCGCTGTTGCCGGACGATCTGAGACGCTTCGAAACACTCGACGTGCCGACCAGCGACGGCCGCCACGTCTTCAATCTGATTGCCCCCGACGGCACGCGCCACGCTCACGAGCACGAGCCGCGCCTCGTCACCGCCGATCTGATGACGATTCGTGAAGCGGTGCTGTCCGGCGTCGGTATCGCCGCGTTGCCGGAGATGATGTACGGCAGTGCATTGCGTGCGGGGCAATTGTCGCCGGTGATGCCGGGCTGGACCCTGCCGACACCGCAGTTGTACGCCGTATTCGTCTCGCGGCAGGGGATGGTGCCGGCTGTGCGCACGTTCGTCGATTATCTGGTCGAAATGCTCGATCCGGACGAAGGAAAACACATCACGGGTGAGTGTCCGACGCGTGCAGCGCAAGAAGCGGTGCAGCCCGTTTTCGCGGTCGCGTCATAGCACTTATTACGCGCTGCTACATCGCTTTTAGCATTTAAGCGTGGCTTGTCATGAGTACTTTCAATGACAGTTTGCTTGAATGCGCGCGCTCGCGGGCCTATAGTGAAATCCCTTCGCTAAGGAGTCTCTTATGCGAAAACTCATGGCCTCTATGATAGTGGGCCTGATAGGGCTGACCGCGCTGTCCGTGTCGATCACGGCTGTCGCATGCGGTGACTCGAGCTATCAGTCATCTTCTGATGGTAAATGATCCCGCCGCCCGAAGGCGCCGAGTGCGCACAAAAAAAGGCCTTCATCTGACGATGAGGGCCTTTTACTTTTAGCCCTTGTTTCAAGGGTTTTTCTGGTTTTCGGCAGGCGCTGCTTAGCAGTGGCGCGTTGCTACGTGCGGATCACCCGCGTTCATTTGCCTTTAGGCTGCGTGACGAAGCCGATCTTCGTCAGGCCACCGGCCTGCGCCGCCGACATGACTTCAGCCACTTTCTCGTACGCGACCTTGCGGTCCGCGTCCAGATGCAGCTCCGGCTGCGGATTTGCTTGCGCGGCCTCTGCAATCTTCGCGCGCAGTGCTGCTTCGTCGACCTTCTTGTCGTCCCACAACACGTTGCCGTTCGCATCGACCGCGACCGTGACTTGCGCGGGCTTGGTGTCTTCCTTCTGACTGCTCGCATGCGGCAGATCGATTTTGACCGCGTGACGAATCACCGGGATCGTCACCATGAAGACGATCAGGAGAACCAACATGACGTCGACGAGCGGCGTCATGTTGATTTCATTCATCAGGCCGTCGTCATCGTCGCCGGCGAAAGGGCTCATTGCCATCGGAATGCCTCGTCGATCAGTTGGTGCGCGTGGCGAGGCGCAATCCGTCGCCGCGTTTGGACGACGACAGACGGGCGCCTGTCACGAAAAATGCGTGCAGACCATGCGCAAAGCGGCTCAGCTTGGCGACGATTGCTTTGTTGGCGCGCGTCAGGGCGTTGTAGCCGAGCACAGCCGGAATCGCGACGAACAGACCGAACGCGGTCATGATCAAGGCTTCGCCGACCGGGCCCGCGACCTGATCGATCGACGACTGGCCGCTCGCACCGATCGCCAGCAATGCGTGATAGATGCCCCACACCGTGCCGAACAGGCCGACGAACGGGGCCGTGCTGCCGATCGACGCGAGAATTGCCAGGCCGCTCTGCATGCGAGCGACGCTTTCATCCATCGTGTCCTTCAGGCAGCGTGTCACCCAATCCGACACGTCCATGCGGTCGTGCAGGTGCGGCTGCGTCTGATGATGGTGATCGGCGGCTTCCTGGCCCGACAGCGCGAGCGCGAGGAACGGGTTGTCCTGCGGTGTCGACGATCCGGCGCCGAGCTTCTTCACGCCGTCGGCGAGGTCGTCCGAATGCCAGAACTGCTGTTCGGCGTTTTTCGTGAGACGTTTCAGGCGCATCACATTCCAGCCCTTGACGACGATTACGCTCCACGACATCACCGACATGATCAACAGCGCGAGCGCGATACCACGCGTCACGAAATCCCCTTGCGCCCACACGTGCGCCAATCCGTAGTTTTGCATTGCAATTCCTTTTTTTTAAAATCTGCCTCAATCGTTCAGATTGAAGTCGTAAGGCTGGGTGTACGCGGCCCGAATCGGCTGTCCGTTCTCGAGATAGGGTTTGCAGGCGCTCGCATGCACGGCGGCGAGCGCGGCGTCGTCGAGGCGGCGAAAACCACTGCTCTTCTTCAGTTCGACGTTCTCGAGCTTGCCGGTCAGGCCAACAACAAACTTGATATACGCGGTGCCGGTCTCGCCGCGCCGCCTGGACAGTGATGGGTAGTCCGGTTTGGCGATATTGCAGTCGAGGTGCGAGACATTTTTCGGCGCGGTGATTTCCATCGTCGGACGGCCGACTGCCGGCGCGGCCTGAGCAGGGGGAGCAGCCGGCGCCGGCGGCGTCGGTTCAGCAACTGCAACGGGCGTGGGCGACGGCGCGGCGGCCTCAGGCAACGGCGTAGGCGTTGGCTTGGGCGTTGGTGTCGGCTTTGGCTGGACTTTGGTCCTGGTATGAACTGGCGGCACCGGTTTGGGTGGTGGCGGCGCGATCGATTGCAGTGCGACGGGCGCGGCGACCGGTGCCGGCGCCAGCAGTTGTGCGGTCATGACGCGCGATTCGAGTGACGGTTGCACGGGTTCATGACGCAACGTCAGGATCACAGCAAGCAACGCGACGTGAATCGCCGCAACCGCGGCAGTCGCGGTCAAGGCACGGGAATTCATTCGGACGGACGAAGCCGGCGCGGGGCCGGCTGAAACGGTATGCGAAGCCTGCATATTAGCGTAGCGACGCGCCGTCGATGCGGCACGTCAGACAAGACATCGTCATGTTCGGAAGATCAGCAGCGAAATGAACAAAGTAGTCACGAAACCAATCAGCAATTCCATCTCAAACTCCTTTTAACGGGTGAGCGGGTAGCTGGCTGGTACGGATACTGGCTTGCTGACGGCAGTGGGATAACGCGTGAAACCGGATGTGAAACAGGACGTGAAACAGGATGTGAAGCAGCGTCAAAAAGCAGTGCCCGAAGCAGTGAGGCGGTGAACGCCCGAGGCGCGGCGTGGGCCGCACCGGAAAACTGGCCTCAGGCGGCCTTGCGTTCGTAAAACGTGAGCGGCATAGCCTGCGGGTGAGACTCGAAGCCGCAGCGGCTCGCGCACACACCGCTTTCCATCATGACGTCGCGCACAGAATCCGCGCACTTGCCACAGCAGGAGGCGACGCCGAGTTCGAACTGGAGTTCGTCGAACGAGTCGACGCCTTCCGCGATCGAGGCACGGATCTTTCGGTCAGAAACAGACTTGCAGACACAGACAATCATGGCAGGGCGTCATAGATAACGTTAATGCGAACTATTATCATTTTGATTGACCCGTTTGGCAAGCGTCCTGCCTGATTTTTTGTAACAAAACCAGACCCTTAGAAGGGTTTTGCTGACAGGGAGAGAGTCGGCGCGAGTGGCGGAAAGGGCGCAAAAATGCCTAAAAAGCACGCAGAAAGGCCACGTGGCGGCCTAAAACGCGGCGAGGAAGGACTTTATGCGGCTTGGGAATCCGGCGCTGCCGTGCGGCGCGACGGGATCACGACCTGCTCGACCGTGGCGTCGATGTGTAGCAGGGTCGCGGCGAGCTGCTGCTGATGCGTCCCGTCGCCGGTCGAAAAAAAGCGGGGCAGAACAGCAGCGGCGCTTTCCGGTGCGGCACGCAGCCCGTGCTGGTCGAGTACCCGCTCCAGCTGGCGCGCAATGGCGACGCTCGTATCGATCAGCGTCAACCGGTCGCCGACGATATCGCGGATTGCTGCGTCGAGAAACGGGTAGTGGGTGCAGCCGAGCACCAGTGTGTCGGCACCGGCATCGAGCATGGGCTGCAGGTAGCCGCGCAGCAATGCGCGCAGTTCAGCGGACCCTACGTCGCAGCGTTCCACCGCCTGCACGAGCCCGTGGCCCGGTTGGCAAAGAAAACGGCAATCGGCGGCGTAGCGCTCCAGCAGTGCCTGAAAGCGGGCGCTGCGCAAGGTCACCTGTGTGGCGAGTACGCCGGCAACACGCGTTTTCGATTGCAGCGCGGCCGGTTTGATACCCGGCTCGACCCCCACCAGCGGAATCGCCAGCTTTTCGCGGACCAGCGCGATCGACTGCGCGGTCGCCGTGTTGCATGCGACCACCAGCGCCTTCGCGCCTTGCCTCGTGAGCCATTCCCCAATAGCGAGGGTGCGGTCGGCGATGAAATCGTCGTCGCGTTCGCCGTAGGGGGCGTAGAGCGAGTCGGCGGCGTAGATGATCGTTTCGCCGGGCAATTGCGCACGGACCGCCCGCAGTACCGACAAACCGCCGAGACCCGAGTCGAAAATGCCGACCGGCGCCCGCGAACCGCCACCTGAGGTGGCAATCACGGCACTCGAAGACGGCGATTCTGCGGGCATAAGCGATGAGGAGTCGCGCGGCACAGCGGTCACGGGAAACTCACAAAAACGGGGAAGTGCGCAAGTATATCGTCCGCGCGGTGCCTGTCCTGACAAATCAGCCGGCAAACAGGCTGCCGGGCGAGATGGCGTGTGAACCGGCCCATGAAGCGGCCCATGAAGCGGCGCGCGGGCTTTTCAACCTGGTTCGATCAGGACTCGACCGAACCCATTGCAGTTTGCTGGTAGTTCTGGATGCCGACCTTGTCGATCAGGTCCAGTTGCGTTTCGAGCCAGTCGATGTGTTCTTCGGTGTCGTCGAGAATCTTCACGAAGATTTCGCGCGAGATGAAATCGCGAACCGATTCGCAATACACGATCGCTTCTTTACAGGTGTTTTGCGAAATCTGCTCGAGCTTCAGATCGCATTCGAGGATTTCTTTGGTTTCCTCGCCGATCAGCAGCTTGTGCAGGTCCTGTAGGTTCGGCAGGCCGTCGAGCATGAAAATGCGTTCGATCAGCCAGTCGGCGTGCTTCATTTCGCCGATCGATTCGTCGTATTCATGCTTGCCGAGTTTCTCGAGGCCCCAGTGCTTGTACATCCGTGCATGCAGGAAGTACTGGTTGATGGCGGTGAGCTCGTTCTTGAGCTGGGAGTTCAGATACTCGATAACTTTCTTGTCGCCTTGCATGGGGATTCCTTTTAGGGGCTTTGAATTTTCAACAACAATAAACGCCAGACCTGAAAAAGCCAAGGAAACGGACGCAACTTTTGACGTTGTCTCTGGCATCACGCGCCGCGCCTTGCGCGAGAATGAAAAAGCCGGGACCGAAGTCCCGGCTTTTAATACGCGTGACAGGCGTTAGCGGCGAATCAAACCGTCGCGACCGGAATCTTGCCGATCTTCGCTTGCCATTCCTTCGGGCCGGTCTGATGAACCGAGGTGCCGTTCGAATCGACAGCGACCGTCACCGGCATATCCTGCACGTCGAATTCGTAGATCGCTTCCATGCCGAGGTCTTCGAATGCGAGGACCTTCGCGCTGCGAATCGCCTTCGACACGAGATAAGCAGCACCGCCCACGGCCATCAGGTACGCGGCCTTGTGCTTCTTGATCGACTCGATCGCAACCGGGCCGCGCTCGGCCTTGCCGATCATCGAAATGAGACCGGTTTGCGACAACATGGTCTCAGTGAATTTGTCCATGCGCGTGGCGGTGGTGGGGCCAGCGGGGCCGACTGCCTCGTCGCGTACCGGATCGACCGGGCCGACGTAATAGATCACGCGATTCGTGAAGTCGACCGGCAGCTTTTCGCCCTTGGCGAGCATATCGGCGATGCGCTTGTGTGCGGCGTCGCGGCCCGTCAACATCTTGCCCGACAGCAAGAGCGTCTGGCCCGGCTTCCAGGCTGCGACTGCTTCCGGCGTCAGCGTATTCAGATCGACGCGCTGGCTCTTTTCCGTGTCCGGTTCCCACTGCACCTTCGGCCATGCGTCGAGCGACGGTGCTTCGAGCTTCGCCACGCCCGAGCCATCCAGCGTGAAGTGCGCGTGACGGGTCGCCGCGCAGTTCGGGATGATCGCGATCGGCTTGCTCGCGGCGTGCGTCGGTGCAGCCATGATCTTGACGTCGAGCACAGTGGCGAGACCGCCGAGACCTTGTGCGCCGATGCCGAGCGCGTTGACCTTCTCGTGCAGTTCGACACGCAATTCTTCGATCCAGTCCTTCGGGCCGCGGGCGATCACGTCCTGAATGTCGATCGGATCCATCAGCGATTCCTTGGCCATGACCATCGCTTTTTCAGCGGTGCCGCCAATGCCGATGCCGAGCATACCCGGCGGGCACCAGCCTGCGCCCATGGTCGGCACGGTCTTCAGAATCCAGTCGACGATCGAATCCGACGGGTTCAGCATCGCGAACTTCGACTTGTTTTCCGAGCCGCCGCCCTTGGCCGCAACCTGCACGTCGACCTTGTCGCCCGGCACGATCTCGTAGTGGATCACGGCCGGCGTGTTGTCTTTCGTGTTTTTGCGCGCGCCTTCCGGCGGGCTCACGATCGACGCGCGCAGCACGTTGTCCGGGTTCAGATAACCGCGGCGCACGCCTTCGTTGATCATCTCGGTGACGCCCATCGTCGCACCGTCCCAGCGCACGTCCATGCCGACCTTCACGAACACCGTGACGATGCCGGTGTCCTGGCAGATCGGGCGCTTGCCTTCGGCGCACATGCGGCTGTTGGTGAGGATCTGCGCGATCGCATCCTTCGCGGCCGGGCTCTCTTCGAGCTCGTAAGCGCGGCCCAAGGCCTGGATGTAATCGAGCGGGTGGTAATAGCTGATGTGCTGAAGCGAATCAGCAATGCTCTGAATCAGATCTTCCTGTTTGATGACGGTCATGGCTAGCTCAGTGGGGACAATGGCGCGTGTTGTACGGACACGCAGGGCAGTGCGGTCAGTCGTGCGCCTTCAGGGGAGTGGAACCGTGTGAACTCACGACATGCAGCGCCGTGGGTTCCTGAAAATGTTTCGGATGCGTAGGCGACGTACATGCATTGCGTAACGATCAGGCCGAGGTAGAGCGGTACTTGCCGCCAGCGGCTCATGAAGAAGATGCCGGGTCGCGGACGCATCGGGCGGCGCTGACGGGCAATCTCGGGTCGCGAGGCAGACATAGGCAAGACTCTGGCAGGACACAGATGAAGCGCAGTTGACGGAACATGGACGAAATGCGCAGACTAACCGCGCTGATCAAACCGGCAAATCAGGCACAGACGGCGCGGTGCGCGGCCCAAGCAAGCCGGAAAGGCCCGCGTCAGGCGCGCTATTGTACAGCGGCGCGTGAATTTGCCGCAGCGACGCGGGCAGGTCGTCGAAGCCGCCGAGCGCGCTGGCGCCGGGCAGCGCCACGACGCCAGCGCGAACCACGGGAGGGGACGAATTCGAAGATCGACCGACAGCTTCCGAGCTGGCTGCCGACCCGTTGCATCGAGGTAGTGAGAAGCAGGGGGTAGCAATCCAGGTCGAAGGTCCGGATAAGAGCGCGCATCAGCACGCTGGTTTGCCGGAGCGGTTGGTCGATCTCACACGCCGGCAACTCATGTCAGGCACCTCGAACGCCATTGTAGAGGTCATAGGGTGTGCCGCATGCAGAATCGGCCCGGGCGAAATGCGCGACGATGCGAGGGCACCTGGAGCCCGTTGCACCTCGGCCGCTGATGATGCGCAGACCCGTCAGGCGCAGCGGGGTTCCGGGGGGCACGATGACATGATCGGCGAGCAGGGCTGTCGACAGATTCTTCTGCGGGACGGATTCGTCAAAGATCGAGAACAGCTGGTACGCACCGTCGCGCGGTCGCGCTTGTGCCGCGTTTATCGCCCATGCGGCCGCGTTGCAAGGCAGGACAAAGGCGCACTGTACGCCGAGGTCGACAAAATGCCGGCCTCGGCCTCGGCCTCGGCCGCGTTGTAGCGCGGCGAGGCCGTCGCGAGATATCTGCGACACCCGGTAAGAGGTGCCCACGTAATCCTCCATTAACTGCAATTCGTCGAGGAAACCTTGCACGAGCGCGTCTGGCGGCGCGGCGCTGCGCAGCGTTTCGCCGATATGACGATAGCCGCCGTCGACAAAACCGGTAATGGCCGTGTGCAGCCCTGCATTGGAGCGTCGTACGAGGCCGTCGATTCGCTGGAGATCGACGCGACCAGGTCCGAAGGAATTATTCATTGCATCCTGAAGGAAAAGAGCGGGGTTAGAAGCGGGGCGGCATACCGGATGCCGCCCCGGGCCGGCCGAGGCCGCGCTGTTCAGGGCGCTGTCAAGCGGCGCCCGCTCCCGATTTTCCCGACGCATCCGCCTGGCCCATCATCGATGTGATCATGCCGAGAATTGGCGAAACCAGTTCGGTCGCGGCGGAAATGACCGATTTGATCATGTCAAAGATCTGGTTCATCGCTCCCGACGCGTCGCTACCGCTACCTCCCTGTCCCGCTGCGCCGGCGCTCTGTGAAGCTGAGCCGTCACTGTCGCCGCCCGCGGCTGCGTGGTGGGCGTGATGGGCGTGGGCATGCTGCGCCCCTCCCGCGGAAGACGCATGCGTATTGCCGGCATCCCCGCTGCTGTCGGTGGAGAACATGCGCACGGAGGAGAAGTGCGTGCCGGCCTGCATGCTGCTTTGCGCCGCCACGGACGCGTTGCCCATGTCGAGCGGCGTGCTGTTGCCCATGTTGTTGATTGCATTCGTCATGATCAAATCCTTGTGATTAAAAAATTAAACCGGTCAGTTGTTTTTTTCGCGTGAGTAATTGCGCGCCGTATTCGGCGGTTGCCGCATCGCTACATAGGGGAAAGTGAATGTGTCTATTCCGATGAACCTCCTTGCAAGTTATTGAAGCGCGTTGGCTGATGCGTCCGGATCGAGCGTCTTCATATCGATCGGGTGATTTTGTTCGATTATTTGTGTCACGCAGATTATCCTGATAAGTCCAGTGAAATTGCAGACGGTTTCTTGTGTCATATCGATATCGATAGCCCATTTGGAAATTAGCTTGCCCACTGTCAGAGATTCCTGACGCGCAATTTCTTCGATGATTCGCCAGTAAATCTCCTCGAGTCGCAGACATGTTGCAAATCCGTTAATTCTGACGGAGCGCAGCCTAGGTTTCGCAAGGTGAGGACTGAAGTTGCAATACCGCGTTATCCGCATGTCGGTGCGGGTCTAGGGATTGGTAGGTGCAAAGCCTCTGTTAAGGCCTCGAAGCCCATCAATGCCTTCAACAGATTCGAGAGAGTTGGAGCGTTGCAGCTTGAGTTCAATGGATCGACTGTCATGATCGGATTAATGAAGTTGGCCGTTCGTCAATCCTCGCTTGTTGCCAGGGCGGCGGGTCATACAGATATACGACTTTCTGAAACACGTAACTTAATCCTATTTTCGGGATATAAGAATTCGGCTGGATGAATGCGACGCGCAGATGAATTTCGCGTATTGAAATTCTGCTGGATAAGGGGCGATGCAGCGTGTTTGGCATTTGACGGATGTCGTATATGTGTACGACCCGAGGGCATTGAAACGCCATTAAATTTCTCGCTAACGTAATCAATAAACGTAGCCAGGGATTTTTAATGCTAGTGATGTGGCGCAACGATTCGATCATCAGGAAGGGCGGCGGAGCTCAGGCCTTGCCGCCGTGCGCGGTCCGGGCCACCGTGCGCCACCTTGCGGGGCTGCTCGCCGTGGCTTGTCCGGCGCTGCTGATGTCCGCGGCCGACGCCGCAACCCCAGTTTGGCGCGGCGCACCGATTCACTACGCAGTGAACGGCGCACCACTGCCGGATGTGCTGCGCGACGTGCTCGCCGTCGAGGGCCTGAGTGCCGACATCGGCCGCGACGTCAAAGGAGCGGTCAACGGCCGCTTCGACGATACGCCGGGAAACGTCTTCACCCAACTGGTCGAGGCTTACGGCCTCGTCTGGTATTTCGACGGCAAGGCGATGCATGTCGCGACGGCTTCGGACGTGCGCAGTCGGGTCATCCCGTTTGCGCCGATGACCCGCGAAGCGGTCGCGTCGTTGCTTCGCAACCTCGATCTCGACGACCCCCGCCTGCCGATCCGATACTCAGCGACCACGGTCAAGGTTGCAGGCCCATCGAAATTCGTCGACGCGGTGACGGAGGCGATTGATAAGGCGCAGCGGCAGACTACGGTCGAGCCGTCATTCGATGAGACCGTTATCCGCGTTTTTCCGCTGCGCTACGCGCAGGCGGTGGACGTCCGTTACAACGTGGGGGCGCAGGAGCAGGTCGTGCCGGGCGTCGCTTCGCTGCTGCGCCGGTTGATGACAGACACCTGGCAGGCGACCGCGCCGCGCGCAACGCGTGCGCGCACCGATGCGCGCGCCAACGACCGTAGCGCGCGCGGCGGGCCGCCGCCGCTGCCAAGCCTGCTCGGCCTCGGTTTTGGCAGCGCGTTGCCTCGCGCCGACGAAGAGCGGGCGCCACTGCCCGACTCCGACACCGACACCGCGCAGCCAGTCGCGACCCCCGCGCGGCGCAACATCGTCGCCGACCAGCGCACCAATGCGGTGGTCATTAGCGACCTCGTGTCGATGATGCCGAACTACGAGCGCGCCATCGCCATGCTCGATCAGCCGCAGGAGCTGGTCGAGATCGACGCGGTAGTGATCGACGTGTCGTCGAATGCTGCACGCTCGCTCGGCGTGCAGTGGGGCGGCGCAAATGGACGCATCAACGGCGCCTCCGGGACCGCGAACGCGCCGCTTTCGTTCGGCGCCCCGCAGTTGGCGACACCGGCCGGCGCGATGGCCGGCCTGAATCTCGCGACGCTGGTCGGCAACTCGGCGCAGTACCTGTTTGCCCGGATCCATGCACTGGAAGACGCCGGGAAGGCGCGTGTGCTGTCGCGCCCGCAGGTGCTCACGCTGAACAACACGGAAGCGGCCCTGACTTCGCGCAGTTCGGTGTATGTGCGCGTGGCGGGCAATCAGGCCGTCGACCTCTTCGGCATCGACACGGGGCTGACGCTGAAGGTGACGCCGAGCGTCGAATCGAGTGGCGAGCCGCGCCGCAATATCCGGCTCAATATCCAGATCGAAGACGGCACATTCAACACGTCGATGGCGGTGGACGGCATTCCGAAGGTCGACAACCATTCGGTCGTCACCCAGGCGATCGTGCGCGACGGCGAGAGTCTGCTGATAGGCGGTTATCAATACGAGCGTAGCGAGAGCGTCACATCGAAAGTGCCCGTGCTCGGCGACGTGCCGTACCTCGGCGCGCTGTTCCGCAATACCCAGACCACGCAGGAGCGCCTCGAACGGCTGATCCTGATCACGCCGAGCCTGAAACGCGTGTCGGGTGACGCAGAGCCGACCACGGCGCTGGCTGTCGCGGGAACGGCGATGGGCGCCGCGAGTTCGGGTCCGGACGCCATGCTGGGACAGCGAGCCGATGTGGTGGCTTCGTTGTCCTTGCCATTGCCTATAGCGGCCAGTGCCGCGGCCGGCTCCGTCGATTCCGTCCAACCGGCGACAGCTGTTGCGCCCAACACCGGCGTTGTATCGCGGGCGCTGGCGCAGGCCGCTACGCGAGGCGCGCCGGCGTCGCCGCCATCACCATTACCGTCGTCTTTGTCATCGCCCGTTTTGCCGCCGGTGAGCAAGATGCCGTGGGAGAGACGCTATGACCGCTGATGCGCTGATTGTCGTGACAGACGGCGTGCACGCCGGCGCGAGCGTAGTGCTGCCGGGCGACCGGCCGCTGCGGATCGGCAGCGGCGGCGACGCAGACCTGATGGTGATCGACGAGAGCGTCGAACCACTGCACGTCACCGTCGAGCTGCACGGTGCGGCGCTTGCGCTGGTTGCCCACCATGCAAAGGTCGCGGTGTTCGGCCGGCCCGTGCCGCCGGGGCGGCGCGTGACGCTTGCGCGCGGCGCGTGGTTTTCGGCGGGTGTCGTTACGTTTCAGTTCAGCGGCCGCGATGCGCCGGGCGCGACGATGGCGCGTGACGCCGAGCGTGCCTATCTGCTGCGTCATGCGCCACTGGCGTATCTCGCCGAACGCTGGTCGGATGCAGCGCCGGTGACGAAAGCAATGGTCTTCGCGACGCCGTTCGCATTTGTGCTGCTGACGTGGATCGCGTCGAACCCGTGGTCCGGAGTACCGCGCGCGACGCGTCCCAACGAGGCTTTCCATCTGGTGACGACGCATATCGACCCGAAGTCCGGCGCGCTCGTCTACGAGGGGTACGTACAGTCGCCCGCCGATCTGGCCGCCCTGACCGCCGGTGCGTGGTCGCAGAAGCGCGCACTTGTCATGCACGTGATCGTGCTCGCGCAGTTGCAGGAGCAGGTCGGCGAGTTTCTCGCGCGCTATTACCGGGGCGCCGAGGTGCGCCCGGCGGAGCCCGGGACGTTCACGGCGACGCTGCCAGTCGTCCAGGGGTTTCTGTCGCCCGAATCGTGGGATTACGCACGCGTCGCCCGCCTGGCGCGTGCCGAGATCAGCGGGCTGCGTGATGTCACTTTTCCCGGCCACGCGCAGCAAGGCGAGCGGGTGCGCGTGCCGCTCGAAGCGCTCGGCCTGAATCTGCTGGTCAGTCCTCACGCAGTCTGGCTCACGGATGCGCAGGGCGTGCGCTACTTCCCAGGTGCACGACTGCCTATCGGACGGATCACGCGAATCTCGGCTTGCTCCGCGTATGTCGTGCGCGACGACGATGGTTCGGTATACGAATTTTTTATGGATGCTGCCCATGCCCCAAAAAATTGCCAGTAAGAGCACGCTTGGTGCGTGCGCCGAGTTACCGCTAGAGGCTCAACTTGCCGAAGCCGGCGGCGCGGGTCGCGAGATGGTCGCGGCACGGCTGACTGCTGAGATTGGCCGCATTAGCGATGCGCTGGTGACCGCTGCGCCGACCGTGAAAAATGAACTGGTTCTGCTTGTCGAGTGTTTGCGAGCGGCTCGACAGGTGGTGGAACGAAGCGCGAGCTTCACAAACGCTCGAGATTAATTGAGGAATCCAAAGATGAGTCAGGTTAATACAACGATGTCTCCGAATTCTGGCGGCAGCGGTTTCTCCGGCGGTGCGGGGGGCGGTGGCGGCGATTCGGTGGTCGGCGACGGAGGCGGTATATCGGCCCAGAAGGTTGTCGAAGTGCTGGCGAAGATTCTCTCAAAGCAGAACCAGGATTTCGACAACAAATTGCAGAAAGCCGAAGCCGCCCCCAACAAGCAGCAGAACGTCGAAATGCTGAAAGTCCAGCAGGCGATGGGTGCGGTCAATACGACCCAGAGTGCTGCAACGTCAATGGTGCAGGGCCTGACCGACGCACAGAAGGAAACCGCGCGCGCGTCTCGCTAACGTTTTTTTAACCAGGACGGAGACGCCCTCGCGGCGTCTTCGGGAGCCATTGCAGATGCAGGACGACACACTGGAGCTGCTGATTTCGATCGGTCACTACGCTCGCATTCATCGACGCTTCGACGAGGCGGACTACCTGTTCGACCGGCTGGCCTTGCTGTATCCGCAGCGGGCCTTTCCGTACCTCGGGCAGGGTCTTGTCGAGATCGATCGTGCGAATTACCGGGGCGCATCGCTGCTGTTCGGCCGGGCGCTCGGCGTCGTACCGGACAGCGCGCTGGCACGCGCCTGGCTCGGCGTGTGCCGGATATTCGAAGGCCACTACGCGCTCGGCGTACGCACGCTGATCACGGTGGCGGATAGCGACGAACCGGGTGCGAGTTCGATGGCTGCGGCATTTCTGAACCTGCCCGAATGCGCACCGTATACCCGCGCCGCTCGCGCCGCGCATGCCGCGCAGGCTGCGACTCCCCTTTCAACCATAGAACGACTAACTAATCTAGGCGGGCACTGATATGTTGCAACCTCCGGTCACCACCATGCCGACGCAAGCCGGCCCATTGTCCCCTGTGACGCCGGCCGCGGGCCTGTCCGCTGCCGGTTCGGGTGCCGAAGCTTCGCTGGTCGAGCGTCTGCTGGCGCATGCGCAGAACGTGCAGGATACGTCGGCGAAGCAACTGTCGCAGCACCTCGATCAACTCGACACTGGCCGCATCTCGACGTCTGACATGCTGCGTCTTCAGGCCGACATGGGCGCCTTCGGGGTGAAGGTGCAAATGACGGTGCGTGTGGCCGACGAGATCGGCCGCGCGATCCAGACGCTGACGCAACGAAGCTGATGCGCCGCACCCTGATCCTGCTGCCGGTGCTGCTTTTCCTCGTCGGCTGCAGAACCTCGCTTTTTGAAGGCCTGGACGAGGACCAGGCGAATCGCATCGTCGCCGCGCTGAGCCATCACGGCATCAACGGCTACAAGGAGCGCAACGCGGACCGGACCTGGAACATTTCGGTCGACGACGCCGATGCGGTGGTCGCCACCGAACTGGCCAGCGCGTATGCGCTGCCGCGCGGTGGCCACGCGAATCTCGGCGACCTGTTTAGCCGCCAGGGGTTGATCTCGAGCCCCGAGGAAGATCGCGTCCGCTATGTGTATGGGCTGTCGCAGGAACTGTCCGAAACGCTCGAGAAGATGGACGGCGTCCTGCTCGCCCGCGTGCACATCGTGCTGCCTCAAAAAGATCCGATGGATCCCGCCCAGGACACGCTGCCGTCGGCGTCCGTGATGATGCGCTACCGCAGCGACTACAACCTCGAACTGATGCGCGACAAGATTCGCGCACTGGTGGCGGGCAGTGTAGAGGGGCTGACGCCCGCGCGCGTGTCGCTGACGATGCTGCCGGTGACGCCGGTGCTGAGCTTTCCTGGCAACTGCACAGACGGCGCCGACGTCGCCGGTGCCGCGGGCGCGGTCGAGGCGATGCCCTGCGGGCAAGACAGCGGCAAGGCGTCGAGACGCACCACGGCGATGCTGTGCGCGTTGGCCGTGCTCGTGCTGCTGGGGACCGGCTTCATGTGGTGGTGGCACTCGGAAACGCGCACGTGGTTCAAACGGCAGCCGCGCGGGCGCAGTGCCGGACTACCGCCCGTAGATTCCCGGCAGTCTGTGTGGAACGGGCGACGCGACGGCGCTGACGCGAACACCGTCGATACGGCCGGCGCCGGCACCGGTCCTTCGAAATCCACGACCCGCACCGGAGATGACACATGAAGCACGCTTATACCTGCGCACCTGCCCAATGGGCGCATCACAGCTGGCTTGAAGCCGGGCAGCCGATTCGAAACGAGCGTGCCGCGCGTGCTGCCCATGCCTTTCTGTTCAGCCGTTACCCGCAACTCATTCAGGTGGTGCTTGCCGACGTCCCACCCGTCTTGCCGCTCTGGCCGCGGCCGGCGTGCGCGCGCTTGTGCCGGATCGTGGCCGCACTCGCATTCGCCCGTTCGTTGCGCCACGTGGTCGCTGCCGGGGCGCGTGCCGCGCTGGCGGTCAGCGTCGCGCCGCGCCTGCTTGCTGCGATTCAACGGCACCCGCGTGCCGACGCGGCCGACCTGAAAGTCGAGCCGCCACCGACGCTATCCAGCCGGCACGACATGACGGCGCTTGGACTGGCGTTGGCGATGCAGACCGCGACGGACTCCCACTATGCGTTCTGGTGGAGCCTGCGCCTGCCGCACGAGATATCGAATGCGGCGACGCGCTATCGCGTGCACGGCTTGTCGGCGCTCGAAGCGCGGGAACTGCTTGCCGATGCGCGGCGATTGATGGAGGCGCACTCATGCTGATCTGTCGAATGGGCGTGTGGCGAATCGAATCTGACGGCCATTTGAGCGCGCTCGAACTCGCGTCGCTCGAAGGCCTTCGTGCAGTCGAAGCTGAGCGCGCAGCCGAAGCGGCACAAGAACGCGCTCACCTCGCCATGCAGGTGCGTGAACTCAAACGCCGCGCGTGG
The DNA here is from genome assembly GCF_905220975.1 of Paraburkholderia haematera. Lineage (GTDB taxonomy): Bacteria > Pseudomonadota > Gammaproteobacteria > Burkholderiales > Burkholderiaceae > Paraburkholderia > Paraburkholderia haematera. Next base: position 40,754 of record NZ_CAJNBK010000028.1, on the reverse strand, counting down.
CGCCGCGGTCATTCGGCCGGTAAGGCCGCTGCGTTGCGTGAACACGTCGGCCGCGCGGCTGCCGCGGCCTTTGCCGCGCATCGCTTACAGGACCGGTTGACGCAGATCGTGCTGAGCGCGGTGTGCGACATTGTCGGCGGACTGCCGCCGTCGGCCACGTTGACCAATCAGTTGCGCCGCGCGGTCGCCGTGTCGCAGTCGCAACGACTCGTGTCCGTGCGCGTTGCCACGCCGGTCTTCAAGGACGCCACCCAACTGATCGCAACGATCGAGCAGGAGCTCGGTACGCCGCTTTGCACGGTTCTGGCCGATGCGGAATTGCCCGCCCATTCGTGCGTTATCGAAACCGAAGCTGGCGTGATCGATGGTGGCCTGAAGATGCAACTGCGGGCGTTGGAGCGCGGCATCCGTGACGGCGTGGCGCACGTGTTGCATACCTACGACCTGGCTGACGGGTCGGGACGCACGGCGCTCGACAACATCGAGCGTGGCGTGCGGCTGACGCTGGCCGTGCTGGCCAGGTCCCAGGCGCCCCCGCCGCCGCAGCCCACCTCGCCGATTCAGACTCGCGTCGTGCAACGGCGGCTCGTGCGGGAGGCCGCATGAGTCTCTGGCCTGATATGGAAACCCTCGCGCGAGCCGATGCCGAGCGCCACAACCTGGCAATCCGGCACTTTGGGCGGCCACAGGCAGTGCGAGTCGGCACGCGCCGCTTCACGCTGGAGTTCGAGGCGTGCCGCGCGCGCTATCCCTTGCTGGTGTCCGGCATGGCGGCGCACGCGTCATTTAGCGCCGCGTGCGATGCCGGCGCGCTGCTGCCGGAACTGTCGCCAACCGTGATCGCCGAGCGCGGCGACACAGCCCTGACGCATGTCGTTGACGCGCTGAGCGATTGGCTGTGCGCGCTTGAAGGGCTGTTCGGTTTCACGATCGACGTCACCACCGTCGCTGTCGATGCGCGCACGCAGCCGGGCGCATACGGCATCGCCGTCACGCACGCGGCGAGCGGCCGCGCTGCTCATTTCGCGGTTTGCAGCCCCGCGGTCGATGCCTGGCTGCAACGGCGCATGCCGGCGCCGCTGTCCAGCGAGGCGCTGCTGCGCCGCCTGTACGTGAGTATGCCGATCTGTATGCCCGGCCCGTCGATGTCGCTGCCGCGTTTGCGCAAGATCCAGGTGGGCGACGCACTGCTGTTCGACCGTCATTCGTGTTACCTGCGCGTGCCATTGCGCTTGGGCGCGTGCCGGATTTTGTTGAAGTTCACTGAGGAGCACACCTTGATAGACCATGTCCTGAATGATGAAACCCAGCCCGTTGAAGTGACCAGTGAGTTGTTGCCTATCGACGCCCTGACGTTCGCGTTCGACGCGGTGCTCGGCACGCTGTCGTTGTCGGTCGCTGAACTGGCCCATCTGCGCCAGGGTTCGATCGTCGCATTCCGCCTGCCCGCCACTGAGCGAAAGGTGACGCTGCTGTGCCAGGGCATTCCGTTTGCGCGTGGCGAGCTGATCGAGATCGAGGGGTCGTTAGGCGTGCGTGTGACCCGACTCACTCATGAGGATCTGCCGGCATGACTGCTCAACTCGATCAGGTGCAGACCATCGGCGTGTTCTTCATGCTCGGCCTGCTACCGCTTGCGGTCGTGATGACGACTTCGTTCACGAAGTTCAGCATCGTGCTGACGCTGTTGCGCTCGGCACTCGGCGTGCAACAGGCACCGAGCAACCTGGTGATCTCGGGGATCGCGCTCGCGGCGACGCTGGTCGTGATGTCGCCAACCATCACGAAGATTGAAGCCGCGCTGCCGGCCAGCGACAGCGGTGAAGTTGCGATGCCGCGTCCCACCGAACTGTGGCAGGCGGTGCGCGGTCCGCTCGGCGAATTCATGCTGAAGCATTCGCGGCCCGACGAGCGGGCGTTTCTCGTCGGCGCCGCGAAGCGGATCGATCCCGGGCACGACGCCCGCGAGACCGATTTCCAACTGCTGATTCCCGCGTTTCTGATCAGCGAAATATCGAGCGGCTTCGAGGCGGGCTTTCTGCTCTATATCGCTTTTCTGGTGGTGGATCTGGTCGTCGCCAACGTGCTAACCGCCATGGGCATGATGATGCTGTCGCCAAGCACGGTATCGATCCCCTTGAAGCTTTTCATCTTTGTGTCGGTGTCAGGTATCTCAAAGCTGATGCACGGCCTTATCGTCGGCTATGCCAAATGAACAGTGTTCCCTCTCTTGCCACGTTGTCCAGCGATGCGCTCATGCTGGTGTTCTGGTTGTCGCTGCCGGCGCTCGCCGTGGCGACCCTTGTCGGTCTGCTGATCGGGCTGTTGCAGTCGGTCACGCAGATACAGGATCAGAGCCTGCCTTACGGCGCAAAGATTATCTGCGTCGGTGCGGCGCTGATCGTTACCGGTCCTTGGGGGAGCCGCGAGCTCACGCGCTTTCTCACCCATGTGTTCACCTTTATCGCGGCGGGGCGCCTGCACTGAACATGAACTACACCGGCTATCTCGAGGGTTTTGCGTTCTGTGCGATCAGGCCCGCAGTGGCGCTGTTCCTGATGCCGTTCGGTCAGAGCGGTTCGCTCGGCATCCTGCTGCGGCTGCCGATGCTGCTTGCGCTGGCCATGCTGCCTCAACAGATCGGCTGGCCGGCGCACCTGCTGCCGGCGATCTGCGTCGAAGCGGCAACGGGTGCTGCGCTCGGTCTGCTGCTCGGCACGATTTTTCATGCGGCAGCGGCGGCGGGCGCAATACTCGACCAGCAGGGCGGCTACTCCAGCGCGGCAGTTTACGATCCGCACTTCCAGCAGGAAGCGGCGTTATTCGAAACGATGTTTTCGCAGTTTGCCGCCCTGACGCTCTTTACGGGGCCAGGCCTGCCGCTTCTGTTTGGCTTCTTTACGGATGCGTGGGTGTTATGGCCACCCGGCCGTTGGCACCTTGATCTGAGCGACGTGTTCCGGGACATTGCACTGCGCGACCTGCCCGGCTCGCTGACCGAAGGCGTGCGGCTCGCCAGTCCGTTGCTCGGTCTCGCACTGCTGATCGACGTTGCTTTCGGGTTGATGTCGCGGCATGCAAAGCGGCTCAATCCGTTTGCCACCGCGCGCACCGTCAAGGCGTTGATCCTCTCGTTTGCCGCGATGCTCAGCGTGCCGCCGCTGTTTGCCCAGTTGCGCATCGCGTTCGATCATGTGATCCATCTGCGATGAGTGACAAGACCGAAGCCCCAACCGCCAGGCGAATCCGCCGTGCGCGCCAGGACGGCGAAATCGCGAAGAGCACGCATCTGACGGTCGCGTTCAGCGGTCTGTTCTGGTGGCTGTATCTGTTCATCGAGGCTCCGCGGCTCTATGCGTTGGGCACGAGGCTGATGCTGCATATCACGACGCTAGACGCCGCCCTTCCGTTCGGCGACCGGTTTGCGTCGACGCTCGCCGCGCTGAGCGCATTCGTGCCGGCCATCCTGACCACGCTCGGCATCGGTGTACTGGCGGTTCTGGTGCCGGAATTGATGCAGACGCGCGCAATGATCGCGTGGAAGCGTGTGACACCCGACATGAAGCGTCTGAACCCGGTGAACGGGTTCAAGCAGATGTTCAGCCTGCGCCTGCTGTGGGACGTGGTACTCACGCTGCTGCAGTTCGCGATCCTGCTATTTCTGTTCGCGCAGGCGCTCGCCGCGTGGTTGCGGCAGCTTGCGCCCATCTGGGTCTTCTCATTGCCGGTTCACCTCGGCTATACGGCGATATCGCACTCGCATCTGCTTGCCTGGATGGCGGCATCGCAGATCGTGCCCGGCGCCGCTGACTATTTCATCCAGCGCTTTCTGTGGCTGCGCGGTTTGCGCATGGACAAGAGCGAAATCAAACGGGAATTCCGCGACGACGAAGGCGACCCGTACGTCAAGAACCGTCGCCGCACGCTTCATCGGGAGCTTGGTCAATAACATGTCGAACCGTTCCATTCTCAGCCGCTACGATCTTTCGGCTTTCTTTGCGCGTCACGCGGATCTCGCGGTAGGCATCGGCATGCTTGCCGTGCTTGCGCTCCTGATCGTGCCCGTGCCGCCATTCGTGCTCGATCTGTTCATTTGCGTGAGCTTCGCTGCCAGCCTGACGATGCTGACTACTACCCTGTACGTGTCGAAGGCCGCGGAACTCGCGAGTTTTCCGTCGCTATTGCTGATCACCACGCTGCTGCGCCTTGCGCTGGCAATTGCGTCGACCAAGATGATCCTGTTGCATGGGCACGCCGGCCAGATCATCGCCGCATTCGGTGAAATGGTGGTGGGCGGCAACGTCGCGGTCGGACTGGTGGTGTTCATCGTGCTCGCGGCGATCCAGTTCATCGTGGTCGCGAAGGGGGCTGACCGGGTGGCCGAAGTGGCCGCGCGCTTTACGCTGGATGGCATTCCGGGCCGCCAGATGAGCATCGACGCCGACATGCGCAACGGGGTGATCACGGCTGCGCAGGCAAGCCGGATGCGCGCGGCGCTCGAACGCGAGACGTACTTCTATGGCTCGCTCGACGGCGCGATGAAATTCGTCAAGGGCGACGCGGTGGCGGGGCTCGTCGTCGCGCTGGTGAATATCGTGGGCGGCCTGGCGGTCGGCATCGCGCAGCGCGGCATGTCGTTCGGCGACGCGCTGCACACCTATACGATTCTCACGGTCGGCGACGGTCTGGTGTCGCAGATTCCGTCGCTGATCGTGTCGGTGGCGGCGGGCATCCTCGTTACCCGCGTGGCTTCGGCCGACAACGCGGATGCGCATCTGGGCGGCGACATTTACCGGCAACTCGCGCTGCATCCGAAAGCGATCGCGATGGCCGGTGTGGCATGTCTCTCGTTGGCGGCGATTCCAGGTTTTCCGCATATCCAGTTTCTGGTTGCCGGCGGCCTGCTGCTTGCGCTGGCGATTACGCTAATGCGCAATGCCGCGGTCGCGGCGAACTCACAGCGCGCGTTGATGCCTGAGATGACGCGCGACGGTGGCAACTATGTGCCGCGCATCCTCGACGATGTCGAACTGGGCACCAGTGCGACGTTGCGGCTGCGGCTCGGCCTGAAGGCTTTCGATGCGTTGCGGCCCGAGGCGCTGAACCGGCAACTCGGCCAGTTGCGCCGACACCTGATGGTCGAACTGGGCGTGCCGTTTCCTGGCCTCGCGTTGCTGCGCGACGCGAGGCTCGACCCGGAGCGCTACATCTTCGATATCGAGGACGTGCCGTTTGCGAGTGGCACGCTGGTCCCCGCCCACCTGTTGGTGAGCGGAGATGAGAACCTGATTACGTTCGACGGCGTCGAGGGCTACCAGCCGCGTGCCGCGAAATCGGTCTGGGTGGCGGCCGCAAAGGCGGCGTCGATCAACGATTCGGGCATCCGCAAGGCGACCGTCGATGAAGCCCTATGCAATCACCTCACGGAAGTCTGCGAACGTTCGGCTGCCGATTTTCTCGGCACGCAGGAAACGCGTTTCCTGCTCGATCAGTTGGCGATCGAATTTCGTGAACTGGTCGCGCAGGTGGCGCAGGCCGCGAGCACGGTGCAGCTCGCGAGCGTGCTGCGGCAACTGCTGCAGCAGCGGGTGCCGATTCGCAACCTGCGCGCGATTCTCGAAGCCGTTGTGCGCGTGCCGGCGGGTGAGCGCACGATTGACCGGATGGTGCGGGACGCGCGCATCCAGCTCGGACGGCAGTTCGTGCGCGGCTACGCTGACCTCGAGACATGGACGCTCGCCGCGGCGGTGCTGGAGCCGGCATGGGAAGCCAGTCTCGAGGCGCAGATCAGAAGCGGTGTCGACGGCGAGCCGCAGTGCGTGCTCTCCGCTGAAGATCTGACGCGGGCGCAGCAGATCTTTGCTGCGGACCTCTCCGGGATCAGTCTGATCGTCACGCAGGCTGTGCTGCGTCCGCACCTTGCGCGTCTGGTGCGCGACTTCGGCTGGCGCATCGAGGTGCTGGCGATCGAAGAGATTCCACTCGACGTCTACCGTATCCAGACTGTCGCGACGCTCGGTGCAACATGAGCAGGAACATGACGCAATTGTCCGGAAATAGCGTACCGGTGTTGACCTCTGCGCCGGCGTTGCGCGGCCGGGTAGTCGAAGCGCGCGGCGTGGTTGCGCGGGTGGTGGGGGTGTCGCTGCGCATCGGCGAGAAGGTGCGGCTGGTGCGCCCGGATACGTTCGAGGTGCAATACGGCGAAGTGGTCGGCTTTGCGCACGATGGCGCACTCGTCATGCCGCTCGCCGGATTGACGGGCCTCTCCGATATTACCGAGGTGCAAGGCTGCGGCTCAGCGTGGGGCACCTTCGACGCGGCGGGCCTGCTCGGACGGGTGATCGACGGTCTCGGCAACCCGCTCGACGGCGGTCCTGCGCCCCAGCCGCTCGCGGCCGGTGCGGTGGCGCACGCCGATGCCGGGGCGACGCTCAATCCGCTCGAACGGCCGGTCATCGCCACACCGTTTGCCACCGGGGTGCGCGCCATCGACGGCCTGCTCACCTGCGGCGTAGGTCAGCGCACGGGCATCTTCGCGCCAGCGGGGGGCGGCAAGAGCACGATCATGGGCATGATCGCGAACGGCGCATCGACCGATGCGGTGGTGGTGGCCCTGATCGGCGAGCGGGGCCGGGAGGTGGCGGAATTCATTCACGACCATCTTGAACACCGGCGCGCGTCGACGATCGTGATTGCCGCGACGTCCGACCGTCCCGCCGCGGAGCGGATCAAGGCGGCGGAACTCGCGGCCAAAGTCGCGGCGGGCTTGCGAGCGACTGGACGCAATGTGCTGTTGTTGTTCGATTCGCTGACGCGCTATGCGCGGGCGTTGCGCGAGCTCGGCCTGGCGGTCGGCGAGCCGCCGTTGCGCGGTGGCTTTCCGCCGAGCGTGTTCGCGCAGTTGCCACGGCTGATCGAATCGGCCGGCGTGACGGCGCAGGGCAGCATCACCGCTTTCTATACCGTGCTCGCCGACGAGGCCGATCTGTCCGACCCGGTCGCGGAAGAGGCGCGTTCGCTGCTGGACGGGCACATCCAGTTGTCGTCGAAACTGGGCGCGGCTGGGCATTATCCGGCGATCGACATTCTGCGCAGCCGCAGCCGCCTGATGAATCGCGTGGCGGATGCGGCGCAGCGCGCCGATGCGAACCGCGTGCGCGACTGGCTGGCGCGTTATGAGGAGGTTGAGATGCTGTTGCAGATCGGCGAATACGAGCGGGGTAACGATCTCGAGACGGACCGGGCGATCGACCTGCGCCCGGACATCCAGCGCTTTCTGTGTCAGCCGTACGACCGCTGCAGTTCGTGGTCCGAAACGCGCGCGCAGCTGCACGGCTTGTGCGCCGGCGCCCCCCCGATGTGATGCGCGGCGCGGCGCAGGAGGCGGATCTTTGGCGGCGGCTCACGAGGGTGCGCGGTTTGCGGGTGCGCCGCAGGCTTCGCGCGCTGGCCGACGCGCGCCGGCGTGAGCGGCGGGCGGCCGCTGCGGTGGGTGAACAGGTCGCCGCGCTGGAACGGCACGCAGCGCAGCGGCAGCGCGTGCTTGCGTTCTGCCGGCGCGATCAGAGGGCCGGCGGCCAGTGGCATGCGACGCTCCGTGCCCACGACGCACAGATGCCCATGCTGCAGCGGCAACTGAGCGACGCGCAGCACGCGCACGCGGCGGCGCGCCACGAAGCGGGAGAAGCGCTGCGGGACTGGAATGTCGAGCGGGTCCGGCATGACGACGCAAAGTACCGATGGAGAGCGGCCGTCGCGCGCGTGGCGTGCGGCGACCGTGACGAACGCTAAAGCCAGGCTTAGTTTTCCAGTGACGATTCAAACGCATCGTCAAGCGGTGCGAATGTAGCTCAGCAGACCAGTGGCCCGGCAAATAATAATGGAGTGGGCGGCGATTCAAAAATCAAACACTGACAGTCTCTCTGCCCATTCGAATCAACAGCCCGCCATTTATTCGCCGTCCGATCCTGGTGGAACCGAACTATACGGTTCACGCGCGGAAAGCAGTGTGCCTATGCGGGTTCCAAGACGGCGTGGCGGGTTGCCTGTCACGACCATGAAGCTGGCCGCTGGTGGACAACGCGGATTGATGCGGCTTGATGCGGATTGGCGGCCCAGACGAGCCCAGGTGAGTTCATGGAGGAGATTGGATGCCGCACCCATTCGGCGAGTGTGCGTGCGGCATCCTTTTGGAGCACTGACTGATGCGGTTACCCCATCATCGTGCGATGCGCTTATTTATTGGCATTCCTGATGTTGTCAGCAGTTGGCTCCTTGCCGGTGGTCGGATCGATCCAGCCACTGCCGTTGCGAGCGGCCAGGACGGTGTAGCCGTCCGGCACGGCGGCGTCTAACGCGCGGCCGTTGTTGCTCTTCTGCACGTTGAGGCCCGCCTTGTTCTGCTCGCTCAGCCCCGTGACCTGGTAGGCCTGATTGCCGTGGGTGATCGTCACCTGGTCCGCGAACGAGACAGACTTGTTGTTCGCGGCCGGCTGGGTGCCGACGGTGACCTTGGTGTCGTCAGGCAGCATGAACGTCATCGGGCCGTTGAACATCGCAGTCGATGAGTTGGCGCCGTTGGCGTGCTGTGTGAGATGCGGATCCCCCCAGATTTTCGTTGTATCGCCGGTTTTGGCGTTGGTCATGATCATCGACGAATCGGCCTTGTTGAAATCGAGCTTGTAGTTGCCCAGATCGATACTCGACTTGTTGTCGCAAACCGCGGTGTTGCTCCACTGCGTCTGGTTGCTCCTGCCCGAGTCCTTGCCGCAGTCGTTGCGCGAGGGCGTGGGGTTTTTGCCGCCGCAGTCGTTGCGCGGGGGCGTGGGGTTTTTGTCGCCGCAATCGTTGCGCGGGGGCGTGGGGCTATTGCCGCCGCAGTCGTTGCGCGAGGGTGTGGGGTTCTTGCCGCCGCAGTCGTTGCGCGAGGGTGTGGGGTTTTTGCCGCCGCAGTCATTGCGCGGGGGCGTGGGGTTATTGCCGCCGTAATCGTTGCGCGAGGGCGTGGAGTTCTTGCCGCCGGTTGAACTGCTGTTGCCGCCACGATCGTCATTGCGCCCGGAATTTGCCGGCTGCTGGTTCGCGGCCGGCCCGCGACTGGTGATGCTTCCCTGTGCGAAGTAGGTGCTGCTTTGGCCGTTTCCCGTGGTCTGGCTGAAGACTGAGAACGACGCCTTGGAGAAGCCGCTCAGCATATTCGACATCTGGCTGGACGAACTGGAACTGTTATTGGACCCGGCGCCGCGCGAAAGCTGTGACTGTGCGCCGCCGCCAAACAGGGTGTTCAGGTTGCCCTGAAACGAGAGATAAGGATTGCTGATTTGTGGAGAGTTGAATTGCGTTGCTGCTTGCATGTCGATATTCCTGAAGTAAAAGAGCCGGCCTGGGCTGTGCGGCCGGAACCGCGTGGCCGACGGTACGAGGTGGGTCCCGCGTATGAATAGTAGGTGCGAAGCCGCGGCGGCAGGCCATACTTATATATAGAACTGCACACCGTCCGGCGGATTGGTTGGTTGCACATGCGACGGGTGCCCTCCTTGCGGTGGGGCGTCGTGATCGCGTTGATGTCACGCCATGAACGGTCCCGGCTGGTTGGGATCGCCATGCGCAGGTGGCGGTGGCTGGTTAGGGGTGGGCGGCGATGGCTTGACCGGTGGCGTTCGGGTCGCCTGGAGCGGCGCATAGACCGGTGTCGTTCCCTGCGGATAGACTAGTTCCTGCTCGCCTGTGTAAATGTTCTTCGCGAAGGTGGGCGATTCGATTGGCACCTCGCTTAGACGCAAACCGATACGGGGAGTGGTACTTCCGTCTTGAGACGTCGCCGTCGCCATTTCGTCGACTCGGAATAGGGTGTTGGGTCGGAATAGCCATTCGTTCTCGCCGAGGGCCAACGTGGTGACGCGATGAACAAAGGGCGTTGCCGACTTCGACTGGATGTCGTAAAGCGCGAACGCACTCCCGGGGGCATCCCCAAACTCGCCGTCCCTCAGGGTTGTTTGTGCGTATTCGCTGTCGCTGGCTGCGGACATGAACGCTGGCGAGTTGGTCACGTAGTCGCCTGCCGCAAGCTTGCTTGCATAGTCGGCGGGGACCTCCCCGATGCGAATCAGGCGACTCTCGCCGCCGGGCCTCGGCAGACCACCCAGAGCAGTTTGCAACACCTTGGCGCGCGCGGCGGTGCCGCTTTCGTGGGTGCGATCGCGCAGTTGCTGGTTGAGTTCGTAGTTGACGTCGTCATCGTAGCCGGAGCCCGTCGAGTATGTATCGCTGGTATCCACATACGTCCAGCTTCTGAGGGCTTGTTGCTGCTCATCGGGAAGACGGTCGAACGCGGTTTGGTATCGTCTGCTGAACACCTGGTTTTCGAGCCAGTGGTTCGCATCGGAGTGCCATGACTCTGGATTGAGCGTTCGCAGCATATCGGCGGAGGGGGCGGCGCCGGTCGCGGTCGAGACCCGATAGTTTTCCCCGAACGGCCGCGCTTGCTGAAGTCCCGGGGGCGGCGAATCGTTCGGGTTCATGCCGCCCTTGAGCCCCACATCGGAGTGGACCTTCCAGTCGCCTTGGGCGTCTAGCCTGACTGGATATTGAGGCCGGTACGCGTTATTGGGCTGATACACGCGCCAGGTGCCGTTGTCGCGGTCGAAGCGGGCGGGGTAGATCTTCCCGCTATTGGGGATATAGCGCTGCCCGTTGCCGTCCGTGAGCACGCCTTGCTGGCCAGGGGCCTGTTTCAGTGTATCGGGCGCGGTCTGCACGGCGTAGTCGTCGGGTAAGCCTGACTTCTCGCCGTTAATGCGCTGCGATGCCTCGGCGACGGCCTCGTCCACACGCAGGCCTTGCGCTGCAGTATCGCCCGCCGGCGGCGTGCTTTGCACGCCGGCCGCGCCGGTCTTGCCAGGCTGCACGGACGGCGCATTGTGGATGGCGATCTTATCGTCGCCCGTCTCGATCGCCCGCGCGGGTAAATGCGCTTCGGAAATCGCTTCGCCAGGAGAATGCCCTTCGGAACCCGCTTTGACAACGGCGGTGGCGCTCTTCGCGGCAAGCCGTTCGGTGAAAGCAGTCGCACCTTCGCCCGCGACGAGCCCGACCAGACCGGACGCGAGGTCGATGCCTAGCCGCGTGTTTTCCGACAACGCCGAGTGCGCATCGAACGCTGCCGTGAGCGGCGCGAACGGCGTCATGCCCAGCAGGAAACGAGCGGTACCTTCGAAGACTTGCTCAGCCAGCTTTTCCGCACGGGCATGCGGCGTGATCGACTCGTTTTTGTACGACGTGTCGTGCAGCACGGCGTTGTACTGGTCCGCCAGATCGCGGACATAGTCGGGGCCGGCCGGTGGCAGGTTATTCAGGATGTCCGGATAGTTTTTCTGAGCGTCGACGTCATAGGTGTTGAGTTTTCGTCCCGCGTCGACTGACCAATTGACGAGCTTGTCGTGCAGCGTGGGATCGTCGCGCATTCGCTGCGTGAAAGCGAGCAGCCGGCGGTCGGCCAGGTCGTCGCGGCCGGTGCCGGGATTGGTGCTATACAACTGACTGCCGATCAACTCGTAGCGCTTGCCAGGAGCGTCGGTAAGCGCGTCGGCTTCGTGGAGGATCCGGTCAACTTCCGCCTTCGCCTCGCCCCATTTACCGGCTTCCTGCGTCGTATGCTGGTCGATCGCCGTGGCGATTCTGTGTTGCAGAGTGTCCTTTAGCTCTGTGGCCTGCGTGAAATAGTGCTCACGTGCAGCTGGCGTCGCGGCAGTGACGAACCCTTGGCGCAGGCGCCCCAGTGCGCCGAGTTGCTGCTGGTCCGCCAATCCCGTCAAGTAGCCGCCGCCGACCGGCCGGTTGAAGACGCTCAACGCCCGGCCGACCGGATCGTTGTCCATGATGGTGGCGCGTGCGAGCAGCGCACTGCCCAGTTGCGACAGTTGTTCGTCGGCACGTTGCCGACCTTCGGCGTTCCTGCTGTCGCGGAACGCGACATCGAGCGTCGCTGCGGCACCCGCGTAGGCCTCGTGTTCAGCCTGAGGTAGCGTGGCGAGCTGCGCCTGCATGTCATTGACCCTTTGCTCGAACAGCTGAACCTCTGGGGGGTAGCCTGTGAGGTTTTGCTGCAGGGCGGTGCCAAGCCGCGCCATATTTTTCTCGTCCTGGTCGCTGCTTCTCGACAGGCGTGTCCCGTTAGGTAGCGGCGTTGTGTCGTGCGCGTCGAGCAGGTGCTCAAGCTCGGCGCGTGTGACGCCGGATAGTAGCGCTCGCGTGTAGGGTGCGGAGGGTGGTGCAGCCGTGGAGGGTTTCGCCAATGCAGCCGACGGGGCCAGCTGCGGTGAAGACGGCGTTGAAGCCGGGGCAGCACCGCCGACAGCGCTGCTGCCCCGGCTTGCAGTGACGTCGCTGCGAGGCGTGGATAGTTGCGGCGAGCCAGGCGGCACCTGGTCGCCGCCGCTTGAGCTATACCGGTTCCGTAGGAGCGCCCCGTCGGACTCAGTCGAATCGGATGACGTGTCGCGCAGAGTCGGCTGTCGCTGCACCGGCGCTGGCGTGTCGGGAGATGGGGCGGTGTCGCTGGCCGGGTCGCGACCCGGCTCGGTCAACGTGGTGCTGGCAGTACTGTCAGTGGACCTGGTCGTCAAATGAATGCTCCTTTTGCATGGCAAGGTGACGGACCCGCTTTACCCGGGTCCGCGGATTAACACCGGTTGTGATGCATGACGATGGGAACACCCCAGGTCCAACGCCGGGTGTCAATCCTGTATGACTGCGCGCTTTGCATGTCATGCCAGACGGGTTGCGGCCGGCATTGAAGTGGGATTGACTCCGCTTATGACGTCGTGGCGTGAGAAGGTTTGCTTTCGGACAGGGTTTCCCCTCCGCGTATGACATACCGGCGGGTCGTCACGAAACGCTCGCGCAGCAGCATTCAATCGTGGGTAAACACCAATCGCCAGATAACAATCTAACGTCGTCTCCGGTATAACCCTGGTGTCGATCGTGCCTGCGCTCGACCCAAACGCAGATCGCATCGGCTCCGCCCATGACAGTGCCTGACCGTATCAGCTAACATGACAATCCCGAATGCCTCGGCAAACGACGCGCGAGCGCCCCCTGATGTAAGTGACAGGTAAGTTGCGGCATCTATCGTGGCAGCATGTCGGCAACGGGTCGCATCGCATGGCACCGTGCGGCATCAGCGACCACACCGTCAAGGAATCAGGAGACACGCGCCGCCTTGTTGCGCGCGACATCATGTGGCGCGCCATAGGCGTGCCGGCACAGGTTTTACGTTTCATCTTCACCAAGGGGTTGTCGATGTCTGCGATTGAATCGGTTCTTCACGAACGCCGTGTTTTCCCGCCCTCCGCTGAAGCAGCGGCTGGCGCGGCCATCTCCGGTATGGATGCGTACCGGGCGCTTGCCGCCGAAGCGGAGCGCGATTACGAGGGTTTCTGGGGGCGCCTCGCTCGCGAGACGCTAAGCTGGAACACGCCCTTCACCAAGGTGCTCGACGAATCGAAGGCACCGTTCTACACGTGGTTCGAAGACGGGCAGATCAACGCGTCGTATAACAGCATCGACCGTCATGTCGAAGCCGGTAATGGCGAGCGCGTTGCGATCATCTTCGAAGCCGACGACGGCACCGTCACCAACGTCACCTATAACGATCTGCTGCAACGCGTGTCGCGCTTTGCGAACGCGCTGAAAAAACGCGGCGTGAAGAAGGGCGACCGGGTCGTGATCTATATGCCGATGTCGATCGAAGGCGTCGTTGCCATGCAGGCCTGCGCGCGGATCGGCGCCACGCATTCGGTGGTGTTCGGCGGCTTTTCGTCGAAGTCGCTCAATGAGCGGCTGGTGGATGTGGGCGCCGTCGCGCTCGTCACGTCCGACGAACAGATGCGCGGCGGCAAAGCCTTGCCGCTGAAGAATATCGCCGACGAAGCCATCGCCATGGGCGGCTGCGATGCGGTCAAGAGCGTGATCGTCTACAAGCGCACCGGCGGCAAGATCGCATGGAACGAAAGCCGCGATCTGTGGATGCACGAGCTCGCGCAGGCCGAATCGGATCAATGCCCGCCCGAGTGGGTCGGCGCCGAGCATCCGCTTTTCATCCTCTACACGTCGGGTTCGACCGGCAAGCCGAAGGGCGTGCAGCACAGCACCGGCGGCTATCTGCTGTGGGCCGCGCAGACCTTGAAGTGGACTTTCGACTGGAAGCCCACTGATGTGTTCTGGTGTACCGCCGACATTGGCTGGATCACCGGTCACAGCTACATCACCTATGGTCCGTTGACGCTAGGCGGCACCCAGGTCGTGTTCGAAGGCGTGCCGACCTATCCGAACGCCGGCCGCTTCTGGGACATGATCGCCAAACACAAGGTCACACTGTTCTATACCGCGCCCACGGCGATTCGCTCGCTGATCAAGTCCGCCGAAGCGGACGAGAAAGTGCATCCGAAAAGCTACGACCTGTCCACGCTGCGCATCATCGGCACGGTCGGCGAGCCGATCAATCCGGAAGCGTGGGTGTGGTATCACGAGAACGTCGGCGGCGGCCGTTGCCCGATCGTCGATACGTGGTGGCAAACCGAAACCGGCGGCCATATGATCACGCCGCTGCCGGGCGCCACACCGCTGGTGCCGGGTTCGTGCACGCTGCCGCTGCCGGGCATCATGGCGGCGGTGGTCGATGAAACCGGCCAGGACGTGCCGAACGGACAGGGCGGCATTCTGGTGGTGAAGCGTCCGTGGCCGTCCATGCTGCGCAACGTATGGGGCGATCCGGACCGCTACCAGAAGAGCTACTTCCCCGAAGAGCTCGGCGGCAGGCTCTATCTCGCTGGCGACGGTGCGGTGCGCGACAAGGAAACCGGCTACTTCACGATCATGGGCCGCATCGACGATGTGCTCAATGTGTCCGGCCACCGCCTCGGCACGATGGAGATCGAATCGGCGCTGGTGTCGAACCCGATCGTGGCTGAAGCGGCCGTGGTGGGCCGTCCCGATGCCACGACGGGCGAAGCCGTCTGCGCATTCGTGGTGCTCAAGCGCGCGCGTCCTGAAGGCGAAGAAGCGGTGAAGCTCGCCAACGAACTGCGCAACTGGGTTGCCAAGGAGATCGGTCCGATCGCCAAGCCGAAGGACATTCGCTTCGGCGAGAACCTGCCGAAGACACGCTCGGGCAAGATCATGCGCCGCCTGTTGCGCTCGCTCGCGAAGGGCGAGGAGATCACGCAGGACGTGTCCACGCTGGAGAACCCGGCGATTCTCGATCAGCTCGGCGAGTCGCTCTGAGCTTGGGTTTGCCTGGGTTTGTCGCAGGAGCATGTCGAACGACGTGCCCTTGACCGGACCCAGGTATCGACCACGTGGATTCGGCTGCTAAAGCCCCCGGGCGGACAATCGCGATTGTCCGCCCGGGGGCTTTTTGCTAATTGGCTCCGCCACGCTGGCCCCCATCGCGACATCAAGGAGCAGGAGAGGGCGCTGGAACAGTTTCCACGCGATGCCGCCGCCGCACAGATCCTCTGCACCCGCCCCACTACATTGTGCATACCACGCACCGAGAACGGAGCGCTATAAGTCACCTTGAAATATCTGGACATTTCAAGTGAGTGAACGAGTACTTCGGACATCTGGTGCGCGAGTTTGGCGCTCATTTTTGGAGGCGTGGTCATGCGAGTAAATAGCCAATATGTATCGGGTTACGATCAGGGTGCTTCGGCATCTACAGATAATCGTTCAGATCAGACGCACGCTGGTTCGGCTGCGCCTCAAACACAGGACGCATCTATCCCAATCAAGCCGTTGCAGAACAGATTGTCGCTGCCGATTGTCGACCCGGACGTCGTCTGGACGCGTCTCCAGGGCTTCGAGAATCATGTTCACGAGATTGAGCAAAGGCAACGCGAAGGCGGTACGCTTTCTGACGTTGACCGTTCGGCATTGGCGGCGTACGACGAGTTGCGCAGTGATCCCTTGTTTCCGCGGAAGGCAAACGGTGGGGAGCCGACCGCTATGCGGCGCGTTTCGGATAATCCCAGCGGCACTGAAACGACCACGCCCGGTCCCACGACCAAGAAGGAAGATGGCCCTCGCGTGCAGTATATTGGCGGCATCCAGATCAAGAGGGACTACACGTTCGAGGAAGGGGCTAACATTTTCGTAGACGCGTTAAGGAAGCCATTCTCTTCATTTGCGAGAAGTGCAACGGATACCTACCTGAAGATGAACGAGGGGCGCCCCATATCAGGGGAGGAAGGGCAAGAAATTGATCGATATGTTCAATTTATCGACGCCGCTTATTCGATGGCCCCTCAGGGGCGAGTGATGGTCGTGACGGGCTCCACGTTGGACGTAATTAAAAACGCAGGTTTGGGCAAACCTCTAACGCCAGAGACTATGGTAGATGCAATGCAGTCGGCTACTAATGTTCGTGACCCTATGTCAGGAAATAACCCCAGCCGGTCGCGTCAAACCAATGCACCGACCAGGAACTTCAATCCGCCTACCCGCTTCGACGACGGTCGGATCGCCTATCCTTTGAGTCCGACGCGGCCGCCCCGTTTGCCAAAAGAGCCGCAGACCAGTGGGGCTTCTGGTACGCGAGGTCCGCACGAGAGGCAACCGTCCGCCGAGCCCTCCAGTGGTGGAAATCCGGATCCCCGGTGGAGAACTCAAGGAACGACCGGGGCGATACCGCGGCGACCGTTGGAGCCGCCAACTGGCACACAGCCCACGAAAGGGGTAGGCGGCGTCGTGCGGAAGGCGCTTTCCAGGTTGAGAAAGACTTCGGTAAGCAATGGTCATGTGGAACGGCTAATCGGAAAAGGACCGTTTAACGTCGAGCCTCCTGCCAATTCGGCGGAAGAAGGCCGGAGAATCCATGAGTTCCCAGTCAATTTCGATTTTTATCGGAAGGATGGAGAGGGTGGGATGACCTACGGAATCGATACGAGGCAAGCCCAGTCGGCCAAGGATCTCCGCTCCCATGTACGACAGGACGTCTTGACGGTAGGAAACGGCTCACAAGTTACCTCGGAGGAAAGCCACAGTAAGGTCCGTCTGGGGGAGCACTGGGGACCCTCGAGGAAGCGGCTTTCCAAAGATGTGAGTGTCATCGAACTAGCCAACGGTCGGAATGGCGTCGGTGCGATCAGAATCCCGTATGAGAATCTGAAACCCGGCCAGACCGTTGTTGTAACCGGAGGCTCGCTGAGTGGCTGCACAATGATGTTCGCGTCGGATACGGGCCATTTCTATGCCTATCATGCAGGAACCTACGGCGAGGGGAATGAACGCTGGACTACATCGCATGACGGCGCAAACGCCATTCGATATGCAAGCAATAGGTTGAAGACTGAGACGTCCGTGGATACTCATAACTATGAGGGCAATAACAATGACCTCGTCCATGTTGGCAATAAGTACCCGTTTTCCGTCATTGTTTACAACGGGAAATATGAGGTGCCGGCAGCGAGTGGAAATTTTTTGAAGCCGTCGGATCCCCAACCTGTTGACGCACGCATTACCGAGTACCAAGGGGCGATAAATCATGGCACGTACGCTTTCGACTACCACATTTCAAACCAGGAAGTAGGGCAGTTGGGTACGGCGGAAGCTGTGATACGCAAAGATAAACAAGGTGTAGTTACTGTGCGTGTGCTGGCGGAAAAGGGCGAAGTCGAGCTACCGGGGCCGAAGTCCCGTCAAGGTGGAGAATATACGTACACGGAGGCAAAAACGTACGAATACAAGCCAGGGGAGTGAGATAGCGTTGTTGATAAGGCGCGAGGTGCCAGTATTGACATCGCGTGTTGTTAAAGCCACCGCGCGGACAATCCCGATTGCCTGCCCGGTGGCTTTTTGATACACAGGCGCATGGCCGCGCCGCACCCCACCTCTCACGCTACGCTCAACCCCGCGCCCGAACCCCCGGCGGTCTCGGCAGCGATGGCGCGCGCGCATCAGAAGTACTGGCGCTTCAATCTCGCGTTGATCGCGACGTTGATGACGGTGGGTTTCGTTGTGTCGTTCGGCTTACCGCTGGTGGCGCCGGCCTTGGAGCAGGTGCGCTTCGGTGGCTTCAGATTGCCGTTCTACTTCGGTGCGCAAGGGGCGATTCTGATCTACGTCGCGTTGATCGTCGTTTATATCGTGCTGATGCAGCGCGCCGACCGCCGGCTGCAGCGCGCTTTCGATGCCGATGCCAGTGCCAGTGTCGATTCCGGCGCGCCCACTGTGCACGGAAGCTGAGCCGATGAAGCTCACGAACCGGCTAATCCGCTCATACGCGTTCTATACGCTTGGCTTCCTGCTATTCATCTACGTGATGTGGCGGATCGAGCGAACCACCGGCCCCGGCGTGTGGATCGGCTACGTGTTCCTGTTCGTGCCGATCGCGGTGTATGCGGTGATCGGCTTGCTGTCGCGCACGTCTGACCTGGTCGAATATTACGTAGCCGGGCGGCGCGTGCCGTCCTTCTTCAACGGCATGGCGACTGCGGCCGACTGGCTCTCCGCGGCATCGTTCATCGGTCTCGCCGGATCGATCTATGCAACCGGATATGACGGTCTCGCGTACCTGATGGGTTGGACCGGCGGCTATTGCCTCGTCGCATTTCTGCTCGCGCCATACGTGCGCAAGCTCGCACGCTACACCATTCCCGATTTTCTCGGCACGCGTTTTTCGAGCAACGCGGTGCGTGGACTCGCTGCGTTAGCGGCCGTCCTGTGTTCCTTCGTCTATCTGGTCGCGCAGATTCAGGGCGTCGGCCTGATTGCGACGCGTTTTATCGGCGTGGATTTCGCGGTCGGCATTTTCTGTGGGCTTGCCGGCATTCTCGTGTGCTCGTTTCTGGGTGGCATGCGTGCCGTGACGTGGACCCAGGTCGCGCAATACATCATCCTGATCGCGGCGATTCTGATTCCCGTGTCGATGATCGCGCATAAGGATGGCCTCGGCTGGGTGCCGCAGTTCAACTACGGCCGCTTGATGGAACGCGTCGAAAGCCTGGAAAAGCAGGTGCGCGAGGCGCCGCTCGAGCAGACCGTACGCGATGACTATCGGCGGCGCGCCGGGTTGATGCAGATCCGGCTCGATTCGCTGCCGCAATCGTTCGTTGACGAGAAGCTGCGCCTCACGCAGGAAGTCGCGGACTTGCGGCGTCACAATGGCCCGCTGCGAGAGATCAAGGAGCGTGAGCGCGCGCTGGAACAGTTTCCACGCGACGCTGCCGCCGCGCAGATCGTCTGGACCCAACGCCGCGACGAGATGCTGATGCGCGCGGCCGCGCCGGTGCCGATGCACGAACCGTTTCCCGTCACAAGCGAGGAAGACCGGCGCACCCACGAACGCAATTTCCTGTCGTTGCTGCTGTGCCTGTCGCTTGGCACGGCGAGCCTGCCGCACATCCTGACACGCTACAACACGACGACCTCGGTGGCTTCCGCTCGACGCTCGGTCGGCTGGACGTTGTTTTTCGTCGCGCTGTTCTATCTGACCGTACCCGTGCTGGCCGTGCTCATCAAGTATGAGATATTGACCAACCTGGTCGGCCATCACTTTGCTGATTTGCCGCAGTGGCTCACGCAGTGGCGCAAGGTCGAGCCGAGTCTGATCAGTCTTGCCGATACGAATGGCGACGGCATTGTGCGCTGGAGTGAGATTCAGATGCAGCCGGATATGGTGGTGCTCGCCGCGCCCGAGATTGCGGGGCTGCCGTACGTGATGTCCGGGCTGATCGCGGCGGGCGCGCTGGCCGCGGCGCTCTCGACGGCGGATGGTTTGCTGCTGACGATCGCCAACGCGTTATCGCACGACGTCTACTATCACATGGTCGATCCGGCGGCATCGAGCCAGCGGCGCGTCACGATCTCGAAGATTTTGCTGTTGGGGGTGGCGCTGTTCGCGTCGTATGTGGCCTCGCTCAATACGGGGAATATTCTGTTTCTGGTAGGGGCGGCGTTTTCGCTGGCGGCTTCGAGCCTGTTTCCGGTGCTGGTGCTGGGCGTGTTCTGGAAGCGCACCACGCGGCTTGGGGCGGTGGCGGGCATGGTGGCGGGGCTGGTGGTGTGCATTTACTACATCGTGTCGACGTATCCGTTCTTCACGCAGATCACGGGCTTCGCGGGCGCGCGGTGGTTTGGGATCGAGCCGATCAGCTCAGGCGTGTTCGGTGTGCCGGCGGGGTTTCTGGTGGCGATCGGGGTGAGTCTGATCGACCGGAAACCGGATGCGTATACGAGGGCGCTGGTGGACTACATCCGGCATCCTTAGGCGGGTTTGCGCATGGGTGTGGCGCAGGGCGCGAAGTTTGCTATAATTCGGCTCCCCGCCGGAGAGATGGATGAGCGGTTTAAGTCGCACGCCTGGAAAGCGTGTATAGGTTAATAACCTATCCGGGGTTCGAATCCCCGTCTCTCCGCCAGAAATGAATGAAAAACCCCGTAAGTTAAATCGCTTACGGGGTTTTTTTTCTGCTGGCCCATCAAATGGCCCATCATCGGGTTGAATTCCGCAGCGCACTTTTGCTAATGCTGTTGTCTCCCTCGCGTCAGGCGCTAATGGATGACTGGCATTCGACCCGCACTTCACGGGATTTCCCCCGCTGCGCTGGAACGCTCAAGACCTTCTCATCCTGCTGCGATCTTTCGCGTTCAACCATCTATCAACGCATCAAGGACGGTACCTTTCCAGCGCCGATTCCCCTCGGGCCACATGGGGGCGTTCTGTCGGCTGGCGTGTGGGCGGAATAGAGCACTTTCTCGCCGATCCGGCAGGCTATCGCGCGAAGGTGTAGCGGTGTCCGCACGACAGGAAGGGCAACCGGACGACGCCGAAGCCATTGAAGCCGCGCGCGCGGAATTCTGGATGCGCTTGCGCGGCGAACTGCCTTCGTATACTGAAGCGCGCCGCCAGAAGGCGATGAACAAGAGCACAAACAACACGGAAGCGAATAGGAACGGCGAGGTTCCAGCACGCGCGGCCGTGCGTCCGCCGGCTGGTTTCGTTGTGAGTGATCTTGGCGTGTTCTTCAAGGACGATGATGGCGTATACGTCTACACCGCTCGGCGATGCGCGGCCTTTCGAGTACACCGCAGACACGGTAAGCGGAGACACTCTGGAACTGGCCGCTTCTACTAACAGCCCTAAGTTTGCTGCAAAGATGCTTGGATACGATTACAAAACGTTCGGAACGATGTTGCACAAGTTCAAGGATGCCAACGGCCTTGGACCGGCTGATAACAGCATCTTTCACGATAATGGCGATGTGGAATTCAATGGGCGGATCTTTGAGGACAGTATTCACGACTATGCACCATGAACAATCTTCAGCCCCGGACGCAGACGCCGGAGCATACGCGTCTTTCCTGATAACTGGGGACACGGTATCGCCAGAATTCTGGACTGGATATTTTCAGGTATCGCCCGATTCAACGATTGTTAAAGGGCGGTCGTTTACACTGCCGTCAGGCAAGGCCAGCAAGGCCTTGGGGAAAACCGGTCTATGGGGCGTCAGCAGTGAGCTTGCTGTGCAAAGTAATTTGCTGGCCCCGCATTTACGATACCTTGTAAATCGCCTTGGCTTGCCCCGTGAGGATCTTCGGGAGGTCTTGCAACAGGCTGGCGCGAAAGTGCGATTCTCCTGTTTCTGGTTTAACCCATCGGGCGACCGCGTGCCCGATGTACCCGCCAATATCCGCGCCATGATGGAGTCCTTGGACGGCACAATCGAGATTGACGAATATCGGTAGCCTGTTGTCCGCTTGCGCTTCAACAAAAAAGCCGACTTTCGTGGGTCGGCCTCACCGGTCTTTCCAGTCCGGTACAGGTGTCTATTTGGACGAGTACGCGGTTATGACGTGCCTTGCCCACGCTTCCATAAGTGGCCGCCGCTGTTCCAGCAGATCGGTTCTGTGATAGGCCGCTTCTACCTTGTTCGCGACCGTATGCGCGAGCGCCCGCTCGGCAAGGTCACACGCATAACCGTGTTCGCTGGCCCAATCGCGGAAACTGGAACGGAAACCATGCGCCGTCGCGAAGCGCCCCGGCGTATCGCTCTTTGCCTTGACCCGCTGCAGTAGCGCGGTCAGCGTCATGTCGCTGAGGACCTTCTCACGCAATGACGGAAAGACGAGGGTTTCGTGCTGCTTCTGTTCTTTCGGTGCTTTCACCAATTTGAGCGCGGGCGCGGATAGCGGGACGCGGTGAGGCTCTTTCGCTTTCATCCGCTCGCCTGGAATGGTCCAGATTCCGGCCTTCAGATCGAATTCATCCCATACCGCACCGCGAATCTCGCCGCTGCGCGCTGCAGTCAGAATCAGAAGCAACAGGGCGGCGCGGGTGCTGTCGCCTTGCTGGTAGCCCGCAATATGTGTCTTGACGAACGCGGGCACGTCGCGCCAAGGCATCGCGGGTTGGTGTTCCTTTCTGGGGTTCTGTTTCGGCAGGATGTGATCGACAACGGAAACCGGGTTCGCCGTAATATGGCCGTGTGCCCACGCCCATTGCATCACGGCGTGCATGCGCTGGCGGCGTCGAGCTTCCTGTTGCCGATCTTTGGAAACACGTAGGTCTCTAGCGTGCTGATCCACTGTGCGGCGCGCTTCTTGTTCTTCCAGCCGGGTTTCAGTTCTTTGTGAAGCTCGCGCGTCGCTTTCGCGAAGGTCAGCGCAGCTATGGCGATCGCGGCGGCTTCGCGCTCCCGGTTGCGTTGCTCAATCGGATCATCGCCGCCGTCGAGGATCTTGCGCATCGCAAGCGCCTTCTCGCGCGCGTCTGCGATCGACGTTTCTGGGTAAGTGCCGAGGCCCGCATCGCGCCGCTTGCCGGTCAACGGGCTGGTAAAGCGCAGCGTCCATTTGCAGCCCGTTTTTGTGGGCATTAGCAGCAACCCCGTTACCTTGCCATCAAAGACCGGTTTGTCGCCGGGACGCAGTGCTTTTGCCAGCCTGTCTGTTAATGCTAATTTTCAGCCCATCACTCAGCCCATCGGCGGATGCCAGACAGATAGTCTTTGACAACTGAACGCTTGAACTGTGCGCTGTACTTGCTCATGAAAAAACATCCCAAATCGTTGGACGGGTGTCCAATTTTTGGGGTGCAGTTCATTTGGGGGCCTTTTCTATTTGGGTTATTGGAACGCGGTTGGGTTATTCGGGTCCTGCGCGAGTTTTGAACACAATCCCCTGCCAACCCGATTGCCAGTTCAGGAGCAAAGGCAACCTGCCGCCGCCGCCTCAATGCGTCGAAACGACAATCGCCGCACGGCGGTTCTGCGCCCGGCCGGCGGCCGTGCGGTTGTCGCCCACGGGGTCGCGCTTGCCTTTCCCGATAGTGTCGACGCGGTCGGCAGGGAGGCCCGTGTCGACCAGTTCGTTCGCCACCGTCTCCGCACGGCGCTTGGACAATCGAATGTTGTAGGCACTCGTGCCCACCCCGTCGCTGTAGCCATAGACGCGCACGCTGTTGAGCCCCACCGACACGAGCGTGTGGCCGATGTGCTCGACGATCCGGCGGACGTCGGGCTTGAGGTCGTAGCGGTCGAATTCGAACAGGATCGGTTCGCTCGAGCCGAACTCGAAGCCCTGCTGGGTCTCCTGGAATCCTTCCGACTTGAGCGCCTTGACCTGCGTCTGGGTCAGACCGCGATAAAGCGGGGCCGTCTGGCAGCCCACGAGCAGCGTGCACAGGAGCAGTGCGCTCCCAAGGCACATCCGGCAAATGCTTGCAGGAAACGAGTGTTTCATCATCACATCCCCCTCTAGCGCGTCAACCTTGCACGCGCAGTTTCGAACCCTTGCGGCGGCCCCGCCGGCACCGCGGCTGCAGCGCCTGGCCGTGCCATCAAGCCGGTCCGGCGCCGCCCTCAGCAATCTGCCATGAGCCCGGCCGCGCGCGCTTGGCCCGGTACATCGCTGCATCTGCGGCGCGCAGCAAGCCGATCGCGTCGCACGCGTGATCGGGATACAGCGCAACGCCGATGCTCATCATGGTGGTCACTGTGCGGCCATCGGGTAAGACGATCGTCGGTGCAATGCTGGCCAGTACGCCTTCGGCGATACGTCCAGCGCTGGCCGCTTCGCGCATGGGCGCCAGCATCACGGCGAATTCGTCACCGCCCAGGCGCGCGACAAGTTCGGCCTCGCGCAACTGTGTGCGCAGCCGCGCCGCGATGCCGATCAGCACCGCGTCGCCGGCTTCATGGCCGAAGCAGTCGTTGATCTCCTTGAAACGGTCGCAGTCGAGATATAGCACGGCGACCCGCTGACCCGTCTCCGCGGCCTCGCGGAGTGCGCGCCCGAGGCGCGACTCGAACTGCACGCGGTTGGGCAGGCCCGTAAGGGCGTCGTGATTGGCCTGGTGTTCGAGCGAGGAGTTCTCTTCGCGCAGGTTGTTTTGCCAGTCTTCGAACTCGTCGAGCAAGGCGTTGAAGTCGTCGCCGAGTTGGTTCAGTTCCGCGATCGCCACGGGCTTGACGCGCTGCTCGAACGCCCGCTCGCGCCGCACCGCATAGGCGACGCCGGCCAGCGCGCGCAGCGGCGCAACGATGTTGCGCAGCACGCGTTGCGAGCTGACATAGGCGCCGAGCACGCTGACGGCGAGGCAGGCCAGGATGCCGCCGACACCGCCGAGCAGGAAGCCGAAGAACTGGTGACCCTGGCCGCGCACTTCGACGTGACCGACGACGATGCCGTCGTGCAGCACCAACGTGGTCACGGGCCCGGGCAGTGCGATGTCGGCGACCTCCCGCTCGAACGTGCCGATCGCACTGCCGGCGGGCAACTGCCACGCCGCGAACGGCAGGCCCTTGCGATCTGTCACGACGACTTCGGCCACATCCTCTTCGCGGGCGATCAACCCGATCGCCTCGGTTGCCGCGATGCGGTCGCCGAACACCAGCGCCGCCTCGACCGTATAGCCGAGCGAGCGTGCCAGCAGGTTCAGATTGTTGCCGGCATAGACACGTAGTGCGATCACGGCCACCACGATCAACGACACGGCGGCCATCGCCACGGCGACGAACGCGAGGCGCAGGTGCGCGCGGCGCAACACGCTTTGCAGCGTCGGGCGTGGAAGGGAGTCGGGGGGCGCGGGCTGTCTCATGGCGTCAGCGGCGGTCGCGCGAGCTTGAGCACATTTGGGTGAACCCGTACGCCGCTGCGCGCCACGGCGTCGAGGTTGATGTCGAACGTGACGCGTTCGTCATCGAGATTCAGGCAGAACATGCTGCCGGCGGTGCAGGACGGGCTGTGTTCCGATATGGTCAAGACCGGATGGCCAGCCACGGCGGCTCTGACCTGCTGCCTCTCATCGTCGCTCAGGTTGCCGAAATAGATGACGTCGCAGGCTGCGCCGATGGCGGGATCGTCAATGCCGATGCGCTGCACGTCGAGCGGCGTCGAGCCGGCCTGCAGCGTGTCGACGAGGCCGTGCGCGTAGTCGGGCCGGCCCGTCACGCACAGGCGCAGGCGGGCGGGCGACGCCGGCCAGTGCGTGAAGCTGATAATCCCTAGCACGACCTGGCGCACGGCGTCGTCGCGCGGCGAAATGGCGGAATCGGCCTGGCTCACGGTGTTGACGGCGCGCGCGGCGTCGGCCGAACCGACTGCATTGGCGGGTGTCTCGGCGAGCGCAACCGGCGCCGCGCCCAGCGCGCAAGCCACTGCGATCAAGACGTGGCAAAGCGCGGCAGCCCGGCCAAGCCGACCGGACGTCGTCTGCGCGGCAATCGCCGCCGGGTCCCTTGGCGCCATTGCGACCGCAGGACAGGCAGCCGCCGCGCACACCTTCGCATGCATGATGAACACACTCGTTGGCGTCGATCCTGGCGCTGCCGCCTGCGTCCCGCCATTCGCGGGCCCGCACCGTATCACGCGCGCGGATCAGTTCATCTTACGCACGAAGTTGCGCGATCAACCAGTGGGAAACACCCGCGAGCGCGTTGGGGAGAACGCCGACCTAGCTCCGTGCGGCCATGCCGGCGAACTCGGCATCCGCCGTCGAATTTGTCAGTGGATATCAATGACTGGCGTTGTCGACTTACCAGGCGTGAGAGGCGGCGACGGCGGGCGTGACGACTATCAGAAATAGGTCGACGGATTTTGAGCGTGTTCGGAAAATCAGTTTCGACGAGTTGATGAAAAAAGATAAGGATGCCTGATTTTCGTCATCACTCCGTTGCCACGGCACTCCCACCCAGATACGCCGCGCGAACCCGGCTATCCTGCGCCAGCTCCCTCGCAGGCCCCGCAAGCGCGATGCGCCCGCTTTCCAGCACGTAAGCCCGATGAGCGATCCGCAGCGCCTGGCGTGCGTTCTGCTCGACGAGCAGGATCGAGGTGCCTTGCTTGCAGATGTCGGCAATCATGCCGAAGATCACCCGGACGAGCTTCGGCGCCAGTCCCATGGATGGTTCGTCCAGCACGACGACGCGAGGCCGCAGCATCAGGGCGCGTGCGATCGCCAGCATCTGTTGTTCGCCACCGCTGAGCGTGCCGGCCAACTGGCTGCGCCGTTCCCCAAGCCGCGTGAACTTCTCATAGACCTCGGTCATCCGCTGTTCCAGCAAGGCACCGTCCGCCCGGATCAGATAACCGCCGAGCCGCAGATTTTCCTCCACTGTCAGCGCCCCGAACATGCGACGGCCTTCCGGCACATGACCGAGACCCAGGGCGACGATCTGGTGAGCCCGCAGTCCGGTGAGCAGATGCCCGGCCATCACGATCTGTCCGGCACGTGGGCGAATCAACCCGGAAATAGCGCGTAGCGTGGTGGTCTTGCCCGCCCCGTTGCTGCCGAGCAACGCCACGATCTCACCTTCCGCGACATCCAGCGATATGCCGTGCAGAACCTCGACGTTCCCATAGCTCACATGCAGATCGCGGATTTCTAGGAGTCCCACAGCGATTTCTCCCCGGCGGCATCGTCAGCCGCTTCGTCTGTTTCGGCTGTCCCGAGATAGGCGTCGATCACCCGCGGGTCGGCCTGGATCTCGGCTGGCGGACCCTCGGCGATGATCACGCCGTGGTCCATGACGATGATCCGGTCCGACACGCCCATCACCAGCATCATGTCGTGTTCGATCAGCAGCACCGTCACGCCCAGATCCCGAATACGCCGGATCAATTCCATCAGCGCGTGCTTCTCGGTCGGATTCATCCCTGCTGCTGGCTCGTCCAGCAGCAGGAGATACGGGTTGCTGGCGAGCGCACGCGCGATCTCCAGCCGGCGCTGGTCGCCATAGGGCAGGTCGGCCGCGCGTTCGCCAGCCCGGGCGCTGAGGCCGACGAAGCTGAGCCAGCCGAGACCCTCCGTCGCGTGATCGGCCGCCTCGGAACGAGCGGAGGGTAGCGCAAGCAGCTCAGCCATCAGCTGCGTTCGGAGCCGATGGTCCATGCCGATCAGCACGTTCTCAAAGGCCGTCATGTTGGCGAACAGGCGGATGCCCTGGAAGGTGCGCGCCATGCCACGGTGGACGATGCGATGCGGTGCCCCGCCGACCAGCGAGGCGCCGCGCCAGAGAATCTGACCGCCGCTCAGGCGGGTCACGCCGGTGAGACAGTTGAACACCGTGGTCTTGCCGGCGCCGTTCGGGCCGATCAGGCTGAGGATCTCTCCGCTGCGCACGGTGAAGCTCACGCCGTCGACTGCCCGCACCCCGCCAAAGCGACGCTGCATGTTGCGCACATCGAGCAGGATTTCATCGGCGACGGTTTCGCGGGGCACGGGCTTGGCTGCGCCGGCGCCCTCGCGTGGCGGCGCTACGCGGCGCAGTGGCGCCGGCCACAGGCCTTGCGGCCGGAGCAGCATCAGGATCACCAGCCCGATCGCGAACCCGAAGATGCGCCAAAGGTTGAGGAAGCGCAGCAGCTCGGGCAGGCCGGCAACGATGACGGCGCCGAGTATCACGCCAGGAATGCTCCCTCGACCGCCCAGCACGACGATGATCAGGATCGTGACGGACTGCAGATAGGTGAACCCGGTCGGGTCGATTGTCCCGAAGCGCGCGGCGAACAGGCTGCCGCCAAAACCGCCGATCAGCGCGCCCATGACGTAGGCAAGCAGTTTGACGCGCAGCGTCGGCACACCGACGGCCTCGGCGGCCGCCTCGTCCTCCCGGATGCTGGTCCAGGCGCGGCCGAGCCTCGACTGGCCGAGCCGGATCGCGAACACGAGCACCAGCACGAGGAACGCGATACCCAGTTCATAGACCGCATGGGGCGAACTGATCTCGTAGCCGAACAGGCTGGGGCTGTCGATACCGTAGATGCCGTTCGGGCCGCCCGTTATCCGAAGATTAGTGGCAACGATGCGCGTGATCTCGCCGAACCCCAGCGTGACAATCGCCAGGTAGTCGCTGCGCAGGCGCAGAGTGGGGTAGCCGATGACAATGCCCGACGCACCGGCAAACGCGAGGCTGAACGGCAGCGTTTCCCAGAACGAGAAATGAAGCAGTGTTTCCAGCAGCGCCGTCGTATAGGCGCCGATCGCAAAGAAGGCGGCATAGCCCAGATCCAGCAGTCCTGCATAACCGACTACGATATTCAGTCCCAGGCCGAGGATCGAATAGGTGGCGATGGTCAGGCCGACATCGACGATATAGCTGCTGGCGACAGCCGGCAGCGCCACGGCGGCCGCAAGGAGCGCTACGCCGGCAGGGCGGCGCCAACGCGCTGAAGCGTGCGTCGCGCTCATGGCTTACATTCTCTCGACGACGCGTTCGCCGAACAAGCCGGTCGGCTTGATCACGAGTACACCGATCAGCACGCCGAACACCAGCACATCGGTCCATTGCGACGAGACATAGCCGGCGCCAAAGGCCTCGAGGAGGCCGATCAGGATGCCGCCGGCCATCGCGCCCGGAATGTTGCCGATGCCGCCCAGAACGGCGGCGGTGAAAGCACGCAGACCCAGCACGAAGCCCATGAAGAAATTGATCTGCGTGTAGTAGAGCCCTTCCATGACACCCGCAACGGCGGCCAGCACCGAACCGAGCAGGAAGGTCAACTGGATCAGCCGCTCGACGTTGACGCCCATCAGACGTGCCGCATCCTGATCGATCGCCAGCGCGCGCATGGCTGTGCCGAGAAACGTGTGATGGACGAAGAAATACAGCGCCAGCATCAGCGCAAGGCTCGCCACGATGATGCCGATCTGCGTGAAACTGACCCGCACATCGAGCAGCTCGAATCCTGCCTGGCTGAGCACGTGCGGATAGGTGTCGAAGCCGGCGCCGTAGAGCAGCAGGACGCCGTTCTCCAGCGCGAGTGAAACACCGAGTGCCGTGATCAGGATCGACAACCGCGGCGCGCGCAAAAGCGGCTGGTACGCCAGCCGCTCGATGGCGAGGCCCAGGGCGCCGGTGACCGCCATTGAGGCGACAAGCGCGATCAGCAGCGCGAGAGCGAGCGGCAGATGCACCGCGGCAAGTGCCGTCAAAGCGGTCCAGCCGACGAACGCACCGACCATGAACAAGTCGCCGTGAGCGAAGTTGATCAGCCGGATAATCCCGTAGACCATCGTGTAGCCGAGGGCGACGAGGGCATAGAACGAGCCGGTCGTCAGCCCTTCGACGACGAACTGGAAAAAGGTGCTCATGGCCGGGCCCGGTGCGCGACAGGGCCTACTTCATCGCCATCCAGTGTCCGCTTGAATCGAGCCGCTGGTAAGGCGTGAAATTGCCGCCGCGCACGGTGACGACGATGTACACCGCGTTGCTACGGTCACCTTTCGGGTTGAAGCTGATTGTCCCGGTCACGCCCTGATAGCCGGAGATCTTGTGCAGAGCAGCACTGATGGCCGCGGGCGCTGTCGATTTTGCGTTCGCGATTGCTTTTGCGGTGACCCCGACGGCATCGTATTCGTAGACCGAATAGGGGCCGGGACCTTGCCCATAGGCCTTCGTATAGTCGTCGACATAGCCGTGCGCGGCGCTCAGGAACTGCGCCAGCGGGGCCGTGGTGATGACCATGTCGTCGGCTGCGGGGCCGGCTGTTTTCATCAGCGTGGGGTCGTTGGTGGCGTCGCCGCCCATCAGCGTCATCTTCAGGCCCAGTTGCCGCGCCTCCTTCACCAGCAGGCCGGCTTCGGCGAAATAGCCGGTGTAATAGATCACGTCCGGCTTCAGTGAGCCGACATGGGTCAGCGTCGGCGAGTAGTCCATCTGGCCCGGCGTGATCGCATCGTCGTAGACCACGTCGACGCCGTTCTTCTTCAATGCTTCCACCGTGTTGTCGGCGAGGCCCTTGGAATAGGTCGTGTTGTCGTTGATGACCGCCGCGCGTTTTGCGTGCAGGAAGTTCTTGATGAAGTTGGCCGCGAACGGGCCTTGCTCGTCGTCACGGCCGATCGTGCGGAACACGTTCTCGTAGCCCATCTCGGTCAGTTTGGGATTGGTCGACGCGTCCATCACGTAGGGAATGCCGGTGCGGTGAAAGGTCGTCAATTCCGGCAGCGCCGCGCTGGAGCAGTAACCGCCTGCCACCGCGGCGACGCCTGCATCGACCAGTTTCTGCGCGGCCTGGACCGCTGTCTGTGCGTCGCACGCGTCGTCTTCCGGAACAAGCTCGATCTGCTTGCCGAGCACGCCGCCGGCCGCGTTGATTTTGGCGGCGGCGAGCTTGGCACCGTTGACGATGTCCTGGCCGGCATTGGCGCTGCTGCCCGACAGCGGCACGGGCACGCCAATCTTGATCGTGGCACCCTGGCCTCGCGCCGAACCGGGGACCGTGCCGGCTAGCACGGCCAGAGCGGCCACGGCCGCGATCGTCGTTAGCCGCAAGACGCGAACTGCATCGGGCGTGCCATTCTTCTGAGCAATCATGTTAGTGACTCCTTATTGTGAAAGGGATCGAAGCGATCCGCCACGCGGATAGACCGGTGACATCAGAGAGCGGACGAAAACGTGCGTTCGCGTGCAATGCATGATCCGCTGGATCAATGGCTTGTCGGGCAGGCTCATCGCGGCGCCGTTACGAAAGTGCTCCTTTCATGATAGGTCTCGCCGCAGATTGGGCGGGATAGGGTATCCGCGTATAAACCACCATCCAATGTGCCCGCAGCGCTATATTTAAACGGCTAGCAGCTTTGCATGGGGCTGGAATAAGCGCTAAAGCGCTAACTCCAGCCGACAGCTTTGCATGGGGCTGGAATAAGCGCTAAAGCGCTAACTCCAGCCGACAGCTGTGCATGGGGCAGGAGTAAGCGCTAAAGCGCTAACTCCTGCCGACAGGGAGTCGCGTATGAGAAGCGTGGTGCTGGGGGGCGGAATCGCAGGCGTCACGGCCGCCTGGTACCTTGCGAAAGAGGGCCGCGAGGTAACGGTGATCGACCGCCGGCAGGGCGTCGCGCTCGAGACCAGTTTTGCCAACGCCGGGCTGGTTGCGCCAGGGCATTCGTACACATGGGCCTCTCCGCGCGCACCGAAAATCCTGCTGAAGTCGCTCTTCGTCGAAGGACAGGCGCTGCGGCTCAAACTCAACGCCGACCCGCATATGTGGATCTGGTGCCTCCAGTTCCTGCGAAACTGCACAGCGGAGCGCTCGCGCGTGAACACGAGCCGCAAGGTCATGCTCTGCCGCTACGCGCAGGCGCAACTGCAACAACTGGCTGCCGCCGAGCACCTGCAATACGACCGCATCAGCCGCGGCCTGCTGTATCTCTATCGCGACGAAGCGTCTTTTGCGCGCGGCACGCAGAACATGGCGATTCTCAAGGACAACGGCCTGCCGCTCAAAACGCTCGATGCGGAGCAGGTCGTCGCACGGGAGCCGGCGCTTGGCGCCGCGCGTGACAGGATTGCCGGCGCAATCTATTGCCCCACCGATGAAAGCGGCGACGCGCACCTGTTCACCTGCGCCTTGAAGACGGCGTGCGAACGCCTTGGCGTGCGTTTCGAATTCAATACACCGGTCAGCGCAATCGAGGCGTCGGGCGACCAGATAGTCGGCGTGCATACGCCGGCGGGACTCGTGCGAGGTGACGAGTTTGTCCTGGCGCTCGGTTCCTGGTCGCCCATTATTGCGCGGCGCCTGGGTTATCGGCTGCCGGTGTATCCGGTAAAGGGCTACTCGGCCACGTTCCCGGTCGGACCGGATCACCGTCCACCGGAGCTTGGCGGCGTCGACGAGAACAACCTCGTGGCGTGGGCGCGTTTTGGCCAGCGGCTGCGCTTTACCGCAACCGCGGAATTCGCCGGCTATGACACCCGCCACACCCCCGCCGACTTCACGACCATGCTGCAGGCCGCACGCGAACTGTTTCCCGGCGGCGCCGACTACGACAGTCCGACCTACTGGGCCGGCCTGCGCCCGATGACGCCGGAGGGGACGCCGCTGATCGGTCGCACGCGTCACAGGAACCTGTATCTGAACACCGGACACGGACACATGGGATGGACGATGTCGTGCGGCACCGCG
This sequence comes from Paraburkholderia haematera, assembly GCF_905220975.1. Classification (GTDB taxonomy): domain Bacteria; phylum Pseudomonadota; class Gammaproteobacteria; order Burkholderiales; family Burkholderiaceae; genus Paraburkholderia; species Paraburkholderia haematera. Next base: position 8,342 of record NZ_CAJNBK010000028.1, on the reverse strand, counting down.
AAGCTGCTGGCCGACATCATGGCCGGTCGCCAACCCGAGATCGACATGACAGGGATGACACTGAAATGAGCACTGATGCATGGCGGGACGACGCCTACGCAAGACTCGATTTCGTGCTGGACGACGGCATCTGCCGGCGTGCCGCCATTGGCCTCGTGGTGCTCGCCACCGACCATACGATCGAACACGAATGGCGCAAGCTGCTCACCCAGGATGGTGTGGCGTTCTACGAAAGCCGCGTGTACAACTCGGCGGACATCACGCCCGAACGGCTCATGGAAATGGACGCTCGCATTCCAGCAGCGGTGGCGCTGATCCGGCCTGGCGAGCGGATCGATGTCGTGGCGTTCGGCTGCACGTCGGCATCGATGGTGATCGGCGAGGAAAACGTGTTTGCGCGCATCCACGAAGCGCGTCCCGGTGTCGCGTGCACCACGCCGATCACCGCTGCGCTCGCCGCGTTGCGCGCGCTAGGTGTGCGGCGCACCGCACTGTTGACGCCCTATGTGCGTGCGATCAACGGCACAATGCGCGACTACATCGAAGCGCGGGGTATCGGCGTCACGCGGGTTGCGTCGTTCGAACATGCGAACGACAACGAAGTTGCGCGGATTGATGCTGCGTCTTTGCGAGCCGCCGTCGAGCACCTTGCACGGAACGCCGACGTGGACGCTGTTTTTGTCTCCTGCACGAGCCTGCGCATCGCCGGGCTCATTCCGGAACTCGAGGCAAGGATCGGCAAGCCAGTGATATCGAGCAACTTTGCGATGGCCTGGCACGCGTTGCGCCTCGCCGGTGTCGAGGACGGCGAACCGCATCTGGGGAGGTTGTTCGCGCTTTGCCTGCCGGACACCGTCCATGGGGCGTAGCATTTGGCTTAAGGCGCGTCGGCGTCGCAGGTGATCTCGCCATGCAATGAGTCGGAGAGCCGGAAAGAAGCGAGGCATAATACTGGGATTCCTTTGTCAGGATGATGGAGGTAGAGATGACTACGTTTGCAATCGACGGTGTACGCATTAACCCTGCAACGGATCGTGTCACGCACGTGCGCTGGGCTCCCGTCGACCTGAGGACGCATGACTGGCTGTCGCCGACCGCGATTGTCGAGGTGGCCGAGGTGGTCAAGGCGATCCGCGCGGGCGACGCAGGGTGGTCCCTTTTTACCCTCGGCGGCGTGAGATTTCTGGGGCCGAAGATAAAAATCGTTGCGCACACCAATGGCCCCGATGGAATCGATACAGAGGAGCCCGACGGAAGTGTCGAAAAGTCCATCGACGATCTTCCGCAGGTTTGACGAAGCGCCGGTATGCTCGTGCGGTCTCGACTTTCATGCCGCGGGCAGTCGCATAAGATCCGTTAAAATTCCGAATGGAGGCTGCCATGTGGGACAAGATCGAGCACAACGGATACGAAGTCTGGGTTCTTCCGATCCTGGCATACGGTCCGCCGGCTCCGGCTACCTTGTGGCATTACTCGGCGTACATCTGTCGTCACGGTGCTCATGCTCACCTCACCGGGCAGAGCATTCGTTTTGAGGAACTTGCCGCCACTTTCCGCAGTGAAGAAGAAGCCCGCGAGGCGGGATATGTCGAAGGCAAGCGGCGCGTCGACATGATTCCCGAAGGCGGGTGGAGTGCCGGCAACGGCTGACCATCGCTCAATACGTTCAAAATGGAACTCTGGATTCAGCCCTGCACGCCATGCGCGGACCTTTACGGACAACTCTCGACGGTTGAACCACACGACACGCTGACCCTGGTCGGAGCCGGTGCGGTGAAGGATGCGAGAGCGGAGCAGCATTACACCTGCACGCGTTGCGGCGCGGCGTTTGTTCGCCTCCTTGCGGGCGAGCCAGGAACGCAAACCTGGATGCTGCTGAATGCGGGGCAGCATTGAGGCGGTCGTATGCGTTATAGAGCACTACGGTCTTCTCAACATCGTCTACGAAATCAAGCTTCTGGAGCTTGGGTCACCGCGCTACGAGCGAGCGCTAAAGGCACTGGATAGCTCGGATAGCAAACCTCGCGTAAGCGTAAAAACAAAATAAACAAACTTGCTCTACACTACGTGCCGCCCCAGCCAGCCTAGTTGAGAGCAAGAAATCCATGCCCCCGCCTCCAGCCGACCCCGTCGGCGACCCTGGTTTCAGTTTGCCAAAACACCCTGCGTTCCAACGTTTCTGGTGTACCCGTGTCCTCTCATCGCTGTCGTTCCAGATGCTCGCCGTGGCAATGGGCTGGCACATCTACGCGCTAACGCATAGCGCCTTTGCACTGGGCCTGGTCGGTCTCGCCCAATTTCTGCCGATGTTCGTGCTGACACTCGTGGTCGGCCACGTCGCCGACCGTTACGACCGTCGCCGGATCGCGGCTATCTGTCAGAGTCTTGAAAGCGTCGCTGCATTGTTATTCGCCTTCGGCACCTTCAGTGGCTGGATCAGCGCACCGGTCATCTACGCATTGGCTGCATGCGTGGGCGCGGCCCGCGCGTTCGAATCGCCTGCCGTTGCATCGCTGTTGCCGGGCGTCGTGCCACGCGGGCATTGCCCAAAGCGACGGCATGGGCCACCTCCGCGAATCAATCCGCCCAGATCGCGGGTCCGGCATTGGGCGGCCTGCTTTACGGCATCGGCCCGGGCGCGGCCTACCTCGCATGCACGCTCACATTCGCGGCCGCCGCGGCCTCCGTGTGGGCCATCCCATTGCAGGCCAGGCTGGCGAACCGCGCGCCGGTGACGCTCGAGTCGGTGTTCTCCGGTATCGCTTTTATTCGCAAAGAACCCGTGATACTCGGCGCACTGTCGCTCGATCTGTTCGCGGTGCTGTTCGGCGGCGCGACGGCGCTGTTGCCGGTCTTCGCACGCGACATCCTGCACACCGGCCCGCTCGGTCTCGGCCTGTTGCGCTCGGGCACCGCCATCGGCGCGCTGGCGGGCACCATCTGGCTCGCGCATTTCCCGTTGCGCAACCGGCCCGGCGCCGCGATGTTCGGCGGCGTGATCGCGTTTGGCACCGCCACCGTCGTGTTCGGTTTGTCGCATCAATTCCTCGTGTCGCTTTTCGCGCTCATGGCGCTGGGCGCATCGGACACCATTAGCGTCGTAGTACGCCTGTCGCTCGTGCAACTGCGTACGCCGGACGACATGCTCGGTCGTGTCAGCGCGGTCAATTCACTTTTCATTGGGACGTCGAATCAACTTGGCGAATTCGAATCGGGCGTGACGGCAGGGTGGTGGGGCGCACAACCGGCCGTGCTGGTAGGTGGCATCGCGACGATCGCCATCGCACTGCTGTGGATGCGGTTCTTTCCGGAACTCAAGCGCACGCGCTCGCTGGAGCGGGAAGAGGAGCTGGCGCCAACCAGTTGATCGAGGCCCCCACGCGCTGTTTGCGGACTGCCCGGGTGCCGCGAGCGCGCGATTTGAAGACCGGGCGACATCGCCTTCACGCCAACGGTGAAGGCGATCCAGGTCCGCAACGGCTCACGCGGCGCTCACACGCAACGCCGTCCATCGCACCGTCGCGAGAACCGACGCCGCGACGATCAATGTGCCGCCAATCCAGGCTGCCGTTGAAATCCGTTCACCTAACCAGATGCACGCGAACAGCGCGCCGAAGGCGGGTTCGCTGCCCATCAGCAACGACACGCGCGTCGGGCTGCTGCGTTTGATGGCGAAGTTTTGCGCGAAGAACGCGAACAGCGTGCATGCCAGCACCAGATAGCCAACATAGCCCCAGAACATGGCGTGTCCAGCGAGCGGCGGCACCGGCTGCCACTGTTGCGGCGCAAACAGCAGCGCCGCCGCCGCGCTGCCGAGTGCCACCACACCTGACTGAACTGCCGTTACCGATAAAGGCGGCAACGCGGAGTCGCGCATCACCCGTTTGGTCACACACACGGTCAGCGCGCGCAGCAGCGCGGCGAGCAGAATCAGCGCGTCGCCGGCATTGAAACTCAGCGCGCCATCGCCCGTCAGCAGCCAGGCGCCGAACAGCGAAAGCGCGACCGCCGCCCATTCGATAGGAGTCGGCCGGCGTTTGAGCAGCCACCATTCGACAGGTGGCGTCAGCACCACGCATAAGCTGATCAGAAACGCGGCATTGGCCGCGCGCGTCAGCAGAATGCCGAAGGTCTCGCAGAGAAAGATGCCGAGCAACAGGGCGCCCGCGATCAGCACGCCGCGCAGGGTGCGGGCATCGGCGGCGCGCAAGTGGCGCAAAGCGGGTGACAGGATGACGAAGGTGATGCCAAAGCGCATCGCCAGCAAGCCCAGCACCGGATAGAACACCAATGCGCTTTTGACGACGCCGTAACTGGTGCCCCAGACCACGGCGACCGCGAGCAGCATCAGATCGGAGAGCAGAAGCAGGCGTTCTTGTTTCGACATGGCGGACCTCGAGCAGATGAGCGCGTATTGTCGAACTTTGCTCGGGAGGCGATAATCGGGTCACGGTGCATAGCATTTATGTCGCAGATGCATTAATCGACTCAATCCGGCGAGCGTCTCACGATGAACCCAACCGACCTTTTCGCCTTGCTGCCGGACATGGCGGTTTTCGCGCGCGTTGTCGACGCCGGCAATTTCTCGGCGGCCGCGCGTCAGCTCGGCAGTACGCCGTCCACGGTCAGCCGTCAGATCAAGCGCCTCGAGGACGCCCTGGCGACACGCCTGCTCGAACGGTCCACGCGCACGGTGCGGGTGACGGAATCCGGGGCACAGGTGGCGCGTTTCTGCCGCGACATGGTGAGCGCCGCATCGGGCGCGGTGGATGCCGCCGGGCAACTGGCCGGGAGACCGCAAGGCAAGGTGAGTGTGAGCGCGCCGACCGCGTTCGCGAAGACGGTGATTCACCCGCTGATCCCCGGCTTTCTGCGTGCCTACGACGAAGTCGACCTGCAGTTGCTTTTCACCGACCACGACGTCGACCCGCTCGCCGACGATGTCGATCTGGTGATCCGTCTGACCGAGCATCCGCCGCAGGGCCTCGCAGGACGCAGGCTGGGCTCGGTGCGCTGGCTGCTGGGCGCATCGCCGGCTTATCTGCGTGAGCGCGGCACGCCGGCTCAACCACGCGATCTTCTTCAGCACGATTGCATCTACCTCGGCGAAACTGCCGACGACAACCGCTGGCGCTTCCGCCGTGGCACGGAGACGCAAACGGTGGATGTGAAAGGGCGTTACATCGCCAATCATGCGGGCGCGCGGCTCGAAGCCGCGCAGCAGGATTTCGGCATTGCGAGCCTGCCTGAATTTGCCGCCACCGATGCATTGGGCAGCGGCGAACTCGTGCAAGTGCTGCCCGACTGGAATCTCGAAGCGCGCGCTTACGTGGGGTCGGTGTGGCTGTTGTATCCGCCGAACCGCTTTTTGCCGCCCAAGGTGAGAGTGCTGATCGACTACCTCATCGAACATATTGACAAAGCGGCTTAAGCACTGGCCCAACTCGTCGTGCAACGCGCTCGCTGACCGTGGCTGTACAGCGTCGATTTGGATTGAGCGAACGACGAACGTAGAATCGCTCGCGTCACGACGATTCATAACGCTATTCATAGCGATCGCAACGACTGAAGCGATCAGGAGGAGAACGAACATGACCTTGCGTGAAACCGGGCCGGTTGCGGCGACTGTCTATCGCGGCGAAGCGATCGAGAACACCCATATTGCCCATGTCGCGGTGGTTCAGGCCGACGGCCGCCTGCTGTATTCATTTGGCGATCCGTTGCGCATCACGCTGGTGCGCTCGGCGGCAAAGCCCGCGCAGGCCCTGGCGGTGCTGGAAACCGGCGCGCTCGAGCGTTTCGGTTTCGACGATACCGATCTCGCGCTCATGTGCGCCTCGCACAGCAGCGAGGCGCGCCACATCGAACGCGCGCGGCAGATGCTGGCCAAGGCGCAGGTCAGCGAAACCGACCTGCGTTGCGGCGGCCATCCCCCGTTGTCCGACGCTGTGTATGTCGACTGGCTGAAGCGCGATTTCAAACCGGACGCGGTGTGCAGCAATTGCTCAGGTAAGCACGCCGGCATGCTGGCCGGGGCGCGTTCGATCGGCGCGGCGATACGCGGCTATGAACTGCCGGAGCATCCGTTGCAGGTGCGCGTAAAGCATACCGTCGCCGATGTATGCGACTTGCCGGACGACGCGGTGCAATGGTCGATCGACGGTTGCAATCTGCCGACGCCGGCGTTCCCGCTCGATCGACTCGCCCGATTGTTCGCGAAGCTCGCTGCCGCGGAGGATGAGACTTCGGCTTCCTCTTCTTCCATTTCGCCACGCACTGCTGCGCTCGCGCGCATCTATCGTGCGATGGCGGCGCATCCGGAGTGGGTGGCAGGCGAGGGACGTTTCTGTACCACGTTGATGCGCGCGTTCGATGGTGCGCTGATCGGCAAGGTCGGCGCCGACGGCAGCTATGCAATCGGCGTGCGGGCTTCGCGGCAGACCGCGCAGCTTGGCGCCGACGGTGCACTCGGCATTGCCGTGAAAGTGGAGGACGGCAACATCGGCGTGCTGTATGCGACCGTTGCCGAATTGCTCGCGCGGTTTGAAATGGGTAGCCCTGAGCAACGTGCGCAGTTGGGTGCGTTTCATGCGCCGCCGATGTTCAACACCATGGGCATCGAGATCGGCCATCTGGCATTTTCGCTTGCGCTCGAAGCGCATCCGCGCCGTGAGGCGTGAGGGTATGGGGGCGGCGTCGGTTACGCGTCGTCTTTCTTGAAGCGATCCTGTATAGCCACCAGTTGATCGTCGCTGGTGGCCACGATCCACAGACGCGCGCGCTCGACCATTAGTCGATTGTGATCCTTTAGCGCGCCCATCGAGACGGCGGTTTTCCACGCGACGGGTGCGGCGCGGCTGGTTCTTCCTGACGGGGTACCGACCAGCAATGCGTAGGGTCCGAGGGGCAGGGAGACGAACGGCATGGCCGGCTTGACGCGCACGCGCCAGTCGATGAATGGCGAATCGCTGAAGAGAAGCGGCGTGGGCAGGCCGTGCAGCACGGTGAAGTCATAGAGCGCGAGTTGTTCGCGCATGGGCGTATAGACCCGGCGAATATCGCTGACGAGTGCCGCGCGGATTTCGTCGTCGAACATGGCTTCTTGCGTGTAGTGGTCGACTGCTTGCAGCGCGTCGTGCTGATAGGCGCTGAAGATCGCCAGGTCGAGGCAATCGTGAACGGCGCGTTGGACTTCCGCGGCGGAGCCGGCTTCTTCGGGTTTGCCCAGTTGTGCGGCGCGCAGGAAGCGCGCGAGGGCGGCGTCCTGGGTGGAGGGGCCGGTGGCCAGCGGGTCGTCGGCGGCGTCTTTGTCTAGCGGGACGTAGAGGTATTTTTCTGTCGCGAAGCGGGATTTTTTGCCGTCATCGAAGCTGATTTCGCCGGTGGCGCAGCTGATGTAGCGAGTGCCGATGTGGCCGTGTTCCCACACGTAGTTTTTCAGGAAGGGACGCAGGGGGTGGAGTGGGTCTGGTTGTAGCATTTTGCTTTTTGCACTCCGTGCGGGTTGGGGTTTGGGGTTTGGGTATGGTCACATAGAAATTGGGGTTTTTTTGCCTGTTTGGTGGTTTATTTCTGTTGGTTTGTGGTGTTGGGCTTTTTTTGATTTTTGTTGCCTGCGCGGCGCTTTTTGGTTGTTCGCTTGCGGTTTTGGCCTTTCCTTGATTTGTTAGTGGTTTATTAGCGTTGCCCCTGTGCGGGGCGGCACTCACTTCTCTTTGCCTGCCGCAAAGAGAAGTAAGCAAGAGAAAGCGGCTCAAACCGCTAATTCTTAAGCGGGTCCCCCGCACAGTTGCGGTAGTGGTGCATCTGGAATCTGTGCTCTCGCACAGTCGACGTAAGTGACAAGGCAGTCATGCTTCCCGCCTCGCACCGCGTGCTCGCCAGAAGGATTCATCTTCCAAACCAAGGGCTTCGCACAGACGCGGTGGGGGGCGTCGCCTTCGCCCCGGCAAAGCGCCTCCCCACTCAGAGGTATTCTCCATTTCAAATGAAATGTCCATGTGCCCCACTACGCCTCGTAGTTACAGCCGCACCCGCCCCGCACCCGCATTAGCAATTGCAGTGACGATGCGATAACGAGTCATAGCACGGGGGTAAAACGCGGGCATCAAACGGAGGGGGGGTATGAATTACGGTTCGGCGCGCGCAGCGCCGCCGGAGGTATGACTGCCTTGTCACTGAGGTGGAATGTGCGAGAACACAGATTCCAGATGCACCACTAGCGTGGCTGTGCGGGGGACCCGCTTAAGAGCTGGCGGTGTGAGCCGCTTTCTTTTGCCTACTTGTATATTCCCTCCTGTGGCGTCGACCCGATCAGTTGTCGCCACATGGACAGTCAGCTC
>NZ_CAJNBK010000027.1 GCF_905220975.1 Paraburkholderia haematera | reverse complement strand
CAAGGCTGCGGGCGTGCTTCGGCAAATGCCCACGAGCAAGCCGGATACATGCATGCAGACCATTTCCAATCATCATAAAGAGCTTGCAAAGCGCGTCGGGTCCATACATGCACGGAATCCTGCCCCCCCATTCGTCTGCGTTAGACTGGAAAGGAGCGTCCAGCGTTTTTTCTCTCGTAACCGGCTCGATTTTCGAGCGTATTCCGAGACAGGAAACATGGAACCCAAACGCGCTAAAGTCCTTACGTCCGCCAAATTTCGCCATCTGCTACGCGTCACGGAAGCAACCAGCCGATTCCCCGTACGCGACACGCTGATATTGCTACTCGGCATAACATACGGTACGCGAGTCACAGAAATCGCGCGCGTTGAAGTCTGCGATGTGCTCGCCAGATCCGGGGCAAGACGCGAAGAAGTCAGCTTGCGAGGTTCGATCACAAAAGGCTGCCGCCCACGATGTATTTACCTGTCGGACGCGCGCACGATTGCCGCCTTCGAACGCTATATTGAATGGCGCTACCAGCGCGGTGCGGGAGTTGCCTTGGATCGCAAGGAGTATCGCGGTCTCACGCCCTACACGCGCCTGATTCTCACGCAGAAGGGCGGCGCATTCGAGTTGAGCGTTAAGCGGCGGGCTAACTTCGATGGTGAGGCGGTCGAATACCTCGCGGCCGGCAGCCTCCAAAGCTATATCACAAGTCTGTACCGTGCCGCGGGCCTCGGTGCCGGCATCGTAGCCACAGTGGACGTAGGACGTTTGCGAGCCGTCTGGTAGCACAGGGCCACTCGCTTGACACCGTGCAGTGGCGGATCGGCCATTCGCATCTGGATCATGTCTAGCCTTAGCTGGAAGTGTCCGCGCGCGAGCGGCGTGAAGCTATGGCCGCTTTCGATGACGACTGGGATTGATGCCCTGTCACAGCGAGGCTCGCTGTGCACTGAAGTTTGTGCTCGAGCGGCCGATATAGCTGGACAGGGAGATCAAGAACCCGCATCTAGACCTTGATTTTCTGTTTGCCTTACCTTAAAGTAAGGAATTGTGAAATCAAGGAGGGTATGATGGCATCCGCGACAATTACGTCGAAGGGGCAGGTCACGATCCCGGTCGGCATTCGAAGCGATTTGGGGTTGGGAACCGGCGACAGAATCGAATTCGTCCTTAACGAGACCACCGGTCGCTACGAGTTAGTGCCGGCAACAAAATCCGTGGAATCGCTCAAGGGGCTTGTGGGGAAGCCGGCCAAGCCTGTGTCCATTGAAGATATGAATGCTGCCATCGCCGCACGCGGAGCCGGTGCTTAATGATCGGTCTTGATACAAACGTGCTAGTCCGCTACATCGCTCAAGATGATGCAGCGCAATCGCCTAAGGCAAGTGCGCTGATTGAATCGCTGACGGTTGACGAACCCGGTTACGTAACGCAGGTTGCCCTAGTCGAAGTCGTGTGGGTTCTTTCCAGCCTGTATGCCGCCGATCGTGACCAGATTGCAAAGGTGGTTGAGGGCCTTCTCCGAACTAAGGAGTTGAGCGTCGAAGCTGCCGAAACGGTCTGGAAAGCCTTTCGCGTGTTTACTTCCTCGAAGGCCGATTTCGCGGACTGCCTGATCGAGCGCACTTGTCATGACGCACATTGTGAGTACACAGCGACGTTCGACGCGAAAGCCGCCAAGTCGGCTGGCTTGCGGTTAATCAAGTAAAGCGGAAAAGGTGACCTGACGTGAAGATTTCTGAAGTGATTGCACAGTAGGAAGGATTTCGTGCGCAGTACGGCGATGTCGATGTTGTCTGCACGGCGGGATATCAGGTGCCCGAAGATGAAGATTTGACCGACCGTCATCTGTCCATTGTTGAGCGCGACGATAACGCATCCGCCCCGACCGGCGTCTCTGCTCCGTATCTGCTGATTGGCGGATCAGGCTACTAAACCTCGGAAAAGAAGATGGGTAGGCCAGGACGTCGCGAAGGTAAGAAGCGGACAACGCAAAACGGTATCGCGCCGACGAGGCGCTTCACCGCGCTGATGAACGGTGTACCCGTCAACGCCGCCGCCGCCGTGCTGCCGATTGTTAGGTCAGTGGACGGCGGCCTGAGCGGGCAAATTATCGGCACCGGGTTTTTCGATGGCCATAGTCTGATTCTGACCGCACGGCACGTGGTGGAAGTCGCCGCAAAGGATAATCCTACCCTCCAGACCCCCTGTGGTGTATCCAGATTCGGCCAGAAGCACGCGAGTGGCATTGGCGTCCGATAGAGGACGCGCGCGCGCATAAGCAGTCCGATATCGTAGAACGCATTAAAGACGTCAACGTTGCGACTATAAAGTCGTCACCCATTGAAAGGCCAGAATAAAGGGATATATCTATCCCCTCAAGGGTCAGGCCTTGCAGCGTTGTAGAATCGTTTTAGCCCATCCTGGTGATGCGAAGCTTGATGACGCGTCCGGCTTCTCGTCGTCTGGCTACGGAACTGATCCGCACCAGTCACCCATCGGGATCAAGGCGAGTGCCGGTGTTCTGGCGGTCGCCCCTGGCTCATTTGAGCTCCAGAAAATCGCCGGTGCCAGGCCAATGTCCAAAGGAGTACACGTCAATTCCATGGTTGCCCGCGTGCAGGCACCAGACTATTGTCGGCTCATGGCCTAGGCGTCTCAGGGTTCGCTGCATCGGGATGGCCGGGGGGCGGGCGCAATCAACTCAATGGTTTGACGCCAACAAATTTACCGGGCTCTCGGCCCCCCGCCAAGCGGTTTTGTCGCGATAATGGCGAGCAGTATAGTGAGGTCTACTTATGCCGCCAGGGAGTGGAACTACTCGGCACGAGTGCATCCGATGCCTTGTTCCTCCATTTGGCCATTGGCGATCATGTGCACGAGTTCGAGGCCGCTCAACAGGATGCGGGCGCAACGAAAATCCTTGAATCCCATCATCGGTTTGATGATGCGTTTGATGGCACGATGGTCCTGCTCGACGATGTTGTTCAGGTATTTGTTCTGCCGGATCCTGATCGGCGTCTGCCGCCCGGCGTTGAGCGCTTCGAGCGCGGCCAGATTGGCACCGCTCTTGTCCACGGTAATCGTTTCGGGCTCACCGTTCTGGTCAATCGCCTTCTCAACGGCACGAGCTTGATCACCCAGCGGTGCGCGCTCGAGTGATCGAACTCGAAACCCCGTTCGGCTATCATTTCCTCGAGGTTGCGCAGACTCAGCGAGTAAGCCACATACCAGCGCGCACATAGCAAAATCACGTCCAACGGATAGTGCTTTCGCTTGAGAACCTTACCGATACCCAGTGGCAACGTTGCCCGCGGCGTCTTCTTCGTCTTGCCCATCGCGTTCTTCATTCATAGTCGAACGTGAATTCTAGCTTGGCGCCTTAGCGCGGCAGAACCCGGTAAATCGTCTGCTTCCAGATTTTGGTCACCGTCGGAAACCGTCAAAATACTCGCCTCAATTTCGGTCAGGATCTCCTAAAGCCGATCACACTCTCATGGTCGGCCTTTCCGTGACGGGCGGGAATACACACCACGAACCGTCATCGTGTCTGAAGAAAAAAAACGCCAGCAAGCCGGTCGGATGTAGCGCTTCGACGCGCACATAGCGCCTCTGATTCGTACCCATGCGACTAAACCGCGTGACGTGTGCCGGGATCGCAGGAGTGGGCGCCAGCCACTTTTCGACCAGCAAACGCAGGGACCGCTGACTGGTGTTCATCGTCTTCTCCTTCGACCTCTGTTTCATCGCGCAGATGGCGAGCGCTTTTCTGCTACGAAACCGAGCGCTGAAACAGTCTTGCGGCTCGCCCTCGCCCAGCTAGATGCATGGGCCATGCCAGTATCGCCGCGGTGAGATCAAGACATTGATTTAATAGATGTTTTTGTCAATTGGTTGGCGTTTTAACGGGTGTCAGTTGCCCAGAGCGTTCGATTTTCGGACGGTGCTGTATTTCGGGCATAGAATTCAGACGGGGGGCGCGGCTGCGTGGCGATTGCGTCGTAATCGATCGTTGATGGGCACGATTGCGGCGTCAAGGCGTGGTCCGACCGACGGGGTCCGATCGCGCCGCGGCCTGCGCCTGACGGTGGGGCGTTCGAAACCGCTTCGTTCGAACCGCCGAACGCGCGTCGGCGCTCGCAACGCGCGCCGAGGGCGCCGGGATGTCGACTGCGGCCATTGCCGTCACGGGCAAAAAGGAAAACGCCATTAGGCAAGGCGAACCCTCTGATCGAGTGAGGTACTCGTGCTCACACGGAGACAGCATGCAAGAGACAGGCACGCCAATGGACTGGTTTTCCAGTCCGGACCGCGACGCCAGCGTCATGGCGGCGTGGGAGCGTTTGATTCAAGGTGACAAGCCGCCCTCTGGTACCCTGCGCGGGGTCGTTGACGATTCCTGGCATCGCTGCCTTGATGGCCGGGTGGCTCCCGATACGGCAGGCGCCCCGTTGCCCCTGGACGAAGGGGCTCTGTTCGACTTGCGTGTCAGGAACGACCGCCTGATGCATGCCAGCGTGCCGCTTATCCAGCAGACACGCGAATTCCTTTCGCAGACGGGGACCATTCTGTTGCTCGCGGATCCGGACGGCATGATCCTCGAACTGGCCGGCGATACGCGCATCGTTGAACCCGCCGGCGAGGTACGGTTGATACCTGGTTGTAACTGGGCCGAGCTTAGTTGTGGCACCAACGCGATCGGCACCGCCCTCGCTTTGCGGCAACCGGTGCAGATCCATGGTTCGGAGCATTTCTGCGCGGGTATCAAGCAGTGGACATGCTCGGCTACGGTGATCCGCGATCCGCTCGACGGCAGCGTACTCGGCGTACTGGATGTCTCGGGGCTTGCGCAAACCTACAGCCAGCATAGCCTGGCGTTTATCGTCTCGATGGCTGGACGTATCGAAAGCCGGCTCGGGAAGTTCGCAATGGAGCGCCGTCTGCGCCTGATGGAGCGTTGCATGGCTTACTGCTCCGGTCGTACCGACGGCGTCGTGGTGGTGGACGAGTCCGGACGTCTAGTCAGAGCCAACCCGCAGGCGTCAGCCGCCTTTGCTCGGCTTGGCGTATCGGGCGCACTGGACAACGCTTTTCCGATCCCGGACATCGCCAGGATTGCCGCTGGCTCCATGTCGCCGCAATCGCCGGCGTGGTTGCGCCTCGTACGCATTGAACGCGTCACTGAAGGCGCCGACACGCTCGGCTTCATGTTGATTGCGCCGGCTGCCAGTCGGCGCGCCGCTTCGTTGTCTGATGCGGTACTTGGGGCGATGCCGGTCGCCGAGTCCACGCCTGCCGCGGCGTTCTCTCGCATTGTCGGCACGAGCTCTGCGCTGCGCACGGCCATCCAGAAGGCGCAGCAGTTGGCCAAAGCCTCGGTCCCGGTACTGCTGCTCGGCGAAACCGGCGTTGGCAAGGAGTTGTTTGCGCAAGGCATTCACCAGGCCAGTTCGAGGGCAGGCGGTCCCTTCGTCGCGCTGAACTGCGGTGGCTTGTCCCGCGATTTGTTGAGCAGTGAGCTGTTTGGTTATGCCGAAGGTGCGTTCACCGGCGCACGCAGGTCAGGCATGACGGGGAAAATCGAAGCGGCGAATCACGGCACACTGTTCCTCGATGAGATCGGCGAAATGCCACTCGACATCCAGCCGCATCTGCTGCGTGTGCTGGAGGAAGGGGAGATATACCGGCTGGGCGAGAATGCGCCTCGCAAGGTCAGCTTGCGCCTGATCGCCGCCACGCATCGCGACCTGCGTGCGGACGTCGCTGACGGTAAATTCCGCATGGATCTGTATTACCGGCTGGCCGTCACGAATATCTCGATACCGCCGCTGCGCGAACGCAAGACGGATTTGCCCGAGATGATCGAGCACTGGTTGAGTGTCTCGCGCGAACGGTACGGCATAACCCATGCCGTCTTCGACGACGTGGCGTATGAATGCCTGCTGAACTACACCTGGCCCGGTAACGTTCGTGAGTTGCGAAATGCAATCGAGGGCGCGGTACTCATGGCCCGCGACGGAATCGTTACAGTCGCCGAGCTGCCGCCAGAAATCGGCGCCTTGGCCGTTTCCCCTAAGGGCGTTCGAGATACGGCGTCCTCTGGGCTGTCTGCACTTGCGCGGCAAAAGGTCCGCTCGCTGGAAATGGCAGAAGCAGAGTCGATTCGTTTTGCGATCCAGCAAAGTCAGGGCAACCTGACCCAGGCGGCTGCGCAGCTTGGCATAGCGAAAAGCACGCTCTATCAGAAGATCAGGAAGTATGCGTTGGCGCACGACCTTGGAATTACCCGGCGTGTCAGCCGGTGACATTGAAGCTGGTCGACTTCCCGCACGTCACGCTCCCCGTCAGACCTGCGTTCGAATACCGCTCTCCAGACGGCCGACCGTTCAGAAACCGGTCGTTGCGCGAACGTCCCGTTCACCGCGAGCGCGCCGGTATTTCCCCGAAAAGCCAATCCATTCAGTAGCTTGCCGATAAGGCGCCGATTCGGCAGTCAGTGGCATGTCCCTTGCCTTTAGTTCCTCCGAAGCGAACCGCAACACTCGCTTCACATCGCGCCTCCCCGTCGAGGCGATGTTCAATCAAGGAGAGCTGGAGACACTAATGGAACAGCAACTTTCACACGTCCAGGTACTGGGCATTGATGCCGGCGGCACGATGACCGATACCTTCTTCGTGCGCTCGGATGGCCGGTTCGTGGTTGGTAAAGCCCAAAGCAATCCGGCGGATGAATCGTTGGCGATTCTGGAGTCGTCGCATGATGCACTGGCCCAGTGGAACCGTGAGGTCGACGAGGTGTATCCCGAGCTGGTGACCTGCGTCTATTCCGGAACGGCGATGCTCAATCGCGTCGTTCAGCGCAAGGGCCTGGATGTGGGGCTTATCTGCAATCGAGGCTTCGAACAGATTCACTCAATGGGGCGGGCCATCCAGAGTTATCTCGGCTACGCGCTGGAAGAACGCATTCACCTTAACACCCACCGCTACGACGAACCGCTGGTCCCGCTTTTGCGCACCCGGGGCGTGACCGAACGCACCGATGTTCAGGGCGAAATCGTGATTCCCCTGCGCGAAGAAGAAGTGCGTAAGGCAACTCGGGAACTCGTGAACGCCGGATCGAAGGCGATCGCCATTTGTCTCCTGCAGTCGCACAAGAATGAGTCGAGTGAAAAACGCGCTCGTGATATCTGTCGTGACGAACTGAAGAAAATCGGCTCGGACATCCCGGTCTTTGCCTCAGTCGACTACTACCCGTCGCGCAAGGAAAGCCATCGCACGAATACGACCATTCTCGAAGCGTACGCGGCTGAACCGTCACGGCAGACGCTGCAGAAGGTCAGCGACCGCTTCAGGAAGCACGGTGCCAGGTTTGATCTGCGGGTGATGGCCACGCACGGTGGGACGATCAGCTGGAAGGCCAAGGAACTCGCACGCACGATTGTCTCCGGTCCGATCGGGGGCGTCATCGGCTCGCGGCTGCTCGGCGAAAGACTCGGCTACGAGAACATCGCATGCAGCGATATCGGAGGCACCAGTTTCGACATGGCGCTGATCACCAAAGGCAACTTTGCGATCGCCTCCGATCCTGACATGGCCCGGCTCGTGCTGTCGCTGCCACTGGTGGCGATGGATTCTGTAGGCGCAGGTGCCGGCAGCTTTGTACGGCTCGATCCCTATAGCGGTTCCATCAAGCTCGGGCCGGACAGTGCGGGCTATCGCGTCGGTACGTGCTGGCCCGAAAGCGGGCTTGATACGGTGTCAGTGTCTGATTGCCATGTGGTGCTGGGTTATCTCAACCCCCACAACTTTCTCGGCGGAGCCATCAAGCTCGACGTCGAACGCGCACGGCAACACATCAAGGCTCAGATCGCCGATCCGCTTGGCCTCTCCGTGGAAGATGCCGCGGCGGGCGTGATCGAACTGCTCGATCTCAGTCTGCACGAGTACCTGCGCGCCAACATCAGCGCGAAGGGCTACAACCCCACAGACTTTGTGTGCTTCTCGTACGGCGGCGCAGGGCCGGTGCATACCTACGGCTATACGGAAGGTCTCGGCTTCAAGGACGTGATCGTGCCGGCATGGGCGGCCGGATTTTCTGCCTTCGGTTGTGCCTGCGCCGACTTCGAGTACCGCTACGACAAGAGCGTGGATATCGCGGTCGCGCCAGACGCGCCTGACGAGCAGAAAACGGCGGCTTGCTCGGTCATCCAGGAGGCGTGGAAGGAACTGGCCGACAAGGTCGTCGAGGAGTTCGTCATCAACGGCTTCAAGCTGGAAGACATCACCCTGCTGCCCGGCTACCGGATGCAGTACATGGGACAACTGAACGATCTGGAGATTACTTCGCCGATCAGCGGTGCTGCCACTGCCGCGGACTGGAAGAAGATCACCGACGCGTTCGAAGAAACCTACTCAAGGGTGTACGCGAGTTCCGCCCGCTCACCGGAGCTGGGCTTCAGCGCCACCGGCGCGATCATGCGCGGCCTTGTAGCAACGCAGAAACCCGTGCTGCCTGAGGATCCGGAAGCGGGGGAAACGCCGCCCAAGTCCGCTTATCTGGGCAAGCGCCCGTTCTATCGCCACAAGAAGTGGGTCGAAGCCGAAATCTGGCAGATGGAGTCGCTTATGGCGGGTAACCACATTGTCGGGCCGGCCATCATCGAGTCTGCATCCACCACCTTCGTCGTGCCCGATGGTTTCGAAACCACGCTCGACAAGCATCGGCTGTTCCACCTGCAAGAAGTGAAGTAAGGAGACGAAAATGAACCTCATGTCATCCAAGGAACTCGGCCAGGCCGATCTGCTGGCCAACGGCAAGACCCTGAAAGCGTTCCGTGCCGAGATCATGGCGCGCACCAGTAAAACGGGCCATTACAACGGGCTCGCCCGACTCGAGTTGCGCGAGAAGGACCCGATTGGCTACGAGAAGCTGTTCTCCAAGATTCGCGGCGGTCTCGTGCACGCTCGTGAAACCGCAAAGAAGATCGCTGCGTCGCCGATTGTGGAGCAGGAAGGGGAACTGTGCTTCACGTTGTATAACGCGGTGGGCGACTGTGTGCTGACCTCTACCGGCATCATCATTCACGTCGGCACGATGGGCGCCGCGATCAAGTACATGATCGAGAACAACTGGGAGGACAATCCGGGCATCAATCCGGGGGACATGTTCACCAATAACGACTGCTCGATCGGCAATGTCCATCCTTGCGACATTGCGACGATCGTGCCGATCTTCTGGGCCGGCAAGCTAATCGGTTGGGTGGGCGGAGTGACGCACGTGATCGACACCGGTGCGGTGACGCCGGGCTCCATGTCGACGGGGCAGGTCCAGCGTTTCGGCGACGGCTACCAGATCACCTGCCGCAAGACGGGCGTGAACGACCAGCCGCTGCGCGACTGGCTTCATGAAAGCCAGCGCTCGGTGCGCACGCCGAAGTACTGGATCCTGGACGAGCGCACGCGGATCGCCGGTTGCCACATGATCCGCGACATGGTGGAAGAGATCATCGCCACCGAGGGGCTGGAAGCCTACGAGAAGTTCAGCTATGAGGTCATCGAAGAGGGCCGGCGTGGCTTGCAAAGCCGCATCAAGGCAATGACGCTGCCTGGCAAATACCGCAAGGTCGCCTTTGTGGATGTGCCCTATGCGCACGAGGATATCCAGACGCCCTCGGCCTTTGCCAAGATCGACACCATCATGCACTCGCCGGTGGAAATGACGATCCGGCCCGACGCCACATGGCGGCTGGATTTCGAAGGCGCGAGCCGCTGGGGATGGCACACCTATAACGCCCACCACGTCGCATTTACGAGCGGTATCTGGGTCATGATGACCCAGACCCTGGTGCCGACCCAGCGCATCAACGACGGCGCCTACTTCGGCACGGAGTTCCGCTTGCCCAAGGGCACATGGATGAATCCGGACGATCGCCGTACCGGCCACGCCTATGCATGGCACTTCCTGGTATCGGGGTGGAGCGCAATGTGGCGGGGGCTGGGCCAGGCGTACTTCAGCCGCGGCTATCTGGAAGAAGTCAACGCGGGCAATGCCAATACGTCGAACTGGTTGCAAGGCGGGGGCATCAATCAGGACGGCGAAGTGCACGCGGTCAACAGCTTCGAGGCCTCGTCGTGCGGTACGGGCGCCGGTGCTATCAAGGACGGTCTCAATCACGCCGCGGCGATCTGGAACCCGGAAGGCGATATGGGCGACATCGAGATCTGGGAGATGGCCGAACCGTTGCTCTATCTCGGGCGCAACGTCAAAGCCAATTCCGGTGGCTATGGCAAGTACCGCGGCGGGTGTGGTTTCGAAACGCTGCGCATGGTCTGGAAGGCCCAGGACTGGACCATGTTCTTCATGGGTAATGGCTACATGAATAGCGACTGGGGGTTCATGGGCGGCTATCCGTCTGCCACCGGCTACCGGTTCGAGGCTCACAAGACGGGCCTGAAAGAGCGCATTGCGCAGGGGCTCTCGCTGCCGCTCGGTGGCGACGCGAATCCCGACGCACCGGACTACGAACGGCATATCGATGCGACTTCCAAGGTCAAGCGCGACAAGCAATGCATGACGACGGAGGATTGCTACGAAAACCATGACCTGTACCTCAATTACCTGCGCGGAGGTCCGGGCTTTGGAGATCCGCTCGATCGGGAAACAGAAGCCATTGCAAAGGATCTCAACAACGGCTTTCTGCTCCCTGAGTTTGCCGAGAAGGTGTATGGCGCGGTGTTGGTGCAGGACGCAACGGGCATCTGGACGGTCGATGCGCAACAGACCCTGAAGCGCCGTGGCGAAATCCGCAAGGAGCGGCTTGCCCGCTCGTTACCGACGCGGGAGTGGATGAAGGAAGAGCGTGAACGCGTCCTCACCAAACATGCGTCGCGCCCGGTGCGTCACATGTTCGCGACCAGCTTCGGGTTGTCGCAGAAATTCCTCAACGACTTCCGGAAGTTCTGGGATCTGCCTGCCGACTGGAACATGACCGAGGCAGAACTGGACGTGCCGTCCTACGGCTCGAAGTACAGGATGGATCTTTCGCTGCTGCCCGACGTGACCACCGTGGTTCAGGTCGAAGAGTAATCTGTCCCGATATCGAAATCGAAGCGAATCAAGGAGTAGCGAAATGTCTGCTTACACGAAAGAACAGGTCGGCAATCTGGTCGATGGACGACTCGACTGGGATACGACTGTACGCATGTTGTCCATGCCGAAGGATCATGAACGCTTTAGCCAGTATCTCGACGTGTTGCAGGGGAAAGTCTCGTGGCCCGACAAGATTGTCTTGCCGCTTGGACCGCACCTGCATATCGTGCAGGCCGCGAAAAGCAAACACTGGCTGGTCAAATGCGACTGCGGCCACGAGTTCTGCGACTACCGCGAAAACTGGAAACTGTATGCCAACGTCTATGTGCGCGACACAGAGGAGGCGATGCTCGAAGTCTATCCGAAGCTCATGGCGCCCGACACCCAGTGGCAGGTTTACCGCGAGTATTACTGTCCGACTTGCGGAACCATGCACGACGTCGAAGCACCGACGCCTTGGTATCCGGTGATTCACGATTTCGAGCCGGACATCGAGGCGTTCTATAAGGAGTGGCTGCAGTTGCCGGTTCCCGAGCGCGCTGACTAGCAGCGCATGGCTCGGGGCGCAGTTGTCTTGCGCCCGGTTCTTCCCGCGGGCGGTGCCATTCCATCGATTGGCGCCGCCGCAGCGCGGCTTTGTTACAGCCTTGCGCGTCGGTTGATGCACCGCAGCGAGCGGGCTGTCCGCGCCGGTGAGCCGTTCAACCGGACCGTTCGAAAATCGAACGCAGCCCGTGCGGCCATCGTCCGGAAATCAAACGTTCGGTGGTGCGCTGGGTGTCATCTTCCGGCATTCTCGCGGTGGCATCGATCTTGCCCCTCTTCTCGCACGAGCCGGCTGCATCCGCAATATTGCGGTGCGGTATAAGACGGCATGAAGAAGGAGA
This sequence comes from Paraburkholderia haematera, assembly GCF_905220975.1. Classification (GTDB taxonomy): domain Bacteria; phylum Pseudomonadota; class Gammaproteobacteria; order Burkholderiales; family Burkholderiaceae; genus Paraburkholderia; species Paraburkholderia haematera. The sequence goes on along the minus strand of NZ_CAJNBK010000027.1, from coordinate 74,478 downwards.
CAAGTAATGGATATGCCGGATGCCATGCAGATGTTCTCGAACCCTGGCGACGAAGCGGTCGTCATGGTTGCCTGGGAACGTTTTCTGAGCGGCGGAGAAGCACCGCACAGTGTCGTGCGGCACCTCGTTGACACATCGTGGCAGCGCTGCCTCGATTGGCAGGTGGACCCCACGCTGGGCCATGCGCCGCCGCCGCTGGAGGAACATCTACTGTATTCGTTGCAACGCAGTCACCGAGACCTGGTCGAAGCGAGTGCGCCAGTGATGGCACACGCACGCGACTTTCTTGCGCAAACCGAAACGGTGATGGCGCTTGCCGAGCCGGCCGGCACCATCCTGAATCTCGAGGGTGACCCCGCTACCATTGCCTCGGCGCACGGGATTCAACTCCTGCCCGGCGCGTCCTGGAACGAGATGATCTGCGGCACCAACGCGATCGGCACAGCGATCGAGGTTGGCCAGCCCGTGCAGATCCATTCTGCCGAACACTTCTGCGCCGGCATCAAGCGCTGGACCTGCTCGGCCAATGCGATCCGCGACCCGCGCGACGGTACGATTATCGGCGTCATCGACGTATCCGGCCTGTCCGAATCCTACAATCGTCACAGCCTCGCGCTGGTCGTCACGGCAGCGAGCCGGATCGAGAACCGTCTTGCTGCGCGGACCATGGAACTTCGCTATCGGCTCCTGGATCGTTGCATGACGCGCCTCGCGATGCTCGCGTCCGACGGCGCCGTGGTGTTCGACCATGGCGGCTATCCGATCAATGTCAATGAGCATGCCGAAGCCGCGATCGCGGCAGCTGGCGGTGATTTTTCGCTCGCTCGGCCACGACGGATCCTGGCGCTCGCCACCGATTCTGCGCTTACCAGTGTGACACCCACGGATCTCCCCCACTGGATCCAGCCCGACTGGATCGAGCCGGTGATCGACGATGGCAGGCGCATCGGTAGCTTGCTGATCGTGCCGTACCAGCAACGCCACAGCGCTACGCGCAGGGTCAGCAGCACACCGGGTTGCGGCGCCGAAGGGGGATCGACGGCTGGCTTCGAACGCATTCAGGGCGAAGCTCCGGCATTGCTCGATGCCGTGGACAAAGCCCGGCAGATCGCGCGTTCGCGTGCGCCGGTTGTGTTGCTCGGCGAGACTGGTGTGGGCAAGGAATTGTTTGCCAAGGGAATCCATCACGCGAGCCAGGCGAAGGAGGGGCCTTTTATTGCGCTCAACTGCGGCGGCCTGTCCCGTGAACTACTCGCCAGCGAACTATTCGGCTATGGCGATGGCGCCTTCACCGGTGCGCGCCGGGGGGGCGCGCTTGGCAAGATCGAAGCAGCTAATGGCGGGACCTTGTTTCTCGACGAAATCGGCGAAATGCCGGTCGATCTGCAGCCGCATTTCCTGCGCGTACTGGAACAGGGGGAGATCTATCGGCTCGGCGAAAACGTCCCGAGGAAGGTGACCTTTCGGCTCGTCGCGGCGACCAATCGTGACTTGAGAAAGGAGGTCTCAGAAGGGCGCTTTCGCATGGACTTCTTCTATCGCGTCGCGGTGACCAGTATCCGTATTCCGCCGCTGCGCGACCGGCCGGGGGACATTCGCCGCCTCACCGAATATCTGGTCCAGAAGTTTGCGACGGAGCTTGGCAGGGCTTGCCCTGCGGTGGACGACGAAGTGGTTGCGGCGCTCTGCACGTATTCATGGCCGGGGAACGTCCGGGAGCTTCATAACGTAGTGGAAAGTATGCTCCTTACGGCTGGCTCAGGGGGCCTTACGCTTGCTGATCTGCCACCGGAGTTGCGCGTGAGCGACGAGTCGATCCCTGCCGGATGCGACGAGCCTTTTTCACGCGACGGCCGGGGCACGATGGAAGCGTCGGAGCAGGGAGCGATTCGCAGCGCGATCGCCGTCTCTCGCGGGAATCTGACCTCGGCGGCAAGGCACCTGGGTATAGCGAAGAGCACGCTGTACCAGAAGCTCAGGAAATATGGCCTGGATCGAACGTTAGTTGAAATCCGGGACCAGGGCCGTTAGGAGATCCGGCCACTGAATGGACGCGCGCGTGCAAATCTGATGCGCTAATGCAGCTTATGCTTATGCTCGTGATCGGGAAGAGCACAGCCTTACTGCCTGGTTCGAGCCGCTGTTTGTATCGACGATCCTGATGCTGACACGTGGCAAGGTCACATCATCGGCATGTGAAGATGATGCGGATCGTTGAGCGTGTCGGCGATCCGCTGCAATGCATCACGGCAGTCGTCACGATTTTGCGGTCCGCCCAGACACACGCGGATCGCATTCGGCGGGTTACCGTCCGTGGAAAACGCAGCACCCGCTACTGCGCCGATGCCCTGGTTGCGCAATTGCAAGGCGAGTTCCGATGCGCTCCAGTCGCATTGCGACGGGATTTTCAGCCACAGATGAAAGCCGTCGGGATTCGCGTCGTATTGCCAGTCGGCAAGTTCCTGTGCCGCAATGTCCTGCCTCGCGTTTGCTTCGGCGCGGATCGCACGGAGCATGTCGGTCGCGGTGCCGTCGTTGACCCACTGCGTTGCGAGCAATACGGTGAACGGGCTGGGCATAACGGTCGTCGCGCGCAGCGCACCGGCCACGCGCTGCGCCTGCCGCGCCGACGGCGCGCTCAGATAGGCAACCCGCAGACCCGCGCCGAAGCTCTTGGACAGGCCGGTCACATAGTAGGTGAGCTCGGGTGCGAGGACAGCCAGTGGCACCGGGGCGTTCTGCGGCAACATACCGTATGCGTCGTCCTCGATGATCGGGACGCTATACCGTAAAGCGACGTCCGCAAGCGCTTCGCGCCGCTGCGACGATAGCGTGAGCGTGCTGGGATTCTGCAAGGTGGGATTGCAATAGAGTGCGCCAGGTTTCTCCGATTTGCACAGTGCTTCGAACGCGTGCGGCAGCGGCCCTTCATCGTCGCGGGGCAGTGCCTGCAGCCTCACGCCGAACTGGGACGCAATCGCCTTGATGCCCGGATACGCGAGCGCGTCGAGGCAGATCGTTTCGCCGGGCCGCGCGAGTTGCGACACCAGTGCGACCAGCACGCTATGAATGCCCGGGCAGACCAGAATCCGGTCGTCCTCGCAGTCCGGCAGAACCTGCCTGAGCCAGCTACGGCCCGCCGCGCGATCCGCCGCAGTGCCGCCGAAGTCCTGATAACGCAGCAAGCGGTACGGATCGGCGCTTTGCAACAGGCTCGCAGCGGACTCGCGCAGACGCGCTGCCAGCTCAGGCGGTTCGGGTGGCATGTTCATCGACATTTCGACGCTGCTGCCCGCCGTGAGCGGTAACGTCTGTGTTCGGCCGCGCACGAACGTGCCGCTGCCGGCGCGTGCATCGAGGAGCCCTCGCTTGCGAGCCTCGGCATACGCACGCGCCACCGTCGTGTAATTCAATTGCAGCGAACTCGCAAGATCGCGCAGACCGGGCAGGCGGTCGCGCGGGCGCAGACGGCCACTGGCGAGATCTTCTTCTATCAGATCGGGAATCACCAGATAGGCGGGCTTGCGGCTCTCCTCGAGCCTTTTAAACCAGTGATGCGTCAGTCTATCCATTGCACGTACCGTTTCAGAATCCTTTATTCACGATACCACGCGTCCACCCTTCAAAATAAATGCGATCGCATTTCGGATGAAACATTTATCGCATTGATTGTATCAATGCACGGTTTCGGTGTGGGGCGCACCATTGGCGAGCGGCGCATGCTCACAGACGGCGCCTCCCTGGTGCGAGGCCGTGCTGTCCCATTTTGGCGAAGCGCCCGCCGGATGGCGGTCCGCAAAATATTTTTCGGGTCCTGCGGATAATCTCAGTTTGATTGATTGGAAAGTGATCGCATTTTCGGGCCGATCATTGGCATACCCGTTGCATTAAGGGGAGTGCCGACAAATTGACTGATCGGCAATTTCATTCAACTAATGCGATCAATTGGAGTGCGTTATGCCTGCTGTCAATCTTCCCCGTCATAAAAGCGGCGATTTCCTGGTCGACTACGAAGAAAAGGTATTTGAGGACGTGAAGGCGGAGCCGGGTGAGAAGGCGCTCGTCACATTCCACACCGTCGCGTTCGAAGGCTCGATTGGCTTCGTCAACCTGTTGCAGGCGACCCGCCTGCAACGCAAGGGCTTCGAAACTTCGGTGCTGCTCTACGGTCCCGGCGTCACGCTCGGTCTGCAACGTGGTTTCCCGACGCTCGGCGACGAAGCGTTCCCAGGCCATCTGAACATCAACAAGCAGCTTGTCAAATTCATGGAAGAAGGCGGCAAGGTCTACGCGTGCCGCTTCGCGCTGCAGGCGCTGTACGGCCACGGCGAAGCGTCGCTGATCGAAGGCATCCGGCCGATCAGCCCGCTCGACGTACTCGACATCCAGCTTTTGCATCGTAAGGAGGACGCGCTCGTCATCCATACGTGGACCGTCTGAGGCGCGTAGAGGCCAATCATGTCCGATAAACGCATCATTCGCGCGGCCGCCGTGCAGATCTCGCCGGATTTCGACCGCCCCGGCGGCACCCTCGACAAGGTCTGCGCGGCCATCGACGAAGCCGCCGGCAAGGGTGTGCAGCTGATCGTCTTTCCCGAGACCTTCGTGCCGTACTACCCGTATTTCTCGTTTGTACGCGCACCTGTGGCATCGGGCGCGGATCACATGCGGCTTTATGAGGAGGCCGTCGTCGTTCCGGGGCCTGTCACGCAGGCTGTGGCGGAGCGGGCGCGGATGCATCGGATGGTGGTCGTGCTCGGCATCAACGAGCGCGACCACGGCAGTCTGTACAACGCGCAGCTGGTCTTCGATGTCGACGGCCGCCTCGTGCTGAAGCGCCGCAAGATCACGCCGACGTTCCACGAACGCATGATCTGGGGGCAGGGAGACGGCGCCGGGTTGAAGGTCGCGCAGACGGGAATCGCGCGGGTCGGCGCACTCGCGTGCTGGGAGCACTACAACCCGCTCGCCCGGTATGCCTTGATGGCACAGCACGAGGAGATCCATTGCAGCCAGTTTCCAGGATCCCTCGTCGGACCGATCTTTGCCGAACAGATCGAAGTGACGATCCGCCATCACGCGCTCGAATCGGGCTGCTTTGTCGTCAACTCGACGGGCTGGCTAACCGATGCGCAGATCGAAGCGGTGACGACCGATCCCAAGCTGCAAAAGGCGCTGCGCGGCGGCTGTCATACGGCGATTGTGTCGCCTGAAGGCCAGCATCTCGCCGAACCGCTGACGGAAGGCGAGGGCATGGTGGTCGCGGATCTCGACATGTCGTTGATCACGAAGCGCAAACGGATGATGGATTCGGTCGGCCATTACGCGCGGCCAGAGCTCCTGAGCCTCGCGCTCAACGACCGCCCCGCAGTGCCAGTCACCTCGATGGTTCATTCGGATACCGATATCAATGCAATTGGAGGATCTTTCTATGAGCGCCAGCGAGAACCTGTCGGCAGCGAGCCGGCAATTGATGACTGAGTTGCAGTCCTCAGGTCTGCGTCTCATCGATCCTCGCGCGGGTGCCGCCAGCCGGCGCGGCGGCGCGGGTCCGTCCGATCACAAGGCCGTGACGGTCGACGGCGTGACGATCATGGTGCCCGTGCATACGAGCACCGCGTGGAATTCGCCGTTCGTCGCATCGCAGCCCGATGGGGGCGGCATCAGTATGCTGTCGCGCGGCACGATTCCGATCGCGAACATCAGCTTTCCGAAGGCGCCGCGTTTCTACGATCTGCAGACGCGCGACGGCGTGCCGTACTCGCACATCGCGACACTGCACAGCGCGGACGTGCTGGCGACGACCGTGCTGCAAACCTGCATTCGCTATGAAAGCCGCCGCAAGTCGTGCAAGTTCTGCGCGATCGGCCAGTCGCTTGCGGCCGGCCGCACGATTGCGCGCAAGACGCCCGAGCAGCTTGCCGAGGTGGCGCGTGCGGCCGTGCAGCTCGATGGCGTCAAGCATATGGTGCTGACGACGGGCACGCCGGCGACGCCGGATCGCGGCGCGCAAATTCTCTGCGATAGCGCGTTCGCCATCAAGGCGGCGGTCGATTTGCCGATCCAGGCGCAATGCGAACCGCCCGATGACGACATCTGGTTCGAGCGGATGAAGGCGAGCGGCATCGATACGCTTGGCATGCATCTCGAAGCGGTCACGCCCGAAGTGCGCGAACGCATCATGCCCGGCAAGGCGAGCGTACCCATTGCGCGCTATATGACGGCGTTCAAGGCCGCCGTCGAGGTATTCGGGCGCGCTCAGGTCAGCACCTACATTCTTGCCGGGCTGGGCGACAGCGCAGAGGCGATTCTCGATATATCGCGCGAACTGATCGCGCTGGGCGTCTATCCGTTTGTTGTGCCCTTCGTGCCGATCAGCGGCACACCGCTTGAGGATCATCCGGCGCCGTCGCCGGCGTTTATGCGATCGGTCCTGGCGCCGCTCGCGGCCATGCTTGGCGACGCGGGCATGCGCTCGGCCGATATCAAGGCGGGCTGCGGCAAGTGCGGTGCTTGTTCATCACTGTCGTCATACGAGGTGTAATCATGTTCTGCGACGCGATCGATCGGGTTGCCTCAGACGTCGCTTATACGCCAAGCGAGTACCGCGTCAAATGGGCGACGCTGCCGTGGGAAGCGTCCGAAGCGTACAAACTGAGGCGTGCAGTGTTCTGCATCGAGCAGGGCCTTTTCGTCGGCGATGACCGCGACGAGATCGACGAGCATGCGCGGCTGCTGGTCGCACTGAGTTGTGTGGCCGGAACGCCCGAGCAGGTGGTTGGGACCGTGCGTATTCACGAAACGGAGCCTGGCGTATGGCTCGGTTCGCGTCTGGCCGTTCATGCTGCGTTCCGGCGGCAAGGCAAGATCGGAGCGACATTGATCCGGCTTGCAGTCAGTAGTGCGCATGCTCTCGGTTGCGAGACTTTCCTCGCGCATGTGCAGAGTCAGAATGTGCCGCTCTTTCGACGCCTGCGCTGGGAAACCCGACAGGAGGAGATGCTGTTTGGCCGGCCTCATCATCTGATGCAGGCGCAACTCGACGCCTATCCGCCGTGCGCGACGCCTGAGAGTGGCTTCGTGGCGCTGAGCCGGAGAGCGTCATGAGTGTCGCGGCACTAGTGGAGCGGCTCCGGGCGAGCCGTGGCTTTTGTCACAAGACCGATATCGCGGGTGTCGTCGAGTCGCTGGCCAGTCGGCTGCCGCGCGGCACAGGCGATCTCGCGCAGGCTGTCGCCGTCGGCGACGACTGTGCGGCCATCGCTGACGGCGCCGGCTACCTGCTCTTCGCGATCGAAGGGTTGGTAAGCGACTTCGTCGACGCGATGCCGTGGTTTGCCGGCTACAGCGGCGTAATGGTCAACGTCAGCGATATCTACGCGATGGGCGGCCGGCCACTGGCCGTCGTCGACGCGCTATGGAGCGACGGGATCGCCGGCGCTGAGCAGGTGCTCGCGGGTATGGCGGCCGCGTCTGTCGCGTATGGCGTGCCCATCGTCGGCGGCCATAGCAACGTGCGTAGCGCGCAATCGCAACTGGCCGTGGCGATCATCGGACGCGCACAGGCGCTGCTGTCGAGCTTTGATGCCATGCCCGGCGATCGGCTTCTGATGGCCGTCGATATGCGCGGCCGATTCGAAGACCCGTATCCGTTCTGGAACGCGTCGGTTGGCGCGCCGTCTGCGAGGCTGCGTGCCGATCTTGAGTTGTTGCCATCGCTTGCTGAAGCGGGGCTGTGCGACGCGGCGAAAGATATCAGCATGGCAGGCGCACTCGGTACGGCGTTGATGCTGCTCGAATGCTCACAGGTCGGCGCGCGTATCGATCTGGACGCGATTCCGCGCCCTGACGGCGTCGATTTCGAACGTTGGGTCAGTGCGTTCCCAAGCTTCGGATTTTTATTGTCGGTCCGCGAACAGCACGTTGAAGAAGTGATCGAGCGCTTTGCCGTCCGGTCGCTGACGTGCGCGGCAATCGGCAGCGTGGATGCCTCACGCGAGGTGGTGGTTCATCAACGCGGCGACGCGGCATCGTTGTGGAATTTTCGCGATGCGCCATTCATCGGCGCGCCTTCGGGGGGCTCGCGATGAACACCTCCAGGCTGCGCATCGCGCTGCTCACTCACTCGGTCAACCCGCGCGGCGGCGTGGTCCATACGCTCGAACTCGCGCGTGCGCTACACCTGCAAGGTCATGACGTGACCATTTTCGCGCCGGCGGCTGACGGGGAAGCGATGTTTCGCGAGTCTCCTTGCCGCGTTGTGCTCGCTCGTTTGACAGGCTCGCAGGTCGGCACCGTCGCCATGGTCGACACGCGGATCCGAGCCTTGAAGGCGGCTGTGCTGCGGCACAACGCCAATGCCTTCGATGTGCTGCACGCGCAGGACAGTATTAGCGGCAATGCGCTCGCCGAGCTGAAGCAGGAGCGGGCCATTCGCGGCTTTTTGCGCACGGTTCATCATCTGGACCGGTTCGACAATCCGCAACTCGAGCGCTGGCAACGCCGTGCCTGGCACGACGCCGATGTCTTGATGTGTGTCAGCGATACCTGGACCACTTACATGCGCGAGACCTTCGGGGCCGAGCCGCAGACCGTATCGAACGGCGTCGACCTTGACCGCTATGGCGAACGCGCATCGTCCGACGACACAGCGCTGCGGCAGCAGTTGGGCATTGTCGGCATGCCCGTCGTACTCGCAGTCGGCGGCGTCGAGGAGCGTAAGAACACGCTGATGCTGCTCGACGCGTTCGCTCTGCTGCGCGAGACACGGCCCGATGCGCAACTCGTGATTGGCGGTGGCGCGAGTCTGCTCGATCACGACACCTACAGTCAGCGTTTTGCGACACGCGCCGCCCAGCACGGATTCGCCATAGGCCATGGTCAACCGGTCGTCGTGACCGGGCCGGTTCGGGACGAAATCATTCCCGCGCTCTTTCGTAGCGCCGATGCCGTGTCGATGGTATCGCTGCGCGAGGGTTTCGGCCTCGTCGTGCTGGAAGCGCTCGCGAGCGGCAAACCTGTCGTCGTGTCGCAGATCGCGCCATTCACCGAATACCTGGATACAAGCGTGTGCTGCTGGGCACAGCCGGACGACGCGCGATCCATCGCAGCTGCGCTGAGCCGCGCACTGGACTCGCGTGGCGGCCTGGACTTCGTTCACGCCGTGCCGGCGCTGCTGGACCGCTTCGGATGGGCGGCGAGCGCGCGCCGTCATCTCGACATTTACCTGCAGTGGCTGGCGACCCAGCCACTCGCCCTGCACTAAGGAGAAACTATGCCAGTCATGAACTTCCGGATTCAATGGCCCGACGGCAGCGAAGCGAACTGCTATTCGCCGTCGACGGTCGTTAGCGAATTTTTCACACCCGGCGAACGTTACGCCGTCGAAGACTTTCTCGACCGGTCGCGCAAGGCGCTGCACATAGGATCGGAGCGGGTACGAGAAAAGTATGGCTTCGCCTGCTCAGCGGCGATGGATCAACTGTCGAAGATCGAGGCGGATGCCGAGCGCTTCATGGACGAGCCGGGTGCAGCTGTGACGGTCATCGACCTTGGCTGAAACAGGCGATTCCAGCCGCGCGCACTGCACGGCCGCGCTGCCGCGTTTCGTCAGCGAATTTTTCATTGAGGATCCAATCATGTCGAACACACTTACCACGCAGAATGAATCGCGGCCCGACGGTGGCCACTACAGCGTGCTCGTCGTCGGTGGTGGGCAGGCCGGGCTGTCTATTAGCTACTTTCTGCAACAGGCAAACATCGATCATCTCGTGTTCGAAAAGCACACGGCCACCCATACGTGGCGAAGCCAGCGCTGGGACGCGTTCTGTCTCGTGACGCCGAACTGGCAGTGTGCGTTGCCCGGCCATCCGTACAGCGGTTCCGATCCGCATGGCTTCATGAAAAAAGACGAGATCGTCGCGTATCTGGACGGCTTCATTGCGAAGGTCGATGCGCCCGTGCTCGAACACACGGCGGTCCAGCGCGTCAAGCGCGCCGCGGACGGGCGATACTCGGTGAGCACGTCACAGGGGGAATTCACGGCCGATCACGTTGTCGTTGCTTCGGGCGGCTATCACACGCCCATCGTGCCACGCATGGCCGAGCGCCTGCCGGCTCATATCGTGCAGTTGCAGTCGTCGGAATACCGCAATCCACAGGCGTTGCCGGACGGAGCGGTGCTTGTCGTCGGTTCCGGGCAGTCCGGTGCGCAGATCGCGGAAGATCTGCATCTGGCCGGCAAGAAAGTGTATCTGGCCGTAGGCGAAGCGCCGCGCTGCGCACGCTTCTACCGCGGCCGCGACGTGGTCGACTGGCTTGCTGACATGCGTTACTACGAGATGCCCGTCGAGCAGCATCCGTTGCGTGAAGGCGTGCGTGACAACACCAACCACTATGTGACTGGACGCGACGGCGGTCGGGACATCGATCTGCGCCGATTTGCAGCCGAGGGCATGGAATTGTACGGACGCCTCGACGACCTCCAGTCCGGCGCGCTGCAATTTACGCCGAACCTGCAAGCGAACCTCAATGATGCGGATGATACGTATAACCGCATCAACTTAAGCATCGATCGATTCATTGAGAAAAGCGGCATTGATGCGCCGCCGGGCGCACCCTACGAGCCGGTCTGGCGCCCGGACGGCGAGCGTACGGCACTCGATCTGGCCGCCAGCGGCATCGCGTCGATCGTATGGTGCATTGGGTTCACGCCTGATTTCAGCTGGCTGGACGTACCGGTGTTCAGCGGTCGTGGCTACCCGGCGCACACGCGTGGCGTCACGGCGTTGTCCGGTCTGTATTTCGTGGGGCTCCCGTGGCTGCACACATGGGGATCCGGCCGTTTTTCCGGTGTCGCCCGCGACGCGCAGTTTATCGTCGACGCGATTTGTGCGGCTCGTGCGCAGCCCGTGGCAAGTGTTGAAACCATGGCCGCATAAAGTCATGCATTCGTCGAATGGCCTCTACCGCGCCGGCATGCCTCAACTGAGTTTTACCGGCCTGTCCGAAAACTGGCTTCTCAAGGAGTGCGGCCATCGTCACTGGGAAGCACTGGCGGCACACACGGGCAGAAGTGTGCCCGATTTCATCGACGACGATGGTGGCAAGTCGTACGCGGCATTCACGGCGATCCGGCTGCGTACTCATGTATTCAATGCAATCGAAGAGAACGAAGCGTTCCAGATCCACACTGAGCTGTGCCGCATCGGCGCGGTCCGGCACTTCAGCACGCATCGGATTGTACGCGGCGACATGACGGTCAGCACGTTGTCGATGTCGTCGACTTTCGTGCGGCGCCGCGAGGCACGTAACAACCGCTCGGTCGCGCGCGCCACGCTCGCGTTGCTTGGCGGGGACGTTAGCACGATGCCCGACGAAGCGGCTCAGATGGTGCAACTGGGCAAGCAGTTGCGCGCCGGCGATATGGCGGCGTGCATCCCACCCGTCGCTGATGTACGGTCGACCAACCGGTCCGTCGATTTTCTGCCTTGCCCCAATAACGACTTCAACGGCGCGGATTTTCTGTACTTTGCGAGCTTTCAGGCTTTTGTCGATCGCGCTGAGTGGCAGCTGCACCGGTTCGACGAGCCACCTGTCATCGCCAGTCGCGACCTGTTCTACTACGGCAATCTGAACGTCGGCGACACGCTCGAGGTGCAGGTCGTCGGCGAACGGCGCGATGAGCGCGGCATTGCCCACTGGAGCGAAGTGCGTCGCGGCAGCGATGGGCAGAAGATAGCGGACGTCGTGACGGAAAAGCGCTGGAGACAGGTATGAACGCGCGGAACTCAACGACCTTGTTGCATAAGACGGTGTCGCTTCAGGAGCAGGATTCTGAGGACGGCCTGCAGCGCCAGCGACGGCCCATTCCGCTGAAGCCTCTCTATACCGCGGCCGACGCGGAAAACCTCGTGCACACGGACTCTCTGCCGGGCCAGGCGCCGTTCGTACGCGGACCGTATGCATCGATGTACACCCAAAAGCCGTGGACGATCCGCCAATACACGGGATATGCGGATGCCGCCGGATCGAATCTGGCGTTCCGGACTGCGCTGGAGCAGGGAGCGCAAGGCCTTTCGGTTGCATTCGACTTGCCGACGCAGCGAGGCTACGACTCGGACGAACCCGAGGCTCTCGCCGACGTAGGGATGGCGGGCGTCGCCATTGACACCGTGGACGACATGGCGCGTCTGTTCGAGGGTATTGCGCTGGAGAGGGTGTCGGTTTCGATGACGATAAACGGTGCGGTGCTGCCGGTCCTCGCTGCGTTCATCGTTGCCGCCGAGGAGCGCGGCGTTCCGGCGGGACAACTGACAGGAACCATTCAGAATGACATTCTGAAGGAATACATGGTGCGCAACACGTGGATCTTCGCGCCGGAACCCTCGTTGCGGATCGTGGGCGATGTGGCCGAATTTCTGGCCGTCCACATGCCCCGTTTCAATGCGCTGTCTGTATCTGGTTACCACTTCCAGGAGGCAGGTGCGGACCCGGTGCTTGAACTCGCTCTGACGTTCGCAAACGCGCGCAAGTATGTAGAGACACTGTGCTCGCGGGGTATGAGCGCCGACGAGGTTTGCGAACGACTTAGCTTTTTCTTCGGCGTGGGCGCGGATTTTTTCGTTGAGATTGCAAAGTTGCGCGCAGCGCGTCTCGTGTGGTCGCACATAGCCGCCTCGTGCGGCGCCCGGTCAGCCAAGGCCTGCGCCTTACGGATGCATTGTCAGACTTCGGGCTGGTCACTGAGCGCGCGTCAGCCGGACAACAATGTTGTGCGTACCACCGTCGAAGCGATGGCAGCTGTATTCGGTGGGACGCAGTCCCTGCACACTAACGCGCATGACGAGGCGCTGTCCCTGCCGTCCGCTCCGGCGGCGCGATTGGCTCGCGATACGCAGTTGATCCTGCAGCATGAGATGGGGTTGTGTGACGTAGTCGATCCGTGGGCAGGCTCTTACATGATGGAGGCGTTGACGGCCGATGTGGCGAAGCGGACACATGCGTTGCTTGTCGACATCGAAGCGCAGGGCGGGGTGCTCGCTGCGATTCGCTCGGGGTGGGTGCATCGCCGCATTCATCAGTCCGCAACCAGAACTCAGGCACACATCGATGCGGGAGAGCGGGTGGTGGTCGGAGTGAACCGCTTTGTGTCACCGGATGCGGACGCACCCGCTGCGTCTCTGGAAATCGACGGCCGACGCGTGCAGGCCCAGCAGGCAAGACGTATCGCCAACGTAAAAGCACAACGCGATGATGTGAAGATTTCGCGTGCGTTAGAGGCGCTTACCCGTGCCGCAGGTGACGGCACCGCGAATCTACTGGCGTTGACGATCGAATGCGTCCGCGCGCGTGCGACAGCGGGTGAATGTACGCGGGCGCTCGAAGCGGCATGGCCACGTTATGTCATGCTGCATGACACCGATCACGACGTCTACGGTGCTGAACGCGCGAGTGATTCAGCGTGGCGTGCAGCGTGCGAGAAAGTGAGCCGGCTATCTGGGTTGATCGGGCGGAAACCACGTGTGCTGATCGCGAAACTGGGGCAGGACGGACACGATCGCGGTGCTAAAGTGGTTGCGGCCGCGCTGTCCGATGCGGGTTTCGAGGTATCGCTGGGGGACATGTTCAGCTCTCCCAGCAGCACTGCGGATCTGGCGGTTGCGCAGCGACCGGACGTGATCGGCGTTTCGTCGCTATCCGGTGCACATCGGGAGCTCGTGTCGCAGTTGCTCGACGAACTGGCCGACCGCGGTGCCGGAGCCACAGTGGTGGTCGGCGGAATCGTGCCAGATGAACACGCAAGATGGCTGAGGCATCGAGGTGTGGCCGACGTGTTTGGGCCAGCGACGCCACTGGAAACCATCGTGCAGCGGCTTGCTGCACTGGTACTGCAACGCGAACACCTTAATGTAACAACGCCATCCCCGGCGCTCTGCGATGATTAAGCGTGTCCATCGCAATCGCAGTAGCCTTAACGGCCCGACCGCACCCTGAGGCGACTATAAGGGCTTCCCCGTAAAGGGCAAGCTCAAGCGTGGTCCTTTGTTAGTGTGCTGCACTGTCGTTCGGGTGCGTGTGAGAAGGTGAAGGACTGCAGTACTACAATCGGTCATGGCGCGGTCACGTTGGAGGGGTGTTCGCGTAACTTCGGAAGTTGCCCGGTAGAGCAGTTCGGGATCGGCGAATACACCGTTGAAGCGACTCTGGCGCGTGCTCACGAGTGTGGCGAGTGGCAGCTACCGGACAAGACGATTTTCGTGCTGGCCGGCGATGTCGATCTAACATGGGACAAACATTCAAGAAAACCCACCATGAAACGCTACGAGGCTCTCGCTAACTCGCTGGCCGATGGCATACGGTCCGGGCAGATTCCCATCGGCTCGCGACTGCCATCGCTGCGCCAGATTATCGCGCAATGGGGTGTTAGCCAGTCGACCGTTTTTCGCGCTTACTACCTGCTCGAGGAATGGGGACTTGTCCGCGCCGAGGAGCGTTCCGGCTACTTCGTCACCCCGGGCGCGTCGGTCAAACCGGGCGCTTTGCAGAGCGCATCGGTGCCGGCCGAATCGACGCGCGTCGATATTAGCGACCTGGTGTTCTCGGTGCTCGACGCAGCCAAGCACCCGGGAATCGTGCCACTCGGTTCGGCCTTTCCCTCGCCGTTACTTTTCCCATCGGCGCGTCTGCTCAAATCGCTGGCCCAAGGCACGCGCGCGCTCAGCCCATGGAGCACGGTCGAGGATCTTCCGCCCGGCAACGATCAGTTGCGCCGCCAGATCGGCATGCGATACGTTGCTACCGGGATGTCGGTGTCGGCCGACGAGGTCATCGTCACCAATGGCGCGCTCGAAGCGCTCAACCTGTGCCTGACAGCGGTTACCCGACCGGGCGATGTTGTGGCTGTCGAATCTCCGGGGTTCTACGCGGCGCTGCAGGCAGTCGAGCGTCTCGATTTGCGGGCGGTCGAGATTCCGGTTCACCCGGTCACAGGCCTCGACCTCGACGCGCTGGCCGCAGCGCTCGACAAGCATCCGATCCGCGCCTGCTGGTTCATGACGAACTTCCAGAATCCGACCGGCGTATTGCTTTCCAACGAGAAAAAGAAGGCGCTCGTCGACATGCTCGCTGAACGCGATGTGCCGCTGATCGAGGACGACGTCTATCAGGAGTTGCACTTCAGCCGTGACCGGCCCCTGCCAGCGAAGGCTTTCGACAGGAAAGGCCTGGTTATGCACTGTAGTTCGTTTTCGAAGACGCTGGCGCCAGGGTACCGCATCGGCTGGGCGACGGCTGGCCGGTACGCTGATCGCGTGCAGCGGCTCAAGCTGATGACCACACTGTCGGCCAGCAGTCCCGCGCAGGCAGGTATCGCGGACTATCTTGAGCACGGCGGCTATGATCGCCACTTGCGGAAACTGCGGGCGGCGTTGCAGACCCAGCTGGCATCCATGGAAGCGGCGCTCAGACGTCACCTGCCGCGTGAGGTCCGTTGGGTGACGCCAGCCGGTGGCTACTTTCTCTGGCTGCAATTGCCTGATGCGGTCGATGCGATGGCCCTTCACCGGCTCGCGATCAGTCACGGCATCAGCATCGCGCCCGGCCCGATCTTCTCCGCCACGCACGCGTTCCAGAATTGCGTCCGTATCAACTTTGGGCATCCGTGGAGTGTCCAGATTGATGAAGCCATACGAGCTCTCGCCGAGATTCTCGACGACCCGGCCGTGCGCGGCGGCATCTGATCCTCCAGCCGGCCACCTGTCGCCAACTGTAAACGTGACGTTGGCGGACGGGTGCCGCGCTCGAGGCCAACCGGTCCGGTTACCGGCGCCGGAACAGCGGCGTTGGATCGTTAGCGTCGCCCTGGTAGCGCACGGTGATCTCGCTGAAGCCTTTAAGGGCATCAGTGATGTTCTTGTCTGAACGCACCGCAAACGCATTGAATCCGCAGCGCCGCATGTATTCAAGCTGGTCGCGCAACACGTCGCCGATCGCGCGGAGTTCGCCGCGGTAGCCATAGCGCGTCCGGAGCATCACGGCAATACTGAAACCGCGACCGTCCCGGAATGAAGGGAAGTCGACTGCAATCATGGGCGCACCCAGCAGGCTGGGCGCCCACAGTTCGAAGTCAGCGTGCGGCGGAATCCATGCGCCGGTCGCGGCGAGCGCACCGGCGCCGAACAACTGGGCTTCGAGGTAGACATTCACCGGCAACACCACGTGCTTCAATGCCTCGCCGCGCGTCTGGATGCGCTGCCGTGCGTCGGCCTCGTCCCGCACAATGGTCCACAAATCGTCGACGACGACTGGTGTTTTTTCGGATAGCTGAATGACGCGCGGACGCGTGAGTCCGGTAACTTCAGTGGTCTGCATAAACGCGCTCCTTGAACGGTGTAATGCCGAGGCGCGCGATGACTTCACTGAACGATTCGTCAGCGTGGCGCGCGCGCTGGAAGACGTCGACGATGCGCTCCACGACGTCTGGCATCTGGTCGGCTTTGAAGGACGGCCCGATCACGGTTCCGATTGCGGCATCCTTACCCTGTGCCCCGCCGAGCGTCACCTGATACCACTCCTCGCCCTGCTTGTCGACGCCGAGGACGCCGATATTGCCCATGTGGTGGTGACCGCAGGCGTTAATACAGCCTGAAATATTCAGCGAGATCTCGCCGAGATCATGCACGAAATCGAAGTCGTCAAAACGCTGCTGGATCGCTTGCGCGATCGGAATGGACTTCGCATTCGCGAGCGAGCAGTAGTCGCCGCCGGGACATGAAACGATGTCGGTGATCAGGCCGATGTTCGGTGTTGCGAGCCCGACCGTATCGAGCGCGAGCCATAGCTGGTACAGATCCGACATCTCCACATCAGGCAGGATGAGATTCTGTTCATGCGCGACGCGGATCTCCTGGTGGCCGAACCATTCCGAGCAGTTCGCGATAACGTCCATCTGGTCAGCCGTGACGTCACCTGGCGGCATGGCAAGACCCGGCTTTGTTGAGATGACGACGGACGCATAGCCGGGGGCCTTGTGTGGATGAACGTTGCGGCGCGCCCATCGTGCAAACTCCGGCTCGGTAGACAACAGATGGTCTAGAAGCAGGTCGTCCCTTCCTGCCGCCGGATCGTATGCCGGCGCGCGGAAATGGGTGGTGACGCGCTCGTATTCCGCGACCGTCAGCGTGGCGGGGCCGTCCTTGACATGCGCCCATTCTTCTTCGACCTCGCTTGCGAAGCGTTCGATACCGAGTTCGCGTACGAGAATCTTGATGCGGGCCTTGTACTTGTTGTCGCGGCGGCCGTAGCGGTTGTACACGCGCAGGACTGACTCGACGTAGGTAAGCATGTGCTGCCACGGCAGGTCTTCGCGCAGCATCGAATTGAGGATTGGCGTGCGCCCGAGTCCACCGCCTGCGAAAACGCGCAGCATCAATTGATCATCGGCATCACGGTACACATAGATGCCGATATCGTGCATGCGAACGGCGGCGCGGTCCTTCTCGGATGACGAAATCGCAATCTTGAACTTGCGCGGCAGGTAGGCGAATTCGGGATTCAGCGTTGACCACTGTCGCAGGATTTCGGCGAGCGGCCGGGGGTCGAGAATCTCGTCGGCCGCGACACCGGCGAACTGCTCGGTGGTAATGTTGCGCACGCAATTGCCGGACGTCTGGATCGCGTGCATGTCAACGGTCGCCAGCTCTTCGAGGATCGCCGGCGTCTCCTCGAGCTTGATCCAGTTGAACTGGATGTTCTGCCGGGTCGTGAAGTGGCCGTACCCCCTGTCATACGTGCGTGCGATATGGGCGAGCTTGCGGAGCTGATTGGCCGACAGCGTGCCATAGGGAATGGCGACGCGCAGCATGTACGCGTGCTTCTGCATGTAGAGGCCGTTCTGCAGACGCAGTGGCAAGAATTCTTCTTCGCTCAGCTCCCCGGACATCCGGCGTGCGACCTGATCGCGGAACTGCTCGACGCGCTCAAGAACGAGCGTCCGATCAATGCTGTCGTATTCGTACACAGTGCGCTCCCGCGTTCAGAGCCCTTGCATCGTGCTGGTCGAATGCGCGACGAGGTGCACCACGCCGAAGATGATCGCGCCAATGCAGGCCGCCAGGAAGACGGCCACAAACGGCAGCAGAACAATGTTGATATTGGCGAAGTCGGCTTCATGCGATGCGCGCTTGCGCACACCGAAGAAGCTTGAAAGAACGATGCGGGTGAGGCGAAGGAATTCCATGGTGCGGCTCCGGTTGATCTGGGTTGCGTTGATCATGGAGCCGTTCGGGAATCAAAAACAGCAGCAGATTCGGGCATTGCTGGGTAAGCAATGGGTGACAATCCGTCGCAGCCTGACGGCCTCGCACCTTGTGTTGCGCTCTGGGGTGGATCGACCCAGCATCATGGCCGCGCCGTTCAGGCGCCCGCGAGACGGCCGGTGTTCCGCATTTCTGACCGTTTGGAGGTGGGATTGAGGGTGGAACAAGGGCACGACAAATCTCGGCGTGGTTCAGTTGAGGGTTACACGCGCGGCGCCGGATGAAGTCGCGATGGTCGATAATGGCAGCCCATTTTTTCGGTCGTGGTGCGTGCATGAGTCGATCAGCTGGCGCGGCAGCGAAGCTGCCTGGGAGTGAGCGCAAGAAGCTGGCCGTTCGGGTCTTGGCGGGATCAGAAACGGTCACTGATCTGGCGGCCCGGCACGGCGTGAGCCGCAAGTTTGTCTACGCGCAAAAGGACAAGGCGAGTGACGCGCTCAATGATGCGTTCGGTTCAGCCGTAGCCGATGACGAAGTGCTGTTCCAGTTGCCGGTCACCCGGACCTGGCTGCGCCAGGTGATGCTCGGGCTGCCGCTGATCTGCCGCAGTTCGTATCGCGGCGTGGTGGAGTTCATGCGCGACCTGCTGGGCGTGTCAGTCAGCGTGGGCCTCGTACACGAGGTGCTGCACCGGGCCACGCAGCAGGGCGGTGCGATCAACCGCGAGCAGGACCTCTCGGGGATTCGTGTGGGCCTGCACGACGAGATCTTCCAGGGCGCGCGGCCGGTGCTCGCCGGCGTCGATGCGCAGTCGACCTACTGTTACCTGCTGGCGACCGAGCAGCATCGCGACGGAGACAGCTGGGGCGTGCCCCTGCTCGACGCTGCCCGGCAGGGGCTCGCTCCCGAGTACACGATTGCCGATGCCAGCCAGGGCCTGCGCGCCGGACAGAAAACCGCCTGGGGCGACACGCCCTGCCATGGCGATGTGTTTCACATCCTGCACCAGTGCGAGACCCTTGCCAACACGCTGGGCAACCTCGCCCGGGGTGCCCGCACACGGCGCGAGAAGCTGGAAGCTGGAAGCCGGAGCCGGAGCCGGAGCCGGAGTCGGAGTCGGAGTCGGAGTCGGAGTCGGCAAGGCGCACTCACGCAAGCGCGACGGCAGCTGCGCCGCCGGGCTCAGGCGCGCCCGTCAGGCCGAAGCCCAAACGCAGCAACTGGCCCGCGACATCCGCACGCTCGCCGGGGGCTCAGCCATGACATCCTGGCGCTGGCCGGGCCGGCCCTCGCCACGCGGCAGGCGCTGTTCGACTTCGTCGTCCACGAGCTCGCCGCACGCGAGCCACAGGATCCGCTGCGGTTCTGTCGCAGTAAGGAAATTAGAAAGAGGCAGGGCGAAACGAATAGGAATGCTTATTTTGCAAGATCGTAGAACTGCTCGGCGACTGAACGATGCCGTCCATCGTCACTCTTCATCTGCCCTTTCGCTATCATGTGCATGAGTTCGATGCCGCCTAAAATGATGCGGGCACAACGAAAACTCTTGAATCCTAGCATTGGTCGTACGATGCGTTTGATCGCTCGATGGTCCTGCTCCACCACGTTGTTCAGATACTTCGATTGTCGGATTTTGATCGGCACTTCGCGATCAGCATTGATCGCATCCAGCGCTGCGAGATTCGCCCCACTCTTGTCGATCGTCACCGTCTCCGGTACGCCGTTTCCAGCGATCGCCTTTTCGAAATAGCGCCGGGCCGCTGCCTTGTCTCGCTTGGCGCAGAACAGGAAATCAACTGTGTCGCCGGCCTTATCGACGGCCCGATATAAGTACCTACATTCGCCCTTGACCTTGATGTAGGTCTCATCCATTCTCCAACTTCGACCGACCTTTTTCTTGCACGGTCCGAATGCCTTGCCGAGCGCAGGCAGCAACTTGATAGCCCACCGGTGCACCGTCGAATGATCGACCGACACTGCTCGCTCAGACATCATTTCTTCCAGATGACGCAGACTCAACGGATAGGCAACGTACCAACGTACGCATGTCACCATTATATCCAGCGGGTAATGCAGCCGTTTTAGCGCCTGGCTCACAGTGGCGTTTTGGGTTTTGATCATTCGTTACATCGCTTGTCTCGCGACCGACCACCATAGCAGATCGGCTTACTGCGACAGAACCCCGAGACGGCTGGGGCTTTCATACGAGACGACGGCGGTGAAAGACATCGAGCGGGCGGCAGCTAGATGGGCACACGCCAGCTTGAGAATATCGACGGCGCGGCGACTTTATCGATGAACGCGGCACGCATCTGTGGATCGTTATGCAGCATCTGTACGGCTTGCTGTTCCCGCACGGACTTGGGCTGGCCATGTTTCCGCGCGCGTTCCTGCCATCACTTCTCAGAGGTCGATCCCTGGTACTTCTGAGCGACTTTACCGGCGACCATGTCGAGAATCGGGTATTGGGCATTGGCCGCGGTGCTGAGCAAAAGTACCGGACCAATCGCCAACCATTCAGGACGCGAGGCCATGGTGATGTCCTCGCTTCTTTACATTGACGTTGAGGCCCATCGTTGTGCAGCGCAATACGGAACAAGGCTCCTCACGCGCAACATTCACCTTGCGCGAGGGGAGCCGCACGCTGGATCACGGCGTGTATTTGGTGATCTTTTGCCCTTGCACGCCAAGACCTGCCATCAACCCTTGCTGGCCGTAGATGAACGCATAGACGTCTGATTTCAGGGTGGTGGAGGTCATCGATTTGCCCATTCCCGCGTCCACGACCACCACGCTCGGGCCGACGCCGACCGACCAACCGTCGCTCGTGTTGAGGTAGCTGATGGCTTCGTCGCTCATCAGGAACATGGCTTCAGAGAAGGTTTGTCCGCCGGCCTGCAGTCCGTAGGAGACTGCGCGTGCCGTGTAGTAGCCCATCACCGAGCCGTCCGGGGCGAACATCACGCCCTTGCCCCCTTGCGCGCCGACAATCAGTCCCGCTTTCACGACATCGGGGAACACGAGAACGGCCTTTGCCTTTTTCTGAAGTTCTTGCGTCCGTGGCGCACTATCGATCAGTTGCTGTAGCGCCGTGCGGGCCTTTGCTTCGAGTTCCGGATCTCTGCCCGGCGTCCCTGTCTGTTGAGTCGAACAGGAAACCGCGAGCAGCAGGAGTGGGACGGCGAGGATCAGCCGAAGGTACTTGAACATGTTCGTGCTCCATTCAGGGAAATGACGTCACGGTGCGAACGCGATTTGCGCGTCGGATTGTTCGCGGCTTGAAAGGACTGTGATCGTGCGGACCATGCCGGTTGCAGGACGCTTCGACTGGAATAAATAGTGGCGTTGCGGGCACGTAAAGACAATTGGACCTTGGTCCAATACCGTTTCATGGTGTCCCTGTATGTCACAGTGTCACGTCGATGACCTACGACGAGGACGTTCCGGCGTCGTCGGCGGCGACGTGCAGCGACACCAGGCGCGCGAGCACAATGGCTGGATAAAGCTGTCCGATCAGCGCCTCGAGAATCGCGAGAGATCGAGCAATATGAGCGACCGGTGTGACGTCGTCATAGCCCACCGTCGTAAGTGTCACAAAGCTGAAGTAGAGCCAGGTCGCGCGATCGCTTTGAGCGCTCCCGTACGCAATGCCCGCATAAGCGGCGGGTATGTGGCTGTTGACGAGTTGGCAGGCCTCGGCCCGCACGACACCGATCAATATGCAGAGTGCGACCGCTCCGAGGATCCGGTCGAAGGTCGCGCGGCCGATGCCGAACACCTGGATGCCAACAACCGCGCCAAGAACGGCCATGCTGCGCGATGCGCAAGGCCCCGGTGCGATCATGCCGCCGCCGCAATCTCATCGCTACTCCTGGTTGGTCGCAGGCCGTGCGTGCTGATAGCGGGCGACGCCGCTAGCGGCGGAAAGCTCCGCCTCCACCGCCTCCACCGCCTCCACCGCCTCCACCGCCGCCGCCCCGAGCACCCATGCCGCCGCCTGCGGCGCGACCGGCGCCTGCGGATTGGGCGTAGCGTTGGGTTTGTGCGGCGCCTCGCTGCCGGTTCTGCATTTCCTGATTAAGATCGGCGGAGGAGGGTTGCGCGCTGGCCCGGTTGATTCCACCGGCGGATCTTTGAGGTTGAGCGGTGGGCGTCGCCGGAGGACGTACTTGCTGGTTGGCCTGGGTGGATTGCTGCGGCGTCCGCACGTTATTGGGCTGGCCCGCAGCGGCGCGCGGCTGCTGATAGTTCGGGGTATTTTTCGCCACGGTTGCCGCGTTGGTGGCGCGATTCGGCTGGGCGCTCTGGACGTTCTGCTGAACGGCGGCCGCGTTCGCCGTGCCTGCCGTTTGCCGTGTTTGTGTGCCTGCTGGTTTTTGCGCAGCCGACTGTGACACCGATTGAGACGCCGGCTTGTTCACCGTGGACCAGGAGCCGTTGTCGTACTTCTGCCAGCTGCCGCCGGTGTTCTTGTAGACGTTCCCGTCACGCCCTGCATACAGATCGCCGTTAGCGGTCTTACCCGCGACCGCGCGGCCGTTGGCCGTGCTGCCGGCGACGGCCTTGCCGCCTGCGGAATTCTGATAACCCGCAACCGTGCCATTTGCGGTGGCGGTGTGTTGCGTTGCAGCCCACTGATTGCCCTTCGTCACGACCGAGCTACCCCATTGGCCGTAGGCGTTCGATCCCTGACGGCTTGCCGCGTAGGCGCCGGTGTAGGGGTTATAGGCCTGTGCGACGCTCGCGCTGCCGTATCGTCCTGAGGCCGTCGCGCCGCGTGCGTATGTGCCCGTATAAGGGTTGTACGAAGCGCCCCACCTTGCACTGCCGGCCGGACCATAGACACCGCCACGTACGCCGCTCGCACCCGTATAGGGGTTATAAACCGGATACCCATAAGGCGCGGGACGCGGATAGTAAACCGGATACGGCCCATAGCCGATGCGTACATAAGGCGGATAGTAATAGCCGTTGCCTTGCGCGACGATCGCACCGACCGCGGCGCCCGCGATGAACATGCCGAGATATCCGGCGGTATAGCTCGCCTGAACCGTGCCGCCCGGCACCACCTGCTGGGTCACGTAAGTCACGTTATAGACGGGCGACGCCGGCGGGATCGTATAAATCACTTGCGGCACAGAAGTACTGGTCGCCCACGGTCCGCTGGGCGATGACGAGTCGAACCATACACCGCGTGAACAGAGGTAATAGTGATTCTGGACCTTGATGATCTTGTCGGGCGTGTTGGTCGCATAGGCGAGCGGCGTGCCTTCAATCGGTGCGAATTGCGGCTCACCGCTGTAGGCAACTTTGATCTCCGCCGCCGCTGCGACGGGGTTCACTTCGACGGTCGTTGGAATCTGTGCGAGCAGTACCGCGTCGTTCGCCTCGGGGGTGCCCGGTACTGAAGCGAGCACGCGCGAGGCGGGGCTATCCCGGGGAATTTTGGCGAAATCGGCGGGCAGCTTGTCGGTCGCGTAAGTCCATGGACCGCTGGGCGCGGACGCTGAGAACCAGCGACCGGCGCTCAGATAGTAATAAGTCTTTGTCGGCGTATAGACGAATACATCGCTGTCCGTGTTCTTCGCGAATACCAGCGCGGTTCCGGGAATCGTGCTGTAGACCGGTTGGCCGTCGAAGCCGATCAGCTCGGCGGGCGTGCTGCTATAGAACACCGCAGGGGCTTTGCCGGCAGGCTTTGCCGGCGCCGGGATAAAAGGTTTCAGGTCCGCCCAGGTGGGATCGGCGGACACTTTCGACATCTTCGCGGGGAGCGTTTTGATTTCCGCCCAGCCCGTTTTCATGTCCGTCGATATCATCCACGAAGCGCCGATGAACAGATAATACTGATGGGTGGCGTTGTCGACGAAGAGCGGCCAGCTAGCGTTGACGACGAACGCGATGTCCGAGTCCTTGATCGGCGCCAGCACGGGATCGCCATCGACGAACAGCAGCAGCCCAGAGCCAAAGCTGACGAAGATGGCGGGCGGGTCGCTTTTGATCGCGACAGTCGGTGGCGCCTGTTTTTTATCGATACTGGCCACCAGCCGATCCATCGACAACGTCAGCGACGCCTGAGGGTTGAGAAATTTTCGGACCACCTGATCGAGCTTCTGGGCCGTAGCCGGGTCCGCGCCGGGAAATGATGTCCCCGTAATTTGCGGATTGCTTAAGCGTGCGTTGCGGCTGTCGATATCCACATCGGTATGCGCTTGCATCGTCACGATACCCACCTGTGGCTTGCCGCCATGCAGGGTCACACTCACCGCGATGCGGCCGGTCAACTCCCTGAAATCCTTCCAGTCGTCGATCTGGGGCTGGTAATAGGTGAGCGCTGCGTCGTCGCGGACAATCTCACGTGGCCAGCCGGGGTCAAGTGGGGCGGCGCGATTCGTTTGCACCGCCGCTAACGTGAGTGCCAGCGCCAATGTCAACGTTCGCAGGCGTGGTTTGAAGGCTGACATGCTTTGCTCCTCGCCGGACAAGGGCGCTTGCGCCGTGCGACCGCAGCCTGGAACGGAGAATGAAATCGCTGTGACGGGTCAAGCTTCTGCCTGCTGGGTCGCTTGGGTCGAGCTTGGATCGCATTCGTTCACCGGAGGCACCTAAAACCATAAGTGCCCAGCGATGCGTGTGCAATTGGACCAAGGTCCAATTGCACACTGCATTGTGACGCGCAAGATGTCGAATCCCTACGTGTGTGATCAGAGACGGAGGATTGCAGGGTGAGCCACCTCGTCGACGCGGCAATGGTATTCGCATGCGTTTTTGGCAGTGCGCTGCTCGGTTCGTATCTGCGCCGCGTGCTGCCGCAGCACCACCTGAGCGATGAATCCACCAGTGTCGTCAAACTGGCGACCGGTCTTGTCGCAACCATGGCCGCATTGGTGCTGGGCCTGCTGATTTCGTCGGCAAAAGGATCGTTCGACACCACGAATACGGAGCTGTTGCATAGCGCAGCCGCGATCGTTCGCCTTGATCGCGTGCTGGCTCACTATGGTCCGGAGACGCAGGAGATTCGCAGCGCGCTTAAACGCACAACCGAGGCTTCGGTCGCGGCGATGTCTTCCGGCGATCCTGCTCAACTGGCCAGGCTGAGCAGCCCGGAAGTGGTTACCCGCGGAGAAGCATTCCAGCGTCAAGTGGAGGAACTTTCGCCGCACACCGACTTGCAGCGTCAATTGCAGGCTCGGGCGTTGCAAATCGTCGACGATGTACTCGCTACGCGGTGGCTGGCGCTGCTTCAGCAAACCGTTTCGATTCCGGCGCCGTTGCTGGTGGTCCTGGTGTTCTGGCTGGCGATCCTCTTCGGCACGTTCGGCCTGGTCGCGCCCCGCAACGGCACGACGATGACGGCGCTCGTGATGTGCGCGTTGTCGACATCCGGTGCGATCTTCCTGATCATGGAAATGAATACACCGCTCGACGGAGTAGTCAAATTATCCTTTGCGCCGATGCGCGCGGCGCTCGATATTCTCGGGCATTAAGTGCGGAGCGCTGTGCTTTGGCTTTGCGTGAATCCGTTACATAGGCCAGGTTGCTTGACCGGATTCAACGATTGAACCAACGGTATTGAAGCGCGATCGAGAGGGTCTGGAAATTGCCGCCCACGCGCGTTACGAGGCCTCGCGACCACGCGAGCTTGGCGGACCATTGCGCGGCCAGCGGAACGGACAACGTGACACCGTATCGCGCGCTGAGTTGATAATCCTGATCCTCGACACCGTTGACGTGGGTGCGCCCGCCCGTAAAGTACGTCACATCCGCGGCGAGCCATAGTCCGGGGCGCCAGGTATAGCCTCCGTGCCATTGGCAAGTCGGCATCGGATCCTGGCTGCGTCGATGGCCGCTGAAAAAATCGTCGTTGTCGGTGAAGAGCCACACGCCTGCCGCTGCGTCCATGAACCAGTTGCCGAAGGGTTGGGAGAGTCCCACCTCGGGTTTGAACGACCAGCGGTTGGCGCCGATGTTGATGAGGCGGGCGGGGACGTACTGGCCCGTCGGCGCCACCACGCTCAGGCTGACGCCGAGGACTGTGGTGGGTGTGCGTCGCGCGAATTCTTCCGGGGAGAGTGCCGGGTCGCCGCGCAGGTTTGCCGCGATCCTGAAGTGCACATCGCCGAGACCTGAGCGATATTGCTGATTGTAAATACCCTTCACGTCGCCATTTATATTTGCGCTCGCATAGGGCGCCGATACCGCAACGCTCACGGTATGTCCCGCGACGCCGAAACTGTGCGAATACCCAAGCGAAAAGACGTTGATATGTGCCTGCACGTTGGTGATCGGCAACGACGGATCGAATGACACGTCGCCGCTCGATCGCTCATAGTCGAACACCGCGAAATTGGTGCCCACCGGCACGGCCGAATAGGCGCGTGGCTCCATTTCCTGCGCGCGAATCGGGAGTGCGGAGATCGAAAGCAGCAGAGCGGCGCCGAGCCACGCGAGCCGAAAACGCTGTGGCTGCGGGACTATGCGGGTCGAATCGATCGATGCGTGCGGCATTGCGGTCAAGTCCACTTCACTCGTTGCATGATGTGCCGGGCGATACGTGGCAATACGTGGCGATACGTGGCGATACGTGGCGCGCAAGCGTCGAACCGGCGCCCCCGCTGCGGAACCGACTCCATGAGGCGGCTGGAATGGCGATAGTTGCAATTGGACCAAGGTCCAATAGGCAGGCGAGCGGATGCGGCTAATCTGAAAGATGTGGCAGGCGAGAGCCGTGCCTGTGCCTGCTACTCAGGAGACGACCATGAAAGTGTTGCTCGTGTTGATAGCGTTTGCGCTGTCGTCCAACGTATTCGCGGAGTGCACCACTAACGCACGAGGTATGACCGAATGCAACAACGGGCAAACGGCCGGCGGGTACAACCCGAACACCGGCAACGCATGGAAGGCGCAAAAGAATCAGAACGGTGTCACGACCACAACGACGAGCAAAGGCGGAGAAGCCAGGACCAAAAACGGTAAGGGTGTATATAAGAGTCCGAGCGGAAAGACCTGCTATCGCACGGCCAATGGTCAAGGTTGCAATTGAAGGGATTGGAGACAGTGTCCGATCGCCCGCTAGCCGGTCAGGTCGTAGATGTGAATGCC
The DNA here is from genome assembly GCF_905220975.1 of Paraburkholderia haematera. Lineage (GTDB taxonomy): Bacteria > Pseudomonadota > Gammaproteobacteria > Burkholderiales > Burkholderiaceae > Paraburkholderia > Paraburkholderia haematera. Next base: position 47,119 of record NZ_CAJNBK010000027.1, on the reverse strand, counting down.
ATTGCCCAGATCGGTCGCTTCCCGCCATTGTGGATCTGCGAGCGACTTCTGTGCGTCGCGGTATCCGAAGTCCCATAGGTCCATGACAGTGGCGCGTGAGAACTCGTAATCCTTGAAGTTCGACGATCGTGTGTTGTGCCGGTTGATGAAATGGACAAGCGCGACTGCGCCCCGCGTGCTGATCGCGTTGAGCTTTTGCACGTCAGGGTCGGTCTGGTAAGAATCGGGCAATGTGTCGAGCACGCGGCGCAGCGAGTTGCGAAGTGCTTCAATCTCGCTGATTCGCGTGGTATTAAAACGTGTCTTGCTGGCGTATTGAATATCCTTGCAGCGCTCCTGCACGTCTCTGAGGTTGGTCGGCAATGCCCCGGCGCCACTGAATACGTCTACCTGCAGAATCAACGCACTCATTCTGTAATCTTCGTCGAGCACGTACCAAAGCGGTGAGTTACACGCGATGCCGCCGTCCCAATACCATTGCCCATTTATCTGCACGGCGGGAAAACCCGGGGGCAGGGCGCCGCTTGCCATGACGTGCTCGGGACCCATCTCTGCTTTGGTATTGTCGAAATAGACTGAGTTACCGGTCTGCACGTTGACTGCGCCGAGAGACAGGCGCACTGCATGCCGGTTGATTAGTTCAAAGTCGACCAGTTCTTTGAGTGTCTGCCTGAGTGGATACGTTTCATACAGACTGAGCGTTTCGATACTCGCCTGTGGCGCTGCAAACGGCCCTGTCATTCGCGGCGTAAAAAAGCCCGGTACGCCAAAGGCAACACTGGATGCAGCGCTCATGAAGTTCAGGAGCGGGCGCATGGGATCGAGCGACAGCGGTGGCACGAAAGGAGCGTGGGCCGATATGCGCTGCCAGAACTCGCGCAGACGTTCGACACGTCGCTCGGCGGGATTCCCGGCGATCAGCGCGGCGTTGATAGCGCCAATCGACACACCGGCAATCCAGTCGGGCGCAACGGCCGCTTCAGCAAGTCCGGCGTAAACACCAGCCTGATAAGCACCGAGTGCACCGCCGCCCTGTAAGACCATGACGGTATGGTCGAATTTTCCCCAACTCGAGTGAGAGGCTGGGTGGTCCGCTTCGCGTGCTTTGCGCATGAGCATCTCGCCATCGGATAACGATTGTGCCGGCAACTTCAGCAGAACGTGCAGAACCGACGGTTGCGGCGGCAACGTTGTGTGAAGTCCTACGCCGTCGACGAATGATGACTTGCGCGTTCGCGTTCGAGAGTATCGCGTCTGTCACGCAGGCTCGGGAAAGGCGAACCGTTGGCTAATCAAATCTATCGTGAACGAAGCACACGGACAATTGGACTTTGGTCCCATTCGTCTGTTGACCGAATTAGGTGCAAAAGAAATGCCTCAATTCACGTTTACATGTTCAGATGTCCGTACTACGATTCATTTTACCGGTTTGAAACGCTCCCTGGTTGTAACCATTACCGGTACGCTCGTTCGGCCCGCGTCCCCATTCCGAGCGTGTCTTAGTTAATTCGTTAACTGTCTAATGAGACGATAAGCCCGCTGTTCAAAGGGTATCGTCTCGCGCCGATGTTCAGCACGACTTTCGGTAGCCAATTTCGCGGTGCCAAAGCTTGAGAGGCCGTTCGGTCATGAGCATCGTTATGCCTGCTATCGTCGTTTTACAGGCAGCAATCATTCTAGGGTTGCTGGCGCTGGAACTGCGCCGCCGGATATCGTTACCGTTCAGCAGTCTTAATCCGCCAATTACCGAATCGAACTATCGTAAGAGTGCGACGCTCGATGGGTGTGCGGCGCATACAGCGCTTCCGGAATTGGCGGGCGAAGCGAATATTACAGAATTCTCAAATCGAACTCGCCAGCCGGCGCTGCTACGTGGCGAGCATCGCCATCACGCACCCGATGGTTCTGGTGCATCAGATAGCGGTCTGTCAGCTTCACTCGCAAGGCGGCGTTTTACGGCGCGCCTACGCACGATGACCTCTGCAAGAACGGCACGCAGAGAAACTTACGATGGCGGCGCGCGAGTAGCATTCACTAACGATTCACATGCGGATGCTAGCGAACAGGTAAGCGGCGAGCGCTATTTTCGTGAAGCATTGGCGTTATTGCCGCTGGGGATCCTGATGCTCGACGAGCGCGGCCTGATGGTGATGGTCAATCCGCAAGCGGAGCGGCTCTTCGGTTACGAACACGGCGAATTGGTCGGCAAGCCGGCAGAACTGCTGGTCCATGCACTGCGTCTGAACAGCCCCGCACCGTATTGGGCCGACCCCTCAACCATGCAGCAGGCGTGCGGCCCCTCGCCGTTGGATGATCCGTGTGCGCGCCGCAAGGACGGCACGGAGTTTCGCGCCGAAATCGACCTGAGTGCTTTTCGCTTCGACGGTGAAAACGTCACGCTCGCGTTCGTCATCGACAAGACGGAGCGGCATGAGTTGCATCGCCAGCGCCAGGATCTTGCGCATTTGACGCGTGTATCGACGATTGGTCAGCTGGCTTCCTCGCTAGCGCATGAGTTGAATCAGCCGCTTACCGCGATACTCAGCAACGTGCAGGCTGCGCAGCGTTTCATGACTGCCGATCCGATTGATCTGGCGGAGTTACGCGACATTCTGAACGATATCGTTCAGGACGATTACCGGGCCAGCGAGGTGATCCGGCGCATTCGCACGGTCGTCAAGAAGGGCGATTTCGAGGTGATTTCACTCGACCTCGCGAGCGTGATACGCGATGTGGTGGCGCTTGTCCATAGCGATGCAATCGTGCGTGGCGTACGCGTGACACTCGATATCGACACGGCATTACCGCCCGTTCGCGCCGACCGGGTTCAATTGCAGCAGGTCATGCTGAATTTGCTGCTGAATGCGTTCGACGCGATGAACGAAGTGCCACCTGTCGACCGCGCGGTGTGCGTCACGCTCAAACCGGCCGACAACGGCATGGTGTTGATCGCTGTTCGCGATCGGGGCCATGGGTTGACCGCCGATAAGCTGGACAAGATCTTCAAGCCGTTTTTTACATCCAAACCCCAAGGGCTCGGTTTGGGATTGTCGATCAGCCGTTCCATCATCGACATGCACCGCGGGCGTCTATGGGCCGAAAACAACAACGATCGAGGCGCGACATTCTACGTGGCATTGCCGGCCGGCGATGCCACGCCGGAGGATAAGTCGCGATAAAGGCCATGACTGAATCCGATTCGCTTGTCTTCGTCGTCGACGACGACGATTCCGTGCGCCGTGCGTTGGCGCGTCTGATCCACGCCGCGGGCTACCGTGTCGAAGCATTCGGCAATGCCCGCGCGTTTCTCGAACGGCTGCGTGAGGTCGATGCGCCAGCCTGTCTGGTTCTCGACGTGCAGTTGCCGGACCTGGACGGGCTGGCATTGCAGCGCGAACTCAAAGCGGTGCTGCCAATCATCTTCATCACCGGCCACGGTGATATCGCCATGACGGTGGACGCGATGAAAGCAGGGGCCACCGATTTTCTGGCAAAACCCGTGAACGATACCGATCTGCTCCGCGCGATCGAAGCCGCTTTCGAACGCGTGGAGCAGACCCGCGCGGTGCGCTCTGAGCTGGACGCGATCCGTGGCCGGCTGGACAGGCTCACGCCGCGCGAAAAGGAAGTCATGGCGCTCGTGGTCACGGGCCGCCTGAACAAGCAGGTGGCCGGCGAGCTGGGTACGGTCGAAAAGACAATCAAGGCGCATCGCGCGCGCGTGATGGCGAAAATGGAAGTCACGTCGCTTGCCCAGCTCGTGCGCGTTGCGGATAAAGTCGGTCTCGGCGGTGCGGGCGAAGCCCGCGTTTCGCGCTGAAGTCATCGCGGCTGGCCGGCGATAGCGTGGTCCGTTCGGGGTCTGTTCCGGCGCGTGCGTCGTCGATGGGGGCAGGTCGGTCCATATGCGGATCGCACCCGATCCCTACTCGATCGATACAGGACCAAGGTCCAATATCCGCGAACCTTTCCGTCTCGTAGGCTTTCCTCTGGGGGGGTGTGCTGACTCGCGCATTCCCGGGCACCGGACTACTCTCCATGGGAAAACTCAAACCATTCGTTGTCGTCGTTGATGACGATGAATCGGTGAGCCGGGCAATCAGGCGATTGCTGCGCTCCATCGGGATCGCCTCCGAAGCATTTGCCAGCGGCGACGCGTTCCTCGACGTTCTCGCCTCGATGCCGTCGTATCAACCCGACTGCGTCATTCTCGACGTGCAGATGCCCGGGCTCAATGGACTCGAAGTCCAGCGGCGCCTGTCCGGCAAAGGCATGCCAGTGATCTTCATTACCGCACACGACGAGATTGGGGTACGCGAGCACGCGCTCGCAGGCGGTGCGGTTGCCTGGCTGCGCAAGCCTTTCAACGACGAACTGTTCGTGAAGACGGTGCGCGCCGCGCTCGGCGGCGTACCGCCTGTCTGATGGGCAATTGCCGGGTCCTGTACCGCGAATTCGCGCGCTATGGGACCAAAGGCCAATTGCCATCGCTCGACGCGAAATCCAATAATTGACTCGACTGATCAGGGTCGAAGAAGGCGCCCCGGTTCGGGATCGGGCGCGCGGATAGTCGCCAGGCCAGGCGCGCGCAGACGGTTCGCCTCCAGGGAAATCAAACGGAATCTGACCATGCTATCGATTATGCGAGGGCTGACGGGTGTACTTGTGCTGACGCTGGCGTATTCAGCGGCCGCGCAGCAGCCCATCTTTTATCCGGCGAAAGGCCAAAGCGCCAGTCGGCAGCAAACCGATACCGCGGAGTGCCAACTATGGGCGAAGCAGACGACCGGCGTTGATCCGGTCGCGATTGCCCAGCAATCCGGCCAACCAGGCGCTGCGCCAAAGCAGGGTGGAGCGGTCAAGGGTGCAGCCGGCGGCGCCGCCGTGGGGGCGGCCGTAGGCGCCATCGCGGGCAACGCTGGAAAGGGCGCCGCGATCGGCGCGGTGACCGGAACAGCGGCCGGCGGCATGCGCCAGCGCCGCGCCAACCAGGCCGAGGCCACGCAGCAGCAGGCGGCTCAGCAACAGACGTCGCAGCAGATGGCGACCTTCAACCGGGCAGTGGCGGCTTGCATGACCGGTCGCGGCTACACGGCTCAGTAGACATCGATCGGGACGCGGGAGACAGTCATGAGCAGGAACCACCTAGGTCTCGCGATTGCCGGGCTCACTGCGCTTGCGCTTTGCGCCGCCTGCAGCAAGCCCGCGACGCTGCCGGTCGCCGGCGCGATCGAGGTCACCGTGATGCCGGTGGTGCAGAGCGACACCCCCGTCGATTTCGAATTCACCGCGCAAACGCAGAGTTCTCGCGAAGTTGAGATTCGCGCGCGGGTGGACGGCTTTCTCGACAAGCGGCTCTATACCGAAGGGCAAATGGTTCGCGCCGGCCAGACGCTCTTTCAGATGGACTCGAAGCCCTTCGACGCCGCGCTGCAAACGGCCAAAGGCCAGCTCGCGCAGCAACAGGCGCGCTTGACCGTTGCGAAGGCGAATCTCGCCCGCGTGATTCCGCTGGCCAAACAGAACGCATTGAGCCAGAAGGATCTTGACGACGCGACCGGCAACGAAAAGCAGGCTGAAGCAGCCGTGTTCGCAGCACTTGGCCAGGTGCAAACCGCGCAGCTGAACCTCAGCTATACGACGATCAAATCGCCGCTCACCGGTTTGTCCAGCTTCGCGAGGCAACAGGACGGCAGCTTTGTCACCGCCTCGGCCTCCGGCTTGCTGACCTATGTCTATCAACTCGATCCCATGTGGGTCAACTTCAGCATTTCGGAAAATGAGTTGCTGAAGTACCGCGAAGACGTCAAGGCTGGCCGTTTGCGGTTTCCGGCCAATGACGACTTTGAAGTCACGTTGATCATGGCCGACGGTACTGAGTATCCTGACCACGGTCGTATCAGCTTCACCAATCCCGCTTTCAGCACCGAGACCGGCACGTTCCTCGTGCGGGCGACTTTCGCGAATGAGAAAGGCCAGTTGCGTCCCGGCCAGTTCGTGCGGGCACGGGTGTCCGGCGCTTCCAGGCCGAAGGCGATCCTCGTGCCGCAACGTTCGGTCTTACAGGGCGCTAAAAGTCACTTCGTGTGGGTCGTCGACAATGACTCGAAGGCGCATCAGCGTGTCGTGGAAGTGGGCGAATGGCATGGTGACGACTGGTTCATCACCCAGGGGTTGCAGCCTGGCGAGCGCGTAGTGGTAGACGGGGCGATTCGCGTGGCCGCTGACGTGCCGCTGAAAATCGTCGCGGCGCCGGCCGCGCACGCGGCGGCCACCGTGCCAGGGGGCGGGGAGAGCAGTTCGACGGCACGCCCGTCCGATACCACCGCCGCGCAGTAAGGGGAGCGCGACATGAATATCTCGCGTTTCTGCATCGACCGCCCGATCTTTGCCTCGGTGATTTCGATTGTCATCACGCTGGGTGGCGCGGTGGCGATGTTCAATCTGCCGATCGCACAGTATCCGGATGTCACCCCGCCGCAGATCACGATATCCGCCAATTATCCCGGCGCGAACGCCGACGTCGTGGCCAACAACGTGGCCGCGCCGATCGAGCAGCAGGTCAACGGCGCGGACAACATGATCTACATGAACTCGTCGAGTTCATCGACGGGCAATCTGACCATCAACGCGTATTTCCAGATCGGCACCAATCCGGAACTGGCCCAGGTCGATGTGCAGAATCGTGTGAACCTTGCATTGCCGCAACTGCCTTCGTCGGTACAGTCGCAAGGTATTCAGGTGCAGAAGAAGTCGTCGGCGTTCATGATGGTGATCGCCATCTATTCGCCGGGCGAGCGCTACGACGCGACGTATATCGCCAACTACGCGAACATCTACGTGCTCGATGCACTCAAGCGCATACCGGGTGCGAATCAGTCTGCGATCTTCGGTACGCCCGATTACGCGATGCGCATCTGGCTCAAACCCGATCGCATGGCACAACTCGGTATTACGGCGGGGGATGTGCAGCGGGCGGTCGCCAACCAGAACCAGCAATTCGCTGTAGGCCGCCTCGGCCAATCGCCGACCGGCGCGCCGGTCGAACAGTCGTTCGCCGTGACCACCACCGGCCGCCTGAGCGAACCCGCGGAGTTCGAAAACATCATCATCCGGGCAGCCAACGGCGATGCCGCGATCGTGCGTCTCAAGGACATCGGCCGCGCCGCGCTGGGCCAGAAGGATTATTCGATCCGCAGCCGCTTTCAGGGCAAACCGGCCACCGTCATCGCGGTGTATCAGCAGCCTGGCGCCAACGCGCTCGACGTCTCGAAGCAGGTCCACGCGGCACTCCAGGAAATGAAAAAGACCTTTCCTGAAGGCCTTGAATACGACATTGCGTTGGACACGACCGACTTCACGCGCGCGTCGATTTCCGATGTCGTGCACACGTTTTTTGAAGCGCTCGTACTCGTGGTGATCGTGGTGTTCGTCTTTCTGCAGAGCCTGCGCGCGACGCTGATTCCGGTTCTGGCCGTGCCGGTGTCGATCATGGGCACCTTCATGGGAATGCTCGCACTCGGCTTCTCGATCAATATGCTGACGCTATTCGGCATGGTGCTGGCGATCGGCATCGTGGTGGACGACGCGATTGTGGTGATTGAGAACGTCGAGCGGAATATGAACGTGCACAAGCTGAGTCCGAAGGACGCCGCGAGGCGCGCGATGGACGAAGTGGCCGGCCCGGTTGTCGCGATCGTGCTTGTGCTGTGCGCGGTGTTTGTACCGGTGGCCTTTCTCGGCGGCATTACGGGGCAGTTGTACAAGCAGTTCGCCATCACTATCGCGATCTCGGTCATTTTCTCCGGGGTGGTCGCACTGACGCTGTCTCCGGCGCTGGCCGCCTTGCTGCTGAAGCCCGGTCACCACGAGAAGAAAGGCTTCTTCAAGTGGTTCGACAGGAACTTCGAGAAGGTGACGCACAGCTACACGTCCGTGGTCAAACTGGTGATCAAACGCTTCGTGGTCGCGCTATTGCTGTTCGTCGGCATGATCGCGCTGGCGGTGGTGATGATGCGCACCATTCCGACGTCGTTTCTGCCGCCTGAAGATCAAGGCTATCTACTCGGCGCGATCATCATGCCGGACGCGGCAAGCCTCGATCGAACCGGCGACGTGTCGCGGCGCGTGACCGATTACTTCATGAAACAGCCTGCGGTAGGCAGCGTGACGATCGTCGACGGCTACAGCCTGCTCGACAGCCAGAACAAGAATAACGCGAGCACGTTCTTCATCGGCTTCAAAGGTTTCGATGAGCGCTACAAGTTCGCCAATATCAAGACCCAGAACGCGAAGGCGGTATTGATCGACGCCTACAAGAATCTCTCCCAGGTCAAGGAAGGGATCATCCTGCCGGTCAATCCACCGTCGATTCCGGGGCTCGGCACGACCGGCGGCACCGAGATGTGGATTCAGAGCAAGGGCGACGCGACAACCGCGCAACTTGCCGGGGTGGTGGACGACTTCGTCGCGAAGGCGAAAAGCCGGCCGGAATTGTCACGTGTCACGTCCACGTTCAATGCGTCGTCGCAACAGTTACTGGTCGACGTGGATCGAGAAAAGTCGGAAACGCTCGGCGTGCCGATCGAGGAAGTGTATAGCGCGATGCAGACCATGTTCGGCTCGCTCTACGTCTCGCAGTTCAACCGTTCAAGCAGGCTGTGGCAGGTCATCTTGCAGGCCGAGCCGCAGTACCGTTTGACGCCGCAGGACCTGAACCAGCTTTATGTGCGCAGCAAGACCAACAACATGGTGCCGCTGAAGGCGGTGGTGAACTCGAAGTACGTCACCGGGCCGGATCTGGTGACGCGCTTCAATAATTTTCCGGCCGTCAAGATCACGGCGAATGGCGCGCCTGGCTATAGCTCCGGGCAAGTCATCAGTGCGCTTGAGGAAGTGGCCGACCAGGTCATGCCGGCGGGCTATGGCGTCGCATGGAGTGGCGAGGCTTACGAGGCGCGGCAATCGGGCGGCACGTCGGGGCTCGTGTTCGTGTTCGGCCTGGTGATGGTGTTCCTGATTCTCGCCGCGCAATACGAGAAGTGGAGCTTGCCGTTCGGCGTGCTGCTGGCGGTGCCGTTCGCGCTGTTCGGGGCACTGCTCGCGATTCTCTTGCGCGGCCTCGAAAACGACGTGTACTTCCAGATCGGCCTGACCATGCTGGTCGCGCTCGCCGCCAAGAACGCAATTTTGATCTTCGAGTTCGCGGTGCTCAATCGTGAAGCGGGCGAGTCGGTATACGACGCTGCGGTCACGGCGGCAACCGAGCGCTTGCGGCCGATCGTGATGACCTCGCTTGCGTTCATTCTTGGTTGCGTGCCGCTTGCCATTGCGCTCGGCGCGTCGGCCAACAGCCGGCATTCGATCGGCACCGGTGTGATCGGCGGCATGCTCGGCGCAACGGTGATTGCGGTGTTCTTCATTCCGATGTTCTTCTATGTGCTCGAAACCATGTCGGAAAAGAGCGGTGGCAAGAAGACGCCAGGAGCGAGCGGCGGCCCGGCGGCGGGCGATGGCACGGGTCCGGTTGCGCCCACCGGATCAGGCGGTGGTGCGGCGGCCACGCCATCTGCGCAACGTGAGGGCGACTGACATGCGAGCTTCTGCGATTGTGCTGCGTGGGGTCCCCGCCTTGCTGCTCGCGATGGGACTGAACGGCTGTCTGTTCGGTCCTGACTACGTGCGCCCGAACGTGGCGACGCCCGCGAACTTTCGTTTCGAAGCCGGTGAAACCGCGCAGGTCGCCAATGCGCCGTGGTGGGAGCAGTTTCAGGACCCGGTGCTGAACGATCTGATTCTGGCCGCGCTCGCGGATAACAAGGATGTGAAGATCGCCGCAGCCCGCGTCGACCAGTTTCTCGGTCAGTTCGCGACGACGCGCTCTGCGCTGTTTCCGCAGATCAGCGCCGGTTTCGACGCCTCGCGTCAGCGGGCTTCCCAGGCCGGGCCGACGCCGCTACCCGTGGGCTTTGGGCCCGTCTACAACGCGTTTTCGGCGCCGTTGTCGGTGGCGTGGGAACTGGACCTCTTTGGGCGAGTACGTCGTGAGACCGAATCGGCGCGTGCGAGCCTGCTCGCGAGCGAAGAGGGCCGTCGCGCGACGATACTCTCGCTGGTTGCTTCGGTGGCCACCGCTTACATCAATCTGCGCGACCTCGATCAGCAACTGGCGATCGCCACGGCGACCACTGAGAGCCGCGCCGGATCGGTCAAAGTATTCCAGGCGCGTTTCTCCGGCGGCGATGTCTCGCAGATGGAACTCGCGCAGAGTCAGTCCGAATATGAAGCATCGCTCGCGACGATTCCGCAACTCGAAACGCAGATCGCGCAGCAGGAAGATGCGTTGTCAGTGCTGCTCGGCCGCAACCCCGGCCCGATTCTGCGCGGCCGTGAGCTGACCGAACTGGTGCTGCCCGCGGTACCTGCCGGTCTGCCGTCCGATCTGCTGGAGCGCCGTCCCGATCTGCTGCAGGCCGAGCAAAATCTTGTGGCGGCCAATGCGCTGATCGGCGCCGCTCGCGCGCTGTATTTTCCGCAAATCTCGCTGACAGGTCTGTTCGGCTCGACGAGCGGACAGTTCTCGAAGCTGTTCACCGGGCCTGCGCGCGTCTGGTCGTACGCCGGTTCGTTGACGGTGCCGATCTTTACGGCGGGCAGCATCAGCGGTCAGGTCAGCCAGGCAGAGGCGCAACAACAACAGGCGCTGTTCCAGTATCAGCAGGCTATCCAGACCGCGTTCCAGGAAGTCGACGATGCGCTCATCGCGCTGCAGAAGTCGCGCGAACAACTGGTTGTGCAGGGTCGCCAGGTGGAGGCGTTGCGCACGTATGCTCGGCTCGCGCGGCTGCGTTTCGAGGGTGGCTATACGAGCTATATCGAGGTGCTCGACGCTGAGCGCAGTCTGTTCAACGCGCAACTCAGCTATACGCAGACCAACGGCCTGGTGTTCAGCTCGCTGATCGGTCTTTACAAGGCAATGGGCGGTGGGTGGGTCGTGCAGGCCGAGGGCATGACCGGGCGGGTGATGGGGCAGAAAGCGGTGGCCCAGGTGGCCAGTCAGTCAGGGGATCAGCCGGGAACCCAGGTAACGAGTCCTTCAGCGAGTCCTTCAGCGAGTCCGGTCGCGAGTCCATCGGCGAGTCCGTCCACCACGTCACCCGGCGCGGAGCAGCCTGAATGACCACCGCCACGACAAACGGGACGAACGGGACGACGGGGCCCGGTCCGGTTCCTCTCGTCGCCTGCCACGAATGCGATCTGCTGCAGCGCGAATCCGCGGTGCCGCCCGACGGCACGCTGCGCTGCTGCCGCTGCCACGCGGAACTCTATCGCGCGCATCCCAACAGCACCGACCGGGCGCTGGCCTTTACGCTGACCTGCGTCGTGCTGTTCTTCATCAGCAACCTGTATCCGATTGTGGGACTCGCGGTGAACGGCGATCTCGTCGAGACGACTTTGCTCGGCGCGGTTCGTGTGCTCTACAGAGACGGTATGTGGCCGATCGCGGGCCTCGTGCTCGCCACCACCTTCCTGATGCCGTTGATGCAGATGACCGCCATGGCCTACCTGCTGGTGCCGTTGCAGCTGAACCGCCGCCCGTATCACGCCGATTTTGTGTTTCGCCTGATGCATCTCGCGCAGCCGTGGGGCATGACTGAGGTGCTGATCCTTGGCATGCTCGTGGCGCTGGTGAAGCTCGCGCACATTGCGAGCGTCGTACCGGGTGTCGCGTTATGGTCGTTCGGCGCGCTCATGCTGCTGCTGGCGGCGGCCGGATCCGCGTTCGATCCACGCGCACTCTGGCAGCGCATCGGCAGCTTCGACGATGTGGCCTCGAATGCGGAAGCAGCGGCCGCCGCGTCGGCACACACCGCGCTGCGTTGCGGCATGTTGAGCTGCCATAGTTGCGGCCTGCTGGTGAAATCGACGGCTCACGTGCACGGCGCGGCATGCCCTCGCTGCGGCGCCCATCTGCATGCGCGCAAACCCGGAAGTATCGCGCGCACCTGGGCGTTCCTGATTGCAGCGATCGTGATGTATATCCCGGCGAATGTGCTGCCGGTGATGAATACCAGTTCGCTGTTCGGATCGGAGAAGGACACCATCCTGAGCGGCGTGGTTTATCTCTGGACCTCAGGCTCGTGGCCGCTCGCCGTGGTGGTGTTTATCGCCAGCATTGCGGTGCCGATGCTGAAGATCCTGGCGTTGATGTACCTCGCGATCTCCACGCAGCGCCGCTCGGTCATGCTCGTGCAGGAACGAACCCGCATCTATCGGCTGGTCGAACTGGTGGGACGCTGGTCGATGCTCGATATCTACGTCATCACCATTCTTGTCGCGCTCGTGCAGTTCAACGCGCTGGCCACGATTCAGGCAGGACCCGCCGCGGTCGCGTTCGGCTCTGTAGTCGTGCTGACGATGTTCGCGGCCATGTCGTTCGACCCGCGCCTGATCTGGGACGCGACGGAGGATCATCATGTCTAGACCCCCGGGGCCGCCTGAGCTTCCCGAAGCGGTGGCGACGCGGCGCTCGCGCTGGCGCATGCAGGTGGTGTGGCTGGTGCCGCTGGTGGCGGTGTTGATCGGCGGTTGGCTCGCGGTCAAGGCGATCCTCGAACAGGGGCCGACCGTCACCATCAGTTTCGAAACCGGCGAGGGGCTCGACGCGGGCAAGACAAAGCTCAAGTTCAAGAACGTGGATATCGGCGTGGTCAAAAGCGTCACGCTGTCAGGCGATCACCGCAACGTGGTCGCTACCGCCGAGCTCTCGAAAGACGCCACGGGTCTGCTGGTGGACGACACACGCTTCTGGGTGGTGCGTCCGCGAATTTCGGGCGGCACGGTATCGGGAATCGGCACCTTGATCTCCGGGTCGTTCATCGGCATGGATGTGGGCAGATCGCCCACGCCCCGGCGCGACTACGTCGGGCTCGAGTCGCCGCCGGTGTTCGCGAGCGGTGTGCCGGGTCGTGAGTTCATCCTGAAGGGCGCCGACATGGGGTCGCTCGATGTCGGCTCGCCGATCTTTTTCAGACGCTTGCAGGTCGGCCAGGTCACGTCGTACAAGCTCGATGACGACGGTAAAGGGGTGACGATGCATGTGTTCGTCAATGCGCCGTACGACAAGTACGTGCAGAACGATACGCGCTTCTGGCAGGCGAGCGGTATCGACGTCTCGCTCGATGCGACCGGCGTGAAAGTCAACACGCAATCGCTGGTGGCCATCCTGATTGGCGGCCTCGCTTTCCAGGCGCCTGACGATGCGGTCGATCGGCCGGAGGCGGATGTCCGCGCTGAGTTCACGCTGTTCTCCGATAAGACCGAGGCGATGAAACGTCACGACACGATCATCGATAACTACGTGCTCAATTTCAAGGAGTCGGTACGTGGTTTGACGGTTGGCGCGCCGGTCGATTTTCTCGGCATCGTGGTAGGTGAGGTCTCAGGGATTCGTACACGATTCGATCCGGTTACGAAGCAGTTCAGTATTCCTGTTGATATAAAACTGTACCCGGAACGGTTCACGTCGCGCTATGCATCCGGCGTAGCCGGCGGCAGGGTCGTTACGGATCGGCGGCAGCTGGCGAAAGCGCTGCTGGATCGCGGGTTGCGCGCACAATTGCGAACCGGCAATCTGCTGACGGGGCAACTATACGTCGCCCTCGACTTCTTCCCGAATGCGCCCAAGGCGGAGATGGACTGGAGCGTGACTCCGCCTTCGATGCCGACAGTGCCAGGCGGGCTGCAATCGCTGCAGGATTCCGTGACGGCGCTCGTCGCCAAGCTGAACAAGATCCCATTCGAAGGCATCGGCAAGGATGCGCAAAAGACACTAGCCGATGCGGATGCGTTGCTCAAGGAGTTGCGCACCGAGGTCATGCCGCAGGCGCACGACACACTCGCTGCCGCGCAGACGGCTCTGAATTCGGCGAACAACGCGTTGCAGCCCGACTCTCCGCTGTCGCAGAACACCGGCGACGCAATGAAGGAACTGGCGCGTACGGCGGCGGCCTTCCGTACGCTGGCGGACTATCTCGAGCGCCATCCAGAGGCACTGATCCGCGGCAAGCTGGAGGATAAGAAATGATGCGTTCATCCTTAACCGTCGTCGTGGCGCTAGCGCTCGCCGCGTTGTGCGGTTGCGCCTCGTCGCCCAAGTCGGACTTCTACACGTTGAGTCCAGCTGTGCCGCAGACGGGCAACCCGCCCGCCGCGCCGATCGCGGTGCTGATCGGCGTAGTGACGGTGCCCGAACTCGTCGACCGGCCGCAGATCGTGGTTCGCAGCGGTGACAACAAGGTGGACATCAACGAATTTGCCCGCTGGGCCGATCCGTTGAAAAGCCAGATCCCGCGGGTGGTGCGCGCCGATCTGGGGCAGTTGCTGAACAGCGCGCTGGTGTCTACCTATCCGATGGGTGGCGATCCGGCGTCGGCTTACCGGGTTCAACTCGACATCCAGCGCTTCGAAGCGGCGCTCGGCGACGCCGTGACGGTCGACGTGTTGTGGTCGGTGGCGCCACCCGGGAAAAAGCCCCCGCTAAGCGGCCGGAGCACGATCCACGAGCCTTGCGCCGGCGGCGGTTTCGATGCGGTGGTGGCGGCATACAGCAGGGCGCTCGGAACGGTGAGCCGTGATATTGCCAGTGCGATCCGTCCGGCGCCGCCTTGAGAGAGCCGGCGGCGTCCGATCCGGCGCTCCTGATTGCGGGGCAGCCAATGATGAGCGTGGATCGCGAGCGGCCCGATCATGCAAGCCAGTCAAGGCTCGCACAAGCTGTGCGCCCGAGTGGGCGTCGACCGGAATGTTCGAATGGTTTCGCCGAAGTTATCCACAGAAATTGTTCATATCTTTGTGGACAAGTCCTGGCCAAAGGCGGCAAGTAGTTGAGTACAGAGCGATTTCCGGATGGGTTCGGCGAACACGCACATTCAGGTAGGCCCGGGCGAGCCGGCTGCAACGCGCCGCTCATTCCACCGGCGAGGCCAGCAGTGACACCGGCACGCCATGGCAACTCACCGTGCCCACGAGCGCCGCGCCGAGACCGGCGCTCGTTTTTGTGTGCGCATCGAACGACGACACTTCCTTGTCGACCCGCAGAATGTTGATCGGCCACGACGCCCGCGAGAGCCGCTCGTGCGCGAACGCGCCGACCCACAGCGGGGTGGTCGACGCACCGTTCGCCACGGCATAGCCGCTCGGCCAGAAGCGCAGGACGTCGCGTTCGTCGCGCGTGTCGCCGGGGCGCATGAAGACCAGCGACGAAGGTACGCCGTTGTTCAGCTTCGGCAATACCGGCAGCGACACCGCCGCGACGTTCGGCGAGGCAAGCGAGAGCAGGCTGTGTGCGGAGAGGTCGGTGCCCTCGACCCATCCCTGCGCGCGCAGTTGCCCCTTGATCGAATCGAGGTCAGACACCCATTGGAGCGTGAGCGGCTCCTTGCGGTCGCCGCCCATGTCGGAGCGATAGCATGGCAGTCTCTTCCACAGCGACACCTTCCACTGCGCCTGGGTGACCAGCACGGGCGACGGGCGCAGCGTGTCGTCCGGCGGCGGCGCCGGCGGACTGACGCTCAGTTGCACGCCCACGCTCACGAGCATCACCGCCAGAACGACAACCGGCATGAAGCCGCGTGAGGGCGGCACCTCCGGATGCCGCAACATCGCGGTCAGCGCAACGATGGCGACCCAGATGTACGCGAGCGCGGCGCCGCCGATCGCGTCCGAGACCCAGTACCGGCCGAAGTAAAGCCCGGCGAGCGCGACCACGATCACGACCACCGTACTCGCGGTCGCCACGAACAGGCCCTCCACCATGCCGACCCGCCGCGCGAGCAGGAACGCCATGAAGCCGTAGACGATCACCGTCGCGGCGACGTGATTGCTCGGAAACACATAGGCGTCGGACAGGAGTTCGTTGGGCGGCGCGCGGTGCATGGCGAACTGCAGCGCGAAGATCAGCAATTGAGAGAACACGACCGCGGCGAGCCAGTAGCCGATGGTGCGCCAACGCTGCTCCAGCACCATCCACACCACCACGGTCACGACCAGCGCCGTCAGCGTGAAGACGCTGCCGAGCGTCGCCAGCCCTGCAAGCACCGTGTCGCTCCAGGGGGTGCGCACCGATTGCAGAAAGTGATAGACGGACAGATCGACGCTGACCAGCGGATCGCCGCTGATGACGTCATCGAGGACGCCGAAGAAGAGCGCGCCGGATGCCAGTACGATCAGCGACGCCACCACAATGCTGCTGGCATCCGGTTGTTCGGGGTCTAGCAGCCGCCGCGCGAGCCGGCCGAACGGGCCTGGGTGGCGGCAAGCCCAGCTTCCCAGATAGCGGCCCGCCGCGCTCGACCACGCACTGGCATGCGAGAGCAGGAAACCCATCGCGCGAAAGCTCAGCCAGACAATGCAGACCAGCAACGCGATGATGACGACGAGACGGAACGACACCGCGCCGGCGAGCAGCACCGAGGCGCCGAATACCACGCCCGGCAGGATATGTGCGGGGGCCCAGAGCAGCGCCGACACCACGTTCATCGCGTAGAAGCGCACCGGCGTCATGCCCAGCATGCCCGCCACGACCGGCACGATCGCCCGCAACGGTGCGACGAAGCGGGCGAACACGACGCCTTTGGCGCCGTGTTTCTGAAAGAAGCGATGACCTGCGTCGAGTATCTGCGGATGATTGCTGAACGGCCAGAACTGGACGATCCGGTCCTTGTAGCGCTTGCCGATCCAGAAGCTCATGCCGTCCCCGGCGACGGCGCCGGCGATCGCCCACAGGAACACCCAGCCGAGGCTCAGTGAACCCGTGCCGGCCAGCGCGCCGGCGAGAAACATGGCCGTGCTGCCTGGAATGAAGGTGCCGATGACGGCAATGGCCTCCAGGAAGGCCGCCAGAAAGATGACCGTGAGCGTCCACGCCGGATGACCGGCAAGCAGATGCAAAAGGTGGATGTAGGCGTGCTCCATCGTGCGCGATCAGCCGTTCTGGCGTAACGGCTGATCATAACGCGCACGGCGTTTCCTCACATTGTGGCCAACCGGCATTCACTGAATGCCGGCGCGCAATCTCACGAAGCCGTCAGCGAATCGCCGGATACGTGAACCCGCTGGCCGATCTGAACGTCCGGCTGCGTCGGGTAGCTGAAGTTGCGGTAGCTGCCGTCCTGCATGCGCACCTGGACCTGATAGGTGGTCTGCTTGCGCACGGCGTGCTCGATCCCGTTGCCGGCAAGGCCTCCGCCGACAGCGCCCGCGATGGTGGTGAGAATCTTGCCGCGTCCGCCGCCGATCTGATTGCCGACGAGGCCACCGGCGACCGCGCCACCTAGCGCGCCAAGACCGGTGGTCGGCTCAGGCGCCTGCACCGTATTGATGGCGACGACCTCGCCCGCATAAGGATCGGCGACCGGTCTCGCCGGCGCGGATTCATTCGGCGCCTGATAGCCCTGATTGTTTGCGTACCTCGGTGCGTCCGTGGCGGGCGTGCTGTGCGTGTGATGGACACGCGGACGGGCCGGTGCGGCTTGCTGGACTGGCTGCTGCGCCGCTTGCTGAACCGGTGCCGGTTGGGGCGCGGCGACCGGCGCGCTCGCGACCTGCGCCGCAACCGGGGCGACCGGCTGTGCGGGCTCCGTCACGGCGTGCGAGGTCGGCAGAAGACCTGTCATCGCCGCGATGCCTGTGGCGCTCGCCAGGATGACGGCCACGGCTGCGCCGGCGACCAGGGGGTGAATGCGGCTGCGCTGCGGATTGCTGGAAGTCAGGTTGGTGTTCATTGTGGGCTCCGCTGGTAGATGCCTGCAATAACGCGGCAACTGCGCGGACGGTGTACGCCAGACACGTGCTGCTTTGTAAGCATTTGTACAACTTGCCGATAGAGATTGGCCCGCGCGGATTTCGTCGGTAAATTCGTCGAGGAAACGCTGAAGACGGTCGTGGCGAATATTCTCAGCGATGAACAAACGGGGCAGGCGCGCAGTCTTACTGTTTGACCGGATCCCGTTACGAGCGTCGATTGTTCGACATCGCTACGACGGTGCGAGGCGTTCGGTCGGGCATTTCGGCGGCATCATGGAGCAGGCTATGAAAATCGTGACACAGGGTGTGTTGACTTCGGCGCTGGTAATCGGACTGACGAGCGTGGCTTATGCCCAGTCGGCAAATCTCGGTGCCAGTGGTTTGGGCGGGTTGGGCGGTTTGCAGGCAGGTGGGAGCAACGGTGCGGCCGCGGCGCAGCGGATGAGTGTGGGGACGGGCGCGGCAAGCCTCAGCCCAACGCCTGGAATAGGTACGATGGGCAGCACCCCGGCGATCGGCGGAACCGGCAGCGTGGGATCGGGCCCGGCGCTCAGCAACATGCGCGCGAACGGCACCAGCCTGAATATGAACCCGGATCCTCGTGCGCCGAATGTGGCGGGAAAGGCATTCGGGCCGCAGTAGTCATTCGGCCTGAACCAGTTGCAGAACGATGCGCTTCGCCGACGCGAGATGTTCCACTGTCATCGCGCGCGCGAGGCGTGCGTTGCCGGCCTCGCATGCTTCGAGGATCCTGAGATGCTCGTCCTGGAAGGCCGGTGTGTCGGCGAGCAACGTACCTTGCAATCGTTCGTAGCGCTCGACCTGAGCCCGCAGTTCGCGGATCGCCTTCAATTGCCGGCCGTTGGCACACGGGCGGTATAGCAGTTCATGAAATTCGCGATTCAGTTCGCCCTGTCTTTGCGCTGTATCCGCGTCTCCCAGAAGCCGGTGAACGAGTTCGGCGCGCGATAACGTCTCACTGTCCATGCGTTTGACTGCGTGGAAGATGGCGTCTCCTTCGAGCAACATGCGCAGGCCGTAGATCTCATTCAGGTCGGACTCCGTCAAGGTTCGCACGACGGCGCCGCGATTACGCATGAGCTCGACCAGCCCTTCGCCTTCGAGCTTTTGTATGGCCTCTCTCATCGGCACGCGGCTCACCCCGAATCGATCGGCGAGTTCACGCTCGACCAGCCGTGCACCGTCCTCCAGTTCGCCGGTCGCAATCAGCTCGCGTAGCGAGACGACGATGGCGTCCGCAGTCGAATCCAGTTTCGCTTCCATGCGCTTTGATCCTTGTCGTTTGGAATAATGGTATACCAAAACCGTCGCGCGCATATAGAATGCGTTCGTTGCGAAATCAATTCCGGGTCAACAGCAAGGGAGATTGGCATGGCATACGGCGAGCACAAATACACGGTATCGGTGCAATGGACAGGCAACCGCGGCAGCGGCACCTCGGGATACCGTGAATACGGTCGGGACCACGTCATCGCCTCGGGAAGCAAGCCCGACATTCCCGGATCATCCGACGCGGCCTTTCTCGGCGACGCGAACCGGTGGAATCCGGAAGATCTGCTGGTCGCCTCGGCATCCGCTTGCCACAAGCTCTGGTATCTGCATCTTTGCTCGGATGCTGGCGTTGTTGTGCTGAGCTATCACGACAAGGCCGAAGGCACGATGCTCGATAGTCCGGAGCAGGGCCGCTTTTCGCAGATCGTTCTACGCCCGCACGTCGTCATTCGGGCAGGTGGCGATCTCGAACTGGCCGCGCGTTTGCATCATGTGGCGCATGAGAAGTGCTACATCGCGAATTCGGTTAGCTTTCCGATTCTGTGCGAGCCGGTTATCTCGGCGGAGGGGGCGTGACGGATGCGGGGGTGTCGCCTATGTTCGGTCGATGTCGCCATGCTACTGAATAGCTGAAGTATCGAAGGCGTGAAGGACGGACGTCGGTTGTTTGCCCGCCGCTCACCAAAACATCCGGGAGCGGACGGGCAAGACCGTTTAATGCAGCAGCGCCATCTGCGCGACCTTCACGACAACGAGTGCGACCGCCACGATCAGATAGCCGCGCAGCACACCCATCCACACGCGTTTGGACAGGGTCAGTTGCAGCGCAGGCAGATCTTCGAGGGGCGGCATGCGCCACGTATTGCGTGCTTCTTTCGAAAACTGTTGCTCGCCATCAGTAACGGCGGTAACGGCGGAACCGTTGGCATCCGTCGGTGCGAGCCGTAGCCTGCGAACCGTCACGGTTGCAACGTAGCCGACTACGGCCAGTAGCGTGCCGCCAGCCAGCACTTCAATAATTGCTTCGCCGGTAATGTCCGGATACATCACCGATGCAGTGAGGATGATGGAGAGCATGACGAGCACCCAGACAACTGCGCCAGTAAAGAAGTTGAGCTTCTTCGAATTCACCCACGGACCGAGGACGGCGCGGTCGTTGCACAACAGCAGCAGGAACACCGTTGCGCTCGGAAGCAGCACGCCTGCGAGCGTCTGCACGGCTTCAGTCAGAAGACCGAGCGGGCTGCCGGGAATCAATACCAGCGCCGCCGCGGCTGCGACAATGCCGAAGTAGACGAGGTAAAAGCCCTTCGCATCCGTCACGCCGCGATGCAGCGAGTGGCGAATCTTGAACACGTCGCCGATTGCGTAGGCGGTGGACAGCGAGACGGCGGCCGTGCCGATGATGCAGGCGTCGAGTAGCGCGACGGCGAAGAGAACGGCTGGTGTGCGGCCGGCATATTTTTCGAGGCTGGCGATCACGCCGCCTGCATCCGTGAAATTGCCGAACTCGGGCTTGCCTGCGTACAGCGCGGCGCAGAACGAGATCATGGCTACGGCTCCGATCATCACGAAGAGGATGCCGATCCACAGGTCGGCTTTCTCATACTTCATGAAGCGCGGCGTGATGCGTTTATCCACGATATAGCTCTGCTGGAAAAATAGCTGCCACGGCGCGACGGTGGTGCCGACAATGCCGATCACGAGCAGCATTACATCGCTGAGTTTTGAATTGGCGGGCCAGTTCGGAATCACGAAGTCGCGCGCGATCTGGCTGACCGGCGGATGAATCGACACGAGCACAGGCACCAGCAACAGGCTCAACAGACAAAGCACGACCGCGAAGCGCTCGAAACGCCGGAAATTGCCGGTACTGACCGCGGCCATTGTCACGGCCGCGGCGATGCAGACCCCGGTCACTTTCGAAATGCCGAAGAAATCCAGCACGAAGGTGATGCCAATGAACTCGGTCACGATGGTGAGCGCGTTCAGGATAAACAGGTCGACGACGCTGAACGCCCCCCAGAATTTGCCGAAGCGCTCGAAGATCAGCCGGGCATGGCCGACCCCGGTCACGGCGCCGAGGCGCAGCACCATTTCCTGATTGACGAAGAGCACGGGCACGAGCAGCAGCATGGTCCACAGCAAGGTGGTTCCGTAGTTTTGCCCCGCCTGTGTGTAGGTGCCGAAAGCGCCGGCATCGTTGTCGCCGACCATCACGATGAGGCCGGGTCCGAGGATCGCGAGCAGCGTTCGAATGCGGGCCCACCAGTTGTTGCGAGGCGCGGTGTCGTGATGCGCAATGGTGCCTAGCGCGCCTTTGATGTCGCCGAGATGGGCTTCGTCGAGAACGGCGCTGCGCGGTGGCGAGACGTTAATTGGAGTGGACATTTTTAGCCGCCTGAGTGCGTATGGTTTGAATGCATTGGCGCGTCTTCGGAATCCGCTGTGCGAATGTCGTCGAACAGGATAGAGCGACGGCGGCACATGCGGATCGCGAAGGCGTGCGGGTGCAGTAAGTCGTTACGAAGCTGAGTTCGAAGCTGAGTTCGAAGCCGAGTCCGAAGCCGGGTTCGAAGCCGGGTTCGGGAGAAGCGCTTTGATGCGCTGCCAGGACAGGGCGAGCCAGTGCGGCTTGACGCTGTGAAGCGCGAGTGCGGCGTCGCTGTGGATGTGCGTTTGCTGCAGAGTCGGTACGAGGATGGCGATGTACATGGTTTTTCTCCGGGCGTATGGCTTTACGCGGGTTGCGGAAAGCCAGCAGACACGGAGCGCGGCCGGCACTATGCGCGCGGCGGCGAACGTCTACTCGCTTTCCTCAGGCAAAACAAAAATTGCGTGGCAATTGAGCGGCATAAGGGGTAACTGTCACTGTCCGGCATGGCGGCTCCTTTTTGGTGGTGCTTATCGGTGGTGCTTACCGGTGTTGCTTATCGGTGTTCATTAAGCACGTGTTCGTCCACACGCTCGGCCGCGCCGGCGTTCGAACGGTCGAACCGGCGTGAGCGAACGCTGTCGCGAGCGGATGCTCGCGACGCGATGCCATACGGTTGCGGGACATGCGTAAGCACGCCGCGGCCGAATGGCGCTAGTTAAGGTGCACGGAGAGGGTTACTACGGCGCGCACCGTCTGCCTGCTGGCAAGACGGCGGCTGAGAAAAGGGAGCGCGGGCGTCGGGCCGGTCAGGCAGTGAAACTGTTCGAAGATCGACTACTGCTGGTGTCCAAGGCAATGGCCCCGTTTGTGATGACGGGCGAATTTTATGCACTCCCGCAAGCAGAAGTCAACATGCTTCGTTAAGCGAAGTAAATATTCTTTTTTATGTGTGGAACAAGACGTTTCGTCGTTGCTAACGAGGCCGGTTTTTTCGGAAATGACAGGAAGGGTAGGCGGGTGAGGGGTGGTCCGGCTTTGCGCTACCTTCCGATCCCTGACCTTAATACGCAACTAACGGTCAAGTCCGGCTTGCACCTCCAGATTACGCGATGGCCGCTCGGTGGAAACCGAAGACCGCCACCGCTCGCGTGCTGCGCATCAGCTATGCAGTGAAGAGACCGTCTATGCCAGTCAACGATTGCCGTCAAGCAGATCGCCGAGCAATTCGTCGAATGCGGCTTGTGCGTCTTCGAGTTCCTGCAATGCAGCGTCGAAGGTTTGCAGCGCGAACTGCGAAGGCTGGCCGCTGCCGGCCGGCGGGAATTGCGATTGCAGCGACGCGAAGGCCGCCTTTACCCGTGTGGTTGCGGTCAATACGCGCTCCATCGCGGCTGTTTCTTCGGCTCTTGCCTTGTCGTGATCCATGAAAACTCCGTACTGGTCTGGTCGGCTCGCGCCGTATCAAATTCGAATGCGTGACTATGCCATGGCCGCGCTCAGGACAGCGGCAGCCCGCCGTTAGCCTTGACTTCCCGCAGCGACAATGCCGATTCCACCGACGTCACGCCCGGCAGGCCACGCATCTCGTCGCGCATGAACGTGCCGTAGTCGTCGAGATCGCGCGCGACGACCTGCAGGATGTAGTCGGCGCTGCCCGACACGTTGTGGCACGCCAGAATCCGCGGGATTGCCTGTACCTCGCGTTCGAATCGGGTGGCCACCGCGCGGTCGTGCACGGCGAACCGCACGTAGACGAACGCGACCACGCCGAGGCCGAGGGCGGAGCGCGAAAGCATCGCGCGGTACTGGTCGATATAGCCGTCGTTTTCAAGGCGCTTGAGGCGGCGGGCGCAAGGCGTCTCGCTCAGGCCGACCATCTCGGCCAGCCGTGCGTTCGACATGCGGCCATCGTTCTGCAGCGCGGCGAGGATCGCGCGGTCTGTTTTATCGAGGTCGGTTGTCATAGCGTGAGGGCGCAGGTTGTGTTGGCGGAAAACATAAATCGGGAGTGGAATATTAGCGTATTCCTCCAAAAATGAAACCCATGTCCCTGTATTTCGCCAGCAAACCCTCCGCCGACAATAGCAAGATAGAGCCCTTAAAAACAAGAGGCTTTTATGATTTCCGCACACCTTCTGGTCGTCTATATCGCAGCGCTGTTTGTTGTCTATGCCGTGCCTGGACCCGACATGGCACTGGTTCTGCAGACCAGTATCGGACGTGGCGTGCGCAGCGGCTTCGCGGCGGCCGGCGGCCTGGGCGTGGCGCGGGCAACGCACGTCACGCTGTCGGCATGCGGGGTGGCGGCGCTCTTGCGCAGTGCGCCCTGGCTTTACGACGTGGTGCGTTACGGCGGCGCGGTTTATCTCGCGTGGGTGGGCATCCAGATCTTCCGCTCACCCGTATTCGCGTTGCCTGAAGGCGGCGTGGCGGGCGTCGAGGCGCAGCCGTTGCGTGCCGCTTTCGTGAAGGGCCTGCTGACCAATCTGCTGAATCCGAAAGCGCTGCTGTTCTGCTCTGTGCTACTGCCGCAGTTCGTGCGCCCTGAGGCCGGACCGGTTGCATTGCAGATGGTTGAACTGGGTCTGGTGCTGCTCGCGACCGGCGTGTGTTTCGACGCCATGTACGCGATCGGCGCGGCGCGCATCGCCGGCTGGATGCGGGCTCATCCTCTTGCGCAGACACTTCAGCGGTGGACTTTCTCAGCGGCGCTGATCGGCTTTGCGTTGCGGCTCTCGCTGGACTGACTGCCGAACATCACGGATGTCGGTGAAGGGTGACGCGACGCTCATGACAGGTAGCGAATAGGGACATGATGCGGCAACCGCCGCACGTGCCATGCCCGCGCGCAAAGTGAATGTGTTAATAAAGCCGATGAACAGCCGCGCACGGTTCCGCTGTCACACAGCCACTCGCTTCACTCCCTGTCGATGAAAACCTTTCTGCTTTATGCCGTGACCGCCATTGCCGAAATCGTCGGGTGCTATTTGCCCTGGCGTTGGCTGAAGGAGGGCGGCTCGATCTGGCTGCTGGTTCCGGGCGCACTTAGCCTCGCATTGTTCGCCTGGCTGCTGACGCTGCACGGCACCGCCGCAGGCCGCGTGTATGCGGCTTACGGCGGTGTGTACGTGGCGGTGGCGATTGCCTGGCTATGGTGCGTCGACAAAGTGCGCCCCACGCTGTGGGATGCGGCGGGCGTGGCATTCACACTGGCCGGCATGGCGATCATTGCGTTCCAGCCACGCGTTTGACGCCGCTCACGCGGTACCCCGCGCGCGTTCTTACTTGATGCCGCCCAGATAGTCGAGCTTGCCAAGTTCGACGCCGTTATGACGCAGAATGTCGTACGCCGTCGTGACGTGAAAATAGAAATTCGGCAACACGAAGCCGAACAGATATGACAACCCTGTGAACTCGATCGCGCCGCTGCGCATTTTCAGCGTGATCGGACGTTCTTCCGAGCCGTCGATCTGTTGCGCATTGAATTCCTTCAGATAATCAATCGTCTTTTGAAGGCGGGCATCGAGTTCGTCGAAGGTCTGTTCGACGTCTTCATACTTCGGCGCTTCGACGCCAGCCAGACGCGCGGCGCAGCCTTTCGCCGTGTCGCTCACGATATAGACCTGACGCACCAGCGGCAGCATGTCCGGCGCGAGCCGGGCGTTCGTGAACACGGACGGGTCGATCTGTTTCTCGGCAGCGTGCGCCTCGGCCTTGCCGAGGATGACTTGCAGGTTGGTCATGCCGCGCACCAGCACGGGCAGTGACGCTTGATACATCGAAATTGACATGGGGTTCCTCTGATTCTTCGATCGTGCGCGCGGGTGGCGCGCGAGGCGCTGCAACGGCTGGATTGCCGCTTCAGCATGATAACGCGGGTGCTGCGCGATGCGTATTGACCCAATCCGGCGTTAGCCAATCGGACAACTGCCGCGCATGTCGGAACTGTGTTCGAATGCACGGGTCGGACGGTTTGGCGAAGTCTTTGAAATAGCAATCCGCCGCTCGTTGTGAAGCGGCGGGTTCGTGCAGGCGCGTATTGCGCGCGGGGTCCACCTTGCGCTTCGCGCCATCACGGTCACAGGAGAATCGACACCATGGTCAACAGACAACCGCTGCCGGGAAGCGAGCGAACGGCAGAACAAGGTTCGACAGTCGTTGGGCAATGCGATCCGACGGAGCGGATCGAAGTTTTCGTGATACTGCGCCGTCAGCGCCAGGCGCAGTTCGACGCACTGATGAGCAAGATCGAAGCGGGCGACCCGAGCATCAAACCCCTATCGCGCGAAGCGTTTGCAAAAGATTACGGCGCCGCGCCGGACGACATCGCTAAAGTCAAAACCTTTGCCGCCGCACACGGCTTAACGGTGGTGCGGGAAGATCCGGCAGCGCGCCAGGTATTGCTGGGCGGCACGATTGCGCAGTTCCAGTCAGCGTTCGGCGTCAAGCTGGAACATTACCAGCATCACGCGGTGGGCCAGTTCCGCGGCCGCACCGGCACGATCAGCGTGCCGGACGATCTGCACGGTATCGTGCAAGCTGTGCTCGGGCTCGACAACCGGCCTCAGGCGCGGGCGCACTTTCGCATCCGGCCGCCGTTCCAGGCGGCTAAAGTGCACCAGGCGTCGTTTACGCCGCCGCAGCTCGCATCGTTGTATCAGTTTCCGCAAGGCGACGGCAGCGGCGAATGCGTCGGCATCATCGAACTCGGCGGCGGGTACAACACGTCCGACCTCAAGCAATATTTTGCGAGCCTTGGCGTCGCTTCGCCGACCGTGAAAGCAGTTGGCGTCGATCAGGGCAGCAATCAGCCGAACGGCGACCCGAACGGGCCGGACGGCGAGGTCACGCTCGACATCGAAATCGTCGGTGCGATCGTGCCTGGCGCGACGATCGCGGTCTATTTCACGCAGAACAGCGACGCCGGTTTTATCGACGCAGTAACCCGTGCTGTACACGACACGACCAACAAACCCTCGGTGGTCTCGATCAGTTGGGGCGGCCCCGAGTCGAGCTGGACCAGCCAGTCGCTGCAGGCGTTCAACAGTGTGCTGCAAACGGCGGCGGCTCTGGGTGTGACTGTCTGCGCGGCGTCGGGCGATAGCGGTTCGAGCGACGGTTCCGGCAGCGATCAGGTCGACTTTCCGGCGTCGAGCCCTTATGTGCTGGCGTGCGGCGGCACGAGCCTGACCGCATCCGGCACCTCGATCTCAGAGGTGGTGTGGAACGACGGTGCACAGGGTGGCGCGGGCGGTGGCGGCGTGAGCCGGGCCTTTCCGGTCCCGGTGTGGCAGCAGGGCTTGTCAGCCACTTCGACGAGCGGCGCCAGGACGCCGCTCAGCGGGCGCGGCGTGCCGGACGTGGCCGGCGATGCGTCGCCGGTCACCGGCTATAGCGTATTGATCGACGGCACGCAGACGGTGGTCGGCGGCACCAGTGCGGTTGCGCCGCTGTGGGCGGCGTTGATTGCGCGGATCAATGCGGCTAAGGGGCAACCGGCCGGTTTCATCAACCCGAAGCTTTACAAGGCGCCGGGCGCCTGCAATGACATCACCCAGGGCAACAACGGCAGCTTCGCCGCGTCGCCGGGTTGGGATGCGTGCACGGGACTCGGCAGTCCCAATGGTCAGAAGGTGGCAGCGGCACTATAGTCTGATGAGTCGCGGACCGTTTCGGGCGGCGCCTGCCTGATTGTCAGTTCAGGCGTCAGTTCAGGCGCTCACCAGCCGTCCGCGCTTGTCCCCCGGTGCGCCGCGCTCAGGCCGTAGACGTTACGGTGCATGGTTTCAGGAGGCGCAGGCATCGCGGGACGCACAAGAGACTTCAAGGCACTTCAAGACACTTCAAGACACTTCAAGACGTTAACGAACCATGGAGCGATCATGACGAACACCGAGTCAGCTTCCGTTAGTCCGCAGTCGTCACACAACTCGCATGCTTCGCCGGCAACGGCTGCGGCCGGCGCGTCGCACAAAGCAGGAGATCAGCCCTTCTTCGATCCGGTTGCTTACGGCAATGGGCCGGACGATTCCGTCACCGATACCACGGAGACAGCCGCGATCACGCATCACTCAACCACGATCGGCGGCCAGAAGATCAACTACACGGCGACGGCGGGTCACCTTGTGATTGTCGACCCGAGCAGCTCACAGCCCGAAGCCAGAATGTTCTACGTCGCGTTTACGCAGGACAATCAGAAGGAGGAAACCCGTCCGGTGACCTTCTTCTACAACGGCGGCCCGGGTTCCTCTTCGGTGTTCGTGCTGCTGGGCTCGTTCGCGCCGCGCCGCATCAAGACGTCGATGCCGGGCTTTACGCCGCCCGCGCCGTACTCGATGGAAGACAACCCGGATAGTCTGCTCGACAAGAGCGACCTCGTTTTCATCAATCCGGTCGGCACCGGCTACTCGGCAGCGATCGCGCCGAAAAAGAACCGCGACTTCTGGGGTGTCGACCAGGACGCGGACTCGATCAAGCAGTTCATCAAACGCTTCCTCACCAAAAACAATCGCTGGAACTCGCCGAAGTACCTGTTCGGCGAGTCTTATGGCACGGCGCGCAGTTGCGTGCTGGCATACCGGCTGCATGAAGACGGCGTCGATCTGAACGGCATCACGCTGCAATCGTCCATTCTCGATTACACGCAAGCGGGCAACCCGGTCGGCGCGTTGCCCACAACTGCCGCGGACGCGTGGTATCACAAGAAGCTCGGCATTGCGCCGCGGCCGACTGACCTCGGCACGTTTGCCGAAGAAGTGGCGCAATTCGCGCGCACCGATTATCTTGCGGCGTTGCGCAAGTTCCCGACCACGGATTCCGCAACGGTCGAAAAACTCAGCGAATACACCGGTATCGACAAAACCAGCTTGCTGGCATGGAGCCTCGATATCGCGTCGTACGACAGCCGCGGCAATTCGCTGTTTTTGACCACGCTGCTGAAAGCACAGGGCCTTGCGCTTGGCGAGTACGACGGCCGGGTCACGGCGATCAACACCGGCATCGCCGGCAAGATCGATCCGAATTCCGGCGGCAACGATCCGACCATGACGGCGGTGACCGGCGTCTACACGACGATGTGGAACGTGTATCTGAACGAGCAGTTGAAATACACGTCGAATTCGGCGTTCACGGACCTCAACGATCAGGCATTCCAGTATTGGGACTTCAGCCATATCGATCCGACCGGCGCGCAGAAGGGGCTCGACGCGAAGGGCAACATCATTCTGTACACCGCCGGCGATCTTGCCGCTGTGATGGCGCTCAATCCTGACCTGAAGGTGCTCTCGGCGAACGGGTTCTTCGACTATGTCACGCCGTTCTATCAGACCGTGCTCGATCTCCAGCAGATGCCACTTGTGAGCCAGCAGGTCCGGCAGAATCTGTCGGCGCGTTTTTATCCGTCGGGGCATATGGTCTATCTCGACGGCGGCTCGCGTACCGCGCTCAAAGCGGATCTCGCCAAGATGTATGACACGACGGTGTCCAATACTCAGGCGCTCGGGCGCATCCGCGCCTTGCAGGCCCGGGTGGTGAAACCCGGTTGATGTGCTTGCTTGTGGAGCCGTGCGCGAGCGGCTCCGCAGGCGGCGGCGTTTTCTTGCCCTGGAGTTCGGCGCTGTCTTGCAACCTGTGTCCATGCACGGCAAGACAGCGTCGGCCGATACCGGCGATTCGTGTACGGCACGCACTGGCGATTCGCGTTCGGGAAAACCGCACCTGCAGATACCGGCGAGCGCATCGTTGCGCACCCGCGCAAGTGCGCCTTGATCGCGCCCGGATATTGAATGTGTTTTAATTAGTCTGCGAATTAAACTACTGCGCGCCGTTGCCGGCGTGCCGACGAATGAACGCAGGCATGGCAGACAGGCGTTGCACCATCCATTACAGCGACGCAACCAGCAGTACATCTCCGGTGATTCCGTCGACGCTCGCGCGCCGGTGCGGCGTCGCGCATCCTGCCCGCAAGGTGCGTTTTGCGATCCTCCTCGGTTTTGCCGCGGTACTCGCATTGCGCGTCGGGCAAGTCTGGGCTCAGGATTCAGCAATGCTCGACGAGCGCGTCACGCAGGAGTCAGTCGGCGAAACGATTTGCCGACCCGGCTATGCGGACACGGTCGCACCGCCGTTCGATGAACTGATGGCCCATAAAGATCGCATGCTTGCCGCGCGCGGCATCGATGCCGACAACGGTCCCGCTTTCGCGCTTGACCGGCGTGTGCCGATTGTGCTCGGCGGCTCGCCGAAAGCCCCTTCCAATCTCGATCTTCTGCCGTGGGCAGGGCAGCAGGGCGAGCGTCGCAAGGCGCGTGCCGCTGTCATGCTCAAACGCTGCGTTTGCGAAGGGAAACTGAGCCTCGCGGAGGCGCAGGCCGCGATTGTCGGTAACTGGTCCGTGGTCTATTCCGGCTTCAGCCAAACGTCTTGCGATGTGAGCCGTCTTGATGTCGCGACCGGCGACATCAACGGGCGAGGCGACGGTCGAGACAACGGTCGAGACAACGCGCCATGAGCCCGCCGGCCTCCGTCTGCATTGACCGGGTTGTTCATTTGCGCGTATTCAGCCGTCCTGCCGGCCGCGCTGTCCCAACTTACTCTCGGAGAATCGCCATGACCCATTCACGCCGCGCCGCACTGGTGCTCACTTTCAGCTGTCTGTTCGGCAGTGCGGCGGCGTTTGCCGCCGAACCCGTGCACTGCGGCAGCGCCGATTCGCTGCGGATTCGCGGCGACGTGCCCGCGGCAATCAGTTTCGACGTGTACCGGCAACTGCGACCGCTGAACGCGCAGCGCGTCGCGTTGTTCCAGGCGGCCGGCGAGGTGAAACATCTGCCGGATGGTTTGGCGGTGTGTGAAATCGCCGACGACGGCGTCGACGACCCGTCCGCCGTGCTGGTTCACGTGCCGGACGGCAAGAATGCGTGGTGGGTGAGTGCGGCAAACGTGCAAGCGGCGGACTGATCCCGACGATCAGCCCGCCCTTTGCACACGTCCCCCGCAGGATGCCAGCGGCGATGCGTGTCGCGCCCCGTTTTTGCGTCCAGCGTCCGCGTCTGGCGCATGTCCCGGGTCTGCACCACTGAATGAACAAGTGTTTTGCTATTTTTACCGCTGCTTATTCAGGTACAGTGCATTAACGGAAGTTTTAAAGTCCGTTTTTACGACATTGTGTCGCATCGCTTTTGTTGTCGATTGTGGCTATCCTGAAAACAGGACGAAATTCGAAGGGGAGATTTGAATGATTGCCTTCTATCTGTCATTGGCTGCTTTGGCTGCGACCGGCGCCGCGCTGATCCGCCAACTCGCGGCGGCTCAGGAGAAACAGCGTGCAGCGCTGCGCCCGGTGCGGGTGCATGCCGCGGATCGTAGCGCGCGCCGAGGGTAGGCGGCATGAACCTGATCGTGCGCAATATCGCGGAATCGTGCAGCGAGCAGGAAGTGAGGGAATTCCTCAAACGTGAGCTTGGCCACTACGCGAAAAACGTCGAAGTAGTCGACGCCGGGAAACCCAGCGCCTACGCCACGGTCGCGTTGGACGCGGACGTGCCGTACGTGGGCGAGGTGATCGCGCGGCAGATTCATGGCAAGCATTTGGGCGGCCTCGCGCTCGAGGCCAGCGCCGATCTGTTCAGCGACGACGCGCCTCCGCCCGCTCACTGAGGCCGTTGCTGTTGCGCGTGCCGAATGCTTCGAGTGCGTCGAATGCGTCGAGTGGGGAGAGCGCGCTGCGTCTGCCGCATTGCCGGCGCACATCCTCCCCGCGTCTCCAGATTGTTACATTCCTTCACTCATTCCCCGTCTGTCTTCACTGGCCAATCGAACGGCGTGTAGGGCAACGCCCGCTTGTGCCGCGTGGCATCGTAGAAGCGTAAGACCGTCTCGCGCGCAACGTCGCTGACAGGTTTGCCTTCCAGAAAGTCGTCGATATCGTCGTAAGAAATGCCGTACGCGTCCTCATCCGGCCGCAGCGGGCGCAACATTTCCAGGTCGGCGGTTGGCACCTTGAGCGTTAGCGTTCCGGGTGCGCCCAAGGCTTTGGACAGTGCCCGCACACGACGCTTGTTCAGGCCGGTGAGCGGCAGCACATCGGCGCCACCGTCGCCGAACTTCGTGAAAAATCCCATGACCGATTCGGCCGCGTGGTCTGTGCCGATTACCACACCGGCTCGGGCGCCGGCTACCGCGTATTGCGCAATCATTCGCTGCCGCGCCTTGATATTGCCGTGGACGAAATCCTGTTGTGAGTCGCCATTAAATATCACGCCGCTGTTGTCCAGCGCGGCGAGCATCGCGTCAGCGGCGGGTTTGATATCAATGGTGAGATTTTCGTCCGCGCGAATAAAACTCAAAGCCTGCTGCGCGTCGGCCTCATCTTTTTGCACGCCGTACGGCAATCGGACCGCGACGAAACGCGCATCGTAATGTTCGGCGCGCAGCCGTTCGACCGCGAGTTGCGCAAGCCGCCCGGCGGTAGTCGAATCGACGCCGCCGCTAATGCCGAGTACGTAGGTTTTCAGACCGCTGCTACGCAGATACTTCGCCAGGAAATCGACCCGGCGCTCGATTTCCTGTGCGGGGTCGAACTCGGCGGTGACGTGCATTTCCGCTGCAATGCTTAGCTGGCGTGCGGCTGGGTCCTGTTGCGTCATGTTCCTCTTTTCTCCGTATGCGGTAACGTGAATCTCAACCATGAACGCTCGCACGGATTGCACGAGCGGCCGGCCTGATAGGACAAATCGGTTTCGCGGTTTTATCGTGAATATGGGCGTTAAATTCACTTTGCGCTGCTTTTAAACGGCTGCGCAGATCGTTAAATATTGACGGTCAATACGGTGATATTCGTGAATTGGCTGATTCTTCATCGACAGATGGCAATGTGCTTAGTAACATCCTCGTTCCGGGCGCCGCATGAGCCGGCGAGCAGTCAATAATAATCAGGTTTGCTCAAATACGCGATGAACTACCCCAATCGGCCTGGTCCGCCTGCACCGGACCACAGTACTTCCACATCGGTAGATCGTCGAAGCGAAGTGGTGCGTATGTCGGATTTACTCTCTGTGCCGTGTTCCGCGCGCGCAGTTCGGTCAGGACGCTATCTGACGCATGCGTTCGCTGCCGCCTTTTGCGCGCTGTCATGCGGCGTCGCTATTGCGGCATCAGGCACGGCCGCGGCTTCAGCGTCGGTTTCAGGCACTGCGTCCAGCCAGGCATCGGCATCCCTGGCTGCGCACCGCCCGGCGCGCGCCCTCGACGCGTCGGCCGTTGCCGCGCCCGACGCGGCCGGCGTGGTTGATCCGCGGCGCGCGTTCCTGTTGCGGGAGGTGTTCGCGCAAGACGTGACGCGTCGGCTGAAAGTGCCGGCCGCCGAGCAGCGCGCCTATGCCGACCGCCTGCGCACGGCGCTGGGCGAGCACATGCTCGGCGGTCTGTCGGGCGAGTATGTCGTGATGGTGGATCGCAACGCCAACGTTCAGGCGCTGTTCATCTATTTCCGGGCAGCCCCGTCCGATAGCTGGCAGATGATCGGTGCGTCGCCGGTTTCAACGGGCCGGCCCGGTGAGTACGACCACTTCATCACGCCGCTCGGCGTGTTCGAACATACGCCGGCCAACATGGATTTCCGCTCCGAAGGCACGCTGAACGAGAACCACATCCGCGGCTACGGCAAGCGCGACATGCGGATCTTCGACCTTGGCTGGGCCCAGGGCGAACGGGGCTGGGGCAAGGGCGGCATGTCGCAGATGCGTTTCCAGATGCACGCCACCGACCCGGACCGGCTCGAGCCGCTGCTCGGTATTCGCCATTCGAAAGGCTGCGTGCGGATCCCCGCGTCGCTCAACGCATTTATCGACCACTACGGCATTCTCGACGCTGAATATGCAGCGCTCGTCGACTCCGGCAAATCGCTGTGGGTGTTGAAGAGCGATCGCCAGGTGACTCCATGGGCGGGGCGCTATATCGTCGTGGTGGATTCGGAGCGCAAGAGTCGCCCGGTCTGGGCTCCGGGCCCGGGCAGCAAGGTGCGCGCAAAAGTGCCGGCCGGCGCCGATACGGCGGATTGATCCGCGGGCTGACGGGCGGCCCAGGCCAGCGTGAGCGATCAAACTGGCGTCCGCCGTTCAACGCTTCGCCCGCCGGCCACACCCTCAGGACCGCGCCAGCAATACGCCCAGCAGCGCCACCGCAAATCCCGCGATCTGCACGGGCAGCAGCGTTTCGCCGAAGCCGGCATACCCTTCGAGTGCGGCTAGCGGCGGCGCGAGAAACATCAGCGCGGTGGCGCGCGCCGCATCGCCGCGCCTGACCATCCACACCAGTAAGGTCACGCTGATCCCCGACAGCATCACGATGCCCCACGCAAGCGACCCCCACAAAGTGGCCGACGCAATCCAGCGATGCTCGCCGAGCGCCAGCGCAAGAACCGCCGCAACCACCGCAGCACCGAAATTCTGCACCGCACTTGCGCTGCGGATATCGGCCTTCGCCAGCGAAGTCTTCTGAAACAGCGTACCCGCGGTAATCGCGCCGACCGCGACGATCGAAATGAACACGACGAGCCACGGCGGCGCGTCGCCATGCAGGGTGGACGGCGCGGCCGCGGCGAGTTTCGGTTCGAGGACCAGCACCACGCCGGCGAGGCCGAGCGCCATGCCGGCCCAGCCGCGCCGCGACAGGCGCTCGCCAAACAGCGGCGCTGCGACGGCAGCCGTTGCGAGCGGCTGCAGCGCGCCGAGCAAGGCCATCACACCGGCGCTCAAGCCCTGCGCGACGGCCCAGTATCCCGCGCCGAGATAAACCCCTTGCAGCAATGCGCCCGCGAACAGGTGCTTGCCGAGATCGCGGCCGGTCGGCCACGCGGCGCGAGTGGCGAGCGCGGCCAGCGTAAATATCAGCGCGGTGCCGCCAAAGCGCGCAAGCAGGAAGAGATTGGGATCGGCATAAGGTGTGATCGCCCGGGCGACCACAAAACCAGTCGACCACAACACGACGAATAAAGCAGCGATTGAGGAAGCGAGCATCGAAGACGGGTGACGTGAAAAGCCGCCATCTTGCCGGGGTACACGATGCGCGTCTTGTTCGAAGCTGCAATCCCGAATGAGCCTTGAAGGCGGGCGGCCCGAAACTTGTCTCGCGGCCTCTTCGACATCATCAAGCCGACATCGCCAGCCCTGCATCACAACATCGGCGTATTCACCGCGTCACCACATCAGCAGCACCGTCCCCGCGCCGAGCACGCCACCGCACACCGCGCATGCCCACAGCAGCACACGCGTACGCCGATACTCGCGGCTGATATCCTGCAACAGCTGGGCATTCTGCTGCGGCGTGCGGGCGCGATCGTGCT
The DNA here is from genome assembly GCF_905220975.1 of Paraburkholderia haematera. GTDB lineage: Bacteria > Pseudomonadota > Gammaproteobacteria > Burkholderiales > Burkholderiaceae > Paraburkholderia > Paraburkholderia haematera. The sequence continues at coordinate 12,302 of NZ_CAJNBK010000027.1, read as the reverse complement.
CATGCTGCAGGTAGCGCACGGCCAGTTGCGGCACGCGCGGCAGCATATGCGCCAGATGCGGCAGCTCGCGCGAAATGCGCTTGATCCAGCCGCGATGATCCATATCGCGCCGTGCAATACCCGCCAGCACATTGCGTGCGACATTCCACGTATCCACGCCCGGATGCAGCGCGCGCGCCAGCATCTCAGCCTGCTGGAACGAGCGCTGCGCGGTGGCGAGACGGCCGGGCACGGCGCCGTCGAATGGATGCACCGCGTGCAGCAGATGATGAAACAGCGAACCCGCCGACCGGTCTTCCGGCTCCGCTGCGAAGTGCGCTTCGGCGCGGGTGCGCAACTCGGCTTCGAGCATCTCCGCGCGCGTGTCGTGCGGCACGTGCCCGGCATCGCGATGCAGTTCGGCAAGCCGGCCGTAGTCCTGGTTGAATAACGCGGTCGCGCCGTGCACGAAGAATTCGCGCTCGCCGGTCGACAGACTCGACATGATCGAAAATTCCGCGAGCACGAGGCGTCCGAGCGTGTCCGCCTCGACGCTCACGCGTACCCGGCGTGCATCGAGCGTTGCGTGAAAAAAGCCGTGCTCGAAGGCCTGTTCAGTCACCACCTCGACGATATGCGCGGCCAGCGGCGCGAGCTTGACGTGATGCGCGTGCAGGCCGGGCAGGTCGCTTGCGGGCAGGGTACTGACGCGTTGCATCGTTAGCGTGTGGTTGGTGCACAGGTCCCAGATCACGTCCGGCACGACGATGCGCGCGTCGCCGTCGAAATGATGGCCGGTCTGGCTCAGATTGGCGGCTTCGGCGCGCAGATCGAAGCGACGCAGGATGTCGTCGGTAAAGGTCTGCGCCAGCGCACGCACTTGCAGGCGGCGGGCCGAGCCGGAAAATTTCTCCAGCCAGCGCGCGACCCAGCGTAGAAGCGCGAGTTCGTCGCCGATCTGTTGCAACTGATCGGCGCGCACCAGCTTGATGGCCACTTCATGATGGCCTTTGACCGGCTCGATGAGCCGCGCGAAGTGCGTCTGTTCGGCAAAGCCGCCGCGCACCGGCACCAGATCGACCGCGCTGAAGATGGTGGCGAGCGGCCGGCCGAATGCGCGTGCCAAAGCCTGTTCGGATTCCTGCGGCGGCAGCGGCGCTTCGAGGTGATCGATCGCGTCGATGGCGTCGTGCAGGGTGCCGGTCGCGAGTTCGGGCCGTTCAGCGAGTGTCTGCGCGAAGCGGCTCGCGAGCGGCCCGAGCGCGGGCAGTACGCCATGCAGACGCTCGGTGCGCCCGGACGCATGCACGCGGCCGACCAGCTCGATCATCCAGTGCAGTTTGTGATCGGACGGGGCGGCGAGCCAGATCAGGCGCGCGCCGTAACGCAACGCGTGGAACAGCAGCAGTAAACGGCGAAACAGTGGCGGCATCGGCAGTTCGGTTGACGGACCATGCGGCGTCGACTGGCGTCGGCGCGCGCGGCCAAGGCAGTCAGGTTAGCAGGTAAGCGCGCCAGCAGGAGCATCCCCGCGCCGCGCGTAATACAATACGCCGGCCTTTCACCCGTGGCGAAACCCAAGTGTGCCGGCTACCGGCCCTCAACAGATGCTCGCAGAACAACGTCACCAATACATCCTGGCGCAAGTCGCCAAAACCGGCGCGCTCTCGGTCGCTGAACTGGTGCGCGAACTGAATGTATCGCGCGAGACGATCCGCCGTGACCTGAATGCGCTGGCCGGGCGCGGCCTGCTCGTCACGACCCATGGCGGCGCGCTGTCGAGCGACCGGCGCGAGCCCGACCTCGATACGCGCGAAGCCGCCAACGCCGGCGCGAAGCGGGCGATCGGCGAGCGCGCGGCTGAGTTCGTGCCGGACGGCGCCTCGCTGATCATCGATTCGGGCAGCACCACGCAGGCGGTGGCCCGGGCGTTGCTCGACCGGCATCGCCTGTCGGTCTATACGAACGACTGGCGTATCGCGCTGCTGCTCGGACGCCGCAACGATAACCGCGTGACGCTGCTTGGCGGCGAACTGTCGGATATCGAAGACGCCACCTTCGGCCTCGACACGGTCCATCAATTGACTCAGTACCACGCGGACTTCGCCTTTATCGGCGCGGGCGGCATTTCGCCGGACGGGTACCTGACCGACTACAGCCGCATGGCCGCCGAAGTGCGCAGCCGGATGATCGCCGCAGCCGACACGGTGGTGATTGTCGCCGATCACTCAAAGTTCGGGCGCGTGACGCCGGTGCGCATCAACGGCATCGAATCGGCGCGTTATCTGATCACCGAGCTGGCGCCGGAAAAGGCGCTCGGCAAGGCAATCACGGCGCATGGGCCGGAAATCCTGATCGCCTGATCGTCTGATCGCCCGAGCGGCTGACGGCCCGGGTGCATGAGCGAACGCCTCGTGCACCCTATGCGGCACAGGGCTTCCCGGCGTCCATGTCACTTCACGCGAATCCCAAGCCGTTTCAGCGTACGGTCGATCGCTGCCACCGCGTTATGCAGTTCGTTTGCATCGATTGCGCCAATGCAGCCCACGCGGAACGTTTCCACTTGCGTGAGCTTGCCCGGATACAGCATGTAGCCGGCTTCGCGCACCGCGGCATAAAAGTCCGCAAAATTCCACGCGGGGTCGCGCGGCGCGTGAAACGTAACGATCACCGGCGCCTGCACTTCGCGTTTCAGAAACGGCTCGAAGCCGAGCGCTTTCATGCCGGTCACCAATGCCGCGCAGTTCTGGCTGTAGCGAGCGCCGCGCGCCGCTTGTCCGCCTTCCGCGATAAATTGATCGAGCGCCTGCCGCAAAGCCGCGACCACATGAGTCGGCGGCGTGAAGCGCCACTGCGTCGTCTTTTCCATATAGACGTATTGATCGTGGAGATCCAGCGCGAGCGACGGCGAGCGCCCTTCGCTCTGCGCCAGCACGCTGCGCCGCACGATCACGAACCCCATCCCCGGCACGCCTTCCAGGCATTTGCCGCTCGCCGAGATCAGCGCGTCGATGCCGCCGCGCCGTAGGTCGATCGGCAACGCGCCGAACGAACTCATCGCGTCCACGATCAGGCTCTTGCCGTGTCGCTGACACACTGCGGCGATATCGTCGAGCGGATTGAGCAGGCCGGCGCTCGTTTCCAGATGGACTTGTGCAACGTGGCTGATACGCGAATTGCGATTGAAGGCGTCTTCGATGGCGGCGGCGCTGACCGGTTCGTCCTCGCGTAGCGCCAGCTCGACATAAGCGATCCCCATTCGCTGCAAAATGCGGATCAGACGGGCGCAATACGCGCCGTTGTTCGGAACCAGTACACAGCCTTGACGCGGCACCAGCGTGCCGAGCGCCGCTTCGACCGCGAAGGTGCCGCTGCCTTGAAGCGGCACGCACACATAGTCATTTTCGCCATGCACGATCTTCACGAGATCGGCACACACGCTGTGGGTCATGCGATTGAACGCGGCGTCCCACGAACCCCAGTCTCGCAGCATCGCCTCGCGAGTTTGCGGTGAGGTGGAGAGCGGGCCCGGGGTCAACAGGATTGGGTCGTTTCCAAGGATCACACAAGCCTCCATCGTCAGATGAATGTTCGTCGCCCAGGTCGGGTGACAAAAAGTTTAGTTTGGATATTATTGGCGAATTGTGTCATTTTTTGGAATTCGACAGAATAGTCACGGCGTTGTCATGGAAACCTGTGATTCTTGCCGTGCCCGTTCAGGCATGGCCGGCAGCGCGAATGTCGTAGGTGAGCTGTTAGTCAGGCTGAAGGAGAAGCGGCAAAGTTGTCGGCAATCTGCAATCTGAGCGAAACTGCACGGCAACTGGCTGCGGGCAACACGCAAGCGGCACGGCGCGCACCGCCGTTCAATCACAACAGGTATCGGGTTATCCCGACCGTCTGGTTTTTTGCCTTTCGGAGAGAGCGACATGACAAAGACGAATTCCTTTCACGCCACGGCCGGCCTCGCACGCAAACTGTTGCCGGCGCTGATCGCCGCGGCAGCGTTTGGCGGCACGGCGATGCAGGCTCATGCGGCTGACGCCGTGGTGCTGTACACCGCCGACGGCCTCGAAAACCTCTACAAGGATGTGCTGCCGGCCTTCGAAAAGAAGGAAGGCGTGAAGGTCAACATCGTCACGGCAGGTAGCGGCGAAGTGGTGAACCGCGCCACCATCGAGAAGGATCAGCCGAAGGCCGACGTGATCGTCACGTTGCCGCCGTTCATTCAGCAAGCCGACCAGGCCGGCCTGCTGCAGGCTTATCAGAGCGCCAACTACAAGAACGTGCCGGCGATCGCCAAGGCGCCGAACGGCGCATGGGCGACCTTCGTGAACAACTACTTCTCGTTCGCGATCAACCCGGACGTCACGAAGAACCAGCCGAAGACGTTCGCCGACCTGCTGCACCCGGACTACACCGGCAAGGTCGCCTACTCGAACCCGGCCACGGCTGGCGACGGGATGGCCGTCATCATCCTGACCACGTCGCTGATGGGTGAAGACAAGGCGTTCGACTATCTGAAGAAGCTCGAAGAGAGCGCCAAGTTCCACACCAAGGGCACGGGCTACCTCGACGTGCTGCTCTCGCGTAACGAAATCGCCTTCGCCAACGGCGACCTGCAGATGGATCTGGACGATGCAGCGAACGGCGGCCTGTCGCTCAAGCCGATCTTCCTCGCTGCCAAAGCCGGCGACAAGCCGACCACGTTCCAGTTGCCGTACGCGATCGGCCTGATCAAGAACGGTCCGAACCAGGCTGAAGGCAAGAAGCTGATCGACTACCTGATGTCGACCGACGTGCAAGCCAAGGTGCCGGACATCTTCGGTATTCCGGGCCGCACCGACGTGCCGCTCGCCGGCAAGAACGGCGAAGCCGTCAAGAAGGCGATTGCCGGTGTGACGCTGATCCCGGTGGACTGGACGCAAGTGATGGCGAAAAAGGCTGACTGGACGGCACGCTGGAAGAGCGACGTGATCGGTTCGTCGGGCAAGCAGATCGAAGTGGTCAAGCCGAAGTAAGCCGCAGTTCGTTGTGGAATCAGGCGGCGCCCTCTGCTTTTCGCGAGGGCGCCGCGTCAGCATTAATCTAGTTGGAGGATGAACCCGGTGAATACGGCCAGTCTTGCTCACCCAGGCGCGCTCGGCGCCTCACCGGACGCGCTCGACGCCGCGCGTTCGAACACGCCGGGCGGCGTGCAGATCGACCATCTGACGGTGCGCTTCGGAACGCGCACCGTGCTAGACGATCTGTCGCTCACCATTCAGCGCGGCGAATTGCTCACCGTGCTGGGCCGCAGCGGTTGCGGCAAGACCACGCTGTTGCGCTTCATTGCCGGGTTCATTGAAGCGGACGGACTGTCGGGCACCTTGACCGTTGCCGGTCACGACCTGACGCATGTGCCGCCGCATAAGCGCAATCTCGGCTTGCTGTTTCAGAGTTATGCGCTTTTCCCGCATCTGTCGGTGTTCGATAACGTGGCTTTCGGGCTGCGCGCGCGTCGCACGCCGTCGAAAGATGTCGCCCGGCGTGTTGCCGATGCCTTGAAACTCGTGCAGCTGGGCGACGCCGGGCATCACATGCCCGCGCAATTGTCGGGCGGCATGCAGCAGCGTGTGGCCTTGGCGCGCGCGCTCGTGATCGAGCCGGACGTGCTGTTGCTCGACGAACCGCTTTCCGCACTCGACGCCAATCTGCGCGCCTCGGTGCGTTCCGAATTGAAAGCGCTGCACGAGCGCCTGCCGAATCTGACGATCGTCTGTGTGACGCACGATCAGGACGACGCGCTGGTGCTATCCGACCGCACGCTGCTGATGCGCGAAGGCCGCATCGCGCAACTCGGCACGCCGCAGCAGTTGTACGACACGCCGAACGACGGTTTCGTCGCGCGCTATCTCGGCGCGGCCAATCTGCTGCCGCCGCAGGTCGCATTCAGCTTGGGCGATGTGCGCTACAACGAGCGTGAGCGGGTGGCCTGTCTGCGTCCGGAAGCGCTGCGTATCGTGCCGCTCGGCGAAGGGCAGTTGCATGGCGCGATCACATCGGTCGAATGGTACGGCGCGGTGCTGTCGGTGTCGGTCGTTCTGGACGCGATGCCTAACGAGCCGGTGCTTGTCACCATGCAGCGCGGCAACGGCATGATGCCGGAGAAGGGCGCGCGTGTTTCCCTGCGTTATGAGGCTGACGATGTCGTCCTTATCAACCCCTGATACCCCCAATCCGCTCAACGCGGCTGGCGCTGCCGCCGATGCCCGCCGCAGCGCGAGCGCGGCCGCGCATACGGCGGCGGTGAAGCGGCGCGAACGTGCGGCGCAATGGCACCTGCTGTTCCTTGCGGTGGTCGTGCTGGGTCCGTTGGTGATCTATCCGCTTGTGCGTCTGGTGCTGCTGAGTTTCACCGGCCCGCACGGTTTGAGCCTTCAGGCCTATTCGGCGTTTTTCAGCAATCCGGAAACGAGCGGCGTGGTCGGCACGACGCTGTGGATTCTGTTTGTGAGTGCCGGGCTCGCCTCCTTGCTCGGCATTGGCCTCGCGGCGCTCCTGTTTTTCAAGCCGTTTCCCGGCGCGCGCATGGTGACCCGTTTTCTGGAGTTGTTCGTCGCGTTCCCGTCGTTTCTGGTCGCGTTCACACTGATCTTTCTGTATGGCTCGCAAGGCTCGGTCAGCATCGCCTTGCAGCAGCTGTTTCATCTCGAAGCGCCGCCGCTCAATTTTCTGTTCGGCGTGGGCGGCGTGATTCTCGCGGAAGTGGTCTTCTACGCGCCGTTTGTCGTGCGTCCTACTCTGGCGTCGTTCGCCACGCTCGACATGCGCTTGATCGAAGCCGCCCGCAGTCTCGGCGCAAGCGGCTGGATGGTTGCGTTCAAAGTGATCCTGCCGCTCGCGTGGCCGGGCATCGCCGCGGGCACGATCCTGTGTTTCCTGCTGACGTTGAACGAGTTCGGCATTCTGCTCGTGCTCGGCAGCGCGCATCTGATCACGCTGCCGGTCGCGATCTACAGTTCCGCGACCGTCGATCTCGATCTGCCGACCGCTGCCGCTGGCGCGGTGGTGATGCTGATCATGTCTTTGTCGCTGTACGCGTTGTACCGCCAGGTGAACCGTCGCAAGGTGAAAGGAGCGGGCCATGGCCGTTGAACTCGACCCGACCGTATTGCCGGTCATGCACAAGAAGGCGCGGCCGGTGCGCCGCAGCCTGCCGGTGCGCATGCTCGGCAGCCTGTTTCTCGGTTTTGCCGCGTTGCTGTGCTTCTGGCTGTTCGTCTTGCCGGTGCTGGTGGTCGCGCTGTCGAGCGTGGCCGGACACTGGTCGGGCACGATCCTGCCGGACAGCCTCAGCATGCGCTGGTTCGAACGGCTCGGCTCCAGCGACTTCGACGCGCTGACGACAAGCCTCGAAATCGGCATGGGCGTCGCCGTGCTTGGCACGATTCTCGGGCTGTGGCTGGCGTTGGCGCTCGAAGGACGCGACCGGCGCGGTCTCGGCGCGATCGTCGACACCATCGCGATGATGCCCAACGGCGTGCCGAGCGTGGTGCTCGGGCTGGCCGTGCTGATCGCCTATCACAAGCGTCCGCTGGATCTGTCGAGCTCGGCGGCGATCGTCGTGTTCGTGCAGCTCGCGCTGGTGCTGCCGTTCTGCTACCGCTGTGCGGCTGCGGCGTTGCGTCCGGAATTGACCATTCTGCGCGAAGCGGCTGCGAGTCTGGGTGCGCCGCCGTCGATGGTGCTGCGCCGCGTCGTGCTGCCGCAACTGGTGCCGGCGATCCGTGCAAGTCTCGCGCTCGGCTTCGCGCTTTCGCTCGGCGAACTGGGCGCCACGCTCACCGTCTACCCGCCGGGCTTCGCGACAGTGCCGATCGTCGTGGTCGGGCAGGTGGAGCGCGGTTACTACCTGCCGGCTTCCGCGTTGTCGCTGATTCTGTTGATGGTCTCGCTTGCAGCGCTGTTGCTGATCGCGGCACGTGTTCCGCGCCGTCGGGCGGACTGACGAGTACCTTCGGATGGTTGTGCTGGCGTGCCTTGACGGCGCGCAAGCGTCTACCCTTATCGATGTGGCGAAATATGTCAAAATGACCGAATATATGCAAACTGCTTCTGTCGATCCGATTGAGGTCGTGCGCAGGCATTCGCTGACGACGCTGGTCCGCGACGAAATCGAACGGCACATCATTGAAGGGGCGCTCGCACCCGGCGACAAACTCAACGAGGCCGATTGGGCCACACGTCTGCAGGTATCGCGCGGACCGGTGCGCGAGGCGTTTCGCGCATTGGAACAGGTGGGCCTCGTGCGCACCGAGAAAAACCGCGGCGTGTTCGTGCGGACGGTGTCGCTGGCGGAAGCGGACGAGATTTACGCGGTGCGTGCGGTGCTCGAAGAGGCGGCGTGCCGCATGCTGGCTTCGCGTATCGATGCGGAGAAACTTGCCGTATTGCGCGAGTGGCTCGACGCGATGCGCGCGGCGCTCGACGCCCAGGATCACGATGCCTACGCGCGCGCCAATGTGGCGTTTCACGACGCGATCGTGGCGGCATCGGGCAACCGCAAGCTGTATGAAACATATCGAAGGCTGGTGAGCGAGTTGAGCCTGTTTCGCCGCGCCGCGCTGGTGGTGCGTGCCGACGCGATGGAGCGCTCGCTCTCCGAACATCGCGCGATTCTGACGGCGCTGGCTTCGCGCGACGCGGAACATGCCGCGGCGCTGATGCATGCGCATGTGAACGGCGGCCTGCAGCGCGCGCGTGAGGCGTGCGAATCGTCGGGGCCCCTGGGCGCGGTGCAGATGTCGGCGGTATCGAACGATTGAGACTGGCCGTATTGGATTGACTGGAGCACGCGTGCTCTTAACGTATTGGAAGGTAATGATGGCAAACGCAAGCGAACGTACGATCGAAGTCAATGGCCGCAGCTACCGGCTGCCCGCGCAACCGACTGTCGTGGTGTGCGTCGACGGCTGTGAATACGATTACCTCGAAGCCGCGGTCGCGGCGGGCGCCGCGCCTTTCATCGGCAAGATGCTCGAAAGTGGCGCGGCCTTCAAGGGCGACTGCGTGATTCCGTCGTTCACCAACCCGAATAACCTCTCGATCGTGTGCGGCGTGCCGCCCTCGGTGCACGGTATTTGTGGCAATTACTTCTGGGACCCGGACGCGAACGGCGGTGAAGGCGCGGAAGTGATGATGAACGATCCGGCCTATCTGCGCGCGGGAACCTTGCTGGCGGCCGCAGCGGAAGCCGGCGCCGCGGTTGCCGTGGTCACCGCGAAAGACAAACTGCGCCGGCTGCTCGGCTGGCAACTGAAGGGCATCTGCTTTTCGGCGGAGAAAGCCGACCAGGTGACGCGCGAAGAAAACGGCATCGACGAAGTGCTCGATCTGGTCGGCTTGCCGGTGCCGGATGTGTATAGCGCGGGTCTGTCCGAATTCGTGTTTGCCGCCGGTGTGCGGCTTGCTGAAACACGCAAGCTCGACCTGATGTATCTGTCGACTACCGATTACATCCAGCACAAATGGGCGCCGGGCACCGAAGGCGCGAACGCGTTCTACGCGATGATGGATGGCTACCTCGCCAAACTCGACGCGCTCGGCTGGGTGATCGGCCTGACCGCCGACCACGGCATGAACGCCAAGCACGACTCGAAGACCGGCGAGCCGAATGTGATCTATCTGCAGGATGTGCTGGACGATTGGCTCGGGCACGGGAAAGCGCGCGTGATTCTGCCGATCACCGATCCGTATGTCGTGCATCACGGCGCGCTCGGTTCGTTCGCGACGATTTACCTGCCGGGCGACGTGAGCGTCGCGCAGGTGATCGAACGGATCGGCGGTTTGCAGGGTGTCGAAGTGGTCCTCGACAATCGCGCCGCATGCGAGCGCTTCGAATTGCCGAATGACCGTGTGGGCGATATCGTCGTGGTCAGCACCCAGCACGTGGTGCTCGGCACACGTCGCGATGAACACGATCTGTCCGGACTGACCGTGCCGTTGCGCTCGCACGGCGGGATCTCCGAGCAGGAAGTGCCGCTGCTGTTCAATCGGCGTGTCGAGGGGGTGCCCACCGATAAACGGCTGCGCAACTTCGATATCTTCGACGTCGCATTGAATCACGTGTCGGCATCATGAACGCCGTACTGCGGGACCATCCGGCATTTCGGGCCGAAGCGCTGCGCCTCAAAGGCGAGCGCGCGACGCGTTCGCGCACACTCGACGTGCTCGATCCTTTTACGGGGACGCGGGTGGGCACGGTCCCGTTGGCGAGCATCGACGACGTGCGTGCCGCGTTCGAATATGCCGCCGCGTATGAGGCGAAGCTCACACGCTACGAACGCTCGCAGATTCTCGAGCGCGCCGCTGCATTGCTGCGGGAGCGGACCGAAGACGCCTCGGACCTGATTTCGCTCGAGTCGGGTTTGTCGAAACAGGATTCGCGCTACGAGATCGGCCGCGTTGCCGATGTGTTCAAGTTCGCCTCAATCGAGGCCTTGCGCGACGACGGCCAGAGCTTCTCCTGCGATCTCACGCCGCATGGCAAGAAGCGTCGTGTGTTTTCGCAGCGCGAGCCGCTGGCGGGCGTGATCGTGGCGATTACGCCGTTCAACCATCCGATGAACCAGGTCGCGCACAAGATTGCGCCGGCGATCGCGACGAATAACCGAGTGGTGCTCAAGCCGTCGGAGAAGGTGCCGTTGTCGGCGTTGTATCTGGCGGACATTCTTTATGAAGCGGGTTTGCCGACGCCGATGCTGCAGGTGCTGACTGGCGATCCGCGCGAAATCGCCGATGAACTGATCACGCATCCTCTGGCGGAACTCGTGACGTTCACGGGTGGTGTGGCGATCGGCAAATACATCGCGGCGAAGGCGGCCTACCGGCGCGTCGTGCTGGAACTGGGCGGCAACGACCCGTTGATCGTGCTCGAAGACGCCGATCTCGATCGTGCGGCGACGCTTGCCGTGCAAGGCTCGTATAAGAATTCCGGGCAGCGGTGTACCGCGGTCAAGCGGATGCTGGTGCAAAAGAGCATTGCGGCGGACTTCACCGAACTGGTCGTGGAGAAGACGCGCGCATGGACCTACGGCGATCCGTTCGACGCATCAAATCAGATGGGCACCGTGATCGACGACGCTGCTGCGCAGTTATTCGAGGCGCGCGTGAACGAAGCGGTTGCGGCTGGTGCGCGCCTGCGGATCGGCAATCAGCGCGACGGCGCGCTTTACTCGCCGACGGTGCTCGATGGCGTCGACCCGTCAATGACGCTGGTGCGTGAGGAAACGTTTGGCCCGGTGTCCCCGATTATCACCTTCGATACGCTCGACGATGCTATCCGTATCAGTAACGGTACGCCGTTCGGGTTGTCGTCTGGGGTGTGCACGAACCGGCAGGACGCGATCACACGCTTCATCAACGAATTGCGTGTGGGAACGGTCAACGTGTGGGAAGTGCCGGGATACCGGATCGAGCTGACGCCGTTCGGCGGCATCAAGGATTCCGGGCTTGGCTATAAGGAAGGTGTTCAGGAAGCAATGAAGAGCTTCACCAACCTGAAGACCTTTTCATTACCGTGGGAGTAAAAGCGTGGCATTGAGTCTGAACGACATCCGTTCGTTATTTGAGCAGTACGGCAGCCTCGCTTATAGCGGCGAGCCGGTGACGCAGCTTGAACATGCGCTGCAAAGCGGTGCATTGGCAGAAGAGGCGGGTGCTTACGATGAACTCGTTGCCTCTGCATTTTTGCATGACCTCGGCCATCTGCTGAATCTGCAAGGCGAAACGCCGACGGAGCGGGGCATCGACGATCTGCATCAGTATTTCGCGCTGCCATTCTTGCGGCCGGTGTTGCCGGACGCGGTGTTGGAGCCGATCCGGCTGCATGTCGACGCCAAGCGCTGCCTCTGTGCAATCGACGACGCGTACTTCGGCCAGCTTTCCGCCGATTCGGTGCGGAGCCTGGAATTGCAAGGCGGTATCTTCAGCAAGGAAGAGGCTGAGGCGTTCCTGCAGAAGCCGTACGCGGAAGATGCACTGCGCCTGCGCAAATGGGACGATCGCGCCAAAGAAGAAAATCGCGCGACGCCAGACCTCGATCATTATCTGGGCGTAGTCGAGCGCGTGATGCAGAAGCACGTGGCCGCCTGAACGAGGTGGTTTTCAGCGGATCTTCGGGTGTGCTTGTTGTGCCGTCTTCGCGCCATTTCTGGCGCAATCCCTGCATATCAAAATAACGCTTGCAAGGCACGGTCCGGCTCGCTAGAATCTCGCTCTTTCGTGCTCCGGACAGCGGGGCACGGGGAGCGGGAGAGCCAGCAGTGGCAAGGCTTTGCGCG
>NZ_CAJNBK010000026.1 GCF_905220975.1 Paraburkholderia haematera | reverse complement strand
TCCTGATTCCATTACCACGTTGCGTATCCTGCTTGGACTACGGCTCATGCAACGATGGCACTCTTCCTGTGCGGGAATAGATTGCACGAGCATTTATATGACACAGTAAGACTAGCGGTGTGTTCGAGTAGATGCCGCCGTCCCAGTACGATTCGCCTTCCAGTCGCACCGAAGGGAAGCCGGGGGGGAAAGCGGCGGATGCCATCACGTGCTCGACGTCCATCGGCGCGTCGCGATTGGTGAAATACCGCATACGGCCGCTGCGGACATTGACCGTGCCGACCGTCAATCGCGTCGCCTTGCGATTCAGGTAGTCGAAGTCGATCAGCGAAGAGAGGGTTTCACGCAGTGGCTCGGTCGAATAGAATGCCGCGCGCTCAGGGCCAACGCGCGCCTGAATATTCACCCATGCCCCCGGCTGTGGGGTGAAGAACGACGGCACGCCTTGCGTGACGATCGCCAGGTCGCGCGACCAGTTTGCGAGCCCTGGCAGCAACCAGCTTGCTGCGTCGACGCCACGACGCGCCACGCCGTTCCAGAACTGCGTTAATCGCGCCATGCGATTCTCAGGCGGATTGCCGGCGATGATCGCGCCGTTTATCGCACCGATCGACGTGCCGATCACCCAGTCGGGTTCGACCTTTCGGTCATGCATCGCCTGATAGACACCCGCCTGGTATGCGCCGAGGGCACCGCCTCCCTGGAAGACAAGGACAACCTGTCCGGGAATGTCCGGTGCGGCTTTCGGCTGGCCGGCCGCCTTGGTGTTGCGTTCGCCGTGCGTCTTGTTGCCCATTGCAGGTCTCCCGGACGAATACCGCGGTGCCGGTGATTTTGCCACGGGTAGAGGCGGTCTGACGCGAAAGCCGGGATTGTGGTCAGAGGTGAGAGAGGCGGCGGCCAGCGTTAGGCCTCTGCTGCCCGAAAACGATCGCGCTTTACCGTCTATGCGTGACGGACTGAACCCGATTGCGCCCTGCACGTTTCGCGTCGTAGAGCGCGGCGTCCGCCGCCTGAACCAGCGCGTTGGTCGAGCTCAGCGTGTTCTGTTCGTTCGTCGCGCACCCGGCGCTGACGGTGACCCGGCCGGCAGGCATCGGCGCCGTCAGGCTCAGGTCCATGATTGCGAGCCGGGCCTGCTCGGCAATAGCCGATGCTTCTTCCAATCCCGTGTTGGGTAACACCAGGGCGAACTCTTCGCCGCCGAGCGCGCCGAGCATCGGTTGGGGTGTCACCGTAAAGCGGGCGCCGAGCAGGAACGCGGCAATGCCCGACGTGGTGAACACCGTGAGCGCGCACATCGGCATGAAGGGCATGATGGCCGGCAGCGTCTGGTGCGCCTGCGGACCCGCGATCATCAACGTGAGCAGAACGAATAACGCACAAGTACCTGCAAAAATAACCTGTTTGCGCGTCGCCGGCCCTATAAGCACGCTGTTCATGCTGACCCGTTCGGTTGGTGTTCGTTCGTCTCAGTGCACTCGCGTCGCCAACCGTCCAACGTGTATGCCGTGTCGGGCGACACATCGTGGCGTTCGCTACGGACCGCATTGATGCTTTCCCGGCAAAGCGCAACGGCGCGCGGCAGCCGGCTGGAACATATTGTCCTACAGATTGTGTCCTACAGATTGGCTCCGGTGATCAGGGGGTTACCGTTCGCGATAGTGTTCGGCCATATGGTCGACGAAGGCCCGCACCTTGGGCGCTACATACCGCGTTTGCGGGTAAAGGGCGTAATAGTGGCGCACCCCGAGAGAATAGCCGGGAAGGAGTTGAACCAGTTGGCCGCGAGCCAGATCGGTCTGGACGGTGTGGCGCGTGAACGCAGCGATGCCGGCACCTGCGAGCGCGGCGGAGTAGAGCGCGGTGATCGTGTCCGATGCCAACCGGCCGTTCAGGTCAACGTGAGCCGGTGCGCCCCGCCCGGACGTCAGCACCCATTGGTCCGCCGCATGGGCACCCGAGAAGGTCAGCAAGGCGTGTTTGGCAAGTTGCAGAGGTGTGCGTGGAAGCCCGTGTTGTGCCAGATACGCGGGTGACGCGACGAGGACGATGTCGGATACCGTCAGCTTCCGCGCAACCAGGCTCGTGTCGGACAAGGGCTCGCTGATACGCAGGGCAACGTCGAAGCCCTCTGCAACGAGATCGACAAATTGATCGCCGCAGGACAGGTCGAGCTGGAGGTCGGGGTAGCGTCGCTGGAACGCCGGCAGCCAGTCCGCCAGTTCAAGCGTGCCGATGGCAAGGGGCACACTGACGCGCAACCGGCCGGCCACCCGTTGATGTTCACCGGCCATCGCCTGAGTTGCCGCATCCACGCGTTCGAGAATGTCGACGCTGGCCGCGAAGTAGTGTTCGCCCGCGGCAGTGAGCGCGAATCGCCGCGTGTTACGGTTGATCAACTGGACGCCGAGCGTAGCTTCAAGCTGCTTCAGTTGGCGCGATACGGTGGAATGCGATGTGCCGAGCCGTTCGGCCGCAGCAGAAAACCCCTTGGCATCCACGATGCAGCGGAAGACCCGCATGGCGAGCAGTTGATCCATGAATCGAGCGCGTTGTCGAAGCGTCGGATGCTACCACGACGCGGTATCTGGATCGCACGGCAGCGCGCCGGATAGGGCGTGCATGGCCGGTTCAGCAAGGTGTATCAGGAACTCAGCGACAGCACATCCCGCGCATTCATCACGGAGCCAAAGGTATCCGCGATCTCGGCTAACGCACTCAGATGCAACATGTCGTGCGAGACGCTAACCGTGTCGTTGAATTCGACGTCCCGGGTCGCGCAAGCGTCGGCTACCACTACAACTTCAAAGCCCGCGGGCACAGCGTCACGCGCAGCGCCGGCAACACAGGCGTGTGTCATCAGACCGCATATCACGAGGTGAGTGACCCCATCGGCTTTCAACGTCTGCGCCAGATCGGTGCTGGCAAACACGCTCACGGAAGTCTTCCTGATCACCCGATGACCGGGTTTCGGCTGGATATCGGAGCAGATTTCGGCATTCCGGCCGTTGGCGGCGAACAAGGGCGACTCTGCCGTCGCGACGTGCTGCACATGCACCACTCGCCAGCCATGGTGATCGGCGCAATCGACCAGAGAGCGCGCGTTTTGCAACGCACTCGTGCCGTTGGGAATCGGCAGCGAGCCCGTGAAGTATTCGTTCTGGAAGTCAATCACCAGCAATGCGGTGGTGCGGGACGGCAAAGAAGGGGGCGTACCGGCACCGAGGATGCTACGCAGTGTGCGCTTCGACATGATGAGGTTCCTTTCGGCTGACTGGGAAGGAACGAAGTCTAGGGGCCGCAGGTTGACGCTACAACGCCGCGTGCGTCACAAGATTTGTGCATGAAGTGCACAGTGCCGGCGGCGATTGCCGCTGCCTACCGAAGACCCAGCGCCAGCTCGACAAACTGCATTGCCCGGGCGGTCATGCAGCCGGAGCCGCCGGCGCACCCGGCGTGTATTTCCTGAGTCGCTGGGAAATCAGATGGGAAGGCTTTTCGATCATCCGGTAAAACGCATAGCTGATGGCGAACGCCAACGCCACCTGGACGAACCATGCGAATCGGGACGTCTCGTCGAACGAGGTCATTTCCAGCAGTGCAAGCGCCATCTTGTGGCAAAGATAGAGGCTATAGGACCATGCCCCGAAAGCAGCCAGTCTGGGCCAAACGCCACCTTTGGAAGGCGTGGCTGTCTCCGCCGCGATCCAGACTGCCGCAAGGAACTGAAATAGCGGAAGCGTGATATCGGGCGTAATCAACGGCACAATTGCCGGTTTGAGATTCGATTCGGATAACAAAATCATAATGGCCGCCCCGGCCGCGACAACTGCCACTCTCAGCGCAATCAGATGGTGTGCGAGATAACGAGTACTGCAATCAAGGCCGCGCTTGATCAGCAGCGTAAGCGGCGAATACGCGCCACGGACGTGGAACTGCTCCGCGTTGCGCTGGGTCTCCGCGATCAGGCAGCCGAAAATCCATCCAGCCGCATACAGCAATGCCGTACCTGGAACGCCATAGGTCTCAATGACGCAGCCGTGGCAAACCGGATGTCCTATGAGACGAACCACAGCCACCATCACGCCTGCCGCAATCGCGCAGCCAACAATCATTTCGCCGATGTAGCGAAAGCGGGCGCGCAAGATCGGATAAGCGGCGTAATACATCATCTCGCAGTAGAGCGACCACAGCACGGACTCCAGATAATTCTGCCCCGTCGGCAAGGGTTGAACGACGCACAGCAGAATGACCAGCGGCAATCCAATGCGGATGAATCTGGATGCGTAATAGTTGATCGGCTTGAGCGTCACATCCCTTTGATATGCGTTATGGATGCAATAACCGGAAATGACAAAGAATACGATGACAGCGGCGGGACCCGCGAATAGCGCGGTCGACCCTGACCACAATGCGCCGCCGAGGAATGCCAGCCGATGCGGCAGCAGTTCTTTGAACGCGGGCGGCCGAAAGTGATACATCAGGACCCAGAAAGCCGCAAGAAATCGAATGGCGTCTATCTTTAACGACTTGCTCGGATGTGCGGACGTTGACAGGTTCAAGCCGATTGCCATTTTTTTGCCCCTTCTTTTATTCAGGCTGCGGCGATCTTACCTCCGTGGTCAACAACAAAAATCACAACAAAAATCGAAAAAAATGGAGAATCTAATTCCCCCTCCAGGCCACCAACAGGAAGCATAAGGATCCAATGAATCCATCGGAAAGCATTGACCAATTGATCGCGGGAATCACGGACTGGCGCGGTAAAACGTTCGCCAGCATCCGCAAGACCATTCTTGAAGCCGACCCGGAGATCATCGAGGAATGGAAGTGGATGGGAAGCCCGGTATGGTCGCGCGGCGGAATGATCGCAGTCGCCAACGCCCACAAAGGGAAGGTGAAGCTGACCTTTGCCCACGGGGCGAGCCTCCCGGATCCCGACAAGCTCTTCAATGCGGGCCTCGAAGGCAACGCGAGGCGGGCGATCGATTTTTCCGAGGGCGACAAGATCAACGCGCGTGCGCTAAAGAATCTCGTCCGAGCCGCTATTGATCACAACCTGACCAGATTGAAGAAGAACGCGTCGGCGAGTACGCGGGCGAAAGGACTCAAAACTCAAGAGAAGTGAAGCGATCGGACTATCGTTTTTGCTCGCGAGTGCGTTGCTGATTCGAGTCAGCGCGCTGCGCCGCGCACGCGCATCTTCAGCGCGACAGCAACGAAACGGTTGCGATGCCCAGGATGGTCATCACGAGCGAAGCCGCCACGTGAATGACGATCTCGCCGGCCGCCCAGCCGAGCCGGCCGTCCTGCAAGCGCTGCACGACTTCCGCCGAGAACGTCGAGAAGGTCGACAGGCCACCCATCAATCCCGTGATGACGAAGAGCCGCCATTCGGGCGCGATCTGCGGCGCCCGTGCGAACCCCGCGACCGCGACGCCGATGACGTAGCCGGCAATCACGTTGGCGGCGAAGGTGCCGAGCGGCAAGCCCGTGAACAGGCCGTTCAGACGGATACCGAGAAACCAGCGGAACAGCGAGCCGAGCGCGCCGCCAATGCCGACCGCGAGAATGGACAAATACATGCAAAAGTACTCTGGCGAAGCCGAAAGGTCGACAAACCGGACTGAAGCCGGCGGCGCGATGCCGCGTCCGCAGTTGCCCGGGCGAAGCAGGCGTTATCAGCCATCAAGGGATGGCTAACGGAGCATAAGGAGAACATGGGGAATGCGATTTCCAGCGCGCAAGTCTAGCACCGGCGGGGCATTGGGGACAGGTGAGCGCGGTCGCGGCGCGCGCATGGTCCGCATGGCATGAGGCGTGATCTAGAATGAATGAAGGGCCTGCGAGCGCTTGCCGCGGGTTCACTGCAACCGTGCGGAGGCCGCCATGATGAAGGGCTACCAGCTCACGTTCTATACCGAGAAAAACCGGCGCCACGGCAATCAAACGGTCGTGGAATGCCTGCTGTCGATTGCGAAGATCGTCGGCGTTCATGGCGCGACCGTCGTGGCCGCGGCCGAAGGTATCGGCCACGCGGGCGCGCGGCACGCAGCACGCTTCTTCGAACTGGCGGACCAACCGCAGCAGGTGATTTTTGCGGTCACCGACGGAGAGGCGGAAGCCTTGCTCGAGGCGGTGCGCGCGGGCAGCGTCCCGGTGTTCTACACGCGTTGCCCGATCGAATTCGGCCTGATCGGCGCGCACGGGGACGCGAAACATCCAGCGCGCCGCTAACCCGGTTGGCGGCTAACCCATCAGCCGACGCTTTCGCGCTCCGGCGTCGCCGAGATCTTGTGGATCGACAGGTCCGCGCCGTTGTATTCGTCTTCCTGATCGAGCCGTAAGCCCACCGTCAGGCGAATGGCCCCATACACGAGCGTGCCGCCGAGCGACGCCACCACGATGCCGCCCAGCGTGCCGATCAGTTGCGCGCCGAACGATACACCGCCCAGGCCGCCGAGCGCGTGCAAGCCGAAAATGCCGGCCGCGAGGCCGCCCCACGCGCCGCACAGGCCGTGCAGCGGCCACACGCCGAGCACGTCGTCGACGCGCCAGCGGTTCTGCACGCAGGTGAACATGTAAACGAACAGCACACCCGCAATGCCGCCCGTCACCAGTGCGCCGAGCGGATGCATCACGTCGGAGCCGGCGCATACCGCGACCAGCCCGGCCAGCGGGCCGTTGTAGGTGAAGCCGGGATCATTGCGGCCCGCGAGCCAGGCGGTCAGCGTGCCGCCGACCATCGCCATCAGCGAATTGACCGCCACGAGGCCGCTGATCTTGTCGATGGTCTGCGCGCTCATCACGTTAAAGCCGAACCAGCCGACCGCCAGCACCCACGCGCCCAGCGCGAGGAACGGAATATTCGAGGGCGGATGCGCGGCGATGCCGCCGTCGCGGTGATAGCGGCCGTGGCGCGCGCCGAGCAGCAGCACGGCCGGTAACGCGACCCAGCCGCCGAACGCATGCACCACCACTGAGCCCGCGAAGTCGTGAAACGGCACGCCGAATATCTGGGTGAGCCAGTTCTGAATGCCGAAGCGGCCGTTCCACACGATCCCTTCGAAGAACGGGTAGACGAAGCCGACCAGCACGAAAGTGGCGAACAGTTGTGGATTGAATTTCGAGCGCTCGGCGATGCCGCCCGACACGATCGCCGGAATCGCCGCCGCAAAGGTCAACAGGAAGAAGAAGCGCACCAGCGCATAGCCGTTGTGCGCGGCCAGCGACTCGGCGCTGCCGAAGAATTGCACGCCATAGGCGATCGTGTAGCCGATGAAAAAGTACGCGATTGTCGAGACCGAGAAGTCCACCAGAATCTTGACCAGCGCATTGACCTGATTCTTTTTGCGCACCGTGCCGAGTTCGAGAAACGCGAACCCCGCATGCATGGCCAGCACCATCGCGGCACCCAGCAAAAGGAAGAGGGTGTCGGTGCCGGTTTTCAGACTTTCCATCGTTATGTCCCGCTTATGCCAAAAAAGCGGGCATTGAATGCAAGAAGCGGGCCAAACCTGTGCCTTGGTGCGTCGATCAGGTGCAATACCGCACCGGAATGGGCCTCGTGTCACGCGGTGCCGATCGGAGATCGCACGATTCCTTGCACCTCGAAAGACAAAAAGGCACAAAAAAAGTGCGTGACGGTTTTATATCGGTCGTCGCGATCCAAATAGGGGCGAAATATTCGATTTTCTTTACGTTTAATTCAAAAACCTGACGGTTTATGCGCAATCGTTGCGCACGGGGCTGTATCTGAAGGCAGGCGCGCGGTTCGTGGCGCATCGTCTTTGTCTTCCTGCGCAAACGCCGACATAATGTGCCGTCCCCGTGCACGATCTGCCGGCCATCGACCTCCAATGCGTACGCATGAGACTGACCACTAAAGGCCTGTTGCTGATCGCAATTCCGGCCCTCTTCGAACTGGCGCTGCTGTCCGGCCTGGTCAAGGCGCAGTCCGACGCGGCGCAAGCCGAGCAGTGGGCCATCCATAGCGAAGACGTGCTGCGCCAGACCACCGCGATTCTCGATCCGGTGCTGGGCGAGTCCGTAGCGCTGCGTGGCGCGGTGCTTGCCAACGATACGCACTTTATGACGCCGGTCGCCGTGTGGGTGGACGTCGATCGGCGCATCGATCAATTGGCCGAACTGGTTGCCGATAACCCCGCGCAAGTCGAGCGTGTGGTGCAGGTGCGCCAGGCGGTGCAAGGGTATCGCCAATGGTCGGACCGCGTTCAGGACATGTTGCATTCGGGGCGGCGCCGCGATCTGCTCGATCGTTTCCGCGACCTGACGTCGACCGACGTGCTCGATCGTTTCCGTCAGCAGGTGGTGGCCTTCCAGACTGAAGAGCGGCGCCTCGACACATTGCGCTCAAATGCCGCCGACGCCGCGCGTGAACGGCAACAGGCGCTTGTCGTCGCCGCCGTGTTGGGCTCCTTGCTGTTTGTGGCGCTGGCCGTCTGGCTGTTCACTCGCGGTGTGCGCGGCCGGCTCGCGCTGCTGTCCGATAACGCCGGGCGCCTTGCGGGCAACGAGCCGCTCGCGCCGATCAGCCCGGGCCGCGACGAAATTGCCCGGCTCGATCTGACCTTGCATGAAACCAGCCGACGCCTGCTCGAAGCCGAGCGTATCCAGGCGCGTTTCCAGGCCGATCTTGCGCGCCGCACGGGTGAACTCGCGCGCATTAACGAGACCTTGCGGCAACAGACCCAGGAAAACGAAATGTTCATCTACAGCGTGTCGCATGACCTGCGTGCGCCGCTGGTGAATCTGCAAGGCTTCTCGAAAGAACTGACCCGTGCCTGCGACGAACTGCGCGCGGTGCTGCGCCAGTCGTCGCTCGCGGCAGAACCGCGGCAGCGGATCGAGCGGGTGGTGGACGAGGATATCGGCGAGGCCTTGCACTTCCTGCAGACGGCCGTGCTGCGTGCGTCTCATATCATCGACGCGCTGTTGCGGCTGTCGCGTGTCGGCCGCGTCGAGTATCGGCAGCAAAAGGTGGAGGTGCGCGATATCGTCCCGCGCGTGGTCGACGCCATGCAAGGGTCGATCCGGGCGCGCCGGGCGCAAGTGATCGTCGACGAGTTGCCGGCGGTGTGGGGCGACCCGACCGCGCTTGAACAGGTATTCGCGAACCTGATCGGCAACGCGGTCAATTATCTGGACCCGGTGCGCGAAGGCCAGATCGAAATCGGCACGACGCCGGCGCCGCCAGGCGTGCATTCGCTACGGATTTTCTACGTGCGGGACAATGGGCTGGGCATTCCGGCGGTCGCGCTGCCGCGGCTTTTCAATGCTTTTCAGCGGCTGCACGGCAATGTGGCGGCAGGTGAGGGGATTGGCCTTGCTCTCGTGCGGCGGGTGGTGGAGCGGCACGGCGGGCGCGTGTGGGCGGAGTCGAAAGAGGGGAAGGGCACGACGTTTTACCTGTCGCTGCCAGAAGCCGAGGCGCGGACGGCGCAGCCGGCGGTCGACACGCGAGTCAAGCTGGCGGACGGTGGTCAAGCGGTTCGCGGCGTGCGCGAAGTGCGCTCGGGCCAGGCCGATTGTGATGACCTTAGCCTGAGCGGTGGTGTGGCGCATGCCACGAAGGCCGCGCCCGGCATCAGTACGCGGTAAAGAGGCGGCGCGGCTTGAGCAGTTTGCTGCCGCGAATCGACCAGTAGCAGCCGCAGGCAATCAGGATAGTGACGCCGGTCAGCGCCTGGAGCGGTGCCGGGTGGAGGCCGGGCAGGCCGTTCAGGGCGAACAGGCCGTGCGCGACGATCAGCAGCGCCGCCCATAACGAACATGCGGCTTGCAGCAGCATGCGCGTGCCCGCCAGACGCCGCGCGCGGTTTTCTCGCGACCAGCTGGCCGGTGCGCGTGCGCAGAAAAAAGCAATCGCCATGAGCGTGACGGCGAGAATGACAATCCAGTCAGTCAGTTCCATAGAGCAAGGTTCCCAAGTCAACCGGCGACTATAGGAAAGCCTTGCGCTGCGAACTATCGGACTAGTCTCAAATGCGGGTGGGTTTTGACGAGCGCGCAGTGCCGCGAGGGCAAGGCGCTCGCCTCGCGATCAGAGTTCGATCCGCGTGCCGAGCAGCACGAGGAATTGACGCAGCCATTCAGGATGAGCAGGCCATGCGGGCGCGGTCACGAAATTGGCGTCGGTGATCGCAGCGTCGACCGGAATATCGGCGTACTCGCCGCCGGCCAGCTTGACTTCGGGCGCGCAAGCCGGGTAGGCGGAAATGCGCTTGCCGCGAATCACATCGGCGGCGGCCAGCAGTTGCGCCGCGTGGCAGATCGCGGCGATTGGCTTGCCCGATTCGGCGAATTGCCGGACGAGTTCGATCACCTTGTGATTGAGCCGCAGATACTCGGGCGCGCGGCCACCTGCGATTGCCAGCGCGTCGTATTGACTGGAATCGGCGTCGTCGAACGTTGCGTTGAGTGTGAATTGATGGCCAGGCTTCTCGGTGTAGGTCTGGTCGCCTTCAAAATCATGAATCGCGGTCTTGATCTTATCGCCCGCCTTCTTGTTCGGACAGACGGCGTCGACCACGTGGCCAACCGCTTGCAGTGCCTGAAACGGCACCATCGTTTCGTAATCCTCGGCGAAGTCGCCGGTCAGGAACAGGATCTTCTTTGCTGCCATCACATGCCTCCAGTTGATCAACGGAACACATCGAACGCTCAGCGAGTCTACTCCAACGCGTTTGACAGAACCGCGACGAAGGGCTCACGGAGTGTATTCAATGGCGCAGGGTGCAGGCGGGCGATGCCGCGTCGCTTGCAGGGCTGTTTCGCGCCGCCGTCACACCGCTTGCAGCCGCTGACTATGGCGCCGCGGCGCGTGCTGCATGGGTGACTGCCCCTGAAGGCGAGCAAGCCTTCGCGGCGCAACGGCGTATCATTGGCGCGTTTTCGCATGCGGAAGCCGCTCGATGCGGCTCACACTCAGATATGACTTTATCTATTCGTTCACCCTTGTTGCGCCGTGTCGCTGTTGTCGCCCTCGTGTTTGGCGGCCTGGCGGCATGTCAGAAGAATGATGCGTCGGCAGGACAGGTCGCCGGCAAGCTTGACGATGCGGCGCAAGCCGCCGGTCAGAAGCTCGATCAGGCGGCCAGCTACGTCGGCCAGCAGGTCGATGCGACCAAAGCCGCCGCGCAGCAGAACCTCGACTCGGCCTCCGCGCCGTCGATCAAGATCGATCCAGCCGCGCTGGCATCGACCGCGCAAGCCAATCTGCAAGGCGCGGCGAGCGCGACCAATGCCCAACTCGGCAAGGCGGCGGCGCTGACCGGCCAGGGCCTTGAGACGGCGGGGCGCAAGTTGCAGGAGTGGTCGGCGCAAAATACGGCGTCGTCGGCTGGCGGTTCGGCTTCCTCGTCGGCCTCGAGCGATTCCGGCGATGCGCAAAAGCAGATGGACAAGTGAGATGGCGGCCCGTGCGGCCGTCCGTTTGACAGCCAGATTAAATGTAATTACTATGGTTACACATTGTCGCCGCAGGGCAGGTTTGCTGTGAATACGAGTAGCCGGTTTGCGTTTGCGGTGCATGTGCTCGCGCTGCTGTCGTTGCAGGAGGGCGTGCCGCTCTCGTCGGAGATGATCGCGGGCAGCGTGAATACGAATCCCGCGTTGATCCGGCGTCTGTTGACCATGCTGGCCGATGCGGGCCTCACGGCCTCGCAACTCGGCGCGGGCGGCGGCGCGCTGCTCGCCCGGGCGCCTGGCGACATCACCTTGCTCGAGGTGTATCGTGCGGTGGACGACGCGCAATTGTTCGCCATGCATCGCGAGGAGCCGAATCCGGCGTGCATGGTGGGGCGGAATATCCAGGGCGTGCTGCGCGGCATCATCGACGACGCGCAGCAGGCCATGGAGGCGTCGCTCGGTGCGCGCACGCTCGCCGATGCCACTGCCGACGTCGTGCGCGCCGAACGGGCGCGTGAACGCAAGCGGCGTCCGCATGGGTGACGCAGCAAAGAAGTGATACAAGAAGGGCGTGCGTGGCGTAGTCGGGACGCGCGCCTGAGAATGGACGGGGGCTTATGCCCCTCTTTTTTCCGCGTTATATGTAATCAATGTAGTTACATATAGGCTTATAACAGGAGCATTCAAATGAGCAAACAGTTGAAAATCGCATTGTTCGGCGCCACCGGCACGATTGGTTCGCGGATCGCCGCGGAAGCGGCCCGCCGTGGGCATCAGGTGACGGCGCTGGCGCGCAATCCGGCGCGTGTGCCGGCACGCGTGGCGAACCTGAAAGCCGCACAGGCCGATCTGCTCGACGCCGCTAGCGTCGGCGCCGCGGTGAGCGGCCACGATGTAGTGGCGAGCGCCTATGCGCCGCCGCAAGACGATCCCGCGGCGGTGTCCAAGGCAACCCATGCACTCGTCGACGGCGTGCGCGCGGCGGGCTTGAAGCGCCTCGTAGTGGTGGGCGGAGCGGGTTCGCTCGAAGTAGCGCCGGGCAAGCAACTGGTTGACACGGACGGTTTCCCGGACGCCTACAAAGCGGTTGCACTGGCCCACCGCGACGCATTCAATTACTACCGCGGCGTTACCGACCTCGACTGGACTTTCTTCGCGCCGGCCGCGCTGATTGCCCCGGGCGAGCGCACCGGCAAGTTCCGCACGGGCGCGAATACGCTGCTCGCCGACGCTGAAGGCAATAGCCGCATTTCGGCGGAAGACTACGCGATCGCCTTTGTCGACGAATTGGAGCAGGGTCGTTTCGTCCGTCAGATCGCGACGGTGGCTTACTGAGCCTGAACAGACCGTGCGCGCCTCGTGTCGCGCATGGCCCGTTTCGCGTATTTCAGCGGCCGCTTCGCGGATGAGGGCGGCCCGCCAATGTTCCCATTTGCGCAAGCGTCCTAACAATCAGTTACGCATGTTCAGGCGCCGGTGGCAAAACTGCGGCTACACTGGCGTCTCCCGTTTTCTTACGGATCGCCATGCAGTCATGCCCATTGCGGCGTGAGTCCGGGGCCGCGCCGTCTAACGGCGGGCCACTGGCGACTCACGCCGCCTTTCAATTTTCTTCCAGTTATGCCGGATGCAACGCGCGACGCGGCATTCGTACGCTCGCCGCCATGCGGCCTGGCGCGTGGCTGGTCACGGTCTGGCTCGCGCTGATCCTCGGCATCATCGGATGGTTGCCCGCGACTGCTGAGGCGGCCGGTACCGGCACGCCGGTCATTCCGGCCTTGCAGAGCCTGATCAATAGCGCAACAGCGACGGCAACGCCTGCGTCCGCCGCCTCGGGCGCCTCGGCCGCGGAAGCGGCCTCCGCGCCGTCGCCCGCGAGCCAGGCTGAACTGGCGCGCTCGCTCGACAGCGTGATCGCCACGCTCGACAACGACCGGCAGCGCACCGCGCTTGTCGCCCAGCTCAAAAAGCTGCGCGACGTTTCGCGAACGGTCGCGCCGCCCGCGCCCGCGCAACCGAGTCCCGGCTTGCTCGGCGCGATCGCGTCGGGTATCGCGTCGTTCGAATCCGATGTGCATCAGGGCCGCACGCCGGTGCGCTATTGGGGCGGACGCTTCAACGCGGCCGGCAATGAGCTCTACACGATCATTTCGGGGCAGGGGCACGAGAGTTTCGGCCGCGTCATTTTTTCGATGATCGCCATGCTGGCCGGCTGGGGCGCGTGCGCCGGCGCGCTGATCTACCTGCAACACCGGCTATACCGGCGCTTCGGCATCCTCATGGGGCTCAACCCGAATCCCACCACGCGCGAGCTGCTGGTCTTCGCGCTGCGCCGCGTCGGGCCGTGGATCATCGCCTTTCTCGCTGCGCTGCTGTTCGTGCGCGCCATGCCCGATGCGCTCGGCCGCACGCTCGGCATGGTGGTCGCCTATGCGATTGTTGCCGGCGCGATATTTTCGGCGATCTGTCTGATCATGTTTTCGCTGTTCGGCTCGGGACATCGGCGGACTGCGGTGCGCCTGCTGATCGATCACGCGCGCCGCGTGCTGTTCGTGGTGGGCGTATGCGCTGCGCTCGGCGATGCGGCGGTCAACTACGATGTCGCGCATCAACTCGGATCGAATCTCGCCGCGCTGGTTTCGACGGCCGCCAATATGACAGCCGCCGTGCTCACCGGCTATTTCGCGCTGGCGTTCCGCCGGCCCGTCGCGCATCTGATTCGCAACCGGCCTTACGAGCAGCGCCACGATCACAGGGCCGCGACCGACGCGTTCGACGTGCTCGCCTCGCTCTGGCACGTGCCGGTGCTGGTGCTCGCCGCCGCGTCGGTAGCGGCCACGCTCGGCGGCTCGGGCTCCAGCGAGAACGTCCTGCAGATTTCGGTGGTGACCGCGCTCTTGCTGGTGCTCGCATTCTTCCTATCGGCGGTCGTGCTGCGCGTGACGCGCCCGCGCAGCCCGCGCGCGCGGCGCCGCTCGCCTTATCTGTCGCGCTTGTTGCGCTTTTGCGGCACGCTGCTGACGCTGTTCATCTGGCTGTTTTTCTTCGAACTGGCGTCGCGTTTGTGGGGGGTGTCGCTCGCGGAGGTCGTGGAGGAAAACGTTGCGGCGCGAGGGATTGCGCACGCGGTGACGGCGATCATCGCGACGATCTTCATTTCGTGGTTGCTGTGGATTCTGGTCGACACGGCCATTACCGAGGCCCTCAATCCAGGCGGCCCGCGCAACAAGTCGCGCAATCCGAGCATGCGGGCGCGCACGATGCTGCCGCTGCTGCGCAACGTGCTGCTGGTGTCGATCATGACGATTGGCGGCATCGTCACCGCGGCGAACCTGGGCATCAATGTGACGCCGCTGCTGGCCGGCGCCGGGGTGATTGGTCTCGCGATCGGCTTCGGCGCGCAGTCGCTCGTGACCGACCTGATCACGGGCCTGTTCATCATCATCGAAGACACGATTTCGGTCGGCGACTGGATCGACGTGGACGGCGGGCATGCGGGCACTGTCGAGCATCTGTCGATCCGCACCGTCCGTTTGCGCGATGGACAAGGCGCGATTCACGCGATTCCGTTTTCGCAGATCAAGATCGTCAAGAACCTGTCGCGCGACTTTGCCTACGCGGTGTTCGAAGTGCGCATGTCGTTCTCGACCGACGTCGATCAGATCACACAACTGATTCGGGAAGTCGGCGCCGAGATGATGGCCGACTTCCGCTACCGGCGCGAAATGCTCGGGCCGATCGAGGTATGGGGGCTCGACCGCTTCGATCCGAACTGGATGATCGTGAAAGGGCAGATCAAGACGCGGCCGTTGCAGCAATGGAGCGTGGCGCGCGCCTTCAATTTGAGGCTCAAACGCAAGATGGACGAAGCCGGTATCGAGATTCCGGTGCCGCAGATGCGTGTGTTCACGTCGTCGAAGGATAGCGAAGGACAGCCTTTACCGGACGATGAGCTGCCCGAGGCCGGTCCGCATGGACATGGGCACGCGCATGCGGAGACGGGGGGCTCGACGCGGGCCGCGCACGTTGCCGTGGCGGTGGCGCGCGATGTGTCGCACGAACCGCGTCCGGCGCCGCCGTCAACAGGGCAGACCGCACCGATTCCGCCACAGATTCCGACGGCGAGTGAAGCGGGCGGGAAAAGCTGACTACGCCAGGCGCGGGGGGCACCGGCCCCACGCGCGATGCACGGTTTTTAAACGAGCGCTGGTGCGTCGGCTGTGCGTACGATGTCGTTGACGTGCGTGGCGATCTGCGCGCCCGCGACACCATAAATATGCAACGAGACCGCGGGTGCGTCGCTGCAATTCCCGAGCCGGTGAATGGCGCCCCGGCCGCCGCGCACGAACGACACGGCTCCGCAATGACGCGCTTGGGTACGGGTAGCGCTTGCGCAGTGCTGTGCACCATTCCATTCGAAGACCGTTTCGCTCAGCGTGCCGTCGAGCACCGCGTAGCCGCACCACGTATGGTGCGCATGCACCGGGCTTGCCTGGTGTGGCAGCCACACCAGCGCGGCGATCGCATAGCGGCCCTCCGGGTCGGCGGCCAGCAGGTGACGCCGGTAATTTTCAGTGGAGCCTTCGCGTTGCGCCGGTGTGAGCAATTCGGGATTCGCTGCGGCTTCGGTCAGCGCGATCCGCATGCTGCGCGCGAAGAAGGTCGAATCCGACGGTTCAGGGAATTTCACGCAGGCTTCGAACATCGCGTCGAGCGTGTCGCACAGGTGCGCGAGCGGTGCGGTGCGATACGCGTGCGCGGGTGCTTCATTCGCCCCGGCTAACGGGACGGCGTGGGCGGAAGAACGGGCAACGCGGGCAACGGATATGGAACGGAGGTCTTGGCTCATGATCGCTGTGCAGCTGCATCGCTGCTTATCGGCTATTTTTGGATAGACATATTTATACCTGTTTGCTCGGAGAAAGAGTTTCCATATAATTCCACTCGAAATCTTAAAAGTAGAATAATTTTCTATGAGGGTGTCGCGATGGGAATGGATATCATCGATCGGAAGCTGCTTGAGCTGTTGCAGGAAGACGCAACCATGCCGATCGCCGAGCTGGCGCAACGGGTGAATCTGTCGCAAACGCCGTGTTGGAAGCGGCTGCAGCGTCTGAAAGAAACCGGCGTGATTCGTGCCCAGGTGGCCCTGTGCGATGCGCGCAAACTTGGCGTGGGCACGACCGTGTTCGTGGCGGTGCGAACCAATCAGCATACCGAGGCTTGGGCGCAGACCTTTACGCGCGCGGTGCAGGAGATTCCGGAGGTGGTGGAGGTGTACCGGATGAGCGGCGAAACCGATTACCTGTTACGCGTGGTGGTATCCGATATCGACGACTACGATCGGGTCTATAAACAGTTGATCGCCGCCGTGCCGCTGTACGACGTGAGTTCGAGTTTTGCAATGGAACAGATCAAATACTCGACAGCGCTCCCGGTGCGGCCTGCGGCGGTGATAGAAGGGCGCTGACTGCAAGCCGTGTGCAAGCTCAGTGGGCGTAGAATGCCGCCTTCCCAGACACTATCCGCGACTGCCTCGCGAACCGAGCCCGCCTCATGAACAAACCACCGCGCAAGAAGAACCCGACCTTTGGCATTGCTGTTTTCATCGTGGTCGCGGTCCTGCTGGTGATCGCCACGCTCTTCTATAACGCGATTACAGAAAAGCGCGATTTCGACCGCCTGAACGCGCCGGCGCCGACGATCGCATCTGACGCGGCCGCTGCGGCTACCGCCGCGAAGCCCGCAAGCGGCGCCGCCCAATAAGGCGACGCGCCTGTTTCACTCTTCCGGCAGGCGAATCACGCTCGCATCCTTGCGAATCAGCGCCGACGCCGTCAGCATCTGCTTGCACTGATGGGCGAGCAATTTCATGTCGTGCACGGCGTCCGCCGGGTGGTCTGGCGATTTCTCCGTCTCGACCACCATCGCGTCCAACTCACGCATCAATAGTTTGACCTGCTCGCCCTGATCGGCCGGCGGCGCGCTACCCGCTTCCGCCTCGGTCAGATTGTCGCGGACCACACTCAGCGCGCGTTGCAAGGGCTGTTGCGAAACGCTGTCGGCGTGCTGCGCGGAGGTGCGCAGCAACGGCGCGACCGCTGTGATCTGCGAGGCGAGTACGTGGCTGCGTACCAGCAGATCGTTTAGTTCCGGCACGAACTTTTGCGCGGATTTCGGTTCGAGCATCATGCGCTGGAACGCCTGGCCCAGATTGGCAAACGCAACGTGGACGTTCTTGCGCGCGAGCCGGTAGCGATAATCGCGATCGAGTGCCGTTGCGGCCGCTACGGCTGCAGGGGATGTACCGCCGGCCGGCTTGGCGGTTGCGTGGCTGGCTGGGGTGGTGCCGGCGCTGCCTGAACCAGCGTTTGTAGCACTAGCCGCACTGGTGTTCGCACTGGCGCTTGTACCGGCATCCGGAATAGCGTTGCCGCGCGCATTGGCGCCGGCGATTGCCACCGCGCGCGCCGGCGTGCCGAATTCGATCGCCGGATCAGCCATTGCCGCGGCGGGCGCGAACGCACCGGCTTCGGTTACCGTGGCGACCACCGCGGCGGCCGGTTTGCCGCTCCACCACCAACTCGCTTCCAGATACTGCCGCGTCGCATTGATCATGTTGTTGACGAGTTTGCCCATCAGCCGGTATTCCCAGTAGGGGAACAGGTGGCTCGCGGCAATCGCGATCGCGCAGCCCACCACGGTATCGATTGCACGTTCGCCGATGATGCGCATGCTGCCCGGCGCGAGCAGATGAAACATGAGCAGCACGTACGAGGACGTGAACACCACGCTCGCCGTGTAATTGAACAGCAACAGGCTGTAGCTCATGACCATGGAGGCGAACATCACCACGAGCAGGATGTGCGGCTCCTTGACGAAAATCATCAACGCGATACTCGCCGCACAGCCGATCAGCGTGCCGACTATCCGCTGCCCATTGCGCTGCTTGGTCAGCGAATAACCTGGCTTCAGAATGATGACGGTGGTCATCACGATCCAGTACGCGTTGGTGAGCGGCAGCAGACGGCCGAGCCAGAAACCCACGGCGACCGCAATCGTCACGCGCAGCGCGTGGCGGAAGCTCGGCGAGGCCATGGTCAGATTCGAGAAGATCTGCCCGAACGGCACGCGGCGGCTCGATACGAAGCGGGAGAGCGCCTTGTCGAGGCGCAGTTCGGTCTCCGTCTCGCTTGCGCCCGGATCGCTCGACAGGCTCTTGCGCATCTTGTCGATCAGGCGCGTGGCGCTCCAGATACGCCGGAAGGTGGACGATATCGCCGAATAAGCTTCCGGATTCCTGGCCGGCAGGTCCTGCTTGCGCATCAGTTCGATTTCGAACTCGATGGCGCGCAATTCGGCTTTGACATTCACGCGCACGCGGGGCGGCTGGTTTTGCAATACCGCGAGTCCGACTTCTTCGAGATCGGCGGCGGATTTTCGAATCAGATCGCGGTAGAACACCAGCAGGTCGGAGCCGCCAAACGTGTTGCGCACCAGCGAGTAATCGACATGCGCGCCGACAAACAATTCGTGCAGGTCGACGGTATTGATGAACAGATTGAACAGCATTGCCCGGCGCGGTTCGAGCCGGCCGGTTTTCAGCTTCGGCAGGTTGCGCAGCACGATGTCGCGCGCGGCATCCTGACGATCGACCGCAGCGATCTGTTTGTCGACCAGATTGCGATAGCACTCGTCGAGATCGTTATCGAGATCGTAAAAGGCGGCGCGCGCGAGCAGATAATCCGCACACGCGAACACGCTTTCGGCGAGCGCCTGCTGTTCGATGCGATGCATCATCCAGCGGCTAACAAAGGTCGACCAGTAGGTGTACCAGAGACCGCCCACCAGAATCCATGACGCATTGACGAGCGCCTGCATCGGCGTGAAATGCTCTTCCAGCGTCATGATCATCATGAACAGCGTGGCAAAGCTGATCTGCGGCCAGCGGTTGCCATACACGACGATCAATGACAGCAGGAACGTGAGCGGCACGACCGTGCACCACAGCGCGACCGGGTTGACGGTGGCGAGACCGGTGGCGAGCGCGGACAGGAAGCCGATCACCGTGCACGCCAGCATCTCGTTGTGCTTGTACTTGAGCGGGCCCGGCATGTCGACCACACATGCGCCGAGTGCGCCGGTCGCGATCGTGAAGCCGAGTTCGCGATCGTGAAATACGATCAAACACAAAATGGCCGGTAACGACACACCGACTGCGATGCGCAGGCCGCCATAAAAGTACTGGCTGTAAAGGAATTTCTTTATTTCAACCGAATAGCGCATCGACTGCCTGAATTCCATTCACTGAGAAAACACGGTTGAAGGGGCCAACCGGGGGCAGACCCAAACTGCCGTGGAGTCTAACTGATTTTGTGCCTGATCTGACCTCGTCCATTCGGCCAGGTTCTGCCCTTGGAGCGCGTTTGTTATGCTGTCGCTTCAATGTCTGTCGCGGCCCGGGCGTTCCGCCCGCGTCGCCTGCTTCTCCGGGATCCATGCTCCAACTCTTCTACTCGAACCGCTACGAAACCCTTGTCGGCGCGCTGCTCGACGACCTGGCACAAGCGCCGTCCGACCCCTGGACCGCGCAGCCTGTGATCGTCCCGAGCGCGGCGGTGCGGCGCCGGCTCGAGCTCGACATCGCTGCGCGCCAGGGCATCTGCGCGAATGTCAATTTTGGTTATCTCGCGCAGTGGCTGTGGGCGCAAATCGGCGGTGTGATCGAAGTGCCGAAGCATTCGCCGTTCGCACCGGACCGGCTCGTCTGGCGCTGCTACCGGCTGCTGGGAGAGGCGGATGAAGCGCTGCCCTGGAATGCCTCGCCGCGCCTGCGTACTTATCTCGACGCGGCGGACGCGTCGATGCGTTACGAACTGGCGCGCCGCGTGGCCACCGTGCTCGACCACTATCTGACCTATCGCCCGGAATGGTTGCTGCAATGGCAGAAGGGCGGTTCGATCTTCGCGAGCGGCGCCGCTGAGGACAACGGTCCACGTCTAGTCGGCGCGAGCGTTGCTGCGCGTGAGGACGAACGCTGGCAAGCAGCACTGTGGCGCGCCGTGCTTGCCGAAGTGGCGGGCAACGCGCAAACGCCCGCGGCCGCCTTGCCGCCCGCTTATCGCTTTCTCGAAGAAATCGGCACGCTCGATCTGGAAGCCATCTCGAACGCGCAGTGGCCCGAGGCCGTCAGCGTGTTCGCACTGCCGACCATGCCGCCGCTGCACGTCGCGTTGCTGCGCGCGCTGTCGCGTTGGGTCGACGTGCGCCTGTATGTGATGAACCCATGCCGCGAGTTCTGGTTCGACGTTGTCAGCGCGGGGCGCGTCGAGGCGCTCGATGCCGCAGGCCAGCTCGATTATCAGGAAGTGGGTCATCCGCTGCTGGCTGAGTGGGGCCGCCAGACTCAGGCGCAACTGCACATGCTGCATGAACTGACCGAGAGCGCGGCATCCGGCGAGACAGGCGACTTCACCGAGAATCCGGAGCCGAGCTGGCTTGCCGCCGTGCAGAACGGCATTCTCGATCTGCGGGCGGAAACGGGAAACGACGCTGACGAATTGCCGGTCGAGAACGGCATTGAAGTCCACGTGTGTCACAGCCTGTCGCGGCAGCTCGAAGTGCTGCATGACCGCCTGCTCGGCTGGTTCGACGAGTTCGACGATCTGCAGCCCTCCGACGTGCTGGTTGCCGTGTCCGATCTCGCGGCCGCCGGGCCATTGATCGATGCGGTGTTCGGCACCGCGCCCCCAGGCGACACTCGCCGCATTCCGTATCGGATCACGGGCTTGCCGCCCTCGCAGGCCAATCCGGTCGCGCGTTTGTTGCTGGACTGGCTGGCGTTGCCTGAGCGCAGCGTGGGTGCGCCGGATCTGATCGAATGGCTGCGGGTCGACGCGATCGCCGCGCGTTACGGAATCGATGCCAGTGCGCTCGAAGCCGCGCAGGAATGGCTTGCGGCAGCCGGTGCGCGCCGGGGCCTTGTGCCGAGTGAGCCGACCGGCGAGCACGTGCCTGTCGCGCGTCATACGTTCGCCGATGCGCTGACCCGGCTGTACCTCGGTTACGCGATGCCGGATGGCGGCGAGCCGGTCGATGCCTGGCTGCCCGTTGAAGGCGCCGATGGATCGGACGCTGAGCTTCTTGGCCGGCTGTCACGTTTCGTCGACGACATCGAAACCTTCGCGCAGCGCTGCGAGGTTGAGCAGACGCCTGCGGAATGGACGCAACTGCTGCTCGAAACGCTCGCGCAGTGTTTCGACGGCGGCGTGGAGTTTGCCGATTCGCTCGCCGCAGTGCGCGACGCCATCGACAAGATGGGTGACGCGATGCAAGCGGGCGCAGAAGACGTCGTTCTGCCGGCCGCCGTGGTGCGCGGCGCGCTCACCGAGGCGCTCGACGACCCGGCGCGCGGCGGCGTGCCTTGGGGCAGCGTGACGTTTTCGTCGCTGACCAGCTTGCGCGGCTTGCCCTATCGCATCGTTTGCCTGCTCGGCATGGACGACGGCGTATTGCCGAGTCTCGCCCGCGCCGACGAATTCGACCTGATGGCCGCGTTCGGTAAGGCAGGCGACCGGCAGCGCCGCGACGACGAACGCAATCTGTTCCTCGATCTGCTGCTGGCCGCGCGCGACCGGCTGTTTATCGCCTATACGGGCCGCAGCATTCGCGACAACGCGCCGTTGCCGCCGGCCGCGCTGGTCGACGAATTGCTCGACCACCTGGCGCAAGTGTCGGCGGGGGAAGGAGCGGCGCCCGCGGAAATAGAAGCCGCGCGGCACGCTTTCATCATCGATCATCCGCTGCAGGCGTTCGCGTCGGACTATTTCTCGTCGCAGCGAGGCCTCTTCACGTACGACATGGATCGCGCGGAACTGGCCAGTTTGCTAGCCGCGCCCCAGCATCCGGCCGCCGCGCCGTTCTTCGATCAACCGTTGCCGGCCGAAGACGCCGCCTCCGTTGCATTCGACGAATTCGTGCGTTTCTGGCGTCATCCGGCGCGTGCGTTGTTGCGCGACCGCCTGGGTATCGTGTTGTCGGATGCGCAGGGCGAATTGCTCGACACCGAGCCGTTCGAACTCGATTGGGCCGGCCGCGATGCCCTGGCGGAGCGGCTCCTGCCGGTCCTGTTGAATAGCGATACCGAAGACGACGACAGCATGTTCGAACGCGTGCGCCGCGTTGCCGCGGCCAGTCCCGAACTGCCGGGTGGCGCGACCGGCGCGGTGTGGCGCTCGCGTGAACTTGGCGCGCTGCGCCAGCTCGCCGACAGCGTGCGCCGCGAAGTCGCCTCGGGTGTCGAGCGTCTGCCGTTCGTGCTCGATATCGTGCCGCGCTGGCCCGATCACGCCGACATTGCCGATACGCTATTTGGGGCTCATGACGCACCGCTTCGCAAAGCGGCCGAAATACCGCTGCAGTTGCACGGCACTCTGAATTTGCTGACCGAAACAGGACAGGTGATTTTCCGCTACGCCAAACCTACTGCGCGCGATTATCTGTCGGCGTGGCTTGCACATCTGGTCTATTGCGCGGCACAGCCGAACGGCCCGCGCCGCACGGTCTGGCACGGCAGCGGCGAGAGCTTTGAGCTCACGCCGGTCGCCGCGCCGCTCGATGAACTGGCGCCGCTTGCCGCGTTGTTTAGAGCAGGGCGCATGCTGCCGCTGCGCTTTTTCCCGAAGAGCGCGTGGGTGAAGGTCAGCGAGAGCGAGTCCGCCGCGCAAGGCGTGTGGATCAATGATCGTGTGCGCGGTGAATCCGACGACCCCGCTTTGCGCATCGCACTGCGCGGCACGCCGCTTACGCTCGACGAACCGTTCGGCAGTCTTGCCTCGATCGTCTTCAAACCGCTCGTTCAGCATCTGCGGAGCGCATCATGAGCGGCGCTGTTCACAACCACGCGCTGGTCGCGGAAGAACTCGACGTCTTCGCCTGTTCGCTCGACGGCGTCAATCAGATCGAGGCATCGGCGGGCACCGGCAAGACCTGGAACATCTGCGCGTTGTACGTGCGGCTGCTACTCGAAAAGAACCTGAACGCCGACCAGATTCTGGTCGTTACCTTTACGAAAGCGGCGACCGCGGAGTTGCACGAGCGGATTCGCGGGCGGCTCGCGGAACTAGATCGGGCAATCGATACGGATGACGACGGCGGCGATCCGTTCGTCCGGCGTCTCTTTGAAACCACCCTTGCGCCGGAGCGCGGCATCGATCGCGAGACCGCATTGAAAGTCGTACGCCGTGCACTGCGCACGTTCGACCAGGCCGCGATTCACACCATTCATGCGTTCTGCCAGCGTGCCTTGCAGGAGGCGCCGTTCGCCGCGGCTATGCCGTTCGCCTTCGAAATGGAAGCCGACGACGCTGCCTTGCGTTTCGAAATGGCAGCCGATTTCTGGCGCGAGCAGGTGGAACCGGTGGCCTATGCGCATCCTGCTTTCGCTGCATGGCTGGTGGCCAAACGCGCCGGTCCCGCGTCGCTCGATGAGCAGCTCGCGCGACGGTTGAAGAAGCCGTTGGCGCAGCTACGCTGGGGCAAGGTCGATGCAGGAGGAAGTGGCGCCGATCCGCAGGCGGGTTTCTCTGCTGCTAGCGAAGTCTGGCAGGCAGAGCGCGATACGATCGTGAGATTGCTTGCAGAAGCGCAAGACCGTCTGAGCAAGACCTCGCACAAGCCTGATCTTGTGAGCGCAGCGATTTCCGCGTGGACCGAGTACTTCGCCCAGGGCGATTGTCATGCGCCGCCGCCAAAGGCGGCCTTGAAGCTGACGGCCTCCGCATTGAAGAAGGCCACCAAGGTCAAGTTCGAACCGCCCGAGCATCCCTTCTTCGAGCACGCCGAAGCGCTGGCCGCAGCCGTGGTCGCGGCCGAAGCCGCGCAACGCGCGCGCTGGCTCGCACTTGTAGAAACCTGGCTCGACTACGCGCCCGCCGAACTGGTGGCGCGCAAGCGCACGCGCAGGGTGGTGTCGTTCGACGATCTGCTGTCCAATCTGTATCGCGCGCTCGCAGCCAACCCCTGGCTTGCCGATGCTTTGCGCACGCGTTATCCGGCCGCGCTGATCGACGAGTTTCAGGATACCGATCCGTTGCAGTTCGCGATCTTTAGCCGCATCTTCGCGCCGGCCGGCCCGCTGTTTCTGGTGGGCGATCCGAAGCAGGCGATCTACAGTTTTCGCGCGGCGGATCTGCATACCTATCTGGCGGCGCGCGCGGCGGCTTCGGCGTGCTACACGCTCGCGGTCAATCAGCGTTCGACGGCGCCGATTGTCGACGCCTGCAACCGGTTGTTCGAAGCCAACCCGCAGGCATTCGTGCTCGACGGTCTCGACTATCAGCCGGTGCGGGCCGGCGAGCGGCGTCGTCCGCCTTTCTCCGAACCCGGTGCTAGCGCGGGCGACTTCCGGATCTGGACCCTGCCGCAAGGCGACGCGGCGCTGACCAAACGCGAAGCGCAACGCGCGGCGAGCGAAGCCTGTGCCGCCGAGATCGTGCGGCTCCTGCGCGGTGCGCGCGAGGGGTCGGTGACCATCGGCGACGCGCCGCTCGCGCCGGGCAATATCGCGGTGCTGGTGCAAACGCATAAGCAGGGCAGTTTGATCAAGCGGGTCCTGGCGTCGTGGGGCGTGGGCAGCGTGGAACTGGCGCAGGCCTCGGTGTTCGCGACGCTCGACGCCGAGCAGATCGAACGCGTGCTGGCCGCAGTCGATACGCCGGGCGACCTGCGCCGTTTGCGCGCCGCGCTCGCCACCGATTGGCTCGGTCTCGACGCCACCGCGCTGTGGCGCCTCGAGCAGGTCGCGGACGCGCCGGTGCCGGTCGACGATCCCGCGCATGCCGCGGACGCGATGGGCTGGGTCGAACGTTTTTCACGCTATCGCATGCTATGGCATGAGCGCGGCTTCGCCTTGATGTGGCGCACGCTGATGCGCGAACTGCGCGTTGCGCAACGGCTGGTGGCCGGACCGGACGGCGAACGCCGTCTGACGAACGTGAATCATCTGGCCGAACTTGTGCAGGCGCGTGCCGCTACGCAACCCGGCATCGCGCCGACTTTGCGCTGGCTCGCCGCACAACGCACGCAAGGTGGTGGCGAAGACGCGCAGTTGCGGCTCGAGTCGGATCGCAACCTCGTGCAGATCGTCACCGTCCACAAATCGAAAGGGCTCGAATACGCGGTCGTGTTCTGTCCGTTTCTGAACGACGGTGCGCTGCGCGAGCCGCCGTCCTCCGGCTTGCCCGATGCGCGCGAGTATCACGACGAAACGGGCGGCGCGGTGCTGCATTACGGTTGCGACGACGATGAAGCTGAACGTGCGTCACGTTACGCGGCGCGCGAACAGGCGGCGGAGCGGGCACGGCTCGTCTACGTGGCGCTGACACGCGCGGTATACCGCTGCTATCTGGTTGCGGGTACGTATCTTTCGTCGCGCTCCACCAAGGAGTCGCGCCGTAGTGTGCTGAACTGGCTGGTGGCTGGCGGCGGTCACAGCTTTGACGACTGGCTTACCGATCCACCTGACGAAGCCGCCTTGTCCGAGCGCTGGCGCGCGCTGGCAGGCGGCCCGGTTACCTTGCAGGCGTTGCCGAAAGTGGAGCGCCGTGTGCCGTTGGAAAGCCTCCAGGATAGCGGCGCGCGGATGCAGGCGCGCGCCAACCGGCGGCCGTTGCGCGATCAGTGGCGCATGGCGAGCTTCAGCGGCCTGATCGCCGCCGGCAGCAAGGCCGAGGAGCCGCGTACGCCGGTGGAAGAGGTGCGTCCCGATCACGATGAAATTGCCGATGCGCTCGCGCCTGCGCCGGTGCCGGTACCGCAAGCGCCGTCCTACGCCGAGGACGACATTCTCGCGTTTCCACGGGGCGCCGCGGCCGGCGAATGTCTGCACCGCATGTTCGAGCTCGCGGATTTCACCGACCCGCATACGTGGCCGGATGCGATCCGTGGCGCCTTGCGCGAGCGCCCGGCGCCAGCTGTGCCCGAACTCGCGGCACGATTGCCCGCCATGATGCATAAGCTGATTGCGGACGTCGTGACCACCGAGCTTGTACCCGGCATGGCGCTCGCCAAACTGAATCCGCGGCGGCGCCTGAACGAACTCGAATTTCTGTTTGCGGCGCCTTCGCTCGATTTTCCAGCGTTGCGCGAGCTGTTGATCGAGCACGGCTTTCCCGACGTTGCACTGGAGCCTGGCGTGTTGCGTGGTTTCGTCAAAGGATTTATCGACATGATCGTCGAGCACGACGGACGGTTCTGGGTCGTCGACTGGAAATCGAACCACCTGGGCGACACCGCCGCCGACTACGCGGCGGCACCGCTCGAAGCGGCCATGGCGAGCCACGCGTATCACCTCCAGGCGCTGCTCTACACGGTGGCGCTGCATCGCTATCTGAAAACGCGGGTACGCGATTATGCATATGACACGCACATTGGCGGCTATCTCTACCTGTTCGTGCGCGGCGTTCGTCCGCAGTGGCGCGATGCCGACGGGGCGGCGGGCGTGCATATGCGGCGGCCCGCCTTCGAACTCGTGGCGCTGCTCGACGCGGCAATGATCGGAGGTGTCGCATGAGCACGTTCGAGCGGAACTCCTCTGCGCCGCCGGAGCTCGATGACATCGGCGTGGCCTTACCCGCGCCGGCCGATTTCAGCACCGCGCTTGCCGAGGGGTTCGCGCGGCGCATCGGTATGCTGGCGCGGCGCGGTGGTGGGTCGGGCGAAGCGGTGAAGTGGGCGGCGCGGGCCGCCTTCGCCGCGAGCCGCGCCACGGCCGAAGGGCACGTGTGCCTGCCGCTTGCCGCGCTGGCGCGACGCTTTGATGCATCGAGCGCGGAAGTGCGCGCAGCGCTGTTTGCAAGCGGCATGGCCAGTGACGGTTCGGAAAGCGCGGCGGCGTTGCGGCCGCTCGTGATCGACAGGCAAGGGCGGCTGTATCTGGCGCGCTACTACGACTACGAGCGGCGTCTCGCGCGCTCGCTGGTGATGCATGCGGGCGGGGGGCGGGTTGAGGGTGCGAGGGTTCGCGAGCATGCGCGGGATGCGGTCGACGCCAATACCCGTGCGAGTGCGGGCTCCGACGCGGATGCCAATGCCAATGCCAATGCCAATGCCGGTGCCGGTGCAAACGCGGACACCACCGTTCAGATGTTGCACGAACGTCTGCTGCGCTATTTCGGTCCGCCGCGGGATGACGAGGTCGACTGGCAACGTGTCGCTGCTGTCATGGCGCTGTCCGGGCAGTTGACGATCGTCAGCGGCGGCCCGGGCACCGGCAAGACGACTACCGTGGTCGGCGTGCTTGCCTGTTTGCTGGATGCCCGCGCCGATCTGCGGATCGCATTGGCGGCGCCCACCGGCAAGGCCGCGCAACGGATGCAGGAAGCCTTGCTCGCACGTGCCGGCGATTTGCCGCCCGAACTTGCTGCACGCTTGCCGCAGACGTCGTACACCTTGCATCGGCTGCTCGGGTCCGGGCCGGGCGGGCGCTTCAGGCATCATCGCGACAACCCGCTGCCTTACGACGTCGTAGTGATCGACGAGGCGTCGATGATCGATGTCGCGATGGCGGCGCATCTGCTCGATGCCATTGCACCGCAGACGCGTCTTGTGATGCTGGGCGACAAGGATCAACTCGCCGCGGTCGAGGCGGGTGCGGTGTTCGCCGAGCTCAGCGCGCGGCCTGCTTTTACGCATGACGGACTGCAGCGGATCGCTGAGGCGCTTGGCATTGAAGCGGCGCGGTTGTCGCAAGCACTGCCGGGCGCATCGGGCGGCGTCGACCAGGCGCATGACGATTTTTTTGCGCATGCGGGTGCGTCGGACGATTTCGATACGCCGCCTGGCGAC
Organism: Paraburkholderia haematera; assembly: GCF_905220975.1. Lineage (GTDB taxonomy): Bacteria > Pseudomonadota > Gammaproteobacteria > Burkholderiales > Burkholderiaceae > Paraburkholderia > Paraburkholderia haematera. The sequence goes on along the minus strand of NZ_CAJNBK010000026.1, from coordinate 59,361 downwards.
TTGTTCGGCGATGCTGATGCGCGCGGCGCTTTTGATGGCCTACCTGGTGACGATCTTTTTGCGAGTAGTCCGGTGACGGCCGAAGGAGCGGCATTGGCTTCGTCTTCGGGAATGGCACCCGCATCAACGTCAGCGTCGGGCTCAGGCTCAGGCTCAGGATCCGCTTCACGCTCGCCTTCATCGGCTCAAAACCCGCTCGCCGACTCCGTCGTCTGGCTCGAGCGCAACTATCGATTCGGCCTCGAGTCGCCGATCGGCCGCTTGTCGCTGGCGATTCGCAACGGCGCGACCGCCGCGGCGCTCGAAGTCCTGCGCATCGACCCTGTCGAGCCTTGCGCCGCAGCGTTGTACGAAGACACTCACGCGACGCTTGCCGAGCGCACCGTTGCGCGGCTCGCCGCAGGTTTTGCGGCGTACGCGGAGTTGCTAGCCGAAGCATTAGCCGCCGATACACCAGACCCATTGCCGCTCTTCGAAGCGCTAAACCGTTTCCGAATTCTGTGCGCGACGCGTTCGGGGCCGCGCGGCGTCGATCAGGTGAATGCCGCGATGGCCGCGCAGGTGAGGCGCTCGGCGGGCGTCACGTTGGCTGTAGGCGCACAGTGGTTTGCCGGACGCCCCATTATGGTCACGCGCAACGATTACGCGCTTGGTCTGTTCAACGGCGACATCGGCATTGCGCTGCCGGGTGCGGGCGGTGCGTTACGCGTGTATTTCCGTACGGGTGACGGCGGTCTGCGAGCCGTATCGCCTGCGGCGCTGCCGCCGCACGATACGGCATTCGCGCTCACGGTTCATAAGTCGCAAGGCTCGGAATTCGAGCATGCGGTGCTCATGCTGCCGTCGGTGTTCAGCCGTGTGTTGTCGCGCGAACTCGTGTACACGGCCATTACCCGCGCGCGTGAACGGGTGGAGGTGATCGGCGCGCGCGCCGTGCTGACGCAGGCCATCGCGACGCCGACGCAGCGCGACTCAGGCCTGGCTGCGCGAATCGCGGAGGCGTGGCGCTCCGCCCGGTAGCATGGCGCGGGCGACGAGCGTATTCGTTCGTCGCTTGATAAAGCTGTTCAGGCGGTCGAGGTAACTCAGGCGTAACACGCGGAACAAGCCGATCAAGCCGATCAAGCCGATCAAGCCGATCAATTGGGCGAGCGCCCCAAAGCGCCCAGACCGTGCCTAGTTCGCGATCCCGCCCGGCTGCACTTGCGCCTCGGCCCGGCTGCGCATGGTCTTGCGGTACCACAGCGTCCATAGCGCCAGGCCGCCGTAAATGCCATAGCCGATGAACGGTGAGACCACCAGAAAGCGCTCGACCGGCCAGGTGAGCGCCATCCATGCGCGCAGCGCCGTTTCGCCGGTCAGGCCAACGCCCCATACCAGCGTCATGAACCGTATCGCACTGACGAGCGCCGGCCGCTCGCGCCACAAGGTTTCGAATCGCGCTGCGCCGCCTTCCATCTCACGGGCGACGGTGGCGCGCGCGAGATAGAAGATTAGCGGCCGGTGCATCGGCAACGACAGCAGAAACACCACGCCTACCGCGCCGGACACCAGCGACTCCCGCAGCAACAGCATGCGGGGACTGCCGCCCAGCGCCATTGCCGCAACCGACAATACGATGCCTGCTACGACCATGACGCTAAGCGCGTCGACGCGTCGAAAGCGCACCAGTTCGATCAGGCTCCAGACGATCGGCGGCACCGCAGAGGCGATCAGTGCGCCGGTCTCGCCCAGGTGCGGCAGCGCCAGGCGGTAAGCAAGCCACGGCAGCAGAAAGTTGACGGCCAGTTCCAGCACAAAACCCGGACGGAGCTTCATATGAATTTACGCTGTAAGCGAAAACGGCAGTATCCGTGAACCGGCTGGGTCGATGCAAATAGTTTTTCGCATCGATGGCCGCGCCCGATAGTCCGTAGTCGGTAATCGGCTGCGCCCTGTGTACACTTTGCGTCTCCGAGTTCAATCCCGTCATGACATCCCGTTACCCGATCCCGCCGAACGAAATCGAATTGACCGCAGTGCGCGCGCAAGGAGCGGGCGGTCAGAACGTCAATAAGGTCTCGAGCGCCATCCATCTGCGTTTCGACGTGCAGGCGTCGTCGTTACCGGAAGTGCTGAAGATGCGCCTGCTCGCGCTGTCCGATCACCGGCTCACGCGCGACGGCGTGGTGATCATCAAGGCGCAGGAGCATCGCACGCAGGAGATGAACCGCGCGGCGGCGCTGGCGCGGCTCGATGAACTGATCGAAAGCGTCAGCGTGACGCGCAAGCCGCGCGTCGCGACCCGGCCGACGCGCGCCTCGAATCGGCGTCGCCTCGACAGCAAGGCCAAACGCAGCGAGATTAAATCCGGCCGCGGGCGGGTAGAGGATTAAAGGGGGAACGGGGGAAAGGGGATAAAAGGCGGAGCCGGTCGGGCTCAGCGTTTGCCCCCGCGCCCGCCAGAACGCGTATCGGCCGGCGACGTCGCGGGCACAAAGTCGACGCAAAGCACATGCGTGCCGTCACACTCGAATGCAATTGCCGCGGTATAGCAGTCCTGGCCGTCCGCGAGCGAATAGTGCGGCCCCATCATGGCGACGCGTCCTGGCGCCGCGAGCGCATGCTTGAAATACGCCCGCCGCGACCAGTTGCTGCGCGTATCGGTGTAGAGCGGCGCGAGCCGCGACGGAGGCGGCGGCACCGAGGCGGCCGAGATCGACGCCTGCGTCTGTTCGCCTTGACCGTCGGTGATGAACACCCGGCGCGCTTCGCGCAAATGCCATATTTTTTGTGCTGCCTGCTGCAGATCGCCGGTGGCTTTGAAGGCGTCGGCGGCGTCGAGCACGGCTTCGGCGAACCCTTCGAAGCCCAGCCGCTGGTGGCCGGCGTGAGCGAGTTCATAAGCGGCGAATTTGGCCCACATCGACTCGATCAGCGCCGGCACCCTGGCGCACGCGGCCTGCACCGAACTCTGCGGCTGGCCAAGCCAGAAGCCCTGCACGAAATCGACGTCGGCCTGCATCAGGATCATCAATTCTTCGTCGGTTTCGACACCTTCGGCCAGCACCAGCGTACCGGATTGATGCAGCATCGCGATCAGATGGCTGATCATCGAATCGTCGCCTTCGCGCTTGCCCGCACGGGCGACGAGGGAGCGGTCGAGTTTCACGATGTCGGGCCGGAAGCGCCACACGCGGTCGAAGTTCGAAAAACCGGTGCCGAAGTCGTCGATCGCAATCAGGAAGTCGCGTGGCTGCGACGCCGCGAGCATGCTGGCGACGGCGGATTCGTCGTCGGCGGGTTGTTCGAGCACTTCGATGACGATGCGCTCCTGCGGCAGGCCGAAGTGCGCCGAGAGTTCATCGATGAAGGTGCGCTGCGGCCAACCGGTTTCGAACACCTGCGGGCGCGTATTCAAAAACAGCCACCCGGTGCTGATGCCTTGCTCCATGAAATTCGCCACGTGCAGGCAGCGTGCGATGCGGTCGAGTTCGCGCGCATCGGCGGCCGAGCGTGTGCCGGAGAAAAGCACCTCCGGCGATACCGGCAAGCCGACCGGGTCGAACGCGCGCAGCAGGCCCTCATAGCCGACCACACGCTGATGCGTGACGGACAGCACCGGCTGGAACACGCTGTGCAGGGTCAGCGCGCGCCATGTCGCGGTCCAGCCTGACTCGTCCCGGACCAGGTGCGGGAGCAGGCCGCTCAGGGTCAATTCGCTGACGGTTGGCATAAAAGCGGGCATGAGAGCGGGCATAGTGACATCGCGGCAATCGGGTGACGGGGCGCGCGAACCGATTCAGCGCGCAACGGATGCACAGCCCAGGCGTCGGCAGGGTAAGGTGGGCACAGCCCGGGAACGCGGAGAGCGATGCCAGCCATGCTGGACTCCGGCGGGATTAGTCAAAACCAGTCTAGCAGTTTGCACTTTGCATGAATGTGCGGGTAATCACAGACGCGGGACGTGGCCGAAGGCCCGGTAAACCGGCTGAAGCGCGGTAGTCGGCCCTGGCGTCGTGGCCCTGGCGTCGTGGTCGTGCCGCGTGAGCGTCAGAGGCGTGGCCTCGCGCAAAATCGACCGTTTCAAACGCAATCCATCGCGCGGATGAAGCCGAGGGTAGCAGGGTGGTGAGTGGCCGCCCGCCAAACTCCAGGCAAGGACGGTGCTCAGACGTTTTGCGCATGTTTCGCGCACGCGCAAGGCCTTGGATCAGAATCATCCTGCCGTCGCCATGTGAGCTTGCCTGCTACGCGTGGCCGCCTGCAGGTTTGGCGGGTGGCGGGTATGCTGCTGCTTTTCGCGAATAAACGGAGGGCAAGCATGGCGGAAATCGCGGTGGTCGCAATCTCGGTGGCAAAGCCGGGCTATGAAGAGCAATTGCGCGAGGCGCTCGAAGGCATCGTCGGGCCGACGCGCAAAGAGCAGGGCGCGCTTCAGTACGATCTGCATCGGGACGTGCAGGAGCCGCGCAGGTTCGTGTTTGTGGAGCGTTGGGAAAGCCAGGAAGCGCTGGCGGCGCATGCCGGATCCGCGCACATTGCGGCTTATAAGAAAGCCGCGGCGGATTGGGTCGAACACGCGGAAATTCGAGTCTTGTCGAAGATCGCGTGAGCGCTAGGAGGCGGACAACGAGAGACGAACAACGGCGAGTGAGCTGCCGGCCGGATCCGGCCCGTGCGGCACTCGCCGTTTATCTTTAGTGCGTGGCTTGCGGGACGTCGAGGATCAGGATGATGGTCCAGTCGGCATCGCCATCGTGGTGATACTGGCGTTCCGCGACAATAAACGGTTGCTGCTTGCCGTCCGGGCCAAGAAACAGCACGTCGCCTTCCATCGGCAGGCATTCGACGGGCGGCAGCGCGAGGAACGCTTCCTGACCGCCACGCGGCATCAGTTTTTCGATTTTGCGAGATGCTGCTTCAGTCCATTCGATATCTAGCTGAATGTTGCTCATGCTGTCCTCCGCACCAAGGTGCGCACAGGTTAGGGGGATTCCGGCCGGGCGACGGTCGCCGGGCGCCGGTCGGTGCGCGACTTTAGCATAACGTCAGCCGGGCGCAGCGGGCCTGCAGCGAGTTCATTAGACAACAAAAAAGCCGAAACCGGCGGTGCCGGCTTCGGCTTTTCATCTCCGCGGCGAGGCCGCGGGTAATGCGCCCAACTGCGCTTACGAACTGGCGGCCATCGGCTTCGCAGCCTTCTTATGATGCGGCGCCATCTTGTGATGTTTTTCCGGCATAGCCGGTGCGCTTTCCATTGCTTGCTGGCGGTTTTGTAACTCTTGCGCGCGCTGCTCGACGTCGGCGGCCTTGGCAGGATCGGTGCTCATCATGACGCCGTTGTCCTGCGCATAGGCCACGCCCGTTACGGCACCGAGGGAAATCAGGATCGCCAGGGACACTTTCTTCATTGTTACCTCCGCAGAGTGGTTATGGACCCGAGTATTTGCCTGTCCAATCGGAAAGACAATGCATTCTAGCGAGCAATATCCGCTCCAGCGGACGTTTGTAACTGCCATGACAATTCGTTACATCTTGTTACGTTCGGCCCACTGTCGCTTTCGATAACGATCTCGCGTCAAAGCCGACAGTGCGTTGCCGGTATCAAGAATATTCGCATCTCTAAATAAATTACCGCGTCTCACCGCGCGATATTCAGAACCATCCGATTGCACGATAGACGTGAAATTGTGCAATTCCAATCAGTTCGTGCAGCGCAATCTCCGCGCTCACCAGATTGTCATAGCGCGGCAGTATACCGAGACGTGCGCGCCGCGCGCTCGAGATCAACGGCTGCGGCGCGAGGCCGAAACGATGGAAGTCGAGCAATGCGCGTGGCATCTGATACGCAGAGGTGACGAGTATCAGGGAATCGTAACGGGATCGTTCGAGAATCGCCGAGACGTTGCGCGCGTTTTCGTAAGTCGTGCGGCTGCTGTTTTCCAGCACGATGTCCGTACGCGGTACCTGTTTGCGCAGCAGGTATGGCAGATAGGTGTCCGCTTCGGTTGCGGCACGCCGCTGCGGATTGCCACCGCTCACGATCACCTGACACGTGGCTGCAGTACGCTTGCAGGCGGCATAGTTCTCGGCGCTCACCGCGATGCGCGCAAGCACGTCAGGCGGCGGTACGAGGATGTTATCGTCGTAGACGGTGCCGCCACCGAGCATGATGATCGCGGTGCGTGGCGCGAAACTGGCAGGCGTGTCGCTCTGCCGATACGGTTGCGCCAATTCAAGCAATGGCGCGGTGAGCCAGCCGGCGGCGAGCAGCCAGAACAGGGCGATCGTGACAATGGCGAGAGGCCGTCGGGCGCGTTTCCATAGCACGATTGCTGCAAAAAAAAGCGCTAATAAAGTGAATAGAATCAATTTAAATGGGGTAACGTATGACTTTCGGGATGAATCTATGGGCTTGCTATCGCGCCGCAGCGGTTGCATCGTCGGCCCGTAGATAGAACGCTAACATGCCGTTCTGACGGGGGTTCCGAAAACGAGAACAGGCAGCACCTGGCAGAGTTCTGCTGCATAGTATGCAGACGGCTTCCAGCCAAGGGCGGGTGCCATGCGCGTCACTGGTGGCGCGGTGACGTGTTGGGCATAGATGTGTCATAGCTGCACTTTAAGAAAGAAGTGAGATGACCACGTATTCCAACGAAGCGGTACTTGAAGCGCTGCGGCGGGCGCAATATCGCCAGGTCCCATGGGCCAGACGGCCGGGTGTATTCCAATATCTTCGCGCGCTAGGCCTGATGGACACTGTTCGGCAGCGCACTGTCGCGCCGGCACCGGGTTTTCATGCGCCTGTCGATATCGCCGTGCTCACCGAGCGCGGCAGGGCCGAATTCGCGAGACTGGCGCACGACGAGCGCCTGTTGAGCTGGACTGCACAGCGCATGAACGACTACGTCGTTGCTACAGCCGAAACGCGACCCACAGCCGCTCTCGAAGCCCGGTCCTAGGACGGTCGGCAGGCTGGCGCCGTTTTTTCCGGCCGCTTGACGCGGCTGGCGGCGATTTCATTGCTCCGCCTTAATGCTTGGCTTATGCGCCTGGGTACAGCGCGCACGGCCCGCTCGTCGGCGCAAAAAAAAGCCCGTATCGCAAGGATACGGGCGTACCGGAATTACTACTGCCACGCTGTGCTAATGGCGTTAAATCAGACTGGCGCCGCGCCGGGTGGTTCCCCCAATCGTTCAATTCGCCGTGCAATGTGTTATCTCGCGATTGCGGTGAACACTAGCCGTCGCGGACAACAGCCAGCGGTCCTGAAACACACGATCTGAAACGGCGATCTGAAGCGCGCCCCGCCATACGCGCGCGTTGGCGCGTGGCTAGCGGCGGCGTGTGGGATCTTCGCGCGGTGGTTCCGGCCGCATGCGTACATTGCTCGCGATATCGCCTCGCAAGTCGCCGCGCGGCGCAGGCGGTGTGAAGTCGCGCTCGCGAGTATTGCTTTGCTGCCAGGCTTCAACTGTGGCCGTGCGATCCGGCCGCCAGTTCCCGACTTGTGGATGCTGCTGTGCGAGCGCCGGTGCGGCCATTGATGAAACGACAATGCCGCACAGAAGCAGTGACATTGGTTTCATGCTGAGCTCCCGTCAAGCCGATCGACTCAAGGCCTGTTTGCATACACATAAGGTATGCCGAGTAACGAAAGCACGCTGTAAGCAATAGTAAATGGATGTTTCACCCGCAACAATCGAACCGCTTCAGCGTCTGAAGCGGCTCGGCAACGAAGTCGGCGAAGCGGGAAGGGACGACTGCGCTGGGCGCGCCGAGTAGCGGTGCCCATTGAAGGTCGGGCGGGCGTCGACAGACAGCCCACGGCGGCCCAGATACACGCCGGGCGCCAGCAGGCGCCCGGAGGCAAAACAATTCGCGTCAGGCCATCTTGACCGGCGCGCGCCACGATTCCGGATTGGTCCAGAATGCGCCACGCAGGCGGTCGCGGCTCGGCGGTGCCGGCGGTTTCGCCGCGGTCGCGCCAATGCGGCCGCGTAGCGAAATTTCACGGCCGCTGGTGCCGAGTCGCTTAACTATTTCGGCGAGCGTACCATCGGCTTGCCATTCGTCGAAGCGACGGCGGCAAGTCGGCGGTGACGGATAGCGGCCCGGCAGCTTGGACCAGCCTTCGCCCGTCGACAGCACCCACAGCACGGCGTTGACAACCGCGCGTGCTTCCACGCGTGGCCGACCGCGCCGTTCGCTCCGTGCTGGCTCCGCACAGAACAACGCCTCGACCAGCGCCCACTCGTTGTCTCTCAAATCGTCGAACAGCATCATGTTTCACCTCAGCGAAGCTAACTCCGGTGCGCTGCCCCGCGCCGCGCACTCTCCATGCACTCGATAGGCGAGTGCCAAGGGGGGTCGGGCTTGCCACGGTTTCATGTCAGTCAGAAGTCATGGCGCCGACCCTGTGTGCATGTAAATGCAGGAAGTGTGCCAAGTTGAGTCCAACTACCTGAAAGCCCTGTGACAGCGGGCCAGCGCGGGCGCCAGCTAGGGGCGTATAAGAATCCAAAAAACCCATCTCGCAAATCGGGACAATCACCAATCTTGTGCAATTAGGCCCGGCCAGCGTGCGTTTGCGCCTTATTGCTGCATTGCAGCGAGATCGCTAAATACGATAGTGGTGCGGCATTTCGCCCTACAATGCGCATCAAATGGAGTTATTGATGAGGTTGGTAAATGAATGTAACGCTGCGCCAGCTAAGGGTTTTCATTGAGGTCGCCCGTCTGCAGAGCTTCAGCCGGGCCGGCGATGAGATCGGTCTGACGCAATCGGCTGTCAGCCGCTGCGTACGCGAATTGGAGGGCGAGATCGGCCTCAAGCTGATCGACCGCACTACGCGCGAGGTGCAGCTCACGGATGTCGGCGGCAACCTGGTATCGAGCGTGTCACGCCTGCTGACGGACCTGGACGACGCGCTGCGCGAGATTCGCGAAATCGGCGAGCAGCGTCGCGGGCGCGTCGTGGTGGCCGCGAGCCCGACGGTCGCCTGCCGGTTGATGCCCGGCGTGGTGGCGTCGTGTGGACGCCAGTTCCCCTACATCACGTTGGGTCTGCGCGACGACGTGCAAAGCGACGTGGTGCGCAAGGTCAAGTCGGGCGAAGTCGATTTCGGCGTGATCATCGGCCCATTTTCCGCCGACGACCTGCTCAGCGAATCGCTGATGACGGACTCGTTTTGCGTCGTTTCGCGCGACGACCACCCTCTGGCGGCGCAGGAGCGGGTGGCATGGACCGACCTGGATGGCCAGCAGCTCGTCATGCTCGATTACGCGTCTGGCAGCCGGCCGATCATCGACGCCGTGATGCAGGAGTACGGCGTAAGCGCCACCGTGGTGCAGGAGTTGGGGCATTCCGCGACCGTTTTTGGGCTGGTTGAAGCGGGCGTCGGGGTAAGCGTGCTGCCCTGGCTTGCGCTGCCGCTGCCGGCGGGCGCCTCGCTGGTGGCGCGGCCACTCGTGCCGCGCGCCGAGCGCACGGTCGAACTGGTGCGGCGGCGCGACCGCTCGCTGTCGCCGGCGGCGGAGGCGGTCTGGGGGCTGATTCGGCAATTGCCGGCGCGGGCTGAGGATCTGGACTGATGACCTGGGCGCGGCCTTTTCACCCAGTGGCTTCACTTCGCCGTCCCAAAAACAGGCGCCGCGCTAAACTGTGGCTTTCCCCAAGCGTCAACCTTGAGCCATTGCCCGGCCGTCATCCATCTGGAAGCCTTGATGAGCGAATCGGATCTGCCTGTGCCCCCCATCCCCAACGCGCGCGATGCCGTGCGCGGACTACGTCCTTCGCAAATTCGAGAAGTCGCGAATGCCGGTTTCGGCGTCGCAGACGTGCTGCCATTCTGGTTCGGCGAATCTGACCGGGTGACGCCGGCCTTCATCCGCGACGCCGCCAGCGCTGCGTTGGCCGCCGGCGCTACCTTCTATACGCACAACCTGGGCATTGCGCCGCTGCGCGTGGCACTCGCGGACTACGTGAGCGCATTGCACGGGACGACGTCGCCCGACCATATCGCGGTGACGAGCGCCGGTGTCAACGCGCTGATGCTGGCGGCGCAACTGGTAGTGGGCGCGGGTGACCGTGTTGTCGCGGTCACGCCGTTGTGGCCGAATCTGGTCGAAATTCCCAAGATTCTGGGCGCGCATGTGGAGACCGTCGCGCTGGACTACGGAGAACGCGGCTGGCAGCTCGATCTCGAACAGTTGCTGGCGGCGTTGACGCCGGACACGAAGATGTTGCTGATCAACTCGCCGAACAATCCGACCGGCTGGGTGATGAGCCGCGACGAGCAGCGCGCCGTGCTGGCACATTGCCGTCGCCACGGCATCTGGATCGTCGCCGACGAAGTCTACGAACGTCTTTATTACGCCGACGCAACCGCCGACGCCGATTCCGGCACGCCAGGAGCCGATTCGCGCACGGCGCCGTCGTTTCTCGATCTGGCCACGCGCGACGAGCGCGTGATCTGCGTGAACTCGTTTTCCAAGGCATGGCTGATGACCGGCTGGCGGCTCGGCTGGCTCGTCGCGCCGGCCGCGCTGATGGACGATCTCGGCAAGCTGGTCGAATACAACACGTCGTGTGCGCCGGCGTTCGTTCAGCAGGCGGGCATCGCGGCCGTCCAGCAGGGTGAGCGCTTCACGCGGGAGCTGGTGCTCGACCTGAGGGCGTCGCGTGACCATCTGGTGGACGCGCTGTCCACCGTGCCGGGCGTCGACGTGAAGGCGCCGCCGGGCGCGATGTATCTATTTTTCTCGATGCCGGGTGCGTCGCGCAGCCTCGAGCTATGCAAGGCGCTGGTGCGCGAAGTAGGGCTGGGGGTGGCGCCCGGCAGCGCGTTTGGCCGAGAAGGCGAGGGCTTCGTGCGCTGGTGCTATGCCTGCGACACGGCCCGGCTCGACGCGGGTGTCGAGCGTCTGAAGCGATTCCTCGCGCAACGCGGTACGCATTGAGCCGGGGCGCGGCGGGCAGGCGGCCTGACTTAAGGGGCGATTGCGGGCCTGATCCGGTCCGATTCCCGTTCATTTCCGCCCGCTTTTCCTTTTAGGCGGTCGCATTGAGGCATAACTGAAAAATGCGCCGGGGATTTCGTCTTTACGCACCGATTGTTTTTGCGTAATATGGCGCTCAGTCACGCGATTCCTTTCAGGAACATCGCTGCTCCGTCCGGCTGGGTTTGGCTCGATTGCCTGTTTCGCCTCCCCCCGGTGCGTGCTCCCATCAATATGACCGATCAGAATCGGGCGAGCGCGTCTTCAGTTCCACATCGTCTGTTTGATCCGGTTCTTTGACCACAGGGTCTGACCTAGCTGCATGAATACCCAAGAGGCGAAGATCGTCCTCGAGACTGCCTTGATCTGCGCGCAGGAGCCGTTAAAGCTCGGCGATTTGCGCAAGCTCTTTGCCGACGGCGTGTCGGCAGACACTGTTCGGAATTTGCTCGAAGACCTCAAGCAGGATTGGTCTGGGCGCGGTGTGGAGCTGGTCGGGCTGGCATCGGGCTGGCGATTTCAAAGCAAGCCCGCGATGCGTTCGTACCTGGATCGTTTGCATCCTGAGAAGCCGCCGAAATATTCGCGCGCGGTACTCGAGACGCTGGCGATCATTGCGTACAGGCAACCGGTCACGCGCGGCGATATCGAAGAGATTCGCGGCGTCACGGTGAATACGCAGGTCGTCAAGCAGCTCGAGGATCGCGGCTGGATCGAGGTGATCGGCCATCGTGATGTGCCAGGCCGTCCGGCGCTGTACGCGACCACGCGGCAATTTCTCGACGACCTCGGTTTGAAGGCGCTCGACGAATTGCCTCCGCTCGCCGATCCGTCGGCGCAGTTGAACGCGGATCTGCTCGGTCAGCATGCGATCGAATTTTCGGAGGTCGAGGCCGCCCAGGCATCGGCTCCCGGCGAAGAGGGCGCGTCGGCGGTGCCGTTTGACGCCGCCGCGAGCGAATCGGTGGGAACGGCAATCGGCGGCGAATACGCCGAAGAACATCAAGCGCCGCTCGATCAGGTGCAGCGCGCAGAGTCGACTGAAGCGAGCGGGGCAGTCGAAGCAAGCGAGGCCACTGAACTCGCCGAGGCCACGAATGGCGTGGCGAATGTCGAGCCGGCATTCGAGCCGCATGAGGATGCCGCTGAAGTCCCGGCCGCGCAGGAACATGCCGAAACGGCAAACGTTGTACCGCAGGCCGGCGCTGCCGAACCCGCACTGAATCACGATCCGGTCTCCCAGGCCGATCCGGCAATACCCGCGCACGACTCGGGCGTACTCCGCGATACGGAGCACGCCGCCGAGCCGAACCCGACCACGGCGGCGCACGGCGATCCTGAGGATCGTCGCGATGCCGCGCAGGACGCAGGCATTCTGACCGACGACGAACCCGAGTCGCGCAGCGCCTGACGTAACCGAACTTTTTTTGCCACGCCCGCAATGGGCGTGCGCGACCTGACATTTTGAGGTTGTTTTGACACATACCCACGACACCGATTCGTCCGAATCCGAGCGCGCCGTGCCGTCGGCACGCGCCGACGAAGCGCGCACCACGCAAGCATCGGCAGGCGAGGGCGAGCGCCCGGCGCAGACCACGGAAGCAGACGGCGAAGACCGTCCGCGCCGCGGCCTGCGTCGCGGACCGCGCAGCCTGATCGCCCGGCGCCGCGCCGGCGCGAAGACGAAGGGCGCCGAAGGCGCGCCCGCGCAAGGAGCGCCGGTCGTCACGGAAGCGCCGCCGGACGGCGAGGTGGTCGCGCAAGTGCGCATGCCGCGCAAGGATGCCGGCGCCAAGGGTCAGGGCCCGCGCCGCAATGCGGGCGGCGCGAAGCGCGAGGGCGGTCAACGTGAAGGCGCACCTCGTGAAGGCGCACCTCGCGAAGGTCAACGCGAAGGTCAACGTGAAGGGCAGCGCGATGGCGCACCTCGCGAGCGTCAGCCGCGCGAAGGCGCCCGGCGCCAGAATCGCCGTGGCGGCGAAGCACCGGTGGCAGCCGCAACCGAAGCGAGCCCGGACGATCTGTTCTCGTACGTCACCTCACCCGCATTCGATGCGGACAACAGCGCCACCGGCGGCGTGCGCGCGCCGATGCTGCGCCGTGGCAAGCCGGCCGCGCCCAAGCGGGTCCTCGCCGCGGACGACGACGCACCGAAGCTGCACAAAGTGCTGGCCGAAGCCGGCATGGGCTCGCGCCGCGACATGGAAGAATTGATCGTTGCCGGCCGCGTGTCGGTGAACGGCGAACCGGCCCACATCGGCCAACGCATCATGCCGACCGACCAGGTCCGCATCAACGGCAAGCCGGTCAAGCGCAAGCTGGCTAACAAGCCGCCGCGCGTGCTGCTGTATCACAAACCGACCGGCGAAATCGTCAGCCATGCCGATCCGGAAGGCCGTCCGTCGGTGTTCGACAAGCTGCCGCCCATGAAGACCGCCAAGTGGCTCGCGGTCGGCCGCCTCGACTTCAACACTGAAGGTCTGCTGATGCTGACCACCTCGGGCGATCTGGCAAACCGTTTCATGCATCCGCGTTACAGCGTCGAGCGTGAATATGCGGTGCGCGTGGTCGGCGAGCTGGCGGAAGGCATGCGTCAGAAGCTGTTGCACGGCGTCGAGCTGGAAGACGGCCCGGCGAATTTCCTGCGCATCCGCGATGGCGGTGGCGAGGGCACTAATCATTGGTATCACGTCGCGCTCGCCGAAGGGCGTAATCGCGAAGTGCGCCGTATGTTCGAAGCAGCCGGCCTGATGGTCAGCCGCCTGATCCGCACGCGTCATGGCCCGATCTCGCTGCCGAAGGGTCTGAAGCGCGGTCGCTGGGAAGAACTCGAAGACAATCAGGTGCGCGCGCTGATGGCGTCGGTCGGCCTGAAGGCGCCGTCGGAAGAGAAGGGCGGTCGCAGAGAGGCGCCGGAGCGCAAGCAGCCGGATCCGATGCAAACCTCGATGGGCTTCATTGGCCGCGAACCGGTGCTGATGTCGCATGGCCGCTTCGATCAGCAGCAGCCGCGCGGTCAAGGCCGTCGCGGAGCGGCGGGTGGCGGGTTCGGTGGTGGTGCGGGCGGTGGTTTTGGCGGCGGTGGCGCCAGCGGCTACGGCAATCGTGGCGCTGGGCGCAGCGCCGGTGGCTTCAGTGGCCCGATGGGCGGCGGCGCGCCTGGTCCGCGTGGCGGCCGTGGTGGTGACGTCGACGGCAATCGCGCGCCGTCGGGCGGTGGCAATCGTGCGGCTGGCGGCGGTAAGCGCGCTGGCGGCCCTGGCGGCAATCCGGGCAGCGGCGGTGGCAGTCGCGGGCCGGGCGGCAATCGTGGCGGTAACGCCAACCGCGCCGGTGGTGGCAACGCCAACGCAGGCGGTGCCAATCGCGGCGGCGGCGCGCCGCGCGGTCGCTCGCGTGGCCGTTAAGCAGCAAGCGCTGTAAGCATGACGGTGGGCGGCTGATTGTTTCTCAACGATTCACGCCTCGCCACCGTCAGAATCGATCGACGAGCGCCGCGGGTTTTATCGCAGGTTTCATGTAACGCATAAAACCGTGGCGTGCACATAAGTAGGGGCAGAGTTTCCTGGCCCTACGTGCGCGGCGCGGGTCTGAGGCGGCGCAAGCCGCCTTGCAAAAGGCCCGAAGCGTCGCCATATCGTTGAAAGATTCCCATGAAATCAAGCGGAAATGCGCTTTGCGCGGCGTTCTGCGGTTTGCGTTTGTCCCGAAAAATGGCTACAATCGCGGAGTCGCTGGGCGTGCGGCTTTTCATGTGCGGCTCAGGTGCGACCACCGGTAATAAGATGATGGGCGTTTAGCCCATTTTTTTTTGCCGCTCAGTTCTAAGTGGTTCGGCATCTCGGGTAGCACGAACGTGCGCCGGCTTGGCGCGCGGCCCGCATTGGTGTTTGCAGACAAACCCGGCAGGTCTCGCCGCGCGAACATCTTAGAGGGCACTGTGCAACTGACGGAACTGATTGAAACCACGGTCGTGGGACTCGGCTACGAGCTCGTCGATCTCGAGCGCACCGGGCGCGGCAGTTTGTGTATTTATATCGACCAGCCTGCCGGCATCGCGATCGAAGACTGCGAGAAAGTCACGCGTCAGCTCCAGCACGTTCTGACGGTCGAAAATATCGATTACGAGCGGCTTGAAGTGTCGTCGCCGGGTCTCGACCGCCCGCTGAAAAAACTGGCGGATTTTGAACGCTTCGCAGGCAGCGAAGTGGTAATCACATTGAAAAAGCCATTGGACGGACGGAAATCGTACCGGGGCATTCTGCATGCTCCGCAAGGCGAGACGATCGGTCTGGAATTTGAAGGGAAGGAAGGCGCCGCGATGCTCGATTTCACCGTCGCGGATATCGATAAGGCACGCCTCGTTCCGAAAGTTGACTTTAGGAGCCGCAAACAATGAGTCGCGAAGTGTTGATGCTGGTGGATGCGCTGGCACGCGAGAAGAACGTCGATAAAGACGTGGTATTTGCCGCGCTCGAGGCGGCCCTCGCTTCGGCCTCCAAGAAACTCTTCGAAGAAGACGCGGACATCCGCGTCCAGATCGACCGTGAAAGCGGCGAGCACGAAACGTTTCGCCGTTGGAAAGTGGTGCCGGACGAAGCGGGTCTTCAGGAACCGGATCAGGAAATCCTGCTGTTCGAAGCACGCGAACAGAAGCCGGAAATCCAGCTCGACGAATTCATCGAAGAACCGGTGCCGTCGATCGAATTCGGCCGTATCGGCGCGCAGGCTGCCAAGCAGGTGATCCTGCAGAAGGTGCGCGACGCTGAACGCGAGCAGATCCTGAACGATTTCCTCGAGCGTGGCGAGCACATCATGACCGGCTCGGTGAAGCGCCTGGACAAGGGCAACTTCATCGTCGAAACCGGCCGAGTCGAAGCGCTGCTGCGCCGCGACCAGCTGATTCCGAAGGAAAATCTGCGCGTGGGCGACCGCGTGCGCGCCTATATCGCCAAGGTCGATCGCACCGCTCGCGGTCCGCAGATCGAGCTGTCGCGTACGGCGCCCGAATTCCTGATGAAGCTGTTCGAAATGGAAGTGCCGGAAATCGAACAGGGCCTGCTGGAAATCAAGGCCGCGGCCCGCGATCCGGGCGTGCGCGCCAAGATTGGCGTGGTTGCTTACGACAAGCGCATCGATCCGATCGGCACGTGCGTGGGTATCCGCGGTTCGCGCGTACAGGCGGTGCGTAATGAGCTCGGTGGCGAAAACGTCGACATCGTGCTATGGTCGGAAGATCCCGCACAGTTTGTGATCGGCGCGCTCGCGCCGGCAGCCGTCCAGTCGATCGTCGTCGATGAAGAAAAGCATTCGATGGACGTCGTCGTAGACGAAAACGAACTGGCGGTCGCGATCGGCCGAAGCGGCCAGAACGTGCGTCTTGCCAGCGAACTCACCGGCTGGCAGATCAACATCATGACGCCGGACGAATCTGCGCAGAAGCAGAATCAGGAGCGCGGCGTACTGCGTGACCTGTTCATGGCGCGTCTCGATGTCGACGAAGAAGTTGCCGACATCCTGATCGACGAAGGCTTCACGAGCCTCGAAGAGATCGCTTATGTGCCGCTCAACGAGATGCTCGAAATCGAAGCATTCGACGAAGACACCGTTCACGAATTGCGTAATCGCTCGCGCGATGCATTGCTGACGCAGGCGATCGCAAATGAAGAAAAGGTCGAGAATGTTGCACTCGACCTGAAGAGCCTGGACGGCATGGATGCCGACCTGCTCGCCAAGCTTGCCGAACACCAGATCCAGACGCGCGACGACCTCGCCGAGCTGGCTGTGGATGAACTGGTCGAGATGACCGGAATGGAAGAGGATGCCGCTAAGGCGTTGATCATGAAAGCACGTGAACATTGGTTCCAGTGAGAAATGACCATGGCGCACTAAATTGACGCGGCCGTTAGGCCGCATGACAAGATGCTAACCGCAAGGAATCGGTCCTTGCATTAAGAGGAATGAATGGCGAGTAACAACGTAGCCCAATTTGCCGCGGAACTGAAAATGCCTGCAGGCGTGCTCCTTGAGCAGCTTCAGGCAGCAGGCGTCACTAAAGCGAGCGAAGACGACAGCTTGTCCGAAACGGACAAGGCGCGTCTGCTCGACCACTTGCGCAAGTCTCACGGCTCGACTGATGCGGACAAGCGCAAGATCACGCTGACGAAACGGCATACGTCGGAGATCAAGCAATCCGACGCGACGGGCAAAGCTCGCACCATTCAGGTCGAGGTGCGTAAGAAGCGCACTTTCGTCCGCCGCGACGAATCCGCCGCTGAAGGCGGCGATGCATCGAATCATGTGGCCGAGGCCGACGTCGACGCCGACGATCTGGAACTCCAGCGTCGTGAAGAGGAAGCTCGTCACGAAGCGGAGCTGCTCGAAAAGCAGGCTCAGGAGTTGAAGGCGCGTCAGGAACAACTCGAACGCGAAGAAGCCGAACGTCAGGCGCGCGAAGCGGCTGCTGAAGCCGAGCGCCGTCGTGCGGAAGAAGAAGCGGCGAAGAAGCGCGCGGCGGCTGCGGCCGAAGCGGCTGTTCGCGAACAGGCTCAGGCTGCGAAGCCGGCGCAGGCTGCCCAGCCGGCGGCGTCGAAGGCTGAACCGGTAACGGCCAAGGCTGCAGAGCCGGCAGTTGCCAAGGAAAGCGAGCAGGACGACGAGCGCGCTGCGGCAGAACGGGCGGCACAACGCGAAGCGGCGAAGAAAGCGGAAGACGCAGCGCGTCAGGCCGCCGAGAAAACGCGCGCCGAGCAGGAAGAAATCAGCAAGCGCCGTGCGGCTGCAGAAGCCGAAGCGCGTGCGATTCGCGAAATGATGAACACGCCGCGCAAGGCGCAGGTTAAGGCGCCGGAACCGGCACCGAAGCCCGCTGAGCCGGTCAAGCCCGCGGAAGCCAAGGGCACGCTGCACAAGCCGGCTCGTCCGGAAGGCGCAGCGCCGGCACGTCCGGCAGCCAAGAAGCCGGCTGCTGCGGCTCCGGCTGCCACGACCACGCCGTCGGCTGGCGACAAGAAGAAGCCGGGCGGCGGTAAGGGCGGCTGGCAGGACGACGCAGCGAAGCGCCGCGGCATCAAGACGCGTGGCGATACCAGTGGCGGCGTCGATCGCGGCTGGCGCGGTGGCCCGAAGGGTCGCGGCAAGCATCAGGATCAGAACACCACGTTCCAGGCGCCGACCGAACCGATCGTGCGTGAAGTGCACGTGCCGGAAACCATCACGGTCGCCGATCTGGCGCACAAGATGGCGGTCAAGGCCTCGGAAGTCATCAAGTCGATGATGAAGCTCGGCCAGATGGTCACGATCAACCAGATGCTGGACCAGGAAACGGCGATGATCATCGTCGAGGAACTGGGCCACCACGCGGTTGCGGCCAAACTGGACGATCCGGAAGCCATGCTGGTCGAAGGCGAAATCACGGACGCAGAAGCACTGCCGCGTCCGCCGGTCGTCACGGTCATGGGCCACGTCGACCACGGCAAGACTTCGCTGCTCGACTACATCCGCCGCGCCAAGGTTGCAGCGGGCGAAGCGGGCGGGATTACGCAGCACATCGGCGCCTATCACGTCGAAACGCCGCGCGGTGTCATCACGTTCCTCGATACGCCGGGCCACGAAGCATTTACGGCCATGCGTGCTCGCGGTGCAAAGGCAACCGACATCGTGATTCTGGTGGTCGCAGCCGACGACGGCGTGATGCCGCAAACGAAGGAAGCAATCGCCCACGCGAAGGCAGGCGGCGTGCCGCTCGTCGTCGCGATCAACAAGATCGACAAGCCGGATGCGAATCTGGAGCGCGTGAAGCAGGAACTCGTCGCGGAAGGCGTCGTGCCGGAAGAGTACGGTGGCGAATCGCCGTTCGTACCGGTGTCGGCCAAGACCGGCGCGGGTATCGACGAACTGCTGGAAAACGTGCTGCTGCAAGCCGAAGTGCTCGAGCTGAAGGCACCGGTCGAAGCGCCGGCCAAGGGTCTGGTCATTGAAGCGAAGCTCGATAAGGGTAAGGGTCCGGTTGCAACGATCCTGGTCCAGTCGGGTACGCTGAACCGCGGTGACGTGGTGCTGGCAGGTAGCGCTTACGGTCGCGTGCGAGCCATGCTCGACGAAACCGGCAAGCCGACCAAGTCGGCAGGTCCGTCGATCCCGGTTGAGATTCAGGGTCTGTCGGAAGTGCCGCAAGCAGGTGAAGAAGTCATCGTCATGCCGGACGACCGCAAGGCGCGTGAAGTTGCGCTGTTCCGTCAAGGCAAGTTCCGCGACGTCAAGCTGGCCAAGCAACAGGCCGCGAAGCTCGAGAACATGCTGGAACAGATGGGCGAAGGCGAAGTGGCGTACATGCCGCTCATCGTCAAGGCCGACGTGCAGGGTTCGCAGGAAGCTTTGGTGCAGTCGCTGCTCAAGCTGTCGACCGACGAAGTTCGCGTGCAGATCGTGCACGGCGCCGTGGGTGGCATCAGCGAGTCGGACGTCAACCTCGCTACGGCGTCGAAGGCGGTCATCATCGGCTTCAACACCCGTGCGGATGCACAGGCGCGCAAGCTGGCGGAAACCAACGGCGTCGATATTCGCTACTACAACATCATCTATGACGCAGTAGATGAAGTGAAGGCCGCGATGTCGGGCATGCTGGCACCGGAGAAGCGCGAAGTCGTGACGGGTACGGTCGAAGTGCGTCAGGTCTTCAAGGTACCGAAGATCGGTGCGGTGGCCGGCTGTATGGTCACGGACGGTTTCGTCAAGCGCTCCTCGTCGGTGCGCGTGCTGCGCAACAACGTCGTCATCTTCACGGGCGAGCTCGATTCGCTCAAGCGCTTCAAGGACGACGTGAAGGAAGTCCGTCAGGGCTTCGAGTGCGGTATGTCGATCAAGAACTTCAACGATATCGTCGAAGGCGATCAGTTCGAAGTCTTCGAGGTTACCGAAGTCGCGCGTACGCTGTAATTCACGCGGCACGGCTAAAACGGGCGGAGCGGGCTTTAACGCCCGCTCCGCCCGTTGTTTTTGGGCCGGCGCGTTTGTCGCGCATAGCGCCTGCGGCGATTTACCGTTGCTATCCGAGCCGCTTTCATGCCGCTCGGATAGCAGCCCCTACGGCGCCGCGCGAACAACTTTTTTGCATCCGTCAGAACGGATCACACAAACATCATGCCTAAAAAACGTTCTTCTCCCAATCGCAACGTGCAGATCGCCGATCAGATCCAGCGCGACCTGTCCGAGCTGCTGCGCGAGGTCAAGGACCCGCGCATTGGCATCGTCACGATTCAAAGCGTCGAGCTGACGCCCGACTACGCGCACGCGAAGGTGTACTTCACGACGCTGACCGGCGACCCGCAACAGACGCTCGAAGCGCTCACGCACGCGGCCGGCCATCTGCACAATCAGCTGTTCAAGCGCCTGCACATCCATACCGTGCCGACGCTGCATTTCCATTACGACCAGACGATTGAACGAGCCGTTGAAATGTCCCGTCTGATCGACGAGGCGAACGCCAATCGCGCGAAAGAAGACTGAACGCTCCGTTATCCGCGTTCCGGGCTGCAATACTTCCGTTGCAAGAGCTCAGTTGCCGTTCATTTAGCGCTGTTTCCGTCCACTTCGAAGACTCTGTCTGTCTGACATGACCGCACCTCAACGCCCCCGCGTGCCGCGTCGCGCGCTCGACGGCGTGCTGCTGCTCGACAAGCCGCTCGGCCTGTCGAGCAACGACGCGCTGATTCGCGCGAAGCGTCTCTATCTGGCAAAAAAAGCGGGCCACACCGGCACGCTCGATCCACTCGCCACCGGTCTCCTGCCGCTGTGTTTTGGCGAGGCGACCAAGTTTTCGCAAGATCTGCTCGAAGCCGACAAGACCTATGAGGCGACCCTGCGCCTCGGTATCCGCACGACCACCGGCGACGCCGAAGGCGAAGCAATCGATACGCGCGACGTGACGTGCGATCAGGCGGCCGTCCAGGCGGCTATGCTGAAATTTCTCAGCGTGATCGTCCAGGTTCCGCCGATGTATTCGGCGCTCAAGCGCGACGGCAAACCGCTGTACGAGTACGCGCGCGCCGGCCAGACGGTCGAGCGGGAAGGGCGTCAGGTGACGATTCACGCGCTCGATATGCTGGCCTGCGCGTTGCCCGACGTGACGTTTCGCGTGACGTGCAGCAAAGGCACGTATGTGCGCACGCTTGCCGAGGATATTGGCGAGGCGCTCGGTTGCGGTGCGCATCTGGTCGCGCTGCGGCGTACGGGCGTCGGCGCGCTGACGCTGGAGAATTCGGTGACGCTCGACGCGTTGTCCGATGCGACGGAAAGCGAGCGCGATGCATGGCTGCAGCCGGTCGATGCATTGCTGTCCACCTTCCCGCTCGTCACACTCGACGAAGACGCGACCCGGCGTTTCCTGCATGGGCAACGTCTGAAGCTCTCCGAGTTGACCATCACCGGCGATGCTGTGAATGCGCCCCGCGTCCGCGTGTATGCAGCTGAAGGGCGGCTGCTCGGCGTTGCGAAGCAAGGCGAGGGCGTATTGGCGCCGGAGCGGCTGGTGGTCACCGCGGAGAGCTAGGTCGCTAGCTCGCCGGTCAACCTGCGAATCTGCCGGCGCGCCACCATGCACCACCACGCGCCACAAGAAAAAAGGCGGGACCGCTACCACGCGGTCCCGCCTTTTTTTTTACGTCATCTGCTGCTGCGTAACGAGCCTAAACCCTCAATGCGCCGCCGCGGCCGCCGCACCCGCGTCACCACCGGCGCGTTCCGGCTTTGCCATCCAGATCAGCGCGATCAGCGCGACAAAGATCCCCGCCGATACAAAGAACAGATCATTCACACCCAACTGCGCAGCCTGCTGCGTAGCCATCGTATTGAACAGGCCATACGCCTGCGGCTGACTGAAGCCCGCCGCACCCATCTGCCGGATGGACTGATCGAACACCGGGTTGTATGCGCTCGCCTGTTCGGCCAGTTGCGCATGATGCATGATGGTGCGGTGATCCCACGCGGTCTGGAAAATCGACGTGCCAATACCGCCGCACATGATCCGCACGAAATTCGACAAACCGGACGCCGCGGGAATCCGGTTGCCCGGCAAGCCCGACAGCGTGATCGACACCAGCGGAATAAAGAACCCGGCCATACCGATACCTTGAATCAGCGTCGGCAACAGCAGCGAATACGTATCGACGCCGGTTGTATAACGCGAGCGCATCCAGAAACACAGCGCGAATACAAGGAACGACAAGGTCGCGATATAGCGCGGATCGGTACGCGGCAACACCTTGCCGGTGATCGGCGAGAGCAGCACGGCGAACACGCCGACCGGCGCCATCACGAGACCCGCTTCGGTGGCGGTGTAGCCGATATCGGTTTGCAGCCACAACGGCAACAACACGAGGTTGCCGAAATAGAGCCCGTAGCCAATCGACAACGCAATCGTGCCGCTCGTGAAATTGCGCCGGCTGAACAGCGACAGATCGACCACCGGATGCTCGGCCGTCAGTTCCCACACAATGAAGAACGCGAGCGAAATGACCGCGACCAGCGCCAGCACGACAATCGTGGTCGACGAGAACCAATCGAGGTCCTTGCCCTTATCGAGCATCACCTGCAACGAGCCGACCCAGAGAATCAGCAGGCCGAGACCGACGCCGTCGATCGGCGCCTTTTTGATGACCGAATCGCGGTTGCGGAAGATTGTCCACGTTGCTATTGCAGCGATCGCGCCGACTGGAATGTTGACGTAGAAGATCCACGGCCACGAGATGTTGTCCGAGATCCAACCGCCGAGAATCGGTCCGGCCACGGGCGCGATCAGTGTGGTCATCGCCCACATCGATAGCGCCATCGGCGCCTTGGCGCGCGGATAGCTGGCGAGCAGCAGCGTTTGCGACAGGGGAATCATCGGGCCGGCCACGGCGCCTTGCAGCACGCGCGAGGCAAGCAAAAACGGCAGGGTGGGCGCGAGGCCGCACATCCACGACGAGATCACGAACAGGATGATCGACGCCATGAACAGGCGTACCTGACCGACGCGTTCGGTGAGCCAGCCGGTCAGCGGCACGGAGATCGCGTTCGCCACCGCGAACGACGTGATCACCCATGTGCCCTGGTCGGAAGACACACCGAGGTCGCCCGAAATGGACGGGATCGACACGTTCGCAATCGACGTGTCGAGCACGTTCATGAACACGGCGAGCGACACCGCGATGGTGCCGATCACCAGTTGCGCCCCCTCGAGCGGCGGATGAGGGGCTTGCGCCTGAGCCTGAGCCATTAAAAAAGCCTTTTATGAATCGTCGCGCCGCTTACATCAACTTTGCAGCGGGCTTTGCGGCGCCGGCTTGATCCGATTTCTGCGAGCCGCCGTTCGGACCTGCGTTTGCCGAAATGATGCGAGCGATTTCAGCGTCGGCCTCATCGCCGTACTTGTCGAACACGTTGGTCTGATAGACCGTGTTCGGCGCCTGGCCCAGCTCGCCGCCGTTGCCGTCCTTGATGTTCACGTCGGCTTGCATCGACAGGCCGATGCGCAGCGGATGCTTTTCAAGTTCCTGCGGGTCGAGCGCGATCCGCACCGGCAGGCGTTGCACCACCTTGATCCAGTTGCCGGTTGCGTTCTGCGCGGGCAGCAGTGAGAACGCCGAGCCCGTACCCGCCGAGAAGCCGACCACCTTGCCGTGGTACACCACCGACGAGCCGTACACGTCGGCCGTCAACTCGACCGGCTGACCGATGCGCATGTGCTTCAGTTGCACTTCCTTGAAGTTCGCATCGACCCACACGCCACCCAGCGGCACGATGGCCATCAGCGGGGTGCCGGGCGAGACGCGCTGGCCGACCTGCACCGAACGCTTCGCCACGTAGCCCGTGACCGGCGCCGGCAGGTTGTTACGCGCGTTGGCCAGATAGGCGTCGCGCACCTTCGCGGCGGCGGCCTGCACGTTCGGGTGATTCGCGATCGTGGTGTTGGCGGTCAGCGCGCGGTTCGAGGCCAGTTGCTGCTGGGCGGCGTCGACGGCGGCCTGCGCGCTCTTCACGGCGTCGCGGGCGTGCGAAATTTCTTCTGCCGACACGGCGCCGGTTTGTGCGACCGTCATGCGGCGCTTCAGGTCGTCCTGAGCGCGCGACAGATCGGCCTGGCGCTGGGCAACTTGCGCCTGATACTGGTTGTCGTCGGCAAACAGGCCGCGAACCTGGCGCACCGTCTGTGCGAGATTCGCTTCGGCTTGCTGGAGCGCGACGCGTGCGTCGGCCGGATCGAGTACGACGAGCGGGTCGCCAGTCTTCACCGTTTGCGTGTCGTCCGCGTTCACGGCGACAACCGTGCCGGTGACTTGCGGCGTGATCTGTACGACGTTGCCGTTCACGTACGCGTCGTCGGTGTCTTCATGGAAGCGTGCGTCGAGGAAGTAGTAAAGGCCGTAGGCGACCGCGGCGATCAGGATCACGATGACGAGCAGCGTCATCATGCGCTTGCGTTTGCCGTTGTTCGCCGATTGTGCGGGGGCCGCGGGCTGCTGGGGGGTGCTCATTGATGTGCTCCGGGTTCTCTCAAGCGTCGTCGTTTATTCGGATGTTCGTGCGAGTGTGGGTCGCGTCGATGTGGCTTCAGTTTGCAGCGGCGGTCGCGGCGGTGGCCGATGCCGCGGCCGCCGGTGCCGGAGCATCGGTCGGCACCACGAGGCCGGTCTGCGTTGCGTCGAAACCGCCACCGAGCGCCTTGATGAGACCGATCTGCAAATCGCGGCGGCGCATCTTCAGGCTCGTTACCGTCTGTTCGGCGGCAAGGCGGTTCTGGTCGGCCGTCAGCACCTGCAGTTGTTCCGACAAGCCCGCCTTATAGCGGATCACCGCGAGCTGATAGGCCTTGGTCGACGCGTCGAGCGCGCGCTGGGCGTCGCCCGATTGCTGGTCGATCGAACGGATCGACGACACTTGCGTCGCGACATCCGAAAGGGCATTGATCAGCGTCTGGTTGTAGTTCGCCACATCGAGATCGAAGTCGGCGTAGCGGCCCTTCAACTGCGAGCGCAGCGCGCCGGCGTCGAAGATCGGCAGGTGAATTGCCGGACCGAATTGCATCTGACGGCTGCCCGCCTTAAGAAAGCGGCCCCAGCCGAACGCATCGAATCCGACGCCGGCCGCGAGGTTGACGTCCGGGAAGAACTCGGCTTTCGCTTCTTTCACGTCGTGCATCGCGGCTTCGACCTGCCAGCGTGCGGCGACGATATCAGCGCGGCGTGCCACGAGGTCGGCCGGCAGGTTGTTCGGCAGCGCTACTGTGTCGCCAGTGGTCAGAACCGGCTTGGCGATCTGCAGGCCACGATCGGGACCCTTGCCGAGCAGCGCGCCCAATTGATAGCGCACCACGGTGATTTGGCCGTCGAGGTCGGTCAGGTTCGACTGGCTGGTTGCGATGTTGCCGTTTGCGGTTTCCCGCTCCACATTGGTGTCGAGGCCGGCGCTGACGCGTCCGTTGGTGATGCGGCCGATATCCTGGCGGTTGGCGATTTCGCGCGCGGCGATGTCGCGGAATGCGTACAGCTGAGCGAGCTGGTTGTAGGTGCTTGCCACGGAGGCGGCGAGCGTCACGCGCGCCTGCTGCATATCGGCTTGCGCGGCCTTTTCCTGCGACACGGCCTGGCCCAGGCGCTGGCGGTTCTTGCCCCACAGGTCCAGATCCCACGAGGCGCTCGCCAGCACGTTGTTCTCGCTATACCAGGTGCCGCCGTACGGAGGCGGGTAGAGCGCGTTTTCCGAGAACAGCTCGCGGTTCCATGAGTAGCTGCCGTTGACCTTCGGGTACAGCGCCGAGCGCGAGCTTTCAATGTACGACGAAGCCTTGGCGAGGCGCGCCTGCGCCTGAGCGATCGAAGGGCTGCCTTCCAGCGCCTCTGCAATCAGCCTGGGCAACTGCGGGTCGCCGAACTGGCCGGCCCAGTCGAGCGACGGCCACTGGCCGCCCTGGCCCGACAGACTCTGGGCGGACTCGTACTGAGCCGGCGACGAGATCTGCTTGTCGCTCTTCATACCGAAGTAGTTCGCGCACCCCGTGAGGGCGAGCGCCGTCACCGCGGCGGCGACAGCGGCCCGGCTCGAAAGCGCGGGCGCGGACAGGGAAAGGGATTTCATCGCTCGACTCTTTGAGTGGAATGTAATGATGGACGCTGCAAGCAATTTATTACGATTTGCTGTCAAAATTGCTTGCTGCATCACGGGTGAGTCCCGTATGTTCGCCGGAATTGACGAGTACGCGGCGTAGCATGCTCTTCAGGAAGCCCACTTCTTCTGGCGTGAATCCGCCCAGCAGACTGTCAATTACGCCGTTGAAAATGGCGGGCATTTTGGCCGCGATCGCATGACCTTCCGGTGTCAACGCCAGCCGTACGACCCGCCGGTCCTCGTTGCTGCGCACTCTGGTCAGCAGGCCACGTTTCTCCAGGCGGTCGACCAGACGCGTGACGGCGCTGGCGTCAATGCCGTATTCACGCGCCAGTTCGGCCGCCAGCAAGCACTTGCCGCTCGCTACCATGAACAGGATGCTGCCTTGCTGACTGGTAATACCCAACTCGGCCATGCTGCGCTGGGTGATCAGGTTCGACATTGTCGATTTCACTCGCGAGAGCAGATAGCCGACGCTTTCGCCTAGCTGATACACGCTGAGCTCTGAGTCGGGTGTTGAGGACGGATCCGTCATGATTCTCGTGCGAATGCAATGGTTGACTAGGCAGGATTATAGGCAACGGTTGGTTGACGCGGCAAGCGTTATTACAGCTTAGGCAAGGATCTTTTCCTGCTCAAGGCACAATGCGAGCGGTTTTGCGTAGGGCATTGCCGATGCGCAGCGAGTTCATTTCCTACGCGCCGCTGCCTGGAAGATGGTGGGGTAATCAGGGAATACCAGAAAGCTTCATTCGGGCGTGCTATAATGTTGGGTTCCCAAAAGTGCGCTTTGGGCTTTGTTGGCTTCGTACACAATGCTGCTGCTGGCGCACTCAACTGCCTCCAGGTTCCTATGACTCGCGCCCTACGCAACATCGCCATCATTGCCCACGTCGACCACGGCAAGACCACGCTCGTCGATCAGCTTCTCCGCCAGACCGCCACGTTCCGCGACAACCAGCAGGTTGTCGAGCGCGTGATGGACTCGAACGACATCGAAAAGGAGCGTGGCATCACGATTCTTTCGAAGAACTGCGCGGTCGAGTACGAGGGCACGCACATCAACATCGTCGACACCCCGGGCCACGCCGACTTCGGTGGTGAAGTGGAGCGCGTGCTGTCGATGGTCGACTCCGTGCTATTGCTGGTCGACGCCGTTGAAGGCCCGATGCCGCAAACGCGCTTCGTGACCAAGAAGGCGCTGGCGCTCGGCCTCAAGCCGATCGTCGTGATCAACAAGGTTGACCGGCCGGGCGCGCGGATCGACTGGGTGATCAACCAGACCTTCGACCTGTTCGACAAGCTGGGTGCAACTGACGAACAACTCGACTTCCCGATCGTCTACGCGTCGGGTCTGAACGGCTATGCCGGCCTCACGGCGGATGTGCGCGAAGGCGACATGCGTCCGCTGTTCGAAGCCGTGCTGCAACACGTGCCGGTTCGCCCGGCCGATCCGGCTGCGCCGCTGCAACTGCAGATCACGTCGCTGGATTATTCGTCGTACGTCGGCCGTATCGGCGTGGGCCGCATTACGCGTGGCACGATCAAGCCGGGCATGTCCGTCGCCGTACGTTCGGGCCCCGATGGTGCGATCCTGAACCGCAAGATCAACCAGGTGCTGTCGTTCAAGGGCCTGGAGCGCGTGCAGGTGGATTCGGCTGAAGCCGGCGACATCGTGCTGATCAACGGTATCGAAGAAATCGGTATCGGCGTGACCATCTGCGCACCGGAACAGCCGGAAGCGCTGCCGATGATCACCGTCGACGAACCGACCCTGACGATGAACTTCCTTGTCAATTCGTCGCCGCTGGCCGGCCGCGAAGGCAAGTTCGTCACGAGCCGTCAGATTCGTGACCGCCTGATGAAGGAACTGAACCACAACGTCGCGCTGCGCGTGAAAGAAACCGGCGACGAAACCACCTTCGAAGTGGCGGGTCGCGGCGAATTGCACCTGACGATTCTCGTGGAAAACATGCGCCGTGAAGGCTACGAGCTGGCCGTGTCGCGTCCGCGCGTGGTGATGCAGGACATCGACGGCGTGAAGCATGAGCCGTACGAAAACCTGACCGTCGACATGGAAGACGGCCACCAGGGCGGCGTGATGGAAGAGCTGGGCCGCCGTAAGGGCGAAATGCTCGACATGGCGTCGGACGGCCGTGGCCGTACGCGTCTCGAGTACCGTATTTCGGCACGTGGCCTGATCGGCTTCCAGTCGGAATTCCTGACGCTCACGCGCGGCACGGGCCTGATGAGCCACACGTTCGATTCGTATCAGCCGGTCAAGGAAGGCGCGGTGGGCGAGCGTCGCAATGGCGTGCTGATTTCGCAGGACGACGGCGCAGCCGTGGCGTACGCACTGTGGAAGCTGCAGGATCGCGGCCGTATGTTCGTGTCGCCGGGCGAGCCGCTGTATGAAGGCATGATCATCGGCATTCACAGCCGTGACAACGACCTGGTCGTGAACCCGATCAAGGGCAAGCAGCTGACCAACGTGCGTTCGTCGGGTACCGACGAAGCGGTGCGCCTCGTGCCGCCGATCCAGATGTCGCTGGAATACGCGGTCGAATTCATCGACGACGACGAGCTCGTCGAAGTCACGCCGCAATCCATCCGTCTGCGCAAGCGTTACCTGAAGGAACACGAGCGCCGCAGTGCGAGCCGTAAGGGCGCGGTGGACTAATCGTGTAGCCGGTGCGTTGAGGGAGCGCCGTTCCTGATTTCAACGCCGCGTGCATGATGAAAAGAAGCCGTTCCGGGCATGCCCGGAACGGCTTCTTTGTTTCGTTAGATAGCTATGCGGGATTCCGCAACCTGGTCACATGCCAGATTTATCCACGGCGCCATTAGAGCTCATCCAATCCGCGAAAATTGTGCTGCGCAATTTCTGGAGGCTCGGTAGGTAGAGGGGCATCGGGGGGGGTGAGTAAGGGGCGGAAGGGGGAGAAGGGCGTAAACGGCTGACTCCCACTTCCTGACCCATCCAGACGAAGGTAGCTGACCCTGTCCGGTACGGCGTGATAACCATCCTCGGCAAATGCTGAATCCATATAGCCTCGCAAGGCGCTTTGCATGGCACTCAAGCTGTTGTATACGAACACACCGTTGTTTGGATCGAAGATGGCATGTCGTTCTGGGGAGTTTTCTCCCGGGTCATGTACATCAGAGGGAAGGCGCTGTACCAGTAGGACATGACCGTTAGGCAACGCAGGCTCACCAGGGCGTTGCACGCGTACGCCTATGAGTGCGAGGTCACCCGGGGCCAGTCCGTGCACGTTGCCTACGGCGTCTATAAGGGCGTCTATGCGTCCCTCATGCGACACGCTGGCGTTCGGGTTCATATTCATGCTCGAGGAACTGCTGTAATTTCGTAGGCTGAGGCGGTTGTTCTGGTCGCGCTGGAGTGCTTCGATTCTGTCATAAAGGCCGTTTTGGGTTGCTCTGCCGCTGCTCATGTCTGTGCGCATGTTGGTGACCACTGACAGTAAATCTGTCGCCGCCCCCCTCGCAAGATTGTTGTCGATGTCACCCATTGCTGCCCGAACGATGCCGTAGCACGTTCCACGCCTCTCGTCACCCATAGTCTCTTTGTGGCTGAATTGATCGAATTTCACGAATGACGATGCGCTATCTTTGAGAGCCTCGCCACCCCGGCATTCTCTAAACTCCGATTTCGCACATGCTCCCAACGCGCTCAACACGGGGCCGCGCTTTTGCCGACTGAGTGTCTGGTCGGCGTCTGGCGGAGCTTTGCTGGCCCCGGCTTGGGGAAACATGCTCGCCTTGGGATGCAATTTGACTGACAGGTCATCTGGCCTCATTGCGAATTGACGGCTGACATCGGACTCAGAAAAAACCTTTGCTTGAGTCGGCGACGCGTTCGGGTGCACCGTACGGGCAGCGGATTCCTCTGAGGACGTGGTTAGCGCGGATGCATTCGGGTATTGAGTAGTGACTTCCATGTGCTGTTCCTTTTTGGAGGGAGGGGCGCAGGATCGGACGGCACGCCGATGCGCAACCGTTTCGGCAATCCGCGCTTATGGGCGCCAATACGGCAACCGTATTGCGCACATCCAGTGTGTGGAAATTCTCGCAGGCGAGGTGTTCAATAGATATGACGGCGGTGCGGCGCTGCCGATCAGGGCGTAAGGGCGAGCGCGGGCCGGGATTCCTCGCGTGCTGCATCAATTGATCAGGTGGATGATCGTATGCAGCTTGACGTGTGGCCGGGCGTTGCCCGTGCAGCCGTCGGCAAGATGCAGTCGCTTTCCTGTGCAGAAGCTTGGGCGGCGGCTCGCTCGTCCGAGCGCGCTTTACTTCAGACTTTCTGCTCTCTGGTGAAAAGCCCGTCTAAGTTCGTTGTGCACGGCTACTTGTTGCTGGCGAACGAATTGCGAGGCGTTTGCCCCCATTTTCTGAGGAAGACTGTTGCGAGCGCTGGTAATGTCGCTGAAAGCCCGTCGCCACGGGCTTGAGCGGCAATCCGTCTGCTATCTGCACTATCCGTTCTGTGATATGCTCCCCGGGTGCAAAGTTTTAGGTCCTTCCAAGCAAGACTTGATTCGCGCAATCCGCTAAACGGTCAGGCCGTGTCGCGGAAGGTTCTGTAACCCGCTATTTCTCGAGAAACTCGAAGAAAGGTGAGCGTAAAAATGATGAAGCAATTCCAGTCGAACTCTTATCTGTTCGGCGGCAATGCTCCGTACGTAGAAGAAATGTACGAAGCGTATCTCGATAATCCGGCGTCAGTGCCCGAGAACTGGCGCAGCTATTTCGACGCGTTGCAGAACGTCCCTGCATCGGATGGCAGCAATGCCAACGACGTGGCCCATGGCCCGATCGTCGAATCGTTTGCGCAACGGGCCAAGGCTAACGCCTTTATCCCGCGCACGGCGGCCGGCGGCGAAGATCTCGCTACCTCCCGCAAGCAAGTTTATGTGCAGTCCCTCATCGGCGCATATCGCTTCCTCGGCTCGCAATGGGCCAATCTCGATCCCCTGAAGCGCCGCGAACGTCCCGCTATCCCCGAACTTGAACCCGCGTTCTACGACTTCACCGAAGCCGACATGGACCAGGAGTTCAGCGCAACGAATCTGTATTTCGGATTCGAGCGTGCTTCGCTGCGCGAGATTGTCCAGGCCCTGCGTGACACGTACTGCGGCACGATCGGCGCCGAGTACATGTACATCAGCGATCCGGAACAGAAGCGCTGGTGGAAAGAGAAGCTCGAGTCGATCCGTTCGACGCCGAACTTCTCCAATGAAAAGAAAAAGCACATCCTGAATCGCCTGACGGCCTCTGAAGGCCTCGAGCGCTTCCTGCACACCAAGTACGTCGGCCAGAAACGCTTCTCGCTCGAAGGCGGCGAAAGCTTCATCGCCTCGATGGACGAAGTCGTGCGTCACGGCGGCGCCAACGGCGTGCAGGAAATCGTCATCGGCATGGCCCACCGTGGCCGTCTGAACGTGCTGGTCAATACGCTCGGCAAGATGCCGGCGGACCTGTTTGCCGAATTCGAAGGCAAGCACGTCGACGACCTGCCGGCTGGCGACGTCAAGTACCACAAGGGTTTCTCGTCGGACGTCTCGACCGAAGGCGGCCCGGTTCACCTGTCGCTCGCGTTCAACCCGTCGCACCTCGAAATCGTCAACCCGGTGGTCGAAGGCTCGGCCAAGGCCCGTATGGACCGTCGCGGCGACGACAGCGGCCTGCAGGTTCTGCCGGTGCAGATCCACGGCGACGCGGCTTTCGCTGGCCAGGGCGTCGTGATGGAAACGCTGAACCTCGCGCAAACGCGCGGTTACGGCACGCACGGCACGCTGCACATCGTCATCAACAACCAGATCGGTTTCACGACGTCGGACCCGCGCGATTCGCGCTCCACGTTGTACTGCTCGGACGTCGTCAAGATGATCGAGGCGCCGGTGCTGCACGTGAACGGTGACGATCCTGAAGCGGTTGTGCTGGCTACGCAGTTGGCCATCGACTTCCGGATGCAGTTCCACAAGGACGTCGTTGTCGACATCGTCTGCTTCCGCAAGCTGGGTCACAACGAGCAGGACACGCCGGCTGTCACGCAGCCGCTGATGTACAAGACGATTGCGAAGCACCCGGGCACGCGCGCGCTGTACGCTGAAAAGCTGGTGCAACAAGGCGTGATCACGGCGGCTGACGCAGACGAATACGTCAAGGCGTACCGCAAGGCGATGGACGAAGGCCATCACACGATCGACCCGGTGCTCTCGAACTACAAGAGCAAGTACGCGGTGGATTGGGTTCCGTTCCTGAACCGCAAGTGGACCGACGCAGCCGACACGGCAGTGCCGCTGGCTGAGTTGAAGCGCCTCGCTGAGCGCGTCACCACGATCCCGGAAAACTTCAAGGTTCACCCGCTGGTTGAGCGCGTCATCAACGACCGTCGCGCGATGGGCCGTGGTGAAGCGAAGCTCGACTGGGGCATGGGCGAACACCTGGCATTCGCTTCGCTGGTCGCATCGGGCTATGCAGTGCGCCTGACCGGTCAGGATTCGGGCCGTGGCACGTTCACGCACCGTCACGCGGTGCTGCACGATCAGAACCGCGAACGCTGGAACGACGGCACCTACGTGCCGCTGCAGAACATCGCCGAAGGTCAGGCGAAGTTCACGGTGATCGACTCGGTGCTGTCGGAAGAAGCGGTGCTGGGCTTCGAATACGGTTACTCGACCGCTGAACCGAATACGTTCGTCGCGTGGGAAGCGCAGTTCGGCGACTTCGTGAACGGCGCGCAAGTCGTGATCGACCAGTTCATCTCGTCGGGCGAAGTGAAGTGGGGCCGCGTGTCGGGTCTCACGATGCTGCTGCCGCACGGCTATGAAGGTCAAGGTCCGGAGCACTCGTCGGCACGTATCGAGCGTTTCCTGCAACTGTGCGCAGACCACAACATGCAGGTCGTTCAACCGACCACGCCGGCGCAGATTTTCCACCTGTTGCGCCGTCAGATGATCCGCCTGTTCAGGAAGCCGCTGATCGTCGCTACGCCGAAGTCGCTGCTGCGTCACAAGGAAGCCGTGTCGGATCTGTCCGAACTGGCGAAGGGTGCGTTCCAGCCGATCATCGGCGAAATCGACGAAGCGATCGAGCCGAAGAAGGTCAAGCGCGTGGTGGCCTGCTCGGGTCGCGTGTACTACGACCTGCTGGCACATCGCCGTGAATCGAAGTCGAACGACGTCGCGATCATCCGTATCGAACAGCTCTATCCGTTCGCGCATAAGCAGTTCGAAGCGGAAATGAAGAAGTACGACAACGCGACCGAAGTGGTCTGGGTGCAGGACGAGCCGCAGAATCAAGGCCCGTGGTTCTACATCGAGCACCACCTGAAGGAAGGCATGAAGGAAGGGCAGAAGCTGGCATACAGCGGACGTCCGGCTTCGGCCTCGCCGGCAGTCGGCTACTACGCGAAGCACTACGAGCAGCAGAAGGGGCTGATCGAAGGCGCTTTCGGCCGCCTGAAGAGCGCGTCGATCGCTAAATAAACACTAGAACCGAACCGGGAAAGCGCAGGGCGCTTTCCCGTGCCGTGTCTGAATGATCAGTCACGGCATTCGAGGTTCGCAGGCGGTCGTCGCGGGTTCATGGATCGCGCGCCGTCACCCGATACGTATTCAGGATACTCATAATGGCTATTGTTGAAGTCAAGGTTCCCCAGCTGTCCGAGTCGGTCTCGGAAGCCACCATGCTGCAGTGGAAGAAGAAGCCCGGCGAGGCTGTTGCACAAGACGAAATTCTCATCGAAATCGAGACCGACAAGGTCGTGCTCGAAGTGCCGGCACCCTCCGCCGGCGTGCTCGCACAAGTGATCTCGAACGACGGCGATATCGTCGTCGCGGATCAGGTGATCGCCAAGATCGACACCGAAGGCAAGGCAGGCGCCGCTGCTGTCGAAGCCGAAGTGAAGCCGGCTCCGGTTGCCGCATCGGCAGCGGCACCGGCCGCTCAGGCTGCATCCGCAACGGGTGCGAACACCGCTGCTTCGCCGGCTGCCGGCAAGCTGATGGCCGAGGCGGGCCTCGCCGCAGGCGACGTCGCCGGCACGGGCCGCGACGGCCGCATCACCAAGGGTGACGTGCTGAGCGCGGGTCAAGCCGCACCGGCCGCCAAGGCTGCACCGGCTCCGGCTGCCGCACCGAAGGCTGCGAAGCCGTCGCTGCCGGACGTCAAGGCACCGGCCTCGGCCGAGCAATGGCTGAAGGACCGTCCGGAACAGCGCGTGCCGATGTCGCGTCTGCGTGCGCGTATCGCCGAGCGTCTGCTCGAGTCGCAACAAACCAACGCCATCCTCACCACGTTCAACGAAGTGAACATGGCGCCGGTGATGGACCTGCGCAACAAGTACAAAGACAAGTTCGAAAAGGAACATGGCGTGAAGCTGGGCTTCATGTCGTTCTTCGTGAAGGCGGCTGTTCACGCGCTGAAGAAATTCCCGCTCGTGAATGCGTCGATCGACGGTAACGACATCGTCTATCACGGCTACTTCGACATCGGTATCGCGGTCGGTTCGCCGCGTGGCCTGGTGGTGCCGATCCTGCGCAACGCAGATCAGCTGAGCCTCGCTGAAATCGAAAAGAAGATTGCTGAATTCGGCCAGAAGGCGAAGGACGGCAAGCTGTCGATCGAAGAAATGACGGGTGGTACGTTCTCGATCTCGAACGGTGGTGTGTTCGGTTCGATGCTGTCGACGCCGATTATCAACCCGCCGCAGTCCGCCATTCTGGGCGTGCACGCCACGAAGGAACGCGCTGTGGTCGAAAACGGCCAGATCGTGATCCGTCCGATGAACTATCTGGCGCTCTCGTACGACCACCGGATCATCGACGGTCGCGAAGCGGTGCTGTCGCTGGTCGCAATGAAGGATGCGCTGGAAGACCCGGCGCGCCTGCTGCTCGACCTGTAATCGGCGGTTCTGCCGGCGTCGGCTTGCTATCGCGCAAGTCGACGCCATATCAGCAGCATGTCTTTAGCATTCCGCAGTACTGGAACGACGCGCGCAACGAAGCGTGGCCGCGCGCCGTTTCGCCATCAAAAGGATTGTCATGTCCAAAGAATTTGACGTCGTCGTGATCGGCGCCGGCCCTGGCGGCTACATCGCCGCTATCCGCGCAGCGCAGCTCGGCAAGACCGTCGCATGTATCGAAAAATGGAAGAACCCGGCCGGCACGCTGAAGCTCGGCGGCACGTGTCTGAACGTGGGTTGCATTCCGTCGAAGGCGCTGCTCGCGTCGTCGGAAGAATTTGAAAACGCGCAACATCATCTCGCTGACCACGGTATCAACGTGTCGGACGTGAAGCTCGACATCACGAAGATGCTGGCCCGCAAGGAAGGCATCGTCGAGAAGATGACGAAGGGCATCGAATTCCTGTTCCGCAAGAACAAGATCACGTGGCTCAAAGGCCATGGCAAGTTCACCGGCAAGACGGACGCCGGCGTGCAGATCGAAGTGAGCGGCGAAGGCGAAACTGAAGTGGTCACAGCAAAGAACGTGATCATCGCTACGGGCTCGAAGGCGCGTCACCTGCCGGGCATTCCGGTCGACAACAAGATCGTCGCCGACAACGAAGGCGCATTGAGCTTCGACTCCGTGCCGAAGAAGCTGGCCGTGATCGGCGCCGGCGTGATCGGTCTGGAACTCGGTTCGGTGTGGCGTCGTCTGGGTGCCGAAGTCACGGTGCTCGAAGCGCTGCCGGAATTCCTCGGTGCCGCTGACCAGGCGCTCGCGAAGGAAGCCGCCAAGCAGTTCAAGAAGCAGGGCCTCGACATCCACGTGGGTGTGAAGGTCGGCGAAGTGACGACGACGGACAAGAGCGTCACGCTGAACTACACGGACAAGGACGGCAACGCGCAAAAGCTCGAAGCTGACCGCCTGATCGTGTCGATCGGCCGCGTGCCGAACACCGACAACCTCGGTCTCGAAGCCATCGGCCTGAAGGCCAACGAGCGTGGCTTCATCGACGTCGACGACCACTGCGCAACGGCTGTGCCGAACGTGTATGCAATCGGCGACGTGGTGCGTGGCCCGATGCTCGCACACAAGGCTGAAGACGAAGGCGTCATGGTGGCCGAAATCATCGACGGTCAGAAGCCGCATATCGACTACAACTGCGTTCCGTGGGTGATCTACACCGAACCGGAAATCGCGTGGGTCGGCAAGACGGAGCAGCAACTGAAGGCTGAAGGCCGCGAAGTCAAGACGGGCCAGTTCCCGTTCATGGCGAACGGTCGCGCGCTGGGCATCAACAAGGCGGATGGTTTCGTCAAGATGATCGCCGACGCGAAGACCGACGAACTGCTCGGCGTGCATATCATCTCGGCAAACGCATCGGACCTGATCGCGGAAGCCGTGGTGGCGATGGAATTCAAGGCGGCTTCGGAAGACATCGGCCGCATTTGCCATCCGCACCCGTCGCTGTCGGAAGTGATGCGCGAAGCGGCGCTCGCCGTGGACAAGCGCGCGTTGAACATGTAATCACGCACGCCTGACGGAACGCAATTCTGGCATCACCACAAAGGCGGGCGGGTTCACTCCCTCCCGCCTTTCTTTTTGCAGCAACACAATGAACGTCACCGAATACTACGAAAAAGAACTGCAGACGCGGGGCTATCAATCGGACCCGGCGCAACGCGCGGCGGTCGACCGTCTGCAGCGGTGTTATGACGAGTGGGTCGAGTACAAGTCGCGCCGCTCGAACGCGTTCAAGAAGCTGATCATCCACCCGGATCTGCCACGCGGCGTGTACATGTGGGGCGGCGTAGGGCGGGGCAAGAGTTTCCTGATGGACAGCTTCTACATGATCGTGCCGGTGCAGCGCAAAACGCGGCTGCATTTCCACGAGTTCATGCGTGAGGTCCATCGCGAGCTGGAAGACCTGAAGGGCACGGCCGATCCGCTCGACGAACTCGCGCGTCGTATCGCCAAGCGCTACCGCCTGATCTGTTTCGACGAATTCCACGTCTCGGATATTGCCGACGCGATGATTCTCTACCGTCTGCTCGACAAGCTGTTCGAGAATGGCGTTCAATTCGTGATGACGTCCAACTACGATCCGGACACCTTGTATCCGGACGGCCTGCATCGCGACCGCATGCTGCCGGCCATCGAACTGATCAAGTCGAAGCTCGACGTGATCAACGTCGACGCGGGTATCGACTACCGCAAGCGCACGCTGGCCCAGGTCGAGGTGTATCACACGCCGCTCGGCGCGGCTTCGGACAAAGCGTTGCGCGACGCGTTTTCGCGCCTTGCAGCGGTTCCCGATGAGAGCCCTATTCTGCGCATCGAAAAGCGGGAACTGAAGGCGCTGCGGCGCGCTGACGGCGTCGTGTGGTTCGATTTCGCGACGCTCTGCGGCGGTCCGCGCTCGCAGAACGATTACCTGGAACTGGCGAGCCGCTTTCACGCGGTGATCCTGTCCGGCGTGCCGCAGATGTCGGTGCGCATGGCCTCGGAGGCGCGCCGCTTCACCTGGCTGATCGACGTGTTCTACGACCACAAGGTCAAGCTGCTGATGTCGGCAGCGGTGCCGCCCGATCAGCTATATCTCGACGGTCCGATGGCCAACGAATTCACGCGGACGGTGTCGCGCATCGTCGAAATGCAATCGAAAGAATATCTCGACGCGCCGCGCCGGATCGTCGATACGTCGCTAACCTGAGCAGCCGCGTGACGCTGGCGCGGTTGCTTTTGCGATAGATCACGGTCCGCTCGCCGAAGAGGCTGAGTCCGGAGGCGCATTTTCAAGATTCGGATTGATCTTATATTCCGTCGGCGGACGACTGGATATCTTCTTTGTCATGGTTCTGACAAAGGAGAAACCATGAATCCGTACCGTGATATCAATGATGAAGAATGGCAACGTATTGCACCGTTGCTTCCCGAACTGCGTCCGCGTTCCGAACTGCGTGGCCGGCCGCTTGCCAACACGCGCTCCGTGCTCAACGGCGTGCTGTGGGTGATGTACAGCGGCGCGACCTGGTCCGCTATGCCGCGCAAATATCCGTCGTATCAAACTTGCCATCGCCGTTTCAAGGCATGGTATGAATCCGGCGTGCTCAAGCGCGTCATGGAGCAATTGTTCGGCGCTGCGAGCGAAGAGCTCTGCAACCTGATGGAAGCACGCATGCGTACGCATGTGAGCGCGGAACAGAAGAGCGTTGACGCAGATAAGGCTCCGGCCACGGCACCCGCGGTGTACAGCCCGGCATCGGTCAAGCCGTTACCGTCGTCGCCGTTCGCGTATTCGTCGCCCTTCAAGCACGCTGCATGACAACCCCAACCAGCCAGACTCAAACAAAAAAACGGCCAGACGATGGCGATCGTCGGCCGTTTTTTCCGGTTCCATCAGGGCTGCGGTAATGGCCCCTGATGGAACCCACCTTCGTGTCTCAGGCATTGCTGCCTGAACGGCTCGTCCGCTATTGTTGGCGAATCCAGGTTTGCGAGCGGCCCAGCAGCGACACGCCAATGTAGCCGCGCACCACCAGCTTGTTCCCACCGTCTTCCAGGTGCATCTTGCACTTGTAGACCTTGCCGTTTTCCGGGTCGAGAATCTGCCCGTGATCCCAGCCGTCGCCGTCCTTTTGCATATCGTTGACGATCGTCATGCCGAGGATCAACTGATCCTTGCGTGCATCCGTACATTCTGTGCAGCGGCGATCCGGTTTATCGTTCGCATTGAGCCCCTTGATCACCTTGCCGCTCAACGAGCCGTTGCTATCCTGCGCAATTTGCACGAGCGCTTTGGGCTGGCCGGTGTGATCGTCGATGGTTTGCCATGTGCCGATCGGGGAATCGGTCTGCGCCATGGCAGTGACCGCGCTGGCGATCAGTACGCCGGCGAGGGCGGCATGTTTGGCTGTGCGAATCGCGATTGCGCGCGCGCGTTGAGTGAATTGCATCATTGTCTTCCTCCTTGATTAAAGACGGCGCGATCATGGTCGCGCGGCGTTATTGGCATCCCGGGCCGTTTTCAACTGCCGGCTGCCGTGACGCCCTGGTCGTGCCCCTCAGGTTCGACTTCGGCTACAACGGTCTGCGGCTCGCGGCTTGAATGCCGCGGGTCGCACATCGTCAGCGCAGAATACGTGAAAGTGCGCGCGCCGTTTGATAGTGGAACCTCTAATCAGGACGCGGCGCTTTCGAACGTCAGTTCAGCTGATACGAGAACGTCGCGTTGATACGCGGGCTGCGCGACGCGCTCTCCACCGGTGCGTCGCCAATCGGCTTGGCCACCGACAAATCCAGGCTGTAATACTTCGCGTCCGAGATCCGGAAGCCGAATGCAATCGACGACAGTTTCGACGGCGACGGCGTCCCTGCATGCAGATAGACGCGGGCCATGTCGAACGAGACATAGGGTGTGAGGGTGCGCAGATACGTGAATCCCGGCGTGAACGCCCGATTGACTTCGAACATGGCGCCCCAGCCTGAATCGCCCGACGCCTCTCCCGGTTCATAACCCTGCGCAAAGCGTTGCGCGCCAAACGAAATCTGTTCCGATGTCGGCAGCGAGACGGCGCTGTATTGGCCGGTCAACGAAACCGAGGTGCCGATCTTCAGCGGCCACTCGTTGGTTTGCGAAAAGCTTGCACCGCTCCGCACGAAGTTGATCGACGCCGGATTCGTGACGGTCGTGCCGGGAACGTTCGAGTCGCCGGATTTCGATGCGCCGAGAATATCGAATGCCTTCGCCAATGTGATACTCGCGCGGCGCACCTGGCCGGTCTGCACGCTGGCGTAGTCGGCCTGCAATTGCATCACCCGGATCTGCGAGCGCAAGCCGATCTGCGCGCCGGTGTCGTGGTTGTTATAGCGGTCCTCGTCGTGCGACGCATAGACGGAGGCCGTGCCGATCACGCTTTGTGTGTTGCTCAACAGGATCGGATAGGCCAGCGAGCCGCCGACCTTGTCGTTGATGACCGTGCGCTCGATATAAGAGGGCAGGCCGGGATTGTCGACCGGATTGCCGCGATAGTGCGACGCGTCGATCTTGGCGATCAGTCCATTGCTGCCGATCGGCGCCGCAGCGTGCGCCGCGAGATAGGTGACGTTGTCACGCCCCTTCGGCAGCAAGGCGGACACGCTCAACTGTTCGCCGAGGGCAGTCAGGCCGTTTTCGGTGGCGGTCAGCAGGCCTTGCACGCCGGGGTGATTGAAGTCGATGCCGGTGCTGAAGTCGACCGGTTTGCGGTCTACTTTCAGTTCGAGCGTCGTGGCACCGTCGGTATTTTGCGGCGGCGCCACGTTGGCCGCGACCTTCACGCCGGGAAGCAGGCCCAGCACATTGATGTAACGCTCAAAGGTGGCGCGCTTGAGCGGCCGGTCGGCGACAATGTGGTCGGCGATCGCGCGGATCTTGTCTTCGATCGCGCCGGCCTTGCCCGTCACCTTGACCGTGGATACATAACCTTCCACAACGGTCACGCGTACCACGCCGCCCTCGAACGTCTGCGCGGGAATGAACGCGAAGGAGAGCGCATAGCCGCGATCCTGATACAGCCTGGTGACGCCGTTGGCAACCTGAATCAGATCGCCGATGGTGGTGTCCTTGCCGACGAGCGGCGTGAAGCGCTGCGCGACTTCATCGAACGGAATGGACTTCACGCCCTCGACCTGAATCCTCGAAGGCGTCAGATGGCGGGCGAGCAGTTCCTGAAGTTGGGGGGCTTGCGGTGCAACCTGCACGGTTACGTTCGGGCCCTTGTCAGGCGCCTTGATCTGCGGTAGCGAATCGAGCGGGTTGCCGCCGGCAATCGAACCGCCAGGGCGTGACTGTGCTTGTGCTTCTACCTGCATCGCGCTTGCCGCTATCGCAGCGAGCAGGAGGGTCCATTTACTGCCGTACCCGAGTTTCATCGGATTTTCCTCGTATGCCGTTCTTGTATTGCGGACGCGCCGCCTGGCCGGGCTGGTCGCGATCGCTTATGTGTGGCTCGACGCATACTGCCATGCTTGCATGTATTACGTCACGTGCTCCCTCGGGCTTGAGCATCGTCTGCAAAAGCGCGGAGCACGTGATAAGGCGGACTGCTATGCGCACTGTCTAAACTGTCTAACGGGACGTGCGTGGGGACGTCCGTGGGGACGTCCCATGCGTGCGGCATCGATCAGAGACTTATGCGGACTACTTATGGCTCACCGGCACGAGGCCGCCGAGAAGTGTCGTCAGGCCGCCTGCCGGACTGGTCGAGCCGCTCGTCGAGCCGGCCGCCGAGCTGAGCGCGCCAGTCAACGTGCCGACGAGGGCCGTCACGGGGGCGAGCGGGTTGCTGCCGCTGCTGCCCGATGCGCTGCTGGTGACGCCCGAGAGTGCGCCGGTCAGCGTCGACAGCGGATTCGATGCGCTACCCGTGCCGCCCAACGCCGAGGTCAGCGAACTCAGGGGCGTGCCGCCCAGCACCGAAGTCAGCGAACCCAGCGGCGAGCCACCCGTTCCCGAAGTCAGCGCGCTCAAGGGCGTGCCGCTCAGCGCCGAGGTCAGGCCGGACAGCGGGGTGCCGCCGAGCAGCGTCGACAGCGAGCCGAGCGGGTTGTTGCCGAGCCCGAGACTCGCGAGCGAGGTTTGCAGCGGGCCGAACGGGC
The DNA here is from genome assembly GCF_905220975.1 of Paraburkholderia haematera. GTDB lineage: Bacteria > Pseudomonadota > Gammaproteobacteria > Burkholderiales > Burkholderiaceae > Paraburkholderia > Paraburkholderia haematera. Next base: position 17,623 of record NZ_CAJNBK010000026.1, on the reverse strand, counting down.
TGCCGTTGGCAGGCGGTCCATTGACGACGGCCACGTTTGTGCTGCCGACCAGACTCGTAATCAAGCCGGGAATCGGATTCGCGCCATTCGGGCCGTTCGGATTGACGAGGCCGCCGGCGTTTGTCACCGTGTTGCCGAGCGAGCCGACCAGCGTGCCGAGATCGACGCCGACCGGATTCTTCGTTGCGGTGCCGACTTGCGAGCCGGCCGAGCTCAACGCGCCGCCGACTTGTGCGAGCAAGCCGCCCACTGGGGCGCCCAGGCCGGTTTGCGTGCCGACCGTTTGTGTCACGAGTCCGACCGTCTGCACGATCGGCGTGATCGCGGTGCTGAGCGGCTGGGTGATCTGTTGCACCGGCACGGAGGCCAGCGAATTGCCAAGCGTCGCGCCACCGGCATTCAGCGCGCCGGCGGTCGTGGACAGCACGGTTGCAAGCGGCGTGGTGAGCGGCGACAGCGGCGCGAGATTGCCGGTGCCGAGTCCGCCGACCGTGGTGCTCAGACCTTGTACGACACCGCTTGTCGAGCTGACCACTGAGCCGAGTCCGGCCACCGTGGTGCCGACTGGATTGGAGGTCGTGCCGATTTGCCCGAGGCCGCCGCTCACTGCGTTGGCGAGCGAGTTCAGCGTGCCGCTCGTACTCGACACTGTGTCGCCGAGACCTTGCGTGACTTTCGGGCTGAGACCCGGGATGCTCAGGGAGCCGACCGTGTTGCCGAGATCGCTGGTGGTCTGCGCGGCTGCGGTGGCGAGGCCATTGGTACTCGACGTCGAGGCGGTGGGTGTGTTGCCACTGGTCGAACCGCCGCCGCCGGCGCTACCGCTGCCGGATGCGCTCGGTGGCGCTGTGACGCCATTGCCGCCACACGCGGCGAGCAAGCCGGCAACCGCTACGGCGATCAACGGTGCGCGCAACGACGACACGGTCGCGCACGCCGCATGGAGAGTAAAAAAACGTTGGGTGGACATGTGTGCTCCTCAGTGTCTTCTAGATGTCGTGTGCGTTGTTTCCGTGCGCCGGTGCAACGGATGTCTGAGCGGCGCGGCTCAATCCAGACAGATTCCGGCAGAACCGGGGCGCGGCTGGCGGGCCGCACTCCGGGTTCCGGACGCCGGGTTGCCGGACGCCGGGTTTTCGGACGCCGGGTTGCCGGTTACTGCACTTCTTTCGATCGCTGCGACGGTATTGCTTACTTCTTCGACAGACCGCCGAGCAGGCCGCCGAGGAGCGACGTCACCGGGGCGAGCGGGCTGTTGCCCGATCCCTTGCCGCTTGTGCTCGACAGCGACAGGCCGGGGCCCGTGGTGGTCGAAGCGGTCGTCGTCGTGGCCGGCGTATTGGCCGCCGTGGTCGTGACGCCACCGAGCGCGCCGGTGACGCTCGACAGCAAGCCGGTTACCGGGGCGAGCGGGCTGCTGCTGCCACCGGAGGCGCCGCTCAGGCCGTTTGTCACGCTCGAGAGCAGGCCGGTGACAGGCGCCAACGGGCTGCCGCCGCTCGAGGCGCCGCCTAGACCGCCCGTTACGCTGCTGAGCGCGCCGGTGAGCGGAGCGAGGGGGCCGCTGCTGGTGCCGCCGGTCAGGCCGCCGAGTGCGCTGGTCAGCGGAGCGAGCGGACCGCTGCTGGAGCCGCCGGTCAGGCCGCCGAGTGCGCTAGTGAGCGGAGCGAGGGGGCCGCTGCTGGTGCCGCCGGTCAGGCCGCCGAGTGCGCTCGTGAGCGGAGCCAGCGGATTGCCACCGGTGCTGCCGGTGAGCAGGCCGCCCACCGATGCGACCGTGGTGCCCGTATCCGTGACCGTATGGCCGAGAGCGGCCGTGATCGGATTGCCGCCGGTTGCGCTGATCAGCGTGCCGGCTTTGCCCAGACCGCCGCCGAGGGTCGAGAGGAGGCCGTTCAACGGTGCTCCGAGACCCGTGGTGTTGCCGACTGTCTGTGTGGTCGCCGCGACCATCGACGTAATCGGCGTGATCGCCGTGCTGAGCGTTTGCGTGATTTGCTGGACCGGGCCCGTCGAGAGCGCGGTGGTGAGCGTGCTGCCGCCGTTGGTCACGGCGCCGCCGAGCGTATTGACGACGCCGCCGAGCGGTGTGGTGAGGGCGGCCAACGGTGCGAGGGGGCCGCTGCCGAGGCTCGTCACGAGGCTGCCTGCGTCCGTCACTGCACCGCCGACATGACCGACCACGCCACCGAGGCTCGACACTGTCGTGCCGACCGCGTTGCCGCCCGTGCCGAGTTGGCCGAGCCCTTGGGATACACCGCTGCCGAGCGTCGAGACAGCCGAACCGACTTGCTGCACGATGCCGCCGGCGGCCTGGGTGGTTTGTGAGCTGACGCCAGGGAGGGATTGCGAGCCGATCACGGTACCGATGCTCGAGACCGTCGAGCCAACATCGCTGACCAGACCGCCACCGTTGCCGACTACTGTCCCGAGCGCATTCGCGACGGGGGTCGTACCTGTTCCTGTGCCCGTTCCGGAGCCCGAGCCGCCTCCCGAACCGTTGCTGCTGGTGTTGCTGCCGGAGCCGCCCGAGCCCATCGAACCGCTGCCGCTGCCGCTGGTGGTCGAAAGTGCGCCGCCGGCAGAGCCGCTACCGCTGCCGCTGCCGCCGCCGGTGCCGGAACTCAGGGTTCCGGAGCCGCCGCAAGCACCAAGAGAAAGCATTGCCGCCACGCTGGCCGCAATCAGGGTGGTTCGTACTGTCGTGTTGGCCGTTTGAATCTTCATGTCGCCCTCGCATCGCATGTGTTATTGGATGTTGCTGCGTGGCTATCTCTGCATGAGCCGTGCCATTTCGACTGAATAATGCGAATTATTTTTCTGCCGAAGGGCATGAAGCCATGCGTGATATGGCTTTGCTAGGAATTGATGAAGTGTCCGCTAACTCAGATATACGCCTCGATAATGAATCTGCTAAACGTTTGCGAGGGCTACGTAACGTAACGAGCCGCGCGCGCCGTTACGAAACGTGGCGTAACGCAAGCGCAATGAGAGGGTCCCGGGCGCTTGAAACGTTCTGTTCAAACAAATAATTAGTGCAGCGAATCTAACTTATGGTTATTCCTATGTGCTGCAACGCACGAACTGCCGTTAACCTGAGTACGGCGGCAAAACGCATAGGGTGTTGGGCTAAGGGCGGCGGACAATTGCTTAAATATGATTGTTCGGCTATAAAACCCGAAAGCATCAAGGATTGACGAGGGAGGTGCGCAATCGAACAGACAGCTCATAGATATCTGTTTTATTGAAGCCGGCTGCCAGGCGGTACTTCTGCAGCGCAACACGCAGGACCAGGAATGAGAGACCAATGGTTCTGAGCGCCCAAGACTCCGTCATCCGAAGCAGCACGTAAACAAACGAAATAAATGAAAGTCCGAGGGTAAAAAATGAAAAAGTTCACACAACGCTTCCTGAGAGATAACCGTGCGGTCACCGCACTGGAATACGGGCTGATCGCCGGCCTTATCGTCGTCGTTATTGGGGCGACGGTACAGGGTCTGGGCCTTCAATTGGACGCGGCGTTCGTCTCCATCACCAAACTGCTGCCAGCGGCTTAATAGACTGCCGCGGCCCCTGCAATCGCGTGTTGAGTAAAGCCGTCGTATGCGTCGGCTGACTTGGTAATAATTCAGGGGTCTTCCCGATAGGAGACATACGGACTGCCGTCGTGGTCCGTATGTGTTTTGTTTCACCTGTCGAGGCTGACATGAACTCGTCCGTCACTCTGTTTTTGTTCGTAGCGTGGGCAGCGTGGGTCGCCGTATGCGATTGCCGTAGTCGGCGTATTCCGAATTCAATAATCGTTACCGGTTTGGTGACGGCATTGGCTTGCGCATTGCTGCGCCAGAATCCATTCGGCATTTCCATCGCGCAGGCTGCCCTTGGCACCGCGGTTGGTCTGCTTGCGTTGCTGCCGTTCTTTGCCATTGGTGTGATGGGTGCCGCCGACGTCAAAGTGTTCGCGGTGCTCGGCGCATGGTGCGGGGTGCACGCATTGTTCGGTTTGTGGGCGGTCGCGAGTCTGGTGGCTGGCGCCCACGCAGTGTGGTTGCTGATTGCAACCCGTACCCGTTTCGCATCCTTGCTGCAGCGTCGAGCGCCGACATTCGAGTTGTCGGGCAGGCGCGCCACGCCGTTTGTTGCATGCCTGACCGTGCCGACGATTGTATGGATGGTGACCCAGGTTGTTGCCGGGGGCGCGCGATGACAATGTATTCGGCGCGGCGCAACCCTCGCAAGTGGGTGCGACCTCACAGTTGCAGAAGAGATGCGCAACGCGGCGCGACCGCTATCGAATTCGCGCTGGTATTTCCGATCTTTTTTTCGATTTTTTACGTGATCGTGACGTTCAGCATGATCTTCGTTGCGCAACAGAGCCTGACGCTTGCGACAGCGGAGGGCGCGCGCGCAGCGTTGAACTATCAGTCGGCGAGCAGTGTGCCCGGTGCGGTTAGCTTACGTGCCACCGCTGCTTGCAATACCGCTACTAACATGGTCGCACCGATGATTCAGAGCGCCGCCTGCCAAACCGCTCAAGCTACGTGTAACTACGATTCCACCATGACCTGTATCGCCGTAACGTTGACCTATAACTACGCGGCCAGTCCGCTCATACCGACCTTGCCGGGTCTCGGTCTATTGCTGCCACAGAACCTGACCAGTACAGCAACAGTGCAACTCAATCCGGTGAACATACTTTGACTTACGCGCCTGCTCCTCGTCGCACCGCACTGCTTCGCTCTTCCGAGCGCATAAGCCAGTGGGAGCATTCGACTCATCCAGCGAGCCCAGCATGCCAAAACTAATCAAAATCGCTGCGGGCGGGCTGATTGCACTGGCAATTTTGCTCGGCATTTTTGCGGTAACGCTTTCGCGCAGGCCGGTCGCTTTGCCGGCAGCGTCGGTCGCACAAGCCAGTTTTCCTTTGGTTGTCGCAACCCGCCTACTGCCTGCCGGCCAGCCGATCAAGGCCGATGGATTGCGCGTTCAGTCGTTGCCGATCGATCCGAACGGCGCCTTTGCCGATCCGGCGCAACTTGTAGGCCGAATTCCGAATGCGGATGTCGGTGCGCAAACGCCGGTGCTGGAATCTCAACTGTCGTCCGGGATTGCAGAGCGCATTGCGCCGGGTGAGCGTGCGATCGCTGTGCGCGTCGACGAATCCAATGCGGTCGGCAATCGGCTGCGGCCAGGCAATTTCGTCGATGTTTTCTTCACGCTCAAGCGTGACGGAAACCTGGGTGGCAACGCCGAGATCGATCGGTCGCAGGCGCGCCTCCTGATCTCAAAGTTGCGGGTGTTAGCTTTCGGTAATGCCACGGCCGGCAACGACAACTCGGGTGATCCGAACGGAATGGTGCGCACTGCCGTGCTTGCAGTTCCCGTCGCCGACGTGGACCGGTTGACGCTCGCCGAAACTTCCGGTCGTCTTGTATTCGCGCTGCGTAATCCAAACGACACCGAAGTCGTCGATGCAGGCGCATTTGCGGCACTACCGGCCGTGTTGAAGACATCGACGCAAGCGGGCGGTGAGCCTCTCAAAGATTCGACTCGTGCGGCCGCCGGCGTTTCGCTTGATACGTTGTCGGGTGCGACCGGAAACTCGACGAGTCGAGCACTAGCAGCGCCACGGATTGCCACGCCCATGACGAGGGTTGCAGGGAATACGAGTGGTGCGATTGAAGTCATACGGGGTGGGCGTGCCGAAATGGTCGCCCGATAGCAGTTTCAGGGAGCAGGCGGCCACACGCGCCCAAAAGAAAATGAAAGAACGCTTTTTTGCATACGGGACTATGGCGATGTTGTGCGCAGCATCGCTCGCCGTGTCGTCGGTGAGCGATGCCGCGGCCGACGCACGGAATGTCGACATCATTGTCGGCTCACAGCAAACGCTCGCGAGCGGGCACACATTGCGGCGTGTCGCGATCGGCGACCCGACGGTTGCGGACGTGCTGATCGTCAAAGGCGACAAAACGGGCGGCGTGCTGTTGATCGGAAAATCGCCCGGCACGACCAACATCATGCTGTGGGAGCAAGGTAAAGATGCGGCCCTCACCTATACGGTCAACGTGACTACCGCAGCATCGCGAACCCTGCTCGGGCCTGACACGCCTGCCGTGAAAGTGCTTGGCGACACCGCGCTGATTTCTGGCGCGACGTCGACCATGGAAAAGCATCAGCGAGCCGTAGCGGCCGCAGAAATTGAGGCACATCAGCGCGCGGCTCGCGGGAACGGTAACAATGCCGTCGGCGGCGCTGCCGGTCCCGGTGCGAGTGGTAAGGGGGGCGACGCGGGCGGAGCCGGCGGTGACAGTGGTGCAAGTATCGCGACGTACGACATATCGACGGTCGCTACGCGCTCAGTGGTGCAGGTCGACGTGCGGGTGGTCGAGTTCAGCCGCACGGTGCTTAAGGAGGTGGGCTTTAACTTCTTCAAGCAGAACAACGGATTTTCGTTTGGCTCGTTTGCGCCGTCTGCGTTGACCACAGTCTCCGCGACCGCGGGGCAGCAGCCGCAAACGTCGAGCACGACCCCGATATCGTCGGCGTTCAACCTGATTTTCAACTCCGCCACGCATGGGCTGTTCGCGAACCTGAGCCTGCTGGAGAACAACAATCTCGCACGGGTTCTCGCGGAACCGACACTCGTTGCGTTGTCCGGGCAAAGCGCGAGTTTTCTCGCCGGTGGCGAGATCCCGGTGCCGGTTCCCCAAGGGCTGGGTACTACGTCGATTGAATACAAACCCTATGGCGTAGGCCTGACGCTTACGCCGACCGTGCTCAGCCCACAGCGAATCGCGCTGAAAGTGGCGCCGGAGGCGAGTCAGCTGGATTTCTCGAATGCAGTGACGATTAGCGGCGTGTCGGTTCCCGCGATCACCACCCGGCGAGCCGACACGACGGTCGAACTCGGCGATGGCGAGAGTTTCGTGATTGGCGGCCTGATCGATCGTGAAACGATTTCTAACGTTTCAAAGGTGCCGTTGTTAGGCGACCTGCCGATCATTGGCGCATTCTTCAAGCAGTTGAACTACCAGCAGAACGATAAGGAGCTGGTGATTATCGTGACGCCGCATCTGGTGTCTCCGCTTGCGAAGGGAGCAACGCTGCCGTCCACGCCGGGCGAGCAGGCTGAGCAGCGCAACGCTCCGGTGTGGCGTGCTTTGATCGGCGGTTTCGCATCCCCGGATGCTGTACCGGGGTTTTCGAAGTGAGCACGCGCAAGCATTTGGCATGTGGCGCGCTCCGGCACTGCGGCGGGGCGACCTGCACGTCGGTGCAGGCCGCGTGTTGCGGTGAGCAGTACAAAGCGGCGGCGCTTCAGCCAATGCCGCAACAGGATGTGCAACATGAACGCGAGAACGCATTCATTGACTGAAAGGGCTGTCACCGATTCCTTTGTGTTCGCGTCGCTGGCTGACGAGCACGTGCATTGGCTTGCCGATACGCTGATCGCAGCGGGGCGCGTCGAGGCCGTTACGCTTGATCCGTCGACGCTGACGCAACGCATTGCTGTCCTGAATCCAACGCTGGTATTTATCGATTTTTCCGGCGGTCGCGCGGCCGCTGCGAGCGCAGCGGCAAGTACGGTGCGTGCCGCTTATCCGGGATTGCAAATCGTCGCGACCGGTTCGCTCGCCGAGCCGGAGAGTGCAATTGCCGCGTTGCGCGCCGGGGTGCGCGACTTTATCGATCTGTCTGCGCCTGCTGCCGATGCGCTACGTATCACGCATCAGGTCATCGACAATCTGGTTGAGCCGGTCAGCCGGCACGGTCATGTGACTGCGCTGGTTGGCGCGCGTATCGGCATGGGCGTCAGCACGCTCGCCGCGAATCTGGCGGTCATGTTGCAACGGCGCGACGTCGAGCAGGGGCGGCAGGCGGTGTTGCTGGATCTTGGCCTGCCGGCCGGCGACGGTACGCTGCTGCTCAACACGCGCAGTGAATTTCATTTCGTCGAAGCGGTGCGCAATCTACGTCGCTTCGACCAGACTTTCGTGCACACGGCGCTTTCACATCACGCAAGCGGTCTGGCGTTTACCACGCTACCGCCGAACCTCGCTGAGATGCGTGAAGTGTCGTATTCATCGTCGATCGGTTTGCTGAATCGCTTGCGTGCTTTCTTCGACCAGCAGATCGTTGATCTCGGCGGCTTCTCCAGCAGCGAGTTCATCGCGCACGTCGTGCAATCCGCCGACGAGACCTGGTTGGTGTGTGACCAGGGGGTCGCGTCGATCGTATCGGCGGTCGGCGTCCTCGACTCATTGCGCGAAGAGGGCATTGAATTGGGCAATGTGCGATTGATCGTCAACAAGTTCGATCCGGATCTCGGGCTGAGCGGCGTCCAGATTGGCCAACGCCTGGATATTCCATTACTTGCTACTTTGCCTGAAAGGCGCGTGGCGCTCGGGCAGGCTGCCAACCAGGGGCATCTTCTGGTCGATGTGGCCGCGCGCGACCCTTATGTACGCGCGCTTGAGCCGCTCATCGAACGCCTTGGCGGTGCCGCTTGTGCGGCAGCGCGGGTGCCCGGCAAGTCTGCGCTTGGCGCGCTCAAGCGCCTTATTCCAACCTCCACCAAGCGATCATAGACGATGGCAAAAGAGATCGAATTCGCCGACGACGTGCCTTCGTTCGCGCAAAGCCAGCAGTTCCAGGACATCAAGAACGCGGCGCACGAACATCTGCTCACGCGTATCGAGGAACTGGGCTCCGAGTTCGGCCGGTGGTCGCGCAACGCGATCAACCAGTTCGTCGACCTGGAAATGGACAGCTTTGTCCGGCTGCGGAGAATCCCGATCAACGAAGCCGAGGTCCGCTCGATTGCGGAGGCGCTTACCAAGGAACTGGCAGGCTTTGGCCCCATTGAGGATCTGCTGAACGACACAGCCGTTGAAGACATTCTGATCAATGGCTACAACGACGTGTACGTGTCGCGCCACGGCATTCTGACCAGAATTCAAGTGCGCTTTGCCGACAATGCGCATTTGCTGCGCATCGTGCGGCGCATTCTCGCGCCGATCGGCCGTCGTCTCGATGAATCGAATCCTATGGTCGATGCGCGCTTGCCGAATGGCGGCCGTGTCAACGTGGTGATCGAACCGTTGTCGATCGACGGGCCGATCGTATCGATCCGCAAGTTCCGTAAAGATCCGCTGCGCCCCGACGATCTGCTCGAAAACGGCACTTACAGCCCGGAAATTGGCGCGCTGCTCGAAGCGGCGGTCGCCGCGCGCTGCAACGTACTGGTGTCCGGCGGGACGAGTTCGGGAAAAACGTCGCTGCTCAACGCACTGGCGTTTCACATCCCCGAAGCGGAGCGTGTGGTGACGATCGAGGACACGGCCGAACTGTCGCTGAACCATCCACACGTGGTGCGGCTCGAAAGTCGCCCGGGTGGATTTGACGGCGCGGGCGTCGTGACGATTCGCGACCTGCTGCGCAATACGCTGCGGATGCGTCCGGACCGGATCATCGTTGGCGAAGTGCGCGGCGGCGAAGTGCTGGAAATGCTGCAGGCCATGAATACCGGCCATGATGGATCGATGGGCACGGTGCACGCCAGTTCGCCGCGCGAATGTCTTTACCGGCTGGAAATGCTGGCGGGGTTCGCGGGATTTCAGGGTACCGAGTCGAGCTTGCGTCGCCAGATCGCCAATGCGATCGATTTCATCGTGCAGATCGGCCGATTGTCGAATGGGCGCCGGCGGATTTTGTCCATCACCGAGGTGACCGGGCTTTCCGACAACATTATCGCGACTCAGGAACTCTATCGTTATGAGCCTGTGATGGCGCAGGACGGGGAAGAACTCGATCAGTGGGTGTCGCTCGGCATTCATCCGCATTCGCCCAAGCTGGCACGCTTCCGGCAGGCGCTTGGCGGTTCGACGAACGCCGGCGGGTTCGGCGGAGGGGGCTTCGACACTGGTAGCGGCGGTTTCGGCGGGGGCTTCAATGTCTAGCGCAGTCCTGGTCTTTGCAGCGCTCGCGCTGCTGTGCGCTGCAGGTGCGCTGCTGATATTGCAGCAGGGTGCACAACGCAAAGACCAGGCGAGTACTGAGCGCTTCATCGACAGCCGGGTGGCTGCTGCCCAGCCGGTGGCGTCCGTGACGGCGTCCCGTACTGCGACTACGCGCCGTGCGATGCCTACGGCTTCGTTTGCACCACAGGCTCCCGCAGCCGGTGCGGATTGGAATGAATACGCGCGCTATCTTAAGACGCGGATCAGTTATTCATTCGTAAACCTGATGAATCGCGCGGGGCTGAAAAAATTCCGCGCGCCCGCACTGATCGTCGCGGGGGGCGTGCTGGCGTTGTGCCTGATGGCTGCGAAGCAGGGCGGTGCGCTTGCAGGCGTCGTGACGCTCGCCGCATGCCTTGTGTTTCTCTACTTTGTCCTGTCGATGCGCGCCAACAAGCGCCGCCAGGCAATCGTTCGGCAATTGCCGTCGTTTCTTGATGGCATTGTTCGTCTGATTACGCTCGGCAACAGTGTGCCGGCGGCTTTCCAGGCGGCGTTGCAATCCACAGATGCCCCGCTGCGCGAATGCCTGGATCATGTCTCACGGATGCTGCGGTCCGGTGTCGAGATCGATCGTGCGCTCTCTCATGTTGCCGTGTTGTATGGCGCTCGCGAGCTGGAGCTGGTGGGTGCGGTGTTACGCCTGTCCGTCAAGTACGGCGGCCGGGCCGACGTGATGCTCGATCGGATGTCGTCGTTCATGCGTGATCTGGAACAGGCAGAACGTGAGCTCGTGGCGATGTCATCGGAAACGCGTTTGTCGTCCTGGGTACTCGGTATGTTGCCGGTCGGGATTGGCGGGTTTCTGATCCTGACAAACCCGAACTATTTCGGATCGATGTGGTTCGATCCGAGCGGGCGACGAATCCTGTATCTCGCGTTCGGCCTGCAAATGCTTGGCGCCTATTTGTTGTACCGGCTGGCACGGCTGAAATCATGACAGTGCAACCGAACTACCTTATTGCGCTTGCGCTCGGTCTCGTGGCGCTGGCTTCGCTCCTGATCGCAGGTCTTCTGATCGTGCGGATCGCGGCTGCGCGACGGAGCGACCGCATGCTCATGCAGGCACTCGACGAGCGCGCGTTGCAAAACGCTGTTGCAGCGGCGGCGCGCGGCACAGACGGTGCTCAGGGCAAGCAGAGTACGCGCGTGCCTGAGACTGGCATGAGGGGCGCGTTCGAGCGCTTGGCTCATACCGGTATCCGCTTGCTCGATACGCCGATTGGCCGGCATATCGTTGCGGAGGAGGACCGCCGCCTGCTGGAACAATGCGGCTTTGTTGATACGCGCACTCGCGGGCTTTTCCTGATTGCCCGAATCGTGTGCGCCGTCGTGCTGCCTCTGCTCGTTGGCACGATTGCTAGCGGTCGTATCGACGGGCCACGCTACGTAACGTTGGTGATTGTCGCGATGGCGGGCGGCGTCATGATTCCGAAGGTCGTGCTGAGCCGACGCGCGTCGGCACGGCGCCGCGGCGTCGTTGATGAGTTGCCGATGCTGGTCGATCTCTTGCGCTTGCTCCAGGGTGTCGGCTTGTCACTGGATCAGAGTCTGCAGGTGATGGTCAACGATTTTCGCGGCATATTGCCCGTACTCTCCAGCGAGTTGGAGATTGCGCAGCGGCAATTTGCTGCCGGTCGCACCCGGGAGCAGTCGTTGAATCGGCTTGCTTCAAGTTACGAAAATGAGGATATGCAAGCTGTGGTGCGTTTGCTGATTCAGGTCGATCGGCACGGTGGGGCGGTGCAAGAACCGCTCAAGCAGTTTGGCGATCGCCTCCGCGAAACGCGCCGCGCGATGTTGCGTGAACGTATTGGCCGAATGACGGTGAAGATGACCGGCGTGATGATCCTGACCTTGCTGCCGGCGTTGATGATCGTGACAGCGGGTCCCGGCGTTCTGTCGGTGTCACATTCGCTGAAAGCGATAAAGCGGTAGGAACATTGTGATGACTTCAAACATGAGATCGAATGGCTTTATCCGGGCGGCGCAGTGCGTCGCACCCGGCATTGCACTCGTGCTGCTTGGCGCTTGCACGAAAGATCTCGGCTATGGCGTCGGCCCGCAAGCGGAGCGCCAGGCTTTGATCCAGCAGGCCAATCGGGATCCAGCGCCGGACACGCCTGGGATGTATCTCGGCTTGATCGATCGCATGCAGGCGCAAGGGCTGTACTTCGCATCGCTGGCGCATATCGATGCCTATGAAAAGCAATATGGGGTGACGCCAGACACGATTCTGCTGCGCGCTGACGCCCTGCGCATGACTGATCAACCCGCGGCGAGTGCGGAGGCCTATGAACGATTGCTAAAAACGCCGCTCGCGTCGCGTGGGCATCGCGGGCTGGGATTGATTGCAGGCGCATCCGGTGATTTCAATCGTGCCGCAGACGAGTTACAGCAAGCGGCGCAACTGGCGCCGACAGATGCGTCAGTGCTGTCGGATCTCGGCTATGCGCGCATGCGTTCCGGTGATATCAGCGGTGCCCGGGTGCCGTTGATGAAAGCAGCGGAGCTTGACCAGAACAATCCGAAGATCGCCAGCAATATCGCACTGTATCTACTCGTCGACGGAGAGACGGAGCGATCGCAGGCGTTGATGAATCAGCAGAAGTTTTCGCTAGACGTACGTGCGGCGATTCGCAACGAAGCGGCCAAAGTCGTTGCCGCGTCCCGCGCACAGCAGCAGGGAGCGGCGCGGTCGCAAGGGGTTCAGCCTGGGACTGTCGCTAGCACGCAGGGCACGATGGAACCCGCGCCGCGTTTGCTTCAGCGGTTCTCACAATAACGGGCCGACGGGGAAGGGAGACCAATATGAAATACCAGGGAAGAATCAGGGGAGTGCGGAGGCTGGTTTGCGGCGCGTTGATCGCTGCGCTGGCAGCCAGCACGGTGGAAATTGCGGATGCTCAGACGGTATCGGCGCCACCGGTTGCGCGCAGCGAAGTCGGTCATGCGACGACGGCATGGCTCGATCTGCAACGCGGTAATAGTCAGGCTGCTCCGGAGCAGCCAATGCTCGGCGAAGAGGCCGGTTTGGCCTACCGTCGTTACATGGGATCGTTCAAATCGAAAATCCCCGAAACGTACGGCTCAGCGCTCAATCAAGGCAGTGGAGGCGGGCAGGGCGGTGGCATGACTGGGCAACTGCAGCAGAACTGATATGTCGTCACGTATTGCATCCCACCCCTACGCCCGGCGCTTGCGCATCTTGCGCGCGCGCCGCGCAGTCCGTATCTCACCACGCTCGCAGCGCGGTGTGGTTTCAATTCTGGCGGCAGTATGGGTGAGCGTCGCGGTTATAACGTTGGCTGCAATCGATGTCGGCCACTTTTACTATGTGCGTCGCGATTTGCAGCGCACTGCGGATCTGGCCGCTGCGGCAGGCGTACAGATGATCGGTAGCGCGGGCGGCTGTGCAGCGGCGATCAACTCAGCTCAACTGAATGCAACGGCGAATGGTTTGGCGAGCAACGGCGCTATTCAGTCAACGTGCGGCCGATGGGATCCGTCGGCGAACGCAGCGCCATCGTATTTTGTCACGGGCAGTGCGCCGCTTAACGCTCTGCAAGTGGTGGTCAGCCAGCCTGTGTCGTTTTTGTTTCTCGTGGGGCAGACGCGCACACTGACTGCGACTGCGACGGCGCAGGCTACCAACATCCGGTCCTTTTCACTTAGCACTTCGGTGGCCACCCTGTCGGGCGGACTGGTAAACGGCTTGCTGAATGGTTTGCTCAACACCAACCTTAATCTGGATGTCGGCTCGTACCAGGGCCTGGCGACAGCCCAGATCAAGTTGCTGGATCTGGCGACCGCGCTGGGCGTGAGTTCGATGGCTGACCTGCTCAAGGCGCAGGTCACTGTTGCGCAACTTGCGAACGCGATGGCGACGGTGCTGAGTCAGGGAAATGTAGTGAGCGCCAATGTCACGACCGCATTGAGTACGATTGCGAGCGCGTCGACCGGTAGCACGAAAATCAACCTGGGCAACACTGCTTCTCAGAACGGGTTGCTGGCCGTTGGTCTTGGCGACCCACAGGCGGCAGCCACGGCCACAGTCAACGCGCTCGATATGCTGATGGTGGCTGCCGAGATCGCGAACGGGTCGTCAGCCGTCGATCTTGGTACGTCGCTCAATCTCAGCCCGCTTGCGAGCATCACCGCACAGGCCCAGGTTATCGAGCCGCCTGTCATCGCAGTTGGCGAGGCTGGAAACAATCCCGACGGCACCCCCCGGACGAGCGCGCACTCCGCGGTGGTGCGGTTGTATCTGAACGTGAAGCTCCTCAACTTGAGCATTCCGTTAGTGGCGAGCATCTCTGCGTTGAATTTGCCAATCTACATCGAGGTTGCGCCGGGAAATGCCTATTTACAGACGACACAGTGTTCGACGCAACGTGCGAGCAGCTACAGCTGGATTTCCGCGACGCCTGGGGTAGCGGCCTTGTGCATCGGAGGCGATGCTGCCAGCAATATGACCAACACGACCGTTCCCACCAGTTGCAATCAGCCGGCGCTGATCACCTCAGTGTCGTTGCCTCTGCTTGGTCTCGGGCTGGCGGATGTTTCAGTCAAAAGCTCAACAGGCGGTGGACTTAATCTCAGCGTGCAGCCGCCATCCCCCACGGTTTTCAAGTTCAACGGCGTGCAGGGGGACAGCGATGACTACCAGACCACCAACACCAACGGTCTGGGCTCAGCGGTCGGCGGCCTCCTCACGCAACTCGCCAGCGGGCTTTCAGGAACAATCCACGTGAGCGTATTGGGCCTCGACGTCACCGCTGTAGCTGCACCACTGGTCAGTGCACTGGTGACAGTGTTGACGCCCATCCTGCAGTCGTTGGACTCGCTGCTCATTCCTCTTTTACAACTCCTCGGTGTCCAGATCGGCGTAGCGACGGTCCACGATCTCGGGCTTGCCTGCGGTCAGGCACAACTGGTCAATTGATTTCGCGCCTATGAGAACCAACCCCAAAATCGAGGAACTCGATATCTACGTCTGGGAGGGCAAGGCCGACATCGTCGACCGGGTCGCGCGCTGCATGGCGAGCTTCGATGTCGAAGTGATCCGCGCGGACGATATCGCGATCTCGCCTGAACGGACGGCGCTGCGGCCGTCGCTCGCGATCATCAGCGTGTCGGTGATCGACAGCGGCGCGCTACTCATGCGCGACTGGCAGGCCGCGCACGGCATTCCTGTGGTATGGGTCGGCGCCGCGCCGCGCGACCATGACCCGGCGACTTACCCATCCGACTATTCGCACATCCTGCCGCTCGACTTCACCTGCGCCGAACTGCGCGGCATGGTCATGAAGCTGGTGCTGCAACTGCGCGCGCACAGCGCCAAGACGCACGAGTCGGATGCAATGATCGCCAACTCGGAGTGCATGCAGGCGCTGCTGCACGAAGTCGATACGTTTGCCGATTGCGACACGAGCGTGCTGGTGCATGGCGAAACCGGCGTCGGCAAGGAGCGCATCGCGCAACTGCTGCACGAGAAACACACCCGCTACGGCCAGGGGCCGTTTGTCGCGGTGAACTGCGGCGCGATTCCGGACGGCCTGTTCGAATCGCTGTTCTTCGGTCACTCGAAAGGCTCGTTTACGGGCGCGGTGGTCGCGCACAAGGGCTACTTCGAACAGTCCGACGGCGGCACGCTGTTCCTCGACGAAATCGGCGATCTACCGCTCTACCAGCAGGTCAAGTTACTGCGCGTGCTCGAAGACAGCGCGGTCACGCGAATCGGTTCGGCCACGCCGGTGAAGCTCGATTTCCGGCTGGTGGCGGCGACCAACAAACATCTGCCGCAACTGGTCAAGGACGGCACCTTCCGCGCCGATCTTTACTATCGGCTTGCAGTGATCGAGTTGAAGATTCCGTCCCTCGAAGAGCGGGGCGCCGTCGACAAGATTGCGATCTTCAAGGCGTTCATCGCGCAGATCGTCGGCAACGAGCGGCTCGCCGCGTTACCGGACCTGCCGTACTGGCTCGCGGACGCGGTGGCCGACACGTATTTCCCAGGCAATGTGCGCGAACTGCGCAACCTGGCCGAGCGGATCGGCGTGACGGTGCGTCAGATCGGCGCGTGGGATGCGGCGCGCCTGCAGCGGCTGCTCGCGCTCGCTCGCACCACCCAGCCGGTGCCCGCCGAGAGCGCCGCCGAGGTGCTGGTGGACCGCAGCAAATGGGACATGGCCGAGCGCAATCGCGTGCTGGCCGCGCTCGACGCAAACGGTTGGCGTCGTCAGGATACGGCGCTTTATCTGGGCATCAGCCGCAAGGTTTTGTGGGAGAAGATGCGCAAGTACCAAATTTTTGATGAAGAGCCCGAAACGCGCGAAAGTGAGTAATAATGAGACGGTTGTACTAAAACAAAAACTGTTCGAGCAGGATTTACATGGACCGAAAGTCGAAACTACGGCAGATTGCCCTGGCTGCATTGATCGCGATGGGGGCCGTGCAGGGCGTGGGTGCGCAGGCTCTGCCGGATAGCGGGTCGAGCGCTGGCGTTGTTTCCCAGCCGGGCACGACGACCGCGTTGCCGGCGAATTCAGTTGCTGGCCAGGCGCAGACGAACGCGTTGACGCCGGACGAGGCCAAGCAATCCGCCGCGGGGAATGTGGCGGAATTGCAGCAGATGATCCGCGGCTCGGATCTGAGCGAATTGCGCACGACGTACAACGGTAGTTACGGAGCGAGCTTGCTGTTTTACGGCAAGGAGATGACGTACTACGTGGCGTTGTTCCAGCAGAAGAACTTCTGGCGCGTGATCAAGACGCAGGACGCTACGCGTGCCGACATGATCTACAAGGATTTCGTGCGTCAGACGTTGCAACTGTCGGACGTCGAGATTCGGCGTACGCAGCTGGAGGCGCAGAAGGCCTTCACGGAGCGCATGATTGCGTTGTCGCAGGACCGTGCGAACCGCTTGCAGGCCGACCTTGACGTTGCGCATCAGCAGCAGACCATTGTTGCGAATCAGCAGCAGCAGACCCGTGCTGAAGCAACGGCGCTGACGCAGCAGAAGGCTGCCGCGCAGGACCAGCTGCGCGCCGCGCAACGCCAGGTTCGCGAACTGCAGCGTCAACTGGAAAGTGGCCTGCCGTCGCACTGAGCGCGATAGCGGGAAGACCGGAAGATGGGAGGGCGGAGCGCGGCGTCGAAAGCGCCGCCCGCCCAATTTGACCATCGGACGTACAAGCCGTTTAAAGATGCAGGTCATCGATCCGCAGTAGAAAATCCGAATCCCGCAGCACCTCAGCCGCCAAGCGGCCATCCCCACACCCACTGTCCCAAGCACACCCATCCGCGACGCACGTAGTGCGGAGCGGGGGCGAATGATCCCTTAGTCACTCACGCGGAGTGTGCGAGGGCACGGAAACCCGATGCACCCCACGCGGTATCCCATGCATACCCATCCGCGACGCACGCAGTGCGGAGTGGGAGCGAATGACACCTTTGTCACACACGCAGAAGGTGCGAGGGCACAGAATCCCGATGCACCCCACGCGGTATCCCATGCATACCCATCCGCGACGCACGCAGTGCGGAGTGGGAGCGAATGACACCCTTGTCACACATGCCGAATGTGCGGGAACACAGAT
>NZ_CAJNBK010000025.1 GCF_905220975.1 Paraburkholderia haematera | reverse complement strand
AGCTCAGGATCGGGTTTCACTCGTTTGTTGCGTTTCGCTACGGTCATCGTCGCTCCTGTTACTGGCAGTCTCCTGCCAAATGACCGTTTACACAAAACTAATTACACCCTCGCTTAAGAGCTAGCGGTTTGAGCCGCTTTCTTTTGCCTACTTTTCTTTGCGGCAGGCAAAGAAAAGTAGGTGCCCCCCCGCACAGGGGGAACACTAATAGACCACTAACAAATCAAGGAAAGGCCAAAAACCGCAGGTGTGCAGACAAACAGGCGCCGAGCAGTCAAACAACCCAAACAAGCCCCAACGGCCACAGGCAAAACACCCAACCGCCGATCAGGCAAAAAAAACACCCAAACCCCACACCCCGAAGGCCACCACACCAAACGCCGCCGCCAAAGGCAAAAAAAACCACAATCACCTGGCAGCCGACTCCCCACCATCAGCCAAAGGCGCAGCCTCATCCACACTTGCTTCCCGCGTCTCGGGCATCGCCGCCCACACCAGCAAAACAGCAAGCGCGCCCGCAGCGGCGAGTCCAAAAAAGCTCACCGCATTGCCAAAATGATCCGCCACAAACCCAGCAGCCGTCGTGCTCAACGTCGCCCCAATCCCAGCAGCCAACCCAAACAACCCAATACAAAGGTTATACCGCCCCTTGTCGCCGGCAACATCGGCGGCAATCAACGGCAGCATCACGCCGAATACGGCCGCGCTCAGGCCGTCCAGCACCTGCACCGGCACCAGCAAATAAGGGCTGCTGATTCCGGCAAACAACAACGCCCGTATCGGCAGCGCCGAAAAGCCAAGCAGCAAAATCGGCCTGCGTCCCCACCGCTCGGCAGAGCGCCCAACCCATGGCGACATCATCGCCACAATCGCCTGCGGCACGATAATGCACGCGGCAATGACGAGCTGAACGTTGTCGCCCATGCCGGCCGTCACTTCGCCCGCAGCGAGATTCAGCATCGCCGCATTCGACAAGTGGAACAGCACAATACAAGCCGCAAACAGCAGCATCCGCTTATCACGCAACAACTCGCGCAAACTCTCGCGCCGTTCGATCTGTTCAGGTGTCGGCCCGGCTTTCGGCAGCTCGATCGTATCGGTGCGCTGAATCATCGTCAGCGCAATCAACGCCGGCACGGCAAGCGCCGCGGTCAGCCAGAACACCGCGCGGGGCGAATAGTATTCGCCAAATAAGCCCATCAACCCGGCCGCGACGGCGCTGCCGATCGAAGCCCAGCGAGCATTGCGTCCCAACCGGTCGCCCAGATTCGCGCGCCCCACCAGAGCAAACGAAATCGCGGCCAACGCCGGCGTCAGCATGCAGCTGGCAAAGCCGTGGAATACCTCCGCGGCAATCACCGGCAGCACGGTCGGGCTCGCCGCCAGCAGCACCGCACTGAAAATGATCGCGAAGATCGCCCATGCGGCCGCGCCTTTTTTGTTGCGCAACGCGTCCACGGCAGCGCCGCCCGGCACCTGGCTCACCATCGCACTAATAGTGCCGACGGAGAGCGCCATGCCGATCTCGCCCTGGGTCCACTTGTGCGAGGCAAGGTACGACGCAATGAACGGCCCGAAACCCGTCTGCACGTTGGCGACGAAGAAATTCAGCCAGTCGAGTGCGCGCAGACTGCGCGCGGTAACCAAAGTGCGGCCTGTCATCGGGCCGCCCGTGTGTTGGAACCCGCAGCGGCCGTGGCCGGTGCGGCAGACGCCGCAGCAGCGGGAGCTGGCGCCGGCGCCGGAACCGGGGCCGGCGACACTGCACGGATCGGCTTGTCGCTGGCGTACGGCGGCGTGGCGTTGATCTGCGCGTCGCTCAAATCGATCAGCGGATGCAGCTCCTTGTCTTTCGTGACGAAACGCAGCGCCGACCAGTTGGCGGCAATCGTGCGCCGCTCCGTGCTGACCATGCCGTTGACGTCGAGCACGACCGCCTGCGGCTGCGCGTTGGCGTCGATGAGCACGTCGATTACGCGGCCGACCTTGGCGCCGTTCGAACGCTCCACATCGGCGTCGATCAGCGGCAATTGCACGGCAGCGGACTTCGCCGCGGGACTCGGCACGGCCGCCGCGTTGAGCGTGATCGGCGCGGTCTTCGCGGCCGGCATGAAGCGGAACGCACTCCACGGGAAATTGACCTTGCGATCGCCGACGCCGAGGAAGCCCTGCAGATTGACCACGATCTCACGTGGCTTGCCGCTCGCATCCGCGATCATATCGATCGCGCGGCCCACCACCTTGCCGTCGGGCTTCTGCACTTCGCTGTCGAGCAAGGTGTGCGCCTCGCTGCGCTCGATCGTGCGCAGCACGATCAGAGGCGGGGGAGCGGGCGGCGGCGGCGCGGGCGTGGCGACCGGTGGCGGCGGTTCGACCTTGCGCGGCTTGACGACCGGTTTTTTGGGCTTTTTCGCCTGTTCGGGCTCGGCGGCTTCAGTCTCGACGGGTTCCGGCGCGGAGGCGGCCACAGGCGCGCTCGCGGGCTCGACGGGCATCACCGTGGCATCGACAATCGGCGCCTGCTGCGGGCCCCACAGCAGGCTGCAACCGGACAGCGCGAACAGCGCGAACACAGCAAGTATCGGAAGACGCCAGGCAGGACGCAAAAAACCGCCGCTCATCAAGAAGGACTCCATGGGCCAGTGCGGACGGGCGCTGTGGACCGCCGCCGTTAAGTCACGCTTTATGTCAGGTAAGGGCCAGAGTGTAACCCGCGGCGCCGCGGCGGCCCGGTTTTGCAGGCTTTCTGACAGGCTTCCCCACGCAAGGTTCATGCCGCAAGGCGTGCTCCTCGCCGCAATAAAGACCGGAATAAAGGCCGCAACAAAGGCCTGTTTTTACGCGCTGAACCCCTCAGAACCCTTTCACAACTTCATGACAAACCGTAGGTGTAAACGCGCGGGGCGTCCCCACGGTTTGCCGTCCCTTAAACGATATAAGCGTCGTGACATGTCGGGCATGCCATTCATGCGATGGGAGACATAATCGTGTTGGCCTACATTTCGGGACAGCAAAAGAAGAACGGAGCATGCGGATTTTTCCGAAACGCAGCGCAAGCCGACGTTCAAACCTTGCCACACCACATTAGATCAACGCAACGAGACGAACCTGATGGCGGCCGGATTACGGGCCGTTTCAGCACGCTGATAAAGGAGGCACTCATCATGATGGAACCCACCGCCCAACCGATTTCCGAAGTCGGCGCCGAATCATTCGACGGAAAGGGCTTTCTCGACCGCTACTTCGAAATCTCTTCACGCGGCAGTTCGCAGCGTACGGAAATCGTCGCCGGTATCACGACCTTCCTTTCGATGGTCTATTCCGTGTTCGTCGTGCCGGGCATGTTCGGCAAAGCGGGCTTCGACACCACCGCCGTGTTCGTTGCGGTATGTTTGACCACCGCGTTCGGCTCGCTGCTGATGGGCGTCTGGGCGCGTTTGCCGATCGCGATCGGCTGCGCGATTTCGCTGACCGCGTTCACTGCGTTCGGTCTGGTGCTCGGCAAAGGTCTGCAGCCGAACGTCGCGCTCGGCGCGGTGTTCCTGATGGGTCTCGTCTTCACTGGGATTTCGGTGACCGGCGTGCGTTCGTGGATTCTGCGCAATCTGCCGACCGGCATCGCGCACGGCACGGGTATCGGCATCGGCCTGTTCCTGCTGCTGATCGCCGCGAACGACGTGGGTCTGGTCGTCAAGAATCCGGGTGCCGGTTTGCCGGTGGCACTGGGCAACATCACGGCGTTGCCGGCGATCATGTCGGTGGCGGGTCTTGCCGCGATCTTCGGTCTGGTGCGCCGTCGGGTGCCGGGTTCGATCCTGATCGTGATTGTCGCGATCTCGGCGATTTCGCTCGCGATCGATCCGGCGGTGGCGTTCCACGGCGTGTTCGCACTGCCCTCGCTGAGCGCACCGGGCCATGCTTCGCTGATTGGCGCGATGGACATCAAGGGCGCGCTCTCGATGGCCGTCCTGCCTAGCGTGCTGGCGCTCGTGATGACGGCTGTGTTCGACGCAACCGGCACGATTCGCGCCGTTGCAGGTCAAGCCGGTCAACTCGACGAAAACGGCCGCATCATCAACGGCGGCCGTGCGCTGACGGCGGACTCGCTGAGCTCGATTTTCTCAGGCCTGCTCGGTGGCGCACCGGCGGCGGCTTACATCGAATCGACGGTCGGCGTTGCAGCCGGCGCGAAGACGGGGATGGCTGCCGCGGTGGTCGGTCTGCTGTTCCTCGTGGTGATGTTCTTCTCGCCGTTGGCCAGTCTCGTGCCGTCGTATGCAACGGCTCCGGCGCTGATGTACGTGGGCCTGCTGATGCTCTCGAACGTGAGCAAGCTGCACATGGACGACATGGTCGACGCAATGTCGGGCCTGATGTGCGCCGTGTTCATCGTGCTGACCGCCAACATTGTGACGGGCATCATGCTCGGCTTCGCAACGCTGGTGATCGGCCGAGTGGTGAGCGGTGAGTATCGCAAGCTGAACGTGGGCACGGTTGTCATCGCTGTCGTGCTGGTCGGCTTCTATCTCGGCGGTTGGGCGATCTGATTTTGCCGCATTGCGCTTTGTGTGATTATTTGCAGTAACGCGAGAACAGGGCGGCCTTTTCCGGCCGCTTTGCTCGAACGTGTAGTCGGTTGTTCTCCACCTTGACGCGGCGTGTTGCAGGGTTTTATCTGCGATGCGCCGCGTATCTTTTTTGCTGCGTCCTCCGCGCTGCTTCTTCCGCCTCTTCCCGCTCGCTTTGAGAAAAGCACTCACCTGTCCTTGACATCGTCACGCGTGTTTCTATACTTAACCTCATGGTTAAGTTTAACGAAATGCTACTCGATCGCACCTTTGCCGCGCTGTCCGACCCTACGCGGCGTGCGTTGCTCGCGCGTCTGTCTGAACTGAGCGATCTGTCGGTCAGTGAACTCGCCGAGCCGTTTGCGATGTCGTTGCCCGCGGTGATGAAACATCTCGACGTGTTGGCCGAGGCCGGTCTCATCACGCGTAGCAAAACCGGGCGCACGGTGGCGTGCCGCCTGTCCGTCGGACCCATGGAGGAAGCCATGCAGTGGCTCACCCGCTATCAGCGCTTCTGGTCCGAATCACTCGATCGTCTTGCTGCTTTCGTCGAAGAGGAAACCCCATGTCCACCAAGCCCAGCCTCACCCTCCAGCGGCGCCTCAACGCCACCCCAGCCAAAGTCTTCCGCGCCTGGACGGAGGCGGCGCAACTCATGAAGTGGATGCATCCGGACGATGCCGAGGTAACCCATGCGGAACTGAATGCGCGCGTGGACGGGCGCTACTTGATAAGGTATCTGAAGACGGACGGCCGGGAACTCGAGGTCAGTGGCCAGTATCTGGAGGTGCTTCCGGACGCCAAACTGGTGTTCACATGGACATGGCGTTCGATTCCGGAGCAGGAGTCGCTCGTCACGGTGCTGTTGCGCCCGGACGGCAACGGGACCTTGCTGACGCTTACGCATGAACAGTTCGTCGACGAAGAAACGCGCGACCACCATCAAATCGGCTGGAACGGTGGCCTCGATTCGCTGGAACGCTACCTCGCCTGAATGTGCCTGAATGTGCCTGATTTTGCTCGATCGAACCTGCACGACGCAGAGAAGGAGACGCATATGGATCCGCAACACCGGATTGGTACCAGGGAAGAATGGCTTGCCGCCAGCAGGGTGCTACTCGCCGAAGAGAAAGCGTACACACGCGCCGGCGATGAACTCGCCCGCAAAC
The DNA here is from genome assembly GCF_905220975.1 of Paraburkholderia haematera. Classification (GTDB taxonomy): domain Bacteria; phylum Pseudomonadota; class Gammaproteobacteria; order Burkholderiales; family Burkholderiaceae; genus Paraburkholderia; species Paraburkholderia haematera. The sequence continues at coordinate 89,834 of NZ_CAJNBK010000025.1, read as the reverse complement.
GCCGCGCACTGCCGTGGGTGAAGGTCGACAAGACCTACGCGTTCGAGACACCGGAAGGCCGCAAGACACTCGCCGATCTGTTCGGCGGACGCAGCCAGTTGATCGTTTATCACTTCATGCTGGGCCCGGATTGGAAAGAGGGGTGCTTCGGCTGCTCGTTCGTGTCCGATCATATGGACGGCATCCTGACGCATCTTGAACATCACGACGTATCGTACGTGGCCGTCTCGCGTGGGCCGCTCGCGAAGATCGAGGCCTTCAGGAAACGTATGGGCTGGAAGTTCCCGTGGGTGTCCTCGAGTGAGAGCGACTTCAATTTCGACTACCACGTGTCGTTCACGCCGGAGGAGATCGCCAGCAAAAAGGCGTTCTATAACTTCACCGGGCAGGATGTCGGCATCGACGAGCTACCCGGTCACAGCGTGTTCTACAAGGACGAAGCGGGCGACGTCTATCACACGTATTCCACCTACGGGCGCGGCGGCGAGCAGTTCCTCAGCGCGTACGCGCATTTTGACGTCACGCCGAAAGGCCGCGACGAGAAGAAGAATATGGGCGAGTGGCTCAAGCATCACGATCGCTACGAAGAGACGGCGAGTGGTTGCGCCGCGTGCGGCTCGTGACGCGCGCCGGCAACAAGTCAGCGGGACGTCATGCTCCTTTTCGCCCCGCTTCATAAAACAGCGCGAACAGCTCCGACTGCGAGTTGACGTTGAGCTTGGTATAAATGTGCTTCTTGTGCGCGCGCACTGTCTCGAACGAAATCGTGAGCTTCTCCGCGATCGCGCGCGTTGAAAATCCGCTCAAGCTCAGCATCGCCACCTCGACTTCGCGCGTGGTGAGTGGCGACCGGCCGCTCACCGACGACACCTGTTCGAAGCGCGCGGCATAGGTGGGTGTGTCAGCCGGGGCGCTTGTGTCTATTGTTGCTTCCGTTGTCTTTTGCGTCATCGCCTCGCTCGAGGCCGACTCCGACGCGTCGAATACCTCATACGGCAAGCGCTGCCGCAAGAGCGCGATCACCCATGGCGCGCATAACGCGAGCACCGCGAGGTCGCGCTCGCCATAGCGATGCGTTGCGCCCAGCGAGAACGCAAGGGTGTGCTTCGTGTCGATCATGTAGTTGAAATGCACCTCATCACCGACGATGTTTTTCCTGAAGTACCGCTGGTAATAGTCGGTCATCGAGAAATTGTCGGGCGCGACATCGGCAAGCGTGACGAAGCCGGACGCAGGCTTCTCGGTCGCGGCGATATAAAACGGATCGAGTTGATAGAGCGCGGCGAGATAGTCCTGGAACATCACATCCACGGTGCCGTCCGGGGTGGGCGATTCGGCGCAGACGAGCGGCGCAACGCCAGGTGTGAAGCGCAGTGCGACCCAGTTGTCGAACACCACATAGCGCTCGAGTGCACGCGTAAGGCGAGTCCAGAATTGTGCGCTGTCGAGTGCGTCGATAACCGCGCCGATCTCGCGATGAAAGGCCAGGTCGCGCCATTCGAGTTCCATGCGTGCTCCGTTGAGGGTAACCCAGCCGGGTGATTACGGACAAAAATATGTCTGGTAATAATAGGCCCAACCTGAAACGCGGGCGGTCTGACAACAGCCGCTATTTAACGCGAAGCAGACCGGCAATGGGACCAGAGTAAGTGCTGAAGCACTAACTCTGGTCGACCGCAGAGTGCATGGGACCAGAGTAAGCGCTGAAGCGCCAACTCTGGTCGACCGCAGAGTGCATGGGACCAGAGTAAGCGCTGAAGCACTAACTCTGGTCGACATAGGAGACAAAATGCTTCAACTCGAACTGGCACAGATCCCGATCGTGGACGGCGCGGTGGGCGTCGGCGGGGCAAACGTGCAACGCGTGCTGCAAACCATCGCCCAACGGGCGGCCGGAACCGATCTGATCGTGTTTCCGGAGACCACGCTGTCGGGCTTTCCGACGCGGGACACCATCGGCGACGTGGCCGAACCGATCGACGGGCCGTCGCTTACCGCAGTCCGCAATGCGGCACGCGAAGCGCACGTGGCGGTTGCGGTGGGTCTCGCCGAGCGTGACAGCAACCGCTTTTTCAACACCACGGTGCTGGTCGACGAGCGCGGCGAGATCGCGCTGCGCTATCGCAAGACGCATCTGTGGGCGTCGGACGTCGGGGTATTCGAGCCGGGTGACCGTTACGAAGTGTGCAGCTTCAAGGGTCTGACCGTAGGCATCCTGATCTGCTACGACATCGAATTTCCCGAAACGGCGCGCGCGGTCGCCTCGCTCGGCGCCGATCTGCTGATCGTGACGAACGGCAATATGGAGCCGTTCGGGCCGGTGCATCGCCGCGCCATCGTGGCGCGCGCGATGGAGAATCAGATGTTCGCGGCGCTCGTGAATCGCGTCGGTTCAGGTGATGACAACCTCACATTCCCCGGTGAATCGGCGCTGATCGATCCATTCGGCGACGTGGTGTTCGACGCGGAGCAGAAAGAAACGGTCCTGCGCGCCACGCTCGATCCGGCGCGTCTCGAAGGCGCGCGCGAACACTATCGCTATCTCCATGACGCGCGCATCGCGCTCGATTTCGCCACGCAGGACGGCGAGCACGGGCAACGTACGCGTGTGATACGCGCGGGCTAAGTGCTCGCTTAGGTGCGCGCTTAGGTGCACGTGCACCTAAGCGTACCTAAGCAAGCGCCCACGCGCACTCCGCCAGGCAAAGAACCATCGGCGCGGCACACGCGCTTCCAGCAGGTCTGATCGACAAAGCTCGACCGGGACGCGTTCTCAACGCAGCCCCCGGCGAAGCTCGCCCATTCGCAAGAGGAGACACAGCATGACCCCAACATCGCCCACCGAGCGCCCCGGCGCACCCGTCGCGTCCCAAAGCGCGCATCTGAAGCGTACGCTCGGCCTGCCGTCAGTTTTGCTGTTCGGCCTCGCCTATATGGCGCCGCTGATCGTCTACGGCACCTACGGTGTGCTGGCAAGCGCCAGCAACGATACCGCCGCGCTCGCGTATCTGATTGCCCTGATCGCGATCGTGTTCACGGCGCTCAGTTACGGCAAGCTCGCACGGCTTTTCCCGGTGGCGGGTTCGGCCTATACGTACACGCGCAAATCCTTCAATCCGCACCTCGGTTTCATGATCGGCTGGGCCACGTTGCTCGATTACTTTTTCCTGCCGATGGTGATCTGGCTGATCGGCGCCGCGTATCTCAGCGCCGCGTTTCCGAATATTCCGAGCTGGATCTGGATCGTCGCCTTCATCGTGTCGACGAGTGCGCTGAACATTCTCGGCATTGAACTCGCGAACCGTTTCAACATCGTGCTGATGGTCGTGCAACTCGCGATCGTCGCATTGTTCGTCGTGCTGTGCTGCCACTATGTGGCCGCGGCGGCCGGTCCCGGCGGTCTGATTTCGGCCGAGCCGTTCTTCAAGCCGCATGTGCCGCTCTCGGCGACGATGGCGGGCGCCGCGATTGCCGCCTATTCGTATCTCGGCTTCGACGCGGTCTCGACGTTGACCGAAGAAACCATTGCCCCCGAAAAGACCATGCCGCGCGCTATTGTGCTGATCGCGCTGATTGGCGGCGCGATCTTCGTGATCGCCGCGTACACGGTGCAACTCGCGCACCCGGGTGCGGTGTTCAAGGACCCGGATTCGGCCGCGTTTGAAGTGGCGCGCAAAGTGGGCGGCGATATCTTCGTGACGGTGTTTCTGGCTGGCCTGATCCTTGCGCAATTCGCTTCGGGCATCTCGGCGCAGGCCAGCGTGGGCCGTTTGTTGTACGCGATGGGACGCGATGAAGTATTGCCCAAGCGCATCTTCGGCTTCGTGCATCCGAAGTTCAAGACGCCGGCGCTGAACATCGCAATCGCGGGTGCCATCGGTCTGGTCGCGCTGAAGCTCGATGTGGCGACGTCGACCTCGTTCATCAACTTTGGCGCGTTCCTCGCGTTCACCGCGGTCAACCTGTGTGTGATCCGCCAGTTCTTCAACGCGAAGGGCGGTGCGAATGCGATGGGCGTGATCGGCGGCCTGCTGTTTCCGCTGGCCGGTGCGATTGCGGATATCTGGCTGCTGGTGAGCCTCGAGAAAACCGCTTTGGTGCTCGGCGCGGCGTGGTTCGTGCTGGGCTTGTGCTATCTCGGCTGGCTCACGCGCGGTTTCCGTCAGGCGCCGCCGGAAGTGGCGGTTTGATGTGTTTGATGCGGCCGCTCGCGCTTGTGCTTCTGGTTGTTTGTTAGCGGGTTGGCCAGTGTTGCTGTCAGTGGTGGGGTGAAGCGCGAGTTCACGTTAAAGACGCTGCGTTGCGCAGCATCGAACTCACAGCGCCATGTCGAAAGCGGGCTTGAGGAACAGCTCGATCGCCATGACCACGAGGCCCATTGCGGCTGCCGACAGCGTCAACGTACCGTACTCGTCGTAGCGTGAATCGTAGAGGCACGCCACGACGAAAATAATCGCCAGCAGATTGGTCAGCCAGTCGAAGTTCAGCGCCAAGTTCATCGATTAAATCCGGGCTCACGCGCGACTCATATCGTTGAGTCACGCTATTACGTGAGCCGGATTCTAGCGAGTGGAGCTTACGGATTCGCAACGCCAGCGCTTACACAAATTACGCCCTTCCGGGAGCCCTCGGAGGACATCACATCATCTCCCGCTCGATCCACTCGATCACCGAGTTGCGCTCAGGCTGCCAGCTGAGCAGCTTGCGTGCGCGCTCACCGCGCACGCGGCTGTTCGAACCGAGCCCATACGAAGCCATTTCATAACCCCATTCCTGTTGCGCGGCTTCAAGCGGCCAGTCTTGCGCCTCGCCGAGTTTCATCACGCGGGCGATCGCGGCACTCATGTCGCGAAACGAAGCTTCCCCACTTTCGACAAAGTAAAAGGTGCCCGCCGGCGTCTTCTCCAGCGCGAGACGATAGAGTTCGGCGACGTCGCCGATATGCACGTTCGACCAGATATTGCCGCCGCTGCCCACGTGCCGCACCACGCCGCTTTTTTGCGCCTGACGCACGAGCCGCGGCAACTGCACGCTTGCGCTGCCCGGCACCGCGCCGTGGCCGTAAATCAGCGTGTTGCATAACACCGCCGAGCGGATGTTCTGCTGTGCCGCGTCGAGCACGCGTTGATCGATGGCGACGCGTGCGGCTTTATCCGCGGTCGGCTCGGGCAGGGCGTCCTCGTGATAGATACGTGCCTCGCCCGCCTCGCCGCCCGACGCATCGCCTACTATGCTTGAGCCGCTTGTATGCAGAAACGGCTTGCCGGAACCGGCCAGGCCGTCGATCAGTGCTTTCACCGCGCCCTCATGGTCGCTGCTCGCCGCGTTGATGACCGCGTCGGCGGCTTTTGCTTCGGCGATCAGCAGATCGCGGTCGTCGAGCGTGCCGATGACAGGTTCGATACCGAGGCGCTGCAACGCCGCGCCGTGCTCGGGCTTGCGGATCAAACCTCGCACCTGATGACCCGCGCGCACGAGGTGCGCCGCGATCGAGCCGCCGATAAAGCCGCTTGCGCCGGTAATGAAAATCTTCAAGACGTTCTCCTGGGGTGGAAACACCGGAAATACGATGCAATGCAAGTAGTATCCGCTGTGTTGATTCTCGCAAAAAGCGTGTTAGTCTCAAATCAATCTTGATTTGAAATCAATAATGAAAACTTCGACCGACGAGTTGCTGGTGTTCGTCACGGTGATCGACAGCGGCTCGATCACCGCGGCGGCGGAAAAATTGGGGCAGACCGTCTCCGGCGTCAGCCGTGCGCTCACGCGCCTGGAAAAGAAGCTCGACACCGCGCTGGTGCGGCGCACGACGCGCCGTCTGCAACTGACCGAAGAGGGCGAGGCGTTTCTGCGGCGAGCGCGGGCGATTCTCGCCGCCATGGAAGAGGCCGAGGAATCCGTCACGCGGGGGCGCGAGCGGCCCTCGGGGCGTTTGCGGGTCGATGCGGCGTCGCCATTCATGCTGCATTGCGTGGCGCCGCATATGAAGGCGTTTTCGGCGCTGTATCCGGAGATTCGTCTGGAGCTGACCAGCAACGAGCGGATCGTCGATCTGCTCGAGCAGAAGGTGGATATCGCGATCCGCATCGGCGCGTTGCAGGATTCGACCCTGCATGCGCGCGCCCTGGGCAGCAGCAAGCTGAGGGTGCTCGCCAGCCCGGCGTATCTGGCCGAATACGGCGAGCCCAGGTCGGTGGAAGCGTTGCGAGAGCATCGCCTGATCGGCTTTACGGCGCCGGAGCATCTGAATCGCTGGCCGTTGAAGCGGGGCGGGGAGGGCAAGTCCGAACCGCAGAAGATCGAGCCGGCAATCACGGCATCGAGCGGCGAAACGCTGCGCCAGTTGGCCCTCTCGGGCTGGGGTATCGCCTGTCTGGCCGACTTCATGACCGCGGCCGACGTGCGCGAAAAGCGGCTGGTGCCGATTCTCGGCAATGTGCTGGTGGACGAGCGCCAGCCGGTCAGCGCGGTGTATTACCAGAGCGCGTCGCTGGCGGGGCGCGTGCAGTGTTTCCTGGATTTCATCACGGCGCGGGTGACGCTTTAGCGAATCCTTCGCCAGTCATAAACCTGATAAAGGCCCGCGGCTCGTCTTTGCGAGCGCGCGGGCTTTTTTGCGCCCTCAGCGGGCTCTCCTATAACTCAATAAGAGGCGCCTCGGCCAACCCGGCTGCGTCGGCCGGCGCGCCGAATCTTTTTGTCCGCTTGCTGGCGCCCATTTTGAACGTGTATATACAAGTTTTTAGCCGCGACGAACGTATGCGGTGCGGCTCGCGTGATCAGCGGAATTCCCGGCTCAAGCGATATGCATGCCACGCCAGGCATTCATCCCTAATGGAAACCCCTAGGCCCAAAGCTGCAAAAACAAGTTGTATATACAAGACGGCGCCGCTAAACTTCCTCTTGAATTGTATAGACAAGACAGGACACAACACCATGATGATTCTGAAGCCCGGCTATCTGACCCTCCCGCAACTGCGCCAGATCGCACGCGAACACGTCGCGCTGCAACTCGATCCCGCCAGCCATGCCGCCATCGACGCCTGCGCCAAAGCCGTCGCCGATATCGCCGCGAAGGGCGAGCCGGCGTATGGCATCAACACGGGTTTCGGGCGCCTCGCCAGCACGCACATCCCGCACGACCAGCTCGAACTGCTGCAGCGCAATCTGGTGCTGTCGCATGCGGTCGGCGTGGGTGAGCCGATGTCGCGTCCGGTGGTGCGTCTCCTGATCGCGCTGAAGCTGTCGAGCCTCGGCCGTGGCCACTCGGGCATCCGCCGCGAAGTGATGGAAGCGCTGATCACGCTGTACAACGCCGACGTGCTGCCGGTGATTCCGGTCAAGGGTTCGGTCGGCGCATCGGGCGACCTCGCGCCGCTCGCGCATATGTCGGCCACTTTGCTGGGCGTCGGTGACGTGTTCGCGAAGGGCGAGCGCATGTCGGCTACCGAAGGCCTCGCGCTGGTCGGCCTCAAGCCGCTCACGCTGCAAGCGAAGGAAGGTCTGGCGCTGCTGAACGGCACGCAAGCCTCGACCGCGCTCGCGCTCTACAACATGTTCGCCATCGAAGACCTGTACCGCACCGCACTGGTGGCGGGCGCGTTGTCGGTGGATGCGGCAATGGGTTCGGTCAAACCGTTTGACGCACGCATTCACGAATTGCGCGGCCATCAAGGTCAGATTGAAGCGGCGGCTGCTTACCGTTCGCTGCTGGAAGGTTCGGCAATCAATGTTTCGCACGCCGATTGCGACAAGGTGCAGGACCCGTACAGCCTGCGCTGCCAGCCGCAAGTCATGGGCGCGTGCCTCGACCAGATGCGTCATGCCGCCGACGTGCTGCTGCTTGAAGCGAACGCCGTCTCCGACAATCCGCTGATTTTCCCGGACACGGGCGAAGTGCTGTCGGGCGGCAATTTCCACGCTGAGCCGGTTGCATTCGCAGCCGACAACCTCGCGATCGCTGTTTCTGAAATCGGCGCATTGGCCGAGCGCCGCATCGCGCTGCTGATCGACGCGACGCTGTCGGGCCTGCCGCCGTTCCTCGTGCGCGACGGTGGCGTGAATTCGGGCTTCATGATCGCTCACGTGACGGCTGCCGCGCTCGCGTCGGAGAACAAGACGCTCGCGCATCCGGCCTCGGTGGATTCGCTGCCGACCTCCGCGAACCAGGAAGATCACGTTTCGATGGCGACGTTCGCTGCGCGCAAGCTTGGCGACATCGCTGAAAACGTCGCGAACATTCTGTCGATCGAGTTGCTTGCCGCCGCGCAGGGCGTCGATCTGCGCGGGCCGTTCAAGACCAGCCCGAGCCTGCAGAAAGCGATGGACGCGGTGCGCAAGGACGTCGCGCATTACGAGCTCGATCACTACTTCGCACCGGATATCGCGGCGGTCACCCGTCTCGTGCAAAACGGCACGATCGCGAAGTTGAGCCCGTTCTCGTTCGCCTCCGAACAGTAAGCTCGAACAACACGTTTCAAGCACGCAAATCAAGCCAATGAACGCACCGGCCTATCAGGGCATCAAGGACTTCATCCTCGGCCGCATCCATGCGGGCGAATGGGCTGAAGGCGACCAGGTGCCCTCCGAAAACGAGCTCGCGCGCGAATTCAACGTCGCGCGCATGACGGTCAACCGCGCGTTGCGCGAGTTGACCTCGGAGCAGGTCCTCACGCGTGTGCAGGGCTCGGGCACGTTTGTGGCCCGGCCCAAGTACGAATCGACGCTGGTGGCGATCCGCAGCATTTCCGACGAAATCGTCGCGCGCGGTCATCGCTATCAGGCGAAGGTGCTGCACATCGGCGCGAGCATCGCCGACGAAGCGCTCGCCGAGGAAATGCAGGTGAGCGCGGGTAGTCCGGTGTTTCATTCGCGCGTGCTGCATTCTGAAAACGACGAGCCGGTGCAACTCGAAGAACGCTGGGTCAATCCGGCGGTCGCGCCCGAGTACGCGTTGCAGGACTTCACGAACACCACGCCGAATCAGTATCTGGTGCGCGTCGCGCCGCTGCAGCGCGTCGAGTACCGCATCGAAGCGTTAGCCGCGGATGCGGCTACGCGCGAGCTGCTGACGATGGATGAACTCGAACCGTGCCTCGTGCTGCATCGGCGCACGTGGTCGCAAAGCCAGGTCGCTTCGGTCGCCAATCTCTGGCATCCCGGCAGCCGCTATCGCTTCACCGGACATTTCTGATTTCGCTGCATTTTTCGACTCCTTTTCCCGAACATTTTCACGCTTTCCGAGGGCCACCATGAACAACCCGAAACACATCGACCCGCGTCTGGACCCGACTCGCACGATCCGCGCACCGCGCGGCGCGGAAAAGACCTGCAAGACCTGGATTGCGGAAGCCGCGTACCGGATGATCCAGAACAATCTGGACCCGGAAGTCGCCGAGCATCCGCATGCGCTGGTCGTGTACGGCGGCATTGGCCGTGCCGCGCGTAACTGGGATTGCTTCGATCAGATCCTCACCTCGCTGAAGGACCTGAACGAAGACGAGACGCTGCTGATTCAATCGGGCAAACCGGTCGGCGTGTTCAAGACGCATGCGGACGCACCGCGCGTGCTGCTGGCGAATTCGAATCTGGTGCCGCATTGGGCGACGTGGGAACACTTCCACGAACTCGATCGCAAGGGCCTGATGATGTACGGTCAGATGACCGCGGGCAGCTGGATCTACATCGGCAGCCAGGGCATCGTGCAGGGTACCTACGAGACGTTCTTCTCGGTGGCGAACCAGCATTTCAACGGCGATCCGTCGGGCCGCTGGATTCTGACGGGGGGTCTCGGCGGCATGGGCGGCGCGCAACCGCTGGCCGCGACGATGGCAGGCTTCACGATGATCGCGGTGGAATGCGACGAGACGCGCATCGACTTCCGCCTGAAGACACGTTACGTCGACAAGAAAGCGGCGACGCTCGACGAAGCGCTCGCCATGCTTGAAGAAGCGAAGAAAGCAGGCAAGCCGGTGTCGATCGGCCTGCTGGGCAACGCAGCGGACGTGTTCGCCGAATGCGTGACGCGTGGTATCACGCCGGATTGCGTGACCGACCAGACCAGCGCGCACGATCCGATTCACGGCTACCTGCCGCAAGGCTGGAATGTCGAAGACTGGCGCGAGCGTATGAAGACGGTGCCGGACAGCATCGTGCTGCCCGCCAAGCAGTCCATGGCCAAGCAGGTACAGGCGATGCTGACGCTGCAGGAACGTGGCGCGGCCACGCTCGACTACGGCAACAACATCCGTCAGATGGCGTTGGAAATGGGCGTCGAAAACGCCTTCGATTTCCCGGGCTTTGTGCCGGCGTACATCCGTCCGTTGTTCTGCGAAGGCAAGGGCCCGTTCCGCTGGGTCGCGCTGTCGGGCGATCCGGAAGACATCTACAAGACCGATGCGAAGGTCAAGGAACTGATTCCTGACGATCCGCATCTGCACAACTGGCTCGACATGGCACGCGAACGCATCGCGTTCCAGGGTTTGCCGGCGCGGATCTGCTGGGTCGGCGTGAAGGATCGCTATCGTCTGGGCCAGGCGTTCAACGAAATGGTCCGGAACGGCGAATTGAAGGCGCCAATCGTGATCGGCCGCGATCACCTCGATACCGGCTCGGTAGCAAGCCCGAATCGCGAAACCGAATCGATGAAAGACGGCTCGGACGCAGTGAGCGACTGGCCGTTGCTCAACGCACTGCTGAACACCGCAGGCGGCGCTTCGTGGGTTTCGCTGCATCATGGTGGCGGCGTCGGCATGGGCTTTAGCCAGCACTCGGGCGTTGTGATCGTCGCTGACGGCACGGATGCGGCGAAGGAGCGCCTCGGCCGTGTGCTGTTCAACGATCCGGCAACCGGCGTGATGCGTCACGCGGATGCAGGCTACGAACTCGCGCAGGAAACGGCGCGCGAGGCAGGCCTGAATCTGCCGATGCTGGGCCGTTGATCGTGGCGGTTGTCGATAACAGGGCAACCATCACGCTCATCCGCGGCGCCGACCTTGTGGCGGCGCCGTGGAAGAACGGCGGCGGTGTCACGCGTGAAGTCGGGGCGTTTCCCGCAGGCGCGGGGCTTGACAGCTTCACGTGGCGCGTGAGCATCGCCGACGTCGCGCAGGCCGGGCCGTTCTCGCGGTTTGCGGGTATCGACCGCACGTTGGTGTTGTTGTCGGGCGCAGGCATGTTGCTCGACGAAACAGACGACACCGGCGCTCACACCGTGCAGACGCTCGCGTTGACTCAGCCGCTCGATATCGCACAGTTTGCGGGCGAAGCGCAAATCGACGCACGCCTCGTCGACGGCGCCACGCGCGACTTCAACCTGATGGTCCGCCGTGGCGCGGCATCGGGTGAGACTGAAGTGTGGCGCGGCGACACGCAACGCACCTTGTCCGCGGACGTAGTGCTGTTGTTCTGCGCAAGCGGTTCGGTTTCGGTCACACCTGGCGGCGACGCGCAACCGCGTGTGCTCGAAGCCGACGACACACTGCGCATCGACACGCCGAACGCGCTGTCATGCACGGTCAAGGGCACGGGCGCTGTGCTCGCGATCAGCATCCGCTACACGCAACGATGACGACGATTCGCGCGTGCTTGAAGCCGGGCAGCAAGCCTGACAAAGCGCGCCGCGAATCACCACAGACACGCAACGAGCTGCAAAGAGCACGCGATGAAGCAAACCGTCTGGCACCACCTGAAACTTTGCCCTCAGGGCGATCCCCAACACACGCTGCCCGATGCCGCGATTGCCGTTGAAAACGGCAAGATCGCATGGCTCGGCGCGGCCTCCGAATTGCCCGCCGATTACGCCGCGTGGCCGCGCGAAGATCTGCACGGCGCGTGGGTGACGCCGGGTCTCGTCGATTGCCATACGCATCTGGTGTACGGCGGCCAGCGCGCGGATGAATTCGCGCAGCGCCTCGCCGGCGTCAGTTATGAAGAAATCGCGCGGCAGGGCGGTGGCATCGTCTCCACGGTGCGCGCCACGCGTGCCGCCGACGAAGACTCCCTGTTCCGCCAATCCGCCGCACGGCTCGAGCCGCTGCTCGCCGAAGGCGTCACGGCGGTCGAAATCAAATCCGGCTACGGCCTCGATCTCGCCAGCGAGCGCAAGATGCTGCGCGTCGCGCGGCGACTGGGCGAGCGCTATCCGGTCTCGGTCTATACGACGTTTCTCGGTGCGCACGCCTTGCCGCCCGAGTTCGCGGGAAGGGCCGATGCGTATATCGACGAAGTCTGCAACACCATGCTGCCCGCGCTTGCCGACGAGGGTCTGGTCGACGCTGTCGACGTCTTCTGCGAGCGCATTGGTTTTTCGCTTGAGCAAAGCGAGCGCGTATTTCAGGCAGCGGAGCGCTACAAGCTGCCTGTGAAAATGCATGCCGAGCAGTTGTCGAACAGCGGCAGCACGGCCTTGGCCGCGCGTCACCATGCGTTGTCCGCGGATCACCTCGAATTCCTCGACGAAGAGGGCGTCATCGCGATGAAAGAAGCGGGTACCGTCGCGGTGCTGCTGCCCGGCGCGTACTACTTTATCCGCGAGACGCAATTGCCGCCTTTGGACCTGCTGCGGCGCCATCAGGTGCCGATCGCGATTTCCACCGACAGCAATCCCGGCACGTCGCCCACCACCTCGCTGCTGCTGATGATGAACATGGCGACCACGCTGTTCCGCATGACCGTGCCCGAAGTGCTGCAAGGCGTGACCTCGCATGCGGCACGTGCGCTCGGCAAGGCGGATACGCACGGCTCGCTGGAAGCAGGGCGCGCGGCGGATTTCGCGGTGTGGTCGGTGGAAACGCTCGCCGAGCTGGCTTACTGGATTGGGCGTCCGTTGTGCGCGCGAGTCGTGCGCGCGGGCGAGACTGTTTATACGCGGCGTGATTTGAGCTAAGGCCTGAGAGATGATGCAAACAAAACAATCACTATTCGCCGATCACGCCTATCTGCCCGACGGCTGGCGCCGCAACGTGCTGCTGGAATGGGACGCGAACGGCACGTTGACGTCGGTTACGCCCGATACGGCCGTTGTTCCCGACGGTGTGCAAAAAGCCGCCGGTCCCGTGTTGCCTGGCATGCCGAATCTTCACTCGCATGCGTTTCAACGCGCGATGGCCGGCCTCACCGAATATCGCGCCGCATCGGGTACAGGTGCCACCGATAACTTCTGGAGCTGGCGCGATCTGATGTACCGCTTTGCCGCGCGAATCACGCCGGAAGGGCTCGCCGCTGTCGCACAGTGGCTGTACATCGAGATGTTGAAAGCGGGCTATACGTCGGTCTGCGAATTCCATTACGTGCATCACACGCCGGATGGCAGCCGCTATTCGAACCCGGCGGAACTGGCACAACGCGTGGTGGACGCGGCTTCGGCAAGCGGCATCGGCATGACGATGCTGCCCGTGCTGTATCAGTACAGCGGTTTCGGTTCGCGCGCACCGCGTGAAGATCAGCAGCGCTTCATCAACACGCCGGAGAGTCTGCTCGATCTGCTCGGCACGTTGCGCGCGGCGCGTCCTGAGAGTGCGGCGTTGCGTTATGGCGTCGCGCCCCATTCATTGCGCGCGGTATCGGCCGATTCGTTGCGTGACTTGCTGAGCGGCATCGATAAAAGCGCGCCGGTTCACATCCATATCGCCGAGCAAACCGCCGAGGTCGACGCCTGCCTCGAAACCGAAGGCGCCCGCCCGGTGCAATGGCTGCTCGATCGCTTCGACGTGGATAGCCGCTGGTGCCTCGTGCACGCCACGCATGTCGATGCGAACGAAACGCTGGCGCTCGCGAAAAGCGGCGCGGTCGCCGGATTGTGTTTGACCACCGAAGCCAATCTCGGCGACGGCATTTTTCCGGCGCACGAGTACCTGGACGCGCAAGGGCGCATCGGCGTCGGTTCGGACAGCCATATCGGCGTCGACTGGCGCTCGGAACTGCGTTTGCTCGAATACGGCCAGCGCCTCACGCGCCGGCAGCGTAATGTGCTCGCATCGTCGCAGGCTACCCACGTGGCCGACCGGTTGTTCGACGCCGCGCTCGAAGGCGGCGCGCATGCCACGGGTCGCGCGGTTGGCGCATTGCAAGCCGGCCGCCGTGCCGACTGGCTGGTGCTCGATCCGGATCATTCGAGCATCGCCGAGCACGCGCCGAACGCCTGGCTCTCGGGCGTTGTATTCTGCGAGCATGGCGAGTCGCCGATTCGCGACGTCTACGCGGGCGGCGACAAGGTTGTCGACAACCGCCGGCATCGCGACGAAGAGGGTGCTTACGCGCGCTATCGCGGGGCGCTCGCCGATTTGCTCAGGTAAGTGGCCGAGACGGCTTGCCGGCGCGACATGCTCGCGTGAATTGCCGGGCAAGCCGCGCCTTCGACTTTTATCGATCCCATCGATTCCGGACTGACATGACTGCCTCGTCTATTTCACCTACTCCGCCGGTTTTATCGTTGCATCAGGGAAGCTTGCCTTTGCTGATTTCGATCCCGCATCTGGGCACGAAAATCCCCGCCGACGTCGCCGCAACGATGACGCCGGTCGCGCAGCGCACCGACGACTGCGACTGGCACCTCGACCGTCTCTACGCGTTTGCGAAGCGCATGGGCGCGTCGATCCTGTCGCCGACGTACGCGCGTTATGTGATCGACCTGAACCGCCCGCCCGACGGCGCGAATCTCTATCCGGGACAGGACACCACCGGTTTGCTGCCGGTCGACACCTTCGACAAGGAGCCCCTGTATCTGGAAGGCCATTTGCCGACCGACGCCGAAGTCGCGCGCCGGCGCGATGCTTACTGGAAGCCCTATCACGATGCCCTGGCGGGCGAACTCGCCGCGCTGAAGGCGAAGCACGGCAAGGTGCTGCTGTGGGAAGCGCATTCGATCCGCTCGCACGTGCCGCGCTTTTTCGAAGGACGTCTGCCGGATTTCAACTTCGGCACCTCGAACGGCGCCAGCGCGGTGGCGGGATTGGGCGAGGAATTGGCCGCTGTGGTCGAACGGCATGGCGGCTATTCCGCTGTTGCCAATGGGCGGTTCAAGGGCGGGTACATCACCCGGCAGTACGGGCAGCCTTTGCAGGGTGTGCATGCGGTGCAGCTCGAGCTGTCACAGATCACGTATATGGAAGAGCAGATGCCCTATGCGTACGACGAAGCGCTGGCCGCGAAGGTCGAGCCGCTGCTGGAGGCGCTGATGAAGACGGCGCTGGCGCGCGTCACCGCGGCGTAAGCGCTGAACGCGCACCTGTCGGTGCGCGTTCGTTACGCGCAGGCCCACCGCCGTTTCACTGCGCGCCCTGATCGCTGACGGCCTTCACGAGATCGAGTTGCGCCTTCAACGGATCGGGCTTGCCCGTCGTCGTCGCGACCCCGCCGGCGGCAAATTCGAGCAACGCATCCTGCCCCGCGGCATAGGCGGGCCACGCGGGCCGGCCGTCGCCGTTCGGGTCGCCCGTCCTGGCAAAGGCAACCCAGTAGGCGTTCGCCAGTTGCGCGACCTGCGTGTCCTGAGCCGTGACCGCATTGCTGTAGCGAGCCCCCAAGGTATCGAAGACGAACGGAATCTCGCTCGCATGCTGTGCGCCGCTCCATTGGTCGCGCATCGATTGCGCGACATACGAGAAACGGTACAGATAGACGGGATCGTGCTGGCCGGAGAGCGTCTGCGCGACGAAGCGGGCCGGCTCGATCATCATCAGATCGCGCGCGACCTGCATGGCCACATCGTCGACACTGTTCGTGCCCAGCGGATCGAACGCGGCCCGCGCCGCGCCCAGATTCTGCGCGCCGAAGATCGCGAACACGTCGTCTTTCGTCTGGGCCGGAACAGGGAAGCCGAGGTCCTGGTCGTTTGCCCCGACCATTAGCGGCACGCGGTTGTATTGCCCCTGCGCATAGAGACGGCCGGGATCGTCCGGCACGATCTGGCCGTCGATCATCGGGCCGGCATACGTCGTCGTACTCATCATCGTTTCGAGGTTGAGCCCGGCGACCACCTGGTCTGCCGGCAACGCGCGCAAACTGGCCAGCGCTGCCGCGTCGCTGCCGGCAATGCCGACGCTTTGCGCGAAGGCCGTGCCGAGCTGCTCGCCGGACGGGACGCCGTTCTGTCCCGTATCCCGCAGATAGCGCCCAGCGGTGATATTGGTGCGGCCGCCGCCGGATTCGACGATCGCTTTCTGAAACAGTCCCTTCGCGAGCGGCGACGTGATAAGCGCATGCACCGAATAGCCGCCCGCCGATTCGCCGAACAACGTGACGTTGCCTGGATCACCGCCGAATGCCGCGATATTGCGCTGCACCCATTGCAGTGCCGCGATCTGATCCATGTAGCCGTAGTTGCCAAGCTGTCCGCCCGGGTTTTCGGCCGTCAGCGCGGGATGGGCAAAGAAGCCGAAGCGGCCGAGCCGATAGTTGAAACTGACGAACACCACGCCTTGCTTCGCGAACTGGCTGCCGTCGTACACGGCAGGCGATGACCCGCCGTTCACGAAGCCGCCGCCGTAGATCCACACCATCACCGGCAACTTCTGTGTGGCCGCACTGCCCGTGGCGGCCGGCCGCCAGACGTTCAGCACGAGGCAATCTTCGGCGGGAGCGGTGCCGAGCGGCGCGGCGTCGCTGGGGAAGGGTTTCTGCATGCAGTCGTGGCCATAGGCGGTGGCCTGGCGCACGCCTGCCCATGCCGCCACGCTCTGCGGCGGCCGCCAGCGCAGGTCGCCCACCGGCGGCGCGGCAAACGGGATGCCCTTGTACGACAGCACGCCGTCGGCCGCCGCGCCTCGCACGGCGCCGCTATCGATCACGGTCACGGCCGGGTCCGGCGCGCTCACGTTGCCCGAGCAGCCGGCGAGCAGCGCGGCCGCGCCCGACCATCCGACCCACTTCATCCATCGGCCCGGCTTCGGTGCCGTGCGTGCGAGGTACGGCGCAATTGTCGCTATCATGTCCAGTTCCGTCTCCATAGTTGTGGTCGGTGGACTGTAGGCGCCCGAGTCCGGCGGCGTTTGACCTCGGGTAGCAGCGTTTGACCGGCTGGCATCGAGGAAAACCCTGGCGGGCGAGCCGGGGCATGCTTGAGGGAGGCAAGGCAGGCCCATGTCTTGCTGCTGCACGCGGCGCATGCCACGTACGCCCGCGGCAGCTCGCGACGAATGGAACGCGGCCTCTTTACGGGAGTCAACAATGAAGGACCACGGCACCTGACGACGGCCCGTCTGTTCCCGGCGCGCAGGCTGCCGGCTGCGAGCGGCGCAGGCATCGCGCGGTGCAGGTCCTTGACATGGCGGTTGCGTGCCGCACGGCGCAGCGGCTACCCTTTCACGAAGATGACGCGCGGGCTCTGCCGCGCTGCGGCATCCTGAAGATATCGGGCGAGAAAGATGGAAGACCCAGCGATGGAAGATTCCGACGAAACCCTGCTCCCCGTCTGGCGGGCAAACCTGGTGGTACTGACCCAGGAGGTGGGCGCTGCGACGCGCCTTGCGCGGATGATGACGTTTTCCGCGAGCTACCTGAAGCTGATGCTGTCAGGCCAGCGAGAATTCAGCGAAGAGTTTGTCCGCGGCGTGGAGGCGGTGACGGGCTTGCCCGCCGGCTGGATGAATACGCCGCACGACGAGCGCGACATCCCCGCCAATGCGCGCGAAGCGATCGACAATGAACAGCCGCTCGCGCGTTTTCGCGGCACGGCGCACCCGGTGCGCAAGAAGACGGTGCTGCGGCCGCCTGAACCGATTTTCGGCCAGACGGGTTCGGCCAAACGTGCGGAAGAAGAGACGCTCGATGCCGAAGCGCATCGGCGTCAGGCCCATTTCCGCAAAGTTCGCGATCTGGCGATGCAGGACGTGCGGCGCTTCGAGCGGCATTTGAGTCATGCGCCAGTGGACCTCGCAGCGCTGCGATCGAAAGTGGAGGACGTGATCGCAGCGGCCGATCTGGAAGACCCGATTCAGGCCGACCTGGCCGGCCGCCTGGAGCAGATCGAAAAGCATCGGCATTTATTGCTCAGGCATGTGGAGCGGTTGCAGGCTTTGCTCGGGCAAATTGGGGAAGGGGATTGATGCCTGCTGCAGGCATTTCTGTTGTACGCAGGCTTCACCCCCTCGATTGCCGCGCCGTAACCTAACGCCTGCGCCGTGCGTGAAACTCGCCTTCGAGCGTCCACGTCACGCCATCCTGCGCCAGCGCGACCCCGGTCCACCGGAACGAATCCCTCGTGATATCGGTGAAATTCCATCGAATCGGCGTACCGTCGGCATGTGTGCCGATCTGCACGAGATCGTCGCCGACGCGTCGGCCGATCAATTCATCGCGCTGACCGGTCAGCGGATTCATGTAAGTCACCCGCCACGCCCGTAACGCCGGGTCCCACACCCGCAGCGTGGTGCCGTACATGGTGTCCGTGGCCGCGAGCCCCGCATGACGCTCGCCGCGGGGCGGCATGATCCACACGTCCTGCACGGCGCGGCCCTCCAGCACCCAGCCGAAATGAATTTCGCCGCGGCGGCGCGCGTGGCGGAGGTCGACGCGGTGGTAATGCAGCACGTCCATGTCCCAACTGCCGATCAGCCAGCCGTAGAGGTCGTCGGCGGCATCGATGTCGGCGGCGCGCGCCGGGGCGCTCAATGCGGCGTGAAAGCCGCGCTCGACGGTGTCGTCCAGCATGTTCATCGTATGTGCTCCTTCAGGTGTTCAGTGAAAACGCCATCGCCGGAACGGGCAAAACCGCGCTGACCGCCGATGTGCTAAAACCACAATACGGACTCAGCCGAGGTGCATCTTGGGGAAAATTGCCGTCACTTTGCAGCAGGCGCTCGCGCAGCGCGCACGGGAAGGCACGCGCGGCAGCACAACCGCGCGCCCGTTGGCCCAGGGCGCCAACTGGCAGGTCGAGGACGTCCTTTGCACCTTCGGACCGCGCGACCAGCCGTTCGAAGAACGGCATGCGGGCGTGTGCGTCGCCATGGTGGTCGCCGGTTCGTTCGGCTACCGGAGCGCGACGGGACGCGAGTTGCTGACCCCCGGCGCGCTGCTGCTCGGCAATACGGGGGACTGTTTCGAATGCGGCCATCGGCATGCGGCCGGCGATCGCTGCATTGCGTTCCGCTATGCGCCGGCGTATTTCGAGCGGCTTGCCGCGGACGCGGGGATCGCGAGCGGCGATCCGAATTTCAGGCGCGCGCGCATTCCTTCGCTGCCCGCGTTGTCGCCGCTGATCGCGCGGGCTTGTGCCGGCGCGCTGGATGCGGGCGGCGCGGTCTGGGACGAACTCGCCGTCGAGTTGGCCGTCTCGACGCTCAAGGCGGCGGGCGCATTGACGCGTGCGGAGCCACCCGCCAGCGCCGCGGCCTGGTCGCGCGTGGCGCAGACGGTGCGCCTTGTCGACGACACGCCCGGCGCACCGCATACGCTGACGAGCCTCGCCGCTGCGGCAGGCTTGAGCGAGTTCTACTTCCTGCGCACGTTCCAGCGCGTGACCGGCGTGACGCCGCATCAATATGTGCTGCGGGCACGTTTGCGGGCGGCGGCGCTGCGCCTTCGCGACGATAGCGCGAAGGTTGTCGACATCGCACTCGAGTGCGGCTTCAACGATCTGTCGAATTTCAATCATGCGTTTCGCGCGGAGTTTGCGTCGAGTCCGCGGGCGTGGCGCGAGCGGGGCAGGGCGCGCCACGCATGACCCAGTTCGCTGCGTTCAAGTGGGTGGCCGCCGCGTTGGCGCTGGTTGCGTGCGCCAACGCCTCGCAGGCTGAGGGGGGCGCGGCGAGCGCTTCGAGCACCTCCAGCGACGACCTCTCCCCCTCGACCATGGAGCGCGACGTTCATCTTTTCGTGATCCAGAAAGACGGTTCCGTCGAAGAACATGACGACACGGTCCTGCGGGCCAACACGACGAGCGGCGTGGACGATATCGCGCAACGCTACGTGTGGTTCAACAAGGACATCGAACAGGTGCAATTGCTGTCTGCGGAAACGATCGACCCGGACGGCGTCGCGCATCCTGTCGGCCCCGAGGCGATCCGCGACGTGCAGGAACCCCGCTCGGCGGGCGCCCCGAGTTTCGAGGACGGCGTGTTGCGCACGGTGATCTTTCCGGGTGTAGAGCCCGGTTCGCGCGTGCATCTGGCGTTTCGCAAGACCCGCACGAAACCCCTGCAGGCCGGCACGTTCGCATACCTGGTCGAACCGACGCGCGACCCTGTCGAGATGCAGCGTCTGATCTTCGACCTGCCCGCCGACATCCCGCTCCATGCCGATGCGCGCGGCTATACCGCGCTGCCGCCCGTCACGGCAAACGGCCGCACCCGCTATGAGTTCGACTACCAGCATGGCCCCTATGCGCCGCTCGAAGCGGGCGCGGTGGGCTATGCGAACTGGGGCGACCGGCTGATGGTGTCGACGGTACCGGACTTCGCGAGTTTCGCCGCGCGTTATCGCGGCCCTGCAGCCGACGCGACGATGAGCGATCCTGCGATTGTCCAGCTCGCGCAGAGTCTGACTGGAGAGGCCGGCGACCCGCGCGCGAAAGCGCAGATCCTGTACGACTGGATCCGTTTGAATATTCGCTACGTCGCGCTGTTTCTCGGCGAGACGGCGGCGATCCCGCACAAGGCGATCGACATCCTGCACAACCGCTATGGCGACTGCAAGGATCACGTCGCGTTGTACAGCGCGCTATTGGCTGCGGTCGGCATCCGCAGCGAGGCGGTGCTGCTCAACCTCGGGCCGTACTACAGTTTGCCGTCCGTGCCGGGGTACGGCGGGAGCGCGATCAATCATGCAATCGTCTGGATTCCTGATCTATCGTTATTTGCCGACACCACGGCGGGCGGCGTGGGTTTTGGTTATTTGCCGCCGAGCGTGATGGATCGGCCGGTTCTGCTGGTCGACGACGGCGTGCTGGCACGCACGCCGGCCACCCAGTTGCGCGAGCGCACGGCGCGCCTGCAGATCGACGTCGACGAGAGCGGGGCGGCGAACTACACGTATCGCGTGGAAGATGCCGGCTATACCGCGGAGCTCGAGCGCAATATGTTTCGACGGTCAACGCGGCAGCGCACGCAACAGATCGCGGCGAATCGCTTGTTGCAGACCGGCTTGCATGGCACGGCGAACTTGCATGCCGGCGACGTGGCTGCCACGGATGGACCTTTTTCCACGTCGATGCAGGGGCGGGTGGACCATTTCGTCTGGACCGATGGGACGACCGCTGTGCCGGCCGTGACGAGCTTATCCGGCGGAATGGCGGGGCAGGTGCAGGCGTGGCTGGCGGAGCCTGCGAGGACGCAGCCTTGGGCTTGTATCGAAGGCGCCTTCGACGAGACGCTGGAAATGACGCTGCCGAGGTTCGCCCGCGTGACGGAGGTGCCGCCGGATGCCACGGTGAAGGATCGTTTTTTCGAGTTTTCTTCTCGCTATGTGTTCGATCCTGCGGCGCGGGTTTTACAGGTCAGGCGGCAGCTTCGGGCCGCGTTCGGGCATCAGATGTGTTCCGCCGGTGAATTTGCCGCCGTGAAGGACGATCTGGTCCGGATCGAGCGCGATCTCGATGCCGAAGTGGTGGTGAAGGCTATGGAGTAGAAGCGGGTGCCTCTGCATAGCCTGGCGTCTGTGTGTGCACCCGCTGCGATCCATTTGCATCGCAGCAGGCGCACACGCTTATACCGGCACCAGAGGCAAATGAACCTTAAGTCCCGCTCTTGGTGACGACAGGAACCCAATTCCCGCTCTTCACCTGGTAGAGCGTAGAAGCCCCGCTTTTCAACGCTCCGGTGCTGTCGAAAGAAATCTTCCCGGTGACGCCGTCAAAATCAATCGCCTTGAGTACAGGCCGATAAACCGCCGGCGAGGTGGATTTAGCCTGCTGCATCGCCTTAATCGCGGCCCATGCCCCGTCATACCCAAACGGCGCGTACGACAGGATATCCACCCCGAACCGCTTCTTGAACTTCGCGGAAAAGTCCTTGCCGCCCGGCAACTGGGCTAGCGGGCGGCCGTATTCCCAGGCCATCACGCCTTCGGCCGAGTCGCCGGCAAGCTTGATGAAGTCCTGGTCCATCACGCCGCCGCCGCCCACCAACTGCGCGTTCATCCCCAATTGCTTCATCCGCTTCGCGAAGCCCGCCGCCTGGGTATCCAGACCGCCGAAGAAAATCAGATCCGCGTTGGTCGCCTTGAGCTTGGTGATCTGTGTGCTGAAATCGACCGCGTGATTGTCGGTGTATTCGCGTGTCACGATGTTGCCGCCGTGGGCCTTCACCGCCTTCTCGAACTCGTCGGCCTCGCCCTGGCCGAACGCGGTGCGGTCGTCGATGATCGCAATGCGTTTGGCTTTCGTCACCTCGACGGCGTAGATGCCCGCGTTGCCGGCGTTTTGCGCGTCGGTGGAAATCACCATGAAGGTGTTCGCGAAGCCTCGCCCGGTAATGATCGGATTAGTCGCCGCCGGGTCGATCACCGGAATGCCGCCCTGCTCGTACACCTGCGAAGCAGGAATCGTCGTGCCCGAATTGAAGTGGCCCACGACCCCCGATACGCCCGCGTCGACCAGCTTCTGCGCGGCCTGCACGCCGATGCGCGGGTCGGCCTGGTCGTCCTCGGAGACGAGTTGGAATTGCGCGACCTTGTCGCCGATCTTGATCTTCTGCGCGTTGGCTTCTTCGATTGCAAGCCGGACACCGTTCTCCAGATCCTTCCCGTAGCCGGCGTTGGCGCCCGTCAGCGGCGCGGCGAAGCCGATCTTCACCGGCAGGTCGTCAGCGAAACTGGCCAGCGGCGCGATCGCGAAGGTAGCGCCAACAAACAGAGCAAGCGGTTTCAGCGTGTTGCGAAGACTCATGGTCTCTCTCTCCATCGACAGTTTCAGGTGTGCAAGCGGCAATACGGTAACGCTGGATCGACTCGCAGTGGCGTTCACATGCCGGTCAATCTGGCGCGAATATAGAAAGCCAATTTGCCACCGTCTTGGCAGTTCGCGGCGCTTTGAATGAGAATTTCGGCATAGGCCGCGCAGCGCATTGGCTGGCGGCTTGTCAGCAGCGCCGCGCGGGTGCGGATTACGGCATATGCTTAAGAATCGGGGATCGCCCGTGCTGGCAGAAGAAGCGACGGGGAGGCGGCCCGGAGAAGCCGCTCGGGAAACCAGCGCGAGTGCGCCGGCAAGAATACGAAAAACGGTCAGATCGCCAGAGGGGACTGGCCGCGAGTTAAAACAACGCCTTTAGTGTTCGCCTTGCTGGCGCAGCAACTCTTCACGCAGACGCAGGAGCGGCGCCTTGGTTTCTTCGTCGGCCCAGGTGTCGAGATCGTCGATCGCGCGCTGGCAGCCATCGAGCACCAGGTCGAGATCCACCGGCACGCCGTTGTTCAACGCGAATTCGATCGTCTCGGCAAACTGCTGGCACTCGTCCTCGCCGTATGAAATGTCGAGGTTGTCGGCAATGACTTCGGCGATATTGCTGCGCGCCTTGTCGTCGGGCGTCACCATCTCGACGATGCCGCGCGCCACCGCCGGTGAATAGTAAAGCGCAATGTCGAGCCACTGGGCGGGATCGAAGTCGGCCTGGTCGAACTGGTTCTCGAAGTACTCGATCGCTTCCTGCTCGTGCGCTTCGTCCGCGTCGACGCTCATGCACAACTGCTCAAAAAATTCTTCCCGCTCGCTGCGGATATAACCGTCCATCGATGCCTCGTCTGCTGAATGCTGTGTGCTGTGTGCTGTGTGCTGTGTGCTGTGTGCTGAATGCTGTGTGCCGGATGCCCGGACGGCCAGCCGCCTGAAAAATGCGGCGTAGGCGGCTGGCGGCCCGGGCCTACGCGGCACGCATTATAGGACGCCCGGCTGACAAACGTGGGCCGCGTGCCGGACGCGGGTTCGGCGAGCAGCGAACGCGGGTCGCACGGGTGCGCGTCGAGCCGCGCCTGGGAGCCAGGCGGCTACGCCGTCTCCGCCACCCAGGCGTCGAACCATTCACGCGGTTGCGCGATTTCGTTCTGTGCGGCCACCAGTTCCAGCTCATAGCGTCCGGCCTGCCACGTCGCTTTGACCACCGCGTTCACGGCGGCCAGCGTGTGCTCGAAGGCGGCGCGGATCGAATCGCCCAGCAGCGTGCGCGCGACAAACACCGCGCTCGTCAGATCGCCGACGCCCACAGGCTGCCGCGCGAACGGGTAGAGCGGACGCTGCCCCATCCAGGCCTCGCGCTCGGTGACGACCAGCATGTTGAAACGGTCGGCGGGGCTGTTGCGGTCGAGGAGGTGTTTGACCAGCATGAGTTTCGGTCCGCGGGCGATGACCTCGCGGCACGCGGCCACGGCTTCTTCGAGCGTCTCGATCTCACGGCCCACGAGGCGCTGCAGTTCCGTATGGTTCGGTGCCATGGCGTCGGCGACGGCCGGCATGGTGCGCACAAGAAATTCCTGGATGCCCGGTTCGACCTTGCAGCCACTCGTGGCGCCCATCACCGGGTCGCAGAAGTACCACGCGCGCGGGTTGGCGGCCTTCACGGCCTTGACGATCTCCAGCACCGATTGCGCCTGTTCGGGCGTGCCCAGATAGCCGGACAGCACGGCATCGCAGCGCGGCAGCATGCCGATCGCGCCGATCCCTTCGACCAGATCTTCCATCTGCGATGCCTGAATCGCACCGCCGGTCCAATGACCGTACTGCGTGTGATTCGAGAACTGGACGGTATTGAGCGGCCAGACATTGACGCCGAGCCGGCGCATCGGAAACTCGGCCGCGCTGTTGCCGGCGTGCCCGAAGACGACATGTGACTGAATGCTCAGAACGTTTTTCGTCATGGTGTGGCCCGCGCAAGCGGTGATGCGCGATCGAGGAGAACGGACGGATGGCCGCGCTAACGAACCGGCCTTGGCCGGGCGCCTGAAGCGGCGTGACTGATTCAGATAGTGTAAGAAAAACGCGCGATCTGCATACTCAGGAAACAATACATGAGTTTGTCACGCGCGAGTTGATCCGTCCCCGCCTGGTTGCGTCCGGTGTTGCGTCGAACCATCAAACGGGTGGAGGATCAGGCGAGTTCGCGGTACAGCGCCAGATAGCGCTCGGCCGAAGCGCCCCAGCCGAAGTCCTGTTGCATCGCGCGGCGCTGCGTGGCTTTCCACTCGGTGCGGCGGTCGTAGAGCGCGAATGCGCGGCGGATCGCGGCCGAAAGACCCTTCGGCTCGAATCGTTCGAACACGAAGCCGGTGGCGAGATCGTCGGCGAGATTTTCGAGCGACGCGTCGACCACCGTGTCCGCCAGGCCGCCGACACAATGCACGAGCGGCAGCGATCCGTAAGCCAGCGCATACAGTTGGGTCAGCCCGCAGGGTTCGAAGCGCGACGGCACCGCGATCACGTCGCTGCCCGCGACGATCGTATGCGCGAGTGTTTCGTCGAAACCCAGTTCGACCGCCACCGATTCCGGATGCTGATGCGCGACGCGTTTCAAACCGTTTTCGAGCGCCGGGTCGCCGGTGCCGAACACCACTAGCTGGCCGCCGCGTTTGACAATCTCGGGGACCGTTTCGAGCAGCAGGTCGAGGCCTTTCTGTTCGGTGAGCCGGCTCACTACGCCGAATAGCAGCGCATCGCTCTTCTGCGCGAGGCCGAAGCGCTTCTGCAGCGCCTCCTTGCAGGCCAGTTTGCCAGTCAGGCGGGTGGCGGTGTAGTGATCGTCGAGCAGCGTGTCGGTGGCGGGATTCCACACCGAGTAGTCGACGCCGTTCAGGATGCCGCTCAGATCGTGCGAGCGATGGCGCAGCAACGCGTCGAGCCCGCCGCCCTGGGCGAGCGTCTGGATTTCGCGGGCGTAGGTCGGACTGACGGTGGTGATGCGGTCGCTGTAGTAGAGGCCTGCCTTGAGGAACGACAACTGCCCATAGAATTCGACGCCGTGCATGCTGAAGAAGTCGTCCGGCAACGCCAATTGGCCGAACTGATGCGCCGGGAAGACACCCTGATACGCGAGGTTGTGCACCGTGAAGACGCTGCGCGCGAACGAGCGGCCGTGCTGCCGTTCTGCCGCCTTCAGATAGGCGGGTGCGAGTCCGGCGTGCCAGTCGTGCGCGTGGACGATCTGCGGCGCCCACGCCGGATCGAGGTGCTGCGCCAGTTGGGCAGCAACCCAGCCGAGCAGGGCGAAGCGTTGCGCATTGTCGCCGTACGGCACATGTTCGTCGTTCAGATAGGGGTTGCCGGGCCGGTCGTACAGGGTGCCGGCGCGGATCGCGTAGACGATCAGGCCGTTCGACGGCAGCGTGCCCTGTTCGAGCGTGACACCCGGCGAGTCGAACCGGCGCCCCAACTGCGCCACCGGCCGCAAGTCGGTCAAGCCGGCGACCACCGCCGGAAAGCCTGGCAGCAGCACGCGCACATCGGCGCCGCGCTCGATCAGCGCGGGCGGCAAGGCGCCCGCGACGTCGGCGAGACCGCCCGTTTTGAGGAGGGGATACAGCTCGCTTGCGACGTGCAGGGCGCGAATCGTCATAGGCTCGGTCTCGTTCCTGTTAGGGCGGATGGGCGTCAGGTCCAGGTCACACGGGCAGGACGGCAGGAAGGTCGGGGGCTCCGCCTGCCCCGTTCGTTTTGCCGTTCCGGCGAGGATCACGTCCCTTTCGGCCGCAGTGCTTCGGGCGTGACCAGCACGACGCCGTCGTCGGTGCGATAGAAGCGTTCGGCGTCGGCCGCCGGATCTTCGCCGATCACCGTGCCGTCCGGAATGGTGCAGCCGCGGTCTATCACCACTTTCTGCAGCCGGCAGCTCGCGCCGACGGTGACCTGCGGCAATAAGACTGCCTCATTGATATTACAGAACGAACTCACTTTTACATTCGACGACAGCACGGAACGCGAAATCTGCGAGCCCGAGATTACGCAGCCGCCGCACACAATCAGGTTGTTGCCGGTGCCTTGCAAGCCTTTCAGGTCGCGGACGAACTTGGCGGGCGGCAATTGCTCCTGATACGTCCAGATCGGCCAGTTGCGGTCGTACAGGTCAAGCGTCGGAATGGTGGAGGCAAGGTCAAGGTTGGCTGCCCAGTAGGCGTCGATTGTGCCGACGTCGCGCCAGTACGGCTCCACGGTCGGGTCTGACGACACGCACGACATGCTGAACGGATGCGCGATCGCCGTGCCTTGCGTGACGACGCGCGGCAGGATGTCCTTGCCGAAGTCGTGATCGGTGTCGACGCTCGAGATGTTCTCTTCGAGCAGCGAATACAGGTAATCGGCGCTGAATACGTAAATGCCCATGCTGGCCAGCGCCGAATCCGGACGGCCCGGCATGGCGGGCGGATCGGCGGGTTTCTCGACGAAGCCGGTCACACGGCGGTTTTCATCGACGGCCATCACGCCGAAGGCCACGGCGTCCATACGCGGCACCTCGATGCAGCCGACCGTGCAATCCGCGCCGCTTTCCGCGTGGTCGGCGATCATGCGCGTGTAGTCCATCTTGTAGATATGGTCGCCCGCCAGCACCACCACGTATTTCGGCCGGATCGAGCGGATGATGTCGAGATTCTGGAACACGGCGTCCGCGGTGCCGCGGTACCAGTGGGCGCCTTCCACACGCTGCTGCGCCGGCCACAGATCGATGAATTCGCCGAATTCGCCGCGCAGGAAGCCCCAGCCGCGCTGCAGATGGCGCAATAGCGAGTGCGCCTTGTATTGCGTGACGACCGCGATGCGGCGGATGCCGGAGTTCAGACAGTTGGAGAGCGCGAAGTCGATGATCCGGTATTTGCCGCCGAAGTGCACCGCCGGTTTGACGCGCTTGTTGGTGAGCGGCCCGAGCCGCGTGCCCCGTCCGCCCGCGAGGACGATGGCGAGGGTGGTGCGTTGCAGATCGTTCAGCCGTGCCGGAGTTTCCATGTCTGTCTCCTTTCTCGGCCAGCGTTAGTGCTTTAGCTGTCGATCGGAGTGGCGTGTCGGCCGGAGTTGGCGCTTTAGCTGTCGGCCGGAGTTCGTGCTTTGGCACTGACTCCGGTCCCATGCGAAGCACTTACCCTGGTCCCGTAGCGCGTTACTCCGGTCCCATGCAAAGCACTTACTCTGGTCCTATGCAAGATAGTTGCTGATTAGTATGCGCCGGATGCTCTTATGCTCTCGCGCCGTGCGATTGATTCGTGCTGCCAGGCTGCTCCGTCTTCGCGGGCCCGTCTGCTAGTTCTAGCACCGATTTGACGCGGGCGAATAGTGCTAATTGTGCGGAGGCTGCTTGTGAGGCCGCCTTGCGAACGATCAACCCTTGCATGGGACGCATCCGTGCGGTACGACACATAGGGCGGTAGGTGAGGCACCGCAATATGCGTGCCAAACCGGTTGATGCCACCGCAAAGGCGATTTCGCAGCCGACACGCGTCGCATTCGCCGATTTTGGGGGCGCGCCTCAGGTGCGGGATCCGCTGGCACTTCAGGTGGCGCTGCTCGATGGCCTGGCGGCGGTGCCGGCTAACCATTGAGCTTGCGTGTGGGAGGGAGCCTCAGCGGGTGCTTATCGGTGGATGCGGTGCAGGCGGTGCGCCTGCCGCACACCGATTGATGTGGCCTGGTGTTCAGATACCTGTTGCTGCGGGCAATGCAAGCAATCGATGCAAAAAGGGCTGCCCAGCGCTGAGAGGGACCGCCCTTTTTCTCCTGTGACACTGGCCGGTGTTATTGCCTGGCGGCGCTCAATTCCTCACGGACTTGCGCGGCGATCTCAAACGAACGTAGCCGTGCTTTGTGATCGTAGATCTGCGCGGTCAGCATCAATTCATTCGCGCCGGTCTGATCGATGACGGACAGCAGTCCTTCGCGCACCACGTCGCGATCGCCAATCACGGAGCAGGCGAGCGAATGCGCGACGCCGTTCAACTCCATCTCCGACGCTTCAATCCGCTCGACCGGCGGCTGCAACTGACCGGGCGTGCCGCGCCGGAGGTTGACGAACTGCTGCTGGAGCGACGTGAACAGACGCTGCGCTTCGTCGTTGCTATCGGCGGCGAACAGATTGACGCCGACCATGGCGTACGGCTTATCGAGCGTCGCCGACGGACGGAATTGCTCGCGATAGACCTTCAGCGCGGTGAACATATGGTCGGGCGCGAAGTGCGACGCGAACGCGAACGGCAGGCCGAGTGCCGCGGCCAGCTGCGCGCTGTACAGCGACGAGCCGAGCAGCCACAGCGGCACATGCAGACCGGCGCCGGGGACTGCGCGAATGCGCTGGCCCGGCACGGGGTCGGCGAAATAGCGTTGCAACTCGACGACGTCGTCGGGGAAGGACTCCGCACTATTTTGCAGATCGCGGCGCAGCGCGCGGGCCGTGCTTTGATCGGTGCCGGGTGCGCGGCCGAGGCCCAGGTCGATGCGGTCCGGATAGAGCGAGGCGAGGGTACCGAACTGTTCCGCGATGACAAGCGGTGCGTGGTTCGGGAGCATGACGCCGCCGGAGCCGACGCGGATGGTTTTTGTCCCACCGGCGACGTGGCCGATTACCACTGCGGTGGCGGCGCTGGCGATGCCGGTCATGTTGTGGTGCTCTGCCAGCCAGAAGCGGCGGTAGTGCCAGGTTTCCGCGTGCTGGGCGAGGTCCAGGGTGTTTCTGAACGCGTCCGCGGGGGTGGCACCTGCGGTGACCGGCGATAGGTCGAGGACCGAGAAGGGGATCATTTTCTGTTCATTTGCGGGTTCGGGCGCTTTCGCGCGATGGGGCATTGTGGCAAAGGTTTTGGGTTTCTGCTGATGGGGGCGTGATGTCCACGTTCGTGGAAGGGTTTGGTTTTTTGCCTGTCCAGGGGGTTGCCTGCGCGGCGCTTTGTTTGTCTGTGTTCCTGTGGCGTTGGCCTTTCCTTGTTTTCTTATTGGTTTATTAGCGTCGCCCCTGTGCGGGGCGGCACTCACTTCTCTTTGCCGCCGCAAAGAGAAGTAAGCAAGAGAAAGCGGCTCACACCGCCAGCTCATAAGCGGGTCCCCCGCGCAGCCACGGTAGTGGTGCATCTGGAATCTGTGTTCTCGCACATTCAGCCCTGGTGACAAGGCAGTCATACTTCCGGCGGCGCTGCGCGCGCCGACGCGGTGCTTCATAACACCATCGTCCGCGGTTGGCATCGCGATCTGCTCGTTGCCGCGGTCGCGGCCCATCGTCGCATCGCCGCTGTGATTGCGGCTTCTCGACTTCGGCTTCGCCTGTCGCTACGAGATGAGGGTGCGTGCGACACATCGACATTTCATTTGAAGTGGGGTTCGCCTCCGGGCGCAGAGGTGCTTCGCCGCCCCCACCACCCACAACCGAAGCCCCCTGGTTTCCCATGCAGACCCATCCGCGACGCACGCAGTGCGGAGTGGGCGCTGATGAGCCCTTGGTCACTAACGCGGAGTGTGCGAGGGCACGGATTCCAGATGCACCACTACCGTGGCTGCGCGGGGGACCCGCTTAAGAATTAGCGGTGTGAGCCGCTTTCTCTTGCTTACTTCTCTTTGCGGCGGCAAAGAGAAGTGAGTGCCGCCCCGCACAGGGGCAACGCTAATAGACCGATAAGAAAACAAGGAAAGGCCAACACCCTAAAACCACAGACAAACAAAGCACCACGCAGCCCAACCCATTACATGCAAACCCGATATACATATACCCGATCAATATTTAACAACCGCATGTAGCACTGCTACCTTAATCCTTTCGACCAGAGCAGCAAAACCAGCCAGAAAAAGCCACCGCCCCGCCGGGCAAAAACCCCCACCTTGGGAGCCACCCCCCGTGTCAATCGAATTCATCGGCATGATCCAGACCCGCAAGGTGTCTGAAACCCACACACCGCAAGGCCCAATCATCGACATCGACTACGTCGAGCAATTCGCCCGCGCACATGAAGCCGCGGGCTTCGATCGCATCCTCGTGCCGCATCATTCGACCAGCCCCGACGCGCTCCTCACCATCGCCCACGCGGCCAGCGTCACCAGCAAAGTGCACTTCATGCTCGCGCATCGCCCGGGCTTCGTCGCGCCCACGCTCGCGGCGCGCCAGTTGGCAACACTCGATCACTACTCGGGCGGCCGGCTCGCGGTCCACATCATCTCCGGTGGCGACGACGCCGAACAACGCCGCGACGGCGATTACCTCTCGCATGACGAACGCTACGCCCGCACCGACGAATACCTGCATATCCTGCGCCGCATCTGGACCGAAGCGAAACCCTTCGATCACAACGGCCAGTACTACCGCTTCGAACAAGGCTTCTCCGAAGTGAAACCCGTGCAGCAACCCCATATCCCCGTGTACTTCGGCGGCGCATCGGCGCCCGCGCTCGAAATCGCCGGACGGCATGCGGACGTCTACGCGCTATGGGGCGAATCGAAGGCGCAAGTGCGCGAGCAGGTGGCCCGCGTGCGCGCGGAAGCCGCCAAACACGGCCGTACCGTGCGTTTCTCAGTGTCGTTCCGGCCCATTCTTGCCGCGACCGAAGCGGCCGCCTGGGAACGCGCGGAACACATCCTCGAAGAAACAAAGCGGCTGCGCGCGGCGCAAGGACTCAGCGTCGGCGGCCCGGCGCAAAGCGAAGGCGCGCGGCGGCTGCTCGCGGCATCCGGTGAATCGGATCGCGTCGATGAACGTCTGTGGACCGGTGTCGCCAAGGAAATCGGCGGACGCTCGAATTCGACCGCGCTGGTCGGTACGCCTGAACAGGTCGCCGAAACGCTCGCGGAGTATTACGCGCTCGGCGTGTCCACTTTCCTCGTGCGCGGCTTCGATCCGCTCGAAGACGCCGTCGACTACGGCCGTGAACTGATTCCGGCCACCCGCGAACGGATCGCGCGCGTCGAGCGCGCGGCCGCGTGAACGGAGCCACGATGACTGATCTGTCCGCCGCATGGCAAAACACCTCCAATACACCACCGCTTCAGCGTCACGCGCCGCTCCAAAAATTCTGGTTCGACGACGTCCCGCCGCGCGAAAGCATCGCGGCTGAGCGGCGTCATCGGCAAGAACGTCTCGCCGTGGCGTTTCGTCTGTTCGCGCGCTACGGTTTCGATCAGGGTCTCGCCGGCCATATCACCGCGCGCGATCCGGAGTGGCCCGATCACTTCTGGGTCAATCCGTTCGGCAAGCATTTCAGCCGCATTCGCGTGTCCGATCTGCTGCTGGTGAATGCGCAAGGGCAGATCGTGGTCGGCGAAGGACCGCTGAACCAGGCGGCTTTCGCGATTCACGCGGCGATTCACGAGGCGCGCCCCGATGTGATTGCCGCCGCGCACACGCATTCGCTCTACGGCAAGGCATGGTCGACGCTCGGCCGTACGCTTGATCCGTTGACACAGGACGCGTGCGCGTTCTATCAGGATCACGCCTTGTTCGACGATTTCCGCGGCGTCGTGCTCGATACCGGCGAAGGCGCGCGTATCGTCGCAGCCCTCGGCGAGCGAAAGGCAGTCATCCTGAAGAATCACGGCATCCTCACAGCGGGTCCGAGCGTCGAAGCCGCGGCCTGGTGGTACATCGCGCTCGACAACGCCTGCCACGCGCAACTGCTTGCCGAAGCGGCCGGCGCCCCACAAGCAATCCCGCACGACGTCGCGACGCTCACCCACGAGCAGGTCGGCCGCCCGGGCGGCGCGCTGTTTGCGTTCCAAAGCCTGCTGGAAGGGCTGGTCGAAGCCGAACCCGACGTCCTGACCTGAGTACTCCCTACCATGACCCAACGTTTCGATTCGCCGGTTTCGCTCCGGCGCCGCCGGCTCGTGTCCGTGCTGCCGGCGGCCGCGTTGCTCGGCGCAGCAGGCACAGGCCTGCTTTCGACTGCCGCCGGTGCAGCCACGCCGGCCGCCGGCCAGAACACCGATCCACACGTCGATCTCAGCAAGGTCCGCTTGCGCGTCGCCACCTACAAGGGCGGTGACGCGACGCTGCTGAAAACCGCGGGCCTCGCGGATACGCCGTACACGATCGACTGGTCCGAATTTCAGTCCGGCAACGCGATGATCGAGGCGATGAACGGCGGTTCGCTCGATATCGCCTCGGGCAGCGAGATTCCACCGATCTTCGCGCGGCTGCAGAACGCTCAGGTTCGCGTGATCGCCGTCTATAAGGACGACGTCAACAATCAGGTCGTGCTGGTCCCCAAGGGCTCGACGATCCGCTCGATCGCCGATCTGAAGGG
The DNA here is from genome assembly GCF_905220975.1 of Paraburkholderia haematera. Lineage (GTDB taxonomy): Bacteria > Pseudomonadota > Gammaproteobacteria > Burkholderiales > Burkholderiaceae > Paraburkholderia > Paraburkholderia haematera. The sequence goes on along the minus strand of NZ_CAJNBK010000025.1, from coordinate 56,711 downwards.
CAAACGCGTCGGCTATCTGCGCGCCACCACGTCGCATTACTATCTGCTGCGCATGCTCGACGAGGTGGGCTTGTCGTTCAACGATATTCAGGCCACCTCGCTCGCGCCGCGCGACGGTTTCGCCGCGTTCAACGCCGGTTCGCTCGATGCCTGGGCGATCTATGGCTACAACGTGCCGCTCGCGATCTCGCAAGCGGGCGCGCGCGTGCTGAAAAACGCCAACGGGTATCTGTCCGGCAACTATCTTTACTACGGTCATCCGTCGGTACTCGGCGACCCGCAACGGCGGGCCGCGTCGGCGGATCTGCTGGTGCGGCTGCAACGCGCCTGCACGTGGTTCAGTCAGCATCAGGATGTCTACGCAAAGGTGTTGTCCGCGGAGCTGCGCGTGCCCGAGGAGGCGATCCGCTCGTTGTATCGCAACCAGAGCCAGGCGCGCCGCGTCACGGGCGTCACGGCGGCGGACATCGCGAGCGAGCAGCAGGTTGCCGATACGTTCGCGCGCGCAGCGGTTATCGACCGGCACGTCGATGTCGCACCGTTATGGACCGACACCTTCAACGCCGCGCTCGCCGACGGTGCGTGACGGGTTCAACCCAACCTACTTTCCGACCATTCGATGACTCAAGCTTTGAGACCGGACCGGCTGCGCGCGTTCGTCGGCCGGATGGCGTCGCTCGTCGACGAACACGCGCCCGAAGCGCATCTGCTCGAAGCCGGCGGCGCCGCGCTGCGCGAGCTGATCGCCCACGACGACTGGCTGCCCGACGCTTTCGCGCAGCCCGATCCCGAGCGCTATCAGCAATTCCTGTTGCACGCCGATTCGCAGCAGCGTTTTTCAATTGTCAGTTTTGTATGGGGACCGGGACAATCGACGCCGGTGCACGATCACACGGTATGGGGTTTGATCGGGGTGCTGCGTGGTGCGGAAATTGCTCAGGGTTATCGCGTCGCGTCAGACGGCGCACTGGTGGAAGAGGGCGGGGCGAGGCGCCTCGACACCGGAGCGGTGGACACCGTGTCGCCGCGCGTCGGCGATATCCATCGCGTCAGTAATGCTTTTCACGATCGTGCGTCGATCAGCATTCACGTGTACGGTGCAAATATTGGCGCGGTGACGCGTTCTCTCTATCCGGCCAGCGGAGGCCGCAAAACCTTTATCTCCGGTTACTCGAACGACGTGTTGCCCAATATCTGGAATGTTACGAAGGAGTTTCCGATCCCATGAGTTTCGCTACAGAGTTTCGTATCCGATCATTCAAAGATGTGCGCCGCGCACTGCTCGAACGCGAGGAAATCGCGCTCGTCGACGTGCGCGAGGAGGATCCGCACGCGCGCAGTCACCCTCTGTTCGCGGCCAACCTGTCGTTCTCGCGTCTCGAACTGGAAGCGCCTGTGCGTTTGCCGCGCCTCGACGTACCTGTTGTCGTATTCGACGACGGCGAAGGGCTTGCCGAACGCGCCGCGCGCCGCCTGAGCGAGCTGGGCTATACCGATGTCGCGCTGCTCGACGGCGGTTTGCAAGGCTGGCGCGAGGCAGGCGGCGAGCTGTTCCAGGACGTGAACGTGCCGAGCAAGGCATTCGGAGAACTGGTCGAAAGCGAACGCCATACGCCCTCGCTCGCCGCGCCGCAGGTGCTGGCGCTGCTCGATCATGAAGCCGATGTGGTCGTGCTCGACGCACGCCGCTTCGACGAATATCAGACCATGAATATTCCCGGCAGCATCAGCGTGCCGGGCGCGGAACTGGTGCTGCGCGCCCGGCAGCTCGCACCGAATCCCGCCACACGGATCATCGTCAATTGCGCGGGACGTACGCGCAGCATCATCGGCGCGCAATCGCTGATCAATGCGGGCGTGCCGAATCCGGTTGCGGCGCTGCGCAATGGCACCATCGGCTGGACGCTGGCCGGTCAGGCGCTCGCACACGGCAGTTCGCGCCGCTTCGATCCGGCTGTCGACAATACGCATCGCCTCGCCGCCGCCGATTCCGCGCGCGCGGTGGCGGATCGTGCACGGGTGGGCCGCACGTCGCGCGACGAGGCGCGTCGCTGGGCCGGCGAAGCGGTGCGTACCGTCTATCGTTTCGACGTGCGTACGCCGGAGGAATACGAAGCGGGACACGTGCCCGGTTTTCGCAACGCGCCCGGCGGCCAACTTGTGCAGGAGACCGACATGTTCGCGCCGGTGCGCGGCGCGCGCGTCATCCTCGCCGACAACGACGGCGTGCGCGCGAATATGACCGCGTCATGGCTCGCGCAGATGAACGTCGAGGTTTACGTGGTGGATGGCCTGGGCAACGCGGACTTCGGCGAAAAAGGTCCGGCGCCCGCCGCGCGCCATGCGCCCACGCCGCCGCCTGCCGACGAGATCACGCCGGCCGGACTGGGTGCACTTCTGCAATCGCCCGGCACCGTCGTGCTGGATTTCACGACCAGCGCGAACTATGTGAAACACCATATTCCGGGCGCGTGGTTCGCCATTCGTGGGCAACTCGATCAGGCGCTGCGCAAGCTTCCGGATGCGCAGCGTTATGTGGTCACCTGCGGGAGCAGTCTTCTTGCGCGCTTCGCGGCGCCCGAGTTGGCGGCGTTGACGGGCAGGCCGGTGCAGGTGCTAAGCGGCGGCACGAATGCGTGGATCGAGACGGGCCTCGCCGTGGAAAGTGGCGAGACGCGTCTGGCCTCGCCACGCATCGATCGTTATCGCCGTCCGTATGAAGGAACCGAAAACGCGCGCGAAGCGATGAACGCGTACCTGGAATGGGAGTATGGGCTCGTTGCTCAACTGGGCCGCGACGGTACGCATGGTTTTCGCGTGCTCTGAGGTACGGACTTGTGCGAAGTGGATGCTGCGGGTGAATTGGCCCAGTTAGTTTAATCAGCCGGAGCGAAGACAGTCAGCGTGCGGCTCAAGCCGCGCGCTGCGCGCGTGCTTCCCTGAATTGCCGTTCGATCGCCGCGCCGAATCGTTCGACCGGCTGTTGCAATTTGCCCAGCACACGCGGATGCACGAGCCAGATATCGATAAGCGGTTTGAAGTCGCTGATCGAGACGATGTCGAGTGCGTCCGCGTGTGCGCTGGCTTGCAGTAGCGGCAACGGCACAAGTCCAAGACCGTTGCCGTCGGCAACCAGTTGCAATTGCAGTTCGGTGCCGAGCGTTTCGAGATTCAGTTTGAGCGCGAGCCCCAGACCCGTCAGCGTGCGTTGCAGGCCGTCGCGAAAGCCGCAACCATCCGGATTCAACACCCACCCGATCGGCTGGCATTCCGCCAGCGTACGCGCGCGCCTTCTCAACATGCCTTTCTGCGCGACCACCGCCAGCTTGATGCGCCCGAGCGAGCGCGCCGACAACGTCTCGCCGAAGGTCTTGTTGCTGGGTAACAGGATCGCGGCGGCGTCGAGTTCGCCCTGCTCGACGCGTTGCAGGAGCTGGCTGCCCCAACCGGTCGATGCACGCGCTTGCAGATCGGGGTAGGCCGCCTTGAGACCGCGCATTGCGTCGGTGAGCGCGATATCGGCAATCGTCTGCGCAACGCCGAGGCGCAGCGTGCCGACCGGCGGCGTGTCGGTAGCGACGATCTCGCGCAGCACGTCGAGTTCGCGCTGGATTACGCGGCATTGTTCGTAGACGATACGGCCCGTTGCCGTCGCCTTGAGTGGGCGCGTATTGCGATCGAGCAGTTCGACGCCGAGCGCCTCTTCGAAATTCTGCAGACGGCGCGTGATTGCCGGTTGCGTGAGGCCGAGCGAGAGCGCGGCCTGTTGCAACGACTGACAGCGAATGACGGTAACGTATGCGTCTATTTCGTCGATCTTCATGGTAAGCGATGACTCGATGAGCGCGCCCAAGGCGCAAGATTCGTGTGTTCGATGATACCCGTATCGATGCGCGCGCATGCCTCGCCGCTCAATAAAATTCGCATATTTGCTTAGCAGAATAATGCGTTTGTCTTATACAGATGCGTGCCTTATCGTCGATGGCAATTCACCTGGATGCCACGATGCAATCGCCGCTATGACGAATTTCCATTGCTCTTTTTCCGTATTGCAACGCGCGTTGCTCAAACCGCTCGGCGCGGCAATGCTGGCACTGTGCGCGACCGTTTGCGCAACGCAGTCTTCCGCAGCGGATCTACCGGTGCTCAAAGTTGGCGACCAGTCTTTGCAAACGCGCGGCATTCTCGAAGCATCCGGTCAGCTCAACGACCTGCCGTACAGGATCGAGTGGTTCAACTTTCCAGCCGCGCAACCGCTCGGCGAAGCGCTGAATGCCGGTGCCGTGGATGTCGGCGGCCTGGGCGATGCGCCGCTGGTGTTCGCACTCGCTGCCGGCGCCAGGGTCCGCGCGGTCGCGGCGACCCGGTCGAATCCGCTCGATCTGGCGATCGTCGTCGGCGCGCATTCGCCGTTGAACGATGCGGCGAGCCTGAAGGGCAAACGCATCGCGACGACACGCGGTTCGATTGGCCACTATCTCGCGCTTGCCGCCTTGAAGAAGGCCAACGTGCCGCTGACCGACGTCTCGTTCGTCTTCCTCGCGCCCGCCGATGCGAAGGCGGCGCTTGCGTCAGGCAGCGTCGATGCGTGGTCGGTGTGGGACCCCTACACCGCACTGGGTGAAGCGCGCGATCACGATCGCATCATCGCGAACGGCGTCGGCCTGTCAGAAGGACTCAGCTATCAGGTCGCGACCGAGCGCGCGATCGCGGACAAGCGTACTCAACTCGCCGACTTCCTGCGACGCGTGGCGATCGGCCAGCGTTGGGCGCTTTCGCATCCCGACGAGGTCGCGGCGATGCAATCAAAAGTCACGGGCCTGCCGACCGATGTGCTGAAGACCGTCTATCAGCGTGGCCAGGTGCATCCGGTCGCGATCGACGACAGCGTCGTCGCCGCGCAGCAGCGTACCGCCGATACCTACGAGGCCGCCAACGTGATTCGTGCGCATCTCGACGTGCGCCCGAGTTTCGATCGCAGCTTCCCTCTGCCTTGACGCGGCCTGCCGGAGTCCTTGTATGAACGCCCCGATTGCCGAAAGCGCGGTGACGCGCCGTCATCCGCCGCTCGATAGCGATGCGTTCGACGCGCTGCTCGCACGGCTCACGAGCGAGTTCGCGGACAGCGCGGCTCACTACGACCGCACGGCGGAGTTTCCGCACGCCAATCTGGCGCGCCTGCACGAATTCGATCTGCTCTCATTGACCGTGCCCGCATCGCTTGGCGGTGCTGGCGCGAGCTTGCCGCAGGCCTTGAAAGCGGTGCGCGCGGTGGCGCGCGGCGAGCCGTCCACGGCGCTGGTACTGGTGATGCAATACCTGTTTCATCATCGCTTGCAGGGCAACCCGTATTGGCCTGTCGAACTGCGTGAACGCGTGGCGCGCGATGCGGTGCGCGATGGCGCGTTGATCAACTCGCTGCGCGTCGAGCCCGAGCTGGGTACGCCGGCGCGCGGCGGCTTGCCGTCGACGATCGCGAAGCGCAGCGCCGACGGCTGGATCATCGACGGCAGCAAGCTGTACTCGACCGGCAGCCCCGGCCTCACGTGGCTTGCGGTGTGGGCGCGCAGCGACGAGACGCCGCCGCGTGTCGGCGTGTGGCTGGTGCGTCGCGACACACCCGGCGTGCGGGTCGGCAGCGAGTGGAATCATCTCGGGATGCGCGCGACGGGCAGTCACGAACTCGTGTTCGACAACGTGTTCGTGCCGAGCGCTCATGCGGTTGACGTGCATCTGCCGGGCGAGGCGGGTGCCGGACTCGACGCGCTCGGCTTGGCGTGGATGAGCGTGTTGTTGTCCGCGGTATATGACGGTGTTGCGCGGGCCGCGCGCGACTGGTTCGCGCAATGGGCCGCCGGGCGCACACCGGGCAATCTTGGCGTGCCGCTTGCGAGCCTGCCTGCGTTCCAGCAGACGCTCGGGCGCATCGACGCGCTGCTGTTCAGCAATCGCGCGTTGCTCGATGCGAGCGCTCATGGTGAACGCGTGAAGCTGGACGAAGCGCCGCTTGTCAAATACACGGTGACGAATCAGGCAATCGAGGCGGTTCAACTGGCGATCGAGGCGAGCGGCAATCCCGGTTTGAGTCGTGACAATCCGCTCGAGCGGCACTATCGCGACGTGCTATGCGCGCGGATTCATACGCCACAGAACGATTCGGTGCTGCAAGGGGCGGGGCGTGCGGGGTTCGCCGCGTTTGTCCGTGCGTGAGACGAGCCGCGCCGGCACTGCGCGGGCCGGCTGCAAAGCCAATGCCGCGGACCGCAAATCATCTGCCGATTCGGTGTAAACGCGCTCTCGTCTAAGTCTGCCAATCCGTTTAGATTAGCTGCACTTGGAAGGCTTATCGAGGGACCAGGGCGGCCAGACAAGCAGCGGTCTGCCATTCCGGCGATGGCGCAAGGTCAGAGGCCAAGGTCTCTCACCGCTTCGCCCGGAACCGGACCGCTGCGCGCCGTCCACGGTGTTTCGCTTCAGGCGGCCATTGGGCCATTGGGCTATTTGGCCGTTATCCCGTTTCCGGTTGACCGTATCGACCGATTCTGGCGGCGCTTTGCACAGCGTCGCCTTTTTGCTTGTGGCGCCCGTTTTCGCGGGTTTCGCCCCCTTCAGCCGCAAAACCATTCCGCATAACGGCTTATGCCCCTTGCCGCCCTCGCTCGCGGATTTTTCCGTGCGCGGTTATCCTGTAGGGCGCCCCAGAGGAAAGCCCCTTGGGGGGCGTCCGAAGGAAGTCCCCTTGGAGGACACACCCAACACAACGGGATGCGCGCGGATTGCCGCTTCGCATCCGAACAGGAAACTCGCTGTGAGCCTCAAACTGCTTACCGTCGCGATGCTGGCCGCGTGCGTTGCGCTGACCGGTTGCGACGACCAACAGAGCGACCGTGCCGTGCAAAAACTCAAGGAATTCTTTAACGCCGTCAAGCCGGATGCGTTGTTGCTCAAGAATATGACGCCCGGCATCACGACCGAGGCGCAGATTCGCGATCAGATGGGCAAGCCGGAAACCGAGCGCACGTTTACCGACGGCTCGAAGCGCTTTGAATATCCGCGTGGCCCGCAAGGACTGAACACGTACATGGTCGATATCGACCGTGACGGCAAATTGCAAGCTATCACGCAGGTGCTGACCGCCGAGAACTTCGGCAAGATTCGCATCGGCATGACTGAGGACGAGGTGCGCCGCCTGCTTGGCAAGCCTGGCCAGGTTGCCGTGTTTCCGCTCAAGCCGGAAACCGTGTGGAGCTGGAAGTGGCGCGAGGGCGGCGTGACCGAAGAAGGCATTTTCAACGTGCACTTCGATCAGTATCAGAAGGTGTACACGACATCGCGCTCGGATGTGATACGTGGGCGATAGCGGAGAAAAGGCAGGGAACAGATGATACATCGACGTCGATACAGCCGTATCGGGCTGGTCTTGGGTGGCGGTGCTGCACGTGGTTGGGCGCATATCGGCGCGATTCGCGCGTTGCACGATGCGGGCATCAAGCCGGATGTGGTGTGCGGCACGTCGATCGGCGCACTGGTGGGCGCGGTCTACGCGAACGGCGACCTTGACTGGCTGGAGGAGTGGGTTTCGCGGCTGACCTGGCAAACGGTGGTGCGGCTGCTCGATTTGCGGTTGTCGGGCGGATTGCTTGGCGGGCGCAAGGTGATCCAGATTTTCGCGGACAAATTCAACGGCCGCTCGATCGCCCAGTTGAACATGCCGTTCGCGGCGGTGGCGACCGAGCTCGATTCGGGCCGCGAGACCTGGTTGCAGGATGGCAGCGTGGTCGACGCGGTGCGTGCCTCGATTGCGATTCCGGGGATTTTCACGCCGGTATTTCACAACGGTGTGTGGCTGGTGGATGGCGGCTTGAGCAATCCGGTGCCGGTCTCCGTGGCGCGCGGGATGCGGGCGGACTGCGTGATCGCGGTCGATCTGAACAACGATATTCTGAATGGCCGCGATTTCGGCGGCGCGGTGGTCGAGACGCCTGCGCTCGATGCGACTGCGCCGCCGCCGGTTTCATTGCGTCGTAACGGTAAGCCGTGGCCACCGTGGCTGGCGCCTGCTGAGGGCAGCGCTTCTGATGATGTGCGGGTGCCGCCGGCGCCGAGTACGCGCGTGCCGTCGATGCTGAGTTCGATCGCGCAGAGTATTGACATCATGCAGGTGCGGATTACGCGGAGTCGCCTTGCTGGTGAACCGGCGGATATTTTGATTCAGCCGCGGCTGGGGGGGATGGGGATTTTTGATTTTCATCGGGCGGGGCCGGCGATTGAGGAGGGGCGTGCGGCGGTGGAGTTTATGTTGCCCTCTATTCGGGCTCGATTAGGGATTGAATGAGGGGCTTTGTTTGCCTGCGCGGCGCTTTTACTGTGTGCCTGCGGCGTTGGCCTTTCCTTGTGTTCTTATTGGTCCATTAGCGTTCCCCCTGTGCGGGGGGGCACCTACTTTTCTTTGCTTGCCGCAAAGAAAAGTAGGCAAAAGAAAGCGGCTCAAACCGCTAGCTCATAAGCGGGTCCCCTGGCTTGGAGGAGGTAGTGGTGCATCTGGAATCCGTGCTCTCGCACATTCGGCGTGAGTGACAAGGGCGTCTTACTTCCGGCGGCGCTGCGCGCGCCGAAGGGTACTTCACTAAACCACCGGTTGCGTTTTCGCGATCCTGCTTTACTCGGCTTGGAGGCACTTCCAGAATCCCATCGTGTTTGCGCATTCGGCGCCTCGCCGAGGCGAAGCCGATGGCTCCCGCTGCGCGTAACCGAAGCCCCAAGGTTTCCCATGCAGACCGGTCCGCGACGCACGCAGTGCGGAGTGGGAGCGGATGACACCTTTGTCACTCACGCCGAATGTGCGAGGGCACGGATTCCAGATGCACCACTACCGTGGCTGCGCGGGGGAGCCGCTTAAGAATTAGCGGTGTGAGCCGCTTTCTCTTGCTTACTTCTCTTTGCGGCCGGCAAAGAGAAGTGAGTGCCGCCCCGCACAGGGGCAACGCTAATAGACCGATAAGGAAACAAGGAAAGGCCAACGCCGCAGGCACACAGAAAAAGCGCCGCGCAGGCAATCAGCCCAAGGAAAGGCCAACACCGCAGGCACACAGAAAAAGCGCCGAGCAGGCAAAAACCTCCACCGAGGGCTATCGAAAAAGCGACCCAAAACTTGCTAAATCGCGGCGTCGCCCACAACCCGCTCCCAACCTTACAAAACCACACGCCCCCCAAAACCAAGCCCTGCCAGCCCCAAGCCGCACCAAAACCCCAATTGCTGCACAGCAACATTCCCCCGACTTCTCTTTGAGAAAATAATTTCCGCTTGCGAGACTCCGCGCCATGCAGGATGAGTCGGGCAGGCCTAACCCGCCCCCATCCATGACATCCTCAATAAATCCTGGATGGAGACACGCGTGTTCCTTTACGGCTTTGGTCCGGTGTTGCTGGCCGGCACGATCCAGACGATCGAGCTGTCCGTCCTGTCGCTGGCAGCCTCCGTGCTGCTCGGCCTCGCGGGCGCGGCGGCGAAACTCTCGTTCAACCGCCCGCTCAGAGCGATCGCAACCGGCTATACGACGCTGATCCGCTCAGTGCCCGACCTCGTGCTGATGCTGCTGCTGTTCTACAGCATCCAGATCGCGGTCAACAATCTCACCGACGCCCTCGATTTGCCCCAGTTCGATATCGATCCGTTCGTGGCCGGCGTGCTGACGCTCGGTTTCATCTACGGCGCGTACTTCACCGAAACCTTCCGCGGCGCGTTTCTGGCGGTGCCGCGCGGCCAGCTCGAAGCGGGCAGTGCGTACGGCATGAGCGGCGCGCGGGTGTTCAGGCGCATCCTCTTTCCGCAGATGATGCGCTTCGCCCTGCCGGGCATCGGCAACAACTGGCAGGTGCTGGTCAAGGCCACGGCGCTGGTGTCGATCATCGGTCTCGCCGATGTCGTCAAAGCCGCCCAGGACGCCGGCAAGAGCACCTTCAACATGTTCTTCTTCATTCTGGTCGCCGCGCTGATCTATCTGGCGATCACCACCGCGTCGAACCTCGTGCTGATCTGGCTGGAAAAGCGCTATTCGATCGGCGTGCGCCACGCGGAGCTCTAAGACCATGATCGACATTCTCAATCAATTCTGGCGCGCATTCCTCTACTGGGACGGTCAGCGTATGTCCGGTCTGGCGGTCACGCTGTGGCTGCTGGTGGCGTCGATCGGGATCGGCTTTTTCATGGCGATTCCGCTCGCGGTGGCGCGCGTGTCGAAGAAGCGCTGGCTGTCGACGCCGGTGCGTCTCTACACCTACGTGTTTCGCGGTACGCCGCTGTACGTGCAACTGCTGCTGATCTATACCGGCATGTACAGCCTCGAATTCGTGCGCTCGCATGAGTTGCTCGACGCGTTTTTCCGCAGCGGCTTTCACTGCGCGATTCTCGCCTTCGCACTGAACACCTGCGCGTACACCACCGAGATTTTCGCCGGCGCGATCCGTTCGACTTCACACGGTGAAGTGGAAGCGGCCCGTGCCTACGGCATGAGCTGGTTCACGATGTACCGGCGCATTGTGATACCGTCCGCGCTGCGCCGGGCGCTCCCGTTGTACAGTAACGAAGTGATCCTGATGCTGCACGCCACCACGGTCGCGTTCACGGCCACGGTGCCGGACATCCTGAAGGTGGCGCGCGATGCGAATTCCGCCACGTATCAGTCGTTCGACGCATTCGGCCTCGCCGCGCTGATTTACCTCGTGGTGTCGTTCGCGCTGGTGGCCCTGTTCCGCCGCGCCGAGCGTCACTGGCTGGGTTACCTGGCGGTGCGCACGCACTGAGCAGGCATGTTTCGTTGCAGCGGCGCGGCCGGTCCGCGCCGTCACCTAGATTGATCCGTATTTTCAAAGGGAGAGCATCTTGCTCCACACGACTCAAACCGAAGCTTGCAAGCTCGCCGTTCAGGACATCCACAAGCGCTACGGCGACAATGAAGTGCTCAAGGGCGTGTCGCTGAACGCGAACAAGGGCGACGTGATCAGCATCATCGGCGCGAGCGGGTCGGGCAAGAGCACCTTCCTGCGCTGCATCAATTTTCTGGAGCGGCCGAACGCGGGGCAGATCGTCGTCGATGGCGAAACGGTCAAGACCAAACCCGACCGCGCCGGCAATCTGGAAGTGGCCGATCACAAGCAGCTGCAACGCATCCGCACGAAACTCGCGATGGTGTTCCAGCACTTCAACTTGTGGGCGCACATGAACGTGATCGAGAACATCGTCGAAGCGCCGATTCATGTGCTAGGTCTGTCGCGTCGCGAAGCCGAAGAGCGCGCACGTGAATATCTCGAGAAGGTGGGTCTCGCACCGCGTCTGGAAAAACAGTATCCGTCGCATCTGTCGGGCGGTCAGCAGCAACGCGTGGCCATTGCGCGTGCATTGGCGATGGACCCTGACGTTATGCTGTTCGACGAGCCGACCTCCGCGCTCGACCCCGAACTGGTCGGCGAAGTGCTGAAGGTCATGCAGAAGCTCGCCGAAGAAGGCCGTACGATGATCGTCGTCACGCACGAAATGGGTTTCGCGCGCAACGTCTCGAATCACGTGATGTTCCTCCACCAGGGCCGCACCGAAGAAGAGGGCTTGCCCGCCGAGGTGCTGACCACGCCGCGCAGCGAACGGCTCAAGCAGTTCCTGTCCGGCAGCCTGAAGTAACGCGCGGCTCGCGTCTTACTGATAAGCGATGGCTCGCACGTCCAACCCGGCTCGCACCACGCAGGTCGCCATCGTCGCCTTGCCGCCGGTGTCGATGTCGGGCGTCGGGCCGATCGTCGACGCGCTCAATCTCGCCAACGAAATCGACGGCCGAGCCTTGTACCGCGTACAGGTGTGTTCGTGGGACGGCCGCGCGGTGCCTTTGTCGGGCGGTGCGCAATGGCCGGCCGACGCCGCGTTCGGCGACGCGATTTCGTGCGACTGGCTGATCATCGTCAGCGAACGGTTCCAGCAATTCGCGGACTATCGCCTGTTTCTCGCGAGTCTTTCGCGCGTCGGACAGCGCACGCCGCTCGTGACGGGCATTCATCACGGTGTCTGGTGGCTCGCCATGGCCGGGCAATTGTCCGGCTATCGCGTGAGCGTCAACTGGGAAACCTATCAGCAGTTCTCCGAGCAGTTCGAGCGCTCGATCGTCACCCAGCAGATCTTCGAAATCGACCGTGATCGCGCCACCTGCGCGGGCGGTCAGGCAACGGTCGACTTCATGCTCGCCATGATCGGCCGCGATCACGGGCCGGAGTTGGCGGACCGGATTGCCGATACGCTGGGCGTCGGCGTGTTGCGCGCGGGTGAAGAACGGCAGCGCATTCCGTTCGTGACCGCGCCGGGTGAGCGCCATCCGCGTCTGAACGACGCGCTGATGCTGATGGAAGCGAATATCGAGGACCCGCTGACCACCGATGAAATTGCGGGTCTCGTCGGCGTATCGCGGCGTCAGCTGGAGCGGCTGTTCCGCCAGTATCTCGGCTCGATGCCGTCCAAATACTATCTCGGCCTGCGGCTTTCAAAAGCGCGCACGCAATTGCAGCGCACCAGCAAATCGGTGGTGCAGATCAGCCTGGCCTGCGGATTTTCGTCGGCGGCGCACTTTTCGAATGCTTACCGCGAACGCTTTGATGTCACGCCACGCGAGGATCGTCGTAACTGGATCGACAAGCAAACCGGCGCAAGCGGCGCCGCGGCCAGCGAGCCGCGGCCGGCTGCGTTGATCGAACGGCCCGACCAGGCGGATTGAGCACCACGAACGGGCGTAAAGCGCGGCGTGCGCGGCCCACTTGCGCCAAACCCGCCTGGAAGCTCATAGAAAGCGTCGCGTATGCGCAAGACGTATCGCGTGCGGTTTCCTACACTACGTGTATTACCTCTCACCTGTAACGAGGATTTGCCATGAACGACCTGACAGTGACACGCCAGACCTTCGACGAAGTCATGGTGCCGGTGTTTTCGCCCGCCGCCTTCGTACCGGATCGCGGTCTCGGTTCGCGCGTCTGGGATACGCAGGGCCGCGACTATATCGACTTCGCCGGCGGTATCGCCGTCACCGCGCTTGGTCATGGGCATCCTGAGCTGTTGAAAGTGCTGCATGAACAGGGCGGCAAGCTGTGGCACATCGGCAATGGTTACACCAACGAGCCGGTGCTGCGCCTCGCCAAACGTCTCGAAGACCTGACCTTCGCCGACCGCGCCTTCTTCGCCAACTCGGGCGCGGAAGCGAACGAAGCGGCATTGAAGCTGGCACGCCGCGTCGCGTTCGAGCGCCATGGCGCGGATAAAGTCGAAATCATCTCGTTCACGCAGTCGTTCCATGGCCGCACGTTCTTCACCGTGAGCGTCGGCGGCCAGCCGAAGTATTCGGAAGGCTTCGGTCCGGTGCCGGCCGGCATCATCCATTTGCCTTACAACGATATCGAAGCGGCGAAGCAGGCGATCGGCGCGAAAACCTGCGCGGTGATCGTCGAGCCGATCCAGGGCGAGGGCGGCGTGATCCCGGCCGATCCGGCGTTCCTGAAGGCGCTGCGCGAAGCGTGCGACGAGCACGGCGCACTGCTGATTTTTGACGAGGTACAAACGGGCGTGGGCCGCAGCGGTCATTTCTACGCGTACCAGGACACCGGCGTCACGCCGGACATCCTGACCACCGCGAAGGCGCTCGGCAACGGCTTCCCGATCGGCGCGATGCTGACCACCAACGAACTGGCCGCGCACTTCAAGGTCGGCGTGCATGGCACGACCTACGGCGGCAATCCGCTCGCCTCGGCAATCGCCGAGAAGGTGGTCGAGTTGGTCAGCGATTCGAAGCTGCTCGAAGGCGTGCGTACTCGCAGCGAAGCATTGAAGGGTCAACTCGCCAAGCTGAACGAACGCTTTGGTCTGTTCACGGAAGTGCGTGGCAAGGGCCTGTTGATCGGTGCCGAATTGACCGATGCGTTCAAAGGCCGCGCGAAAGATTTCGTCACGGCCGCGGGTCAGCACGGCGTGATCATGCTGATGGCCGGTCCGGACGTGCTGCGTTTCGTGCCCTCGCTGATCATGCCGCTCGACGATATGTACGAAGGCTTCGCGCGTCTGGCGAAGGCGATCGAAGAGATCGTCGGCGCGAAAGCCGAAACGGCGTCGAAGTGAACCACGGCGCTGAGCTAAAGCACTGAATCATGCGTCACATTCAACAGGAACGATGATGCTCTTCGTACGCCCCGGCCGCCTCGCCGATCTCGATGCGCTCGAACACATGGCGCGCACCGCGCAACCGGTGCTGCATTCGCTGCCGCACGACCGGCGTGCGCTCGAAGCGCGCGTCGCGTTGTCGGAAGACTCATTTCGCGCGGATGTCGATTTTCCGGGCGAGGAGTTCTACCTGTTCGTGCTCGAAGATGCGGAGAGCGGCAAGCTGATGGGTACGGCGAGCATTGTCGCCGCCGCCGGTTATTCGGACCCGTTCTACGCGTTTCGCAACGACGCGCTGATTCATGCGTCGCGTGAGTTGCACGTGAATCGCAAGATTCACGCGCTGACCATGTCGCACGAATTAACCGGCAAGAGCCGGCTGGCGGGTTTTTACATCGACCCGTCGCTGCGTGGCGATGCGGCCGCGCAATTGATGTCGCGGGCGCGGATGATGTATATCGCCGCGAATCGCAAGCGCTTCACGCCGGAAGTGTTCTCGCTGCTGCTCGGCGTCACCGACGACTCAGGCGTGTCGCCGTTCTGGGAGGCGGTGGGGCGCAAGTTCTTCGGCCGCAACTTCGCCGACATCGAAATCGAATCGGGTGGCCGCAGCCGCACCTTTATCGCCGAAGTGATGCCGACCTATCCGATCTACGTGCCGTTGCTGCCGGAAGCGGCGCAGCGTGTGCTCGGCGAGCCGGATTCGAAGGCGCTGCTCGCGTATGAGATTCACCTCGAAGAGGGCTTCGAGACGGATCGCTTTATCGATATTTTCGACGCGGGTCCGGTGCTGACGGCGCAGGTCGATCGCAGTGCCTGCGTGACGCGCAATGAAACACGCCTGGTGCGCGAAGCCGGCACGGCTGCCGACGGCTCGACGTATCTGATCGCGCATAACGGTGCGGACGGCGAGTTCCGCTGTGTGCTCGGGACCTTGGTCGGCGGTAAAACAACTGGCGCGTCGTTGTCGCATGCGGCGCGTGCCGCGCTCGGCGTGACGGAGGGCGACACGGTACGCTGCGTGCCCTTGCACCAGCCGCATCAGGAAGAATTTTCGGGAGACGCACAATGATCGTCGTTCGCGTTGTGCAACGAGGCGATGTGGACGCGCTCATGCGGCTCGCGCAGGAGACCGGTCCCGGTCTCACCACGTTCAAGCCGGATCGCGATGCACTCGCGGCGCGCGTTGAACGTGCGCGCCGCACGATGGAAGACAAGGCCGAGCCGCACGAAGCCGGCTACTTCTTCGTGATGGAAGATACCGACACCGGCGACGTGGCCGGCGTATGCGGGATCGAAACGTCGGTCGGCCTCCAGCAGCCGTTCTACAACTACCGCGTGAGCACGGTCGTGCACGCGAGCCAGGACCTCGGCATCTGGACGCGCATGCGCGCGCTGAACATTTCGCATGACCTCACGGGTTATGCCGAAGTGTGCTCGCTGTTCCTGAGCCCGCGTTATCGCACGAGCGGCGTCGGCGGTTTGCTGTCGCGTTCGCGCTTCATGTTTCTTGCGCAATTCCGCGAGCGTTTCCCGCAGCGGTTGTGCGCGGAATTGCGCGGCCATTTCGACGCGGAAGGCACCTCGCCGTTCTGGCGCGCGGTGGGCTCGCATTTCTACCAGATCGATTTCAACGCGGCGGACTATCTGAGCTCGCACGGCCGCAAGGCGTTTCTCGCCGAGCTGATGCCGCGTTATCCGGTGTATGTCGAACTGTTGCCGGAAGAAGCGCAGGAATGCGTCGGCCTGACGCATAACGACACGATTCCGGCGCGCCGCATGCTCGAATCCGAGGGGCTGCGCTACGAGAATCACGTCGATATCTTCGACGCGGGCCCGGTGCTCGAATGCCATATCGCCGACTTGCGCACCGTGCGCGAGAGCGTGGTGGCGCGGGTGGAAATCGCCGATGTGCCGGTGGGCGCCCCGCAGGATGCACCCCGTTCGATGGTATCGAATACGTCGTTGGGCGATTTTCGCGTGGGCGTGGCCGCGGGCGTGCCGCAAGACGGCGTGTTCCGCATGAGCGCAGCCGAAGCGGCCGCGCTCGACGTCAAGGCAGGCGACCCGGTGCGGGTACTGCCGCTGAAACACAAACAAGGATGATCATGAGCGAGCTTTTCATCGACGGCGAATGGGCCGCCGGCACAGGACCCGCATTCGCGTCGCGCAACCCGGGTACGGGCGCGACGGTTTGGGAAGGCAACAGCGCTTCGGCGGCCGACGTCGACCGGGCGGTGCGCAGCGCACGACGTGCGTTCTCCGCATGGTCGGCGCTGAGTCTCGACGAACGTTGCGGCGTGGTACGCCGCTTCGCCGCGCTCGTGACGGAACGCAAGGAAGCGCTTGCCGAAGCGATCGGCCGCGAGACGGGTAAGCCGCTGTGGGAAGCGCGCACTGAAGCGGCTTCGATGGCGGCGAAAGTCGAGATTTCGATTCAGGCCTACAACGAGCGCACTGGTGAAAAGCGTTCGCCGATGGCTGACGGCACTGCCGTGCTTCGGCATCGTCCGCATGGCGTGGTCGCGGTGTTCGGGCCGTATAACTTCCCGGGGCATCTGCCGAACGGGCATATCGTGCCGGCGCTGATCGCGGGCAATGCGGTGGTGTTCAAACCGTCCGAACTCGCGCCGGGCGTGGCTAAGCTTACTGTGCAGATCTGGCACGATGCAGGCTTGCCCGCTGGCGTGCTGAACCTCGTGCAAGGCGAGAAAGAGACGGGTATTGCGCTCGCCAACCACCGGCAGATCGACGGCCTGTTCTTCACGGGTAGTTCGGATACCGGAACATTGCTGCACAAGCAGTTCGGCGGCCGCCCGGAGATCGTCCTCGCGTTGGAGATGGGCGGCAACAATCCGCTCGTGATCGGACCCGTGGCGGATGTCGACGCCGCCGTGCATCACACAATTCAGTCGGCGTTTCTGTCGGCAGGGCAGCGTTGCACCTGCGCGCGCCGTATTTTCGTGCCGAACGACGCGTTTGGCGACCGCTTCGTGGAACGCCTGACCGAACTGACTTCGCGTATCAGCGTGGGCGAATACAACGCCGATCCGCAGCCGTTCATGGGCGCGGTGATTTCCGCGCGTGCGGCTTCGCGTCTGGTCGCGGCGCAAGAGCGTCTGCTGGCCGACGGCGCGAAAGCGCTGCTGAAAATGGAGCAGCGCGATCCGGAACTCGGCTTCGTCACGCCCGCGATTCTCGATGTAACCGCCGTGAAGGACCTGCCGGACGAAGAGCATTTCGGACCGCTGGCGCAGATCATTCGCTACAGCACATTCGACGAAGCGCTGGACAAAGCCAACGATACCGAATTCGGCCTTTCAGCCGGCCTGCTCGCCGACGACGAAGCGCTGTGGGCGCATTTCCAGCGCACCATCCGTGCGGGCATCGTCAACTGGAACCGGCCGACTAACGGCGCATCGTCGGGCGCGCCGTTCGGTGGCCCGGGGCGTTCGGGCAATCACCGGCCGAGCGCGTTCTACGCGGCCGACTACTGCGCGTATCCGATGGCGTCCGTCGAAAGCGCGCAACTGCAAATGCCCGCGAGCGTCTCGCCGGGCCTTCAATTCTAAGGATCGACGATGCAAGCCACTGAAGCCAATTTCGACGGTCTCGTCGGCCCGACCCACAATTACGCGGGGCTCTCGTTCGGCAACGTCGCGTCGCAGAACAACGAGAAGTCGGTTGCGAATCCGAAGGCTGCTGCCAAGCAGGGCCTGCGTAAGATGAAGCAGTTGGCCGACCTCGGCTTTCATCAGGGCGTGTTGCCGCCGCAGGAGCGTCCTTCGATGCGTCTCTTGCGCGAACTCGGTTTTTCGGGCGACGACGCGACGGTGATCGCACGCGTGGCCAAAGACGCGCCCGAGTTGCTGGCCGCGGCGAGCTCGGCTTCTGCGATGTGGACCGCGAACGCGGCGACGGTGAGTCCCTCAGCCGACACGCACGACGGCCGCGTGCATTTCACGCCGGCCAATCTGTGCAGCAAGCTGCATCGTGCGATCGAGCATGAATCGACGCGCCGCACGCTACGCGCGATTTTCAGCGACGCGGATCGTTTCGCGGTGCATGAAGCGCTGCCTGGTACGCCGGCGCTCGGCGACGAAGGCGCGGCGAACCACACGCGTTTCTGCTCGGAATATGGCACACGGGGCGTCGAATTCTTCGTGTACGGCCGCAGTGAATATCGCCGTGGGCCGGAGCCGAAGCGTTTTCCGGCACGTCAGACTTTCGAGGCGAGCCGCGCGGTTGCGCATCGGCACGGCCTGAAAGAAGCGGGCACCGTGTACGCGCAGCAGAACCCGGACGTGATCGACGCGGGCGTGTTCCATAACGACGTGATCGCGGTCGGCAATCGTAATACGCTGTTCTGCCATCAACTCGCGTTTGTCGAACAGAACGCGGTGTATGACGAACTGCGCACGAAGCTCTCCGGGCTGAAAGCCGAGTTCAATGTGATCGAAGTGCCGGACGCGCAGGTGAGCGTGGCTGACGCAGTTACGTCGTACCTGTTCAACAGCCAGTTGTTGACGCGCCCGGATGGCAAGCAGGTGCTGGTGGTGCCGCAGGAATGCCGCGAGAACGCTCGCGTGGGCGCCTATCTGGACGATCTGACCTCGCACACGGGTCCGATTGACGACGTGCTCGTGTTCGACCTGCGCGAAAGCATGAAAAACGGCGGCGGTCCGGCATGTCTGCGTCTGCGCGTGGTGTTGAACGATGCGGAGCGTGCGGCGGTGACGCCTGGCGTGTGGATCAACGACAACCTGTTCGGCCGCCTCGACGCGTGGATCGAAAAGCACTATCGCGATCGTCTCGCGCCGTCCGATCTGACCGATCCGCAATTGCTCGCCGAGTCGCGCACCGCACTCGACGAATTGACGCAGATTCTCGGTCTGGGCTCGCTGTATGACTTCCAGCGCTGAGCACGGCATGCCGGTTTCGATGCTCGACGATTTCCTCGCCTACACGCTGGCGAGGACGCGGCCTGGCACGCAGGACACGCAGGGTGAGTGTGCCCACAGCGGCGTGCGTTGGTCGTGGCTCGACGACGGCGTCCTGCTCATGGAGCCCGCGGTGCAGGATGAGGGCACGCGCAGTGTGCTCGTCTCTGCCGGCGTGCATGGCGATGAAACCGCGCCAATTGAACTGCTGTCGTATCTGGTGCGCGATATCGCGCGGGGCGATGCAGTCTTGACCTGCCGCCTGCTGGTGATTCTCGGTAACGTCGATGCAATGCGCGATGCGTGCCGTTATCGCGACGACGATCTGAACCGTCTTTTCAGCGGCCGTCATACGCAGGTGCCGCACAGCCACGAAGCGCCACGTGCCGCGGCATTGGAGCAGGCGGCAATGCGTTTCTTCGGCGCTGCGTCGGACGAACCCGGCGCACGTTGGCATATCGACATGCATACGGCGATCCGCCCGTCGGCTTTCGAGCAATTTGCCTTGTTGCCGCATACCGGCACACCGTTTTCGCGCGCCATGTTCGAGTGGCTCGGCGAAGCGCGCATTAGCGCGGTTCTGCTGCACACCACCAAGGGCAACACGTACTCGCACTTCACCGCGCAGGCATGTGGCGCGCAAGCGTGTACCCTCGAACTCGGCAAGGTGCGCCCGTTCGGCCAGAACGACCTGACGCGTTTCGCCAGCGCGGACGAGGCGCTGCGTCGTCTACTGGCCGGTACAGCACACGGCGGCGTGCCCGCGGCGATGCCGCGCGTGTTCACCGTGATCGACCAGCTCACCAAGCAAAGCGACGCATTCGAATTACTGGTCGCGGCAGATGTGCCGAATTTCACGCCCTTCGTGAAGGACACCGTGCTTGCGCGCGACGGCGACTATCGCTACACCGTGCGTCACGATGAGGAACGTCTCGTGTTTCCGAACGCAACGGTCAAGCCGGGCTTGCGCGCGGGGCTGCTGGTGGTCGAGACCACGCAGGACACGCTGTCCCGCCTCGTTTAGCCGCGTCGTTGCAGGGCAGAACGTTGCGCGCCTTGGCGCGCAACGTCTCATACCCTACCGCTTAAGCGGCTTGCGCCGCGCTCTCCCTGACCAGTCCTTCCGCCACCATCGCCTCACGCACCTTCGGCCGTGCTGCCACGCGCGCCAGATACGCGGTGAGGTTCGGATACGGGCTCAGATCCACCGACAGCATGCGCGCCCAGCTCAGCACCGTGAACGCGTACGCATCGGCGACCGAGTACTGCCCGGCGAGATAGTCGCGCGACGTGAGCACGCCCTCGAGTTCGCCGAAGCGCGTGGCGAGTTTCGTGCGGCATTCGAGCTTCGTCGATTCGGCTGTCTCCTGATGCCAGAGCCACGGGCTGAAGGTCTTGTGCAACTCTGTGCTGATGTAGGTGAGCCATGCGACCGCCTCGAGCCGTCGCGGCGTTCCGGCGGGCGGTAACAGGGCGCGCTCCGGCGCAAGATCGGCGATGCATTGCAACAGCGCGGCGCCCTCGGTGTGGCGCGAGCCGTCGTCGAATTCGATGAGAGGCACGTAGCCGCGCGGTGAGATCGCGTAGTAATCGTCGCCATTGGTGAGCCGGTGCGTTTGCAGATTGACCTTGACGGTTTCGAAGTCGAGCCCGGCTTCGCGCAGGGCAATGTGAACGGCCAGCGAGCAGGCGCCCGGTGAGTAGTAGAGTTTCATGGTGTCACCGCTATAAACGAGAGTGAAGTCCCGGCAGGTGCCGGTGGCAAGGCTCGTCGGCCGACAAGTCGATGTGGTAAAAGTACCTCGGATCGCATTCAGAATAAACAGGCGGCTTGCCAAACCATGCGTGCAAAAACGCAATACGAACTGACTTCGGCGGATACCCAGACCATTCTTGCGCTGGTGCGCGCGGGCACCCTGGCTGAAGCCGCACAGCGCCTGGGTATCGACGCCTCGACGATTTTTCGCTCGGTGCAGCGGATCGAACGCGGGCTCGGGCAGCGTCTGTTCGAGCGCTCGCGCAGCGGTTATCGCGCGACCCCGCTCGGTGCGCAACTGGCGCGCCATGCCGAGCGCATCGAAAGCGAGCTCGCGGCGGCGCGCTCCACCGTCCAGGCAAGCAGTGACCGTGTCAGCGGCGCTGTTCACGTGACGACCACCGATACCGTGCTCTACGGCCTCCTGCTGCCCGCGCTGCATGATTTCGCGGCACTGCATCCGGCCTTGTCGTTCGAATTGACCGCCACCAACAGCCTTGCGAGCCTGACCAAACGCGACGCCGATATCGCGGTGCGCGCCACGCGCCGTGCACCGGACCACCTGGTCGGCAAACATGTGGGCCCGCTGCGCATCGCCGTGTTTACCGCGAAGAGGAGCGGTATCCAGGCGAGCGATGCCGATGCGCTGTCGCGCTGCGATTGGGCGGCGCCGGACAGTTCGCTCGGCGATCATCCTTCGGTTCTGTGGCGCAAACGGCATTGTCCGACGGTCGAGCCGCGGTACAAGACCAATAGCGTGATGGCGGTGTTCGAGTTGGTGGTGCGCGGCTTCGGCGTCGGCATCTTGCCGACGTTCCTCGCGCGCGGGCGCGACGATCTCGTGCAATTGACCTCGCCGCTCGACGAAGCCGAATCGCAGGTCTGGGTGCTGGCGCATCCCGAGTCGCGTCATCTGCCGCATGTCGCGGCGGTCTACACGCATCTGTCGCAGCGGCTCGGCAGCGATTTCGCGGCGGGCGACGGCGCGGTCTAACGTGCATTGGACCGCGCGCCGGCTTGTCTGAACGCGACACAAAGTTGCACCTTCAAGCGCGCGTGACCCGCTACTGCCAACGAGCCGGGCAAAGGGGCGCCCACAGGGCCGCGATTCGAAGCCTGTACAATCGCGCCCTCGCGGCTGTTGCGCTGCACCACACCGGCCGCACGAGTTTGAATCGGTTTTTTGGCGCGGCAATCATGCTGGCCCGGATTCGGCTCCGTCTTATTCAATACCGTAGAGGAACACCCGTAATGAAGATGAATTGGCGAAACATGGCTGCGCTCGCGCTGTTCGCGACGGCAACGGTAACGGCAGGATCCGCAACAGCGGCGGATATCAAGGAAGTGCGTTTCGGCGTCGAGGCGTCGTATGCGCCGTTCGAATCGAAGTCGCCGTCGGGCGAACTGCAAGGTTTCGATATCGACATCGGCAATGCGGTCTGCGCAAAGCTGAAGGCGAAGTGCGTGTGGGTCGAGAATTCGTTTGACGGCCTGATTCCGGCGTTGGAAGCGCGCAAGTTCAACGCGATCAACTCGGACATGACGATCACGGACCAGCGCCGCCAGGCCATCGAATTCACCGATCCGATCTACACGATCCCGAATCAGATGATCGCGAAGAAGGGCAGTGGTCTGCTGCCTACGCCGGCCTCGCTCAAGGGTAAGCACGTCGGCGTGCTGCAAGGCACGATTCAGGAAACCTATGCGAAGGCGCGCTGGGCGCCGGCGGGTGTGGACGTCGTGCCGTATCAGACGCAGGACCAGATCTACGCCGACCTCGCGTCGGGTCGTCTGGACGCCGCGTTCCAGGACGCGGAAGCGGCTTCGAAGGGCTTTCTGAAGAAGCCGCAAGGTGCGGGCTTCGAATTCGCCGGCCCGGCCGTCACCGACGAGAAGCTGCTCGGCGCGGGCGTGGGCTTCGGCATCCGCAAGGGCGACAAGGCGTTGAAGGACGCGTTGAACCAGGCGCTCAAGGAACTGAAGGCCGACGGCACGATCGACCGCTTCGCGGCGAAGTACTTCGACGTGAAGGTCGTGTTGAAGTAAGGCGTTGTGGGCTTTGCCTGACTGGTTTTGCTCGATGCAAACGGCCGCTGATGCGGCCGTTTGCATTTTGGGCGGTGCTTGAAGCGTCGTCTATTTCACGTAGGTCCGGCGCATTGCTTCATACGCTTCAGGCGCTTCATGCACGCCGCGCCGCGACGGTCGCTCAACGAATGTTGGCCGTGGGCTGATCGAGATAGTCGAACACGACCTCACCCAGTCCGAGCGTCAGATCAGCCATCAGATGCCGCGCTTCGACGATTTCGAGCACCGGCAGTTCCGCGACCGGCGCTAGCGCATGGTGTGCCAGTTCGAGCGAGGCGGGGCCCGTCCATGCACCTTTGAGGGTGACGTCCTGCAGGTAGTAGCGCACCAGTTCGCAAATGCGCGGCGTGCCGTCCACGTGCGGAATCACCTTCAGCAGGAAGTTCGGCGCTTCCAGGCGTTTCTGCTGCTGCGCGAGATCCAGTTGCCGATGCTTGTAGCCCATCGTGCCGGTGGCGATGCGAATCGGACCGTAATCGAGCGTGCCGACCAGGGTGTCGGTGTGCACTTCGAGCACGGGCTTCGCGAGCTTCTTCGGAAAGCCCCACAATTCGCGGCCGCCGGCGATCGGCGGATGGTCGTCCAGATACATGGCCAGCGTGTAGCCTCCCGCGACACCGTTGTACGACACCGGGATCACCTGGCCGCTTTCCGTGTAGTCGCCGAAACCGGTCGAATCCGGCATGCGAATGAATTCGTAATGCACCAGCGGCTCGCCGATCTGGAGCGGCTCGGGCACCACGGCACGCAATTTGTCCGGATCGGTGCGGTAAGTGATGATCAGGAATTCCCGGTCGATGAAACGATACGGGCCCATCGGAAATGCCGGGCTCGTGATTGGCATCGCGAAGGCATTTGACAGCACGCTTTTGACGTCCATGATTTTCCTTGTTGGTTAAAGGTCGGTGGTGGAACGCTTTTGCACTGCACAAGAGTATCGTCGATTCTTGCCTGGCCTTCAGCGAGACATGTATCCAATTATTTCGAGATATTGCGGCGTTGACATGTCCGCGCGCGGCGGCCTGCGATAAAATTGCCTGGCGCATCGTAGGCACATCATAGATGCCACGGGCCTTGGGGCCTCGTACGCACGCTCTATGTGCGGCGAAAAAAGGGTGCAGCGAAAACCAAAATACAGCAGGAAGCGCCTGGGCGGCGCTTAGCGGGGGATTGGAATGACCACCATCGCGATCGAGAATCCCGGCCAGACAGGTGCCGCGGACGATGCGCAACTAAACGTGAGCTTCGCGCGTCAGCCGATTCTGAATCGTGACGGCATGCTGTGCGGCTATGAGATCAAAGTGCGCGCGCCTGATTTGCCAGCGGGCGCTGAATCTGATGCAGACGCGGCGGTTGCGTCTCATCCCCCTGCGGGTCGGGATGCAGACGCCGATGCCTTGCCGGGCCGCGCGCCCGAGCCGGCGCAGCGCGTGGCGCGAGCGGTGCTTCGCGGTCTGATGCAGGGCAATGTGCGCGGTGCGCTCACCGGGCATCCCGCTTACGTCGATGTAAACCGCGAGATGCTGTTCGACGACTCGATCCTGCATCTGCCCACTGACCGCTTCATGTTCGAACTGTCGCCGTCGATTCAGGTCGACGATGCGCTGATCGCGCGTATCGTTCAATTGCACGGCCGGCGCTATCGCTTCGTACTCGATGAAGTGAGGCAGCCCGATGAAACGTTTGCGAAGCTGCTGCCCTACGCGGAAGTGGTCAAGATCGATTTCACGCACGCGCCGAAAGCGCTGTTGCCCAAATTGGCGAGCGTGCTCAAGTCGGCGGGCAAGCTGTTGATTGCGCTGGGTCTCGATGCGCAGAGCGATTTCGAAGAGGCGCATGGTCTCGGTTTCGACCGCTTCCAGGGCTACTTCTTCGCGCGTGCGCAGACCTCGACGACGCGGCGTGTCAGCGCGCCGCGGCATGCGTTACTGAACCTGCTGCAACTGCTGTCGGGCGACCCGACCGTCGCGCAACTCGAAGCCGAACTCAAGCTGAATCCGGTGCTGGTCATGCATTTGATGAAGCTCGCGAATTCGAGCGGCCTCGCGGTCGGTCACAAGGTGACGACACTGCGTGAAGCGATCAACGCGACCGGCACGAACCGAATCGCGCGCTGGACGCAATTGCTGTTGTATGCCGACGGCCGCAAGGTCGCGCTTGAGGACGATCCTCTACTGCAGCTCGCGGCGACCCGGGCGCGGTTCATGGAACTGGCAATCGAACGCTTGCCTGAAGCCGGCCGTGACGAAGCCGATGCGGCGTTTCTGACCGGCGTGTTTTCGTTTGTCGATGCGGTGTTTGGTGGTTCGCTCGAAAGCACGTTGAATGTGCTGACGCTGTCGCGGCCGATTCAGGCGGGCATCTTGCATCGACAAGGCGTGCTGGGGTTGCTGCTGACGGCGGTCGAAGCGCTCGAGCGTGGCGCGTGGGATGAGCTCGATGCCTTGTGTGCGCGCTTGCAGCCGTTGACGGTGGAGGAGATCGCGGAGTTGGGGTTGGCGGCGGGGGCGTGGGCTGGGGTCGCGGATCGAAGCGCGGAGGGGTTGGAGCGGATTGAGGATTGAGGGGTGAGGATTGAGGATTGAGGATTGAGGATTGAGGATTGAGGATTGAGGATTGAGGATTGAGGGGTGAGGTATGAATCAGAGGCCGGCATGCGGCGCATGCCGGCCTCTGAGCATCTGAGATTCATGACTTAGGGCAAATACAAAACCGGTGAGTGTGAAGCGCCGTGATCAACGATCACGCCACGTCTTCACATCGTCTCCATTTCCCGCATCTGCCCCAAGCCGAAAAAACGTCCTAACTCCTTGGCCAGTTCATTCAACGCGCTCATTTCCTTCTGCGATATTCGGCGTGGCTCCTGCGTATGAGACCAGTCGCCATATAACAGCGCCACCGTCTGATCGGTTTCGTCAACAACCGGCAGCAGCACAAAGGCACGGGCATCGTCGAACGAGCGTCGGAACCATTCCGGTAACCGCGCGACCATCTTCGGGTCTCGCGCGTTCTCGATGAAGATGCCTACCGAGTTGGCTATCGCGAGATGAAACACGTCGGGCTCGAACGCGGTGTTGAACGATAGCTTCGGCAGCGCCGCGTCGATCTTCGGACCGAGCCCAAGGCGCGCCTTGAAGGTGCCGTTGCTGTGCTTGACGAACACCACCGTGCGCGCAAAGCCGAGCGCAGCCAGGACGGTTTCCGCGGCCAGCGCCAACGCCGGCGCGAGCGCGCTGCCGTCGGGCAGTCCGCGCAGATCGCCCACGCCTGCCGCGATGCGCGCCTGCGGATCGAGCGCCTCGCGCGCGATGGCGTCCGCATTGGCACGCAACTCGACGATCTCGCGCATCACGCCGTCGCCGCCTTCCTCGCGAGCGAGCGCGACACTCATCTGATGCAGCACGTCCGGATCGGTATTCAGTGCGTGGCTGTATTCCTGTGCCAGTTCGGCGATGCGTTCCTCGCGTTGCCAATCCGGCATGTTCTGCTGGGTCAGCACGTCGGCGACAGCTGTCGAATAGTTGGTGATGGCGCGCAGCCATTGCACCTGGCGCGGCTGTTCGACATCCAGCGGGTCGAACTCGCCCATGCCTGAGCGGATCATGTCGGGCAAGCGCCAGCGCACCGCGGCTTCGGCGCCGATTTCGTCGAACGTGACGCCGAGCACCAGAACGCAGGCATCGGCTTCGAGCGTACCGTCTTCGATATGACGGCGGATCTGATCCCATTCGGCGTCGAGATAGAACACCACCAGCAGCTTGCCGATCTGCCGCATCAGCGTGCAGACCACGGCTTCTTCGCCGGCGCGCAGATCGCCGCGCTCGGTCAGCTTGCGCGCGACGCAG
Organism: Paraburkholderia haematera; assembly: GCF_905220975.1. Taxonomy (GTDB): domain Bacteria; phylum Pseudomonadota; class Gammaproteobacteria; order Burkholderiales; family Burkholderiaceae; genus Paraburkholderia; species Paraburkholderia haematera. The sequence goes on along the minus strand of NZ_CAJNBK010000025.1, from coordinate 29,900 downwards.
CCCGACAACAGCGTGCGGTTCAATTCGAGTTTCGCGTCGATGCGGCGCGGCGCGCTGTGATGAAAGTGATCGACGATTTTCAGGCCGACCACCAGATGGCCGACCGCGTCCATGCCGAGTACCATCAGCGCGCGCGACACCGTGGTGATGTTGCCGCCGAACGCCATGTACATGGCCGAGTTGGCCAGCCGCAGCACTTTTTGCGTCAAGGCGAAGTCCGACAACACGACCTGTACGAGGCCGGTGAAGTCGAGGTCATCGTTGTTCATCGCCGCCATGGTGGTGCGCAGCGACTGCGACAGCATGGGGAAATCGCCGCGCTCGCTCATTCGCGTCCAGAGCCGGTCGAGCACCGCCGCCTTTACCATGTGAGTCCCGCCAAAGCTATACCTGTTCCAATGAGTGCTGCACCGGCACGAGGCCGGCATCTTCCGCTGCGCACGAGATTTGCCTGCATTGCTATGCCGTGTGCAGGTGAAGCGTGCGCGCTTCGAAACGCTGCGCGAGTTCGTCGGAAGGCAACGCCTTGCAGACGAGCCATCCCTGAATGTGGTCGCACCCCATCTCGGTGAGCAGGGCGCGTTGTGCTTCCGTTTCGACGCCCTCGGCAACCAGTTCGAGATCAAGCGTTTGCGCGAGCCCGACGACCGCGCTAACGATTGCCTGATCGTTCCGGGAGGTTAGCAGATTCTCGACAAAACTCCTGTCGATCTTGAGCTTGGCCAAGGGGAATCGTTGCAGGTAGGCCAGGCTCGAATAACCGGTGCCGAAATCGTCGACGGCGAAGCGGATGCCCATCGCGGTCAGCTCTTCGAGCAGGACCTTGGCGTGCGCCGGGTCGTGCATCAGCAGGCTCTCGGTGATTTCGAACACGACGCGGCGCGGATCGATGCCCGTCAATTCGATCGCTTCGCGCACGGAGTCTTTGAAACGCGGGTCGCGGAACTGCTGCGGCGATACGTTGACGGCGACGTATTGCAACGAGATGCCCCGTGCGTCCCACTGGATCAACTGCATGCAGGCAACCTTCAACACCCAGTTGCCGAGGAAGTTGATCAGGCCGATCGATTCCGCGAGCGGAATGAACATCGAAGGGGGGACGAGGCCGTGCACGGGATGCGCCCAGCGGATCAACGCCTCGACGCCGACCACGCCGTGCGTGCGGCTGCTCGTGATCGGCTGGAAGTGCAGCGAGAACTCGCCGTTGCGCACACCGTCGTAGAGATCGGCTTCGAGCTTCAGGCGTTCGGCGTCGGCGGGGTTGTCGTCCGGTACGTAGAAAGCGAGCGTGTTGCCGCCGGCCGCCTTGGCTTGCAGCAGGGCATGATCGGCCCAGCGCAGCAGGTGCGTATCGTGGGCGGCGTCATCGTTGGCGTGGCGCACATCGGGGTAGAGCGCAATACCGATGCTGGCCGACAGATGCACCTGCTGGCCGTTGAACACATACGGCTGCTGGATCGCGGTCAACAGGCGGCGCGCCAGCGTTTCGGCCGCGGCGGCCGCGTCGGTGCGGCTCGCGGCGGGCTTCACGAGGATCGCGAACTCGTCGCTGGCGACACGCGCCACCGTCTCGCTCGGGCTCGTCATATTCAATAGACGCCGCGCGGTGTCGCGCAACATCTCGTCGCCGGCATCGTAGCCGAGCGCGCGGTTCACGCGCTGATAGTCGTCGAGGTCGAGCAGCAGAAGTGCGGCCGGCGTGCCGTGGACATCGGCTTGCTGTTGCGCGTCGAGCAGCGCGGGAATCAGCGCCGGCTGATTGGCCAGATTGGTCAGGCGGTCCAGGTGCAGCGCCTGGGTCAGGCGTTCCTCGGTGGCGCGCCAGGCCGACACGTCGAAGCCGGCGATTGCATAGCCGTCGACGCCGTCGTGGCTGCTGCGCACCACGCGCAGCTCGACTGTGATCGGATAGGTCAGCGACTTGATGAGGCCGAGCGTGGCTTTCTCGACGTTGCCCGTGGCGGTGGCGCGCGTCAGCAGCGCGTCGAGACGCGCCACGTCGGCGGGCGCCACGAGATCGTGCAGCGTGATGGTCTCGAGATATTCCCGGTGATAGCCGATGAAACGCAGGCTGGCGTCGGAAACATAAAGGAAGCGCAGTTCCTGATCGACGTGCGCGAGCAGGTCGACGGCGCCGACCACCTGTTCCAGTTGCGCTGTACGGCTGGCGCGTCCCTGCGGTTCGACGTGGGCACGCCGGCCGAACGCACGAAACCGGTCGATGACCGTGCGCAAGGAGCCCCGGCGGGGCGCGGTGATCCTGTTCGCTTCCATGTTTGTCGCTGGCAACCTGTGTTCGTCTGCAGGCGGGGCGGCTCACGGCCCGCCGTGTCCGGGCGGTTAGGTGGTATCAGGCCGCCCCATCAGAACGAGATAACGACCCGCCGCGGGAAATCTTTAGCGCATGCTGTAAAAAACAAATGGTAAGGGAGCCGGTAGGAGGCCCGGCGTTGTGGCGGGAGTGATTCGGTTAAAGTGCAACGGCCTGGCGTCCGTTAATACGTCTAACCTGTCGCGCAGTGCCGGATATGACGTCGCTGCGCAGCTTTCCGAACACTTGCACCGATGATCCATGTCTGAACGTCACTTTGTCGGGGCCATCCCCCGGCACGTCGAGGTGCTTGAACAATGTGCCGAAAACGCCGACCCGGCGTCCGGAGCGCAGTTCGTTTATCTGGGCCGTCAGCCGATTCTCGATCGCGACGGCGCGCTCAATGCTTATGAATTGCTGTTTCGAGCCAGCGCGCATAACTATGCCGAGGTCAGCGACGACGCCCAGGCAACGGCGCAGGTCGTGGCTCGCGCAATCGGCGGGATCGGCGTGGCGGCCGTGCTGGGCCAGCACCGCGGCTTCGTCAATATCGACCGCGCGCTGCTCTTTAACGATATCGTCCATTTGATGCCGCCTGAGCGCTTCGTGCTCGAGATCCTCGAAACCGTCAAGTTCGACGCCCATCTGGCCCGCCGGCTGACCGAATTGCGCCGCGCCGGCTTTCAGGTGGCGCTCGACGACGTCAGTGAACTATCGGATGAGCTGCTCGCTGCGCTGCCGCACGCCGACATCGTCAAGATCGATTTCCTGCAGACCGAGCGGTGCGCGCTTGCCAAACTGGCCTCGATGGTGCGCGGCCATGGCAAGACACTGATCGCGGAGAAGGTCGAGACGCGCGAAGACTTTGCGCTGGCTCGCGACCTCGGCTTCGATCTGTTCCAGGGCTACTTCTTCGCGAGGCCGCAGGTGCTGGCCGCGCCGCGCAATCGTTCGCCGCGGCCTGGTCTCCTGCGTTTGCTGGCGCTGTTGTCGCGCGATGCCGGGATTGTCGAGCTCGAAGCGGAGCTCAAGCAGAACCCGAGCGTGGTGGTGCAACTGCTGCGCCTCGTCAATTCGAGCGCGTTTGGGCTGGGGCGCAATATTGCCTCGCTGCGCGAGGCCATCATCGCCACCGGCACGCGGCAGATCGCGCGCTGGGCGCAATTGCTGTTGTACGCGGACAGCGGCGATCTGCCGTGGCGCGCCGATCCGCTGGTGCAACTGGCCGGGACACGCTCGCGCTTCATGGAATTGGCCGCGGCCTGGCTGCGCCCGTCCGATGACGATTTTGCCGATGCCGCTTTCATGACCGGTATTTTTTCTCTGGTCCACGTGGTGGTGGGCAGCACGCCCGCTGCTGTGCTGGAGAAACTCGGCCTTGCGCCGCAGATTCGGGAAGCGATCGTCACGGGTGGCGGCGCGCTCGGCACCTTGCTGCGAATTGCCGAAGTAGCCGGCGAGGGCGGCGATGCCACCTCGATCGCAGCCGGACCCGATGCACCGCCCGGCTTCGCGACGCTCACGCCCGAGGTGCTGGCGGAGCTGAATCTATCTGCTGCGGCGTGGTTCGGCGCGCATATCGAAGAAGCGGCCTGATGCATCCTTTCTGCGGGTTCTGACGTACCTTGTCTGTACGTGGTCCAATAGCGCATGGAGGTTGCCGGCGTTCCGCCGAACGCCGCGACCGTCATCTGACTGCGCCCACAGAGTGCGTTAACGTTTCTAGGAACTGCAGATGAAAAGAAAATTCATACCGGCGGCGCTGGCTGCCGTCCTGTCGGTGGGATTCGCGATGCATTCGCTGACGGCCTCGGCCACGCTCAAGCCGGGCGATGCAGCGCCGCCGTTCTCCACGGAGGCTTCGCTGGGCGGAAAGACTTACACGTATTCGCTTGCTGACCAGTTGAAGAAGGGGCCGGTGGTGCTGTATTTCTATCCTGCGGCCTTCACGAAGGGCTGCACGATCGAAGCGCACGAGTTTGCCGAAGCCGTCGACGAGTACAAGAAATATGGGGCGACGGTGATTGGTGTGTCGCACGACAACATCGACACGTTGACGAAGTTTTCGGTGAGCGAATGCCGCAGCAAATTCCCGGTGGCGGCCGATGCCGACGCGAAGGTGATCGGCGCCTATGATGCTGGTTTGCCGATGTATAGTTCGATGGCCAATCGCGTGTCGTACGTGATCGCGCCGGACGGCAAGATCATTTACGAGTACACGAGCCTGTCGCCAGAGAAGCACGTCGAGAACACGTTGAAGGCGGTGAAGGATTGGGCCGCAGCGCATAAGCAGCCGTAACGGTTTGGTTCGCGCGGTTGCGCATTTTTCGCAATGGTTTTTTGCCGTGAACTTTGGGTATTGTCCGTGCTAGCCTGAAATTTTTGCCGGGTGAACTTGCCATGCCGATTGTTGTTGCGTTGATTGCGCTGATCGCGCTGGTGTATGGCGCGGTGCGCGCGTTTTATGCCTTGCAGGCGGCGTTTGGGCTGGCTGTTGCGATTGGGGTTGCAGTTCTTGTTGTTTTGCTTTTGATTGCTGCCGTTGTTTATTGGTGGCGGCGTCGGAAGGAAGTCGCTGCCAATATTCGCGATGGCGATTGGACTCACGAGCTTAAAGGGACATGGGGTGCGGTCCGGCTTGCTGCCGGTAAGCGGTTCTGTGAGATTCGCCTGGGCGGCGAGCAAGGGGCCTATATCTTTGCCGATCTGCTCGGCGCTGAGGTGCAGGGGCATGATGCTCAATGGCAGGTCGCTTTGAAAGTCAAAGACGCTAAGCATCCGGTTTGGGTTTTGCCCATGGTGGGCGAGCGGCAGGCTAAGCAGTGGCGGCGGGTTTTTTTGCTTGCTGTTGAGCAGAGGTTATGAGGGGGGCCTGATCGGCGGGTTGTTTTTGGTTTTGGGTTTTTTCTTGATCTGGGATTTTTGGCCTTTCCTTGTGTTCTTATTGGTCTATTAGCGTTCCCCCTGTGCGGGGGGGCACCTACTTTTCTTTGCTTGCCGCAAAGAAAAGTAGGCAAAAGAAAGCGGCTCAAACCGCTAATTCTTAAGCGGGTCCCCTGGCTTGGAGGAGGTAGTGGTGCATCTGGAATCTGTGTTCTCGCACATTCGGCGGGAGTGACAAAGGTGTCATCAGTTCCCACTCCGCACTGCGTGCGTCGCGGACGGGGCTGCATGGGAAACCAGGGGCTTCGGTTGCGCGTGGTGGGAGCCATCGGCCTTGCACACAAAAAATCAGACACTCCCCGCGCGCCGACGCGGTGCTTCATAACACCATCGTCCGCGGTTGGCATCGCGATCTACTCGTTGCCGCGGTCGCGGCCCATCGTCGCATCGCCGCTGTGATTGCGGCTTCTCGACTTCGGCTTCGCCTGTCGCTACGAGATGAGGGTGCGTGCGACACATCGACATTTCATTTGAAGTGGGGTTCGCCTCCGGGCGCAGAGGTGTTTCGCCGAGGCGAAGCCGATGGGCCCCCACCACCCACAACCAAAGCCCCCTGGTTTCCCAAGCAGACCCATCCGCGACGCACGCAGTGCGGAGTGGGCGCTGATGAGCCCTTGGTCACTAACGCGGAGTGTGCGGGGGCACGGATTCCAGATGCACCACTACCTCCTCCAAGCCAGGGGACCCGCTTATGAGCTGGCGGTGTGAGCCGCTTTCTTTTGCCTACTTTTCTTTGCGGCAGGCAAAGAAAAGTAGGTGCCCCCCCGCACAGGGGGAACGCTAATAGACCAATAAGAACACAAGGAAAGGCCAAAAATTCCAGATCAAGAAAAGACCAAGAATCCCAAATCAAGAAAAGACCAAAACCACAAACACCCCGCCGAGCAGGCAAAAAAATCAAGGAGCCGCCATCCCAGATCTCCGAGCCTTCCGCGACTCCCACCGCACCCGAATCCGATCCATATAAAGATAAACCACCGGTGTGGTATACAAAGTCAGCATCTGACTGACAATCAACCCACCCACAATAGCAATCCCCAACGGAGCCCGCAGCTCCGCCCCTTCCCCGCGCCCAAACGCCAAGGGCAACGCCCCAAGAAGTGCCGCGCAAGTCGTCATCATGATCGGCCGGAACCGCAGCATGCAAGCCTGATAAATCGCATCCCGCGACGACAACCCCTGCCTGGAAGCTTCAATCGCAAAGTCCACCATCATGATCGCGTTCTTCTTCACAATGCCGATCAGCAAGATCACCCCAATCAGCGCAATGATGCTGAACTCAGTCTGGAACAGCAGCAAAGCCAACAGCGCCCCCACGCCCGCGGAGGGCAGCGTGGACAAGATCGTCAGCGGATGGATATAACTCTCGTACAGCATCCCCAGCACGATATACACCGCGGCCAACGCGGCCAGAATCAGAATCGGCTGGTCGGACATCGACTGCTGAAATGCCTGTGCGGTCCCCTGGAAACTGCCGTGTATCGTCCCCGGCATGCCGATCTGCGCCATCGTGTCGTAAATCGCCTGCGTCGCTGTCGATAACGACACACCCGGCGGCAGATTGAACGAAATCGTCGAGGCCACGAACTGGCTCTGGTGATTCACCGATAACGGCGTGTTCCCCGGGCCGAAGCTCGCGATCGCCGACAACGGCACCATCGTCTCCTTCGAAGTGGACACCGCCGCGCCCGACGAAGCACTCGACTTGCCGCTCGCCGCAATCGAATTGATCGCCTGGTTGCGCGCGGAATCGGCAGCGATGCTCGCCGCGCTCGACGCCGTCGTACCGGCCGTGCCGCCAGTCGTCGCGCTCGTGCTGGTCGTAGCGGTTGTATGCGCGGTCACCGTGCCGGCCGGCGCGTTGGTGGTCTGCGCGCCGCTCGCGCTGCCACCCGAGGTGCTGATGTAAATCTGCTTCAGCATGTCCGGGCTCTGCCAGTACTTCGGCGCGACTTCCATCACCACGTGGTACTGGTTCAGCGGGTTGTAGATCGTCGACACCTGGCGCTGGCCGAACGCGTCATACAAGGTGTTATCGATCTGCGCCGGCTTGATACCGAGGCGCGCGGCGGTGGCGCGGTCGATCGTCACCATCGCCTCGAGGCCGCCTTGCTGCTGGTCGGAATTCACGTCGGCGAGTTCGGGGCGCGCTTGCAGCGCCTCCGTGAGCTTCGGTCCCCACAGATACAGATCGGGCGTCGAATCGGCCAGCAGCGTGAACTGATACTGCGCGTTCGATTGCCGGCCGCCGACGCGAATGTCCTGCACCGCCTGCAAGAAAGTCCGCGCACCGGCGACGTCGCCGAGCGGCGCACGCAGTTGCTGGATCACCTGGTCGGCGGATAGCTTGCGCTCGCTCTTCGGCTTCAGCGAAACGAACATGAAGCCAGAGTTGGTTTGCCGGCCGCCGGTGAAACCTGCCACGCTGTCCACCGCGGGATTCTTGCCGACGATTTCCATCATCTCCGCAAACTTGCCCTTCATCGCCTGAAACGATGTGCTCTGGTCAGCCTGGATGCCGCCGATCAGCCGCCCGGTGTCCTGCTGCGGAAAGAAGCCCTTCGGGACGATGATGTACAGCCAGATGTTCAGTCCGATAGTGGCGAGCAGAATCGTTACGATCAGGCGCGGATGCAGCAGCGCCCAGCCGAGCGTGCGCTCATAACCGCGATGCATCGCCGTGAAGCCGCTTTCGAGCCAGCGTCCAAAGCGTCCTTCTTCTGTCTTTTCGTGGGGCTCGCGCAGGAGGCGCGAACACATCATCGGCGTCAGGGTGAGCGAGACGATCAGCGACACGCCGATCGCGAGCGACAGCGTCAGCGCGAATTCGCGGAACAGCCGCCCGACAATGCCGCCCATCAGCAGAATCGGCAGGAACACGGCGACCAGCGAAATACTGATGGAGAGCACCGTGAAGCCGACTTCGCGTGCGCCGAGGAACGCAGCCTTCATGCGCGGCACGCCGTTTTCTATATGCCGTGAGATGTTTTCCAGCACCACGATCGCGTCGTCGACCACGAAGCCAGTCGCGATCGTCAACGCCATCAGCGAGAGGTTGTCGATCGAAAAGCCCAGCATATACATCGCGCCGAACGTGCCGATGATCGAGATCGGCACGGCCACGCTCGGAATCAGCGTGGCGCGCCAGTTGCGCAGGAACAGGAACACCACCATCACCACCAGCGCCACCGCGATCATCAGCGTGCGCTCGGTGTCTTTCAGCGACGCGCGGATCGTCGTGGAGCGGTCGGCGGCCGGCGCGATGTCGACGTCGGCGGGCAGCGACGCGTGCAATTGCGGCAGCATCCCCATCACGCGGTCGATGGTGTCGATAATGTTCGCACCGGGCTGGCGGTACAGAATCACCAGCACCGAACGCTTGCCGTTGAAGAGGCCAAGGTTGCGCAGATCTTCGACCGAATCGACCACCTCGGCCACATCGGACAGCTTCACCGCTGCGCCGTTGCGGTACGCGATGACCAGATCTTTATACTGCGACGCCTTGCTCGCCTGGTCGTTGGTGTAGATCTGCACGCGGTTCGGGCCGAACTCGATCGAGCCTTTCGGGCTGTTCGCGTTGGCCGCGGCGAGCGCCGCACGCACGTCTTCGAGGCCGATGCCGTAGTGCGACAGCGCATGCGGTTCCAGTTCGACACGCACTGCCGGATTGGCCGAACCGCTCACATCCACTTCGCCGACACCATCCACCTGCGACAGCGACTGTTGCAACACGGTGGCCGCGGAGTCATACAACTGGCCGGCGGTCAGCGTCTTCGACGTCAGCGCGAGAATCAGGATCGGCGCGTCGGCGGGATTCACCTTGTGATACGTGGGATTGCTGCGCAGGCTCGCCGGCAGATCGGCGCGCGCGGCGTTGATGGCCGCCTGCACGTCGCGCGCGGCGCCGTCGATGTCGCGGTTCAGGCCAAACTGCAACGTAATGCGCGTCGAGCCGACCGAACTCTGCGAGGTCATTTCGGTGACGTCGGCGATCGAGCCGAGATGCCGTTCGAGTGGGCTCGCGACACTGGTCGCCACCGTGTCCGGGCTCGCGCCCGGCAAGGTGGCCTGCACCGAAATGGTCGGGAAGTCGACCTGCGGCAGCGGCGCGACCGGCAGCTTGGTGAACGCAAAAATCCCGGACAGCGCGATCCCGACCGCCAGCAGCGTGGTGGCGACCGGGCGGGAGATAAACGGACGCGACAGGTTCATCGCTTAAGTCCCTGCATCGGTGGCGGGCGGCACAGGTTTGCCGCGATTGAAGCGCTCGCGCGCACGACGGGCGAGCGCGTCGAAGCCGAGATAGATCACCGGCGTGGTGAACAGTGTGAGCAACTGGCTGACGATCAAACCGCCGGCAATCGCGATACCGAGCGGGCGGCGCAACTCCGAGCCCGCGCCGGTGCCAAGCATCAGCGGCAGGGCGCCGAGCAGGGCGGCGAGCGTGGTCATCAGGATCGGCCGGAAGCGCAGCAAACACGCCTGATAGATCGCTTCACGCGGCGGCTTGCCTTCCTCGCGCTCGGCGTAGAGCGCGAAGTCGATCATCATAATGGCGTTCTTCTTGACGATACCGATCAGCAGCACGATACCAATGATGCCGATGATGTCCAGATCGTGCCCGGTAATCAACAGCGCGAGCAACGCGCCGACGCCTGCCGAGGGCAGCGTCGACAGAATCGTGATCGGGTGAATGAAGCTCTCGTACAGCACCCCGAGCACGATATACATCGTGACAATCGCCGCCAGGATCAGGAACAGTTCGTTCGACAACGACGCCTGGAACGCCAGCGCCGCGCCCTGGAAGCGCGTCTGGAACGATGCCGGCAGCCCGATATCTTTCTCCGCCTGATCGATTGCTTTCACCGCCGCGCCAAGCGAGGAGCCAGGTGCGAGATTGAAAGAAACGGTCGTGGCGGGGAATTGGCTCAGATGCGTGACCAGCAGCGGCGCGGGCTTCTCGATGAACTTCGCGATCGACGACAACGGCACCTGGCCGCCCGACGAAGTGGACGAGGGCAGGTAGATCGAATTCAGCGATTCCGTGTAGTGCTGCATCTGCGGCTGCGCTTCCAGAATCACGCGGTACTGGTTCGACTGCGTAAAGATGGTCGAGATGATGCGCTGGCCGAAGGCGTCATACAACGCGCTATCGACGGTGGCGGGCGTGATGCCGTAACGCGACGCGGTGGCGCGGTCGATTTCGATGTAGACCGACTGGCCGTTGTCCTGCAAGTCGGTGGCCACGTCCGCCAGTTCCGGCGACTGCTTCAGCCGTTCGACCAGCTTCGGCACCCACGTGGTGAATTCGCTGATGTTCGGGTCGGTCAGCATGAACTGGTACTGCGTCGGGCTGACAGTGGAATCGATCGTCAGATCCTGCACCGGCTGCATATAGAGCGACGCGCCCGGAATATGCGCGACGTCCTGCTGCAACTGGCGGATCACGTCGCTCGCGGTATTTTTGCGGTCGTCGCGCGGCTTCAGGTTGATCAGCATGCGGCCGCTGTTCAACGTGATGTTGCTGCCGTCCACACCGATGAACGAGGTCAGGCTTTCCACGTCGGGATTCTTCAGGATCTGCGCCGCGAGTTCCTGCTGGCGCTCGGCCATCGACGCATACGACACTGACTGCGGGGCCTGCGTGATGGCCTGGATCACGCCGGTGTCCTGCACCGGGAAAAAGCCCTTCGGAATGTACACGTACAGCACGCCGGTCAGCACCAGCGTGAGCACCGCGACGAACAGGGTGGCGCGTTGGCGGTTCAGCACCCAGGTGAGCGCGACCGCGTAACGGGCGATCACCCAGTCGATAAACCGATGGGCCTTCGCTTCAAACCGGTGGCTTTCGTGCGGCGGCGAGTGGCGCAGGAGCTTCGCGCACATCATCGGCACGAGCGTGAGCGAGACAACGGCCGAAATCACGATCGTCACAGTCAGCGTGATCGCGAATTCGTGGAACAGGCGCCCGACCACGTCGCCCATGAAGAGCAGCGGAATCAGCACGGCGATCAGCGAAACCGTCAACGAAATGATCGTGAAGCCGATCTGTTTCGAACCCTTCAGCGCGGCCTCCAATGGAGACTCGCCGTCTTCGACATAGCGCGCGATGTTCTCGATCATCACGATGGCATCGTCGACCACAAAGCCGGTCGCGATGGTCAACGCCATCAGCGAGAGGTTGTCCAGCGAGAAACCGCACAGGTACATCACCGCGAGCGTGCCGATCAGCGACAGCGGCACGGAGAGGCTCGGGATGATCGTGGCGTAGACGTTGGCGAGGAACAGGTACATGACCAGCACCACCAGCGCGACCGACATCAGCAATTCGAACTGCACGTCGCGCACGGAAGCGCGGATCGTAGTGGTCCGGTCGGTGACGATCTCAACCTCGAGTGCGGCCGGCAGCGACTGCTGCAATTTCGGCAGCAGCGCCTTGATGCTGTCGACCACCTGAATCACGTTCGCGCCCGGCTGGCGCTGCACGTTCAGGATGATCGCCGGCGTGTTGTTGACCCATGCGCCGAGCTTGGTGTTCTCCGCGCCCTGCACGATGGTGGCCACATCGGTCAGCATGACCGGGCGGCCGCCCTTGTACGCCACCACGGCGCTCTTGTAGGCGTCGGCGTCGGTCAGCTGATCGTTCGCGTTGATCGTGTAGTTGCGCGTCGGGCCGTCGAAGTTACCCTTCGGCGTGTTGACGTTCAGGTTCGAAATCGTGGTGCGCAGATCGTCCAGATTCAGACCGTATGCGGCAAGCGCGCGCGGGTTCGCCTGAATCCGCACGGCCGGGCGTTGACCGCCGGACAGGCTCACGAGGCCCACACCCGCCACCTGCGAGATCTTCTGCGCGAGACGCGTGTCGGCCAGATCCTGCACCTGCGTGAGCGGCATCGTTTTCGACGTGATCGCGAGCGTGATGATCGGCGCGTCGGCGGGATTGATCTTGGCGTAGATCGGCGGCGCGGGCAGGTCGGACGGCAGCAGGTTGCCCGCGGCGTTGATCGCCGCCTGGACTTCCTGCTCGGCGATGTCGAGCGGCAGATCGAGGCTGAACTGCAGCGTGATGATCGACGAGCCGGCCGAGCTTTGCGACGACATCTGATTCAACGACGGCATCTGCCCGAACTGACGTTCGAGCGGCGCGGTGACCGACGAGGTCATCACGTCCGGGCTCGCGCCCGGGTAGAAGGTCTGCACCTGGATCGTCGGATAGTCGACTTCGGGCAGCGCGGAGAGCGGCAGGAAGCGCAGCGCGACGAGGCCGACCAGCATGATCGCCGCCATCAGCAGCGCGGTGCCGACGGGTCGCAGAATAAAGGCGCGGGATGGATTCATGCGGTAGTTGCCGTGCCTTTATTGCGAGGCTTGCGCCGCGTGTTTGCCGTGATGCGCCCGGGCGCCGGATGCAGCCGAGGCAGCCGCCGCGCCACTCGCGCCACTTGCCCCACGGGCGCCGGAAGCGCCGCGCGGCTTGTCGGCCGGAATTGTGATCTTCGCGCCTTCTTTCAACCGGTCCGAACCGTCGATCACAACGCGCTCGCCGACTTGCAGGCCGGATTTGATGCTGGTGCGTTCGCCATCCACCGGGCCCACCTTGACCGGACGCACCGTTACCGTGTTGTCCGGCTTCACCACGTACACGAACGAGCCCATCGAGCCGTTCAGCACGGCCGGCGTCGGCACGATCACGGCGTCCTTGATCGTATCCACGAGGAGGCGTGTATTCACGAACTGATTCGGGAACAGCAGGTTCTTGTCGTTCTGGAACACCGCGCGCAGCTTGACCGTGCCGGTGGTGGTGTCGATCTGGTTATCCAGGGTTTCGAGCGAACCGCCTTCGAGCGACGTGGTGTTGCTGCGGTCGTATGCGGTGACCGAGAGCTTCGCGCCGGTTTGGGTCTGCTGGAGGATCTGCTGCAGATTGTCTTCGGAGGTGGTGAAGATCACGCTGATCGGCTGCAACTGCGTAATCACGACGATGCCGTTGGTCAGGCCTGGCGTCACGTAGTTGCCCGGATCGACCTGGCGCAAACCGACGCGCCCCGACACCGGCGCGGTGATGCGCGCATAAACGAGATCGAGCTTGAAGGTATCGATGTTCGCCTGGTCGGACTTCACCGTGCCCTCATACTGCCGCACGAGCGAGGCCTGCGTATCGACCTGCTGGCTGGCGATCGAGTCTTGCGAGAGCAGCGTCTGATAGCGCTTCAGGTCGAGGCGGGCGGTCTGCAGCAGCGCCTGGTCGCGCGCGAGCGTGCCTTGCGCGTTTTCCAGCGAAATCTGATAGGGGCGCGGGTCGATCTGGGCGAGCACGTCGCCTTTCTTGACCATCTGGCCTTCCTTGAAATACACGTCCTGTAGCACGCCGCTCAACTGCGGCAGCACGGTGACGTTCGCGAGCGGCGTGACCGTGCCGAGCGCGGTCAGCACGACCGGCATCTCACCCTGTTTGGCGGTTGCCACATGAACGGGCTGCGGCATGTTGGCGAGGCCGCCGGCGCCACCGCGACCCGGGCGGCTGCCGCTCGCACCACTCGCACCGGCAGCCGCGCTCGCGCTGCCGCCGGGCCCGCCCCACGGATGCCAGCGCCACACCACAACCCCGAGGATCACCAGCGCTGCCACGATCAGGGCGATCGTGCGGCCGCGATGGCGTTGGGGTGCGCCCGGCTCATTGCCGGGACCGCCAGCAGGCTTGCCTGTAGGGAGCGGTTTCGAACCGGGTTGAGAAGCCGGAGCGGCAGGGCGTGAGGTTTCCGGAAGCTTTTGTTGTTCGTCCATCGGTTCGGTCTGGTGACTGGCTTTGATGTGAGCCGCTCGTGCGTTTGCGCCGCTTCGACAGTTCGGCGGGCCGGCACGCAGGCGGCATGACAGGCGGTTTCGACAGCAGGCGCGCCGCAAATGTTCAGCGCGATGCTACCCGAGGCGCGGGACAAGGATGCTAACGGATTGCGCCATCGTGACAGGTCGGCGGGACGTTATCGAAGGGTGATAGCAGCAAGCCGGGCGCGCGCCCCGCGACGGGAATGCATGATCCTACGTTGCGGGCACTGTAACAGTCCACCCGTGTATTTTTCTTTTGATTACGAAGGTTACAGGACGTATCGAGAGTGGATTGAAAATGCCGAGGCTCGCCGATCGGCGAGCCTCGGCACGTTTCAGTGTGTTTCAGTTATCCAGCCGGCGCCCGGGTGCGCCGCCGATCTCGATAACGATCTTGCTGATGCATTCGAGCAGCGCCGGCGCCGCGCGCGAGATCAGCCAATCGCGCGGGCACTGATCCGCGGAGCCGCCGCAATTGACGGCATAGCGTTCGCCCGAGGGGCCGATGAACCCCGAGGCGATGGCGTTCAGGCCGTTGTACCATTCGCCCGTCGCGATCGCAAAGCCTTGCTCCGCGGTTTCCCGTAATGCGCTTATCAGACGGCTGCTGACGTGGCCCCAATCGTCGCCTTCGGCGGCCTGCAAACCGATCAGGAGTTTTTCGCGTTCCGGTTCGGTCAATGCCGACAGATAGGCACGGCCGACGGCGGTGCGGCTAAGGTTCATGCGCGAGCCGATCTCGAGGCGCGACACCAGCACCGCCGAACGTGGCCGGATCGCGTCGATCACGACCATGTCGAGGCGGTCGCGTACGGCCAGATGCACCGACAATGCGGTGCGTTCCGCGAGTTCGATGAGGAAGGGGCGCGCTCGTGCCCGGATGTCGAAGTTGCGCAGAAAGCCGTTGCTCAACTCCAGGACCGACGAGGTCAGCACGAATCGCTCGCTTTCGGGCAAGCGGAACAGGAAACCTGCGCTAACGAGCGTGGCGGTAATCCGCGAAACGGTCGGCTTGGGGATGCCGGTCAGCTCGGTCAATTCGCGATTACTGAGCGGCGCGTCGGCTGCGGCGATCGAGCGCAGCACGGTCAAACCGCGGGCCAACGCGGTGACTTCGTCGCCCGGGCCGTCTTTGTCTTTGACTGGGCCCGCAGCAGTGTGGGGGAGCGTCGGTCGGTTCATTTCGTTTTTTTGGAACTAGATTTCAGTTTTCTGTTCGCTTGCCTGCAAGCAACCGTTCCGCAAAGGCTTGGCGAGGGGCCCCAAAATGGGGCACGTAGTTCATTTTTCATCTGAAGATTCATTGTATCGGAATATTTTGCCGAAACGAACGAAGCCTCGTCAGATTTTGCTTGACTTAGTCAGCATAACCATAAAAAATGGAACCTCATTTCGAAAGACGGGTTCAGGTTCTGCATTTTGAAGTTTCGAACCAGCCGTGGCTCGCGGAGTGTGTGGTCGAGTGTCTAGAACAGTCCCCCGTAACAGTCCACGCAATGCCTGCCTCGAATATCGAGTCCGGCGTCCAGCATCGCGCCCGTCCAACTTTCGAATACCGTCTCTCAGGTTCTAGCACGGCCCTCGGAATGGCTAGAACTTTTTAAGGCGTCACGGCAACGTGACGCCTTTTTTTTATGCGTATCGCGGCACAACTAAGTCTGCGCCAATCGCAAATCCACGGTTCCTGCTCATTGGGTCAGCTCGCCGTCGCTCATGAGCGTGTCGATGAGTGGGCACGACACCTTGCCTTTCGACATCGAGCAGCGCTCGACCAGTGTTGCCAGTGCGGCTTCCAGCATGGACAAATCCTGAATGCGCTGGCGCACATCGACAAGCTTATGTTCGGCGATCGTGCGCGCGGCGTTGCAGGCTTGACCATCGTGCAGCGACAACAGGGCCTTCACCTCATCGAGCGAAAAGCCCAGCGACTGGGATCGCTTGATAAAGCGAAGCCTGGTCAGTATGACTGCAGGATATCGGCGGATGCCGCCAGCCGGTCGGGGTGGCGCCGACAGTAATCCGCGGCGATGGTAGTACCTCACTGTTTCGACGTTGACTTCTGCTGCTTCAGCCAGTTGTCCGATGGTCATTTCCTGCATGGCGCGCTTGACTCCGTACTTAGGTACGCACCCAGACTAGACTCAACCCGTTCGAAAGGGAAGTGCCATGCGACCTCGCTGGACCACCACGGGCTCCCTGCTCGCGGTTGCTTTCCACAGGCTCTACGCTAAATCTGAAGAATGTGCGGTGGGCGATGCTCGTACGGCACTAACAGGTGCCCGCCGATGCAGCAGTCTGGCTCCTGCTGCGCCTGACCAAACTTACGCGATAGGCCGTGCGCGACGTCGAGAGGATTGAGGACCCAAAGCTTCGTGCGAGTAGGGAACGCTCCAACGCGTGGTTTTCTTGAGGACGCTTCGTTTGCCATCGCGTGAGGCGTCCGGGTGTCAGCGCTGCACCACCCAACCCAAAAGTCGACGACCGTACCGGCCGCTCAACGACAGATAAAGCGCGGCGACGCCAAGATTCCACAGCAATATCATCGCCGAAGCGTCGAGCGGATGGAGAATCGACAATGCAACCGCAGTCATGGCGGCGACCGCGAGACTGCCCGCCATCGTCACCGGACCTGGTGACAGTCGAGCGACGTGGCGCAGCATAATCAGCATGACCAGCGATAGCGGTGTACCGACCAAGATCAGGGTAGCAAAGCATCTGGCCGTTTCGCCAAGGGACATGCCTTCCGGTCCAATCGTGACCCAATGGGTCAGGCAACCATAGCCAATCGTCGCTACCCAGACGAGAGAAGCCGGTGCCGGCAACAGAAGCCAATGGCGCGACATGCCTGGCACGCTGGCAAGGAAAGCACCGGTGGCGGCCAGAATGCCCGTTGCCATCGCCGCAGCTACGCCGATTGCAAATAGCGGCTGATGCAGTTTGACCAACAGGTCGGCACGCACCCCATGCGCGATACCAACGAAGAGCATCACGGCTGCGGCAAACAACAACCAGCAGGCTGCTCTCGCTGCGGGAGGCCACAGACGCCGGACCGGTGTTGCGTCCGCGACCAGCATGTCGATCAGGTCGGAGGTCCGAGTCATGATTTGCTACCTCGCTGCCGGAACATGTCCCGTAGTCGTTTCATTGCCCGGTGCGTGGCCACTTTCAATGCCGCAATCGAAGTTCCGCTTGCGGCCGCAGCCTCCTGCAGCGACATTTCTTCGAGTTTGAGCATTCGCATTGCGTCGCGCTGTCCGGCAGGCAATTGCCCGATAGCGTCCCTCACCTGGCGGGCATTCACGGCCTCTTCCTGTAGGTTCGCTGCATCGGCAGCAAAGGTTTCAAGCTCATTTTCCACTGACGTTTCATGTGAACCTATCCGCCCACTCCGGCGCAAGCTGTCGACGATGCGTCTGTTTGCGATAGCGACCAGCCACGGTCCGAACGGCCGTGCCGGGTCGTACGTGTCGCGGACCGAGTGAACAGTTAACAGCACGTCCTGAACTGCGTCCTCGATGTCGTCGGCATTCCGGATGTGCCGCGCCGCGAGCGCACGAAGATAGGGGGCGATGTCCTTGAGCAGCCGACGATAGGATTCCTGGTCGCCGGTCTGCGCGCGGGCCATGGTAACGGACCAGTCGAGTTTGCCGTCGGCACGGCTGGCGGCCGGTGCGGCCTGACCGGCCGGAGTGAGCGGCTCCAGGCCCTCTCTCTCGGAACCTGAAACGGGACTGGGTGGACGTGGATGCCTGAGCATGCGGAAATTTTGGGTCGCGGACGACAGATTGTCACGCAGAAAAACTTTGTCAGGGCAGTAACCTTTTGCAGCGCTCGGCCGAACTTTCCTACACGGCCGGAATGCCCGGCCGCAACCCCCAGGAGGAAGCGTGATGAACAAACATTTGATGGCCGTCTCGACCTTGTCTTCGGCAATCGGCCTGGCACTCGCCATGCAGGCGGTACCGGCCCAGGCCCAGACCATGAAGGACATGAGCGGAATGCCGCAAGTTGTGAAGGACAACATGGCCCGGATGCAAGCGAACAAACTGGAGAAGTGCTACGGCATCAACGCCGTATCGAAAAATGACTGCGCAGAAGGAGCCCATTCCTGTGCCGGGCAAGCCACCCAGGCGCGCGACGCCAAGTCATTCGTACTACTTCCCGCCGGAGACTGCAGCAAGATTCAGGGCGGCAAGCTGAAGCCTGCTTGAGCGAATGGGGGAGTTCATGGATGCCGCTTATGCCGCGTCGCAATGTGCCTATGGCCTGATTCCGGCGTGTGCTGGTGTTGGACTGCGCTTTCGACACCATCACGAGGTTGTCGAAGGGCACCCACCCGTCGCCTGGTTCGAGGTGCATACCGAGAACTACATGGGCGGGGGGAGTGCGCCTGGTTACCTGGACGCCATCCGCCGGGATTATCCAATCTCGCTCCATGGCGTTGGACTTTCTTTGGGCAGCGCCGAAGGCTTGGATGTCCGGCATCTGGAGCGCGTGCGCGACGTCATCAAGCGTGTTGAGCCCGGCTTGGTCTCCGAACACCTGTCCTGGAGCATCAGCAGTAGCGTCTACCTGGCCGACCTGCTGCCGCTGCCGATGACGGAAGAAGCGTTGAACATTGTCTGCGCCCATGTCGACCAGGTCCAGACTTGCCTGCAGCGGCAGATTTCATTAGAAAACCCGTCCACCTATTTGCGGTTTCACCACTCAACCATCCCGGAATGGGAATTCTTAGCCGAGGTCGCGCGGCGCACGGGGTGCGGCATCCTCTGTGACGTCAACAATATTTATGTCAGTGCCAGCAATCACGGCTGGAATGCACTGGCCTATCTCGATGCTCTGCCGGCGGAGTCGGTTACCGAGGTTCACCTGGCCGGGCACAGCGTCCGGCAGCTTGACCGAGGCCAGACAATTCGCATCGACGACCACGGCTCGCGCGTCGCACCTCCCGTGTGGGACCTGTTTGAGCAAGCGCTCAGGCGCTTTGGACCGGTTCCCACGCTGATTGAATGGGACACCGATGTACCGGCGCTTGACGTTCTGATGGAAGAAGCTGCAATTGCAGAGGCCGCTATTGAGAGGTTGCGAAATGACAACTTGTGCACCCACGCTGCTTGAGTTGCAATGCGCGGTCCGCCGGGATTTGCTCGGGCTTGCCGATGGCGACGCATCCGGGTACGTGGTGTCGGACGGCCTGGCTCCTCAGGCACGGCTCGCCATCTATCGAAATACGGCGAACAGCACACTGCTAACGGCACTCAAGCTGACTTATCCAGCCGTACAGGCTCTGGTCGGGTCGGAATTCTTCGAAGGCGCAGCCCGACTTTTTATTGAGCAATGCCCAGCGTCGAACGCACTGCTGGACAGCTACGGCGCGTTGTTTGCGGAATATCTGGCACACATGCCGGAAGCGGCGTCACTCGCCTATCTGCCCGATACGGCACGACTTGAATGGGCCGTGAATGAAGCGCTGCACGCAGTGGACGCAAAGCCACTTGACCTGCAACGCCTCGCGCAACTGGATGAGGCCGACCTGCAAGCCGTACGGTTTTTGCCGAGTCCTGCAGTGCGGGTGCTTGAGTCGCCCTTTCCCGTCGATGCCATCTGGCGCGCGGTGTTGTCCCAGGACGATAGCGCATTGGCAACCATCAATCTGGCCGCTGACCCGGTCTGGTTGGTTATCCACCGTGGGCCTTTGGGTGTCGAGGTGAGCCGGATGGCGAAAGGGCAATGCCGGTTCACGGCAGCCTTGCTTGCGGGGCGGTCTTTGCATGACGCCCTTGCCGACGTGCCGGACGCAGAGACCTCTGTCTGGCTCGCACACCTTCTTGCATCGGGATGCTTTGTCGACGTGTGCCTATCGAATCAGGCATCCAGCCGAACAATTGGGAGGCAAGACACATGAGGCCGGAATCTCAATCCGCTCGTCGCAGTTCGATGCTGACCGACCGGGCACGACGTGCCGTCGAGTGGCTGGAGCGCGTGCCGTATACCGTTCTCGCGCTTCCACTAAGGCTTGCTGTTGCCACGATCTTCTGGAACTCGGCGATGACCAAGCTGGCCGACTGGAACGCTGCGCTCGAGTTGTTCAGGGAAGACTATCGACTACCGTTGCTTCCTCCCGAGCTTGCCGCCTACCTGGCGGTGTCAATTGAACTAACCACGCCCGTTCTGCTTGTATTCGGTCTCGCGACGCGACCGGTAGCATTGGTCCTGCTCGGCATGACAACGATCATCGAGGTGTTCGTGTATCCGCAGGCATGGCCCACGCACATTCAGTGGGCGGCGATGCTGCTGGTTCTGCTGTGCCGGGGCGCCGGCAGTTGGTCATTGGACTACCTGTTATACAGACGCTGTAGTAGCCACCCAACATCGAGCGTGTGACGCGATGAATGCGCCTGTTCTGGAATCGACCCTCTTTGCGTGCGCGAGGCCCGCCGTGTTCGTACGGTAGCGCGCATGCGCGCGAACGCCGGCGCGTATACGATGTCCGAATGAACATGGAGGACGGTCATGACGACGGCTGCCAGTTTTCATATCGGCTACACGCAATACCTTGGCCCCGACGGCGAGCCTGCCCAGCCGTTGCCTGCGTTTGCGCGGGACCCGGCGGCGCTGATTCCGCTCTATCGCGCGATGGTGCTGACACGGGCGTTCGACACCAAAGCCGTCGCACTGCAGCGAACCGGCAAGCTCGGCACGTTCGCATCGTCGGTGGGACAGGAGGCGATTGGCGTTGGCGTCGCCAGCGCGATGCAACCCGATGACGTGCTGTTTCCTTCCTATCGCGATCACGCCGCGCAATTGCTGCGCGGCGTCACGATGACGGAAAGTCTGCTGTATTGGGGCGGCGACGAACGCGGCAGCGACTTCAGCGTGCCGCGCGACGATTTCCCGAACTGTGTGCCGATCGGCACGCAGGTGTGCCATGCCGCCGGCGCGGCCTACGCGTTCCAGTTGCGGCATGAGTCGCGCGTCGCGGTGGCGATATCGGGCGACGGCGGCACCTCCAAAGGCGACTTCTACGAAGCGATGAACATGGCCGGCGTCTGGCGGGCGCCGCTTGTCCTTGTGGTCAATAACAACCAGTGGGCGATCTCGGTGCCACGCAGCCGCCAGAGCGCTGCGCAAACGCTCGCGCAAAAAGCGATCGCTGCGGGAATCGACGGGCTGCAGGTTGACGGCAACGATGTGATCGCGGTGCACCATGTGGTTCACGCGGCGCTCGCCAAAGCGCGTCGCGGCGATGGCCCGACGCTGATCGAAGCGCTCAGCTATCGCCTGGGCGATCACACGACAGCCGATGACGCCACGCGCTATCGCGACGCCGAGGTCCTCAGTGAGCAATGGGCTTACGAACCATTGCTGCGCCTGCGCACTTACCTGATCAGGATGAACGTCTGGGACAAGGCGCAGGATGAGCAACTCGGCCGCGCGTGTCTTGCGCAGGTCGAGCAGGCCGTCGACGCGTATCTGGCGGTCCCGCAGCCCGACACATCCGCCATGTTCGATCATCTGTACGAGACCTTGCCGTTGGCGATGCGCGAGCAACGGGCGATGGCGCAGCAATTCGCGCCTGCCACGGGGAACCACCATGGCTGAGCTCAACATGGTCGAGGCGCTCAATCTGGCGCTCGCCTGCGAACTCGCGCACGACCCGGCCGTCGTGCTGCTCGGCGAGGATATCGGCGTGAACGGCGGGGTGTTCCGCGCGACGGTCGGGTTGCAGGCGCGATTCGGCGTCGAGCGGGTGATCGATACACCGCTGGCCGAAACCGCGATTGCCGGCACCGCGATCGGCATGGCCGCGATGGGTCTGAAGCCGGTTGTGGAGATCCAGTTCAGCGGTTTCATTTATCCGGCCATCGATCACATTCTGAACCACGCATCGCGTCTGCGGCATCGAACACGCGGGAGGCTGACGTGCCCGCTCGTGATCCGTGCGCCGTGCGGCGCGGGCATTCACGCACCGGAGCATCATTCCGAAAGCCCCGAAGCCTTGTTCACCCACATCCCCGGCTTGCGCGTCGTGACACCGTCGTCTCCTGCGCGCGCATACGGCTTGCTGCTTGCGTCGATCCGCGATCCGGACCCGGTGATCTTCTTCGAGCCGACGCGGTTGTACCGGCTCTTCAAGCAAGCGGTGGAGGACGACGGCGAAGCGTTGCCGCTCGACACGTGCTTCACGCTGCGCGAGGGGTCCGACGTCACCCTGGTGAGTTGGGGCGGCGCGGTGCAGGACGTACAGGCCGCGGCCGAGCTGCTTGCGCAGGAAGGCGTGATGGCCGAAGTGATCGACGTGGCGACACTCAAGCCGCTCGACATGAACACCATTCTCGCTTCAGTGGCGAAAACCGGACGCTGCGTGATCGTGCACGAGGGCTCGCGCACTGGCGGGGTTGGCGCGGAGATTGCCGCCAATATTGCCGAGCGCGGACTCTACTCGCTGCTCGCGCCGGTGCAACGTGTCACGGGATATGACGTGGTGGTGCCGCTGTACAGGCTCGAGAATCACTATATGCCAGGCACGGAGCGCATCGTTGCCGCGGTCAGGCAGACTCTGGAGGCGTCGTGAAGCCATGAAAGTCTTCAAACTGCCCGATCTCGGCGAAGGCTTGCAGGAAGCTGAGATTGTCGAATGGCACGTTAAGAGCGGCGACGAGATTCTCGCGGATCAACCGCTGCTATCGGTCGAAACGGCGAAAGCGATCGTCGAGATTCCGTCGCCTCAATCCGGCCGCATCGCGAAGCTGTTCGGCCAGCCGGGCGACGTCGTGCATCTGGGTGCGCCGCTTGCCGCATTCGAAGGCGAGGCCGACGAAGCCGATGCCGGCACCGTGGTCGGGCATATGCAGGTCGGCCAGCACGTCGTGCCGGAAACGCCGGCCGTGCCCGGCAGCGGCATGGGCGCGGGTGCCGGCGTGATCAAGGCGATCCCGGCGGCGCGGGCGCTCGCGCGCAAGCTGGATGTCGATCTGGCGATGGTGACGCCATCGGGGCCGGAGGGCGTCATCACGGCGGCGGACGTGCAGCGTGTCGCGAAGGTTCTCGCCGAACTCGGGCCGCCCGAAGTGCTGCGCGGTGTGCGGCGCGCGATGGCTCAGAACATGGCGCGCGCGCAGAGCGAAGTCGCGGCGGCAACCGTCATCGACGATGCCGACATTCATGCGTGGCCGCCCGATACCGATGTCACGATCCGCCTGATCCGCGCGCTGGTGGCAGGATGCCGGGCCGAACCGGGGCTCAACGCCTGGTTCGACGGACATACGGGACGGCGTCATGTACTGGAGAAAATCGATCTTGGCATTGCCGTCGATTTGCCGGATGGCCTGTTCGTCCCGGTGTTGCGCAACGTCGCGCTACGCGACCCGGCAGATCTGCGTGGCGGGCTCGACCGGATGCGTGCCGATATCCGGGCTCGCAAGATTCCGCCGGACGAACTGCGCGGCAATACGATCACCCTGTCGAATTTCGGCATGATCGCCGGTAAATATGCGTCGCCCATTGTGGTGCCGCCTACCGTCGCGATTCTCGGCGCCGGGCGCATTCACGAGCAGGTCGTGGCCGAAGCCGGGGTGCCCGCCGTGCATCGGATCTTGCCGCTGAGTCTGACCTTCGACCATCGGGTCGTCACAGGCGGCGAGGCGGCGCGTTTTCTTGCCGCGACGATGGCGGATCTGCAGATGGCACGGTAGCGCTGCGTACCCGGCATACCCGGCATGCCGCTCATGCCGCTCACGGCGCCGCGCTGTCGCCCTGTTTTTTGTGCTGCGACGCCATGCGCTCCTGCTGAGCGGGGGACACCGGATCGTAATGGCTGAGCTCGATGCTGTAGTGACCGTGCCCGCCGGCAATAGCGTTCAGACGCGACTGATAGTCGTTGAGCTCGGACAACGGCACTTGCCCCGCAACCACCACGGCATTGCCCGCGGCCGTACGCGTGCCATGCACCTGGCCGCGCTTGGCGGAGAGGTCGCCGATGATGTCGCCCATCGCGGCTTCCGGCGTCATCACCTCGATGTCCATGATGGGTTCGAGCAGAATGGGCTGGGCTTTCAGCACCGCATCGATGAAGGCCTTGCGTCCGGCGGCGACGAACGCCACTTCCTTGGAATCGACGGAATGACTCTTGCCGTCGAAGACGGTAACGCGCACGTCCTGCATCGGGAAGCCGGCAAGCGGTCCGCTGTCGATGACTTGCAGAATGCCTTTCTCCACGGCCGGCATGAACTGGCCGGGAATGGCGCCGCCCTTGACCGCGTCGACGAACTCGAAGCCCGTGCCGCGCGGCAGCGGCTCCACGCGCAGCATCACTTCGCCGAATTGTCCGGCGCCGCCGGTTTGCTTCTTGTGGCGATAATGCCCTTCGGCTTTGGCGCCGATGGTTTCCCGATAGGCGATCTTCGGCGGCCGGGTCACGACGTCGAGCTTGTACTGCTCGGCCAGGCGTTCCAGCATGAGGCGCAGATGCAACTCGCCCAGACCTCGCACCACCGTCTCGTTGGTGCCGACCGGGTGTTCGATGCGCAGGCAAGGGTCTTCCGCACTCAGCTTTTGCAGAATCTCCCACAGACGCTGCTCGTTGCCCTGGCGCGCCGGTTCGATCGCGAGGCCATAGACGGGCGTGGGAAAGTCGAGCGGGGTCAGGTGAATATTGCCGTCCTCGGGAGCGTCATGCAGCACGGCATCGAAGCCGATCTCGTCGACCTTGGCTGTGGCGCAGATATCGCCTGGACCGGCCTGCGGGACCTCCACGTGCTCTTTGCCCTGCAACATCATGAGATGGGCGACCCTGAACGGCTGGCGCCCGTCGCCGACATAGAGCTGGCTGTCCCGCCTGACCGTGCCCTGATGAATCCGAAACACGGCCATTTTGCCGATGTAAGGGTCCACGACGATCTTGAAGGCATGGGCCAATACATGCTTGTCGGCGTCCGGTTCGGCGCGCATGACTTGCTGGCGGCCGTCTGCCTCGCGGTAGAAAAGCGGCGGGTTGCCTTCCATGGGATTGGGCAGGAGCCGGACGAACACGTCGAGCAATTCGGCAATGCCGGCGCCATTGGCCGCCGACGTGAAGCAAACCGGCACCAGATGACCTTCGCGCAGCGCCCGCTCGAAGGGCTCGTGCAACTGCTCCGGGCTGATGTCCTCGCCTTGCTCCAGGTAAAGCTCCATCAAGGCAGGGTCGATCTCGACCACCTGATCGATCAGCGCATTGTGCGCGGCCGCAACCGACAGGAAATCGGCGTCGCCGCCGGGGTTGAAAAAGCAGTCCACCACCTGTTGGCCGTGCTGCGCTGGGAGATTGATGGGCAGGCATCCCTTGCCGAAGGTCTCCTGAATCTGAGTCAGCAGCCCCGGAAGATCGACCTTTTCGCCATCGATGCCGTTCACGACAATCATTCTGCAGAGCTTGCGTTGTTCCGCCCACGCCATCATGCGCCGGGTGGTCATTTCGATACCGGTCTGCGCATTGATGACAATGGCGGCAGTTTCCACCGCCGGCAGGGCACTGATCGACAGCCCGGAAAAATCCGGGTAGCCGGGTGTATCCAGCAGATAAATGCGGGTATCCCGGTAGTGCAGGTGGGCGACAGCGGAACTCAGGGAGTGGTGATATTTGCGTTCGAGCGGGTCGAAATCGCAGACCGTGGTGCCGCGCTCCACGCTGCCGGGCGCGTGTAATGCGCCGCCCTGATGCAGCAAAGCTTCGACGATCGATGTCTTGCCACATCCGGCATGCCCGACCAGGGCGATGGTGCGGATGGCGTCGGGGGTGTAACGCATGGCCGCCCTCGTCCAGTAGTGGATGTGGGGCCATTATTGGCGAAAACGGAGCCGCTTGCTACCCGTGTGCTACCCGCGTGCTACCCATGTTCCACGCGTGCGCCATACGGAGTGATCGTGCCCTTGGCCATCATGCCTGCGCACTGACAGCGCGACTGGCCGCATGTTTTCACACGCGAGCTAAAGCGACCTATCCTTAAGGGATCTTGAGCAACAGTCTTCCGTTTCCTATTTTCCTGAGGAGGTGCGTCATGTCGATGTCTGCCACGCTTCAGGAGTGCCTGCGCAGCAAGGGCTCCCAGTACGAAATCGTGCATCATCCGCACAGCCATTCCAGCATCGAAACCGCGGCGGCAGCGCATATTCCCGGTGACCGTCTCGCCAAAACCGTACTGTTCGAAGACGAACACGGCTACGTGGCGGCTGTGCTGCCATCGACCTACGCCGTGCGGCTGTCCGAGCTTTGGGCAAAGACCGGGCGCCACCTCCTGCTGGCTAAAGAGGTCGATCTAAGGGAGCTGTTCAAGGATTGCGACGCGGGAGCGCTTCCGCCGGTATGTACGGCCTATGGCATGCGGACCTATCTCGACGAGAGCCTTGCCCTGCAACCGGACGTCTATTTTGAGGCCGGCGATCATGAAGCGTTGATTCACATGGGCACGGATCAATTCCTGGATCTGATGGACCGCGCCGAACGGATCCGCTTCGCCCGTCGCATGGCGGGCACGCCGAGTTGAGCGGCGCCCGTCGGGTGCGGCCAGGCTTGCGCAGCGCAGCATCAAGGGCGCTGCGTCACCCAACCTTTGCGCGAGGCAGATCATGCAACGCAGCGATACGGTCCTGAAGCAGGTGATGGCAGCCTTCGAACGCGAATCACACCTGAAGCTCCGGAATCATCCCGTTCATATGAGCTTCGACGGCGGCGCCTTGACCGTGACAGGCGAGGTGCCCGATATCACATCCAAGAAACGCCTTCTTCAGTTGACCCAGAGACACTGCGAGGGGGCGCGTCTGGTTGACCAATTGCGTGTTACCGCCAACCCGTCGATCGGTGATGGCGAGTTGCGCACACGTCTTTGCGAGCGGCTGGCGCAGACGGCGGAGTTTCGCAACTGCGTGATCTGCGCGCGCGTCAAGGGCCAGCTTGAAGTGTTGCACGGCACCATGGACGAGGCTGGCAACGACGGCAGCGGCGTCGTTGAAGTGACGGTCGAGGACGGCGTAGTGACTTTGACGGGGCAGGTGGGCAGTCTGTCCCACCGGCGCCTCGCAAGTGTGACGGCCTGGTGGGTCGGCGGCTGTCGCGACGTGGTGAACCTGCTGGAGTTGGTGCCCGCCGAAGCAGACGACGACGATGAGATTTCCGAGGCTTTGCACCTGGTGCTCGAAACCGATCTGCGTGTGCGCGCCGAGCAGATCACCATCAAAGTGGAAAATCACAGGATCACGCTCGCAGGCTGGGTGGCGACCGAAGCGGAAAGACGGCTGGCGGAACAGGACGCCTGGTGTCTGGATGCGATCGATGGCGTCGTCAATCGCATCCAGGTGGGAGCCTGATTCGACTGCAGGCTCGTTGTGTAGTCCGGACGTTACTGCTTTCCACGAAACGGCAGGCGTGACGGAAAATGTGTGCGCGCAAGATTTTGCCGGGCGTGGCGATAATTGCATTGTCCGTGGGATGCCTCGCAGCGGACGTGGCGAGTTCGTGTTCTCCGGCGTTCTCTGAGGTCGATGTCAAAAACGGCCTCAAAGTACAGACGGATTGCGGACTCCCGGCTCGAACCCTCAACCGCTTGACCATTCAGTTGAACCGTGCGGTGCGGCGCGCCGAACTTGCCGATGCCCAGATAGTCTCGCTCGCGAAAGCAACCAACGTGATACTCGGTGCGGTACATACGCAATCGGACCGTATTGGGGGTAAGACCGATTCCGCGTTTGCCCATGTCGAGCCGCTCGTTGAGCGCCTTGTCGAGCAAATCAGGGCGCAGCCCGACGCAGCCCTCGCAGCGGAAGCCCGGCAATGGTCCGCACGTTACAAGGATCTGCGCAGCAGATCCTCGATCGAACGGAGTCCTGATTCTCCTGAATCGCGGATCGACGACGCGCTCAAGCGCCTGGATCTGGAGGGCGCCGTACAACTGCTGACCCAGCTGCTTGCCGAAACACAGGGAACTGCGCAAGTGTTCGCGGCGCGTTCTTATGAGGCTGGCGAGATCGAATTGCTGCGTTTCGCGCCGCAGAATGCCCTGCCGTATCTGGACAAGGCCTACGCGTTGCAACCGGAAGATAGCGATATCGCGACCGCGTTTGCCGACACGTTGCTGGCGCAACGCGAGTATGAACGTGCAGAGCCGATTTACCGGACGCTGTTGTCGCGCTATCAGGTGCTGGCGCAGGAGAAGCCTGCCGCCTACGAGCCCCGGATTGCGCGCACGCTCGACAAGCTGGGCAATCTCTACGTTGGGCTGCAACGTCCCAAGGATGCGGAGGCCGCCTATCTGCGGGCGCTGGAGACCTATTGGGGCCTGGCGAAACAGAACCCGGTGGCTTACGGGCCCGCCGTGGCAGAAACTTTCGACAACCTCGGCGCCCTATATCGCGATACGCAGCGCCTGAAAGAAGCGGCAGATGCTTATCGTGAAGCACTGGACATCGATCGTGCGTTGGCTTATCACGATCCCGCGACCTACCGACCCGAGATGGCGACTACGCTCAACGATCTCGGCATTCTGAACGGCGCCACCCAACACATGAGCGATGCGGAGCAGGCGTATTGCGAGGCGCTGAACATCCAGCGGACTCTCGTGCGAAGCAATCCCGCGGCCTACCGCCCGGCGCTCGCTCGTACGCTGAACAATCTCGGCAACCTTTATAGCGCGACGCAACAACTGCGCGAAGCCGAGCATGCCTACAACGAAGCGCTAACGATCCGGCAGGAGCTTGCCCGGGAGAGTCCAGCACTCTATCGGCCCGATGTGGCGCGCACGCTGACCAATCTCGGCGCGCTCTATCGTGCCACGCAACGGCCGAACGAGGCGCAGCGCGCTTATCAGCAGGCCTTGCAGGTCTATCGTGTGCTCGCGGGGGAAACCCCGCATGTCTATCAGCCAGACGAAGCGCGGACGTTGAACAATCTGGGCGTCCTCTTCAGTCACAGCGGACGCCCACGCGAGGCTGAAGACGCATACCGGAGCGCGCTGGACATCTATCGGACGCTGTCGCGAGAAACCCCAGCGCGCTACCGCCAGGATGAAGCGCGGACCCTCGGCAACCTGAGCACACTCCTGCGCCAGACTCAACGGCCGCTTGAGGCCGAGGAGATCAGGCGAGAAGCAGCCCGTCTTTCCGACACAACGGACGCGCCGTAGATCGCAGCCACGATAAAAAGCGCGATCGGTGCGCGCATGACGAGCACCGCATCGGCGAGCCGGATCATGAATTATCTTTGGCCATCCACGGAGGCCATTCGAAAGATTGAGATGCCTTCCATCGGGTCCAGTGTTTCGCGCCAGGGCGCACGCTCCAGCAAGCGGATCGTGTCGTCATACCCGGCGGCCCAGCGCCGCTCGATGCCATTCGACGAAAAATCGATATCCCTGTTCAAATCGTCGTTATCGAACGTCGGCGCGTCGAGTTCCAATACTTGCATCGTCGTGCCGCAGCCCCATCCGATGAGCGCCTGAACCTCCGGCGAATCGCGTTTCTCTTCCGGGATGTACTGGCCGAGTTCGCGAATCACGTGACGCAGCCGGTGAATCTGCTTCTGCCGATCGAGGTGGCTTTCCGCGCGACTCGAATACTGAATGTCGCGCTGCCGGCTCATGACCTGCAAGATGGATTCGGGCTCCGGACCGCTCGATGGCCACAACTGCACCGAAAAAATCACGGAGCTGCTGCGCGGCCGATCATCGAGCACGGCTTCTAGTCTTACTGTGTCAATAAAATATTCACATCAAAGCGATACCTGGTAGTATTGAATAATACAGACTTTGGATGATCGCGATGAGAGAAGATATCGACGAATTTGACGCGT
>NZ_CAJNBK010000024.1 GCF_905220975.1 Paraburkholderia haematera | reverse complement strand
CCGAGAATATCGATTTCCATGACGAACCTCCCAATGTGGTCTCGTTAAGACGACATTCAGCAGTATCGCGCTTCCCCGAAGGGGCGTCGGGTCCATCTCAGTAAATCAACAATCAGGCAGCAACTGGAGTTCGCCGTGCGCGACATGGGCCTGCGTTTTGGCGCGGATGTCATGTCCTCGCAGGTTTCGCCGTTGACGTTTCGGCTCGCAAGCAAGAGCGACGCGCTCGTGCTCGCATCGCAATGCATTGCGGAAGAGTTACATGCCCTGTATCGACTGCAACCCGTGCTATGTGAATTGCCACTTCATCTCGGCCCGCTCGTCGCTGTCACGCGCAGCGACAAGCCACTCAGCAAGGCAGCGTCCACGTTCTTGCAGCAGCTGAGAGGCGCGACGAACACACGCCATCCCGCACAGGGATAACTTGGCGGTGATCGGCCACGGCCTCGACCAGGACGCCATTACAGGAGCGAGCGCGGCGAGACAGCCGCATCGGCGAGTCGCGCTTCGTTTATTGTCGTACTCACTGAGATCAATTGCCTGCATGCGCCAGTATCGCGTCCTGAGTTGGTGGAAAACGAAGCGCGCATACGTCCAGTTTCGCCCAGCGCCTTTGCACAAAATGAACCGTTGACGGGTTCGCCCCCCGTATTGGGAAGCCATCTGCACCCGGGCGTGAGGAAGGCAGCAACGAATCGAACCGCGCCCCACGTCGATACGCCACATGATTTCGGTGCCCGACGCATCGAAGACGCTCAGCGAATGAATCGATGGACCAATCACTATCGTCAATTTTTTACAAGCGCGATCAAAGGCGAAGGATCACAGTAGGGGTAATCTTGCGCTGAGAAGCTCGGCATGGACATGTCGGTTTGCGAGCGCTCTTCGCTAAAGCAGCCTGGAGGTTGAAAGATATGAAGGTCGCGTACTATTCCTCAAAAGGCCCCGCTCGAGACGTTCTCGTCGTTGGCGAGCAGCCTGATCCGGCCCCTCAGGTGGGCGAAGTCCTGGTCCGCATCGCACACTCGGGCGTGAATCCTTCAGATGTCAAATCGCGCTCGGGCGTCACAAGCTCCGCGATGGAGTTTCCGCGCGTTATTCCTCACAGCGATGGCGCTGGCGTCGTCGAAGCAGTTGGGGAAGGCGTTTCGAAACATTGGATCGGACAGAGAGTCTGGACGATCAACGGCCAGTGGAAGCGACCGTTCGGTACAGCAGCAGAGCTGATCGCCTTGCCCGAAAGCCAGGTTGCACCTCTCCCTGACAAGGTGTCGACCGAGACGGGCGCCTCACTTGGGATTCCGCTTTTGACGGCCTGGTACGCCGTGCATGCTTGCGGAGGACTTCTCGGCAAGACGATTCTTGTCTACGGTGCCACCGGTGCGGTAGGTGGCTACGCGACGCAACTGGCCGCGCTCTCGGGCGCAAGAGTCATTGGCGTAGCGGGCAGTCGGGAGAAGTGCCAACTCGCATCCCGCCTGGGTGCCGAGTGGGTCATCAATCGCAACGAGCAGGATGTGGCTGCTTCGGTACGCGAGATCACAGACGGCCAAGGTGTGGACGCCATCATTGAAGTCGACGCCGCGGCAAATGCCGGCAAATATGGGGAAATGTTGAAGTTCGGCGGCGACGTGATCATCTATGGGTCGGGGGCCGGAGTGATCGAGGTCCCCTTCAGGTCGATGATCGTTGGTTTCGTGAATCTACGATTCTTTATCGTCTACAACTTGCCCATCCCGGTGAGGAAGGCAGCCATCAATGTGCTCACCCCTCTGTTAGAACGAGGGGCGCTGCAACATCCCAAGGTCGAAATTTTTCCTCTGTCGGAAATCGCGAAGGCCCACGAACGCGTCGAGTCGGGTGCAAACGCAAAGATCCTCGTCGACACGCGCAAATAGAGGTTCGCAATCCTCAAGCTTCACGGCACTCTTTTCGCCCCCCAAAAAATCCCGGGACCGTGCCACACGAGTTCGTTCAGATTGACGCCTTCACCGACTTGACAGAACCGCGTCAAAAGCGCCCCACGCAGCGTGTATACGCTCGCAGCATCATTGCGCTTGCCCATGGCGGGCACAGGGCCTGCAACTACGTCCTGCCTATATTAGGCACACTATTGTGGATGGTTCGGAGAACGCCGAGCAAGTGCGCCTTAGGGCGGCGGTTCGCTCGCTCCAATGCCGAAGGAATGCTCCGCAGAAGGCCCTGATGAAAGATCGCGTCGAGTACAAACGCAGCAACGAGATTCCGGGTCTCGTGCTTGGCGAGGCGCGCTTTTCTGATTACCGCTTCGAACGTCACTACCATCTGGACTACCATATCGCGCTGGTGACCGACGGTGTCCAGCGACAGGGATTCCATGGGGAAACGCTGCTACTCACGCCGGGCAGTATCCAGTTGATGCCACCCGGCGAGGTGCATGACGGCATCAGCGCCGGGGACGAGTCTTATACACTAAAGACGTTTCGCCTCTCGCCTCAATTGCTGGACGGACTCGGAGAGGAAATCTCCGGGCGGGATCGTTTCCCTGCACTGAGTGGAGCGGTCGTTCGGGATTCGTCGCTTGCCGGTCATCTGTCCCGATTGCACGATGCACTGCGGGCGGCTCCATCGGGATCCGGGCCCATTGAAGTGCAGTCCGAATGGCTGACGTTACTTGACCGTCTGTTCGTCCAGACGCGTAGGGTCAAGCCGCAGTTTGTCAAAGGCACGCTCACATCGGGACAGTGGCAGCGAGTCAAAGAGTATTGCGATGTCCACCTGGCTGAAAAAATCACCCTCGAAGAGCTTGCGGCCCTTTGCAATCTTGAGCGCTTCCACTTAACGCGCAGCACCCGTGTGCCCTCCCGCTGCAGTTAAACGACTGCTGCCTCAACGCATTGACGTCACGCAGCGATATCCCGGGCAGCTAGTCCATGCCTGGCATCTTATCCGCGCCGAGCGCCCCGCCGACGATTGAACCTCACAAGCGAAAAAACCCAACTTTTTACAAGCGGGACGGGCGTACGTTCTTTAACGTGGAGTCATGCGGAGAGTGACTTGTCGTCGCCCGATCGTCACGCTTCACGAGTCGCCTTTTGCCAGCAGGGCGCGACTCATGTCAAATGAGTTTTGACGAAATCAGATCGCGATGAGAAATACAACATAAGGAATACGAAATGACACAACCCACGTACTACGACATCGACGAACTGACGATGCGCACGCATGTACTCGATTTTTCGCCCGCCGACGACGGCAAGTTCCATGTGACGCTGGCCGAGACCCTGTTCCACCCGCAAGGCGGAGGACAGCTCTCGGTCCAGTACGACCTCGAATCCCGATTTTGACGATTTCACTCATGCCGTGTGCCCGTGTGCCCGTGTGCATTGGGCGTCTTGTGTCGTCACCTATTTCACTATTAAGGAATTCTTATGAACCGCGCTGAACTGGATGCCCGTCTCGCAGATCTAGGCATTGAACTACAACCGCCGAAGGCGGCGATCGCCAACTACGTACCCACCGTTCTGGCCGGTGGCTTTTTGCACATTTCTGGACAAGTCTCCTTCAAGGACGGCAAGCCGTTTGCGCTCGGCCAGGTCGGCAAAGAAGTCAGTATCGAGCAGGCGAAAGAAGCCGCACGGATGAGCGGCATGGCGATTTTGTCGCAACTTCGTTCGCAACTGACGGACGACCTGAGCGTGATCCGCGTCTGCTCCGTGACGGGTTACGTACATGCAGCAACTGAATTTACGGAGCATCCGGAAGTCATCAATGGCGCTTCGGAAGTTCTCGTTGAAGTTCTCGGCGAAAAGGGACGGCACAGCCGCGCCGCAGTGGGTGTTTCGAGCCTGCCGTTCCGTTGCCCGGTTGAAGTTTCCGCTGTTATCCAGATTGGCTAACGCCTTTCACCAATGAAGTCCTGCTATGACACTGCATATCGAAACACCGCTAATCAAGTCCCGCGCGCTCTCACTTAAGACGGGCAGAACAGTTCTCCTGAAGCTTGAAGGTCTGCAACCGAGTGGCTCGTTCAAGCTGCGAGGCGTTGGCTTTGCATGCGAAGAACATCAGCGCCGCGGTGCGCGGCGCTTCGTCACAGCGTCAGGGGGTAACGCGGGGTATGCGGTGGCCTACGCGGGCCGTGAGCTTGGCATTCCGGTGACAGTCGTCGTGCCGCAGACGACATCTGAGCGAGCCCGTGCCCTCATTCGTGGCGAAGAAGCAGAGGCTCAGTCCGTGGCCACGTCGCTTGGCGCCAACAAGGTATCCGCACGCATCGTGGCGCTCGCCAGGGAGCATCAGATACGGAACTGCCTCGTCACTGACGCTGAAGCGATTCAAGGCAGCGTGACCCTGCTCGAAGAGCATCGCCTTCTGACCGAGCCGGCCTGCGGTGCATCCGTGGCAGCACTCGCGCGGGTTCCCGAGTATTTCCCGGACGCGCGGCGCATCGTAGTCATTGCCTGCGGCGGTGTAGGTACGACAAGCCAGCAGTTGCTGGAGTGGTCCGATTTTTACCGGCTGGAGGGCAACCAGATCGCCACCAGTCATTCCGATGAAGTGAACTCGCCCGAGGCTCAGCAACCATGAACGACATTCTTATTAGTTCGCTTGGTGACGAGCTGTACGCCGCAGTAAAAGACTGTCGCGTGGTCGACCCGCTCACCAGTCGCCACCCCGATCTGATGATCGACGACGCATACCGCATCCAGCAACGCGTGAACGCCCGCCGCATCGAAGCGGGCGAACGCGTCATCGGCAAGAAGATCGGTGTGACCTCGCAAGTCGTCATGGACATGCTCGGGGTCCATCAACCTGATTTCGGCATGCTCACCGACGCGATGCTTTACGAGCAAGGCGACGCGATTCCGGCCGCCGCCCTGATCCATCCCAAGGCTGAGGGAGAGATTGCCTTTGTGCTCAAGCGCGATCTGCAGGGACCCGGCGTTACCGCCGCGGATGTCCTCGCCGCAACCGGAGGCGTGATGGCGTGCTTTGAGATCGTCGACTCGCGCATCCGCGACTGGAAAATCCGCATCGAAGACACGGTGGCCGACAACGCATCGTGCGGAGCAGGAGGACATGATCGAGGACACTGCGCTCACCCTGGCCAAGGCGTGAAATCTGGAGGGAGAGATTTGATGTGTTTGAGTGGATTTCTGGACAGATTGAACGCCTCGGTCGCGGCGGTCGCGATGTGGCCAAGGTCAGCCGACGCGACATTCCGATTCTTGTCGCACGTGGCGGCGATGGTGCGACGACGATCTCGGCGACGATGATCATCGCAAACTTGCTGAGGATTCATGTGTTCGCCGCCGGCGGTCCCGGTTTCGGTTTCGGTTTCGGTTTCGGTTTCGGTTTCGGTTTCGGTTTCGGTTTCGGTTTCGGTTTGCGTGGCATACATGCTCCTGTGAGCTGCATGTTATGCCTTACACACAAAATTTCTGACAGGCCCTTGGATGTCTTTTCATTGGCAACAGGCAATAAAAAACCCGCAGAGCCAGTAGCCATGCGGGTTTCAGCGGATTGCTCCGGACATCTTTGGACGTTTCCAGACGTCCTCGCGAAACGGAAATGGTGGGTGCTGAGAGGCTCGAACTCCCGACCTACGCCTTGTAAGGGCGCCGCTCTACCAACTGAGCTAAGCACCCGTTTCACGATTCAGTGCGCTGCTTTTGCCACCTGATTTGTCGACTTGCGCTCTAGCCCATACAACTGCGCATCAACTCAAGCAAGCCATGCAGAATTCGCCGCACTTCCTTCTAACGAATCCGCAATTCCCCAGGCAGCAAGCGCATTAGTTTAGCGCATCCTTCAGAGCTTTGCCAGGCCTAAATTTAGGCACCATCGCTGCCTTGATCTTGATGGCGGCGCCAGTGCGCGGATTGCGTCCCGTGCGCGCGGTGCGCTTGCCCACCGCAAACGTGCCGAAACCAACCAAGGTCACCGAACCGCCCTTCTTCAACGTACCTTTGACCCCGCCGATCACCGCATCCAGTGCACGGCCTGCCGCGGCCTTCGAAATATCGGCTTGCTGAGCAATGTGATCGATCAATTCCGTTTTATTCATTCCAACCCCCGAGAATGTTTATGGCAATCGTGACGGTGCTCTTTAGCACCTGGCATCACGCGGCTGGCGGCGAACGCCGAGCCGACTCATTAGAATTGGCCGAAACCCTTGTGTCAAGCGGGGTTGAGCCTGATTAGAAACGTTCTGGAGGAGGCTTCTCATCACCAGATATTCCAGCAAATCGATGCGCGCACAACCAGTCGGCAACTGAGAACGTTCTTTGCTCAAAAAGTGGGATAGCATGGGTTCCAGACACGTTTTTCGTCATCTCGCTGCCAATAAAAAACCCGCGACCAAGGTCGCGGGTTTCTTTACAGCAAACAGCTTTCGCCGCTGACTACCTTAGTGCTTCACGACTTCCGTTGCACCGGCGTCCTTGCCTGGCTCCGCCGCTGCAACAGGCGCAGCCGGCTTGGGCTCTTCTTCCGGCAATGCCTGAGGCACGCGTTCGAGCGCCAACTCGAGCACCTTGTCGATCCACCGGACCGGCACGATTTCGATCGCGTTCTTCACGTTGTCCGGAATTTCCGTCAAGTCCTTGACGTTTTCTTCCGGGATCAGCACCAGCTTGATACCGCCGCGATGCGCTGCAAGCAGTTTTTCCTTCAGGCCGCCAATCGGCAGGACTTCACCACGCAACGTGATTTCACCCGTCATCGCGACATTAGCGCGAACCGGAATACCGGTCAACACCGACACGAGCGCGGTTGTCATCGCGATACCGGCGGACGGACCGTCCTTCGGCGTCGCACCTTCCGGCACGTGGATGTGAATGTCCTGCTTCTCGAACGCTTCGTCCTTGACGCCCAGACGGCGCGAACGCGAGCGGACTACCGAGCGCGCAGCTTCGACGGATTCCTTCATCACGTCGCCGAGCGAACCCGTGCGAATCACATTGCCCTTGCCCGGCATCACCGCGGCTTCGATGGTCAGCAGATCGCCGCCCACTTCCGTCCACGCAAGACCCGTGACCTGACCAACCTGATTTTCCTTTGCGGCCAGACCGAAGTCGTACTTGCGCACGCCGAGGAAGGTGTCGATATTGCTGCCGTCGACCGTCACCGCGCCTTCCGCCTTCTTCAGCAGAAGCATCTTCACGACCTTGCGGCAGATCTTCGAAATTTCACGCTCGAGCGAACGGACGCCCGCTTCACGCGTGTAGTAACGAATGATGTCGCGGATCGCGGTTTCCGTCACATCGACCTCGCCATCCTTGAGGCCGTTGTTCTTCTTCTGCTTGGGCAAAAGATAACGTTGCGCGATGCTGACCTTCTCGTCTTCCGTGTATCCCGAGAGACGGATCACTTCCATCCGGTCGAGCAACGGCGGCGGAATGTTCAGCGAGTTCGACGTCGCCACGAACATCACGTCCGACAGATCGAAGTCGACTTCAACATAGTGATCGGCGAACGTATGGTTCTGTTCCGGATCGAGCACCTCCAGCAGAGCCGACGACGGATCGCCGCGGAAATCCTGGCCCATCTTGTCGACTTCGTCGAGCAGGAAGAGCGGATTGCGCACGCCGACCTTGGTCAGGCTTTGCAGAATCTTGCCGGGCATCGAACCGATGTACGTACGACGGTGGCCGCGAATCTCGGCTTCGTCGCGCACGCCGCCGAGCGCCATACGCACGAACTTGCGGTTCGTAGCGCGAGCGATCGACTGACCCAGCGACGTCTTACCGACACCCGGAGGCCCAACGAGGCACAGAATCGGCGCTTTCACCTTGTCGACACGTTGCTGGACCGCGAGATACTCGAGAATGCGTTCCTTCACTTTCTCGAGACCGAAGTGGTCTTCGTCGAGCACGCGTTCCGCATTTGAGAGGTCGTTGTTGACCTTGCTCTTCTTGCGCCACGGCAAGCCGATCAGCGTATCGATGTAGTTGCGCACGACCGTTGCTTCAGCCGACATCGGCGACATCAGCTTGAGCTTCTTCAACTCGGAGTCGGCCTTCTTCTTGGCTTCCTTCGGCATGCGCGCGGCGGTGATGCGCTTCTCGAGTTCCTCGAGATCCGCACCTTCTTCGCCCTCGCCCAGTTCCTTCTGGATCGCCTTGACCTGTTCGTTCAGGTAGTACTCGCGCTGGCTCTTCTCCATCTGGCGCTTTACACGCCCGCGGATGCGCTTTTCAACCTGCAGGATGTCGATCTCGGCTTCGAGCTGCGCGAGCAGATGCTCGAGGCGCTCGATCACCGGGAACATCTCAAGGATGTGCTGCTTCTGGTCGAGCTTGAGCGGCAGGTGCGCCGCGATCGTGTCAGCCAGACGGCCAGCCTCGTCGATACCCGACAGCGACGTCAGGATCTCCGGCGGGATCTTCTTGTTCAGCTTCACATACTGGTCGAACTGCGACACGATCGCGCGGCGCAGCGCTTCAGTTTCAGCGCTGTCGGCGTGGTCGGGTTCGAGCGGCATGACTTCGCACGAGAACTGCGTTTCCTGTTCTTCGATGGAAAGCGTTTTCGCGCGCTGCAAGCCTTCGACGAGCACCTTGACGGTGCCATCGGGCAGCTTCAGCATTTGCAGGATGTTGGCGATACACCCTACTTCGTACATGTCCTTTTCGGTCGGCTCATCTTTCGCAGCCGTTTTCTGGGCGACGAGCATGATGTGCTTGCCGCCTTCCATCGCTGCTTCGAGAGCCTTGATCGACTTCGGGCGGCCTACGAAGAGCGGAATCACCATGTGCGGGAAGACGACTACGTCACGCAGCGGGAGCAGCGGGAGCGTAATGCGTTCCGGCGGAAGGAGTTGGGTTCCTGACATTTCATTTCCCCATGAGTGGAATCAGTTCGTTCGATAGGTGAGGCCAGCAGAAAAGATTGCAAGCCTCCGCGTGTGGGAAAAGTTCAGTGACTCCGAAGGTTCAGTGACTCCATAGTGAAAACAACCATCCTGACCACACGATAAACGAAAAAAGCCGTTCACGTCGCCATGAACGGCTTTTTTTGCAGTACCCGAAAGCCGATCAGTTCGAACCCGCCACTTTGGGCGCGTCTTCGTAGATCAGCAGCGGCTTGCCGTCACCGTCAATCACGTTGTCGTCGATGATGACCTTGCTAACACCTTTCATTTGCGGCAGGTCATACATCACATCAAGCAACGCCTGTTCGAGGATCGAACGCAGACCCCGGGCACCCGTCTTGCGACGGATCGCCTTACGCGCAACAGCCTGCAATGCAGCCGGGCGAATTTCGAGCTCGACGCGTTCCATGTTGAACAGCTTGTGGTATTGCTTCACCAAGGCGTTCTTCGGTTCGACGAGGATCTTCATCAAGGCCACTTCATCGAGCTTGCCGAGCGTAGCCACCACCGGCAGGCGGCCGATCAGCTCAGGAATCAGACCGAACTTGATCAGATCTTCCGGCTCCACTTCGCGCAGCACTTCGCCGGCGTCGCGGTCCTGCTTGCTCTTCACGCTTGCGCCGAAGCCGATACCGGTCTTCTCGGTACGGTCGACGATGACCTTCTCGAGGCCGTCGAATGCGCCACCGCAAATGAACAGAATATTGGTGGTGTCGACCTGGATGAAGTCCTGATTCGGATGCTTACGGCCACCCTGCGGCGGCACCGACGCCATCGTGCCTTCAACCAGCTTCAGCAAGGCCTGTTGCACGCCTTCGCCCGACACATCGCGGGTGATCGAAGGGTTATCGGACTTGCGGCTGATCTTGTCGATTTCGTCGATGTAGACAATGCCGCGCTGGGCCTTGTCGACTTCGTAATTGCAGTTCTGCAGCAGCTTCTGGATGATGTTCTCGACGTCTTCACCGACGTAGCCGGCTTCCGTCAGCGTTGTCGCATCGGCAATGACGAACGGGACGTTCAGAAGACGTGCGAGCGTCTGCGCGAGCAAGGTCTTGCCGGAACCGGTCGGACCGATCAGCAGAATGTTGCTCTTGGACAGCTCGATCTCGTCTTTCTTGTCGAGGTGCTTGAGACGCTTGTAGTGGTTGTACACCGCGACTGCGAGAATCT
This sequence comes from Paraburkholderia haematera, assembly GCF_905220975.1. Classification (GTDB taxonomy): domain Bacteria; phylum Pseudomonadota; class Gammaproteobacteria; order Burkholderiales; family Burkholderiaceae; genus Paraburkholderia; species Paraburkholderia haematera. The sequence goes on along the minus strand of NZ_CAJNBK010000024.1, from coordinate 90,605 downwards.
TCTTCGCGCGCTCCTGACCGATCACGTACTGGTCGAGGATCTCACGGATTTCCTGCGGGCTCGGCAGATCGGACTTGGACAATCCCGCCTCAATGCCCGCGCCTGCAGCCTCATCGCGAATGATTTCGTTGCACAGGTCGATACATTCATCACAGATGAACACCGACGGGCCTGCAATCAGCTTTTTGACTTCATGCTGGCTCTTGCCGCAGAACGAGCAATACAACAGCTTTTCGCTGTTAGAACCTTTCTTGTCCGCCATAGATGTGTGAGCCTCCGGACACTCGATTACATGATACGCCGTTTGCCCCGGCCACGCAGTTTGGGCGCGGCAGGGCTTGAGCCAAGGTGACGGCGTTTGCCGCAGGCGCTCGGACGAGTCTTGATTATTTCACAACCGATCCGATGAAGGCCTCACCCCTTTTTGGGGCAAGACCCCACCAGTTCAAGGACGCTTGTGCGCCACCTGGTCAACCAGACCATAAGCTTGCGCGTCATCGCCGGACATGAAATTGTCCCGGTCGGTGTCGCGTGCGATACGCTCGACAGGTTGGCCGGTGTGATGCGCAAGCAGATGATTCAGCCGCTCCTTCAGGTACAGGATCTCACGCGCCTGGATTTCGATGTCCGACGCTTGACCGCGCGCGCCGCCCAGCGGCTGGTGAATCATCACGCGCGAATTCGGCAAAGCAAAACGCTTGCCCTTTGCGCCGGCTGCCAGCAGGAACGCACCCATGCTGGCCGCGAGGCCCATGCACAGCGTCGACACGTCCGGCTTGATGAACTGCATCGTATCGTAGATCGCCATCCCGGCCGAAACCGAACCGCCCGGGCTGTTGATGTAGAAGCTGATGTCCTTGTCCGGATTTTCGCTTTCAAGGAACAACATCTGCGCGACGACGAGATTGGCCGTCTGGTCGTTCACTTCGCCAACCAGGAACACGATGCGTTCCTTCAGCAGGCGCGAATAGATGTCATACGAGCGCTCGCCGCGGCCGCTCGTTTCCACGACGATCGGCACCAGTCCGAGCGCCTGCGCTTCGAGATCCCGCGACGACTGGGAGGTCAACGTGTCCAGCATTTGGGCGCGAAAGGTCATGCAATGGATCCTTGTCTGGAGATATTCTAAATATTAGATGCTAGACAGGTGTGGCCGACCAACCCGTATTCAAGTGCGCGATCAGTACGAACGCGGTATGCGAGGCGGCGTGAATCGCGCCATGCATAACGCAACGTACTTCCACAGCACAAAAAAACGGCGTGCGCGCCGTCGCTCCGACAGCCGGCACGCCGTTGCAGCGACGCTTATGCTTGCGCCGTTGCGCTTGCCAGTTCTTCGAAGCTTACTTCCTTGTCCGTCACCTTGGCCTTGCTGAGGACGAAATCGACGACGTTGGCTTCAACGACGTACGCTTCCATTTCGGCAAGACGTTGCTGATTGGAATAATACCAGCGGACGACTTCCTTCGGGTCTTCGTAGCTTTTCGCGAATTCGTCGACTTCGGCACGAATCTGCTCCGGCTTGGCTTGCAGCTCATTGGCCTTGACCAGTTCGGCCAGCACGAGGCCCAGCTTCACGCGACGCTCAGCCTGTTCCTTGAACATTTCAGCCGGGATCGGTGCGTCAGCGGCATTCGGCACGCCACGTTGCTCGAGGTCCTGACGCGCCATGCCGACCAGACGTTCCTGATCTTGTGCGATCAGCGCGTTCGGCACGTCCAGTTCCGAAATCTTCAGGAGCGCGTCCATGACCTGGTTCTTGACGATAGCTTGCGTGCGGCGCTTTGCTTCGCGTTCGAGATTGTCTTTGATCTCAGCGCGCATCTTGACCAGATCGCCGTCTTCGATACCGAGCGACTTCGCGAATTCAGCGTCGATTTCCGGCAGGTGCGGCCACTCGATCTTCTTCATCGTGATCGTGAATTGCGCGGTCTTGCCTGCGACATCCTTGCCGTGATAGTCAGCCGGGAAAGCCAGGTCGAATTCCTTCGCCTCGCCGACCTTCAGGCCGAGTGCCGCCTTTTCGAATTCCGGCAGCATGCGGCCTTCGCCCAGCACGAATGCGAAGTCTTCAGCGCTGCCGCCCTGGAACACTTCACCCTCGATCTTGCCGACGAAGTCGACCGTCACGCGGTCGCCGTCTTTAGCCGCCGTGTCCGCGCCGCCGTCGCCGTGCTCGCCGGATTCGCCGCGAGCGTGGAAGTGCACGCGCTGCTTGCGCAGAATCTCCAGCGTGCGGTCGATTTCCGCTTCGCTGATGGTGGTCGTGGTGCGTTCGATTTCAGCCACGGCGACGTCGCCCAGCTTCACCTCCGGATACACCTCGAACGTCGCGTCGAACGCGTAGTCGCCTTCAGTAGCGTCGACCTTCGGCGCGAAGCTCGGCTGACCGGCAACGCGCAGGTTTTCGGTGCGGCTGATGTCGAAAAATTCCTTGCCGACCTTGTCGCTCAGCACTTCGGCTTCCACCTGGCCCGAATACTGTTGCGTCACCATCTTGAGCGGCACCTTGCCCGGGCGGAAACCCGGCATGCGCACATTCTTCGCGAGTTGACGGATACGCGAGTCCACTTCCTTCTGCACGGCGTCCTTCGGCAGGGAAATCGTTACGCGGCGTTCGAGCTTGCCGAGGTTCTCAACAACGTTAGCCATGGCTTCAATCGTCCTAAAATTATTCGAGCGAATCAGTTATCTTCTCCGTGCCGCTTGTCGATGTCGCGCGATGTCGCTTATGTTGCGTTCGCGTCGTTTAGCATCGATTGCGCGCCTGCGCCGCGGGCTTGCAGGCCGCCGGCAGCACGGTTGGGTCCAAAGAGCCGAATATTTTAGCAAACTATTTGCGCGCTTAGCCGGGATTCGAAGATTGCGCGCGTTTTTATCGGCGTTCGGGCCGTTTTCCGCGCTGTTTTTTACCGGTTTGCAGCTCGCCTGGTGACTGTTTCGTACTTGCCTTGCGCCCATTTTCTGACGGCTTCCAGCCTGCTTGCGGCAATTGAACAGTCCCTTTCACCGGCGCCGCTTCCGCCAGAAAAACCCGCATCGCCGACAGCGTCGCGCTTGTCGCGCGCTTCGCCACGCTTGATTCCCGAGGGCCCTCCCGCGGACAATCCCGGCTATGCCATTCGACATATTCAGTCGGCGCGCCCATGCTGATAAGCTAATGGGCGCGCTCGGGGCTGCGCCTGCGTCAGTTCATTTCACCCGCCCTCGCAACGACTCCAACCATTCAGAGACACCATGCCGAATTTGCCGTCCTCGCCTGTCGTCGTCATTGCTCCCGATTCCTTCAAAGGTTCGCTTAGCGCGGAACAGGTCGCGCAGGCGATTGCGTCCGGCATCCAGCGCGCGCGGCCGGACGCCACTGTGCGCATCTGCCCGATGGCCGACGGCGGCGAAGGCACACTCGACGCCATGCTCACGAGCGGCGGTGAACGCCGCAAGCTGAGCGTGCGCGGCGCGGCCGGGCCAGTGCGCGAGGCGTTGACGGGCCTGCTTGCGGATGGCAGCGCGATCATCGAAACAGCGGAAATCGTCGGCATTACCGATCCGGTCGGCATGGGTGTACCGGTCGAGGCGCGCAGCACGCGCGGCATGGGCGAAGCGATTCGCGCACTGCTCGACGCGGGCGTGCGGCGCTTTTTCGTCGCGCTCGGCGGCAGCAGCACGAATGACGGCGGTGCCGGCTTGCTGGCCGGCCTCGGTCTGAAACTTTTCGACGCGCAAGACAAGGAACTCGACGCCACGCCCGAACAACTCGCCCGTGTGACGCGCCTCGACGTGTCACAGCTGGACGCCCGCCTCGCGGACACGCAGTTCGTCGGCATGTCGGACGTGGACAATCCACTGACCGGCGAACACGGCGCAACCGCCGTATTCGGACCGCAAAAGGGCGTGAAGCCGGAACAGGTTGCCCCGATCGACGCCGCCCTCGCCCGCTTCGCCGACCTGCTCGAGGCGGCGCTGGGGCGCACGGCCCGCGACCAGCCCGGCGCGGGCGCGGCCGGCGGTCTCGGCTTCGCGCTGCACATGCTGGGCGCGCAGTTCGAGCCGGGCGCGGAAACCGTCGCGCGGCAGATCGGTCTGGACCCGGCGCTTCAAGGCGCGAACTGGCTGATCACCGGCGAAGGCCGCTCGGACGTACAAACCTTGCATGGCAAGGCGCCGTTCATTGCTTGCCGTCATGCGCAGGCAGCGGGCGTGCCGGCCACCCTGCTTTCCGGCGCGGTCGACTCCGCGGCGCTACCGCGACTCGCCGAATATTTCAGCGGCTGCTTCTCGCCGGCGCCCGGGCCGATCACCCTCGAGGTCGCGATTCGCGACGCGGCGCGTTTGCTTGCCGACGCGGCCGAACAGTTGACGCGCCTTAAATACGGCGCGCGTTGACCGGCGGGGCGGTTGCGGCAACAATCACAGCGCCACGACCGCGCCACTCATCACGGGAAGACCATGAAGGCCTCCGCCAAAACCGGACTCGAACAGTTCCTGACGTACCGCCTCCATGTCCTGAATAAACTCGCCGAGCGTGGCATCGGCGAGCGCTATCAGGACAAACTGGGCGTGACACTCCCCGAAGCGCGGGTGATTGCATCGGTAGGTTCGTTCGGACCGTTTTCGATCATGGAACTGGCGCGGCATGCCAACCTCGATAAGAGTCAGGCAAGCCGTGCAGCCGAGGCGTTGATCAAGCAAGGACTCGTGAAACGCGAGCCGAGCGCTGAAGACGGCCGCGTCGTGCTGGTATCGCTGACCTCTGAGGGCCGCGCGCTCTATCGCAAGGTGATGCCGATCGCGCGTAAGTGGAACGGAGATCTGTTCGACTGCCTCGACGAACAGGAAAAGCTCGCGTTCGGCCACGCGCTCGACAAGATCATCAACACGATGTCGGAACGCGAGGAGTAAGCAACGGCGTGCCACCGCTGGCGGCGAGGCAACCCACAGTGCTGCGCAGCGCCTTGACGTTGCGCGAATCCTCCGCGCACTGCGGTTCCTCGTTTCGCAATCCGGCGCCAGCGTGCGGTCTCTCGGTGCGCTCCAATCTCGCGGTTCCGTGCAATCTTCCGCGCCGAATTACGCCCGCGCCAACGTCAGTTCTTTCCGGTGCTTTGGCCGTCAGCGCCGGCTGTGCCTGAGTCCTTGGCGGTGACGGTAACGCTTGCCGCGCCTGACCCGCCAGTCACATCACCGGCCGCTCCACCCGCCCCTCCCGCTCCACCGCCACTATCGGCCGCGCCCCCAGCCACACCGCCAGCCTGCGCCCCCGCCTGAGGCTGAGCGCCACGCGCAAGCCGCCAGGCGATCGCACCGAGCGAACCGACGGCGAGCAGCAAGGCCGTCCACAACATATAGCGCCGCATCGCATCCGGGTCTTTAGCCCGCGACTGCGCATCGGCCCCCTGCTCATCGGCCTGCGCCTCGCCCAGCCGCGCCGTGACGGCGACCGACGAAGCCCCCATCAGCAGATCGGCCCGGCTCACCGCCGACGACACCGCGGACGCGCTTCCGACCGCCAGCGTGAAAGGCGCGGCCCCACGCGCGACGAAGGTCAGTGTCGCCGGGCGCCAGCCTGCGGCAACGGTCAGCGTGCCGCTTCCCAAGCCGCCATTGCGCGTGTCGACCACCACGCGCCACTGACGATCCGTGTCGGGCGCCATTTCAAGCGATGGATTGCTTTGCTCCACCGTGCCGTTGTGCAACCGGAACAGCGTGGCGCTCGATACTTCTCTCCAGGCCGCCTCCAATCCCGTACGCGAGTAGACGGCAGCAGGCGCCACGGTGTTCGGCTGCGGCAGATTCAGCCGCAAGCGATCGACGGGATAAGACCCACCGGTATCGAAGTAATACTCGCCGTCTTTCGGACCCGGGCGGGCAACGATGCCCGCGCGCCATTCCCGTTGCGTATCCGCGCGCTGTGCGTTGTCGGCGCCGGCCGCCTGCACCTGAGCATCGATCGACTCGACGTACGGCGCGCCGTCGAGCCAGTGCAGACGCAGGTAGCGTGCGCGCCTGCCGTTGAGCTCGATGCGGTCCTGGCTCAGCGTGCTGCCGTTGTAGCTCACCTTGAGCAATTGCGCCTCGCCGGCGGGTTGCCAGTTGCGCAGATCGTCGCTCGATTCGACGCTGACGCGCCCCTGGTAATTGTCGTCACGCACATGGACGACCAATGCATCGACCCGCGCCTCCCCCCGCGTCTCGCGCGCGACGTCGATCAGGTCAGTGTCATGTTGCGCGCGGTCGGGTGGCGCTGACGTCGCACGCAGCGACCCGTCGGCGGCAATCGTCACGCCGAGTGGTGCGCCGGTGCTGCCGGGAGCCGCTGACGGCAAGGGAAACCAGCGCGCCGGACGCAGCGTGGCCGGTGCGCGGGAAGCCTCGCGCGGCGTGTCGAGCGAATATGGCACCGGTTCTCCGGCGCCATTGAACACGCGCACGTCGCCGAGATCGGCACGCTGACTGGCGGCGTAGACGGCAGCCGGCAGCGTCACGCTGTAGTAGGCGGCGCCGCTCTCGAATTCGAGTGCAAAGCGCTGCGCGAACCGATCGGCCGCGACGCCCGGCGTCGACACCCACACGGTCGATAAAGCAAGACACCACCCTGTCACGATCAAGACACGCTTCATTGCTCAGTTTCCAGAACTACTGCCTTGGGCGGCAACGGCGAGAAGTAGCCGATCAGCAGCAACATCAGGCCGATACCGATGAACGACACGATCCGCTCGATACCGGTCACATGCGACAGGTCGAACAGGAATAGCTTGACGACGGTGACCGCCAGCAGGCCCCCGCCGATAAACCAGAAGATCCGGCTGGCCCGGCGGGTCGCCCAGATCATCATGGCCAGCGCGCAGACCGTCCAGAACACCGACACCGAAGCCTGCACCAGCATCGAGTGTGACATTGTGTCGAGCCGGTACGGCAAGCCGATCCAGTGATGCAGCGTGCGCAGCAGCATCGCGTTGAGCCAGATGAATCCGGTCACGCCGACCGCCACCTGCAACGGCACACGGTATTCGCCGACAGGCACACCCAGGCGGTTGATACGCACGAACCACAACGACGCCAATGCAAAAATCACCGCCTGCACCAGGTCGAGCGGATTGAGCAGCGGCAGACGCGCCCACGCACCGCCGTCCTGTGTCAGGTTCGCATAGAACGTCCACACCCACATTACCAGCACAAGCGGCGTCGATGCGATCGCGCACAACCGCACAATGCTGTCGCGACGCGCGAGCCACAGCCCGGCAAATGCAAACGCGCTCCAGCCGACCAGGAACACCTGCTGGAAGTTGAACGACGCCAGCACCGATTCGACATCGTACGCCGCATGGAAATGATGATGCAGCGTGCGCAGCAGCAATGCGTTGAACCATATGAACAGTGTGGCGAGCACCGCATAGTCGAAAGCCCGCGGATGCCAGTGCACGCCCAGTGCGCGAAGGCGCCGCAGCCACACGGTGCAGGCGATAATCGCGAGGATCTGCGCCACATCCAGCGGATTGAGGATCGGCAGCCAGAACAGCGGCGCGGCGCTGCCATCGCTCGTCACGCTCGCGATGCTCCACGCCCACAGCAGCGCGGCGAGCGGCGCGGCGCCCCACACCTGATAGGCCGGTTCGAAGCGCGCAACCGGCCAGCGCAAACGGTGCCCGACGCCCGCCACCAGCAACAGCAGAATGCCGAAGCCATAAGCCCATGCGCTCCAGCTCCATGCGCCTTCCGGCACGTATGCCCGCAAGCCCCAGTAGCCTTCGAGCGCGCAGAGCGCGCCGGCCGTCCAGAACATCGGCACATGCAGCGCAGCGAGCACACGATCGCCGACGTCACGCTGCTGGCGCCACAGCAGCCCGTAGGCAGACACCGCCACGACCGCGCAAACCAGCCAGCCGTAACCGCTAACCGGCGCCATGCTCAGCCTGAACAGACTCAACGTCAGCAGAGCGAGGACCGGTACGAGCGCCAGCGCCGGCAGTTCGGCGAGCGGCCAACGCAGCGTGCGTTGCGCGCCGTGTGCGAGCCATGCTGTCAGAACAGCGAACAGCGCGACGACGGCAGTCTCGAAGCGATCCCGGTCATACGCAAGATGCGTCTGCGCGTACGCGTGGATTTCGTGAAGACCGCCACAGACCCACCACAACAGCCCCCACACGCTGGCGACAAGGCCGATCTGCGGGATCCATGCGTGCCACGCGCCCGCTTCGCTGCGCCCATGCAGGCGCCATCCCGTGAAGACGCCCGCGGCCGCGATCAGCACGGTCGCGATGTAAGCGCCGTTCAGGACTGGCCACGCATGTGCGCCATCGAACTGCGTGAGCGTGCCGACGCTATACGCGCCCGCCGCGGCCAGTTGCATCAGCAAACCGAATCCAAACGCCGTCAGGCGCCGTTGACGCACGGCGAGCCAGGTGATCGCGGCGCCTTCGATTGCCCAGGTCGCGCTCGTGGTCGGTCCGGTGAATGCGAGCGGCACAGCGAGCGTCGCGAAGATCACCGCAAGTGCGAGCATGGCCTCGAACATCATGCCGAGGCACGCGCGCCGCCGCCCCAGCCAGCCCGCGATCACGAGATAGAACGCGGCCAGTGCCGCCGCGCTCCAAGCCAGACCGAATTCAGTGCCCTTCATCAGCGCCGCTTGCAGACCGATCACGACGAGAGGCGTGCCGAACACCAGCGTGCCGTCGACGTAATGCTTCAGCGCGACCTCGCGGCGCACCGCGTAGAGCAACGCGATGCCGACATACATCAGGAAGAACAGGATCAGGAACGGCTCGGTGCTGGCAAGCAGCTCAGGCCGGTAAGCCGTCACGCCCCAGACGACGCCGATAGAAAACGTGAACACGAAGCCCAGCAGATTCAGAGGCCGCCATGCCTTGAACCACGCGATCGCGAAAATGCCCGCATTGAGCAGCACGTAGTAGCTGAACAACATGACGTGATTGCCGCCGCCCGTCGACAGGAGCACCGGCGCGAGGAAACCGCCCGCGCTGCCCATGAAGGCCAGCGACGACGCGTTCTGCCGCACCGCCAGAAACGCGCTCAAGCCGCAGATCGCGATCAGAAGCGGCAAGGCCGCACCCGCCGGCAGCAAGTGGTAGAGCCTGGTTGCCGCGAACACAGTCAGATAGAGCGCACCCACGCCGCCACCCTGCAAGATCAGCCCGTACGCGCCGCGGCGCTCGCCGATGCGCCAGCCAAGCCCGAGCAGGACGGCCGCGGCAAGCGCAACGCCGGCAAGGCGGAATTCGATCGGCAGGAGGCTGTTGTCGGCGGCGTACTTGAGCAGGAACGCAATGCCGAAGAACAGCACGATGATGCCGACCCGCACAACGGTGTTACCGCCGAAAAACCAGTCGCGGCCCCGTTTGAAGAGGCGTTCGACGAGACCTGGTCCGCGCGGCGATGCGGGCGGAGGCAGTGGCGCAGACGGGGGGCGCGCCGGCGGCGGTTCGGTGGGAAGCGGTGGCGACACGGCTATCGGACTGCTCGGCTGAGCATTCAGCGCGCTCGATGAACGCGGTTCGCTTGAGGCCGGCTCGCCAGCCACGCTCCCGGTCGCCGACGCACCGATAACGCCGGCCCGCAATTCGTGGATCTCACCGCGCAGAACGGCGATCTCGCGCTCGAGTCGCTCGACACGCCCGGCCAGATCGCCGGATGAACTGCCGGGTGGGGTCCAGTTATTAGGCGCCGCCGGTTTGCGCGCGGGTTCGTTCGCAGCCCCGCGCGACCTATTTTGCAGCAGACGTGCAAGCGCCAGGCCGGCCACTCCGCCCGTCAGCGCACCCAGGCCGATCGAGAAATCGTTCGAGAAGGCGGCCAGCATCCCGACCAGCGCACCGATCAAGGCAAATATCACGCTCATCGCATCCCTCTTTTATTGTCTTCTGCTGCGAGATCCGTTTGTCGCACGGCCTAGATCAGGCGGTATCCATTGTCACGCTAGATTAACTGCGTCGAACACCTTCGTCACGCTTCAAGCATGGCAGATCCGCCGGGGCCGTCGCGTTCGCCGCAAGCCGCCAACCATGTCAAAATTCGGAGTTCGGCATTCAGAATTGGCCACCGGGCCTTCAATCACCCCATCTCATCCAGGGACGTTTTAGTGGACATCAACAAACAGGTAGCGGCCCTCACCGCCTCAGAACTTCAAACCGCCGGCGCGAGCCAGGCGACGGCGATCGCCGTCAGTGTGCTGCTGCGTCATCTGCGTTCGCCTGAGCTGGCAAAACTCCTGTCGTCGGCATTCGAGAACCACCAGGCGGTCATGCTGCAAACGCCATGGCCCGACCCGATGCTGCAGGCGTTCGAATCGACCCGGCGCTTTCTCGAAGGCGCCACGCAAGCCGAGTTGCCAGGCACGCAAGCCGAAGAAAAACCGCTGACGCCTGGCGCCTGAGCGCAGCCCGGCACACGAGGCTCGATGCCCGTCACGCGGAAAACAAAAAACCCCGTCAGCCGAAAGACTTAACGGGGTTCTCTGCTACATACGGATGGTGCGAGGGAGGGGACTCGAACCCCTACACCCTTGCGGGCGTCAGGACCTAAACCTGGTGCGTCTACCAATTTCGCCACCCTCGCAGCCGGGCAAAGCGCTGGATGCTCCGCCCGATGTCCTGCATGCTCACGACCGCGTAAAAACCGCGCCCGAAAGCGTAAGCGCGAGATTCTAACCGATAGATTCGCGCTTGTCTGCATTTGCTCGTGCATCTGCCCGAGGAGCGTCGATGCTACAATTTTTGGCTAACCGCACGCACGCTGTGCCCTGAATGCCCGCCCTTCCCCACATTCCAATTCCGTGAATTTCGACGAATATTGCCAGCAGAAAGCGACGCCGCCCGGTTCGAGCACTTACTATGCGCTTCGGCAGGCGCCCGCGGCAAGCCAACCGCTGCTGACCGCGCTGTTCGCGCTGCGCCGCGAGTTAGAGGAAACCGTAAAAGAAATCAGCGATCCGGCCATCGGTAGAACCAAACTCGCGTGGTGGCAAAACGAGATCGCCGCGCTGGCTTCGGGCTCGCCGTCGCATCCGGTTTCAAAGGCGCTGGCGGCTTATCTGCCCGACGTGCAGGCCGAGTATCCGGCATTGCAGGCGTTGCTCGCCGGTTTCGAAATGGACCTCGACCAGGCGCGCTACCTCGACTACCCAAATCTGCGGCGCTACGTGCAGAGCGTCGGCGGCACCTTCGCTTCGCTGGTCGCGCGCGCCGCGGTGAAAGTAAAAGACCCCGCACAGACGTCGGGCTGGTCGGCGCCGATCGGCGAGGCGCTACAGCTTGCGCAGTTCGTCGTCGAAACCGGCAATGATGCGCGTCACGGCCGCATTTATATTCCGGTCGACGAAATGCAGCGCTTTAACGTCACTGCGGCGGATCTGATCAATCGGAAATATTCCGATGCATTTACCGAGCTGATGCGCTTCGAGACCAAGCGGGCCCGCGATGCGTTGCACGCGGCACGTGCCGCGATACCCGCGAATGAGCGCCGCTCGCAGCGCACGCTGGCAGCCCAGGCGGCGCTCGCGCTCGCGCTGCTCGATGAAATCGAACGTGACGGCTATCACGTGCTGCATCAGCGCATCGCGTTGACGCCAATCCGCAAACTCTGGATCGCGTGGCGCGCCAGGTAAGCAGGCGACAATCACGGCCGCTATCTCATGCTGTCCAGGAAGTGCCGTCCAGTATCAGACGCGTAGCAACGGCAGCGGCTCGAACCGCTGCTGCAGGATCGCGGAGGCGTCGAGCCCCCACCAGGGGCCGAGCACCGTCGCGTAGAGTTGCTGGAAGTCGATGCCGACCGGCAAGTTGCCGTTGCCGTCAAGCCGCGCGAGCACCGGCGGCACGCCATACAAACCGCCCCGCACTCGCCCGCCCATCACAAAATGCGGCGCCACGGTGCCGTGGTCGGTGCCGTTGCTCTGATTCTCACGCGGGCGCCGGCCAAACTCGGCATAGGTCATGACCAGCGTCTCGTCCCAGCGGCCGAGTTCCACCAGCGCCGACTTCATCGACGCAAACCCTTCGGCCAGTTGCTTGAGCAGCGCCGCCTGCTGCCCGGGCTGGTTCTGGTGCGTATCGAAACCGTTCAGCGTCAAGCGGATCACCGCGACGCCCTGCCCGGCCTTCGGCTGCCATTGCGGCGTGCCCCCCGAGGGGGCTTCCTTCAGGGCGTCCCCGGCGGCAAGTACCTGCATCGCGGTCTTGATCGAACTGCCGAAGGCGCCACCAGGAAACACCGTCTTCAATTGCGCCTGACCTTGCGTGGGGCGCAGGCGATCGGCGGCTTTCACGATGTCGTTCTCGACGTCGAGAATGTGCGCCAGCTCAGGATTACGCTCGTGCAACGACACTGGCGTGGCGAGACGCGAAGCCTTGACGAATTGCGCTGGATTGACCAGGGCGATCGCGCGCGCGCCGTTGGCGAGCGGTCCCATTTCGGCGCTGCCGATCACGACGCCGTCAGCAGCAAAGCCGGCGGGCACCGGAACCTGCGCGAATGCACGGGTGAGCCAGCCCTCGCGCAAATATTGATCCGAACGCGACGCGGTATCCCAGATCTCGATCGAGCGGAAATGCGACAGGTTCGGTTGCGCGTAGCTCACACCCTGCACGATCGCCAGTTGCTGGCTCTGCCAGAGCGGCATCAGCGGCTGCAGCGACGGATGCAGCGCGGTGCGCTCGTCGAGTTGGATCGCCTGCTCGCGCTTGATGCCGATGTTTTTCCGCAGCTGATAGTACGTGGGATCCGCGAACGGAATGACAGTGTTCAACCCGTCGTTACCGCCCTTCAACTCGACGAGAATCAGCAGATTGCCGTAGCCCCGGTTCATTGAGCCGCCCAGAGCTGCCGCCTGCGCGCCGAACGCGCGTGGCAACCACAGCGTTGCACCGGCGGCGGCACCCATCGAGAGAAAGCTGCGTCGTTTCATCCTGCACCTCGTTCGATTGTCGTGACGCGTGTCTTGCCGCCGCCGACGGACCGTTCATTTGCGCTGCCGATCTGAGTTAAACGGTTGAGCTGCCCAATCCCGTCGCCCGTCACAGTCGCTCACCTCAACAGAAAAGCCAGTGTCTCACTTCAACTGGTAAGCCGGGTCCATCAGCAACGACTCCAGATAAGCGCTGGCGGTCGAATCGGTTGCGATCGCGTCGACCGGCGTGAGCGGCAAGACCGCGTGCTGCAACTGAAGCTCCGCCGACAACCCCGCCTTCGCCGTCGGCGCAGTGTTGTAATGCGCAAGCCATGTATCGATGTCAAAGCGTACGCCACCCTGACCCGCCTGGCCGGCTCGCGCCGCCGCGCGCTGCATCGGCGGATTCGCCTGCATGTTGCCCGGTGCGCCGCTTGCCGGCGTCTTTGGGCTCATCGGATTGCTCATACGCCGCGGACCGGCGGTTTCAGTCGCGCGAAACAGTTGCTCGACGAATTGCTTGCGCGCAAGCAGCGTCGAACTATTGATCCATATCGTGCCGCCCGGCCAACCTTTGACGTTGGGCGGGTAGAACAGGTTCTCGCCGAGCGTGCGGATCTGTGCGGCGAACGGTGCCGTGTTGTCATAGCCAATGTCGAACGCACGCAGTGTCCCGACCACGAATTCCACGGGCGATTTCACAAGGACGCCGCGATCGCCTTCGTCCCAGAACGCGTCGCTCATAAAGAGGCCGCGCAGCGCCACCTTGATATCGTAGTGACTCGCGCGGAACTGCGCGGCGATCGGCGCGATGCGGGCGGGGTCCGGCGTGTCGGAGACAAACTCGCGCCACAGTTTGGTCGTGACGAAGGTCGCGGTTTCCGGGCGCGCAAGGAGGATGTCGAGCACCTGATCGCCGTCGAACGGACCCGTTTGACCGAGCACGGTCTTGTCGCCGTCGTCGTGCTGGTTGGCGCGCCACACGTACGTCTGTGTGTCGGGATCGAGGCTCCACCCTGTGTACGCACGCGCGGCTTCCGATACGTCGCGCTGCGTGTAGTGCCCTTCGCCGAGCGTGAACAGCTCCATCACTTCACGCGCAAAGTTTTCGTTAGGCTTACCCTTGCGGTTGCTTGCGCCATCCAGGTATTGCAGCATCGCCGGATCTTTCGCGACGTCGTGCAACAGCTCGCCGAAGTTGCCGAGCGCGTCACGGCGCAACAGCATGTTCTGCTGCGCCATTTGCTGCGGATACTGGACTTTGTCCTGCCCCGAGGTGAAGTGGTTGTGCCAGAAGAGCGTCATGCGTTCGGTCAGCGGCGACGGCGTGCTCAACATCTCGCGCACCCACCACGCACGTAATATTTCGTAACGCTGGCCACGTAGCCGCTGTTCGTCGCGGCGTTGATCGTCTGTCCATGTCTTGCGGATTTCGCGTGTCGGGACCGGCTCGAGCACCCAGTCCGGCAACGGTGTGACGGCTTCGGTTCGGGCGCTCGCCAGCACCTTGTCGACGGCCTGCTCGCGCGTGAGTCCAACGTATTGGGTGAGCTCGCCACTATCTGGCGCAAAGCCGACTCGTGTCAGGAAGAAGCGCGCGTCGTCGGCGTCGAGGATGTCCTGGTCGGCCGCGGAAGCGGCAGATGCGGCAGCCGGCGCGCGATGCTTGTTGTGGGGCGCATGAGCGGTGTCTTGCTGCACGGCCGGAGCCGGTGCGCACCACGTCACGGCCGTGAGCGCGGTGGCCGTGACTGCCAGCCAGCGCTTACCCTTACCGCCTGTCAGCATTTTCATCATCGACCATCCGGTTGCGGGGCGTCACGAAAAGGCATTGGCGCATGCAAAACGCGCTGTGCTCTGGCAGCTCAACGGCAATTGGAATGGGAAAGTTGACGGGGGAAGTGCAACGAAATCTTTCAAGCGCGGAGAAAGCGCGCGCGGCGTGCCGAGGGCGGGCACGGAAATGGCTACCGTTTGTAGAGTTCGCGGACGGCGTCTTCGATGTGCTGGCGTAACAGACGCCGCTCGTCGGGCGTCATATGGCCGTCACGACGGCGTTGATCAAGATCGGGGGGAACTGCAGTGCGCAACATGACGTCTGACGCAGGGTGGTCATTGTTAATGTTGGGGTTGCGGCGACTTGCTTTGGAAACAGGCGACCTGGGCACGCGCTCGCTCGCAGCTCTGTCGGCCGAAGGCTGGGCGTGGGCGAGCATTGGTCCTAGTGTGCCTACAAGCGTCCCGGCTATCGCCAGTGCAATTACGCTTAGGCGCACATTCGGCCAAACCCCTCCCTTCATGTTGTTCCCTTCGTGGTGCGGCAACCGGCTACCTCAAATGCGTATACAAACCCCGGTAGCGAGCCGGGTGCGAGAGTTTTAGTCGAGTGAAGTATCCACCGAACAGCCGCATTCAGTAAAGGAGTCTACCTGCCCCCGCTTTACGTCGTGCCACAGTGCGGGTAAATTTTGTAACTGACTGTAACGTGACAAATGATGCAACCGCGCACCACTTTCTAATCGCGCTAAGATGCCGACCATGGAAACCAAAAACCCTTCGAAAATCCTCGTCGTCGACGACGATCCGCGCCTGCGCGATCTGCTGCGCCGCTACCTCGGTGAACAGGGCTTCAATGTCTATGTTGCCGAGAACGCGCCGTCCATGAACAAGCTCTGGGTGCGTGAGCGCTTCGACTTGCTCGTGCTCGATCTGATGCTGCCCGGCGAGGACGGCCTGTCGATCTGCCGCCGCTTGCGCGGCAGCAACGACCGCACGCCGATCATCATGCTGACGGCCAAGGGTGAAGACGTCGATCGTATCGTCGGCCTCGAAATGGGCGCTGACGACTATCTGCCCAAGCCGTTCAACCCGCGCGAGCTGGTTGCGCGGATTCACGCGGTGCTGCGCCGCCAGTCGCCGTCCGAATTGCCGGGCGCGCCGTCCGAAACCACCGAAGTGTTCGAGTTCGGCGAGTTCGCGCTGAATCTTGCCACCCGCACGCTCACCAAGGCCGGCCAGGAAATTCCGCTGACCACGGGTGAGTTCTCGGTACTGAAGGTGTTTGCGCGTCACCCGCGCCAGCCGTTGTCGCGTGAAAAGCTGATGGAACTGGCGCGCGGCCGTGAATATGAAGTCTTCGACCGCAGTCTTGACGTGCAGATTTCGCGTCTGCGCAAACTGATCGAACCTGATCCGGGCAGCCCGCGCTTCATTCAAACCGTCTGGGGTCTTGGCTACGTGTTCATTCCTGACGGTGCAGCCTGAGTTTGTTCTCGCCTCCCGTTTTTGATTTCAGATAAGAAGGGCCCATGCGGATCGACCGGCGCCTCCTGACGCTCGCGTTCGGTGGCCTTTTCTGGCGGACCTTTCTGTTGATCGCGCTGTTGATCGCAGTCAGTCTCGCCGCGTGGTTCCAGAGCTTTCGGGTGATCGAACGCGAGCCGCGCGCACAGCGCGTGGCGTTGCAACTGGTTGCCATCGTCAAGCTCACGCGCACCGCACTCCTCTATTCCGATCCCGACCTGCGGCGCGCGCTGCTGCAGGATCTGGAGAGCAATGAAGGGGTGCGCGTGTACCCGCGCGAAACCACCGACAAATACAAACTCCAGCCTGACGAGTCGCTGAACCGGCTGATCGAGCACGACATTCGCGGCCGCCTCGGCGACGACACGGTCATTGCGCAGAGCGTCAACGACATCCCCGGCGTCTGGATCAGCTTCAAGATCGACGACGACGATTACTGGGTGGCGCTCGACCGCGATCAACTGGACAACGCGACGGGCTTGCAATGGGCCGGCTGGGGCGTGTTCGCGCTGGCGCTGTCACTGTTCGGCGCGGCGTTCATCACCAGTCTCGTGAACCGCCCGTTCGCCCGGCTTGCGATGGCCGCGCGCAAGGTCGGTTCCGGCCAGTCGCCGGAGGCGCTGCCCGAGCGCGGCATGGGCGTGGCCGCCGAGACCAATCGCAGTTTCAACCAGATGGTGCAGGACCTCGAACAGCTCGAAGCCGACCGTGCGCTCATGCTCGCCGGTATCTCCCACGATCTGCGCACCCCGCTCGCGCGGCTGCGGCTCGAAACCGAAATGAGCCCGTCCGATCAGGCCACCAAAGATGCGATGGTCGACGACATCGAGCAGATGGACATGATCATCGGCCGGTTCCTCGATTACGCTCGTCCGGTGCAGCGGGTGCCGGAGCCCGTCGATCTGTCGGTGATCGCCGGTGAACTGGCCGCGCGCATGCAGAGCGAAGACAGCATGCGTCTCATCACGCGCCTCGCGCCATCGGCGGTGATCGAGGCGGATGAAACCGATATGCGGCGCGTGGTCGGCAATCTGCTGGAGAACGCCCGCAAGTATGGTCTGAGCGACGGCGACGGCATACCGCATGTGATTCTGGAAACGCGGGTGTCGCACTCGCGGGTCGAGTTGTCCGTGGTCGACGAAGGGCCCGGCATTCCTGAAGACCAACTGGCCCTTGTCACGCGGCCGTTCTATCGCGTGAACTCGGCGCGCACCCAGGCGAACGGCACGGGCCTTGGCATGGCCATTGTGCAGCGGCTGGTAGGCCGTTATCGCGGCGCGTTGCGTCTGCGTAATCGCACGCCAGGTCCTGGGCTTGAGGTGACGATCGAGTTTCCGCTGGCAAAGGGCGCCTGACCAGGCGGGGCATTGCGTCACCTGGCGAGCGTCGGCCGCGTTGAATGGTCGCTTACCCATGACATTATGAAAAAACTATTGATCCGACAGTGTCATAGGGCTATGGTCAAACACGTGTAACGTGTTCGTTACGACGAGCTGATAGCGTCAAACATGCTGTTTTTCGATCCCAGGAAGGAGCACTCGCATGAAAACCGTTGGCGATAAAGTCGAAGCGTTCACTGTGACTGCGGCCAAGCCGGGCTTCAACAACCATGAAGAAAACGGCGTGTCGGCGTTCGAAGAGATTACGGAGCAGTCGTTTCCGGGCAAGTGGAAGATTATCTATTTCTATCCGAAGGACTTCACGTTCGTGTGCCCGACCGAAATCGTCGAGTTCGACAAGCTGGTCAAGGATTTCGACGAGCGCGACGCGGTGTTGCTCGGCGGCAGTGTGGACAACGAATTCGTCAAGCTGGCCTGGCGCCGCGAGCACAAGGACCTGAGCAGGCTAAACCACTATTCGTTTGGTGACGTGAAGGGGGAGTTGATCGATCAGCTCGGCGTGCGAGACAAGGAGGCCGGTGTGGCGCTGCGCGCGACGTTTATTGTCGATCCGGACAATACGATTCAGCACGTTTCGGTGAATAACCTGAATGTTGGCCGGAACCCGGAGGAAGTACTGCGGATTCTCGATGGTTTGCAAACGGATGAAGAGTGTCCTTGTAATCGAGCCGTTGGCGGCGCAACGCTGTAGGGCATGCTGTTGGAAGCCTGCCAGGCTTGAAGGCGCCGCCGGCTTTTTAATCGACAGTTCATTTGGATATTGATGTTTGTTTTGGTTTATTTAGATCTTGGTTTTTTGGCCTTTCCTTGAATTCTTAGTGGTCTATTAGCGTCGCCCCTGTGCGGGGCGGCACTTACTTTCTTTGCCGCCGCAAAGAAAGATAAGCAAAGAAAGCGGCTCAAACCGCTAATTCTTAAGTGGGTCCCCCGCGCAGTTGCGGTAGTGGTGCATCTGGAATCTGTGTTCTCGCACATTCGGCGTGAGTGACAAGGCTGTCATACTTCCGGCGGCGCTGCGCGCGCCGACGCGGTAGTTCATTGAACCGCTCGCCGTTTTTGCATTTGGCAATATTTCATAACACCGCTCGCTTATTCAATGCCCTCGATACTGCATAAAACTGCCTGTCGTATCTGATGCTCGCGGCACTTAACCAAATTGTGTGCCGTACTTGATACTCGTGGCACCTAACCAAACTGCCTGCCGTAATTGATGTCCGTGGCATGCAAAAGGCAGCTTGCCGTTTTCAGCGCGCGTCGCGCTTCGTATGCCGTTAGGTATGTCTGGCGTCGGGGCGGGTCCGAAACGCTGAATCAGTAAGCATGTCGTCGAGGCGAAGCCAATGGCCCCGCCACGCTCCAAACGAAGCCCCGTGTTCTTCGATGAACCCTTCCGGCGAGCACGCAGTGCGAGGCGGGAAGAATGACGCCCTTGTCACTCACGCCGAATATGCGAGGAAACAGATTCCAGATGCACCACTACCGTGGCTGTGCGGGGGACCCGCTTAAGAGTTAGCGGTTTGAGCCGCTTTCTTTTGCCTACTTTTCTTTGCGGCAGGCAAAGAAAAGTAGGTGCCCCCCGCACAGGGGGAACGCTAATAGACCAATAACAAATCAAGGAAAGGCCAAAAAAATCCAGACCAAGAAAAACCCCAAACATCAACCCTTAATCAACAAAACCACAGCCTGCGCCTCAATCCCCTCACCGCGCCCGAGGTACCCCAACTTCTCATTAGTCTTAGCCTTAACATTAACCCGCTCAACCGGCAGGTTAAGATCCGCAGCAATATTAGCCCGCATCCCCTCAATATGCGGCGCCAGCTTGGGCGCCTGAGCAACCACACTACTATCCACATTAGCAATAGAAAACCCCGCCGCGGTCACACGAGCAAAACACTCCCGCAACAAAACCCGACTATCCGCGCCAGCGAACTGCGCATCGGTATCGGAAAAATGCCGCCCAATATCCCCCATCGCGGCAGCACCAAAAATAGCATCGGTAATCGCATGCAGCAGCACATCCGCATCCGAATGCCCGAGCAGCCCGCGCTCATAAGGAATCGTCACGCCGCCGATAATCAACGGACGTCCAGGCACCAGCGCATGCACGTCATAACCCTGCCCAATTCTGAAATCCATATGCGTCAAGTCCTCAAGCCCATTCATTAAAAATCGATTATCCGCTCAGGAAGCCGAAATCGGCCGGGACAGAATCGCCTCGGCCAGATCGAAGTCTTCCGGATAAGTGACCTTGAAGTTACGCAAACTCCCCTGCACCAACCTGGGCGCGTGCCCCAGCCACTCAATCGCGCTCGCTTCGTCGGTCAAATCGTGACCGTCCGCCTGCGCGCGCAAAATCGCCTCGCGCAACATGCCGATGCGGAACATCTGCGGCGTCTGCGCTTGCCACAGGCCGTCGCGCGCCTCGGTGCGGGCAATCCGCCCGTCGGACGAACCGGCGTCTATCCGCTTCAAGGTATCCGCCACGGGCAAGGCCATGATGCCGCCCACCGCGTCGTCCTTGAGCGCCGTGATCAGCGCACGGATCAAGCCTGGCGTAATACCAGGCCGCGCGGCGTCGTGCACCAGCACCCAGTCGTCGTCATGCGCGCCGAACTCGGCCAGCGCGTGCAGCCCGTTCAGCACCGACGCCTGGCGCGAGGCCCCGCCGGAGCGGCGCACGGCAAAACGCAAGCCGCTGAAGCGGCGGGCGTCGAAATGCTGGTCGTCGGGGGCAATCACCACAAGGGTTTGCGCAAACTCGCTGCAGGCGTCGAAAGCCGCCAGCGAGTAATGCAACATGTCGCGACCGGCGACAGTGCGATATTGTTTGGGCATCGCGGCGCCGGAACGGCTGCCGGTGCCAGCGCACGGAATCAGGGCAAATAGACGGGAAGTCACGAGTGCGGATGCCGCGAGGTCAAAGTAAAGGACGGATTTTATAATAGGTCCTTCGCATCTTCGCCCCGACACGCGTAAACTTGCCGATCACGTGTGAGCCCAAGGCCGCCTTTTCTCTTCTATGTCAGACATCGCCGCATCATCGCAGTACTCCCCGCCCGTCGCGCTCGTCAAGGCCGGCCAGCGTTTTGCCTTCGACGGCACGCACGGCTCGTCCGATGCGCTGCTGATCGCCCGCTACCATCTCGCCTACCGCGAGAAGGTGCCGCTATTGGCGGTCGTCTGCGAAAGCGCGGTCGACGCGCAACGTCTGTCGCAGGAAATCGCCTTTTTCGCGCCCGAGGCACGCGTGCGTTTGCTGCCCGACTGGGAAACGCTGCCTTACGACACCTTTTCGCCCCACCAGGATCTGGTCTCCGAGCGCCTCGCCACGCTGCACGATCTTGGCGAAGGCCGCTGCGACATCCTGCTGGTCCCGGCCACAACCGCTTTGTACCGGATGCCGCCCGCCTCGTTCATGGCGGGCTACACGTTCGCCTTCTCGCAAGGCGAGCGCCTCGACGAAGCCAGGCTCAAAGCGCAATTGACGCTGGCCGGCTACGAGCACGTGAGCCAGGTGGTGCGCCCCGGCGAATACTGCGTGCGCGGCTCGCTGCTCGACCTCTTTCCGATGGGCTCGCCGCTGCCGTACCGGATCGACCTGTTCGACGACCAGGTCGACTCGATCCGGGCATTCGATCCGGACACGCAGCGCAGCCTCTATCCGGTGAAAGACGTGCGCATGCTGCCCGGCCGCGAATTCCCCTTCGACGAGGCCGCCCGTACGGCATTCCGCAGCCGCTGGCGCGAGACCTTCGAGGGCGATCCGAGCCGTGCGTCGATTTACAAGGATATCGGCAACGGTGTGCCCTCGGCGGGCATCGAATACTATCTGCCGCTCTTCTTCGAAGAAACGGCGACGCTGTTCCACTACCTGCCCGAAGGCGCGCAACTGGCGTTCGTCGGCGATCTGGACGCGGCGATCCGGCGCTTCACCAACGACACCAGACAGCGCTACAACTTCCTGTCGCACGATCGCGACCGGCCCATTCTGGAGCCGCAGCGTCTGTTCCTGTCGGACGAGGATTTCTTCGCGTTCGCCAAGCCGTTCGCGCGACTCGCTTTGCCTGCCAACGCCGGCGGCGGCTGGTCAACGCCGTTACCGAATCTGGCGATCGACCGTCACGCGGAAGATCCGGTCGCGCCCCTGCGCGCCTACCTCGACACCACGCCCAACCGCGTGCTGTTCGCCACGGAATCGGCAGGCCGGCGCGAAACGTTGTTGCAACTGCTTGCCGACAATCACCTGAAGCCCGTATCGAGCGACAGCTTCCAGGACTGGCTCACGAGCAACGAACGTTTTTCGCTGGGCGTCGCGCCTTTAGCCAACGGTTTTGCAGTGCCCGCCGACGGCATCGCGATCATCACCGAAACGGAGCTTTACGGCCCGCTCGCGCGCCGCGCAGGGCGCCGCCGCCAGGAACAGGCGAGCAACGTCGATTCGATGGTGCGCGATCTGTCCGAACTGAAGATTGGCGATCCGGTCGTGCATTCGCAGCACGGCATCGGTCGCTATATGGGTCTCGTCACGATGGATCTTGGCGAAGGCGAGACCGAGTTCCTGCACCTCGAATACGCGAGCGACAGCAAGCTCTACGTGCCGGTCGCGCAGTTGCACGTGATCTCGCGCTACAGCGGCGCGGATCCGGAAAGCGCACCGTTGCATTCGCTCGGATCAGGCCAGTGGGAAAAGGCCAAGCGCAAAGCCGCGCAGCAGATCCGCGACACCGCGGCAGAACTGCTGAACCTGTACGCCCGTCGCGCCCTGCGCGAAGGCCACGCATTCGCGCTTGAACCGAAAGACTATGTGAAGTTCGCCGAGAGCTTCGGCTTCGAAGAAACTCCGGACCAGGCCGCGGCGATTGCCGCCGTGATCGGCGACATGACGAGCGGCAAACCGATGGACCGCCTCGTGTGCGGCGACGTCGGCTTCGGCAAGACCGAAGTCGCACTCCGTGCAGCGTTCATCGCGGTGATGGGCGGCAAGCAGGTCGCACTGCTCTCGCCTACCACGCTGCTCGCCGAACAGCACACGCAAACCTTTACCGACCGTTTCTCGGATTGGCCGGTGCGCATCGCCGAATTGTCGCGCTTCAAGTCGACCAAGGAAGTCAATGCGGCGATCCAGCAGATCAACGAAGGCACGGTCGATATCGTGATCGGCACGCACAAGCTGCTGTCATCGGACGTGCAGTTCAAGCGGCTGGGGCTTGTGATCATCGACGAGGAGCACCGCTTCGGCGTGCGTCAGAAAGAGGCGTTGAAAGCGTTGCGGGCCGAAGTCGATGTACTCACGCTCACTGCCACGCCAATCCCACGTACGCTCGGCATGGCGCTCGAAGGCCTGCGCGATTTCTCGGTGATCGCCACCGCGCCGCAAAAGCGCCTCGCCATCAAGACCTTCGTGCGACGCGAAGAAGACAGCGTGATTCGCGAAGCGATGTTGCGCGAGTTGAAACGTGGCGGCCAGGTGTACTTCCTGCATAACGAAGTCGAAACGATCGAGAATCGCCGGCAGATGCTTGAGGCGCTCGTACCCGAAGCGCGCATCGCCGTCGCGCATGGACAGATGCATGAGCGCGAACTCGAACGCGTGATGCGCGACTTCGTTGCCCAGCGCGCGAACGTTCTGCTGTGCACGACGATTATCGAAACCGGTATCGACGTACCGAGCGCTAACACGATCCTGATTCACCGCTCCGACAAGTTCGGCCTCGCGCAATTGCATCAGTTGCGTGGCCGCGTGGGCCGGTCGCATCACCAGGCGTATTCGTATCTGCTGGTACATGACCCGCAAGGTTTGACCAAGCAGGCGCAGCGCCGTCTGGAAGCAATCCAGCAGATGGAGGAACTCGGTTCGGGCTTCTATCTCGCGATGCACGACCTCGAAATTCGCGGCACAGGCGAAGTGCTCGGCGACAAGCAATCGGGCGAGATTCAGGAGATCGGCTTCCAGCTCTATACCGACATGCTGAACGACGCCGTGAAGGCGCTCAAGGAAGGCAGGGAGCCGGACCTCACCGCACCGCTCGCCGCGACCACCGAGATCAATCTGCACGCGCCCGCGATTCTGCCGGCGGACTATTGCGGCGACGTGCAGGAACGTCTGTCGCTCTACAAGCGCCTCGCCAATTGCGAACACAACGATTCCATCGACGGCATTCAGGAAGAATTGATCGATCGCTTCGGCAAGTTGCCGCCGCAAGCGCATGCACTTGTCGAGACGCATCGTTTGAGGTTGGCGGCCAAGCCGTTGGGCATTTCGAAAATCGATGCGGGCGAAGCCGTGATCGGCTTGCAGTTCATCCCCAATCCGCCGATCGACGCGATGCGGATCATCGAGATGGTGCAGAAACACAAGCACATCAAGCTCGCGGGCCAGGACAAACTGCGTATCGAAACGCGCAGCCCGGATCTGGCCGTGCGTGTGGCGACGGTGAAGGAAACCTTGCGCGCGCTCGGAACGCCCAGCCGCGGCACGGCGGCCACGGCTGCCGCGCGCTAACGTGTCGCTAGCGTGTCGCGCCGGTATCGCGTCAACACCGGCGCCGGTACGTGGCACTTAAGCCGGCACCCACGCCGCCAAACAAAAAACGGCGTACGTCTAGCCGTTTATCGTTCATGCTGCGGTGCGCAAACACGCACCGCAGCATACGCGTGCGCTTTTTTTGGGTATGATCAAAAGACTCAAATGCTGGAGTCTCGTCATGTCTCACGTCGCTGAATCGGCGCAGCCCTCGCAAACGCCCGCCTCCGCATCGAATTCGTCCTCGCCTGCTACCCCCGCCTCGCTTCCCTGGGTAACCCGTCTCGTGTCGATGGACACGGTGAGCCGCAATCCGAATCTCGGTCTGATCGAAACCGTGCGCGACGAACTGCGTGCCGTCGGCATCGAAGCCACGCTCACTCACGACAAAAGCGGCAAATGGGCCAATCTGTTCGCAACGATTCCCGCGCACAACGGCGAGACCAATGGCGGCGTGGTGCTGTCGGGCCATACCGACGTCGTGCCCGTAGACGGTCAGCAATGGGATAGCGATCCGTTCAAACCGGAAATTCGCGGCGATAAACTGTACGGCCGTGGCACCTGCGACATGAAGGGATTCATCGGCGCGGCGCTCGCACTCTTGCCCGACATGCAGCGCACGAGGCTCGCCAAGCCGATTCACCTCGCCTTGTCGTTCGACGAGGAAGTGGGCTGCGCAGGCGCACCGCTCCTGATTGCCGATCTGATGAAGCGTGGCGTGAAGCCGGACGGCTGCATCGTCGGCGAGCCGACCAGCATGCGGCCGATCGTGGCGCACAAGGGCATCAACGCCTATCAGTGCTGCGTGCGCGGGCAGGCCGCGCATTCGTCGCTCACGCCGAAGGGCTTGAATGCGATCGAATACGCCGCGCGCCTGATCTGCTACATCCGCGACATGGCCGATCAATTCCGCGAGCAAGGCCCATTCGACGAACTGTATGACGTGCCGTTCACCACGTCGCAAACCAGCACGATCATCGGCGGCAATGCGATCAATACCGTGCCGGCCGAATGCAAGTTCCAGTTCGAGTTTCGCAATCTGCCCACGCTCGACCCCGAACCGATCTTCGCGCGCATCGATCAATATGCACGCGAAACGCTCCTGCCGAAAATGTTGCGCGAGCATCCATCTGCTGCGATCGAGATCACGAAGATCGCCGCGGCACCCGGCCTCGATTCGTCTGAACAAGCCGCGATCACACAACTCGTGCGCGCGCTGACCGCCGACCAGGACAAACGCAAGGTCGCGTACGGCACCGAAGCCGGGCTGTTCTCGCTGGCGGGCATCCCGAGCATTGTGTGCGGCCCCGGCGATATCGAGCAGGCGCACAAAGCCAATGAATTCGTGGCGCTGGACCAGCTCGTGGCGTGCGAACGTTTCCTGCAAAAATTCATTCACAGCATGTCGATGGACGCCCCGGCGCACGCGCACTGAACCTGACCGCTGCAAAAATAGTCTCAGGCATATTGAGGAAAAACACACCCACGCCATGTCATCCGCCACGCCGCAGCACACCGACCATACGATCGACGGCGAGCCGATCCCCACACTCGACGACATCGCCACGCAGCACTTTGCGTTGACACCGTGGGTCACGCGAACGCCGGTGTTCGACCGGCTCGACTTTCCGTCGCTGGAAGGCACGGTCGTCAACTTCAAGTTCGAGCTGCTGCAAGCGGGCGGGAGCTTCAAGGCGCGCGGCGCGTTCACCAACCTGCTGGCGCTCGACGAAACGCAACGCAGCGCGGGTGTCACCTGTGTTTCGGGCGGCAATCATGCGGTGGCGGTCGCATACGCGGCGATGCGTCTTGGCATCAGCGCGAAGGTCGTGCTGTTTCGGGCGGCCAATCCGGCACGCATCGCATTGTGCCGGCAATATCGTGCCGACATTGTGTTCGCCGAAAACCTTGCCGAAGCATTCGAACTGGTGCGCCGTATCGAGGCGGAGGAAGGCCGCTACTTCGTGCACCCGTTCAACGGTTATCGCACCGTGCTGGGCTCGGCCACGCTCGGCTATGAATGGGCCACGCAAACGCCCGACCTCGAAGCGGTGATCGTACCGATCGGCGGTGGCGGTCTCGCTGCCGGTGTGGCCACCGCCATGCGGCTCGCGAATCCGCGGGTGCACGTTTATGGCGTCGAACCGGAAGGATCGGATGCGATGGGCAAAAGCTTTGCCGCCAATCACACGGTCAAGATGGGTCACATGCACACCATTGCCGATTCATTGGCGGCGCCGCATACCGAAGAATACAGCTACGAATTGTGCCGCCGTCATATCGATCAGCTCGTCACCGTATCCGACGACCAGTTGCGCGCGGCCATGCTGACCTTGTTCGGACAACTTAAGCTAGCCGTGGAACCGGCGTGCGCGGCGGCTACGGCCGCGCTGCTCGGGCCGCTGCGCGAAACGCTGCAAGGCAAACGCGTAGGCGTGCTGCTGTGCGGCACCAATACCGACCCGATCAGCTTTGCCGCGCATATCGAACGGGCGCGCCATAGCCAGGCGCCGTTTCCTGAATAGCGCCAGGCCGCTCTTTCCGTGCCAAAAGACTAGCCTATCCTTCTCAGATTGGTATGATTCGACAATCGACTTCTGGGAGAAATGTATATGAGCATGATTAAGGAATTCAAGGAATTTGCCCTCAAAGGCAACGTAATGGATCTCGCCGTCGGGGTAATTATCGGCGGCGCATTTTCCACCATCGTCAATTCAATTGTTAAAGACCTGATCATGCCGGTTATCGGCGTTGTCACCGGCGGCCTCGATTTCTCCAACAAGTTCATTCGCCTCGGCGATATTCCCGCAAGCTTCAAAGGCAATCCCGATTCGTATAAAGACTTGCAGACGGCAGGCGTAGCGGCGTTCGGTTATGGCTCGTTCATCACCGTGGCCATCAACTTCATCATCCTCGCGTTCATCATTTTCCTGATGGTCAAGTTCATCAACAATCTGCGCAAGCCGGCTGAAGGCGCCCCCGCAGAGCCGCCGCCGACACCCGAAGAAGTCGTGCTGCTGCGTGAGATCCGCGATTCGTTGAAGAACTCGCCGCAGCGTTAAGTCTTTTTGCCGGCATATTAGCCGGCGCAACTAAAAAGGCCTGTGGCGACGAAGTCGCCACAGGCCTTTTTTCATGTCACGCGTAAATGACGCCCGCGCAGTCAACGCCGCGAACACACTAAGCGTCCCTTCCCGACTTCAGACTCAGCGCACTTTCGATCATCGTTTCGAGCTGTCCGAAATTGACAGGCTTCGTCAGATGCGAAGTAAAGCCCGCGCTCAGGCAACGGCGCACATCTTCGTCAGTACCGAAACCGGTCAACGCAACCGCCGGCGCATCCGAATGCTCGCGGAACGCCTTGACGAAATCGAGACCGGTGCCGTCGGGCAAGCCCACATCGCTGATCACCAGATCGAAGGCCTGCAACTGGGTGGCGGCCAATGCATCGTCCACCCGGCCCACCGTGGTCACGTCGTGCCCCAGGCTGCGAATCAGCTGCGCCATGACCTCGGCGGTATCCAGATGGTCTTCGATCAGCAGGACGGTCAGCAGGCCGTGAGAACGCACCTCGTCAGGCGCTGCGACAGGTGTCAACTCCGCGGGCGCGGCGGCGGTTGGCAGCGTGATCGTGAAAGTCGCGCCGCAGTGCGCGCCAGGGCTCTGTGCGATTACCGTGCCGCCGTGCACATCGGTCAATGCCTTGGTGATCGCGAGGCCCAGTCCCAGCCCGCCGAACTGCCGCGTCATGTTCTGGTTGCCCTGCTCGAACGCGTTGAACAGTTTGCCGATCTGCTCGGGCTCGATACCGATACCGGTATCCTCAACCGATATCTGCACATGCATGCGCTCATCCTGCGTGCGCACATAGATATGACCGCCGTCCGGCGTGAATTTGGCGGCGTTGCGAATCAGGTTCCACAGCATCTGTTGCAGCCGTGCGCGGTCGGCGAGTACGTAATGGTGCTGCGCGTTCTTGTAGACATGCACGTCCTGCTGCTTGACCTGAATCTCGCTGCGAAAGAGTTCGAGCACGCTGTCCATCACCTCATGCACGTCGACTGTTTCAAGCGATAGACGCAGTTTGCCGTTCGCCACGCGCGTGAGATCGAGCAGGTCGTCGATCAGGCGCGCTTCGAGTTCAACGTTGCGGCGGATCATGCGCACGCTCGAGCGTGCCTGATCGGGCAGATCCGGGATCATCTCCAGCACACTGGCACCCGCCAATACCGGTGTGAGCGGCGTGCGCAATTCGTGCGACAGCATGGCGAGGAAGCGGTCTTTCGCACGATTGGCTTCTTCCGCAATCTGGCGGGCGGCCTGCTCCGAGGCGAGCAGCCGTTCGCGCTCCTCGATGGCCTCGCGCTGGGGATGAATATCCGTGCAACTGCCGAACCATTTGCTGACATTCCCCTCGGGGTCGCGCATGGCGACCGCGCGGACGTCGAACCAGCGATAGGCGTCATCGTGGCGGCGAATCCGCAGTTCGTGCCGATAATCGCCGGTGCCGCTCGACACTGCCTTGAGCCAGGTGCGTCGAATCTCTTCACGATCGTCGGGATGCACCGCGTCGAGCCACGCAAGACCGTACGAACTGCTTTCCGCCAACCCCGTGTAGTCGAACCATTGCTTCGAAAGGAAATCGCAATCGCCCGCGGCATTGCAGGTGAGCACGAGGTGCGGCAAGGCCTCAGACAAGGTGCGGTAATGCTGTTCGCGATCGCGCAGCAGCAAGGCTTCGTCCGAGGCCTTCTGCAAACGCACCTGGGACAGCACGCGGTCCACCGCTTCGGGCAGGTAGTCGAGGTAGTCGCCGGATTTCGGCACCACGTCGGATACGCCCGCACGGAGCGCTTCAATCACACGGGATTCGTCAGTGAAACCGGTCACGAGGATGGCGGGGATCCGCACACCTTCCGCCCGCAAGCGGCGAAAGAAGTCGAGGCCGGTCTCCGGCCCGCTGAGCTGGTAGTCGAGCACAAGCAGGTCGGGCGCGCCCGCGGCAAGCCGTTCGCGGGCCACGTCGACACCTGCGCAGATTGCAACCCGGCAGCCGGCGCGTTCGAGCGACTTGCGCGCGAGCCGCAGGATGCCTTCGTCATCATCGACGACCAGCACATACGCGGCGGGTTGCGTGGATACTTCTTCGGTCATGCAAAGTCTTCTTTGGGTAGGTCTGGTGTGGCTATCTTGTCATGGGCCGCTTTCGGCGCGCCTTCACATGAACTTTTCGTCACGGCGCGGCCAACCGGTGGCCCGGCGGCAGCTTGACTACCTGCAGGAAGAAGCCGAGACGGCGCACGGCTTCGATGAACGCGTCATATTCGACCGGCTTGGTGATATAGACGTTGCAGCCGAGCTCGTAGCAGCGCGCGATTTCGCGCGGATCGTCGGTCGTGGTCAGCACGATCACGGGCACCGCGGCTGTCTGGGGCGAATCCTTAAGACGCCGCAGTACCTCGAAGCCATCCACGCGCGGCATTTTCAGGTCGAGCAGCACGACGAAATTCGTCAGATCTTCGCGAGGCGGATAAGGGCTGGACGCAGCGTCCGCCGGTGCCGGGCCGAAGAAATAATCGAGTGCCTGCTGGCCATCGCGAAAGCGCACGAAGCCGTTCGAAATACCGGCACGGCGCAAATTGCGCTCGACCAGTGTGGCGTGACCGTCATCATCTTCGATCAGCACGATACTGACCGATTCCCCGTGACTCATATGTCCTCCGTGCTGACGATCTGTTTTTGCATTGTGTCTTTAACTGTCCCCACCGGTTCTCCCGGTGCCTTTCACAACTCAATTGCGCGCAGGCTGTTCCGGCAACACGACGAAAAAGGTCGATCCCGCGCCTTCTGCCGACTCGACCCAAACGCGCCCGCCATGCCGCTCCACCATGCGCCGCACCACCGCGAGGCCAACGCCGTCACCGTTGGCGACGTCGCCATGCAAACGCTGAAACGCGCGGAACACTTTCGACATATACGCCGCCGGAATCCCGAGGCCGTTGTCGCGCACATAATAAGTGCGCGTGCGCAACGCGAGCGGCTCCGTCTCGTCGACCGGTTCCGGCTCCAGCGTGCCAATCTCGATGCGCCCATTGCGTGCCGGGTCGAGATAATTGAGCGCATTACCGACCAGGTTGCTGAAAATCTGTTCGATCGCGCCTGGATCGCCCCATGCGGGCGGTAACTCGCGCACGGTGACCACGGCCGCACGCTGCTTGATCGCGCCCTGCAGCGCGTCGACCACACGGCCCACCACCCGCCCGACGCTCACCCGCTGCCACTGGTATTCGAGCCGGCCGGCACGCGAAATCCGCAATAGCGCGTCGATGATCGCCGCCGCCTGCGTCACCGCGCTGCGCAGATATTGCAGAGACTCGCGCACGTCGCCGTCGAGGATATGCACCATCCGCCGATGTTCGGCCTCCGGCAGTTTCGCCGCCTCGACGATGCTGTCCAGTTCGTCGCACGACACCTGCAATTCTTTCGAAAAGCCTTGCAGATTCACCAACGGCGAGCGTAGATCGTGCGACACGCTGTAGATGAACATTTCGTTGTCTTGCGTCTCCTGGCGCAGCTCTTCGTTCACACTCGCCAGTTCCCGCGCACGTGCTTCGAGCCGCGCTTTCAGCATAGCCTGCTCGCCCTCGGCCGCGCGCAGGCGCGCGCCCGTCTGGTGCAGCACCGCGTCGAGTTCGGCAATTTCGTCGCTGCCGGACAGCCGTGCCGCGAGCTCCCGCCCACGGCCCAGACGTTCGGCGTTGCCTGTCAATACTTCCAGCCGCCGGCCGATGCTGCGCGCAAACACCACGGCGGTAACCGCCCAGATCAGCATCGATCCCAGCACCGCGGCGATCAGCGCGTATTGCTGGCGTTCATGGCGCCGTGCCAGCGCCGCCCCGCGCTCGGCGTCGAGCCGCGAGGCCTCGCTACTGAACGCGGCGAGTTGATCGCGAAACAGCGCGATCTGCTGGGGGAGCGCGCCGGTATCCTGCGCGGCAAACGAATTCAGGCTTTGGCCCGCATGCAGCGCCTGCGAGATCCTTGCGGCCTGCGCGTGATACGCCTCGATCGCCTGTTGCATCTTGTGCACGCGCTTGACCTGTTGCGGCGTATCGGCCACCAGTGCTTCGAGATTCGAAAGCCGGTCGCCGAGATCGACCCATACAGTGTGGCGGTCGATTAACGACGGGTCGCCGACGACCATGCCCGTGCGGACCCGCGCGGCCTGACGCAGCAGCGGATCGACAATGGCCGACGACTGATAAAGGACCTGCTTGCTGTTGCTGACCCACTGCGCGGCCTGTGCTGTTTGCTCCTGGGTATCGAAGACGACGCCCAGAAGCGCCAGCTCGACCGCGCTCGGCACCGCAATCAGCAGCAGACCCTTGGTGAATAGTTTCATGTTCGCCCGAAGGGTCGTTCAAGCAGCGGTATGCCTGCCCGTCCTGCACAGGCCGCGCGCCTCACCTCGCGACGCGGGCGGTCTGTTGCGGTGCAAGACTGGCAGGCACGCCGCAGTGCAGCCGGACGGGCCATTATCGACGTGAATGTGAGATATTTCAACGTAGCGGCAAGATGCGCTCGCCCACACAAAAATGACTTTTTTATTAGTACGAGGTGTTTTTTCGGCGGCGCGTGAGTCTATGATGGAGACAGATGTGCTGGGAAGCGAAAGCGCGCGGCGAGGCGGTTCGGCATGATTCGTGCGGGAGGCGGTGGAACGGCGTAG
The DNA here is from genome assembly GCF_905220975.1 of Paraburkholderia haematera. Lineage (GTDB taxonomy): Bacteria > Pseudomonadota > Gammaproteobacteria > Burkholderiales > Burkholderiaceae > Paraburkholderia > Paraburkholderia haematera. The sequence goes on along the minus strand of NZ_CAJNBK010000024.1, from coordinate 58,749 downwards.
ACGTCGAATCACCGTGAATCCGGCCTTGTCGTATGCTATAAAAGATCGACGTGCGGCGCGCGAAGCCGGGAGTTGTCGCATGAGGACGCTGCGTTTCTTGCAATTCTTTTTCAGGCGAATTTTTATGTCCTTCCCGAAAAAGCGTAGGCGCGCGAAGGTGGACGGCGATGAGTCGTTCCTCGCGGTACTACGGCATTTCAAGCCGTTCGGTCAGCTCGATACCAAAATTGCGCGCGCCCGCGCTCAGGACGAGCCGGTGCTCTACGCACATGTGCTGCCCGGACTCGACGTTCTTCTGTGCAGCGTGCGAGGCGCACAGCCCCCCTATCCCGCGCCCGCCGAATTGCGGCGGCGTTGTATCGAATCCATTACCAATGCGCTGGAGCAACCGCTCGATGGGCTCGAGAACGGCGGATATTGGTACGAAGCCGACGGGTTTGGATTCCTGGTCTTTGCCAGCCGCGCCAGGGGCAAGATCCTGATGGAGTTTGGCGCCACCCGCGTTGGCGGCGCCCGGCGAGGGGTTCGCAGGCAGGACGCTGCAGGGGACGCCGCTCCGCGCTCGTTAAGGTAGTTCTTTTGTTTCCTTTCCTTTATCGGCGCTGAAGGTCGAACTCCGCACGTCCGCAGGCAAAGCAGAAAACCGTCAACTCCCCTTATATTCGGCCGCCGTGGCCGGCAACATGGCCGCAGGCTTCTTGTCCGCGCCTGCGGGCGCGCGAGCGCCAGTGGAAGGCTTGTTGAGCGGCGCGCCGTCGAGGGAAATGGCCGCCTTGGGTTGCTCCTTCACGCCCGGCGGCGGTGCGCTCGGCGCCTGACGAATCTGTGACAGCAACTGTCCGCACGGCAGCGGTTTGTTATTGCTCGGGGCAAGCAGCGGAATCAGCGCCGCAAACGGATTGATCAACCCGAGCGCGACAACGGCGCCACCTCGCAACGCCAGCGCGGTTGCATTCACCCCCACATGCGGATCCTTGAACGTCCCCTTGACGTAAAGCGGCGAGCGCAGCGAAAACACCCGGAAACCCTTGGTATGCGGATGGACGCCAAGATCCATCGATTCGTCGCGTAGATTCACATTGCCGTCAATGTTGATCACCGCGTCATCCGTGTCGAGCGCGAAGACGCGCGAATCCAGCACCCCGTTCGTCGCGACAAAATCCGCCGCCGCGCAGTTGATCTTCACGTCGCGATTGGCAAACAGCTTTTCATACACCACGTTCGCCACGTTCAGCCCCGCGGCTTCCATCAGGAGGCGGCTCACCGCGCCCTCGGTGATCAACGCCTTCACCTCGCCGTTCGACGTCGCGGCCAACGCCGCCGGCGAATTGCCGGTCGCGCTCAGCGCGGCGTCGCCGTTGATTTCACCTAGCGCGTTCTGCATCGTCTTGAAGTTCGGAAACAACTGTTTGAGCTTCAGATGCCGCGCCGACGTCGCGAAACGGCCTTTTAGCGGCGTCGTGCTGCCATCCAGATGAATTTCGGACGACAACGAACCGCCCGCCACGCCGAACTTCAGTGGCTCGAGCGACAGCACGCCGCCGGTCATCACGATGTGCGCGTACAAGTCCGTGATCGGCAGGTTGGCGTCCTTGACGATGCGGCGCCCCGTGAACTTCACGTCGGCGTCGATCGCCTGCCATCGGTCCGTGCGGAATTCTTCCACCGGCAGCACTTTATTGCCCGGTTGCGCCGTCGCGTCGCCGCGCTTCGCCTTACTGGCTGCCGAGTCCGCGCCGATGACCGGCGCCAGATCGGCGAATTGCAGCAGATGCGATACCAGTTCGCCCTGCAACAGGGGACGCGGCTCACGTGCCGTGTAGGTCAGCGAGCCGTTCAGATCGCTGCCGCCCACCCGGCCCGTAAAGTTTTCGTACTTGAATACGTTCCCGCCGGACTTGAACTGGCCGACGAGACGCCCGTCGGTCGCATACGGCGGCGTCTCCGGCAAGGTCACGCCCGTCAGCGCGTACAACCGCCCGAGGCTGTTGCCTTGCAGCCAGAGGCGCAAATCGACCGCTGCAAGATGCGCGGGATCGGTGATCGTGCCCACGAGACCGACCCGCAGATCGCCGGCCTTCACGTCGGCCTGCACCGGGAACGGCCGGTTAGCGTCCTGCAACGCCAGCACGCCGCCTACCTTGCCGCTACCGGACACCGGCGTCTTGTTGTAGGTACCCTTCACGCTCCAACCGATCGCGTAAGGGGGGATCTCCGGCTTCGCACCGTTCGCCGTGCCTGCCTCGGCGGCGCTCGACGCCGACGCTACCGCCGCGCCGCTTGCCCCTCCTTTCGCACCTTGGCTTGCACCGTTCGAACCACTGGCAGCCACCGCACCCGACGCGCCATTCGCCGCTGTCGCGCCCGAAGCGGTGACCTCCGTCGACGAAGCGACCGCTGCAGCCGCTGCGGAAGCCGCTGCCGCTTCCGACGCAGCCTGTGCGTTAGCCTGGGCGGCGAGCTTGCTCGCGCCCGCCTTGCCGACCGCCTCCGCCGACGCATTGCGCGACGCCGCCTCCTGCTGCTTCATCGCCTCGCCGATCGGGATCGGCTGGCCGAGCGTGTCGATGACCATCTGCATCTCGACCTTCTTCTGCTGATCGGACAGCGCGATATTGCCCTTGGCAAACGCGATGTCGTGCAGATCGAGCTTCCATTCGGAGGGCCCGCTGGAAGACGCCAGTTTGAAAGTCCAGTTGTTGCGCCCATCGAGCAGTCGTTCGAGGTCGACCGACGGATTCACGAGATTGATCGCGGGAATCACAATGTCGTGCGCGAGCAGCGGCAGAACCTTGACCTCGAAGTCGATCTCGTCGAGCGTCGCGAAGTGCGGCTGCCGGGTCCAGTCGGGATTGCCTACCGCGATACTGGCCGCCGAAAAACGCGGCCAGGGCACCCAACCCCGCCAGCCGGTCTCGCCAACCGGGCGCTGCCACCCGACTTTCAGATCGCCGTTGATCGCGAAAGGCCGGCCGATCGCTTGTGTGACTTTGTCGTTGATGTAAGGCCGGGCCCGATTCCAGTCAAAGGTCAGAATAAAAATTGTCAGCGCAGCCATCAGAATGACGATGATCGCCATCAGCCATGCGATGATTTTTCCTATCCGTCCTCCGATCGTGTGCGACACCGCCATTGAGAAGCTCCGCCTTTGTTCTTCGTTGTGCATTGGGGCAGCACGTATCGTGCCTGTTAGTGTTATCTAATAAGGTGTCGTTTTATCATGCCGCGCCGTTCCGGCACAGATTACTGGCCCTGGAAACGTCAAGGAATGTCATGGCGGCCGCCGAATCCACGCAAAAATCCACCACGATCCCACTCATGACCGATGTTCCCTTCGTTCTCGCCGACGGCATCGCCCGGCGCGATGCATTGCGCGGGCAGACCCTGCTGCAACCGACGACCTTCGCCCTCTGCGCCGGCGACCGCGTCGCGGTCACCGGGCCATCGGGCTCCGGCAAGAGCGTGTTTCTGCGTGCCCTCGCCCTGCTCGATCCGCTCGATGCCGGACGCATCATGTGGCATGGCGCGCCGGTCGAGCGCGCCGCTATTCCGCGCTACCGGCGCAACGTCGCGTATATCCGGCAGCGGCCCGCGCTGCTCGACGGCAGCGTCGAAGACAATCTGCGTTACCCGTTCGAATTGCGCACCTATCGCGACGTGCGTTTCGATCGCGCTCGCGCGGCGAGTCTCGCCGCCCAGGCCGGCCGCGGCGACGATTTTCTGGACAAACGTGCGAGCGAGTTGTCCGGTGGAGAAGCGCAGATCACTGCGTTGATTCGCGTGCTGCAACTCGCACCCGAAGTGCTGCTGCTGGATGAACCCACCGCTTCGCTCGACCCGGAGTCGTCGCGCGCGATCGAGGCTCTGGTGCATGCGTGGTTCGCGGCCGATCCCGGCCGGCATGCGTCGATGTGGGTATCGCACGATCCAGCCCAAGCCGCGCGCATGAGCGCGCGGCATCTCACGATGCGCGCCGGTGTGCTCGACGAATCCGTGGCGACGCCCGCGCATCAGGAGCTCGGCCAATGACATTGCAAAACCTGAGTCTCTGGGACGTCGCAATCGCCGCGTTGCTGATCGTGGTGAACGGTGTCGTGTCGGTGGCGCTCAAGCTGGATCTCGAACGCAAGCTGGCGTGGGCGGCGCTACGCACCGTCGTGCAGTTGCTGGCGATCGGCTATGTGCTGGGCTGGGTGTTCCGCTACGACCACTGGTTCGTGGTGCTGCCCTTGATGGTCGTGATGACGCTGATCGCCGGCTTCGCGGGCGCGCAGCGCGGCAGCCGCACCTATGCGGGCCAGCGTCTGGACAGTGTGCTGTCGATCTGGGTGAGTTCGTGGCTGGTGGCCGCGGTTGGACTCTTCGTCGTGATCCGCATTCACCCCTGGTACGAGCCGCAGTATGCGATTCCGATTCTCGGCATGATCCTCGGCAACACGCTGACCGGCGTGTCGCTCGGTATCGAACGGATGACCGAGGAATTGACCGCGCGGCGTGACCGTGTGGACATGGCGCTCGCGCTCGGCGCGACCCGTTGGGAAGCGGCGCAGGCGCCGGCGCGCCAGGCGGTGCGCGCGGGCATGATGCCCACGCTGAATCAGATGGCCGTGGTCGGCGTGGTGAGTTTGCCCGGCATGATGACGGGGCAGGTGCTGGCGGGTCAGTCGCCCTTGCAGGCGGTGCGCTATCAGATCGTGATCATGTTCCTGATCGCGGCGGCGTCGGCCTTGGGGACCGTGGGCGCGGTGCTGCTCACGTATCGCCGGGTCTTCTCGGCGGAGCACCGGTTTCTGTCAGCACGGCTGGTCGAGCGGCCCTCAACCCAGCGTTGAAGGGACAAACAGACGCGCGACGCGGCTTGCGTCGCGTGTTCGCTATCTGTTCACCCTTTACGCCGCGCAACCCTCAACGTTTCGCGGTGACCGCCACCTCGGTGCCGTCATTGAGCGTCAGCGTTTTCGTGCTGCCATTGGTCGGCATCGTAAAACGCACAATCTGGCTGACGGACACGTTGTTCGGACACTTGAGCGTTTTGCCGCCGCTCGTCACTGTCTTCACGCCGTGCGGCGTCTGCGCCTGGAAGCTCAACTGCACGGACGCGGTGCCGTCACTCGCAACCACCGGTGCAAAGCGGATCTGCGTCTGACGAATCATCGCGCCGTTGGTATCGGTTGGGAGCGACGAGTAATTCGGGCAGCTATCCGTTGCGGGCACGGGGCCGCCAGGCGGCACGGTTTTCCACGTGAAGTCGTCCGATTCGCCGGAGCGGATCGTGCGCGTTTCCTGTGAATTGCCGAACTGTTTCGACGTGACGCGGACCGTATAGCGAATCGGACCGTCGAGGGCGGACTGCGACGTCACCGTGATCGGCGTGGCCGCGTGGGCCGCTGTCACGAGCATGCCGAATGCGAGAGAAGCGACAACTGAAACGGCGGAGAGTTTGAAGCTTAAGCTCATACTGTCACCTCGTTGTTGTGCCGTTGCGCGCTCGCTTTGGCGCTACCGCCAGTGCATCGCCTGACCGAAGCCCGACCGAAGTCTGAATGATGCCTGATCGACGCCGGGTAAAGGCCCAGCCAGACGAGCCGCGAGACACGCAACTGTTTTAGCATGATGCCCCACCAGTCTACCGCCAAGCGGCGCCGCGCGCGCCTCATACGAATCGGGTGTTACCCCGCTTGCAATGAGGCGTTTTCTGCGCGTGCGATCTGACAGCAACACCCAACCCTCGGCAAACCCTGCGCGGTTTAGAAACCCGTCAGGACCAGCTTGCCGATGGCGCGACCGTCTTCGAGCAGCCGATGCGCGCGGCGCAGATTCTCAGCGTTGATCTTGCCGAGATCCTGGCCGACCGTCGTGCGCAACGTGCCCGCATCGACGAGACGCGCCACCTCGGTCAGCAGCTTATGCTGCTCGATCATGTCCGGCGTGCCGAACATCGAACGCGTGAACATGAATTCCCAGTGGAACGCGGCGCTTTTCGCCTTCAGCAATTCGACCGGCACCGGCTGGCTGTTTTCGACAATCGAACAAATGCCACCCTGCGGCTTGATCACTTCGGCGGCTGCAGGGAAATTCCGGTCGCTATCGTTGAAGATCAGCACGTAATCGACCTGGTCGATGCCGAGCTTTTTCAGCTGCGCGGGCATATCGCCGAAGTGATCGACGATATGATCCGCGCCCAACTCCGTTGCCCACTTCGCCGATTCAGGACGCGAGGCGGTCGCGATCACTTTGAGTTTCGCCAGTTGTTTGGCCAGTTGGATGCCGATCGAGCCGACCCCGCCCGCCCCGCCGACGATCAGCACGGTGCGGCCTTCGTCCGCGCCTTGCGGCGACACGCCGAGGCGGTCGAAGAGCGCCTCCCAGGCCGTGATTGCGGTCAACGGCAAGGCGGCCGCGTGCGTGAAATTGAGCGATGCCGGCTTGCGCCCGGCAATGCGCTCGTCGACCAGATGAAACTCGCTATTCGCACCCGGCCGCGTAATGCTGCCCGCATAGAACACCGGGTCGCCGACCTTGAACAGCGTCACGTCCGGGCCGGCCGCCACCACGGTGCCGGCAGCGTCCCAACCGAGCACGCGCGGCGCTTTCTCGACGGTGTCTTTGGGGGCGCGCACCTTGGTATCGACCGGGTTGACGGAGATGGCTTCGACCTTCACCAGCAGGTCACGGCCAGTGGCTTCAGGTTGGGGAATATCGACGTCGACCAGGGACTCAGCTTGATCGATCGGCAAATAGCGATAGAGACCTACGGCTTTCATTACGGCTCCTGTTGTTTCAGATGAGGTTGAGAGACGGGCGATCGTTGCCGGCGGCGCCTCGCGCCATGCGGGCCAATCGATCGCTTTGGCGTCATCCTAAAGGGGTTCTTATTCTCAAAAAACCATCATAATGACTGAAACATCTTTTTGAATTTCAGAAGAATGGACCATCCTGACGATCCTGCGGCACCTGCCTTACAACCCGCCATAAAACCCTCATCCGGCGAACGGGAACGGCTCGATCTGCTCGACGTCGCCCTGTTCGTGCGAGCCGCCCTGCTCGCCAATGTGTCGGCGGCCGGCCGTGAATTCGGCCTGTCGGCGGCGGTGGCAAGCTCGCGCATCGCACAACTGGAAAGGCGCCTCGGTGCGCGCCTGCTGCATCGGACCACCCGGCGCATCAGTCTCACGCAGGACGGCGAAGTGTTCATGACCCGCGCGCAGGCGCTGCTCGACGCGGCCGATGCCGCACGCGCCTCGGTGGGCCGCGCGCGGGCCGAACCTCAAGGGCGTTTGCGGGTGTCGATGCCGTCGTCGTTCGGGCGGCAACACGTATCGCCGGTGATCAGCGAATTTCTGCGCCGCTATCCCGGCGTGAGCGTCGATCTGCGCCTGACGGATCAGGTGATCGATCTGGTCGATGCGGGTATCGACGTGGCGATCCGTGTCGGCGTGCTCAAGGATTCGTCGCTGGTGGCGCGGCGCCTGGCCGTGAACCGCCGCGTGCTGTGCGCCGCGCCTGCTTACCTCGCCGCACGCGGGACGCCGCACCATCCTTCGGACCTCGCGCAGCACGAATGCATGATCCTGTCGGACCAGCGCGACTGGGCATTCGTGACGCCCGCCGGTCGGATCGAGGTCCGCGTGAGCGGACGCCTCGTCGTCGACAACGGTGAGGTCATTCGCGACGCCTTGCTGGCCGGTTTCGGCATCGCGCTCAAATCGACCTGGGACGTGGCGCGGTATCTGCGCAGCGGCGAACTGATGAGCGTACTCGACACCTATCCGCTCGCGGAGAATGTGGCGATCTGGGCGGTGTATCCCAGCCGTGCGTTCGTGCCGCCCAGGACACTGGCGTTCATCGAGTTCCTTGCCGCGCATTTTGGCGATCCGCCTTATTGGGACGCCGAGCCAGGATGAGTGGGATGAGTGGAGTGCGCGGAGTGCCGGAATGAAGGTCGCGGCTTTTGAATGAGGTCAGCTAGATCGCGCTCATCCGGCCTCATCCAAACGTTTCTTCATTGCCGCGGTAATGCGCTGACGCGTCTTCGCGTAGCCCGCCCACGGGCCGGGATTAAGGTCCTGTAGGCGCTCGTGCAGCTCGGCGCCGGCTCTTCAACCGATGCTCGTCAACCGCCGCTCGCCGGCTCGAGCTCGATCGGCACCTCCGCGAAGCCGCGAAATCGAACGCGTCCGCCGCGCGTTGGTTCGCCGCCGAGCCGATACGCAGGAAAACGCTGCACGAAACGTCCGACGGCAATGCGCGCCTCGAGCCGCGCAAGCGACAACCCCGCGCACTGGTGAATGCCGAAGCCGAATGCCAGATGCCGGTTCGGATCGCGACGGATGTCGAAGCGGTCTGGTTCCGCGAACTGCTCGGGGTCGCGATTGGCCGCGCCGATGCACAGTGTGACGGGCGTCCCGCGCGCCACCGCGACGCCGCCGATCTCCGTGTCGACCGTTGTCATCCGGTTGCCGAGCTGATTCGAGCTTTCGAACCGCAAACACTCTTCGATCGCCGACTCGATAAGCGACGGTTCGCGCAGTAACGCGGCGCGTTGCTCAGGCCAGTCGATGAGCGTAACGAGACCGTTGCCGATCAGATTCGTGGTGGTCTCATGACCGGCATTCAGAATGAAGATGCAGTTTTGCAGCAACTCCGTTTCCGATAACTGCTCGCCACCCTCTTCGCCCTGGATCAGGCGCGTCAAGACGTCGTGCTGCGGATCGCCGGGTTCGCTGCGGCGCCGCGCCACCAGACCGCGCAAATAGTCGACGAATTCGCTGACCGCGCGGTTTCCCCGTTCGAGTTGCGCCTCGTTCGGCGACGGCTCAAGCGCGCCGAGTATCGCCAGCGACCAGTCGCGTAACGGCTCGCGCTCAGCGTGCGGCACATCCAGCAGATTACCGATGATCTCGACCGGAATCGCCGACGCGAACGCGCCAATCAGATCGATCCGGCCACGCACCGCGGCAGCGTCGAGCAAGCCATCCACGAGGCGGATCAGCCCTGGCTCCATGGCCGCGATCGCGCGCGCCGTCAGCGCACCGGCGATCAGTTTGCGCACCCGCGCGTGACGCGGCGGATCGTTGAAGACGAGACTGGTGGTGTGGTGGGTGTAGAGCGGCGAGTCGCCGTACTTCGGCTTGAACTCGACGGTCTTGTCGGAACTGAATGTTTTCGGGTCGCGATAGACCGCTTGCACGTCGCGAAAACGCGTCAGAAACAGCGAGCCGTCCGGCATGCGTTTGACCGGCTCATGGGTGCGCAGCGCGTGATAGACCGGGTACGGGTCAGCATGGAACGCGGGGCTCAGATGGCGCAGATCGAAGTCGCGCGCAAGAGTGGACGCGTCGCTGGTGGTCGCGGGGGTCATGACTTGTCTCCGTGGTGGTGCGCCGCTTCGCTGGTGCCAATGCGTGCCGTGTACGGTGTGCCACGCGTCTCATCGGCGCGGCGGGCTCGACAGGCTCGATGGGCTGCGGGGCGTCGTTCGAAGCGCCAGTATGACGCGGGCCCCCGATGATTGCACAGCAGATTGCCGGGCGGAGCACGCGGTGGGAAGCATGACAGGTTTCCAGGCAGGTCGGTTGTCAGCTACCCAGGCGGGCCGCGGGTCGCCGAACCGTTACAATGGCGGAATTTTCCGCGCGAGCCGCGCGCCCGTCCTTTTCTGCGTTAACGCGTCGTCCATGAACCTCGTCATCCAAAGCACCGCGCCCCTTTCCGCCGATCATCACAAAACGCTCATCGCGCTTGCGCGTGGCTCGCGTGCCACCGTCATCGACGCGAACGCGATTCGCATTGCCGGCGCGAACATTGCGCAGCGCGCCGACCTCGAGGTCTATTGCAGCACGCATCAACTGGACTACGCGTTTGTCGAACCCGGCCGCCAGTTGCGTGACTTCGGCCTCGTCGCGATGGACATGGATTCGACGCTGATCACGATCGAGTGCATTGATGAAATCGCCGACTTCTGCGGGTTGAAAGCCGAAGTTGCCGCGATCACCGAAGCGTCGATGCGCGGCGAAATCAAGGACTTCAACGAAAGTCTGACGCGCCGCGTGGCACTGCTCAAGGGACTCGATGCCGGCGCCCTCGAACGCGTTTATGAAGAGCGGCTGCAACTCTCGCCGGGCGCCGAACAGATGCTGGCCGGCGCAAAAGCGGCGGGATTGAAAACGCTGCTGGTGTCCGGCGGATTTACGTTCTTCACCGAGAAACTGAAGACCCGACTCGGCCTCGATTTCACGCACGCGAACACGCTCGAAATCGTTGATGGCAAGTTGACCGGCAACGTAATCGGCGAGATCGTCAACGCCGACGTGAAGGCACGCACACTGCGCGAAACGTGCGCCCAACTGGGCATCGAACCGACCCGCGCGATTGCGATGGGCGACGGTTCGAACGATCTGAAAATGATGGCCGCTGCGGGACTTTCGGTCGCATTCCGTGCGAAGCCGGTGGTACGCGAAGCAGCCAGCGTGGCGTTCAACCACGTTGGACTGGATGGATTGCTGCGTTTGTTCTGACGCCTCGAATTTGCGCTGGCCGGCGCAATGACGGCCAGCGCAGAGATGCGTGTTATTTGTTGAGATAGGTTATCAGGAACACACTCAACATGCAGATTGCAACGGCGCCTGTCACGACGTTGAACCACTTCAGAACACGAGCAAAATTTTCGTCAGATTCCAAGAATGTGAACACTTTGTGCATGATTGCCTCCTTTAGCGAATCAGTATAATTGCTGCGCTATCTGAAAAATCTAAATCAGGCATATGTGTAGGATTGCAAATAGTACTGCCGCAACGGATGTTGCAAATATTGAAGCTCCGATTACCACGCGCGACAATGCCCCCGCAACGAACCGCTTCTGCCTGTTGCCGGCGGATGTGCCCGCCCGGTCATGATGTGCGTAGACCAAGGCCGACATCACGACAATGGAACAGGAAAAAGCGAGCACACAGAATCCAGCAATGGCGGACTCCAGAGCAGTCACCACGCCACGCCCCCGCTCCAGCGCAGTCACCGCTTCATAAACCGCGGCCGCGCACAGTCCGATCGCACACCAGAGCAATTGGCCGTCTTTCACGGATGCAGCGATCAACGCCTTCGCGACGCGCCAGCCGTGCGTGGGGGCGACGAGCGCTAGCGTAAAGATCGGGCCGACAATCGGCACGCCAAGATTCAGCAACATCCAGAAGAATAGATTCATCGAAGCTCACCATTGTGCAGTTACCGTTAGTCAGGATGTGCACCATCGTAGCGTCGAGATCCGGCGTCGACCATTCGGCCGAATGGTTAGGCTTACTGGCTATCTTGACAAAATAAAAAGCCCATCAGGAACACGTCCCGATGGGCTCATTCGACCTTCAACAAATCTTTTTAGGCGCTTAACCCAGTGCCACCAGACATTGTTCGATATCCGCGCGCAAATCGGCCTCTTCTTCCAGACCGATATAGAACCTCACCAAGGTGCCGCGATACGGCCATTGACCTTCCGTGCGCATCGAGGCGACGTCGTAGGGCATCGCGAGACTGTGTGCGCCGCCCCAGCTCCAGCCGAGCGAAAACAGCTCAAGCGACTCGCAGAACGTGTCGATTTGCGCCGCGCTGTAACGCGCGTCGAACACCACCGAAAACAGTCCGCCCGCGCCCGTAAAATCGCGCTTGAAAAACTCATGCCCTGGACAGTCGGGCAACGCCGGATGCAAGACCGCCGCGATTTCCGGGCGAGTTTTCAGCCAGGTAGCGAGATTGAGCGCCGCGCGGTCGTGCTGTTCGAAGCGCAACTGCATGGTCGGCAGACTGCGCAAAATCAGCGAACAGTCATCAGACGACACGCCGATACCCATACGCATGCGCGCAGCCTTCAGCTTCAGATGCAACTCGCGATCGACGGTGATCGTCGCGCCCATCAGGACGTCGCCGCCACCCGACTGGTACTTGGTTAGCGCCTGCACCGAAATATCGACGCCGTGGTCGAACGGCCGGAAACCGAGCCCCGCCGACCAGGTATTGTCGATTGCCGTGACGACGTTGCGCGCGCGCGCCGCCGCGGTAATAGCAGGCACGTCGGGCACTTCCATCGTGACCGACCCGGGTGCTTCAAGCCAGATCAAACGCGTATTCGCCTGGATCAGATCCGCGATCCCCGCGCCGATCATCGGATCGTAGTAGCGTGCCGTAATTCCAAAATCTCGCGCCAGCCAGTCGCCATGGTCGCGGTTCGGCGAGTAGACGTTATCGGGAATCAGCACGTCGTCGCCGGCCTTGACGAGGCCGAAGTACACGTTCGAAATCGACGACAACCCCGACGGCTGCAACAACGCGTGATTGCCGCCTTCGATGGTGGCAAGCCGCTGCGCCAGCGCGAGCGAAGTCGGCGTGGCGTGCAGGCCATAGCGCCATTGCGCGTCGTTTTTCCAGTCGAGCGCGCGCATCGTCGCGAGATCGGGGAACACGACCGTCGACGCGCGCGTAACCGGCATTGAGAAAGATTCGAAGCCCGGCGTGAGCTGGTCATCGGCACGCACGATGCGGGTCTGCAGATCGCGTTTGAGTTTGTATTGAGTCATGGTCCAGGTCGGCTTCATTCGCCGGTTTGCAGGTTGCTAACGCCACCGACGGCGTGACCGCCGTTCGTCGCCGAGGCGGGCGCTGCTGCGCTGCCTGCGGACGGTTGCGGCGTGGTCGCCTTGCCGGCCGCTGCACCGGCCGCCGCTGAAGCAGCCGGCACGGCCTGCCCCGCTGCCAGTGGCTTCAGATCGAACGGCTGTGGGTCGGAGTCGTCGACGTTCATACGGTCGCCCGCGACCGAGCCGTCGGCGGCGAATTTGCCCACCCAGTTGCCGGTGATATGCGTGCCGTCGTTCGATTCTTCGACTTCGAGCGTATCGCCGTCGCGGTCGCCCGCGATCAGGATCACCTCGCCGGTATCGGTGTACTGATACTCGCCGTGTACGCCGGCGGGATCGTCGGTTTTCGCGCCGAGCCGCAGCACGATCTGACGCGCGCCCAGCATGCCGGCGTAGCGCGGAAACTTCGCGAATTCGGGGCTCGGCCTGAGCGGCAACTGAATCGGCGGGGGCGCCGCCAGCGCCTTGACCGCGTCGCTTTCCGCCCATGCCTGCGCGGGCAGCACAGCGCCGGCACACAGCAATGCAGCCGCGCTCACTACGCTCCGAAGGAAGTTCCCTTGGGGGACTGCCCAACCGCGCCGACGCGTCGCACCCTTCATCGCTTTCGATTCCTGCATCCGTTCGTTCCTTGTTGCCCGATACGTGCTTGTACCCGCTGACTGCTGACTAACTGCCGGGCTTCGTTCGGCAGGGAAAGACGACGCCTAGCGTTGCTTTGCGTTGCCTTTCCCGCCTCGGACCTAGATCCGTTCGAAGATCGCCGCGATGCCCTGACCGCCGCCGATACACATCGTCACCAGCGCATAACGGCCGCCGACCCGCTGCAATTCATACAGCGCCTTGACGGTGATCAGTGCGCCGGTCGCGCCGATCGGGTGGCCGAGCGAAATGCCCGATCCGTTCGGATTGACCTTGGCCGGATCGAAGCCCAATTCCTTGCTGACCGCGCACGCCTGAGCGGCAAACGCTTCGTTCGCTTCGATCACATCCAGATCGGCGACCGTCAGGCCGGCGCGCTCGAGGGCTTTGCGCGTCGCCGGCACCGGGCCGATGCCCATGTAGGCCGGATCGACACCTGCATGCGCGTACGAAACCAGCCGTGCCAGCGGCTTGATACCGCGCTTTTCAGCGACGCTGCGTTCCATCAGCACGACCGCCGCGGCGGCGTCGTTGATGCCGGACGCGTTGCCGGCCGTCACCGTGCCGTTTTCCTTCGCGAACACCGGCTTCAACTTGGAGAAGTCTTCGGCCGTTGCGTTCATACGCGCGTGCTCGTCCGTATCGAACACGACGTCGCCCTTCTTCGACGGAATCGTGATCGGCAGGATCTGGTCTTTGAAGTAGCCGGCGGAAATCGCGTTGGCCGCGCGGCGATGCGATTCGAGCGCGAGCGCATCCTGCGTTTCGCGCGAGATTTCATATTTGCGCGCGACGTTCTCGGCGGTCACGCCCATATGGATCGACTGGAACGGGTCGTTCAGCGCGCCGACCATCATGTCGACGAGGCGCGCATCGCCCATGCGCTGACCAAAGCGCGCAGCCGGCATGGAATACGGCGCACGGCTCATGTTTTCCGCGCCGCCGCCGATCGCGATGTCGGCATCGCCGAGCAGCACGCTTTGGGCGGCCGAGACGATCGCCTGCAAGCCCGAGCCGCACAGGCGGTTGACGGTCAGCGCGGGCGCATGTTGCGCGACGCCGCCGTTGATCGCCGCCACGCGGGCCAGATACATGTCTTTCGGTTCGGTATGCACGACGTTGCCGAACACCACGTGGCCGACTTCGTCGCCCGACACGTTCGCGCGCGCCAGCGCTTCACGCACGACGCGTGCGCCTAGATCAGTCGGCGGAAAATCCTTCAGACTGCCACCAAAACCGCCGATTGCCGTACGTACACCGCTTACCACCACTACGTCCCGTTGCATCGCTCGCTCCTCTCTTTAGTCTCAGGATAATCTGGCCTTGCCGGTTGTGGGACGCGCCTCGCGGCGCGTTGCCGTCAGCCGGCCAGGATGTGTTCGACCGTTGCCCGCGAAGGGATCGGCGCGACCGCACCGTAACCTTGCGTGGACAGTGCCGCGGCGACGTTCGCATAACGCGCCGCTTGAAAAGGATCGTCACCCGCTACGATACGCGCGATGAACGCGCCGCCGAAGCAGTCCCCCGCGCCGGTCGCATCGACCGCGTTGACGACGTGGCCCGGCACGACGCGCCGTTCGTTGGGCGTGGCGATGTACGAGCCCTCCTTGCCGAGCTTGAGCGCCACGACGCGCGGACCGTGCGACAGCAGAAAGTCGACGATCTCGTCGCGGCCGGTCAAGCCAGTGAGCTCGGTCACGTCGTCCCAGCTCGGCAGGCAAATGTCGGTTTGACGAATGGCTTCGAGCATCACCGCGCGTGCTCTGGCGAGCGGCCAAAGCTTCAGGCGCAGGTTGGTGTCGAAGCTCACGCGCACGCCGTTCGCGCGCGCATGCCCGATCGCCGCCAACGCTGCGTCACAGGCGCTCAGGCTGATCGCGAGACTGATGCCGGACAGATGGATGACTTTAGCCGCGGCGATCGCATCGAGCGGCAAATCGTGCGGCGCGTAGCGGCTCGCGGCCGACCCCGCGCGCAGATAGTCGAACGCGTGACCAGCGGGACCGTGCGAAACGAAATAGACCCCGGTGGACGCGTGCGGATCGACGCGCACGAGCGACGTGTCGACCTGCTCGCGTTCCCACAGATCCATCAACAGATGCCCGAAATGGTCGCTGCCGACGGCCGACACGAAACTTGTGTTCGCGCCCTGGCGCGCTGCCGCGATGCAGAAGTTCGACGTATCGCCGCCGAAGCCTTGCAGATAGTTCGGCTGATCTTTAGCCGACTGATTGAACTCGATCATCGCCTCGCCGAGCGCGAGGATTTCTGAGGGTCGGCTTGCCGGGGGCCGGCCGTCCGGCGTACTGGCCATGCTCACCGTCATCGCTTACACCTCGCCCCACAGGTCGTGGCCGTCGGCGCCGGTGATCTTCACCGAAACGAAATCGCCGACCTTGTAGCGCTTCGACGCCTTGGTGGCCGGCGCGATATACACAACACCGTCGATCTCGGGCGCGTCCGCCGCCGTACGGCCAATGCCGCCGTCGGCATTGATCTCGTCGACCAGCACTTTCAGCGTCTTGCCGACCTTCTTCGCGATCCGTTTGGCCGACACTTCTTCAGCGACTTGCATGAAACGCGCGCGGCGTTCTTCACGCACTTCGTCGGACAATGCGCCGTCGAGTTCGTTGGCGCTCGCGCCTTCGACCGGCGAGTAAGCAAAGCAGCCCACCCGATCCAGTTCCGCCTCGCGAATGAAATCGAGCAGCGTCTGGAATTGCTCTTCGGTCTCGCCCGGGAAGCCGGCGATGAACGTGCTGCGGATCGTCAGATCGGGACAGATTTCGCGCCAGGCCTTCACGCGCTCCATCACCTTCTCGGCGTTGGCCGGACGCTTCATGCGCTTCAACACTTCGGGATGCGCGTGCTGGAACGGCACATCCAGATACGGCAGCACGTGGCCCTTGAACGGACCTTCGGCCATCATCGGAATGACTTCGTCGACGCTCGGATACGGATACACGTAATGCAAGCGCACCCATGCGCCGTATTGCGCCGCGAGTTCGCCGAGCGCGCCGACCAGATCGGTCATGCGCGTCTTGATCGGCTTGCCGTTCCAGAAACCGGTACGGTATTTGACGTCGACGCCGTATGCGCTCGTGTCCTGCGAAATCACCAGCAGTTCCTTCACGCCGGACTTGAACAGGTTCTCCGCTTCGAGCATCACTTCGGCAACCGGCCGCGACACGAGGTCGCCGCGCATGGACGGGATGATGCAGAACGTGCAGCGGTGGTTGCAGCCTTCGGAAATTTTCAGGTACGCGTAGTGGCGCGGCGTGAGCTTCACGCCGGCAGCCGGAACCAGATCGATGAACGGATCGTGCGGCTTGGGCAGATGGTTGTGCACCGCCTGCATCACTTCGCCGAGCGCGTGCGGGCCGGTCACGGCCAGCACCTTCGGATGCACTTCTTCAATCAGGTTCGAGCCGCTCGCACTCTGCTTTGCGCCGAGACAGCCCGTGACGATCACTTTGCCGTTTTCGCTGAGCGCCTCACCGATCGCGTCGAGGCTTTCCTGCACCGCTTCGTCGATGAAACCGCAGGTGTTGACGACCACAAGGTCTGCGCCGTCATAGGTGCCGGAGATCTCGTAACCCTCGGCGCGCAACTGCGTGATGATCTGTTCGGAGTCGACCAGGGCTTTAGGACAGCCGAGGCTGACGAAACCGACCTTCGGAGTCGAAGGGGTCGGCACGGCGGGGGAAATGGTCTGCGACATAGGTGGGTCCGGCGTATAGCGGTGACGATGGCGACAAATGGGGACGGTGCGGCAAGGCCAAGGGGTCCGATGGTCATCAAGACCCAGCCCGGAGGGCGTCCCGCGCACGCAACCCTTTATTGTACCGCGCTGGCGGGCGTACAGCCGGCCAAGAGGCGAGGCATTGCCGGTTCGAGCCGCCCGAGGGCCGCGCCTTGATATGCCGGTATCAAGTTATTGAATTCCAGCGCGCGCTCGATCACCTCGAGAATTTCGCGCGAATCATGCAGGCGTCGGATGGCGGCATGCAGTTCGGCAGCCTGCGGCCAGGTCCGCTTGAGATAGCTGAGCCACATTTTGACGCGTCCATGCTCATGGCGGGCCGCGACACGGGCTTGCAGTTTTCTCAGGTAGTCAGCGAGCTGCTCCAGCACGGCCGGCCACTCCTCGGCGGAAGGCGTCCGGTCCATCAGTCCGCGTATGCGCAAGGCGAGGAAGGGATCCGATACGGCGCCCCGCCCGATCATCACGTCCGCGCAGCCGCTGACCGCCCGGCACCGCTCCCAGTCGGCCACCGTCCAGACCTCTCCGTTGGCAATGACCGGCACGTCCACGGCGGCATCGATACGCGCGATCCACTCCCAGTGGGCCGGCGGCCGGTAGCCATGGTCGCGTGTTCTGGCATGCACCACGATGGAGGCCGCGCCGCCTTCGGCCAGCGCCGTGGCACAGTCGATCGCGAGCGACGTATCGGACACGCCGAGCCGCATTTTTGCCGTCACGGCAATGCCGGCAGGCACCGCGGCGCGAACAGACGCAACGATCCGGTTCAACTGATCGGGATGCGCCAGCAGCATCGCACCGCCACCGTGCCGATTGACCACTTTGGCCGGACAACCGAAGTTCAGATCGAGTCCATGCGGCGACAAACTGGCCGCCTGGGCCGCATTCAGCGCCATCCATTCAGGATCGCTGCCGAGAAGCTGGATCACCATCGGTGTGCCGCTGGGTGTGCGGCCGCCGTGGAGGACCTCGGGTGTATCTCTCTCGTAGACACGTTCGGGAAGCACCGAGCCCGTGACCCTGACGAATTCGGACACGCACCCGTCGAATCCGCCCGTGCCGGTGAGCACGTCGCGCAACACGTAATCCGCAAGCCCTTCCATGGGCGCAAGAAACAGCCGGCTCATGCGAGAACGGCGCCTAAGCTGCCTTTGCGAATCTGACGGTCAACCAAGGCTGACAAAACCGACCCTCGGAATCGAAGGTGTGGGCGCGGCACGGAAAAGGGTCTGCGACATAAGTGGGATGGGCATACAGCGGTGGCGACGGCGGCAAAATGGGGATGGCGCAACAAGCACTGAGGGGCAGCAGGATCACGAGAACCACACCCGGAGACAGCGCATGCAGCCCGCGATTGTACCGTGCCCGCGGCCGGCCGCTTACGTGCGGCGCGCCGGCCGCCTCGATCGCATCCGGCGCCCCTTGGCGCAATGTGCACAGCCGGCCGCCGCGGCCGTGGGGCGAACGCGCAAAGGTGCGCTCGTCGCGCCGGCAACGGCGTTGCGTTGCGCGCTTACTTCTTCTCCGGCTCCGGATTGCTTTGCGGATTAGCCGGCGCAACCGGCGCTCCAGCCGCATTCACCGGCCCACCTGGCGTGAACGGGAACGTGGCGAACATCGATTTCGCCTGGTTCTGCATCTGCTCCTGCATCTGCACGAACATGTTCTTCGACTGCTCGATATAGCTGGTCATCATGCCCTGCATCATCGGCGCCTGCATGTTCATGAACTGGGACCAGACTTCGGGGTTCATCGCCTTGCCTTCGTACAGATTCTTCGACTGATCGGCGAGCTTGGCCTGAATGTCGATGAAGGCCTGGATGTTCTTCTCCAGATACGTGCCCATCATGCCCTGCATCGCATGACCGTAGAAACGGATGATCTGCGACAGCATCGACGACGAGAACATCGGCAAGCCGCCGCTCTCCTCTTCGAGAATGATCTGCAACAGGATGGCGCGCGTCAGGTCCTCGTTGCTCTTCGCATCGATGACCTTGAAATCCTCCTGATCCAGCACGAGCTGCTTAACATCCGTCAGCGTGATGTACGTGCTCGTCTCGGTATCGTAGAGTCGACGATTCGGATACTTCTTGATCAATCGTTCGGCTGTTTTCTTTGTAGTAGTAGTCATGTAACGCCTTTGAGCGCAAGTTGAGCGCGGAAACGGCGTCATGCCGGCTGCGCAATCGGGTAATCGCACAGTCGAGACGCCGCCGGAACCATCTGAGCAGAAGCACGCCGCCTTGTGAGCAGCGCGCCGATGACTCAGCCCATATGCAAACCGCCATTCAGCGAAAAGTCAGCGCCTGTCGAGAAACCCGATTCGTCGGAGGCGAGCCATGCCACGATCGAACCGATTTCGTCCGGCTGGCCGAGACGGCGCACCGGAATCGTCGCCACAATCTTTTCCAGCACGTCCGGGCGGATCGACTTGACCATATCCGTGCCGATGTAGCCCGGCGACACGGTGTTCACCGTCACGCCTTTAGTGGCCACTTCCTGCGCTAGCGACATCGTGAAGCCGTGAATGCCGGCCTTCGCGGTCGAGTAGTTGGTCTGACCGAACTGCCCCTTCTGGCCGTTCACCGACGAAATGTTGATGACTCGCCCGAAACCGCGCTCGACCATACCGTCGATCACCTGCTTGGTGACGTTGAACAGGCTGGTCAGGTTGGTGTCGATCACCGCCGTCCAGTCTTCGTGCGTCATCTTGCGGAATACGACGTCGCGCGTGATACCGGCGTTGTTCACCAGAATATCAACCTCGCCGACTTCGGCCTTGACCTTGTCGAAGGCTGCCTTGGTCGATTCCCAGTCGCCGACGTTGCCTTCGGACGCAATGAAATCGTAGCCAAGCGCTTTCTGCTCTTCGAGCCACTTCACGCGGCGCGGCGAGTTCGGGCCACAGCCTGCGACCACCTTGAAGCCCTCTTTGTGCAGCCGCTGGCAAATGCTCGTGCCGATGCCACCCATCCCGCCCGTTACGTACGCAATTCGCTGTGTCATAAACTACACTCCGTTATCGTTTTCGAGGCGCCGACCGGCTGCCTCTTCCCTCGCCTGGTGCTTCATCTCCACTGCCGCCGGGCGACCGGCCGACGAGGCCACTGCTCGCCGCGCGCCACCTGTTGCGAAGCGCCGCGCGGCAACCCTGCTTACCGCCTGCTAAAAAACTTTTACCTGAGCCCACGTGAGCAGGCCCGATGCCCGCCGTTAAGCGCGCTCGAGCGCCAGCGCCACGCCCATGCCGCCGCCGATACACAACGACGCCAAGCCCTTCTTCGCATCGCGCTTCTGCATTTCGTGCAGCAGCGTGACGAGAACCCGGCAACCGGACGCACCGATCGGGTGACCGATCGCAATTGCGCCGCCGTTCACGTTGATCTTCGACGCGTCCCAGCCCATCTGCTGATTCACGGCCAGCGCCTGCGCGGCAAACGCTTCGTTGATTTCCATCAGGTCGAGATCGGCCGGCGTCCAGCCCGCGCGCTCGAGACAGCGGCGCGATGCGGGCACCGGACCCATACCCATCACTTTCGGATCCAGACCCGAGGTGGCGTAAGCCTTGATGCGTGCGAGCGGCTTGAGGCCGAGCGCTTCGGCTTTCTTCGCGGACATCACCAGCACCGCCGCCGCACCGTCGTTCAGGCCCGACGCATTGGCTGCCGTGACCGTGCCTTCCTTCGAGAAAGCCGGCTTCAGGCCCGATAGCGATTCAGCCGTGACGCCGTGACGCACGAACTCGTCCGTTGCGAAACGCAGCGGCTCGCCCTTGCGTTGCGGAATGTCGACCGGCACGATTTCGTCGTTGAAACGGCCCGACTTCTGCGCGGCTTCCGCCTTGTTCTGCGACAGCGCCGCGAACGCGTCCTGCTGCTCGCGCGTGATGCCGTATTCTCTCGCGACGTTTTCCGCCGTCACGCCCATGTGGTACTGGTTGTAGACGTCCCACAGGCCGTCGACGATCATCGAGTCGATCAGTTTTGCGTCGCCCATGCGGAAACCGTCGCGCGAGCCCGGCAGCACGTGCGGCGCGGCGCTCATGTTTTCCTGACCGCCGGCAATCACGATGTCCGCATCGCCCGCGATGATCGCGTTGGCCGCCAGCATCACGGCCTTCAGGCCCGAGCCGCACACCACGTTGATCGTCATGCCGGGCACGGCCGCGGGCAACCCCGCCTTGATCAGCGACTGACGCGCCGGGTTCTGTCCGGAGCCTGCCGTCAGCACCTGTCCCAGGATGACTTCGCTGACCTGCTCCGGCTTCAGACCAGAGCGTTCGAGCACGGCGCGAATCACTGTGGCGCCGAGTTCGGGCGCGGCGATCTTCGCCAGCGACCCACCGAATTTGCCTACTGCCGTACGGGCGGCCGATACGATCACAACATCAGTCATTTCCATATCCTCCGGACATCGGCCAAATACGCCGTAGCCCGTCAAGTTAAAAAATCTTGTTGCTCATGCGCCCTTGCCATCCGGGCGCGCATTCATACCGCCAGACACACCGCGCCGCGAGGCGCGCTAAAGCCTACTCCCGTTGCCGTACATAACGCCCCGGCGCCGGCTCGATCACCGGGAATTCAGCGGAACCGGCAGAGGCGCGCGGCTTCACTTTCTTGCCGCCGAACTGGTCGAGCCACGTGGTCCATTCGGGCCACCAGCTGCCAGGCACTTCGGTTGCCTGATCGAACCATTCGTCCGTGCTTTCCGGCAACGTCTTGACGTCGCCTTCCAGTGTCCAGTAGCTGCGCTTTTTCTTCGCTGGCGGATTGATCACCCCCGCGATGTGACCCGACGCGCCGAGCACGAACTTCAGCGGCCCGGTGAGCAGCGGCGCCGACGCATAGGCGGTTTGCCACGGCACGATATGGTCCTCGCGTGAACCGTAAATGAAGGTGGGCACGTCGATCTTCGAGAGGTCGACCGGCTCGCCGCAGGTAGTCAACGCACCGGGCTCGCGCAGACGATTCTCGAGATACGTGTTGCGCAGATACCAGACATACATCGGGCCCGGAAGACTGGTCGAATCGCTGTTCCAGTACAGCAGATCGAACGGCACCGGCGTGCGCCCTTTGAGGTAATTGTCGACGACGTAGTTCCACACCAGATCGTTCGGCCGCAGGAACGAGAAGGTGTTGGCAAATTCGATGCCGCGCATCAAGCCTGGCGCGTTGCCGTTCTTGCCGCCGATGGTCTGCTCGCGCATCTGCACGTGCGCTTCGTCGACGAATACGTCGAGCACGCCCGTGTCCGAGAAATCGAGCATTGCGGTGAGCAGGGTCATCGACGCTGCCGGATGCTGGCCACGCGCTGCCGCCACTGCCAGTGCCGTGGCCAGCATCGTGCCACCCACGCAGAAACCCAGCGTGTTGATCTGCTCGCGGCCGCTGATCTTGCTGACCGTCTCGATCGCCTTGAGGACGCCCTCGCCGATGTAGTCGTCCCAAGTCTTGTTCGCAACCGATGCATCCGCATTGCGCCACGAAATCAGGAACACCTGATGACCCGATTCGAGCCCGTGCGCGACCAGCGAGTTCTCCGGTTGCAGATCGAGAATGTAGAACTTGTTGATGCAAGGCGGCACGATCAGCAGCGGCCGCTCGCGCACGGTAGCCGTGCGCGGCTTGTACTGGATCAACTGCATCAGGTCGTTCTCGAACACCACCGAGCCTTCGGTGGTCGCGAGATTTTCGCCGACCACGAAACCCGATTCGTCCGTTTGCGAAATCTTGCCGCGCTGCAAATCGGCCAGCAGATTCATCACGCCCTGCCGCAAGCTCTCACCCTTGCTATCCAGCAAGGTCTTTTGCGCTTCCGGGTTCAACGCGAAGAAGTTGCTGGGCGATGCCGCCGCGGTCCATTGCTGAACGGCGAAACGGATGCGCTCGCGCATCTTCGGTTCGGTTTCGAGCGCGTCGACCATCTCCTGCAGATAGCGCGCGTTCAACAGATACCACGCTGCGGTAAATGCGTAGGCCGGCGTCGCGCTCCAGGCGTCCGAACTGAAGCGGCGGTCCTTGAGCTCGGGAGTCTTCGCCGTGGAGGTAGCCGCCTGCTGGATCAACTCCATCGCCTCGCGCGAATAATCGGCTTGCAGCTTTTGCAGACGCTCCGATGGAATCGCGGCGCCCGGAACATCGAGTCCGGCGAATGAAGGCAGTGACGGCAAGGATCCCGCGGCCAGTTTGCTGAAGTCAGGTATACCGGGGAACGACGGCATCTGCGGCAAGCCCATTTGCGGCATGGCGGGAATGCCCATTGGCGGCATCTGAGGCATTTGCGGTATCGGGAAATGCGCACCATTGCCGCCAGGCGGCGTGCCGAGCGAACGCCATGCGTTCATCCAGGTGTCGAATAACTGCTGCATGCCTGCGGCTGGCGTTGCACCGCTCGTACCGGCCTGCTGCGTGTGCTCCGTGGAGGAGTCCGTGCTGGGGGAAGCTGAGGAATGTGATGCTGCCATACCTGCTTTTGACCGGTAAGTCCTTGCGGACGGGTTGAGAGGCAGGTTCATGCGCACGTGGGCGATTGCTCGCGACCTCGTCACGCCCTGTCCCATGTACGAGGAGCTGTGAGGAACATTCTTGCTCCCCATCGCAAGGCATGTCAATGCTTGTTCCCGATTTTGCCGCAGTGCGATAGTTTTTTAATTATCGTTTTCCCTGTGTAGCAGATCGCGCTTCTGGAGCGTGGGTTCATCCATGCCGGCGCACGCGGAAAAAGCTCCCATAATGCACGAGTTTATGAATATTTATGTGTTCGCATGCGGACACTTTTGCCGCAGATTTACACATGTGTGGCGAATTCCGGCAGCGCAGCAAAAAAGCGTGCCACGCCTCCAAACAAACCCTCATCCATGCGCTCTCAGGAGGGCGTCGCGCCCACCATGGTGGGCGCCATAGCGGCTCGCTCAATCCGCGATCGTCTGCGCCTGATCGTCCAGCCAGATCAGTGCGGCCATGCGGCCGGTCTCGCGATCGCGGCGATAGGAATAGAAACGCTCACGTTGCGTGACCGTACACAGGTCACCGCCGACAATGCGGCTCACGCCGAGCCGCTGCAAGCGCAAGCGCGCCAGCGCCGCGAGATCGGCGAGATATTTGCCGGGGTTTTGCGGATGCGTAACGAATGCATTCGCGGTGGCTTCGCGTTGCGCGCCGTCCACGTCATTCATGAAGGCGTCACGCACGTCTGCACCCACCTCGAAGGCGTCCGGGCCGATCGCCGGGCCGAGATAGGCGTGCAACGACGCGGCCGCTACGCCGGCAAGACCGGCAACACGCTCTGCGGTCTGCTCGACGATGCCCGCCGCCAGGCCACGCCAGCCGGCATGGGCCGCACCGACCGCGCGCCCCGCTTCGTCGCACAACAGCACCGGCATGCAATCGGCAACCATCACGAGGCACACCGTGCCGGTCCGATCGGTGACGCTGGCGTCCGCTCGTGTCGGCGCGCCGCTTGCGC
The DNA here is from genome assembly GCF_905220975.1 of Paraburkholderia haematera. Lineage (GTDB taxonomy): Bacteria > Pseudomonadota > Gammaproteobacteria > Burkholderiales > Burkholderiaceae > Paraburkholderia > Paraburkholderia haematera. Next base: position 34,257 of record NZ_CAJNBK010000024.1, on the reverse strand, counting down.
GAGTCTGCTCGAGCGCCTCTTCAGCACGCACGATGCCGGCGCCGTGAATCTGCTCGAGCCAGGCGGCCTCGTCTACGCCTGCCAGTCTTAATAGCCGCGCGCGATTGGTTGCGACCGCGGCGGGGTCGTCACCGGCTTTCATCCCCAGGTTCAGACCGCCGGGTTGATCCACACCGTCCTGCCAGCGGCCGAACGGCGGCTCGCTCACGCCGCCATTGCGCGTGGTGACGAACGCACGCACCCGCGGCGACACGTTCCATGCCGGTTGCACAACATCCGCAAAGCTCAGCTCGGGCAAGCTCATGCGTGACCGTCCTCGTCGTGTTCGTCGTCCTCGTCGTGATCGCCGCCGTGTGTTTCGTCTTCGTCGGCATAGTCTTCCGCGGGGGCGTCGTAGTCGTCTTCCTCATAGTACGTCTCGTCGAACTCGCCCGCATCGTCGCGCCCGAGGCCGAGCGCCGCGGACAGTACCTGCATGTCTTCCGGCGCATCGGCGCGCCATTGCATGGTCCGGCCGGTTTGTGGATGGATCAGGCCGAGGCGCCATGCATGCAGCGCCTGACGCGCGAAACCGTCGGGCAACGGCGTCACCGAGCGCTTGCCGCGCGCGCGCCCATAAACCGGATCGCCGAGCAGCGGATGGCCGATATGCGCGCAATGCACGCGAATCTGATGGGTGCGGCCGGTTTCCAGATCGCAATGAATCGCGGTGACCGGCTGACGTTGCCAGATCGCGGTGTCCACGCGCCGGAAATGCGTGCGCGCCGCCTTGCCCGACGCGCTCGTCACCACCGCCATGCGCGTGCGTTCGCGCGGATCGCGGCCGATCGGCGCGTCGATCGTGCCTTCTTCGGGCATGTTGCCCCACACCAGCGCGAGATAACGGCGTTTCACGGTACGAGCCTGGAGCTGGCGCACCAGATCGGTCTGCGCCTCGAGGGTGCGCGCCACCACCATCAGACCGGACGTTTCCTTGTCGAGCCGATGGACGATACCCGCACGCGGCAAGCCCGCCGCGGCGTCGCCATAGCGGTACAGCAGGCCATTCAGGACGGTGCCGCTCCAGTTGCCGGCTGCCGGATGCACGACCATGCCGGCCGGCTTGTTGATGACCACCAGGGTGTCGTCCTCGTAGACGATCTCGAGCGGCACCGGCTCAGGCGTGAACGCGAGCTGCTCCGGCAGCAGATCGGGCACGAGCTCGATGGTCGCGCCAAGCGGCACCGGCTGACGAATCTTCGCCGGCTTACCGTCGATGCGCACCCGCTCCGATTCGATCCAGCTTTGCAGCCGGTTACGTGAAAACTCCGGAAAGACTCGGGCGAGCACCTTGTCGAGGCGTTCGCCGGCCATTTCGTCGGGCACGACGACGCTGCGCGGCGACTCGTCCGCCACGCGGCTCGCCACCGTCGGCACCATGCCTGGCAGGCCGCCGGAGGCGAGCGCGTCGCTGCCGAGATCGTCGTCGAGTGAATCGACGCCCAACGCGTCGGAGGGGTCAGCGCTTACGCTATAATCTTTGTTGCTATTCCCGGCACCGGTTGTGGTACCTGGAGTATTTGAGCGGGTCATTGAGTCTGGGTCACCTGGACGTAAAGCTAGACTGGAAAATGCGAGCCTTGAACACCATCACTAAAGCGGCGATCAATTTGGCGGCCATCAAGAAGGCGGCCCGGAAAGTGGCCGGATATATTGCGTGCGCCGCAGCCGTCGCCGTTGTTGCGGCTTGTCACGGCCTGCCGGAAAAGACCGACGAGACAGCTACGTGGAACAACAACAAATTATATACGGAGGCGAACGACGCTCTGTCAGGTGGTGATTTCGGCAAGTGCGCCAAGTATTTCGAGATGCTCGAAGGTCGCGACCCGTTCGGCCACTTTGCACAGCAAGCGCAGATCAACGTAGCGTATTGCAACTGGAAAGACAACGAAAACGCCGCCGCCGACCAGGCGATCGACCGCTTCATCCAGTTGCACCCGGATCACCCGGACATCGCCTACGCGTACTACCTGAAGGGCATGATCCACTTCAACGACGACCTCGGTCTGTTCGGCCGCTTCTCCGGCCAGGACATGAGCGAGCGCGATCCGAAGTCGCTGCGCGAGTCGTATGACGCGTTCAAGGTCGTGGTCGACAGGTATCCGAACAGCAAGTATGCGCCGGACGCCGCGCAACGCATGCGCTATATCGTGAACGCGCTGGCGTCGCACGAAGTCCACGCGGCGGACTATTACTACCGCCGTGGCGCCTACGTCGCCGCGATCAACCGCGCGCAACTGGCGTTGAAGGAATACAAGAACGCGCCGGCTATCGAAGACGCGCTGCACATCATGATGCTGTCGTATGAGAAGCTGAATCAGCCGCAACTGGCCGACGACACGAAGCGCATTCTGGCAGGCACGTTCCCCGACAGCCCGTACATCACGGGCCATGCAAGGCCGGGCAAGGAAAAGTCCTGGTGGCAGTTCTAAGGCTCAACCAGACGCTTTAACCTGAAGCTTTAAAAAGAAACGCCACGACTTCGGTCGTGGCGTTTCTGTTTGTGGAGCGCCGCCAGCCTGTGCACCACAGGCTGGCATCAGGCGCCCTCAGTCCCGCTCGAACAGCGCAATCGACTCCACATGCGAAGTGTGCGGGAACATGTTCACCACGCCCGCCCCCACCAACCGGTAGCCGGCTTCATGCACCAGCACGCCCGAATCGCGTGCGAGCGTCGCCGGATTGCACGACACGTAGACAATGCGCTTGGGTAGCGGCCCATTACCGCTCTGCGCGATCTCCGCGAGCGCCTTGGCGACCGCCAGCGCGCCTTCACGCGGCGGGTCGACGAGGAATTTGTCGAAATGGCCGAGCGCGCGCATGTCGTCGGCGGTGACTTCGAACAGGTTGCGGCAGGCGAACGACGTATGACCCGCCACACCGTTCACCTCGGCATTGGCCAGCGCGCGCGAAGTCAGCACATCACTGCCCTCGATGCCCACCACTTCCTTCGAAATCCGGGCGAGCGGCAGCGTGAAATTGCCGATCCCGCAAAACAGATCGAGCACGCGGTCGGTGCTGGCCGGCGCCAGCAAACGCAGCGCGCGGCTCACCAGCACGCGATTGATCGCGTGATTCACCTGGGTGAAATCGGTCGGCTTGAACGGCATCCGGATGTTGAATTCCGGCAGCGTGTAGTCGAGTTGCACGTCGAGCGGATAGAACGGCGAAACCGTCTCAGGGCCGCCCGGCTGCAACCACCATTGGATCTTGTGTTCGTCGGCGAAATCGCGGAGCACCTGTTCGTCGGCGGCGGTGAGCGGCGCGAGGTTGCGCAGCACCAGCGCGGTGACCGACGAGCCGACCGCGAGCTCGATCTGCGGCGTACGATCGTAAATCGACAACTTGCGGATCATGAAACGCAACGGCATCAGCATGGCCGAAATGTGCGACGGCAGCACCTCGCAGGTCTTCATATCGGCGATTTGGCTGCTCTTCTTCTCGTAGAAGCCGATCCGCATGCCACCCTTTTCCGGCAGATAGCGCACAGCCAGACGCGCGCGATAGCGGTAGCCCCACGCCGGTCCGTGAATCGGCCGGAATATCGTTTCCGGGCGCAGCTTCGCCAGATGCTGGAAATCGTCTTCGAGTACGCGCTGTTTGACCGAGATCTGAGCGCGGATGTCGAGATGCTGCATCGAACAGCCGCCGCAGATATCGAAATAGCTGCATTTCGGTTTGGTGCGAAGCACGCTTTCGCGGAACACCTGCACAACCTCGGCCTGCTCGAATTTCGACTTGCTGCGATGCGTCGAGTAGCTGACACGCTCGCCGGGCAGCGCGCCTTCGACAAAAACCACCTTGCCGGGCGTGCCGTCTTCGCTCTCGATGCGGCCCACGCCGCGCGCTTCCATATCGAGCGAAACGATTTCGATGATCGGCTCATTGCCGGTGATGACGCGCGCTTTGACCGGAGCGGGTGCCTTCTGGCGCTTAGGCGAGCGGCGTTGGGGGGCAGTTCGGGACACCTGCGACTTCCTGACAAACTTGGGGAAAGGCGAGATTGTAGACGAAGCGCCATCGTTGCCAACGATTTGGCGCAGCTGCGGCCGTCAGCGCCTGCCTACCACCCGCCTCACGGCCGACTCAGGTGCCACGAACCGCTTCGCCATCAGCTTGTTGCGGTCTATTGGTCGAACGCGGCCAGATACTCAGCCCATTGTGGCGCCGCTTCCTGCGCTAACGCATTCTTGACCAGGTTGATCTCGTCAGCATACTCCTCAGCCGAAAACGCACCGCGGATCAACTGGAAGCGGCAGTACAGCAGGTACGTATTGACGACGTCGGTCTCGCAATAATTGCGGATTTCCTCGATGCGCCCTTCCTGGTACGCGTGCCACACCTGGCTGCCGTCCATGCCCATCTTGCCGGGGAACCCACACATCTTCGCGAGCGCGTCGAGCGGCGCGTTGGCACGCGCCTGATACATTGCCAGCACGTCCATCAGATCGGTGTGACGCGCGTGATAGCGGCTGATGTAGTTATTCCACTTGAACTCGCGGTCGTCCTCGCCAAGATCCCAGAAACGGGACGCAGGGATCCCGTTGACCAGCGCGCGGTAGTTCAGCACCGGCAGGTCGAACCCGCCGCCATTCCATGACACGAGCTGCGGCGTGTACTTCTCGATCACGCGATAAAACGACTGCACGAGCGCCGCCTCGCCATCTTCCAGCGTGCCGAGCGAGCGCACCCGGAAACCGTTGTTGTCGCGGAATACGCAGGAAATCGCCGCGATCCGTTGCAGGTGGTGCGGCAGGAAATCGCTGCCGGTCTTTTCGCGGCGCGCCGCAAAAGCGTGCTCGGCGACTTCGGCGTCGCTCAGCGTGGCGGGCAAATCTTCGAGGCGGCGAATGCCGGCGACATCGGGAATCGTCTCGATGTCGAAAACAAGAATCGGTGTCATCAGCTTATAGAACGGCGTCCTTCCGAACACCGTTGGAGGCAAAGAAGCGCTTTAGCCGCACCAGCGCTTCCTGTTGGATCTGGCGTACACGCTCGCGCGTGAGGCCCATTTCGTCGGCCAGTTCTTCGAGCGTGGCGGGCTCGATGTGATTCAGCCCGAAGCGGCGCTCGATCACATGACGGTGCTTGTCCGACAGGCGGGCAAGCCACGCACGTGTAAGCGTTTCCAGTTCGCGATGCTGTACTTCCGCGTCCGGCGACTGGCTCTGATCGTCGGACAGCAGATCGAGCAGGCTGCTCGCCGGGTCGAGATCGAGCGGCGCGTCGAGCGATGCGGTGTGTTCGTTCAGCGCGAGAATGTCGGTGACTTCGTCTGTGGTCTTGCCGGTCAGATACGCGATGTCGTCGATGCTGGCGTCGCGGCGCTCGGCGGCCTCCCCGGAATTCATCGAATTCTTTTCCAGATGGCGCTTCGCGCGCAGCACCTGGTTGAGCTCACGGATCACGTGTACCGGCAAACGCACCGTGCGCGCCTGGTTCATGATCGCGCGCTCGATGCTCTGACGGATCCACCAGGTGGCATACGTCGAAAAACGGAAGCCGCGTGTGGGATCGAATTTCTCGATGGCGTGCATCAGGCCGAGGTTGCCCTCTTCGATCAGATCGAGCAGAGGCACGCCGCGATTCAGGTAACCCTTCGCGATGCTGACGACAAGCCGCAAATTGCGCTCGATCATCACTTGCCGCGCGTCGAACTCGCCCGCCTTCGCCAGACGCGAATACTTCTGCTCTTCCTCGACGGTCAGAAGCGGCTTGACGCTGATACGGTTCAGGTAATGCTGAATCGTGTCGGCCGTCAGCTCGGCTTGCAGCAGCGCACGGAAATCGTCCACGTCGGGCGGCGCTTCGCTCGCGCTTTCGCGGCCCTCGCCGACTTCTTCCGCGCCCTGGCGCTCGTCGAGATCGCGCTCCTCCACGATCTCTTCTTCCGCGTCCGAAGCGCCGCTGTCCTCCACCGAAGCGGACGTGACGCGGCTATTCGTCTCAGACTCGGCTTGCGGCAGGCGGCGCTTCGATTTCGGCATGGTCGTGGATCGCTTATTGCGGCGGCAAGTACTTCAGTGGGTCGACAGGTTTACCCTGCCGGCGAACTTCGAAATGCAACATCACGCGGTCGGAATCGCTATTGCCCATCTCAGCGATCTTCTGCCCTTTGGTCACCGCATCCCCCTCTTTTACCATCAAAGAGCGGTTGTGTGCATACGCCGTGAGATAAGTTGCATCATGTTTGATGATAATGAGATTGCCGTAACCACGCAGCCCATTTCCGGCATAAACCACGCGCCCATCCGCCGAAGCCTTGACCGGATCGCCAGCCGCGCCGCCGATATTAATACCCTTGTTGGTCGAATCGTTGAACGTGCCGAGCATCGGCCCTCGCACCGGCCATGCGAACACAACGTTGCCGGATGCGCCCGCACTCGAGTCGCTCGCAGCACCCGGATTGGCCGGCGGCGTCAGCGACGCGTTGTTCGCACCCGAACCATAGATCGGCGGCGCCGCGACGCCCGCCGACGGCGTGCTGCCAAGCGGCGCGCTTTGCACCGGGCCACCGCCAATCGGCGCCGTCGACACGCCCGGCGTCACGCCGGCGGTATTCGCGCCCGGCGGCACGACGCGCAGCAACTGATCCACTTCAATCTGATTCGGATTGGTGAGATTGTTCCACGTCGAAATGTCGCGGTAATTCTGGCCGTTCTCCAACGCGATCCGGTACAGCGTATCGCCCGGCTTCACGCGATAGTAGCCCGGCGGCGGCGGTCCGAGTGGCACGGCCGGTTGCTGCGCGGCTTGCGTGCCGAGCGCGCCGCTGCCGGAGCGGTCGACGACCGGCGCCTGATCGAGGCGGGTCGCACACGCCGACATCAACAGGGACAAGGCGAGCACGCACACGCTACGCTGGGTTACGGTCATGGGAATATTCAGTCTGGTTCTTTGCATCGCGCGCAACATACTCATCGGTGTCAAATCACTCCGGATTTTAAGGGTACAAAGAAAACGCGATCAAGCCGCGACTCGCGCCACTGCGCGGGTCCGAGGCGTTCGACCAGGGTCAGCACCTGGTTTTGGCCTTCCTGCGAGCCGACCGGCGCGACCAGACGGCCGCCGATCGCGAGTTGTTCAAGCAATGCTTGCGGTACGTCGAGCCCGGCCGCGGCAATCACGATCGCATCGAACGGCGCCGCCGACGGCAACCCGAGGCGCCCATCGCCGTAGTGCAGCCGGATGTTCGGAATGCGCAGCGGACGCAAGTTCGTCTTCGCACGTTCTGACAGCGGCTTGATGCGTTCGATCGAATAAACATCACGCGCAACCTGGCTCAGCACCGCTGCCTGATATCCGCAACCGGTGCCGATTTCGAGCACGTTGTTCAACGCGCGGCCGGCAGCCGCCAGTTCGATCATCCGCGCGACCACCGAGGGCTTGGAAATCGTCTGGTGATGGCCAATCGGCAGCGCGGCATCTTCATAGGCCTGAGCCGCGAGGCCCGGGTCGACGAACATGTGGCGCGGTACCACCGACATCGCGTTCAACACGCGCTGATCGGTCACACCGTTCGCACGCAGGCGTTCGACCATCCGTTCGCGAACCCGTTCCGATGTCAACGCCAAAGCGCCGTTCAATGCGACATTCGGCACAGCGGTCCGCTCATTGAGTTTGGCGGCGGGCTTGTTCACCGGCGCCGGTTTTGGCGCGGCGCGCACGGCCGCACCCTGCGCGACGGCTGTTGCTTGGGGTTTGGCCTGCGGCTTGGCCGAGGCGCTGCCTTGCAGGCTCGCCGGCGCCTTCATTGGCCCCTTCGCTTGCGGTTTGGTGTGCGACGTCGCCTGCGTTTGAGTTTGAGTCTGTGCCCTCGCCGGCGCCTTCGCCGGAGTCTTCCCCGCGGAACCAGGCGGCGAATTCTTCGCCGGTTGCTGGCGTGCGTTCAGCGCCGCGCTCGCGGCGAGTGCCGCCGCGCGCACTTCGCCCGGACGCCCTTCAGTCCGGCGCGGTTCGCGCACCAGGTCTTCGAGGCCGAGCGGAAAGCGCTTTGCGCGCTCGCTGGTCATGAAGCGCCGCTGCCGGCGCGAGCCCAGTCGCGCGCTGCGGGCAGCATTTGCGTGTGGGTCAGATCGAGTTGCAACGGCGTGATCGACACCTGGCCGTTGGCGACAGCGTGGAAATCGGTACCCTCGCTCGCATCGCGCGCGCTGCCCGACGGGCCAATCCAGTAGATCGGTTCGCCGCGCGGGTTGGTCTGGCGGATCACCGGCTGCGACGGATGCCGCTTGCCGAGACGCGTGATATGCCAGCCGCCGAGTTGCTCATACGGCAGGTTCGGAATATTGACGTTCAGGAGCGGATGCCCCGGCAACGGTTGTTTGAGGTAGTGCGCGACGATCTCGGCGGCAACACGTGCAGCGTCTTCGAGATGCACCCAGTCTTTGTCGACCAGCGAGAAGGCGATGGCAGGCACACCGAACATGACGCCTTCGGTGGCGGCGGCGACGGTGCCCGAATAGAGCGTGTCCTCGCCCATGTTCTGGCCGTTGTTGATGCCCGAGACGACGATGTCAGGCCTGTGGTCGAGCATACCGGTGAGCGCGATGTGCACCGAGTCGGTTGGCGTGCCGTTGACGTAGTAAAAACCGTTCGCCGAACGCAGCACCGAAAGCGGACGCGACAGCGTCAAGGAATTGGACGCCGCGCTGCAGTTCTGCTCGGGGGCCATCACGGTGACATCCGCGATCGGTTTGAGCGCTTCGTAAAGCGCGGCAAGGCCGGGCGCCAGATAACCGTCGTCATTGCTGAGTAGGATTCGCATGCGGCGATTGTAACCGAGGAAAGAAGGCACGCGAACGACACAGCAGGCAGTGCACGCATCACATGCAAAGCACACGCGCCGGGCTCCGCGCCGACGGGTACCGACCGCGCAGGCACCCGGCCTCAAACAATAAAAACGCACGGTCGTGCGGATTGTTTTACACTCAGAATAGTTGCGACGCCCTGAGGGAAGTGCCCTTCAGGGACCCTGATCGATATGGAGACACGATGCGCGCGATTCGCTGTAATCAATACGGGCCGCCGGAGAGCCTGGTCGTTGAAAATCTGCCTGACCTCGAACCGCCGCCGGGCCACGTCGTGATCGACGTCAAAGCCGCAGCCGTCAACTTTCCCGATGTGTTGATCATCGAGAACAAATACCAGTTCAAACCGCCCCTGCCCTTTACGCCTGGCTCGGAAGTCGCGGGCGTCGTGCGCGCGGTTGGCGCCGGGGTGACACTGTTCAAGACGGGCTCGCGCGTGGTCGCATTTACCGGCTCGGGCGGGTTTGCCGAGCAGGCGCTGGCACCGGTCACGGCGTGCGTGCCGCTGGTGGACGGCGTCGATTTCGAGCTGGCCGCCGCGTTCACGCTCGCCTATGGCACTTCGCATCACGCGGTGGTCGATCGCGGTCAGTTGAAGGCCGGCGAGACGATGCTGGTGTTGGGCGCGGCGGGCGGTGTCGGCCTCGCCGCGGTCGAGATCGGTAAGGCACTCGGCGCGCGTGTGATTGCGGCGGCGTCGACCGACGAGAAGCTCGCCACCTGCGTGAAGCACGGCGCGGACGCCACCATTAATTACAGCACCGAAGACCTGCGCGAGCGCATCAAGGCGCTGACCGACGGCCGGGGTCCGGACGTGATCTACGATCCGGTTGGCGGTGTGTATGCAGAGCCGGCGTTTCGCAGCATCGGCTGGCGCGGGCGTTATCTGGTAGTTGGCTTTGCAAACGGCGAGATTCCGAAGTTGCCGCTCAACCTGACGCTGCTCAAAGGCGCAAGTCTGGTCGGCGTATTCTGGGGCGACTTTGCAAAACGCGAGCCCCAGCACAACCACGCCGCGTTCGATCAGATGACCGGCTGGATCGGCGAAGGCAAACTCAAGCCCTACGTGTCGGAACGTTATCCGCTCGAAGACACCGGACGCGCGCTGCGCGATATGGCGGAACGCCGGGTGATCGGGAAGATTGTGATTACGCCTTGACCGCGAGTTCTGGCGAGCTCGACATACGCTTCAGTGAGCGACAAATAAAAACGGCGCGCGGTTCTAGAACCGCGCGCCGTTTTTGCTGGACCTGGGCTTGCCGAACCCTGCACTCACACAATCTGTTGCGCATGCAATCTGGCAATGTGGTCGGAATCGTAACCTAGCGATTGCAGGACTTCATCGGTATGTTCACCCAGTTCCGGGCCTAACCAGCGCGTTTCGCCGGGGGTTTCCGACAGCTTCGGCGTGACCGACGGCAGCGTGATTTCCTGACCGTCCTGCCATTTGAAGCGCTGGATCATCTGGCGCGCCATGAATTGCGGATCGGTGAACATGTCCGCGACGCTGTAAATACGGCCGACTGGCACGTCGGCGGCGTTCAGCACGGTGAGCGCTTCGTCGATGGTGCGCGTGGCGAGCCACGCGGCGATCGCGCCGTCAATTTCCTGGGTGCGCGGCACGCGGCCGTCGTTGTGCGCCAAGCCTGGATCGTTCGCCAGGTCTTCGCGCTCGATAGCGATCATTAAACGCTTGAAGATCGGGTCGCTATTGCCGCCAATGACAATGCTGCCGTCGCGGCAAGGATACGTGTTCGACGGCACGATGCCCGGCAGCGACGCGCCGGTGCGCTCGCGCACCATGCCGTACACGCCGTACTCCGGCACCACGCTCTCCATCATGTTGAAGACCGCCTCGTACAGCGCGACGTCGACCACCTGCCCTTTGCCGCCGTTCACCTGCTTGTGATGCAGCGCCATCAGTGCGCCAATCACGCCGTGCAACGCGGCAATCGAATCGCCGATCGAAATGCCGATGCGTGGCGGCGGTAAATTCGGGTAACCGGTGATGTGACGCAAACCGCCCATGGATTCGGCGATCGCGCCGAATCCAGGCCGGTCGCGATACGGCCCGGTCTGGCCGTAGCCGGACAGACGCACCATCACGAGCCCGGGATTCTCCGCCGACAGGACGTCATAACCGAGGCCGAGCTTCTCCAATAACCCCGGCCGGAAATTCTCGACGACGATATCGGCTTCTTTCGCCAGTCGCCGCACGATCTCCTTGCCTTCTTCGGCTTTCAGATTGATCGTGACGGATTTCTTGTTGCGCGCCTGCACGGCCCACCATAGGGACGTGCCGCCGACTTCCGGATAGAGCTTGCGCCATTTGCGCAGCGGATCGCCGCCTTTCGGATCTTCGATCTTGATGACATCGGCGCCGAACTCGCCGAGAAATCGCGCGGCGAACGGGCCGGCGATCAGCGTACCGAGCTCGAGCACCTTGACGCCGGCAAGCGGGCCTTTAGGTGTGGCGCTAGGATCAGGATTGACGCTCATGAGTCTCCTCTGTGTTCTGTTCTTGCCCGGGCGCTGCGGGCGGCGGGCGGCGTTGCGGCTCAGTCCCGCGCGGCTCGCTCAGGCATGGCAGGCGTCACGACGTGGCGCTGTCAGTGACTTAGCGCTACATCGAGCGCCGGTCGAGCATCGCACGGGCGATCGTACCGGCGTCGACGTACTCGAGTTCGCCGCCCACCGGCACACCGCGCGCGAGGCGCGTCACGACAAGACCGCGCGCCTTGAGCGTCTGCCCGAGGTAATGCGCGGTGGCCTCGCCTTCATTGGTGAAATTGGTTGCGAGCACAACTTCCTTGACGATGCCGTCCGACGCGCGCTTGACCAACCGGTCGAAATGGATCTCCTTCGGGCCGATGCCGTCGAGCGGACTGAGTCGCCCCATCAGCACGAAATAAAGGCCGCGATAGGTCATGGTCTGTTCGAGCATGATCTGGTCGGCGGGCGTCTCGACGACGCACAACAACGCCGGATCGCGTTCCTCGTCAAGACAGACTTCGCAGATCTGCGCTTCGGTAAAGGTGTTGCACTTCTCGCAGTGCTGCAGATGTTCAGTCGCGAACAGCAACGAGCGCCCGAGTTTTTCGGCGCCGTCGCGGTCGTGCTGCATCAGGTGGTACGCCATGCGTTGCGCGGATTTAGGCCCGACCCCGGGTAGCACGCGCAGCGCTTCGACGAGCGCCGACAAGGCGGAAGGTTGTTTCATGCGGATCGGCGGTGTCGAAGTGGGTGTTGCCTGGTAGGGTCCGGTACGCGGGTGGCGTTGCGGTTGCTTCGGGTATTGCGGGTATTGCGGGTATTGCGGGTATTGCGGGTACTTCTGCTGCGGTTACTTCGATCAGTTCGATAACGAATCGGCCTCGCGCGCTCACCGAACGAACTGCACTGCATCGATGCAAACCTGCACGAGCCGGAGCGAGCGTTTGAACGAGCGCGGCTCGCCTATTCAACTCACGCCGCGCTCAACGCAGCGGCGCGAGTCCCTTCTTGCAGCGATGTCGCTTAGAAAGGCAGCTTGAAGCCCGGCGGCAGCGGCAGACCCGAGGTCATACCGCCCATCTTTTCCTGAGCGGTGGCCTCGGCCTTGCGCACGGCGTCGTTGAACGCAGCGGCGACCAGATCTTCCAGCATGTCCTTGTCGTCGGCGAGCAGGCTCGGATCGATCGACACGCGGCGCACGTCGTTCTTGCAGGTCATCGTCACCTTGACGAGACCGGCACCCGACTGTCCTTCGACTTCGATCAATGCAAGCTGCTCCTGCATCTTCTTCATGTTTTCCTGCATCTGCTGGGCCTGCTTCATCAGCCCGGCGAGTTGGCCTTTCATCATGGACATGCTCCTTCTTGATAGCGTGAAATCCGGAAATCGGGTGCGCCACAGGGCGCGGCGAATCAGTGGACGGACGGCGCGCCGTTCGGGCCGGCGTCCTGTGCAATGGGGCGAATCGAGCCGGGCACGATGCTCGCGCCGAACTCGCGGATCAGCGACTGCACGAACGGATCAGCGCCGATTTCGCGCTCCGCTTCCTGCTGGCGCTGGGCGCGCATGGCGGCGTCGTGGGCGGCTGCCGTACGGCGCGCCGGGCCGACTTCGACCAGGACATCGACGTTCTGGCCGAGCTTGTCGGCGAGCGCGGCTTTCAGTTTAGCGACCTGCGAGGCTTCCGCGTACTGGGGCACCGGCACGTTCAGCTTGAGCGTGTTGCCTTCGAGCGCCATCAGTTCGCTGTTGAACGCGAGTTGATACGAAATGCCCTTGAGCGGCAGGTCGACGGCAAGCGCGGGCCAGTCACCCTGAAAACCCAGCGGATCGAGCGGCACGGCGGGCGGCAACGGCCGCTTGTCGGCCATCGGCGCGGGTGTCGGCGCAGGCGCGGCGTTCACGCGGACGTCGTCGGGCCCGCTGTCGAACACCGGCATGTAGTTGTCGTCCGGCAGGCCGTAATAGCCCTCGTCCGCTGCCGTGAGCGGCATGTATTCATCGGGCGGCATGTCGTCCCACGGCGCAGCTGAGGAACTGTTCTGCTCCTGGGCCTGCGGCGAAGGCGCACGCGTTGCCGGCGCGGCGTCTTGTGGCGACGCACGGCGTGGCGCGCCCGGCGTCGGCACATTGACGACAACGCGTGGCGCGGCGGGCTTCGGCGTCGCCGGGGCTGCGCCGGGCTTGGCGGCGGCTGCAGCCGTGGCGCGGCCACGGTCAGACGACACTTTCAAGCCGGCGCTGCGCAATACATTGAGCGCGTCGCTCGCGCCGCCTGCACGGCGCGGCGGGATGTCGACAACGGGTTGCGATTCTTGCGAGGGCGTCGCCGGCGCGGCCTCTTCTACTCGTGCAAACCCGGCTGCGGCCGCAGCAGCGAGCGAAGACGCGGGCGCCGATTCCTGGGAGGCGGCTGCAGCGGGCGATTCGTTCGGGGCTGGTTCGGCGGGCGCATCGTCCCACGGTGCCAAGGCCGGCGCAGCCGCAACTTTCGTTGCTTCGGCCGCTTCGGTCGCCGGCTCCTCGTGCGTGGTTTCGGGCGCCGAGGCTGCTCCGGACGCGCTCTTGTCCGAAGGTGCAGACACCTGATTGCCCAGAGTCGGTTCAGCCGACGGCGCTTCCTGCCACGGCGCTAAAGCCGGTGCCGCCATGACGTTGGCCGCCGCTGGCGCAGGCGCCACGCCCGATTCGCCGGAAGCCGCTGCGGACCCGGAAGCGATTGCCGCTTCATTCGCTTCAACAATAGTTGGCTTCGGCGTGTCAGCTTTTTCAGCAGATCCCGCAGACGCGAGGTGCTGTGAATCCGGCGTGGTGAGCTTCGCTTCCGCCACTGGATTTGCCGAGCGCGCGGGCATAGCGGCAGCCCCTTCAACCGCACGCGACGGCGCCGCCGCCTGTTGTGCAGCCACCGCCGGCGAGCCGGCACGCCTCGCACCACCTGCCCCGGCCCCCGCCGGCCCTGCCGGACGCGCCGAAGCCGCACCGCCACCCGTGGGCGCCGGCTCGAACGCCAGCATGCGCAACAGCGTCATCGTAAAACCGGCGTATTCGTCGGGCGCGAGACCCAGTTCGCTTCGGCCGATGGTCGCAATCTGATAGAACAACTGCACCTGCTCGGCGCTCAGCGCTTCGGCAAACCGGCGCAAATCACCCGCTTCCGGCCACTCGTCTAACACCGACGACGGCGCGAACTGCGCCCAGGCGATTCGGTGCAACAAGCTCGCCAGATCCTGCAGCGCTGTCGAAAACGACAGGCTGCGCAAGGCCATCTCGTCCGCGACAGCCAGCACGGCGGCGCCGTCACCGTCGGCAAGCGCGTCGAGCAGGCGAATCAGATAGCTTTGATCGAGCGCGCCGAGCATGCCGCGCACCGCTTCTTCATTCACCTGATTGGCTGAATAGGCGATCGCCTGGTCGGTCAGCGAGAGCGCGTCGCGCATCGAGCCATCGGCCGCGCGCGCGAGCAGGCGCAATGCCTGGGCGTCGAACGGCACTTTCTCTTCGCCGAGAATATGCTCGAGATGCGACACGATGTGCCCGGCCGGCATCTGCTTCAGATTGAACTGCAGACAGCGCGACAGCACCGTGACCGGAATCTTTTGCGGATCGGTGGTGGCGAGAATGAATTTGACGTGCGAAGGCGGCTCTTCCAGCGTCTTCAACATCGCGTTGAACGCGTGGTTGGTCAGCATGTGCACTTCGTCGATCATGTAGACCTTGAAGCGCGCGTCGACCGGCGCGTAAACCGCGCGCTCCAGCAGCGCCGCCATTTCGTCGACACCGCGATTACTTGCCGCGTCCATCTCGACATAATCGACAAAGCGGCCTTCATCGATCTCGCGGCATGCGCGGCACACGCCGCACGGCGTGGAGGTCACGCCGGTTTCGCAATTCAGCGCCTTGGCGAAGATGCGCGACAGCGTGGTTTTACCGACACCGCGGGTGCCGGTAAACAGATAGGCATGATGCAGACGGCCACCGTCGAGCGCGTGCGTGAGCGCGCGCACCACGTGCTCCTGTCCGACGAGCGAAGCGAAATCCTTCGGCCGCCATTTGCGTGCGAGAACTTGATAGGTCATCCGGAAATTGTATCAGTAACGATGGCGCGCAAAACCGAATCGAGACGGCGCACGAACGCGTGTTGCCGCTTCATTGAAACAGGCTAACGGACCGATAGAAAAAAATAGATGAAGCGCGCGAAAAACGCCAATGCAACGTCAGCTTGACAGCGTTCGAGGTGAGACAGGGATGGGGAGATGCGACCGGCGAAAACGCGGATGACAAACAGGACAACGACAAGCAGAAAAAAGGAAGGTGACGAGCCTGACCCTCGGCACTGGTGGAAAACGGCTGTGGCTGCTTCGTTCCCGACCTGACCAGGTTGACCATCCCTCCATGCGAGGAGGCCCGTCACGAAACATTCTATCATCGCTTGGCCCGTCGCGCGACTGTTAATACGATCAAACCGACATCGACGCGCTGAATCAGGAGCTTCGCATCATATAGTGTGGCACCCGGCAATATGCGTTCGGGACACTTGAGTTTGCGCGGCCAGCCACCAGATAAGTTGCGTCGCGGTTGTTAAAACGTGGTGCAGGCGTAGTGGCACTTCACCGGCAGCCATTGGCCCACTGCCCTTGATGAGTACTATCACCACCGGCAACGCATAGCGAATTAAGCTAAACTGCCGTACGGATGACCCGCAAACGCGAGCTTTCAGCACATTCCCGAAAGGGTTTTTCGACTTTTTCAGGCGTGCGCCGGCAAGGCTCCGATTGCGGCAAAGCGAACGGAAGTTTCCCTAGATTTTGACGTATCGTGGCGAGCAATTCAGGCGGGCCTCGAACCGATAGAGGTATTCATACAATGAGCGAATCAATCAAGCATATTAGCGACGCATCGTTCGAACAGGACGTCGTGAAATCCGATAAACCCGTGCTGCTCGATTTCTGGGCTGAATGGTGCGGTCCGTGCAAGATGATCGCGCCGATCCTCGACGAAGTCGCCAAGGATTACGCCGATCGCCTGCAAATCGCCAAGATCAACGTCGACGAACATCAATCGACGCCGGTCAAGTTCGGCGTGCGCGGCATCCCCACGTTGATCCTGTTCAAGAACGGCGCTGTCGCCGCGCAGAAAGTTGGCGCCCTGTCGAAGTCGCAACTCACCGCGTTCCTCGACGGCAATCTGTAAAGCAACGCAGCGGCGCCCGACGCATCGGCGCGCTCCGGGTCCTTTGAGATCGTCAGGCGCGCTGGCTTAGGCGTGTTGTCCGGCGACAACACGCTTGATAAGAAAGATGCCATACCGCCGCACTGGCGGAAATTGGCGTGTGCTATGCTAGAATCCGCAAAACGTCGAAAAGACGTGTAAGTCCTTGAGCGGTTCCGCTCACTCTCCTCCCAGATTTCATTTCGTCGCACCTTCTCCTGCGGGTTCTCCGTATGCATTTATCCGAGCTTAAGACTCTGCACGTGTCCGAATTGATCGAGATGGCCAATGGCCTCGAGATCGAAAGTGCAAACCGCCTGCGCAAGCAGGAATTGATGTTTGCCATTCTAAAAAAACGAGCCAAAACGGGCGACACGATCTTCGGCGATGGCACGCTCGAAGTGCTGCCGGACGGCTTCGGCTTCCTGCGTTCGCCGGAAACCTCGTATCTCGCCAGCACGGATGATATTTACATCAGCCCGTCGCAAATCCGCCGCTTCAACCTGCACACGGGCGACACGATCGAAGGCGAAGTGCGTACGCCGAAAGACGGCGAACGCTATTTCGCGCTGGTGAAGGTGGACAAGGTCAACGGCCAGCCGCCGGAAGCCTCGAAGCACAAGATCATGTTCGAAAACCTGACGCCGCTGCACCCGAACAAGGTGCTGCTGCTCGAACGTGAAATGCGTGGCGAGGAAAACGTCACGGGCCGCATCATCGACATGATCGCGCCGATCGGCAAGGGCCAGCGCGGCCTGCTGGTTGCGTCGCCGAAATCCGGCAAAACCGTGATGCTGCAACACATTGCGCACGCAATTAAGCAGAACCACCCGGATGTCGTGCTGTTCGTGCTGCTGATCGACGAACGCCCGGAAGAAGTGACCGAAATGCAGCGTTCGGTGGCCGGCGAAGTGATCGCCTCCACATTCGACGAACCGGCTGCGCGCCACGTGCAAGTCGCCGAAATGGTGATCGAAAAAGCCAAGCGCCTCGTCGAAATGAAGAACGACGTGGTGATTCTGCTCGACTCGATCACGCGTCTCGCGCGTGCGTACAACACCGTCGTGCCGGCCTCGGGCAAGGTGCTGACGGGTGGTGTCGACGCAAACGCGCTGCAACGCCCGAAGCGCTTCTTCGGCGCGGCGCGCAATATCGAGGAAGGCGGCTCGCTGACCATCATCGGCACGGCGCTGATCGAAACCGGCAGCCGCATGGACGACGTGATCTACGAAGAATTCAAGGGCACCGGCAACATGGAAGTGCACCTGGAGCGTCGCCTTGCTGAAAAGCGCGTCTACCCGTCGATCAACCTGAACAAGTCCGGCACGCGCCGTGAAGAACTGCTGATCAAGCCCGAAGTTCTGCAAAAGATCTGGGTGCTGCGCAAGTTCATTCACGACATGGACGAAGTCGAATCGATGGAATTCCTGCTCGACAAGATTCGCCAGACGAAGAGCAACTCCGAATTCTTCGACATGATGCGTCGTGGCGGCGGCAGCTAAGGCCTCGGGCCGAAACAGCCGCACCCGCTGCACCGCATAAGAAAGCCGCTCGCCAGAAACGAGCGGCTTTTTTTCGTCCTTGGGGGTTTCGCGCGAAAAGTGCATGCTTGTACTGCAACATGTACGTGAACGTACACGTTGCAGTACAATGAGATCAGTCCGTCATGCCTGCCCCACCTTATGTCGAAGGACTCATCCGCCCTGCTCACCGTACGCGATGCCGCCGAACGCCTCGGCGTCACGCCGCGCACGCTGAAGTACTACGAGGAACGCGGCCTCGTCTCGCCTACCCGCAGTGAAGGCCGTTACCGCCTTTACGACGAGGAAGACCTGAAGCGCTTCGGCCGTATTCTGCGTCTGCGCTCGCTCGGCTTCTCGCTGCACAGCATCACCGAAATGCTTAAGCGCCCGCTCGAGCCAGTGGAAGGCGGCCATCGCTATTCCACCGACTCGCTGCGGCAAATTCGTGACGCGATCTCAGACCAGGTCGAAGCGCTCGATGCCCGCATCGAAACGATGCGCCGCGAACTCAAGGAAGCGCAGAAACTGCGAGCCGAACTGAGTCCCGACCTCGACTATCTCGAACGGCGCCTCGCCGGTGAGAATGCCGACGCACTGCTGGAACAGCGACGCAACGCATTCGCCAAAGCCGGGAACACGCCGCCCGCGAAGCGCGCGAAAAAGTCGGGCGAACCCACGTGAGCATGGCCTCACCCCGCGTCCCGCTGTTTAGCGCCGCAAAACTGCGTGGCGATTTTTTCCCGTGGGTGCTGGCCGTCGTCACCGGCCTCGACTACTTCGACAACTCGATCTTTTCGTTTTTCACCAGCTACATCGCAGGCGGCATCAACGCGTCGCCGGACGAACTGGTGTGGGCGTCGAGTGCCTATGCGGTGGCGGCCGTGCTCGGCATCCTGCAGCAGCAATGGTGGGTCGAACGCTTCGGTTACCGGCGCTACGTGGCCGGCTGCATGCTGCTCTATTCAGTTGGCGCGATCGCCGCCACGTTATGCGAGTCGTCGATCGAACTCGCGTTCGCGCGTGGCTTTCAGGGCTACTTTATCGGCCCGATGATGGGCACCTGCCGCATTCTGATTCAGCTGAGTTTCACGCCACAGCAGCGGCCGGCGGCAACCCGTGCTTTTCTGGTGCTGATCGTGTTGAGCAGTGCGCTTGCACCGCTGATCGGCGGCCAACTGGTTGCACACTTCGACTGGCGCGCGCTATTCGCCTGCACTGCACCGGTGGGCGTGCTGTTTGCCATCCTCGCCCTGCTCGCGCTGCCCGATACGGGCAACCGCTTGCCGGAAGAACGCGGCGCGGCACACTTCTGGCCTTATCTGATCTTCGCGTTCGCACAAGGCGCGCTGCAAATCGTCATGCAACAAGTGCGGTTCCAGCTGTTCAGCGCCTCGCCGGGGTTGATTCTGCTGACTGTCGCGGGCATCGTCGCGCTTGGCTGGTTTGCATACCAGCAATGGCACCATCCGGCGCCGCTGGTGCGCCTGCATGCGCTGCGCGAAAAGGTGTTTCAGGTCGGGCTCGTGCTGTACATGTTCTACTACTACATCTCGACCGTTTTCAGCTATCTGACGTCACGTTTTCTCGAGAGTGGCCTCGGCTATCCGGTCGAGAATGCCGGGCAACTGGTCGGCGTGACGTCGCTGATTTCAGCGAGCGCGCTGTTCGTCTACCTGCGTTACGCGAAGCTCCTGCCGCGCAAGAAGTGGATCATCGTGCCAGGCTTCGTGGTGGCCGCGTTCGCCGCTGCGTGGATGACGCGCATGTCGCCCGGCGTGGACCAAGCCGCGCTGATCGTACCCATGCTGCTGCGCGGCCTGCTGTTGCTGTTTATCGTGCTGCCGGTCGCCAATTTGACGTTTAGAATCTTCGCCATCGAAGAATTCACGCACGGCTACCGGCTGAAAAACATCGTGCGGCAACTGACAATCTCGTTCGCGACGGCTTCGGTGATCATCGTCGAACAGCATCGGCAGGCGCTGCATCAAACCCGCCTCGCGGAGTTCGTCAATCCGTACAATCCGTTGTTCCAGAGTTCGCTCGCTGCGCTGACCAGCGATTTCAGCGCCGCCGGCCGCTCGCCGTCCGAGGCGCATTCGCTTGCGATTGTGCAAATCAGCCGGATAGTTACGCAGCAGGCTAGCTTCCTGAGCTCGCTGGACGGCTTTTACTTTCTGATCGGCATCGCGATATGCGGCGGCATTTTCGCCGCGTGGCAAAAACAGATCGACTAAGGGTTTCATCAGGCCATGTTCTCGAAACTCACCCAATGGCTCGGCACGCGCCGCCGTGACCGCGCGCTGCGCAACTACGCGATCGAGGACGCCATCTGGCAAGCCACGCTCGACGGCCTGCCGTTCCTCGCCCATCTCGAGGCGCCGGATCGCGAGCGCCTGCGCGAGCTGACCAGCCTGTTCATCGCACAAAAAGAATTTTCGACTGCGCACGACCTCGAGTTGACCGACGCCATGACCGTGGCGATCGCCGCGCAGGCGTGTTTGCCGGTGCTGAACCTGAGCCTCGACCTGTATCGCGGCTGGGTCGGCGTGATTGTCTATCCGGGCGAGTTCGTGATCCGCAAGACGGTCGAGGACGAAGACGGCGTGGTGCACGAGGTCGAGCACGACGCGAGCGGCGAAGCGTGGGAAGGCGGCCCGGTGGTGTTGTCGTGGGAAGACGCGCAGATGACCGGCGGCACGGACGCCTATAACGTCGTGATTCACGAATTCGCGCACAAGATCGACATGCTGACCGGCGAGGCGGACGGCCACCCCCCGCTCATGCGGCGCTGGCATGCACCGCTCGATTCACAGGCATGGGCCGACGTCTTCGACCATGCCTTCGACCACTTCTGCGCGAAAGTGGACGCGGTGCCGGATAGGCGCTGGGCACGTTTCGAGCGCGATTCGCTGATCGATCCGTACGCGGCGGACCATCCATCGGAATTTTTTGCCGTTTGCAGCGAAGCCTTGTTCGTCCAGCCGCAGGCCTTCGAGGCGGAGTATCCCGAGCTCTATCGCCTGCTGGCGCGGTATTACCGGCAGGATCCCGCGCGGGTCGGATTGGCGTTCGCTCCAGCCTGACCCCCGCTGCATAAAGGGCTCTGCGGGGGCACCATGCCGCATGCGCACGGAAAATGAATCGGCAAAACAGCGGAGAACGGGGCACAAAACACTGGCAAAAAGGCAGTAGAAAGGTCGTCAAGCGACTGATTTTCTGGCATAATCGCCGTTTTTCGACCACAGGCAAGTGGCTCGCGCCTAGATGCTGTCCGCATTCATAGCGGCTGCACGCGGGTTGGCTACCGCCAGATTAAAGGAAAGACCATGAAAGAAGGCATTCACCCGAATTACCGCGAAGTCCTGTTCATCGACATGTCGATCGACTTCAAGTTTGTCACGCGCTCGACCATCCAGACGCGTGAAACTGGCGAATTCAACGGCAAGACCTACCCGCTCGCCAAGATCGAAGTGTCGTCGGAATCGCATCCGTTCTACACCGGTCAACAAAAGATCATGGACACGGCAGGCCGCGTCGAGAAGTTCAACAAGAAGTTCGGCACGCGCGCTACCGGCAAGGCAGCAGCGAAGTAATACGCGCCTCGTCGCCGGCCTTGGCCCGCAACGAAGCAGCAGCAAAAAAGGGCAGCGCAAGCTGCCCTTTTTTGTCGCCCTATTCCAGACGCCCGGGTGCGAAGCGTCGCCCGCCGAAGCGTCGCTCGGCGAACCGTCGCTCGGCGAACCGTCGTCCATTGCGGCGGCGTGTTACAGGCATCCCGTTCACGTTGCGAGCCGTTACCGGCCGTGACGCGCATCGCACGGCACGACTACAATGCCGGATGCTCCAAATTGGCCATTCCCGCCGGACATTCCGTCCGGTCCCGGCTGCACCGCTTATCCGATATCCACACACTGCATGAGACCTGTCGTTCGCCTCACTGCCTCCGCGACCAGCGCATTGCCGCGCTGGCTGCTGCTGACCATCTGTATCGTCTACGCGTTCTTCGGCCTGTTCGGCCGGGATCCGTGGAAGAACGAGGACGCAGCCGGCTTCGGCGTCATGTGGACGATGGCCAACGGCAGCGCGCACGACTGGCTGCTGCCGAATCTGGTCGGCAAGTACATGACGGAAGACGGCCCGCTCGGTTACTGGCTCGGCGCCAGCGCGATCCGCACGCTCGCGCCATGGGTCGACGCGAGCAATGCCTCCCGCGTGTTTACGGGCCTGCTGTTTTGCGCGGCCTGCGCGTTCGTCTGGTATGCGGCCTATCTGCTCGGCCGGCGCGCCGAAGTGCAGCCGTTCAAATACGCATTCGGCGGCGAGCCGGAGCCGCGCGACTACGGCCGCACCCTTGCCGACGGGGCGCTGCTGATCCTGCTCGCCTGCTTCGGCCTTGCCGAACGCGGCCACGAAACCACGCCGCAGGTGGCGCAGTTCTTCGGCATCGCCATGCTCGTCTATGGGCTCGTGCGGATGATCGACAAGCCGGTCCAGGGTGCGCTGATCTGGGGCCTGGCGCTCGGACTCGTCGCTCTCGCCAGCAGCCCGGTGCTGGTCGGCGCGTTGTTGCTCGGCACCCTGGCGATGGCGCTGATCGTGCGCGAGGCGCGTTCGCGCTGGCTGCTGCTGGCCGGTTTGCCGGTGGCGCTAGCGCTGTCGGTTGCCTGGCCGATCGCCGCACTCGCCGCGTTTCCCACTGACGCTGTCTGGTACCTGAACCAGTGGGTGCACGTCAGCCTGTCGTCATTCGCCGGGCCGCCTGGCTCGGTGGCCGCCTACGCGTTCAAGAATCTGCCGCTCTTCACCTGGCCGGCCTGGCCGCTAGCGCTCTGGGCGTGGTTCAGCTGGTCGGGCCTGCGGCGCGCGCCGCACGTCGCGATTCCGCTGTCGGTGATCGGGCCGTTGCTCATTCTGGTCGTGTTGCAGAGCCATCAGTCAAACCGGCTTTATATGCTGTTGCTGCCGCCGCTCGCAGTATTGGCCACCTTCGCGCTGCCCACGCTCAAACGCGGCGCGATCAACGCGATCGACTGGTTCGCACTGTTGAGCTTCACGATCCTCGGCAGCTTCGTCTGGCTGGTGTACATAGCCGGGCTGACCGGCTTCCCGCATCCGCTCGCGCGCAACCTCGCGCGTCTCGCTCCGGGTTTTGCGCCGCAATTCAAGATTCTGTCGTTCGTGTGCGCCGTCGCCGTGACGATCTGCTGGTTCGTCCTGGTGCAATGGCGTCTGGCCCGTCATCCGAAAGTCCTGTGGCGCAGCGTGGTGCTCTCGAGCGCCGGCACGACGCTGATGTGGGTGCTGCTGATGACGCTGTGGCTGCCGGTCGTCAACTACAGCCGGACCTATAAGGATGTCGCCCAGCAGATCGCGAGCCACCTGCCGGACGACTACACCTGCATCTCGCCGGTGCGCCTCGGTAACGCGCAAATCGCGACGTTCGCCTATTTCGGCGACATGCATTTCTCCTTCAACGAAGATTGCGACGTAATCCTGCGTCAGGACACCCAGGACTTCGGCGACCCGAGCGCGATGTCGGACTTCATGTGGAAGCTGGTGTGGGAAGGCCGCCGCGTGGCCGACCGCGACGAACGCTTCCGCCTGTATGTGCGGATCGACCGTCCGAAGCCGCCGGTCGTCAAACGCCGCAACTGGCACAAGAAGCCGGACTGATCATGTTCGCCGACGTACGGAAAATCGCCGGGCTCGCATGGCCGGTGCTGATCGGCCAACTGGCGATCATCGCGTTCGGTGTGATCGACACGGCGATGGTCGGCCGCTATTCGGCCGTCGATCTCGCCGCGCTCGGCCTCGGCTCGTCGATCTATATTTCCGTCTACATCGGTCTGACCGGCATCCTGACCGCGCTGCAACCGATCACCGCGCAGCTCTACGGTGCGCGCCGGTACATCGAGATCGGTGAAGAAGTGCGCCAGGCCTTGTGGCTCGCGCTCGCGTTGACCGTGATCGGCTTTCTGATTCTCTATTTTCCAGGGCCCGTACTGCAGGTGGCGCGGGTGCCCGAAGCGCTGCACGAGCGGACGGTCGCCTATCTGCAGATTCTGGCGTTCGGCTTGCCGGCCGGCCTCGCCTTTCGCGTCTACAGCTCGATCACCAATGCAGTCGGCAAACCGCGGCTCGTCATGATCCTGCAGATCGGCGCGTTGCTGCTCAAGGTTCCGCTCAACACATGGTTCATCTTTGGCGGACTCGGCGTGCCGGCGCTCGGCGGGCCGGGTTGCGCGCTCGCCAGCACGTCGATCAACTGGGGGCTGGCCGTGGTTGGGATGCTGCTGTTGACGCGTGTCCACGTGTTCAAGCCTTTCGCGATCTTTGCGCACTTCTGCTGGCCGGTCTGGCGCCGGCAGGCGGCGCAGTTACGCCTCGGCATTCCGATGGGTCTGTCGTACCTGATCGAAGTCACCTCGTACACGTTCATGGCGCTCTTCATTGCCCGCTTCGGTACGACGACGCTCGCCGGACACCAGATCGCCGGCAACATCGGCGCGGTGCTCTATATGACGCCGCTGGCCATTGGGATCGCTTCGTCGACGCTGGTCGCTCAGGCGCTCGGCGCGCATCGCCCGGAAGCGGCGCGCACGCTGTCGCGGCACGGCATCATGATGGCCGTGGCGATCGCCTGCTGTTACGGGGCGATCGTGCTGGTGCTTCGGCCGTACCTGATCGAAGGCTATACGCCGGATGCGCAGGTCGCGGCGGCGGCGATGCCGCTGGTGTTGATCGTCGCGTGCTACCACATGTTCGATGCATTGCAGATCACCACCGCATTCGTGCTGCGCGCGTACAAGGTGGCGGTCGTGCCGACCGTTATCTATGCGGTCGCGCTGTGGGGCGTGGGACTCGGCGGCGGGTATCTGCTCGGCTTCAATGTCTCCGGCAACACGCCGGAGTGGCTGACCGGCGCGCGCGGCTTCTGGGTCGCCAATACGGCAAGCCTGGCGATTGCCGGCATCGGCTTGCTGCTGTACTGGCGTGGCGTGAGCAAGCGGTATTTGCGCGCCGAGGCGGCGGTCAGGGTGGATTCGGCGGTTTGACTACGTCGCTGCATTTAAATCGTTTGCAATAAGTCACCGTTCGTTGCCTCTCGAACCCATCAAGAGCGGCTGCCGTCCGGCAGCCACCCGCCCTCTCTTTTTTCTCAGGCCACTTGCGCCTCTTCCAGCGCCTGATCAAGCCGTTCGAAAATCTCCCGCGCCGCGAAAAGTGCGTTCAGCGCCGCCGGGAAACCCGCGTAGAGCGCCATCTGCATGAATACCTCGACGATCTCCTCGCGCGTACAGCCGACGTTCAAGGCCGCCTCGATATGGACCTTCAACTGCGGTTGCGCGCAGCCGAGTGTCGCCAGCGATGCAATCGTTGCGATCTCTCTCGCGCGCAGATCGAGTTGCGGCCGGCTGTAAATGTCGCCGAAACCGAATTCGATCAGCAGGCGCCCGAAGTCCGGCGCGATCGGCGCAAGCGCGGCGATCACCTGTTCGCCGGTCGAGCCGTCGATTTCCTTCAGTTTGTTCCAGCCTCGGGTGTAGCGATCGTTTTGTGCGTGTTCCATGGTGAGTCCTTTTCCGAATGCGAAAGCGATTGAGGTTCGTCGATCTGTCGTGTCTGCGTACTCGCGGCGGGCTGCCGCCCGGCAGCCTCGTAATAGGCAATCTTGTCGATGATCGCGCCGAGATTGCTCTGCAACTCGGCGATCCGCGCCAAAACCGCATCCCGATGCGCCACCAGCATGTCGCGGCGCTCACTCACCGTAGGATCACCTTCGGCCCGCAGCGCCGCGAACGCCTGCATTCCGGCGATCGGCATGCCGGTCGCCTTCAGACGCATCACGAACTGCAGCCAGTCGAGATCGGCCGGCGAATACAGGCGATGTCCCGCCTGCGTACGCCCGACCGCCCGGATCAGGCCGGCCTGTTCGTAGTACCGCAGCGTGTGGGTGGAGACGCCGATCGTTCCGGCGACTTCCCCGATGGTGAGTGCTTTTGACATTTTCGACATGACGGAACTCAGGTTAGGACTTCGAGTGCACTCTAAGTCAAGTGGAAGACGCTGTCATTTATCCATGCGGTCATTTTTTATGGTGGACCGCATAGATCGATAAACTCATAACCGCTTAATCGCCAGGCAAAAGCTTCAAATATTGTTCAGCCTGATTTACTTGTCATGAATCGATCGGTATAAATCGTCGGCGTTTGCAAATAAGGGCGCGCAATTTGTTCTATGCTTAAGCGCAGCGTTTGCTGACAGGCTGCGTCGTTCCGCGTTTTCCCTTTGTGGCTAACTTTTTTTGCCCTCAATGGAGTGCTTGCCATGCTGAAGAAGTTTTTGATGCTTTGCGTTGCTTTGGCTTTGTCGCTGTCGGCCGGATTTGCGGCGGCCGTCGAAGTGAATTCCGCCGATCAGGCGGCGCTCGAATCGGTCAAGGGTATCGGCCCGGCGCATGCCAAAGCGATCATCGACGAACGCACCAAGAATGGCCCGTTCAAGGATGCCGACGATCTCGCCACCCGCGTCAAAGGCATCGGCACCAAATCGGTGACCAATCTCGAGGCGGCCGGTCTAACGATCAACGGCTCGTCCACGCCGCCTACGGGCGCCAAGGCAGCCTCGAAGTCCGGCAGCACCGCCAGCACCAAGGCGGCGCCGGCAGCCGCTCCCGCAGCGACCACCGCGGCCAC
The DNA here is from genome assembly GCF_905220975.1 of Paraburkholderia haematera. GTDB lineage: Bacteria > Pseudomonadota > Gammaproteobacteria > Burkholderiales > Burkholderiaceae > Paraburkholderia > Paraburkholderia haematera. Next base: position 7,485 of record NZ_CAJNBK010000024.1, on the reverse strand, counting down.
GACAACCGCATCAACGGCACCGGCCGCGCCTGCCGAGGCATCGGGCACCAAGGCTTCGAAGTCGAAGAAGAAGAGCAAGGCTGCGGCGTCTGACGCGGCGGCGGCTTCGGCGCCGGCCGCAATGGCTCCGGCCACTGCTGCCAGTGCGCCGGCTGGCGCATCCGGCACCAAGGCTTCGAAGAAAAAGGCGAAAAAGAGCACGGCTGCATCGGCTGCGGCAGCCTCTGGCGGCGCATAAACTGGGTAGAGCGCCGGGAGCATCGCGGCGGCGCCCGTCACGGGTGATACACGCGTGACGAACACGTCAGCGCCGCCCCGTTCCCGTCCGCCGCCCTCCCACCGGCGCCGCGCGACCGCGCGGCGTTTTCACCCGCTGACTCGTCAAATACGGGTCGGCATTCAAGAGAGACTGTCATGAGCCTACTCGACACTATCGGTTCCCTGCTTGGCAAATCGCCTGAAGGCGGCGGCCAGCAAGCCCTCGTTTCCGCTGCGCTGGAGTTCGTCAATAACCAGCCTGGCGGCCTGAACGGCCTGATCGACAGCTTCAAGCAAAAGGGCCTCGGCGACGTCGTGTCGTCGTGGGTCGGCAATGGCGAGAACCAGGCGATCTCGCCGGACGCGCTGCATAGCGTACTCGGCTCGGACGCCGTCACCAACCTCGCCGCCAAAGCCGGTGTGCAGCCGGACCAGGTCACCGGTTTGCTGTCGCAGATTCTGCCGCATGTCGTCAACGCCGCGACGCCTGAAGGCGAAGTCCCCGCCGATGGCAAACTGAATTCGACGACCGTGCTGGGTGCGCTCGGCGGCCTGTCGGCACTATTTGGCAAGGGCAACGCGTAAGCAGCGCCACCCGCTGCCGGCTTGTAACAGGCAAAAGCAGCAGGAAAAGCAGGCAAAAAAAAGCGGCAACGAAGTCCCCTTCGTTGCCGCTTTTTAACGTTGGCCGGAACGGCCCAACCCCTGCCGTTTCATGAGTAGCCGAACCCGTTTCGCTTAGTGCACGACGCGATCGAATACGAGCTTGCCGTCTTCCACTTCGACCGGAATCACATCCTTCGGACCGAACTTGCCGGCCAGAATCAGCTTGGCGACCGGGTTCTCGATTTCCTGCTGGATTGCGCGCTTCAACGGCCGCGCCCCGAACAGCGGATCGTAGCCGACCTTGCCGACGTGCTCGAGCGCCGCATCCGACACCACCAGTTGCATGTCGAGCTTGGCGAGCCGCTCATGCAGACGTTGCAACTGAATCCGCGCAATCGACTGGATGTTCGACCGGTCGAGCGCATGGAACACCACGACGTCGTCGATCCGGTTCAGGAATTCGGGCCGGAAGTGCAGCTTCACTTCTTCCCAGACCGCGTCCTTCACCGCTTCCTGCGGCTCGCCGACCATCGCCTGAATCACCTGCGAGCCGAGGTTCGACGTCATCACGATCACCGTGTTCTTGAAGTCCACGGTGCGCCCTTGCCCATCGGTCATACGGCCGTCGTCGAGCACCTGCAGCAGGACGTTGAAAACATCAGGATGCGCCTTCTCGATTTCGTCGAGCAGAATCACGCTGTACGGCTTGCGGCGTACCGCTTCTGTCAGGTAACCCCCTTCTTCGTACCCGACGTAGCCCGGCGGCGCGCCGATCAACCGCGCGACGCTATGCTTCTCCATGAATTCGCTCATGTCGATACGGATCAGATGATCTTCCGAATCGAACAGGAACGACGCCAGCGCCTTGCACAGCTCGGTCTTGCCGACGCCGGTCGGCCCGAGGAACAGGAACGAACCATACGGCCGGTTCGGATCCGCCAGTCCCGCGCGTGAACGGCGGATCGCGTCGGCCACCGCGGTGATCGCTTCGTCCTGACCGACCACGCGGTCGTGCAGTTTCTCTTCGATCTGCAGCAGCTTTTCGCGCTCGCCTTGCATCATGCGCGACACCGGAATGCCGGTGGAACGAGAAACGACTTCCGCGATTTCCTCAGCGCCCACCTGCGTGCGCAACAGGCGCGGCCGGGTCGGATTGTTCTGCTCGCTCGCTTCGGCCTTGGTCACTTCCTTCAACTGCGCTTCGAGACCCGGCAGCTTGCCGTACTGCAACTCGGCGACCTTCTCGAGCTTGCCTTCACGCTGCAAGCGAATGATTTCCGCACGCGTTTTTTCGATGTCTTCCTTCAACTGCGCGCTGCCCTGCACCGCCGCTTTTTCCGCGGTCCAGATTTCTTCGAGATCCGAATATTCGCGGTCCAACCGCTCAATTTCTTCTTCGATCAGTTGCAAACGCTTTTGCGACGCTTCGTCCTTTTCCTTCTTCACGGCCTCGCGCTCGATCTTCAACTGGATCAAACGACGATCGAGCCGATCCATCTCTTCTGGCTTCGAGTCGATTTCCATCTTGATCTTCGAAGCGGCTTCGTCGATCAGATCGATTGCCTTGTCCGGCAGGAAACGGTCGGTGATGTAGCGATGCGACAATTCGGCTGCGGCGACGATCGCCGGGTCGGTGATGTCGACGCCATGATGCAGTTCGTACTTCTCCTGCAACCCGCGCAGGATCGCGATAGTCGCCTCGACCGACGGTTCGTCGACCAGCACCTTCTGGAAGCGGCGTTCGAGCGCGGCGTCCTTTTCGATGTACTTGCGATATTCGTCCAGCGTGGTGGCGCCGACGCAATGCAGTTCGCCGCGCGAGAGCGCCGGCTTGAGCATATTGCCCGCATCCATCGCGCCTTCAGCCTTGCCCGCGCCAACCATCGTATGAATTTCGTCGATGAAGACGATGGTCTGGCCTTCGTCCTTCGCGATGTCGTGCAGTACGGCTTTCAGGCGTTCTTCGAACTCGCCGCGGTATTTCGCGCCGGCCAGCAACGCCGCCATGTCCAACGACAGCACGCGTTTGCCCTTGAGCGTTTCCGGCACTTCACCGTTGACGATACGCTGTGCGAGGCCTTCGACGATCGCGGTCTTACCCACGCCCGGCTCGCCGATCAGAACCGGATTGTTCTTGGTGCGGCGCTGCAGGATCTGGATCGAGCGGCGGATTTCGTCGTCGCGGCCGATCACGGGGTCGAGCTTGCCCGCCCGCGCACGCTCGGTCAGATCGACGGTGTACTTTTTCAGCGCTTCACGCTGGCTTTCGGCGTCCTGGCTGTGCACTTGCGAACCGCCGCGCACCGCCGCAATCGCGCTTTCCAGCGACTTGCGCGAGAGGCCGTGCTGACGCGCGAGACGGCCGGCCTCGCCTTTATCGTCGGCGACCGCGAGCAGGAACATTTCGCTCGCGATGAACGTATCGTCGAGTTTCTGAGCTTCTTTGTCGGCCTGGTTGAGCAGCCCGGTCAGTTCGCGGCCGATCTGCACGTTGCCATCCGTGCCCTGCACTTGCGGCAGGCGCGTCATGGCGTCGTTCAGCGCCGTTTGCAGCGCCTGGACATGCACGCCCGCACGCGAGAGCAGCGAGCGCGCCGATCCATCCTGCTGGGCAACGAGCGCAGACAGAACGTGAACGGGTTCAATATATTGATTGTCGTGACCGACTGCGAGACTCTGCGCGTCGGCCAATGCTTCCTGGAATTTAGTGGTAAGTTTGTCGATTCTCATCAAGAGACCTCCAATTTCGATTACCACCAAATTGAGGCGTTTTACGCAGGTTTCAAGCGCTTTTTTGCAACCAGAAACAACTATTTAACAATTGATGCGCGAGAACTTGCTGCCCGGATTCAGGAGAGCGGTGCCGCGCCGCCAGCAGGTCCGACCGGCACGATTGGGATAACGGTGCTTAAACCCAGCAGCGCGGTCAGCGGGCCGCGCGGCTCCGCAACCTCGCCAATGGTGTAACGGTCGAGTTCGGCAAGGAATGCGTTGCGCGCCGCTTCAAGCGCGCCGCGCAGTCGGCAATGCGGTGTAATGACACAGGCCCGGCGCTCTCCGTGCGGGTCCGGGAAGCAGCCGACCAGCGCAAAGTCGCTTTCCGTGGCCCGCACAATCTCGCCCACGGTCACCGCGCTGGTTCGCTCAGCGAGACGCAGGCCGCCGTTTCGCCCGCGTACGGTCTCGACCCAGCCGAGTTCGCCGAGTCGCTGAACCACTTTCATCAAATGGTTTTTGGAGATCCCGTACGCGTCCGAAATGTCCTGGATGGTCGATAAACCATCGCCACGGACAGCCAGGTACAGCAGGACGCGCACTGAGTAATCCGTGTAGTCGGTCAATCTCATAAGCACAGGTGTCACAATGAGCGCAAGCCGCGATCCGGGGGATAACCGCGTCGATGCAAGGGTTGCCGGGGGCCGCCGCTTCGCCTTAAGATGCAGACGCTACGCATATTTTATTATTCTGCGCTAACAGTCGGTGTTTGTCTCTCGGCAGTAATGGTAACGTTTCCCGCATAGGCCATTTATGCGAAAAGCGGGTTATTCGTGGCTTACTTCCTCTTGTTTGAACACGGTTTGAGGCCATTCCCGGCGGTCTGTGGCGCCGTGTGGCGATTCAAAATGAATAACTGCACTATCTGGAATTCGCATGAATCCGTCTTTTCCTGCCGCACCGTTTGTCGAGCGAGCCGGCGAGCCTACTGAGGCGAATATTCGCGAACTCGTCTACGGGTTTTACGACCGCGTTCGTGCCGATCCGCTGCTGGGTCCCGTGTTCGACGCGACGCTTGCGGGCCGTTGGGAGGACCACTTGCCCAAGATGTGCACGTTCTGGGGCAGTCTGGTACTGGGCGCGAAGCAATACCGGGGCAATGTGCAGCAGGCGCATGAACCGCTCGAGGGCGTTGAGCCGCAGCATTTCAGCCGCTGGCTGTACCTGTTTCTGGATACGGTGGAGTCGCGCTATCAGCCGGCCGCGGCGGTCCGTTTCATGGAACCGGCGTTGCGTATCGCGCAGAGTTTGCAATTGAGCCGCTTCGGCTGGGATTACAAGATTCCGGAGGAACAACAGGCGTTGCTGGAGCGGGTCGCGCCGAAGCGGCGTCCGCCCGGCGATGAGCATGCCGGGGGCGCCCTGGCCGCTACGCGACCGCCCGGTGAACCGTTCCCGGCGCGGATCGTCGGCCAAGCGAAAGACGATTGACGCGGGCGTTCGAGAAGCACGCGCCCTAATCCGCTTTCTGGTTACCCGATTCGATGCCCCACCTTGCCAGTGCCGCGTCGTCGGTAACGCGGGCGTCGACCCAGCGCTCGCCTTCTTCGGTTTTCTCTTTCTTCCAAAACGGCGCCTGGGTCTTCAGGTAGTCCATCACGAACTCACACGACGCGAAGGCGTCACCCCGATGGGCGGCGGTGGTCGCCACCAGCACGATCTGGTCGAGCGGATAGAGCTTGCCGACCCGATGCACGATCAGCACCTCGATCCCCGGCCAGCGCTCGCGCGCGCTCACAACGATCGCTTCCAGCGACTTCTCCGTCATGCCCGGATAATGTTCGAGCTCCATGGTTTCGACCGCGCTGCCGTCGTTCAGATCGCGCACGGTGCCGACAAAACAGGCCACCGCACCGATCTTCGGATTGCGCGCGCGTAACGCGGCGACCTCGGCGGTGAGGTCGAAGTCTTCCGTCTGAACGCGAACGGGCATCTCTGACTCCTGTGCGGCTGAGCGAATTAGCGTGGTTTAACGAGATTTCCGGCGGCTATCCGGGCCATCCGAACGGTTCACCCGCCGGTGACGGGCGGAAAGAACGCGACTTCGCAGTCTTCGGTGAGGCGCGTGCCGGCATCGGTCATCACGTGGTTGCAGGCCATGCGCAGCGCGCGGCCCTCGGCGAGGGTGTCGGCCCAGATGCCGCCGCGCACGCGCAACCAGGCGCGCACGTCGCCGACGGTGGCGATGCCGTCGGGCAGATCGACCGTTTCGTCGGCGGTTTCGAGCGCTTCGCGCACGCTTGCAAAATATCGGAGTTGAATCTTCATTGGGAAGCCGCCGGCTGTTGCCGGCCTCAGTTCAGCAATTCGGAAAAGGGGATGAAACGCACGGTCTCGCCGACGCTGATTGCGTGGTTCGGCGGATTGTCGATCAGGCCGTCGCCCCAGACGGTCGATGTCAGGACAGCCGAGCTCTGATTCGGAAACAGATCAAGGCCGCCTGCCGCATTGATGCGCGCGCGCAGGAACTCGTTGCGACGGTCGGCCTTCTTCTGCGTGAAATCGGCGCGCAGCGACAGCGCGCGCGGCGCCACCGTCCGCATGCCGGCCAGAAGCAGGACGAACGGGCGAACGAACAGCAAAAAAGTCGCGAAGCTGGAGACCGGATTACCCGGCAGGCCGATAAAGAAGGTTTCAGCTGACGTAGCCGCATCGCTCTGCTGCGCGGCCCGGCGCACGGCACCGAACGCAAGTGGCTTGCCCGGTTTCATCGCGATCTGCCACATCGACAGGCGCCCTTCCGCCTCGACTGCCGGCTTGACGTGATCTTCCTCGCCGACCGACACGCCGCCGCAGGTGAGGATCAGATCGTGCGCCTGCGCGGCTTCGCGCAGCGTTGCACGGGTAGCGTCGAGCTTGTCGGGGACGATGCCGTAGTCGGTGACGTCGCAGCCCAGGTTTTCCAGCAGCCCGCGCAGCGTGAAACGGTTCGAGTTGTAGATCGCGCCGGGTTTCAGCGGCTCGCCAGGCATGGTCAGTTCGTCGCCGGTGAAGAACACGGCGACTTTTACGCGGCGGTGCACCTGGAGCTCGGCGCAGCCGACCGAGGCGGCCAGCCCCAATGCTTGTGGCGTCAGGCGCGTGCCCGCCGGCAGGATGATCGAGCCGCTGCGAATGTCCGCGCCCTGGGCCGTGATCCATTCGCCGGGTGCCGGGCTGTGGAGGATGGTGACTTCGTTGCCGGCGGCCTCGGTTTGTTCCTGCATCACGATGGCGTCGGCGCCTGGCGGCACTGTGGCGCCCGTGAAGATGCGGGCTGCTGTGCCTGGCTTTAACGGCTCGGGCGCGTGGCCGGCTGGAATGCGTTGTGAAACCGGTAGGCGGCGGTTGTCAGCCGTTGCGAGATCTTCCGTGCAGATCGCGTAGCCGTCCATTGAACTGGTGTTCATTGGGGGGACGTCGAGCGGTGAAATGACGTCTTCCGATAGTACGCGGTTGAGCGCTTCCAGCGTGGGGATTGATTCCGTGCCGGTGATGGGGCTCGCTGCGCTCAGCAAGGTCGCCAATGCTTCGGCGGTGGAGAGCATGGGAGCGCGGGACGTTGGGGTGGACATCTTCTGGTCTCGAAGCCGCAGGTTAAAGGAATATTGTAGCGGTCGGTGACGGTGGGCGGTGGTGGCGCGGAGTTATGCTGGTTTTTTGCCTTTGGCGGTGGTGTGTTTTCTGTTTCCCTTGGGTGGTGGACTTTTCTTGTGTTGCTTGTTCGCTCGGCGCGGTTGGTCTGTGTGCTTACAGCTTTGGCCTTTCCTTGATTTGTTATTGGTTTATTAGCGTTGCCCCTGTGCGGGGCGGCACCTACTTTTCTTTGCCTGCCGCAAAGAAAAGTAGGCAAAAGAAAGCGGCTTA
>NZ_CAJNBK010000023.1 GCF_905220975.1 Paraburkholderia haematera | reverse complement strand
TCGAGGCACTCTAGGCAGACGAGCTGACTGTCCATGTGGCGACAACTGATCGGGTCGACGCCACAGGAGGGAATATACAAGTAGGCAAAAGAAAGCGGCTCACACCGCCAGTTCTTAAGCGGGTCCCCTGGCTTGGAGGAGGTAGTGGTGCATCTGGAATCGGTGCCCTCGCACATTCGGCGTGAGTGACAAGGCCGTCATTCCTCCGGCGGCGCTGCGCGCGCCGAAGCGCACTTTACAAAACCAACCACCGTGTTCTGGCTCTCGCGTTTTGCTCGGCACCCTAGCCCATCATTGCACCGCAACCGCAACCGCAACCGCAACCGCAACCGCAACCGCAACCGCAACCGCAACCGCAACCGCAACCACCCGACATTTCATTCGAAGTGGGGGCACTCGTAAGTGCACGGGCGCAACGCCGAGGCGAAGCCGATGGCCCCCACCGCACACGAACGAAGCCCCTGGTTTCCCGGGTAGACCCGTCCGCGACGCACGCAGTGCGGAGTGGGAGCTGATGACTCCCTTGTCACCAACGCAGAATGTGCGAGGGCACGGATTCCAGATGCACCACTGCCTCCTCCAAGCCAGGGGACCCGCTTAATAGTTAGCGGTGTGAGCCGCTTTCTTTTGCCTACTTTTCTTTGCGGCAGGCAAAGAAAAGTAGGTGCCGCCCCGCACAGGGGCGACGCTAATAGACCGCTAAGAAAACAAGGAAAGGCCAACACCGCAGGCATACAACCACCCGCCGCGCAAGCCAAAAAAAACAATCAAACAGCTACAGCAACACTTTCCTTAAGCACAGCTTCCAAAATCCCCATCGCCTCATCAAAAACAGAATCCTGAATCGTAAGAGGAAAAAGAAACCGAACCACGTTCGAATAAACACCACAAACCAGCAACAACAACCCGCGCTCAAGCGCCCGAGCCTGCACCCGCTTGGTGAAGTCAGCATCCGGCTCCGTCCCACCCGCCTTGCAGAACTCAACAGCCACCATCCCACCCGGCCCACGCACATCGGCAATCTGCGGCACGTCGCTCTGAAGCGCGATCAGCTTCGCCTTAACACGATCGCCCAAAACAGTAGCCCGCTCGCAGAGCTTCTCTTCATCGATGATATCGAGCACGGCATGTGCGGACGCAACCGCCAGCGGGTTACCCGCATAAGTGCCGCCCAAACCGCCAGGCGCAGCCGCATCCATCAAATCAGCACGCCCGACCACACCCGACAACGGCATGCCGCCCGCCAGGCTCTTGGCCATCGTCATCAGATCAGGCACCACGTCATAGTGATGCATGGCAAACAACTTGCCAGTACGGGCAAAACCCGTCTGCACTTCATCGGCAATCAGCAAAATGCCATGCTCGTTGCACAGCTTGCGCAAGGCGCGCACGAACTCGGCCGGCGCCGGATAGAAACCGCCTTCGCCCTGAACCGGTTCGAAAATAATCGCCGCGACGCGCTTCGGATCAATGTCGGCCTTGAACAGAAACTCGATCGCCTTCAGCGAATCAGCCGTCGTCACGCCATGCAGCGGATTCGGGAACGGAGCGTGGAACACGTCCGCCGGGAACGGGCCAAAGCCGATCTTGTACGGCGCAACCTTGCCGGTCAGCGCCATGCCCATCATCGTGCGGCCATGAAAGCCGCCAGTGAACGCAATCACGCCCGGACGGCCGGTCGCGGCACGCGCAATCTTGATCGCGTTTTCAACGGCTTCGGCGCCAGTCGTGAAGAAAGCGGTCTTCTTCGGATAGTCGCCCGGCGCACGCGCGTTGATCTTTTCAGCCAGTTCGACGTACGACGCGTACGGCACGATCTGATACGCGGTGTGCGTGAAATGATCGAGCTGGTCGCGGATCGCCGCCAGAATCTTCGGATGACGGTGGCCCGTGTTGCACACGGCGATACCCGCGGCGAAATCGATGAAACGGCGGCCTTCAACGTCCCACAACTCGGCGTTCTCCGCGCGCTCGGCGTAGAAATCGCACATCACCCCAACGCCGCGCGGCGTGGCAGCGTCTTTGCGGCTCTTCAGTTCAGCATTCTTCATGGTATCTCCTTCGCTCCTCGGTTTTTGCGGGGTGTCGCGCGCTCAGCGCAGCACATGCAGCGACTATAATGAGATTTGGCTCTTAATTTCAGAGCCATTTCAATAAAAATATAGGAGCCAATCTTGCGCACAAGCGTTTTGTCCGACTGGCTGGCGCAGCGCCTCGACCGTGGCAACGGTCAGCCGATCTATCGTCAGCTTCATCGGCTGTTGCAGCAAGCGATTTTGTCGCGCGAATTGCCGGCGGGCAGCAAGGTGCCGTCATCGCGTCTGCTGGCGCAGGAATTGGGTATCGGACGCAATACCGTCACGCAGGTGTACGAGCAGTTGGTGCTCGAAGGCTATGTCAGTTCGACAACCGGCCGCGGCACGTTCGTCGCCGATAGCGCGCCGGACGAGATCGTCGGCGTGCCCGACGCCGAGGTGCCGGCCCCGCCGCTCGAGTCATTGCCGCCGCCACGGACGTTGGAGGGCAACCGCGCGTTGTCGACGCGCGGCGCGCGGCTCATCGCGGGGGCGGGCGTGTCGAAGCGGCAATGGGGCGCGTTCATGCCCGGGGTGCCGGATGTCACGAAGTTTCCGGCGCGCGTGTGGAGCCGCCTGCACAACAAGTATTGGCGCCGTCTGCGCCCGGACCTGCTGACCTACGCGCCGGGCGGCGGGCTGGCCTCGCTGCGGCACGCATTGGCCGACTATTTGCGTACTTCGCGCTCGGTGCGGTGCACGCCCGAGCAGATCATCATCACGACCGGGATCCATCAGTCGGTCGATCTGGCTGTGCGCCTGCTTTCCGATCCGGGCGACGTGATCTGGACCGAAGACCCTTGCTACTGGGGCGTGCGCAGCGTGCTGCACGTGTCCGGCCTGCAATCGCGGCCGATCGCCGTCGACGAAGAAGGCATCAATCCTTCCGCCGACGATCTCGCGCAGCCGCCCAAGCTGATGCTCGTCACGCCGTCGCATCAATATCCGCTTGGGATGGTCATGAGCCTCGCGCGGCGCCGCATGCTGCTCGAGTATGCTCGGCAGAATCAGTGCTGGATCATCGAAGACGACTACGATAGCGAGTTCCGCTATGGCAGCCGGCCGCTGGCATCGCTGCAAGGCCTGGACCGGTCTGGACAGGTGATTTATGTAGGCAGCTTCGGCAAAACGCTGTTTCCGGGCTTGCGCATCGGCTACCTGGTGGTGCCCGAAGCACTGGCCGAGAGCTTTGCGACCGCGAGCGCGGAGTTATACCGGGAAGGGCAATTGTTGCAGCAGGCGATGCTCGCGGAGTTCATCGCGGAAGGGCATTTCACGTCGCATATCCGCAAGATGCGCACGCTTTACGGGCAGCGCCGCCAGACCTTGCTGGATGCTGCCGCGCACCGTTATGGCGATGCGCTGCCGGCCGTAGGCGGCGATGCCGGTTTGCATCTGGTGATGCAATTGCCTGACGGCAGCGATGACCGCGCGGTGGCGGCCGCCGCGCTGGAACGCAATATCGTCGTGCGGCCTTTGTCGGGGTATTACGCGCAACCGGCGCTGGCGCCATCGGGTTTGCTGATCGGCTATGCATGCGTGCCGGACGAGGAGATCGCGCCTGCTTTCAATACACTGGCCGATGCGATCGACGCGACGCTTGTGCAGTTCGCGTGAGGGAGTAAGGGCCTGGATGACGGGGTGTTGTTTCAGATCGCCACGCTGTAGGGGCGAACCGCAGAAACGGTTTGCGTAAGTCCCAGGCTAGCGAGAGTGTTCAGGTATTCCTCGACGGACTTGGGCGGATTTTTCAACGATTTTCTGTGCTCGGCCATCGCTTCGAGAACTGTAGTCGGGTTCAGGTCAAAGAGATCGGTGATGAAGTCGTCAGGATGTTGCGCGGCTACGTTGAAGGTGCTTAAAGCGTCGGCCGGAAAGTCCTTCAGGTTAAACGTGACGATGAGTTCGGCGCCGCAATGCACGGCGGCGGCGACCCCATGAGCATCATCCGGGTCCGGTAAATGAATGGCCGGTATTAGGTGCTCGTAGCTGTCGACCAACGCGTCCCGCACGTGCGCGTCCATGAGTTCGCGGACGCGATGAATTTTGTCAGGGTCGAGGTCGGGTCGGTTCGCAATCAGATTGCGTGTCCACTCGTCGTGAATAGCCGGCGTCCAGCGCGCCCGGTAAAGATCGGTTAGCGCCAGACGCATCAACAGGTTTCGTAATGGTTGGGAGTACAGAACGCAAGCGTCGTAAATGGCTGTGAAATGTGACGACATCGATTATTCCAGACCCATGTCCTGCGACAACGCCGCGAGTTCGTCCAACGCCTTGCGACGGTTCGAGTCGATTCGGTTCTTATAGGCCATTACGTCTTCGTAACGCACGCGCCGATGCGTGTTCACCTTCCGGAAAGGGATTTCTTTCTTCTCCAGCAACTGGACGAAATACGGGCGCGATACATTGAGCAGGTCGGCCGCTTCCTGAGTGGTCAATTCGGCATGAATAGGGATGATCGAGACAGCATTGCCCTGACCGATTTCCGCAAGGACGTCGACAATCAGACGCACGACCGACGTCGGCAATTCAACACTGCGCGTTTCGCCCTCGTTGTCCTTGAAGTCGAACTGCTGTGTCTCCGCGCGGCTCGAAAGGACGACCGACAGATTCCGACCGGAGACGCGAGCGAGTTCGGCCTCTTGTGCGGACGGAAGCGGTGTGGGGTGGATAGAGGTGTTCATGGCACGATTCCTTTCGAATTCCGGCATTGTAAATCGAAATATTCGAAATCGCAATAAACGAAACAAGCCGGCGCACGTCCTTTGAGGCGTCAAATCCGAATCAACACCGCCCCCAGCGTAACCAGTGCGCACGCCAGGATCCGCCGCGCCGTCAGCTTCTCGTGCATGAACAGCCAACCGATCAGCACCGCGAAGATCGAACTCAGCTCACGCAATGCCGACACCATGGCAATCGGCAGATAGCGGTAGGCCTCGATGATCAGGCAATAGGCGGTGAGCGCGAGCGCGCCGGATGCAATGCCCTTAAGCACCACCGCGCGGCCGATGAAAAGCCCCCGGGCGCCACCGCGCCAATGCCAGGCGAGCAGAAACTGCGGGATATTCCAAATCAGATAAACCCACATGATGTAGCTCAGGCCGTTGCCCGCCACGCGCGCGCCGATTCCGTCGACGACCGAATACGACGCGATGAAGAAGCCGGTCAGTAGCGCAAACGGCACGCTTTCGCCGGAGAACTGCATGCCGCGGCGAAATGCCAGCGAAACGATGCCGAGCGACACGAGCGCCACGCCGATCGCCGCCAGCGGTTTGAGCGTTTCGTGCGCGAACACCAGCGCGCCGACGAATACCAGCATCGGCGAAAGACCGCGCGCAATCGGATAGATTTGCCCAAAGTCGCCGCTCCTGTAAGCGCGGATCAGTGCCAGCAGGTAGCCGAATTCGAGTACCACCGAGGCGAAGATGTAAGGCCAGGCCGCCGGTTCAGGTAGAGGCAGCACGATCACGCCCACCGCGCTGACGGCGATATACGGAATCGCCATCATGCCGAGCAGCCATACACGGTCTTCGGAGAGATGCAGAAACGCGTTCCAGGTGGCGTGAAGCAGCGCGGAGAGCAGCACCAGCGAGACGACAAAGGAGTCCATCGAAGGAAGGCCAGGGAGAGAAGAAAGAAGGCCAGGGGGCGGCCGCAAGCACGTGATTATTCCAGCAGAACGCCGGAATGGAGGGGTGGACGACTAAAGTGAAGGGGCTTTATGTAGCAAAAAGAGGCAATTTGTGGCAACGGAAACCCGCTGCCCAACTTTAGCGCTGGGTCGTCACGTCGGCGCACTGACACACTGCCACGCAATATCGAAGCGATCTGGGTGAGGGGCGTCTGGCCAGCCCCTTCGCATCGAGGAATCGTGAAACGGTTACGTCACCCGTTCTCGCAGCCACGCGGACGCCAGATCGATCACCGTCACGACGACGATCACCATGATCATCACCGCGGCCGTCTGCGCATAATTGAAAGAGCGGATCGCCTCGTACAGCACCACGCCGATCCCGCCTGCGCCCACCATGCCGACCACCATCGCCGAGCGCACGTTCGATTCGAAGCGATATAACGCGTACGAGATCCACAACGGCAGCACTTGCGGCAGCACGCCGTAAATGATTTCGTCGAGACTGGTCGCGCCGGTGGCGCGCACGCCTTCGGCCGGACGCGGATCGATTGCCTCGACCGCTTCGGCGAAGAGCTTGGCGAGCACGCCGGTGGTGTGCACCCACAACGCCAGCACGCCGGCGAACGGACCGAGTCCCACCGCGACGATGAACAGCATCGCGAAGACCATTTCATTGATCGCGCGGCACGCGTCCATCATGCGGCGCATGGGCTGCACGATCCACATTGGCGCCATGTTGTGCGCGGACATCAGTCCGCACGGCACCGCGCACACCAGCGAGAGGGCCGTGCCCCATACCGCCACGGACAGCGTCACAGCCATCTCGTGCAGATAGCTGCGCCATTCGGTGAAGTCCGGCGGGAAGAAGTCCTTGGCGAACTGGCCCATGTTGCCGGAGTCGGAGAGCAGATCGAGCGGACGCATATCGGCGCCGTGCCATGCGCCACCCAGCACGGCAAGCACGGCGATCCAGCCGATGAGCGACAGCCAGCTTCGCTTGCCCGCAGCGGGGGCGGCAGGGCGCGCCGCCTGCGCGGCGAGCGCTTCGCTCGCACGCGCGGGCGACGTGATCAGATCAACCGTGTTCATTGCTTGGCTACGGCGCTGTTGAGCGCGCTCAGTTTCGCATCGAGCGCGGCCAGTTGGGTCTTGCGGTCGTCGTCGGAAAGATGCGTGTCGCTCTCAATCTTCTGCTTCTGCTGGAACAACGCGACCTGGCGAATCGGCAGCAACTGCGCATCCGACGATGCCGCGAAACCGGCGTAACCCGTAATCTGCGCCATCACCGCTTTTTCATGCGGATCGGTCTTCCCATAGTTCACGAAGAAGTTGCGGATCTTGTCCTTGGTCGCTTGCGGCAGATCCTTGCGCCATACCAGCGGGTCCGACGGAATCAGCGGCGACGTCCACAGCACCCGTACTTGTGCAAACTTGTCCGGATGCTGCTTCTTCAGCGAGTCGAGTTCCTCGGTGTTGTTGGTCGCAATGTCGACCTTGTTGTTCACGACCGCCAGCAGATTCGCTTCGTGGCTCGACGGCAGCACGGCTTTGAACGACGTGTTGACCGGCGTGTTGTGCTGGGCGAACAGGTAATAGCCAGGGATCAGCGTGCCCGAGGTGGAGTTCGGATCGCCGAAACCGAGCGTGACGTCCCTGGTGTTTTTAAACACGTCGTCGAGCGTCTTGAAACGGCTGTTCACGTTGGTGATCAGCACCGACTTGTAACCGGCTTCGCCATTCAGATACAGGACCTTCGCGAATACTTCGCCTTGCGAGCGATCCACCGCTTCGATCGCCGAGGCATTGCCGAAATAGCCGACCTGTACCTTGTTAAAGCGCATGCCTTCGATGATGCCGGCGTAGTCGGTCGCGAAAAACGCTTTGACGTTCAGGCCGGTTTGCTTGTTCATGTCCGCGATCAGCGGCTCCCAGCGCTCTTTCAACACGGAGGAGGAGTCGGTCGAGATAATGCCGAGGTTGATGTCCTCGGCTTGTGCAGTGGCGACGCAGGCGAATGCGGCCGCGCCGACGGTCAGCGTGATCAGTGAACGCAGGAATTTCATCGCTTTGAGGTCCGGTTGAGTGAACAGAATGGGTGGGCGCGCTCAGTTCGAGTGCGCCGGATTGAGGGCGAACGCATAGCGCGTCGAGGTGGGCGCGGCGTCTTGCGCCGGGGTGCTGGTATCGCCGCCGTTAGCGTGGTTGTCCGCATGATTGGGCGTGCTATCGGCGCTGGCCTCGTCGAGCAGTTCGCGGGCGTCGTCGCCGTAGAGCTTCTTGAGCAGGGCAGGGCTTAGCGCTGCGGAGGGGCCTTCGTAGACCACCTTGCCGCGCCGCAATGCAACGGTGCGCGGGCAATACTGCATGGCGATGTCGACCTGATGCAGCGACACCAGTACCGTCAGTTGATGTTCGAGGTTGAGCGTGCGCAGCATCTCCATGACGCGGCGCGACGATTCGGGGTCGAGCGAGGCGATCGGTTCGTCGGCGAGCACGATGCGCGCGCGTTGCACCAGCGCGCGCGCCAATGCCGCGCGTTGCTGCTGGCCGCCGGAGAGATTGGCGGCGCGTTCGCGCGCATGGTCGCCAATGCCGACTTCATTGAGCGCGGCCATCGACAACGCCCGTTCCGCGCTCGGAAAGCGTCCGCTCAAACGGCGCCACAAAGGCAGCCGTGCAAGCGCGCCGATCAGCACGTTGCTCTCCACGGAAAGCCGGTTCACCAGATTGAATTGCTGGAACACGAAGCCGATATCGCGGCGAATGCTGCGCACTTCGCGCACGATGCGACCGTTCTGCTGGATCGGCCGGCCGAGAATCGCGATCTGCGACGGCTGCGCGTCCGAGGCCGTGAAGCCCGCGATGTGCCGCAGCAGCGTCGATTTGCCCGAGCCCGAGGCGCCGATCAAGGCAACCATTTCGCCCGGCTCGATACGCAGATCGATTTCGTCCAGCGCCTTACGGCCGTTGCTGAACGTCTTGCTCAACCGTTCGATACGAATCGCTTCCCGAATTGCTTCCATAAGTACCCCTTCATGCATCCGGCCGTTGCCGGCATGTGTGGGGCTCATTCTAGGAAGCGTCTGTGACGGTTGAGTGAAGGCGTCGCAACGTCTAGACGACTATATCTTCATGTGTCTTTTTTGCGTCGCTGGAAAGGCAGGAAAAAGTCACTTGCCCGAATGAAAAATGACACCCGTATGACACGATTTGCATTGGACCGGTCCGGCTGCGCATGATCGCCCGTTGCCAGGCTATATTGCGTCATTCGGTGTGCCGTCCCCAATAACCTTGCAGTTCTATTCGATGTCGTCATGCAGCCTTTGAGCTTTCTTCCCGACAGTTTTGCGGAGTACGACGATCTCAAGACGATCCTCGAGCAAGGGCGCGCCAGCTTCGAGATCCGAACGGTCTGCGAGACGACCGTGCGTGGCCGGCAATTCGCGGTGCACACCGCGAGTATCGGTTCGACGGATCCGCTCGCGCCGGCCATAGGATTTTTTGGCGGCATTCACGGGCTGGAACGGATCGGCTCGCAACTCGTGCTTGATTACATGCGTGCGCTGCTCTCCCGGCTGGAATGGGACGAACTGCTGGTGCGGCAATTGCAGTCGATTCGTCTGATCTTTATGCCGATCGTCAATCCGGGCGGCATGTGGGCCGCCACGCGCGCCAATCCCAATGGCGTCGATCTGATGCGCAACGCGCCGCAGAATGCCGACGAACGCGTGCCGCTGCTTGCCGGCGGCCAGCGGGTGGGTGCGTGGCTGCCGTGGTATCGCGGCAAAGAAGGCGATCCCATGGAGCCCGAAGCGGCAGCGCTCCTGCGGGTAGTCGAAACCGAAATGGCGGCGCGGCCCCTGAGCATTGCGCTCGATTGCCACTCGGGTTACGGCTGGCGGGATAGCATCTGGTTTCCCTACGCGCGCACGCGCGAGCTGATGCCGCATCTGCCGGAAATGTACCTGCTGAAAACCATGTTCGAGCGCGCGCATCCGCACCATGGCTACGCGTTCGAACCGCAGAGCCATCAATACCTGTTGCACGGCGATCTGTGGGACTTCGCGTATGACCGTACACCGGCGCCGAACGTCTTTCTGCCGATGACGCTCGAACTCGGTTCGTGGCTGTGGATCAAGAAGAATCCGCGCCAACTGTTTTCGCGTCAGGGCATGTTTAATCCGGTAAAGGCACATCGCACTGCGCGCGTGCTGCGGCGTCATGCGAATCTGCTCGATTTCCTCGCGCGCGCGGCGTTCTCGTCGCAACGCTGGCTGCCGCAAGGTCGTCATCGCGAGGAATTGCTGCAAAGCGCGATCGACCATTGGACCAAACCGGAAGCGTTATGAGCACGTGGATCCTGTTGCGTGGGCTGACGCGCGAAACACGCCACTGGGGTCGCTTGCCCGACTTGCTGCGCGAGGTAGCCGGCACGGACCGCCTGGTGCTGCTCGATCTGCCCGGCAACGGCGAGTTCGCTCATTTACGCGCGCCGGCAATGGTCGAAGACATGGTGGGCTTCGTGCGGATTGCTGCGCTGCAAACGGGAGCAACAGGACCCTATCGCGTGCTGGCGATGTCGCTGGGCGGCATGGTGGCGACCGACTGGGCGCAGCGGCATCCGGGCGAAATCGAGCGGCTCGTACTGATCAATACCAGCATGCGTCCCTTCAGCCGCATGCACGAACGCTTGCGTCCATCCGCATGGCCGGGTCTTCTGGGCGTCGCGGCACACTGGCGCGACGCGACGCGCGCGGAAGGCGGCATTCATCGGCTCACCTGCAATAACGTCGACACGCTGGGCGAGGATCTCGATGCATGGAGCGAGATTCGCCAGAGCGCCCCGGTGAGCCGGGGCAATGCGATACGGCAGCTTTGGGCCGCCGCGCGCTTTAGCGCGGCGGCAACGAAACCACGTTGCCCGTTGCTTATTCTTTCTTCGCGCGCCGACAAGCTGGTCAACCCGGTGTGTTCGGCGAAGCTCGCGGCTGCGTGGGGCGCAGCGCATCGCGAGCATCAATGGGCCGGTCACGACCTGCCGCACGACGACCCGGCGTGGACCAGCGAACAGGTTCAAGCATGGCTTGGGCAAGCTGCTGGCGAATCGAAGGCCATGCTTTAAACAGAGGCAGCACCTTCACTGGCAGCGGGTATAACCTAAGTGGGCTCGCGCATCGCTTTTCGGGGCGGCAGGTGCATAATCCCCGTTCAGACGATGCATGCGAATCAAGCGATACCCGCTATTGCCGCCCGCCACGGGAGTTGATCATGCAAGCAAAGAATGAAGAAGCCGTCACGCACCTGCTAAACGATGTCTTCGAATTTGCGCGCGGGCGCTTGCCAGAGCCGACCTTCGCAGTCGTCGAGCCTTTCCTGCGGCACTACTACGATTTCGTCGACGCCGACGATCTGCAGAGCCGCGCGATCGCCGATCTTTACGGCGCGGCGCTCGCGCACTGGCAAACCGCGCAGCGCTTCGTGCCAGGCAGCGAAAGGCTGCGCGTCTACAACCCGATACTCGAACAGCATGGCTGGCATTCCGATCACACGGTGATCGAGATCGTCAATGACGACATGCCGTTCCTGGTCGATTCGGTATCGATGGCGGTCAACCGCCTCGGGCTCGCGCTGCATTCCGTCGTGCATCCGGTGTTTCGCATCTGGCGCGGACCGGATGGCAGCATCGTGCGAGTCGGTCAGGGCGCTGAAGATTCCGCCGATACGCGCTCGCAGCTTGCTTCGTTCATTCACTTCGAAGTGGACCGTTGCGGCGACGCAGCGAAGCTCGACGCCCTGCGTGACGAGATCGCCAAGGTGCTGCGCGACGTGCGCGCTGCCGTCGAAGACTGGCCGAAGATCGTCGAACTCGCGCGCGCCACCGTCAAAGGCATGAAGGCCGGCGAGGCGGGGCCCGAAGGTGTCGAGGCTCGCGCGTTCCTCGAATGGATGGTGGCTGATCATTTCACGTTTCTTGGCCAGTGCGACTATGAATTGGTGCAGCACGATATCGGCTTTGGCTTGCGTGCGGTACCGGGCTCTGGACTCGGCATCCTGCGTGACGCGATGCGTCCCGCCGGCGCGCCCGAAGTCACGCCGTTGTCACCGGCGGCCGCCGACATTATCTCCGGCGCGTGGCCCATTTTCCTGACCAAGGCCAACTCGCGCGCGACGGTGCATCGGCCGGGCTATCTGGATTACGTCGGCATCAAGCTGACCGGTGCGGACGGCAAGGTGAGCGGCGAACGGCGTTTTATCGGCCTGTATACGTCTACCGCGTACCTGGTTTCGACTTCGGAAATTCCGATCGTGCGGCGCAAATGCGCGAACATCGTGCGGCGGGCCGGGTTCCTGCCGAAGGGCCACCTGGCCAAATCGCTGGTGACGGTACTCGAAACCTATCCGCGCGACGAACTCTTTCAGGCCGACGAAGACCAGCTCTACGACATCGCGCTGGGCGTGCTGCGATTGCAGGAGCATCAGCGCACGCGTCTATTCGTGCGGCGCGACCGTTTCGACCGCTTCGTGTCGTGTCTCGCGTTCGTGCCACGCGACAAGTACAACACCGATCTGCGGCGACGCATTGCCAACCTGCTGACCGACGCATTCAACGGGGAAAGTGTCGAGTTCACGCCACTGTTGTCGGAGTCGGCCATCGCGCGCATTCACTTCGTTGTGCGTGCGAAACCGGGTGGCATGCCCAACGTCGATACGCGCGAACTCGAGGCGCGGCTCGTGCAGGTCACACGCCGCTGGCAGGACGATCTCGCCGACGCCTTGCTCGACGCATTCGGTGAAGAGCAGGGCAACCGTCTCCTGCAACACTATGCGGATTCGTTTCCCCCCGGCTATCGCGACGACTATCCGGCTCGCACCGCGGTGCGGGATATCGAGCTGATCGAGCGCGTGCAGGGTAGCGAGCGGCTCGCCATGAACCTGTACCGCCCGATCGAAGCCGGGCCGCGCGCGTTTCGCTTCAAGGTCTATCGTGCGGGCTTGCCGATTGCGTTGTCGCGCAGCTTGCCGATGCTTGAACATCTCGGCGTGCGTGTCGATGAAGAGCGGCCTTATCTGATCGAAGCGATCGACGCCACGCCGGCCTGGATTCACGACTTCGGCCTCGAACTCGCGGACGATGCGGAATTCGATATCGAACGCGTGAAGGATCTCTTCGAAGATGCGTTCGAACAGGTGTGGACCGGCGGAATCGAAAGCGACGATTTCAACCGCCTCGTGTTGCGCGCGCAACTGAGTGCGCGCGAGGTGACGATTCTGCGCGCTTATGCCAAGTACCTGCGGCAAGTGGGGTCGACCTTCAGCGACGCCTATATCGAGCGCGCGGTCACCGGCAATCCGGCGATTGCCCGCATGCTGGTGGAGTTGTTCGTGACTCGCTTCGATCCAGTACTCGGCGATACGCGCGAGGCGCGCGTCGACGGCTTGTTGAAGACGATCGACAGCGCGCTCGATCAGGTGCCGAATCTCGACGAGGACCGGATACTCCGGCAATTCCTCGGCGTTATCAAGGCGACGCAACGCACGAACTACTATCGCTTCGATGCCGACGGCCATCCTAAGCCGTATCTGTCGTTCAAGTTCAATCCCGCGCACGTGCCCGGTTTGCCTGAACCGAAACCGATGTTCGAAATATGGGTGTACTCGCCGCGCGTGGAAGGCGTGCATTTGCGCGGCGGCCGTGTCGCTCGCGGCGGGCTGCGCTGGTCGGATCGGCGTGAGGACTTCCGCACGGAAGTGCTTGGGTTGATGAAGGCGCAGATGGTGAAGAACGTGGTGATCGTGCCAGTCGGCTCCAAAGGCGGTTTCGTCGTGAAGAATCCGCCGCCGCAAACCGACCGCGACGCGTGGATGCGTGAAGGCATTGCCTGCTATCAGACGTTCCTGCGCGGTCTGCTCGATTTGACCGACAACCTCGCGGGTACGGCCGTGGTGCCACCGCCCGATGTGGTGCGGCATGACCCCGACGATCCCTATCTGGTGGTCGCCGCCGACAAGGGCACCGCCACCTTCTCCGACTACGCGAACGCGATCTCTCAGGAATACGGCTTCTGGCTCGACGACGCCTTTGCGTCGGGCGGTTCGGTCGGCTATGACCACAAGAAAATGGCGATCACGGCGCGCGGCGCGTGGGAGTCGGTCAAGCGGCACTTCCGGGAAATGGGCGTCGATACGCAGGCGATGGATTTCACCGTGGTTGGCGTCGGCGATATGTCGGGCGATGTGTTCGGCAATGGCATGTTGTTGTCGCCGCATATCAAACTGGTGGCGGCGTTCGATCACCGGCATATTTTCCTCGATCCGAATCCCGATCCGGCGGTAAGCCTTGCCGAACGCGGGCGTCTGTTCGTTCTGGACCGGTCGAGCTGGGCCGACTACGATCCGGCGTTGATCTCGGCCGGCGGCGGGGTGTTTCCACGCACGGCCAAGACGATTCCGTTGTCTGCGGCGGTGCAGTCGGTGCTTGGCATCAGCGCGCCGGCGCTCGCACCCGCTGAATTGATGCGTGCGATTTTGCAGGCGCCTGTCGATCTGCTCTACAACGGTGGCATCGGCACCTACGTGAAAGCGAGTCGTGAAACGCATCTGCAGGTCGGCGACCGCGCCAATGATGCGATCCGCGTCAACGGCGCCGATTTGCACTGCAAGGTCGTCGCGGAAGGCGGCAATCTGGGTCTCACGCAACTCGGGCGTATTGAATTCGCGCAGCGCGGCGGCCGCATCAATACCGATGCGATCGACAACTCCGCCGGGGTCGACTGTTCGGACCATGAGGTCAACATCAAGATTCTGCTGGGTCTGGTCGTCTCCGATGGCGAAATGACTGAGAAACAGCGCAACGCACTGCTCGCGGAAATGACCGACGAGGTGGGCTTGCTCGTTTTGCAGGACAACTATTACCAGACCCAGGCGCTCTCCATTGCGGGCCGCTACGGCGTCGAATTGCTCGATGCCGAAGCGCGCCTGATGCGTTACCTCGAACGCGCGGGCCGCCTGAACCGCGTGATCGAGTTCTTGCCGACCGATGAGGAAGTCGCAGAACGCCTGGCCGCGAAACAAGGGTTGGCCACGCCCGAGCGCGCCGTGCTGCTTGCCTATAGCAAGATGTGGCTGTACGACGCCCTGCTCGAGTCGTCGATGCCGGAAGACGCGCTCGTTAGCGACATGCTGATTGAATACTTTCCGAAGCCGTTGCGGCAGCGTTTTAGCGAGCCGATGCAACGTCACCCGTTGCGGCGCGAAATCCTCGCCACGCATCTGACCAATGCGTTGGTGAATCGCGTGGGCTGCGAGTTCGTGCATCGCCTGATGGAAGAGACCGATGCGAAGCCCGGTGACATCGTGCGGGCCTGCATCATGGCGCGCGACGTGTTCGATCTCGACGAGGTGTGGCGCAGTATCGATGCGCTGGATAACCGTGTCGCCGACGATGTGCAGGCGCGCATGTTCGTCGAAGTGGCGCGGCTCGTCGAACGTTCGGCGCTGTGGTTCCTGCGGCAGTTGCAATCGGGGGCGCTCAGCGACGGCGATGTCGCCGGCTTGCTCGCACGCTGCCGCGACGCGGCGCAACGCCTCGCGCCGCAATGGCCCGCGCTGCTGCCCGCCGCCGATCTCGAAGCGCTGTCCGAGCGGCAACGCGCGCTCGTGGACGCGGGTGTCGATAGCGAACTGGCGGTGCGTATCGCCAGCGGCGAGATCTCGGCGGCGTTGCTCGACATCGCTGAGGTGTCGTCGACCTGCGGGCGTAGTCTCGAACTCGTGGCGGGCGTCTACTTCGCGCTCGGTACGTTGTTGAACTATGGCTGGATCAGCGAGCGCGCGGCCGCACTGCCGGCGCCCACGCACTGGGACATGCTGGCGCGCGCCACCGCGCTGGCGGAGCTCGCACGCCTGAAACGCGCACTGACTACGAGCGCGCTGGCCGACGCCGACGAGGCGTCGACGCCGGAGGTATTGGTGCAAGCATGGCGCGAGAAGCGCGCCGCGCAACTCGAACGTTACGCGCGCCTGCTTGCCGATTTGCGGGCCACGGGCGGCGCGAGCTTGTCGATGCTGCTGGTGATCGTCCGGGAGATGGCTGCGCTCGAAAGGGTTTAGCACGACGGAGCGCGAGCGAGGGTCGAGGCGCTGCCTGCGTCCGACCTCAGCGCAAAACTGCGCCGGGGTTGGACGCATGCGGGCTGGCATGTCCATAATACGGACTCTTGCCAACCGAAAGCGCTCTGCACACTCACGGACCCCCGCCACGACGATGAAAGAAGAATCGCCGAAAGCCATTTTCTATGCGCTTGCCGCCAACCTCGGCATTGCCGTCTGCAAGTTCGCTGCTGCCACGTTTACCGGTTCCGGCTCGATGTTCGCCGAAGCCATTCATTCCACCGCCGACTGCGGTAACCAGTTGCTGCTGCTATTCGGCTTGCGTGAAGCGCGCAAGCCCGCGAGCGCGTTGCATCCCATGGGCAGCGGCCGCGAGATCAATTTCTATTCGCTGCTGGTGGCGTTGCTGCTGTTCTTTGTCGGCGGTGCGTTTTCGGTGTACGAGGGCGTGCATCGTCTGTTTGCGCGCGAGCCTTTGCAGTATGCCTATGTGGCGCTCGTCGTCCTTGGTGTTTCGGTGGTGCTCGAAGCCCTTTCGTTGTGGGGGGCGCTTAAGGAGATCCGCAAGACGCATCCCGACAAAAGCCTGTGGCGCTGGTTTCGTGAAACGCGCGAGTCCGAACTGCTGGTGGTGGCCGGCGAGGACATTGCCGCGTTAGCGGGTCTTGCGATCGCCTTTGTCGCCGTGCTGCTGACGATGGTGACCGGCAATCCCGTCTACGACGCGCTGGGCTCAATCGGCGTGGGTGTGTTGCTGATGGTGATTGCGTGGCTAGTGGCGCGCGAAGTGAAGTCGATGATCGTCGGCGAATCGGCGGGCCCGGAAGTGCGTCGCGCGATCGAGGCGCATCTGGGCGCCCGCGCCGAGATTCGCAGCATCATCAACATGATTACGCTGCAGTGGGGCCGTCACGTGGTGGTGGCCGTGCAGGCTGAAATGATCGACTACGCGAGTGGGCGCGCGATGGTCGATGCGATCAACGTGATCGAAGCGGACCTGCAGGCGGCGTTCCCGCAAGTGCGTTGGGTGTTTTTTGAACCGGACGTGCCGCGGGGTTGAGGCATTGGCTTGCTTGCGGCGTGTGTCTGGTCCTCCGCTTTAGACGCGGCCGCGTTGATGTGCAGAGGCGCTGATGGGCCAACCGAACGCGTGGGTCGGCCGGGTTCAATCGCCGCGCATGAATTGCTGCAACACGTAGTGGAAAATAATTTCTTCGCATCTATACTTCTTTCGGCTTGAAAGCGGCCTTTCTCCCAATCTGCATCACAAGCAAAAAGGAAGAATCACGATGCTGACTCGCACATTAGGTGCAATCTCCGTCATTACGCTTGCGGCTTGCGCCGCCTTCACGTCCGGGCCTGCCAGCGCGGACGACAACGATGGCTTCTCGCAAGGCGACGGCGGCTCGCACGGGCGGCCGGTCAAGGTGATGATCATTTCGATGTTCGGGCCGGAAGGGCAGGTATGGCTCGATCGGCTCGGGCCATGGCGCGAGATTACGGTTGACGGCTTGTCGCCCGATTACCCGACGGTTCATTGCAATAAGCAGGACGTGTGCGTTATGACGACCGGCATGGGGCATAGCAATGCTGCCGCGTCGATCATGGCGCTGACCTTCTCGCCGCGTTTCGATTTGCGGCATACGTACTTTATGGTGGCGGGGATTGCCGGGATTGATCCGCAACAGGGCACGGTTGGGTCTGCCGCGTGGGCGAAGTACCTGGTGGATTTCGGGATTCAGTGGGAGATCGATGGGCGGGAGATTCCGTCTGGCTGGAATACCGGGTACCTGGGGATCAATACCAAGAGCCCGGCGGATAAGCCGCCGCTCGACTATCGGACGGAAGTGTTTCAGTTGAATACTCAGCTCGCCGATACGGCGTTTGCTTTGTCGCGTAGTGTTGTGCTGTCGGATAACGCTCAGGCGCAGGCTGCGCGGGCCAAGTATTCGTATGCGCCTGCGAATCGGCCGCCTGCTGTCATTCAATGCGATACGCTGGCTGGGGACACCTGGTGGTCAGGGACGCTGCTTGGGCAGCGGGCTCGGGATTGGACGAAGATTCTGACGGATGGTAACGGCGTTTATTGCACGACGCAGCAGGAGGATAACGCGACGTATGAGGCGCTTAAGCGCGCGGCCTCTGTGCATAGGGTTGACTTGAGCCGCGTTGCGGTGCTGCGGGCTGGGTCCGATTTTGATCGGCCGTACGATGGGCAGACTAGTGCGGATAATCTGCTTAACTATGCCGCGCAAGGGGGCTTTACGATTGCTATTGAGAACCTGTACAGGTCGGGGAATCCGCTTGTGCAGGATATTGCTACGCATTGGGGGGAGTGGCGGGAGGGAGTGCCGAAGAGGTAGGTTTTTGGTTTGCCTGCGCGGCGCTTGGTTGTGGTTTTATGGCGTTGGCCTTTCCTTGTTTTCTTAGCGGTCTATTAGCGTCGCCCCTGTGCGGGGCAGCACCTACTTTTCTTTGCCTGCCGCAAAGAAAAGTAGGCAAAAGAAAGCGGCTCAAACCGCTAACTATTAAGCGGGTCCCCTGGCTTGGAGGAGGTAGTGGTGCATCTGGAATCGGTGCCCTCGCACATTCTGCGTTGGTGACAAGGGAGTCATCCGCTCCCACTCCGCACTGCGTGCGTCGCGGACGGGTCTACCCGGGAAACCAGGGGCTTCGTTCGTGTGCGGTGGGGACCATCGGCTTCGCCTCCGCGTTGCGCCCGTGCACTTACGGGTGCCCCCACTTCGAATGAAATGTCGGGTGGTTGCGGTTGCGGTGCAATGATGGGCTAGGGTGTCGAGCAAACGCGAGAGCCAGAACACAGTGGTTGGTTTTGTAAAGTACGCTTCGGCGCGCGCAGCGCCGCCGGAAGTATGACTGCCTTGTCACTCACGCCGAATGTGCGAGGGCACGGATTCCAGATGCACCACTACCTCCTCCAAGCCAGGGGGCCCGCTTAAGAACTGGCGGTGTGAGCCGCTTTCTTTTGCCTACTTTTCTTTGCGGCAGGCAAAGAAAAGTAGGTGCCTGCCCCGCACAGGGGCGACGCTAATAGACCACTAACAAAACAAGGAAAGGCCAACGCCACAGGAACACAAACAAACAAGCGCCGAGAAGGCAAAAACCAAACCCAAATCTAAACCATCACTGCGGCGCCCGATAAGGCATCCACACTGGCGCATCCACATCCCAATCATCAAGTTCAGACGGTGTCATAACAAGCCCCATTGAAAACAGAGAAAACAGCCTAAATCGCAATGAAAAATTACTTCGGAAACCGAATCATCGCGGCGTATCCGCCTTACTGCCCGTTGGCAACACGAGTGACATCACCACCGGCACCTTCTTGCAATGCAATGCGCGCAGCCTGCGTCTGACCAATCAAACCTTTATTCGGATACGACGTCCGATTCAGCGAAGCCAGCGACCCGTCGCGATACGCAGCAACCAATTCGGCCTGAACTTCAGCACGCGTTTTGCCGCCAGTAGCCGGCGCGGATTGCGTTTGATATGTGCCCGCATGGCCAATGCCACCGCCGCCATTGCTTTGTGCAAACACCGGCGCGCTGGCAAGCAGCGAAACAACCAGACCTGCTAAGAGATTGCGTTTCATGATCCACTCCTGTCGATTCGTTTGCAGCACAAGCAGCGCTGCGACAGGGTGAAATGTAGACTTCGACGCAGTACGGATAAACCGCACTTTCACGAAATGAATTGTCGCGATTCCAGAACAATCGCGATGACGCTGGCGTTCCCCGGCTATTGCGAGGCAACCGCGGCATTAGCGCCGCGGCTGGAATTCACTGTTTCAATTTCTGTACTTCAACTCGCGCGAATCAAGCGACCCATAATCAAGCAACCCATTCCGTTATCACCGGCGTATCGAGCATCGGAGCAGACTCACGTTCTTCGAAAGTACGCTTCGTGCACATTGCGTCGAGACTGCCACGTCCGCTTAGCAACGGGCAGCGGTCAAACAGCTCGGCAATCCAGTCTACGAAAACACGGACTTTAGGCGACAGATGCCGGCTGTGCGGATAGACTGCGGAAATCGGCATCGGCAAAGGTTTCAGCTCCGGCAGCACTTCAACCAGTTGACCCGAACGCAGATGCGGCAGCACCATGAAGAGCGCCGGCTGAATCAGGCCGAAGCCCTCCAGTCCGCACGTTACGTAGGCATCGGCGTCGTTCACCGACACAATGCTCTTCATCTTCACTTCGATTTCTTTGCCATCAACCATGAAGGCCCAATCGATCGTGCGCCCCGTGCGGCTCGAGAAATAATTGACCGCTTTTTGATTGTCGAGGTCCTCAAGCGAAGTCGGCATGCCCGCGCGCTTGATGTACTCGGGGGAGGCGCAAGTCACGCCCTCGAACAAACCGATACGCCGCGCCACCAGCGACGAATCCTGTAGCGCACCCACACGCACCACGCAATCCACGCCTTCCTGCAACAGATCGACGGGCCGATCCGTCAATCCGAGCTGCAGGTCGATGTCCGGATATCGCGTGTGGAATTCACACAGCGAAGGGATCACCAGCAGGCGCCCGATCGATCCCGGCATGTCGATGCGCAACTTGCCGTGCGGCTTCTTGTTGCCGCTCTGGAAGCTGGCCTCGGTCTCTTCGACGTCCGCGAGGATGCGCACGCAGCGTTCGTAATACGCGGCGCCGTCCGGCGTAAGCGACAAACGCCGCGTGGTCCGGTGCATCAAACGTGTGCCGAGGAACGCTTCGAGGTTCTGAATGATGGTGGTAACCGACGCGCGCGGCAGATCGAGCGTTTCCGCTGCGCGGGTAAAGCTGTTGGTGTCGACGACGCGCGTGAACACTTGCATGGCCTGAAGCCGGTCCATTGCAAACCTCCAGAAAGGGGCGGGCGCACTGAGCAGGAATCGAATCCGCAGAGCAATCGCGTTCGATTGTTCAGAGTCGCCGAATTGTGTTGCCGGATTATAGGCATTTATTTAGGAGTCTGCCGAAGCCACAATTCGCAGCATTGAAGTTCTATGCGCATTGCGCGGCTCGACATGGATGCATTTAAACCGCCGTACTCCTTTGTGCCCGCCGGCAGCGGCCCGGCACAGGCAACCAGCACGGCACTCGACGTCACAGACGTGCAGATAGAAGGGCACGCACAGGAAATTACGTTGCGTTTGTACCGGCAGCCACAAAAAACCTCACTGCCGGTACTGCTTTATTTCCATGGCGGCGGTTTTACCAAGGGCTCGATCGATCAGGCCGACTACGCCGCGCGTTATTTCGCAGAACACTTACCGGCTCTGGTCGTCTCGGTCGGTTACTCGCTGGCGCCGCAGTTTCCGTTTCCGGCGGCGCCTGAAGACGCACATCGCGCGGCGCTGTGGGTGCAAACACGAGCACGCGCGTTTGGCGGGAATAGCAAGAAGGTCGGCGTGGCGGGCCACGATGCGGGCGGGCAGTTGGCCAACTGCCTCGCTTTCATCGCGCGTGATCGCGGCGACGTGCAGATCGCCGCTCAGGCGCTGTTCGGACCGATGCTCGATCCGAGCCTGACGCGCCTCGGCGACGAAAGGCGCCTTGGCTCGGATATCACCGCGAAGGAATGCGCCGCGTGTTATCGCGCGTATCTGCCGCAAGCGTCGCAACGCATGCATCCGTATGCCGCGCCGCTCGAATCGTCGCGCCTCGCCGGCCTGCCTGCCACGCTGATCGCGACGGCGCAAAACGATGTGCTGCATGTGGAAGCGGAGAAATACGCGAGCAGTCTGATCGACGCAGGGGTGCTGACCCAGGTGGTCCGCTATCCCAGCATCTCGCACGCCGCGTTGGCCGACCATCCGCCCGCATTGCAGGAGGCGGTGAGATTTTTTCAGTGGCGCTTCGATGCGCGCGCCCATCGCTGAGACAGAAATAAGCAGAACCTTAATCAACGATACCGGGAGCTTCTCATGACTATCCTTCCTCTTTCCCGTCGCCGTGTGGCGATTGCCGCGCTAGCCGTCATCGTCGTGGCCGGGCTGGGCACGTTCGGCGCGATTCGCGTCGACGCGAGCTCGCCCGCTGCGCCGACCATCGTGCCGGAAGTCGATGTGGCCACCGTGGTGCAAAAGACCATCACCGACTGGCAAAGCTATTCGGGCCGCCTCGAAGCGGTCGAAAAAGTGGACGTCCGTTCGCAGGTGCCGGGCACGATCGTGTCCGTCAACTTCAAGGACGGCGCGCTCGTGAAAAAGGGCGACACGCTGTTCGTGATCGATCCGCGTCCGTACGCGGCCGAAGTGGATCGCACCGAAGCACAGGTCGCGGCGGCGCAAGCGCGTACCGGCTACACGCAAAGCGATTGGGAACGTGCGCAGCGTCTGATCGCCGACAACGCGATCGCCAAGCGCGATTACGACGAGAAGCAGAACGCCGCGCGTGAAGCGAGCGCCAACCTGAAGGCCGCGCAAGCCGCCGTCGAAACCGCGCGCATCAATCTCGGCTACACGAAGATCGTCGCGCCGGTGTCGGGCCGCGTCTCACGTGCGGAAATCACGGTGGGCAATGTGGTGTCCGCGGGTGCAAGCTCGGCGCCGCTGACCACGCTGGTGTCGGTTTCGCCGATCTACGCATCGTTCGACGTTGACGAACAAACCTACCTGCAATACCTGAGCCGTGCGAAGGATGGCCGCAAGGTGCCGGTGGATCTGGGTCTGGCGGATGAAAGCGGCTACTCGCGCAGCGGCACGATCGAATCCGTCGACAACCGGCTGGATACGTCGTCCGGCACGATCCGGGTGCGCGCGCGCTTCGATAACGAGGACGGTGCATTGATCCCGGGTCTCTATGCGCGCGTGAAGGTCGGCGGCAGTGAGCCGCATCCGGCATTGCTGATCGACGACGCAGCCGTGGGCACCGATCAGGACAAGAAGTTCGTGCTGGTGGTCGACCAGAGCAATCACGTCGTGTATCGCGAGATTGCGGTTGGCGGCATGCAGGGCAACCTGCGCGTCGTCAAGGGCGGTTTGCAGGCCAGCGACCGGATCGTCGTGAACGGTATCCAGCGCGTGCGTCCGGGCGATGCAGTGCGCGCTCACATGGTGCCGATGACCACCGATCAGGATCCGAACAGCGCGCCGCTTGCGCAGACGCGGGCGAAAGCAGCGGACAAGAATTCGTGAGCCTCGTGCGCCACGTTTGGCCAGTCATGTTGACGGGCTGTAGCGGGCGCATGCTCCAACGTTAAGAGCTTCCCATGAACATATCCAAATTCTTCATCGATCGACCGATCTTTGCCGGCGTGCTATCGGTATTGATCCTGCTGGGGGGCATCATTTCGCTCTTCAAGCTGCCGATTTCGGAGTACCCGGAAGTCGTGCCACCTTCGGTGGTGGTGCACGCGCAATATCCGGGCGCCAATCCGAAAGTGATCGCCGAGGCTGTTGCAGCGCCGCTCGAAGAGCAGATCAACGGCGTCGAGAACATGCTGTATATGCAGTCGCAAGCCAATAGCGACGGCAATCTCACGCTGACGGTGACCTTCAAGCTCGGCACCAATCCGGACCTTGCGACGCAACTGGTCCAGAACCGCGTCAACCAGGCGCTGCCGCGTCTGCCGGAAGACGTGCAGCGTCTCGGCATCACGACGATCAAGAGTTCGCCCACGCTGACCATGGTGGTCCACCTGATCTCGCCGAATAACCGCTACGACATGACGTATCTGCGCAACTACGCGCTGCTCAACGTCAAGGACCGGCTTGCGCGGATTCAGGGCGTAGGCGAGGTGCAGTTGTGGGGTTCGGGCGACTACGCGATGCGCGTCTGGCTCGATCCGCAGAAAGTCGCGCAGCGCGGTTTGACAGCGACCGAAGTGGTCAACGCAATCCGTGAGCAGAACATTCAGGTGGCAGCCGGTGTGATCGGCGCATCGCCTTCGGTGCCGGGCACGCAGTTGCAGTTGTCGGTGAATGCGCGTGGCCGTTTGAAGACTGAGGGCGAATTCGGCGACATCATCGTCAAAACCGCGCCGGATGGCGGCGTGACGTACCTGCGTGACATCGCGCGTGTCGAACTGGCGGCGTCGGAATACGGCCTGCGTTCGCTGCTCGACAACAAGCCTGCTGTGGCGCTCGCTATCAACCAGGCGCCGGGTGCGAACTCGCTCGCGATTTCCGACCAGGTTCGTTCCGCCATGAAGGAACTGGCGGAAGACATGCCGGCGGGCGTCGAATACAAGATCGTCTATGACCCGACGCAGTTCGTGCGCTCGAGTATCGAGGCGGTGATCCACACGCTGCTCGAAGCGATCGCGCTGGTGGTGATCGTGGTGATCGTGTTCCTGCAGACGTGGCGTGCGTCGATTATTCCGTTGATTGCGGTGCCGGTGTCGATTGTCGGGACGTTCTCGTTGCTGCTTGCTTTCGGATTCTCGATCAATGCGCTGTCATTGTTCGGGATGGTGCTTGCCATCGGGATCGTGGTGGACGATGCGATTGTGGTGGTGGAGAACGTCGAACGAAATATCGAAAGCGGGCTCAGTGCGCGCGACGCGACCTATAAGGCGATGCAGGAGGTGAGCGGGCCGATTATCGCGATCGCGCTCACGCTGGTTGCCGTGTTCGTGCCGCTTGCTTTCATGACCGGCTTGACGGGCCAGTTCTACAAGCAGTTCGCGATGACCATCGCGATCTCGACCGTGATCTCGGCATTCAACTCGCTGACCTTGTCGCCGGCTTTGTCCGCGATGCTGTTGCGCAGCCACGGCGCGAAGGAAGACTTCCTGACGCGTGTGATGAATCGCGTGCTGGGCCGCTTTTTCAAGGGCTTCAACAAGGTGTTCCATCGCGGCTCGGCGGAATATGGCCGTGGCGTGACGGGCGTGCTGCGCCGCAAGGGCGCGATGCTTGTGGTCTACGCGATCCTGCTGGGCGCAGCGGTGCTGATCTCGCGCGTCGTGCCGGGCGGTTTCGTGCCGGCGCAGGACAAGGAGTACCTGATTGCCTTCGCGCAATTGCCGAACGGTGCGTCGCTGGATCGCACGGAAAAAGTGATCCGCGATATGAGCGCAATCGCGCTCAAGCAGCCGGGTGTGGAAAGCGCGGTGGCGTTCCCGGGCTTGTCGGTGAACGGTTTCACCAATAGTTCGAGCGCGGGCATTGTGTTTGTCACGTTGAAGCCTTTCAAGGAACGTGGCAGCAAGAAGCTCTCGGCGGGTGCGATTGCCGGCGCGTTGAACCAGCAGTACGGCGCGATCAAGGATTCGTTCGTGGCGGTGTTCCCGCCGCCTCCGGTGCTGGGTCTCGGCACACTCGGCGGCTTCAAGATGCAGTTGGAGGATCACGGCGCGGTGGGTTACGCGGAGTTGAACAAGGCAGCGGAAGCATTCGTGAAGAAAGCGGCGCAAACGCCTGAACTCGGTCCGACCTTCTCCAGCTATCAGATCAACGTGCCGCAGTTGAACGTCGATCTGGATCGCGTGAAGGCCAAGCAACTCGGTGTGCCGGTCACGGACGTGTTCAACACGATGCAGATCTATCTGGGCTCGTTGTATGTGAACGACTTCAACCGCTTCGGCCGCGTGTATCAGGTGCGGGTGCAGGCCGATGCGCCGTTCCGTCAACGTGCCGACGACATCCTTCAACTGAAGACGCGCAATGCTGCCGGCGACATGGTGCCGTTGTCGTCGCTGGTGACAGTGACGCCGACGTATGGTCCGGAAATGGTGGTGCGTTACAACGGCTATACGGCCGCCGACATCAACGGTGGACCGGCGCCGGGCTTCTCGTCGGGCCAGGCGCAAGCCGCGGCTGAACGCGTGGCGGCGGAAACCTTGCCGCACGGTGTGAAGCTGGAATGGACCGACTTGACGTATCAGCAGATCATCGCCGGGAATGCGGGCTTGTGGGTGTTCCCGATCAGCGTGCTGCTCGTGTTCCTCGTGCTGGCCGCGTTGTATGAAAGCCTGACGCTGCCGCTCGCGGTGATCATGATCGTGCCGATGAGCGTGCTGTCGGCGCTCACCGGTGTCTGGCTCACGGGCGGCGACAACAATATCTTCACGCAGATCGGCTTGATGGTGCTGGTGGGGCTGTCGGCGAAGAACGCGATTCTGATTGTCGAGTTCGCCCGGGAGCTGGAGCATGACGGGCGTACGCCGCTGGCGGCGGCGATCGAGGCGAGCCGCATGCGTCTGCGTCCGATTCTGATGACGTCGATCGCGTTCATCATGGGTGTGGTGCCGCTGGTGCTCTCAAGTGGGGCGGGTTCGGAGATGCGTCACGCGATGGGTATCGCGGTGTTCTTCGGCATGCTCGGCGTGACGCTGTTCGGCCTGATGCTGACCCCTGTGTTCTATGTGGTGCTGCGTACGTTGGCGGGCGGGACGATTCACGTCGCGCAGAAAGACGCACCGCACCTTGGTGCGGCAGTGACGGACGCCTGAGGAGAAAACAAAAAATGAATCGCTTTGAATCTTTAGGCGGGTGGGGCCGGGCGGCTGCCAGCGGTTTGCTGGTGGCGTTGCTCGCGGCCTGCTCCGTGGAGCCCACGTATAAGCGGCCGGAGGTGGATACGCCGGCTGCGTTCAAGGAAGCGCCTGCTGCTGCATCGGGTGTTCCCGCAGCATCGGCTACGTCCGCCGCGTCGCCGCAGGACACGGGCACCTGGAAGCCGGCTCAACCCGCCGACGACGCGCATCGCGGCGAATGGTGGACGATTTTCGGCGACCCGCAGCTCAATGCGCTGGAAGAACAGGCTGCTGCCGCGAATCAGGATCTGAAGGCGGCCGCGGCGCGTGTGCAACAGGCGCGTGCGGTGACGCAGGCAGCGAAGTCGGACTGGTTCCCGAAGTTCGACGCGGGCTTCGGGCCGACGCGTGAACGTGCGTCGGCGGCCTCGCAATTGCAGCCGGATAGCGTGGGCGGTACGACGGGCACGATCTGGCGCGCGCAGGTGGGCGCGTCGTATGAAACCGATCTGTTCGGGCGCGTTGGTTCGAACGTGAATGCGTCGCGTGCGGACGAGCAGCAAAGTGAAGCGCTATTCCGGTCGGTGCAATTGTCGCTCCAGGCTGACGTCGCGCAGAACTATTTCCAGTTGCGCGAACTTGACACGGATCAGGATCTGTACCGCCGTACCGTGGCATTGCGCGAGGACACGCTGAAGCTGGTCGAGCGCCGGTTCAGGGAAGGCGATATCGGCGAGCTGGATGTTTCGCGCTCTCGCAATGAACTGGCGAGTGCGCGTGCCGATGCAGTGGGCGTGGCGCGCCAGCGCGCGGCCTCCGAGCACAGCCTTGCGATTCTGCTCGGCAAGCCGCCGGCGGATTTCTCGTTCGCGGAAGCGCCGCTTGTGCCGGTGACGGCGCGCGTGCCGCCGGGTCTGCCTTCGGCGTTGCTCGAACGTCGGCCGGATATTTCGGCGGCAGAGCGGGCGATGATGGCGGCGAATGCGCGGGTCGGCCTGGCCAAGTCGGCGTTTTTCCCGAAGCTCGATATCACGGGCGCGGCCGGCTTTGAATCGGCGACGCTCGGCGATCTGTTCAAGTGGTCGAGCCGCGCATTCCTTCTCGGGCCGATCGCCGGCACTGCACTGACGGTGCCTTTGTTCGACGGTGGCCGCCGCAAGGCGAATCTTGCGCAAGCTCGCTCGAAGTACGACGAGGACGTTGCGCAATATCGTCAACAGGTGCTGATGGCGTTCCGTGAGGTTGAAGATAATCTGTCTGATCTGCGGTTGCTCGACGATCAGTTGCGCGAGCAGAACGACGCGGTCGTGGCCTCGCAACGGGCGGCGCATCTGTCGCGCACGCAGTACACGGAAGGTGCGGTCAGTTATCTGGATGTGATCGACGGCGAGCGGCAGGTGCTGATTTCGCAACTGCAGGCGAGCCATCTTTCGGGCACGCAGGCGGTCGCGACGGTGGATCTGATTCGCGCGCTGGGCGGCGGCTGGGGTGAGGTGAAGCCTGCGGGCGATGAGGCGGTGGGGGCGGTTGCGCCGGCTTCGGGTCCGGCTGCTGCGTCTACGTCTGTTGCTGCGTCGGTGGATCAGGTGGCGAAGCGTTAGGGTTTGCTTTTTGGTGAGTTGGCTGGTGAAGAACGCCGGGTTGCGCAAAAGCGCGGCCCGGCGTTTTTGTCGTCTGTCGCCGGCATGGGAGAACCGCCTTTATCGACGGCGCCGGCCCAACGTCACCAAATCCAGCGTCTGCTGTCCGGTTGAGATGTCTTCCGCCAGCTTAAATGCAGGGCGTTGAATTTCGACCTCTTGTTCGCTGAGACCGCATAACTCCGCGAATAGTGCGCGCCACGACGTATGCACGGTGTCGGCCATTGCGCGCAACGTGTCCCACGCTTCCTCCATCTCGTACGAAAACGCGGGTGCGTCGACGACCAGGCTATCAGGCGTTGCAATGCGACTTCCCCGGCGGTTCAATGCCATCGCCTGATCTTCTCGCCGTCGCGGTATCGCCACGATGTCATAGGCCGGCGACATCCCCCAGGAACCAGAGCGGTAAAGCAGGCCGTGATTGCGTGGATGATCGTCATAGTTGCCGACCAGCGCATTGAACACCATACGCCGCCACAGTTCGCGTTGCTGATCGGCGTAGCCTTGGTTCCGATCTGCGCACCAACGCCGCAACTCATGCGCGAACTTGACATACGAGCGGTCCGGGTCCTCCCGCGTCGAATCGCTGCGCAGTCGCAGCACGGTTGCCGCGCTCGCGAACAGCGAGCGTTGGACTCCGTTAGCGACCACGTCACGGTCGAATCTTTTAACCAGTACGACCTCGTGCTGGCCCATCCTGCTGTAGTGCACCTGGGCCGCGTCAATTCCACATTGCGCGGCCAGCGTCATCGCAACGAATTCGCGCGCCGGAAGAAACGGTGCCGCGCCGCGCTCCTGTAGCTTGGCAATCCACCATTGTGTCGAACTGTCGCTTTGCCGTGTGATGGTCAGCTTGGGTTTTTCGCCACCAAGACTGGTGCCGTCGTCTATTCCGGATAGTTGCTCAACGACGCGACGGACCGAGAATCCGGGCTCGGCATCGGCGAGTTGCAGTTTCAAGTCATCTTCGGATGGCGGCCGAAATGCGATCTTTCGATCGATCATTTCGGGCAAGCAGACTTCGATTGCTCCGACACCGTCTCCGACGGCGAGGTCCATCCGGTCGATCTCGTCGAGATCCTGCCTCGCGTGTTTCGCGAGGAGTAAATCCAGGCCGAATCCCTCAGGCGCTGCATCGCGCAATACGCCGAAAATACCATTCATCAGTGTTGTCGTTGCAGGTTTCGTCGAGCGCGAGAACGGCAGGTTGCTCGGGTCGATAGGCAGGGCGCCAGCACGTGTCCTATATTCCGGAAGATAGGCGAATTGCCCAATCTGCGGCGACCATTCGAAAGTGCCGCAGGCGACTGGCTCAACTTCGCCGGGAAGCCATATCCACACCGGTCGTGTTTTTTCAGCCATGCGATCCCCGCACGCGCTTTGGCAAGCGCCTTAGCGCTTCATTCTGGATCACGGGGTCATCTTCCGGTCGTGCGGCCTGCCGAAGCATGTCCAGAGAGTCCAGCAACCAGAGGGCCATGACGACTTGCCCGAATGCAACAGACGGTCGGCCCTTCTCAAGGTTGACCACGGTGTTCACGCTGACGCCCATCTTCGCGGCGAGATCCGCCTGAGTCCACGATCGGGCTCGGCGCGCGAGCCCGATCTTGCGTCCCAAGGCGGCGATGACCTCTTCGGCTTCGAACGGCAGCATGTCGAGCAGCTGAGTTTTTTTCACAATTAAATCAAATTTAAGCGGCTAAATTTTGATTTTATACATATTTTTGTGGTTTTCAAGTCCTGCTGTCGATCCCGCCTCCCCAAATCATTTTTCCCGCTTATCTTCCCAAAATCCATTCGTAGACCGCCGGTTTCCCGCCGTCTATCATGATTCGCACCTCATCTGGAGAGAGGCGATGACCTGTCCGATCTGCCGCTGTCCGCGTTGATCCGCTCGCGCGTTCTATTGCTGCTGTGCGCTGATTAACCCGCGCGTTGCAGATTCCCGTTGTCCTACCGATTCCGGCATGCGTGCCCGCATGCCGTGGGATCGGCTCGCCTCGAAACGCACCACACACAACCCTGAAGAGCTCACCATGCGCATTTCTCTGTCTGCAGTGAAGCGATTTTTCCATGTGCCGGCGCTAGCGCTGATCGGTGCATTCGGCGTTGCGCTGGCGTTGTCTGCTGCGCCTGCCTTCGCGGCGGACACGCCCACCTTGAAAATCGGCATCGCCACCAGTCCGCAAATCGAGGCACTCAAAGTCGCCGCGCGCGAGGCGAAGGAGCAAGGGCTGGACGTGAAGATCATCGAGTTTACCGACTGGAATACGCCGAACGCCGCGCTCGCCAACAAGGATATCGACGTCAACTATTTCCAGCACATCCCGTTTCTCGAGAACGCAAAGAAGCAGGGCGGCTATACCTTCGTCGCGATCGCGCCGGGCACGATCATGAAGATCGGCCTGTACTCGAAGAAAGTTAAACGCTTCGACGAATTGAAGGACGGCGCCACCGTCGCCATCGCTAACGATCCGGTCAACGGTGGCCGTGGTTTGCTGTTGTTGCAACGCGCCGGTCTCATCAAGCTGACCCCGGGCATCGACTATCGTGCCACCACGCTTGACATCATCGACAACCCGAAGCATCTGAAAATCGTCCAGCTCGAAGCATCGCAGTTGGCCCGCTCGCTCGACGATGTCGATCTCGCCCAAGGCTACCCGAGCTTCATCAAGCTGGCGGGCACGACCGATCCGAATAGCGCATTGCTGTTCGATGGCCTGGAAAACAAGAACTACGCGATCCAGTGGGTCGTGCGCCCGGAAAGCGTCAACGATCCGCGTATCCGCAAGTTCATCTCGATCTATCAGCATTCGCCCGCTGTGCGCGCCGCGCTTGATAAAGCGTTCGGCAATCTCTATGCCGTCGCGTGGTGAGTCAGACAACCCAGCCACGCAACTAGCGTCGTATAAAGCAAGGAGCCGCACGATGGCGAAGAAAAAGATCCTGCTGAACGCGTTCAACATGAATGCGGTGGGCCATATCAATCATGGTTTGTGGACGCATCCGCGCGACCGTTCGGCGCATTACACCGACCTCGACTACTGGACGAGCCTCGCGCAAACGCTTGAGCGCGGCAAATTCGATGGCATCTTTCTCGCGGATATCGTCGGCGTATATGACGTCTATCAGGGCGGCCCGGACACCCCGTTGCGCGAATCGGTGCAGATTCCGATCAACGATCCATCGCTGATCGTGCCCGCGATGGCGCATGTGACGAAGCATATCGGCTTTGGCGTCACGTCGAATCTGACGTACGAGCCACCGTATCTGTTCGCGCGCCGCATGTCGACGCTGGATCACCTGACCAGGGGCCGGGTTGGCTGGAACATTGTCACCGGCTATCTGGACAGTGCCGCGCGCGGCATGGGCCTCGCGCAACAGATCAGCCACGACGATCGTTACGATCGCGCGGACGATTACATGGACGTCGTCTATAAGCTGTGGGAGCAAAGCTGGGAGGACGACGCGGTGGTGCGCGATCGCGAGGCACGTATCTTCTCGCATCCTGACAAGGTGCATCGCGTGAAACACGACGGTCCGTACTATTCGATCGACGCCATTCATTTGAGCGAGCCGTCGCCGCAACGCACGCCGGTTTTGTATCAGGCGGGCTCGTCGAGCCGGGGTGTCGATTTCGCGGCGCGTCACGCGGAATGTGTGTTTGTCGGTGGCCAGAACAAACAACTGACGCGCTCCATTGTCGACGACATTCGTGCACGAGCGGTCAGCTTCGGCCGCGCGCCTGACGATATCAAGATCTTTGCCGGCATTACCGTTGTAGTCGGCGAAACAGAACGCGCTGCACAAGAGAAATTCGAAGAGTACCGGCGTTATGCGAGCGCGGAGGGCGGTATTGCGCATTTCTCCAGTTCGACCGGCATCGACTTCTCGCAGTACGAACTGGACGAACCGATCTCGTATGTGAAGACCGAATCGATGCAATCGGCAGTCGAAGCGATTTCGAAGAAGAGCGTGAGCGGTGTGTGGACCAAGCGCAAGGTGCTCGAACAGATGACGCTCGGTGGCCGTGCGAAGCCGGTAGTCGGCTCGCCGCAGCAGATCGCGGATGAGCTGGTGTCGTGGATTGAAGAGGCGGGCGTCGACGGATTCAATCTGACGCGTACGGTCATGCCCGAATCGTTCGAAGACTTCGTCGATCTGGTGGTGCCGGAATTGCAGAATCGCGGCGTTTACAAAGAGGACTACGACCCGGCGCCGACATTGCGCGAAAAACTATTCGGTGCCGGTCGCGCGCGACTGCCTGAGGCACACGCCGGCGCGCAACATCGGCGTAATACGCAAACCGGGGCGCAAACCGGGGCGAAATCCGGCGCGCGATCCACAGTGGCAGCATGAGAGGAACGAAGCCATGGCTAACCTATTCGACGTGCCGCAGTTCATTGAAGACGCGCCGTCCCTCGCCTTGAATCGTGCCGCGGCCGATACCGCGCAAGACGTTGTCGTATTCGACGACGTGGGCAAGGTGTTCGCCAACACGCGCGGTGTGTCGACCGCGGCGTTGGCGAACGTCACGCTGAAGGTGGCGCGCGGCGAAGTGTTCGGCATCATCGGCCGCAGCGGCGCAGGAAAATCGACGCTGCTTCGGCTCGTCAACGGTCTCGAAAAACCGAGTTCCGGCGCTGTGCGCGTGAACGGCGTGAGCGTCGGCGAACTCGACGAACGCGGGCTGGTCACGCTGCGGCGGCGTATCGGCATGGTGTTCCAGCATTTCAATTTGCTCTCAGCGAAAACGGTGCACGAGAACATTGCGTTGCCGCTAAAGATCGCGGGCGCGCCTAAAGCGGCGATCGACAAAAAGGTCGACGCCTTGCTCGAACTGGTCGGGCTGTCGACCAAGCGCGATGCCTATCCGGCGAGTCTGTCCGGCGGACAGAAGCAGCGCGTCGGGATCGCGCGTGCACTCGTGACCGACCCGGACATTCTGCTGTGCGACGAGGCGACCTCCGCGCTCGACCCCGAAACGACACAAGCCATTCTCGCGTTGCTGCGCGATATCAATCAGCGGCTCAATCTGACCGTCGTGCTGATCACGCACGAGATGCAGGTCATCCGGGAGGTCTGCGATACCGTGGCCGTGATCGAGCGCGGTGAAGTGGTGGAGACCGGTCCGGTCTGGCGCGTTTTCGGCGACCCACGGCATGACGCGACCCGCGCATTGCTGCGTACCCTGGTTCATGACCTGCCCACCGATCTGGCTGCGCGCGTCAAACCGTTGCACGAGATCGCGCAAGCGGATGCGCGGATTCTGCTCGACGTGCGCTTCACCGGCAGTGATGCCCGCGAACCCGACCTGGGCGGATTGACGTCCGCATTGAGCATGGAAGGTGGCCGCGTGAGTTTCGTGCATGGCGGCATCGACCGGATTCAGGGACATGCGCAAGGGCGTCTGGTGGTGTCGGCAGAAGTGCGCGCGAATGCGGACGGCACGCTGCAAAAGCAGATCGCGACGCTGCTCGAGCGAGCGCGTCACCATGCCAATCATGTCGAGGTACTAGGCTATGTCTGATCTCTGGCTCTCGGAACTCGCCGATGCCATTCGCGATACCGTCGTCATGGTCGGCGTATCCGCTTTCATCGCAGCGTTGGTCGGCATTCCGCTCGCCCTGGTGCTGGTCACCACCACGCGCGGCGGCATCTTTGAAAAACGTGCGGTGAACAACACGCTCGGCGCGCTCGTCAATGTGTTCCGTTCAACACCTTTCATCATTCTGCTGGTCGCGCTGCTGCCGCTCACGCGTTTGCTGATCGGCACGACGATCGGTGTGTGGGCCGCGATTGTGCCGCTCAGTATCGCGGCGATTCCCTTTTTTGCACGCGTGGCCGAAGTGAGCTTGCGCGAAGTGGACCGTGGTTTGATCGAAGCCGCGCAGGCAATGGGCGCGCAGCGCCGGCATATCATCTGGCATGTGCTGCTGCCTGAAGCGCTGCCGGGCATTCTCGGCGGCTTCACGATCACCGTGGTGGCGATGATCGGTTCCTCGGCCATGGCGGGCGCCGTGGGCGCCGGTGGTCTCGGCGATCTGGCGATCCGCTACGGCTATCAGCGTTTCGATACCACCGTGATGGTGACGGTGATTGCGTTGCTAATTGTGATTGTGACGGCGGTGCAGTTCGTCGGCGACCGCTTCGTGCGACGGCTTGCGCAGCGCGCATGACCGGCGCGTTTCGACCGCTATTTGAATGACGAATACGCGTATACGGCCCACGATTTCAGCGCTGACGTCACCGTCTGCCATGCTATTTACAACGGGCGCGGCGAGACGCCCGCTCACCTGATCGAATGCAAACCGGCCGCGCTGATAAACCGCGTGTCGCTCGCCAAACTCTTCACGTGGACATTGCATGAACGAACCTAGACATCCCGAGGCGCTGCAAACCGACGCTGCACCCGTGGTGCGCGATCTCACCGGCTTGCTTGGCGCGTTGCGGTCCAGCGCGGCTCAGCGCGATCGCGACGGCGGTCACGCCGCGCAGGAGAAACAATGGATCGCCGACGCGGGGCTGCTTACGCTCGCTGTGCCGCGTGAATTCGGCGGTATCGGCGCGCGCTGGCCTGAGATCTACGACACGATTCGCCAGATCGCGCGAGTCGACAGTGCGCTCGCGCATCTGTTGGGCTTCACCTGCCTGCAGGTGGTCAGCGTCAATGTTTGGGGCAATCCGGAACAACGTGCCCACTATCTGAGCGGCACCGTGGAAGGGCGCTGGTGGTGGGGCAATGCGGTCAATCCGCTCGACACGCGACTCGTTGCACGTGCAACCAGCGACGGCGGCTATCGTCTCGATGGACAGAAAGGATTTTGTTCCGGCACGCGCGGCTCGCACATGATGACGGTTTCCGCGCACGATCCGGCTACCGGCAAAGCGATGTTCGCCGTGGTGCCGACCGCGCGCGAGGGCATCACCGTTCAGGACGACTGGAATCCGATCGGTCAGCGGCAAACCGATAGCGGCAGCGTCTCCTTTGTGCAAGTCAAGGTCGAGCCGCATGAGGTGCTGGAGCGGGCCGACACGCCATACGCGAGTTTGCGCACGCTGATCTCGCAGCAGGTGCTGACCAATCTGTTCGTCGGGATCGCGCAGGGTGCGCTCGAAGAAGCACGCGCCTACGTCACGCAATACGGCAAGCCGTGGATCTCGTCCGGTGTCGATAAGGCCACAGACGATCCCTACCTGATCCAGCGTTTCGGCGAGATGCGCCTGCAGACGGTAAGCGCCGAGGCGCTGGCAGCGCGAGCCGCCTACGCGCTCGAAGATGCGTGGCAACAAGGCCCGGCTTTGGACGCCGAAACCCGAGCGCACGTGGCGCTCGCCACCTCGGAGGCGAAAATCGTCGCGCACCGCGCCGCGCTCGACGTCAGCGAGCAACTGTTCGACGCCTGCGGCGCCCGCGCCACGCACGCGCCGCTCGCGCTCGACCGCTTCTGGCGCAATGCTCGCGTGCATACGTTGCATGATCCGCTCGACTATCGCGTGCGCGATGTCGGCCGGTATGCACTCAGCGGGACATTGTCGGAGGTTTCTTTGTACACTTGAGGCGGTTCGCGGCGGCCTCTATGAGGCGTTGCGGTTTATCCCCTTCAAGAGACCACCGGCTTGCAGTTCAAACTACCGACTACCGCCACGGCGCCGTTTTGCCCGTCCGAAGTGCAAGGCACGGTCGCCGTCACGCTAGGCGCGCCGTTCTGGAAAAAAATCCTGCAATTCGCGGGGCCCGGTCTGCTGATTTCGATCGGCTACATGGACCCCGGCAATTGGGCCACCGATATCGAAGCGGGGTCGCGTTACGGCTATAGCCTGCTGTTC
Source organism: Paraburkholderia haematera (assembly GCF_905220975.1). GTDB lineage: Bacteria > Pseudomonadota > Gammaproteobacteria > Burkholderiales > Burkholderiaceae > Paraburkholderia > Paraburkholderia haematera. Next base: position 67,755 of record NZ_CAJNBK010000023.1, on the reverse strand, counting down.
GTCGTCATGCTGTCGAGTCTTGCGGCGATGGCGCTGCAATGCCTGAGCATGCGTCTCGGCATCGCCACCGGGCGTGACCTCGCGGAATTGTCGCGACTGCGTTATTCGCCAGGTGTCGCGCGTTTTCAGTGGCTGCTTGCCGAGCTTTCCATCGTGGCCTGCGATCTGGCCGAAGTGCTCGGCGGTGCGTTGGCCTTCCATCTGCTCTTCAAATGCTCGCTGACCACGGGCGTGTTGCTGACCGCGTTCGACACGCTGATCGTACTCGGCCTGAAGGGCAAGAATTTCCGCGATCTCGAAGCGATCATGCTCGGGTTGGTCGCGACGATCGGCGTTGGCTACATCATCGAGCTGGCGCTGGTGAAGCCGCATTGGCCGTCGGTTGCGCAAGGACTGATTCCTTCGTGGCAGGCGCTCAGCAGCCGCGAGCCGATGTATCTGGCGATCGGCATTCTCGGTGCGACCGTGATGCCGCACAACCTCTACCTGCATTCATCGATCGTGCAGACCCGCGCGGTCAAGCGCGATCCGGCCAGTATCAGGTCGGCGATCGGCATGTCGCGCATCGATACGATCGTCTCGCTGGTGATCGCGCTGCTGATCAATATGGCGATCCTGATTCTCGCGGCCGCCGCGTTCAATGCGACCGGCCACAATCAGGTCACCGAAATCGAAGACGCGTACAAGCTGCTGGCGCCGATCGTCGGCACGGGTTTCGCGGCGGTGCTGTTCGCGATTACGCTGCTGGCTTCGGGGCAAAGCTCGACCTTCACCGGCACGGTGGCGGGGCAGGTCATCATGGAAGGCTTTCTCAAGCTGAAAATTCCGTGCTGGCAGCGGCGCTTCATCACGCGGGCACTCGCCTTGATTCCGGCGCTGATCGGCGTGCAGATGATGGGTAACGGCGCAGTCGGCACGCTGCTGGTTGCAAGCCAGGTTGTGTTGAGCCTGCAACTGCCGTTCGCGCTTTATCCGCTGATCCGCATGACCAATGATCGTTCGTTGATGGGCGAATTCGCCAACAGGCTGCCGACGCGGCTCCTCGCCTGGTCGCTGTTCGTGGTGATCAGTGCGGCGAATCTGTGGCTGGTGGTGCAGACGGTCGGGTTGGTGGGCTGATGGGGGCGTAGGAGGCAGCGGAGCGGATGCCGGGCGTCAGGTGTCTGGTGTCCGGTCCCCGGGCGCAAGCCACATAAAAAAAGTCCGCGTGACGGCGGACTTTTTCCCTCGGTGCTTCGGTTCGAATCAGGCTGGACCGGCCCTCATCGATTCCAATCGACTCAGGCGGCTTGCGCGATCTGCGCTGCTTCGAGCGCTTCCTGGCGAGCGGCGGCGGCCTTCTTGGTCTTGCCGGCGCGCGACGGCGGCTGGCACGCGCCACACACCACGTTGTGCTGCAGGTCGTGCTTGTGCGCGACGAACTTGCCGGTGCAACGGCAGCACTTGGTCAGCTGCAGGATGTCGGCGTCGAAGAAACGCACCAGCGTCCATGCACGCGTCAGATCCAGCACCGGTTCGGCGTCGCTGTGCTGGCAATGTTCCAGATACAGCCGATACCCTTTGGTCAGCGCATCCAGGTGCGAGCAGTGCGCTTCGTTCTTCAGGAACAGGTACGTGTTGTAAAACAACGACGCGTGGATGTTCGCCAGCCACGTCATGTACCAGTCCGCCGAGAACGGCAGCATGCCCTTGGGCGGCGATACGCCTTTAACCTCGCGGTACAGGCGGATCATGCGGTCGCGCGAAAGCGTCAACTCGCTTTCGAGAACCTGCATGCGCGCGCCGAGTTCAATCAGCGCGATGGCCCGGAATACTTCCTGGGCGTCTTCCGTCAGGCTACGCTTGAGCATCGCGGTCACCTCGATTAAGCAAACTGCTCGGCAGGCTGGCCTGCAAGCAGGATCGCCGCGTGAGTCGGTGCAACTGCCGTGTGCTTCGTCGTTTGCGTCAACGCCGACAACATCGAGTGGTCGTTGAAGCGGAAGAAGCACAAAAGCTGATCGGAAGCGGCCAGCTTGACAATCTGCGCGAGCGACAGCCCGGCAAGCAAATCAGCCAGTTCCGACGACAGTCCCAGCCGGAACATGCCGACCGGTTTGTCCTCACGCAACATACGTTGCGCGAGCATGATGTAAGACAAGTTGATCTCGCGGATTGAATCCAGCGTCTCGCTGCTACGGTCCATTTTCTGTGTTTCCGAAGCCCCGAATTACTATGTCGGCATTTTTTGCCGTTATGTCTTTTGTGCCTCACCGGAAACGGTAACCTCCGGCTACATGTCACCACCTGATACAGATGGCGACCTTTTGATACATCGCGTTACATTTCGTAACAGCTTGGGACGAATTGTATGAAGGGCAAAACAAGAAATCAATCCCCTCACAAAAAAATATCTCAAAAAAATGCATCAAATTTCGGTAACTATTTCACGGCCTTGTAATAGAGCATGCATAGCAGATTATTTGCCGCCCAGGAATTTTGTCTGATCCATGGAAACCCTTGTGTGATGGGCTCTATGGTCAATTGTCTGAGCAATGGCGCGCGGCCGGTCGAGACCCGAAAAAGCAGGCCTGAATCAGAAAGGAAATAGAAAGCGAGGCTAATTAAAAGTAATAAATACCGCTTGTTGGTGTTGCGGTAGGGGCGGATCGAAGGTGTAACAGGTTGGTGTGGCCCCAGTTACAAACTAGGCGGTATTTGTAACTTCTAGCAAGCGTTTGCGCGACCCCGGTCGACTTTCGGGGCGAACGCCGGGTGCAAGCGGGTACCGTGTACGTTGCCGGCAAAGCCGGCGACCAGCCGCAGCCAGCGGCGCAAGCTGCCTGACACGGTGCCGCAGAATTAGGCACGGACGTTACAACCCCAGGCCAGACGGGCTTTGTAGCCGAACATCAGGCCCGCTGGTCACTGCCACTGCCACTTGTCGCGGTGCCGCCGGGCGAACGACCTGCGGCGGGATCGGTACCCGATAGCTGTTACATGAAACGGGCCATCAGATCCGCATCGTGAAACACGCCGTTGACGTTCAACGCCTCGATCTCGCAGCCATATTGGCGAAAACCAAATGACTCGTAGAGTTTGCGCGCCGCCTCGTTGCGGCGACTCACCATCAACTGGATTTGCCTCAGGCCCTCTATTTGTGCCGCTCGCGCCAGCAACTCATTAAGCAACGCGCGCCCGACTCCGCGGCCCGAAGCTTCCGGCGCGACATACATGCCGACGATCGAGGCTTTGTGCCGTTGCTTGTCGTTCTGGTTGCGCAGCAATCCGACCACGCCGATCAGCGGCGCATCGGCCAATGCGTAAGCACCGAGCAAAAAGTCTCCTTCTGCCGCGCGCTCGCCCTGCAACATCGCGTCGTGCCTCGCGGCGCCTCTGGCGAGCGCTTCCTCGTAACTTTGACCGAACGACTCCGGATGTGCCTTCAGTCCGCGCAGGCGAAGCTGGAAGTAGGCGTCGCGGTCGGCCGACCCGAGTTGGCGGATCAGCGGAGCGTGGGTGATCAATTGCGTCTCTCCATGTGGTTCGAATGGCGTTGCAGGCGGTAACAACGCAGTGTTCTGCGATGCTCAGGTTTCCGCGGTTCTGCTATGGCTTTGCGACTTCAACCTTTTACGCCCTCGGCGCGCTGGTTTTCGGCAAACTCGCGCAGTGCCGCCGCGGTTTGTTGATCGGCGGGAAAGAACGCTTCAATGGCAAGTTCCGACAGCGTCACATCGACTGGTGTGCCGAATACCGTGGTGGTGCTGAAGAACGACAGCTCGCCGATTGGCGTGCGCAGCCGCAGCGGCACGGCGACCTGATGACTCGCGGTGTCGTCGTGGTCGGTTACTTTCGCGCCGGGCGGCGCGGGATACGCGGCTAGCTCGTCGCGCAGGGCGCTCAACGTCTCGTCACCACTCACATCGATTTGCCGCTGGAGTCGGGACAGCGCGTGTGCACGCCAGGCATGCCAATTGACGATCGACGCTGCGATGCCTTCCGGATGCAGGCTTAGCCGCATCGCATTGACGGGCGGTTTCAGCAGTTCCGGGCTTGCGCCTGCAAGCAGCGGCGCGAGCGCATTGTTCGCGGCCACGATGTTCCAGTGGCGGTCGATCGCGAGTGCCGGATAGGGCTCGTGACCTTTAAGCACCAGCTCGACTGCCTCGCGCGCAGCGGCCAATTGCGGGTCTGTTAATGGGCGTTCGCGGAACAGCGGCGCATAGCCTGCCGCGATCAGCAGCGCATTGCGCGCACGCAGTGGCACGTCGAGCCGCTCGGCGAGGTGCATGACCATTTCCCGGCTAGGCACCGCACGGCCCGATTCGACGAAGCTCAAATGCCGCGTTGAAATATCGGCTTCAGCGGCGAGTATTAACTGGCTCATTCTTCGCCGCTGCCGCCATTCGCGCAGCAGATCGCCGACTGTGCGGCTTGCCGTCGGCCTGTTCGACGGGATGGTTTGCGCAAGAGAGAGTGTGTTCATGTTGCCGATGATAGCCAAAGCGCGTCAGCGATCCATTACCTGGCAGGTAATGGAAAACCCCGGAAACCCCCGAAAACCTGGGAAAATCCGGGAAAGCGTAGGGGCACCCGCGAATACGCAGCACATTCAGCATGTTGCCCAAGCCGGCACGACAGGCACGACCGCGCGAATCAGGCGTGCGCCACGCCTTCCGGCACGGCGTTGAGCTTGACGCCCAGCGCGCGCAGCAGTTTGAACACGGTATCCATGCGCGGTTTCGAGCCGGGCGCGAGTGTTTTGTAGAGGCTCTCACGCCCGAGCCCCGCGTCGGCCGCGACCTTCGCGATGCCGCGTGCTTTTGCGATGTCGGCGATCGCGGCGAGGAGGAGATCGGCGTCGCCTTCTTCCAGCGCTGCGTTGAGATATTCAGCGATCATCTCCTCGCTATCGAGGTAGTGCGATGCATCGAAGCGTGCGGTTTTGACTTTGCTCATGACGATTCCTTTCTGATTGCTGCCCACATTGATTTGGCATGCTTGATGTCGGCCGGCTGCGTGGACTTATCGCCACCGCAGAGCAGCAGGTAAATCACGCGCTCTTCACGCGCGAAGTAGACCCGATACCCGGGACCACAATCGACGCGCATCTCGGACACACCGTCTTCCAGCAGCTTGACGTCGCCGAAATGACCTCGCTCCGCACGCCGGACCCGCACCAGGATTTTTGCCTTCGCTCTTAAGTCGGCAAGGCCGGCAAGCCAGCCGTCGAATTCCTCGGTGCGGTTGACCGTGTACACAGGCGGTGAACCGATCTGCTGATGAGTGTATCCTGATGGATACGGTCTTGCAAGCGTAAAAACCATATTAAAAATGCGGCTCGTGTCCGCGCCCCGTTGAGTTCGTCACATGCCGCGCGGCTACGCTGCGCGGCCCCCGTTTGCCCATGAGGTTAGCGGCTGATGCCGTGCCTGACGACTCGGCCGGATGGCTAATCCGGCGCGCAAAAAGCATAGTTCTCCCCCTCGGTGCGTCCCGGCGCTTACCTCCCACGTAATCGACGCGCGGCGTTCGAGCGTCCAATCTTCACTCCGAGCCCGCCGCATACAACGTGTCTGCCGAGCGTAGTGCTCAGTCATGCCAATCGAGGAGTTTGAGATGAATACGCATACCGATCTGATCGACCGTTATTTCGATGCATGGAATGAAACCGACGCAGTACGCCGCCGCGAACTGATTGCCGCGACGTGGACCGCCGATGCCGACTATCGCGATCCGCTGCTGGCAGGCGCGGGTCATGACGGCATCGACGCGATGATCCGTGCGGTGCACGAACGCTTCCCGCATCACACGTTTCGCCGCACGACGCAGGTCGATGGTTTCGCGAACCGCCTGCGTTTTTCGTGGGCGCTCACCACGCCTGCGGGCGAGGCGATCGTCAAGGGTTCCGACTTCGGCGTGCTCGACGCCCATGGACGCCTGCAGACGGTGACTGGCTTCCTCGACCAGGTGCCTGCCGCCACCTGACCACTCGCCGTTTTTTCATGGAGACGATCATGCACGAGTCCGTTGCCGCTATGGCTCCCGGTACTGCCCACACGTTCGCGCGCCTGTCGGACACCGTCGACGCGCTCTCCAGCGCGATCGCCGGCTTCGCTCTGCTGGCCGGCACGCGCGCCTTCACCTTCGCTGCGTTGCTGGCCTGGCGCGAGCCGGTGCTGGGTGGCGCGGGCCTCGTGCTCCTCGCCTTGGTGGGATGGCTGCGGTGGCAGTGTCGCCGGAAAGCCGCCCACCGCATCGTGCGGAAGAGCGGATTGACGGTGAGCCGCCGGCAAGGGACGGGGGCCACGGTCTTGCTACAATCGATCGCGATGCGCTGCACGATCGCGCGCAAGGACAGTTGCAACGGCAACTGCAAGAACGAACCGTTCGAACCCGGGCGGCTGGCCGCCAATCGAATCTCGAGGAGACACCGTGCTGAAGAATCTGGATCCGCTGTTGAATGCCGATGTGCTGCATGCGCTACGTTCGATGGGTCATGGTGACGAACTGGTGGTTTGCGACGCCAACTTCCCGGGCGCTTCCGTCGCGTACGAGACAGTGTTGGGCAAGCTGCTTCGGCTCGATGGCGTGAACGCAGCGCGTGCGATTCGCGCGATTCTGTCGGTGATGCCATTGGATACATTCATCGAGCACCCTGCCTCGCGCATGGAAGTGGTCGGCGAGCCGGATACGATTCCGGCGGTCCAGCGGGAGGTGCAGCTCGAGATCAATGCGGCGGAAGGGCGCGAGGTGCCGTTTGCTTCGGTCGAGCGTTTCGCTTTCTATGAGCGGGCGCGCAAAGCCTATTGCGTGATCGCTACCGGCGAAGAGCGCGGCTACGGTTGCTTCGTCTTTACAAAGGGTGTCTTGCTCGCGCCGGATGCGCCGCAGCGATAGCACTTCACCACGGCGGCGAAAATCGTGAGCTTTCGATAGACCGCCTCGATCATCTTGTCCTGAATGTCGCCGGCGTGGAAGCCTGCGCAACCTGGCAGGCTGCGTGCCGAGTTCGAGTCGCGCACCGACACGCATGAGCACCGCGGCCATACCGGCCGTGATGTGCAAAACCGGGCAGGCGCTGAGCGCTCGGTCACCTTTTCCCTCCCTTGAGACGGCGCAAATGGCGCGGTTCACTTCGGCCCGCGCTTGGAAAAGGCGGGCAATGCACCTATTCTCAGATGCAAAATGGGGAACTGCGGCCGCCTGGCCGGGTCTGCTGCTTATTCATTTAAAGGAGTTCCTCATGACGCGTCCCGTCGATTCCGGCGTCATCCTCATCGCGCGTATCGCCCTTGCCGTGCTGTTTTTGTGGGGCGGCGTGATGAAACTGCTGGGCTATGCGGGCTTTGTCAGCTATCTGCATTCGAAGGGCGTGCCGTTCGTACAGGTCGCCGCGCCACTTGCAACCGCGGTCGAGGCGCTCGGCGGTCTGCTTCTGATCTTCGGCTTCAAGATCCGCCCGCTCGCGCTCATCATGGCCGTCTACACCGTGGCGACCGCGGTGCTGGGCCACGATTTCTGGAACGTCACCGATCCCGCGATGCAACGCGATATGGTTATCCACTTCTGGAAGAACATTGGTATCGCCGGTGGATTCCTGCTGTTGTTCGTGACCGGAGCGGGCCGTATCAGTATCGACGGCGCGCGTGCGCCGCGCGGCGGGCTGAATCTCTGATCACGGCGTTGAGGGTGTCCGTGCCGGTCGCCTTTGATTCCGGCTGCAACCCAAGGGGCAAATAATGATTCAAAGTTTTGAGCAAACCATTGGTGGCAAGGTCACGCAGTTGTGCGCAAGTCTGGGCGAAGGGTCCACGCCGCATCGCGTCATCATCAGCCTTGCCGATTCGGCGAAAACGCTGGTGGTTCTGGATGCATCCGGCCTCATCGGCACAATCAGGGCCGAGATCGAACAGCCGGAAAAGCTGATCGCCGACGCCATCGCCAAGGCGCAAAACGAAGGGCTGATCGAGCGTGCGATCGACACCGGCACGATTCAGGAAGCGCCGCTGTAAGTCACGAGCTGATCAACGAGATTCGCGAACTTGCCGAGGGTTAGTCTTGTGCGGCCTCGAGGCCGACGCGTGCGGTTCCGGATGCACGAGGCAGCCCATCACGCCACCCACCACCAGCAGACCGACCGAGATCGCCGTCGCCGCCTGCATGCCCGAGACGATTTGCGTGGCAGCCGCGCCGCTCGCGAACGCGCCGAAGGCCGCCACACCCACGGCGCCCCCTGCTTGCCGGGCGGTATTCAGCACGGCGGAGGCCGTGGCCGCGCGCTTCGCTTCGACGGAGGCCAGCACGGCGGTGGTCATTGCCGGAACCGCCAGGCCCATTCCAGACGGAATCAGGAGAAACGGCAGCAGGAGGCCGGCGAGCGGCGTGGACGCATCGACGAAATGTAGCAGGCCATAGCCGAGCCCCGCGGTGATGGCACCGGCGATCATCGGCACGCGCACGCCGAAACGCCCGACCACCCAGCCGCTCGCCACATTCGAGAGCAGAAAGCCGCCGGTCAACGGCAGGAAGGCGAGGCCTGCCTGCAGCGGGGTATAGCCGCGTACGCGCTGCAAATACAGGCTCAGCACGAACACCATGCCGTAGTACGTCAGATTCACGCAGATGCCGAACAGCACGGCCGCATTGAAGGTGCGCTTGCTGAATAGCGAGAGCGGCAGCATTGGTGTCGCAACGCGCGATTCCACGGCGATGAAGGTGAGCGCAGCGATCAGCGCGAGTATGAAACCGCCGCAGACTAGTGGGTGGCTTAGCCCGAGCGGACGCCATTCGATCACAGCGGCGACGAACGCGGTGAGCGCGACGATGGCCAGGGTCTGGCCGCTCAGATCGATACTGCGTGGACTTGCCTCGGCTGTAGCTGGTGTTGTAGCCACAGCGGCAGACGCAGTTTCAGCGCCAGTCGTATTGCCAGTGGCAGTCGCGGCCCCAGCCCCAGCTCCATTCCCGGTTCCAAAGCCAGTCACGGTCGCAACCGCGCGTTGCGTCTCGTTGCGTGCTGATCGAGCCCGTGGCACCCACAGCAAAGTCGCCAGCAAACCGGCCACGCAGATCGGCAGATTGACGAGAAAAATGCTACGCCAGCCGAACGCCGCAATCAGCAGACCGCCGAGCACCGGTCCGGCCGCGATCGAAATCGCGCCCGCGGCGGTCCACAGCCCGACCGCACGCGCCCGGAGCTTCGGATCGTGGCCGTATGACTGGTTGAGCAGCGCCAGCGAGTTCGGCAGCATGGCGGCGGCGCCGATGCCTTGCAACGCGCGCGCGGCGACCAGCATGGTGGCATCGAGCGCCAATCCGCAGGCGAGCGATGCGAGCGCAAACAGCACGATGCCGGCGGCGTACATGCGCCGGGTGCCAAGCCGGTCGCCGAGTGCGCCCGCCGAAAGCATCAACACGGCGAAGGCGAGCGTGTACGCGTCGACGACCCATTGCAGCCCCGCGACATTCGCATGCAGGTCCGCACCGATCTCCGGCAGTGCGATGTTGACGATAGTCACGTCGAGTTGCGTGACGACGAAGCCCACGCTAACGGTCGCGAGAACGCGGCCGAGGGCGGGCGAGTCGGGTGTGTTGAGAGCGTTCATGAGGCACATCGTAGGCTGACGCAGCGCACGAAGTTTCGGTCCGACGTGAAGTATGGATGTCGCCGAAACAGCCGGAAAGGCGGGGCGTGGTGCCGATGGAGCAACGGCGCACGTTGCGTGCGCCGTTGCAAAACAGCTCGATTCAGCTCGATTAGCGCGCTTGCGGCGCGTCTTTGATAAACAACGTAGTCAATGCGCCGACAATGCAGATCGCGCCGACATACAGCGGTGCGGCCATCGGGTTCGACTTCATCATCAGCGACACGGCGATCGGCGTGAGGCCGCCGAACACCGCATAGGCGACGTTATACGAGAACGAGATGCCCGAGAATCGCACGACGGGCGGGAACGCCTTGACCAGCACGAACGGAATCGCGCCGATCACGCCGACGAAAAGGCCGGCCACGGCGTACAGCGGCACCAGCGCCGACGTATCGACGGCGAGCTGCTGGAACATCACGTAGTACGTCACCGCCAGCGCGAGACCGCCGATGAAGATCGTGCGCCCCGCGCCGATCCGCCCGGCGATCGAACCCGCCATCACGCAGCCGATCGTCAGGCACAGCGTCGCCATGCAATTCGCGAGCAACGCAGTGGCCGGCGCGATATGAAACTGCTTCTGCAGCAGCGTCGGCGTCATCAGAATCACCACGACGATCGCCGCCGACAGCATCCACGTAAGCAGCATGGACACGATCACGGCGCGGCCATGGTCGCGCAATACGGCCTTGAGCGGCACTTCTGCGGCGATTGCTTTGCGTTGCTTGAGTTCGGCGAACACCGGCGTCTCATGCAGCCAGCGGCGCAGATAAACCGAGAACATGCCGAACACGCCGCCCACTAGGAACGGAATGCGCCATGCGTACGCGGCGATTTCAGTGGGGGCGAAGTTGCGGTTCACCGCCGATGCGATCAGCGAGCCGAGCAGGATGCCCGCCGTGAGGCCGGCCGTCAGCGTGCCGCACGCATAGCCGACGTGCCGCTCTGGCACGTGTTCGGAGACGAACACCCATGCGCCCGGCACTTCGCCGCCCACCGCCGCGCCTTGCATCACGCGGAACAGCAGCAGCAAGACCGGCGCCATCACGCCGATGCTGGCGTAGGTGGGCAGCAGGCCCATCATCAGCGTCGGCACCGACATCAGCAGCACGCTCAGCGTGAACATGCGCTTGCGGCCGAACAGGTCGCCGAAATGCGCCATGATGATGCCGCCGAGCGGACGTGCCAGATAACCCGCCGCGAAGATGCCGAAGGTCTGCACCTGACGCAGCCAGTCCGGCATCGCGGCGGGGAAGAACAACTGGCCGATCGCCGGTGCAAAGAATACGAAGATGATGAAGTCGTAGAACTCCAACGCCCCGCCGAGCGCGGCGAGGCCGAGCGTCTTGTAATCGCTTCGCCCAAGAGGGCGTGGGGTGACAGCCTGCGCTCCACCCAGATTTGTCGCTTGCATTGCTTGTGTCTTGTCTTGAATTGGGAACCACACGTAGCGCGTGGAAATGTGGCGGTCGTCGGGCGAGAAGTGTGGCAAGCGCTGGGTAGAGCACGGGACACCGGCGCGCCGGCCCGGATAGGGGAAGCGCGGTGACGACTGGGGCCAGGGCGGGGATTTTACAGGATGAAAGCCGGCGGTTTCGGGAAGTACTTAATTAGATTGGGAAAAGTTCCCCGAGACGTGCCTTTTCGACGGCAGGCAGGACCTCTTAGGCCGCACGTCGTGCGAGCCGCAGCGATTGGATGTAGGAATGCCGCGCATAAGCTGTCGGAGCGGGGCGATTTGTGTGCAATTTAGGAATGCTCTTATGGGATGGCTTGGGCGTCCCTCTGAGAATCGCGTCCGAGCTATTAGTTAAGAGTAATCCCATGCGTATTGCCATCCTTCAGCGTGACCCCGTCATGCGTCAGTCGATCGAAAAAGTCCTTATGAGCGCCAGTCATACCTGTATGGCCTACGACGACGGTCTGAGCATGTCGAAAGCGCTCGCCCGTTCCACCGTGGATATGCTGGTGCTCGACTGGCAAGGCACGCGCCTGTCCGGCGCCGAAGTCCTTCGCTCAGTGCGCGCGGTCGGCGGCGACCGCCTGCCGGTCCTGTTCGCCTCGGCGGAGATGTCGGAGGACAGCGTGGTGCGCGCCTTTGCCAGCGGGGCCGACGACTATGTCGCACTGCCGCTGCGCCCGGGCGAGTTCCGCGAGCGTGTTGCGGCGTTGCTGCGCCGTGCCTATCCGGACCGTTTCAGCGCCGCGAGCTTCGATGTCGGCCCCTACCATTTCGATACGCATCGCCAGCTCGTGATGCTGCGCGGCCAGCCGGTGCAGCTATCGGGCACGCAGTACCGGCTGGCGTCGCTGTTCTTTTCCAATATTGGCCGCGTGATGTCGCGCGACCATATCTTCGCGATGGTGTGGGGCCGTGAGTTCCGCGAGTTCACCCGCACGATCGACAGTCACGTGTCGCGCCTGCGCTTGCTGCTCGAGATCGAGCCGCAAAACGACTTCCGGCTTCAACCCGTTTACAAGAGCGGTTATCGGCTGCTGCATCTGCGCCAGGCCGAAACGGACGCGGAGAAGCAGGCAGCCTGAACCTGCCGCAACTCAAACCTGCGGCAGCGCCGGTCGGATTTCGATCGACCGGCGGATCAACGCTTCAACGTCCTTGCGTTCGTCTCCGGCCAACGGCAGGCGCGGCGGCCGGACCGGCTCCGTGCCAAGCCCGACGATGGTCTCGGCCAGCTTGATGTTCTGCACCAGTTTCGACGAGACGTCGAGCGCGAGCAGGGGCGCGAACCAGCGATAGATCGCGCGCGCTTCTTCAAGACGGCCCGCCTTCAGCAACTTGTAAATCACAACCGTCTCGCGCGGAAACGCGCACACGAGACCGGCCACCCAGCCATGTGCGCCCATCAATATCGCTTCCATCGCAAGGTTGTCGACGCCGCACAGGATCGCGAAGCGATCGCCGACCACGTTGATCAGATCGGTCACGCGCCGTACATCGCCGCATGATTCCTTGATCGCGACGATCTTCTTTTCGTCGGCGATTTCCGCGAACATCTCGGGCGTCATGTCGACGCCATAGGCAAGCGGATTGTTGTAGATCATCAACGGCAGCGCGCTTGCATCGGCGACGCTGCGAAAGTGGTGCAGCGTCTCGCGCCGGTCGGACAGATAGCGCAGCCCGGGCAGCACCATGAAACCGGCCGCACCGCGCCGGCTGCCGGCTTCGGCCTGGCGGCAGGCGTCGAGCGTGCTGTTCTCGGCGATCGTCAGCAAAACCGGCACACGGCCGCGCGAGGCATCGACCGCGATGTCGAGTACTTGCAGCTTCTCATCCAGCGAGAGCGTCGATGCTTCGCCGAGTGATCCACAGACGATGATGCCATCCGCACCCGCTTCGATCTGTGCCTCGATATTCTTGCCGGTCCATTCGCGATCTATGCTGAAATCCGCGTGAAACTTGGTGGTCACCGCGGGCCAAACGCCTTCCCAGATATGCGCCACGACTGCTCTCCTGAGTGTGTTGAGTCGAAGCGCAGTGTAAGCAGGGAAAATGCCGCCGTCTTGCGTGATTCACGCGTGACGGATGACGATTTCAGCATAGTGGTTGTGCCTGTAAGCCTTGCAAGAGCAAGCAGATCGACTATTTCGGGACAGCACGCAAAGTGCGTCGAAGTCGCTTGGACAGGACCTCGCATAAGTTTTTGAGTCCGCTTGCCGGGTGTTGTTCAGCCGTGGATTTCGCCCGTTCCCAAAGATGGAAGGGTGAGTGCACGGGCGCAAAGGCTATGCTGAAATCGTCACAATCCACGCTTAAGCACACCAAGACCCCGGCGCCCGTCATTCCTACCATGTGCATCATGAAAACCCTAGACATCATCGACTCGCACACCGGCGGTGAACCGACCCGCCTGGTGGTGTCGGGTGGCCCGGCGCTTGGCGGCGGCACGCTGGCGCAGCGTCTGAACGTATTTCGCGCGCATTTCGACGACTGGCGCGCGGGCGTCGTCACCGAACCGCGCGGCTCGGACGTGGTGGTCGGTGCGCTGCTGTGCGAGCCCGACGACCCCGCGTGCGCGGCCGGCGTGATCTTCTTCAACAACGTGGGCTATCTCGGCATGTGCGGGCACGGCACGATCGGCCTCGTCGTCTCGCTCGCGCACATGGGGCGGATCGGGCCGGGGCGTCATCGGATCGAGACGCCGGTCGGCATCGTCGAAGCGACGCTCAACGAGGACGGCAGCGTGGCCGTGCGCAACGTGCCGGCTTATCGCTACCGGCAAAGCGTGCAGGTGGACGTGCCGGGCTACGGCATGTTGAGTGGTGACATCGGCTGGGGCGGCAACTGGTTCTTTCTCGTTGCCGACCACGGGCGAGCGCTGGAGGCATCGCGTATCGCCGAGCTGACCGAGTTCAGTGGGGCCATCCGCGACGCGCTGATCGCACAGCGCATTACCGGCGCGGACGGCGCCCTGATCGACCACATCGAACTCTTTGGACCCGGCTCGCGCGATGGCATCGACAGTCGCAGCTTCGTCCTTTGTCCAGGCAACGCGTACGACCGCTCGCCATGCGGTACGGGCACGAGCGCGAAGATCGCCTGCCTCGCCGCCGACGGCAAGCTTTCCGAAGGCGCGGTGTGGCGGCAGGAGAGCATTATCGGCAGCGTATTCGAGGCGAGCTATCGTCATGCCGGCGACGGCGTCTCGGTGATTCCGACCATCACCGGCCATGCGCACATCATGGCGGAAGGGCGTTTGTGTTTCGACGAGCGCGACCCGTTTGCGTGGGGCATCCGCACGGCATGACGGCGGACGCGTTGATCGTCGGGGCCGGCATTGTCGGCGCGGCTTGCGCTGCGGAGCTGGCCGGACTCGGCATGCGGGTCGAAGTACTCGACGCACAGGGCATCGGGGGCGGCGCGACGGCGGCGGGCATGGGCCATATCGTCGTGATGAACGACTCGCCCGCGGAATTCACGTTGAGCCGTTATTCGCGCGACTTGTGGCTGGCGCTCGCGCCGCAGCTGCGTGCGCGTGACGCGTTCGCGCGTTGCGGCACTTTATGGGTCGCCGCCGACGAGGAGGAATGGCAAGCAGCCCGCGCCATGCATGCCGCGTTCGAGGCACAGGGCGTCTCTGCGCAGCTGCTCGACGCATCCGAGCTGCGGGCGTGTGAACCGGCGCTGTCGCAGACGATGGCGGGTGGTTTGCGGATCGAGCACGACAGCATCGTGTATGCGCCCACCGTTGCAGAGTGGCTGCTGACGCAATCCTCAGGAGTCGAGAATATCCGTGTGCGGCCTGGCACCCGGGTTGTCGCAATCGGTGCTGGCGGCGTGACGCTGGCCAACGGCGAACGCATCGGCGCCGCACATGTGATCGTTGCCAATGGACTGGGCGCTCAACAACTGCTGGGGTCGCTGCCCTTGCAGCCGAAGAAAGGCCATCTGCTGATCACCGACCGTTACCCCGACCTCATTCGCCATCAACTGCTCGAACTCGGCTACATCAAGAGCGCGCATCATGCGGCCGGCACCTCGGTGGCATTCAATGCGCAGCCGCGGCCCACGGGCCAGTTGCTGATCGGCTCGTCGCGCCAGTTCGATACCACCGATCCCGCCGTCGACATGCCGGTGCTTGCCCGGATGCTGCGCCGCGCCGCGCAGTATCTGCCCGTCCTGCCGACACTCAATGGCATTCGCGCGTGGACCGGCTTTCGTGCGGCGTCGCCTGACGGATTGCCGTTGATCGGTCCGGCCGGCGAATTTGCACCGGGCGTGTGGCTCGCTGTCGGGCACGAAGGTCTTGGCGTGACGACCTCGCTGGCAAGCGCAAAGTTGCTCGCCGCGCATATCACCGGGAATGCGGCACCGATTCCTGTCGAACCGTACTTGCCGGTCCGTTTTGCGCAAAAGGTGGCTCATGAGTAACGCCAGTACAACGCGTTTCCACCTGGTGATCGATGGTAGAAGCGTCACGGTCGAAGCGGGTACGACCGTGGCCGCGGCGCTCGTCATGGCGGGCGCGGGCGGCACACGGAGGTCGGTGAGCGGCGAGGCTCGCGCAGTGCTCTGCGGGATGGGTGTGTGCCAGGAGTGCCGCGTCACGATCGACGGCCGGGCGCATGTGTTGGCCTGCCAGACGCTTTGCCGCGAAGGGCAGGTGGTTTGCACTGCTGCTGCTGCTGCCGCTGCCGACGCCACCACCGTGGGCGTGAGATGAAGCAGCACTTCGACATCGTGGTCGTGGGCGCCGGTCCGGCCGGGTTGAATGCCGCGCAGGCCGCAGCGCGCGAGGGCGCCACAGTCGCACTGCTCGACGACAATCCGCGTGCCGGTGGCCAAATCTGGCGACAGGGTCCCGGCCATCCGCCGCAAGCTCAGCTCCACGCACTGCTCGACGCTGTAAGCATGCGGACCCATGTCACGTGGTTCGCGTCGACCCGCGTGATCGCGCCTTTGGGTTCGCGCGGTTTGCTGCTTGAGTCGGCTGAGCAGGGTGGCGTATCGATCAGCTACGATCGATTGATCCTCGCGACCGGTGCGCGAGAGCGGCTATTGCCATTCGCCGGTTGGACGCTGCCCGGCGTGACCGGTGCCGGCGCGCTGCAGGCACTCATCAAAGGCGGCATGCCGGTGCGCGGCGAACGGATCGTGATTGCAGGCAGCGGCCCTTTGCTGATCGCCGCACTCGCTACGGCGCGTGCTGCCGGTGCGAAAGTCGTTGCGGTAGTGGAGCAGGCGTCGGCACTCGAGGTTGCGCGCTTCGGCATCTCTCTGCTGGGCGAGAAGGCGAAGTTGTGGCAAGCCGTTGCCATGACACGCGGCTTCGCGGGCGTGCGTTACTTGACCGGAAGCATCGTGCGGCAAGCGATTGGCGAGGGGCGCGTCGAGCGCGTGACGATCCGGCGCGGCCAGCGGGACCTGACGCTCGATTGCGACCGCATTGCGTGCGGCTATGGGCTTGTACCGAACATCACGCTTGCGCAAGCGCTCGGCTGTGCGATCGGCGAAGCGGGGGAGATCGTTGTCGACAGCGAGCAGCGGACTTCGGTGGACGGCGTGCTGGCGGCAGGCGAATGCACGGGCGTCGGCGGCGCGGAGCTGGCTGGCGTGGAAGGCGAGATCGCGGGTCTCGCGGCAAGCGTCGCCATGGCGAGCGGAACCTCCGCGGGCAGCGCCTCGCCAAGCGGGGCTTCGGCGAGCGGCACCTATGCAAACCGCGATGCGCTGGTTGTGCAACGAGCCCGATGGCGGCGTTTCGCGAGACGCGTCGAAACGGCCTTCGCCCTGCAAGCTGCCGCGCGCACGCCGCCCGGCGACGCCACGCTGCTCTGCCGGTGCGAAGACGTCAGTCTCGGCGAGGTGCGCGTCTATCCGGATTGGCGCGAGGCCAAGCTGCACACCCGCTGCGGGATGGGCGCATGCCAGGGACGAATCTGCGGCGCCGCGGCCGGGCTGTATTTCGGCTGGCAAGCCACCGCTCCGCGCCCGCCGTTCAGTCCCGCGCAAATCGGCACATTGATGGCGGCAAGCGAGGAGCCGCCGCCGGCTGAATGACACCGGTATCCTCCTGCCCCTTGCTGGATAGTGTCGATGGCAACGCGGCCCTATAATCGATCGCACACGCTAACCGCCCAATTGCGCGAACGAACGCGTCGGCGAAGGCATCGGCGAACGCACGGTTGAAGGCACGCGCACACGCCGTATGCAGCCCGGCGAGTGCTTCAGCCAATGCTTCGACGGATACACAGGCAATCGCATCAATAACCGCACCGACCACGGAACCCGCACGATGAACACGCAGGCTCATCTGCTCGAACCGGACGACGCAACGCTGTCCGGCATGCTGTCGCATTTCACTTTGCTCGAGCCCGTGTTCGACGCGATGCCGGACGTCGTGTTCTTCGTCAAGGACGCGCACGCTCGCTATGCGCTGGTCAATCGCACGCTGGCTTCGCGTTGCGGTTTCAAGGAAAAGGCCGCTTTGCTCGGCAAGACCGCCGAAGACGTCTTCCCGCGCCGTTTCGGCCGCATCTACACCGCACAGGACAAAGCGATCATCAGCGCCGGCAGCCAGATGATCGATCAACTGGAACTGCACCTGTATCCCGGCCGCCAGCCGGGCTGGTGCCTGACCTGCAAGCAGCCGTTGCGCGATCCTGCGGGCAAGGTGGTCGGCCTCGCCGGCATCTCGCGCGACCTGAAAGCGGACGAAAGCAATCATCCCGCTTACGGCCGGCTCGCCGCGGTGGTGCAGTCCATCCAGGAAAACTACGTGCAGCCGTTAAACCTGAAACAGCTTGCTGCAATGGCGGATATGTCGGTGGCGCAACTGGAGCGCTACTTTCACAAAGTGTTCCATTTGACGCCGCGCCAGGTGTTGCTGAAAACACGGCTGGACGCCGCTACCGCGCTGCTGGTTTCGCACGACAAGGTCACCGACGTCGCCGCACTTTGCGGCTACACCGACCACAGCGCCTTTACGCGCCAATTCAAGGCGACCGTCGGCGTCACGCCGACCGAGTACCGGATGCTGCTGCACGGAACCTCGCGCAGTTGAGCCGTCGCACCTATGGTTCGTCGCAGGCATCACTACTACGTCTACGTCGTCGCGTTGGACGACACGGTCTGGAACGAGGCGCGCTTTCGCCGCGCGAATCCGGACTACCGGTTCGACAAGCCGTGCGTGTACGTGGGAATGACGGGGTTGGACCCGGATCTGAGATTCGACCGGCACAAGGCCGGGATTCAGGCAAATCGCTATGTGCGCGACTACGGCTTGCGCCTCTTGCCCGAACTGTATGAAGTGTTCAATCCAATGCCTTACCGCGGGGCACAGGATATGGAAGTGGAATTGGCGATTGGACTGCGAGAAGCGGGGTACGGTGTATGGCAGGCGTAACTAAAATGTAAAGCGCGCCTTATTTCACGCCAAGTCCGCGCAGCACTGCGTTGCCTTCGGACGTCAGACGGATATGCGAGGTGCCTTCGTCGCCAGAAATCGTTTCGATCAAGCCGGCTTCGTGAAGCTGGGGAATCTCGGGTTTCGCGGACGCGTCGATCGGCGCGTGCAGCAACAGCAGCAGCGTTGCCAGTTCGTGATGGCTTAACAGCCGGCGCAGAATGGTGGGCCGCTTCGCCGGTGCAGGCGTGTCGTTCGTGTTGTGGTCAGGCTGGTTCATGGAGCGCACCTTGTGCGGAATAGTGTCGAACGGATCATGCGGATGAAGTCTTAAACGATTCTTAAGACACCATTGTCGTGTAACACCGTGACACTATGATTGCGTCGGAACAAGTTACTGATCCTTACATCTGCCCGATCGTTACCCTTGTTTACCTTATGGCGCGCAAGTTTTGCTCGCTGATTCAATCCACAGATTGCCCACGTGGCGCTTGCCCGCGTAGAAGCGATAAGTCGTCTGGCCGTTGTCGCTGCGCACCTTGACGATATTCGAATCGCCGAAGTCGAGCATCTGGCCTTGCGGGATTTCGGTCGACTTGAACGCGGCGTTGTGGCTGGTCGCCACTTGCGTCAGGCAGGCGACCACGTCGTTGACCGAGCGCTGCGTGGTGGTGTCCGTGACGGGCTCGCCGGCATCCGGATTCTTCTGGAAATACGCGCAAGCGCTGAGAAGCAGGGGAACTGACAGGACTACGGCAAACTTCTTCATATTTCTCCTGGCGTTTCATTCGACCGACGGTTCGCGCCACGCCCGCATGGGGCATGCCTGCGCGGCACCGGGCCGTGGATCAACCGCCATTATATCGGTGCGGCGCGCTCGCTTACACCGATAAAGCATGGGCCGTGCCCGATCCGCCTGAATCCACAGGCGGCTGGCCGCAAACCGCAGCCCTCCCACGTTGCGGGCCGAGGGGCGCCTATTTGCGGCGCTGAGCCTGCGCTGCGAGCCGCACAGCCGCATTGGCCGCGCCGTAGCCGTCATAGCCGCCGCGCCGTTCGACGATCTCCAGGAAAAAGCGCTGATCCAGTTGTTCGGTGTAAGCGTGGAAGAACTCGCCACCACGCTCGTCCCGGTCATACAGGATGTTGTGCGCCCGCAGCGCTTCGAGCGTCTCGTCCGGCAGCGCATAGCGGGCGGCGAGGTCGTCGTAGTAATTGCGCGGGATGCGCAGCACCGGCAAACCGTCGGCGATGAACTCGGGAATCGCGCTGAAAATGTCACTGGTGCTGAATGCGACATGGTTCAGGCCCGAGCCGTGATAGGTGTGCAATGCCTCGGCCACCGCCGTGTGATGGTCCACTGACGCGTTCAGTACGATGCGCACCGAACCGTCGTGACTGCGCAGCGCGCGGCTGCGCACGAGCCCGTAAGGGTCGGGCACCAGCACACCCGGCTCGGCCTGGAAACCGAGCGCGGTCCGCAAAAACAGAACCCACGTATCCAGCGAAGGCGCCGGCACGGACAGGCAGACATGGTCGATGCGCGTGAGCGGGCCCACTTCGGCCGGACCGTTGATGTCGGTGAGCACAAAATCGGCTTCGAACAGGGTGGGCTGGTCCGGCGTTTCGTCGACGAAATAGTTCAGGCTGCCGTCGGGCGCCTGCACGGCGGGCAGCACGCGTTCGTTCGGCCCGATCTGGCCGGAGAACGGTGCGTAGCCGAAGCCGGCGGCGCGCTCGAACGCCTGATTGGCGTCGTCCACGCGAAACGCCGACGCGCACAGGGACAGACCATGCTGCTGGAAGAAGGCGTTGGCGAATGAATCCGGCTCGGCGTTCAGTACGATCGACGCCGCGCCGTGCTGAAACAAAGTTACCTCTTTCGAACGATGCTGACCGGCCTGGCGAAAGCGCAGCTTGCCGAGCCAGTCGACGAGGTGCGCGCGGGTGGTGTGGTCGACCGCGAACTCGAGGAACTGATAGCCGACGTGCGCGGGCGCGGCGGGCGATAGATAGAGCTCGCCGACCGGCTGACGGGTGGATTCGAGCAGCGCGCGAGTCTGTTCCTCGAGGAACAACAGTGAGCGATGGCCGTCCGCCGCGGTGATGGTGGTCGGTGCGGCGCGGAAACCGTCGTTGAAAATTTCGAGCGAAAGCGGCCCGGTGTAGCCGGTTTTCACGACCTGCGCGGTGAAGCCTGCCAGATCGAAATCGCCCTGACCCGGGAAGCAGCGGTAATGGCGGCTCCATTCGAGCACGTCCATGGCGAGTTTCGGCGCATCGGCGATTTGCACGAAGGCGATGCGGTCGCCCGGGATATCGGCGATTGCGTCCACCGTGTCGTTGAGCGACAGCGTATGAAAACTGTCGAGCACGAGCCCGAGATTCGGATGATTCACCGCGTTGACGAGTTTCCACGCATGGCGGTAGGTCTTCACGTGCTTGCCCCACGCGAGCGCCTCGTAGCCTGCGATCACGCCGGCCGCTTCGGCCGCGCGGGCCAGTGCGCCAAGCTGGTCGGTCATCAACGAATCGTCGCCGATGGTGTCGGGCGAGACGTTGCTGCAGACCAGAATCCGGTCCGTACCCAATTCGTGCATCACGTCGAATTTGCGCTTCGCCCGATCCAGATTGCGCTCGAGGCGCTCCGGGCTTACCCCGTCGAAATCGCGGAACGGCTGGAACAGCATGATCTTCAGCCCGAGATCTTCGGCGATGCGCCGCACGTCGGCGGGCGAGCCGTCGAAATAAAGCAGGTCGTTCTCGAAGATTTCGACGCCTTCGAAGCCTGCCGCCTGGATGGCGGTCAGCTTTTCGACGAGGGTCCCGCTGATCGACACGGTGGCAATCGAACGTTGCATGAACGGCTCCTGCAAAAAACAATGAAACGGCTGTTTGGACGGTGCCAGGCGGCCCTGCGCCGCGTTATGCTGCAATGCGAAAAATGGTCTAGCTAGTTACCCGTAGCCATCTTGACATGGGGCGGAAGCACCCGCACCAGCGCATTTTCTCGACAGTCTATACAAACTAACTAGATGGTACAAATTCGTATAAACCCCGAATGACGATTGCGTTCAATGGGCGCACACTGCGATCACGTTGTAGAGCCGCGGCGTGTGCTGTGGCCCGCTTTATGCCTTACTTTTGCGGGAGGTCGTCATGAGTTTTGCATCAGTGCTGGTCCTCAACGGACCGAATCTCAATCTGCTCGGCACGCGTGAGCCGGCTATCTATGGCTCGGAAACGCTCGACGACGTGGCGAAGCAGTGCCGCGAAGCAGGCGAGCGGCTGGATCTGTCCGTCGACTTCTGTCAGTCGAATGCGGAACACCAACTCATCGACTGGCTGCATGCGGCGCGCACCAAGGTCGACGGCATCGTGATCAATCCGGCGGCTTACACGCATACCTCGGTGGCGATTGCCGATGCGCTCAGCGCGATCGAAAAGCCCGTCATCGAAGTGCATATTTCAAACGTGCATCGCCGTGAAGCGTTCCGGCATCACTCGTACGTGTCGGCGGTGGCCGAGGCGATCATCGTCGGTTGCGGTACGCAGGGCTATGTGCTCGCTCTGGAGCGGATGGCGGTCATCCTTAAGAATAGGGCGGCTAAATGAACGCACAAGCGAACACTCAAGCGAACGCGCAATCCTTTCTCGTCGGTTTGATCGGCTCGGGCATTGGCGGATCGCTCAGCCCCGCGATGCATGAGGAAGAGGGGAGCAAGCTCGGTCTGCACTATGTGTATCGACGCATCGATCTGGAAGCGTTGAAGCTGGATATCACCGCATTGTCCGATTTGCTCGTCGCCGCTGAACACATGGGCTTCAATGGGCTGAACATTACGTACCCGTGCAAGCAGGCCGTCATTCCGTTGCTCGACGAACTGTCCGACGACGCGCGCGCACTCGGCGCGGTCAACACCGTTCTGTTCAAGGACGGCAAACGTATCGGCCACAACACCGACTGGTCCGGTTTCGCCCGCGCGTTTCAACGCGGCCTGCCGGACGTGTCGCTGGAACGTGTTGTGCAACTGGGCGCGGGCGGAGCGGGCGCAGCGGTGGCGCATGCCGCGCTGACAATGGGCGCGCAAACGCTCACGCTATTCGACGTGGACGCCGCGCGCGCCGCATCGCTCGCCGCGGAATTGCAGAAGCGTTTCCCCGCCTCCACCGTGAATGCCGGCACCTCGCTGGCCGAATCGCTCGCCGCGGCTAACGGCCTGATTCACGCGACACCTACCGGCATGGCGAAATTGCCGGGTCTGCCGTTGCCGGCCGAATTGCTGCACCGCGGCTTGTGGGTCGCGGACATCGTCTATTTCCCGATCCGCACCGCGCTGTTGCAGGCCGCGGAGGCGCTCGGCTGCCGCACGTTGAGCGGCGGCGGGATGGCCGTGTATCAGGCGGTCGACGCGATGCGCATCTTCACGGGCCTGGAACCCGACGCCGAGCGCGTTTACACGCATTTCCAGTCCTTGTTGGAAAGCTAGGCTAGTAGTTCACGAGCCATATACATCCGGTACGTAACCAGACCGAGGAGACAGAGACGCCATGCCACAACCTATTCAATCCACGCCCGCCGACGCGACACGCCAGGCGAATGCCGGCGTAAGCACCGCGCGCCGCTCGAAAGCCCGCTATCAGATCCTTTCGCTATTAGCGGTAGGCACGATGATCAACTATCTGGACCGCACGGTGCTAGGCATCGCGGCGCCGCAGTTGACCAAGGAACTCGGCATCAACGCCGCGCTCATGGGGCTGCTGTTCTCCGTGTTTTCGTGGAGCTACGTGGTCTCGCAGATTCCGGGCGGCCTCTTTCTCGACCGCTTTGGCAGCAAGCTCACGTATTTCCTGTCGATGACGTTCTGGTCGCTTTGCACGCTGGCGCAGGGCCTCGTGCACGGCATCGGGGCCTTGTTCGTGTTCCGGCTCGGTCTGGGCGTCTCGGAAGCGCCGTGCTTTCCGACCAATAGCCGCGTGGTGGCCACATGGTTTCCGCAGAGCGAACGCGCCATGGCGACCGGCACCTACACGGTCGGCGAATATATCGGCCTTGCGTTTTTCAGCCCGTTCCTGTTTATGCTGATGGGCGCGTTCGGCTGGCGTTCGCTGTTCTACGTGGTGGGCGGCGTGGGCCTCGTATTCGGTGTGATCTGGTGGATGTTCTATCGCGAGCCGCAAGATCATCCGTCGATCAATCAGGCCGAGCTCGACTATATCGAAGCAGGCGGTGGTCTCACGCACCGGAAGAAAGACGCCGATGTTTCCGGCGCACCGGCCGCAGCGGCTGCAGCAGCCGCTGCAGGAAAGAGCGGCTTTGAATGGCGCACCATTGGACGCCTGCTCAAGCATCGTCAGTTGACCGGCATCTGCCTCGGCCAGTTTGCCGGCAACTCGACGCTGGTGTTCTTCCTCACCTGGTTTCCCACCTACCTCGCCACCGAACGCCATATGGCGTGGCTGAAGATCGGCTTCTTCGCGATCATGCCGTTCATCGCCGCGTCGATTGGCGTAATGTTCGGCGGCATTTTCTCCGATTGGCTGCTTCGACGCGGCAAGTCGCCGAACGTGGCGCGCAAGCTGCCGATCATTGCCGGCCTGCTGCTCGCGTCGACCATCATTCTCGCCAACTATGTCGAGAGCAACGTGGTGGTGATCGTGATTCTGTCGGTGGCGTTTTTCGCGCAGGGGATGGCGGCGCTGGGCTGGACGCTGGTGTCGGACATTGCCCCCGACGGCCTGCTCGGCGTGACCGGCGGCATCTTCAACTTTGCCGCCAATCTGGCCGGCATCGTCACGCCGCTGGTGGTGGGTTTCATCGTTGCGGCAACCGGCTCGTTCGTCGGCGCACTGGTGTTCATCGGCGCGATCGCGTTGATCGGCGCGCTGTCGTACATCTTTATCGTCGGCGATATCAAGCGGATCGTGCTGGTGGATTGAGCCGCATGGCTTGATCGGACGGTTTGACCAAAAAAAGCGGGACCTGGCGTTAGCTCAGGTCCCGCTTTTTTGTTTGTGCCTTGTGCTTCAGTCTTCCTTGCGCACGAAACGCAGCACAGCGTCGACGATCATGGCGCGATGACGCGCGCGCAGGCGCGGGTGCGACGGATCGCGGCCGAACGCCGTACCGAAGGTATGGCGATTGCCGACGCGGTGAAAGCACAGCGAGCTGATCATCAGGTGCAGGTCGATCGCATCGACGTCGTCACGGAACAGCCCGGCTGCGATGCCGCGCGAGAGCAGGTCCTCGATCGTATGAATGACGGTGACGTTGCGGCCTTTGAAGCTCTTCACCTGCTCGACGTACTTCGCGCCGTGAATGTTCTCGATCGTCACGAGGCGCACGAAGTCGCGCTGGCGGTCGTGATAGTCGAACGTGAACTCGACCAGCGCGCGCATGCCCTCGACGGGATCGAGTTCGCTGATATGCAGATCCTGTTCGAGCGCGCGAATGTCGCCGTACACTTTTTCCAGCACGGCCTGGTACAACCCTTCCTTGCTGCCGAAGTAGTAGTACAGCATGCGCTTGGTGGTGTTCGTGCGTTCCGCGATCGCGTCGACCCGCGCGCCGGTCAGCCCCATCGCGGAGAACTCCTGGGTCGCGACTTCGAGGATGTTGCGCTTCGTCTGTTCAGGATCGTACTTGCGGCGGGCGTCGGGGCGCGGGACGCTGGACGCGATGCCGGTGGTATCAGGCTCGGCGGCCTTGCTTCCCTTTTTCATTGTGTATTCGAGCGGCAGTGACGGCGCATTCTAGCATGGCGAAACCCGCCTCTGGAGCGGGTCTCCGGCATAAGCCGCAGCGTATTGAGTCGCGCATTGGATCGGGTCACGGCGTCGACCGGGGCGAGGGGCGCCGGGCGGCGAGTGCGTCGCGCGCCTGCATGGCGGTGTAGGTGAGTTGAGCGGCTGCGAGACCGAGTGCGCCATATGCGGGCGTCAAGCCGAAGGTCGCGAACGCGTCGGGCACGGGCCGTTCGCCGGAGATGGCCGCCGCCAGCAATTCGCCGGAGACGGTGGTCGGCGCCATGCCGTGGCCGCCAAAGCCGGTCGCGTACCAGACGCCGTCCGCGCTGCGGCCGATTTGCGGCATCTTGTGCCGCGCGTAGCTCATCAGGCCGCCCCAGGCGTACTCGATCCGCACGTCGCGCAGTTGCGGATAGACCTTCAGCAGATCGCGCCGCAGCAGTCGCGCGATGATATCCGGGGCGCGGTCGCGCACTGAGATGCGGCCGCCCCACAGAATGCGCGTGTCGGGCAGCGGACGGTAGTAGTCGAAGGCGAAACGGGTGTCGTAGACGGCGGCCCGGGTGTCCAGCGCGTCTTTCAGTCGTGCACCCAGCGGTTCGGTGGCCATCACGTAGGTGGCGATCGGCAGGACCGCGCGCTCGACCCGTGCATAGACGTTGCGCGCATAGCCGCCGCCGGCCATGACGACGTGGCGTGCTTCGAGCGCGCCGTGCGGCGTATGCACGACGAAACCGGCGCCGCCGCGCTGCAAGCGCACAACCGGCGACTTTTCGTGAATCTGCACGCCCGCATCAGCCACAGCGCTGGCGACGCCAAGCACGTATTTCAGCGGATGGAAGTGGAACGCGTTGCGTTCGAACAGGCCGCCGTGATAACGGCTCGTCTTCAGTTCTGACGCGAGCGCCGCGGCCGCCACGGGTTCCCACTCGACCCCGAACGAATCCCGCATCAAACGCCGTTGCGTGTCGAGCCTTGCCGGTTCGTCGAACCAGTTGGCGAGGATCACGCCGGCATCGGTCACGTCGCAATCGATGCGGTAGCGCTGGATACGCTTTCTCATCAGATCGACGGCGTCGGTGGTCAGCGTATAGAGTTCGCGTGCGCGGGCCGGGCCGAGGGTTTTCAGCAGATCCGCGCAATCGAGGCTGTAACCGCCGAACACGAAGCCGCCGTTGCGGCCCGAGGCGCCGAAGCCTACCTGCTCGGCTTCGAGCACGGCGACGTCGGCGACGCCCCGCTCGGCGAGTCCCAACGCCGTGGATAACCCCGCGAGGCCGCCGCCCATGATGCAGACGTTGACGCTGCGCCGGCCGGTAAGGGGCGCGTAAGCGGACGAGTGCCCGGACGAGCGGCTGGCGGAGCGGTCGACGGTGGCTTCGTAAAAGCTTTGCATAGGGTTAGCGTTAAAGGTCACTCAGGACACAAGCAGCAGCTTGCCGCTGAACACCACCGGACCCGTAGGCGCATTGTGATCGGGCGAGCCGCCCGGTGCCTCGATCGAGACCGCGAGCGCGTCGTAGTTTTCCGGTTTCTGCTGACCGGCCGTGACCTTGCCGCTTGCGCTATCCGGCAGCATGCCAAGCGACACCGGATGGCCATTGGCCGGAATACCCCATAGCTCCATTGCGCGGCCGGCCGGCAAATCCACCTTGCCGAGCGGATGCAGCGTCATGGTGGCGTGAGCTTCGTCCCACGCGACCAGCATGACCGGATGCGTTTCCTTGTCGTTGAGCACCGCGACATGCGAAACGGCCGTTTCCGGCTGTTGCGCGACGGTCGGCGCCGAGGCAGGCGTCACACCGGACGGCAGCAGCGAGCGTACGGCGACCACCACGGCGACCGCGGCGAACCCGGTCACGCCGATCGCCCAGCCTCGCCAGAACGCGAGGTTCTCGAAGATGCTGCCGGACGGACGTGCGGGTTTTTCGACCACGGTGCGCGGCCGTGCCGCCTCACGTGCCACCTCACGTGCCGAGCTCAGGCCGAGCCGCCGCTCGATCGCGTCCCACACGGCGGCCGGCGGCATGTGCGGTTCCGCGAGTTCGGCCAACGGCGAGATTCGCCGCTGCCATTCTTCGATAGCCCGACGAATCACCGGATCGTGGTCCGCGTACCGTTGAAAGCGGCGCCGCGCGCCACCGCGCAGCGTGCCGAGCACATACTCGGCGGCCAGCATATCGACCAGCTGAGGATAGCGATGGAGATTCATCACTCGCCTCCCAGGCAGGCTTTCAGCTTGACAAGGCCGCGCCGGATCCAGGATTTGATGGTGCCGAGCGGCACTGCCAGCACTTCGGCGATCTCGCTATGGCTTTGGTCGCGCAGGTAGGCGAGCGCAACCGCCTGACGCTGCGCCGGTTCCAGCTGCTGCATGCAGCCGGCCAGCAGACGTGCCTGCAGGCTGACCGCAGTCAGTGCTTCGGGATCCGGATCGCCGCTTGCCACAAGATCGTCCAACGCATCGCCCCATTCTGTTTCCTGCGTGCTTACCCGCCGCAGGTGATCGAGAGCACGGTTCCTGACGATCGCCGACATCCACGTCATCGGGGCGGACAGTGCCCGGCGATAGTCGCCGGCAAAGCGCCAGATGTTGACGAAGCTGTCCTGCAATACTTCTTCTGCCCACTCGTGCCTGTTCAATATACGGAGCGCGAGGCCAAACAGTTTCGGAGCGGCGAGATCATATAGCTCTCGCAGTGCCGCGGCGTCCTGTTTGGCCACGCGTTCGAGCAACTCGGCGAGGGTTTCCGGCGTCAGCTCTCGAGGATTGGCGGTCATGGACGATGGTGTGGTGGGCGTGCGGGCCTATGTTACTCAACACCCCAGCGCAACACCAGCGGATCGAGCTTCCGTGCAATTTTCAGCAATCCTGCGCGCGTGGCCGGATGCATGGACGGCAACGGATGACGCACCGCGTCCGATCGAATCACACCGCCTTCTTTCATCAAAGCCTTGCACGACGCGAGGCCGCCCTGACGGTTTTCGTAGTTGATGAGCGGGAGCCATTCCTGATAGTGGGCGGCGGCCGCTTCGGCGTCGCCCGCCGCATAGGCGTCGACGATCAACCGGATGCCGTCCGGGTAACCGCCGCCGGTCATCGAACCGGTTGCGCCCGCATCGAGATCGGCCATCAACGTGATCGCTTCTTCGCCATCCCAGGGACCCACCACGGCGTCGCCGCCCAATTCGATCAGCTCGCGCAGTTTGTTCGCTGCCTGCGGCACTTCGATCTTGAAGTACGAAACGTTCTGCAGTTCACGCGCCATGCGTGCAAGAAACGGCGCGGACAATGCTGTGCCGCTGACCGGCGCGTCCTGGATCATGATCGGAATCCCGATTGCATCGGACACCGTGCGGTAGAACTCATAGATGCCGCGCTCGCCGATGCGGATCGTCGCGCCGTGATACGGCGGCATGATCATCACCATCGCGGCACCCGCGGCTTGCGCGCTGCGGCTGCGTTCGGCGCACAGGTGCGAGCTGAAGTGCGTGGTCGTGACAATCACCGGCACGCGGCCGGCCACGTGTTCGAGCACCAGGTGCATCAGCGTGCTGCGTTCGTCGTCGGACAGCGCGAACTGCTCTGAGAAGTTCGCCAGAATGCACAGGCCGTTGGAACCCGCGTCGATCATGAAATCGATGCAGCGTTTCTGGCCTTCCAGGTCGAGCCGGCCGGCCTCGTCGAAGATGGTCGGCGCGACGGGGAACACGCCGCGCATTGGAGCTGGGTTGTGTGTAGAGGTCATGGTGATTGATGGGCGTTGTGCCGAGGTGAGGTGATGACGCAATAAGGCGTGGGTTGTTGGATGTCTCCGCCGTTGACTATACGGCGGCGTGCGTGGCGGGTATATTGAATAGTTTCCATCTTGTGATCGCTTTTACGACTCACCTCGTGGATGCACGGTACGCCATGAAAGACACCCTGAACGTCCTGCTGTCGAGATTGCGCATGAAGCAACTGCAATTGCTGATCGCGCTCGACGACCACACGTCGCTGCACAAGGCAGCCGGCGCGATGTCGATGACGCAATCGGCTGCCAGCAAAGCGTTACAGGAGCTGGAGTCGATGTTCGAGGCGCCGCTCTTCGAGCGCTCGAAGAGCGGCATGATTCCGAACCAGTTCGGCCACTGCGTGATCCGCTACGCGCGGCTCCTGGCAACGGACCTTGCCGCGTTGTGCGAGGACGTGGCTGAGATTCGCTCGGGGCGCGGCGGGCGTCTGGCGATCGGGGCGATCATGGGCGCGATTCCCGAGTGCGTGGTGCCGGCGCTGAACGAACTGCATGCCGGGCAGCCGGGCCTGTCGATCGAAGTGGTGGAAGACACGAGCGCGCGCATGTTGCTGCAACTCGACGAAGGCCGGCTCGATCTGGTGATCGGCCGGGCGGCGGTCGCCGCCGATCCCTCGAAATATCACTATCGTCCGCTTGGGGACGAGCCCTTATCCGTGGTGGTGGGGTATGGACATCCGCCATTGCTCAGGAAGGAAGTGAAACTGCACGACCTGGTTGGCCACCGCTGGGTGATGTATCCGTCGCATATGCCATTGCACGCGTTGCTCGAACGGGAGATGGATCTGGCGGGGCTCGACATGCCGGACAACCCGATCTCGACCGCCTCCACCTTCGTGACAGTTGCGTTACTGCAAAGCAGTGCCGATCTTGTGTCACTCTTACCGACCGCCATCGCAACCTTGTTCGTGCGGCAGAAAATGTTGCGTTTCGTGCCGGTCAAACTGAAATCGCCGTCGCAAACTTTCGGTATTGTGACGCGCAAGGGCGGCGTGCTGCCGCCGGCGGCCGAGCAATTCATCGGGTTATTGCGTGGAAGCAAGGAGAGGCTGGAGATGCAGTTGGAGAATCAGGGGGCGCGAAAGCAAAAAACCGCCTGAAGCAGCGGTTTTTCGACTCACGAAAGACGTTCAATATCTCACGCCAATCGGCACTCCGCCATGTCTTGCGATGGGGTGTTGCGACGGCGACACTCTCGGGTAAATCCGAACCGATTGCACCCTCCCTTTCCGAGCTACACTTGATTGAAGGTGCGCCAGAATCAAGAGCAGGGCGCACGCTCGGGGAGAGCAACCATGAATCGGCCACTGGTTCGGTTACCGCTTCGCGCGACAGGCACGGCGCCCGTCAGGAAGTGGCTCAAATGGGGCCTGGCTGCGGCATTTCTGCTTGCGCTGGCTTTGGCGGCCCGCTTTATTCAGGTCGAGATCGAAACGTCTCGACTGCAGGCGCGCTATCTCTCCGAACTCACGCGCGACGTGGGTTTTGCCGTCGACGACGGTCCAAGTCATTCCATCCGGTTTCCTCAAACAGACAAAGGCCCCTACGACAGCCGCCTCGGCTACGCGTTGCTGCCTTCGTTCCAGCAGCGATTGCTCCAACGCGGGTTTGAAATCAGCGCCCAGGCGCGCGATTCCGAACGAATGCTGTGGCTGGCCGATAACGGTCTATTCATTCCCTACGCCGAAAAAGATCAGGCGGGACTACAACTTTTCGACGGTACGGGTACGCCGCTCTTTGGTGCACAGTATCCGGGCCGCGTTTATGACAGCTTCGATTCAATCCCGCCGCTTGTCGCCAATTCGCTGCTGTTTATCGAAGACCGCTATCTGCTCGATCCGGATCAGCCGAACCGCAATCCGGCGATCGACTGGGGGCGCTTTAGCCGCGCGCTAGTCGATCAGGGGGCGCGCGTGTTCAACAAACATCAGTCGACGCCGGGCGGCAGCACGCTCGCTACGCAGATCGAGAAGTTCCGTCACTCGGCGGGTGGGCGCACGGCAACGCCGCCGGAGAAATTGCGGCAAATCGCATCGGCCTCGGTGCGCGCCTATCTGAATGGTCCGCAGACCATGCCCGCGCGCCAGCAGATCGTTGTTCACTATCTCAACTCGGTGCCGCTTGCCGCGCAGCCGGGCATCGGCGAAATCAACGGGATCGGCGACGGTCTGGCCGCCTGGTATGGCCGCGATTTCAACGACGTCAACCGCATTCTCAACGCGCCCTCGACAGAAGAGAATCTTGCCGGGCAGGGCGTCGCGTTTCGCCAGGTACTTTCGCTGATGATCGCGCAGCGCGCGCCGTCGTATTTTCTGCATCACGGCTATGCCGAACTCGAACGTTTGACGGATAGCTATTTACGGTTATTGGCGAATGGCGGTGTCATCACGATTGGGCTGCGTGATGCCGCGTTGTCCGCACAAGTGGATCTGCACCACGCATCGAACAATACGCAGAACGCGGACTCGTTCGTATCGCGCAAGGCCGTGACGTCAATGCGCTCGCATCTGCTGGCGGCGCTCGGCATTCCGAGTTTCTACGAACTCGACCGGCTCGACCTGCAGGCGACAGGCACGCTCAACAACGCCGTGCAGCAGGCCGTGAGTGAACGCCTCGCCGCCGCAGCGACGAAAGACGGCGCCAAAGCCGCCGGGATCGTTGGCTATGAAATGCTGCGCCCCGCCGACGATCCGTCGCGAATCGCCTATAGCTTCACGCTGTTCGAACGGCGTGACGGCGCGAACCTTGTGCGGGTGCAAACCGATAGCGTCAACCAGCCATTCGATATCAACTCCGGCGCGCGGCTCAATCTCGGTTCGACCGCGAAAATGCGTACGGTCGTGACGTATTTGCAGATCATCTCCGACCTGCATGCGCGTTATGCCCCGCTGAGTACAGCGGAGCTCAAAGCCGTGAAGCCCGATCCGAACGATCAGCTTACGCGCTGGGCGCTCGACTATCTGGCGCATACCTCGGACCGCTCGCTGCAAGCCATGCTCGATGCGTCCGTGGAACGCAAATACTCGGCGAGTCCGGGCGAGACGTTTTACACGGGCGGCGGCGCGCAGAGCTTCAACAACTTCGACTCCGACGACAACAGCCGCATTCTCACCGTGCACCGCGCATTCCAGCATTCGGTGAACCTGGTATTCGTGCGGTTAATGCGCGACATCGTCCACTATGAGATGGTGCAGACCACCGGATCGTCGTCGCAATGGTTGGGCGATCCGGCGATTCGCAAGATGTATCTCACGCGTTTCGCCGATCAGGAAAGCCGTGTGTATATGAATCGTTTCTATACGAAGTACCACGGTAAAACGCCTGAGCAGCAACTGGCCTTGCTGCTGCTCGGCGTGCGCAAATCGCCGCCTAAGGTGGCGACCGTGTTGCGCAGTGTCGCGCCGGACGAATCGAATGCGTGGTTCAACGCGAAGATGCGTGCCGCGTTGAAGAACACGCCGGCCGCCTCTATCCTGGACGATGAGGATCTGGCGAATCTGTATGACAAATATGCGATCGACCGCTTCAATCTGAACGATCGCGGCTACATTTCGAGCGTGCATCCGCTGGAGCTGTGGACCCTCGACTATCTGCGCGCCCATCCCGATGCAACGCTCGATCAGATGCAAAATGCGAGCCGCGAAGTGCGTCTGTCGACTTATTCGTGGCTCTTCAAGACCCGCTATCACGCCACCCAGGATCGCCGCATCAAACGGATGGTCGAATTGCGCGCATACGATGCGATCGGCAAATCGTGGCAGGCGCTCGGCTATCCATTCGCGACGCTCACGCCGTCGTATGCGGCGGCGATTGGCGCGTCCGGCGACCGACCGGCTGCACTCGCGCAACTGATCGGTGTGATTGCCAACGACGGCAACAAGGTGCCGACAGAAAGCCTCACGCAACTCGACTTCGCGAAAAACACGCCGTACGAAACGCACTTCCAGCGTGCGGCGGTGGCACCGCAGCAGCAGTTGTCGCCGGAGATCGCCGGGGTGGTCAGAATGTTGTTGCGTGACGTGGTACTGGGCGGCACGGCCAAGCGTCTCGCACAAGGCATGACGTTCCCGGACGGTCAAACACTCGAGATCTACGGCAAGACCGGCACCGGCGATCAGCGCTTCAATGTGTGGGCCAAAGGCGCGCGCCTGATCGAGTCGCGCAAGGTGAACCGCAGTGCAACGTTCGTGTTTGTGATGGGAGACCGCTTCTACGGCACGCTGACCGCCTGGGTGCATGAGCCGTATGCAGCCCATTACGAGTTCACGAGTGCGCTCTCGGTGCAGTTGCTGAAAACGCTTGCGCCGGTGTTGCAACCGTTGCTGGAAAATCCGCCTGCCAAAACCGCTTCCGTATCGAAGGTGGCCGCGCAATAAATGCCGACGTCTAGTATCCCGCGTCCGTCGCCGGTTTAAGAAAAAGCTCGTGCACGGGCGCGAAATGCGCGTACAACGGCAGAATCGCCCCACCCATTGCCCGCGCATCGGCGCCAATGGTGCCTTCCAGTAGTTGCGGACGCACCATGCCTTCCCATTCAAAGCGGTCGAGCACGCGCTCGGTCCGGCGGATGATTTCGCGGACCAGTTGCCGGTCGAGTTCACCGTCGATCACCACCGCTTCCAGGTCGAGCAAGGCCGCCGCATTGGTCAACGCACTGGCGATCGCCGGGCACGCGGTGTCGAGCCATTGCTCGGTCAGCCGCCACAGTTCCGGGGACAACGCGCGATGGTCGTGCGCCGCGGCAGGCGGCGTTCCCGCATCGCTCAACAGCCGTTCCAGAACGAAACCCGATGCTGCGTGCAACAGTTGCTGCGCGGGTTTGCGGGCGCTGCCGTCCTTCAGCGGGATCGAGCCGACTGCGCCGGCGTTGTCGTGCGGTCCGGCATGCAAGCGTCCGTCGATCACCAGACCGCCGCCGATAAATGTCCCGACGAACAGGTACAGAAAGTTGTGAATCCCGCGGCCCTGGCCCATGACGAGTTCGGCCGCGCAGGCGGCGGTGGTGTCCTTGGCGAATTCGACGGGCAAGCCTGTCATCGTCGCGATGCGGCTGCGCAAGTCGATCTCGTGCCACGCCTCCAGCGCTTCCTGCGGCGCGCCCAGGAAGTCGCGCCAGCCGCCGAGCCACAACGGCGCCGCCACGCCCACGCCAACCACTTTGCTCGCCTTCGCGCCGAGTGTCTGATTCACGCGCGCCAGTTTGCTTTCGAGCGCGGGGAATAGCGTGCGCGGATCGGGATAGGCATAGTCGAATACATCGCGGCACACGACGTGGCCCGCGAAATCCATCGCCAGCACGTCGAGACTGCGGCGCCCCACCTTGATGCCGATGGTGTACGCGCCGTCGGCACGCAACGCGATCGGCACAGACGGTTGACCGATGCGGCCGCGCACGCGCGCCTGCTTCTCGAGCAGGCCGTCGTCGATCAGACGGTCGACGATCATCGACACCGTCTGCATCGACAGACGCGTGAGACGGCCCACCTCGGCTTTCGGCAGCGGCCCATGCAAACGGATCGTCTGCAGGACGATGCGCTCGTTGAACTGCCGCATGCCGACCTGATTGGAGCCGACCGTACGTTTAAGGGGCGAACGGGCGCCGGTAGTTTCCATTGTCGTGTGCCCCTCAGCGGGATGCAATCATCATGCAATGGCCTTGACGTCCGCTGTCTTCGCTCCCGTCATGATTGCCACGGCCTCCGACATGTGGATGTCTTTGGTGTTGACGACTGCCGCGCGCCGGCCGAGCCGCTGGATATGAATGCGGTCTGCAACTTCGAACACGTGCGGCATGTTGTGGCTGATCAGGATCACCGGCAGGCCGCGCTCGCGCACGCGGCGGATCAGTTCGAGCACCATGTTGCCTTCCTTCACGCCGAGCGCCGCCGTGGGTTCGTCGAGAATCACCACATGCCGCGCGAACGCGGCGCTGCGCGCGACCGCCACGCCTTGACGCTGGCCGCCGGATAAGGTTTCGACCGCCTGGCGCATCGAACGGATGCCGATTTGCAGATCCTTCATATGCGCGGTGGCTTCGTCGAGCATGCGGCGCTTGTCGATCATCTTGAAGATCGAGCCGCGCCAGCCCGGTTTGACGAGCTCACGGGCGAGAAACAGGTTTTCGGCAATGCTCATGGCGGGCGCCACCGCGAGTTCCTGGTAGACGGTTTCGATACCTTGAGCGCGTGCATCCAAAGGGCTGCGGAATTTGACCGGCTTGCCGTCGAGCAGGATTTCGCCTTCATCGGGCACGGTGGCGCCAGAAAGCGCCTTGATCAACGACGACTTGCCCGCGCCGTTATCGCCGATCACGGCGAGAATCTCGCCGGGCAGCACTTCGAAATCGCAGCCGTCGAGCGCGGTGACGTTGCCATAGCGTTTGACGAGTCCGCGCGCCTGCAGAACGGGCATGACGGTTGAAGCGGAAGTAGGTGTCGACATGACAGGTTCCTTTTGGGCGTTCAACCGCGACGATGGGAAAGTTTGTCCGCGGCAACCGCGAGAATCACGAGCATGCCGGTGATCAATACCTGGTAGACCGAAGAGACGCCAATCAGCGTGAGGCCATTGCGAAACACGCCGACAATCAGCGCGCCGAGCAGTGTTCCGGTAATCGAACCACGCCCGCCAAACAGACTCGTGCCGCCCAACACCACCGCGGTAATGCTGTCGAGGTTCTCGGTTTGCCCTGCCTGCGGATCGCCCACACCGGTGCGCGACACCGACAACAGCGCGGCGATCCCGTAGATCGCACCGGCCAGCGAATACACAGTGAGCAAGATCTTCTGCGACGAGAGCCCCATTAGCCGCGCGGCTTCGGGGTTATTGCCGAGCGCATACAGATGCCGGCCGGGTACCGTGTCGCGCAAGACGAACCATGTCGCCACGTACATCAGCAGTGTGAGCACCGTGCCGTAGGTGACGTCGGCGGGGCCGAGTTTGAACGTATTGCCGAGAAACATGATTGCGTCCGGCAGATTCGAGACGCTCTCCGCGTTCGAGTAGATCTGCGTGAGCGCGAACGCGATGTTCAGCGTACCGAGCGTGACGATAAAGGCCGGCAACTTGATCCGGGTGATCAGCACGCCATTGAGCGCGCCGAACAGCGTACTCGCGGCGACGCCGCACAGAATCGCGAGAACGGGTGGCACGCCGAGCGTGACCGCGAATTTGGTCATGATGATCGAGCCGAACGCCATCACCATTCCGCACGACAGATCGATCCCGCCTGTCAGCACGATCAGCGTCTGGCCGATGGCGATGACGGCGACCACCATCGTCTGCTGCAGGATCAACGAGAGGTTCTGGAACGACAGGAACCGGTCGCTCTGTGAAATGAAGAAGCCGCAGGCCAGCAGAAGGGCGATCAGCGGTCCGATTTCAGCGAGCGAGGGCAAGCGGTCGGTGAAGGGGCGCGAATGGCCCACGGGCGCGGAAGGGGTCGACATGATAGGTGTCCTCGATGCATGTACGTGGCGGGCTGGCCACGTGGTAAGTACGGAGGCCCGGCGGAGCGGGCCTCCGTTCAGTGCGCGTTACTTGTTGCCCCAGCAGTTGTCGAGGCCGAACTTCGTGTCCTTGCTATCGACGCCGGACATCGGCTTGTCGGTAACCAGCGTCACGCCCGTATCCTGATAGCCGGAGACCTTCTTGCCGGTCTTCGCGTAGTCGACGCCTGCCGTCACGCCGAGCGCGGCCATCTTCAACGGGTATTGCTGCGAGGTCGCGGCAATCGCGCCGGCCTTCACGTTGCGTACGCCTTCGCAGCCGCCGTCGATGGAAACGATCATCACGCTCTTATCCTTGCCAGCCGCTTTGAGCGCGCGATACGCGCCAGCGGCGGCCGGTTCGTTGATCGTGTAGACCACGTTGATATCCGGCGATTTCTGCAGGCAGTTTTCCATCGCCGTCTGGCCCTTCGACTGATCGCCGCGGGTGTCCTGGCTGCAGACGATAGACGGATCGCCTTCCTTCACGCCGAAGCCTTCCAGGAAGCCGTTATGGCGCAGCACGCCGACCGATACGCCAGGAGCTAGGTCGAGCGTGGCGATTTTCGCGGGCTTGCCGTTCATGGCGGCTTTCGCGTACTTGCCGATCAGCACGCCGGCCTTGAAGTTGTCGGTGGCGAAGAGGGCGTCCGTGGCATCTTGCGGATCGGTCGGCGTGTCGAGCGCGACCACCATCACACCGGCGGCGCGCGCCTTCTTGATGCTCGGCACAATCGCTTTGGTATCGCTAGGCGTAATCAGAATCGCTTTCGCGCCGGCGGTCATCATGTTTTCAATGGCGGTCACCTGGCTCGCGTTGTCGCCATCGAACTTGCCCGCGGCGGTGATCAGCCTGGCGCCGTCTTTCGAGGCAGCCGCTTCGGCGCCCTGTTTCATCTTCACGAAGAACGGATTGGTGTCCGTCTTGGTGATGAGGCCGACGACAGGCTGGTCGGCCGCCTGGCTCGCGCTCGCACACCACACCGCCGATGCCGCGACGCACATCGAGACGATTTTCCTGGCGACAGGATGCCTGCGGGAATTCTGATTCATGGGACGCTCCTCCGGTTATTGGCAACGACGTTGTGAACTGCTGGCGATGGCGCACGCGAATGCCGCGCGCTTGCCACCTGTTTGCAATCTGGCTCTGGAACCCGAAGCGATTGCGGTGCGGTCCGAAGTTGGCCGCTTAAATCACTTGAGTTGATTTAGTACAGCAGGCGCGCGGACGCCCGTCAAGAAAACGATCGCGGAGTAAATTAGCGTGCCGAAGCGAAAGATAAGGCTGTGGCCCTTACGGGGTGGGGCTTTGCGGGCGTGGTGCGATGCAAGATCGAGCGCCGGAGCTTGGGGAAAGTCCTGGCTCGCTTGAAAGCGAATTGAAATCAGTAAGTGGTTTTTCGCGACGGTATGGGCTGTCGTCGCGAAGGTTTTCAGTGGCGGCTGAACGTGACGACTCTCACGGCGACGGCCGCAAACCCGATCGATGCGGCGAGACTCACAATGAGCGTGCCTGAAGCTGCCTACCTGCGCGGCGCGAGTGCTTGACGCCTGGTTTCGAGGTGGGTGACGACTCGTTGCAAGGTGCGCTCAGCCGGCCCCGGCGTCTGCACGAACTTGCAGCCGATTACGAAGCGCCGGTCGCCCTTCGGAGTGGTCAATTGCCGTGGGGCGACGATTTCCAGATCGAGCCGAAGCGTGCCGAAGCTGCCGAGTTGCAGCATAACGTCGCGCAGTACGGTGCCGCTATCAAGCGAGCCGAAGCGCTCATCGGCGGTTTTCAACGCCACGCCGCCCAATGAGAGATCCTGCAGTTCCAGGCGGAACGAACCGCCGTCCACATACGGCCCGCTAGCGAGGTACGGATCGAGCACGGGCGTTTGTACCCGGAAGAATTCGCGGCGTTGAACGTAGTACAGGACCGGAGGGAAAGATGCCTCGAAAGCCGGGCGCCCTTCAAATGTGATCGGATTCGCGTCAAGCGTCGTGAACTCCGTGTGAATGCCGCCTGGCAAGCTGCGGAAGATCAACCGGCGCGCGGATGGAAGCGCGTAATTGTCGTCCGCCGTACTGCCGGCGTCGAAGATAAAGCGCGCATTGCGCGAATCGACGTCGAGCACTTGCGTCACGATCTGGCGGCCGTTGAATTCCACCGTCACGAAGTCCTGTCCAGCCATCAGTTTGCGCAGGCAAACGGCGATTTGCAGGGGATGGCGCTGCGCGAAAGTCGAGTCTGCGTCGGTGGCCTGTTCGGCGGCATCGGTGTCCAGCAGAAGATCGGCGATCATTTGAGTATCCATGCGTGTTATGGCCTTGGCCCGGCCGGTTGGGGGAGCGCAAGCGGCATGTGGGTCATGCCGGCGCTCTGCCTTTCCCTGTTTGATTGCAGGGACCGTGCCAACTGCATGGATAGACTGAGCGAAGCGGTGTTTTTTCAGTGGAACCGCTTGATACGGGCGTTTGCTGGCGTTTGCGGGCGGTGGCCCGGGAGAGGGGGGGGCCGTACCCAGGGTTCGCTACGTAACGTCCTCGACGCTGTTACGGCCACATCACCCCGGACGAGGCGCGCCAGTCGAGGCACGCACAACCAGTTTCGGCGCCGAGGAAATTCGCATCGGCACGCTTGCCGCAGGCGGGCGACCCGCTTGTCCATACGACGACTCGATCAGTTCGCGCAACAGCGATACCGCGAGGCCGGCGACTTCGACGGTCGGTACGGCGACGGTCGTCAGCGCGGGCCGCGATTCGCGCGCCAGTTGAATATCGGTAATGCCGATCACGGACAGATCGCCCGGCACGTTCAAACCGAGATCGGCAGCGGCGTGCATCGCGCCGAGCGCCGGCAGATCGTTGGTCGCGAAGATCGCGGTGAGTTTCGGGTTGGCTTCCAGCAGTGCGCGCGCCGCGCTGTAGCCGCCTTGTATCGTATCGGGCGCGTGCTTGACCCGGCCTTTCGGCGTTCCGGCCGCACGTAACGCATCGACAAACCCCTCATAGCGGGTCGCATGAATACCGGAGGCCTTGCTGCCGACAATCGCGCCGATCCGCCGATGGCCGAGCGCCAGCAGATGGGCGCCGGCCAATTCGCCGGCCAGACGAAAATCGACCGCAACGCAGGGTAGCCCCGGCGGCTCATTGGGCCGTTCCCACATGCACAGCACCACGGGCGTGCCGCGCGATTCGGTCGTATGAAGGTCCGTAAAATCGAGGTTTGCATTCGTCACGAGGACGCCCTCGGAAAGCGTCCCCGCGATCTGGTCGAGATAGGCCCGCCCGGTCAAAGGATCTTCGTTAGTATTGCAGATGATCACGAAATGGCCGCTGCCGCGCGCCGCGTGTTCGACGGCAAGCGCGAACTCCGGATAGAAGGGATTGGCAATGCTCGACACCATCAACGCCAGCGTCGGTGCGCGGCCTTCGGCAAGTGCGCGAGCGGCGAGATGCGGACGGTAGCCGAGCGCGTCGACGGCATCCAGCACGCGCTGCCGGGTGGTCGCGCCGACCCGCCCG
Source organism: Paraburkholderia haematera (assembly GCF_905220975.1). Taxonomy (GTDB): domain Bacteria; phylum Pseudomonadota; class Gammaproteobacteria; order Burkholderiales; family Burkholderiaceae; genus Paraburkholderia; species Paraburkholderia haematera. The sequence continues at coordinate 27,724 of NZ_CAJNBK010000023.1, read as the reverse complement.
CGATTGCGCAGCACGTTCGATACCGTGGCAGGGGTGACACCGGCGTGACGCGCAACTTCGCTGAGTGTGGGCATGGCTTGTCAATATTTGGGATGGCTGTTCGACATTTGCATCGCAGCCCAAGGCGCGGCACCATTTGCCGCACAGATAAAACGATATCGGAGACAGGCAAGGCCCAGCGATCGCACGCGATCGATTTTTTTCGGCCTTACTGGTTAAGCGCTTAATCTCCGACGTCGAGCCGATTAAATCACGGAGTCGATGCGATGGCGAGCATTTCGTTGAGAGGCGTGCAGAAGGCGTATGGCGACGGCGCGCTGGTGATCCGCGATGTCGATCTGGAGATCGGCGAGAACGAGTTCTGTGTGTTTCTCGGTCCGTCCGGCTGCGGCAAATCCACCTTGCTGCGGATGATCGCCGGCCTCGAAGACGTGACCGACGGCGACCTGTCGATCGCCGGCCGTCTCGTCAACGACGTGCCGGCGGCGCAGCGCGGTGTGGCGATGGTGTTCCAGAGCTATGCGCTGTTTCCGCATATGACCGTGTTCGAGAACATGGCATTCGGTCTCAAGCTCGCTAAAACCCCGAAAGAAGAAATCGACCGCAAGGTGCGGGAAGCCGCGCGCATCCTGCAACTGGAGGCGTTGCTCGAGCGCCGGCCGAAGGCACTGTCCGGCGGCCAGCGGCAGCGCGTGGCGATCGGCCGTGCCATCGTGCGCGAGCCCGGCGTGTTTCTGTTCGACGAACCCCTTTCCAATCTCGACGCGACGCTGCGCGGCCAGACCCGCATCGAAATCGCGCGACTGCATAAGCAGTTCGCCAAAGCCAGCGTCGTGTACGTCACGCACGACCAGATCGAAGCGATGACGCTCGCCGACAAGATCGTGTTGCTGCACGCGGGCAAGGATACCGAGCGCTACGGCAGCATTGCGCAGATCGGCGCGCCGCTCGAGTTGTATCACCGTCCGAGGAGCCGCTTCGTCGCCGGTTTCATCGGTTCGCCGCGCATGAATTTTTTGCCGGGGCGGGTGGCGTCGATCGATTCGCACGGCGTGATCGTGACGCTCGATCACACCGATGAAAACGTGTGTGTGCCCGTCAGCGGCGATGGGCTCAAGGTGTCGCAACCCGTCACGCTCGGCGTGCGCCCGGAACACATGGAATTTATCGGTGCGGCAAATTCTGAAAATGCACAGGATGCCGTATTAAACCGCACCGTGTCGCTCGTCGAACAACTCGGCGAGCACAGCTATGTTCACCTCGATCAGCCCGGCGGCGGCGCGCTGATCGCCAAGGCGCCGGGCGACACACGCCTCGCTTCCGGCGACCGCGCGAATTTGCGCGTGCCTGGCCGCGCTTGCCATTTGTTTACCGAAGACGGTTTCGCCGCCGCTTCGCTCGAATCCGTCGAACACTACGCATAGAGGACATTCGGATGCGCCTTGGAGTCTGTTATTACCCGGAACACTGGCCGGAGTCGATGTGGGAAGACGACGCTCGCCGGATGAAAGCACTCGGCATCGAGCAGGTGCGAATCGCCGAATTTGCGTGGAGCCGGATCGAGCCAACGCCGGGCGAATATGCCTGGGGCTGGCTGGATCGCGCGATCGACGTACTCGGCGCGGCCGGCCTTCAGGTCGTCATGTGTACGCCGACGGCAACGCCACCCAAGTGGCTGATCGACCGTCATCCAGACATTCTGCCGATTGGCGCGGACGGCCGTCCGCGCGCCTTCGGCTCACGCCGTCATTACGATTTTTCATCGCCCTCGTATTTCGCCGCATCGCAGCGGATCTGCACGGCGGTTGCCGAGCGTTACGGCCAGCATCCGGCCGTCGCGTACTGGCAAACCGATAACGAATTCGGTTGTCATCACACGGTGGTCAGCTATTCACCGGCGGCAGTAGGGCGCTTTCGGGAGTGGCTCAAGGCGCGCTATCAAACCATCGATGCACTGAACCGTGCGTGGGGCACGGTGTTCTGGAGCATGGAATATCGCAGCTTCGAAGAGATCGACGCGCCGGTGGCGACCGTTACCGAGGCGCATCCGTCGCACCGGCTCGATTACCGGCGCTTCGCCTCCGACGAGGTGGCACGCTACAACCGCATGCAGGTCGAAATCATCCGCGCGCATTCGCCGGGGCGACCGGTCGCGCACAACTTCATGCAGCTCTTCACCGAGTTCGATCACTACAAGGTGGCGGCCGATCTCGATGTCGCGGCGTGGGACAGCTATCCGCTCGGCGCGCTCGAAGAGCAGTGGTTTGCGCCTGAGGTGAAGGCGCGCTGGTTGCGCAGCGGGCATCCCGACTTTGCGTCGTTCAATCATGACGTCTACCGTGGCATGTCGAAGCTGCCGTTCTGGGTGATGGAGCAGCAGCCCGGTCCGGTGAACTGGGCGCAGTGGAATCCCGCGCCGCTGTCCGGCATGGTGCGGCTGTGGAGTTGGGAGGCGTTCGCGCATGGAGCGGGTTGTGTGTCGTATTTCCGCTGGCGCCAGGCGCCGTTCGCGCAGGAGCAGATGCACGCGGGCCTGAATACGCCCGATAACCGGCTCGATGTTGGCGGCAATGAAGCCGCGCAGGTCGCCGACGAGATTCGCGCGGTGCTCGCCGCGAACGCCGACGCCGAAGCCGCAATTCGTTCGAAGGTCGCGCTCGTCTACGACTACGAAGCGAAATGGCTCTTCGAGATTCATCCGCAGGGGGCGGACTTTCACTATCCGCGCTTCGCATTCGAGTACTACTCAGCGTTGCGTGCGCTTGGATTGGATGTCGATATCGTGCCGGTCGATGCGCCACTCGACGGTTATCGTCTGATCGTCGTGCCACCGTTGCCGGTCGTGCCTGCCGATTTCGCCGCGCGGCTTGCAAGCTCGGGCGCGCAAGTCGTTGTCGGTCCGCGCACCGGATCGAAGACTCAGGATGTACAGATTCCGGCGAACTTGCCTCCGGGTGCGCTTGCTTCGGTGCTGCCGATGCGTGTGTGGCGCGTTGAATCGATGCGGCCGAATGTGACCGAACGCGTGCTGCCGGTGGACGACAAGGACGCGACCGTCGAAGACGGCGTCGCGCGTCACTGGCGCGATTTCATTGAAGGAAACGGCGACAGCGATGCCACGGACGCTCGTCTCGACGTGCGAGCCCGTTTCGCTGACGGCCATCCCGCGTACGTGAAAAGCGGCGCGTTTCATTACCTCGCGAGCCTGTTCGACGATGCGTTTACCGTCCGTCTGTTCTCGCGAATCGCCGCGGAAGCGGGCGTCGACACGATGCCGCTCGGCGACAGCGTGCGAGTCAGCCGTCGTGGTGCGCTGACCTACGTGTTCAACTACGGCGATCAGACGCACACGCTTTGCGATGTCGCCGACGATGCCTTTGTAATCGGTTCACGCGCGATCGAACCGCAAGGTGTGGCCGTCTATCGATCGAGAAAATGATCTGAAGTGCTGAACGAGAGATTCCATGCAGTAACGACAACGACGCAAAATCAAGGGATAAAGGAGACAGCAACATGGCACTGAAACCTCGCAGGATTCTGCTGGCGTTAACGCTAGCGCTGGCCGCGGCGGCCGCAGGGACATCCGTCGTCAGCACGGCGCAGGCCGGCACCCTCGCGGTCAACATCGCGTTCAAGGGCGCGAGTCAACGCGCCGTCTGGCAGTCGATCATCGACGACTTCAAGAAAACGCATCCCGGCACCGACGTGAAGGTGTCTTTCGTCGACGAAGAAGCGTACAAGGTCCAGTTGCCCGGTTGGCTCTCCACCGTCGCGCCCGATATCGTCAACTGGCATGACGGCGAACGCATGGCGTATTACGCGCAGCGCGGCCTGTTCGACGATCTGAGCGGCGACTGGGCGAAGAACGGCTGGAACGACATGTATGCGTCGACGAAGGAAGCGTCGTCGTATAAGGGCAAGCAGTACGCCGCACCGACCGTGTATTACTCGTGGGGCATGTTCTATCGCAAGGATCTGTTCCAGAAGGCCGGCATTACCGGCGAACCGAAAACGTGGGACCAGTTTCTCGACGACTGCAAGAAGCTGAAAGCGGCAGGCATTACGCCGATCGCAGTAGCAGGCCGTGATTCGTGGACGTTGGCCGGCTGGTTCGATTATCTCGACCTGCGCCTGAACGGCAACGCATTCCATCAGAAACTGATGGCGGGCGATATCGCGTACACCGATCCGCGCGTGAAGAAGGTCTACACGACGTGGAAACAACTGATCGATGCGGGCTATTTCATCGACAATTCGCTTTCCTACGATCTGGATGCCGTGCAGCCGTTCCTGTTCCAGGGCAAGGCCGCGATGATGCTGATGGGCACCTTCATCACTGGAGGTTTCCCGCCGAACGTCAAGCCGGAAATGGGCTACTTCCAGTTCCCGATCATCGACGCGAACGTGCCGACCGCCGAAGACGGCCCGGTCGAATCGCTGCATATTCCGTCAAAGGCGAAGAACAAGGCGGATGCCCATGCTTTCCTCGCGTTCGTGCAGACACCGGAAAATGGCGCGAAGCTGGCGGCCGGGCTCGGCTCGCTGTCGGCGAACAGCAAGTCGCCTGAGCCTGAGGATCCGATCTCGAAGATCGGCTTCCAGATTCTCGCGAATACGAAGGGCGGCATTGCGCAGTTCTACGATCGCGACATGACGAAGGAAATGGCCGACGAAGGCATGAAGGGGATGCAGCAATTCGTCTCCGATCCTTCGAAGCTCGACGACGTGCTCGCGCAACTCGAGCAGACGCGCAAGCGGATCTATAAGAAATGAGCGGTAGCGGCCCGAGGTTGGGCCGCTACGCGTTGCATCGGATCCGCAATTATCTTGCATGGGACCAGAGTAAGTGCTTTGCATGGGACCGGAGTAACGCACTGAAGTGCGAACTCCGGTCGACAGCTAAAGCGCTAACTCTGGTCGACAGGAGAATGATCGTGTCGCACTCTGTCACCCGTCACACTGTCGGCGGTCCTGCCGAATCCGGCAGTCCTGGCTTGCCAGGGTCGGGCATACCGGCTTCGGGCGGCGCAATGCGCGGCGGGCCGGCTCGCGTGGCGCGCCGCCGCCCACCATCGCCGACCGCGCGCCGGCAGCGCCGAGCCGCCTTTCTGTTTCTCGCGCCGGCCTGCGTGATGGTGGCGATTTACGTCGTATGGCCGATCATCTCGACCATCCGCCTGAGCTTTTTCAACTGGGACGGGATGACCGACCCCGCTTTTGTCGGCCTCGCAAACTATGTCGAGCTTTTCCATACGCCGACGTTCTACACGGCGTTGAAGAACAACCTCATCTGGTTGCTGCTGTTCCTGCTTGCGCCGCCGATGGGGCTCGCCGTCGCGCTCTATCTGAATCAGGCGGTGGCTGGCATCCGCATCGTCAAATCGCTGTTCTTCGCGCCATTTGTTTTATCGGGTGTTGTGGTTGGCCTGATCTTCTCGTGGTTCTACGACCCCACCTTCGGTTTGCTCGCCATGATGCTCGGGCACGGCGTGCCGGTACTCGGTGATCCTCGATACGCCACCCTCGGGATCGTGTTCGCCGCGCTGTGGCCACAAACCGCGTATTGCATGATTCTCTACCTGACCGGCCTGACCTCGCTGAACGCCGAACAGATCGAAGCCGCGCGGATGGAAGGCGCGCGAGGCTGGTCGATGCTGTGGCACGTCATCCTGCCGCAACTGCGGCCGACCACGTTCATGGCGATCGTCGTCACGGTGATCGGCGCGCTGCGCAGCTTCGATCTGATTTCGGTGATGACGAGCGGCGGACCATTCGAAAGTTCGACCGTGCTCGCGTATTACATGTACGACCAGGCGATCAAGTATTACCGCATCGGCTATTCCGCGGCGGTGGCCGTCGTGCTGTTCGGAATCATGCTGGTGTACATCGTCTATCACCTGCGCCGCATGCTGCGCACCGAGCAATAAGGAGCCGGGCATGTTTCCGATCCCGATCGACAAATGGAAGCCGGCGACGCGCCGTGTGTACAAATTGACGTTGCCGCTCGCGCTGCTGATCTGGCTGCTGCCGATGATCGCGGTGCTCGTGACCTCGGTGCGTTCGACGGAGGAACTGAGCGAGGGCAACTATTGGGGCTGGCCGAAGCACTTCGCGATGTTCGACAATTATCGTGAGGCGTTGACGACTTCGCCGATGCTGCATTACTTCTGGAACAGCGTGCTGATTACGGTGCCCGCTGTGGTGGGCTCGATTGCGCTTGCGGCAATGGCGGGATTCGCGCTGGCCATCTACCGGTTTCGTGGAAATTCGACGCTGTTCGCGACGTTCGTTGCGGGCAATTTTGTCCCGGTGCAAGTGTTGATGATTCCGGTGCGTGATCTGTCGTTGCAGCTCGGATTGTTCAATACGGTGAGCGCGCTGATTCTGTTCCATGTGTCGTTTCAGACCGGATTCTGCGCGCTGTTTCTGCGGAATTTCATCAAGCAGTTGCCATTTGAACTGGTTGAGGCGGCGCGGATCGAAGGCGCGAACGAATGGACCGTGTTTTTCAGGATCGTGTTGCCATTGATCCGTCCTGCGCTGGCAGCGTTGGCGATTCTTGTGTTCACGTTCGTGTGGAACGACTATTTCTGGGCGCTGTGTCTGACGCAAGGCGACGACGCCGCACCGATTACCGTCGGGGTCGCGGCGTTGAAGGGGCAGTGGACGACGGCGTGGAACCTTGTGTCCGCGGGGTCGATTCTCGCGGCCTTGCCTTCGGTCGCAATGTTCTTCGCGATGCAGAAGCATTTCGTGGCCGGGTTGACGTTTGGGGCGACGAAGGGGTGAGGTGAGCGCTATGGAAACACGTTCGCCCGATTGAGGCTGATGTCCGGATGCAGACGGCGGATCGGGTCACTCTCATTAGCTCACATTGAAATGCACACGAATGTCCTGCCGGCTCTCGATCGGATGACCGGCCTGCATCGCGGGAAAAAAGCGCCATCTGCGGAGCGCTTCAATAAGGATCTGGTTGAGCCGCGGGTTGGACGTCGGCTTGATGAGTTCGACGTCGGCCGAGCCGTCGACGTGAATGGCGAAACGGGCCGTCGCGACGGTTTGATATGCCTGCTCGCGCAAATCGTCGGGGAGTTCTGGCAGCGGTTGGGAAATGGAGTGCGCCGCGGCATCGCCGGAAGACCTGGCAAACGGAGCGGCGTTTGCGCTTTCTTCAGAAGGTGCAGCGGCGTGCGTGGATGACTCGTCCGCCACCTTCGGTTCTTGTGTCGCAGGCGTTGACAGAGCCGGCGCTACGCTTTGCACCGATCGCACATCTGGCTTCGATGGCACAGGTTGCACAGGTTGCACAGGTGGTGTCGTGCGTGATTGCGTTGGAACATGAGGGCCTGGATCCGCGGGCCGTTGTGGTTTTGCCGGTGCAGTTGGAGCGTGCATAGTGCGCGTAGCCGGAGCCTTAGGAGGATCGAGTTCCACCATCCGCATCTCGAGTGGCTTTTCAGGGACATGTGCAGACGTTGTCGTACCCAACCAGCGCCCCAACTGAAACAGGAAACCAACCCATACAAATAGCGCGACCAGCACCGCTAGCGCGATCCGTATTCTCGGAGAATCGTCCACCGCAGCCGTGAAGCGCATCCGCTTATTCACGATGCACCGCGATCAGAAACCGCTCGGCGCCCGCGCGGCGCGCGGCCAGCATCGCCTGAACGACCACGCCGTGGCCCGCGTCGTCGTCGGCGGCGATGACAACATTGCCGTTCGGCTGGAGCAGGCGTTTCACCGTCGGCTCGATCTGATCGAGATGAACAGATTGATGGTTCACGAATATCGCGTTGCTGCCGTCCACCGAGATCGTCAACGGTTCATGGCCCGCTATCTGTTGCGCGCGACCAGCCGGGAGCCGGATTTTAACGGCGTCGAGCCGCTGCATCGCAAGCGATGCGAGCATGAAGGTCGCCAGCAGAAAGAACATCACATCGATCATCGGAATGATTTCGATGCGACCGCGCTTCGCCGCGCGCGAGCGCTTGAGCTTCACGGCTGCGCTCCCGCAGGTGACGTGGCAAGACGGATCTCGCTGAGCCGCGCATTCGCGAACGACTCGAGTTCATCCATGAGCCGTTCGAGCCGGCGGGAGAAATAGTTGAACGCAAAGAGTGCGAACAAGGCGACCACCAGGCCGATCGCGGTTGCCACCAACGACTGTGCCACGCCGCCGGTCACGCCACCCGGGTCGACGAGGCCGTCGCCGCCGAATAGCTGAAACGAATGCATCATGCCGACGATAGTGCCGAGCAGACCCAGTAGTGGCGCTGCCGTCACGATGGTTTCCAGCACCCAGAAACCCTTGCTCATGTCGCGTTCGATTTGCGAGGCAACCGATTGCGCCTTTGCCTCGCGCAGCCACAGCGGCACAGAAGGATCAGGTGTCCACGGTGCGCTCATACGTCGGAATGCGTTCTGACTGGAGGCATCTTTTAACCTGCCGGCCCAATCAAGGGCCGATCCGGGCGCGGCGATTTCGTGCGTGTCCGGCAGTGTGCCCGGCATCTGGCCAAAGCGCAGAAACACGTAGGCCCGCTCAAAGGCGATGGCGACCGCCAGAATGGCTAATATCGTCAACGGATAGATAACCCATCCGCCTACGCGTACCGCCGCCAGAACGCTGGTCCAATCTTGCATGACTGACCTCTTCGTAGCCTGACGGAATTAAAAATTCTTGGTGATGCCGGCGTAGACGGCGAAATGTGGACCGTATTGCGGTGCGCCGACGCCGATACCCGACCCGTCGCGCAACTCATAGACGCGGTTGAACGCGTTGACCACGAGCAGGCGTGCATCGAACTTCCCGATGAGGGGCTGATTGAAGTGCTGTATCACACCGAGATTGACCTGCGCATAGAGCGGCAGCCGGTCGGTGTTCGCAAAGCCGCTGCGCAAACCGCTCCCCACGAGACCATCGAAAGTGAAGGTCGTTTTGCCGAGATCGTAGGTTCCGCCGAATGACGCCGTAATGCGTTGGTCATGATCCAGATAGACCCAGTGGCTGTTGACATAAGCGAGTTCCGCCGGGTCGAAGTTGAACTGCGCCGAATCGATCTGGGTTCCCTGCGCGCGACTCCACGCGAGATTCAGGTAGGCGGATACGTTGTCCTGTTTGTAGTTGGCCGTGAACTCGACTCCATACACGCGCCCCTCCCTGTAGTTGAACGGTGTGAAGATGAGCGCGGAGCCGAACTGTCCTTCGTCGATCAGGTTCGTCGATTTCTTGTAGTAAGCGTCGAGTCCGACCGTCACGTTCGATCCGAGGCGTTGGGTCACGCCGAGATCGAAATAGTGGCTGCGTTCCGGTTGCACCTGATCGTTCTGGCTCGACGGACTCTGGTTGGTTGTGCCATTGAAGCGGCTGATGGTCGAGCCAGACACCAGCTCGAATGCAGGCGGCGTGAAATAGCGCGCGTAGCCGGCATGGAACGTCGTGGCCGGCGTCAGCGCATAGACGAGACCGATGCGGGGGCTAAACTGGCTTGCGCTGACGTACTCGTCCATCTTGTCATAGCGAAGACCATAGTTCAGCGTGAGCTTGTCGGTGAGCTTCCACTCGTCCTGCACGTAAGCGCTATACAGATAGCCGGTCTTGCTGCTGGAGTCCTGAATATTGAAGGGCTGATCGGATAGCTGATTGCCGTTGCTGTCCGTCGCGAATACGTTGACGCTGTCGTTGAACACAGCATGTTCCTGCTGGAAGAAGATACCCGCCCGGACCGTATGCTTGTCGTTCAGCCGCCAGGTCGTGTCCACTTGTGCGCCATTGGCCGAGTTGCTGTGAAAATCCTGCGACGCCACGCCGTTAAAGAGCAGATCGCCGACCGGATCGGGATTGAACTGCGTCCGTGTGTAGCGCGTAAAGAGGGCGACCTGATAGTCCAGTGCGCCGCCATTGGTGCCCTGGAGGGCCACCGCCGCGAAGTTGTTCAACTCCGATTGCGTTTCGTTCAACTGGCTCGAGTCGAAGGTGCTGTTGCCGTTGAGTGTGAAGTTGGTGGGCAGGCCGGGCGTGTTGGGGATCTCGAACTGATTGCTCGTCGTGCCGAACATCACGCTCACGCGCGTGAGCGGGTTGATGATGTACGACATGTAGCCGAACGCATTGCCCTGACGGGTGTGGTCGTGAATCGCGTTGGCACTCGCGGTGGGATTCTCGATCCCGAGGTTGTTCATGCCGAGCGAGCCGCTGAAGTAGTAGCTGAACGGCCCCTGATTACCGAATACATCCGCGCTCGTCTTGATCGTTTGATGGCTGCCGCCGAACACGTCGATGGATCCACCGTTGCCGGCATCGCCCGTCTTCGTGCGGATGTCCACCACGCCAGCCGTGCGGTAGCCGTATTGCGCCGGCAACGCGCCGGTGAGCAGGTTCACCTGGTCGATGATGCGGGTGTCGAGTGCCTGGCCGAAACCGCTGATCGGCTCGGGAATGATGATGCCGTTGATGCGGTATTGCAGGTTCGCGTGGTCGCCGCGAACGTGCAACTGGCCGTATGAGTCGCTTGCCACGCCGGGCGCCTGGAGCAGCACCTGGTTCAGCGGCGTATCTTGTCCCGCGGGCAGCGCATTGATATCGGCCTGGCTGAAGCGGTACACGCTGCTGCCTGTTTCCGGCAGCAGTCCGTTGCGGGCTCGATCGAGACGTTTTGCATTGACCTGAACATCGAGTGTGTCGCTTTGAGCGAGTTTGACGCTCACTGTGCTTTCTGCGCCTGCAGTCGTGGTCGCCATGCTGCTGCCGCTCGCGAATCCCGGCGCACTGACGACGATCGCATAGGTGCCTGGGCTCACATGAGCGATGGCGAAATGGCCGTCTGCGTCCGTTTTCGCTTCGCCGATAGCGGCACCACTTGCGTTCTGAACGCTGACTGTGGCGTTCCGGACGGGCTTGCCCGCTGCGTCGGCGACAGCGCCCGTCACCGAACCTTCATTGGGCGCGGCATGGACATGAGCAGCGATGGCGAACAGCAGCAGAGCTGCGTGGGAGACGCGCGGGCGGTTTTTCATCTCGATGTATTCAGGGTTGACCACTGGGTGGATGCATTTCCGTCTTGTCGACGTTCTTCCTGCCGTCGTTTTGCGTGAGGAATGTTATATCATTACATTAGAGAATAAAAATGACAAGGCGGTAGGAGGTGCTGCTGCGAGCGCACTCACGACGGGATGCACTATTTTATGCATCGAGTGATGCCATAATTAGTGCCTACATTTGCGGAGATTCCCATGCGCACGACTATCGCGCTTGATGACGACCTGGTCGCCAAGGCTCAAGCCTATACAGGCGTGGAGGAAAAAACGGCACTCGTGCGCGAAGCGCTAAAAGCCTTGATCCAGCGTGAAGCCGCGAATCGACTTGCAAATCTTGGCGGTAGCCAACCGGGCATCAAGGGGGCGCCGCGTCGCCGGCAGGACGTCGAATGATTCTTGTCGACACGTCGGTCTGGATTGACCACCTCAACGCCTCTGATTCCATGCTGATTAGCCTGCTTGCCGAGCAGCGGGTGCTGGCTCATCCCTATGTGATAGGCGAGATTTCGCTCAGTGGTCTGCGTGACCGTGAGATCGTGGTGGGCGCGTTGCTCGATCTGCCGCGCGCATCTGTTGCAACGCCGGAGGAGACGTTTTATCTGATCGAGCGCGAAGGTTTGTTCAATCGTGGAATCGGCTATGTCGATACGTCGCTTCTGGCGTCCGCGCGCCTACAGCCCGGCACCACCCTCTGGACGCGCGACAAGCGCTTGAAGAAGGTTGCCGATGAACTCAATCTCGGCGCAGTACTCGCGCATTAGATAAGCCACCAGACCAACTCGAGCACCAGCCCACAACCTAACGGAAGATTTCGGCGATGAGGTTGGCCACGGTCCGGATGCGTTCGCTATCGCGCAGGGCGGGATGCAGCACCATCCATACGTCCTGGTCGAGCGCCTTGATGTGCTTCTCGATGCAAACGAGATCGCTGGTGGTGTCGCCCGCGAGCTGGGCCAGCACGCCGAGTCCTGAGCCGCCCAGCACGCCGTCGAATACGCCCATGCCATAGCTGCTTCGAAGCGAAGGCGCGGGCGCGCCGGGCAGGGTCTTCAGCCATTGTGTGGCCGGGTGATCGGGCTGCCGGTCGTCATAACCGACAAACGACAGCTTGTCCCATTCCTTCCTCGTGATCGCTGCCTTGTGGCGCAGATAGTAGTCGCGCGAACCGAAGAGCCCGAAGCGGATCCTGCCGATTCGACGGACATACAGATCGCCCTCGTCGGGGCATTCGGACCACAGCGCGATGTCCGCTTCGCGGCGGGCAAGGCTATACGGCCGTCGCGAAGTCAGCACTTCGATGGCGAGGCCGGGCAACCGGTCCTGAAACGAGCCGAGCAACTTAAGCAAAATGTAAGACGGCCATTCGACGGCGTTGATCCGCACCGTGCCGTGAGCACTCGCGCCGCCGGTCACGTCCGCGGCGCGCTCGATCTGGTGGGCGAGGTCTTCCATCTGCTCGGCGCAGGCCAGCACGCGCGCGCCGAATGCCGTCACCGTGCAGCCTGACGGCACCCGGTCGATGAGCGGCTCGCCCAGCCGCCGTTCAAGCTCGGTCAGGCGGCGCGACAGGGTCGGCGCGCTCAGATCGCATGCCGCGGCAGCGGCTCGCATGGTCCCGCTGCGCGCGATCTCCACCAGAATCCGAAGGTCGTCCCAGGCTACGTGTTCCATTTTTGAAACGCCATATTTTGAAATTAGGCATAGCATAACGTGGATCGCGAGGATAGCATTGGACCTGGCCATACTCGTCCAGGCATCCGGCATAGAAACCGGAGGGTTTTATCGGCAGCCGGCGGCAGGTGTGGCGACCCAATCCATCACATGACTCAACGGCTATCCGTACGTAGACCGAACGAGCGAACAAGTAAAAGGAGACATCAATGATTCGTCATTTCCAGCCGGCGCGGCGTCGCGCTATCGTTGCCAGCGCAGCCTTCCTCGCCGTATCGATTCTGCCGATGCCCGCAGCGTTCGCTCAGGCGGCACACAAGCCGAAAGTCGCCCTGGTGATGAAGTCGTTGGCGAACGAGTTCTTCCTGACCATGGAAACGGGCGCCAAGGATTATCAGAAGCAGAATCCCGCGAAATTCGATCTCGTCACGAACGGCATCAAGGATGAAACGGATACGGCCAACCAGATTCGTATCGTCGAGCAGATGATCGTGTCGAAGGTCGACGCGCTCGTGATCGCCCCGGCCGACTCCAAGGCGCTGGTGCCGGTGCTCAAGAAGGCGGTCGACGCCGGCATTATCGTGGTCAATATCGACAACAAGCTGGATACGGACGTGCTCAAGTCGAAAGACCTGAACATCCCGTTCGTCGGTCCGGATAACGCGAAGGGCGCATTGAAGGTGGGCGACTACCTGGCCAAGCACCTGAAGTCGGGCGACAACGTCGCCATTATTGAAGGCGTCTCGACCACCACTAACGCGCAGCAACGCTCGGCAGGCTTCAAGCAGGCCATGGCGGCGGGCGGCATGAAGGTCGTCTCGCTGCAGTCGGGCGAGTGGGAAATCGACAAGGGCAACGCCGTAGCGAGCCAGATTCTCAATGCGAACCCGGACGTCAAGGCGCTGCTGTGCGGCAATGACAATATGGCAATCGGCGCGGTCTCGGCTGTGCGCGCGGCAGGCAAGGCCGGCAAGGTGCAGGTGGTCGGCTACGACGACATCAATGCGATCAAGCCGATGCTCGCCGACGGCCGCGTTCTCGCCACAGCGAATCAGTACGCCGCCCGACAGGCCGTCTTCGGTATCGATACGGCGCTCAAGGCACTCGCCGAACACAAGAAGCAGTCGGAATTGTCGGGCGTGGTCGAAACGCCTGTCGATCTGGTCACCAAGTAAGATTGGCATAGCGCGTGGCCCTCGTTGTTCATGTTGCATGACGGGCCACGCCGCCTGATCTTTGTCCCGCTTTATCGATCTGATGTCTACTCCCATCCTATCCCCTGCCGTTGCCCCGCCCGCGTTGAGCGTTCACGGCATTGGCAAGACCTACGCCGGGCCGGTGCTCGCCGATATCTCGCTGGAACTGCACGCGGGTGAGGTACTGGCGCTGACCGGCGAAAACGGCGCGGGCAAGAGCACGTTGTCCAAGATCGTCGGCGGTCTGGTCACGCCGACTACCGGCTCGATGACGCTGGGCGGCGCCGCTTACACGCCGGCCAGCCGCAAAGATGCCGAGGCGCTCGGCGTACGCATGGTCATGCAGGAGTTGAACCTGCTGCCGACCCTCTCGGTGGCGGAGAACCTGTTTCTGAACCGCTTGCCGCAGCGCGGCATGTTCGGCTGGATCGACCGCGCGAGGCTGCGCGAGGACGCCCGGCACGCCATGGCGCAAGTCGGGCTCGACGCGATTCACCCTGACACACTGGTGGGCACGCTGGGCATCGGGCATCAGCAGATGGTCGAGATCGCCCGCAATCTGATCGGCGATTGCCGGGTGCTGATCCTCGACGAACCCACCGCAATGCTGACGGCCCGCGAGGTGGACCTGCTGTTCGAGCAGGTCGAGCGGCTCAAGGCGCGCGGCGTGGCGCTGGTGTACATCTCGCACAGACTGGAAGAGTTGAAGCGTATCGCGCGCCGCGCCGCGGTGCTGCGCGATGGGCGGCTCGTGCATGTCGACGAGATGGCCAATCTTTCTGCCGACCGTCTGGTCACACTGATGGTTGGGCGCGATATCGGCGAGCGGATCGATCTCGGCGAACGGCGCATTGGCGGCGTGGCGCTCAAGGTCACGGGGATGACCCGCGAACCGGCCGTGCGCGATGTCTCCTTCGAAGTGAAAGCCGGCGAGATTTTCGGCGTTAGCGGGTTGATCGGCGCGGGCCGCACGGAATTGATGCGGCTCATCTATGGGGCCGATCGCGCGGATGCCGGCACCGTGTCGATCGCACAGGGCGGCGGCCCGCTCGAACCCGTGAAGGTCTCGTCGCCAACGGACGCCGTGAAGAACGGTATCGCGTTGATTACGGAAGATCGTAAAGGCGAGGGCCTCCTGCTGACGCAGCCCATTGCAGCCAATATCTCGCTTGGCCAGTTGCGCGCGGTGTCGAAGAACGGCGTGGTGGACGCCCGGCGCGAGGCGGCGCTGGCGCGCAAGCAGATCGACGCAATGAGCATCCGCAGTTCGGGGCCGTCGCAACCGGTGTCCGAGCTCTCCGGCGGCAACCAGCAGAAGGTGGTGATCGGCCGCTGGCTTGCGCGCGATTGCACGGTGCTGCTGTTCGACGAGCCCACGCGCGGCATCGACGTCGGTGCGAAGTTCGATATTTATGCCTTGATGGGTGCGCTCGCGCGGGAAGGCCGCGCGTTGGTGGTGGTGTCGAGCGATCTGCGCGAGTTGATGTCGATTTGCGACCGGATCGGGGTGATGTCGGCAGGACGGATGACCGGCATGTTCGAGCGCGGAAGCTGGACCCAGGACGCGCTGCTTGCAGCGGCGTTCGCGGGCTACACGAAACGCGACGCGCTGCTGCACGATCCGATCGAACCGGACGCCAAAGCGCCCGACGCAACGGCGCGCGACGAATAATCTGTGGAGTATTGAAGCATGACCGCACCAAGCAGCCTGCCTACGTTGCAGAACGAACCGCCCAAAGACGCGAAGCCGATCGGCACGCGCCTTGGATTCTCAAACTACCTCGGCCTGCTCGGCGCGTTGCTCGGGATGATCGTCCTGTTCTCGCTGCTGAGCTCGCACTTCCTGAGCTACGACACCTTCAGCACGATCGCGAACCAGATTCCCGATCTTGTCGTGATGTCGGTCGGCATGACCTTTGTGCTCATCATTGCCGGGATCGATCTGTCGGTCGGCTCCGTGCTCGCGCTCGGCGCGGCACTCACGAGCGTCGCGGCCTTGCAGTGGCACTGGCCGGCGTTGCCCGCCGCCTTGCTCGGCATGGCGGGGGCGGCTTTGACGGGTTGCCTGACCGGCGCGATTACCGTCACGTGGCGGATTCCTTCGTTCATCGTGTCGCTCGGTGTGCTCGAGGCGGCCCGCGGTCTCGCGTATCAGTTGACCAACTCCCGCACGGCCTACATTGGCGATGCATTCGATTTTCTGTCCAACCCGATTGCATTCGGCATTTCTCCCGCGTTCCTGATTGCGATCGTCGTGATGGTCGCCGCGCAGTTGGTGCTGACCCGCACGGTGTTCGGCCGTTATCTGGTCGGCATCGGCACGAACGAGGAGGCGGTGCGTCTCGCGGGCGTCAATCCGCGGCCTTACAAGATTGCCGTCTTTGCGATGATGGGCCTGTTATCCGGCCTCGCGGCCCTGTTCCAGATTTCGCGGCTCGAGGCGGCGGACCCGAATGCCGGCTCGGGCATCGAACTGCAGGTGATCGCCGCCGTCGTGATCGGCGGAACGAGCTTGATGGGCGGGCGCGGCTCGGTGATCAGCACGTTCTTCGGCGTGCTGATTATCTCCGTGCTGGCCGCGGGTCTTGCCCAGATCGGCGCGACCGAGCCGACCAAGCGCATCATCACGGGGGCCGTCATTGTTGTGGCCGTCGTGCTGGATACTTATAGAAGCCGGCGTCGCGCCGCATAAATTGACCATTGGCGACCATTCGTGGATGGTCAGCAGGAGAGTGGAAGTGTCGAAAGAAGCGAAGCCGGGCCGCGTGCTCGTGGTGGGCAGCATCAATACCGACCTGGTCGCCCGTGCCCCGCATTTGCCGCGGCCCGGCGAGACGATCGGCGGACATGAGTTCTCGCAGGTTGCCGGCGGTAAGGGCGGCAACCAGGCGGTGGCGGCCGCCCGCATCGGCGCGCGCGTGGCAATGATCGGGCGTGTGGGGAAGGATGCGAACGGCGCTCAACGGGTACTGGATCTGGAAGCGGAGGGTATCGACTGCGCGGGTATCGAGGCCGACCCGGCGCAGCCCACCGGCGTTGCAATGGTGACGGTGTCGGACGACGGGCAGAACACGATCGTGGTGGTTGCGGGCAGTAACGGCGAACTCACGCCGGAGCGCGTTGCGCGCCACGAAGCGGCGATCAAGGCCAGCGACGTCGTGGTGTGCCAACTGGAAACGCCCTGGGATTCGGTCCACGCAACGCTCGCGCTCGCCCGGCGCCTGGGCAAGATCACCGTGCTGAATCCGGCGCCGGCCACCGGCCCGCTGCCCGCGGAATGGCTGCCTCTGGTCGACTACCTTGTGCCGAACGAGGTCGAAGCCGCGATCCTCGCCGGCCTGCCGGTCGAATCGCAAAGCGGCGCGCGCAGGGCTGCGCTGGAGTTGCAGCGCGGCGGCGCCCGCAACGTGATCGTTACGCTCGGCGCACAAGGAGCTTATCTGTTGCCGGAAGGCGGCGAAGGCATGCATTTTCCCGCGACGCAGGTGCGGGCGGTCGATACGACGGCGGCAGGCGACACGTTTATCGGCGTATTTGCCGCGCAACTCGCCGCCCGGCAGCCGCTGGAAGGCGCGATCAGTCTTGCGCAACGCGCGGCGTCGATTTCCGTCACGCGCGCCGGTGCGCAGCCGTCGATCCCGACTCGCGCGGAAGTCGATAGCGCGGTCTGAAACGGATGCCCGTTGTGACATGAGGCAGTCCGATCTGCAATTCTGGGCAGCTTGACGTTGAATGACCGGCACCATCCATGGATGGTGTCCCTTTGGTTCAATCGCGATCTCTACTGGAAAAAATGGGCTAAACATGAAATCACAATATGTAGGCATCCTGATAATATCGCTGGCGCTTGCCGCATGTGGGGGCAACGTGACGACCACCGACCCGCTCGCCAACGCACCGAAGGTGATCATCGATTCAGACTTCAACACGATGGGGGACGACGGCCAGTTGTTCGCCATGACCACGCAGTTGATGGGGCAGGGCAAGGTCAATCTGCTTGGGTTGACCGTCGTGACCGGCAACGACTGGCTGCTCCAGGAAGAGGCGGATGCGCTGAAGGCCGTGGAGCGCATGGGTGTGCAAAACGTGGTGGGTGTCTACGGCGGCGCGGACTATCCATTGAAATACGACGTGGCAAGTATTCGCGCGCAGCAGGCCGCTAATCCGCAAGGTTATTTCGGCGCGTGGATGCGGCCAGAACCGACTCAGCAGTCTCAGCTCGTTGCACCGCCTGATGGCTTTGCGGTGTCGACGAAACTGCAGACGCAAAGCGCCGCGGACTTCATGATCCAGACCATCAAGCGCTATCCGAATCAGGTCACGATTCTCGAGGTTGGACCGCCCACCAATCTCGCCACGGCCATCATGAAAGCACCGGAGATCGTGCCGCTGATCAAGCAGATCGTCTACATGGGTGGAGCGATGGCAGTGCCGGGTAATGCGAATGCCGTGGGTGAACTGAACTGGTGGTTCGATCCGCTTGCCGTGCGTACGGTGCTTCAAACGACGATTCCGCAGGCCGTCATTCCGCTCGACGTTACGAATACCGTGCCGCTCACCCAGAGCATCTTCGATCAGATCGTCAACAACCCGAGCAAACAGACCGCGGTCACCAAAGCATACGGAATCGTCAATGCCGGTTCGTTCGGCGACAACACGCATCTGTTCGACACGCTGACGATCGCCTATTTCATGGATCCGACCTACGCCACGCAAACGAAAAGCGCCTACCTGGATATCGACACCACGAGCGGCGAGGACCAGGGACACGTGATGGTCTACCCCGACCAACCCGCGCCTGGCGCGTCACCTAAGAAGATCACGTACGTCACGCAGTTTGACAACAATCGTTTCTTTAGTCTCTATGTCGATTTGCTGACACGTCCGGTGCCGGTCACGTTGCCTTGATGATGCGGGTCGTGTCGTTGGCGCACCGCTCCCGTGCACCCGACGCAGACCCCAATTACGGGGCGCACGAATAATGTTGCGCCCCTTTACTCACGCACTTCGCACACCGCCTCGTTCACTAAGCGTGGCAGCGGTTTGCCGCCGACGCTTACAGCGCTGCAGGAAATCCACTGAAACACAACCGTAGTCAAAATGTAGTGTCGCGCCTCTAGGATATCTCCATCGCTCATGGTTCGATTAATGGAGGTGCGGGATGCTCAGTCATCACGAACTCGCGACACTCATGCTGCTTGGCGACACGGGCAAGCGGCTGGAAGCTCTTGATCCTGACGTGCTGGCATTACGCCGTTACGAGCTCGTGGAAATACGGCAGCGTGATCCGCAAGGATCGACGCTGCAACTCACCCGCCAGGGCCGTGCATTACTCGAGCGTCTGCGCACAGGCGCAGGCCGATGAGCGGATTGCGGTGACCGTGCCTGGCGAATAGTCAAAGCGCATGGTTCGCCAAACGTTTGCGCCCTCGCAGCTATTGGTCTGACGATTGAGAAGGTTAAAGATTTGCGTTTTGCATGTCGTTATCCAGTCAAATAAGTCAGGACCATCGCCCATACCCGTGCCTCGTGAAGACGCGGGATGCGCGAAGCAATAGCTCTCCGGGGGAACGAATTTTGAATCATCAACGATCGCCATGGTCGCGCGCAGCGGCTCCGGGCGAAGTCATCTATGCCGAAGGCTTCGCGGGCGACGCCGTCATCTACGTGATCGCAGACGGCAAGGTCGAAATCTCCACTCAATGCGATGAAAAAAAGGTCATCCTCGCGACGCTGGGAAAGGGCGAATTTTTTGGCGAAGCGTCCTTGTTGCCGGCCGAACCGCGGGCGCACACCGCGAAAGCCCTGAGCTTCTGTCAGTTGACCGTGATCGCGGCAAGCGTCGTGGAAGAAGAGCTCGAACGCGTCTCGCCGCTGCTGCGCCATATCGTGCGCACCATGATTCGACGCGTGAAGAAGAAGGACGATGTTCTCGCGACCAATACGCATGCTGACTTTCTGCCGGGTGTGCTCTCGTACGCACATGTTCTGTCGCTGATGGCCGGGTCCGAGAGCGCGGACCGGATGGACGGACGCGCGCGCCGCGCTCAAGGGGAGGAGTGTTCGGTGCCGCTGCCTGAAGTCATCAAGAAGTGCCATGCGATTGCCGGCCATTCGCGCCCGCATGTGATGGCGATGCTCAAGCGCATGGAAAAACTCAACCTCGTCACGCTCGAACCGGGCCGCTCCGACCGCCTGAGCACCCAGTCGGCGCGATATTCGGCGCAGGACGGCGCAGCGGGGCGGCAGCTTGTGACCTTCGATCCCGTGCGGATCACGGAACGGGCACAACAGGTGGCCGACCACGATCTCGACGTGTCGATCAACAGCGAACTGGAACTGATCGAGCTGGCCGACCTGGAAGCCCTGATCGGAGTCGAGAAGAATCTGATTCTCAACAAGCTCTCGCACGCGGAAATTGCAGAAGACATCTTCGCGTTTCGCAAGACCCGGGTGTTGAACTACGTCGAGGAAAAGGGCATTACGTATTTTTCCCGACGCAATCCGCGTGGCAACAGCGAGCTCAAGTCGCTGGCCGATCTGGAGTTTGTGGACCAGCGAACCTTGTTCGAAGCCGTCAGTGCCTTCGACACCTACGACCTCGCGAAACTGCTTGCTGCCGTGACAGGCGAGCCGGTTTCCGATCGTTTGTTCTCGGTGATGACCGAGGCGAGAAAGAAGGAGGTGTCGTGGGTCATGCGTCGTGAGATCAAGATCGATCCGCTCGAGATTGCCGAGATCGAGGAGCGATTCATCGAGACCGTACGCACGATCAAATCGTCGGCTGCTACGGCAGCGCCGCTTTCCAATGTGGATGCCTGACAGCTGGCCATCGGACAACAGGCCGCTTTCGGGTCCGGTCCGATGATTGGGGCAGCCGTTCGAGAGGATGTATGGATCTTTTGACGCTATTTGGCGCCCTGGTTGGCGTGACGGCCATCGTGGCCGGATTTTCGCTCGAGGGTGGTCACTTCGCCTCGCTGTTTCAACTGGAGGCGTTCGTCATCGTCCTGGGCGGCACGTTCGGCGCGGTGATGATCCAGAACACGTGGGCCAGGTTTTACGACGGCATGAAGCAATTGCGGCTCGCCTTTGTGAAAGCACGGCAGGTCGACCGGGACAGCTTGTCGGTCCTGCTCGAGTGGGGCGATCAGGCGAAGCTGAACGGCATGCTCGTGTTCGAGTCGATCGAGGTGGTTGAGGCAGGCGGCATCAATCCGTTTGCCAAACGAGGCCTGGAGCTTCTGGCCAACGGGGTGTCGACGGCGGTGCTCGAAGACGCCTTGCAGCGCGAACTGGATGCGTATGAGCGCAATCACATGGCGGCGGCGCGGATATGGCAGCAGGCGGGGGGATATGCGCCGACGTTCGGCATTCTGGGGGCGGTGCTCGGGCTGATTCAGGTCACCGGCCACATGCTCGAACCGGCGCAACTCGGGCAAGGTATTGCCGTCGCGTTTGTGGCAACGCTATACGGTCTCGCGTTGGCGAATCTGGTCTTTCTGCCGTTGTACGGAAAGATCAGGGCGCAGGTGGATAGCGAATTGCGCTTCAGACGTTTGTACCTCGATGGCTTGCTCGCGATTTCGCGCAAGGAGTCACCCCATACGATCGAAACCCGCCTCGCGGGCGACATCCGGGAAAGATCGGCTGAGTTGCTGGGCTAATCGAACCCGAAGCCGGTCTGGATCGATTGGCGGCAGCCTGCCAGGCGCCCCTTCAAACGCAATTCGGAAGCAGACGTTTCGAGCATGAGCACCTCTTCGGGTAACAAGCGCCTTGCGGCAGACAAAACCGGCTATCCGCGCGACGGCGAGGACGGCGATGGCGAGGCTCAGTCCGCGCGCTGGCTGATTTCCTATGCGGACCTCATCACGACGCTGATGGTGTTGTTCCTCGCGCTTTATGCGTTGCAGTTGGCGAAAAACCGGGAGCTCGAAATCAAGACGCTCGAGCGCCGCGAAGTGAAAACGCAGACGGCCGCCGGCAGCACTCATGCGCCTGGTGCGCCCGATACCGCGAGGCGGCAGCTTCTTTCCTTGCTGGCGCCGCTTCAGGACAACCGGCAAATCACGATCTCAAATGCCTCGCAGGGCGTGGAAATCGCCATCAACGCGAAAATCCTCTTCAATTCGGGCGACGCGCGCTTGCTGCCGGAATCCTTCGGCGTGCTGGACCAGATCACCGGCGTTCTGCGCGAGCGTTCGAAGAACAACATCCTCGTCGAGGGACACACCGACAGTGTGCCGATATCGACCGCGAAGTACGAATCCAACTGGGAGTTGTCGTCGGCACGTGCCGGTGCCGTGGTTCGATTTTTTGCCGACAAGGGGATCGAACCGCACAGAATGGCCGCCATCGGCAGGGCGGACAATTTCCCGCTGATCATCGGCGACGATGCGGCAGCGCGCGCCGCGAATCGCCGCGTCACTATCCTCGTGGAATATTGAGTCGCCAGACAGGTGAACGCGCAACGAAATCTCCATGTTGACCGCTACGCGTTTATACCGAGTACCTGTGCACCGAACGGAGCTTGCACGGCGCAGAACAGGCTGCGAAGATCGCGTTAAAGCCGCACTGTCCCAGACATTTTTCGTTTTACCAATGCCTCTGACCGTGCTGATCAGCCTGTCGGCGCTTCAGGTCATCGCTCAATTGTTTCCGAGCATGGCCGCCGCGTCGAATGGCTGAACGATGACACGCGTCGTATTTACCGGGGAATCCCATGTTTGTGTCGAGCCCGTTTCCGGAACTGCTGCGCCACGCGACCCAGTGGCTGGGCGGCTACGCGCTCGCACTGATGATGATGGCAGCGGGCGCGACACTGGAGCGCCGCTGGCCGGCCGAGTTGTTGCAATCGCGCGCCGGAACACGCTTTAACGTCGTCTATGCGGCGCTGTATATGGCGTTCGCGGAAGCAATGCGGCCACTCACCGCGATGGTTAGCGTCGCGATCGTCAATGCGCTCGGCGGCGGCTGGGTCGTGCTAGCCTCGCGAGGATGGAGCGCGTTGGCTTCCATTGTCATCGTGCTATTGACGTTCGATCTTCTGGAATATGCGTTTCACCGCTTGCAGCATGCAGGGCCCATGCTGTGGAAGTTGCATTCGCTGCACCATAGCGCCGCCGAATTCAATATCACGCTGACGTTCCGGCATCACTGGTTCGAAGTGCTCATCAAGGGCTGCCTGCTTTATCCGGTGGTGGGCGTTTTGTTCAAGGTCGAGCCGTGGATCGTTGGCGTGACTTCGATCATTTTCATGTTCGGCAATTACTTCGCGCATATGAACCTGCGTCTCAACCTGGGCCGCTTCACGACGTGGGTCAACAATCCGCAATACCACCGCCTGCATCACTCGAACCGCACCGAACATTTCGACCACAACTTCACACAATTGCTGCCGCTGTGGGACCACCTGTTCGGTACGTTATGGGTGCCGGCGAAGCACGAATGGCCGGCCACGGGCCTGGACGACGGCGCGCAACCGGGCTCGCTGCTCGGCGCGCTGAGCTGGCCGCTGCGCTCGCATTCCAGGCGCGTTCTAGGCCAGCCTCGCGCCGCGCACCGCCTTGCCGCCCAGCAGGCAGACGATCAGGGTGGCCACGACGAGCACGTATAACGCAACGCGCAAGCCGAGCCAGCCCGCGCCGAGCCCGATCAACGGCGGCCCGACCAGGAAACCGGCATAGCCCGCCGTAGCCGCCATCGAGACGCCGACAGCCGGTGTGGCGGTCGAGCGGCCCGCCGCGCTGAAAATGACCGGGACGATATTCGCGAGGCCGACGCCGACCATGGCGAAACCCGCGCATGCCGTGAACACGGTCGGCAGGCTCAACACCAGCGCGAGCCCGGCCACCGCCAGAAGACCGCCGAGGCCGATCACCTTGCTCGGACCGAAGCGGCGCACGGAGGCGTCGCCGACGAAGCGGCAGGCGGCCATCGAGAATGCGAACGCGGAATAACCGATCGCGGCGACGCTCGCCTCTTCGTTCAAGGCCGAGCGCAAGTACACCGCGCTCCAGTCGGCCACGGCACCTTCCACCAGCATGCAAAGGAATGCGAGCAGCGCAAGTTTCATCACCCCGGCGTTGGGCAAGGCGAATGCGCTGGAGGATGCCGCCGCCCGGGGGGCGAGATCGCGCAGCGCGAGCACCGCGGCGGCGAGCATGAGGGCGGCGATCAACACGTCTGGCAGCACAAGGCCGCCGGTCACGCCGACACCGCCTTTCTGGAGCATGGCGCCCGTGGCTGCGCCAAGCAGGCCGCCCGCACTCCACGACGCGTGAAACGACGACATGATCGGCGACTTCCATTGCGTTTCGATCGTGCTCGCGTGGCCGTTCATCGAGACGTCGAGCGCGCCGTTCGCCGCACCGAGTGCGAAGAGCGCGATGCACAGCGTCGCCAGGTTCGGTGCGAAGGCAGGGAGCGGCAGCGCCACGACAAACGCCGCGCCGAGCAGCGCGGTGGCTCGCCCGCTGCCCAGGCGCGGGGCCAACTGTCCGGCCAGCGGCATCGTGACGATGGCCCCCAGCGCGAAGGCGAACAGCGCGATGCCGAGCGAAGAGTCACTGAGTAACAGGCTTTCCTTGATGCGCGGCACTTCGACCGCCCACGCGCCGATCCCGAATCCGTTGGCGAGAAACACGCCGAGGGTGGCCACACGCTCCTTGAGTGGCGTGGTGCCTGGCTGAACGAACGGCTTGGCGAGCGTCTTCATGAGCGCGCCACCATGACGTTGTCGCAGACTGTTTCGAGCAGAGCGCGGCGCTCGGCAGTCACATCCGCTTCGACGAACAGATAGTCCACGGCGCGAGCCGGCGCAACGGAAAACGGCGCCGCGGTCATCAGCTTTTCCGATGTCACGGCGATGGCGACCTGGCCGCTGGCTTTTACCATCGCACGCTTGAGTTCGGCGTCTTCGGCGTCGAACGCCGCGACCCCTTCCTCGGGATCGAACGCGCAAGCGCCCAGAAAGCAAAGGTCGGCCTTGATCTGCTGGATTTGCAGTAGGGCCGTAGCGCCAGTGGAGCCTGCCGCTTGCTGGGCAATGCGCCCGCCGATGAGGATGATGTCGAACCCTGGCCGGTTCAGGAGGCGCGCGCACGCCTCAGGCGAGTTCGTCACGACGGTTAGATTCGCGTTGTCCGGGAGCGCCGCGGCAATCGCGACGTTCGTCGACCCGGCGTCCAGCAGAATGATCTGCCTGGCGCGGACAATCGACGCAGCGGCGACGGCGAGACAGGCCTTGCGGTCCACAGCTTCGCGCATGCGGACCGATGCGCTTTTGTCGGAGGGCGAGATCAGCAGGGCGCCGCCATAGACGCGCTTGCAATGGCCCTGATCGGCCAGTTCGCGTAAGTGACGGCGGACCGTGTGTTCGGACGTCTGCAGTTCAGCCGCCAGTTCGGATGCCAATACACGGCCTTGCGCCCGCAGCCGTTCCAGAATCAGCCGTTCTCGTTCCTCGGGCAGAAGCCCGTCCATTGCGTCCTGTCGCGTTCGTTGCATGACTTCACCTTGCTCGATTTCAAAACGACCATAATCGAGCATAATATATCGTAAACGAGCAAGCGATGCAACAGCGGCAAAGCGACGAGGCTCCGGCCTCGATGCCGTCGAGATGCTTCTGAATGGACAGCATTTGCGGGTCGTTAAGGCGCTGGCGCAAGCATAGGTTGGGCGTTTTGCGTACCGGGCTGGAGGCCTGTAATCGCCGAGGCCGTGATCCATGCGCGCCATTGCGAAGTGAAATCGAATTCCGCATCGATTGCGAATGCCGAGTCGAGCACTTCGTTGAGCGTCGCTCCGCGTTGCAATGCATCGAAAGCCGCATGCGCGGCGGCGCATTGAACGAGTAGGGTCGGCCGCCATTGGGGTCGCACGACCAGTGCATAAGTCGGTGACTCGAGATTTGCCGGCAAGGCCTCCACCGGCCGATGCGCAGACCAGATCTCGGCGATGGCATAGCGTGACGAGATGAGCGCGCAGGCAGGATGGACGGCCAGTTTCGCATCGAGCAGGTCTTCGGGGCGGATGGCGGCCCATTCCGGTGGCGTAAGGACATTAGCGTCCGCGGCAAAGTAGGCCAGATGCAGCAACCATTCGAGACGCGCGAGGTCGGCGAAAAAGCTGAAACGGGGCGCCTGGTCGCAGGTTTCGAGGAAAGCCGGTAACGCCGCGCCGAAGCGATTGAGGTCGCCGCTCTGCGACGGGTGCGCTTCTGCGTAAGCCATTGACAGCGTATCGAAGCGGGCTTCGCCCACGAGCGTCAGCAAGACAGGATAGGCACTCGCGAGTGCGGTCCGCCAATTGGCACGAATGCTGCGCCGATAGAGGTCGACACGCTGGCGCAGAGTGTCTGTGACATCGTTGCCGGTGCCGTTGAAGCAAGGTGCTGGTCCAGCGGCACATGCAGGGCTGCGGGCGCGAGCTTGGAGAGCGTTCTATTTGGTGGGGTCATGCGCTGAGTTGGAAGGTCGCGTCGTTGGCGGTAAAGCCGGGGTACCACCGTTCGAAGTCCTGGCGAAGACGGCCGTCGATGACGCGGATTCGCACCTGAAGCAGAAGGTGTGCACTCTGCGGCGACCAACGCATTTGCTGCGATTTCGACATGCGCTTGTCGATGATCTGGTTGACGACCGACTCCACGAACGCGGTCGAGATGCGCTCACCAGCTCGATACCGACGGCCATAGTCGGGTAACGATTCGGCGTTGTTCTTCAAGTATTGAAGCAACCCGGCGGCGAGCCTGTGGGCTCGAGTCACCACGGCCTTGCCCGCCAAAGAAGGCCGCGCGAGCCGGCTTAGCAAGGACTCGAGCCGGGCGATGGCCGTGACGGGTCGGCCGTGCCACAGGCGCCACTTGATCGAGTCGACCCACTCCGATAGCCGGGCGTGCTCTCGTGAGGGCAACTGTGCTGCG
Organism: Paraburkholderia haematera; assembly: GCF_905220975.1. Classification (GTDB taxonomy): domain Bacteria; phylum Pseudomonadota; class Gammaproteobacteria; order Burkholderiales; family Burkholderiaceae; genus Paraburkholderia; species Paraburkholderia haematera. The sequence goes on along the minus strand of NZ_CAJNBK010000023.1, from coordinate 895 downwards.
GCTTCCTTGCTGCACACGACGTTGCTCAACACGGTCAGGCGCCGCGTCAGGTGATACCGGTCCAGCACATGTGTCGTCCGGGGCAGGACCGACAGCTGCAAGTCACGCAAGCGGCTGTCGCCATCGGTGAAGACCATCAGGTTATCGCTGCTCTTGCCCTGTTCGGCAACGGCTCGCTGTACCCGCGTACGCGAGTGCTGGTCGACGGTGCGCACAAAGCCCACGCTGCTCTGCGCGCCGTCGTCGGCCAGTAGCCGTCCAGCAATGATCTCGAGGAGTGCCCTGCAACGGGGTCGCAATGGCGAACATAGCCACCGTCCAGGCCTGCTGTCGTGACGTGAGGCTGGGGCGTGCGACGACCTGGCGGTTTCACGGGCGCAGCCGCCAGCTTCAATTCCAGGCGTTGTCCGACGTGCAAGGTGCGAGCGCGTACTGTGCTGGCACTGTTGCCCGCCCCAATGCGGCAAGAGCTTGCTCAGGAGTTCCGCGCTGCGCGCGTAGGGCAACACTGCGGCAAGCTCGCTCTGGACGCATTTGAGTTCCGGTGCGATCCAGCGCTGCCGCAGCGTGGCATTGCCGGAGCCTTGTACCGGCGAGTCCAGGGCGCATTGGCATTTGCGCAACCGCGGCACCCGGAGTTCGACGTCGCTGCTGTCTACGGGCAGGATCAGTTCGAACTTCATGCGCAATCTCCGTCGCTCAACCCGGACGGGATTATCCAGCACCGCTCAAAACGCCCCGCTGTGGCGACCGGCGCGCGCCACCCCACCAAATAGAACGCTCCCTGTTTACTCCTTATGGCCCGGGATCAAGCGCGATCCGCAACACGTTCGCCGAGCAGACCCGACGGACGGAACACCAGCACGACGATCAGCACGATGAATGCGAACACGTC
>NZ_CAJNBK010000022.1 GCF_905220975.1 Paraburkholderia haematera | reverse complement strand
TCTGAAGCACGCCTATGGCTGAGAGCGCAACCATCGCGCCCACCATCAACACATCGCCGTGCGCGAAGTTGATGATGCCCAAGATGCCGTAAACCATCGTATAGCCCAGTGTGATGATGGTCTAAACGCTGCCAAGCACCAGCCCGTTGAGGACCTGCTGGATGAAGATATCCATTTAATGCTCCTTAGCTCGTGCAGCCGAATTCGAACACGCGCCCGAACCGCCCGGTCGAGCGCATGTGCGTAATGTCCGCGCAGCCTAGCGGCAGACATCGCTGCATTGACCGGCTTCCCAGCCGGCCAAAAGCAGCGTTACAACCTGACAAAGTCGAGCAACGTCTTTTTGCCGCCCTTGTAGGTGTACAGCGAGATCACGCCGTGCTTCAGGTCGCCATGCGCGTCAAAGGTCGTTTCGCCGGTTACGCCCTTGTGGTCGGTCATCGGCATCGCCGCGAGGATCTTCGCCGGATCCGTCGAGTTAGCCCGCTTCATCGCATCGACGATGATGTATAAGGCGTCATAGCTGTACGGCGCGTACATCTCCACCGGGTGGCCGAACCGCTGCTGGTACTTCGCGAGGAACACCGGACCGTCCGCCATTTTCTCGAACGCCACGCCGGCTACCGAACAGACGACATTATCAGCCGCTTCGCCAGCCAGATCCGCGAGGTTGTCATTACACACGCCATCGCCACCCAGCACCTTCGCCCGCACGCCGAGTTGCCGCGCCTGTTTGGAAAACGGGCCGCCAGTGGAGTCCATGCCGCCGTACATGATCGCCTCGGGATTTTCGCCCTTGATCTTGGTCAGGATTGCCCGGAAATCGACGGCCTTGTCGTTCGTCGCATCGTGCGACAGCACATTGATGCCCAGTGACCTGGCGGCCTTTTCAAATTCACTGGCGAGGCCTTGCCCGTATGCGGTGGAGTCGTCGACGATCGCGACGCTCTTAATTTTCAGCGTCCTCGCGGCGAAGTTGGCCAGCGCCGGGCCCTGTTGTGCATCGGTCGCAACGATGCGGTAAGTTGTCTTGAAACCTTGCAGCGTGAAAACCGGGTTGGTCGCCGACGGCGAGACCTGCACGATGCCTGCGTCGCTGTAGATTTTCGAAGCTGGGATCGATGTCCCCGAGTTCAGGTGGCCCACCACAGCTAGGACTTTGTCGTCCACCAGCTTCTGGGCGACCTGGGTTGCCGTACGCGGGTCAGCCGCGTCATCCTGGGCATCCAGTTCCAGTGTGACCTTCTGGCCGCCGATCACCAGCCCCTTCTTGTTGATTTCTTCAATGGCCAGACGCGCGCCGTTCTCGTTGTCCTTGCCCAGATGCGCGATGCCCCCGGTCAACGGAGCGACGTGACCAATCCTGACGACTTCGTCGGCCTGAGCGGTGGTGGCAAAGGTTGCGAACAGCGCGACTGCCGCGCTGATCGGCAGCATTCTTTGCAGGTTGGTTGTCATTCGAGTCTCCAGTTTTAGGTTGATATATCTCATTAGTGCTGCTTATAAACCCTTCTTTAATCACCCGTACGGGTCACTTTTCGCTGTGTTTCCGGCAAGACGTCGGCAGCGCGCGCAGGACGCATCCTGCGCCGCCTGATCTTCCCGGCATGTCAGTGCTCAGAGCCGAGGCTATGGTGCAAATTTCGGGCGCAAGCGAAAGACGGTGTATTCACTATTGCATCATCGTGCTGAAAGGACTGACTTCCAAACAGCGGGCGCAGTGGTATCTTTGAGGCACAACCGTGCGAGGTTGAACTGACCTTTGCGAATGCCATGCATCAACTCCACGCCCGATATCGTAATGGCCGCATTCCTGAAGCGTTTGAAGCCGAGCATTGCGTTGACCCTGGACCTGATGTTGCGATGATCCTGCTCGATCAAATTGTTCAAATACTTCGACGATCGCAACGTCGTGTCCGCGGGCAGAAACTGGTCCGCCTTCATTTCCAGCACCGCGCGGTGAGACGCAGCGTAACCGTCCAGTGTGATTGTCTTCGGAGCGAGCCCTTGACTCCTGATCGCTTTCGCGAAGAAAGCCTTGGCCGCAGCGACATCGCGCCTGGCGCTGAGCCGGAAGTCGACCGTCTTTCCCGCGCGGTCAACTGCACGGTAAAGATAGACCCATTTGCCACGGACTTTCACATACGTTTCGTCGACTCTCCACGAGCGCCCCGCGGATTTTGCAAACCGGTCCCAGCGCTTGAGGAACTCCGGCGTGAAGCGTTTGACCCAGCGCATGATCGTGGTGTGCGCGAGCGACAGCCCGCGCTCGGCCATCATTTCAACGAGGTCTCAAAAACCGAGCTTGTAACGCAGGTACCAACGCACACACAGGACGATGACTTCGTGGTCGAAGTGGCGGCCGTTAAACAGCCTGTCGATGTCTGTCAGCTTACTCATAGCCTGCCCGCGCTAGTCAAAACCGGAGCTTCACCTACTGGCTTCTCCGATTTGCACCGGAGCCTCCATAACAATAGGGCGTTGGGGCGGCTTCCGCCGACGGACTCCACGATCAGGCTGCCCACCGTAAAGCGGTCATCGCTGGACGTTCTGGTGCAGGCGGAAATACACACCAATTGCCGTCGTCGTGGAGGAAGAAATATATTGTCAGCGCGCCCGCGGGTCGCAATGCCTCGACGCGAACATAGCGTCGCCGACTCGAAGGTCGCCGGCCGAACGCCGTGACCCTAATTGGCGTCCCAAGGTTCAGGCCGAGCCATTTGTCAACCAACAAACGCAGAGTACTGTGCGCTGAATTCATCATCGCCTCCTTACAACGCATGGCTCCGCAGGAGCGGAGTACGTCGTTAGTAGTACAAAGTCGGCGTTGCGTTGTCCGCACCGTCTAAACGCGATGCCTCGCGTGTGCAAATTCAGACCGACAATCGTGCGGGTGCTGCTAAGCCAATTTCTAACTCATGACGTCTAGCCCATTGGTCGGCATAGTTGCGGCTGCACGTTAGCCTGAGTCACTTGTTTATAGCTATAAGAGCCAATTCACGAGCAGTAAGTTGAGATGGGGCGTGGAGCATAAAGGCTGCAGGTACGTCTCCATTAGTCAGCACCAGTGGAATCTCAGTACATGCCATCAGGAAACACGTCGTGCCCGTCAGCCTCGCCATGTGAACAACCGCGTCTACAAAACAACCGCGTCTACAAAACAACCGCGTCTACAAAACAACCGCGTCCAACGTCGTACTTGCCTGCATTTACTCCGTCGTAGATTCCGGCCATAAGAAGCTGGAGTTCAAAGCTATCGGGCTTAACACAATCTATCCCGTATCTCGTCAGTGAATTTGCGTAAACTCCCGACTTCACCGTGCCTGCCGTTGCGAGTAGGCCGACTTTCGTTTCCTGGGAGCTGGCGATCTTTTTCGCGACCACATCCCCCATGTGAATGATGTTAAAGCCGAACTCGTTGGAAATGACTTTGCAGTCTCCGGATCTCTCAACATGTCTGTGCATCCATCGAGGTTCCATTACATCACGAATCAGAGGCTCGCAATCGTCCCATCGACTAGACGATCATTCCATCTGGAGGGACTATCATGGGTTCCGACACGGCATCGACCCGTGCGATATGACGATAAGATGTAAAGTGTCGTCATTACTAGACCGTGGGATTGATCAGCAGCGAAAGGAGGTTCCGGAGCGAACCAATGTTCACGCGCTCCATATATCGGTCGGCGGCCTAAGCACCGCTGCACGCGCCCATTCTCCGATGAACGTCCTCCAATTCACCACGGCGGTTGAACGATGATTCCTCCGGCTTTGCCACATCAGTCGGTACTACCCCATGAATTCTCGACCAGCTTTGCTGACGTCGGCTCGGTAGTGACGCTGAATTCTCCCACAGTCCTTCTGGACTACAAGACTCTGTCCGATACCCCGGTCGCGCAGGAGATCAGCAGGTGGCCCTATGTCTACGATAAAGAAAACAAAACCGCATCGCTATATAAGTGCGAATTGAGACATATCGGCAATCAGGTGCGGGTAGAAGTTCACCTCAAGATTCTGGGCTATCTGGGCGATGGGAGTGTTGGACATTCCAATTTGTTCGCACTGGTTTCCGTCATGTCTGATTAGGAAATCAACCGGAGAACACCTTCCGCGAAACATTGCCATACCGCCGTTTTGAATTTAGTCTGCCTAAGTGAAAAAATTATTAATAAATTTTTTATTTAATTGCCACGAATAAGATTCGTCATGCCAGCGAATCCAACTCGAACTCGAGCCTCTTAGCTGCTGCTTTCGGCTGTGGTGCAAATTTCGGGCGCAAGCGAAAGACGGTGTATTCACTATTGCATCATCGTGCTGAAAGGACTGACTTCCAAACAGCGGGCGCAGTGGTATCTTTGAGGCACAACCGTGCGAGGTTGAACTGACCTTTGCGAATGCCATGCATCAACTCCACGCCCGATATCGTAATGGCCGCATTCCTGAAGCGTTTGAAGCCGAGCATTGCGTTGACCCTGGACCTGATGTTGCGATGATCCTGCTCGATCAAATTGTTCAAATACTTCGACGATCGCAACGTCGTGTCCGCGGGCAGAAACTGGTCCGCCTTCATTTCCCGCACCGCGCGGTGAGACGCAGCGTAACCGTCCAGTGTGATTGTCTTCGGAGCGAGCCCTTGACTCCTGATCGCTTTCGCGAAGAAAGCCTTGGCCGCAGCGACATCGCGCCTGGCGCTGAGCCGGAAGTCGACCGTCTTTCCCGCGCGGTCAACTGCACGGTAAAGATAGACCCATTTGCCACGGACTTTCACATACGTTTCGTCGACTTTCCACGAGCGACCCGCGGATTTTGCAAACCGGTCCCAGCGCTTGAGGAACTCCGGCGTGAAGCGTTTGACCCAGCGCATGATCGTGGTGTGCGCGAGCGACAGCCCGCGCTCGGCCATCATTTCAACGAGGTCTCAAAAACCGAGCTTGTAACGCAGGTACCAACGCACACACAGGACGATGACTTCGTGGTCGAAGTGGCGGCCGTTAAACAGCCTGTCGACGTCTGTCAGCTTACTCATAGCCTGCCCGCGCTAGTCAAAACCGGAGCTTAACCTACTGGCTTCTCCGATTTGCACCGGAGCCGTAATGACCACACTTTACATCTTATCGTCATATCGCACGGGTCGATGCCGTGTCGGAACCCATGATAGTCCCTCCAGATGGAATGATCGTCTAGTCGATGGGACGATTGCGAGCCTCTGATTCGTGATGTAATGGAACCTCGATGGATGCACAGACATGTTGAGAGATCCGGAGACTGCAAAGTCATTTCCAACGAGTTCGGCTTAGGGAAGGTCTGCAAAAGTCATGGCGTCGACGTCCGGGTGGACTATCCTGGGAGATAGGAAAGTTTAAGGAGTGCCTTGATGACACAGCTTGGTCTTGGTCTGGATCTTTCAACGAAACGCACGCGCAAGCGGGAATTTCTTGATGAGATGATGCGCGTTGTGCCTTGGGCGAGATTGATTGCGCTGATCGAACCGTACTATCCGACCGGTAAGACTGAGCGACCGCCGTTCCCGATTGCGACGATGTTGCAGTTCCATTTCATGCAGCAGTGGTTTGGTCTGTCGGACCCGGCGATGGAAGAGGCCCTTTATGACGTGCCGCTTTACCGCGACTTTGCAGGGCTGGACGGGGGTGTGACGCGTTTGCCGGACGAGAGCACGATTCTCCGGTTCCGTCACCTGCTCGAAACGCACGGGCTGGCAGCGCAGATGCTCACACTGGTCAATGAGATCCTGAGCGAAAAAGGCTTGATGCTCGAGACAGGATCCGCGGTCGACGCTACCTCGATTTCAGCAGCCAGCTCGACGAAGAACGGCCCTGGCAAACGTGACCCGGAAATGCACCAGGTGAAGAAGGGGAATCAATGGTACTTCGGGATGAAGGCCCACGTCGGCGTGGACGCGGAGTTCGGCCTAGTTCACACCGTCATCGGTACAGCGGCCAACGTTCACGATATCAATGCAGCCGAAGCGTTATTGCACGGCCAGGAAACGGATGTGTACGCTGACGACGGCTATCAGGGTATCGAAAAACGCTGCAAGGCGAATTCGGTTCGCTGGCATGTCGCGATGAAACCAGGCAGGCGCAGACAACTGGACCTGAGCGATCGGCTGGACGCGATATACGATGAAATCGAACGTCTGAAGGCTGGTATCCGCGCCAAGGTTGAACATCCGTTCCGTGTTCTCAAGCGGCAGATCGGCTACACGAAGACACGGTACCGCGGGTTGATGAAGAACACTGGCCAGATCACGACGCTGTTTGCGCTGGGCAACCTGTGGATGGCCGTAACGGTTCAAAAGCCGGACGGCCCATGTCAGCAGACTCTAATCACACATAGGATTTAATTGGCAAAAAGGTCGGCGCTCCGAAAACGAGTTGCGCAGACCTTCCTTAGATGTTGAGCGCGCTGTTCGGCTGTTGGGTAATAACTAGGTGGCCTTGTGGTGATATGAGGTTGCCAGCCATCGCGACTCAAACTCGAACTGAAGTTTCCTACGGAGAGAGCTCTCTTCATATTGCGTGACGTCGATCAACCGAGTGGGTGCGCGAACGGTTGCTATCGTAGCCTCGCGTGTGCGGGCGGAAGCACTCAAGACATTCGATAGGCGGGCTCCATTGTGAAATTTCACGATTGACCGTCGATTGGTGACTCACTCTTGATGCGGAGCTTGAATCCGTTGTTGGCGAATGGGCAAGTGGCGACCATCTCTTCTAGGTCAAACCATTTGCTTTTCGCGTTGTCGGAGAGTGTAGGAAAACTTATGGATGAAAGTTTAGTGCCATTTCGGTTATCGCTTGCGGTATGCGGTCTTCGCGCTGCATCCGATGTAATAGTCGTTCGAAATTTACCGGGGCGGATTCGTGGTGGTTGGAGTTATTGCATCGTATTCGTCTCTAGGCGCTATTCGTCTTCGCAGCTTGTTGCTCATGACGCACAACGTGCGTGCGCAAGCTACTTCAAAGGAATGATGCTGAGCGCTCTGGAAAGCTTTGTCCGAATGGCGTTTGGTGCGGTCGGGAATGTAGCGCGGGAGGGCTATTGAAGTTGGTTGGCGGCTCCGCGATAGACGGGGCCAACTCAAAACCGTGGCCGGATCGATCCAATTCAAAAATGCGCTCGCCGACGGGCTTGAATGAGACGCCGAACACGCTACCGGCCAATTATCATTTGCGAATGCTACGGTCCGATCGATGGCACGCGGCTTAACTGAAGTGAGAAGTCAGTGTCGTCGAATTTTATTCGACGTTCCTTGATTTTCTTACCGATACCGAATATAGCCGTAAGCCGTTTTCCGGCGCGCGGCCTTCCCTGAATCAGGCGTGCAATGGCGTCATGGTGGATATGAATGGAGGTTAGATTGGATAGATTGTTCTTTGTATTTCGCGGCATCGATCACGATGGGTTGAATCGGATACGCGACACCTTGCTCGAGTCACATCGAGAATATGTACGTCAGGAGGCGTCGGTGAAGATGATTTACGGCGGCCCGCTGTATGACGCTCAGGATCAAACTATCGGGTCATGCCTGATTCTTGAGGCCGACTCAAAGCAGGACGTGGAGGCATGGCTCAGCGCCGAACCGTTCTACAACGCCGGACTGTTCGCGATGGCGTCGATTGATCGGTGGGGGTGGTCTTATGGCCGATAGCACAAAGAGCGCGGACTTTGCGCTTGATCTTCGAGGACATCGCATCGTTTGGAGTAGGGCGATTGTCGACGTACTCGCGGACGAGATTTCCGCTGCGGGCATACAGCGGTTTCTCCTCATCAGTTCTGACGAACTGGCGCGGCATTTCGATGCCGTTGGGGGCAACGATGCGAAGCGGCTGTCCGGCGGCAGATTTACGGATGTCGTACCGCATGTGCCGGAGGCTAGCGTCGTCGGTGCTGTCGAGGCAGCGCGCAACTGCGATGCTGACGGACTGCTGGTCTTCGGTGGCGGGTCGTCGCTCGATACGGCTAAGGCAGTGAGCGACCGCTTGGGTCTTCCGATCATTGCCATTCCGACAAACTTCTCCGGCTCAGAAGTGACATGGAACTTTGGCTTGACCGCAAACGGGGTGAAGCACACCGTCAGAAATCCCGCCGTCCTGCCGAAAACGATCATCTACGATCACTCTCTTCTCGGGAGCCTGCCGTTGGATGTCGCCGTGTGTAGCGGCATCAACGCGGTTGCTCACGCAATCGAGGCGCTGTATGCACCGCAAGCTAACCCCCTTACGCAGTCGTTGGCCGAAACCGGTATCCGCAAGATGGTAGCGGGTTTGCAGGAGCTTGCCGCATCGAAGGGTCAATCAGATCAAGCGGCAGTATTGTGCCTAACCGGTTCGTGGCTCTGTGGTGAGGTGCTATCCCAAGTAGGGATGGGACTGCATCACCGCATCTGTCATGTACTGGGCGGAACGTTTGGACTTCCGCACGCGCAGACACATACCGTTCTTTTGCCCTATTCCGTCGACTGGAACTTTGACCATGCGGCGGCTCTCGCTCAGTTGAGCGGACTGTTCCCCGGACGGTCTTTGGCGAGAGGTTTGGCGGAATTATCCATACGACTTGGAGCGCCTCCAACCCTTAAGTCGCTTGGGCTGACAACTGCCCAGATACCGGCAGTGGCGCGACTGGTCTTGGAAACACCCGTCGCGAATCCGCGGCCCGTCGCCGTCGGCGATGTACACGCTATTCTTGCTCAAGCGTATGCAGGCGATCTTGCGGCCAAGTAACAACACATCGAATTGAAACTAGATGCAGGAGAAGAAAATGAAAATACCAGACGCGTTCAACCTAGACGCGTGGACGGAAGAGCATTTGCCAACGTCGCTTGGCGCAATCGGCAATCGGGAAGTCTTCAAGAAAACCGATTTCATTTTTCAGATCATTAAAGGTCCGAACGCACGCAACGATTTCCACATCGACCCGTGGGACGAAATTTTCTATCAGTTGCACGGCCACATATTTGTTGACACTGTCGAGGACGGCAAGGTGGTCCGGCATCGCATCAACGAGGGCGAGATTTTCCATCTCCCAAAGAACGTCTTTCACTCGCCACGGCGTCCTCCAGGTAGTGTCGGGGTGGTCATCGAGCGACCACGTTTGGAAGGTGAGGAAGACGGAATCGCGTGGTTCTGCGAGAACTGCGGAAACAAATTACATAGTGTGTATTTCTGGTGCGAGGATATAGAAACAAATCTCAAGCGTTACGTCCAGGAGTTTAACGAGGACGAGCACCTACGCACCTGCAAGAAGTGCAGCTCGGTACTTCCCGATCCGACCAAAACACCGCAGTGGACCGGTGACGACTGGAGATAAGACATGCTCTACATCCTTTATTGCAAGGACAACCCGCGGGTGTCGGTGCACGTTCGGACGATGCACAAGGAAGCCCATCTCGCTTATCTCGCGGACCATGCGGGACTTATCGTGCTCGGCGGCGCGATGCTCGACGAAGACGGCGAGACGAGGGTGGGTAGTACGCTCATTCTCAATGTTGGAAGCCGTGCCGAAGCGGAAGCCTTCTCTGTCAACGAGCCATTCCGCCGTGCAGGGCTCTACGCGAGCGTGGACATCATCCGTATGCGTCGTGCTCAATGGCGCCCCGAGCTAGCGCCGCAATCGGTGGATGGCAAGTAGATGGACGAAATCGGCTTGCCATACCGGTTGTTGGGGCAATTGAGCGCGATCGACAAAGGTGCATTGCCGGCTGGGTCGAACTGGCTGCCTCACAGCGCCAGCGTGGACCGGTTGTCGGCGTGCGCAGACTTTCTATGGCGCCTCCAGGAGATTTCGTCCACGAAGCCGGTGAATTGTGATGGCTAAAACGATCGTAGAGGAGATTGTGCGCACCATAGATCGCGCATCCGCTGACGAGTGGAACTGCATGTCACAGATATTGCGCGACCGGGCGCTGCAGGAAGCCGCACGGCTGGACAGCCGTGCCACTGCTGGACTATCGGTGCCGCCGCTCGCTGGTATGCCGTACGTGGTCAAGAACCTTTTTGATGTGAAAGGGATTCGGACACTGGCGGGCGGCCCCACCGATGACTCCATAGCGGTAGCAGACCAAGATGCTTGGCTCGTACGTCGGCTCGCGGATGCGGGTGCAATACTTCTCGGTACCGCTCATATGGATGAGTACGCGTACGGATTTCTCGGGGACAACCCGCACCACGGTCGGGTCATTAACCCGATGAATCGCGAACTGTACACCGGGGGATCATCGAGCGGCTCGGCGGTTGCCGTGGCAGCGGACATCGTCCCTTTCGCCGTGGGCTCTGACACCAACGGTTCGGTTAGAGTGCCCGCCGCCTTCTGTGGAATCTTTTCACTGAAACCGACCTACGGCGGCCTGCAGCTGACGGGCAGCATGCCGCTTGCACCAAGCCTTGATCACGCCGGAATTCTCGCCTGCTCGCTGGATACTCTCGCGTCCGTTTGGTTCGCGTTGAATCCAGCCGATTCGAGTCTAGCTAGTCATGGAGAACTGGTGCCGGGTTTCGCAACGGGCGATTATCGACATCTCAGCAGTGCGCCCGTGCGCGAGGCCTTTGCCAAAGTCCGATCCGAATGGCCCGAAAGTCCAGATCTTGCATTGACCCATATCGAGGAAAGCCTAGCGGCCGCCTCGCTGCTCACGGCGTTCGAAGCAGTTGCGAACCATTCGGCAAGACTACGGAACATGCCTAGTCTTTATAGTGACTCAATCGCAGAGAGACTGTCGGCTGCGGCCAGCATCCGGATGACCGACTACGAACTTGCTAGGCGCGCTCAGGATCGTCTTGGAAGATCCGTGCGGGCAGTCTTCGATGCCGACGACGTAGATGTCATCGTTGCGCCGGTGGTGCCGATCAACGCTCTCGTCATCAACCAAGCCAACGTGATGCTCAACGGAAACGAAGTAAAGGCTGCCGATGCGGCAGGTCTGTTCACCAGGCCGTTCTCTCTGACTGGGTTGCCGGTTCTGACGATCCCAGCCGCGCATGGCCATCAGAAGGGACCGCGAACCGCTGTGCAATTGGTGGGGCGGGCGGGCGAAGAGTCGACGCTTTTCACTTTCGCACGGGAATTCTTGCGGCGCGTGGGCTAGTGCGGATAGCGGCGAGCGGTGAAGCTCGCCATTCAGGCATCATTCGAGGATACACAGCGATTTATCGACGTGAATGCGCTCCGCGCACGCCTTAAGACAAGGCACATCCATGTAAAGCTGGCGAACCTGATCTCGGTAGAGGAGGCGCTCGCTTATCTGGGCCTTTTCTTCGAGCACCACGACTTCACGCAATACCCGCTTGACGAACCGTTCCCGGACCTCGGCGATCTCGGCAAAAACAGCTTCCGTTCGACCAACGACTGCATCTAGGCTGAAGCGAAGAAGCACGGCGTTGCCGGCGCTGCCGCCATTGAACTCGGTTGTTGACTTACGCTGTTGGAGGTTCTTTTGCATTGCGTCGGCCGTTGTGGTTGTCCCTAATTTTGTTTCAACAATTATCCGTTTTTCGCACTGACCAGCTGCCGACATCGTCTTCCCCTAGGTTGTACGGTATCCCGAAGAGTGTCGAGATCAACGGTGCCATGATTCATCTTGCCATGCCCAGTTGCTTGTCCGGACGTACGACTTCCTCATCACCGTGAGCCTGTGCTCCATGAGCGCGAACGATGCGTTCGACGCATGGGACTTTGTCGAGTCGCACCGCTTGTAGTATCGAGCTTTGTCCGAACAGCAATTACACAAACGCGAACGTGCAAGAAGCCGCTTGAAAAGGAGAGTAAAGTCAATGGAAAAGCAGTTATTCATTTTCCGCGGTATCGATCATGCGGACTCGGGAAAACTTCGTGACGGTAAGGCCGTTGCCCAACGGGAATACAATTTGCGACCTGCAGACAGTCGCATGATTCATGGTGGTGCACTTTACTCGGTGGATGGGGCGCCCATCGGAACGTGTCTTGTCGTCGAGGCTGAAGGTTTGGCGGTGGCGCGTGCCTGGATCGACGCATCACCGTTCGTCGAATCGGGGCTTTTCAAGGTAATGACATTGGAACGCTGGGGTTCGAAGTAGGTTGCCAATCCGCGATCGACAATCGGGCCTTATATGGGACCTGTTGAGCGATTTTCTTGAGATGCCGCTGTTCAGATTTTTGGTGTAACCGGGCAATTTCAGCACGGATGCTTCCGTTGGACGATGCTTCGCGACCTCAATGTGGCTCTACATGCGGAGTGGTGCCGTATGTCTATTCGATCACAGTGCACGCGTGAGAGAAATGCAAAAACCTCTGACGTGTGAGACGTCGTGCACTGCGCGTGAACGGGAAAAAATGCATGCCGTACTACGGGTCATAATGGTCGACGGTGCTTGAGGCACAGACGGAGCCACATCCGCACAAGACATGGCACTTTGGACGGGTTTCTGACGCATCTCGCAGAAGTCAGTTATCGAATGAAAGAGGAGGGTTGCTTCAAGGACCATATCGAACTTCCGTTTTCGTGGATATTCGGCATCTCGCCGCATTGGTCAACGAAAAATCTGCGAAGACTCCAGTCGACAGGGGCGCATGTAAATTGACCTGAGGTGCCGCTCACGCTGCAGATGAGATGGCGATTTTGATCGCGAGTTCCACTTGTTTATTCTGGAATTGCCAGTTCTTTGGCCAGCCAGTCCGCCGCTGGGCCATGTGCTTCCTCGATACGAGTCACCATGTGAAGGGCGTATGAGATTGATCTCATGCTTCCCAAATTCAAGATAACAAGTGCCCCCGTCTCTAGATCCTTGCTGACTTTATCTCTAGGCATCGTGCCCCATCCAAAGCCTGTCCGTAGTAGATCATGCTTAGTGGTCAGATCGGCAATTCGCCATGTATGCGTAGCGTAGACGCCAAAATCTTGATTCTTAGTTATAGCGCAGCGGTCCGACAACACCAATTGAGTATGGTTTCGAAGTTCCGACATAGACACGGTGCCAGTAACGTTCGCGAGGGGATGTCGTGGACTAGCCACGGGTACGAGTTCCGCAGATCCAAGTATGGCGACTTCCACGGTGTCTGGCCATGGGTGAATCACACCCGAAACCCCAATCTCACAGCTCTTGTCCAGAATCATTTGCAAAACGCCGCCAAGTGCTTCAATGCGGATGTTGAGCGCAACATTCGGGAAACTACGAGCGAATCGCACGAGAACATCCGTCAGGTGCGCTGATGGGAACATTACATCCACTACGACAGAGAGCTCGGTTTCTACGCCGAGCTTGAATTCTGACGTCCGCGCTCTTAGGTCCAGCATTTTCATTTCGATGTTGCGAGCTTCAGCGAGAATTGCTCGCCCGACCTGGGTCAGGACAGGTCGTCTACGAGTCCGCTCGAACAGCGATACCCCTAGATACGACTCGAGGCTTGCTATCGTGTAGCTGACAACGGATTGAGTGCAGTCTAGCTGAGTCGCGGCCCGCGAAAAGCTGCCCGTCTCGACCACCGTTGTGAAAACTTTAAGGTGCTGGGAGTTTGCAGTTTCATGCTTCATGGCAATTTTTCGCGAAACCGGGCTTGGTTATTCAACCTTTACCGACAGCGGCACGGCATTAGGATGTCTGCGGCTAATTTAACCAAATTCACTCTGGAAGCGTGATGTTCGAATTGATCCATTGTTCGAAAACACGAAGGTAGGTGATCGCGAAGTCTTGGGTTGCTGGTACAAGGGATCCGCTGTCGTCGAACAGTTTCTCAGCATTTCCGATATATGCCTCTGGCTGCTGCAACGTTGGGACATTTAGAAATACTAGTGATTGGCGCAAGTGATGATTGGCGCCGAATGCGCCTAGGGCACCGGGAGAAAGCGAAATAATCGCGCCAGGCTTCGCATTCCATACACTCTGCCCGTAGGGACGTGACCCAATATCAATGGCGTTTTTTAGTGCTGCGGGAATTGACCGGTTGTATTCTGGGGTGATGAAAAGAACTGCGTCGGACCGCGAAACCTGCTCCCGGAATGACACCCATTGAGACGGGGGCGCAGCTTCTTCGTCCGGGTTGAACAACGGAAGATTGCCCAGGTCCACGATCTCCAGTTGCAGTCCGCATGGTGCAAGTGACTGGAGGTGAAGGGCCAGCTTCTTACTTAAAGATGCTTTGCGTACGCTACCGACGAGCGTGGCGACTTTTTTAGGCGTTGACATAGAGTTGTCCAGGGAGAAGAGTTGGTTGATCGTCGGAAAAACAATGACGGGAACGCCAAACACGGACCGTTAATATGTGATTGCCAGAGTGCGGCCGTGATCGAGGTCAATGAAGCACACGACACGCCCGGTCCAAACACGCTAGACCTCGTCTAGGGAGGCGAAAATTTTCAGCTGTCGTTTCATCACTCTGCCGGCTAAAATTTCACTTCCGTAGTCTCTTCGAGCAAATTTTCTAGAAAATTTATGCAAATGCGTTCTTGACTACAAGAACGAAACTTACGCGATTACGTGGGCCTCAAAAAGCCGGTAATATGGAAGGATCATTCCACCAACGGGACGCTGGGGTCAGCGTATGCCGATGTTAGACTTTAACGACTTTAATTTATTTGTGCAGTTGGTCAACTGCGGTGGTATCACTGCGGCAAGCCAAGTTTTGAATCAACCGAAATCGAGCATCAGTCGTCGTTTGATCGACCTCGAGGAGAATTTAGGGGTGCGACTCATACAGCGAACGTCAAGAAGCTTCATCGCTACGGATGCCGGCGAGGCGTTCTATCGCCATTGCCTGGATGTGGTCGCGGCCGCGGAGCATGCGGAAGTCGCCATGCAGCAGCGTGCAAGCGAACCCGCGGGAAATTTTCGGTTCAGTTGTCCTACAGTGCTGGGACAGGTCGTTGTAGCGAAACTGTTGCCACGTTTCATGTCGATACATCCGAAGATCAACGTTATCGAGCATGTTACAAACCGGGCCGTGGATCTCATCGAAGAACGCTTCGATCTTGTATTACGTTTGCATGAGCAAGTTCTCGAAGACTCTACGCTGATCCAGCGTGACCTGTGCAGCGTCCAACTTGTCGTCGTAGCAAGTCCGTCATTTCTCGATGCAATAGAACGTCCGAATCAGATATCCGATCTTAGGAAGATTCCGGGTCTAGATCATCGCGAGACCGGGACCGTGTCTACCTGGGACCTGCGGCAGGGAGACGCACCGTACGAACGAGTGCAATTCCAGGCACGTTTGCGGTCAAATGACATGGTCACCATTCGTCAGGCGGCGATCGATGGGGTCGGTATGGCAGCACTTCCTGAATACTTCGTTAAGGAAGATATCGCAGCGGGCCGGCTTGAGCGGCTCCTGCCGGAATATGGCGGTCGGCCGGCCGTGGTCTCCGTTATAACGCCATCACGCAGGGGCGTTGCGCCGGCGGTTCGCCGGTTCATTGACTTTCTCATAGCGGAGCTACCGCTGGCTCTCTCAAGTAGTTATGGTATTCACTGATGTCGGAGTTCCGGCCTCGCGTAGTGCGCAGGAAAGTGCCATGGTGTGGAAACCCGGTGCTTGCGTTCGGTCGAGGCCATTTATCAAAATGAGATCAGGCGTAACTTCCCAGGATTTGAATCGACGCGGGATCGATTTGGCCGGAGCAACGAACTCCGGTCTGGCCTGGTCCCTCGGAGGGAGGGGGCGCGTTGGAGGTGATTTTTCTCCAAAATTCTTTCAATGTCTCGTCGACGCGGCATTTCCTGCAACAAGATGACGACATAAGTGAATGGGTGCACTTATATATGTTGGAATGAAAGGCACAGAAACTGCAAGGAAATTAATTTTTTGGCTCGGGAAGATCGCAATAGCGGTCAGCCTGCGGATTAAATCTGACAGGCCGCTGTACGAAATGTTTAATTGGGAATGCTATTAATGACCGTGGTAAAGACTAAGCGTTTCCTTAGATAACTTAGGATTGTTAATATCGTCTGCTGTTTTCGGATGCCGGACATGATTTGATTGGTCGTCGTTGTCTTTGTGGCCCTCTGTCGCCTGAGTCGATCTCTGTACTTGTTTGAGTATATCGGAGCGCGAATCGCTTTGTTGGGCGCTCGCGACAGATGTGACGAACAACGTGATAAAAATCACTGGAGTGGTATTGACTTTGTTTGATTTCATCGAAAATTAGATGTCAAATATAAACAAAGATTATTGAAATTTGATACTGTATATTTACAACATTTTGCATTTAAAAACTCCCGTATCAGTTTCGGGAGGCGAGGTGAGATTTATCTTTTCGTGTCTACTATGAAGTGACGGGCGACGGTTAAAAAGAGATCAAATTCTGATTGAATTCATCGAATTTGACGATCATGATCGATAAGGTAAGCCTCGACCAGTTACGCACGTTTCTCGCGATCGCAGACCAAGGTAGCTTTTCCAAAGCAGGTAGACATTTGCGACGTGCGCAATCTGCGGTTAGCAATTCGATTGCTAACCTCGAAGAAGGGCTGGGCGTCAAGTTATTCGATCGGGGCGAATGGAAACCAACACTCACGATGCATATCAACGCATTGCTAGACGATACCTGTACGATCGTCGATCGCGCTGACCGGCTTAAGTCGCGCGCCCGCACCTGTCACAGGGACTCGAGCCGGAGGTGTCATTGGTGTTGGATGCGATGTTTCCTATGGCTTGTATAGTGAAGTTGGTAATTGAGTATCGACGAACGTTTCCGACGGTGTCCCTGCGCTTGAAGACGGACCTGATGGGGGGCGGAGATGCTCACCGGTGGCCGGTACCAACTTGGCGTTCAAGGTTCGTTGCCAGATATTGCGCCGGAGTTCGTTGCTCAGATGATCTTTTCAGTTGAACTGATCCCCGTGTCCACCCCACAAAGCGTGTGCGTGCGGCGCGGAGCGGTGACACGCGACGTGTTAAGGGACTGGGCGCAGATCGTTCTGACCGATCTCACCGATATGTCGAGCAGGCGTACATTTTTTGTTCTTTCGACGAATCAGATATCGACGACAGACTTCAGCTCGAAGCATGCGATGCTTCGAGCTGGATTGGGCTGGGGATTTATGCCTCGCGAACTCGTAGCAGATGACCTTGCTTCCGGACCACTTGTCAAACTCAATCTCTACGAGATTGATCCGCGAAGCGCCAATATGCCTCTATTCTTGATACACCTGCGTGATACCGCCATTGGACCGACAGCCCAATGGATGTCGGATTCGATTTTGGGTTTGCTTCCGCCGTGAACGGCTTGGCGTGGGTTGTGGACCTGCGTCGGTGAATGTGGCGACAGGGTTGTAGGCACGTCGTGTTGCTGTTGTTAAGTCGAGGATGAACGTCGCGGTCGAACGGCCAACCCCGAAGACTGCATTCTCGTGGATACGAACTGGGTGCTGGAACATTGCCTGAAGACAGCTATCAATTTGGGGCACGCATGTGTCGCGTTCCGCTTGAACGAGGAGACGTCGGATCCAAGACATCAGACACCGGAGATAGGAAAAAGGCACGCATGCTCCGGCGCGTCCATCAAATGCAGCGCCAGTCGCTCGAGGGGGGGCAGACCCACAACCAATCGGAAGCTGTGGGCATACCAGATCAGGCAAGATTCAATTGCCTTGAAGACCCGATGCGACTTTTATGCAGGATCGTACTTCGTGCGGGAAGCAGATTTGCCCGATTTCGGAATCTTGGATCGGATCAGGGCAACTGCCCATCCTCGGGTTCCGTTGCATGGAGGGGGAGCATCCTTCCCAGTACGCCATCCTTCTTGAAAATTAGATGATAGGCAACTCCCAGAATATGCATTCCAATAGTCACGTAGACGACGTACTGTCCAAATTTGTGAATGGCGGCGCAAATATCGCCGAGCGCCCGGTTTTTCCAAGCGAATTCAGGCATCGTCCAGATTCCGAACAACTCAACGTCGTACCCGTGGCCAGTTGTCCAAAGGTAGCCTGTCACCGGCATCACAATCATAACAACGAAAAGTATTCCCGAAGCGATATGTGCGACATACCTGTTTGATAAGGACACGCTCGCTGGGAGATGGGGCGGGCGATCGTAGATTCTCCAGATGAGTCTGAAACACGTGATAAAAAGAATTAGCAGTCCAAGGCTTTTGTGAATTGTCAGCCAGAATAAAAATTCAGGTGTGTCTTCCTTCATCGAGACGATTACCCATGCAGTGGGAAGCAGGGAAAACATGAGTAGTGCAGTTATCCAATGCATTGCCTGATGCTGGGGCGAATAACGACGTTGCGGCGAAAGGTTAGTGCTCATTTTATTCCCAAGGTACGATGGTTGTTGACGAAACTTCCCGGCGAACGAATGTACCGGTAGAATTTATGAAAACGGAGTTAATTCTGGAGGCAAAATAACACTCTAGTCCCTATCGCCGATTTCGAAATTTCTAGGTAGGGGAGTTTTTGTCTCTGGACCAAACCATCTGTTGTAGATTTTAAGCGCGGCCCCACTTCTTTCAGAGTCGAGTAACGACGCATTCACAAAATCCACAAGACTCCATTCGTTTTTCGGAATTCCGACTCCGATGTAGTCTTTTGAAATGGAGAACGAAGATATTTCATATTTATCTTTGTCGTTGTGCTCATCAATCAAGCTTGCGAGTTCAGGTCCATCCAATGTGATTGTCTGTACTTTTTCGGAGTCGAGAGCCGAAAGCAAAGACGTCAAATTGCTGAATGTCGCTATTGATGCCGTTGGGAATTCGCGACGAATGGTGCTTTCATTAGTCGTTCCGCTGTCGGTCCCGATGGTCATGTGCGCTAGTTGTGATCTGGAGGTGAGTACGCCCTTTCTTGCAAGAAATTGCTGCCCGGACGAAAAATACGGGATACTAAAAGAAATGTCCTGTTTCCGTTCGGCTGTGATTGTCAAATTCGCGATTACTAAGTCGACTTTGTCAGAAATTAGAAGCGGTATTCTGTTCGGTGCGTCGGTGGGGATGAATTGTAACTTTACGTGGAGTTTGTCCGCCATTTGCTCCGCGAAATCAATGTCCATACCGACCAGGCGATTGGATTTTGAATCAATAAAGCCGAACGGCATATCTTCACTAAGGACTGCGACACGGAGGGTGCCTGAATTTCTGATGTCGTCCAGACGATCTGCGAAAGCAGCTCGAGAGGCGAGGATTGAGCTCAAAAGAGCAACGGATAGGACGAGGAAGAATCGGTTTGAGTTCATTTTTCAATATCCAGATGAGGTTCAATTGCGTCTCGCGCAAGCGTGAAAATTTGTCCGCCAGAAGGCGAGAAAACTGACTCGGTATAGAATTGCGCGAGATGAAATTGGTCAGGTATACGGAATTAAATGAGTTGTACGTCGTGACTAAAATCGGTGTTGCAAGCCGATTGCGACTCCTGTTTGATTATTTTTCCCGGGAAGCTCTGCGTCATTCCCTCCACTGACTTTGTTGAAATCCACGGTGCCATACAATGTCGTCGATTTAGAAAGTGAATAATCGACAAGTAATACAGCCGTATAACGCGTTCCGGAGTTTCCGTTATAACCATTGACGTCCTTCGCTTTATCATAATAGAAGGCTCCCGTTGCGGAGATCGCAGGTGAAAACTGATAAGAAATGCCTGTGTACCCGATAGCGTCCTTCCGGGGGGCTTTAGAAAATGAACCGGGTGTGACGTTCTTGCTGGGGTCGTTTAGGAAACTATCAACTACGCCGCTTTTATCTTCGCCACCAATGTATCCCAGCGACAGCGTGGCGGCTCCCACTACGTAGGTCGCAGCGAGCCCCCACATTTGCTGTGGACGGGCCTGTGCATTGCGAGCGTTTTGGTATACAGCTCCGATGGTCAGGCCCGACACTGTGTATTTGGAGTGAATCCCCCAAGACGAATTCGCGCTAAATTGTCCAGGTTGCTGACCAAATCCATAGCTTCCGCCGATTTCCAGATTACCTATCGAAACATAATATCTTGCCACGTTGTCGAACCAACCCTGTGTCAGAAAGTACGGCCATTGATTGGCTGTGTAATTTCCAACCGTGAGAGGATCGAGGTACCCAAAGAAGTAGAAGCCCTCGGATGGTTGACGTCCCAGTTGCAGCGTCCCGAGCTCGCTTTGTAGCCCGACATATGCATATCTACCGAACAAGCGGCCGCTATTGTCCATACGGCCGGTTTGTGGATCAAATCCATTTTCTAATTGAAAAATCGCTGTCAGGTTTTTACCGAGATCCTCGGAACCTTTCATTCCCCAACGGCTGTTATTCATAGCTCCGTTTGTCAGTTGGACAACACCGTTATTTTTCGAATCTGAATTCGTTGTGTACCGAAGGCTTTGATCAACAACCCCATATAAGGTCACCGAACTCTGTGCGAACGTGACATTGCACGCAAGAATTGTTGATAGTAATCCTAACTTACGAAAATTCATTTTTGTCTCCTGAAAATGTTTTGCGTTGACGATTATTTTATAATGATTTTATGAAGGTATTTAATGGCGAATTGTATTTTTATTGATGACTCATCTTGTGCGGGCCGAATGTTTGCAACAGGGATGACGGCGACCTTGAGTGCCGCCATCGTTGCGAATTTAGGCACAATCAGTCAGCTGGTTCCGAGGCGGATTTGACGAAACGGTTCCCCGCGGCTCAATTTTCCTGTTCGAGTGCTTGAGAGATAAGAGATGATTTTGTTGATTCGTTTTTTCTAAACCACGTGAAATAAATGAGGGATAGGATTAGAAGAAACGGAACACCCGTAATGAGCGTCATCTTGAACTCACGTGTGAAGTATGTCGTGATAAGTGACGAAATTATTAAAAGAATTCCGAAAATCGTGGTAACAGGGAAGCCCCACATCCGAAATACGAGCAGGGCATCACGATTCCGCCGCCGAAAAAACAGGTGCGTAACGAAAATCATCAACCATGCGAACATGGCTCCGAACATCGACACGGACAACATCAGTACGAAGGCAGTGCCCGGATAAATCAGGTTCAATGCTGTGGCTAGTGCTATACCGATTGTTGACAGGAAAAGTGCAGATCCAGGAATACCTCGGGAATTCAACCGTCCAAAGAGACGCGGCGCCTGGCCCGCGCGAGACAGACTGAACATCATGCGCGTGGCGATGTACAGCTGGCTGTTCATGGCAGATAGAGCCGCAACGAGAATCACAAAGTTGATTGCACCAGCTGCGCCCGGTATTTGCGTGGCGGCCATCACCCTGACAAAGGGACTTTCGTCCGTGCCTGCTAGATTCCACGGGACTATCGCCAGCATCAGAGCGAGGGTCAGCAGATAGAAGATGACGAGTCGGAGCATCGTTACTCGAAACGCTTTGGTAATGGCCACTTGAGGATCGTGTGCCTCGCCGGCGGCCACCGCGATCATTTCGATGCTCAGATAGCTGATGATTGCCACGATCACTGCTACCCAAGTTCCCCACACGCCCTTCGGGAAAAATCCGCCATGAGACGTGTAGTTAGAGAACCCGACTCCTGAACTAGACGTTGAGGAGAATACGACGTAGGCACCGAGAATAATGAAGCCAACGATCGCGATGATCTTCATCATGGAAAAGACATATTCAACGGCGCCAAATACCTTGACGCTCAGCAAGTTGATGCCAATCAGTGCAGCAGAAAAGCCGATGATCCAGTACCATCCTGGCACGCTGGGAAACCAGTACTTCATGTATACGGCGATGGCTGTAACCTCTGTGCCTACGGCAAAAACGAGAGACGACCAGTACGCGTACCGTACGAGGAACCCAGCGAGAGGGCCAATGTAGTACTCGGCGTAGGCTCCAAAGGATCCGGAGACGGGATGTGCGACAGTCATTTCGGCTAGACACCCCATGAGTAGCAATGCGATCAGGGCGCCGATTGCGTAACTTATCAATACGCTGGGTCCAGCGAAACCAATAGCGAAGCCGCTACCGAGAAAGAGTCCGGTACCGATAGCGCCTCCTATCGCAATCATCGATAGCTGTCCGGTGGACAAACTGCGGTGAAGTCCCTTTTCGCGATCGACAATTGTGTCGAAGCGCCGGTGCTGCTGGGTCATGGCTTTATCTCCTGGCTGAGGCGGCTCGGCACTCGTTGCCGTTTGCCGCCCGTGCTTCGTTCTAGTGGGAATTCACTGCATCTTAGGAAACTGCCTTGCGAATCTTGAATGCGTCGCTGTCCCACGCCCGTGTTTCGGTGATTTCCCTAAGCGCTGTGATGGTGTTCCAAACGTCGATGTGGCGTACATAGAGCGGTGCCAAGCCAAAACGAAGGACGTCAGGCGCTCGAAAACCGTTGATTACGTTGCGTGAGATCAGTGCCTGTGTAATTGCGTGCGCTTGTTCATGCAACAAAGAAACTTGACTGCCTCGTTCTTGTGCATCACGGGGAGAAATTACTGAGAAGCCTAGACCTTCGAGTTCCTGATCGACCAGTTCGATAAAGAGGTTACCGAGGGACACGCTTTTGTCGCGAAGGACGTCTAGGTCGATACCGTCGAATACCTCCAATGCGGCCTCAAGCGTGAGGATTCCGATTTGCGGCGCAGTGCCGGTTAGCATTCGTTCAATGCCGGAATGAGGAACGTATTCGTGCGTAAAGTCGAACGGTCTGGCATGTCCATGCCAACCGGTAAGCGGCTGTTGGACAGAATCGAGATGACGACGTGCAACGAAAACAAATGATGGTGCACCCGGGCCACCGTTTAGGTACTTGTAGCCGCAGCCGACAGCGAAGTCGACTTGGCTACGATTCAGATGAATCGGCATCGCTCCGACTGAGTGGCATAGGTCCCAAACAATCAATGCCCCGACTTCGTGTGCTCTACGGGTGATAGCCTCCATGTCATACCGTTTCCCTGTCCTGTAGTTCACGTGCGTCAGTGAGACGACTGCTGTGTTCTCGTCAATTGTGGCGAGCACCTCGTCTGGATCTACGCAGCGCAATTCGCTGTTCGTTAATTGCGCGACGCTTGTGGCAATGTAGACGTTCGTCGGAAAGTTCGTTTTTTCTGCAAGAATTACGCGACGCCCGGCTCGCATCCGTTTAGCTGCGACCAGAACCTTGAAGAGATTTACGGAGGTGGAATCGGCGACGATGATTTCGCCTTGTTCGGCGCCGGTAAGTGTGGCGATCTTGTTGCCGGTGCGCTGTGGCGCCGGATACCAATTAGCGTCGTTCCAAGAGCGGATCAGGCCGCGGGCCCATTCTTGCTCAAGTGTTTGTTTAATACGGCCAGGCACATTCGCTGGCATGGCACCAAGCGAGTTACCGTCTAGATAAATCGTGTCTGGGGGCAGGTCAAAACGCGAGCGGCGGTCTGCCAAGGTGTCAGCCGCGTCAAGTACCAAGCATTCAGTTTGGGTAATCATGTACTTTTCATCCTGTACTGGAGAAGTGCAATTGCAGTTGCGTCGCTACGTCGAGCCTTTAATAGCTGCTCGACTGGTATAGACGAGGGTTAGATGACGCCGACGACTGATAGTGTCGATCCGGTCGCGGATCCAAGCCTTCGATCTCGCCATCCGCACGGGTAGGCGACTTTTTTACGATCGCTGTGCGTGTAGTGAACGTACTGTACGAGGCGAAAAAATGCCAAACAACACCGCTTTGGCGATTAACAATATTGAAAATTTAGATACCACGGTGAAGACGGGGCCGCTCGGCGAAGCTTCGGTTCACTGATGCTAGCCATTCTCCTCTTACCGTGTGAACTTGGTGGGTTTCGAAAGGCGAACCGGATGCTCGCGATGGGTCGTCTGCTGTCCGGTTTGGCGTCTGGAAACGAGTGGCTACGGTTGTCAGAGAATTGACGTTCTCTCTTTACTGTCGGGGTCCGGAGCATCGTCCGATTCTTGTCAAGCAGTGGTGGATGATTGAAAAAGTGGAAGGGCCCGTCTCTAACTCGTCTAGATTTGGCCAACCTGCTACTAGCCTTGAGTGTGTGCATTACTCGTGTGAAGGCGTAGCTGCGTCTACTGCACCCTCCCAGTGGCGAGACATTGCTTCTCTGCGGGTGGCTTTCAGAAGGAAGGCGCATTGACATACAGTGTGCGCAGACTTGGTCGAAAGGAAACCCCACTCGACGAGGCTGGTACAGGACGACAATGGAAAAGCGCCATATTCCGATTGGCGCCGACGCTGCAGACTTCAGCCCGTCATCTTCGAACAACCTATTCTTTAGCGGACTCACTTCATGATGAATCCCGTCGGAGCCAACGTGAATACGTCGACGGCCGATGATCTGGTTTTCTCCAGAACCGTTGCCGGTACCCATCTCGTAGTGGGCAATGGTTGCACCATTTCGCAATTTCGATATCGGCAGTTTGGTGCGCAATCAATGTCGCCGTTTGTTCTGGTCGATCATTTTCATATGTGGGAACCAACGTTCGACGTGCATCCGCATGCGGGTTTTTCTGCG
The DNA here is from genome assembly GCF_905220975.1 of Paraburkholderia haematera. Taxonomy (GTDB): domain Bacteria; phylum Pseudomonadota; class Gammaproteobacteria; order Burkholderiales; family Burkholderiaceae; genus Paraburkholderia; species Paraburkholderia haematera. The sequence goes on along the minus strand of NZ_CAJNBK010000022.1, from coordinate 92,513 downwards.
GTGACGCTCACGTTCGAAGACACTGTTGGTGAGATGATCAGTGTTGACTCGCTTGGCAAGTCAACGGTTTTCGGTGCAGGCGATCTTCACTGGACCACTGCTGGACGTGGTGTTTTGCACACTCAAAAGCCGAAGAGTTCCGCAGCGCACATACACGCTTTGCAGATATTTGTGAATCTTCCTGCTGCTATGAAATGGATCGAACCAGACTCTTTTCGAGTGAAAGCTCGCGATATTCCGGTTGTGACGGGACGAGGATGGACAGTAAGGGTTGTAGTAGGCGAATTCAACGGTGCGAGATCGCCAGCAGTGGTTCCAAGACCGGTCCTGATGCTGGACGGCTTTATCACGCGCAAAGGAGAAAGTCTGTTTGTTCCATTAGCACCGCAGTGGAACGCCTGGATATATGTAATTGAAGGTACGTTGGTAACTCAGGACGGAGTTGTCAAGTATGGCGATCAGGCCGTTTGCGCCGGCGCTGGAGATAGCGAGGCGCTTGTGCGATTGGCTTCTCTTGGTACCTCCCATTTCGTCGTGCTCGCCGGTCCCCGAATTGACGAGCCTGTGTTTCAGGAGGGACCGTTTGTATTTGAAAGTGCGTCTTCGCTTTCTAAGGCGTTCTCGGAATTTCGTGCGGGTCGATTTGGAACAGTACTTGATGATGAGACCTGGGGGTAGCACGGCGGTCGTCGGAACGTACGGGTTGCGGGATCGACTTGTTTGCGCCTATCAATGAGGAGCCGCTTCGCGGGTCGCTTGGTCGTGCAGGCACGGTGACGATTCTAAAATATGAATATCGATCAGCAACAGCTCGAAACGTTTGCTGTGGTTGCGGAAGCACGGCATTTCGGCCGGGCGGCTCGCGTGCTGAACGTCACTCGTAGTGCGGTCTTTCAGCGAATCCTTGCACTGGAGTAGGCTCTCGGAACGCCACTGTTGATACGTGACAGGGTTACTCCGACCCCCGCCGGGCAGACGCTTCTTCTGCACATTCAGGCGCTGAAACTGTTGGAGGCAGACACGCTTCTGCAAATCAAGCCAGGAGCCGATGGGAGAGCGAAGATCGCGATTGCCGTCAATGCAGATTCGTTGGCAACCTGGTTCGAGCCCGTCGCCTGTGCTATCGCAAACGATAAGTTCGTACTTGAACTCATAGTCGACGATCAAGATCATACGGCGTGGTTCAGAATCGGCCGAATTTGGGTGACACGGACGAACGTCGTCCCGCCTGTTAAGGCCAGATTAGCTAGCAATGCAATATAAATGGAGGTCGTGGACCTCCCCGCTTCAGGTCCGCTGAGGCTGACGAGGACCGAGCCCGAGCAGCGTGAGCCAGTGCGGATGATTCTGATCGGTCGTCAGCTCACGCGGGCTCCTGTCGTTGCGTTGAGCTCGCCGGCTGCGCAGGAAGCGCCGATGGTTCAGGAAGAACCGCTGCAGGTCAAGGTACGAGTTGCCCATATGGCGCCGCAGCGTGAAGTAGTTGTGCAGCCGCGAGTTGAGGTTTTCCACCAGCGCACTGCTGCGCGGCGTGTGTTCTATGACCTGGGCGACGGCGGCGAAGACGGCGTGGAACTGGCTGCCCAGTTTTGATCGTAACCGCCCCCAGCCTTGCCAGTACGCGCGCGATGTGGTCGGCATTGCGGTGCAATAGGCAAGCGGCGCGCACTAGATCGTCGGGGACGCCCGCGGCCTGCGCGATCCCGGCGAGTTTCGCATCGAGCACGCCGGCGAACGCCAACAGGTCATCACGCTGGCTCTGCAGCGCAACGCGCACCGGGCGGATGCGTCGCGCATCCTGCGGCTCGCGGGCGGCGAGCTCCTGGACGACGACGTCGAACAGCGTCTGTCGCGTGGCAAGGGCCGGCCCCGCCAGCGCCAGGATGTCATGACTGAGCCACTGGGTGAGCGTGCGCATGTCGAGGGCTAACTGATGTGCCTGGGCTTCAGCCTGACGCGCCCGCTGTCCGCATTGACGGCCTTGAAATAGCCGCCCGACGGCAGATCGCCCGGCAAGGCGCGGATCCAGCAGCCCGATACGCTTGCGGTTGCCGCGGCGCCTGCGAAGGCCTGAATAGATGATCCGCACAGCAAGGCGGCGAGTAGAAGTTGGCGTGACGTCTTCATGATGTGCTCCTTGGTTCTGTCAGCGGAAATGAAGCATTAAGCAGATTGCCGCGCGGCGCGGCCAAAAAGCGTGCGGTCGGCGAGCCACACCGCGAGCAGTGTGGCGCCCATCAATGGGAAGACGATGCCGAGCAGAACCAGGCCGGTTTTCCAGCCGCGCATCGGCGGCGCGGCGCGCTCGCGGGAGGGCGCGCCGAGCGAGCGCTGCGGGCGCCGCTTCCACCACATCACGCAGCCGGTCACGGCCATCCCCGCAAGCCCAAGTGAAATCGCGGCGCAGAGGATCTGATTGGCAACGCCGAAATAGCGGCCCATATGCAACGACGTACCGTACGAAACGGCCTTCGACACCGCGCCGTAGTCGCCGTAACGAATGTCTTTCAGCACCGCGCCGCTGTATTGGTCGATGTACAGCGTGCGCTCGTCTTTCGGGTCGGCGGGAAAGTACGAGACGGTGTAGACGCCCGTAACGGAGGCGGGCAACACGATGTCGTAACCGCTCGGCACACCGAGCGATGCGACGAGCGCAACGACGCGTCCGAGCGGCAGCGTCTGCGCCGTGTGTGCGTCGGCGGATTGCGGTACTGGCGTGTTGCCCACGGCCCATGGCGTGAGCGGCAAGGGCAGGTCGTCCATCACCATGCCCGGCATCGAATCCATGTTCGCCGCGTGGGCGCTGTGCTCGTCGTGTTCATGGACTGATGGCTGGACAGTGTGGGCTCCGTGAGCCGCTTGCGTTTCGGCGCTTGTATCCGCAGTGCCAGGAGGTTCGCCGGCGTGCATGCCAGGCAAGGTGGAGCGCAACGGCAGGCCGCCCCACGATCCCGGCGGCGCGCCAAGATTGGCGGCGCTCGCGAGTGCCTTGAACTGCTTACCCCACGAACCCGTCCACGGCAGACCGCTCAGCACGAATACGAGCGCGCCGAGCGCGAGCCAGATGCCCATCACGGCGTGCAGGTTCTTCCAAAGCGCGCGGCCTTGCAGTGAGAAACGTGGCACCAGCGCCGCGCGTGCAGTGGTTTTCTCGCGCGGCCACCAGAGTGCGATGCCGGTGCCGATCATCACGAGTGTCCAGCATGCGGCCAACTCCATCAGTAACTCGCCTGGTTTGCCGAGCAGCAGCTTGCGATGAAGCATGCGATCCACCTGCATGAAGCGGCGCTCGACGCTCAGCGTGCCTAATACTTCGCCGCTGTATGGGTTCAGATAGACACTCTGCTTTTCACCATTGGCGAGACGAAAGATGAACTCGGTGCTGCGATCCGGTGCGTTCGCAATGGGCGCCGTCACCGCGCGCGCGTCGCCCGGCATTGCCGCGCGAGCTTTGGCAAGCAAGGCATCTTCAGTCAATCTGGGCGTGGCTTGCGGTTCGACGATCAGACGATGCGGGTAAAGCAGCGGCTCGATTTGCGGTTGGAAGCAATACAGCGTGCCGGTGATCGCGAGCACCACCAGAAACGGCATCACAAAGAGGCCCGCGTAAAAGTGCCAGCGCCAGAGGGTCCGGTAGCCGGCGCTTGTGGCACTCGTGGCGCCCGTTGCCGAAGTCGTGCGTTGAGCGGTGGTGGTGGACATTCAATCCTCCTGAAGAAAATTGTGGGTCGATCGGCATGCGCAGCGATGCATGCGCGGGTTTGCAACTCGCGGATGCATCGAGCACATCGGGCGCATCGAGCGCCTGGCGAGCACAACACGAGCGCACCACGCGCATGCCGATCGCGTGTTCACATGCGCAGCTTCGCTTCCACGTAGAACGTGCGGCCCGGATACGGGTGATAGACGAAATAGCGCGCGTCGAAGAGGTTGTCGACGCCGATGCTGACTTCACTCAGTTTTGTCGGCTTGAACGTGAACTTCGCGTCTGCCACCGTGTACGAACTGGTGCCGCCAAAAACATTGGGATTCGTGTCGGTGTTGGTGAGCGTGTTGTATTCGCGGCCGGAGTAACGCGCGGCGAGCGTGAGCGCCGCACGTTCGTCGATGTGATACGTCGCGGCGAGATTGGCGCGCCACAGCGGAATCCGATAGAAGTATTTGCCGACGGTCGCCGGGTTCTGCGCATTCGCGATGATCTTCGACTGCGTGTACGCCACGCTCGCCAGCAGATCGAGGCCGCGCACGAATACGTCCTGCCCGGCGTAACTCGTTTCGACGCCTCGCGAACGCACCTTGCCGATGTTCTGGAAGTTCGTCACGTTAGGAATCACGGTCGTATCGGTCTGGCTGAAGATTGTGTTCTTCACGTCGTCCTGAAACAGCGAGAAGCGGAACACGCCATTCCAATGTGCCCATTCGGCGGTCAGCTCTTTCGAGAGATCGTCTTCAGGCTTCAGGTTCGGATTGTTGTTGACGATCGACGAACCGTTGATTTGCCCCTGGAACATCTCGCCCACCGTCGGGAACCGATAGGCGCGGCCGATAGAAGCGCGCAAGATCAGATCGTCGGTGACATCGAATGACAACGAGGCTTTCGGCGAGAAATGATGCTGGTTCGCGTCGCTGTACGGAAAGGCCCTGCCGGGCAGCGTCTGTGAACCGCCATAGGCTTGCCAGTCTTCGTACCGTACGCCGTAGACCAGTTTCCAGCGTGGCAGAAAGTGCCACGCATCCTGCGCGTACAGCGCCTGAGTCTGCGTCTTGCCGGCGAACGCATTGGCGAATGACGTGGCCGCGCCGTCGCGCCAGTTCAGCGTGTTGTAACTCTCGTTGTCGAGGTAGTAGTTGTCGTAGTGATAGCCGAAGCTCAGCGCGTGGTTCGTCAACCCCGCTTGTGGGTTGACGGGCGTGTAAGTGCTGCGCAGATCGAGCGTCTTCCAGCCTGTGCCGTCGCCGAAGATCACCGTGCCGGGGCCGTTGCCCGGCACACCCGAACTCGCGGTGCGCGCCACGCTATTGCTGACGTCGTAGTACGAAGCGATCGCTTCGCCGTTCCAACCGGTGGCGTTGCGGGTTTTCAGCGTGAGGCCGTACAGCCAGTTCTCGCTGTGGCCGAGACTCGGGGCGAGGGCGGCCGCCGGAATCGTGTATTCGTAGCCGCCGATCGCGACCTTGCCGCTGTATACGGGGTTGCCGTTCGCGTCGCGCAGGAAACTCGACGTCGTGCTGTTATAGGTCTGGTGCCAGTAGCCGAGCGTGAAGGCGGCCTGCAGGGTCGACGTGAAGTCGTACTGCATCTTCAGCTTGAACTGGTCCTGCACCGTGTGTTCGATCCCTTCGCCGTTCACGCCGAGCACCGCGGTCGGCGTATTGGTCTGGTTGTTGTAGAAGTACGCGCCGGTAACCGGCGTATCGCCGGCTTTCGCGGGCGTGCTGGACTTGGCGAGCGTGGCGAATTGCAACGGCTGGCTCGTGTTCTCGAGGTGATTCACACCCAGCAAAAACGAGAACTTCCCGATCCGGTTGCCGAGCGAAGCGCTCGCCTCGCTGCCATTGAAATTCTGATTCACGCCGAACAGGCTGAAATGCTGCGTGAAGGCTTTGACATCCGCATTGGCTTCGAATTTCTTCGGCATGCGAGTGCTGATGAGCACCGTGGCGCCCAGCGAATTGCCCGGGTAGAGCGCGGAAAACGGCCCGTAGATCACGTCCACCTGCTGGATATCGTCCGGAGACACCATCGACCAGCGTGGCGGAAACGAATAACTGTTGCCAAGCAGATTGCTGAGCAGCAGGCCGTCCGCGTAGACGAGGCCACGCGCGCTCTGTGTGTTGCTGGTGCCGCGCACGGCGATAATCGAATTCAGATCGCCGATAAAGCGCTTGCGCACGGCGAGGTTCGGCATGTACTTCAACACGTCTTCGGTGTTGACGACATTCCAGTTGTCGAACTGTGCGCGCGTCACGGTCTCGACCGAGGCCGGCAGGTTAGGGTCGACGGTGCGCGGGGTAGCGACTGCATTGGCGTTGGCGGTGACGCTGACAGCAGGCAGCGTGGCGTCGGCGGGCGCGCTTTGCGCATGAGCCGGTGAGGCGATAAATGCCGGCACGAATGCCGGAACTAGCACTGGCCAATACGCCGGAAAATACGGCAGCGGCAGCCGCGACAGCGGTCGTCGACCGGATGGAATGCGCCGGGCGCCGCGGCGGGCGCAAAAGGGCAGCCTTCGCAGAGCGAAGTTGAGCATGAACGTTTCCTTGATGCATTGAACAGGCGATCGCGCGCCCCCTCAGCGGGTGCGGCAAGATGCGCGATCAGGAACAACAGCGATCAGGAAACGGCGGGCGGGTCTCGCGGGCGTCCGGACGGGAACGCGCCGAGCGGCGTGAAGCGGGTGGAGAGGGCGGGCGGCGCGGTGCCGGCAAGCGCGAACGCGGCTGGCGGTTCGGCGGCTGCGACGCCTGGCATGGCGACGTGGTGTTCGAGCAGGTGGCAGTAGCCGCATGCGCCGAAGGCGTCGTCGTGGCTGAGTTGGACCGGCGCGGGGCCGGCTTGCGCGGACTGGCTCGCAAGGTTCGGGTTGCCCGGCGGCAGCGCCGAACAGAGCGCGGCGAAGGGTTCGTGCGCGCGGTTCGAAACCAGCATCTGACTCACGACCGGCGCGAACACGACGAGCCACATGGCGATCAGGCCAAGCCATGCGGTCATGCGGTTGCGGGAGCGTAGAGTCATGTCGATGAATGTAAAGAAGCGGGCGATTCTAGCACTGCCGCGCGTTCTCTTCTCGTGTGATTCCGCCTATAGCGCCGGATTAGAAGCCCGAAACCCGCTCATTTCCGGGCGTTACCGCGTGACCGATTCCCGTAAGCTGCGTGGTACATGTTCCGCCGCCGACCCCAGCTCCCACGACTCATGACATCCACGCAGACGCGCGCATCCTCGATAACCGATATCAATCAGCAGGCGGCGTCGCTTTGCTCGGCCGGACAATTCGCCGATGCCTGGTCGCTGGTGAAGCCGGTCCTCGCGCCGCACGCCGGCGTAACGGAAGACGCACGGGCCGACGCGTTGAATATTGCGGGGGCCTGCTCGTATGCCTTGGGCAATCTGACGGACGCGGAAAACTATTGGCGCCAATGTCTGCGCGCAAAACCAGGTTACGCCGAGGTGTACAGCAGTCTCGGCATGCTGCTCAAATCGTTCGGGCGCCTCTCGGCGGCCAAGGCGGTCTACCGGCAACTGGTCGCGCTGCGGCCCGGCCAGGCCGACGCGCACAACAATCTGGGCACCGTGCTCTACGGAATGGGGTACCGGGACGAGGCGGAGGCGTCGTATCGACAGGCTGTTGCGATCCGCCCCGACTACGCCGAGGCTCACTACAACCGGGCTATCGTGCTGTACGAACTGCGGCGCCTGCACGAAGCCGAAGCGGCCTTCCGCGCGGCGCTGATCGGGCTGCCCGAGCATGCCGAGGCGCACAACAACCTCGGCAATGTGCTCATGGATCTCGGCCGTGTTGACGACGCGGACGCCGCGTACCGGCAGGCGCTGACCATCAAGCCCCAGTATCCCGAGGCGCTCAATAACCTCGGCTGCGTGCTGAAGGCGATGTTCCGTTTGCCGGAGGCTGAACTGGCTTGCCGGCTCGCGCTGGCCATCCGCCCGGATTACGCAGAGGCTCACCTCAACCTCGGCGCGGTGCTGGCCGATCTCAAGCGTTTGCCCGAAGCTGAAGCAGCCTACCGGGAGGCGATCGCACATCGCCCGGATTATGCTGAGGCGCACTACAACCTCGGCCTTGCGTTGTCCAGCCTGGAGCGTCTGCCCGAGGCCGAGGCGGCTTACCGGGAAGCCATTCGCTTTCGGCCTGACATCGTCCACGCGCATAACAACCTTGGTTGCGTGCTTCGTCAGCTCGACCGTTTGCCCGAAGCCGTCGAGGCCTTCGCGCAGGCGCTCGCGCTTTGTCCCGATCTGGCTGAGGCTCACTACAATGTCGGCGCCGCGCTAGCGCAACTCAGGCAGTTGCCCGAAGCCGAAGCCGCTTACCTGCGGGCGCTTGCTTTACGCCCCGATTACGGCGATGCGAGGTTCGGTCTGGCCGTGCTGTTGCTCGGCATGGGCCGGTTCGAGGAGGGCTGGCGCTTGTATGAGTGCCGCTACGACCAGCCGGGTTTCGTGCATCACAAGACGCGCGCCATGCTGAGTTGTCCGCAGTGGCAAGGCGACACGCTTTCCGGCAAGTCCTTGCTGGTCTGGCAGGAAGACGGGCTCGGCGATATGATTCAATTCAGCCGCTATTTCGCCTTGCTCAAGGCGCAAGGGGCCGCGCATATCGCCTTTGCGTGCGCGCCTGCTTTGCACCGGGTGATGGCTTCGGTGGACGGCGTCGATGCCGTGCTCGATCACGATACCGCGCTGGCCCGCGTGGCCGCATCCACCTACGATTGCTGGACGAGCCTGCTTAGCGCGCCGTTGCACTTACGCACGACCGTCGACACGATTCCGCGCGCGGTTCGCCTTGGGGCCGCGCCGTCGCTCGTCGAAAAGTGGCGGCCGATACTCGAGACCCTGCCGCCCGGCCGCAAAATCGGTCTGGTGTGGAAGGGCAATGCGAAACACCATAACGACGCGAACCGGTCGATCCCAACGCTGGCCATGCTCGCGCCGCTCTGGAGCGTGCCGGGCCTGGGCTTCGTGAGTCTGCAAAAAGGCCAGGGCGAGGATGAGGCGCGCAATCCGCCTGACGGTCAGCCGCTGCTCGACCTCGGCTCGGCGGTGAACGATTTCGCGGACAGTGCCGCGATCATCGAGCAACTCGATCTGGTGATTTGCGTGGATACGTCCATGGCGCATCTGGCCGCGTCGTTGGGCAAACCGTGCTGGGTGATGCTGCCGGAGAAAGACGTCGACTGGCGCTGGATGCACGAGCGCAGCGATTCGCCGTGGTATCCGCACACGCTGCGGTTGTTTCGCCGGGCGGCGGGCGAGGGGTGGTCCGTCGCTGTCGAGCGGGTGAGGCAGGCCTGTGTGGAGCGGTTTTTAGCCGAGAATGCCACCGAATTCCGCAGCGCTAAAAAATGATCTTGTAACCTTCGTGGCTCGCAACGAAGCCGAGTTTTTCATAGAACCGGTGCGCGTCCGGGCGACCCTTGTCGGTTGTCAATTGCACGATTGCGCAGCCGCGCGATTTGCACTCGGCGATCGCCCATTCGAACATGTGCTGGCCGATGCCCGTGCTGCGGTACGCCGTAGCGATCCGAACGGCTTCGATCTGCCCGCGCCATGCGCCTCGGCGAGCGATGCCGGGTATGAACGACAGTTGCAGCGTGCCGATTACGGCTTCCCTGTCGACGGCAACGACGAGCCGCTGATTCGAGTCCGCTTCGATCGCCTTGAACGCGGCAACATAGCGTTCATCCATGGGGTTGCTGACTGTCTCGCGCTGGCTGCCGAGCTTGTCGTCCGCCAACAGGCCGATGATGGCAGGCAGATCGGCGAAAACGGCGGTCCTGAAGGTGACGTGTTCCATGGTGGAGTCGTGGGTCGTACCGCTATGAGGGAAGGAAAAGTATACCGCCGTGCCAGAAGGCTAAAGCTGGAATACCTCATTTGACCCGTTGCCCACGCTTGCGCCCCAATCTCCCCGACCCGTGAAACTGACTCTCAGTCACCTCGATCGCCTGACCGAGGAACTGCAGGAACATGCTCATCGCGACGGTCGTGGTCAGGTCCGAGCGTTGATAAAGACAACTGAACGACTTCGCACCGGCATCGGCGAGCGCGGTCCACGCAAGCTTGCGTTGCGTCACGTCTTCCGCCACGTTCTCCGCAATCAGAAAGCCGATACCGACACCGTCGGCAACGAGCCGGCGCACCATTGAAACTGAACTCGTCTCCACCAGCGGACGCGCCTTGCGCTGCTCCCGGTGATCGATCTGGTCCACCATGGCCCGCAACTCGGTATCCGGCGTCATGAGGATGAGCGGATAGTCGAGACAGTCGCGCAGCCGAGGCCGCTTGCCGAGCTTCGTCAGCGGATGCCCGGGCGGCGTAACAAGCCCAAGGTGCTGCGAGAAAGCCCGTACTTCCACAACACCGGGCGGCGGCTTGCGGCGCAGTCCATAGCCAATGTCGGCTTCACCCGTCTCCACCCACTTGAGGATGCTCTCGCCGTTGCCCGAGCGCACGCTGTAAGTCACGCCCGGATAGCTTTTCATGGCCGCCTGAATGGCATCGGGTACCAACTGCTCGGCGGAAGAAGGCGACACCGCCAGGTTGATATGCCCGCGGCGCAGCGAACGCAGGTCCTCCACCTGAGTCATCGCGTTATCGAAATCGCGCTGGCCGCGCCGCACCGCAGCAATAATGATCTCGCCGGCCGTGGTGAGTTGCATGCCGCGCGGCAAACGGTCGAACAGCGGCGAGCCGACCTGCTCCTCCAGATTTAGAATCTGCTGATGCACCGCAGCAGCGGTCAGGTGCAGCGAATCGGCCGCCTTGCGGATCGAACCGCGTCTGACCACCTCGTCGAAACAGCGGAATGTCTGCGATATTGGACGCATAAATTAACCGTATAGTTTTTCCATACGGGCCGTAAAGAATAATCAGATTTTATTGACGGATCGGATAGCCTAGATTTCGCTTCATCATCTTAACGGAGCGAACCGTGACCACGACAGTCGATCAAATTACCCAGCGGCGCCGCGGCGTCGGCCTCATCGCTTGCGACCCCAAAGCTTCGGCCGGCGGGTATACGCTGATTGCACCGCAAACGACAGGCGGCCGTGTGTATCTCATCGATATCGAAGGCACGGTCGTTCACGAGTGGAAGATGCCCGTGCGGGCCGGACGGCATGCCGTGATTCTTCCCAACGGCAATCTAGGCTACAACGGCAACCACGCAAAATCGGAAAACCGCTACGCACCGTGGTCGATGTGGCATGGCGGCGACTTCTCAGAAGTCACGCCTGGGGGCGAGGTGGTCTGGCACTACGAAGATCCGGCGCATCACCATGACGCGCAGTGGCTCGCCAACGGCAATCTGCTTTACGCCGCGTGTGCGCCGGTGCCGCCGGGGTTTGCCGAGCGCGTGCCGGGTGGCACGGCGCACGGTCCTGAGGAAGTCATGTATGGCGACGTGATCCGCGAAGTCAATCGGGCGGGCGAGCTGGTGTGGGAGTGGAAAGCGTGGGAGCACCTCAAGCCCAAGGACTTTCCGATCGCGTCCGGCTTCGGTCGGTATCACTGGCCGCTCGTGAACGGGCTCGGCGTGAATGCGAAAGGCGAGGTGCTGATGAGCCTGCGCACCACGTCGGGCATCATCGCCGTCGAGCGCAAAACTGGCGACGTCACGATGCATATTCCGCCGAGCGTGGTGTCGCACCAGCACGCACCCGTAGCGCTCGCCAACGGCAACATCCTCACGTTCGACAACGGCAATTTCCGCGCCGGCGCGCACGTGGCTTTTTCGCGCGTGCTGGAGATCGATCCGGCGACCCACGAAGTCGTGTGGTCGTACGCGGACGACATGGTGAATGCGTTCTACAGCGCCTTCATGGGTAACGCGCAGCGGCTCGCGAATGGCAACACGCACATCACCGAATCGGCAACCGGCCGCCTCTTCGAAGTGACGCCCGCGGGCGAGGTGGTGTGGGAATACGTGATCCCCTGGTTCGGCGAATACCCGGACGAAGCGGCGCGCAAAACCGGCCCCGGCCAGTTGAACAGTGTCTTCCAGACCTTCCGCTACAGCCGCGAGCAATTGCCGTGGCTGCGCGCCTGAACGCCGTGTTGTGATCCCTTGGGGGTAACGTGAATCCCGATCCAGCCGCCCATAGCGTCGGTGCGCGCTTGCCCGCGTGGCAACTCGTGCTGTTCGGTTTGCAGCATGTCCTGTCGATGGCGGCTTCGCCCGTCACCGCGGTTTTTCTGGTGTCGAGAATGTTGTCGCTCTCATCGGGCATGACCGTGCACCTGATCGGCGCGACCTTCTTTGCGTGCGGTGCAGGCACACTGCTGCAATCGCTCGGGGCGGGGCCGATCGGTTCACGGCTGCCCTTCGTGATGGTGCCGGGCGGCGCGCCCGCCATGCTGTTCGCCGTCATCGCCACGCAGACGGATTTGCGCACCGCGGCGGGCGCGGCGATCCTCACCAGCCTGTTTTACTGGCTCGTGCTGCCGGTATTCGCGCGCTGCCTGCGGTTTTTCCCGCGTGTGGTGGTGGGCACGATGCTGTTGCTCGTCTCGGTGAGTCTCATCAAGATCTATGCCGGCATCGTCGTCGGGCAGCCGGGAACACCTGGCTTCGCGCGGCCGCAGTCGCTTGGCCTCGCGCTGCTCACGATCGTGGCCACGCTGGCCGTGGCGCGTCTGTTCAAGGGCACGGCGGGGCGGCTTGCGGTGCTGATCGGCCTCGCGATCGGCACGTGTGCAGGCTGGGCAATCGGGCTGATGCCTGCAGGCGGCATGTGGGCCGGCCCGCTCTTTACGTTGCCGGCGCTGCTGCCTTTCGGCATGCCTCGTTTCGACGTGCTTGCCGCGCTGCCGATGCTGATTTTCAGTGTCATTTCGATGGCTGAGGCAACGGGTCAGACGGTTGCCGTCGGCGAGATTACCGGCAGGAAGATCGACATGCGCCGCGACGTGCCGCGGACCATTCGCGGCGATGCGGCGGCGTCGCTCCTCGGCTCGCTGCTGGGCACCTCGCTCATCATCACGAGCGCGGAGAATATCGGTGTCGTGCAGACCACCGGTGTACGCTCGCGCTACGTGACCGCGACGGCCGGTGCGATGCTGATGGTCATCGCACTGTTTGCGCCGCTCGGGCGCTTTGCTTACGCGATTCCCGCGCCGGTGGTGGGCGGCACGGCACTGATCGTGTTCGCGATGATCGGTGTGATGGGCGTCAACCTGCTCGGCAAGGTCGACCTGCATGCGCGCGGCAATCAGTACACGCTCGCTGCGGCGCTCGTTGTGGGTTTGCTGCCGATTCTGGTTCCCAACGTGTATGCCGCTTTCCCTGGCTATTTGCAGATCGTATTGGGCAACGGCATGGCGGCGGGGACGCTCACCGCAATCGTCGTCAATCTGGTTTTCGGCGTATGGCGCCTCAGGCCCGTGGAGAAGGTCCAGGCAATTTGATCGCAGGCCTTAACGTTTAACGCACGCCTTCGCAGTTCTCCCTCGAACGCTTCAACTCTTTTCCATGAAAAACAATTTCGCTTTTCGCACGACGGTTATCGCGTGCGTGGCTGCGTTCGTCTGTTCCAGTACGGCCAATGCCCAGAGCAGTGTCACGCTGTACGGCAGTCTCGACGCGGGCCTCGGCTACGTGAGCAACCTGCACGGCGCCCACGCTTATATCGCCGAGCAAGGCACGTTCCAGGCCGACCGCTTCGGCTTCCAGGGCGTCGAAGACATCGGCGCGGGCCGCTCGGTGGTATTCAGGCTCGAAAGCGGTTTTGTCACGACAACGGGCGCGTCTGCCAGCAGCAGTACCTTCTTCAATCGCCAGGCCTACGTGGGACTGTCCGATCCCATGTTCGGCACCGTGACGCTCGGCCGTCAAACCGACTGGAATTTCGATTGGCTCGGATCGGTGTCGACCGGTCAACTGCTGGGCGACTTTTCCGCGTTTCATCCCGGCAACCTCGATGGTCTTGGAAGCACCTTGCCGGTGCAACTGTCGAGCACGGTGAAATGGAAAAGCGCCAACTACAGCGGACTGAGTTTCGGCGCGCTCTACGGATTTCCCGGCGCGTCGGCCAGCAACACCAACGGGCGGACCCTCAGTTTCGGCGCCAACTATACGAATGGGCCGCTCAAGCTGGTGGCGGTGTATTCCGAATACCGCGATCGTTTGCTGCCGCTTTCCAACGGACTCGGCCTGACCTCGTTCGAAGGACAGGCACTCGCGCCTGGTGCAACCTTCAACGCGAAACAGGTGCGCGACATGGGAATCGGTGGATCGTACCGCTTTGAACGCGTGACACTGCATGCGCTCGCCACGGATGTGCGGATCCAGTCGGACGGCGGCAGCGAGCACTTTCGCACGATCGACGGCGGCTTCAACGTGCGCTTGACGCCTGCGGAGGAAATCGCGGCGGGGATGTGGACCGCGACACTCGCCGGGCGCCGCTGGACCCAGTTCACCGTGGCGAACGTGTATTCGCTGTCAAAAACGACTCAACTCTACGCGGACCTGATGTTCGAGACCGCAGGTGGCGGGGCAGTCGCGAATACGCTTGGGATTGGGGCGGCGTCAGGCGGAAAGCAGACGGTGTTCCTGAGCGGGATCCATCATCTGTTCTGAGGCGGGCGTGGAGCGGCGCAGGTGCCGTCGTGTCGTGCCATGCACGCGCAGCCGTCGTGCCACGCACGCGCAGCCATTACGCCTCGGTCACCTGCATCTGGTAGAAGCCCCACGGCGACAACACGAAGCGATCCTTTAGCGGTTTGCCCGCGAGTTCGGGGATAGAGTCAGGGTCGTAGACCACCCATAGCGGTCCCAGGCCGCCGAGAGGCAGCGGCTTGCCGTCCATATGCGTCGCCACGATCATGCGGTAGTCATGCACTTTGTCGAGCGTCGTCATGACGGCATAGCCGTCGACCGCGCGCATGACGATTTGCGTGCTTCCCGCGCCCGGCGCGCCGACATGTGCGAGCACATCGCTGAGCAACGGGCCGCTCAAGGTGTGCGGCCGGGCATCGTATTCGATGGTGGGCTTGATCGTCACCACCGGCATGCTCGCGATCAACGGAAGATCGACCCCATACGCCTGCGAAAATTTCACCTGATGCTTGGCCAGCAACTGATCGAACGCCGGGTCGAGTGCGCCGCGATTGCTGCGCTTGATCGCGCCCGCAATGGTCAGAACCACGGGAGATGCCGCGCACGCTCCCTGGCCCACGCGCTTGCTGGCAAATGCAGGCGCGGCGGTGGCGCCCAGCACGGCTGCGCTGGCTAGAAATTGACGCTTATCCATTTACGTTTGCTCCCGGATTCGTAAGACGCGTGGATGTGGGCAACGAAATCTTCGCGCGCTCCATTCTGGCAGAAAAATCGCCGGCCCCAGCGCTGAGCCGGCACCTCGCGATAAAAATATTAGATGGTATTACACGCTCCTTTAGGTGCTTCCAGACCCCCTTCGAATCCTACAATGGTGCCCATCACATAGTGAAGACGGGTAGCTTGGAAATGGCAGACAAGGCGATGTTGGTGGTGAGCGCGCATAGCGCCGATTTTGTGTGGCGGGCCGGTGGCGCAATCGCTCTGCACAAGAAGAACGGATACCGCGCGAAGGTCGTGTGCCTTTCGTTCGGCGAGCGTGGCGAGTCGGCCAGGCTCTGGCGCAAGGGCGAAATGACGATCGAGAAGGTCAAGGGGGCGCGCAGGGAGGAGGCCGAGCGGGCCGCGGACGTCCTGGGTGCGGAAGTCGAATTTTTCGACCTCGGTGACTACCCGTTGCGAGTATCGGACGAGGCCCTGATGCGCCTCGTCGACGTATACCGTGAATTGCAACCGGCGTTCGTATTGAGCCACTCGCAGAAAGACCCGTACAACTTCGACCATCCGCTCGCCATGCACGTGGCGCAGGAGGCGCGAATCATCGCCCAGGCCGAAGGTCACCATCCCGGTCAGAAAGTGGCCGGTGCGCCGCCTGTCTATGCGTTCGAGCCGCATCAAACCGAACAATGCGAATGGACGCCCAATACGTTCCTCGATATCACCGAGGTCTGGGAAACCAAGCGCCGCGCGATCGAGTGCATGGCGGGCCAGGAGCACCTGTGGGAGTACTACACGCGCGTCGCCCTGCAACGCGGCGTGCAGGCCAAACGCAATATCGGCATCACAGCCACGCGCGATATCCGGTACGCGGAAGGCTATCAGCGCATCACACCGGCCGTGACGGGAGATCTGGCATGAAGCGAGGCATTGTGGTGACGACAGTCCGCCGCGCCGATCCGCGCGACGTCGCCGTGCTGCAGCATGCGGGCGCTGCTACCGTTCACGAGGCACAGAGCCGTCTCGGCCTGCTTGCTTCGTACCTGCGGCCGATCTACTCGGGGCCGGCTATCGCGGGTTCTGCGATAACGGTGCTGGTGCCGCCGTCGGACAACTGGATGCTGCATGTCGCCGTCGAGCAATGCCGCGAGGGTGACATTCTCGTCGTGGCGCCGACTTCGCCTTGCGAGGACGGCTATTTCGGCGACCTGCTCGCTACCTCGCTGGCCGCTCGCGGCGTGCGCGGGCTGATCATCGACGCGGGTTGCCGTGACGTCGCCTCGCTCAGGGAAATGAGATTCCCGGTCTGGTCGAAGGCCGTGTCCGCGCAAGGCACGGTCAAGGAAACGCTTGGCTCGGTGAATATTCCAGTGGTATGCGCGCAGCAGATCGTGAATCCCGGCGACGTTATCGTCGCGGATGACGACGGCGTGGTCGTCGTTCCGTTCGATACCGTGGCGAGCGTTGCTGAGGCCTCGCGAGCACGCATGGCGAAGGAAGAAAAGACGCGTTCGGTGCTGGCCGGCGGCACGCTGGGTCTCGACTACTACGCGATGCGCGAGAAGCTCACGCAAAAGGGCCTGCGCTACGTCACCTCGGCCGAGGATCTTTGACAGAGAGGCGAGGCCATGTCGAGCCGCGCACAAACGTGTATTCCGTGCATGATGATGTGCGGCGGCACGTCGAAAGGCGCCTATTTTATGGCGTAGGATTTGCCGGCCGATCCCCTGGAACGAGACCGTGTTCTGCTTGCCGTGATGGGCTCGCTCGATCCGCGTCAGATCGATGGTATCGGCGGCGCGGATCCGATAACGAGTGCTGGGCGCCGCGCTTTTACGCTCGGCAAGGTGGCTCCTGGATGGGGCAGTGGCCATTCCTTCTACTGTGTGGCCGCAGTGGGCATAGGCGACCTGATGCGAATCGCCTGCAGGGCTGACGCGGGCGACGCCCGTATTGGCGATTCCAAATAGAACAACGCTGCTTTGCGCGTGAACGCGCCGACACTATTTTACTGAGCATCCCGAATAAAAATAACACACCCATCTTGGGGACGGGACCAGCTCCGCGCGGACATTGGGCACCTGGAAATGCGTGAAAGAAGAGGTCACGCGGGGCTCGCTCCGATAAATGCGCGCAGGTCTTTGCGTAGATTGAAATTCCGGTAATTTCAAAAATTCGTGTGCGCTGTAATAAATCTTTCGCAATCTCAGCGTAGGGATGATCGCGGCATTAAAGTGCCAGCCTGTAAATATAATCTTCAGGTATAAATCAACCCAATGAAATCAGAATGAATGGATATTGTTAAGTAAGTCGTCTGTTCAAACCTTGTGGCGCCGGCCTGATCACCTCGAAAGCCATGTCAGTCGGGCATTTTCTGGAATGAACGATGCCGCTGCGGATGCCGGCGCGGGCGCCTTTCGAGGCCGGGTATTCGACAGACGAAATGGGTGATTCAATAAAAAGCATCCCGCATATTGCAATCGAAAATTGAGCGGTTATCATCATGTCTCCCGATGCGATTTCTCGAATGATCGCTTTGTGGAGACGGCAGAACTATTTGCCGGGCATTCGCGTTAGAGGGGGTAATTAATACTTCCCGTGCAGTCACATTAATCGAGGAGACGATATGCTGAGTCCCCATGAATTCGCTACCCTAATGCTCATCAAAGACGCGCCGGATCAGATTGAGCTGGGCCGCGCCGAACTCGACGCCCTGCTCGAGCGACAACTCATATCATTGGAAGACCTCGCGTCAGGACGCTCACGTCCTCAGATCACAAGCGACGGGGATTCCGTTCTCAAGGCGGTTGGCCGAATGCGCTAGGCATCCGCGCCGTTCGTCTCACAGCCCTGAATGAAAATGCGGCGTTTGCCGCCAGCAGTTTTCCCACGAGTACCGCCGCACCCCACGGCAAGCGTCGTTGCACTTCGATCTATTCACCATCGCGATCCGTCGCAACACACCCGTCCAATCGGGCTTTGCGCGCCGGACCGAATTTTGAGGAATTCAATAATGACTCTACTGAGTCCCGAGCATGTTGCTGCCGCAAAGTCGAACCTCGACGCATTCTTCGGGGTGGCCGGAAAGGTCTTTGAAGGCGCCGAAAAACTGGTCGCTCTGAACTTGCAGGTCGTCAGGGCCACGCTGGCCGAGGCGCAGGAGAACATCTCGAAGGTGTCAGACACAACGGAGCCGCAGCAATGGTTTGTGTTGCAAGCAGGTTTCACCGGACCCCTCGCGGAAAAATCGCTGTCATACAGCCGGCAAGTGTTCGATATCGCAACGACCACACAGGCTGAAGTCGCGCAACTCGCGCAGGCGAACTACGCGCGGTATAACGATCGCGTGCAGGCGTTTGTAGAAGATGCGGCGAAGCGCGCTCCCGCAGGTTCGGAAGCCGCAATCGTTGCGTGGAAATCCGCGATTGCCGCCACCACGACCCTGTACGAAACGCTGCAGAAAACCGGGCAACAGGCCGTGCAGGTTGCCGAGAGTAATTTCGATGCGCTCACAGCCTCAGCGGCCAAGGCCGCGCGAAGCAACTCCGCGCAGGCTCCCGTCACCACGGGTGCCAAGGGCTAGAACTCACGCGGGCAGCAATGCCCGCGGAGAAGTTATTTGTAATATATGAAGGATTCCTGATGGATTGGTGATCCATCTTTCAGTCTCCAGTTCATGGGCTGAAAGTAGTGTTGCTCCAGATGAGCATGACGCCGGCTTTTACGAGGAGGATTCGATGGCAAAGCAGATCGCGGTGGTGACGGGTGGGACGGGTGGACTTGGCGAAGCGATCAGCATCAAGCTGCATGACGCCGGGTACGCGGTCGTGGTGACCTGTTCGCCGGGCAATACCGGTGCGAACGAGTGGCTCTCGCGGATGGAAAAGCAGGGACGGCAATTCCTCGCCTACACGGTCGACGTCGCCGATTACGACTTGTGCGAAAAATGCATGGCGCAAATCAGAACGGAAGTCGGACCGGTCGACATTCTGATCAACAACGCCGGCATCACGCGTGACGCCAGCTTCAAGAAACTCGACAAGGTCAATTGGGACGCCGTCATCCGGACCAATCTCGACTCGGTGTTCAACATGACGAAGCCGGTGTGCGACAGCATGGTCGAGCGTGGCTGGGGGCGCATTATCAACGTGTCGTCGATCATCGGCTCCAAAGGCGGGTTCGGCCAGACCAACTATGCGGCGGCGAAGGCCGGCATGCATGGCTTCACGAAATCGCTGGCGCTTGAGGTGGCGAAGAAGGGCGTCACCGTCAACACGATCTCGCCCGGTTATATCGCGACGAAGATGGTGATGGCAGTGCCCGAGGATATCCGCGAGACGAAGATCATCCCGCAGATTCCGGTCGGCCGGCTCGGGCAGCCTGACGAAGTCGCCGCACTCGTGCTGTATCTGTGCTCGCGCGACGCCGGCTTCGTAACCGGAGCCAACATTGCAATCAACGGGGGGCAACACTTGCAGTGAAGCCGTCAGTTCTGCAATGGAGGTTGTGATGAGTGAAGCAGTCGGGATCGTGGTGGGTTCGTTCGTGCTGGCGATGGCACCCGTGTGCGTCGCCGCTCATTATTACCAGGAGCAGGTGCGTCGAAGGCGGCTCAGGCAGCTGGACCATCGTCATTATTGGCCGCATTGGCGCAACGCCCGCCATTGAGCGGTAGATATCGATTCGGGTGACGCCGAAACCGCGACACCTTGTGGCGAGCTGCTGCGTTCTCAGGCGCAGTAGCCGCCTTCGGATTCCGCCGGATCTCTCAACCGGCCGAATCCTCCAGGCCAAGGCTTCACCGCCTTGGCTTTTTTTGCGCGCCCGGCATGGGTCCCCACTTTACCTAGTCGTTCAGTAAGTTCTTACCGTCCAGCCGCACAGCCCAAAAAACAGGGCGTGAATACGTTATTCAAACGTAAGCAGAGCCTGGGCATCCCTGGGCAGGTCATGCACGGCGGCGTGGCCGCCTCTCATGGAAATCCCGTATGGAACCTGAGTCTCCGTGAAAGCCGAGGGAAGGATTCGGTCCCCTAGAATCGCCCCATCGATGCAGACGGGCGGCATTCCGCCGTGCCGGACAATAACGGAGACTATCGATGACCCCTAGCTATCGCACGCTGCGCCATATCGCCGTTGCTTCCAGCCTGCTGTTCAGCCTTGCGTCGCAACACGCGACAGCCGCCGAAGGCGAGAAGATCACGATCATGGTGGGCGGTATCACGAAGCTGATCTATTTGCCGGCGCGCCTGACCGAACAGCTCGGCTATTTCAAGGACGAAGGGCTCGATGTCGAACTTTTGTCGCAGCCGGCAGGCGTTGACGCTGAAAATGAACTGCTGGCCGGCGCCGTTCAGGCCGTCGTCGGTTTCTACGACCATACGATAGATCTGCAAACCAAAGGCAAGGACGTCAAGGCGATCGTCGTGTTCGGGCAAGTGCCGGGCGAGGTCGAAATGGTGTCGACCAAGGCAGCCGATACGGTCAAGTCGATGGCGGATGTGAAGGGCAAGACGCTTGGCGTGACCGGCCTCGGCTCGTCGACAAGCTTCCTGACGCAATACCTTGCCGGACAACACGGCATCCAGTCCACGGAATATACGATGCTGCCGGTGGGCGCTGACGCCAGCTTCATCGCGGCGATCAAGCAAGGCCGCATCGACGCCGGCATGACGACCGAGCCGACGGTCTCGGCATTGCAGAAGTCGGGCGACGCGAAGGTGCTCGTGGACATGCGCTCGGTTGAAGGCACGAAGGCGGCGTTGGGCGGTACCTACCCGGCGTCGAGCCTCTACGTCCAGGCGGCATGGGCCGATTCCCACAAGGCTGAAGCAGCAAAGCTCGCGCACGCGTTCGTTCGCACGATGCAATTCATCCACACGCATAGCGCGGAAGAAATTGCCGCCAAGATGCCCGACGACTATCAGAAAGACAAACCGCTTTACGTGAGCGCGTTGAAAGCGTCGCTGCCGATGTTTACGAAGGACGGCAAGATGCCTGCGGACGGTCCGGAGACCGTGCTGAAGGTGCTGTCGGCGTTCAATCCGTCGGTTAAAGGCAAGCATATCGAGCTCGCAAAGACCTACACCAACGAGTTCACCGGTTCGAAGTAAGCCGACGCTCGCCGGTTGCTGCAGCTTGTCTGTTGCTGCGTGATTCCTAGCTCCGCCGGTGCCGCGTTCGCAGCACCGGTCACTTCGTGCAGAGCGCACGGCAGTGAACGCCGATTTTGTGATGTACATCAGTAAATGCACTTAGTTGTACAAATAACACGGGAAAGGTGCGTGAAGGATTGAGATAACTAGGATTGCGCTTATCGGCTGCTCGGGGCCGATGTCCGGATCTCTGGACAGCAATCACCGTAGCCGGCGAGAAAGAAAATTTCAACGTAGTAATTTGAGGAGACGATCTTGAAGAAAAAGTATCTGGCTTTGGCCGCTACGGCAAGCGCTTTCGCGGCAACCGGCGCGTACGCCCAATCGAGTGTTCAGCTCTACGGCCTGATGGATTTGAGCGTACCGACCTATCGGACGCATGCGGATGCCAACGGCAATCACGTTATCGGCATGGGCAACGACGGTGAACCGTGGTTCAGCGGCAGCCGCTGGGGCCTGAAGGGCGCGGAAGACATCGGTGGCGGATCGAAGATCATTTTCCGGCTTGAAAGCGAATACGTTGTCGCCAACGGCCAGATGGAAGATCCGGGCCAGATTTTCGACCGTGACGCATGGGTCGGCATCGAGAACGACACGTTCGGCAAGATCACGGCAGGTTTCCAGAACACGATCGCGCGTGACGCATCGACGATCTACGGCGACCCGTACGGCTCCGCGCGCCTGACGACGGAAGAGGGCGGCTGGACCAATTCGAATAACTTCAAGCAGATGATTTTCTACGCTGCCAGCGCGACCGGCACACGTTATAACAATGGCGTGGCGTGGAAGAAGCTGTTCAGCAACGGCATTTTCGCGAGCGCAGGCTACGCGTTCGGCAACTCGACGAGTTTCGGCTCCAATTCCAACTACCAGGCAGCACTCGGGTACAACGGCGGCCCGTTCAATCTGTCGGGCTTCTATAGCCACGTGAATCGCGTCGGCTTTACCAACCAGTCGTTCTCGGTGGGCGGCAACTACACGTTCGGCATTCTGCGTGCCAATGCGGGTTACTTCCGTTACCTGGGTAATCAGGGTGCGCTCGGTCAGCGTCAGGACAACGCGTGGACGGCGTCGCTCAAGCTGTCGCCGAAGGGTCCGTTCGACTACGAACTCGGTTATCAGCAGATGCGCGTGCACAACGCCGCTTATAACGTCGACGGCGATATCCCGAACGCGAACATCGGCGCTTTCGACCCGACGTCAGGTCTTCACAACGGCTACAAGGAAACGCTGTACTGGTCGGCGTTCTATCACCTGTCCAAGCGCACTGAAGTGTATCTGGCCGGCGACTACATGAAGCTGCATGGCGGCTACACCGTCGGCACCACGTTCGGTTCGAACAACCAGCTCGAACTGACCACGGGCGTGCGTACCCGCTTCTGATGCGGGAATCAGATTCACGCTGATTGGTTCATCGATTTGCTCCTACTGGCGGCGGCGGACTTGTCCGTCCGCCGCTTTTTTTGCTCAGCGGGCCGAGGAAGACAGCCATGTTCAGAAATACCAGTATCCGGACTGCTCTGACCATCACGATTGCCGGCTACACGGCGGCGTTGATGCTGGTGATCGCCACGTCGATTGCGGGTCTCGAAACGGCCAATACGGCGCTCGACAGGATGGTCAGCGACGAGACGACTGCGCTGCGACACCTGAGCGCCAGCAGCGAAGCGCTTCAGCAGGTGCGAGTCGATCTCGGTGCGTACGAAACGCTGGTCGCGCAAGGAAAGCCGACCGATGCGGTGCTCGCGCGAGTGCATGCGGAGCAGACGGCCAGCAACCGCGAGCTGGCGGCCTATACCGCGCGACCACCGTCCAATGAGCTTGAGGGGAAGCTGACCGACGCATTGCGCGTGAAGCGCGAGCTATTGATGAAACAGGCACTTGCCCCTGAAATCGCCGCGCTCGACCAGAACGATTTCATGTCATTCCGGACGACACAACGGCAGGCGCCGGACACGCTGTTCGGTGACTACCGGAACGCCGCGCTCGCGCTCGAGGATTTTCAGGCACAACAGCAACAAGCGCGCTTTGCATCGGCGCAACAGGATTTTCATAGGCTGCTCTGGCTCTTCGGTGCGATTGGGTCTGCCGCAATGATCCTCGGCCTCTTCGCGCGATCCGCGTTGACGAATTCGATCGTGCGGCCTATCGACGCCGCCATTCGTCATTTCGAGCGCATTGCCGCCGGCGATCTGGCCAGTGAGATCGCAACGCTGGGCGTCAACGAAATGGGCCGGTTGATGGCTGCACTCGGCCGGATGCAGGCGGGGCTCGT
Source organism: Paraburkholderia haematera (assembly GCF_905220975.1). Lineage (GTDB taxonomy): Bacteria > Pseudomonadota > Gammaproteobacteria > Burkholderiales > Burkholderiaceae > Paraburkholderia > Paraburkholderia haematera. The sequence goes on along the minus strand of NZ_CAJNBK010000022.1, from coordinate 69,072 downwards.
TGCTGCCGTGAGCCAGGTGCGTCAGGGAACAGCGGCCATCACGCACGGCGTAGGCGAGATCGCGAGCGGCAATGCCGACCTGTCGACGCGTACGGAACTGCAGGCGGCGACGCTGGAGGAGACCGCGTCGAGCATGGAAGATTTGACGGCGACGGTCCGGCAAAATGCCGATAACGCGCGGCAGGCCAGTGCGCTCGCGGAGAGCGCCTCGGAGATCGCGGTACGCGGTGGCGACGTGGTCGGCCAGGTTGTCGACGTGATCGCGGACATGTCGTCGAGTTCAAAGCGGATCGTCGATATCATCGGCGCGATCGAGGGCATCGCGTTCCAGACCAACATACTCGCCTTGAATGCGGCCGTCGAAGCTGCACGTGCCGGCGAGGAAGGGCGCGGATTCGCGGTGGTAGCGGGCGAAGTACGCGCGCTTGCGCAACGTTCGGCCGCAGCGGCGAAAGAGATCAGGGAACTGATCGGCGATTCGGTTGCGAAGGTGAGAAACGGCGCCGAACTCGCGACACGCGCGGGCGAGACGATGGCCGAAATTGTCACGGCGGCCCGCAACGTGACCGGCATCGTCAGCGAGATCAGCGCAGCCTCCGAAGGGCAGTCGCGCGGTATTGCTCAGATCAATACCGCCATGACGCAGATGGACAACGCGACGCAACAGAACGCCGCGCTGGTCGAGCAAGCCGCGGCGGCCGCTGCGTCGCTGGAAGATCAGGCGCGCGCGCTCGTCGATGCGGTGGCCGTCTTCAGGCTGCATGAAAACGATAGGTCGTCGGCCGAGGAATCCAGCGGACGGCACCGGAATCTTCATGCACCGTACGCGTACGCCGCCGCTGACCACGTGCTGGCTACGTAACGGTCGAGCCGGGTCAGGTGCAACCTGCCACGCCGATTGGCGGTCCAAGAAGTAGCGTATCTGCCAGATGCGAGGAGGTGTGCGATGAACGGTCGAGCAGTACTCCGGTGCATCTGCGCCGCGTTACTCACGTGCAACCTGTTGGCAGGTCTCGCCGCGTGCGATGCGCTCCGCGGTCCGCCGGCAGCGGAATGGCCGGGACCTCACGCCCCGTATCCTTTCCCCAACGACGTCCCGCATCGCACCGAGTGAGCCGCCCGAACTCTGCCGTGCCGCTCAACGTCAACCGGCAGCCGCGCACGTGACGTTGGGCGCGGTGTACGGTGACGGATAGTCAGACGTGGGCCCGCTGGCCAGGCGCAATCGGCGGGTTGCCAATACGTCGGCTTCCGTTTTTTCGCGCCGGGTGAGCGTGGTACTGGCGTTGCTCACGGCGCTCAATGGCTCGTTCACGGCGCACTGCAGCGCTTTTCCGTCGGAAAGATGCACGGTCGTCGAATAGGCGTAATCCGGCTGTGCGGCCTGGGAATCGACGCTCCAGAACGCGGCGACCGCGAATAGCGCTAACAAAAGAGGTTGGGTTTTCATGTTGCTTCCGTTGTCTTGATCGTCCCTATTCGACCAAGCCAACAGCAATGTATTCTGCGCGATTTCGGTAAATCAGAATTCCACAGATTTTGCCGCGGTAACGCTGGCGATACGGCAAATGCCGTGCTATGTGCGCGGGATAGGAAAGCGCGTAGCGGCTAACCAGCGGCTAACCAGCGGCGATGCCGATCGTGCGAGTCACATCGACAACCGATAGCCGGATCGCATCGATCAACGCACGCGCGGCAGGTGAGGGCGTGCCGGCGGCACGCACGGTCAACCCTATGTCGCGCCGGGTGTTGTGCAACTGCACGTCGAGCACGGCCAACTGACCGGACTGAACTTCATAGTGCAGTTGCTGGCCTGAAAGCGCCGCGACCATGTCCGTACCGAGCAGCAGCCCGCGAATCACCGCGAGGTCCGCGGTCTCGATCGTGGGCATGGGCGGTTTCACTTTCAGACGCTTGAATTGCGCTTCGAACAGGGCGCGCGCCGGCGCATTGCTGCGGGGCAAGACCCACTGCGCGTCGCGCAGGTCCATGACGCTCAGATCGCGCGCGTGCGTGAACGGATGATCGTGGCGCACCAGAACCACCATATCTTCCGACATCAGGCGCTCGCTCTTCAGGCCGCTACTCGCGTCGTTGTCGCGCAGCGCGCCGAGAATGAAGTCGATATCGCCCGCTCGCAGGCCCGCGACGAGCAGCTCGTAAGCGCTTTCGTCGGTGACGACCCGCACGCCTGGATGCTCCGCGGTCATTCGCGCGATCGCCCTTGGCAGGAGCAGTGTGCGCCCGAGCGGCAACGCGCCGACCGTCACCGCGCCCTGAATCTTGCCGTGCAAAGCCGCGATATCGTCGGGCACGTGCCGTAGTTCGTTCAATGCCCGGCGTACGTGAAGCAGAAACGTTTCGCCCTCCGTAGTGAGCTGGATCCCACGCGGGCTTCGATGGAAAAGACTCAGGCCGGAGCCGCTTTCCAGCACGCGAATCGCGGTACTCACGGCCGGCTGACTGATACCGAATGTCTTCGCGGCACTGGGCATGTGCCGATGTCGCGCTAACGCAATGAATAGCTGAAGCCGCCGCGTGTTGAGCAGATAGGCCGGAAGCGCGCCGTCTGCGGTCGGCCGCCGGCGCGCCTGCCGCGCGCCGCACCACCGTGCAAGTTCTTCCAGCTCGGCGAAGATGCGTTCGCATCGCTGCAACACGGCGCGGCCAACCGGCGTTGGGAGCATGCCTGAGGGGCCGCGATCGAAGAGGGGCTCGCCGAGTGCCGACTCCAGTTCCTGTACCGAACGGGTCACGGCCGACTGAGCGCGAAAGAGCGCGGCCGCCGCGCGCGTTGCGCTGCCCATATCGGCGACGAGTCGGAAGGCGCGCAGTTGCGCCAGATTGAGAAGTTCTTTGTTGCTCACGGACGGCGCCGCTCCGGCCGGCGGATGTTCAACGCCTCCGCGATCGTGTGCTGGGTGATCTCGTTCATGGGTCTCTACTCATTCGAGGCCATCAAGTATAGCGACGCATCACCTCCCGTACCACGCTTGGCAGGCGGCTTGCGACTTCGTTTCCCAGACATCTGTTTTGTTTATCGCGCGTGAATGGCTGGGGGCATGGACCCGGATGCGGGACGCTCACCCGGGACACCCGAATCCCTATATCCAGCGCGGCTTCCCGAGTTTGTTCGAGCACCGGCAACGGGCAATCAGGGTCCTTGCGAGCAATTTAACCGGTACGGATGTGGTTTACCCGTACTTCCGGCGAGCCTGCACGATCCATATTGTTGCATCTCAAGAGGGTTGCAATGGCTGCCCGCCCGGTAGCGGCGACCTATCCGATCAGCGCACGCTGGCGCGGCACGAAGCAACGGAAGACAACGGAATATGGCAAGAATCATTGGTGGAATCGGCACGTCGCATGTGCCCACGATCGGCATGGCGTACGACAAGGGCAAGCAGAACGACCCCGCGTGGGCGCCGCTCTTTAAAGGCTACGAACCGGTGGCCAACTGGCTTGCCGAACGTAAGCCGGATGTGATGGTGATGTTCTACAACGACCATGCCAACAGTTTTTTCTTCGATTGCTATCCGACCTTCGCGTTAGGTGTGTCGGCTAACCATACATTCGCGGACGAAGGCGCGGGCAAGCGCCCGCTGCCGGACATCGCCGGTCATCCCGATCTGGCTATCCACATCGCGGAGCAGCTCGTCAACGACGAGTTCGATCTGACGATCTTCCAGGACCGCGCACTCGATCACGGATGTAATTCGCCGCTCTCGCTGATGGTGCCGCACGACGGCGGCTGGCCGATGTCGCTCGTACCGATGGAAGTCAACGTGCTGCAATATCCGCTGCCCACCGCGAACCGCTGCTACCGCCTCGGTCAGGCGCTGCGCCGCGCGATCGAATCGTTCGAGCAGGATCTGGACGTGGTGGTGGTCGGCACGGGCGGCCTGTCTCACCAGGTTCACGGGGAGCGAAGCGGTTTCAATAATACCGATTGGGACATGGCGTTCCTCGATCTGATCGTCCGTGACCCGCAGCGTCTTGCCGCGATGAAGCACGTCGACTATGTGCGCCTCGGCGGCGCGGAGAGCGTGGAGACGATCATGTGGCTCGCCATGCGCGGTGCGCTGGGCCCCACGGTTCGTGAACTGCATCGCAGCTACTACCTTGCGACGAGCACCGCCATGGCCGTGACCCTCTACGAAGACGAGGTGGCGCAATGAACCCGCAACTGACCGGTATCGAGGAATTGACGGGCACGTATCCGTTCGATATCCGCCAGAGCATGAAGGCGATGCGCCTGAACCGCTTTTTCTGGCAGATGCGTGAAGCGCCGGCTCGCACGCTCTGGCTCGAGAACCGGGCCGCCGCATACGACGCGGCCAATCTGACGGCAGAAGAGCGCACGCTCGTCGACAACACCGACTGGATCGGCCTGATCCGCTATGGCGTGTGTTTCTTCGTTCTCGAGAAATTTGCGCGGGTGGTGAAGATCACGAACCTGGGCATGTACGCCAGCATGCGAGGCGAAACACTCGAAGCGTTTCTGAAAACGCGCAGGGTACCGGACGCCGTCTAGGACGACTCGACGCTGCGCCGCATCTGTTTGGCGGTTTTTCACTTCGATACAAGGAAGACCCCGGGTTCGACAGAACACCGGGGCGGGAAACTATTTTCTCCGGAGACACGCATGAAATCTGCAAACTCAGTCGACATCAAGGCGTTTATCGATGCACGCAAGGTGTCGGCGTACCAGTGGCTGGTCCTCGTTCTATGTTTTCTGATCGTCATGATGGACGGTCTGGACACGGCCGTGATGGGTTTTGTCGCGCCCGTCATCATGCATGACTGGAGTGTTAGCCGGGCCGCCTTCGGTCCGGTAATGAGCGCCGCGATGGTCGGCCTCGCGATCGGTGCGCTGGCCGCGGGGCCGATTGCCGATCGGATCGGACGAAAGAAAGTACTGGTTGCCTCCGTGCTCTGCTTCGGCTTCTTCAGCCTGATCTGCGCTTTCGCCGCTTCACCCATGCAACTCGTCACGCTGCGTTTTCTGACGGGTCTGGGCCTCGGCGCCGCGATGCCGAACTCGACCACGCTGCTCTCCGAATATGTGCCGTCGCGCAGCCGCTCGCTGCTGCTCACGATCATGTTCACCGGTTTTAACTTTGGGTCCGGTGCCGGTGGATTCGTGGCGGCCTCGCTGATCCCGCACTTCGGCTGGCGCGCGGTGTTCATGTTCGGCGGCATTTTGCCGATCCTCAGTGTTCCCTTGCTGCTGTGGCTGCTGCCCGAATCCGCGCGGTTGATGCTGGTGCGCAAAATGCCGGCGCAGCGCATCGCGGCAACGCTCGGCCGCGTGTGCGGGCATGTCTTCGGTCAGGACGTGCGCTTCACCGCGCCCGAACCGGTGATCGCTGCGAAAGCACCGGTGCGCATGCTGTTCGCGGACGGCTACGCGTTCAGCACGCTGATGCTGTGGCTCACGTACTTCATGGGTCTGCTGATCATCTATCTGCTGACCGGCTGGCTGCCCACGCTGATCAAGGACGCCGGCTTGCCCGTCGAGCGCGCTGCCGCGATTACCGGCATGTTCCAGTTGGGCGGCACGGTGGGCGCCGTGGCGGTTGGCTTCGCGATGGACCGCATGGATCGCAATGCGGTGATCGGCGCGGCGTATCTGCTCGGGGGTGTGCTCATCTTCGCGCTGGGCATGGGGACGCTGAAGTCGAATCTGCTGCCGGTTCTCGTTACCTGTGCCGGCTTTTTCATGAGTGGCGCGCAGACCGGTCTCAATGCACTCGCGCCGACGTGCTATCCGACACGTGCCCGCGCAACCGGTGTGAGCTGGATGCTTGGGTTCGGCCGGCTCGGCGGCATTCTGGGCTCGCTCGTGGGTGGCGCGCTGCTGTCGCTCGGATTCAGCTTCGAAACCGTATTCGCGGTGCTCGCGGTGCCCGCGCTGATTGCTGCTGCGGCGATCGTCGTGAACCGTCTCGCGCTGCGTTTTATCACCAGTCCGGTGGCCGACGCCTGAATGCGTTTGCAGCGGTCTTATGCGACGGCAGCGTTGGCTGCTGTGCGCACGGTATCCCTAACCTGAAGTAGTTGACGGAGAGAGACATGAGTGGAGATTTCAGCGCGAGTGGAAGTGGGCTCAATACGGGCGTGGCGCCGAACAAGGTGGAATGGCCAAACCGCATGGCGATGCTTCGCGCGGGTGTGGCCGGTGGATTGATCGGTGCCGTGATCATCTGGATTTACGAAGCGCTCATCTGGGTAGGCGCGCAGCACCTGATGCCGTTGGCGGGCATTCCACGCAACGCGACGGGACTCGTGTTCGGCAAAGAGGTGCAGGAGTCGCTCGGCGTGTGGGCCTATATCGTCGGCACGGGCATTCACTTTGTCTTCGCGTCCGCGTGGGGCGTGCTATTTGCGGCGATCTGGCCGTACTTTCGGCGGCGCGGATACGAAGCGACTTTCGTGGCGCTGTTTTACGCGGTTGTCGCATGGATCGCGATGCACGTGGCGATCATGATCGCCTCCGATAACCACCCGAACTACTACGACCCGGCCGTGATCATTGGCGGCTTCATGTCCCATATCTTCTTCACCGTCCCCTTGGCCTTGACGGTAAAGCGGCTCCTGCAACCAAAAGGGCAATAGCGTCCGGGCTTGAGGAAGCGCTGGCGACCGTGCCGATGGATAAAAATTTCAACAACGCGTATGAATTGGAGATCTGCAGAATGAACAAAGGTATCAGGCGAGTAGACGTTGTGTTGTTCGGGGCGGCGATCGCGGCTTCCATGCCGGCGTTCGCGCAAAGCAGCGTCACGTTGTACGGCATTGTCGACAACGGCATTTCCTATACGAGCAATCAGTCGACCCTCGGCAGCACCAGCGGCGGGAAGTCAGCCGTCAAGATGACGCCCGGCGTGTATGCGGGCAGCCGCTTCGGCCTGAAAGGCGGCGAAGATCTGGGCGGAAACACGAAGGCGATCTTTCAGCTCGAGTCCGGCTTCAATTCGGCAAACGGCGGTCAGCAATACACCAATGCGATCTTCGGCCGCCAGGCGTGGGTCGGCTTGACCAACCCGGCGTATGGTACGTTCACAGCGGGCCGGCAATATGCTTCGTATTACCAACTGCTCTCGCCGTATAGCCCGACCACCTGGATTACCGGCTACTACGGCGCGCATCCCGGCGATATCGACGGTCTCGACACGATCTACCGCGCGAACAACACGCTGGAGTACACGTCGCCGAAGCTGTACGGCCTGACGGTGAGCGGCTCGTATTCGCTCGGCGGCGTGGCGGGCAGCACGAACCAGGGCTCGACCTGGTCGACCGCGGTTCAGTATGCAATGGGCCCGGTGGGCCTCGCAGTCGGCTTCTCGCGGATCAACAATTCGACCTCGGGCGGCGGCGCGTGGGGCGCGGATTCGACCACCACGAACGGCGGCTCGCAGATTGGCGTTTCCGCGCTGACCAACGGCTACCAGACCGCGCAGGCACAACAGCGTTTCGCGGTAGGCGGCGGCTACACGTTCAATAGCGCGTGGGATGTCACGGCGACCTATTCGAACGTTCAGTACATTCCGGGCAGCGGCTCGAAGTTCCACGACACCGCGATCTTCAATACAGGGGGGCTCGTTCTGCACTGGAAGCCGGCCGTTACGTGGGATTTCGGCGCGGGCTACAGCTATACCCGTGCCACGCGCGCGAACGGCATTCAGGACAACGCGCAATACCACCAGTTCAATCTCTCGGAGTATTACTCGCTGTCCAAGCGCACAGGGCTGTACGCGCTGGAGGCCTATCAGAAGGCGAAGGGCAAGACGTTGGGAACCAATGGGGCCGGGCAGATCATCGATGCCACGGCGACGCTCGGCGATGGGTATAACAGCGCGCCGTCTTCCTCGGGCAGTCAGTTTGCGGTTGGTGTGGGCATCGTTCACCGGTTCTGATTTGTCGGTTTTGCAGTGAGAAAGGCCGGGGTGCGGTTCACGCCCGGCCTTTTTTTCTTTTCCGCGAACGGTTGCTTGGCCGTGTGCCGCCTACGAAAACCTATTACATCCGAGGTAATTGGCGAGCCGCGCGCTCACGCCTAATCTTCGGTCATCGCGCAACTCATTCCGAGCCGCGCTTACGACCGAGGACACATCATGTCGACGTTTCACATTCATACGATTGAATCCGCACCCGAACAATCGAAGCCGGTATTGCGGCAGCTCGAGCAGAACTTCGGCCTTGTCCCGAACATCGCGGGCGCGATGGCTGAATCGCCGGTGCTGATTGGCGGCTTCATCGGCATCTTCCAGAAGGTGCATGCGGGCACGTTTACGGAAGCGCAGATACAGACCCTGTTGCTGACCAACGCAGTGACGAACGCGTGCTCATGGGCCGTCGCATTTCACACGGCCCTTGCACTGAAAGAGGGCCTTTCACCGGCCGATGTCGAAGCGATTCGCGACGGCCGCGCACCCGCTGATAGCAGGCATGCAGCACTCTCGATCTTGACGAAAACGGCGATCGAAAAGCGCGGACACCTGAATGACCATGACGTGAACCCGTTTATCGAGGCGGGATTCCGCCGGGACCAGGTGCTCGAAGTTCTCACGGTGCTGGCCGCTTCCACTATCACGAACTACGCCGGCAACATCACCCATCCTCCGCTTGAAGCACCGTTCCAGGAGTATGCCTGGACCGCATAGGTCGTGTCTTGAACGACCGCTCAGCAACAGGGAGTATGCTGAGCGGCGCGGTTCGAATGACCCGTTGGCGCCGGACATCCACGATGCTCCGGCACCACAGGTCACCCAACCCGATTCATATCGACTTGCGGATAAGAGACCGATGAATCCAGCGAATCCCGAAAGGAAGACGCCGCCGAACGAACTCGGTGCGTTGTTGCGCCACTGGAGAGACATGCGCGGTATCAGCCAGTTGGACTTGTCGTTCAACGCGGGTGTCTCGCAGCGGCACATCAGTTTTATCGAAAGCGGACGCAGCGTGCCGAGCCGTCAGATGCTGATGGACATCGCCCAGACGCTCGACATTCCTCTGCGCGAACGCAACACACTACTGCTTGCAGCGGGCTATGCGCCCATGTATGCCGAGAGCGCCTGGAACGCGCAGGAAATGCAGAGCGTCACCCATGCGCTCGGGCGAATGTTGCGGCAGCACGAGCCATTTCCCGCGCTCGTCATGGATCGCTACTGGAACGTGCTGATGACCAACGAATCGGCACCGCGTTTCTTCAATTGCTTTATCGACATGGCTGCGCGCAAGGGGCCGCGCAATATGTTGCATCTGATTTTCGATCCGGACGGATTGCGTCCCTTCGTTGCCGATTGGCCGGCGGTAGCGAATAGCCTGATTCAGCGTGTCTATCGGGAGTCGGTCGGTCGCGTGGTCGACGATCAGACGCGTGAGTTGCTTGCCGCATTGCGTGCCTATCCTGACGTGCAAACCGACTTGCAGGATTCGCAGAGCCCCTCGGGAGCAGGGGCCGCTGCTGCGGGCATGCCGGTGATACCGCTTGGCTTCGTCAAGAACGGCAAGGTTCTGAACTACTTTTCAATGGTCGCCACCGTGGGCACGCCGCGAACCGTCGCCGCGCAGGAACTGCGTATCGAATGCATGTTCCCCGCTGACGACGAGACGGAAGCGCGTCATTTCGAGATGATCAACGCGATCCCGCAACAGCACTGAGCGCCGCCCGAACCCGTTAGAACCGGTGCCGCAAGCCAATACTCACAATTGCCTGCGACTGCGTGTCCGACGAGTGGCTATTGCCCTTGTCGCTGACCGATGCGCTCGCCGCGACCGGATTGCCGAGCGCATCCAGCGTCATACCGGACGCGTGCTGATAGCCGCCCATCAGATAGACCGTGGAGCGTTTGGACACGTTGTACTGCGCGCCGAGCGTCACGTTGTGATATTGCGCGCGCTCATCCACACCGTCCACTTCGCCGCCGCGCGTGTAGCTGTACCCTGCGAACAGTTGCACGGCCGGGCGGATCGTCCACTGTCCGAACACGCCTGCGATGTTGAACGTTGCATGCCCATTGAACAATGAATCGGCGCCCGAGCGGTATTGCACGTTGCTGTAGTTCAAACCGACGATGGCCGGGCCAAAATTGTACGTGGCGCCCGCGGCAATGATCTGTTGCGATTGCGCACTCGCGTAGCCTTCGTTGATCGACGAATTAAAGAGGCCGTCGTCCGTGCCGCTCCATTTGCCGACCGTCGAGTCTTTCGGCCCGCTCTTGCTGTTGTCCGAACGCTCGTAGCCGACGCCCACATGCAGCGGGCCGTTACCGTACGCCGCGCCCAAGCTCCATGTGTTCTGCTGCTTCAGGCTGCCCGGCTGACCACCGAACCCATATAGCGCGCCGAACGTGAAGCCCGAGTAGTTCGCGCTCGTGTACTTGACCGAGTTGTTGACCCGCGCGGTCTGATCGAGATCGTCGATGTCGCCCGGATGCGCACCGTAGCCGCCGACCATCGCGACCGGCGCAACGGGCGCGACGAAGTCGTTCAGGGAGGTGTACTGGCGGCCAAGCGTGACCGTGCCGTATTGCTGGCTGCCAATGCCGACGAACGCCTGACGCCCGAACAGCCCGCCGTTCTGGCCAGTCTTGCCGTTCGTGATGTCGAAGCCGTCTTCAAGCAGGAACAGGGCGTTCCAGCCACCGCCAAGATCTTCCTGGCCCTTGATGCCGAAGCGGCTGCCGGAGAGGTTGCCGCTCGTCATCGCGACGTTCGAGTGTCCCGTGTAAGCGCCAGGCGAGCCGGTGCGCTCGTTGCTGCGATACGTGATGCCGGCGTCGACGATGCCGTAGAGCATGACGGAACTCTGTGCGGACGCGATGCCCGCGAAAGACAACAGCAAGGGTGCAGCAATCAATTGCTTTTTCATCGTAGTTATAGCTTGGTTGGATCGTCTATCTCAGGTCGCCTGCATGGCGATCTCTCTTTATTCCGCGCGCACGCAGTCCGCTCCTGAACAACGGAGCCGGCTGCGCGAAGCGGAGGAAGCGGCTTGCGCGCCTCTTGCTACGCGCCCCGATTGCGGACGCGTTGCAAGAAGCGCGATGTCAGTGGCTGAGTGAAGTGAGTGCTGCGCCGGGCGGCATCCCGGGCGCACGCACCGGGACGGTCTTGCGAACCTTGGCGACATCTGTCGCACTGACCGTCGAACCGGTGTTGCCCCAACTGTTACGCACGAAGTTCGTGACGTCGGCGACTTCCTGATCGTTCAGGCGCCAGCCGAAGGCCGGCATCGTGAACGAAGACGGCGCGGTCTTCGTGCCTTCGAGCGTGTTGCCGGTCAGCAGCACATGAATCAGCGAGGTCGCGTCCTTGCCCTGCACGACCGGGTTACCGCCCAGTGCTGGGAAAACACGTGTGTAGCCGCGGCCGTCGCTGCGGTGGCAGGCGGTGCAGTTGTCGCGGTACACGGCGGCGCCCGGTGCGGTGGCGTCGCCGGTACGCAGCGCGCGAGCCGCCGTATCGTTGTACACGTACGGCGTTTCCTTCGGATCGGTCGACGGCAGCGTCTTCAGGTAACGCGCGATCGCGCTCAGGTCGGCGTCGCTCATGTGCTGCATGCTGTGCTGCACGACGTCGGTCATGCCGCCGAATGCCGCGGTGTGCAGCGTGCGTCCGGTCTTCAGGAATTGCACGAGATCCGCTTCGCTCCACGAGCCGATGCCGGTGCGTGGATTGCCGCGCAAACTCGACGGGGTCCAGCCGTCGATCGCCGCGCCACCCGCGAGGAACTCGGCGCCGTCGAGATCGCTCAACGCGCGTTCCTGCATCGTCACCGCACGCGGCGTGTGGCAGGCGCCACAGTGGCCGAGGCCCTGCACCAGGTACGCACCGCGTGCGACCACCGGATCGGCATAGTGTTTCGAATTGAACGCCACTGGATCAGGGGCGAACAGGTAACGCCAGATGCCGAGCGGCCAGCGCATCGACAGCGGCCAGACGATATCGACCGGACGGTTCGTCTGGTTCACCGGCGCGACCCCTTGCGTGAAGTATGCATAGAGCGCGTGCATGTCGTCTTCGCTCAAACGCGCATACGAAGGGTACGGCATCGCCGGATACAGCGTGTCGCCGTTCGGCCGCACGCCGGCCCGCACCGCGCGATTGAACTGCGCGAAGGTCCATGAGCCGATACCGGTGTTGCGATCGGGCGTGATGTTGGTCGAATAGATCGCGCCGATCGGCGTGTCGAACTTCAGGCCGCCCGCGAACGGTTTGCCCGTTTGCGCCGTGTGACACGCAATGCAATCGCCGGCTCGCGCGAGATATTCGCCGTGCGCGATCAGGGCCGCGTTGGCCTGAGGCTGGGTTTGTGTTTGTGTTTGTGTTTGAGTCGCCGCTTGCACGGCGAGCGGTGCGGACAACGTCGCAACTGCGCAGAACGATGCTGCGCCCACGCGTTTGAATGCCCGACCCAGGCGTTGGATATCGATCTTCTTCATACGCTCACCAGCGGCCCGGGGTTCTTCAGATATTGCGTGCGGATCGCGCGCGCCGACCAATAGGCGAGGGCGGCAACGAGTCCGGTCGGGTTGTAGCCGATGCCTTGCGGGAACGCCGACGCACCCATCACGAACACGTTGTGCACGTCCCAGCTTTGCAGATAGCGATTCAGCACGCTCGTTTTCGGATCGGTGCCCATCACGGCGCCGCCGACCAGATGAGTCGTCTGATAGCGGCGCGAATCGAAGTGCGCGCCGAATTCGCGCGTATAGACGTTGATGGCCTTCGGCCCCATCTGCTGCGCAATCTTGTGCATCTGTCCGGTCACGTAACGCGCCATCTTGATGTCGTTGTCCTTCCAGTCGAAGGTCATGCGCAACAGCGGCTGGCCGTATGAATCGCGATAGGTCGGATCGAGGTCGAGAAACACGTCGCGATACGACATGTTGGAGCCGTGCGCGTCCATCGAAATCGTGTGGGCGTAGTGGTCCTTCACCGATTTCTTCCAGTCCACGCCCCAGTTCGGCGTGCCGGGCGGGGTCGCGATCCCGCTGATCGGTTTGGTGCCGGCCTGATTTACCCACAACGGCGAGCCGCCGACAAAGCCGAGCGGACCGTGATCGAAGTTGTCGGCATTGAAGTCGTCGACGGCGACGCCGTTGCCGCCCGCGCCGATGAACGGATTCGTAAAGGTGTCCTTGTCGAAGAACGCGGTGATGGTCGAGAGGTTCTGATACGCGAAATTGCGGCCGACCACGCCTTCGCCCGAGATCGGGTCATACGGCTTGCCGATGCCCGACAGCAGAAGCAGGTGGACGTTGTGATACTGGAACGCCGCGACGATGACGAGATCCGCGGGCTGAAAGACTTCGTTGCCCGCCGGATCGACATACGTCACGCCCTTGGCGCGTTTTTTCGTATCGTCGAGTTCGACGCGCAGCACGTGGCAGCGCGAGCGCAGTTCGAAATTCGGCGACTGCTTCAGCGCAGGCAGGATGTTCAGATTCGGCGATGCCTTCGAGTACATGTAGCACGCGTAGCCGCTGCAGAATCCGCAGAAGTTGCACGGCCCCATCTGCACGCCGTACGGGTTCGTGTACGGCCCCGACGTATTCGCGGAAGGCAGGCGGTACGGGTGCAGCCCGATCTCGCGCGCGGCCTTGCCGAAGCGCTCGGCCGAGTACGTGTTCAACTGGGCGGCAAGCGGGAAGTTGTCGCTGCGCGGCGCTTCGAACACGTTGCCGTCGCCGACCACCTTGCCGTTGACCTGATAAGCCTGGCCCGAGGTGCCGAACACTTTCTCGGCGAAGTCGAAATGCGGCTCGAGTTCTTCGTAGCTGACCCCGTAATCCTGGATCGTCATGCCTTCCGGAATGAAGCGCTTGCCGTAGCGTTCTTCGTAGTGGCTCTTCAGGCGCAGTTCTTCCGGCGTGATGCGGAAATGCACGCCCGACCAATGCAGCCCGGCGCCGCCGACGCCTTCGCCCGGCAGGAACGCGGCAAGCTGCCGATAAGGCAGCGCCGTATCGCCAACGTTATGACGAATCGACACGGTGGTCTTGGAGAGATCGAGGAACAGCTTCTTGCGGACGTTGTAGGTCAGCTCGTCGATCGTGTTCGGATACGCGCCGTCCGGATAGGTGTCGCGATACTCGCCGCGTTCGAGTGCGACCACTTTGAGGCCGGCTTCGGTGAGCTCCTTCGCGAGGATTGCACCGGTCCAGCCGAAGCCGACGATGACCGCGTCGACGTGCGGTTTGGTTTGCGAGGTCATCAGGTGCGCTTTCCTTGGATCGACACGGGGCCATACGGATAGGCCTGGCCGTTCTGGTTGACGAAGTCCATGAAATCGGCGCGCGCGCCGGGGAAGCCGATCATCTTCCAGCCGCCCATGTCGCGATTGCCGCCGTGGATCGGGTCGCAGAAGTAGCCTTCGCGGGTGTTTTGCAGCAGCTGGCCGAAGAAGACATCAGCTGGGACGTCGGCGAGATCGATCTTGCCGTTCTCGAGTGCGGTGAGCACGGTGTCGCGCGTGGGTGCGTCGAGTGCGTCGAACGTGTGCGAGTAGGTCTTCGTGCAGTACGCGTTCACCGCGGCGATGCCGAGCCGGTACAGATCGCGCGGCACGAGCTTCAGCTGGTAGCCGAGTTCCGGCACGCCTTGCGTGAACGGGCCCTGCATGTACCAGAGCGCGCCGTGCGCGTATGGCGTGTCCATCTGCCGGTCGATGAATTCGGGCACGCCGGCTTCGAGCGCGCCCGGGCCTTCGCTGTCCGCGGGGATCAGACGGTCGACGGCCGCATGGACGAACGCCCATTCCTTCGCGTCGAAGAAGTGCGGCTTGTAGTCGGCACCGGAGGCGGCGCCGTTCGATCCTTGTGCAGTGGTGGCGGACTGCCTGACTTCGCAGCCGGCGAGGGTCCCGGCGGGAACCAGCGCGACGGCCGTGCGTAAGAAGCCGCGGCGAGAGGTGAGAGGAGATTGGGCCATGTTGTTCGTTATCGCGAGATGAGAGCGCGCCAGGGCGCCCGCGGGCAGTCGTCGGATTTCGGCGTCATGGTAAATGGAACCGGTTCCAAAGTCTTTTTACTTTTTTACAATAAGCTGTTTCCTGAAGTGATTAAATGTCGTTCTGTGAGAAAAATCGCTTTTAAATCATAGGTGTTTTTCTGGCTGTGTGGCCTGTGGACGGGCCGGGCGAGGCGGCGTGAAACTGACGCGAAAAAGCGACGCTTCGGGATGCATCCAGGAAGGGACGCCTTTCCGGCGCAAGGCCCGGCGCCGCAACGGGAGCAGGACGTCGCGATCGATATCGCGTATGGCGGCTCATGTGCGGCGGGCAAGCGCGAAGACTTCGACTTCTATCGTGAGGTACTGCGCTGGGGCGTGGAGCCTGCCCGACGGGTTTAGACTGCTGCCTATCGCCGGGTCAACAGTGGCTTATCCTCGGAACGACGGTTGGAGAGGGGCCGAGGACTCAAATATCCGGTGGCGCAGGCCCTGCATTGCGGCCACCCTTGTTGCCGTTCAGCGAAGAGATCTCGCCATGGAATATGTCGAAAGCCTGCGCGTTTTCCGGTCGGTGGTCGAATTGAAGAGTTTCACGCGAGCGGCGGATATGCATGGCCTGACCCGGCCGGCGGTGTCGCGGGCAATAGCGGGGCTGGAAGAGCGGATGGGATGCCGGCTGTTACACCGAACCACTCGACAGATCTCGCTCACCGAAGCCGCGGAGCGTTTCTACGAAGGCTGCGTGCGCATCCTGGACGATCTGGATGCGCTCGAAGCGGACGTAGCAAACCAGACGCGGGAAGCGGGCGGCGTCTTGCGTCTGGTCGCCCATACGACGGCGACGATAAACCGGCTGGTTCCCTTGATCGCCGGCTTCAAGCGGGCTCATCCGAAAGTCGCACTCGATGTGACACTGACCGAGCGGCCGGTTGACCTGGTTGCCGACGGGTACGACCTTGGCATCGTGGTTCCCTACATGGTGACGAGCGAGACGACCGTTGTACGCCTGCTCGAGCGAATTCCGGTGGTCATCGTCGCGACGCCAGCGTATCTGCAAACCGCGTCAATACCGCGACACCCATCGGAATTGGCCAACCATCATTTTGTGCTGATGTCGCCATCGATTCGTCGCGTCAGCATCGACTTCCGGAACGGCGAGGAAGAACTGAGCGTACCGCGCCGTTTCGATATTTCGTCGAACAGTCCCGCTTTCAACTGTGAAATGGTGCTGCAGGGTTTCGGAATCGGTGTCGTGCCCGAAGACCTTGTGGACCAGGAGTTGGCTTCGGGAAAGCTCGTCCGGCTCCTCACCGATTTCCAGCTCGTCGACGACAGCATCGAAATCCGGCTCGCTTACAGCAACCGGACGCTGCTGCCCGCCAAGGTGCGCGCATTTATCGACTATGCGGCCACCTTTTTCGAAACGCTGGCGTCATCGCGCTAGTTTGGGTAAAGCGACTCGCAAATCACTGCGAGAATAAAAGGGCTGCATCAGTGGCCGCCTTCGGTATCGAAGCCGATTGGATCTGGACCGCGTGCACGCGCCAAGTCGCCGCCCAGCGCAGAAATCCAGAAAATCCTGAGGGCAATTGGTGCGCGAAACGGCAACAAACTGATCACCCGGCCCGCATCGCCTGCCGGTGGCCGCTGCGTTAATCTGTGCGTATGCACTCAAATGATCTTCTAGACGACGACTGCTTTGCCCTTCGTCAGGCCTCTCGACATATTTCAAAGCTTTATGAGCGTCATCTGTCCGAGGCGGGCATCACGCCCACGCAGTACAGCGTTCTCAGAACGCTGGGCCGCTGTTCGAGTTTGACGATGGCCGAGTTGGCCAAGGCGATGATGATGGACAGAACGACCCTCGTGCGGGCGCTTAAACCACTGCTCCGGCGTGGCCTCGTCGATGCTCCCGCCGAACGGCAAAGCAATCGGCGACTGCAAGTCGTACTCACCAGCAGAGGGTTGACGAAGCTTGACGAAGCGGCCGCTCACTGGGCAGCTGCGCAGGCCTGCTTCGAACGTAGCTTTGGGTCGCAACAGGCCGCACTTCTGCGAAGCGAACTGTTCCGCATGACGAGCGACGTGTCCGATAGGTAACCACAACGCAACAAACTCGTGCACTTCGGTGCATCGATATGTGAACAACTGAACGCTACGATGTGCATATGCACTTTAAGAAATACGAACCCAAGTTACCCAGAGGAGAGAAAGGAAATGGACACCATGACAAATCACTACCGGGCCCAGCCGCGAGCGAGCGCATGGGCGGCCTCGATAGCCGCGGCAGTAGCGGCGCTCGGCCTGGCTGGATGCGTCAACTACGCCGGCATCAAGAGCGACAAGCAGATCGCACCTCCCGCGACGTTCGAGACGAAGCAGAGTTTGCCCGCCGAGGGCGGACAGTGGCCCGCAATGGATTGGGCCAAACAGTTCGGCGATCCGCAACTGCCCAAACTGATCGACGAGGCGCTGGCAGGCAATCCGACGATCGATCAGGCACGTGCACGCATTGAGAAAGCGTCTTCCTCTGTCGGCACGGCCCATTCCGCACTCTATCCAAACGTGACGGGCAGCTATTCGTGGACGCGCGAGCGCTATAGCGCTAATGGGTCCACGCCGCCGCCGGTCAACGGCACCTGGCAGAGCGAGAACAACGCGCTCGTCGGTGCTTCGTTTGACCTCGACCTGTGGGGTAAGAATCGCGAGCGGCTTCGTCAGTCCATCTCGGAGGAGAAGGTCGCCGAAGCCGAAGCCGAGGAGGTGCGCATCACTTTGGCCGCTTCGGTGGCAAGCACCTACAACCATCTTGCGCAGCTCTATGCCTTGCGTGATATCGAGGCGCGTGAAGTGAAGAATCGCGAGGACATCGGGCGAATCACGGATGGGCGCGTTGGCGCGGGACTCGACACCAACGTGGAGCGGCAGACCGCCTATGGCGAGACAGCGACGAGCCGTTCCAGCGTCAGCGACCTTGACGGACAGATCACGACCGTACGCTACCAGTTGGGTGCCCTGCTGGGTGAAGGACCGGACGGCGGCCTCAAGATCGCCAATCCATCGCTTGGAGAGGGGGATAGCGTCGCGCTTCCCGACAACCTGCCCGCCGACCTGATTTCGCGGCGCCCGGACATTGTTTCGGCCTACTGGCAGGTGGATGCAGCCATCCACGATGTGAAGGAAAAGAAGGCCGAGTTCTTTCCGGACGTCAATCTTTCCGCATCAGCAGCACTGGACGCATTTGGCTGGGGGCGATTCCTGACGGCTGGAAGCGGTCAACTTCAGGCGGGACCCGCAATCCATCTTCCTATCTTCGACGCCGGTGCGCTGCGCTCACAACTGAAGGGCCGCTACGCGGACTTCGACTACGACGTCGCAACGTACAACCAGACGTTGATCAACGCTTTATCCGATGTTGCCACGCAGGTCACGCAAATCCATTCGGCCGACCGTCAACTGATCGATGCGCAGCAGGCACTGGATGCGCAGTCCAAAGCCTATCAACTGGCGCTCGTTCGCTACAAGGCCGGTTTGAACCAGCAACTGCAGGTGCTGAATGCGGATGACAACCGGCTCGCAGCCGAAACGGCCGTCGTGAACCTCGAAATGGACCGCCGCGGCATGCAGATCGGGCTGATCAAGGCACTAGGTGGCGGTTTCGATGCTTCGCACGCCGGCCTTGCGGCGAACACGGAGACGCCGATTCCCGCGCCGTCCGGCGGCACGACAACTCACTGAACAAACAGATCGGCCGTCAGGCGTAACGCCCTGATGGCGCACATCAAACTTTACTGGAGCTACAAATGAACGCACCTCAGTCACAGTTGAATAAAGAGCCGGAAAAGAAGCCCGGCAAACGCAAACTCCTGCTCTCACTGCTGGTGGCTTCGCTTGCGATCGCAGGCGCTGCGTATGGCGCCTACTATTTCCTTGACGCCCGTTACCACATAGATACCGACGACGCATACGTCAACGGCAACGTCGTGCAAATCACGCCGCAGATCACGGGGACCGTCATCGCGGTCAACGCGGACAACACGCAAATCGTCAGGAAGGGCGAACCGGTCGTCCAGATCGATCCCGCGGACGCAAAGATTGCATTGCAACAGGCCGAGGCCAATTTGGGCCAAACCGTTCGCAGAGTCCATGGCCTGTACGCCGATGATGACAGATATCGTGCAGATATCGCTGAACGCCAGTCGGATCTTTCGAAGGCACAGGACGACTTGAAGCGCCGGCTTTCCACCGGCATGACGGGAGCCGTGTCGGACGAGGAAGTCGCGCATGCACGCGACGCCGTCAAATCGGCTCAGGCTGCGCTTGACGCTGCAAAGCAACAGCTCGGCGCTAATCGCGCGTTGACGGCTAACACGTCGGTCGAAAAACATCCGGACGTCATGGCAAGCGCTGCCCACGTTCGCGACGCATACCTGGCTGAGGCGCGCACTACGTTGCCGGCCCCCGTGACCGGATATATCGCGCAGCGCTCGGTTCAGGTCGGGCAGCGCGTGTCACCCGGCGCAGCGCTGATGTCCGTGGTGCCGCTCGAGCAGGTCTGGGTCGATGCGAACTTCAAGGAGTGGCAGCTTCGTCACATCCGGGTTGGACAACCTGTCGATCTGAGGGCCGACGTCTACGGCTCCTCCGTCACCTATCACGGCAAGGTGGTGGGCTTTACGCCGGGCACTGGATCGGCACTCGCGCTGCTGCCGGCGCAGAACGCGACCGGTAACTGGATCAAGGTGGTGCAGCGGCTGCCGGTGCGCATCGAGATTCCACCCGCGGAACTGGAGAAGCATCCGCTGCGTGTGGGCCTGTCAATGAACGTGGACGTCAATGTCAAGGACCCTGCCGGTGCACAACTCGGTACGGAGTCTACGTCGACCTATAAGACCGACGTATTCGCCAAATACGGCGACGAGGCCGATGCCGCAATCGCGCGGATTATCGCTGAAAACGAATGACCTCAACTCATTGGCCCGCGGCACGTGAAAGACGCCGCGCCTTTCTTGCCAGACACAGGATAGCCGTATCACCATGGACACCAACCATCCGAATCACCCGCCTCTGACCGGGGCGACGCTCGCCCTGGGTTCCCTGAGCGTTGGCCTCGCGGGCTTCATGACCGTGCTCGACTCGTCGATCGCCAACGTGGCCATTCCAACCATTTCCGGCAACCTCGGCGTATCGGTCGACGAAGGCACGTGGGTCATCACCGTCTTTGCCGCCGCGAATGCAATCGCGATCCCGTTGACGGGCTGGCTGACCCAGAGGCTGGGACAGGTCCGGCTGTTCATCGGCTCGATATTGTTGTTCGTGTTCGCCTCCTGGCTGTGCGGCATCGCGCCAACGTTGCCTATCCTGTTGCTGGCGCGTGCGCTGCAGGGGGCTGTCGCCGGGCCGCTCATCCCGATGTCGCAGGCGTTGCTGCTCAGTTCGTGGCCAAAGGCAAAATCCTCACTGGCACTCGCGCTGTTTTCGATGATCGTGGTGACCGGGCCGATTGTCGGGCCCTCGCTCGGCGGCTGGGTGACGGACAGCTATAGCTGGTCGTGGATTTTCTATATCAACATTCCGGTCGGGCTGTTCGCTGCCGCGATGGTCTGGATTTTGTACCGCAAGCGCGATACGCCGGCCAGAAAGCTGCCGATCGACGTTGTCGGGCTGGTGCTGCTGATCGTGTGGGTGTCGTCGCTTCAGGTGATGCTGGACAAAGGTAAGGATCTCGACTGGTTCTCGTCGAGCACGATTGTCGTGCTGGCTATCGTCGCTGCGGTCGGTCTCGCGGCCTTCATTATCTGGGAGCTGACGGAAAAGAACCCGATTGTCGACCTGACGCTGTTCAAGCAGCGCAACTTCCTTGGCGGCACCATTTCCATTGCCATCGCGTATGCCATCTTCTTCGGAACGCTGGTGCTGCTTCCGCAGTGGATGCAGGAGTACCTGGGATATCGCGCCGTCGACGCGGGGCTCGCTACGGCGCCGCTGGGTATTTTCGCGGTGATCGGCGCACCCATCATGGGCAAGATCCTGCCGCGTACCGACGCGCGGATCATCGGTACGTTTGCGTTCATCGGCTTCGCGATCGTCTACTTCATGCGCACGTATTTCTATACCGACATCAGCGAGGGATTCATCATTCTGCCGACCCTGCTGCAGGGTATTCCGATGGCACTGTTCTTCGCTCCGCTCACGGTGATCATCCTGTCGGGGCAGCCGCCCGAAAAGGTGCCGGCCGCTGCCGGTCTGTCCACCTTCGGCCGCGTGTTCTTCGGCGGCATCGGTACATCGCTGGCGAACGTCGTGTGGAATAACCGGACGATCCTGCACCATGAAATTCTGACGCAGCAGTCCAGCCCGACCAACCCGATCTTCAATGCGCAGATGGATAGCTACCATTCGCTGCTTGGTCTGGGACAAGGCGCTTCGTATGCGTTGTTCGATCAGACGGTACAGACGCAGGCTGCCATGTTGGGACTGAATGACGTGTTCTACGGAGCCGCGATCGTCATGATCATCATCATTCCGCTTATCTGGATCACGAAGCCAGGCAAGGCTGGCGGCTCAAGCGATGCCGCCGCGGCTGCGCACTGAAGTATTAACCCAATGCAATCTGGAAGGAATCCAAAGTGAAGACATCTGAAACCCAAAGACAAATAGTCCGCGTCATGATCGATGCCGAAGTCAATTTTGAAGGCTTTGTCAAAAGCTTTCAGGAACGCCTCGGAAAATTCGACCAGGCAGCAGTTGCCGCCCTGGCAGGGCAGCCGCGCGAAGCAGCGGCAGCGATTCAAGGCCAGGTAGCTGCATCCTGATCCATTCGTGCGCGACCTGACCGACCTGAACGAAAAGCGAGCAGCCGGCTCATTCCGGCAACAGTTCGACCGGCTGCTCGACCGACTTCTCGACCGACAGGTCAACGAGATCGAGACTCAGATCATGGCCTCGCGTCGTGACGACGAGATCAACGCGCAGATTCAATTGTCGCGCCACGCGACGTCGTGAAAGTCGATGGAGACCAGCAGTGGATCATCGATTTTTCGCCCGGTATCGTCATAAGCAAACACGCGCCGCGACATCGGAATCATGATGCCGCCTACGTCGCGATAGTTCGACGCATAGTTCGCACCCCTGGCGCCGCCCATCACGTCCACCGTATAGTCGTGGCGTCGCAGCAGGCCGTCTTCGCCGAAGTACGAAATCTGTTCGCGGCTGTGGCTGGCAATCGAGTCCGGAAACGTGACTTTCAGCCGCCGCCATACTTCACCATTTTCTTCCCATTCGCTTTGTTCTTCCGTTTCGAAACCGGGGTAGGTGTAGAGGAACGGTATGCTCAGATAGCTCCACAGTGCGTAGCCACAGAAATAGAGCGCGTGCAGTTGGTCCCATTGCGTTTCCTGCGTATGGTCCGCGTATGAGGTTCGCGGTGCGTCGCGTTGTTCGACGCGGTGTTGCTCCGGCAATTCGATGCTCACCCGGTCCGGCGTAAACACACCTTTCCATCCTGCGGTTTGCGACGTCATTGATACGTGCTGCTGTTCCAGGCTCGCGTCCAGTTCGATGTCTCTGAACATGTTGGGCTGGCCCTTAAGCTGCCATATCGCTCCGCCAATATCGAGGCTCGCGGAAGCCGCGCGGTGTTTCTTCCAGTTGCCGATCCCACCGTGGGCCAGCACTGCGTCTTCGAGTAACGTGCTCATTGCTCCATCCTTTATGTACGGTATGTGTCATCACAAGACGGTGACCTCACGATTGCGGCCGTACTGTCCAACCCATGATATGGCGAACGGTAGGGACGCGTTAAGCGCCATTGGAGATGTCAGTGGCGTGGCGCCGCGTTATGCCGGCACAGTTTGATGGGACCACCCAATCACAATGGTGATTGACATCGATTTTGCGGGCTGGATTCCGATAAGTCAATGGTGATCACAATTGTATTTTCGGGGCCGGTTGTTCTGGCGCTTCCGAACAAGGGCCGCATCTTCCTGCCGACTTTGCTTGTGCGCGATGCACTGGCGAGCGGTGCATGACAGATCGTGCCCGACGATTTCATCGACCAGACCGTTGCCTTCGGGATCTTGTGGCCGGCAAGCCGTTACGCTTCGCCGAAGCTGCGGGTCCTTATCGACGACTTCGGACGGAATCTGCAGATCGGGTGATCCTCTTCAATATCTTCCAGACGGTCGGCTCCGCGTCGAGCGCAAGACGGTGATGGTGGTGATGGCAGCCTTGAATAACGCGTGCGGCCTGTGGTTCAGCAAGGCGTCCGGATTCCCGAAGCAGGCTACACTTGCCGTTAGCAACGCGGGCTGCGGGCCACGGTAACCGAAGGAGACAGCATGGACCTGTTCATGTCGATGGAAGCGTTTGTGCGGGCCGCGGAAGCGCAGAGCTTCGCCGGGGCCGCGCGCCAGTTGGGCGTCGCCAAATCGGTGGTGACCTCGCGCGTCAAGCAGCTCGAAGACCATTTCGGCGTGCCGCTCTTTCATCGTTCAACTCGCGCGGTGCGCCTGTCTGAACTCGGCGAGACCTATTACCGCGAATGCGCCGAACTGGTCAACAAGGTCCACGATCTGTCCGGACGCTCGCGCGGCGATCCGCAGGCGCTCGCCGGCACGCTCAATATCCACGTTCTGCCGGGCTTCGCGCTTGGCCATTTTTCGCAAACGCTGATCGAATTCCGCGCCGCTTACCCACGCGTGGAGTTCGTCGTGACCGTCAACGACCGGGTGATCGATCCGGTGCAGGAGGGTTTCGATCTGGCCTTGCAGATCTATCCGCCGGCGTCGAATCTGCTGGTGGAGCGGCGGCTGTTTCCGGTGCGAGGCGTGCTGTGCGCGGCGCCCGGTTATCTGAAGGAGGAGCCCGTGATCGAGACGCCGCTCGACCTGCTGCGGCACGATTTCGCCCGTTACTCGTACTATCCTTGGGGCGACAAGTGGCCGCTGATGCGCGGCAACGAGTGCTTCGAAATCGCACTGAATCCCGTGCTCAAGACCAATAGCGTGCATCTGCTGCTCGAGTTTGCACGAGCCGGTGCGGGCGTCGTCTATCTGCCGACGATGGTCGCCGCCGCCGATCTGCTCGAGCGGCGCCTTGAACGCGTGCTGCCGGAGTACGCAGCGCCGCCGTTATGGCTGTCGGCGGTCTATCCCGCGTCACACCGCTCGACCACCAAGGTCAAGGCTTTCGTCGACTTCCTGCGCGCCCGCTATCTGCGCGAACCGCAGTGGGACAGGGCGCTCGGCATTGCGCCACCCGACGACGAAACGAAAAGCGTCGGCGAGGAGCTGGCCGAAGACTGAGCACCACCGAAGAACCATTGGAGGACCACCCGGGTTACCTGGGTTTTTCGCCAGGTAGTTTCCCTGGCGTGATTTTCAAGCACCCATGGTTCGCGTTTCCCGACCCTCAGAACATTGCTGTTGCGCCTGCCGCCACTTACTCTTCGATCCAAGCAACGCATTCATGGATTCGTAGATCAACTGGAGGCAGACATGCAACAGACCTGGTTCGGCAGCCTGGACAATTTCCGCAAAGGCTCCATCGAAATCATCAAGGGCAAACCGGAGCATTACGCCATGTCGAATGTGTTCGACGTCGCGAGCCGCGCAGCGCCCTACGAGAAAATCGTCGTCGGCAAGAATCTCAAGTACGTGATCGAGACGCTGCGCGCGGAAGGCTCATCGCCGTGGTTTGCCGCGTCACACGATGAATTCGCGGTCGCGCTCGACGGCGAAGTCGATATCTATTTCATCAAGCCCTCGGACGGACCGCTGGTCGACGCGCAGACCGAAGGCAGCGTGCGGCTCGAAGGCCAGCCGGCAGGCCAGGCGATGGGTTATGTGCGGCTGCGCCGCGGCCACCAGGCACTGCTGCCCGCGGGCGCCGCGTATCGCTTCGAAGCAAAGACGAAGGGCGTGCTGCTCGTGCAGACGATCCTCGGACGCTATTCGGTCGAGAAGTGGGCCGACATCTGCATCCACTGATTCCCTCTACACGAACGATCCTCTTCTGGAGCCCATCATGGACAAAACCAGCACCCTGCAGAACGTCACCGCGAGCGAAGCCGACGTGGTGACCGGATATCGCACGTTTCGCCTCGGTGATTTCGAATTCAGCCGCGACGCTTATTTCGCCACGGTCAAATGGCCCGCGAAAGGCCAGATCCGCTCACACCAGATGCACGCCGACGACTTCCTGCGCGCCATGATGCGCGACGTGGCCTGGGGCTTCTTTTACGGCTGGGTCAACTTCGACGAAGTGATCGGCACGCGCAATCACTACGGCAAGGTCGACATGTACGCCGGTGCGTACAACGCGAGTTTCAAGGAAGCGGGCATCGATCACATGCAGCAGTTCGACACGCCGCTCATCATGGCTACTTTCAAGGCGATTCTGAGGGACTGGGTCAACGAAGGCTTCGACCCGTTCGCCGCACCCGAAGAAACAGGCTCCGCCTTCGGCACGAAACATGGCGACAACATCGCGGCCATCGAGCGCACGCGGATTGCCACCAAGCGCATGCCCGGCCTCGAAGGCGATTCGCCGTTGCGCGATGACCTGCCGGTCAACCGCCAGTTTGCGGACGTGGTCCAGGACGAACCCGAGATCCACGCGGAGCCAGGCTTTGAAGGCGCATTGCATGCGTTCAGCCTCTTCAAGTACCTGTCGCGCTCGGACGTGACGTGGAATCCGTCGGTCACGTCGGTCTGCCAGCAGAGCCTGTTCTGTCCGACCACCGAGGAGTTCGTGCTGCCGGTGTTTCATGGCAACGACCGTGTCGAGTGGTTCCTGCAACTGTCCGACCAGATCATCTGGGACGTCGCCGACAAGGATAGCGGTGAGCCGCGTGCACGCATCACGATGAACGCGGGCGATATCGCCGCCATGCCGGCCGATATCCGCCACAAGGGCTACTCGCAGAAGCGTTCGATGCTGCTGGTGTGGGAGAACGCCACGCCCGATCTGCCCAGGCGCTACGAAAGCGGCGAACTGCCGCCGTATCCGATCCAGATGTAACGCCCCGGCATCCCTCCGATCGTCGATCGAACGGCGCCAGACTGCTGGCGCCGCGGGGAATGTCACGTCCAGATTTTTTTTGCGCGGGACTGATATGCAAACGCAACTCTTCATCGGCGGCCGCTTCGTGCCGGCTGCAAACGGCGAGACCCTCGCTTCCCTCAATCCGCATGACAACTCGGTGATCGCCGACGTCGCGATGGCCGGACCCGCCGATGTCGATCTTGCCG
The DNA here is from genome assembly GCF_905220975.1 of Paraburkholderia haematera. Taxonomy (GTDB): domain Bacteria; phylum Pseudomonadota; class Gammaproteobacteria; order Burkholderiales; family Burkholderiaceae; genus Paraburkholderia; species Paraburkholderia haematera. The sequence continues at coordinate 42,859 of NZ_CAJNBK010000022.1, read as the reverse complement.
TGGCGGCGGCGAAGGCGGCGTTTCCGAAGTGGAGCAATCTCGCCGCGATGGAGCGGGGGCGCCTGCTGCTCAAGCTCGCCGACGCAATCGAAGCGAATGCCGACGCTCTGGCGCGTCTCGAATCGCTCGACACCGGCCACCCGATCCGCGATACGCGCAATCTCGATGTGCCGCGCACGGCAGCCACGTTCCGCTATTTCGGCGGCATGGCCGACAAGTTCGAAGGCTCGGTGATTCCGGTCGAGCAAGGCTTTCTGAATTACATGACGCGTGAGCCCGTCGGCATTGTCGGGCAGGTGGTGCCGTGGAATTTTCCGCTGATGTTCACGAGCTGGAAGATGGCGCCGGCGCTCGCCGCGGGCAATTGCGTGATCATGAAACCGGCTGAACTCACGCCGCTGTCGAGTCTCGCGATTGCCGAGCTGATGGCTGAAGTGGGTTTTCCCGAGGGCGTCGTCAATATTTTGCCGGGCTTGGGTCACGTGGCCGGCCAGTACATCGCCGAGCATCCGGAGATCAGCAAGGTGGCCTTCACCGGGTCGACGGCAGTGGGCCGCAAGATCGTGCAGGCCTCGAGCGGCAATCTGAAGAAGGTGCAGCTCGAACTCGGCGGCAAGGGGGCGAACATCGTGTTCGGCGACGCCAATATCGACGCCGTGGTGCAAGGCTCCGCGTTCGCGATCTTCCATAACCAGGGGCAGGCTTGCATTGCCGGCTCGCGGATGATTGTGCATGAGTCGATCGCTGACGAAGTGCTGGAGAAGTTCACCGCGTTGAGCCGCACGATCCGGATCGGCAATCCGCTCGATCCACTGACCGAAATGGGCCCGCTCACCTCGCGCCAGCATCGCGACCGCGTGCTGTCGTTCGTCGATGTCGCACGCGAACAGGGCGGTCGCGTGCTGGCGGGCGGCAAGGCGCCCGACGACGCAGCGCTGGCGAATGGCTGCTATGTCGAGCCCACCATCGTTGAAGCGAAGCCGGAGCATCGTGTATCGCAGGAAGAAGTGTTCGGTCCGTTCATGACGGTCACGACCTTCCGCACGGACGAAGAAGCGCTGGCGATCGCGAACGGCACGGAATACGGTCTCGGCGCGGGTCTCTGGACACGTGATCTCCAACGCGCGCATCTCGTGGCGCGCGAGATTCGCGCCGGCATGGTGTGGATCAACTGCTACAAGCGCGTGAGCCCCGCGTCGCCGTTCGGCGGTGTCGGCGCGAGCGGCTATGGCCGCGAAATGGGTTTCGAAGCGATGCGCGAATACACGCAGCCCAAGTCGGTCTGGGTCAACGTGGATGCGCAGATTCCTCCTTACTACCCGCGCTGAACCGCCATGGAACCGTTCATCTACAACGGCCTGCCGTCACGCGTGATCTTCGGCGCGGGCAGCCTCGATCAGCTCGATCGTGAAATCGGTCTGCTCGGCGCGACGCGGGCAATCGTGCTCTCCACGCCGCAACAGCGTGCCCAGGCCGAAGCGCTGGCGGCAAGTCTCGGCTCGCGGGCGGCAGGCGTCTATGCCGAAGCCGTGATGCACGTGCCGATCGAAACTGCTCGCGCGGCGCGTGACTTTGCCACCCAGGTGGGCGCCGATTGCGCCATCGCGATAGGCGGGGGGTCGACGACGGGACTCGGCAAGGCGATCGCGCTTGAAACCGCGCTGCCGATCATCGCGATTCCGACCACTTATGCCGGTTCCGAAATGACGCCGATTTACGGCCTCACCGAAGGCGGCATCAAAAAGACCGGCCGCGATCTGCGTGTGCTGCCGAAGACCGTGATCTACGACCCGTCGTTGACCACGTCGCTGCCACCCGCGTTATCGCTGACGAGCGGCATCAACGCAATCGCGCATGCGGCAGAAGGGCTCTACGCGCAGGACAGGAATCCGATCATCGCGCTGATGGCGGAAGACGGGATCCGTGCGCTCGGCGAGGGCCTGCCTCGCGTGATGCGGCAGCCTGACGATCTCACTGCGCGTGGCGAATGTCTTTATGGCGCATGGCTGTGCGGCGCGGTGCTTGGCAGCGTCGGCATGGCCTTGCATCACAAGCTGTGCCATACGCTCGGCGGCACTTTCAATCTGCCGCATGCGGAGACGCACACGATCGTCTTGCCGCACGTACTCGCCTATAACCGCGAAGCCGCACCCGAGGCAATGAAGCGCATTGCGCGTGCATTGCACGCCGACGACGCTGCCCGGGGTGTTTTCGACCTGGCCCGCGATCACGGCGCGCCGACCGCGCTAAAAGACATCGGAGTGAGCGCAACCGATCTCGACGTCGCGCTCGATCTCGCGCTGAAGAATCCGTACTGGAATCCGCGGCCGGTCGAACGAACGCCGCTACGTGCGCTGCTGGAAGCTGCCTTCGAAGGCAGACGGCCGGATTAGCGCGAGCGCCCCCAACACATACAAAAATATTCAGGAGACAACCATGGACAGCCATTCCTTCGATGCGAAGCGCCGCCGCTTCGTCACGCTCGCGGCGGGCGGCGCGCTCGCCGCGTCAACCTCGGCGTTCTCGCCGCTCGTCTTCGCTGCCGGCCCGCGTACGCTGAAAATCGGCTACGTCTCGCCACAAACGGGCCCGCTCGCGCCGTTCGGCGAAGCAGACCGTTTCACGATCCAGCAGATGCAGACGGCGCTGAAAAACGGCATCGTCATTGGCGGAAAAACCTATCCGGTGTCGATTGTCGTCAAGGACAGCCAGTCGAATCCGAATCGCGCCGGTGAAGTCGCCAACGATCTGATCCTGAAGGACAAGGTCGACATCATGCTCGTATCCGGCACGCCCGAGACCGCGAATCCGGTCAGCGACGCGTGCGAGCTGAACGAGATGCCCTGCGTATCGACGGTGGTGCCCTGGCAGCCGTGGTTCTTCGGCAGAAAGGGCGATCCGAAGAAGGGCTTCCGCTTTACGTACCACTTCTTCTGGGGACTGGAGGACGTGATTACGGTCTTCACCGGCATGTGGCAATCGGTGCAGACCAATCACAGCGTGGGCGGCCTGTTTCCGAACGACGGCGACGGCAACGCCTGGGGCGACGCAAAGCTCGGTTTTCCGCCGGCGCTTGCGCAAAAGGGCTTCACGCTGAAAGACCCGGGCCGCTTCCAGAGCATGACGCAGGACTTCTCCGCGCAGATTTCGTCGTTCAAGCAGGCGAATGCACAGATCGTCACCGGCGTCGTGATCCCACCCGATGCGAAGAACTTCCTCGTGCAGGCGCGCCAGCAAGGCCTGAAGCCTAAAGTCATTTCGATCGGCAAGGCACTGCTGTTTCCCACTTCGATCGAAGCGCTCGGCGATCTCGGCGATGGACTCTCTACCGAGGTGTGGTGGTCGCCGTCGCATCCGTTCAAGTCGTCGTTGACGGGACAAAGCGCGCGGCAAGTCGCGGACGACTACGAGCGCATCACGTCGAAACAATGGACGCAACCGATCGGCTTCGCGCATGCACTGTTCGAAATCGCCGTCGATTCGTTAAAGCGCGCGAAAGATGTCGACTCGAACGAAGCGATCCGCGACGCCGTGGCGTCGACGAAGCTCGATACGCTGGTCGGTCATGTCGCGTGGGGCAGCGGGCCGGTGAAGAACGTTGCGAAGACGCCGCTGGTCGGCGGCCAGTGGCGCCGTGCACAAGGATCAGGACAGAAGCATCCCTTCGATCTCGCCATCGTCAACAACCAGCTCGCACCGAACGTGCCGCTGTCCGGCCCGCTCAAGCTGATCGCGTGAATGTATAGCGGAGAGTGGCGATGAACCCAGTTCTCAGACTAACCGGCGTGTCGAAGCGTTATGGCGCGCTGCAGGTGACCGATGACATCAGCTTTGCAGTGGAACGCGGCGAAACGTACGGCATCCTCGGTCCGAACGGCGCCGGCAAAACCACGCTGTTCAATCTCGTCAGCGGTGACGTGCGGCCCGATCAGGGCCGTGTCGAATTCGACGGCGCGGATGTGAACCACTTACCGCCGCATCGCCGCTGCGCGGCGGGGATCGGCCGCTCGTATCAGGTGCCGCGGCCGTTCGGCGGCATGACGGTATTCGAAAACCTGCTGGTCGGTGCGACCTTCGGCGGTGAACTGGCCGAGCATGCCGCCTACGACGTCTGCATGGATGTGCTCGAACGCACGGGTCTCAAGGCGCGCGCCAACCAGCTGGCCGGCACGCTGGGCCTGCTGGACCGCAAACGCCTCGAACTGGCCCGCGCTTTGGCCACGCGGCCGCAACTGCTGCTGCTGGATGAGATCGCGGGCGGCCTGACCGAACCCGAAACGCACGAACTCGTCGACGAGATTCGCCGCGTCAAGGCGGCGGGCGTGACGATTGTGTGGATCGAGCACGTGGTGCATGCGCTGCTCGCGGTGGCCGACCGGCTGCTCGTCATCAACTTCGGCAAGCGGCTCGCCGAAGGCCTGCCCGCCGCCGTGATGGACGACCCCGAAGTGCGGCGCGTGTACCTCGGACTGGAGGCTTGATCATGTCGGCATTGCTGGAGACCCGCGGGTTGAGCGCGTTTTACGGCGACTTCCAGGCGCTGTTCGGCATCGACGTGACGGTCGCGCCCGGCGAGGTGATCGCGCTGATCGGCTCGAATGGCGCGGGCAAGTCGACCTTTCTGAAATCGGTGGCGGGACTGCTGCGCCCGCATGTTGCCGATCAGATCCTGTATCGCGGCGCGCCGATCGGCGGCGCGGCTGCGGCGAGCATTGTCGGCAAGGGCATTGCTCTCGTGCCGGAAGGCCGGCGCCTGTTCGCCAGCTTGACCGTGGAAGAGAACCTGCTGCTCGGCGCGTTCTCCAAACGGCCGGGTCGCTGGAACCTGAAAAGCGTCTACGCGCTGTTTCCGGCGTTGCAGGAGCGCCGTTACCATGCGGCCACCGCGTTGTCCGGCGGTCAGCAGCAAATGGTCGCGATCGGCCGTGCATTGATGAGCAATCCTGATCTGCTGATGTGCGACGAACTTTCGCTCGGGCTCGCGCCGGTAATCGTGCGCGAGATCTATGCGGCACTCCCCGCGATCGTCGCGGGCGGCATGAGCGCGATCGTGGTCGAGCAGGACGTGCAACTGGCCCGCCGTGTGTCGTCGCGTTTCTATTGCTTCCAGGAAGGACGCGTATCGCTGGCCGGCGTATCGGCCGAGGTGTCGGACGAAGCGATCACGCAAGCGTATTTTGGAGCGGTGGCATGAACACATTCATCAATCTCGTGGTACAGGGCGTGCTGCTCGGCGCGCTGTACGGGCTCTTCGCGATGGGCCAATCGCTGGTGTTCGGCGTAATGCGGCTCACCAACACCGCGCACGGCGACTTCATCGTGCTGCTGGTGTTCGTGCTGTTCGCCCTGACGAACTACGCGCATCTGCCGCTCGCCGTGTCGCTGGTTCTGCTGCTCGTGATTGCGTTTGGCGCAGGTTACGCGGTGCAGTACACGCTCCTCAACCGGGTCAGCAGCCGCGATCCGCTGCCTTCGCTGATCGTCACGTTCGGATTGTCGATCGTGATCCAGAACGTGTTGCAACAGGTGTTCTCCGCCGATCCACGGTCGGTCGCAACGGGTAGCTTCGAGTCGCAGAGCCTCACGCTCGCGGGCGGCGCGGGTGGCATCACGCTGGGCTATCTGCCGCTTGTCACGTTGGTCGTCACCACTGCTTTGGCTTTCGCCATGCAGTGGCTATTCGGCCGCACGCCGCTTGGCCGCGCGTTTCGCGCCACCTCGGACGATCGCGAGATCGTGCAGTTGATGGGCGTCTCGTATCGCCGCACCTATGCGCTGGCGATGGGTATCGCATTCGTGCTGATCGCGGTCGCCGCCGCGCTGTATTCGATGCGCACGGCGGTGTCGCCCACCGACGGCCCGGCGTTGCTGCTGTATGCGTTCGAGGCGGTGATCATCGGCGGGATGGGCTCGTTCTGGGGCACCTTCGTCGGCGGCATGGCGCTCGGTATTGCGCAGCAGGTGGGCTTTTACTTCGATCCCGGCTGGGGTATCTGGCTCGGCCACGTGGTGTTCCTTGCCGTGCTGGTAGCCCGGCCGCAGGGCTTGCTGCCCAAAACCGCATAGAGGCGCGTCATGACAATGCAATCGAACGGGCCCGCAGGGGGCTTTGAAGTACGGCGCGCGACCCGCGCGAGCCGCGTGGCGATCGTCGTGTTGCTGATCGTGGCGCTGACGGTGGCGAGCGCGCCATGGTGGGCCGGGCGTGATGCGATGCGCGACTTCGTGCAGCTCGCGTCGTATCTGGTGTTCGCCTTGATGTGGAATCTGCTGGCGGGCTATGGCGGGATGGTGTCGATCGGTCAGCAGGCGTTTTTCGGAATCGGCGGCTATGGGATGCTGATTCTCGCCAACTATTGTGGAATCTCGCCGTTCGTCGCGGTGCCGATTGCGGCCGTGATCGCGACGGTCGTGGCGATTCCCGTCTCGCTGGTGGCGTTCCGGCTGGAAGGCGGCTACTTCGCAATCGGCACATGGGTGATTGCGGAAGTGTTCCGGCTGACGGTGGCGAACGTGTCGGTGCTCGGCGGCGGCTCCGGCACCAGTCTCACCGCACTGCAAGACGTGCCGCGTGCGCTGCGCGAATCGCTGACGCTATGGCTTGCTCTCGCCATTGTCGCGGCGGCGATCGGCTTGTTGTATCTGTTCCTGCGCTCGAAGGCCGGCCTCGCACTGACCGCGATGCGCGACAACGCGGTGGCCGCCAGCAGCCAGGGTGTCGACGTGAAGCGCGCGAGGTTGATTGTCTACCTGGTATCGGCGTGCGGTACGGCGCTGGCCGGCGGCCTGTACTTCGTCGGCAATCTGCGCATTTCGCCCGACGCCGCGTTCTCGGTGAACTGGACCGCATTCGGTATTTTTATCGTGATGATCGGCGGCCTGGGCACGCTCGAAGGGCCGATTGTCGGCGCACTGATTTTCTTCGTGCTGAACCAGTTCCTGTCCGATTTCGGCACCTGGTATCTGATCGGCCTCGGTGCGCTTGCCATTGTCGTGACGATGTTCTTTCCGCAAGGCCTATGGGGTTTCGTATCGCGCCGCTACGGTTTGCAACTGTTTCCGGTGGGCCGGCGCGTCGTATTTCTCGATACAGGCGCAGTGCAGCAAGTTTCGCGTAACGGCGCTTCGACCGATGTCGTCGAAACGCCGTCGGCTCCCCATCGTGCGTGAGGTGTGCAATGAACGCGGCGAGTCCCGAACCTCAAGCGGTCTACCTGTGCGCGCTCGACGACATTCCTGACGGCGGCGCGCTCGAAATTCCCGCGCGGCAAGCCGGTGCGCCAGGCGTTGTCGTCTTACGCCGTGGCGACGAAGCCTGGGCCTATCGCAATGTGTGCCCGCATTTTTCGATTCCGCTGAACTACGAACCCAACACGTTCTGGGCCTACGACGCCGAACTGCTGATGTGCGCGCATCACAGCGCGATGTTCCGCTTCGAAGACGGCCAGTGCGTCGACGGCCCGTGTCAGGGCGCGGCGCTCACGCCGGTCGTCATTCGCATCGCGCAACGAAAAATATTCAATAGCGATTGAACGGCGTGGCAGAAGCCATCAAGATGCAATCGGTTGCGCGGTTAGCGCACACGTTGCCACTCCAATTTCCCGCGTAATCAGGGTTAACTATGCCATCTTAAAGCTTTGACATCGGCACATTTGCAATTTACTATGCAAACGATTGCATTGACGGAGGTGACCTGTGGAAGATTCAAACCATCTGAAGAACATCGTCGACGACCCCGCTTCGATAACCGCGGTTGTCAAGGCGGCAATGAGCGAGACCGATAATCCCCGGCTCAAGGAGATTCTCGACGCGCTAGTGGAGCATGGTCATGCTTTCCTGAAGCAGGTGAAGCTGACCGACGAGGAATTCGAAAAGGGCCTGGATTTCGTGAGGGCGGTCGGGCTGGCCTGCAACGACAAGCACAATGAAGTCGTCCTGCTCGCTGACGTGCTGGGTCTTTCGACCCTGGTTACATTGCTGAACAACTCGGACGCAAGCGGCCGCACGCCGGGCGCACTGTTGGGGCCGTTCTACCGGGGCGACTCGCCGCAGTACGCGAATGGTGAGTGCATCGCCTGCGAGAATTCACCCGGCTCGCCGCTTTTCGTGAACGGCCGCGTGCTCAACACCCAAGGTGAGCCTGTCGCCAACGCCAAAGTCGACGTCTGGCAGGCCTCGCCGGTCGGCTTGTACGAAAACCAGGACTCGAGCCAGCCCGACAAGAACCTGCGTGGCCACTTCTATACCGACAGCGAGGGGCGGTTCACCTGCAAGAGCGTACGTCCTGCGGGCTACCCGGTGCCCACGGACGGGCCGGTCGGCGTGCTGCTTGAAAAGCAGAATCGCCACCCGTTCCGGCCGGCTCATCTGCACTTCGTCATCATCGCGCAAGGCTACGCAACCCTGGTCTCGCAAGTGTTTGCCGACGACTCGGAGCACCTGAATTCCGACGTCGTGTTCGGTGTCAACCGCCGCCTTGTCGGCACGTTCGAGCGCCACGATTCCGGCACGGGGCCGCAGCGGGACGTAGACAGGCTGTACTACACACTCGACTACGACTTCGTCCTTGCCGAAGGAACGCCGACCTACCCAACTCCCCCCATCAAGTAAAGAAGAGGTCTTACGTGTCCAACACACTTTCAGGGAAGGTTGCGGTCATCCTGGGCGGAACCGGCGGTATCGGCGCTGCTGCTGCCCATCGTCTTGCGAAAGCCGGTGCCCGCGTCGTCGTAGTAGGTCAGCGTGACCTGGCCCGGGCGCAGCGCGTGGCCGACGAATTGCCGGGCGAGGGTCACAGCGCGGCGCTGGCATCCATTACCGAGAGCGAGCGCCTGAACGCGCTGGCCGGTCTGGTGCGCGACCGGTATGGCCGCGCGGACATTCTCGTGAACACGGCGGGCTTCACTCAACCCGTCAAGCATGCCGATCTGAATGCGCTCACCGACGAATTGATCGACGAGATTCTGAAGGTCAACTGGCGCGGGCAATTCGCGGCCATCCGCGCTTTTCGTGAATTGCTCGATGCGTCGGGGGACGGCCTCGTCGTCAACGTTTCATCGATTTCCGGCACGACGGGCGTCGGCAGCAACATCGCCTACTGCGCGGCCAAAGCCGGGCTCGATGTGATGGCGGCGTCGCTTGGCCGCGCGCTTGCACCTCGCATTCGCGTGCTGAACGTGTCCCCGGGGGTGGTCGACACAACTTTCGTTCCCGGCCGTGGCGATGACTTCAACGAGAAGGTGGCTGCTACCACGCCGCTCGGCCGCATCGGGACGACGGACGATATCGCGGCGGCTATCGAGGCTTGCGCCACTCATCTGACATTCAGCACTGGGGTGACCATCGTCGTGGACGGTGGCCGTCGCCTGAACTAGTTGCAGCGAGGCTCAATATGCATTCCCGCAAGACCATCATCACCTGCGCTGTAACAGGCAATATCACCAAACCGGAGCAGCACCCGGGGCTGCCGATCACACCCGCGCAGATCGCGACCGCCTCGCTCGAGGCGGCGCGTGCCGGTGCGGCCGCCGTTCACATCCACGTGCGCGATCCCGAAACGGGGCGGCCCTCGATGGATGTGGCGCTTTACCGGGAAGTCATCGAGCGCATCCGTGCGGTAAATGCCGATCTCATCATCAATCTGACCACAGGCCCGGGCGGCCGCTTTATCCCGAGCGACGCCGACCCCCGAGTCGCGGCGCCAGGCACCACCTTGCTGCCGCCGGAAAGGCGCGTCGAGCATATTCTCGAGCTCAGGCCGGACATCTGCAGTCTCGACCTGAACACGATGAACTCCGGCGGCGACGTGGTCATCAATACACCTAAGAATGTCACGCGCATGGCCAACGTCATCCGCGAGGCGGGTGTGAAGCCCGAGCTTGAGATTTTCGACTCCGGTGACCTGCATCTCGCGTTGGACCTGATCAAAGACGGCGTGCTGGACGGGCCGGGGCTTTGGACCCTGGTGATGGGCGTCAAATACGGCTTTTCGGCCAGTCCGGAAACGCTGCTTTACGCACGTGATCTGCTGCCCCGTGAGGCCGTCTGGTCGGCCTTCGGTGTCGGCCGCTTCGAGTTCCCGATCGTCGCCCAGGCGTGGCTGGCGGGCGGCCATGTGCGGGTCGGACTCGAAGACAACATCTACATCGCCAAAGGTGTGCTCGCCGAAAGCAATGCGGAGCTGGTCATGCGTGCCCGCGACATCGTGTATTCGCTGGGCGGTGAACTGGCGACCAGCCAGGAAGCGCGCGAGCTTCTGGGCCTGAACCGATGAGCGCGGTTCAGGACGCGTCGGTATTCGGCGCGCCGAAGGTGGATCCGAGCGTCTATGTCGCCCATGGCACGACGCTGGTTGGCGACGTGAGCATCGGCCGCCAGTCGTCTGTTTGGTTTAACTGCGTGCTGCGCGGCGACGTCCGGGAAATTGTGATCGGCATGCGCACGAACATCCAGGACGGCACGGTCATCCACGGCACGACCAACGGTCTGTCCGTGATCATCGGCGACGACGTGACCGTTGGCCATGGCGCGATTCTGCACGCCTGCACGATTGAAGATACGGGGTTTGTCGGGTTCGGCGCGCGCGTACTCGATGGAGCCGTCATCCGGTCAGGCGGCATGCTGGCTGCGGGGGCGGTTCTCACGCCTCGCAAGGTGGTGGGTGCCGGTGAGTTGTGGGCGGGGAATCCGGCGCGTTTGCTGCGCACGCTGAACGACGAAGAATTCGAGGGAATGGCAGCCTCGGCTGCCCGCTACGTGGCACTCGCCGAGCGTTACAGAACGGCTCGACCTGTCATCTTGACCTTTTAGGAAATAGAAAATGAAAACAGTTCGTGTATTGGAAAAGAGCGCCGGTATCGATTCGCTCGATCTGCATATTGGCGCGCAAGATGCGCCGGACGTCGACTTTGCCGAGTGTCTCGTGCGCGTGGTGAGTGCCGCGGTGAATCCGAGCGACGTCAAGGCCGTGCTGGGTTTCATGCCGCACGCGGTGTGGCCGCGCACACCGGGTCGGGATTACGCCGGCGTCGTTGTCGAGGGGCCGCAGGAGATGCTCGGCAAGGAAGTGTGGGGCAGCGGCGGCGAACTCGGTATCCGGCGTGACGGCACGCATGCCGCCTATCTCGCGGTGCCCTTGGGCAGCGTGCGCGTCAAACCGGAAAATCTGACCATGGAGGAGGCGGGTGCGATCGGCGTACCGTTTGTTACCGCCTTCGAAGGGCTGCAACGGGCGGGTGGCGTGGAACAAGGCGACGTGGTCCTTGTGCTGGGTGCAAACGGAAAGGTGGGGCAGGCAGCGATTCAACTCGCAACCCAGGCCGGGGCCAAGGTGTTTGGCGTCGAGCGCAAGAGTGAACCGTACATCGGCCATGCAAATGCCGACGTCACCATGATCGACGCATCGTCGCAAGACATCGACGAGGTGGTTCGTCAGTTGACAGATGGTCATGGCGCGGACATTGTGTACAACACAGTTGGCAGTCCATACTTTGAGAAGGCCAACAAGGCCATGGCGGTGCGCGGGACGCAGATTTTCATCTCCACGATCGAGCGCCCGGTGCCGTTTGACATCTTCACGTTCTATCGGGGGCAGCATACGTATGTCGGCATCGACACGCTCGCGCTCGACAGCACGGAAGGCGCGCTCATTCTCGACGCGTTGTTGCCGGCTTTCGAACGTGGCACGTTGAAGCCGTTCCCTATCGTTGACGATTTTGTCTTCGATCTCTCCGATGCGGCGCTCGCGTATCAGGCCGTTTTCCGCGGGGCGGCTAACCGGGTTCTGCTCAAGCCATGAACATCACCCGCTTTGAAGGGGCACCCGAATATTTTCCGCCCAACCACTTTTCGATGCGGTGCGTCCGGCTTCAAGGCCATGAAGCCGGACCGGCAGAATCGCTGTGGCTAGGTGTTTCGACGATCGAGCAGGGCGGCTACACCACATCGGGCGCGTCGCCGGTTGAGAAACATTATGTGGTGCTGGAAGGCGAAGTCACCGTGATAACCGAAAGTGGCGAGGCTGTTCTCATGGCCTTCGATTCGTGCCGTATTGCGCCAGGCGAACGGCGCGCACTGCACAACCGTTCCAGCAACCCGGCAAAGATTCTGCTTGCAATGCCGTTTCTGCACCCTGAGCACAGTGGATGAGGCGACGGGAGCGATGACCGTACGCATGCTTTCCATGGCGGACCACAAGGGTCGCGCATGATGCAGTCCACCGGTGTTGCGACGGATATACGGCTTGGCGCGGGTGAACAGCGGTACGCCCAAACCGTCACTGCCGGCTGCTTTATCTATGTGCGGCAAGGGGGTGTGTGGATGACGGCGGGGCGGCGCGCGTACTGCGTGACGCAGGGCCATGGTATCTGGCTTCCGCCGGCCGTCGCGCATAGCGTTTCTGCGGTGTACGAAGCCGATATTTGCGTGCTTCGAATCGATACCGGCCTGAGTGCCGATTTTGTACCGGTGGCGCGCGTTCTGAACTGCTCCGACGTATTGATCGCCATCTTCTCGGCGACGCAGCGGTCGATTGTCGAGCGCTCATATGCAGCGGTCGTGGCGCTATTGGCCGACGAGCTGCGCGCGATGCCTGAAATGGCAGGGAATTTTGCTGTCCGTATGCCGTCATTGGGAAGCCGTGTCGCGGCGCTATGCGAGTCGCTGCTCATGCATCCAACCCGCGATGTGGCGCTCGAAGATGCAGCAAACCGTGCTGGCGTAAGTTGCCGTACCTTGAGCCGGATTTTTACCAAAGAACTGGGTGCCAGTGTCGGCCGATGGCGCCGGGAGGTGCAGGTCGGCGCGGCGATGTGCGCACTGGTGCACGGGATTTCCGTGGCGGAGACGGCCCGTGCTCTCGGCTTCACATCGAGCGCGTTTTCGACGTTATTTAAATCGCGGATCGGCCATTCGCCGCGCGAATGGCTGGCCCGTCAGGACGTTAGACCGCCTGAACGCGGCGCTTCAGGTTGAACCCTGGCGCTTCTGTGCTCACTCAGCGGAAGCGGGCGCGGTTTTCGATGTTCTCGCTCGCAGCGGCGCGTTGCGCGGCATGGCGGTCGAGCCGCGAACCATCAGTTCGGGGGGGAGTGTAATGCGGTGCGGCGCTGCGCCCGGTGCCGCAATCATCCCGAGCAGCAGTCTTGCGGCCTGACGGCCCATTTCCCTGTGCTGGATGCGCAACGTGGTGAGTGGCGGATGGAGCATGTCGAGAAGCGGCATGTCGTTATGACCGATGAGCGAAATATCCTTAGGGCAGGCGAGACGTTGTTCCGCAAAAACGTCGTAGCACCCGAGCGCGATCAGGTCATTCGCGGCAATGATCGCGGTCACGCTTCTGTGCTCTTTCAGAAGCTGATCGCAGGCCGCGCGACCTGCTTCACGCGTGAACTCGGCGGCCTCGAGGATAACGGTTCCGGTCAGGCGATGCTGCTGCGTCGCCATCTGGAAGCCCTGGATTCGCGAGAGTCCGGTTGCCAGGCGTTCAGGGCCGGCGAGATGGGCAATTCGCTTGTGCCCCAGCTTGACGAGATGATCGACCGCCAGCTTCATGGAGAGGAAGTCGTCGTTGATGACTTCCGGCACCTGTCCGCCTTCCTCCGCGCGATTCACCAGCACGACAGGTATGCCGTCGAGAATGCAACGGCGTACTAACGGGTCGTGACGGGCCGCGGTGGCGAGGACCAGGCCGTCGACCTGGCGCTCGAGCATCTGTTCGAGCATGCGTTCCTGGTCTTCCAGGGTTCCAACGGTGTTGGCGATCAGAACGCCATAGCCAACGGCAGCGAGTTCTTCTTCGATGCCACAGACGATTGGCGGGAATACCGGGTTCTCGATATCGGGCAGGCACACCCCGACCACACGTGACTGGCCTCCGCGAAGCGCGGACGCGAGCTTGTTCTGCCGGTAGCCAAGCGATTTCGCGGACGCCAGCACCCGGCGGACGACTTCGTCGCCGATCAGGTGGCGGGTTGCGGGATTGAGGGCGCGCGAGACCGTCGACGCGTTGACAGACGCATGCAGCGCCACTTCGCGAATGGTGACGCGGTTTGTTGCCCGGGATTCTGATGTTTTGGCCATGGAAGTCATTGTATAGGTGCAAAGGGTTGCTCTCAATGTTGCAAGTACAAACCCTATGCACAGAGCGTCATAAATGAATTGACAAAGGTATCTGTCGGGCTAGTATATGCATACGTTTGCATAAAGATTGTCGCACGATAAAAGAACCAGAACGGCAAGCATGATGCAGCAACGGCTTAATAATCGAGATGCTTTTAAGCAATCGATTGCATGAGTGGTGCGCAAGATTGGACATGCTTCCCGAAATGCATTCCCGCACTCGGGCCGGCGTACCGGATTCGGGCACTCGCTTCAGGCCCACCAAAAAACTGTTAAACGGAGACGACCTTGAAACTGACCACAGAACTGACCAGCCGACTGGCAAAAAAACACCTTCTCACCACCTGCGCGTTCGCACTGGGCATCGCGGCAAGCTCAAGCGCTTTTGCAACAGGCGAGACCGTGGCGGCCTTCTACAAGAATCAGGTCGATCCGCATTTCGCGCTCGTCCATGCCGGCGTTGACGCGGCAGCCAAAGACCTCGGCGTTTCGGTGACCCACTACGCGCCGACACGGCCCAACGATCTTGGCGAGCAGCTCAGTGAGCTCGAAGACGTGAGCGTCAGAAAACCCAATGTCGTGCTGTTCATGGGTGTCAATCCTCATGGCGTCGTTCCGGCGATCGAGAAGGTCAACGCGATCGGCATCCCGATCGTCAACTACAACGACCGGGTCGCGGGCGGCAAGTTCGCCTCTGTCGTTGTTGCCGACGACTTCAATCTCGGGCTGGAAGTCGGTCGCTATCTGCTGAAGAGCATGGGCGGGAAAGGCAATGTCGTCATTCTTGAGGGCGTGAAGGGTTCCACCACGAGCGATGATCGGGTACGCGGTTTCCACAAGGCACTGGAGGAGTTTCCTGACGTCAGGCTGCTCGCCTCCCAGCCTGCGAACTATCAGCGTTTGCAGGCGCTTCAGGTGATGGAAAACCTGATTCAGTCGAATCCGAAAATCGACGGTGTTCTCGCGGCGGCGGACGTGATGGCGATGGGGGCGATCGAGGCATTGGAGGCAGCGGGTCAGAAGCAGACCAAGGTAGTGGGTATTGGCGGCGTGCCGGAGTCGGTCAAAGCCATCAAGGACGGCAGGCTGCTCGCGACCGCCGAATTCAACGGCTACAAGATGGGCTGCATTGCCACGATGGCGGCCGTAAGAACGGTGCGTAAGGAGTCCGTTCCGCAGACCATTCTGATCAAGGGCATTGTCATCGACAAAACGAACTACGCCCCATTCGAAGTGCCGGGCGACAAGCGGCAGTGTCCGAAGTGGGGCGACGTCGTGAGTAACTAACGAGGCAAGCGTTCGCGCTGCCGCGGTGCCGGATGTCGCTCGAACGGGATGCCGGCATCACCAGCGGCTGCTCAAGTCACACAATGAAGGCAAACATGGAAACAACGATTCCGACCGATGGCGTGCCTCTTCTGGAATTGCGCAAAATCTGCAAGAGCTTCCCGGGTGTGCGCGCCCTGACTGACGTCGACCTTCAGTTGTATGCCGGTGAAGTGCATATGCTTCTCGGAGAGAACGGCGCAGGAAAGTCGTCCTTGATGAAGGTCCTGTTCGGTGCGTACAGAGCCGACTCCGGCGAGTTCTTCAGCAACGGCCAGCCGATCACCATCGAGTCGCCTGCCGACGCCAAACGTCTCGGCATTGCGGTGATCTTCCAGGAGTTCTCCCTCGTACCGCATCTGACGATTGCGCAGAACATCTATCTGGGCCGCGAGCCGCGCAATCGCTTTGGCCTGATCGATCATCGCAAGATGCATCTCGACGCGAGAGCCGCGCTCGAAGAACTCGGCCTTGCCTACGATACCCATGCTTATGCGGCCGACCTCGGCGTCGCGCAACAGCAGATGGTGGAAATCGCAAAGGCGCTCTCGCACCATGCCCGCGTAGTGGTCATGGACGAACCGACGGCCGCGATTTCGGATCGCGAAGCCGAGGCGCTGTTCAGTGTCGTCAGGAAGCTGCGCGAGTCCGGTGTCGCGATTGTCTATATCTCCCATCGCATGAAGGAGGTGTTCGACCTGGGCGACCGTGTCACGGTATTGCGTGACGGCCGTCTGGTGCAGTCGATGCTGGCTACCGCGGCGACACCCGATGAACTGATCGCGTTGATGGTTGGCCGCGCAGTCGGAACGGTGTACAAGCGCCAATATTTCGGCGAGCCGGGCAAGGTCGCGCTCGACGTGCGCCAACTGACCACGACAACCGGCGTGCGAGGCGTCGATCTGCAGGTCCGGTGCGGCGAGATCGTCGGACTCTCGGGACTGGTCGGCGCGGGGCGCACAGAGGTCGTGCGGGCGGTCTTCGGCGCGGATCCGATTCAAACCGGCCAGGTCACCGTTTTTGGAGAAGCGGTGACCGGCGGTCCTCACAAAGTCGCAGCGATGGGCGTGGGCCTGATTCCTGAGAACCGGAAGCAGGAGGGGCTGGCGCTAAAGCGCTCAGTGCACGAAAACCTGCTGACTTCCAGCCTGTGGAAACTCTTTCCGAGAGGGTGGTATCAGGCGGAGAAAGCAAGGAGTGCGACTAAAGCGCTGATTGATTCCTTGCGGATCGCGCCTGGCGACCCCAACAAGTGTGCCCGTGTCCTGAGCGGCGGCAATCAGCAGAAGATCGTAATTGGTAAATGGCTCAGTGCCGGATGCCGATTGTTCATATTCGATGAACCGACGCGCGGCATTGACATAGGCGCCAAGACGGAAATTTTCAACTTGATCGAGAACCTGATTAAAGACGGTGCCGCCGTTCTGCTCATCAGTTCTGAATTGACGGAGATCGTTCACGTTTGCGATCGCGCCTACGTCATGCGCGAAGGCGTGGTCTCGGGTGAATTGCCCAGAGAAAACTTGAGCGAACAGAACATTCTTCGCCTGGCGATGCATGGGAGTTAAATGATGGAAGCAACGGTTGAAAGAATCAGCGTGATACGAAAGCGGCGACCTGTGCCGTCGATTGTCGCGGCGAGTGCGGTACTCGTGGTGGCGGCGATGCTCGGTGTGCCCGGATTTGCATCGAGTGGCAACATCACCAACATCGGCCTGCAGGTCTCGATCCTGCTCATGATCGCCATGCCGATGACGCTGGTCATCCTGAGCGAGGGGCTCGACCTCTCCGTGGGGGCGCTCCTCAGTCTCTGTGCGGTCGTTTTCGCTCAGGCTCTGGGCTTGGGATGGGGCATCGCGCCGGCGTTATGTGCTTCAGTGGCGGTGGGGATGCTGACCGGTTTCTTCAACGGCGCACTTATCGCGAAACTGGGGCTTCCGCCCTTTGTCGTCACACTGGGCACGCTCGGCATTGCCCACGGTGTCGCGCTAGTGCTGACGGACGGCAACGCGGTTGTCGTCGCGAACCCCAGCGTGGCTCAGCTCTATGCGTGGACCCTTCTCGGCATTCCGTTCCCGGTGATCTTTGCGCTGCTTGCCTATGCGCTTACTCATCTGCTGCTGTATCACACCCGGTTCGGCACCTATGTGTTCGCCATCGGCGGCAATCGGGATGCGCTGCTTCTCGCCGGTATCAAGGCCAAAGCCTTTCATATGGCGATCTATGTCTTCGGTGGCCTGATGGTCGGATTGGCGGCGCTGGTGCTGGTCGGCCGGATGAATTCAGCCGAACCCGCCTCGGCGATCGGCATGGAGTTCGATGCGATTGCGGCCGTGGTGCTCGGTGGCACGTCGTTCGAACGTGGCGAAGGATGGTTGTTCGGCACGGTCATGGGCGTTCTGACGATCGGCGTCTTGCGCAATGCCTTGAATCTCCTTGGCGTTGAATCCTCGCTTCAGGTGGTGTCTGTCGGGATGCTGGTGCTTCTCGTTGTTGTTATCGATAGTGTGCGCAAGTCCAGAGTCAATGGAGCGAAAGTATGAGTATTCCGAACAACTCCCGCTTCACGTGGTCCCGCGTCAGTCAACTGGATGTGCGTCATCATGTTCGTGAGGAAACGGCTACGCTGATCTACCGCGCCGTGCTGATCGTTCTGATCGGGATAGCATTGGCCTTCGCGACGTCTTCGTTCTCCGCAACCCCCAATCTGCTCAACGTTCTGCGTCAGGCGAGCCTGATGTTCCTGCTTGCCTCGGGGCTCACGCTGGTGATCCTGTCCGGCGGCTTTGATCTCTCGATCGCGGCCAATCTTACGCTCTCGGCCTGTCTGGCGGCGGGTGTCATGAAGACAGGCGGGTCGCCGGTTCTGGCGGCCGTCATGGCGCTTTCTTGCAGCACGCTGATCGGGCTGCTCAATGGTCTTGCGGTGACGTTGCTGCGGCTACCGCCGTTTCTCGCCACCTACGGGATGCTTTGGGTCGTGCAGGGGCTCGCATTCCATTACATGGGCGGTAACGAAATCTACGGGTTTCCGGCGGGGTTCAGAACGCTGGGCACAGGATTTCTTGGCGGCATACCGTTGCCTGTCTACATGATGGTATTCGTGCTCATTGGCGCGACGATCGTGACGGGAGGACTCAATTTCGGCCGGGAAATCTATGCGATCGGCGCCAATAGCGAAGTTGCGCGGCTTTCAGGCATACCGGTACGGCGGCGCAAAATTGCGGTCTATACGATCAGTGGCTTGATGTCCGGGATTGCGGCGCTCATCTATCTCGCGCGGGTCAATGCAGCAGATTCAGCCATGGGCGAGCCGCTTCTGCTTCCCGTGATCGCGGCCATTTTGATCGGTGGCACATCTCTGTTCGGCGGGGCGGGGAGTTTGCTGGGCACGCTGTCCGGGTGCCTCATTCTTGCGCTCGTGATCGACGGGATGAACCTCCTGAACCTTAACGCAAACTGGCAACCCTTGATCGTTGGCGCCGTTCTGCTCATTGCCGTACTCGCGGACGTGCTCGGACGGGGCAGAAAAGAGCGGATCGGCTGACGTTAGTCGGGCGATAAACGACCTCAGGGTGGTTTGTCGCTCATTGTGTTGTTCGTCTTGCAGGTTCTTTTTGCCGCCGTTGCCGCCAGGTCCAGCCGCCGCTAGCGTTAGTCACGAAAACGGACGCTTTGATAAGTGGCGAGACTTCGAGGTCAAGGTCTTTAAGCCGATGTTCCGTATTATCTGGATAACGATCCGGTCGACACAAGCGCGACCTCGAGCCAGATCGGTCGGGAATGCATCACGAGAATGGGCACGATCGATTGTCGCCATATTCCTGAAAGCATTTGAATCAGTACGGACTATTAAGCAATCTATCGTTTAATAAATCTCGTCTGATCAAACGAAACACCGAGGGAAAACGTGAGTCGATAAATTCCTCGACGAACGGAGATTGCGGAATAGAATGCAATCGATTGCATTTGGTTTGCATAGATTGAGCTTGAGGAAGGATTTGGCGTGGTGGTGAGCCGGTAAGCCGGCCAGGGCGATGGCCGGGATGATCCGGCTGTCTTGCGGACGTATCGTGTGTTTTATCTGGCCGCCTTTCCTGCCTGAAAGATTCGTACAACGAATATATAAAAGCGAGCTGTGAATTCGGAAGCGGCTGGCAGTGAATCCATTACTTAGAGCGAGTGAGGAAGACATGAAAAGAAGGCTGATTGCTGCGGTCATCGGTGCGGGGTTGTGCAGCGCGGGTTTGAGCTGTGCGAGCTTTGCGCAAAGTAGCATCACGATGGCGGGCAAACTGGACGACGGTATCACGTTCGTCGACAACGAGGGCGGTCACCACAATTACAAGGCAGATAGCGGTGTGCTGTTCCCGAACCTGTGGATATTGACGGGCGTCGAAGATATGGGCGGCGGCGTCAAGACCGTGTTCAAATTGTCGACTCTGTTCAACCTGAACAACGGTCAGCTCAATCAGCCGAACACCTTGTTTGGTCAGCAAGCCTGGGTGGGTCTTCAGACCGACTACGGCACGTTGACAATGGGCAATCAGTTCGATTTCAGCGCGGACTTCTTTGGCCAGTTCAACGTGGGCGCTTCCGGCAGCGGCTACGCGATCCACCAGGGTGACTTCGATCACACCAACAATGACCGCCTGAAAAACTCCATCAAGTACACGAGTCCCGTGTGGGGCGGTTTCACGTTTGGCGCGATGTACGGGTTCAGCAATACGGCGGGAAGCTTCCACGACGGAAGCGGTTGGAGTGCCGGTTTGCAATACGCCAATGGACCTTTCACCGCTGGCGCTGCGTACACGTACCAGGCCAAGCCCACGCTGGACCCCTATGCGCAAATTGGTGTCCACACGTTCTTCAATGTGCCTGTCGCCACCGTGGCGGATAACGCCGCGACCGATCTGATGCCGGAGTTCCAGATCAGCTCTCTGGGAACGTTCGGGATCGGCGCTTCGTACGCGATTGGAGACTTCACGCTTTACGGCGACTTCAGCGACACGGTCCTGAAGTACCAGGCCCAGACCTCGGTCATGCATGTCTATGAAACCGGCGCGACCTACCAGGTCACACCCGCCGCGCAGCTGGTGCTGGGCTATCAGCACACCGGCTTCGAAGGCCACACGTGGAATCAGGTGACCGCAGCGGCGCTTTATTCGCTGTCCAAACGGACCCAGGTCTATATCTCCTCGGACTACCTGAAGGCTTCGTCCGGTGTGGACGCCGTCATCGGCGGAAGCTTCTCGCCCTCGCTGGCGGGTCAGCAGGCTGACGTGCGTATCGGCATGTATCACGCTTTCTAGGCACCCATATGACGCGGGTTTGTCTGCGTCGTGATAACCGAATTGGGGAAGTGCTCCCCGTCCCAGCTGCGGCTGGAAATTTTAACGATCGATTGGAGGAGTCAACACATGAAACGCACATACCTTGGACTGGCTTTGGCGGGTACGTTGGCGGCCGGCGCTTATACGTGGGCGAGCGACGCGGCGGAGACCGCACCCAAATGGGTTGCGAATATTCCGGTGACGAGCGCCAAGCCGTTTGGCTTCGATATCAGCGCATCGGCGGACGGCAAGTACTACCTTGCAGACGGAGCGAACGCCACGCTCGACGTGTTCGACGCGAAAACGGCCACGCTGCTCGACCAGATTTCGGCGAACTTCGCCGGTATTGGGCCTAACCATGACAAATCGGGGCCGTCCGGTGTCACGCCGGTGCCGGGCACGTCGCTGGTGTACGTAGGCGATGTCAACTCGGTCAAGGTGATCGACGTGGCAACCAAGAAGCTCGTCAAGACCATTACCGTCAGCTCGTCCGGCATCCGCGCCGACGAGAGTTGTCTGGACCCTGAGCACCATGTCGTGATGTTCTCGAGTGGCGCGGAGGAGCCGCCTTTTGCCACCTTCATCAATACCGAGACGCAGGAAGTGATCGGCAAACTCACGTTGAAGGACTCGACCGGTCTTGAAGCGTGCGCATATGACCCGAAGGGCAAGAACTTCGTACTGAACAACGATGGCACGAAAGCCAACCCGAAGGGGGAGGTGGATGTGATTCCGGTCGCCTCGGTTCTCGAAGGCAAGCCTGTCATTGCGAACGTATTCACACTGAAGGGTTGTGAAGGCCCGACCGGCCTTGCAATGGGCCCGGGCAACGATGCGTTGGTCGGATGTGATCCGGACGAGGGTGGCAAGCAGACCACGGTGATCATCGACCGTACGAACGGCAAAACCGTTGCCGAGTTGCCGTTCGGCGGCGCGGACGAAGTCGTGTATGACGCGGTGTCCAATCGCTACTTCCTGGCCGCCGGCCACCGTTCGGCGGATAACGTCTCGCAGGTTGGCAGCAAGACGGCGAAGTTCGACCCGGCGCTCGGCATTATCGACGCCGCTACGCGCAGCATCGTCGCGATTGTTCCGACCACGATGGGCGCGCACTCGGTAGCGGTGGACGGTGAGTCGCATCGTGTCTTTGTGCCGCATGGCCCGGGCCATTCGGAGCAGTTTGCGGGCGCCGGCGTAACGGTATTCGCGACTCAGTAAGCGACGCACCTGGCGGTGCCAAAGCAAGGCAATAAGCAACGCTATAAGCAAGGCAATAAGCAAGGCAACAAGCGGCCCGGCGGTCGTCCGGCGCGAAAGGCGTGCGCCGGACGACAAAGCTTTGCGGCATCGCGGTTCATCTGTCTTCATTCATTCAACTTTCAAAGAGACTCAATCATGGTCCAGTTTCGTGCAGTTTCAACTGCACTCGTCGTAGCGCTTGGTCTGGTGCTTGTCGAGGCGCCCACGGCAATGGCTCAACAACCGGCTAGTGGCGAGCAGGCGTCCGCATCCATGAGCGCCTCCACGCCCAAGCAGATCGCCAAAGCTCAGCGTAAGGCTGCGAGCAAAGCACGCCGGGAAAAGAAGAACGCCGAGTTGAAGGCACTCGAAAAGAACGGCTATCGGGAGTCGGGCAATCAGGATAACTATCCGCAGAATCTGATGGACGCGGAGCGTAAAGCAGCGGCATCGAAACAGGCCGCACCGGCGTCCGGATCGGGTCAGTAAGAGCGCTCGACTTCAAGGGCGGCGCTGGGGGCAGCATCCCCAGCGATAAGCCCGATCAAAGATTATCGGACTTGCTGGTAAGCGCGCGATCTCTTTGGTTATAGCGAGGCGCGCTCCCCAGCATAAGCTTCATCTATCGAGCGCGGCTCGAGGTGTCATGAAGAGGAGACTAGCTTGAGATTCTGTCGTTCCGCCCGGTCAAGCAAGGCCGTATTGGCCACATTCCTTGGTTCGGCGTGCCTCGTATTTCTGAGCAACGTTTGCGCCGCCGACGTGACTCAGGCGCAGCAGGCCGCAGCCCCGCTTGCAAGCTATTCGCTGAGCATCAAGCAGGCCATGAAGCTTGTTGAGATCGCAACGGCAGCCGCACAGAGCCGCCATCTCGCGATGAGTTTCGCCGTACTCGATCCGGGAGGCCACCTCATCATGGCTGTGCGTATGGACGGTGCGCCCTTTGCCAGCGTCGATTTCGCCCGTGGCAAAGCCTTTGCCTCCGTGGCACTGGGTGGCCAGTCCGGTACAACGCTGGAGCAGCGTTTCAGGGACGATCCTTCGGAGTACAGCAATGTTTCGGGTGCGGGGTATTTCGCGCCGTTTCTGCCGGCACGAGGTGTGTTTCCAGTCTTTGTCGGCGGGCATCTGCTAGGTGCGGTTGGTGCGAGTGGTGCGCCCTCGGAGATCGACGATCAGGTCGTCAAGGGTGCAATTGAAGCAATCGGTGCAACGACTGTGCGATGACACGTCGTGTCCTATTGAAACGAAATTGGGAAGATTTTCATGAAACGCGAAACAGAACAACGTGATGCAGCGGCCACAACCAGCGCCGTGGACGACAGGCTTGCCGCGACATCTGATGCCACCGACGCTTGCCGCCGATCGATCCTGAAGCTGGGATTCGGTGCGTTTGCGGCAGGTGCTTTGGGTTTGTCCGGCGCGGTTCGCGCGCAAAGCGGCACGTCGCAGGAGGCGGGGAGTGCCGCGGCCTCGCGTACCGGACAGACCATCAGGCTCGTGCCTTCGCTGGACACGGTCAAGGTCGGGCAGATCGAGCCGAGCGCGCCGACTGCGGTCACGATCAAGTCCGGCGATACCGTCTGGTATGACGGCACGTGGACCAATTGGGGCAATGAGGCCAAGTATGGGCTGACCTTCAAGGAGCGCGAGCCGATCCGCAAGAAGTACCCCAACGGTCCCTTCTCGTTGATTGGGCCCGTTTCGATCATTGGCGCCGAGGCGGGCGATCTGGTCGAATGCCGCATGGTGAAGATGCGCCCGATCGACTGGGGCTGGAATTCCGCGCCTCCCGGCGTCGGCGCATTGCCGCACGATTTCAAGCCTTACCTGCGCTATCTGAAATTCGACAAGGACAGGACCGCAGCCGCGTATGTGCCGGGTGTCAATATTCCGCTCAAGCCGTTTCAGGCGTATATCGCCGCGCAACCGACCGGCGAGAAACCCATCAGCGCGAATCTCGCCGGCAATTACGGCGGCAATCTGGACTGTGCGGTGCTGGGTGTGGACACCTCGATCTTCCTGCCGGTACAGGTCGACGGCGCGCGGGTTTGGACGGGCGGCTCCATGGGGGCCTCGGGTGAGGGCAACGTCGATCAGACCTCGATCGAGACGGCCTTCGAAGAAATGCGCATTCAGTACATCCTGCACAAGGGCGCCGCACTGAAAGTGCCGATGGCAGAGACGCCTGACCACTGGATCGGTTTCGGATTTTCCGACTCGCTTGAGAATTCACTGGTTGCCTGCCTGCGCCAGATGATCAGTTGGCTGTCCGCCGCCACCGGCATTGCACCGGAAGATTGCTACGGAATCTATAGCGTGGCAGGCAGCTTTCGGGTGACGCAATACGCCAATCAGACCGGAACCGTCTACTCGACCATTCCGCCCAAGGGAATTCATTGCATGCTGCCGAAGCGCATTTTTTCCGCCGCGCTGCAAGAGCGTATCGCAACGTCCATACGGGCCTGAAGCCATGGTGGCGCAACAGTTGAACAGGTGTTGCCTGATGCCTGGCTATAGCATTTCGGCCGGGTCGCGTGCCCGAGCACGTGTTGCAAGGAGATGATTCGATGAATGCGAAAGACCCGAAACCGTCTATAGAGGGCGGGCTGGCCGCAACACGCCGTGCAAGGCCGCTACTGGCCTTGCTAGTGTGCTTCCTGGTGATCGTGATGGACGGCTTCAACACGACATCGATCTCCTTTGTCGTGCCGAAGCTCGCTCATGAATGGCATCTGGCGCCGGCGCTCTTCACCACCGTTTTCGTGGCGACGAACATTGGCGCGGCGATTGGCTTCATGATCTCCGGTCCACTCGCTCAACGTTTCGGACACCGTTACATGGGTGTCGCCAGCGTGGTGCTGTTCGCCGGGAGCACGCTGCTGACGTCGTATGCAAGCGATATCGCGAGCTTGTCCGTCATGCGCCTCGCGGCGGCCATCGGTCTGGGTGCGGCGTTGCCGATTGCGATTACGGCGGCGGCCGGCATTATTGGCGCGAAGCATAAGGTTGCGGCGTCCCTGCTCATTACGACAGGCATGTCCGTTGGCGCGGTCACGGGCGGCGTGACGGGCGGCCCGCTGATGAGTCACTTCGGCTGGCAGTCTATCTTCGTGACCGGCGGCGTCCTGCCTTTCCTGCTGGTCCCCGCGTTCTTTCGCATCCTCCCGGCGCGCCCCCCGGTGATAGCCAATACCGCCGCCGTGCGTGCGTCAAACCCGCTCAAGGCGCTGTTCGAGAACGGTCTGGGTGCCTACACGTGCCTGCTGTGGCTATTTTCGTTCCTGATCTTCATGGACGTCTACGCGTTGCTGTTCTGGGTGCCGACGCTGCTGGTGGATTTCGGCTTCTCGGCAGAGCATGCGTCAGTCGGCATGGCCGCTTTCAGTATCGGTGGCCTGAGCGGCAACATCCTGATGACCGGGGCTGTCGCAATGATGACGCTCGCCGGCAGGATCAAGGTGAAATCGGCGCTGGTGGTGGGGCTGTTGCTGGTGATTCTCAGCATTACCGGGCTTAGTCAGGCGGCGGTGGCGCCAGGCATCGTGTTGCTGCTCATCGGCGTGATCGGCGCCGGTCTGGTCAACGGCATCATGGGGCAGACCGCGCTCGCCGTCGCTTTCTATCCGCCGGAAATTCGCGCAACCGGGGTTGGCTGGGGGCATGCGATCGGGCGGGTCGGCTCTTTCGTCGGGCCTGCGATTGGCGGTGGTTTGCTGTCGCTCGGCTGGCCGGTACGCGACATTGTCCTCACCTCCGTTGTGCCTGCCGGTGCTGCGATCTTCGCGCTCGCAGCCCTATCGTTGATCGGCCGCAGAGCGGCGCAAAAGTTTCCCGATCGTGCCGTGGTGGAGCACTGAGTCTCGCCACGTCGAGCTTTTCTAATCCAACGCAAAGATACTTTCGATCATGAAGATTATTGCTTACGCCGACGGCGGCCGCACCGCACTCGGTATCGTCACCAGCCCGACCCATTTCATCGCTGTCTCCGACATTGCCCCGGACCTTCCTTCCAGCCTGATTTCAATCCTGGAGCAGGAGGATGGGCTAACGCGGCTGCGGCAAGCGGCAGAGGGGCGGCAAGGCGATCGGGCTCTCGCTGACGTCACGCTCAAACCCTTCCTGGACCGCCCGAACGCGATGTGGGCACTGGCGTTGAACTTCAAGAGTCATATCGCGGAGACGGGACTTCAAACGTCGAAGGAATTTCCCCACCTTTTCATGCGCACGGCTGCGTCCTACGTCGGCGCCGGCGAGCCGATCCTGGCGCCGGTGGAATCCGTTGCACGCGCGTTCGACTATGAAGGCGAACTCGGTGTCGTGATCGGCACGCCTGGCCGCTATATTCCGGTGGAGCGAGCGCTCGAACATGTGGCCGGTTACACCTGCCTCAACGAAGGATCGGTTCGCGAGTTCCAGATGCACAATCGTCAATTCGGTCTCGGCAAGAATTTCGAAGCATCCGGGTCTTATGGGCCGTGGCTGATGACTCGCGACGAATTTGGCGATCCTGCAAAGCACACTGTCATGACTCGCATTAACGGTGTCGTTCGTCAGAGCGCGCCGCTCGACGACATGCTGTTGAGCGTGGCGCAAGTGATCAGCTATCTGAGTCAGGGCTATCGTTTGCGGCCTGGCGACCTGATCGCAATGGGAACGCCTGGCGCGTTGAAGCCTCAGCCGGATGACGTCGAGGGCCGCGATCTCTCGCGCCAGTATGGCCCCTTCCCGACGCCGGGTCTGGTGCATATGCGGCCGGGAGACTGGGTCGAGATCGAGATCGATGGGCTGGGCGTGCTGGGCAATCCGGTCGCCGCCGACGCGTCGATCAGTGAAAGTGGCTACGGCGTACGGAAGTCCGCGGCCTGATTCCGGCTGAAGCAATCCTGGCTTTAAAAGGGTGTGGGGATCGTTCGGAGCCCCACGCCAACGTTTAGCTACGCTGATTATCCAGCGTTACCGAATGCCTGCGAAACTCACTGGGTGGCACACCCATGTGTTGTGCGAAGAAACGCGTGAAGTGACTGTGTTCTTCGAACCCCAACTCCTCGGCTACGTCGGAAAGCGGTTTATTGCTAGCGCCAAGCAACTGGATTGCATGAGACATACGGACCCAGTCGATATAGTGCTGCGGTGAAATGCCCATGCATAGCCGGAATTGCTGGAAGAATCTCGACCTGGACAGGCCGACTTGAGCTGCCACCTGGGCGACCGTGGGATTCGTCACTGAAGCGTGCTTGATGAAATCCACCGCTTTGCGGATGCGAAAATCAATCGGTCTGCCTGACGGAATAATGCCGGCCGTCAACGCAGGATCGGCAAAATCCCGACCGAGTGCGGTCACCAGATCCGCAAGAATGGGCATGCAATTGTCGTCCTGAGCGACCAGGTGGTTGGTGATCGCCGCGGCGATACGATCCACGTGATGCCGCACGTCCGGCGTCACGACAACCTCAGCCTTCGGAAAAATACTCGCGGTGCCGCTTTCAGCGAGTTTCAATTGCTGGCGCAACCAGGGGGCTTCGACGACGAGGGAAAGGATCAAGGAGGGTTCGTCGTCGCTGCCGCTTTTTGAGTGTTCGACCCACGGATTCAGACAGATTGCCCGCTCCGCTGTCAGCGCGCAATCGTCCGCGCCGATGCGGAAATTGCTGTTGCTTCCACCAAGCTTGAAAAGGAACTGGTATTGGGCGTGAGCGTGAGCGACAAGCGGACGGCTAATGAAGTTAACCGTTGCTCGCCCGAAACTTCCTTGCAGAATCCAGACGGGCTTGTCTCCGTCAATTGGTACGTTCGTCATACCCAACATTTCTCCTCGTGGAACGGGGCGGCGCGTAACGCTTGCCGGGTTCCATGAATACAAAAAAAGACGCTTCAATAAGCGGTGAGATCTTGCGGCAAGCTTGTCTATCGACAATTCGCATAGACGTCACTTAATCAAAAGTAAGGAGTGCAGTCAATGGGTAGAAACCTGTTCCGACCTGCATGCAGGGTGTGGAAAGTCTGGACGATTTGACAAGCAATCGGCGCTTTCGGTCAGGTGTTCCAGAGGAGGTGGGCTTATATTGAATCCACCGTGTTATTCGAAAGTAGGGATAGGCATGCCGTTTTTTGAACGCGATGGGATACGCTTTGCATACGATGAGTTCGGCCCTGCCGGGGCGCCTGTCGTTGTCTTCAGTCATGGCTTCCTGATGGATAGCGACATGTTCCAGCCGAACATCGAGGAACTCCGTAATGAGTTCCGGTGCGTCGTCTGGGACCAGCGGGGTTTCGGTGCGACGGGCGCCGTGACCCGGGCCTTCAGCTACTGGGACTCGGCGCTCGATCTCATTGCCTTGCTCGACCATCTGGAGGTGGCCTCGGCATCGCTGGTCGGCATGTCTCAAGGCGGATTTATATCGATGCGTGCGGCGTTGCTGGAGCCGGATCGTTTTCGGGCGATCGCCCTGATATCGACACGAAGCGATATCGACTCCGAAGCGGTCCAGCAGTCTTTCGAAGAACTGAAAGCGGAGTGGGCACGCAATGGTGCGAAGAATGTCGCGCAGAATCTGTCGGTGTTTCTGTTCGGTCCCGAGTACGCGGCGTCGGAATGGATTCGCAAATGGATGAACGCCAGCGCGGATCACTTCGAACATCCGGTCAATGCCCTTGTATCGCGCGATGACATCACGCCGCGTCTTGGCGAAATCACGCATACGTCAATCGTATTCCACGGACGCGACGACGCCGCCATCAGCCCTGACTGCGCCGAGGCGCTCGCCGCCCGGTTGCCGAACTGCAAGGATCTTGTTCTGGTCGACCGAGCGGGACACACGCCGAATTTGACGCATGCCGGTAGTGTGAATCCGCCGTTGCGGGACTTCCTGCTCCGCTACGCACGCTAGGACGAGACGGGCGCTCTTCGTTCTTACTTGCTGCCCGGCACGGTCTGGGTGTTGTTCTGTGACCCCTGAGCCGATGTATTCTGATCCGAGCCGCTCCGGTCCGTGCGGACTGGTTGATAGCGCGTGTGTTCGTGGTCGTGATTCACATGCATGTGCTCATTGGCAAAGACCGGTGTAGAAAAAGAAATGCTTAAAAGCACGGCCACGAAAAACGTAGTGACTTTCATGATGAACCTCTCCGCTTGATCTGAAGCGCGTCGGTTTAACGCCCTTTAATTCTATTCACGGCGAGGGCTAGTGGAAACACGAGCGTGGCTCAATCTGAACGATTGCAATCAAGTCATTCGTTTTATGGACAACAACTTGGCCATGTCGTCGATATAGGCGGTGATTTCGTCATGACATGCCTGCATCAGGGCTGCCCGGCGGCGACATGGGCGGCGTCGGTCGCCTCCTGCCAGCCGCCACCGAGCGCCTTGTAAAGCGCGACGAGTGCAAGCGCCATATCACGATCGCTTTGCGCCAGCTTGTCGTCGGCGGCGTACAGTGAGCGTTCTGCGTCCAGCACGGAGAGGAAGTCATTGAGCCCCTGCCGGTAGAGCCGCGTCGCGATGGTCACCGCCTCGCGGTCTGCGGCGACCTCGGCAGCGAGCCGATCACGCCGAACGTGTGACTGCGCATAAGACACGAGGGCGGTTTCGACATCGCGCAACGCCCCCAGAACCGTTCGCTGGTACACGGCCGCGGCCTGATCGGTCCGCGCCTCTTCGGCACGCATTGCGAAGCGGACCTTACCGGCGTCGAATATGAGCCAGCTAATGTTCGGACCAATCGAGAAATAGCGGCTCGGCGCGGTGAGAAACGTCGATGCGTTCAGGCTCTCCAGGCCGGCAACGCCAGTCAGCGAGAAGTGGGGGTAGAGATCGGCCTGAGCGACGCCGATACGGGCATTCGCGGCGGCAATCCGGCGGTCGGCTGCCCGGATATCCGGCCGGCGGCGCAGGAGGTCGGACGGAAGGCCAACAGGCACGTCCGCCACGGCCGAAGGAATCGCTTGGGGCGTATCCAGCTGGGCAAGCAATTCTTCCGGCGGATGCCCGATCAGCGCGCCAATGCGATAAATGGACGCGCGTTCGTCCGCCTGGAAGGTTGGGATCGCGGCTTCGGTATCGGAGACTTGAGCCTGTGCGCGCAGTACATCGAGACGCGAGGCGAGGCCCGCGTCGAATTGCGACCGGGTCAGCGACAACGAGTCTTGCTGAATGGACAAATTATTGCGCGCGACGGCGAGTTGCCGCTGCACCCCGCGTAACTCGATGTAGTTGCGCGCCACCTCCGCGAGCAAGGTCAACTCGACGTCGCCCATGTCGGCCACGGCGGCTTGATACGAGGCATCGGCCGATTCGACGCCGCGACGTTTGCCGCCGAATACGTCGATCTCCCACGAAGCGTCGAAACCCGCCTGCCATAGATTGCCGTTAGCGCCCGGACCGAGGCCGCCAGGCGGCACGCCGACCGGCACATTGGCGCTACCGTGAGTCCGATCGTATAGGGCGCCTGCGCTGGCGGTGGGGTATTGCTCCGCGCCTGCGATGCCTCGCAAGGCCCGCGCTTCACGTACGCGAGCCTGGGCAATGGCGAGGTCGGGGGCGGCATGCAGCGCTTCGGTCATGAGCGCGTTGAGCGTCGCGTCATCGAAGCCTTCCCACCAGGCGTCATGCGACGTTTGCGCTTCTTTTGCCGTGCTTGCCGCATTTGCCGCCGAGCCGGTTTGCTCTGTAAATGCCGCCGGCATGACGGGTTTCGGCGGCACGTAGTCGGGGCCCACGGTACAACCCGTGAGGAGTCCCGCCCATGTCGCGACGATTGCGCCCAGGCCTGCGATCCGTCGTCGCGGGTAAGGAGGGCGACTCGGCGGCGCTGCCGCTAGTTTCCGAAGCCGAGCCATGCCGGGCGCTCCCTGACGAAGATTTCCGTTTCGACAGACATGCCCGGCGAGATCAATTTAAGCGCGTCTCCTGGGTTGTCGAGTTCGATTTTTACCGGCACGCGCTGCACCACCTTCACAAAATTGCCCGTTGCGTTTTCCGGCGGCAGAAGCGCGAAGTGCGAGCCGGTGCCGCGCTGGATGCTGTCGACGTGACCGCGCAGCCGCAAGTCCGGAAACGCATCGACGAAGACCTTGACCGACTGACCGGGTCGAACGTAGGTCAATTGTGTTTCCTTGTAGTTCGCGATCACAAAGAGCTTGTCCGGGACGACCGACAACAGCGTTTGTCCAGGCTGCACGAAGTTGCCTTTCTCGACGCTTTTGTTTGCGACGCTGCCGGACTCGGTTGCGTAGATCTTCGTGTATGAGAGATTGAGCGTCGCTTGCGCGAGCATGGCTTGAGCCTGAGCGACCGAGGCCTCCGCCGTTTTCACCTGGGCGCGTGCAAGCGTGGCCTGCGCCTGTAGTGCATCGACCTTGACCTGGGCCGCCGTCACAGAGGCCCGCGTGCCGTCGGCCGCCGCCTTTCCCTCGTCGACGCGTTCCGACGACACGGCGCGCACATCGGAGACGGATTGCAGCCGCGCCAGATTGGCGCCGGCAAGTTTCGCATTGGCATGGGCAACGTCAAGCTCAGCCTTTTGCTGGCCGATATTGGCGTCGGCCACCGCGACCTGATTGCGAGCCTCTTCGAGCTTCCCAATGGTGGCCTCGACATTGGCGCGTGCCAGATCCACCTGAACGACATAGTCGCGCGGGTCGAGTTCGACAAGGAGCTCGCCGGCGGTCACCTTGCTGTTGTCGTTGACATGAAGGGTCTGCACGTAAGCCGGGACCTTGGGAATGACCGAGACCAGATGCGCGTCGACATAGGCGTCGTCGGTCTCTTGCTCGTACAGGCCCGGCACCAGGAAATACGCGGCGATCGCGAGCAGAACGATCAACACGAGCAG
This sequence comes from Paraburkholderia haematera, assembly GCF_905220975.1. Classification (GTDB taxonomy): domain Bacteria; phylum Pseudomonadota; class Gammaproteobacteria; order Burkholderiales; family Burkholderiaceae; genus Paraburkholderia; species Paraburkholderia haematera. The sequence continues at coordinate 11,010 of NZ_CAJNBK010000022.1, read as the reverse complement.
GCCGAGGATCAGCCAGCGTCGATTGTCAGGCGGCGGGGGCGCCGCAGGCGCAACAGCGGGCGGCGGCGGGGTGGCCGGTTTTTGAACCGGGGGCGCGTCGCTCATCGCTGGCTCCGTTCGCGAGTGTGGAAAGAGTTTCGAAGAGACAGGGTTCGCATGGCCGCGCTCCTTATTTTTTGGCTACCGGGGTCGGCGGAATGATGGGGACGAGGCACAGTGCGATGACACCGACCGCCGCCATGAAGGCGAAAGCGTCCGCGTAGGCGAGGGTGGCGGCCTGGTGCGCGCCTGCTTCGGCCAGCATTTTTACCGCCGCGCGTTGGCTCTCGACAGGAGAATAACCACCGCGTGTGACCAGCGTTGCGCTCACCGACGCGAGCCAGTCTCGTGTGACCGGATTGTCGTGGCGCAGGTGTTCGAAGAGGCGCGATGAATGAAGCGTCTCGCGATGCCCGATGAGAATGGTCAGCAGCGCGACCCCGAGCGACGCGCCGAACTGCCTGAAGGTCATGTAAAGCGAAACGCCGTCGAGCAGCTTGTTCTGCTCGATTCTCGCTACCGTGCCGCTGCCCACCGCGGGTAGCAACGGCGACAGGCAGCAGGCGTAAAGAATCAGCGGAAGAATGTAGTAATAGCCGGGCGTGTCCGTCGTCAGCAGGCGGTTGAACAGAACCATCGACGCGATCAACATGACGAGCGCGATCACGATCGTTTTGCGCTGACCGATTCGCGCGATAAGACCGACCATGAGCGGCCGGATGGCCGCAGCCGTCAACGCATAGACGCATATGATCTGTCCGGTCTGGGTCGCACTATGGGTATGGGTCGACAGATTGCGCAAAAATTCGGGCAGTACGAACAGGCTACCCGACAGGATCATGCCGGTGAAGACACCGATCAGCGCGGACGACAGCACGTAGCGGTCACGCAGCAGGCCGAGCCAGAGGAGCGGCGTTCGATTCGCCGGAGTCGCTTGCCAGATAATGAAAAGAAGCAGAGCCGCGCCGCTCGTCCACGCTAGCACGCGAATATGAAAGGATCCAAACCAGTCGTCGATTTCACCGCGATTGAGGATGATCTGAAGCGAGATCAGCGCCGTCGCGAGGAGGGCGATGCCGAGCCAGTCGGTCCGGATCACGCGGTCGGAGGCGGGCGGCGGGAGCGTCGGAAAGTAGCGGGCCAGCAGCCATATCGCGCCGGCCGCGTACAACAGATTCGGCAGAAAAATCAGCCGCCAGTTGAAATGGTCGGTGATATAGCCGCTCACCAGAAGCCCCGCCGCGCTTGATAAGTAGAGCAGCGTGGAGGCCTTCATCAACGAAGGGCTGCGCTGCGGTTTGGCCATCAGAACGTAGATGCTCGCCCGCCACCATACGACGAGGCCCGCGCCGGCCAACCCCTGGACGGCGCGCCAGATCAGCATCGATTCGAGATTCGGGGATATCGCACACCCCATGGAGGCGATCGCGAACACGACGATGGTCGAGATCAGGAAGCGCTTGTAGCCATAGTGCCCGGCCATCCAGACGGAGACCGGTACGCCGAGGAACAGGGCGCAGCTATAGACAGTCAGCAGCCAGCTCGCTTCGTCCGCCGATACGCCGAGCGTGCCGGTCAGATCGGCCAGCACGAGGTTCATGCTGTCGAACGTATAGAACTCCATCCCGGTCGCGAGGCCGAGGCCCAGGAGCAGAAGACGCGTATGCGCGGGCGACAGGGGGAGCGCCGCCATGGGCGCGGCCGGCATCGCGCTCGGCAGGGCAGTGTCACTCATTACAACGGCCTATGCGCGTTTGACAGGTGGCAATCCCGCGGCCACGCTGGCGGCGGACAAAAACGAGCCGTGCAGCATAGGGGACTCCTCGATGAATGGGCGCGATGCCGGTACCACAAATTAGATCACGATGCCGTGCATGGTGACCCAGTTGGACCTTAAAAGTCCTGAAGGGAGACTTAAAACCTGTTACAGCGTCGGCGTGCCTGTGCTGTTGCCGATGGTCCCGACAGTGTGTCCCTTCCGTCAGAACAACTGTTTCTGCCCCGACATCAAGGTCGTAAAGTCGTCGCGCAATAGCGGCAGGATCGCGTCGGCGACCGGTTGCAACTGCCGCGTCAGATAGTGTTCGTAGTCGATTGCGGAGCGCAACGTTTCGAGCGGCTCCGGCCCGGCGGTCGTCATGACATAGCTGATCCAGCCGCCGTTCTGGTATTGCAACGGACGCCCCTGTTGACGGTTGAACTCGTCGGCCACCCGTGCCGCGCGCACGTGCGGCGGCACGTTGCGCTCGTACTCGCCGAGCGAGCGGCGCAGCCGCTTGCGGTACACGAGCTGATCGTCCAGTTTTCCTGACAACGTATCGCGAACGTAGTCGCGCACATAGTCCTGATACGGCTGTTGCCTGAAGATTCGCCCATAGAGTTCCTGCTGGAACTGCTGCGCGAGCGGCGTCCAGTCGGTCCGCACGGTTTCGAGCCCTTTGTAGACGATATCCTCGCTGCCGTCGGGCAAAACAGTCAGCCCGGCATAGCGTTTCTTGCTGCCTTCCTCGGCGCCGCGAATCGTCGGCATGAAAAAGCGCTTGTAGTGCCGCTCGAATTGCAACTCGAGCGCGCTATCGAGCCCGAAACGCGCCTGCAGGCTCTGGCGCCACCACGCGTTGATATGCTCGACGAGCGCACGGCCGATGCGGCTCGCGTCTTCTTCACTATGCGCGTGCTTCAGCCACACGAACGTTGAATCCGTGTCGCCGTAGATGACTTCGTAGCCTTGCGCCACGATCAGCTCACGCGTGGCGTGCATGATTTCATGGCCGCGCATGGTGATCGACGACGCGAGACGCGGGTCGAAGAACCGGCAGCCGGTGGAGCCGAGCACGCCATAAAAGGCGTTCATGATGATCTTTAAGGCCTGCGAAAGCGGCTTGTTGTGCTCGCGTTTGGCGGCTTCGCGCCCTTGCCACACCTGGCCGACGATCGACGGCAAACAATGGTGTGTGCGCGAGAAGCGTGCGCCGAGAAAGCCAGGCACCGACTGGTCGTCGCCGGGATTGCGCATGCCTTCCACGAGACCCACCGGGTCGATGAGAAACGTACGGATGATCGACGGGTACAGGCTCTTGTAGTCGAGCACCAGTACGGAATCGTAGAGGCCGGGCCGCGAATCCATCACGAAACCACCGGGGCTCGCGGCACCGGCTACGTCGCCGAGATTCGGTGCGACGTAGCCTTGCCGATGCATCCTCGGCATATACAGATGCGTGAATGCCGCGACCGATCCGCCGCTGCGGTCCGCGGGCAGGCCGGTGACCGTCGCGCGCTCCAGCAGAAACGGCAGCAACTCGGTCTTCGCAAAGATGCGCGTCACCAGCTCGCAATCTTTCAGGTTGTACCGTGCAAGGGCAGGCTTGTCCTCGTCGAAGCGGCGCTGGATTTCATCCATGCGCTGATAGGGATTGTCGATCGACTTGCCTTCGCCCAATACGGAACGCGCTACATATTCGAGGCTGAACGAAGGGAAACTCCATGTGGCGGAGCGCAACGCTTCGATACCGTCGATGATCAATCTTCCCGCGGCGCCTGCGAAGAAATGGTTCTGTTTGTGACCGTGCTCGCGCCATTCCATCACTGCGCCGCCGCGGCCGAGCCGCAGCGGCACGCGCAATTGTTCGGCGTGCTGCTGCAGCACACGCAAATCGAATTGCACCAGATTCCAGCCGATGATCGCGTCGGGGTCGTGCCGTTCCAGCCACGTGTTCAATTTTTCGAGCAACTGTGCGCGGGTTTCGCAGTATTCGAGGTCGAAGTCGATACCGCCGCCATCGCAATCTTCACCGTTTGGCGGTCCGAGCATATAGACCTGACGCTGTCCGCACCCTTCGAGCGCGATGGAATAGAGCTCGGCGTGCGCGCTGGTTTCGATATCGAGCGACACCAGCTTCAATGATGGCCGGTAGTGTGTAGCCGGCTTCAATTCGCCATTCAGAAGCGGGCCGTTTTGCTGAGGATCGCCGCCGAACCACACCGGCGCGGTAATGAACCGCTCCATCATGTAGCGCTCGGGCGGGAAAATATCGGCCTCGTAGACATCGACGCCGCCTTGTTTCAGGCGTTTCTCGAAGCCCGTCAATTGCCGGTACTGCGGGCAGTAAAGCCCCATCACCGTCCGATGCTGGAAATCGCTCAGATCGAGCGGGCGCAGATCGAGCGGCGCCTCACGGCGCAGGATCATTTCCGCGCGCTCCCGGTGCTCTGCCGGAATGAAAGCCACGGAAGGCTGAGGGCGCAGGCGGATGTGACGGGGCCCGCCGTCTGTTGCCAGCCAGAAATCCACTTCCGTGCCGGCGGGCGTATCCCGCCAATGTCGGGTCAGAATGAAACCCTGCTCAAGCTCAGTCAAACTTCCACCTCTAAACGGGCGTTATCGCCGGACTCGATTTTACCGTTATGCGGTTGTCGCCGTAGCCCGGCTGAATGCAGGTATGCCGGGTAGTCTGTATCATCGTTTTGCAGCGATTCCTTCGGCGCAGGCCATGCGCCGGTCAAGTCTATTAAGAACGGAGTGAACGGAATGACTTTGAGCAAACTTGTTGTTGTGGTCGCGGTAGCTGCAACCAGCTTTGGTGCGCAGGCGCAAGTTGCCGGCACACAACCTTTGAGCGTCACGGTCGAGCAATCGAATGCGCTACTGAGCGGCTGGAGTGTGAAGAAGAGCATTCTCGGCAAGGCGGTGTATAACGACCAGAACGAGAAGATTGGTTCGATCCGCGATCTGGTGGTCGCTCCCGACGGCTCGCTGTCCGCGGCGATCGTCTCCGCCGGCGGATTTCTTGGCGTGGCGTCGCATGACGTAGCGGTGCCGATCGCCGCGCTGGATATTCGTTCTGGAAATTTCTATCTGGCTGGCGCGACCAAGGATGCTTTGAAGGCGACCCCCGAGTTTCAGTACAACAAGGTTCAGGCGCCGCCGAAGCCTAAAAAGCTGACTGGCCAGTAATGCACGGAGCCGGCGGATTCGCGCGCCGGGTTGCAACCGGCGGCGCTTGAATCACGCCTGAATCACGCTGAATCACGCGGCAAAAAACACGGCGCTCGCGGCGCGAATCGGTAGCTTGCTCAAACCGTTTCACGCTTGCGGCGCCGTTTTTGCCTTCAACAAGCGCTCGGTCGGATCACCGTTCACGCTTCCAGTGCGAGCGTGGCGAACGTGCCCAGCCAGTGTTCGCCCATATAGTCGCCGGCCACGTGCGGCAGGGCGCTCAGAAGATGACGCTCGGCCGAGTCGAACAATACCGTGCGGCGCACGTCGCCGGCGGGCAGTGCGCGCGCCAGCGAGCGCTGGCACCATGCGCGGCTCAGATTCAGGCCGTCCAGGTGGGCAATCTTGCCGTCGGTGCGGTCGGTCACGGTGACGGGTTCGAACAGCGTGGCGGGCTTCTTCGCGCCGAGGTCCGGCAAAAAGCGGCTGAACCATTCGACAAATTGCGCAGGCGCCAACACGCGCCGCATCAACTCCGCCTCCATTAGCGAGGGCGACAGGAACTCGTCGCCGGCAGGCTCCCACGCCTGACACGCGACATCGTTCAGAAACCAGCGTTCCGCCGTATTCACCAGCAGCGCCTCAAGCGATTCACGCGACGTTTGTCGTGCGAAATCTAGCGTGAGCGCAAGCGCGAATGCCATGTTGAAGTGCGTACCGACGCGCAACGGGTAGGTCGCTTTTGGCAAAAATTCCTCGAAGCGTTCGACAAAGGCCTCGGTAAGCGGCGCAAGAACCTTGGACCAGCGCGCTGCTTCCGGTAGTGTCGGCGAATGGAGTTGCGCGCTCAGCGCGAGCAGCCACGCCCACCCATACGGGCGCTCGAAACCGCGGTTGTGCGGCAGGTCGAGATACGCGAGCTCGCCGGCCACGTTCGCTTCGGTGAAGTGCGCGTCGACCACCGCGACGATGCGTGCTGCTTCAGGCAGATCGGGAAAGCGGTCGAGCAGATGCAGGATCAGCCAGTAGCCATGCACGCATGAATGCCAGTCGTAGCTGCCGTAAAAAATTGGATGCAGAGCACGCGGGCCTTGCACATCTTGAGGACCGGCAAGCGAGTGGGTCAGTTTGTTCGGATACTCGCGCGTGAGATGGGCGAGCGCGAGATTGGCGAATCTGGACGCGAATTCGGGCGTGAGTTGAACGGTCATCGGCGTCTCCTCAAAAGCGGAATACGAAAAGGTATGACAGTATGGTATTGACGACCGGCAATAGTAAAGCAGGTGGCTATTGCGTCTTGATCGCGCCGTTCTGGTTTTTCCGTTCCAGCGCGACGGTACGGACGTCTGTTCTGCCTACGTTGGCGACCCAGCCGGCGAGGAGGACGATTTGACTCAGGTCGGTGTAAACCGGATGACAGTCGGCGGCCAGACTTACCGGGCTTTTCGAAGCTTCACGCCCATCGCCGATGCTGGTGCCGTGATATTCGCCCCGCATAGGCTGCTGCGGACTGACGTTAAGCCGCTTAAGCCGCTGCTAGCCGTGGCTATCGACCCAGGCGCGCGCCCAACCTAGCCCCGCGAGCTGAGCCTCTTCTTCCGTATCAAAAACACCGAGTACCCCGGAGGCCTCAACCATCTTTGTGTCGCGGGTGATGGTCCCGCTGCCGGCGTATCGTTCAGGCGAAAGGATGTCCTCTTGCTGAAGTATGGCGTGACCGAAGATGCGGTATCCCTTGTAGCTTCCCGATTCCATCAGCGCACGACCTCAACATGCGCGTTGTGAGCATCAACGCGCAGCACGTTCCCCTCGGGCGTTATCAGACGGGGGATTTCCGATACGTCAGGCGTAACGTGTCGCGCACCTGCACCGGCCGTTCCCTGCTTCACGGCCAGCTTCGTGGCGGTGGTCGACGGGCGATGCGCCCGTGTTTTTACCAAATGGGGCACACGCCGCTTAGGCGTAGGCGACTTCGGTGCGACTGTTCCCTGAAGCAATCCACCCCGAGCTTCGGGCGGATTCCAGACCTCGACGTAGTGCTCACCTGCAAATGCGGCCGAAGTACACGCCAGTAAAAGCAACCCGCAGCCAACCCGTTTCACTATTGTTTCTCCTTGGCGATGCGATTCAGTCTATCGCTGCAGGATACATCCCCTCCGACGCACGACCCGTCGCAACCGTCACAGTAGTGGCGGTCACGCACGGCGCCGTCGACACGCCAGACATTCGTAGCCACCGGACGAGCGGTGCCCACCGAGTGGCCATTTTCGCTCGCAAAGAAGGTCGGCTCCCCGGCTCGGCCACGACGAATGGTTTCATCGATTTCCTGCTCGCCAAACGCAGATTTCATGCCGGCGACAAACGCCGCAATTTCGGGCATTGGATGGCTGACGGCCTTGCGAACGCGCATATCCATGAAGCCTCTCCCGGAAAAAAATGCCTGCTCGTGTCTATGAAGTTGCGTTTAGAGTACTGTACATCCATACAGGTTTTTGCGCAATCCCATGGTCCCGCTGCCCGTTCCGGAAGCAATAATCCATAGCGGTCGCAACTAGGCGATGTTTGCGTGAGCGCAGACGGCGTTTCCGGTTTCAGATGGTGCGCGGCATCACTGTGTTCACGCCAGATTTTCCTGCTTGAATGAGGGGCCGCGGCACTCTATGCTCGGAGTGCTGTTCCTCTTCAGGAGCTGATCATGAAAGGCGCTGCGGTGAACGTGCATTTCGATGCGAAGTTTTTGGTGCTGGACCTGGCAGACGGCCGGGCCGCTTATTTTCCTCTGGAGTTGTTTCCGCTCCTTGAGTCTGCGTCGCCGATGGAACGTGGGCATTTCGCCATTTCGATTGACCGGCAGCAGTTGCACTGGCCCGAACTCGGCGAAGATGTCGACGTGACGGCATTGCTCCTACCGCTCGATGACGCGAAGCTTCACTAAGCTGAACACGGACCATCTGGTCACGTTGCGTCGCCACACCACAGTTTTGGCAGGAAGGGCAGGAATGGTACGGCGCGTGAGGGCCGCTCATAAGGTGGCAACGGTGCGCAGCCTGACCCGAGAAGTAGACCGATGTGCGTCTCGAGGCGCCTTTGCGGCAATTCCCCGATCAGGGTGACGCAGTCGCGTCACTCGCAGCGAGCCGAGCTTGCGTCACGCGGTCGCCCGAATGAGCGCGCTCGCTGCGGTGATGGCCGGGATGGCTTTCGTCAGGAGAGACTGGCACCCCAGACTAGAACAACTCGAGAATCCGGTGATACATCATCCCGAGTTCGAGCGCCGGCCCGCGCAAGGCCGGCCCGCCCGGAAAGCGCGCATGCCGCAACTGCGCGAACAGATCGAAGGCCGCTGTCTCACCGGCCATGGCCTTTGCAATGACGCGTCCGGCAATGCCGGTCAACGCCACACCGTGCCCGGAAAAACCTTGCACGTAGAAGTAGTTCGGATCGATCGAGCCGAAGTCTGGCGCGCGATTGCGCGTCACGTCGACAAAACCACCCCACGCATAGTCGATTCGCACATCGCCGAGTTGCGGGAACACGCCGATCATGCGCTTGCGAATCTCTTCGCCGAGTTGTACGGGCGACGCACCGGTCGAACTCGCGCGTCCACCGAACAGCACACGATGATCCGCCGACAAGCGGAAGTAATCGAGGAAGAAGTTGTTGTCGCAAATCGCCTCGCGCCCTTTGATCAGTGCGTCGGCGCGTGCTTTGCCAAGCGGCTCCGTGGCGACGATATACGATGCAATCGGCGCAATGCGCGCGGCCACCGGCGCAGGCAACACGTCGCCGATCGTCGCGTTACCGCACGCGGCGACGAAACGGCAGCGCACCTCGCCGTTCGCGGTCCGCACAACAGGGCGCGCGCCGCGCACGATTTCGATCACTGGCGAATGCGCGAACAGTTGAGCGCCTTCACGACGTGCTGCGTCGGCGAGGCCGAGGCAGTATTTGAGCGGATGCAGATGGCCGGAAAACGGATCGTAGACGCCCGCCAGATAGCGTTGCGACGCGACGCGAGAACGCACTTCATCGGTATCGAGCCACGAGAGTTTCGTATATCCCCAGCGTTGTGAGGCCGACTCCATCCACGAGCGCAAATCCGGCACGCGCTTCGGTTTGGTCGCCACCGTCAGATAGCCGGAGGTGAAGTCGCACTCGATGCCGTAACGCTCGATGCGCTCGCGCACCAGACCCACACCTTCCACCGACATGGCCCACGCGGCGCGCGCACCGTCGAGACCGAGTTGACGCTCAATGATCTCGTCTTTGGCGAAACCGACCAGCGTCTGCCCGCCGTTGCGGCCCGATGCGCCCCAACCCGGGCGGTGCGCATCGAGCACGACGACCGACAAACCGCGCGCCCGGCATTCCAACGCCACCGATAAACCGGAGAAACCCGCGCCGATCACGCAGACGTCGGCTTCCACGGTGCCGTCGAGCACCGGATCGTCGGCAAGCGGACGGGCCGCGCTCGCTTCGTAGTAGGAGTTGGCGATCAGCGCATCGGCGCGGCGGTCGAGGGTGTGGAAACCAGCGGAGCCAGGAGTCGGAGCATTCATCAAAGCAGATCCTTCATTCGATACCAGGCCATCGCGAGCACGAGGGCAGGGGTGCGCAGTGTAGCGCCGCCCGGGAAGTCGCGGTGACGAATCTTGCTGAACAGATCGAAGCGCGAAGCCTGGCCGTCGATGGCTTCGGCGATCAGTTTACCGGCAAGCCCCGTGGTATTCACGCCATGGCCCGAAAAGCCCTGGGCGAAATAGACGGTAGGCGACAGGCGCCCGAAATGCGGCGCGCGATTCATTGTAATGTCGACGAAACCGCCCCACGCATAGTCGATTTTGACGTCGTCGAGTTGCGGGAAGGTCTTCAGCATGTCGCGGCGCATCGCCTCGCCGAGGTTGCGCGGCGCGAACGTCGAATAGCTGACTTTGCCGCCCCACAGGAGGCGGTTGTCGGGAGCAGGCCGGAAATAGTCCAGCACGAAGCGGCTGTCGCACACGGCCGCTTTCGCGGGCATCAGCGCTTCGGCGCGATCGGGGTCGAGCGGTTCGGTGGCGATCACGTAGGTGCCGACCGGCATGATCTTGCTGGCGACATCCGGCGCGAGTTCGCCGAGATAGGTATTGCAGGCGAGCACGACGAATTGCGCATTCACCTTGCCGCGCGCGGTTTCAGCCACATGCCGGCCGTTTTCCTGACGCAGCGCCGTGACGCAACTGTCTTCGAAAATCTGTACGCCGGCGGCGCGTGCCGCGCGGGCCAGACCGAGCGTGTAATTCAGAGGATGCAGGTGACCGCTGTCGGCATCGAATAATCCGCCGAGGTAGCGCTGCGATTGAACATAGTCGCAGACGCCGTCGGCATCGACATAACTGTAGCCGTTATAGCCGAAGCGCTGTTGCGCTTCGTCGCGCCATTTTTGCAGCGCGTCCGTATCGCGCGGCTTGTTCGCCGCGGTCAGATAACCGATGGTCAGGTCGCAGTCGATCTGATGCTTCGCGACACGCTCCTTGACGATATCCAGGGTTTCGAGCCCCATGTCCCAAACACGCTTCACGTCATTCGCGGGCATGAACTTCGCGAATGTGTCGATATCGCAGGCAAAACCGCCGATTAACTGGCCGCCGTTGCGGCCGCTCGCGGCCCATCCGACCTTCGATGCTTCGAGCACCGCGACCGTGTGACCGCGTTCGGCGAGGTTCAATGCAGTCGAGATGCCGGTGAGTCCCGCGCCGATCACACAGACGTCGACAGTGATGGTCTCTTCGAGCGGGGGATGGCGCGTGGTGTCGTTGGCGGTTGCTGCGTAATACGAGGCGACGTGAGGCTGGTTTGAGAATCGGAGCATAGGCAGAGCATGCAGAAGAGGCCTTGGCGCGTGGCCCGCGAAATAGCCGGGCCACGTGACGAGGCGGGTCGTTTTAGAACGAGTAGATGAACTGCGTCGCGAGCAGGTCGTTGGACTTGCCGTACGAACCGTCGTTCTTCAGGAACACCTGTTTGTTCGCCCAGTCGTGGCGGTATTCCACCTT
>NZ_CAJNBK010000021.1 GCF_905220975.1 Paraburkholderia haematera | reverse complement strand
TGAGACTTGATACTTTCGCTTATGCCAGATCCCGAAGAACCTGGCTCGCGTCGCGCATCAAGCGCCCACACTTATCGGCTGTTAATTTTTAAAGATCGATTACGCATTCACCACCAAAACCGCACCAGACTTCCAGCTACCCGGCACCGCTTCGTTCTGCGTCGCTGCATCAGCAGCAGAGAAACGAGATTATGGAGATCGGTCGGCATGTCGTCAATCCCCCTTGTGCAATTATTTTCAAAAAGTTGAGCCCCACCAAACCAGTCCCTACACAAGCACAGTAAAAAATAGTTAGTTATCCGACCTAACTCAGCCCAATACCAGTGATTGCAACTTTTTGCAAGCGAGAAACGCCAACTACCGAGCGACCTCGCGCCACGAGACCCTGGAGACACAGAGCGCGAAGGACGGAGAGTAGAAACCGCGGGCAAGCGCGAAGACAAGCAAGAAGAAGCAGAAAGAAACAAGAACAAACAGAGCACAAGAAGCGCGAACACGGAGTGTGGTTTTGTGAAGTACGCGTCGGCGCGCGCAGCGCCGCCGGAGGTATGACGGCTTTGTCACCAGGGCTGAATATGCGAGGGCACGGATTCCAGATGCACCACTACCGCGACTGCGCGGGGGACCCGCTTAAGAATTAGCGGTTTGAGCCGCTTTCTCTTGCTTACTTCTCTTTGCGGCAGGCAAAGAGAAGTGAGTGCCGCCCCGCACAGGGGCGACGCTAATAGACCGGTAAGAAAACAAGGAGAGGCCAACGCCACAGGCAAACGTCACAGGCCAACGCCATAGCCAAACGCCACAGGCAAACGCCACAGGCAAACAAAAACCGCTAAAGCTCCCCCCAACCGCAGCCGTAAACAAGTAATCCCGCCACATATTTAGCAGCCGACCATGGAAAACCCAGCAGAAGCCCGCGCCGAAGCCCAAGCAGAAGCCCAAGCCGCCACCACAACCCTGACACCGGAAGCAGTCCCCGTAGGCACCCCACTCCCCTGGCCGATCGCAGACTCCGACGGCACACTCCTCTTCGCCAGTGGCACAATCCTGGCGACCACGGACGAGCGCAAATTCCTGTTCGACAACTTCCACCCGCACCGCGGCGACCTGCTGGACACAGCAAAGCAACCGGAATCCCAAACCGGCCACTCCGCCGACGCCACGAGCAATCTCACACTAAAGGACATGCACCTGACGATAGGTGCATTAATAGGCATACGCTCCCAGCTCGGCAGCGGCGCCCCGATGCATCCATGCCGCATCATCGGCTTTGCGCCCAACCACGCGCTCTTCGTCACACCGCCACTGCAAGATGGCCGCATCCTCCCGCTCGGTCTCGGTGAAAACATCGAGATCGTCGCCATCGCGAGCCACGCCGTGTTCCGTTTCGTCTGCACGGTCGAGGCCGTGTGCCGCGCCCCATTCGACTACGTGGTGCTGTCGAAACCCGGCGTAATCCGCCGCCTGCGCGAACGCAAGTCGATCCGCGTCCATGCGCACCTCGCGGTGCGCTTCGGCATCGGCGAAACGGGCGATTCATATGAAGGTTTGGGCCTCGCCAAAAGCATCAGCGCGCTCGGCATGTCGCTAACCGCCTCATGGACGCTGGGCGCAGTCGGCGAACGGCTGCGCGTCGCCTTCTGCCTCAAATCGACGGAATTGCAAACCGAGATCGAAACGACCGCCGTCATCCGCAATGTGCAGAAAGGCAGCGCGCCGGGAGAGCCGTCGACCCATGGCCTCGAACTCGATCAACTCGACGTCGCGCAGCAGATGGCGATGAAAGTATTCGTATTCGACCGTCAGGACGATGTGCAGTACTGGTCCAACGGCTTGAAATAAGCGCACGAAAACGCGCTGCTCAGGCGATCAGTTCGTCCGGCGTAAGCAGCGCCGCGCCCCATGCATCGGCCAACGCATGGCAGCGGCCCAGCCGTATCGCCTCCCGCTCGAAATCGACGAATACCACTTCGTCCGCGTGACTCGGCCGCGCCGGCTGATCGCCACTGCGACCGTCGGTCAGGATCCACAGCCAGCGCTGCTGCGCGGGCTTGCGCCGGGCGCTGCGCTCCAGTACCTGCGCAGCCCGACGCACGCCGGACGCGAGCGGCGTGCCACCGCCTCCGCCCACCGGCCGTAGCCACCGCTCGTTCCACCAGCGCGGCACAGCGGGGCCGAAACGCAGATCGGCCCCGGCACCGCCAAAACACACCAGCGCCGCCTCGGCGCGCGCGGCGCTTGCGCGGTCGAACAACGCAATCAGCAGACCCTTGGCGAGTGCAAGGCGCTGCCCGCCAAGCATGGAACCGGAACAATCGAGCACGAAACAATGCAGCACACCGCCTTGCGGCGCCTCGTGCACGAAACGCAGATGCTCGGCGCACAGCGTGTTCCGGCGCTTTGCGGTGAGCGTCGGCAGCCATGCAATGCGCTTGCCCGGCGCACCTTGCAAACGGCTACGCGAACCTGCGCCGGCACCTTGCCGCCATCGAAAACCGCTGCGCGAGTCAGCGGCGGCGCCCTTCCGATGGCTCAGCGTTTTTTTGCGTTGAGCGGAATGACCCCTTTGACTTGCGCGACGCCCGCGGGCTGCGGCGGCAAGTAACCCCAATCGCTATCGGTAGCAGCCGCGTCCGGCGCCGCACCTTCCGAAAGTTGCGAGGACGCGGCATCCGCATCGTCAGCGGTCCGCAGTGGCGCTTCGCTCTCGCGTGCGTCACCCCCGGCGCGCGTTTCGCGATCGTGACGACGATGCGCCAACACCGCCTCAGCGACCCGCCCGACGTGCTCCGTCGTGACCGCAGCCGCCTGCTCCAGCGCCGCCAATGCTCGCGCTGCGCGCAACATCACCAGATCGGCCCGCAAACCGTCGACCGCCGCGCCGATGCACAGTGCGCTGACGTGCGCATGCACGGCGTCGTCGAAGCCGAGTTGCGGCAGTGCTTCACGCGCCGCACGAATCCGCTGAACATAGGTTGACTGTTGCTGCGTATAGCCAGCGAGAAAACCCTGCGGATCGAGATCGAACGCCAGACGTGCCTTGACGATCTGCTGACGCACCCGCGCCTCAAAACAGTTCTGCAACTCGACCATCAAACCGAAGCGATCGATCAGTTGCGGCCGCAACTCGCCTTCTTCCGGATTCATCGTGCCGATCAGCACAAAGCTCGCATCGTGACTATGCGAAACCCCATCGCGTTCGACGGTATTCACGCCACTGGCAGCCGCATCGAGCAACGCGTCGACGAGCGCGTCGGGCAGCAGATTCACTTCATCGACATACAGCACGCCGCGATGCGCTTTCGCGAGCAAGCCAGGCGAAAAGCGCACGGAGCCGTCGCGCAACACGGTTTCGATATCGAGCGTGCCGATCAACCGGTCTTCACTCGCGCCGAGCGGCAGATTCACCCATTGTCCCTCCGGCAGCAACTCGGCGAGCGCGCGCGCCGCGGTCGATTTCGCCGTGCCGCGCGGCCCGCTCACCAGCACGCCGCCCAGACCCGGATCGATCGCAGCCAGTAACAACGCCTGCTGCAACGGCGTCTGGCCGATCAGCGCAGCAAAGGGAAAAACGGGCCGTTGGGTCGCAGCGTTCATGTTTGCATTCCTTCGATCTGCTGCTCGCTCGCAAGCAGATGCTGTTCAACTTGCGCGCGATAGTCGCCGGGCGCCTGCCACAGACCGCGCTGCATCGCTTCGAGCAGACGCTCGCAGATCGAATGCATGGCGTGCGGATTGTGCCGCTGCAGGAACTCGCGCGTATCGGCGTCGTTCAGATAAGCATCGGTGACGAGCGCATATTGATGATCGGCGATCACGCGCGCGGTTGCATCGTAGCCGTAGAGATAGTCGACCGTCGCGGCGATCTCAGCAGCGCCTTTGTAGCCGTGACGCTTCACGCCGTCGAGCCATTTTGGATTGACCACCCGCGAGCGGATCACGCGCGCGATCTCTTCATGCAGCGTGCGCACGCGCGGCGCGGCCGGGTTGCTGTGATCGGCGTGATAGATCTGCGGCTGATCGCCTGCCAGATGCCGCACGGCCGCGACCATGCCGCCCTGAAACTGGTAATAGTCGTTCGAATCGAGCAGGTCGTGCTCGCGGTTGTCCTGGTTCTGCAGCACGACGTCCATCGCGGCGAGACGTGTGCCGAATGCATGGCGCGCCTCTTCGCCGGCACTTTTCTGCGTGTAGGCGTAACCGCCCCACGCCTGATAGGCGTTCGCCAGATCGGCGTCGGTTTGCCATTGCTGCGAGTCGATCATCTCCTGCAAACCCGCGCCATACGCGCCGGGCCGCGCACTGAAGACGCGCCAGCCGGCGCGCTTGCGCGCCTCGGCGGCGTCCATGCCGCGCGCCATCAGCGCGTCGCGTTCGCGCAGCACGCGCGCGCGGATCGGGTTCATATCTTCGGGCTCGTCGAGTTCGGCCACAGCCTGCACGGCGGCATCGAACAGATGCATCACGTTCGCGAAGGCATCGCGGAAAAAGCCGGACACACGCAAGGTAACGTCGATGCGCGGGCGATCGAACGCTTCGATCGGCATGATCTCGAAGTCGGTCACGCGATGACTGCCCGGCGCCCACTTCGGCCGCACGCCGATCAAGGCGAGTGCCTGGGCGACATCGTCGCCGCCGGTGCGCATGGTGGCGGTGCCCCATACCGAGAGTCCGATCGCGCGCGGATAGTCGCCTTTTTCCTGCAAATGCCGTTCGATCAACTGCTGCGCGGATTTCAAGCCGAGCGACCACGCCGCTTGCGTCGGAATGGCGCGCGTATCGACCGAATAGAAGTTGCGGCCAGTGGGCAGCACGTCAGGCCGTCCACGCGAAGGCGAACCGCTCGGCCCCGGCGGCACGAAACGCCCCTCGAGACCGCGCTTCAGATTCGACATTTCCTGCGGACCACAGGCATCGAGCCGCGGCAATACATCGTTGCGCAGACGCTCGATCACACATTCGGCTTGGGGCAACGTCCCGCTCGCGGGCGCCGCACCGGACGCTTCATCGCCACACACGTCACGCAACATCTCGGCCGCCAGCAATTCCAGACGCTCGCGTGTATCGCCACAGTGCCGCCACGGCGCGTCGCTTACCTGCTGCAATACGTCAGGACGAGGACCGTCCCACGCCGCCGACCCATCCACCGACAGCGGGTCGAACAGGTGATCCATCCGCAGATCGCGCGCCAACGCATCGATCAAACCGGCTTTGCCGCCCCGGCCGTCGCCGATCGGAAAACGTCCCAAAGCCAGCAACGTGTCGCGCCGCTGCACGCCAGCGGGCGATTGCCCGAACGTATGCAAACCATCGCGAATCTGCGCCTCCTTCAACTCGCACAGCCAGGCATCGACGCGCGTCAGCAGCACGTCTTCATCGTCCTGACCGTTCGGCTCCGCGAGACTGAGCTCGTGATGCAGTTTATGCTCGACGATGGTCGCGAGAATGGTGCGCCTCAACAGCTTCGAGCGGCGCGGGTCAACCATCAGTGCTTCATAGTATTCATCGACCTGGCGCTCGAGATCCTGCAGCGGCCCGTAAGTTTCGGCGCGCGTGAGCGGCGGCATCAGGTGATCGATGATGACAGCCTGCGCGCGGCGCTTTGCCTGACTGCCCTCGCCCGGATCGTTGACGATGAACGGATACAGATGCGGCATCGGCCCCAGAATCAGATCGGGCCAGCAGGCATCGCTCAAAGCGACGCTCTTTCCCGGCAGCCATTCGAGATTGCCGTGCTTGCCGACATGCACGACCGCGTCGATGCCGAACTGATGACGCAACCAGAAATAGAACGCCAGATACGCATGCGGCGGCACGAGTTCAGCATCGTGATAGCTCGCGTAATCGCCCTGCTCGCGCGAACGCGAAGGCTGAATGCCGACGAACACCTGTCCGCAGCGCCAGCCCGCGATCATGAATCGGCCGCGCCGCAACGTTGGATCCTGTTCTGGCGAACCCCAGCGGGCGTTCAGCGCATCGCGGGCTTCCGCGGGTAACGCGTTGAAATACACAAGATAGTCATCGAGCGCAAGGCTTTGCAACGCGGGCCGCAAGTCGCGCACCACCGGATCGTTGGTCACGCCTTCGGTCAGTTGCTTCAGGAGGGCGTCGCCGTCGGCAGGCAAGCCGGCGAGGCGATATCCCTCATCGCGCAGCATGGACAGAATGCCGACCACCGAGGCCGGCGTATCGAGCCCCACGCCATTGCCGATGCGCCCTTCGCTCATGGGATAGTTGGCGAGAATCAGCGCGAGTTTCTTCTGCGCGTTGTCGAGCGTACGCAGACGGCACCAGCGGCGGCTCAGTTCGGCCAGGAAACCGACACGTTCGAGGTCCGGTTGATAACGGACCACATCGACTTCGGTGTGCGGACAACGATAGGCGAGGCCCTTGAAGCTGATCGCCCGCGTGATGATGCGTCCGTCCACTTCCGGCAGCGCGATATGCATGGCGATATCGCGCGAGTTGAGGCCCTGATTGTCCTTGACCCAATCTTCGCGATTGCCGCCGCTCAGAATCACCTGCATCACGGGCGCGTCGCCAGCGAGCGCAAGCGGCTCGGGATCGTCGATGGCGGACGCGGCAAACGCCGTGGTATTCAGCACCAGAGCGACATCATGTTGTGCGCACAACTGTTGCACGACGTCGCGGCTCATTGCATCTTTCAGCGAGGTAATCGCGATCGGCAGCGGATTCAGCCCTTGTGCTTCGAGCGCGTCGATCAGGGCATCGAACACGGCCGTGTTGGCCGCTTGCAGATGCGCCTTGTAGAACAGAATCGCAGCGACAGGCGCGCCCTCACGCCAGCGCGCCTGCCAGTCGGCCACCGTCGGCGTATCGCGTTCAGGATGGTAGAGCGTCGCGGCAGGCAGCGCGCGCGGCGGCGCAGGCTCTTGCCCCCACCCAAGCGAGCGGTATGCGATGCAGCGCAGGAACGCCTCGGCATTCTGCGCACCGCCTTCACGCAGATAGCGCCATAGCTGATGACAGAGATCGGCATCGGCAGTGCTGCGCGCGAGCAGGTTCGGATCTTCCTGCAGATCGCCGGAGAACATCGCGAGCGTTTGCTGCTTGCGTTCGGCGAGGGCGACCACCTGTTCGATTCCGTACGGCCAATACGCCTCGCCGCCTAGATGATCGACCACCACGACGCGCGCATGCTGCAACACGTCTTCGACATAGAAATCGACCGATGCCGGCTGCCGCAAATACGTGACGTTCGCGAGCCGCACGCTCGGAAACCCCTCGCCCAGACGAGGAAATACGCTCGCGAGCAGCGACAGCGTGGTGTCGGCGGAACTGAGCACCACGATATCGGCGGGCCGCTGATCGATACGGATCACGCCTTGCGTATCGTCGACAAAACCGCCCGGCGTGGTGCGCAGCAGATGCATGACCGGTTACGCCTGTTGCGGCTGGGCGTTCGCGACGGCGCCCAAGGCAACGTTGAACGCCTGTTGCAGCGCGGCCTGGTCGAGGTCTTCACCGATCAGGACGAAGCGGCTTTGCTGCCCTTCGCCAGCTTCGCCCGCCTGCCAGCGCCTGTCGAAGTAGCTATCGAAACGCCGGCCCACACCCTGAATCACCAGACGCATCGCCGCGCCCGGCAACGCCGCGAACCCTTTGACGCGGTAAATCGTGTTCGTTTCGACAAGCCCTTGCAACGCTGCGATCACGGCCTCGCGCGAAGCAACATTCGCGTGCACCACAACCGAATCGAATTCGTCGTGATGGTGATCGGCATCCTCGGCCGAACCGTGGTGATCGTGGCGCAAGTGGATCGTTTCTTCCGAGGCCGCTTCGAGACCCAGCAACGTATGCAGATCGAGCTGGCCCATCTGCGCGCGCACGATCTTCACTTGAGGCGGAATTTCTTCGCGGATGACGGCTTCGACAGCCGCCTGATGCGATTCGTTGAGCAAATCCGTCTTGTTCAGAATCACCAGATCGGCCGCCGACAATTGATCTTCGAACAATTCGTGCAGCGGCGATTCGTGATCGAGATTCGGATCCGCCTTGCGCTGCGCATCCACGGCGACCGGGTTGTCGGCGAACTGGCCGCTCGCCGCAGCCGGGCCGTCAACCACGGTGACGACCGCGTCGACGGTAAAGCTGTTCTTGATCTGCGGCCAGTTAAACGCTTGTACCAGCGGTTTCGGCAACGCGAGACCGGAGGTTTCGATCAGCACGTGATCGATCTGCTCGCGGCGCTCCACGAGTTTTTCCATCACCGGGAAAAACTCTTCCTGCACGGTGCAGCATAGGCAGCCGTTCGCGAGTTCATACAGTTGGCCTTCGGTTTCGACGCCGTTTTCGTCGCAGCCGATGCCGCAACCCTTGAGGATTTCCCCGTCGATGCCGAGTTCGCCGAACTCGTTGACGATCACCGCGATGCGCTTGCCGCCCGCATGCTGAAGAATGTGCCGCAACAGGGTGGTCTTGCCGCTGCCGAGAAAGCCCGTAACGATGGTGACGGGGATCTTGCGCATTTGAGTTTGCATTGTGAGGTCCATCCGTAAGCGTTGCGCGTGTACGCTGGTGCGTCCTCGCGTATGTCTCTATAGACCGGGCCAACGGGGCACAAGCCCCAAAGCACGACAATAACCACACACGGGGACGAACAACGGCGTTGCCAAAGCAACAGAAAAACAGAAAACGGGAATGAAGTCATGAACGCGCCGCCGCATCCCCGCGGAGGTCGTTCTTCGTAGTCTGGCCGGTATCCGGGCTGGCGAAAGCGCCGCTTCCCCTTCCCGGACGAGTGGTTTCTCGCCCAGTGGTTATATGCCGACGCGGCCTTGCGCGTGGACATCGAAGCCGGCTCCGCGGCGCCAGGCCATCAACCTGACACCGCTTTTCGCTTACCGTTGCGGGGGCAGCACAGGTTGGCCCGGTCCGTTGCAGGTGGGCCCCCTGTTTCCCGTTTAACTGCATGCGCACGAGCGCGCACACGAGCACCAAAGTGCGTGCGAGTTTAGGCCGAGAGCCCCGTGCCGTCAAGGAAACGCGGGCCGCGACAAGGCCTTTCCGCAGTGCCGGTGCGGCCTGCCCTGTGCTATCGTATGCGCGCGTTTGGTGCCCGTATTTGCGCTCGCGTGTGCAGTTAAACGGGAAACAGACCGCGCTTGCCGCGCTCAACCTGTGTTGTCCCCGCAACGGTAAGCAACCCGCGGTGCTTTCGCGTCGCGCATGCGTTTTTGATGCCACTGTCTGACAAATAATCCGTAGCGCCGCATGACCTCAATTTCCGCCGCCTCCAGCCTCCTCGCGCCTCACCCGCTCCCGCTTGTCACGACATGGCGCGCGCCGTGCATGCCGCAATGAGCCGCGCCTGGCTGATCGGCGCCGGCCCCGGCGATGTCGAACTGATGACGCTCAAGGCGACGCGTGCTCTCGCGCAAGCCGATGTGGTGCTGGTCGACGATCTGGTGAACCCCGATGTTTTGCAGTTCGCGCGCGCCGACGCGCAGGTCGTGTACGTTGGCAAACGGGGCGGCCATCCGTCGACGCCGCAGGACGGTATCGTCGCGCAGATGCTCGAGCACGCGCAGGCCGGGCGCAGCGTCGCGCGTTTGAAAGGCGGCGATCCATTCGTGTTCGGCCGTGGCGGCGAAGAACAGCAGGCGCTGCGTGCAGCGGGTATCAGTGTGGAGGTGATCAACGGCATCACCGCCGGGATTGCGGCACCTGCGGCAATCGGTATTCCCGTGACGCATCGCGATTACGCGCAAGGCGTGGTGTTCGTCACCGGGCACGGCGCCGGCAGCGGCGAGCCGGACTGGGCCGCGCTCGTCGCCACACGGATGACGCTGGTGATTTACATGGGCATGCGGCGGCTGAACGATATCACCGGTGCGTTGCTCGCGGCTGGCATGAGCGCCGACACACCGTGTGCGGCGATCGAATCGGCTACGCGTCCCGAGCAAAGGCATGCGCTCGCTCAACTCGGCGAGTTCGCGAATGCGGTTTCGCGCGCCGGACTCGGCTCGCCCGCGATCGTGGTGATCGGTGGCGTGGCGTCGCTGGCGTTGGCGCGAGATGCTGTGAATACCGGTGCGGTCGGCGCGCTGGACGCGCAATGAAAACTCTCGCTATCGGCATTGGTTGTCGCTTGCATAGCTCGGCCGAGCAGATCGAAGCGGCCGTGCGTGCCGCGCTCGGCTCGCACGCATTCGATGAAATCGGCGCGATTGCCTCAATCGACACCAAAGCGCACGAAGCCGGCCTGCTTGAATTCTGCGCACGTCACGCGCTACCGCTGAAGCTGTTCAGCCGTGCGCAGATTGCGGCGATTTCAGTGGACGAGCCGTCGGCCGCCGCACGCGAGCATCTTGGCCTCGACGGTGTCTGCGAACCCTGCGCGTTGCTCGCTGCCGCGGCCGAAGAATCTGATCTGGCCAGTGCACCTCGTACGGCGCTTGCATCGGAAGCGTCAACCGCCTCGGTTGGAGAATCGATTGCGCCCGATACCCTCAATGCACGGTTACTCGCCCGCAAAACCATCCACGACGGCATCACGGTAGCGATAGCCTCGACCTCCGCCAAGCCCGCCCGCGAACACACAAACCACGCCCCTCAAGAACAGGACCCTTCATGAAGACCGACCCCGAATCGCATCAACGCATGACCGAACGCCGGCGCGAAGGCCACGAGAAAAAGCAGGCCAGCGCCACCGTCGAAAAAGGTCTGCTAATCGTCAACACCGGCACCGGCAAAGGCAAGACCACCGCCGCGTTCGGCATGGCCGTGCGCGTGCTCGGGCACGGCATGCGCCTCGGCGTCGTGCAGTTCATCAAGGGCGCGCTGCATACCTCGGAGCGCGACTTCCTCGGTGCGATCGCCCATTGCGACTTCGTCACGATGGGCGACGGCTACACCTGGAACACCCAGGATCGCGACGCCGACATCGCCACCGCGCGCAAAGGCTGGGCCGAAGCGCGCCGGATGATCGAGAGCGGCGACTATCAGATGGTGATCCTCGACGAACTGAACACGGTGCTGAAGTACGAATACCTGCCGCTCGACGAAGTGCTGTCCGTACTGAACGCGCGCGCGGCGATGCTGCACGTGGTGGTGACCGGCCGCCATGCGCCCGACGCGCTGATCGAAGCCGCCGACCTCGTCACCGAAATGCGCATCGTCAAGCACCCGTATCGCGAGCAAGGCGTGAAAGCGCAGCGCGGCGTGGAGTTCTGAGCAATGTCCGAGGGGACTTCCGTCGTAGCCTGCCCCGCCCTGTTCATTAGCGCGCCCGCGTCGGGTCAGGGCAAGACCACGATTACCGCGGGTCTCGCGCGCTACCACCGGCGGCTGGGCCGGCGCGTGCGCGTGTTCAAGACGGGCCCCGATTTTCTCGACCCGATGATTCTGGCGCGTGCCAGCGGCGCGCCGGTCCTGTCGCTCGATCTGTGGATGGTGGGCGAATCGGCCTGCCAGAATCTGCTCGCGCAGGCGGCGGCTGAAGCGGATCTGATCCTGATCGAGGGCGTGATGGGTCTGTTCGACGGCACGCCGAGCAGCGCGGATCTGGCAACCACGTTCGGCGTGCCGGTGCTCGCGGTGATTTCAGCGAAAGCGATGGCGCAGACCTTCGGCGCGGTCGCCTTCGGCCTCGCGCAATTCAGGCCGCAGGTGCCGTTTTACGGCGTCCTCGCCAATCGCGTCGGCTCGCCAAGGCACGCGCAGATGCTCGAAGAGGCATTGCCGCCGGCACTGCGCTGGTGTGGATCCATCAGCGGCAACGACGAAATCGAGTTGCCCGATCGTCATCTTGGCTTGCACCAGGCCGAGGAGATCGCCGATCTGGAGACGCGTCTGGATCGCGCCGCCGATGCGCTCGCGCACACCGCGCTGACTGAATTACCGCCGCCGGTCGAATTCGGCGTGCCCGCGCCAGAAGCACTGCCGCGCCTTCTGCAAGGCAAGCGCATCGCCATTGCGCGCGATGCGGCGTTCTCGTTCATCTATCCGGCCAACGTCACGCTATTGGACGCGCTCGGCGCGCAGGTCGACTATTTCTCGCCGCTCGCCGACGAAGCCCTGCCGGAACACACCGACGCCTTATACCTGCCCGGCGGCTATCCCGAACTGCACGCGGCCGTGCTCGCAGGCAATGCGCGCAGTGCCGCAACGATTCGCGCGCACGCGGCCGCCGGCAAACCGATCGTCGCCGAATGCGGCGGTATGCTCTACCTGCTCGACCAGTTGACCGACACGCACGGCGTCAGCACGCCGATGCTCGGCCTGCTGCCTGGCCATGCCACAATGCAAACGCGCTTCACCGCGCTCGGCATGCAACAGATCGACAGTCTGCACGGTCCAATGACCGGCCACACGTTTCATTACTCGAAGCTGACGACGCCGCTCACGCCGCTGCGTTCAGCCACCCGGCCACAGAGCGATGCCCCCGGCGAGGCGGTGTTCCGCGCCGGATCAATCGTGGCGACGTATATGCATGCTTATTGGCCCTCCAACCCGGCCTTCACGGCCGCCCTGTTCCATGGCGAAGCCTTTTAACGATTCCGAGCGCGAAGCCGTCTACCGCGCGATTTACGAACGGCGCGACATGCGTCACTTCGTGCGCGAGCCGGTCGACCCTGCCGTGTTGCAACGCCTGCTCGACGCGGCGCATCACGCACCGAGCGTCGGCTTCATGCAGCCGTGGCGCATCGCGCGCATCACCGATCCGGCGCTGCGCATGGCTCTGCATGCAACGGTCGAAAACGAGCGCCTCGCCACCGCCGACGCACTCGGCAAGCGTCGCGAAGAGTTCATGAAGCTGAAAGTGGAAGGCATGCTGGAGTGCGGCGAACTGCTGGTGATGGCGCTGATGGACGGCCGCGAGCGGCACGTCTTCGGACGCCGCACCTTGCCGGAGATGGACCTGGCTTCCGTGGCATGCGCGATCCAGAACATGTGGCTGGCCGCGCGCGCGGAAGGCCTGGGAATGGGCTGGGTGTCGCTATTCGACGTCGACGCGGTCCGCCAGTTGCTGCACATGCCCGAGGGCGCGCGGCCCGTGGCGATCCTGTGTCTCGGCCACGTCGATCAGTTCTATAGCGAACCGATGCTGGAAACCGAGCGCTGGGCAAGCCGTATGCCGCTCGCCGATTGCGTGTTCGAAAACCGCTGGCCGGACAGCGGCAAAGCGCCGGAATAAGGCGGCTGTTTTACGGCTGAGGAGGCTGAACCGGTTTAAGCGACACCACCTCCGGCACGCCGCCCGTGTTATCGGGGCGCAGTTTCACGCGCCAGTCGGGCGGCGCATCGAACGGAAATTTAGCCAGCGCGCTTTTCACGAGCAGCGGCATGGCGTGCAAGGGATCGGCATCGCGATCGCTGCTGGCCGCGCTCACTTTATAGACTTCCTGTCCGCTCGATCGCTCGAAAAATCGCAGCGTCAACGCGTGCTGATAAGCGCGTCCGCCGAACAGCGAAAACGGCGGTTCGGGCGAGCGCTCGCATGTACCCGGCGCGCAATCCTTCGCGCCCACACCGACCGTGGCTGGCCGCGTGGCATACGCAATCGACAATAAATAGTGCGCGGACTGGCCCGCCGTATCGGTGAAGCCGTTCTTCGCCAGTTCATCACGCAGCAGGGTTTCAAATTGCGGATGGTCCGCGCTGGCATCCTGCGACGGCATGCGCGCAATCGTATAGGTGCGCTCGCCCTGCAGCACGGCCGAAGGGTTCGCCGTGTGCACGTCGGCGTTCAAACCCGCGCATCCGGTCAGACTCGCCGCGGCCAGCACGGCACAGATCAATATCGCTTTCACCAGATTCTCGCTTCGATAAGGTGAGGGTTCATAGGTCATGAGCGCGCGGTTGCGGCGGAATCGGACTGCGCGTCGTCGAGTGCCGGCAAGCAAATCGTGAAAGCCGTGCCCTTGCCAGGCGCGCTGACCACGTCGACATTGCCGCCATGGCGCGTCACGACGGTTTTGACAAACGCCATGCCCAATCCCGCACCGCCTACTTCAGGCCGCTCCGTCTCGTGAAAGCGCCGGAAGCGCTCGAACAGACCCGCCTGCTGCTCCTCGGGAATACCGTAACCTTCGTCGCGAATCGTACACGACACGCGTTTTACCGCGCCAGGCGCGGCCGCCTGCGCAAGGCCACCCGTGGTGCCGAGGCCCTTCAGGCTGCACGTGATCCGCGTATCCGGCGGACTGTACTTGACCGCATTGTTCAGAATGTTGACGAGCGCGCGCGTCATCAGCGAGCGGTCGGCGCAGATCCAGTGACCCTCGTCCTCCCCTTCAGCCGCCTCGCCGCCCGTATCGGTTTGCAGCGTGATGCGTTTGGCGTGGGCCTGCGGCCAGACCTCGTCGCTGGCGTCGATCATCAGCTCGGTCATGCTCACCGGTTCGAGCACATAGGTTTGCGATTCGGCGCGCGCGAGTTGCACGAAATCGTCGGCCAGCGTCAGCGCCCGCTGCGCGTAGCGCTCGATGCGCTCCAGCAGGCCACGCGCAAGCACCGGTTCACTGCGCGCCCGCTCGATCTCCACCAGCGCCAGAATCGAAGCCTGCGGCGAGCGCATATCGTGCGACAGCAGCCGCAAGGCGTCTTCCCGTTGACGCTCGGCCGCATGCAAGGCCGACACGTCGACGAGACCCGCGATCCAGCCCGTGGTCTCGCCTTGCTCATTCGTGCAATTCGCATAGCGCAGCAGATGGTCGCGTTCATGAGCATCGCGCACCTCGACGCCTTGCGCCATCAGCGCGGCGAACTCGCGGCGCGCGGGATCGAGCAGCGCTGGCCACTGGGCATGCGCAAGCAGATTGTTTTCGGCGTCCGACGCCGAGCCGCTGTCGATGGTCTTGACCAGCGTCAGGCCGCCCAGCACCTCCCGCATCGGCCGGCCTTCCGGCAGCGGCGCTCCGAGGTGTGCGAAATGCGCCTTGGCGGCATGGTTTGCGATCAGCACGATACCCTGCACGTCGCTCACCAGGATCGGCTCGGGCATGCTGTCGAGGCTGTCCCACACGAAACGCTTCATGTCCTGCACGCGCTGCGCGGCCTGCGCCATCAGCGCCATATGCTGCTCCAGCACGTCGCCGCCGAACTCACGGCGGCGCTGGGGTGTTTCCGGCAGAAGGTGGGGCTCGTCGGCCAGGCGCTGCAGCTCCTCGCGCAGATAGGCCATCGTCATTTCGAGGCGCCGCCAGTTCCAGATCGGATACACCACGATCAAACCGAAGACCGCCGGCACCGGCGACATCCATAGCCGCGCGCCGTACAGCAAGACCGCACTGCCGGCTGTGGCGAGCGTACCCAACGCGACGGTCAGCAGCAATGAGCGGCGCGGCGACAGCACCAGGAAGCCGGCGAGCAGCGCGGCGAGCGGCAACAACGACACCGCGAACAGCACCCATGGCTCGGCAGGCTCGAGCTCACGACCGGTCAGCAGCGTATCGAGCACGTTCGCGTGGATATAGACACCGGGCAGCGGCCCCAGCTCGCCGGACACCGGTGTCGCAAAGCGGTCGTACAAGCCGGACGCCGTCACGCCGATCAGCACGATACGCCCGCGCAGTTGGTCCGCGGGGACGTTGCCCGCGAGCACACTGGCGAAACTCAGTTTCGTGTAGTTCTGCGCATTCAAACCGAAGGGGA
Source organism: Paraburkholderia haematera (assembly GCF_905220975.1). Taxonomy (GTDB): domain Bacteria; phylum Pseudomonadota; class Gammaproteobacteria; order Burkholderiales; family Burkholderiaceae; genus Paraburkholderia; species Paraburkholderia haematera. The sequence continues at coordinate 105,858 of NZ_CAJNBK010000021.1, read as the reverse complement.
TCAGAAAACGGCTTTCGCCTTCGTCATTGCCATTGGATTGGGGCACCGCCTTGTCCGGCGACTGCCTGCGCGGCCGCTCGTTCAATTGCAGCGCGCCACGCTCGACGGCCTGTACGACCGGCACCATCAATTGCGGCCAGCGCGAGGCAGCGCCACCTTCGAAGCGGGCGACGCTGCGCACAATGCCGTCGCTGTCGACCTCGAGGTTGATATGCCCCAGCCCGGCCGCGGCTTGCGCTAGCGGCGCCACCGGTTCGACCGCGACACGCCGGCCGTCGCTGTCCGGCGGAGTCAGCAGCATCGGCAAATAGGTGGGACTCAGGGCGATTGCGCGGGCGAGCTGGGCGTCTTCCGGATTGGCTTCGGTAAAGAGCACGTCGTAGATCACCGCGGCAGGCTTCGCCTTTGCGATCTGTTCGAGCAGCCTCGCATGGACGCTGCGCGGCCATGGCCAGCGGCCAAGCTGCGCAATGCTGGCGTTGTCGATTTCGAGCACCACGATATCGCGCAGCAACGGTTGCGCGCGCAGGCTCAAGAAGCGGTCGTAGACCAGGTTATCGACGCTCGCGGTCAGACGGCCGAGCGAGCTGAGCAGAATCACCGCGATGCCCAGGCAGCCGATACCCACCCATTCGAGCAGAAAGCGACGGCCGGCGCGCCGTCCAAGACGGGCGCGCGGGTCGAGGCTCAGGCGCGTGGGTGGGTTCGGCAAAGCGTGACGTGGTTGAGAGCCAAGGAGACGGCTCGTTGTTGGCCCGGTCCCGTGAATCTACCAGCGTCAGCGCGCAAGCGTAAACGAGCGGACCGTGCTGCTCTTCTCATAGAAGCGGCCGTTTTCGAATTGCTCGGCGACGACCGTCCAATAGTAGACGCCGCCTGGCAGGTCGCTGACCACGAACTGGCCGCCCGTCAGATCGGTCCGGTCGACGAGCGGATGGCGCAGATCGGCGCTCGTGGCCAGCACGAAGCGAAAGCGCGTCTCGACCGTGGAACGGCTGACGAACCAGCGGAACTCGTAGTCGCGGCTGCCGGCACGCGGGCCCGCCGATGCCGCCAGACCCAGTTGACGCCGCTCGAAACCGTACACCTGCGGCAAGCCTTCGAGGCCGTTCGCGTCGATCGCGGCGATTCGGACGAAATACGTGCCGTCAGCCAGTTCGCCGAAGTCCGCATGCGGCGCACTCACCCGCAGATCGCGGATCAGGTCGAGCTGATCGGCATCGCGTGCAATCTGGACGCGATAGGCCACGGCGCGATCGTCGGGTACGAGATCGAAAGTGACGGTTTTGCCGTCCTGCACTTTGGCCGGCTCGGTGAGCGACGGCGCGGCGAGCAATTCCACCGGAGCGCCAATCGCGCTGCCTGTCCGTGTGACGCTGCCAAAGCGTGCCTTGACGAGTTGCGCGGACGCCTGCAGCGGCACGCCGGGCGGCGGCGCAAACGCCTGGCCGCCGGCTGCGGCCGGGTCGACGCCAACCGCGCCGTCCAGCACTTCCACCGCCGTGGTTCGCGCGTCGCCGTCGTAGGCGACCTTGAAGCGCGTACCGCGCACGCCCGCTACCACCGACGGCGAGCGGATCTGGAAGCGGTCGTCTTTTTTGGTGGCATGAGTGACCTGGCTATCGACTTCGCCATGCTGCAGATCGAGTACGCGATCACTCGCGCCCGTCAGGACGGTGCGCCGCAGCTTGTCGATGTCGAGCAGGCCGTCTTGCGACATGGTGACATGCGAGCCGTCCGGCAGCTCCAGCGTGACAAAACCGTTGTGGCCCGTGCGGATGTGATCGCCCTCGCCGAGCGTCGCGCCCGCCGAGAGCGGCGTGTAAGGATTCGTGCCGAACGCGTGCTCGGCCGGACCGCTCGTCGCAATCACGCGCGCCGACTCGGGATCCTGTTTGAGCCTGTCGGCCGGCAGACGCAGCGCGATCCCGGCCGGCATGCGGCGTGGCGCGGGCACGTGATTCAGGCGGCTCAACAAAGCCCAATCGCCGGCGTCGCGCAGATAGCGGCCGGCGATTTCGTACAACGTGTCGCCGTCGTGCGTCACGTAGGGAACATAGACCGGCGCGGTCGTTCTGGTACGCGGCTTCGGCGCACGGGACGATTGCGCATCCGCCGATACCGGCGCGAAACACGTCATCGCAATCAGACCGGCCGCCGCCAGCATCGCGCCGGTGCGGCGCCCCGGCGAGCCTGAACAGCCGGGCACTACCCCATCGAACGAAACCGTCACGCGTCCCCCGCTTCGCGGCGTTCTTCGGCCACCAGGGGCGGCGTGCCGGATTCGATCCGCTCGAGCCGGTACCCGTAGCCGTAGATCGGCGTCAGACGATAACCGTGCTCCGGACGCAAGCCGAGCTTGCTGCGCAGCATCGACACGTGCGTGTCCATCGTGCGCGAGGGAATGTCCGTCGCCTGCTTCCAGATCACGTCGAGAATGTGCGCGCGCGACAACGGCCGGCTCAGGTGCTGGAACAGCAGCAGCGCAAGCTCGAACTCCTTCGCAGTCACGGCGACGGTCGCGCCGCGCACCACCACGTGCTTCGCGCCCAGATCGAATTCGAATTCGCCGAACACTTCTTTCGCCGCGGGCGGCTTCAGGTGATACGCCCGGCGCAGCAACGAACCGACGCGCGCCAGCAGAACCGCCCCGGAGACCGGCTTGACGACGTAATCGTCCGCGCCGGTGTTGAGGATCGAGGTGATATCGATTTCGCGGCCGCGGCTCGTCATGAACAGGACCGGCAAGCGCTCGGAGAGGCTTTCGCGCACCCAGCGCAGCACCTCTTCGCCCGACATGTCGGGCACGTTCCAGTCGAGCACGAGCAGGTCGAACGTCTGGCGCCGCAACTGCCGCACCAGTTCGCGGCCCGCACCGAAAGCATGGCAAACGTGGCCAGCCGCCGACAGCGTTTGGCAAACAAGGTCGGCTTGCGCCGAATCGTCATCCAGGACTGCAATTCTCATAAAACCCCGCAATGCGACATCGTCCTTCGTAACTGGTGGCCGGCGAGCCGGCAGATGAACAAGATGACGGCGCTAGCACCGTCGATCCAGCTTCCTGTGTTCATCTGCGGCTGCACGCTTTTTCGATTAACGGTCCTTTGCCTCGCGCCCCGTTCAACTCTGCCGCCATCCCGTCTCGAAATTAGCGCGTATTTTTGCCTTTAGCGCGCGCATTACGAGGGGGCAGATCATCATAATCGAAAACGGCCGCTCTTTTCCCGGATGCGATTAAGCGGCTATCCGGCTGGCTCCATTCGGTTCGGTCATTGCGAACCGTTCTTTGGGCTTTCCCCAAAGGTCTCTCAGGCTCGGCCTGTTATTGAAATCGACCTCAATGGGTCGTTATTCGGGTCAGTTGGTCTCGCCCGCACGGTAGTTGGCCCCGTCTGCCTTTGTCATGGGCGGCCGTGGCCCGCATTCGGGTAACGGCGATTTGACAATTTGCGAGTCAGTATAGGAACAGTCTCAAAATAAATCGTTTAAAGATTGTCAAACCCATTTGAGGATGCGATTGCAGAAGGCGACGACCTTGCAGCCCTTGAGATGCTTGTGTCCGCTATACCCGAGGTTGTCGCCGCCTTTTTTTGCCGCAGTCGTCGTGCCGTCGCCGTGGATGATTGAAAGGTCCAGGAGCGGGTTCTGATGAAGAAGATGCACCGTGCCCGAAAAGACCCGGTCGATGTTGCCATCAGCCTTGCGGCGCAATACGGTCCGTGGATCGCTTTAAAATCTTTGAAAATGTATCCCGACGAACCCCAAAGGGGCGTGGACGTGAGCGCCTGCCTCGCTGACATCGAAGCGCACGGTTTTCACCTGACCGACGCACACCGCCCCATCACCCACCTGGTAACGGGCTGAGATCACCGAGAGGTTGCGAAGAATGCCTGATCGTGAGCGAGCGTTGGTCCTTGCTGGTGCCGGAGCGGCAGGCAATGCCTGGGAGATCGGCGTCATCGCCGGCCTGTTTGATGCCGGGTTGGATGTGACCGAGGCCGATCTGATCATCGGGACATCGGCCGGATCGACGGTCGCGGCCCAAATAACCAGCGGGACCCCACCGACCGAACTGCTTGCCAACATCCTTGCCGAGGCGCTCCAGCCACGGACGGGTCCGGTCGAAGCCGACCGTGGACGCGTTCCGAGGCCGGCGGCGGACCATATGGAGAGGACGAGCGAAATCATCGGTGCCGCTGAGGATGCGCCCGACATGCGCCGCAGAATGGGGGCGGCGGCGCTCGACATGGATGCGGCGTCGGACGGCTCTGTGCAAGCTCAGTGGCGCGCGGTCGTCGCCGCCCGGCTGCCCAGTCAGCACTGGCCACAACAGCCGATGCTCATCGTGGCTGTCGATGCCCATACCGGTGAACCGGTCGTGTTCGACCGCCACAGCGGCGTCGACCTGGTGGACGCCGTCGCCGCCAGCTGTGCCAATGGCTTCGGCGTCCCTCCCTACAGCATCGGCGACAACCGATACATCAATGGCGGCTACCGAAGAAACGAGAATGCCGATCTGGCGGTCGGATACGCGCGGGTGCTGGTGCTGTCACCATTCGGCGGCAGATCACGGCATCCGCTGCACTGGGGCATGCAGCTCTCGGCGCAGGTCGACGAGCTACGCGCACACGGCAGCAGAGTCGAGACGATCTTCCCGGACAGCGACTCCCGGGACATGTTCGGCGTCAATGCGATGGATCCGTCGACGCGTCCGCCCGCCGCTCGAGCCGGTTACAAGCAAGGCAGAGCCCTTGCCGGGCAGATTACCGAATTCTGGTGCTGACGTTTACGGAACCAGTTGAGCCGGTAGTCCGTCATGAACAATTCGTATTGCCGACCACTGGCGTTACGGCGATGAGACCGCAGCAATGCGGCGGTTAGGCAAGGCAGCCAGAATAACGATGCCAAGAAGCCGTAGCTTCCTCAGGATCATTCGCAGGGCGCCACCGGCTTAAGTTGCAAGGATGGCTTCAAGGGCCGCGCACGAGATCAGCGGGATAGTAGGGATTATCGCGAAAGCTGGCATCGTCGATGTCGAATAACTTCACCACCAGCGCCAATTCGAAACACCAGTAGCCAATGTAGCCGGTATCTTCGCCGCTGTGATTTTCGTGCCATGCCGCATGGGAGCAGCCATCGTACCAACCGTCAAGGAACGTCCTTGCGAAATTCGTCTGCTGCTCGCGAGAAGGCGCAGCCAGTGCTTGAAGCAAGGTCCCGTATTGCTTTGGAAACTTCAGGTTCGCGCCCACGGTCCGCTCTTCGCCCAGACGGACCGCTATGCGATCGAGAAGCGTATCTTGACCTGCATTGCCGATCAGTTCGAGCACTCGGAGGACATGCTCCCGGCCCATATCCAGGCAGACAGCAAGAGACAGCCACCAAAACCAGTCGATATAGCTATCGAAAGACAGCTGCTCGTATATTGTGCGTACAGATTGTTGCTCAGGTGGCAGAGCATCGCAATATTTTAGAACTTGCTCACTCATCGACAGTAACAAAGCCACGTCTCCACGCAAATCGGCCAAGGCGTCTCCACGCGAATATCTCATGATCACCCGGCGCAATACTCCGTCAAACTGATGATAAGCCGCAATCACTCTTCCCTCAGTCCGATCTATAGCGCCTGAATCGAGCCTGGCCTCAGTTTTCCTCATCTGTGTCTCGTCAAACCGGATCCAGTGATCAAAAAACTCTTTCGTCTTTCGTTGGTCGCGAAGCATAATCTACAAATCCTCATATAAAACCACGCGTCGTACCCGGTATCACATTTGCCTTGCTATCGAGAAGGGATTTCGTTATTCGACCTCGCGAATCGACATTAATTAGCCACTTCTGCACATTTCCACGCTCCATTTGCTCCCTGATGTTCGTGGCAACGGTTGTTCCCACAGCCTTATTCAACCGCTTATCCACCCACTTGTCATCCATCTGGTCCGTACCGTCGTCGAGGCCTTTACTCAGGTGCGCACCACCGTATTTTACTTCAGTAATAATGTAAGCTGGTTGACCATTCGGATCTGGATTTCTATAAACGCCGTCGATTCCTTGATCTCCAGGCACGTAGGGATCATCGGTTTTGCCAAGCGGTTCATAGTTTTTTTTCTTCATCTCCTCGTTGGCGACATACTCACCAAAAGCAGCATTCCTGTGGGTTTCTATACCTTGATTCACATTGTCAATTATCTGATTTAGTTTCTTTTTTTCTGTAGAAATTTTATTGAATTCCGGCCATTGATTTGTGTTATTGAACGGATCCACTCCTTCAGCAGAGCCCTGCTCCCGCCCGACTTCTTTATAAAATTCTGCCCTGAGTTCGGCCAACCTGCTATTCAATTTCGGAATTATCTCCGCCGCTTCTTCCGCCTTCTTTTTCAAATTGGTTTCCCATTCTGGCCTGAGGTCGTCATCACTCAAATCTGTGGACTTACTCTCATCCTGCTCAGACGGCTTGCCATCCTTTTCTGGCGTTGATTCCTTATCTGATTCCGCACAATCATCCGGGCATTCATTGCCATGAGTCGGGCATGTCAGCCCCAATACGTCCACGTAGACCAGCGGGTTCGCCCCATACGCATACAGGTTCATGCCACCCGATTGTCCTGCTGGATCCGACTGCTGGTACCGCCCGAGCGCCGGACGATATGATCTGAACCGGTTGTAATGCAGCCGTGTCTCGCCGTCGAAGTAGTGTCCAGGCCATCGAAGCGCGTAGTCAACGGTGTTTCCCGCCGCAACTCGAACCGTTCCATAGGGATCAATCTCCTCCGCCAGCCACACTTCCCGTCGCTCCGTGTCCTCGATCCATTCCGGTAAGCCAACCTGATTGCAAAACACGAAATACGCCTGACCCGATTCCGGCAGCGCATCCTGGCTTGCGTAATCAATGAACATGAATGGCAGATACGCGCTCTGGTTTGCATACACGTAGATCCGCAACTGCCCGCCAGGCCCCACTTCCGCCGCCAGCCGATCTCCGTCCCAATAGAACTCGGTGCGGGCCTCGCCCATCGTCTTGGCAATGCGCCGGCAGAGCCCGTCATACTCCGCTCCCCAGACCTCGTCCCGGTCACTCCATTCCACCTTCACCAGCAGGTCCTTGCTGTTGTAGTGCCAAGTCGTGCGCCGGCCATCCGCACCAATCTCCTCGGCGAGGTGATTGCGATCGTTGTAGTAAAACGCCCCATGCGATGCCGTCGCAAGCCGGTTGCCCTCGGTATAGCGCAACCACGAACACGTCGGCGCCGATAGCAGGTTACCGCCGCGATCGTATTCGTAGCGTCGAACAGGCCAACCATCGCGACTTTCGCCGACCAGACGATGGGCTTCGTCGTAGATATATTCCGTGGGGCCCGTTGCGCTATCGATTACGCGCCGCAATTCGCCCATTGCGCTGTACTGATACTCGACACAGTGGCTCTCTTTTGCGCGCCCTTCAGGCCACAGGAGCCGCCCGACGCATTGACCATGCGCATCGAACCGGCACCATACATTCGCGCCATTGCCCAGGCGCAGCAAAATCTGGCCATCGCAGGAGCGTTGGAGTCGATGGGTGCCCCCTACCGGCGTCTCGATGAATACTTCGCCGTTCACCCCGGGTTCGTAGCGCACCTCAAAGCGCCCGAGGTATGTCGTCCGCGATAACCGCCCGTCGCCATAGACGTGCTCGACGCCGCGCCCATCGCGCCGGTCCCCGGTACGGCGACCGTGCGCGTTGTAGGTGATCGTAATATCGAATCGATCCGTCGACGCCCCCGTAATATTCCCGCGACGGTCGTACGCGTAGGTATGCGTTTCGCCGCTCGCGAGGATGCGCTTGCTGTGCAGCCCATCGTCACCCACCTCGAAACGCAGCAGCGCGTTACCTGCGCCGTCACGCTTTTCGATCAGCCGGTCGCCCGCGTCGTATACGTAAGTCTCACGTACCACGCCGTGCCGCGTGACGCGGGTCATCCGGCTCTTGTAGTCATACGTGTAGGTGCTTTCATTGCCGTTCGCATCGATGATCGCGGTGATTTTCTGCTTGGGTGAATACCGGTACCGAACGGTGTTGCCCAGCGGATCGGTCTCGCTTTCACGCAGATTCCACGATGCGATGCCATTGCGGTACTCGCGTCCGTCCCTGTCGCGCAACTGCACAAGATTTCCTGCCGCATCGAGTCCCAAGCGTTCCGCTCGACCATATCCGTCAGTCCGGGTGACTACCCGTCCCGCCGCATCATACTGTTCGGTGGGCGCGAAAGAAGGCTGCTGGAATAACGATGCGGTGATTTTCGCTATTTCGGGGGGAAGCAAAACGGTATCGGCCAGATCCGTCCGCCTGGCCTCACCCCATTGCAAGGCCAGCGGCGTGTTGGGTACGGTGTGCGCAAGGGGATTAGGCAAGACCGGCGCCTCGTCTTTCGTCGGCCTGCGTTTGCCCCATCTGTCCAGACGTCCGGTGTTACGCCCGCTCGCACTGTAAAGCCAGCGTGTCACGCGCCCGCCCGAATCGAATTCGCTGTCAATGCGGCCGTCCTCGCCAAGCACGTACTCCGCCGCACCGTCGTATGGATCGATGACACGCGTGATCGTTCCGGCTTCGTTATAGAGGACGGTCCATTTTCCACCTTCGCTTTCGGTGACGATCGTCCGCCCCGCGTGGTACTGGAACTGCACGTGCCACAAGCCGTCTTGCCCCCTGCTTTCCACGCAGCGCCCTTCGGCATCGTAGCGATAGAAGAACGAATAGTCGTTCGCATCGGAGAGGCGCACCATGCGGCGCTGACCGTCGTAGGCGTAGCTCGCCATCGACTCAAGCGCATTGCGATGGGCGGTCAGGCAGCCGTTCGCGTCGTAGGCGTACCGGGCAATGCGGTTAATGCGGCCGTCGGCGTCCGTCAGCACAACCTGGAGGATCCGCCCGAACCCGTCATATCCGAATCCGATCACCCGCCGGATCTGACCTCGCTCGTCGGCTTGCGTAATCCTCCCGAGACGCCCGTCTTCGTTCCAGTACAGGACGCTGCGCGCCCCATCGCGAATATGACTCGCGCAGTGCGCGGACCGGTCCGCTGCCGAGGACCGTTCGAAGTCCAGGTCACCGTCCACCTCATGCCGGACGACGAAGCGCCTGCCGTCAAGCTGTTCGATCTCGAATCCCTGACAGCAGCCGCCATATGTCCCATCCGCCCGTCTGCTGAACGTGTATTCCGTGCCGCGCGGATCGATATAGATCGCACGCGTACGCAGCAGCCGCAATTCGTGCTGCCACGTATGCCGGAAGCCGTATCCCAGCACACCGTCCCCCGTGTGCCACCCGCTGCAGTAGTGACGCCCCCATTCGAACGGCACCACGTCGTCGGTCTCGTAGTCCGTGAAGTCGTTCTTGACCTCGCCGGTAACCGCGCTGACAGGTTCCCCAAAGAACTCACACGCCAACTCCTGCGCCCATTTCGGCAGCTTCGGCCGGACCTTCTTGCCAAGGCCATGCTTGATGCCATGCCACATCATCTGTGAATCGGGCAGCGGAAACCCACCGATCAGAACGGTCGGGTTGCCGTCCATCAGCATGCCCATGCTCGGTTCGATCCCCGGATCCTTGCCCATCAGATTGCCCAGCAGCATCATCGCGGCATCCGCGGCCGTCTGCGCGGCCATCATCGCGGCCGCCAGGACCTCGCCATGCGTCGCGTCGGCAGCAGCGCCCGCCGCGCCGGACGCCGGCCCGACTGCCATATTGCCAACCTTCCACGCCTTGCCCGCCCGCCCCATCCAGCGCGCCCGACTCGAGACCTCGGCGGCTTCGCTTGCGGCTTGCTCACCTTTCTCCGCGGCACCCTCCGCTTCTTCACTGGACTTCCCCGCATGCCCCATCGGATTGCAATGGCGCGTCATGTCGATCCCCATGCGCGCGGCACGCATCCCGCCGATAAACGTATTGCTCGAACCCGTTTGAATGTCGAAAAATGGCGTCAGCCCGCCGCACGTCGGCGCGATGCCGATGTCCGTCACGCGGGCCGCCGGCATGCCGCCGATCAGCACGCTCAGGCAGCCGCTGCCGATCGTCGCGCCGACGCTCGGCAATGGAAAGCCGTCGCTCGGCGGATGATCGTGCGCATGCGGCGTACCAAGATGTGCGGCGCTGATAACGGCAGCCGGCATCCCCGGCATCTTGTCGAGCAGCGGTATCTGCGCGATGCCGGTATTGAGCAACTGCGAAGGTGCGCCCTGCAGCGACGCCAGTGCATTCACGGCCTCGCTGAGGTGATGAAGCGTGCTCCCCTTCGATGAGAAGGTTTCCTTGAACGGGTCGCTAGTCGACTTGATCGTGTCAAGAAGTGCATCGCACGACGTGTCCACCTTGGATTCTGATCGCGTCTCGCCACGCGGTATCGAATCGGACGCACGAGTCAACCGGTCTCCCGAATCGCTCATCGCAGTGCCTCAGTCATATCCGGCTACCGTGTGTAGCGGACACCGCAGCCCCCCGCTGTCGAGCCGCGAAAAGCGGATCCTTTTCCAGCTCGTACGCCCTTGCCTCGGTTTTCAGGCCAGCCTTCGCATAGAGCGACACAAGCCGATCAAGAATGCTGCAGCGTTGCCGTTCGCAGCCAAACTGCTCGCACAATCCCTTCGCATCGATCCAGCTCTTCGCGGCTTCCGCCGCCTTGCCGCACGCCAGCAGTGCGACGCCGGCCTTCTCCATCGCTTCGATCTTCGTATGCACGAGCATCAACCTGCCGGCGGCGCCACTCGCCAGCTCGAAATAGACTGCCGCCTTCGCATGTTCGCCGAGTGTGTTGCAGCAATTGCCGATCGCCATCAGCGAATTGAGTACGACGAGCAGATTGCGGCCGCCGAGCGCCGCGGGCAGTGCCCGCACATACCACTCCTTCGCGTCGCCCTGCGATCCCTGGCGTAACGCAACGTCACCCAGGCCGTACAACGCCGTTGCGCAGCCCGTCGCATCCTGCCGTCCGGCGTGGAACGCATACAGCGCGTGATATTTGCGCTGCGCATCCGGCAGCCTGCCGTGCGCGAGGTCAATCGCCGCGATCTGCATCAACGCCCCCATACGCTGTGCGATCGGCTGCGCCTCATCGTTTGCGACGTCGACCAGGTCGCGGGTCGCTTTCCCGGACGAGAAGTCCACGAGAAGTATCAATACATGCTCCGCCTTTCTCTCCCGAGCAAGCGGAATCAGGCACCAATGATCCCGATCGTCGCGGATGCAGAAGCGGTGCCCTTCCATCCAGTCTTCGAAGCCGTTCAGTGCCAGCAATTGCAACACCATCTTCGCGAAACCGGCGACATCGCCGATCTGCGACGGCAACCATGCCCAAACGACTTTCGCGCCTTCCGGCACCAGCGTATGAACGTGCATGACGGCGTCGCGCAGCCGTTCCGCCGGCGCGCGCCTCGGATCGGCGCACGTCAGCGGCAATGGCGGCCAGCGCGATTCGCCGCGTTCGAGACGCGCCGGGTTCTCTTCGTCGATCTGATAGCCAAGCGCTTCCATGCACTTTTGCAGGTACGTGTCGACCGCGTCGCATGGGAACGGGAAGGTCAGGAAGATCGCATCGCCAACACGCTGATCAAGCAATTGCAGCATCTTTAGAACAGGCACGACGTCGTTGTCGGTCATTTCAAGCAGCAGCGTCGGATCGTCGGGCTGCTCGACAAATGCTTCGATTGACGATTCGATGGCGGCGAACTCACGATGCATGACGGCGCGCTTCCCTGTCAGTTCAACCGGACATACCGGCTTCGCACGACGGTGTCCGCTTCCGTCCGAACGTCGACGCCGCCGCGGCCTCCTTCGAGTTCGAGTGTCTGCGCGCTTAGCCGCAGCTTGCCGGCGACTTCGATATTCACGTTCCGGTTCAGCAACGTCACGACCGGCCCGTCTGGCGACGCACGTACCTGCAACAGCGGACAACCCGACGCATCCGACACCTGCACGCATTTGTCCGCTGCGAGCGCAAGTGCGACGGCAGGCTCGACGACCGGTTCGACCGGCTCGCCGCAGCCTGCACGCCTCAGCGAACCGGAGACCAGATACTCAGGCCAGTTCGCCGGTGACTGCAGCAACACGCGATCGCCGATGCCCGGCTTCACGCCATCCAGACATTCGAGCCAACGCTCGCACGTGTTGCCGTCCTGCATCGACCATTTCACGCGAATTCGCCCCATCGCATCGGGATGATGCGTATCGGTCACGTCTCCGATCAGCGTCGCCGATTCGGCACGTTCGACTGGAGGGGAAGCATTCGGCGGTGCGTCGTTTTCGAACAATCGGCGCAATGCCTTGACGGTATCCGCTTCAAGCACGTCGTCGATCGTCATCTGATCCGATTCGTTCTCCATCGAATGTCTCCCATGCTTCGAGTGAAACCATGGAATCGGCAAGCGGTCGTCGACCGCCGGCCGCTCCGTCAAAATCAATTGATATGGGCGATCGTCCCCTGGATTGTCACGCCCGAACCGTCGAGCGTGACAGAACCGCCTTTCGTCGAGAGGACGATCTTCGTCGCCGTGACGTTGACTTCGCAACCGTCCGTGCCGTTATCGATGTTGATCTTCGGCGCCTGCAGATTCGCCGTCGCCTTGCCTGCAAGCTTGAGATCGTTCTCGCCGTAGATCTTGACGCCTTGCGTATAGCCGGCGATTTCCACGCCCTTGTCGTATCCGGCGATACTGACGCCGCCGCCATAGCCTGCGAGACCGACACCGAGTTCGCCGCCCGTCCCGCCAATGGATACGCCAACGTTCTCCTTGTTGATCGCCATCCCGCTCTGCCCTGCGCCCATCTCGATGTGATCTCGCGCGACCATTGACGCGACCTTCGCAACTTCGATCGCATAATCGCCCGCCTTGACTTGTGCGGCATACGAGCCCGCTTCGACGACATGCGTGCTGTCTCCCTTCACGAATACGTCGTGCTTGCCGCTCACCACCGCCAGACTGTGATTCCCTTTTGCTACGGTATGCGTACTGTTGCCTTCTACGGACACGCTGCGACTCCCCCCCACCCCATGCGTCTCATTCCCCCCGACCTGCGCCACCCGATGCAGCCCGACGTTCACCGTCTCGTTCTGCCCGACGCTACGCTGACGATTGTTTTTCACGCTCAACGTCTCGTCGTTACCGACCGTATGCGCATGGTCGTGCCCGACTGACAACGTGTGATCCTGTTCAGTCTCTGCGTCGAAGTTGCGCTCCGCGTGCATCCACATCTGCTCCGCGCCCTTACGGTCCTCGAAGCGCATCGCATTCGCATGCTCGGTCGTGCCGCCCGGCGTCGAGCGCGACAGGATCCCGCTTTGCGTCGCGCTCGCCGGCAACCCCCACGGCGGCATCCGCTCGCCGTTGTACACGCGCCCGGTCACGATCGGATAGTCAGGATCGCCGTTCAGGAAATCCACAATGACCTCGTCTCCCACGCGCGGAATCTGGACGCCTCCAAACCCGCCGCCCGCCCACGGGTTCGACACCCGGATCCAGCACGACGAGTTCTGGTCGCGCTGCCCGTACCGGTCCCACTGGAACTGCAGCTTCACGCGCCCATACTGGTCGGTCCAGATCTCCTCTCCCGGCGGGCCGACCACGACTGCGGTCTGCGGGCCGCTGGTGCGAGGTCGGGGCGTGACGCGCTGCGAACGGTACGGCAGGCTGGTCGGCTGCGCGACGAGCTGCGTGTCGTGCATCACCTCGTCGTCAATACCGCTCGCGTACACGTTTTCCTGAAAACGGTAGCTGCATCGGACCACCAGATACTCGCGATTCTGATCGTCGCGCGGACAGTTCTTCAGCGTGAACAGATACCCCGGCGCGACACCGCGTACATTCGTATGCCCGGCCGCGCGTTCATGTTCGGACTGCAACTCCTCGAGCCTCACACGGTTGTACCGCTCCCCGTGCGCGTCGTCGCGATATCCGCCCGGCCATTCGTACACCGGCAAACTGTCGTGAGTGTGCCCGCGAGGATCGGCCCGGCGTACCGACAAATCGGCGCGCGGTTTCGTGAAATCGTAGTCGTCGGCCTCGTGCCGCCCCGCGTTGATTTCTTTTGCAGGTATCCAGGTGTCGATATGTTCTTCGTCAGCGATCGTTGCCCGGTCCTGACCGAGGTACGGGATGCTTGCGTATCCCGGCAACGGATGGTGCGACGACATGGCGTCGCACAGCACCAGCGTGTGCTTGCCGGGTGCGTGCTCGAAGTAATAGTAGATGCCTTCATTCTCGATCAGTCGCGAGACGAAATCCGCGTCGGTCTCGTTGTACTGGACGCAGTACTCCCGCGGCGCATAGCTGCCGGTCAGCCTGTTCTCGATCTGGAAGCCATAGGGCGCGAGCGTCTCCTGAACGATCTCCGGCACACTGCGCATCTGGTGGATCCTGCAATCCGTGCGGCGCGTCGCGAGCCACAGCCACGGCCGCACAACGAGTTCATACCGGTAGTGGCGCGCGGCATCGCGTCCGGCAAGCGACGCCCGCGCGATCACGCCGTTCAGGTAACGCGTCGCGCCGCCCTGCTCCTCGATATGCACGGTGACCGACTGGCCCAGTAGCGCTTGCAGCGACAGACTATGACTGTCGGCGAGCGCGTCGATACGAAACTCGAACATCCGGCCCAACTCCTCGTCGCCACTCAAGCTGCGGAACTTCAATTGGTCACCCAGCGGACTGTCCAACGTAAAGATGCGTGACACGAATGCCCCCTCCTGGTTCAGCTGGTTCAAGGCTGCGCGCCAGCCGCGCAATCCGCCGTATCGCGCGGCGCCCGCCGGATCGCGGCGTGATCGATGACGACATCGCTTGCCGGCGCGCCGCTGCACCGCGTGCCGAGCCATGTGCTACGGCCGAGCCCCTCCGCACGCCCAAGCGTCAGCGCAGGCACGTGATCGGGCGCAAGCTCCAGCTGCAGTTCCCATGCGAACTCGGCGCCAATGTATTCGCGCACCCAGTGCGCCAGGCGCGCCGCATTCGTGCCGCCGGGTAGGAACGTGCGATACGTAGGGAGCGGCATGGGCCCGACCACGATGCGAAAGCGCGACTGCGCATCGCGTACCGCGCGGCCGAGCACCGCACCATCGCCGAGGCGTTGCGTGGGAGCGGTCGCGTGGAGCGTTGTGCGCAGCGGTGCGCCGATCAGCGTCCAATGCACGATGTGTTCGACGATGCGCACCGGCACGCCAAACTCGCGCCGCAGAATCTGGACGAGACCTTCCGGATTGCGCGTCTGCCGCGCCCAGTGGCCTGCATGGAAATACTGCGCGTGCGCGGGGTCGCGGGTCTCAACGGGATCGACCGCGCGGCCGATCAGGCTCGCGACATACCGGTCGAAGCGCGATCGCCCCGGACGGTCATGGCCGACCACCGGCTGCGCGTCGGCCCACGCGCGATAGAACAGCAGGATCAGCCGGTGATGGAACCAGTCGGCGAAACCGGACATCGTGCGGTCGTCGAACGCATTCGCCCGTTCGTGGGCGTACTCAGTCAGATGATGCGGCAGAGGCCCATTCGGCCCGAACAGGCCGAAGCCGTGAATCGTCAGGCGCGGCACGGCGCCCGCGTCGCGCACGGCAGCGATCATCGACGCAGCGAACGCAAGCGACGGCTCCTGGCCAAGCCGCAACGGCTCGTCGCGCGGGTGGGTCGCCCGCCCGAGCGGCGCCGCATGCTGGGACAATGCGTCGAGCCAGCGCAGTGCGTTGAACAGATCGTGCTCCTCGGGCGCAGCGCGCAAACGCGCCCAATACGCGTCGTATCGTGTCGCGGCGCTCGCCAGTGGATCGCGGTGCGTCATATTGCCGGTCTCCGCCCGATACGCGCGGGCCATTGCGCGAGTTCGCCACGCTGAACGGAATGCAACGCGAACTCGGTGAACGCGTTGATCGACGCATGCCGGGCAAAAAACTGTTCGAGCACCGCGCCCAGAAGATAAGGGCTGTCGCCGGCGAATGCCTGCTCGTCGACGGTCAGCGTCACACGCACGCCACGGCCAAACACGATCGGGCCACACTCCGGCAGCCGGCGATAAACCGGTTCGCAAGCGAGCCGCTGCAATGCCCCGGTCTGCTTGCGCGTCGCCGCGTCCCCTTGTTGCGCATACAGCCCCAGCAATTCGCGCAGCGCGCGCGCACCGGCTTCATCGTCGATGCCGGTCAACGGCTGATAGTTCAATCCGAGGCCGCTGATGAGCCGCCACGCCGCCGCGTCCTGCGCGAGCGGTGGCCGCGGGCGCGACGGTCCGCGCAATACCTTGATGTGTTTGAGCGGTGCGGATATCTTCGGCGTGAAATCGCTCGCCGAGCCGCGTGGCAGCAGAAGTGGCAGATCCCGGTTCGTACAAAGGGTGTCGGCGGAAAGATGCCGCATGCGTTCGTCGAACGGTGCCTGTTGCCGGTCGACGAGCGAGACGAACACTTCCGTTCCGGGATAGCTGGTGCGTGCGCCGTTGGCGCGTATCTGAGCCGATGCCAGACGCCCTTCGCGCCGGACTGAGTAGTACGCACCTGACTCGCCACTGTCGCCGCCGTACGACGCGTAGAACGGACTGAAGTCGCAATCTCCTGCGTCGCCGATACGATGACCCGTGACGCGTGTCACTGCGTATACCTCGTGATCGAGCGGCCGCACGCGGTCGACGACCAGATGATATTCATGCGTGCGCGGCGTAACCGGAATGCGGTCGGTACGCTTCGGAAACAGATTGACCGCTGGTGTGCAGTTCAACGCCAGATGGCGCGTATCGACCTCGGATGCGAGCGCCGCGTCGTCCCGGTCGAGCAGCAGCGTCAACTCGAAAGCACTGCCGCCGCATTGCGCGAGTGCGCGCCGCAAGCCGCCTACGCTGAAAAACAGATAGCGTGCGGGGAACGCAAAGTATTCCTGGATGAGCCGGTAACCTTCGAACATCCGGCCGTCGTTCGGCAACATGGCTTGCGACGGATGGAATCCCTCGTGCGCAATCGCATTCGCGTCGAGGACGATGGCGTTGCGAGCCGCATCGCCCGGTGCGTGCAGGATAGCGCCGGCGACGTGAGCGGTGATCAGCTCGACAAGGCGCGCCGCCTGAGACTCCGGGCCCGACAGATAGAACGTCAACTGATCCAGCGGCAACTGGTTCGCCAGCGCACCGGCCGTCACGTCGATCCTGATGCGCAGCGCGGCGCGCGCACGGCGTCTGAGCGCACCGGGCGGCAGATCGACCGGAACCCCGGTCATCTGCACCTGGGAAATCGCGAGCGGCCACAACACGAGATCATGCGCGGTGCGGAATTCACACGGTGTCACTTCGCCGCTCGCGACCTTCGCCTGCAACGCGGTGCCGGCCGGCACCGCGAAGCCTCGTACGAGACTGCCTTCGTTCTGATCCGGCGTCATCTGCACGATCGCCATCGCCGGCATCGGCGCGAGCGCGTTCGGATAGACGACATCGAGCAGACGCTGCGAAAAGCGCGGAAATTCCGCATCCATCTTCATCTGCACGCGCGCAGTCAGAAAGCAGAATCCTTCGAGCAGCCGTTCGACATAGGGATCGGCGACGTCGATGCCATGCATGCCGAGGCGGCCGGCGATCTTCGGAAACTGCTGCGCGAATTCGCCACCCAGCTGCCGCAGATAGGTCAGTTCCCGGTTGTAGTAGTCAAGAAATCGCTCGTCCATGCGCTATACCCCCGTGCGTTCCCTGACTGACACGACGCCCGATTCGAGATCGAGATCGGACAGCAGCAAAATCTCGAGCGGATACGGCACCGACCACAGCCTCGCGCGGATCTCCAGGGTCAGCCGGTTCTGATGGTTCGCCCCGCGTGGATCCGTCACGCAATGCACGTCGATGCTTCCGGCGCACAATCGTGGCTCGAAGTACACGAGTGCATCGCGAATCCAGCGCTCGAGCGCGCCATGATCGATGCCCGACATCTGCACGCCGGCAAGCGGAGGAACGCCGTAATTGACAACCGAACGCAGCACTTCCGGATGGGCCGCCGGATCGATCACGTCCTGCATGTTCGCTGTATTGAACAGCCAGGACAGATCGCGCAGCACCGCGGCGCGCAGCTTGCGCTCATCGATCCAGTGCGCCGGCAAAGCTTCCGTGCGATCGCGGGGCGCCATGTCGGTAAGCCGGTCGAGCAGCGCGGGCTGCAACCGGTCACGCGCGCCATGGCGTCGCGAGCCGGACGGGTGGTCCATCGGTGGATCATCGGTTTCGAGCATCGTCGCCGCCTCCCGGCTACATCTCCTTGTTCTTCTTGATGTCCCACCCCATCGTCACCTCGGCCCCCTTGCCGCCGTTCGCGTTCTGTTCCCAGTACTGCTTCTTGACGCGCGCGGCCTGAAACGCATAGTTCATCAGCAGCCGGTCGGCCGGGTCGGCCGGATCGGTGCCGGCAACCTGTGCGGAGGTAACGAGCACTTCCTCGAGCGTCACCCGTGAGAACTCGATCTGCGTGCCGCCGGTCTTGCACGAGGAAATCTCGACCTTGTCGAGATGCTTGCCGCTCGCACAGCATTTGATGATCGCCGGCGCCGCCTTGTCCATGTACGCGACCACCTTCAAATCGTTGAAGCTGGCCTTGCCGGTGCCGCCGCCGCCGCCCACCGCCATCGCCGCGGGCTGGCTCGCGCCCCACGCGAACGACTGGATATCGCTCCATCCCTGATGCTGATCGTCGGCCGACTCGCCGGTCGTGCCATCTACCTTCATGAACATTGCCACTGCCATCACACCCTCCAATTGAAATAAGCGCCGCGCTTCAGCGATCCACCGCCTTGACCGACGGCAGCCGTGCAACAAGCCGTAACGACACCGTCAGCCCTTCGAGCTGATAGTGCGGGCGCAGGAAAAACTTCGCCGCGTAGTAACCGGGGTTGTCCGCGACGTCCTCGACGACGACCTGGGCGGCCGCGAGCGGCTTGCTCGCCTTGGTCTGCTGCGATGAATGCACGGGGTCGCCGTCGACGTAGTTCATGATCCAGTCGTTCATCCATCGCTCCATGTCGCTGCGCTCATGAAACGAGCCGATCTTGTCGCGCACGATGCACTTCAGGTAGTGCGCGAAGCGGCAGCACGCGAACAGATACGGCAGCCGACCAGACAGGCGCGCGTTGGCCGACGCATCGGGATCGTGATATTCGGCGCTGTTCAGGAGCGACTGCGCGCCGATGAATGCGGCAACATCGGAGTTCTTGCGATGCACGAGCGGCATCAGTCCGTTTTTTGCGAGTTCTGCTTCGCGCCGGTCGCTGATCGCGATCTCGGTCGGGCATTTCATATCGATGCCGCCGTCGTCGGTCGGAAACGTGTGGCACGGCAGATTCTCGACCACGCCTCCTGACTCGACACCGCGAATCGACGAACACCAGCCGTAGAGCTTGAACGAACGGTTGATATTCGCGGCCATCGCGTAGGCGGCATTGGCCCACGTATAGCGGTCGTGGCGCGCGCCGTCGATTTCCTCCTCGAAGTCGAATTCGTCGATGGGGTCGGTGCGCGCGCCATAGGGCAGCCGGGCAAGAAAGCGCGGCATCGCGAGGCCGAGATAGCGCGCATCCTCCGACTCGCGCAAGCTGCGCCACGCGGCGTACTCGGTGTTCTGGAAAATCTTCGTCAGATCGCGCGGATCCGATAGCTGCTGCCACGACTCCATTTGCATCAGCGCGGGAGACGCTCCGCCAATGAAAGGCACATGCGCCGCCGCGGAGATTTTCGCGAGTTCGCCGAGCATCTCGACATCTGGTGCGGAATGGTCGAAATGGTAGTCGCCGATCAGGCAGCCGAACGGTTCGCCGCCCAGTTGTCCGTACTCGTTTTCATAGACCTTCTTGAACAGCGGACTCTGGTCCCATGCGACGCCCTTGTGGCGCTTGAACATGCGTGCGAGCTCCCGTTTGCTTGTCGGCAGCACACGAATTTTCAGCAACTCGTCGGTCTCGGTGTGATTCACAAGATAATGCAGGCCACGCCAGGCGCCCTCAAGCTGCTGAAATTCCGGGTGGTGCAGGATCTGATTGATCTGCTCACCCAGCTTCCCGTCGATTTCGCCTATCAACTGCGCAATCGCGTCATAGGCATCGGACGACAGCGTGACTGTGTTCTCGAGGGCCTGATGGGCGAGCGTGCGCACCGCGCGTTGCACCGCGTCGCGCGCCTGCTCGGTCGTCGGTTTGACTTCCGCGTCGAGCAGCGCGGCAAACCGCTCGTCCGTCAGCGTCGCGTCGACCACTTGCGTCAGTGTCTGCACACTCCTATTCATGATCTTCTCCTTCGAGACGCGGGGCATCGCCGGCCTGCGCCGTCGCGCCGCGCGCTCCCGTTCCGGCAAGCGCCGCCAGCAGGGCAGGATTGGCAAGCGCCCGCGCGATCAGTTGCTCCGCGCCGCGCTTGCCGTCGATATACGTCAGCAGGTTCGCGAGTTCGGTGCGTGCCTCGAGCAGCAGCCGCAGCGGTTCGACGTGACGCGCGAGCGCCGCGGGACCGAAGTCGTCCATGCGTTGAAACGCGACGTCGACCTTCAGCTTGCCTTCGCCGGTCAACGTGTTGTCCACCTCGAGCGACAGCGCCGGCGCGAGCGCCTTCATGCGCTCGTCGAAGCTGTCGATGTCGATCTCCATGAACTTGCGCTCAACGAGATCGGGCAGCGGCGTGGCCCGATGTCCGACCAGATCGGCCAGCACGCCCATCACGAACGGCAGTTGCACCTTCTGCTGCGCACCGTACAGTTCGACGTCGTATTCGATCTGGACCCGAGGCGCGCGATTGCGCGCAATCTGTTTCTGTCCGCTGGATGAAAGTTTCTGACGTGGCATTCGCTCATACTCCCCGCGCACCCGATGTGCGCTGATCCTGGTTCAACGGTAAGAGGCATGCGGCCATCCGCCGGCGTCGCACGCCCCGCTCTACGCATCCGTGCGCCGTCCGCTCAGCAACTCGACCTGTTGCAAACTTTCCGGCGCAATGTCCCTGACGATCTCGTAGAAATCGAGCGTCAGCAGACGCTGCACACGGCGCAGCAGCAGCGGCGCCGGATGGCTCCGTTCGTGGTCCTCGAAATAGCGGCACATCTTGTCGAGCACGAGCGCGACGTCGGCCAGGTTCGTGAACTCGACCTCACGCCATGGATGTGGCTGCGGCACGGCGGATACGCCATTGCCGCGGTTGCTACCCTTGCCGTCATCGATGCGGTGAGCCTGGCCGGCATCGGCACCGCCCTGCGCGGACGCGTCACGGTGTGCAGTACCCGCGTCGTGCGCGCCCGCTGCCTGCGGCTCGCCCACCTCGCGGCATATGCGCCGCAGCGCCAATTCGCAACGGCTCGGCTCGGGCATCCATTGCGCGCCGAGAAGGGCCGTCACCATGGCGCGAATCCCATCGAGACCGTCGAGCACGGCGTGTGCGGCAAGCCACTCGCGCCCGCCTTCGTCCCGCAATCGTTCCAGTTCGCGCTTCAGGCGCTCGGGACCGCCCGGATAATGGGCCACATCGAGCGCGCGGCCGTCGAGCACGTCGGCAGCCTCGCGCACACTGAGCGCGCCGGCGAGCGGCTGCTCGCGCGCTGACCCGGCGCACGCATGCGCACCGACGAGTTCGGCGAGCGCGTTCATCCGCGGCGCCGGGTCGGCCTCGCCGTCGACGGACAGCACCGGATGCAGGTCGTCCCAGTAATCGTCGAGCCATGTCCGCACGAGCATCAGCCCGTCCGCATAACCTTCCAGACCACGAGAGTCGATCCACGCGCGCACCAGCGGCGGCACGATGCGCAGATCCCGCGTGCGCGCGAGCAGCGACTGCGCGAGGCGTTCGATTTCGGTCCAGTCCGGCGCCTCGGCTGCGATGACCGTCGCGCCGTACTGCTGCTCGGGCCGACCCGCCGCGCACTGTTGCAGCCGCAGAAAATCGGCGTCGTACTCGAGATCGGGCCCGCATCGTGAGTTCGTATCGACGGGGGTGAGAAAGCGTTCAATCATGTCGATGATTTCCTGTGCAAGCCCCATGCGTCCACGCGATTGGTGGTATCGCCGGTCATTCGAACGTGTAACTGATGCTGACCGGTCCGCCGCCGGCATCGAGCTGGACCGTGCGCCGCATTGGCGGCAACTCGCCATTGCGAATTTCGATGTCGTACGTACCGGGCGCAAGTGTGAGCGTCTTCAGCGGCGGGCTGACGCCACGCTTGACACCTCCGACATAGACTTCGCCCCACGGATAGACCTGGAACCTGACCGCCACGAGCTTGGCCGTCTTGCGATCGTCGCCGGCGGCGACGCGTTGCGTGGCGCTCTGCCCAGACGCGCCGGCAGCAGATGCGGCCTGCGCGTCGGCTGTGATCGAAGCGGATGCGGCCTGCGCGTCGGCTGCGATCGAGTCCGGCGCCGACGCGGCCGTGGCGGGAGCGGCAGCCGCATTCGCCTGTTCAACCGGCTCGTGAGGCGCGGACTCACTCGCACCGGACGCATGCGCCGCTTGCGGCGGCTGGACCGGAACGGCCTGCGCGAGAGGTGGCGCGGGCTCGCGCGGAACGACCACGACAGGCGCCTGAACCTCGGGTGTCGTCGCCGCGGCAGCGTGTTGTTCGGGGACGCGTATGGCGAACTGCAGCAATTTGAACGTGCCGACGCATGCCGCAACGATCAGGACCAGCGCGCCCGCGATCCTATAGGGACGGTGGCCGCCTGGGCGCTGCGCGCCGAGGCGCAGATCATCGTGCTGACCATTGGCAGCCGGCTCGCTCTGCGTGACCTCGGGTGTCTCGGCGATGAGGCTCGCTTCGGCAGCGCTACCCGACGCGTCGTTAAGCAGACCTGTCGCTCCCTGAATCACCGCACCGCTTTGGTCTTTGCCGCCCGCATCGGCATCTGACGGGCGTGACATTTCGCCTGCGGAAGACGGCCGCGGGACGCCGGGCAGATCATTGGCGCCCGCTTGCGGTTCATTCGGTTGCGCTGCCGCTGCAGCGATGCCGGCAGTCGCGATCCCTTGCGCGCCTGCCGACAGGGCTGCAGGCTCCCGCATTCCTTGCGAGCGGTCGCCCGCGATGTACATCCCCGCGCCCGCATCGCGCAGTCCCAGCAACTGCGCGAACGCCGCCACAGAATCCGGACGGTCGGCGATGCGCAACTGCAATGCACAGTCGATCGCCTCCAGAAACGGTCGGCTGTATCGTTCGCGGCCGGGAAATTCACGCGACGCCAGCGGCTGCCAGGTATCCTGAATGCTGCGCACGACGGCGGCGGCTGGCGGCTCGCCGACAATCATCGCGTGGACCAGCGCGCCGAGCGAATAGATGTCGGTCCACGGCCCCTGCACGAATGCGGGGTCGTCCGTGTACTGCTCGATCGGTGCATAGCCGGGCTTGAGCATCACCGACGTTTCGTCGACGGCGTCACCAATCGACTTGCGCGCCGCGCCGAAGTCGAGCAGCACCGGTTTGCCGTCGGCCCGGATCAGCACATTGTCGAGCGAAATGTCGCGGTGAAAGCATTGCGCGCGATGCAGTGTGCCAAGCGCGCCGAGCAACGCGGCAAGCAGGCTCATCAGCTCCGCTTCGCCCATCGGCGCGTGCGTCGCCGCGCGCTGCTTCAACGTCTGCCCTTCGTAAAACGGCATCACCATGTACGCGGTGCCATGGTTTTGCCAGAATTGCAGCACCTTCACGAGATCGGGATGATCGAATTGCGCGAGCAGCCTCGCCTCGTTCAGGAATGCGGCGCGCCCCGAGTCGAATGCCTGCGCGAAGCGGTCCGCGCGCAGGCATACGGTGAAATCGCCGCCGCGCCGCGCGAGCAGCGAGGGCATGTATTCCTTGACGGCGACCGTACGCTGCAACGTGCGATCGAACGCCCGATAGACGATACCGAAACCGCCGATCCCCAGCACCGAGTCCAGTTCGAATTCGCCGAGCCGGTGCCCGATCGGCAGCGGCCGCGATCCGCCAGCGTGCCCCTCGTCGGGAGCAGCCGTCATGCGTTCTTTAAACAACGGGTCCATCATCCACGACCTCTCGTCAATACAGCTTCGGGCAAGCGTGCGCGAATGCCGCCGCGCGTGGCCGCCGCGTCAATACGTATCGCGCGGCGGCGCGCCGAAAAGCGTCTGAAACAGCCGCGCATCGAACCTGCCGGTATGCGCGTGCGTTTTCGGCAGCACGTCGTCTGCCTGATAGGTCCACCAGAAGCTCGTCATTCCGTGCGGGTCGAAATACTCGGCCAAATTGGGCCAGCCCGCCGCATGGTCCATCGCGCGTACCACACCACCTGCCAGCACCCCGTCATCCCGTTGCGCGAAGAGCCCGGTGTCGCGCGGAAGCCGAATGCGGCTCAACGCCAGATCGAGTTGCTCGGGTCCATGCGCATCGCGAACGGCATCGAGCAGCGCCGCCCCGGCCTGCCGAAAAAACTCGCCGGCCGACGCGGTCGTGTGGCTCGAATAGCCGACCGCGTCCAGTGCAAGCGTCGCAATGACCGGGTAATAGCGGCCGACGCGGTCACAACTCGGTGCGAGGCTGCCGAGCTGAACACAGTCGGCGCCCGCGCCCGCCGGGATCACGAAATTCCACACCGGCGCAATCGCGAAATAACGGCTGAGTCCGTCCGGCGCGTCCTGGCGAAGCGCAGCCATCCCCTGCTGAATCCAGCGGTCCCACCATGCGGCGAGCCCCGCGGACAGCCCACGGTTGACGAAATCGCCCGCACCGGGGACCTTCCCGTACCAGCCGGGCCACAACACGTGGCCGTTCGCCTCTGCGATCCTCATGACTTGCCCGGACACGTGAACGACTCCATTTGCGCCAAACGGAACGGGTTGTGCACCGAATCCGCGGTGAGCTCGACCTTGAATTGCTTGCCGTCCACCGTGAAGCTGGCGATCAGTTCCTCAGGTGCGTGACCCGGCTCGATGCGCGCGTGATCGAACAGGCGATACAGCGCCCAGGGCCCATCCGCCACCCATCCATCGGTCGCTCCCGACTGCTCGACAACCTGCAAGCGAACCTGGTTGCTGCCTCCCGACGGCGGCCATTGCACGGCGACCGGCGCTTGCGGACCGTGCGCGTAGCGCACGCTCTGGCCGCCCACATCGAGGGCCCACTCGGATAGCGCCGGGTCCATGTCGAGCGGCTTGATCTGCACCTTCACGCCGGGATCGTGAGCCCCTCCGGCAAAGAACACATCGCGGATCACGGACGCCTTCTCGAACGACGCGAGGAACGGCGCTGCATTTCCCTCTGTATTGCCACTACTCGGCGCCGTATTGAAACGCCACGGGCGAGTGGTCGTGTCAACTTGACCCTGCAGGTTCTTGCGGAAGAAGTCGTCCATCAGCCCGGACGGCGCGAATAGCTGCGCGAAGTCGCCAAGCGCGACATCGCGCGAGGAGCCGTGCGAAAACGGATAGCGCCCCGCGATCGCCTGACGGCAAAAGTCGCCGATATCGGCCGATGCGCTGCGCGCGATATTGCGCTGCGCGAGCGTCGCCACGCTGCCGTTCGCGGCATCGGCGAGGTCGCCGAGCATCTGCCTGAACGGTGCGGGCATGCGGCCGGCCTGCGCACGCACCTTGTCCGGCACATCGGACGGCGGCGGTATCCCGCCGCTGCGCAACGCGGAGTCGGTCGCGCTCAGGTACGTGTAAAGCTCGTCGATCAGCTTCAGCGCGGCGTCGATCGGCGCGGAATCCTGGCGTTCGCTGCTGTGCGCGAACTGTCGCAAGCCGGCAAAGTGGTTGTCGACCACGGCCTCCGGCTTGTCGGTGGACACCGCCGCGCCGTCGCTAGCCGGCGCGTCCGCAAAGATTCCAGCCAGTGCGTGACGCGCACTCTCCACCTTGTCCTGCGCGCGGTCCGCGAGTCCCGCGCCGGCCGTGCCCGTGTCGCTGCGGGTCAGCGCGGTCTCGCGCGCGGCTGCGTCGATGAGCCGTGTCAGCGGTGAATCCGGCGCCGAGAGCACCCGCGCGGCCTGAATGCTCTGCGTCAGCGAATCGCCAGTTTGCAGGCGAATGTCGCCCAGATACGCGTCCCACTCGCGCACGTAGTCGTTCAGGTAGAGCGAGCGGATATCGCGTGACCACGACTCCTGCGCGGCGCGATTCGGCACTTCGGATTCTTTCAGATTGAGCACCCACTTTTCCTCCGCCGCGAACGCATCGATCGAATCGTCCAGCCGCTTGTCGAAGACGTCCCAGTAGCCTCGATACGTGTACAACCCGGGTAGCCCGTCGTTCAGGCTCTGGCCGCTCGCCCGCCGGAACACCAGTGCGGCCGACGGGCCCGCGGCATGCGCGACGTCGAAGCCATAGGACGCGGTGCTGGTCCGCAGCGTGTGCGTGAGTTGCGCATAGAGCCGCTGCGCGAAGGTGAGCCGCTGCAACCTGTCGCGCGTATCGGCGACGAGCCGCTCGTCCATCGCGAACGGCGACAGCACGACGCGGTCCGCGAACAGGCTGGCCAGATGGGCGCTCAATGCCTCACGTTGCGCGGCGCTCAGCGGCCGCGGCGACGAACGCTCGAATTCGAGGTCGAGCACGGCCTGCACGAAGGCGGGGTCGTAGTGCGCGCTGTCGTAAAGCATCAGATAGGCCTTGAGTGCTGAATACGCGAACGCGGGATCGTCCTGGCGCGCGTCCCGCAGCGTCTGTTCGAGACGCCGTGCCGCGAGCGGCAGCAACAACTCGTCAAGCGCGCGGTGATAGACGCCGCTCGCCGCTGCCTGCGTCTTGTCGCCCTGAAAGAGCCCCCAGCGATACGCGAGCGGCGGCGACGAGGGATCGACGCGATCGGTTCGCGCCAGTCCTCTCAGTTCGTCGAGTACCGGCAGCACCTGCCCCATGCCGGCGGCATCGGTAATCGACGTGCGCTGCAACTGCCTGTCGAGTACGCTCACGCGCTCACTCATCTGCTGGAGATAGTCGCTGTTGTTCGCATAGCTGCGTATCCACAGCGCAAGCGCAACGCACAGCAACACGGCCGCCGCGCCATAGCCCGCGAAGGTCAGCACGCGTTGCCGCCTGTGCCACCGCAGGTTCATACCGGCGAGCGACGTCTCGCTGAAGATGAGTGCCTGCAACAGGTCTTTCAGGAAAAAACTGCGCCCATTCGCCCCGCTGTGAGTTGCCGGTGGCACGCCCTCGATCTGCAGAAACCGCTTGATGCCGCCCATCACGCGGTCGAACACCGTGCCCTCCTGAGTCCCGCTCGTCAGATAGACGCCGCGCAACAGCGGAAGCGAGTCGAACTTCGACTGTGAGAACACCTCGCCGATCAGTTGTCCGAGCACGTCTTGCAGCAGCGCGAACTGCTGCGGCAACGAATAGATCAGCTCGCGTTGGCGCACGTCGGATTCAGCCGCCAGCAACTCCGGCAGCGCGTCGTTCAGGCGCCGGTGCAGCAACTGGTATTCGCGATCGAATGCCCCGCGCAGGTCGAAATCCGGCTTGTGGGTCTCGTCGAGCTGGAACGTGAAGCCCCAAACCTGAGCCCGTTGCGTCCGCCCGAGCACGGCGAAATACTCGGCGAAGCCGGCCAGCAGGTCGGCCTTGGTCACCAGCACGTAGACGGGAAACTGAATGCCAAGTTGTTCGCGCAATTCCTGAAGCCGCTTGCGCAGCGACATGGCGTGCTCGGTGCGCTGCGCATCGGAGGCGCCGAGCAGGTCCGTAACGCTGATCGTCAGCAACGCACCATTGAGCGGCTGGCGCGGCCGGTACTTCCTGAGCAGGCCGACGAAGCTCCGCCACTCCTGCTCGTCCAGCGCCCGATTGCTCTCGTGGGTGGTGTAGCGTCCGGCCGTGTCGATCAGCACCGCTTCGTTGGTGAACCACCAATCGCAGTGCCGCGTGCCGCCGACACCTCGAATCGCGGCACGGCCGAACTGCTCGGCCAGCGGAAAACTCAACCCCGAGTTGACGAGTGCCGTGGTTTTGCCCGAACCGGGCGCGCCGATGAAGACGTACCAGGGCAACTGATACAGATAGCGCGGCGAAAAGCGTTCGATCCAGCCAGCCAGCCCCGCTCGGGCACGCTCACCGGAGGTGAGGCGCATGCTCTTCAACAGCGCTGCGGCTTCGTTGAAGCGGTGGTGCAATTCGGCCAGATGAGCGGGATCCGCGCTTTGATCGGCCGGCGCGGCTTCGCTCGCGCGCAACTGGTTCAGCAACTGTGCGTTCAGATGTGCCGCGTGCCAGCGGCGGTATCCAATGCGCAGCCCCCAGGCGGCGAATAGCCCGCAGATCAGCACCGCGCGCGCACCAGTCGATTCGAGCGGGCGCCACATGCTGAAGGCGATCAGCGGCCCGGCAACCCAGATGAGCACGGCAACCGCCACGAGCCCGACGAACACCCAGAAAGATCGCGCGGGGAACGGCCGGGACGGCAGCGATGAAGCGAAGGAGCTCATGGTGTCCCCTGCGCGGCCGACGCTGCGCGCGCAGGCGCCGTCAGCAACGTTATCTCGACGCGCCGGTTGCGCGCACGGTTGGCCGGCGTGTCGTTCGCGGCGACCGGGTCCATTTCGCCACGGCCTTCCGCACGGATGCGGCCGGTTTGCGTCATGCGCGACGCGAGCATCTGCGCGACCGCCTGCGCGCGCGCTTGCGACAGGTCCCAGTTTGACGCGAAACGCGCGCTGCGCACCGGCACATTGTCCGAGTAGCCCGCGACAATGATGTTGCCCGGCACATGCTCGAACGCATCGGCCACTCGCGCAAGCACCGGCGTATAGCGGTCGATCACCGACGCTGAACCCGACTCGAACAGTCCGTCGCCGTGCAGCGTCACGACACTGCGTTCGGCGTCGTCGCGAACCGATACGAGCCCCGCACGCACTTCGGGCTCGAGGAACCCGGCAAGACGCGGTGCGGCAGCGGGATGAACGGCCACCGCCACCGCCTGCT
This sequence comes from Paraburkholderia haematera, assembly GCF_905220975.1. Taxonomy (GTDB): domain Bacteria; phylum Pseudomonadota; class Gammaproteobacteria; order Burkholderiales; family Burkholderiaceae; genus Paraburkholderia; species Paraburkholderia haematera. Next base: position 76,985 of record NZ_CAJNBK010000021.1, on the reverse strand, counting down.
GCTGCAAATGAGGCACACGTACGCGGTCGATCGCCGTGAACAATTCATCGGATCGCCGCGCGAGCGTCAGATCCAATGCGACAAACGCGCCGAATCCAATCACCCCTGCAACGGCGGCCCACGCCCACACCGGCACTGCCAGACGGCGCGCACGTTCGGCCGGAATCTCGTCGCGCCAGTGCGGCGAGAGCGGCGCATCGTATTCGCCGCGTGCCTGGCGAATTAGCTGCGCGATGCGGTGTATCAGCGTGTCGAGCTGGCCACGGCCGTTGTCGAGCACACGGTAGCGCCCCTCGAAGCCGAGCGCGAGACAGTAGTACAGCAGTTCGATCAGATCGAGGTGTTGCTGCGGCTGTTGTGAAAGACGCGCGAGCACCTGGAAGAATTTCTCGCCGCCCCAGGTCTCGTTATGAAAGGCAACCAGCAGGCTATCGGCAGACCACGCACCGCCCCCGCCCCACGGCGTCAGCGACGCCGCCTCGTCAAGCGCGGTACACAGGCAATAGCGCGCCCCGACGATCACGTCGAGCGCGATTCCCGTGCGTTGCGCGCGCATTTCGAACTGCCGGATCTCCGATGCAAGATGCTCGCGTAACCACCGGGGATTCGGGTGATGCACCGTCCAGCGAATCTGCGGCACGAGGCTCAATAACGGATTGGCTGCCGCGACGAGCGGGTTGCTGCCGCTCGGCGCTACCCGCTGCGGCAGCGGCTCGCCATCAGCCCCACCCGCACCGGCCGCGTCGGAGATGGGGGGCGCGCCACCCGGGTTCGGATGCACGAAGCCGCCGGGCGTGCCTGCAACTGCATCATTCCAGTGGTTCATGGGTCATTTCCGTCCGTCGTCCGCCTCGTCCGCCTCAGCCGCGGATCGCCCAGAAAGCCATCGACAATCCGGGAAACTCGCCGGCAAGATGAAGCGCGAGCCCGCCTGAACGGTCGAGTTGCCGCCACAGATCGCCGCTCTTGTCGAGCTCGAAGTACGCATAGCCCGCGTGATACGGAATCTGCCGCGGCGCGACCGGCAACGCGCGCACGCCGATGCCCGGCAACTGGAGCTGCACGAGATCGCGGATCCGCTCGACCGGGCCGAGCTTCACCTGAGCAGGAAATCGCGTGTGCAAGACATCTGCCGGCACGTCCGCGTGTACCGCCAGCACAAATCCGGCATCGCGCATTAATTCGGTATCCGACATGATTGCCACGCGCACGCCGTTGCCTGCATCCTTCAACTCGATCTGGATCGCGTTCTGCTCAAGCATGGTCGCGAGCGAGCGGCGCAACTCGTTCATCAGTTCGCCGAATGTCGTGCTCAGATCGTCGTGCTCATAACGGGGGAGCACCTGCGGACTGTGCGTGCTCGACGTGAACGTGCTGAGATCGCACGCGAGTTTGAGCCAGTCGCGGTACAGCGTCTCCGGATGAATCGCAACCGGCTGTTGCGCATGCCAGGTCACGGCAACGTAGCGGTTGATCAGCTCGAGCAGCAGAAAATCCGCCACTTCGCCCACTCCGGATCGGCCCGGCTGTGTAAGGCGGCTCGCCAGCGCCTCGCCGCGCTGCGTGAGCAGCCGGTGCAATTCGCTCATGTAACTGGCCAGCATCGGGCTAGTTTGTGCCGCGAGCATCGGTGGAATGTAGCCGGTGTCGGCAATCACACGACGGTCCGCGCGGCGCTCGACAATACGCATCACGCCCATTGCCTGCCAGTCGGACGAGATCTCCGATTGCGCCATCAGCCGCAAATGCAATTTGCCGATCTGTATCAGTGCCGGACCCAGGCCGATCGTATTCACGTCGGCGACCTCGGTCTCCGTGGCAACATAACGCGACAGGGGCGAGACACTATTCTCGTCGAAGGAAATCTGCGCACTGTCGCCGCGCCACGTCGGGACAGCGAGCACGATCGTCTCGTTCGTCATGTCGGTGCGAATATCGAGCGGCGCCGGGGCGTCGTCGCCGCCGGCAAAATCGAACGGCGTGCCGTCCGGCATCACGCCAGATGCGGCGAGCAGCACGACCTTGCCCTGGGCAAGCGCTTCGGTGTCGATGTCGAGCGTACTGAACCCCCAGAACAAACCCTGAACCGGCAGGCAGCGCAGTTGCACATAGCGCTCGAAATGGCGTTCGAGCTGCTGGAAATGCTGGGGCCTCAGGAACATGCCCTCGGACCAGACTACGCGATGGCGCAACGCCGCGCCTGCGCGCGGCGGCAAATCAATCGTGCTCATCGGTTCGCCCCCGTCTGGTCGACGATTTGCATTCCGCCGTTCTTCACCGCAATCAAAAGTCGGATTTCTCCGGGCGAGGTTTGCCAGAATTTCAGCAGATTCGTTTCTTTGGCAGCGGGCAGCGGCACGATCAATTTCCAGCGATTGCGCTCGAGCGCGCGATAACCCGCGACCACACCGACGCTATGAGCATCGAGGTCGCCCGTATAGCGGACCGTGCGCGACTCGCCAGGACGCAGGATCAACCGGTCCACGCCCAACAGTTCGCCGGCCAGCGTGCTTTGAGTCTTGCTCTGAAGCGAAAAAAAATCGGCTCCATCGAAACTCGCGGCCGATTTGAGCCGGAATACCTGCAAAACGATCGGCGACGGCCTGGCATTTCCATCCGGGTTCACGTCGGGTGCCACCTCAAAGGAAATCGCGTACGGAACCGGCAACGATTTATCCGTTGCCGCGCAACTGCTCAATAGCACGCCGGCCAGCACGATTCCCATCAGCGGCCAATGCGCCCGTTTAATCGACACTTGCATCATCTCTCTCGCGTTCGTCAGAACGGCATAGCTATGCAGCATGCATTCGCACCGATACCTGGAGGGTTTTTTGACCTGGCCGGTCCATCGACAGAAGTCCGCCTGATAGCGGGCATAGCTTCGCTGTGGGCACCTTTTTTGCGGTCACGCATGCACAGATAAATACGCTTATTTAGCGTAATTCACAGCTGAACTAAATAGCAATATCTGGTTTACCATTATTAAAAAAATGCATTCTTGCATCGTTCTTCTAATTAGTTTTTAATTTCCTTACTCTGGCATGAATTTAGCTAATTTTTTATCCGCCAATGGCCTACGAATTTTCACAATTGCAATCTGCCAATTGCGAGATATATTGTGAGGAGCGGCCTGCCGCACGCATCAGTAGCGCGCCATGTCAGATAGATGACACTCCATTCATTTCATGAAAAAACTACCTGTCGCATTTCGAAATGATGAAAAAATTCCTGATTCGGATAACAACCTGTTTTCCACGGATAGCATGACCCCATGAGGCTCAGTGGCGTTGTCACTATCGTGTTGGCGTCCTCCATCTCCATCCTTGCCGGTTGCTCGAGCATTTCGCCGCAGCAGCGTGCGGCCACCGAAACCGTACAGAATGCGCGCAGTGCCTATTCGAACGGCGATTACGCGCGCACGATCCAATTACTCAGTCATGCCAGTGAAATAGACCGGTCCGATAGCGCCACGCAAATCGAGGCTCACAAGCTGATGGCGTTCAGCTATTGCGTCACCGGCAAGTTATCGGCATGTCGCGCCGAGTTCCGAAAGATCCTCGATATTGATCCGCACTTCGAGTTATCCGCAGCGGAACGCGGACATCCGATCTGGGGCCCGGCATTCGAAGCAGCGCGGCGGCAACATGCAGCAGCGGCGGCGTCATAGCGCAACGTGATGCGCGTCGGGATATCTGCACAATCGAGTCAGCGTCCATCATGCAATTGACTGTTATTGAACACGCCGGTCGACCCATTCACCGCGGAGCCTCTGCGATATTCAGGCCGCCCGGCGGCACCATTGGCCGCAACGTAGACAATCATCTGGTGCTGCCCGACGAGACGCGCCAGATTTCGCGGCTGCAAGCGCTGCTGCAGATCGAAGGCGATCGCTGCGTGCTCAAGAATCTCAGCAGCGTGTCGGCGGTCGAGGTCAACAGCACGCCGTTGTCGTGCGCGGACGAGTACTCGCTGAAGGCCGGCGATGCGATTCGCATCGGAACGTATCTGTTGCGCGCCGAGCGTGACAATATGGATGCGGGTACGAGCGAGGCGCCGGCATCGCAGAGCCGCGACGATTTCTGGCATACGCTCGAATCGCGCTTCGGCGGCGGCACGCAGTCAGGCACACAACCAGGCGCTCAGCCCGGCCCACGCGAACCAATCTCCGTCTCTGCATCGCGCGGCGGCAGCGATGCGCTTCAGCGCGCCGTCGCATTCGACGAACTGCGCAACGTTCCTTCCGATCCGCTTGAATTGTTTGGTGCGGCTGACAGTACAGGCGACGCTCTGTTTGAATCATCTCCGAGCAGCCTTGCGCAACCCGCAACGCCGTTACCACCGGCGGCGCCAGCCAGTCGCGATCGCGCAGCCGCCGCGCAGAAGACGGCATCGGATCGTGCAGGCGAATGGACGCAGACGATACGCGCCCGCCCGCTTGTACCAGAGACGCGGGACACACCAGACACGCCGGACACCGTGCGAGCCGTCGAGCGACCCGGCAGGAGCGCTGAGGGACCTGCCGCGGCTCACCTTGACGCATCGGCTCAGCCCCTGCTGATGGCATTTATGCGAGGCGCCGGTCTCGACCCCGCGAGTGACGAGTGGACAACCGACCAGCTCTTCATCGCAGGGCAATTGCTCTCGCTGTTCGCTAACGGCACAGTGAAGCTGCTTTCGTCGCGGAGCATTCTCAAGCGCGAAGTGAAAGCCGACATGACGATGCTCCTCGACCGTGAAAACAATCCGCTCAAGCTGCTTCCGGACGGGGGCGCAGTGCTCAGGCAAATGTTCGGCCTGCCCTTTCCCGGGTTCATGTCACCACAAGGTGCGGTCAGCGACGCCTTCAACGATCTGCACGCTCATCAGATCGGCATGGTGGCCGGCATGCGCGCGGCGCTCACCGAACTGCTCCGGCGTTTTGCTCCGGAGCGGCTGGAACGGCGCACTCCGATGCAGCAGTGGCTGGATCGTTATGTGCCGATGCGACGCAAGGCCCGGCTGTGGGATGAATATATGAAGCTCCACCGCGACACGCTGCTTGCCGTCGAGGACGATTTCAGTGCTGTGTTCGGCAGTGCGTTTCTTGCGGCGTACGACGCGGAGGTCACACAGTACCGCAATAGCTGCCGCGGCTGAAGCGGCGAACGCATGGATATTTCGTATGCCTATTTCTCATGCACGGGAGACCGCTCGGGCAACCAGGACGTCATCGGTCACGTGGTAGCAGAGGGACACGCATGCTTCGTGGTTAGCGACGGCATTGCCGGCGAACCGGGCGGCGAGGTCGCGGCGCAATGCGCGGTGAATCATATCCTCGCGCAGGGGAGCGCGCGCGCCATGACTTCTGTGGCGATCGAGGCTTGCATCAAGGACGCGAACGATGCGATTCTGGCCGAACAGGCGCGCGATCCGCGCAACCGGAAAATGGGTGCCACGGTCGTCGCACTGTTCATCGATCGCATGACGCGCACCGCGCAATGGGCACACCTCGGCGACAGCCGGCTCTATCACTTCCGGCGTGGCTTGCTGATCCATCGCACGCGCGACCACAGTCTGCTGCAACGCATGGCCGACGCGGGCTTACCACTCGATGGAATCAGCCCGAATCTTCTCGATCGCGCACTCGGCGTACGCGGCGACATCACACCTTGTGTCAGCCCGATTCAGCCGCTCCACGACGGCGACGCTTTTCTGCTATGTACCGATGGCCTATGGCACGCCGTGTCCGACACAAACATCGAGCAACATCTGCGAATCGTCAACAAGGCGGACGACTGGTTGTCCCTGCTCCGCCACGCCGTTTCACATCAGCATACACACGGCGCATCGATGGATAACTACTCGGCACTCGCGGTGTGGGTCGGACGTCCTGAAGACGTTACCTTGCAGCGGATCAAGGAATAATCTCACCGCCCGCCTTCGATCTCCGGCATCGGCGCGAATAGCGCGTCGAGATCGTCGTCCGAGAACTTGGTGGCGCCGGCGGCGTCTTCGGAAAGAATGCTGTCGGCGAGTCCGGCCTTCTGCTCCTGCAATTCCACGATCTTTTCTTCGATGCTGCCCGCGGCAATCAGCTTGTAGACGAACACGGGCTTGTCCTGCCCCAACCGGTGTGCGCGGTCGGTCGCCTGATTCTCGGCGGCGGGGTTCCACCACGGGTCGTAGTGAATCACGGTGTCGGCGGCGGTCAGGTTCAGGCCTACGCCGCCGGCCTTCAGGCTGATCAGGAACAGCGGCACCTCGCCCCGCTGAAAACGCTCGACCGGCGTAATACGGTCCGTCGTGTCGCCGGTCAGGATCACATAGGGAATCGCGGCTTCCTCGAGCGCTTCGGCAATCAGCGACAACATGCCGGTGAACTGCGAGAACAGCAGCACGCGCCGTCCTTCCTCGATCAATTCGGGCAGCATCGACAGCAGCAGATCGAGCTTGGCCGAACGCGTAACGCGCGTCCCTCTTTCGACCCTTTCAACCTTTTCAACCTTCTCAACCTTTCCGGCCTTTTCGGTTTTTGCCGCTCTGCCGCGCTTCTCACCGGGTTCGACCGGCGTCTCGTCAACCTGGATTTTCCGCACGAGACGCGGATCGCAGCAAACCTGGCGCAGCTTCAGCAGCGCATCGAGCACGATAATGTGGCTGCGCGCGAGCCCCTGGGCGCTGACCGCCGCGCGTACCCGCTCCTGCATGGCCGTACGCACGGTTTCGTACAGATCGCGCTGCGCGCCTTCCAGATCGACCGAACATAGAATCGTGGTCTTGGCCGGCAATTCCTTCGCGACCTCGTCCTTCCGGCGGCGCAGCATGAATGGCCGGATGCGGCGCGCCAGCAACGCGCGGCGCACGCCGTCACCGTTTTTCTCAATGGGATTGCGCCAGCGCCTGGTGAAATCTTTCTGGCTACCGAGAAAGCCCGGCAAAAGAAAGTCGAATTGCGACCACAGTTCGCCGAGATGATTCTCCAGCGGCGTTCCCGTCAAACACAACCGATGCCGCGCGCGCAATCCGCGGATCGCCTGCGCGGCTTTGGTGGTTGCGTTCTTGACGTACTGCGCCTCGTCGAGGATCAGCAGGTGGTAATCGTGCTCGGCGAGCACCTTCTGATCGCGCCACAGCAGTGCGTAAGTGGTGAGAATCAGTTCGTGCTCGCCGATCTGTTCGAAACGCTCCTTGCGCTGTGGGCCGTTCAGTACCAGCACTTTCAGTTCGGGCGCGAAACGGCGCGCTTCCTCGCGCCAGTTGTGCACGAGCGTGGTCGGCACGACGATCAGCACGGGACGGTCGAGCCGCCCGGCTTCTTTCTCCGCGAGGATGTGCGCGAGCGTCTGCACGGTCTTGCCGAGACCCATGTCATCGGCGAGCACGCCGGCCAGATCGTGTTCGCGCAGGAACTGCATCCAGTTCAGACCCTGCTGCTGATACGCGCGCAGTTCCGCCTTCAGGCCGCGCGGCACCGGCACCTCGTGCAAGCCGGGGCCCGCCTGCAGACGACGCGCCAGTTGGCGAATCGAATCGTCGCCCTGGAATTGCCAGCGGCCCGTGCTGTTCAATGCTTCGAGCCGGCCCGCATCGACTGAGGGCACGCGCAGGGGCGCGCCCTCCGCTAACGTGCCGCCCAGTGCGTCGAACAGGTCGACCAGCACGCGTACCACCGGCTTCAGGCGGTCGGCACGCAGACGCAGACGCTTGTTTTCTTCGGTCTTCAGCTCGATCGGCTCGTCGTCGGCGATCGTTTCGAGCGCGCCGCCGAGCCAGCGCCGGTCGCGCCGGAACAGATCGGCGAGCAGCGGCTCGAGCCGCACATTGCGCTCGCCGATGCGGATGCCCATCTCCAGATCGAACCAGCCGTCGCCCGCCTGCTGCGCGGTGCCGTCGATCGCATCGATCTCGATGACGTTGTAGCGGAACTCCGGCGCCATCGTCACGCGCCAGCCTTTGCTCACCAGGTCCGGCACGGCGTCGTTGACGAAGGCGGACCAGGATTCGGGATCGGACAGGCCGAGCATCGTATCGGGCAAAAGCCGCGATGCGTACACGCGGCTGGTCGGGACTTTCTGCAGCCCCGTCTTGCGTAGTTCGAGCAAACGCTTCTTTTCGGCTTCGTAGCGGCGGCGGATATGGATAACGTCACCACCCGGCACGGGCACGAGCGTGACGCTACTGTCGACATTGATGCTGACGCCGTCGTAATCGAAGCTGACGCCGGCCAGTTCAACCGCCTCGGACTTGCGCTGCCCGGCCTTGGCCGCAGACGGCAGCGCGTGGCTATTGAGCGTGAGCACCGGCACGGGATCGACGTCGATGACGCGAATCGAGGAGGCGTCGTGCGTGGGGGGCAGCGGCAGGTCGGGCGCGATCTCGCGCAGCACCGAGGCGACGAGCGGCGCTTCGGCAAGCGAGATCGGCGGCATGGCGAGGTAATCGGGCAACTGCTGGAACGGCAAAGACGATTCGACGACGCCCGCCTCATTCGCCACACCGTCCACGAACCAGACCGGCTCGGTGGGCAGCACCATGGTGGCGCGCGGCTCGGTGCACAGCACGGGCCGCAGGCGTTCGTCCGCCAGCGGCTCCCATTCGATCCGGCCGGGCCGGTCGGCGCCGCGCGATAGCGGGGTTGGCCCCTCGTGACCCGGCGCCGTTTTGAGTTCGAAGAACAGGCGCCCCGTGGCGATCAGTTTTTGCAGCATCTCCGCGCCGCTCGTGCCGCGCAGGATGAACTGGCCGAAGTCCTCGCGGGAACGGCCAAGCCACAGGCCGCGCAGAATCGAGAGGTCTTCGTCGGAGACGAACCGGGGTTGCTTGAGTAAGGCGGCTTCCACATTGCCCCAGGGCTCGTCGACTTCGACAATCGTGCCGTCCGGATTGCAGCGCGCCCGGTACAGGACGACCTCATGGCGCATGTGAAAGTTGGACCAGTTCAGCAGGTAGGCCAGCGTTTGGGTGCGCGCGGCGCCGGCCTTCTGGGCAACCGCGTCGGCGGCCTCGGCGCGCGCGCGAAACCGCTCCAGCCAGCTGACCAGTTCGGGACGCACACCGGACGCCGGCTGTGCTGTCGCCCCGGACGGCGCCTGCGGGTAGCCGGCAGACGGGTGCTCATCGGAGTCGATCTCGACGTGGGTGATGTGGTCCATCTCGTCGTGATACTCGAGCTCGGCGAGCAGCAGCGCGGCGACATGCTTGCAGTTGCGGCCGACCGGGCAACTGCAGTCGCTCTGCGCCCACGGTGTGCGACCGTCGGTGCGAAACCGCACCCGCGTGTGATACGGCAGCACGCGGGTGCCTTGCACATAGCCGCTGAGCGTCGCGCCGTCCCATTTCACGTTCGTGACGGCGCCGACCGAACGCGCCTTGGCGACAGTGTGGTCGCCAAGCCATTCCGCAATCCTTTCCCGATCAAAGAAAACTGACGACATCAGGGTCCATTCCTATTCGAGCCGGCAACAACGATCGGGCGCGGAAGCAAAGTGGCGCAGCAGGCGATGGATCGCGCCTGGCGGCGCGGATTCGGCCTAGCGTAGGTTGCCTGTGGTAACCGGCCATTTTACGCGTTGGAGGCTATTGACTGTGGAGACGGATTTGAAGGTGCTGCGAGGGGCGAATGGCTTGGCTTGGCCCGGCTCAGAGCGCGGAGCCGATATCCGCCCCGACACTGACTTCCAGGCCGGCTGCAGCAAACACCTGAGCTAGCGCGGGAGCCGGCGTCTCGTCCGTCACCAGCAGGTCGACCGCATCCGGGCCGAAAGCATGTACCAGCGCGCTATGGCCGAATTTCGCGTGATCCGCCGCGACCACACGCCGCTCGGCCTGCGCAAAAGCCGCGAGCGAAAACGCCACGTCGGCGGGCAGCGCGTCCATGAAACGGCCCTGCATGTCGATTGCGGTGACCGAGACGATCGCGTAGCGCACGTGGAACTGCCGCAGGAAAGTCAACACGCTGTCGCCGAAAGCGGCGGAGTCGTCAGCGCGCAGTTCGCCCCCGGCGATGAACACCCGATTCCCGTTGCGTGACGCGAGCACGCGGGCGACTTCAATGGAATTGGTCACCACCGTGAGTTGCGAGCGCGCGGCGAGCGTCTGGGCGATATGCAGGCAGGTCGTACCGCCCTCGAGAATCAACGAATCCCCGTCCCGAACCAGTTCGCCGATGCGCGCGCCGATCGCCTGCTTGCCCTCGCGGCTTGCCACCATGCGCCGCTGGAACGGCGGCTCGTCGAGACGCTCGGGCAGCATGACCCCGCCATGGACCTTGATGAGCAGGCCGTCGGCGATCAGCGGCTTGATATTGCGGCGGATGGTCTCGTCGGAAACCTCGAAGCGGCCGGCGAGATCGGTGATCGTGCAGGTGCGCTGCTCGCGGACGAGTCGCAGAATTTCGGCTTGGCGTTGGGTGGAGAACATAAGAGGGCGACCTGGATAACGGCGCCCAGTCTAGCAAACACCCTCATAATTCGCCAAGAAAACCCAACGCATTTCCATACGAACCCACACGTTGTGGCAAAAATGCTCAACTCGCCCTTACTTCCGCCAGCAACTCGGGATGCCGGTCCAGCACCTGCAAGAGTTTGATCAGAGCAAGCGGCGGCCGGGTCTTGCCATTCTCGTAGCGTGAAAAAGCGTTCACCCCGCCGCCAAAAATTTCCGCTGCCTCGCGCTGGTCCAGATCGAGCTTCTTGCGTACCGCGGCAATGAACGCAGGATCCACTTGCGATGCATTCACCTCTTTATTGAAGGCCAGCATCATCTGCCCCGTGCGGGTCGCCTCGTCCATGTCGAGCACCGCCTCTTCGCAGGCCGGGCAATAGTCACCCGTGACGGCCTCGAAGACGGCCATCTCTCCCTTGTAGACATAGCGCATATCGCGCGTATCGCGCACCAGCTCGGCCGCTCCGCAGTTCGGGCATTTCATGTTCACCACTCCTTGAATGAGACGACGAGGACGTCATCGATCACCGTCAATTTCAAATAGACCATGCCTGCTTCGGTCATGGCGCAGTAGACGTCCTGCCACACCCGATGATCCGCATACGTGGTCATGCTTTTTCTGAAAGCGCGGCGGTCAAGCGACATCAACGTGTCGACAATTGCCGCAGGCCCGAAGCCCAGTGCCGCGGCCCCAATCACGGCCGATTTCGTGATTCTGATCTTCCCTTCGCGCGCGAGGCTCTGGGCATCGGCCAATGTGCAGTGAGGCGTGTTTTTTTCCAACTTTGCCTCCAATGGATATTAACCTACTTGGTTATAAAATGGTAGTGCTGCTGCTTATTGCCAGTGCAACCGCCGCCTCCTTTGATCGCACGCGCACCAAATCGATCATTGCTTTTTGCCAAATTTTGTTGCAATCTACGCGCATCAATTCAACTCATTTCCACATATGTCCACATCCATCCCTGCCCACGCCCGTGTCGTCATCATTGGAGGCGGCATCATTGGCTGCTCGGTCGCCTATCACCTCACCAAACTGGGTTGGACCGATGTGGTTTTGCTGGAACAAGGCCAGTTGTCTTGCGGGACCACCTGGCACGCGGCCGGCCTCGTCGGCCAACTGCGCGCGCAGGAAAGTATGACCAGGCTGATCCGCTACTCGACCGCGCTCTATGCCGAACTCGAAGCCGACACCGGTCTCGCGACCGGCTGGAAGCAATGCGGCTCGCTTTCAGTGGCCCGCACGGCTGAACGGATGACCCAACTCAAGCGCACCGCCGCCGTCGCGCGCGCCTACGGCGTAGCGTGTGACGTGATCAGCCCGCAGGAAGCCGGCGATCTATGGCCGGTGATGCGCACCGACGACCTGCTCGGCGCCGTCTGGCTGCCCGGTGACGGCAAGGCGAATCCCACCGATCTGACCCAGGCCCTCGCCCGCGGCGCCCGCACGCGCGGCGCACGCATCGTCGAGAACACCCGCGTCACGGCGATCCATACGCGCACGGCTCTCGAAAACAAGACCAACGGCACAACCGGCGCGCGCGAAGTCAGCGGCCTCGCGTGGCGCAACAAGGACGGCGAGGAAGGCACGATCGGCGCGGATATCGTCGTGAATTGCGCGGGCCAGTGGGCCAAGGCGGTCGGCCGCCTGTGCGGCGTGACCGTGCCGCTGCACTCGGCCGAGCACTACTACATCGTCACCGAACGCATCGCCGGGGTGCATCCGGACCTGCCGGTCATGCGCGATCCGGACGGCTTCATCTACTTCAAGGAGGAAGTGGGTGGTCTCGTGATGGGCGGCTTCGAGCCGAACGCGAAGCCCTGGGGCATGAACGGCATTCCGGAGAATTTCGAATTCCAGTTGCTGCCCGACGACTGGGATCAGTTCGAAATCCTGATGGAAAATGCGCTGCAACGCGTGCCCGCGCTCGAAACGGCGCAGGTGAAGCAGTTCTACAACGGCCCGGAGTCGTTCACGCCGGACAACAACTTCATGCTCGGCGAAGCGCCGGAATTGCGGCGCTTTTTCGTCGGCGCAGGTTTCAACTCGATGGGGATCGCGTCGGCGGGCGGTGCGGGCATGGCGCTCGCCGAATGGATCGTCGCGGGCGAACCTACGATGGACCTGTGGCCGGTCGACATCCGCCGCTTCGCGCGCTTTAACGGCAACGACACGTGGTTGCACGATCGCGTGAAGGAAACGCTCGGCCTGCACTATGCGATGCCGTGGCCGAATCGCGAACTCGACAGCGCGCGGCCGTTTCGCCGCTCACCGCTCTATTCGCTGCTGCGCGACGAAGGCGCCTCTTTCGGCAGCAAGATGGGCTGGGAGCGTGCCAACTTTTTCGCGCCGACACCCGCCGAGGCACAGATCGACTACGCGTTCGGCCAGCAGAACTGGCTGCCGTGGAGCGGCGCCGAGCATCGCGCATGCCGCGAAGGCGTCGCGCTATTCGACATGACGTCGTTCTCCAAATTTCTCATCAAAGGACGTGATGCGGAAAGCGTGCTGCAAGGCATTGTCACCAATGACGTCGCCGTGCCGCCAGGCACCACGGTCTATACCGGCATGCTCAACGAGCGCGGCACCTACGAATCGGACTTCACGCTGACGCGCCTCGCCGACGATCAATACCTGCTCGTCACCGGCACCGCGCAAACCACGCGCGATTTCGACACCATCGAAAAAGCGATTCCGCACGACAAACACTGCACCCTGGTCGACGTCACCGGGCAATACGCCGTGCTCGCCGTGATGGGCCCACGCTCTCGCGAGTTGCTGCAAAGCGTGTCGAAGGCGGACTGGAGCAATGAGGCGTTTGCGTTCGGCCAAAGCCGCGAGGTCGATCTCGGCTACGCGACGGTGCGCGCCACGCGTCTCACCTATGTCGGCGAACTCGGCTGGGAGCTCTACGTGCCGGTGGAATTCGCAGTGGGTGTCTACGAAACGCTGCACGCCGCGGGCACGGCATTCGGCCTCGTCAATGCGGGCTACTACGCGATCGATTCTTTGCGCATCGAGAAGGGTTATCGCGCGTGGGGGCGCGAACTGACTCCCGATACGAATCCGTTCGAAGCGGGTCTGTCATTTGCCTGCAAGCTCGACAAGGACATTCCTTTCCGCGGCCGCGAAGCGTTGCTGAAATTGCGCGCCGAACCGCAGCGCCGCCGGATGGCGGTGCTCACCGCCGATGGCGCCACCGATCGCATGCTATGGGGCGGCGAAGCCATTCTGCGTGACGGCAAGCCGGTCGGCTTCGTCAGTTCGGCGGCATTCGGGCACACGCTCGGCTGTCCGGTCGCGATGGGCTATATCAACAATCCGGATGGCGTTGCCGATGCGGCGTATCTGAACAGCGGCCAATACATGATCGACGTCGCCGGCGATCTGTTGCCGGCGACCGTGCATCTGAAGGCGCCCTACGATCCGCGCTCGGAGCGGGTGAAGCGCTAACGCCCACCGCGCGCCATGCTCGAAAACACGCCATCGCGGCGGATCAATCCATGAAGTAACGCCGCCGCGAGATGCAACAGCACGGTGGCAAACAATGCAAATGCGAGCCATGTGTGCAGCGCGCGCAGCACCGCGAACAATTCGACGTTATGCGGCGCGATCGGCGGCAAATACAGCGGACCATATAGCGTGACCGGGTATCCCGCTGCGGATAGCATCGCCCAGCCGATCAATGGCATCGCCGCCATCAGCACGTACAGCACGAGATGCGACAGTCTGGCGGCGATGCGCTGCGACGCCGGCATGTCTACCGGCAACGGCGGACTGCCGCGCCTGATCCGCACGCTCGCGCGCAGTATCACCAACAACAGCAGCGCGATGCCGAGCGGCTTGTGAATCGCGATCAGCGTGATATGCGCACGCGATACCGTCGCGACCATCCCCACCCCGATGAACAGCATCGCGACGATCAGCGGTGCCATCGTCCAATGCAGCGCTCGCGCGAGCGGACTGAAATGTGCGCGCGTCTGCTTCATGACTGGCCTCCGTTTGTCTGCGTTTGGTGGATCGCGGGATGCAGCGTTTCTTCGCGTGTGCGGCGCTTGTACGACAGCGCGTAAGCAGCCGAGCGTGCCGCGAGCAATGGATCGTTCGAAGGCCGGATGCCCGCCGGCAAGATGGTCGGATCGAAATTGACGTCGCGGCACGTACCGCCTTCCTGCGATGTCGAGCGATCGATCACCAGTGTGCCGGCATCGATATGCTGACGATCGTCGGGCCATTGCATCGTCGCGTCGTCGACGGGATCGCCGGGCTGGGCGACCGTCAGGATCAGATGCCAGCGTAACGGTCCGCTTTGCAGGCGCTGGTCGAGGTCGGCCTCGAGGAAATTCTTCCCGGCTTTTTGGGCATCGGTGATCGGCGCATATGGCGTTTCAGGCACCATCGACCAGCGCACCGCACGGGTATTGCCCGCACGGTCGGTAAACTGGAATGCGTTGATGCTGTAGTACGCGGCGTTCGCGAGACTCGATGACGGCGGATGCGCTTTCACCCACGCGCGAAACGGTTGGGTTTCCGGATTCGCGTCGTAAAACGCCTTCAGCTTCGCCGGGTCCGGTTTGCCGGTCGCGGCATCGGGCTTCGCCGCAAGCAGTTGCTGATAGAACTGCTCGGGCGTATGAACTGCGAATACGGGTGTCGAATTCATTCCCGTGCGCCACTGCTCGCCATTTTGCAACTGGAATAACAAGGCCATACTGCGCACCGGTGAACTGGTATCGGGCGCGGACGGGTTGCCACCCGGTACGGCAAAACGCCCCGTGACCGGCGTGCGGCCGGTAGCGAACACCGCAGCGCGAGACAACACCGCGCCGTCGCCGTTACTGTCGAAATAGCCCTCCACGCACAGGCCCTTTGCGTGGTTGCGGCGGTAGCCAGGATGCGGCTGGCCTGCCACTGCTTCGAATGTATTGATGAATCGCGGCGCAGAGAGCCGCGTGGGTGTCAGCCAGCCTGCCGTGTAGGCAAAGCCGCCGGCAAAGACTGCAACGACCGCGCCAATCGCGGCGAGCCGGCACGGCAGACATCGGGGTTCAGCGTTGGGAACGGATGGTTTTGTCATGACGACTCGTTGACTCTCGGAAAGATGCACTCATCGGCAAACACCGAAATCGGCGATCTATTCCATTGGATATCCGGCGCGTCCGTTCGAGACGCGCGCCGGATATCGATCCCTTCAATTGACGGCGCCCGTCGCCGCGCTGCCACTCGCGACGTGGTTCGCGGCGGCCGCCTTGGCGGCGAGTGCTTCTTTTTGATGCTTGACCTGCTGTGCGAAGACGGGATTCACATCCGGATACGATGAATCCGTGATGAAATCGAGGCCATTCTGTTGAGCTTCAATCAATTCCTGGTACACCTGAGCACGTGTCTTGCCTTCTGCAA
The DNA here is from genome assembly GCF_905220975.1 of Paraburkholderia haematera. GTDB lineage: Bacteria > Pseudomonadota > Gammaproteobacteria > Burkholderiales > Burkholderiaceae > Paraburkholderia > Paraburkholderia haematera. Next base: position 61,162 of record NZ_CAJNBK010000021.1, on the reverse strand, counting down.
ATGCGCTCGACGAAGCAGCCAGAATGACCACGGACAATGCGGCAAAAACGATCTTCTTCATGATGAACTCCAAAGAGTTTTGTGCGGGTTTGCATGAGGGAGAACCACGGCTTTGCGGCTTTTATTCCTGCCTTGGCGTTACGCAAAAAACATATTTCGAATGGGGAATAAACCCGCTCCTGCCTGTGTTCGCCCATCGATAGCCGCAATCCGATGAACGCCGACACCATGACCTCGACCCACGCGCCCTCCGGCGCGCCACTTTCCGAAGCCGACATTCAGGCCTATGCCGACGGCACGCTGACGCCGGAACGCGCGGCGTTTCTGCGGGACTATCTGGGCCGGGATCCGGCCGAAGCGCGCCGAGTCGCGTTCTATGGCAGGTTGAATGCGCAAATGCAGCAGGCTTTCCAGACAACCGACGAGCCCGTGTCGAACCGTCCCGGAGGATGGCGCGGCGCGCTCGACCGGCTGAAGGCTGCAAGGCGTCCGCGCAAGGTGGTGAATGCGCTCGCGGCACTCGTTCTGACGCTGGTGGCTGCGAGCGGATGGTTCGCCGCCACCCAGATGTCCCAGCAGGCGCTCAACAATGCCGCCGTGATGGCGTTGGCGGAAGCCGCCGCCGCATCGTATTCCGCTGCGTCGCCGACTCGAACCGACGTATCCGCGCCGGAGCTCGCCGCAATCGGCTTGCGGCTCGTGGATCAAAGGGTCCTATCGCCAGGCCCGTTCCAACGCGCCAACGAATTCGTCTATCTGAACGGAGACAGCCGGCCCGTCGTGGTGATTTCCACCCTGGCCCTGCTGGCGCCGGCCCAGCCGCAATGGACCGCCCGCCGCATTGGCGAGATCCGGCTGCTGACCTGGACGGCGCAGCGCCAGCGCTTTGTGGTCGCCGGCGACGCCCGGACCCACGGCTTGATGCGCGCCGCCGACGTGATGACCATGCGATAAGGCCACTTCAGGTTTATTCGCAACGTTGCAAAAAACAACGGAATAAAATTCGTCCACGCGTGTTTCCACCTCGAATACGCGTGGTGATTCAATCGACGGCCGCCCACCCGGCGCCTACGAGAAGCCCCACGATTGGGATAGAAAATGGATGTCCGTGACGAGTTGATGGAGCATGTGCCGCGCTTGCGGCGCTACGCGCGAGCGCTGATCAACAATCGCGATCTCGCCGACGATCTGGTGCAGGACACACTCGAACGCGCGCTCGGCCGCACGGGCATGTTCCAGCCTGGCACCGACCTGCGTGCGTGGCTGTTCACGATCATGCATAACGTGTTCGCCAATCAGGCGCGCAAGGCTTCAGCGCGTGCCGTCCACGTGGCAGTCGACGACGACAGCGTCCAAGAAAGCGAATTTGCCGTGCCGTCCGATCAGACCCGTTCGCTGGAAATGCGCGACCTCGACTATGCATTGCAGCGCCTGCCCATCGAACAGCGCGAAGTCGTGCTGCTGGTCGGCCTCGAGGAGATGAGCTATGCCGATGTGGCGCTCGCGCTGAGCATTCCGCTCGGCACGGTGATGTCGCGTCTTTCGCGCGGGCGCGAGCGGCTTCGGGCATTGATGGCGGGCACGCAGCGCGGTGCAAAATTACAGGTGGTGCGATGAGCAACCAACACACGCCGATCGGCGAAGACGACCTGCACGCCTATGTGGACGGCGCACTGTCCGACGAACGACGCGCCGCGGTGGAACGCGCGCTCGAACAGAACCCCGAGTTGGCCACACGCATCAGCGATTATTTCTCGCTGAACAACATGTTTCATGAACGCTATGACCGCGTGCTGAGCGAGCCTGTGCCCAAGCGTCTGCAGGCGCCTCCGGCCAGCGGGCGCCGCTGGCGCATTGCCGCCAACTGGCCGCAGTTCGCCGGAATGGCCGCGGCGCTGGTGATCGGCGTGGGTATCGGCGTGGGTACGCATAGGGGACAGGATGTCTTGGCGCCAGCCGCAAGTCACTCGGATACGCGGCCCGTCAGTGCCGATAGTTCCGAGTTGTTTGCACGGCAAGCCGCGGTGGCGCATGTGGTCTATATGCCCGCCGTCGACCGTCCGGCCGACATGAATGCCGATCACGAACAGGATTTCGTGCAGTGGCTCTCCAACCGGCTCGGCACCGACGTGCATCCGCCGATTCTTTCGAAGAGCGGTTTCAACCTGTCGGGCGGCCGCCTGTTGCCGGGCGCCGATGGGCCGACTGCGCAATTCATGTATCGCGGGCCAAACGGCGAACGCGTGACGTTGTGCATTTCGCATCGTCAGGTGAACGCGAATACCACCGCGTTCAAGCTGTATCAGGACGGGCCGGTGAACGTGTTCTACTGGGTCGACGGTGACTTTGGCTATGCCGTGTCAGGCGGGATCGATCGCAAGGTGCTGTTGCAGCTCTCGCACGACGTGTATTCGCAGTTGACGGGCGCGGCGCCGGGCTGACTGGCCACGCCGCACCGCACCGCACCGCACGCGATAGAGCGTTCAGTTTGCGGAACCGCTGCCGCGATCGAGCGACGCCGCGCGCAGGGCGTCGCTAGGGTTGCTGAAGAACTGCTGACGCAGTTGCGCGATCTGCGCATTGCGTTGCTGAGGCGGCAAATCCTGTTTGTCGATCTGCGCGCGCTGGCTCGAGTAGTCCGCATAGCGAGCTTGCCAGGCGTCGTCGGCTTGCTGCATCTGGACGACGCGCTCTGCCGCTTCAGGCCCAAGCGTCTGTGTGATCTGCGCACGCATGGCGTCGAGCGAACCGCCCTGCTTCTGCGCCTGACCGATCGCATCGAGTGCCGCCTGCTGCTGGCGTGCACGCTCGTGGGCGGCACGTGTTTCCGGTGGCAGTGCCGTGTCGAGTGCGGCGAGACGCGCCGCTTTCTGCGCGTCGCTCAACGAGCTATCCGAGGCGATGCGCAGGCGCGCCACATCCGTGTGTTGCTGCCGCGATTCGGCGCCGAAGAACGGCTCGCTCCATTCGCCCATGAGCCGCACACCTATTGCGTCGCGCTGATCGAGCGAAAGTTGCAGCGCGTCGAGGTCCAGCTTTGCACCGCTCTGATTGGGGTTTGAGGAGGTTGGCGGCAATTGTGCGAGCGCCGTGAGATACGCGTTGTAGCGCTGCCAGAGCGTCACCGCTTCGGCGGCGGCTGGCGTGCCGTCGAGTTGAGCCGCAATCTGGCGCCGCACCAATGCGTCTAACGCCGTGGCGGAGATTTCGTTTTGCGTCGTCAGGAAGTAATCGAAGAATTCACGGACCGCATGCGTGCGCGCGAGGTGGCCATGGCCATCGGTTGGCAAAGGTGGCGGTGACGAGCCTTCGAGCGAAGCGGGCAATGTGCCGGCCGTCGCTGCGCCGGCGGTCGGGTCCTGGCCCAAAGCGCGCGCCGGTTGCGCGGAACTCGCCGCATTCCCCACGTGCAGCGCCGACGCATCATGCGCGGGCGGCGGCCGGTTCAGCCAGAACGCCGCGCCCGCCGACACCGCGCCCACCGCGACGAAAGTCAGCCACTGCGTCCGCGCACTGCCCTGCTGCCGATCCAATCGCCGCATCCGTTCACACGCCCTGTGTCTTCAGCCGGTTAGCCTGCGTGCGGATCACCGCCACCGGATCCGCTGCATTCGCGCCGCGCACGCCGAGCAACTGGTTGATTTCGTCGAGATGATTCCACTTGTAGCTGGTGCCGAGCACCTTGCCGTAGAGCGCGCTGCACACCGAGACGAGGCCGTCGTTCTGCCCCGACTGGCGGCTCAGCATGATGGCACCGGTGCCGTACAAAACGAGTGTCGACGGATCGAGCAGGTCGGCGGAATCGATGGGCGCGACGCTGGTGTCGGTGGCGCCCGGAATGCCGAACAGCGAGGTCGGTTGAATCGCACTGCCCGCCCACGAGTACAACAGATGCGTGTTGCCGTTGACGGTTTCAGTCGCCGCACCGGTTTGACACGAACCGGGCGCACCCAGGCCGGCACTCGGATAGCGCAAGTTGTACGCCGCGGCGTTTGCCGTGGTCAACGTTTGCAGCGCGGCTACTGCATTCTGGTTGGTGTTGTGACTGCTACTCGTCAGGATGCCGAATATATTCGCGAAAGCGCCGATGATCGGTGTCGAGAGACCGGTGGGGTCTTTTTGCAACACGTCCTGCACGAAATCGGCGAACTCGGAGCCGCGATGCGGCGTGCCGATCGTGGTGACCGACGCAACGAGTTCGGGCGCTACGGCCGCGACGTAGCGCGAGGTCAAGCCGCCCTGGCTGTGGCCGATCAGATTCACCTTCTGCGCACCGGTTGCGGCCAGGACCTGCTTCACATAAGCAAGTAGCTGTTCGCCACGCCCGTTAGGACCGTCGTCGCTCTGAAAACCCGAGAGGTTCGCGACATACACGGTTGCGCCATGCTGCTGGAGATCGGACTGAATGCCGTACCAGTAATCGAGCACGCCGAGATATTTGTCAGTGCCTGTGAGGCCATGTACGAGGATGATCGGATAGCGGGTTGCCGCGTAATCGTCGGTGCCGGTGCTTGACGTCGCCGCAACCGCGCGATCGATGCCGGCTGGTGTGGCGAGCGTCAGAAGAACGGCGAGCGGCGCATTGGCGACAGCAGCAGCGATCGCCCAGGCGACGATGCGAGAACCCTTCGATTTCGACATGTGACGGCCTCCGGTTGCGAAGTCCGCATTTAGCTATGGAAATCGGCTGAGGGCAATAGAGCGAGAACTCCAAACGGGTTATGCTGCGGTGCGGTTTCAAGGATTAGCGGGGTGTGGCGATGCGGCGGGCATTGAAGGGATCGAGGTCGATAATGCTGCCTGGATTGCCACTCGCCTTGACCAGCTCCCGCGGCGTCACCCCCAACAACCGCCCCATCCAATGCGCCATATGACTCTGATGCGCAAAGCCCGTCTCCAACGCGATCTGACTCGCGCTCAGCCGGCCGTGAAGCAAAAGCGCTCTCGCCCGCTCCACCCGCCGCTGCACCACATACTGATGCACCGGCATGCCGAGCGTTTCGCGAAACAGCACCTTGAAATGCGGCACGCTCAATTCGGCGTGCTCAGCCAGTTCGTCGAGCGTGAGGCGTTGATCCAGGTGCGCTTCGATAAACTCGATCACGCGCGCGGCGGTCTTCGGCGCAAGCGTGCGGCGTTTGTCCTCGAGTTTGTCAAGCACCGGCGCGCTGCCGATCAGCCGCACCACCATCGCCGTACACAGACTTTCGGCATAAAGCGGATCTGATGCATCGTCGGCTTCGAGTTCGGCGCGCAATGCCCACGCCAGATGCTGAAAGCGCGGGTCGCGCATCTGGAACTGCGGGCGAAGCCGCGCTTCGCTCGTCTTCAACTCCAACTGTTCGACGGTCCGCTGTGCGAAGTCTTCGTCGATCCACACACTGAAAATCGTGCAGGCGGATTCATCGGTCCACTGCCCGTCGAGGCCTGCGGGAATCACATCCGCATCGCCATGCGCCTGAATCCGCGAGTAGCGCCGCTCGTTGCACAGGCAACGCGCCCTGACCGGCGCACCGACATGCACCCCCACGCGATGATGCTTGAGCGCCGGAATCCGGTGCAGGCCGGCCGACACGTTGACCAGTTCCGCGCCGAAGCCCCGCCACCCGAGTGCCTTGCTGGAGCGCAATGCGATGCGGGAACCGCTGTGCGGCTGCGGTATCGGTGTCACGGCGTTCATTGCGTCTCCTTGTGGATAACAGCCAACATGCGTGCATTGTCCTGCGTTTTTTGTGGCTTTGCTTGGGCTCGCACCGCATCAGCTTGCATGCTGCGCCGCCACAAAGCAAAACAATCATCCGAATCTGCGCACGACGATCCGTGCCCGCGCGTTTCCGTTTCCCCGCCTCCCTAAGATGGCGACATACCGACCCAGGAAGGAGCTCAACGTGTTTGTGATCTTTGGAGCAGCAGGCAATGTAGGCAGAGTGAGCGCCGCGGCTTTGCGCCGGGCAGGCCGTGAAGTGCGCGCGGTGGTGCGTAACAACAGGCAGGGCGCCGTGTTAGCGGACATCGGCTGCGAAATCGCCATTGCCGATCTGCTCGACCCAACCTCGGTAGCGCGCGCTATCGAAGGAGCCTACGCGGTACAGATGCTGTGCCCGGTGCCGCATGCAGATGCCGATCCCGTAACCACAATGCGGCGCATGATCGACGTGAGCGCGGACGCGTTGCGCGCCAACCCGCCGCAACGCCTGCTCGCGCTCTCCGACTACGGCGCGGAACACGCGAGCGGCACCGGCATCACGACGCTGTTTCACTACCTCGAAACCCAGCTTGCGCCCGTCGCCTCGCAGTTGACGTTTCTGCGAGCGGCCGAACACATGCACAACTGGGGTCGCGTGCTGCCGATCGCGCTCGCCAGAGGCGTGCTGCCAAGTCTGCATCATCCATTGAGCAAGCAGTTTCCGACGGTCGCCGCACAGGATGTCGGCTTGCTGGCCGCCGAACTATTGCTCGACGACAGACCGGCGAAGGTGTCGCCACGGGTAGTGAGTATTGAAGGTGAAGCGCGCGTCAGTGCGTTAGACGTCGCACGCATACTCGGTGAACTGGCGCACCGTCAGATCGAGGCCCATGAAGTGCCGCGTGGCGAATGGGCCGCCATGCTCCACGGCGCAGGACTCGGCGAAAACCACGCGCGTCTCATCACGGATCTGTACGACGCGCACAACGCGGGTCGCATTGACGTCGAAAGCGAGATCAGCGAACGGCGCTTCGGCGCGACCGCGATAGCGGACGTGTTCGCGGCGATCCTCGCGCGCGCCGGTGCAGCCTCAACTGCTACTTCAACTGCAACTTCAACAGCAACCACGGCGGCGCGCTGAACGGCACGCGTGATAGGAGAAACGGCATGCATACCTGCCCCTTGCTGCGCGCATCGATGAAATCGCGGAAAATCGTGGCGCATCGCCCCCTGCAAGCGCGCGGAACTACGAGCACTCGTAACTGGACAGCGATCCTTGCGATCTCGGATTATCTTGCGGGACTGATCGGCTGGCGAGCGCTTCGGGATACGCTCAACGCTATTCCCGATAGCAACGACGATTTTGGCTTATTCTGATTCGCTGCAACTCGGCTCGGATTGAAGCATCTCGGTTCAAGCGCGGCAGTTTTGCGGCATTATCTGGACACCCTATTCGCAACAGCAAACGAAAGACTAAAACATGCCCACGAAAATCACCGTCGAAACGCTCATCAATGCTCCTGTCGCCAAGGTCTGGAATGCTTACACAACGCCGAGCGATATCAAGCAGTGGAACACGGCGTCTGACGATTGGCACACAACCCAATCGACTGTCGATCTACGCGTCGGCGGCATTTTCTCATCACGCATGGAGGCCAAGGACGGTAGCGTCGGCTTTGATTTCGAAGGAACCTACACCAAGGTGGTACCTCAGGAATTGCTTGAGTTCTCGTTTGGCGACCGCACTGCATCCGTGGAGTTCATAGCGGGAGCAAAGGGCGTGACGGTTCGTGTCGTGTTTGATGCTGAATCGGAAAATCCCATCGAACAGCAGAAACAAGGGTGGCAATCCATCTTGAACAATTTTGCAAAGTTCGTTCAAGCGAGGCAGTAAAGAGGCGCCAAAAGACTAACGACCGATGCGTTTCGAGATCGTGTTGCCAGCCAGAGCTACACCTTGACCTGGCGTCAAGCGTTGCGCCTGAAATACGCCGAAGCCCACCAGCATAACGACACAATAGATTGACGAAATCGACGCCATAGCACCGGCCGCCGTTTGCAAAACGCGGCCGGCGCTCATGCGCCGCTTATTCGTTTTCGTCGAAGTAGTGCCCAAACTTCAACTGTTTGGTGCGGATATAGCGCTCGTTTTCCTCGCGCATCGGAATCGCCAGCGCGACCCGCTCGCATACCGGAATGCCATGCTTCGACAGCGTGTCGAATTTTTCCGGATTGTTGCTCATCAGGCGCACCGAGGTGACCTTGAGCGTGCGCAGAATGCCCGCTGCCGAATCGTATTCGCGCGAGTCGTCGGGCAAGCCGAGATCGAGATTGGCCTCGACGGTGTCGCGGCCCTGCTCCTGCAGCGCATAGGCGCGAATCTTGTTCGACAGGCCAATGCCGCGCCCTTCGTGGCCGCGCAGATAGAGCAGCACACCGCAGCCTTCGGCTGCGATATAGCGCAGCGCCAGATCGAGCTGTTCGCCGCAATCGCAGCGATACGAGCCGAGCACGTCGCCCGTCAGACACTCGGAGTGCAGGCGCGTCAACACGGACGACTGGTTTGCGACATCGCCCATTACGAGCGCGAGATGTTCGGCGCCGCTTTCGCACACACGAAACACGTAAGAGGTGAACGTGCCGTAGCGCGTGGGGAGCGTGGCGGTGGCGTCGAGGACGACGCACTCGCCGTTGATTGCGCCGTCAGCAGCTTGCGACGGATCGTGAGACGTGAGCATGGCGTTGGACAATGGGGCTGACATGAACCCGAGCAATCCGGGGATAAGGTATGGACTGGGAGTTTACCGCTAATCGGCCTAATGCACCCGGATTGCACCCGGATGTCCATGCGCCGCGCAAGGAACCGCTGCGCCATCGGGCCGCTCGCGGGGCTAAACCCGGCCGGATATGCCGCGCCACAGGTATTCCCGAAGTACTTCGGCCGCGCGCCAGGCCTATACTGGAATAGCCTGTCCCTGACGACAGCGCGCCATATCGGCGTGCTGCACTGCGAAACGGAGCCGCTCCATGACAAGCGTTGCACAGCTTCTTAAAACGAAACCGAACAACACGACCGTTTTCACGGTCGAGGCCGACGATTCCGTCTACGAGGCAATCAAGCTGATGGCCGAAAAAGGCATCGGCGCATTGGTCGTGACAGAGGGCGACAGCATCGCCGGAATCGTGACGGAGCGCGACTACGCGCGCAAAGTCGTGCTGATGGACCGCTCGTCGAAGGCCACGCCGGTGCGCGACATCATGAGCAAAGCCGTGCGATTCGTCCGTCCCGATCAGACCACCGAAGACTGCATGGCCCTGATGACCGAACGGCGCATGCGCCACCTGCCGGTGATCGAAAACGACCGTCTGGTGGGCATGGTATCGATCGGCGACCTGGTGAAGAACATCATCGCCGAGCAGCAATTCACGATTCAGCAACTCGAGTTCTATATCCACGGCGAACGGCCCTGAGGTCAGCCGCCAATCATGCGTCGCAAGCTGCCGAATAGGGCGCAAAAAAAAGCAGCGCGCAAAAAAAGCCCAATCCTTGAAAAAGGTTGGGCGAAGCTACCTTGCGGCAGCGGAGGTTCTTGCATTGTCGAGCGCGACACTGCGCGGCGCGGCGGCTTCGTCAGTCTGGCGGCGCACCTCGACGGACGTGCCGCTGCTGGCAAAACACAACGTTCTTCAATGCGCGCCGCATGAGGCGCGCATTGTCATACCCACATCAAACTGCTGACTGTTCGTTGATCGCAAGCGTGCCCAGATGATTCGCGCACGCCGCGCGCTGTTCAACTGCCGGCTATACCGCCGGCAGCCGCCCAAATCAGTTGCCGAAATAAACCGACTTCGGGCCCGACGTCGGTTGGATCACACCACCCGATTGTGACGAACCGCTGACCACGCCACCGTAACCGCTCGTATTGGCGACCGGTTCCTGCGTCTGCGCGACAGCCGGGTTTTGCGCCTGCACACGGCTTTCGGCAGCTTGAACGTTAGACGGATAATTCGTGTCGTTGGTCGTGGCCGGGTTGTAGCCGGCTTGTTCCAGCTGGATCAATTGATTGCGGACGTCCGCGCGGGTCACGGGTTGTTGGCTCGATTGCGCGAACGAAGCGACGGGAGCGACCAGAATGGCTGCAATGGCGACTGCCTTGATAAGCGATTTCATGATGACTTACCTCCAGATCTGATTTTTTTGCTTCGCTTGCCACACCATGTGAGAAGCGATTGAGTTCAGTCTAGTCACCCAATCGTCAAGGGAAAACCCTTAATTGCGAGATATATAATTGTTCAAATCGCAACAAAGTGGTGAAACTTCCCACCGCGCATGAATAACGTCATCGCGGTACCGTAATAATTGTCGGAATCGTAACCTTTCTGTCTGATGTTTCGACAATGCGCCCACACTGCGCGTGTTTTGCCGCATCGCATCTGTTCGTTGGTCGACAATGGCCAATAGCCAATGGCCAATGGCCAATGGGCCGAAGGTCAGTTTCGCGCACGCGTCGCAGCTTCGGCATGCGGCGGCAGCAACAGTTTTCGCGGCCCGCTGACGAATGCGCTACCGGGCTCGAAAAACCGTAGCGGCCGATGCATCTCGCGCGACAAGCCGATGCGCGTCGTTACGCCTATCGACACCTCCCCCGTCTCTATCACGCCGATCCACAGGTCGCGACCGGTGCAAAGATCGCGACCGTCGAACGGTTGACCGATGCCTAAGGCCATGGTGAGCCGGCCGGGACCGCGCGCGAGGTCGCGCAGCGGCACGCCGGGCCGCCGCGCTTCCATCAGGGGCAAGCCCTCCAGCGGCTCGATGGCGCGCAGCAGAATGCCGGCGCCGATCTCTTCCGCTTCCGCGGAAATATTCAGCATGTACGAAAGCCCGTAGGTGAGCCGGATATAAGCGTGGCCGGGGGCGAGAAACATCGAGCCGTTATAGGGGCGGCGGCCTAAGAACGCGTGGCTGGTCGAATCGCCGAGCGGATACGCCTCAGTTTCGACAATCCGGCCGCTGATACGGCCTTCGGGGAGGTCGTGTACCAGGTATTTGCCGACCATGAAGCGCGCGAGCGCGACCGCATCGAGCGGCAAATCGTCACGAAGTAATGGGAGGATGGGCAGCGGCTGATTCGGCATGCGTTCCGGACGAGTCGTTAAGCGCAAAGCGCGGGATTCGATGAATGCGCGACCTGCGCGCGCAGCCGATACGTCAACGGGCGTGCCACCCGTGCCGCATCAAGCGGTAAAGCGCCATCGGCCTGCGTTCATCGGCCCATTCGTTGTACCAAAACCTCATTTCCTGGCACGGACGCATTCACCATGGCACTAATTGGAGTATCGTGTGTTTCCGGCCTGCAGCACAGCCTTTGCCGGCATGCGTGTGTTTAAGCGCGCCTGATCAACTTACAGTTTGCAAGAAGTCGCACGACCCGCAGCAACGCTCCACTCAGATTTGATCCCGAAGTACCGCTGGCGCAGTACACCGGCCCCATCCAAGGGCCGTCGTATTCATGACAATAGGAGAGAGTTGAATGAAAGCATTCCAGGCAATCAAGATGGTCGGCGGCGCGCTGATCGTTCTGGCATCCATCAATGCGTACGCGCAAAGCAGCGATGCTGCAGCTACGGCCGCCCCGATGGCTGCTTCGTCGGCACCTAACGCCAAGTCGGTCAAGAAAGCCGATCGTGCAATGGGACGCAAGGTGCGCGCCGCGCTGTCGAAGACCAAGGGCCTGAGCGTGACCAACATCACCGTGCGCGCGCGTAGCGGCGCAGTGACGCTGGCCGGCACTGTGCCCGAGCAGCCGCAAGTCGACCTGGCAACCCAGACAGCGCAAGCCGTGCCGGGCGTGACGTCGGTCAAGAACGCACTGACGATCCGTCCGGTCGGCCAGTAAACCGCGTCAGCCAGCCGTAGCGCTTCACCCGGGCGCAACGCTTCATCGCGAGGCGGTGCGCCCGGACCGAAACATCGCGTTTTTTTCCTGAAACTGCCGATCCGGCAGTTGTGGACCGAGGGTGTTTCACCCATCGAAACCGCACCGCATTCTCCGCGCAATCCTGCGTGACTCATTCCTTCAGATGCAAAACAGCCACCGGTTGCCTCACGGCTTGGCCACTGCACCAGCCACGATCCGTCGAGCGGACTGACAAATCCTCGTCCGTTTTTAACTATCCTTTATAATTTAATATGTTAGGGCGTTTTATTGACAGAATGGTTTAGCATTCACCGTCGCCCTCAGGTCTCGCCGATGCCCCGCCGGCACCAGCAACCAGAACCAGAACACGCAATGAAAGGAAGCCCTGAATGACCACGCCCGCGACCGTTTTGCCTCGCTGGACCATTGCCGCGCCCTTCGTCGCCTGGATCGTGCTGGGCGTTGCGTATGCCTTACCGGGCAACGGGCTGCTGCTCGCGTTGATCGGGGTAGCACTGTGCGCAGCCGTGTTCACAGCGGTGCACCATGCCGAAGTGGTCGCGCATCGCGTCGGCGAGCCGTTCGGCACGCTGGTCCTGGCCATAGCCGTAACGGTGATCGAGGTCGCGCTGATCGTTTCGGTCATGTTGACGTCCGGGCCGGAAAAGGCCGGCCTCGCGCGCGATACGGTGTTCGCTGCGGTGATGATCGTCTGCAATGGAATCGTGGGCATTTGCCTGCTGGTGGGCGGCATCCGGCATCGCGAGCAGGACTTTCAAAGTCGTGGCGCCGCGGCGGCGCTGGCGGTGCTCGCCTCGTTGTCCGTGCTGACGCTGGTCATGCCGAACTACACGACGACCAGCGCCGGCCCGCTTCTGTCTTCGTCGCAACTGGCGTTCGCCGGGGTGTCGTCGCTGGTGCTGTATGGGGTGTTCGTGTTCGTGCAGACCGTGCGGCATCGCGACTACTTTCTTGCCGGCGTCCCCGACGAGGACGTCCATGCCGCCCCGCCGAGTATCGGCGTCGCGCTGGCAAGCGGCGGCTTGCTGCTGGTGTGCCTGGTCGCCGTGGTGTTGCTGGCGAAAGTGCTCTCACCGGTGGTCGAAACCGCGGTGAAGAACGCGGGCGCGCCGCCGGCGGTGGTCGGCATTATCATCGCCGCGCTGGTGCTGTTGCCGGAAGGGCTCGCCGCCGTGCGCGCGGCGCGGGCCGATCGCTTGCAAAACAGCATGAATCTCGCGCTCGGTTCGGCGCTGGCCAGTATCGGGCTGACCATTCCAACGGTCGCCGCGGTGTTTTTGTGGACCGGTCAGCCGCTCATCCTCGGTATCGACGGCAAGGAAACCGTGCTGCTGATGCTCACGCTGGTGGTCGGCACCCTGACGCTGAGTTCCGGACGCACGACGATTCTGCAAGGCGCCGTGCATCTGTCCTTGTTCGCGGCGTATCTGTTTCTCTCTTTCGCGCCCTGACGATCGGCCTCGCGCCCGCGCGCTTTCAAACCACGGGCGCCGCCTACTCTTCCCAATGCTCCGCGATCCAGTCGCGAAACAGATTCAGCTTCTGCTGATGCGCGACTGAATCCGGATACACGAAGTAATAGCGCCAGCCCGTCTTGAGCACCGTATCGAACGGCCGCACGAGGCGCTTGGCCGCGACGTCTTCGTCGATCAAGGCAAGGTCGCTGATCGCCACGCCGAAGCCTTGCAAGGCGGCGTTGGTTGCCATGTCGAGCGTGTCGAAACTCGGGCCGTGTCCGGCGTCGATACCTTGTGTATTCGCCGCATCCACTTCGGTCACCTTGGCGAGCCACATCTTCCAGTCGCGATGGTCGCGCGTCGGATGCAGCAGCGTGTGACGCGCCAGATCGGCCACCTCGTCGAGCGGTTTGTCTTTCAGCAGATCGGGCGCGCACACCGGCGTCAGACGCTCCTCGAACAAGGGCACCGCCTGCACGTCCACACCCGGCGACGAGCCATAGATGATCGCCGCATCGAACGGCTCCAGCTGGAAGTCGACGTCGTGCTGCCAGGTCGTGGTGATCTGCACGTGCAGCTCGGGATACTCCGACTGGAAGCGCATGATCTTCGGCAACATCCAGCGCATCACGCAGGTCGGCACTTTCAGTGCGAGATCGGTGCGTTGACGCGTGAGGCGCAGCGATATCTCCTCGATACGCGCGAAGCTCTCCTTCACTGCCGGCAGCAGCAATTCGCCTTCGGCGGTCAGCGTGAGACCTTTTGCATGGCGTTTGAAGAGCGGGAACTTGTAATAGTCCTCGAGCGCGATGATCTGCCGGCTCACCGCGCCTTGCGTCAGGCATAGGTGATCCGCGGCGCGCGTGAAGCTGCGATGCCGCGCGACAGTTTCGAAAATCTGCAGCGCGTTGAGCGGCGGGAGACGTCGCATCGGAGTAGTCCTGTCCGGGATCAGAAAAAATCATTGCGGTGGGCATACGGCATTGCCTGCCCCCACGCTCATTCAGCCCACAGGATACGCGATCAGAAGCTTCCAGACGAATTGCGCAGAGGCGAACGTGCATGCGTTTCGCTCATGACCCGGCTGTCAATTCAGGTCTGAATGCCACGGCTTGCACCGACTCAGGGCGCAGCCTGCCGGACACCGCACCAGAACCGAGCTTTCCTCATACCTCCCGCCTGCTCGCTCACGCCAAATAATCATGGACGTTAACCCGGATAAGCCACTGGATTGGCGTTCCCATGGATCGCAGCGAAGCCGCCGCTAGCGTCGCGCAACGGCCAGCCCATGAGATTCCGTCATGCGCTCCATGCGCATATTTCGTTTGTTGGGGGATTTTGGCAAACCTAGAGTGCATCCACACGCAACGCATCCGGTATCGCGTGAGGTTGGGTTCCGAGGTTGGGTACAGCAGGCAGCGCAAATGAGCGGTGCAGCAGCAGCGGTCAGAGCGAATATCACCAGGCAACAGGCGTTCAACACAGGAGACCGCCATGCAAGAGATCAAACGGGGTAGAAGGCAGGCCATCAAGACGATCGGCGCGGCGCTCGCGGCGTCCGCATTGCCGATGCCGTTTATCAATCTGCGAGCACAGGAGCACAATTTCTCCGGCAAGACGCTGCGCCTGCTGACCTGGTCGGACGACACAGGTGCTGCCGCCTTGCGCAACATCGCCGCCACGTTCACGGCGAAGACCGGCGCGAAGGTCATCGCCGACCGCGCCGACGGCACCTCCGGCATGGTCGCCAAGGTCAAGGCCGCGGGCGATCGCCCCACATACGACGTCATCACGCTGGCCGGCGTCGGCGCGGCGGGTCTCGGCGACGCGGGTCTCCTGATGAAGCCCGATCTCGACAAGCTGCCGAACCTGAAGGACGTCGCGCCGCAATACCGCACGGGCGCGAACGGCTTCGGCATCGGCTATCTGCTGTGGTCGGACGGGTTGATCTACAACACGTCGACGGTCAAGACGGCGCCAACCACGTACGAAGCGCTGTGGGACCCGAAGTACGCCGGACGCCTGTTCCTGCCGCCGCCCGAATGGGCCGAAGCGGTTGACCTCGCGATCATCGCCGCCAAGATGAACGGCGGCTCGCAACAGAATATCGACCCGGGTTTCAAGAAGCTGATGCAGTTGAAAGACCACGTCATGACGCTCGGCGAGAACCCGAATCAGGTGGCCGATCTGTTCCGCACCGGCTCACTCGATATCGGCGGCATTTATTCGCCGGCCTTTTTCCCCGACCAGATCCGCAAGCCCGAGTACAAGATGGGCGTGACGTACGGCATGAAGGAAGGCTTCGCCACGCAGCTTATGTTCACGGTGATCCCGAAGTCGCACCCGGCCGATAGCGATCTGATCCACGCCTTCATCAACCATTCGCTCGACGCCGGCGTGCAAGGCCGCATGGCCGCCGACGTGCTGAACGGCCCCGTCAATTCGAAGGCGGTAATCCCGGCGGAGAGCCGCGCGTTCGTGCCAAGCCCGCAGCAGATCGCCGAGAAAGCCATCCTGCATGACGACAAGGCGCTCGCTGTTGTGCAGCCGGCGTGGATCAAGCGCTACACCGAGATTTTCTCGGCATGAGCGCGATGCTTACGCGCTTTTCGCGGCGTGTCTCATCGGTGCCGGGCGCTGCATCTGACCCGGCACAGGGTGATGCGCCGGGTGCGGCTTCCGGCTCGCCCGGCACCGCATCCCGCACACCGGACGAACAGGCGTCCACGACGCTCGCGAAAGCACGCCCCTGGCTTCTGCTCACGCCAATCCTGCTGTTTCTCGCCATACTCTGCGCGGCCGCGCTCGTCGTGCTGCGTATGAGTTTCGGCACCCAGGGCAACGAATGGCACGGCTTCACGCTGCAGAACTATGCGGATCTCCTCGACGGTTATTTCCTCAAGTCGTTGTGGCTCACGTTGAAGCTCGCGTTCCAAAGCATGATCTGCGCCGTGCTGCTGGCCATTCCCGTCGCCCTGGCAATGGCGCGCACCAAGTCGCGGCTCGCGCGGCGGCTGTTGCTGGCCGGCGTGCTGCTGCCCCTACTCGTCAATCTGCTGCTGCAAGGTTACGGGTGGCTGATCATTCTCGGGCCGGCCGGCCTGCTCAATCACGCGCTGCTCGGCAGCGGCCTCGTGGAGCGTCCGGTGATGTGGCTGTATCGCGAACACGGTGTGCTGCTCGGTTTGATTCAGACGGCGTTTCCGCTGGCCGTGCTGCCGTTATCGAGCGCGATGCGCGCGGTCTCCAGCTCGTATGAAGAAGCCGCGGCCACGCTCGGCGCGACGCGTTGGCAAACACTGCGTCATGTGTTGCTGCCGCTTGCCATGCCGGGGCTCGTGTCCGGCGCGCTGCTCGTGTTCGCCTACAACGCCAGCGCTTTCGCCGTGCCCCTGCTGCTCGGCGGACGCCGCGTGCCGATGCTCGCCGTGCTGGTCCACGACCAGGTCGCGCCCCTCTTGAACTGGCCCGCCGCTTCGGCATCGGGCGTCGTATTGATGATCGCGACGCTCACCGTGATGGCACTGTCGCAGCGCCTCGTGCGCCGTACGCAACGTCTCGCCGAGGAGCCTCACGCATGAGCACGCCGATCCAGACTCCGCGCCTTCCAAGTTCACCACGCCTGCCGCGTTTGCCCACGACCATGCCCGGCCAGCTCGGCAAGGCCACCGCGCTGCTCGCCGCGGTCGTATTGTTTCTCGCCGCGCTGCCGATTCTGACGATGATCACGATGTCATTCAGCGCGGCCGACACGCTCGAATTCCCGCCGCACGCCTACGGTTTGCACTGGTATCGCGCGGCGTGGCACAGCTTCGTCTCGCCGGACGCGAGCGACACCCTCTCGATGGGCGGCGCGCTCAGCACGAGCCTGATCGTCGCGCTCTCGACAATGGTCATCGCCACGCTCGTCTCGGTGCCCGCCGCCTACGCGCTGAGCCGCTATCGCTTTCGCGGCAAACCGGCGGTCGAACAACTGGTGGCGTTGCCGCTCGTCTATCCGCTCGTGATGCTCGGCTTGTCGCTGCTGCTGGTGTTCAACGTGCTGCCGGTCGAACTCGGCGTATTCCGCCTGATCATCGCGCATGTGATTCTGGCGCTGCCGTTCACCGTGAAAAATTGCGCGGCCTCGGTGGCCTCGATCGGCCCGGAGTTCGAGGAAGCGGCCTGCGTGATGGGCGCGAGCCCGAGCCGCGCGCTGATCGACGTGATCCTGCCGCTCATGCGCCCCGGCATTCTCGCGGGCATGCTGTTCGCGTTCATTGTCTCGTTCAACGAATTCACGGTGACGTTCTTTCTATATGGCATCGACACGATGACGCTGCCGGTGTGGCTCTATAGCCGCACGGTGTCGTCGCTCGATCCGACCGTGTTCTGTTTCGCCGTCTTTATCGTCGCGATCGACTTCGCGCTGATCTGGCTGCTCGAAAAGCTGATCGGCGACGAAGGGGTGGCGCTTTGATCACCGCTTTGGCCACCCTTCCGATTCGCGCTGTGCCGATGCCTTTTTGCTGGAGCATTCGATGACCCATCTGACCTTGCAGGCCGTGACCAAACGGTTCAACGCGGCCTATGCCGTCGACAGCGTCGATCTGAGCGTGCCCGACGGCAAGCTGGTGTGCTTTCTCGGGCCGTCCGGCTGCGGCAAGACCACGCTCTTGCGGATGATCGCCGGGCTAGAGACGCCGAGCTCGGGCAGCATCAACTTCGCCGGCCGCAACATCACGCATCTGCCCGCCAATCAGCGCGACTTCGGCATGGTGTTTCAGTCGCTCGCGCTGTTTCCGCACATGACGGTCGCGCAGAACGTCGCGTATCCGCTCAAGCTACGCAAGACCGCGAAAGACGCGCAAGCGCGCCGCGTTGCTGAATTGCTGGAGCTGATCCAGTTGCCGCATATGGCGAACCGGCCGGTCACGCAACTCTCCGGCGGC
This sequence comes from Paraburkholderia haematera, assembly GCF_905220975.1. Taxonomy (GTDB): domain Bacteria; phylum Pseudomonadota; class Gammaproteobacteria; order Burkholderiales; family Burkholderiaceae; genus Paraburkholderia; species Paraburkholderia haematera. Next base: position 43,146 of record NZ_CAJNBK010000021.1, on the reverse strand, counting down.
CAGCGTCAACGCGTGGCGATTGCGCGCGCCATCGCGTCGCAACCGAAACTGCTGTTGCTCGACGAGCCGCTCTCCGCGCTCGACGCCAAACTGCGCGAAGCGATGCAGGTCGAAATCCGCCTGCTGCAACAGCGTCTCGGCATCACGACGATCATGGTGACGCACGATCAGCGCGAGGCGATGACGATGGCCGACGAGATCGTGGTCATGGAGAAAGGCCGGATCGCGCAAGTCGGCAAACCGCTCGATATTTATCGCGACCCGGTCAGCGAATTCGTGGCTGACTTCATCGGGCTCGGCAACATCCTGCCGGTCACTTACGACGGCGCGGGCGCCGTGAGTCTGCCGGGCGGAAGGCGCATTGCCGTTGCGCAACCCGCGCGCGTGCCGTCGTCCAGCAGCGATATTCGCCTGCTGATCCGGCCGGAAGATGTGTGTGTCAAATTGGCGTCCGACAATGCCGGGCAAAACCGGCTCGCGGGCACGGTGACGTTTATCCGCGACGTGGGGGCGTCGCTCGAAGCAACGATCGATTGCACGGGTTTCACCCTGACCGCCGCGACCACCCCGCGCGAAACGCCGGGGCTGACGCTCGGCATGCCGGTGCTCGCAGAATTGCCACCGCATGCGTGCAAACTGATCGCTGCCCGCGCGGCACATTGAAACACTCACACTGAAGCCCATTCCAATACCGAGTTTTCGACAGAGGAAAGACCATGAATCAGCCGCAAGTTGCCCAATCGAACACACGCCGCGTCTTCGCCACGCTCGCCGCGACGCTCGCCTTCACCGGCCTCGGCGCACTGTGCGCCTTTTCGTCGGCCGCCCATGCCGACGCGCTCGACACTATCGCCAAGTCCGGCACGGTACGCATCGGCGTATTCGAGGACTACCCGCCGTTCGGCTCGATTGGCCCGGACATGAAGCCGATGGGTTACGACATCGACGTCGCCAACCTGATTGGCAAAGCGCTCAACGCGAAAGTCGAACTGGTGCAGGTGACGGGCGACAACCGCATGGCCTACCTCGCCGACCACAAGGCTGACATGCTGCTTTCAGTCGGCCAGACGCCGGAGCGCGAAAAGGTGATCGACTTCTCGCAGCCCTACGCGCCCTACTACCTCGCCGTGTTCGGTCCGAAAACGCTGCCCGTGAAAAACGCCGCCGACCTCGCCGGCAAGTCGATTTCGGTTGCGCGCGGCACGCTGGAAGACCTGAGCGTCACCAAGATCGCGCCGCCCAGCGCGAACATCAAAAGATTCGACGATCCTAACGGCGCAATTTCGGCGTTTCTTTCTGGTCAGGTACAGTTGATGGTAGTCGGCAACGACGTTGGCGCAACCATTCTCGCGCGTCATCCGGCGAACGATCCGGAGCAGAAGTTCTCGCTGTTCAGCTCGCCGGATCACGTCGGTTTGAACAAGAACGAACCGCGCCTGAAGCAGAAAGTCGACGAAACGATTGCCAAGGCTCGCAAGGACGGCACGATGAACTCGATTGCGCAGAAATGGCTGCGTGCGCCGCTGCCGGCCGACCTCTAAATCTTTTTTGCGCGGGCGCCCCCAAGGTGATTTCCTTCGAGGCGCCCGCTGGAGTTTGACCTCACGATGAGCGCCACCTCATGACCTATGCGTTCGATTTCAGCGGCTTCGGCCTCTACGCAGGGCTGCTCGCGCGCGGCGTCGCCGTCACGCTGGGGCTCACCGCCGTATCCACGTTGCTCGGCGGCCTCGTCGGCATTGGCGGCGCGAGCATCGCGGTGGCCGGGCCGAAGTGGGCGCGCTGGGTGATCGCGACATACGTCGAGTTGATCCGCAATACACCCTTCATCGTGCAGTTGTTCTTCATCTTCTTTGGCTTGCCGAGCCTCGGCATTCATATCGACGAAGTACAAGCCGCGATTCTGGCAATGACCGTCAATCTCGGCGCGTACGCGATCGAAATCGTGCGCGCCGGTATCGACTCGATTCCGCGCGGCCAGTCGCAGGCGGCGCAAGCGCTCGGTCTGCATGAGCGGCAAGTGTTTCGCTATGTCGTGCTGCCGCAAGCGATCGCCAACGTGTTTCCCGCATTGCTAAGCCAGGTGCTGATCGTGATGCTCGGCTCGGCGGTGGTCTCGCAAATCTCGGTGCCCGATCTGACCTACGCGGCCAACTTCATCCAGTCGCGCAACTTCCGCTCGTTCGAAAGCTACCTGATCATCACCGCGACGTATCTGGTGTTGTCGATCGTGTTGCGGCAACTCATGAACCGGCTCGGCCGCGGCCTCTTCGCGGGCCGCGCGGCACGCGGCAGCAGCAACAGCGCGCCGCGTAACTGGCGCAATCGCCTGATGTGGCGCGGCGCCCGCACTCTGCCGACGGAGCGTTGATCATGGTCGAATTCACCCTGTGGGACATCGCCCGCAATCTGCTGCTCGCCGCCCGCTGGACGGTGCTGTTGTCGTTGATCGCGTTTGTCGGCGGCGGCATTGTCGGGCTGATCCTGCTCGCGATGCGCGTGTCGCCGTTGCCGTGGCTGCGGCGGATCGTTGTGGTGTATGTGGAAGTGTTTCAGGGCACGCCGCTGCTGATGCAGTTGTTTCTGGCGTTCTTCGGCCTGCCGCTGCTGGGTGTCGACGTCTCGCCGTGGGTTGCAGCGGCCGTCACGCTGACGCTTTATACGAGCGCCTATCTGGTCGATATCTGGCGCGGCTGCGTGGAAGCCGTGCCGCGTGGCCAGTGGGCCGCCGGGGCGAGTCTGGGCATGACGTTCAGCCAGCAACTGCGCTACATCATCTGGCCGCAGGCGCTGAAGATCGCCGTGGCGCCGACAGTCGGCTTCCTCGTGCAGGTGGTGAAGAGCACGGCGCTCGCGTCGATCATCGGCTTCACGGAATTGACCAAGACCGGCACGATGATCACGAACGCCGCGTTTCGCCCGTTCCCGATCTACGGCATGGTCGCGATGATTTACTTCGCGATGTGCTTCCCGTTGACGTGGTATGCGCGGGTGCTGGAGAAACGTGCGAAGGTCGGGCAGCACCGCTAACGCTTTCTGCAGGTCCATAAAAAAGTGGCAACCGTTTTGCACGGTTGCCGCTTTTTTCGTTGTCAGCCCGATGTTTCTATCGCGCCGCCTGGGTCGACTTGCGCAACTTCGCCACGTCGGCCGCCGTGACCGCCGACCCACCGTTATTCCACCCGGCGCGCACGAAACTCAGGACATCGGCGATCTGCTGGTCGTTGAGCACCGGCGCGTACTTCGGCATCGGATACGGTGCGGGAATCCCGCCGATCACCAGATCCTCCGTGCCGTTCAGCGTCACGTTGATCAGCGACGACGGATCCTTCTCCAGCACGTTCGGATTGCCCGCCAACGGCGCCAGCATCGGCGCAAAGCCGCGTCCGTCGACGCCATGGCAGTGCATGCAATACGCCGTATAAACGCGCGCACCGGCATTGTTCGCGGGACGGTTCAACGACACCTTCGTCGTTTGTAGATCATACGTATAAGGCGGCGCGCCACTGCCACCCGCCGGCGGAAGCGACTTCAGGTACGCGGACATCGCGGCGATGTCGGTGTCGTTCATGGCCTGTGTGCTGTTGTTGATCACACTGGTCATCGAACCGAATGCCGATGCATGGCGATTGGCGCCGGTCTTCAGGAACGCTTGCAGATCCTGATCGTTCCAGCGACCGAGGCCAACGTTGTGCTCGCCGGTCAGGTTCGCCGCGAACCAGCCGTCGAGGAGGCCGCCGGTCAGGAACGCGGTGCCGTTTTCATCCAGCGCCTTCTCCTGGAACGCAATGCCGCGCGGCGTATGGCACGAGCCGCAATGCCCCAGTCCCTGAATGAGGTACGCGCCACGATTCCACGCCACGTCTTTGCCCGGTTTATCCTGGTAGGCGCCCTTCTCGAGGAACACCATGTTCCAGAACTTCAACGGCCAGCGCATGTTCAACGGCCATTTGATGTCCGGCTCGCGGTTCGCCTGCTGCACCGGCGCCACGCCGCTCATGAAGTACGCGTACAGCGCTTTCATGTCGTCGTCGTTGACCTTCGCATACGATGGATACGGCATCGCCGGATACAGGTTGTGGCCGTCTTTCGCGACGCCTTCGCGCATCGCTTTCGCAAAGTCCTCTTCCGTGTAATTGCCGATGCCGGTTTGCTGGTCCGGCGTGATGTTGGTGGTGTAGATCTGGCCCATCGGCGTGGTCATCGGCAAGCCGCCCGCGAACGGTTTGCCCTTCGGCGCCGTATGACAGGCGACGCAATCGCCAACCTTCGCCAGATAGGCGCCGCGCTGCACCAGTGCCTGATCCGCAGCTTGCGCCGGGGATTGCGTCAGGAACGGCAACGCCACGCACAATGCCGCGCCGAAACCCTTGAGTGTGTTGTTCATGGTGGTCTCTAGTCAGGCGGTTTGCAGTTGACTGCCGACCGGCAATTGCCGGAGCCGCTTGCCAGTAGCCGCGTAAATCGCGTTCGTCAGCGCGGGCGCGAGCGCCGCCGTGCCCGGCTCGCCGATGCCGCCTGGCGCCTCGCTGCTCTTCACGATATGCACCTCGATAGGCGGCGTTTGATCGATCCGCAGCATCCGGTAGTCGGTGAAGTTGTTCTGCTCCACGCGGCCGTCCTTGATCGTGATCTCGCTATAGAGCGCGGCCGTGATGCCGAAGATGATGCCGCCTTGCACCTGCGCTTCGATCGTGTTCGGATTCACCACCATCCCGCAATCGACCGCGCACACCACGCGCTTGACGGCCACCTCGCCCTGATCGACTGCTACATCGACGACGATCGAGAAGAAGCTGCCGAACGCATGCATCACCGACACACCGCGCCCCTGGCCCTTCGGCACCGCACTGCCCCAGTTCGCCGCCTGCGTGGCGGTGTTGAGCACGTTCAGCGCGCGCGGTGTTTTGCCCAGCAGATCCTGGCGGTATTTGACCGGATCGACTTTCGCCTGCGCGGCGAGTTCGTCGATGAAACTCTCGACCACGAAGGTGCCGCGCGTCGGTCCCACGCCGCGCCAGAACGCGGTGGGAACGGCATGCGGTTCCTGGCGCACATAGTCGATCAGTTGATTGGGCAGGTCGTACGGCAGATCGGAGGCGACTTCCACCGCATCCGGATCGATACCGTCCTTGAACGCGGGCGGCGCGAAACGCGCCAGGATCGACGAGCCGACAATCCGATGCTGCCACGCGATTGGCTTGCCGTTCGCGTCGAGCCCGGCGGAGATCTTGTCGTAGTAGTACGGCCGGTACATGTCGTGCTGGATGTCTTCTTCGCGGGTCCACAGCACCTTCACCGGCGTCGACACCTGTTTGCCGATCTTGACCGCCTGCGTGACCATGTCGAATTCGAGCCGCCGGCCAAAACCGCCACCAATCAGATGGTTATGCACGACGATCTTGTCCGCGGGCAAACCGGTGACGGCAACCGCCGCGTCCACCACCCGCGTCGGCACTTGCGAGCCGATCCAGATTTCGCAGCCGTCGGGCCGTACGTGCACTGTGCAGTTGATCGGCTCCATCGTGGCATGCGCGAGGAACGGTTGCTGATACACGGCGTCGACGCGGGTCTTCGCGTTTGAAAACGCGTTGTTCACGTCGCCGTCTTTACGCGCCACCGCGCCATTGCGTTGCGCTGCATTGGCAAGATCGTCGACGATCTGTTTCATCCCGATCTGCGCGCCCGCGCCTTCGTTCCATCTGATCTCCAGCGCCTGCAAACCGCGTTTGGCGGCCCACGTGTGATCGCCGATCACGGCGACCGCGTTATCGACTTTGACGACCTGGCGCACGCCGGGAATTTTCTTCGCATGGGTATCGTCGACGCTGGCAAGCGTGCCGCCGAATACCGGACAATTCGCGATGGCCGCGTAGGCCATGTCGGGTACCCGCACGTCCAGTCCGAACATGGCGGTACCGTCGACCTTCTCGGGCGAATCGAGACGCTTCACCGCCGTGCCGATCAGCTTGAAATCTTTCGGGTCTTTCAAGGGCACGTTCTGCGGCGCGGGCAGCTTCGCCGCGGCGTTCACCAACTGTCCGTAACCGATGCTGCGATTGCTCGCCGCATGAATCACCTGCCCGGCTTGTGCGTGACAGCTTGCCGGATCGACTTGCCATTGCTGTGCGGCGGCGCTGATCAGGACGGTGCGCGCGGCCGCACCGGCACGGCGCATCGGCTCCCACGCATAGCGGATCGATGTCGAACCACCGGTGAGCTGGCCACCGAGAAGTGGGTCCATGAAGAGCTTTTCATTCGGCGGCGCGTGGTCGAGCGTGACGGAGCCGAGCGGCACTTCGAGTTCTTCGGCGATCAGCATCGGGATCGACGTGTAGACGCCTTGCCCCATTTCGACCTTCGGAATCACCAGCGTGACTTTGCCCGCCGTGTCGATCTGGATGAAGGCGTTCGGCGCGAACACGCCATTCTGCGGCGCCTCGTCAGCATCGCCGCCGATCACCGATTTGCCGGCTTTCTGATCCTGACTGGCGGCCGGCATGCTGAAGCCGAGCAGCAAGCCGCCGCCCGTTGCCGCGCCCACCGTGACGCTGAATTTCAGGAACGTGCGGCGTGTGATTCCACCCTTGCCGTCCTTCGCCAACTCCGCGCCGTTTTGTGCATCGAGCAATCCCCGGGACATGTCAGGCTCCCTTCGCGGCTTGCTTGATCGCCGCGCGGATGCGGTTGTACGTCCCACAGCGGCAGATGTTGCCGGCCATGGCGGCGTCGATGTCCGCATCGGTCGGATTGGGGTTGCTCGCGATCAGCGAGGCCGCCGACATCACCTGCCCCGACTGACAGTAGCCGCATTGCACGACGTCCAGCTGACGCCATGCCTGCTGGACCTTCTGCCCGGCCGGCGTGCTGCCGACCGCTTCGATGGTGGTGATTTTCTTGTCGCCGACAGCCGCCGCCGGCAGCACGCACGAGCGCACCGCGACGCCATCGAGATGCACGGTACAGGCGCCGCATTGAGCGATGCCGCAACCGAACTTGGTGCCGGTCAAGCCGACGAGGTCGCGCAACACCCACAACAGGGGCATGTCCGGGGGTGCGTCGACAGTATGAGTCTGGCCGTTGATGTTGAACGTTGTCATGGGCGGCTCCGGGTGGGGCTTATTGTTTGTCAGGCTGTTTAGGCAGAGACCTCGAACCAAACCGCAAAGACTTGCCGTGTTTATTCGACACGCCGTGCTAATACGCGATGCGGCTACAGACCAATGCGTGCAGAAGATGATACGCAGCGCGAGTGCGCCGGAGGAGACCCGGAAATTGTAGACGTGGATTAAGAAGTTCGCAGACAGGGTGTGCATGTGCGCAGGGTATCCACGAGACGAAAAAGACTTGCCGCTGCCCCACGCCGGAAGTGAAACGATATGAAAATCAATGCGTTACCATTACCGCATTGGCTTGATGTGACGCGCTTCGTGGTCGCGCAACATTCTTGTCGATGCATCATCGAGTGATTTTGTTAGCATGGATCTGGTTTGATCCAATCGCCCGGCTTGATCCGGCATGACTATCCGAAGGAGCTGCAAGATGAACGACCAGCAATGCATTCAATTCCTCTCGGAAATTCGCAGACCGCTATTGGCGCTGCATAAGTCGATTCTCGATCACGAGCGCGCGTCTTACGAAAAGGAATTCGGCCCCGTGACGCCGGCGGCCTTCCTGCAGGTGCTCATCAACGGCTCGGCGTTCCGCTGGCTCACGCCGCTCTCCACGGTGATCGCGAACGTCGACGAGATTCTCGACGACAAGGAAGCGGACGCCGCCGATCGGCTGGCCGCGGCCGAAGCGGTCCGCGGTCTCTTTTCTCCCGATCAGCCCGACAACGCATTCCTTCCGCGCTACTTGCCGCTCCTGCAAGCCGACCCGGCGATCCTGCATCACCACGGCCAGGTTTCGCAATTGCTGCGCGGCACTGAAGCGAAGTAGCCTGCGGCGCGTTACTTCTTCGCATGGGCTTCGCTGGCGTTGGGCGGACGTCGTCGCCGTGGTTGAATGCGGCAGCACGGCGTCCGGTTCGGATTGAGCGTTCGGCTCCCGAATATCCTCACCCTTGCCTCGCACGCATTTCGGTCGATCACGCGTTATTTCGTCGAATACAAATTCGACGTGTCCTCGACGATTACCAGGCTTTCCGAATCCAGCCAACACAACGACACCTTATTTCAAGGTGATTTATGCGCATTTTGTAATAGTGCGCTGTGTCTGCGCCGTTCACCGATCGACACGGCGATGCCGAGAGCTAGCATCTTGTGAATTTGCCTGGCTTTGCTGAATAAAATAAAGGTGAGATTTTGCGGGAGACCTTCAGAGCATACGATGACAAGCTGGTCAGCACGCCTCGCTGCGCCCTGCTGAGGCATGCAGACTTTTTCGCCATGCTCACCGCTATGCAACACTAGCCGCTTCCCGAAAGCTTTTACGTTCCGCGATCAAACCGAGCGCTTTCAGTCAATGCCGAAGACCGGTCATCTGATGATGGACGATGCCACCTGAAACGATTGTCGCGGCGGCGCTGCGCTGGCTCGATTGAAGGCGCCGAGCCGTTAGCCGATCTGCCGGGTAGCGGATCTGGACGGATGGACGTGACGAAGCAGCGAACTCGGCAAATGATTGCCTGGGATCGCTGCCTGTCTGGAGATGGCGAATAATCGCCGAATAAACGCCCGCTGATGTCTAGCCGCGGCCCTGCGGCAAATACGGCATCGGATCGATCGGCTTGCCGTCGTGGCGCAACTCGAACCCGACCGAGACGCGCGAGTTATTTTCGTCGCCCATCTCGGCAATCTGCTGCCCCTGCCGCACGATGTCGCCGATTTTCACCAGCAGCTTGCGGTTATGCGAGTAGGCAGTCAAAAAGTCCTTGTTGTGCTGGACGATGATCAGACTGCCATAGCTATTCAGACCCGTGCCGGCGTACATCACCTTGCCGTCGGCCGCGGCCCGCACCGGATCGCCCGCCTTGCCGCCGATTTCGATGCCGCGCGTTTCGCCCGGCTGGAAAGCCTCGACGACGCGGCCACCCGCAGGCCATGCCAGCGACACGCGGTTCGCATGCCGGGCAGTCTGCTGCGCGACTTCGCGCGCCTCGGCCGCGCTAGGCGCGGGCGATCGCGGGGTGGATTGCGCTGATGCTGACGACGTTGCTTGCGCGGTGGTTGCCGTCGACGTCTGCTGCGCGGCGAGCGCAACAGCCGGCGCGGACGCCGCAGTCGTTTTCGCAGCGGCGGCGGCTGCATTCACTTCCCGCACCGTTTCCGGCGAGGCCACGTGCAGCACCTGCCCGCGCTTCAATCGCGAGGAAGGCTTCAGGCCATTCCACGCCTGCAACTGCTTGACACTGCAATGATTGTCCTGCGCGATGCGCGCCAACGTGTCGCCACGCTTGACGCGATACTCCAAAGGCGGCGCCTTCTTAAGCGGCGCACCGTCGTCAGCGGTCAGCTTGACCGACGGGCTTGCGAGCGCATCGGAAGCTGGCGCTGCAGCCGCTGCCGGCACCCCGGACGCAGCCGATGCGTCCGGCGTCGCGCCCTGCTGTCCCACATTCGCACAACCGCTGACCGCCAGCGCGACCCACACGCCAGCCAGACTGGCCATCATTGTTCTGTCGAAACGCTTTCCCAACATATTCGACTCCTGCTTTCTTATTGGCGCGCCGGGTGTTGCCCTGTCGCGTGCGATGCGCGCGTTCTGTCGACGCGCTGCTTTCTTTCGCGACACAGCGAGGCCGCCTCGTGCGGCGCCCACTCGTGCCCTGCCATCCAACCTAATCCTTTTCGCCTTCCCGGAAACCCGGACACCGGATGCCCAAATGTCCGATAACAGGCGATCTTCCGCGAAAAGGGCCAGATTGCCGATTAAAATTCACGCGGAATTGTAAAGTGCGTTTTGCAAAAAACGTCGCGCCCCACACGTTTTGATACAAACCTTACGCACGGTGTTGCAGATACCGTTGCGTGCGCAACCAGCCCGGCACCGCAAGCCAGCGAGCAACCTCGGCTCCGTGCAGGTCAGCTCAGCGCCGTCGTGGCTGCCTGACCCGGTACACCAGGTCGGTCCGCGCCTCATGCGTCGTGTTGGCCTCACGCCTCCACGCGCACGGTCGCAATGACCCGCAAACGACTGCGCCGCCGGACGACCGGACGGCAACGGGTGCTTTAACGGCAAAACGCCGCAAAAACTTGAATGTCCGGTCGCCCGACGGTGAGCGTCAAGGGGAAAAAATGGGTGGGCGAGCGGACGGGCGCAAGGCCCATCCAACTCGATAAGAGCAAGGTCGGTTAGCTGTAGGACTGGCCCTGATACTTCACATAGCCGACCGGATGATGCGTGAAGTGCAGTACCGGCAGAACGGGGTTGGAGTTGTCTTCGGTCGGATAGGCGCTGGCGTCGGAGATATATTCGCCTTGAACCTCGATCGGCTGGCCCGCCTGCAATCCGGGAATTTGCTGCGCCAGCCCCTCGCTGTCGCCGAAACGCACGGCGACGAATACCTCGGTGCCGATCAGGTTTTGCGTACCGCCTTCGAATTTCAACACCTTGTCGATCCTCACGACGAAGTGCTGGTGATTGGCGTTGTTGTGAAACTCGGGGCTTAAGAACACCTTGCTGATCGTGCCTTGCACGCAAGCCAGCGGCGCGCCCAGCGACTGGGCGGAAGGATGTTGAGGTGCGGTTTGCGTCGCGCGATTACTCATGAAGTCTCCAGAACGGGAATCAGATTGATCTACGGCGAAACGTAGCCGCGCCGCCGGGCGGCAGCGGCGCGATACCATTTGAGCAGCGCATGACGCGCGAGTTCATTGCACGCCATGCGCAGGCGGCGAGATGATCTTTCACCTCGCCGTTCACGCTTGACACGCAAAAAAAAACCGGCACCTTTGACGGCACCGGCTCCTCCTTACATAACGCCTGACGCCACACCTGCAGCGCCCCGACGCACGGCATGTTTCATCGCAACGCTTTCACCGCGTCGGCCGTCACGTCGGCAGCCTGGCCGCCGTACGTCGCACGCAGATAATTCGCGAGCTGCGCGAGTTCCGTGTCGCTCAGTTGCGCAGCGAAGCCCGGCATATCCTGCATCCGTTCGAGGCCCGGGAAGTCCTGTGCGCCAATACCGTCGAGCATCGCCACGATCAGGTTATGCGCATCGCCTTGACGCACTGTCGAGTTGCCGTGCATCGGCACCGCGACGTGCGGCTTGCCCTCGCCGCCAAGGCCGTGACAGCCCGCACACACGCCAAGATACACATTGCGTCCCGCCTCGAGTTGCGCGGCATCCGCGGAAATCGATTGCAACGGTTGCGGCGCCGGTGCCTGATCGCCGAGCAGATAGGTCGACATCGCGCGCAGATCGTCATGCGTCATGTACTGACTGCTCAGATGCACAACCGGATACATCTCGCCGAAGGCCGAGCCTTGCGGCGCGATGCCCGTAGCGAAGAACGTCTGCAGGTCCGCAGCCGTCCAGCCACGCGCCGCCAAACCATGCGGCGTGATGTCCGGCGCGGCGATCCGGCCGAGTGCCGCGCCCGTCAGCGGCTTCGCATCGTCGAGCTGCCCGAACTTGCCGCGCGGCGTATGGCATTCGGCGCAATGGCCAAGCGCGTTCGCCAGATAACGTCCGCGATTCCAGTCGGCGGCCTGCCCTTTCGATGCGTCCGGCAACGTGTCCTTCAGGAACACCCAGTTCCAGAAGCGCACGCCAAAACGCATGTTGAACGGGAACGACAGCTCGGGTTCGTGGTTCGCTACGGCGGCCGGTTTCTGCGCCATCAGATACTTATAGATGGCGTCGCTATCCGCACGCGACAACTGCCGGTAGGACGTGTACGGCATGGCCGGATACAGCTGCTTGGTCGGCGTGACGCCGTCGTGCAGCGCCCCGTAGAAATCGTCCGCGCTCCAGTTGCCAATGCCGTGATCCTTGTCCGGCGTGATGTTGGTGCCGTAGAACGTGCCGAAAGGCGAAGCCAGCTTCACGCCGCCAGCAAACGGCGCGCCGTCCGCCGTAGTGTGGCAGGCGGCACAGTCGGCGGCTTTCACGAGGTAACGGCCGCGTGCGAGCGGATCGGCGGCGGTGGATTGCGGACCCAATGCGGCGGCGGCCTGCATCGCGGCAGCGGAGTCGTCATGCTTGCCGCAAGCACTCAGCAAAGCGGCCGTGCCGAGCAACAGTAGCGCACGACGCACATTCATCGAGGGGCGCATCATGCGGCTTCCTTTACGAGGCCAGGCGTGGTCATCACAACCTCCTTCACGGCCTCGTAGTAGCGCACGTAGCCCGTGCAACGGCAGATATGATCGTTCAGCGCTTCGGTAATGGTTTGCTCGACCTGGTCTTTGCCGATCGGCTGACGCTTCAGACGTTCGATCAGCACGGTCGCCGCATTGACGAAACCGGGCGTGCAGTAGCCGCACTGAAAACTGAAGTGCTCGAGAAACTTCTGCTGGATCGGCGAGAGTTCGACGACCTCGCCTGCTTCATTGCGCTTCGCGTGGCCTTCGATCGTGCGAATGGTCTTGCCATGGAAGAAATTCGCGCCCGTGATGCAGGTGCGCACTTCTTCGCTGGTGCCGTCCGGCTTGTCGACGATCACGACACACGCGTGGCAGATGCCCTGCCCGCAACCGAGGCGCGAGCCGGTCAGATGCAGATACTCGTGCAGGAAATCGATCATCATCAGACCGGCGGGCACGTCGGTCGGGCCGACAATCTCGCCGTTCACCTTGACCGAAACCGGCAGCGTGCGGAAATGCGTCAATGGACGCTCGACCACAGCCGCGGCCGGCGCGCTGGCGGAAACGCCGGCAGACACCGCCGCACCCGAGGCAGCAGAAGCCGGATTGGCGGCGGCAGCGCCCGAGGCGCCAGCCGTAGCGGATGCAGCGGAGGCGCCAAAGGCTTTGCCCGAGGCAACGGCGCCGCTCGCCGCATTGGCGGAAGTTTGAATGGGGGCCGTCATGCGAGCACCTTCTGAATACGTTGCGGGGTAACCGGCAGGTCGGTAAAGCGATGGCCGATTGCGTGCGCGATACCGTTCACGATCGCGCCGACCACCGGAATCATCACCACTTCGGCGATGCCCTTCGGCGGGTCGGTCTCGGTCAGCGGCGGCAGTACCTCACCGGTCTGGGTCCAGACGGCGACGTCGGTTGCGCACGGCAAGTGGTAGCGATTGAAGTTCCACGTGCCGTTGCCCGGGCCGTCCTCGTAGAGCGGCAAATACTCGTGCAGTGCATGGCCGATACCCATTGCGAGGCCGCCTTGCAACTGGCCCGACACGAGTTGCGGCGAGAGCTGATTACCGCATTCCATGATGGAGTGATGCGCGAGCAAGTCCACCTTGCCGCTCGCTTCATGCACCGACAACTCGACCAGCGTTCCAACTGCGCTGTAGTACGTAACGGCCGCGTTGTTGCGCTGAACCGGCGGAATGAACACACGCTGACGATCGAGCACGCGGTAATGGTTCGGCGTGGTTTGCAGTTTCTTTTTATCGACCGAAGCGTTGTCGCCGTAACGAAGCGCAAGCCCGTCGAGCGGCAGGCGCTCGACGCTGCCGTCGATCTCGAAGTCCGACTCGGTCCACTGCCAGCGATTGAACACGTGCACGGTCGCGCCGGTGACCAGACCCAGCTCGTGCGCTTTCTTCGCGAGCTGCTCGAACGGCAGCGCCTCGAGTCCCGCCGCGGACAGCTTGCCGTCGACCCAACGCGCGTCTTCGATGCGCACCACCAGCGGCGCCGCTTGACCGCCGCCGCCGCCCTGGCTCCAGATCGCCATGGCCGCCGGCCACAAGCCGTGCGCGAACACAACGCGTGCCGCCTCGCGCGTGCTGTGCGTAAAGTAGAACGCCGAATTCGTCGCGCTCGACGGCGACGCATAACCCGGCGACCAGCGCGGATTCGCGGCCAGTTTGTCCTGGTCCGCTTGCGACATCATGTAGGGATCGCCGCTCGTGACGACCGGCAGGTCCGGCCAGTCGGTGATCGCGACGTGCACGTCGGTAGCCGGCATGCCGAGCCACTTCGCGACCGCGATCGCCTGCGAGGTCGACATGCCCGTGCCGATTTCGGCAGCCGTATGTTGCAGGCTGATCTTGCCGTCCGCGCTGAACTCGACCTTCGCGAACGAGGTTTCCGCACCCGTGCCGAAGTCCTTCTGCACACACGCAAAGCCAACGCCATAACGCTTGCCCGGATGCGCGGCTTCGAACTCGGCCTTACGCTTCGTGCGATTCACCCACAGCGGATGAAGCTTCGCTTTCTGCAATACGTCGTCGACACGAATCGCGCCGGCGGGCACCGCGCCCTGCGTGTTTTTCATGCCCGAACGCAGCGCGTTTTTCAGGCGGAAGTCGATCGGGTCGACATTCAGTTGCGCGGCGATTTCGTCGACCATCATCTCGGTCGCGGCCATGCTTTGCAGCGTGCCGTAGCCGCGCGCCGAACCGGCGTCGATCGCGCGCGAGGCGATGGCCACCGCCGAGAGATCGTTCTTCGGGAAGTAATAGATCGATTGCGCAGCCGTCGCGCCGACCATTGCCACCGACGGCGAAAAGTTACAGCGTCCGCCGCCGTCCGCTTCCATCTCGGCCTTGAACGATTGCATCAGACCGGTGTTCTTGTCGACGGCGATCCGGTAGTGCATCTTGAACGCGTGGCGTTTCAACGACGTCTGGAACTGCTCGTAGCGATCGTTGGCAAGACGCACCGGGCGGCCCTCCGCATACATCGCGCAGACGAGGCCGTAGAACGGCACGTTGAAGTGGTCCTTCGAACCGTAGCCGACCGTATAGCACGGGTGAATGAACAGGTTCTTCACCGGGAACGCGCACTTCGCCACCATGCCGGCGGCGCTGTCGGCGACTTCCGACGGCGCCTGGGTCGGCACGACCATATGCAGCGATTGCGTCGCCGCGTCGTACCAGCAGTTCGCGTTGTCGGGTTCAAGCGCGGCCGTGTCGATCGACTGCGTGTTGTACTCGCGTTCCAGCACGAGCCAGTCCGCCGACGGATGATCAAGCTCCTGCTGGATCTGCCCGGCATGGAACATGCCCTGTTCGTCGAGCTTGCCGTGTTCGACGCCGTCCGGCCACACCGGCTGGTGCTTGCGCATCATGCTCGGGAACACCGGCGCGTCTTTCAGACTCGAGAAGATGTCCTCGTCATAGGGCGTCTTGCCGCCGACGCGCACGAAGCGGAACGTGCCCCACGGATCGCGTTCGAGCGGCCCCGTTTGCGCGCCATAACGGATGATCTGATCCTGGAACTTCAGTTTGTCTTTCGCGAAACGGAAGCGCGCGAAGTCGTGATAGATCAGGATCGCAACCGCCTGGCCGAGATACGCGGGCGTCTTGCCGGGCGGTAGCAACATGTCGTCGCCGTAGAAGGCCGGGAAGATCAGGCCGTCGCGCGTCAGATCGGCCGCCGTGACCACACGGTCAGGCTTCAGTTCGTCGCCGAGCAGCGTCAGGTCGAAGCCTTCGTAGCTGCGGTCGGCTTGCGTCGTGCGCAGGATGAAGGCGTGCGACTGCTGCTGCGGCCAGTGCGGCATGTCGGCGGCGCGGATGTCGCGCGCGAACACTTTCGAGCCGGTCACCTTGGCGATCCCGTCGATCCGGAATTTCGCCTGGCCGTTGGCGGCGTCCCACTGAACCGGTGTCAGAATTTTTTCTTCGAACAACGCAGCGAATGCGCGGCTGCCCATCGGCGCGATATACACCGACACACCCGCCAACACGCTGGCCTTCAGAAAACTACGACGCGAAAGGTCGAGTTTCCCCATGGACTTCTCCTTTAGTGAACACAGCGGCAACCCGATGGCAGGACGAACGCGGAACACAGGCCGGCGCGGCGCGGCCGCATACCAGCTTACACGCGGTGGACCTGCGCTGAACGGCGGTAAACCACGAGGGAGGCATTCGAAGCGCGGGCACTTGCGCGCGCCAGAACGTACCGGCGACGTGCAGCGGCCACACCTTCGGCCATGCCGCAGTCGATCTGATTGACCTTGAACTACCGTGAGTTGCCTTTTTCCCTGCCCTACCGAGGGCAAGGGCCGGGATTATCGCGCTGTTTGGACACACGGTGCGTTAATTTTTGTCCGTTATCTCGCAGATAAGAGATTGGGTATGGACCGTTATGGCAGCGGGTTTATGACGCTTAACTAGGCACGCAAGATCGTGATACCCAATGCCTCGAACGGCGCGGTGAGCGCCTCTGGCGTATGCCGCTCGACGACGATCGTGCTGGCCGCCGACACGTCCGCAATCCGGTACGCCGACGCCGCATTGAGTTTTTCCGCCGACGCCAGCACCACCGTTTCCGCCGCATGTTCCGCGAGTGCGCGTTTAACGCAGGCCTCCTCCATATCGCCGGTGCTCAGACCCGCTTGCGGATGCACGCCGGTTGCGCCCATGAAATAGAGGTCGGCGCGAATGTGACTGAGTGATTCGATGGCCGCCGCACCCACGTTGACCATTGAATGCCGGAACAGGCGCCCGCCGATCATGATGACCTCGAGTTCCGTGTGCTCCGCGAGCTCGACTGCGATGCTCGGGCTGTGCGTGACGATCGTCGCCCGCAAGTCGCGCGGCAGATGACGCGCCAGTTGCACGGCTGTCGTGCCGCCGTCGACGAACGCAATCTGGCCGCGCCCGATCAGGCCCGCCGCCGCCCGGCCGATCGCCGCTTTCGACGCCGATTCGATCTGCTCGCGCCCGGCAAAATCCACCGCCGCCAGCGACGCCGGCAAGGCCCCGCCATGCACGCGCTGAAGCTGCCCCTCAGCGGCGAGTTCGCGCAAATCGCGCCGGACGGTGTCCTCGGAGACGTCGAACGCCGCGCTCAAGGTTTTGGCGATTACCTGGCCGTCACGCTTGAGCGCTTCAAGAATCAACTGTTTTCTTTGCGATGTGAGCACGGCGGCGGTCCTGTCAGCAAGTTGAGAATTTGCACGAATTTTCTTGTTTTTGCACGATACTGCACGATACCATGAATCGCATGCGGTGCAGACCGCGTTTCCCAACAGGACCAGATGCGAGGACAGGATGCGAGTCATGAACGAAATTGCCGGGCGGGTGCGGATTGTCGACGTGAAAGTGCTATCGGACGACTGGTACGTGCTGAAGAAAACCACCTTCGACTACCAACGCGCGGACGGCAGCTGGCAGCGCCAGAGCCGCGAAACCTATGACCGCGGCAACGGGGCGACCTTGCTGCTGTACGACGCGCACCGCCGCACGGTGGTGCTGACGCGGCAGTTCCGCCTGCCGGCATTCGTCAACGGCCATCACGGCATGCTGATCGAGGCGCCGGCGGGCCTGCTGGAGGCGGCCTCGCCCGAGGAACGCATTCGCGCCGAAGTCGAAGAGGAAACCGGCTACCGGGTGCATGAAGTGCGCAAGGTATTCGAAGCCTTCATGAGCCCGGGTTCGGTGACGGAAAAGCTGCATTTTTTTGTCGCTGAATACGATGCGGTGGCAAAAGTCGGCGCGGGCGGCGGGATTGCCGACGAAGGCGAAGATATCGAGGTGCTGGAGTTGCCGGTGGATGAAGCGCTGGCGATGGTCGAGCGCGGCGAGATCGTCGACGGGAAGACCATCATGCTGCTGCAGTACGCAAAGTTGAATCTGTTCGGTGCGTAAGCGGCAGCTCGCCGGTGGCCCGCCACGGTCACCGTGACAGGCATGGGCGCTGACGCACACCGTGGCGAGCGCCCTGCCACCGCTACGGTTGTTCTGTCAGCGGCCTGGCCGCGCGCCAGCCAGTTCAGACTGATCCCACACGACTTTAGGAAAAGGACGATAGGCCGAAGAGCGTCAAAAAAATATCCTTACGGGTCCTTTTAAAGCCTGTCAGCCTTGCTGCCAAAGCGAGGCAAGTCTTTAAACGGAAAGTCATTTCCGTCAGCATATTTTTTTACTTCCGCCGGTTCGATAAAGCCGGCGGATGATTTGAGGTTTAAGTGGATTCTCTTAATTCAGCGAACAGATTCATGGGTGGTTTCTTTTTCGGCGCCCTGGTCGCTGCGGTCGTGATGGTGCTGCTCTGCAATGCCGGTGAATTTTCGCCGTTTATTGCGAAGCTGCACGCTCTCGAGCAGGTCATCCTGACCGCGCTCATTTCCCTCGTTATTGTCGACGCAAAGCCATTGGCCTATAAAACCGTCTGGCGTGAGCGCCGCTGCAGCTTCGTACTCGACGAAGATCTGAGCGCGACGATTCGCGGCAGAACCTTCGGCATTCCCGCCGGCGTGGTCATCGGTATTCTGATTCAGAACTATGTCATGAACTGAATCTGCCGTGCCCCGCCGGGAGTCCCCCCGCCTCGCCCTGCCGCCGTCCCTAGAACTTGTGCCGTATTGCCGCGCGCACCACGACCTGCTTCGACGTCGATGACGGCGCCTGGGTGCCGGGCGTAAAGGCATCGTCCAGAATCGAATAGGTGGGGTCGCCTGTCACCTGCTGATATTCGCCCTGAATGTACACATCGGTGCGCTTGGACAGGTTGTAGTCCGCCATCAAACCGAACGAATGAATTCTCGGTTTCACGCCGCCGCTCGAGGCGTCGTAGGTTTCCATCGTGTACACATACTGCGCGCCGACGAACAGCGTCGGCGAAATCTGATACTTGCCGTTCACCTCGAAATTCTGATACTTCAGCGAGTTCAACAACACACCCGGCGGCACGAGCGGCGTCACGCCGAGATAGCCGTTGCCGGTGGGGTCCAGGTAGTTCGAGTTGGTGTACACGAAACCGGCAGTGGCCGGGCCAAAGGTGTACGTGATGCCGCCGCCGAACACGCGCATGCGGGCGGCGATAAAGCTGGCATCGTTCGCCGTGATCGCGCCGTTTGAGCCGTTGCCGGGGTTGTCGGCCTGCAGATACGCCGCGGCCACCAGCAGTCCGCCATAGGCGTATTGGCCGCCGAAACTGTACGCGCGATTGTTAGCGAAGCCGGTGTCGTTGCTGAAGCTGTAGACGCCGCCGAACTGGAAGCCCGAGATCGACGGGCTGGTGTACTTGACGCTGTTGTCGAGGCGGAATGAGTTGTCGGTGTTGTCGTTATCGTACGGATGCGAGAACAGATAGCCGGCCCAGTTGCCGTTGGCTGTCGTTTGCGCCAGAAAGTCGACCACGGAGTCGTACTGGCGGCCGAACGTCAATGTGCCGTACGGCTGCGAGCT
Organism: Paraburkholderia haematera; assembly: GCF_905220975.1. Taxonomy (GTDB): domain Bacteria; phylum Pseudomonadota; class Gammaproteobacteria; order Burkholderiales; family Burkholderiaceae; genus Paraburkholderia; species Paraburkholderia haematera. The sequence continues at coordinate 23,938 of NZ_CAJNBK010000021.1, read as the reverse complement.
TAAACCGACGAACGCCTGGCGGCCGAACATCCGGCCACCCTGGTTGAGCCGCCCGGAACTGACGTCGAAGCCGTTTTCCAGCTGGAAGATCGCCTTCAGGCCACCGCCCAGTTCCTCGGCGCCTTTCAAGCCCCAGCGGCTGCCTTGCGCATAGCCGCTCGCGAGTTCATAGACATGGCCGCGCCCGACATTATTGGTGTAGTTGATGCCTTCATCGAGCACGCCATACAGCGTCACACTCGTCTGGGCAAAAGCAGGGGGGGAGAAAATCGCTAACGAAGCGGCGGACAAAACGGTGGAGACAGCCAGCGCGAACACTTGCTTGTTCATGAAGATCTCCCTGAGCTCGAGCAATGGGACAACTCGATCCGACCGCTTTTTTTAACGCTTCTTGAGGCGTTATCGACCCCGACGCGCTTTCAGGAAATCCTCACACGCCGTTACGTCGCCGTCCATCGGGTGTCGCGCGCATATCTCAAAACGTTGCGAAATCTCCACTGCATGCATCAGCCTCTTCTTTCGCCGCGCTTATTCAGGTAAACGGCGCCGCGCCGAGCGGACTTAAGCCGGCTGGCCGATTGGCCGCCCCGCTCCGCACTTCTCGTAGCGGCTTTGTCATGGAAAGAAATATAATCGAAAGCTTTTGCGGCGCTGCAGCGGAACTCGGCGCCGTCAAACGGGTCATTTTTACTGGCCTCTGCACCGAGCCTCGCATGGCCGGTTCAAGCGGCGACGCGGTGCGGCCATCCGCGTATGACCGCCCCGCGGTTGGTCGCCCGCCGCAACACCAATCCAATTTCAAAAAGCTTTGTGAGACGCCTGACGCGCTGGACTAGCGCGCCGTCGCACGGGGCTGCTTTTGGCGCTACACAATGCAAAAGTCGCAATCCCGCCTGATAGAGCTCGATTTTTTCCGCGGGCTGGTTCTCCTGATCATCGTCGTCGATCACATCGGCGGCAGCATTCTGTCGCGCGTCACGCTGCATGCGTATGCGCTGTGCGACGCGGCCGAGGTCTTCGTGTTCCTTGGCGGCTTCGCCACGGCGACAGCCTATGCCGCGCTCGCCGAACGGCGTAACGAGGCGACCGCGCGCAGCCGCTTCCTGCGGCGCTCGCTCGAAATCTATCGTGCGTTCCTCATCACGGCCGGCTTGATGCTGCTGGTCAGCGCGGTGCTAAGCGCATTCAGTATCGACGGTCCGAATCTGGCCACCACCGATCTCGACGATCTGATGGACGCCCCCGTGTCCGCCCTGCGTGACATCCTCCTGTTCCGCCGTCAGCCGTATCTCGCTTCCGTGTTGCCGATGTACACGTTCTTCGCGCTGCTGGTACCCATGATCCTGCCGCTCGCGCGCAGCAAGCCGTGGCTGCTGCTGGCCGGCAGCGTTGCCTTGTGGGCGGGCGCACCGGCTATCGACGCCTATCTGCCCGCCGCGCCGGACATGCACTGGGATTTCAACCCGTTTGCCTGGCAGTTGCTGTTCGTGCTCGGCGTGCTGGCACGTTGCCAGCCCATTTATCAGCGGATCAGCGCGCATCGTCTTGGCTGGCTGGTCAGCGCGCTGGCGCTCGCCGTGGTCGCCGCCGCGGCCTACTACAAGCTGTTTATCGAACGCGAGCCGCTCGACGGCAGCTTCAAGCAAAACCTCTCGTACCTGCGCGCAGTCAATTTTCTTGCGATCGCCTGGCTCGTCGCAAACCTGATCGAACTCGGCTGGGCAAGAAAGCTCGCGCAATGGATGCCGTGGGTCGGCATGATCGGCCGCAAAGGCCTGCTGTGCTTTATCGCGGGCGCCGTGATTTCGCTAGTCGTCGATTCTCTGCTGTATGCCGCGACCGACGGCTATCTGAACTATCCCCTTGGACTGGTGGCGGATACCTGTGCCGTCGGCGCACTGTTCGCCGTCGCGAGGGCATCCGAGCCGCTCAAGCGCTTCACCGCGCGCATCTGGAGCTTGCGCCTCAGAACGTCGCCCTGAGCGAGCGGCGTGCGTATGCGCGCGTGAGCTTTTGCTGTGAAGCCGTTTGCCTTGTTGCTGTTTGCCGCTTGCCTGCCCAACCAGTTGCCGCGCTCCCGCTTGCCGCTTGCCGCTTTCCGATTTCCACTGCCGATACTGCTAGCATGACGACCGCGCCCGACCCGCGCGGCCGCCTCTTACACTGACATGCGTCTATTCCTACATTCCGCACTCCTCGCGCTATGCGCTGCTGTCGGCGCGCCGGCGAGCGCCAGCACCATCATCAGCCGAAGCTTCCATTCCGAAGCGCTCGGCCGGGACTGGGCCTACATGATCTATCTGCCCACCGGCTATCGCCACGACGCCGCACGCATTCCGGTGCTCTACCTCCTGCACGGCAACAACGGCGACGCCAACGACTGGCTCACGCAGGGCCACCTGCAGGCGAGCGCGGACGCACTGATCGAGCGCAAGGAGATGCCGCCGGTTGTGATCGTGATGCCGCAAGGCGGCACGGACTGGTATGTCGATCGCAAGGAGAAGATGGAGACCGCGTTCTTCGACGATCTGTTGCCTGAGATCGAAACGCGCTACGCGGTCGCAACGCAGCGCGGCGGCCGGATGATCGGCGGCGTTTCGATGGGCGGTTTCGGCGCGCTGCGCTACGCCATCACGCAACCCGAGCTCTTTTGCGGCGCACTCCTGCTCAGTCCTGCGATCTATCCGAACGAGCCGCCGCTCGCTTCGGCGGCGCGCCGCGTCGGCGTGTTCGGCGACCGGCAGTTCGACCCGCACGTCTGGCATGCGCTCAATTATCCGGCGCAATGGGAGCGGTACATGAGCCAGCCGTATCGCCTGCCGATGTTCATCGCCGCCGGCGACGACGACCTCGCGATCCAGGCCGATGCGTCGTCGCTTTACACGCATCTTCGGCTGGCGGGAAATCCCGCGGCGTTACGCATCATCGACGGTGGCCATACCTGGGATGTCTGGAGCGCGCTGCTGCCCGCCGCGCTGAAATATACGCTGGGCTGCGTCAAACAACCTGCACGCGATCAGGAAAAGTAAGCTCGCCAGTTCCGCCAACCCGGCGATTCAGCAATCCTGATTACGCCGGCAAATTGCGTGCAACTATTGCACGATGTCAGCCCACAGCACCACCAGCACGGTCATGAGCGCGGGCCCGATGAACAGGCCGAGCAAACCGAACGTCTCCGCCCCGCCGAGAATGCCGAACAGCACCAGCAGGAAAGGCAATCGCGTCGAGTTGCCGATCAGCACCGGCCGCACGAAATGCTCGGCGACGAACACCACGACCGAACCGAACACCACGAGCCCGATCGCCCCGGCCACCGAGCCTTGCGAGAACAGCCACAAGGCCGCGAGGCCGAACGTGAGCGGTGCGCAGAACGGCAGCATCGCGGCGATCGCCGTGATGGACGCGAGCAGCGCGACATGCGGCAAGCCGGTCACGAAATAGGCGACACCCAGCAACACGCCCTCGCCGAGCCCCACCACCACGAGGCCGGACACCGTGCCGCGCACCGCCGCGGCCATGCGCTCGAGCAACTGCGCGCCGTCGTCGCCGAAACCCCGCCGCGCGCCTTTCATCAGCGAGCCGGACAGACGCGGCCCCGCCTGGAAGATCACAAACAGCGTGATCAGCATGAACGCGAACACCATCACGCCGTGCGCCGCGCGCGCGCCGAAGTGGCGGCCGAGCGTCATCACCGTGGTGCTGTGCAGTCCCTTCATGGCCGCCGAGTCGCGCAGCGGCTGAGCGAGATTGGCTTGCCACCAGGCTGAAATCTGTTGCACGCCGAACGGCAAGCGCTCAATGATGCCCGGCAGCGGAATTCCGTTTTCCTGCGCGGCCTTGAACCATTCACTCATGTCGTGGGCTTCGCGCAGCGCCTGCGTAATGCCGATACCGACCGGCAGCACCACCAGCAATGCGATGACGAGTGTCAGCAGCGCGGCGATCAGCGTCGTGCGGCCCGTGCACCAGCGGATGCCGTCCATCTTTTTCAGAAGCGGCCACAGCGCGATCGCGATGACGCCGGACCAGGCCATGACCGCAATGAAATCGCGCACGACCCACAACGCCAGCAACACGAGTGCGATGTATAGAACGAGTGAGGCCGGTTTCTGCTTTTTCAGGCAAGCAGGCGGCACCGGGGATTCGGGTGATTCGGGCAGTTCGGGTGATTCGGGCGGCGTTACGGGAGGGCGTGAAGTCATGAAGGCTCTAAGGGTCTTGTGGATGTGCGCGCGAGCCGTCCAGAAAAATGCAAACCCGCTACACTTGCATCGCACGGTCGCTCATCAATAACGACATCTTAAAGGAAGCACCGGCGCCCTTTGCAGGCGGCATTCTCGTCGCGCTGCGTACAACACTGCGTTGCAAAAATCCACGCTATCGCAAATTCATAACGCATAAGCCCCGCAAAGCCCCGCCGTTTCGGGCAAGCGTGAATGTCAAGTTTCATTGTTGCTATTTGGAGAACAGTGTTTCAACCGCGGCACAATGGCTATCCGGCGCGCACGGGACTAAATTCGGCACACCACAATACGGAGCCGACGATGATGACCCTCGAGTCCATCCCCCTTGACGGTACCAATGGCGTACGTATCGAAATTCTCGAGCGCTCCGACAACACGCTGGTGATCCGCTGGGTCGAACCGGGGCGCTGTCATTATGGCGAGCAGCGGTGGCGGCGGCGCTCGGCGCATACGTCGGGAACGTGCGCGGTCACGCGGCGCAAGATCCGCCGCGGTGACGCGGTGTTTAAACCGGCTGAACGGCCGGCCCCTTCGAATGCTTCCGCGATGATCTGTGCCGAGGTGTTCTGCGAGCTGGCTGAAGCCTGAATTTTTTGCCTCGACGGCGCGCTGCTGCCGTGCGCTTACGGCGCCTGCCGTCCCAAGCCTCTCCGCGTCCCCGCCCCAAAAGCCCGATTGCGGCGCTTCGCCACGTGCGTTAAGGTGTTCCACGTTGCGCCAGGTCACCACGCCTGCCAGACGCGCACCGTTTAATGAATGCCCCGCACCCATTCGAACGCGCCGCAGCCCGTCTCGCGGCAAACGAGAGGCGACACCATGGCAGAAGACACCCCGGAAACCCGCGCCGCAGAGACTCTCCCCAGCCAGTTAGTTGCACCGCAACAATTCTCTCTGGACGTTCTGCTCGAGAAATACGCGAAAGGCGACGAGCAATCGGCCGACGACGTGTTCAACCGCGTTGCCCGCGGCGTCGCTCAGGCGGAGCCGGAGGCGCTGCGCGAGTCGGTCGAAGCGCTCTTCGTCGACAATCTGCGGCATGGCGCGTTGGGTGCCGGGCGGATCATGAGCGCGGCCGGCACCGGCATCGCCGCTACGCTGATCAATTGCTTCGTGCAACCGGTCGGCGACGCGATTCAAGACGTCGACGAACAAGGCCTGCCCGGCATCTATGTGGCGCTGCTGCAAGCCGCTGAAACGATGCGCCGCGGCGGTGGCGTCGGCTACAACTTTTCCGCGATCCGGCCCAAGGGGGCCCGCGTTCACACCACCAGTTCGTCGGCGTCCGGACCGTGCAGCTACATGGACGTATTCGACGCCTCATGCCGCACCGTGGAAAGCGCGGGCTCGCGGCGCGGCGCGCAGATGGCCGTGCTCGACTGCAATCACCCCGACCTGATCGAGTTCATCGAGGCGAAGCATTCGAAGGGCCGCTGGAACAACTTCAACGTGTCGGTGGGCGTGACCGACGAATTCATGCGCGCCGTCGAAGAAGATCAGCCCTGGCCGCTCGTGCACCGCGCCGAGCCGTCGCCCGCGCTGCGCGCGGCAGGCGATGTACGGCAACGCGAAGACGGCCTGTGGGTCTACAGCGAACGGCCCGCACGCGAGATCTGGGACCGCATCATGCGCTCCACCTACGACGTCGCCGAGCCCGGCATCGTGTTCATCTCGCGCATGAACGAAGACAACAACCTACGCGCGGTCGAAACCATCCGCGCCACCAATCCGTGCGGTGAACAACCGCTGCCGGCCTACGGCTGCTGCAACCTCGGACCGTTGAACCTCACCCGTTTCGTGCTCGACCCGTTCGCGCAGTTGAAAGGCCGCAAGCCTTCATTCGACTGGGACGGTCTCGCCAAACGCACCCGCATCCAGGTGCGTTTTCTCGACGACGTGCTCGACGTCACCTTATGGCCGCTGCAGCAGCAATATGACGAGTCGCGCGCCAAGCGGCGCATCGGCGTCGGCTTCACCGGCCTCGGCGATACGCTGGTGATGCTCGGTCTGCGCTACAACTCGCAGGAGGGCCGCGACTTCGCGGTGCGCATTGCCCGGCTGATGCGCGACGAAGCCTATCGGGCGTCGGTGGAACTGGCGCGCGAGCGCGGCGCGTTCGAATTGTTCGACGCCGGGCGTTATCTGGAAGAAGGCACGTTCGCCTCGCGCCTGCCCGACGACATCAAGGATGCAATCCGTCAGGACGGCATCCGCAATAGTCATTTGCTGTCGATCGCGCCGACCGGCACTGTCAGCCTCGCGTTCGCCGACAACGCGTCGAACGGCATCGAGCCGGCCTTCTCCTGGACCTACACACGCATGAAGGTGATGGCCGACGGCGGCCGCGAATCGTTCGACGTCGAAGACTACGCGTATCGCCTCTATCGCGAACTTGGCGGCGATGTGAACAAGCTGCCGGACTACTTTGTCAGCGCGCTCGAGATGTCGGCGCGCGACCACCTCGACATGATGGCCGCCGTGCAGCCGTACGTGGACACCTCGATCTCGAAGACGGTCAACGTGCCGGCGGACTATCCGTTCGAAGCCTTCGAAAGCCTCTACTTCGACGCGTGGAAGAACGGTCTCAAGGGTCTCGCCACATACCGCCCGAATGAAACGCTGGGCGCGGTGCTGAGCGTGAGCCCGCCGCAAGCCGACGACACGCTGGCCGAGACCGATCAGGACCCGCTGCGGATCGCGATCGATCATCGGCCCAAGGGCGAGTTGCCGGCAATCATCGAGAAAGTCGAGTACCTGACGCAAGCCGGCAAGAAGTCGCTTTACGTCGCAGTGTCGTTTATCGAAGTGACGGGACGGCTCGGCGGCGAAGACGTCACGATCGAGCGCCCTATCGAGTTCTTCATTCCGACCGGTCAGCGCGACGAATCGCAGCAATGGATCACGGCGACGATGCGTTCGCTGTCGCTCGCGGCTCGCGGCGGTTTTGTCGCGCGCAACTTGCAGGATATGCGCAAGGTGTCGTGGGATCGCGGGCAAGTGCGGCTCGGTGAGGTGCAGCGTCTCGACGGTCATCGCACGCCGCGCTGGCACGATTCCGAAGTGGCGGCGCTGGCCTTTGCGATCCAGCAGATTCTGCACCGGCGCGGCTTTCTCGACGCGGAAGGCAACCAGGTGCCCTCGCGCATGCTGGCGCGTTTGCCGCGCGGGCAGATGAAGGCAGAGACAGCCTTGACGGCGGATTTCGGTATCCGTCCGAATCCGGGTGACGCTGGTGAGGCTGGCGAGGCAGCGTTGATGCAAGCCGGCGGTGCGCAAGGGTTGCATACCATGCTTGGACGCAAATGCGGCTCGTGCGGTGCGAATGCGGTGATCCGCAAGGATGGCTGCGACTTTTGCACGGCGTGTGGCGAAGTGGGTGCGTGCGGGTGAGTCGCTAGCAAAGACCGCCTGGAACGGCTGCGTGGCTGGTTGATCGTGCTCAACTGCGCGACCTGCCAACTGCGCAGCTCGCCGATCAGCCGACTCTCGCGTAATACAGATTCTGCGGATGCTTTGCTTCGGCGAAAAAGAACCAGCGTTCCGCCACGAGGCCGGCGTATTGCACGAGGCACGCGGCGGCCAGCAAGCCGAGCGAAATGCCGATTGGGTGAAGGCCTGCGCCCAGCGCCATCAGCAAAACAGGCACGACAAACGCGGCCACGAGGAAACCCCATTTGACGCCCCGCAACGTCCCGGCCGATTTGCCGTGAAAGAACTCACGCAGATTGAACGCGCCGGCGGTAAAGCCCCGCGAGACCTGCACGAGCTTCGGATTGTGGATGCCGGTCGCGCTCTGCACGGTGGACTTCGGCCGCAGCCTGGCATTGCGCATGAGCGATGCCGAACGGCTCGCGCAACCGGCGAGTGTGAGCACACAGGCACAGAGCGCCAGCCCCGCCGTCAGCGCGGGCGCGAACCAGGCGGTCAGCGCGGTAGCCAGCGTGAACCCGGAGGCACAACCGAGCAGCACAAAATTGACGAGCGTGAGCGGCGTGGCCCATTCCTGCAGAAAGCGCAGGCACGCGTAAATCATTGCTGAACAGACGAATAGCGCTGCGCTCGCCAGCACGCCGAGCGCGCCTATCGCGAGCGACCACGGCGAGCCGATCCCGTGCGCGACGCCATAGAAAAACGCACAGGCGAGGAACGCCGGCAGGCATAAACATTCGCGCGACAACCACGAGGTTCGCCACATCGCGACCGCGCGCCACGCGCGCTCCGGATGCCCGAGATGGAAGAACGACGCGATCAGTCCCAAGCCGCCCAGCACGACCGACAGCGCCGCGCCGGTGACATAGAACGCATCGGTTGGCGCGGCGATCAGCCCCAGATGCGCGGCCGCCTCCACGCCAACGAGCGCGATCAGCAGCCCTTGAGCCGCGCCGCTCAATGTCGTGAGAAAAACCACGGAGAAAGCAGGATTCATCGTGAGGTCCCTTCGATGCGCGTCGCCATCGACGCCAGATGCAGTTCGCCGCGCTCAAGCTTCTCGTCGAACGAGTCCGGCAAATCCATTGCCGAGCCGGTCGATTTGCACGAGCAGCCATCGCTGCCGCAGCCCGAGGCCGACGTGGTGACGCGCGGCAAATAGTGATTCGCCGGCTTCGTGTTCCATTCGGGCATCAACTGATAACCCCCGCGTTCCTCGATCGCCTTCGACACCACCGACTCCGGATCGTGGATATCGCCAAACAGCCGCGCGGAGGTCGGACACGCGAGCACGCAAGCCGGTTGGCGATCGCGCTCGGAGAGGTTTTCATCATGAATGCGATCGACGCACAACGTGCACTTTGTCATCTCCTTACGCGCTTCGTCGAGTTCGCGCGCGCCGTAAGGGCAGGCCCACGCGCAATATTTGCAGCCGATGCATTTGTCGAAATCGACCAGCACGAGGCCGTCTTCCTTGCGCTTGTAGCTCGCGCCGGTCGGACAGACCGGCACGCACGGCGGGTCCTCGCAGTGCAGGCACGACTTCGGGAAATGGATCGTCTCGGCGTTCGGAAAGCTGCCGGCCTCGAAGCTCTGCACGCGGTTGAAGAATGTGCCGGACGGGTCCGCGTCGTAGGGATTCAGGTCGGCGAGACTGCCCGATTCGCCCGACGTATTCCACTCCTTGCAACTCGTCACGCAAGCCTGGCATCCCACGCATACGTTCAGGTCGATTACCAATGCCATCTGAGTCATCAAAGGCTCCTTACTGCTTTATTGCGTTGCTTGCACGCTTCATTGCGCCTTCGTCGCGCTGTTGCCCGAGTGTGAATCGCGCGTCACTTGCGCCCGGTCGCGCCGCGCAGCCGCGCCGCGAACTCGCCGCGCCCCGCGAAGTAGGTCTGCACGATCCGCGAGATCACCCCGTTCGATCCCGGCAACGCGGGCATCGCGTCGAACTGCGGCAGCGTATGACGCGCGTCCGCTTCCGCCGGATAGATGCGCACGCGCACGTCGTACCATGCGGCCTGGCCTGTCACGGGGTCGGAGTTCGAGAGGCGCGCCGCCCCTTCATCACCGCCGGGTAACTCATCGGTAATGAGGTGATTGAGCAGGAAGCCGCGCTGCGATTCGTTCGCGCCGGCGCCGAGATTCCACGCGCCCGCGGCCTTGCCAATCGCGTTCCACGTCCATACCGTGCCCGGTTCGACGGTCTCGCTAAAGCGCGCCATGCAGCGCACGCGGCCCCATTGCGATTCGGCATAGATCCAGCTGCCGTCGGCGATGCCGTTTTCGGCCGCCATCAGCGGATTCATGTAGAGATAGTTCTCACCGTGAATCTGCCGCAGCCACGCGTTCTGCGAGTCCCACGAGTGATACATCGCCATCGGCCGCTGCGTCACGGCGGCGAGCGGAAAGCGCACCACATCGGTGGAATCGCTTTCGAGCGGCGCATACCAGAACGGCAACGGGTCGAAGTACTTCTCGACGCGCGCGCGCAAGTGCTCCGGCGGTTGCCTGCCGCTGGTGCGTCCTTGCGCGGCAAGCCGGAACTTCTGCATGACGTCGGAGTACAACTGGATCAGGATCGGCTCGTTGAATTTACGAAAACCGTTTTTCACCGCCCAGTCGAGATACGGCCCGTTGCAGTTGCGCATGTATTGAAGCGTCTCTGGCAAGCGATAGTGGAACACGCAGTTGTTCTTTGCATACTGTTCCCACTGCTGCGGATTCGGCTCGCCCACTAGCGCCTTGTCGCCGTCCTTACCGCGCCAGCCGATCAGAAAACCCACGCCGGAACCGGGCGCAGTCGTGTGATTGATGATGAAGTCGGGATAGTCGCGAAACTTGCGCGTGCCTTCGGCCGTGGTGAAAGCGGGAAACTTGAGCCGCGAAGCGAGTTCGATCAGCACTTCCTGGAACGGCTTGCACTCGCCCGTCGGCGGCACGACCGGCACGCGCACGGAATCCACCGGACCGTCGAATTCGGAGATCGGCCGGTCGAGCATCGACATCGCGTCGTGCCGCTCGAGATAGGTCGTGTCCGGCAGGATCAGATCGGCGAACGCCGTCATCTCCGACTGGAACGCATCGCACACCACCAGAAACGGAATCTTGTACTCGCCGTTCGCATGCTTGTCCGCGAGCATCTCGCGCACCTTCATCGTATTCATCGACGAATTCCAGGCCATGTTGGCCATGAAAATCAGCAACGTGTCGATAGGATACGGATCGCCGCGCCAGGCATTGGTAATCACGCTATGCATCAGGCCGTGAACGGCGAGCGGATATTCCCAGGAGAACGCCTTGTCGATCCGCACCGGGCCGCCGTTCTCGTCGATGAACAGATCTTCGGGTGCGGCGGGCCAGCCGAGCGGCCCGGTGGCGAGCGGCGTGTTCGGCTTGACGGCGTCGGGGCTGTTCGGCGGTTTGGCCGACGGCGGCACCGCGCGGGGAAACGGCGACTTATGGCGAAAGCCGCCTGGGCGGTCGATCGTGCCGAGCAGCGACATCAGCACCGCCAGTGCGCGAATCGACTGGAAGCCGTTGGAATGCGCGGCCAGCCCGCGCATGGCGTGAAAGGCGACCGGGTTGCCGGTCACCGTTTCGTGCGTCTCGCCCCACGCATCGGTCCAACGGATCGGCAGCGTGATCCGGTGGTCGCGGCTCGTCTGGATCATTTCGCCGGCAAGGCGGCGAATCGTATCCGCCGCGATCCCGGTGATCCCGGCGGCCCACTCGGGTGTGCAGTCGGCCACGCGTTCGCGCAGCAACGCGAACGACGGCGTGACCGGCGTTCCGTCGGCAAGCGTATAGCGGCCGTCCAACGCGGGTGTCACGCCCGGCGCATGATGCGGCACGGCGCGCGCGGAGGCGGCGTCCCACCAGAGATGATTCTGCGGAAACAGCGGATTGCCGGCCGGCCGGTCGGGGTCACGCACGAACAGGCCGAAATTCTCGCTGGCTTCATCCAGATCGACGAGTTCCGCCGCGTTCGTATAGCGCTGCACGAACTCGTGATCCCAGGCGTTCGCGGCAATCAGTTCGTGCAAAAACGCCATGAACAGTGCGCCGTCGGTGCCCGGCTTGATCGGCACCCACTCGTCGGCAATCGCCGCATAGCCGGTGCGGATCGGATTGATGGCGATGAAGCGGCCACCCGCGCGCTTGAACTTCGAAATGGCGATCTTGAGCGGATTCGAATGATGATCTTCCGCCGTGCCGATCATGAAGAAGAGTTTGGCACTGTCGAGATCGGGGCCGCCGAACTCCCAGAACGAGCCGCCGATCGTGTAGATCATGCCGGCCGCCATATTCGCCGAACAGAAGCCGCCATGGGCCGCATAATTAGGCGTGCCGAACTGTTTGGCGAAGAGGCCGGTGAGCGCCTGCATCTGGTCGCGGCCGGTGAACAATGCAAATTTCTTGGGGTCCGTGGCGCGAATCGTGGCAAGGCGCTTTTCGAGCACGTCGAACGCGACCTCCCACGACACCGGCTCGAACTGCGCACTGCCGCGCTCCGCGCCCGCCTTGCGCATCAATGGCTGGGTCAGGCGCGCGGGCGAGTACTGCTTCATGATGCCGGAGGCACCCTTGGCACAGATCACCCCCTGGTTCAGCGGATGTTCAGGGTTGCCGTCGATATAGCGCACTTCGCCTTCGCGCAGATGCACGCGAATACCGCAGCGGCAGGCACACATGTAGCAGGTGGTCGTCTTGATCTCGAGCCGTTCGTCCTGCGTCCGGGCGTGGTGTTCCATACGGGATCTCCGTCGCTGCTCCGGTTGTGTCGAAGCGGTGTGGGTTCGATACCGACCATCCTATTCGCCGCAGGCCCACAAGGGAAATCGTGATTTTCGAGAGAAACTATCCGCTGGGCTGATAGTTTCAATTAGCCTTCACACGTCAGATCGGCGTGAGCACCGCTTCACCGGAAAAATGCCGCGCCGCATTGGCCAGAAAATTGTCGACCGAAGCCGTGATCGCCTCCGGCGAGCGGCCGCCCACGTGCGGCGTCAGGACCACGTTGCGTAGCGTCAGCAAGGGTTCGGGCGGATGCGGCTCGCCTTCGTAGACGTCGAGTGCCGCACCGGCGATCGCGCCGGCAGTGAGCGCTGCGGCTAACGCAGCGGTATCCACCACACTGCCGCGAGAGACGTTGACCACGAAGCCGTCCGGCCCGAGCGCTTCCAGGACCGCTTCGCCGATCAGGTGACGCGTACCGGCACCGCCGGGCGTCGCCACCACCAGAAAATCGCACCACTGCGCGAGGCCCCGCACGCTGTCGAAATAGCGCAGCGGCGAGCCGTCACGCGGTTTGCGATTGTGATAACCGACTTCCATATCGAACCCGGCGCCGCGCCGCGCGACCTTCTCGCCAATATTGCCGAGCCCGACAATGCCTAGCCGCTTACCGGACACGTTCGGGCGCATCGGCAACGTGTCGCGCCAGGCGCCTTCGCGGGTGGCCTGATCGAGTTGCGGCACATCGCGCACCACCGCCAGCAGTAAAGCGAACGCGTGATCGGCCACGCAGTGATCGTTGGTGCCCGCGCCGTTGACGAGCACGATGCCGCGCGAGCGGGCATGGTCGATGGCGAGGTTTTCATAGCCGGCGCCGAGCGCGCTGACAAACTCGAGCTGCGGCATGCGGTCGATTTCGGCGGCCGTCAGACCGTTCGTGCCGTTGGTCAGCACGGCGCGGATCGTCTCGCCATGCGTGGCGATCGCGGCGGCTCGCTGAGTGGCATCAGGTGCATAAACGATGTCGAAAGCGGCCTCGACACTGCCGCGGCTTGCGTCTTTCAAGGGGATCAAAACCAGCAGGGAGGGCTTCATGACGGGCTTTTTTTCTTAAGACGGTGACGGAGGGGAGACACGACGAGTGAGTGTAACAAGCCGCCCGCAGCGCTGCTGGCAAGCGATCACAGGCGGTCACAGGCGATCGGAAGCGGCCCTGGACGGCCCAAAACCGGCGTGAGCGAAACGCCCTGTTGCAAACCTGCTGCCACGCAGACTAAAGTCCATCCGAACCACGCCGTTATCTTCATGAATGGACCGGCCCGAATTCTATGCGTCATGCGTCTTTCTTTTGAGCCGAACCAAGCCGCTTTAAACTAGCCCGAACGCCGACCACGGAAATCTCATGCTGGATACCCTCCCGCGCGGCTCAGCGCCCGCCAACGACGCCCCGCAGGAAGCCCCCCGCCCCGAAGGACATCCCCTTGGAGGATCGGGGGACGATTCCGAAATGTTCGAACTCGCGCCTGTCTCGCTCTGGCTGGAAGACTTTAGCGGCGTGCGCGCGCTTTTCGACGCGTGGAGAGCGCAAGGTGTGACGGATCTGCGTGCCCATTTCGCCGCCTATCCGGCCCTTGTCGCCGAATGCGCGCACAGTATCCGCGTCATCAAGGTCAATCAGAAAACGCTGACGCAATTCGAGGCCGCCGATTTCGAAGCGCTCACCAGCAATCTCGCCGCCGTGTTCCGCGACGACATGCTCAAGACCCACCTCGAAGAGTTATGCCAATTGTGGGCGGGCCAGGCGCAATTCACGAGCCAGACGGTCAACTACACGCTCGGCGGGCGGCGCCTCGACGTGTTGCTCAAAGGCGCCGTCCTGCCCGGCCATGAAGACCGCTGGGACCGCGTGCTCGTCTCGGTCGAAGACATTACCGAACTCGAAGGCGCGCGGCATCGCGTAACGCTCGCGGAACAGTATGTGCGCGGCCTGTTCGAACATTCGCCGGTATCGTTGTGGGTAGAAGATTTCAGCGCGGTCAAGCGTCTGCTCGACGACGCGCGCTCAGCCGGCATCAGCGATTTCCGGGTGTTCACCGACGTGCATCCCGAGTTTGTCGAGCGCTGCATGCAGGAAATTCACGTGCTCGACGTGAACCAGCACACGCTCGACATGTTCGCGGCGGAAGACAAAAAAACGCTGCTGGCGCGCCTGCCGGACGTTTTCCGCGACGACATGCGGCCGCATTTCCGCGAACAGCTGATCGATCTCTGGGACGGCAAGCTGTTTCAGCAGCGCGAAGTGCTCAACTATTCGCTCGATGGCAACGAGGTGCACGTGCACCTGCAATTTTCCGTACTACCGGGCCATGAGCGCAATTGGGACCTGGTGCTGGTGGCCCTCACCGACATCACGGCGCGCAAGAAGGCCGAAGCGTACCTGGAGTTCCTCGGCAAGCACGACGTGTTGACCAAGCTGCGCAATCGCTCGTTCTACGTCGATGAACTGAACCGGCTGGAGCGCAAAGGTCCGTGGCCGGTGACGATCATCATGGCCGATCTGAACGGCCTCAAACGCGTGAACGATCAGCTTGGGCATGCGGCCGGCGACGCGTTGTTACGGCGCGCCGGCGAAGTCCTTGCCAAGGCGACGGACGCGCCCTTTCACGCGGCGCGCATCGGTGGCGACGAGTTCGCGATCCTGTTGCCGGACACCGACGAACGCGGCGGCGCCGCAATGGTCGATGCGATCCGCCAGCTGGTCGATCTGAACAACCAGTTTTATCCGGGTTCGCTGCTGAGTTTTTCGATGGGTGCGGCGACCTGCCAGCGCGGCGATCGCCTCGAAGCCGGTGTGCAACGCGCCGATCTGCTGATGTATGAGGAAAAGCGCGCGCACTACGCGAACCGTCCGGCCGCGGGCGCGCCGGGCGACTGACGCCGGGGCGCGGCGGTTTTCGACTGTTGAAGATAGTTGAAAGGGCCGCGCCGTTTCGGAGGATTAGGCGCTCAATCAGCCCGGCAGTTTGGACGCCAGCACGTCGACCTTCTGGATGCTGGGCGGCGTGGCGAACAACTCACCGGCCTTCGCCATCAGCGCGGCGGCCACCTTGCCGTTCAGATGCGCCTCACGGCCCGCTTCGTCCGGGAAGGCGTCGAAGATGCCGTACGTGGACGCGCCCAGCTTCAGACCAAACCATGCCGTAGTGGCGGGCTCCTCCTCGACGAGCGGCAAGCCGCTCAGCAAAAAGGCCTCGACATCCTTTTCCTTGCCGGGTTTGGCTTCAAGACGAACGTACAGGGCAAGTTTGACCATGGCGCGACTCCTTGGGTGAAGTGGGGACACCGGATCCGCTTTGCAGCGGCCGACAAAGCGTTGTGAAGGGCATTTGCTCGTCAGGCACTCTGCAAGTATAGGGCGGTGTTCGGGAAGCCGCGCCCGTGTGCATCCGGGCCGCATAGGGCCGCACCCGGCAGCCTCAAATACCGGCATTCGGGCTGCATCCAGGCAGAAAGGCGCGTCAGCCTTTGTCGGTCCGCACCGCCTCGCCGTATGTGCTGACGATACGCCGGTCCTGCTCCTCTACCGAAAACAGCTCCCATTCGAGCCCATTCACGTCCTTGCTGCTCGAGTACCCTTCTACCGCATCGTCCTCGAAGCCGACGTGCCGAAGCTGCCCACCCTTATCCGGCATCTCGTTGATCGAAAAGTTGAGCAGATCGGTGCGCCACATCGCGTAACGGCCGGGTACGACCGCGGTGGGCGGTTGATCGAGACGGCGGGTGTAATCTTCGATGGAAGCTTCGAGGCTGGTGACGGCCAAAGCGATATGGAAGCGTTTCATAGCGGTTGTCCTGGCGGTTGGGATGAGAGGCTTTCATCGTATCGGCGAAGCGCCGCCGCAACCAGTTGCGCAATCATCCCGGTATCGCCATTACCGGTTTGCGCTAAAACAGCTTCCCGTTCACAGGGTGACTGCTGCTTGGTCAACGTCCGCTATACTCGCCGGCCCTGAATTTATCCCTGACGTTTTCCGCGGTGCGCCGCGGTCTGGAAAGAAAATCATGTCGACGATTCCCGCCTGCCCGCAATGCGCGATGGAAAATACATACCCGGACGGTGAAAATTACGTCTGCCCCGATTGCGCGCACGAATGGCCGATAGCCGCCGCCGCAAGCGCTGACGAGGCCGACGAACGCATCGTCAAGGACGCCAACGGCAATCCGCTGGCCGACGGCGACGCGGTGGTGCTGATCAAGGACCTGAAAGTGAAAGGCTCGTCGATCACGCTGAAAATGGGCACCAAGGTGAAGAGCATTCGCCTCGTGGGCGGCGATCATGAAGTGGACTGCAAGATGGACGCAGGCAACTTCATGCTGAAGGCCGAGTATCTGAAGAAGGTTTGAAGCGGCCGGGATTGACCGCGCATTGAACCCGCGCGGACGCGCGGACAATCAAGCGCCCGGAAAGCGCAATTCGAAGCGCACCACGCCCGGCACCGGGCACACCACGCGCGCGGTGCCGCCGTGCAGTTGCATGATCGCGCTGACGATTGCGAGCCCCAGCCCGCTCGATTCCGTGAACGCGCTGCGCGCCGCATCCGCGCGGTAGAAGCGGTCGAACAGGCGGTTCAGTTGCTCGTCGGGAATCGGCGCGCCGTCGTTTTCCACCACCACCGTCGCGCCCCGTTCGTCCTGTGTGCCGCTCAAACGCACAACCGTATCGTTCGTGCCGTACCGCACCGCATTGACGACGAGATTGTTGATCGCCCGCCGGCACAGCATCGGATTGACCGACACCACACCCTGAGCTTCAACGGTAAAGCGCATACCGCGCTCGTCGGCAGGGCCTTCAAAATAGTCTGCGATCCTGACGAGTTCGTCGTGCAGATCGACCGGCTCACGGTCGATGGACAGCGCCGCATGATCCGCATGCGCGAGAAACAGAATGTTTTCCGCGATGTGGCTCAAACGGCCCAGCTCTTCGAGATTCGATTCGAGCAATTGCTGATATTCGTCGACGTCGCGCGGTTTGGCGAGCGTCACCTGCGTCTGACCGATCAAGGCTCCCACAGGCGTACGAATCTCGTGCGCCAGATCGGCGGAAAATTGCGAGAGGCGCTGATAGCCGTCGGCAAGACGGTCGAGCATGGCGTTGAAGGCGTGCGTGAGCTGGCGCAATTCAACCGGCGCGGCCTCGCTGTCGAGACGCACCGACAAACTCGCCGGACTGATCTGCGCCGCCCGCGTGGCGATCTCGCGCACCGGCCGTAACGCGCGGCGCAACACGTAGTAGGCGAGCAGCGTCGCGGCCAGCATGCCGATGAGCGTAGCCAACACGATGCGATTGCGATACGCGGCCAGCATCCGCACTTCCTGCGTCATCGGGTGCGCGGCAATCACTTCCACCTCGCTACCGTCCTCGCGTGCTTTGACGGTGGCGATCGCCCAATGAACCGGCACGCCGTCCGGCAACCGGGTCTCGCGGATATCCGGGAGCGTCGGCAACCGGTTCTCCGCGCCGGCCTCCAGAGCAGGCACCGCGATGTTTCCAGGATTCACGTCGATAAACGGTGCCTCGCCTGGACGGCGAAACAGCAGCACGTCCGCCTCCGCGCCGAGCATGCCCTCGAACAGCAAAGGCCTGCTCTTCAATTCGCTCACCGAATAAAGATCGCGCACGATGCGGCTGAAATGCTCGACACGGCCCGTGAGTACCACGTCCGCGCGGCGCTGCAAAGACAGCTGCGCGGAGTGATAGAAATACGCGCCCAGCGTGCCGATCACCACGCACGCGATCGCGGCGAACAGCACAGTGGTGCGAGCCGTCAACGAACGGTCAGTCCACAGTTTCATGAGCTGTCGCCGAAGGTATAGCCGATGCTGCGCACCGTATGAATCAGCTTCTTTTCAAACGGATGATCAATCTTGGCGCGCAGCCGTTTGATGGCGACATCGACCACATTGGTGTCGCTGTCGAAGTTCATATCCCACACTTCCGAGGCGATCTGCGTGCGCGATAGCGCTTCGCCCTGCCGGCGCACCAGCAGATGCAGCAGCATGAATTCCTTGTTGGTCAGCGGAATCTCGACGCCTTCGCGCGTGACCTTGCGGCGCAAAACGTCCAGCTTGAGGTCGGCAATCTCGAACACGTCGCTCTCGCGGATCACGCCACGACGCAGCAACGTGCGGATGCGCAATACCAGCTCGGTGAAAGAGAACGGTTTGACGAGGTAATCGTCGGCGCCGAGTTCGAGGCCGCGGATGCGGTCGCTGACGTGATCGCGCGCGGTCAGGAATATGACAGGCAGATCGCGCCGCGCCCGCAACGCACGCATGATTTCCCAACCGTCGATGCCGGGCAGCATCACGTCCAGCACCACGAGGTCGTAAGCGTGTTCGAGCGCCATATGCAGGCCGTCCGTGCCGGTGCGCGCGAGGTCGACCGCGTAGCCGCTTTCGCGCAGCCCCTTTTTCAGGTAGTCGCCGGTTTTCGGATCGTCTTCGATGACGAGGATGCTCATGGATCTGTTCTTTCCAACCCGGGCGCCGCCGTGGGCGCGGGTCATGAATGTGGACGTGGATATGCGGGCCATTCTACGTGGCCGCGCCGCTCCGTTCATGACGTTTTTGTCATCCGTCCGTCACTTTGCGGAGCCACTCGCGCGCCTAATCTGCCCCTATCCTTCACCCACCCAGAGCAGACTCATGAAGATTGTTTCCGCTAACGCGATGCGCGCCATCGTCGCCCCCGCGCTCGTCGCTGCCTCGCTGTTTGCCGCAGCATCCGCCGCACAAGCCCAGAGCGCCCCGCCCACGGGCGTACGCGGCACGGTGACGGCGCTTTCGGGCGACGTGCTCAAAGTCCACACGCGCGACGGCCGGGACGTCGACGTGAAGCTCGCCAACGACACGCCGATTCGCGGCGTCGCGCTCGCCAATGTGAACGACATCAAGCCGGACAGCTACGTCGGCACCGCCGCGATCCCGCAGCCTGACGGCACGCTGAAAGCGCTCGAAGTGCACGTCTTCCCGGCCAGCATGCGTGGCTCCGGCGAAGGTCATCGCCCGTGGGACCTCGGCTCGAACAGCACAATGACCAACGGCACGGTGGGTTCTCTCGTGGTCAGCAACGGCCGCACGATCACCGTCAAGTACAAGGACGGCGAAAAGAAGATCGTGATTCCGCAAGACGTGCCTATCGTCGCCCTCGAACCGGGTGACCGCTCGCTGCTGGTGCCGGGCGCGAAGGTCGTGCTGTTCGCCCATAAAGAAGCCGACGGCACCATGGCGGCGAATTTCATCTCGGCCGGCGAGCACGGTTTAACGCCGCCGATGTAATACGGCGCGTTTCAACCGTTCGCGTTTCAGCCGCTCGGACAGCCGCGTGCCTCGATGGCGCGGTCGTCCGATTTTTCTTTGTCTCATCACCGCTCACCATGCCCGAACCGCAAGCGCCCTTTATCGTCCACCCATTCGTCGTACGAATCACGCACTGGATCAACGCTTTTGCGATGGTCTGCATGGTGATGAGCGGCTGGGCGATCTACAACGCATCGCCCTTCTTTCCATTCAAATTTCCGGTGTGGGCGACTGTCGGCGGCTGGCTGGGCGGTTCGATCGCATGGCATTTCGCAGCGATGTGGCTGCTGTGCGCGAACGGCCTGCTGTATCTGGCGTATGGCATCGGACGTGGGCATTTTCGGCGCAAGCTCCTGCCCGTCTATCCGCGCGATGTCGTACACGATGCCGCATTGGCGATGCGGTTCAAGCTGCCGCACGATACCGGCAAATACAACGCGGTGCAGCGCGCGCTCTATCTGTTCGTGTTGTTTCTTGGCGTGCTGCTGGTCGCCTCGGGACTCTCGATCTGGAAACCGGTGCAATTCTCGTGGCTTACCGCGCTATTCGGCGGCTTTGATTTCGCGCGCCGCGTGCATTTTGTCGCGATGGCGGGTATGGTCGGTTTTGTTGTCGTGCATCTGGCGCTGGTGCTGCTGGTGCCGCGCACGCTTCTGCCGATGTTGACCGGCCGCGCCCGATTCGCCACGCACGACAGGAGCGAGGCATGAGCGAACCAGAACGCAAGGACTCGCGCAGCACACACATTGTTCTCGCCGACCACAAACCGCAAATCGAACGCCTGCAGCGGCGCCTGTTCCTGCGCTCATCGCTTTCGATCGGCGCGCTGGCGATGCTCTCGGGTTGCAACATGCAGGACGGCGATTCAGTCGACAAGGTGTTGTGGGCCATGTCACGCTGGAACGATCGCGTGCAAGGATGGCTGTTCGATCGCAACAAGCTCGCGCCCACTTATTCGGCGAGCGAGATCACCGACCCGTTCCCCTTCAACGCGTTCTATCCGGAGTTCGACGCGCCGGATATCGACGGTTCGACGTATCAACTGGAAGTGTCCGGTTTGGTGTCGGACAAGCGCACGTGGACGCTCGATCAACTGCGCGCCTTGCCACAGGCTTCACAGATTACGCGGCATATCTGCATTGAAGGATGGAGTGCGATCGGGCAATGGCGAGGCGTGCCGTTTCGCACGTTCCTCGAACGCATTGGCGCCGATCTGAGCGCCCGCTATGTCGGCTTCAAATGCGCGGACCGTTACTACTCGAGCCTCGACATGGCGACGGCCTTGCATCCGCAAACCCAACTGACGCTCGATTTCCGCGACGCGCCGCTGCCGGCCAAATATGGCTACCCGCTGAAGCTGCGCGTGCCGACCAAACTGGGCTTCAAGAATCCGAAGCACATCGCGGCAATTTTCGTGACCAACACGAACCCCGGCGGCTATTGGGAAGACCAGGGGTACAACTGGTTCAGCGGGTTATGACGCGTCGATAACGCTGCCGGCACGCGTGCGCCTAGACCGCGGTCACGTAACGCGCGACCGGTTTGACTACCCGTGGCGGCGGCGCATCGTACAAGCTGCGCATGCGCTTGACTTCATCGACCGGGCTCAGGCCGAACAGCCGCTTGAACTCGCGGCTGAATTGCGAGGCGCTTTCGTAACCGACGCGCGCCGCGGCCGCGCCGGCATTCAAACCGTCCTGCACCATCAGCAAACGCGCGTGATGCAAACGCGTGGTCTTCACGTATTGCATCGGCGAAGTTGCCGTTACGGCCTTGAATTGCGCATGAAAGACGGCGAGGCTCATGCCCGCTTCAGAAGCGAGCGTATCGACATCGAGCTGGCCGTGATAGTCGGCGTGGATTCGCCGTAGCGCCTTGGCGATGCGGCCGAAATGATTCTGATGCGTGAGCGCCGCGCGAATCGCGTCGCCCTGCTCGCCCGTCAACACCCGATAACAGATTTCGCGCACCACGCCAGGCGCGAGAATGCGCGCGTCGAGCGGAGAGGCTAACGTCTCTATCAAACGCTGCACGGCATTGCTCAAGGCCGGATCGAGCGGCGTCGAATAGATGCCGAGCGGCTCCTTCTGCGCGGCGCCCTGCGTTTCATTCAGCGCCATCAGCAACTCGGCCACCATGGTCAGATCGATACGCACCGAGATGCCGAGGAACGGCACTTCCGGGCTCGCCTCGGTTTCGCATTCGAAGGGCAGCGGCACCGACAGCACCAGGTACTGCTGCGCGTCGTACTGGAACACCTGATCACCGAGATAACCGCGCTTGCGTCCCTGGCAGACGATCACGATGCTCGGCTCGTACATCACGGGCAGACGCGGCATCGGAGTATTGGCCCGCATCAGATTGACGCCTTCCACGCTCGAACGCGTGATGCCGGGGTTGGGCGCGAGCGCGTCGAACAATTCGAGCAGACGTTGCTGGGCAGGATCGAATGGAGCGCGATCGACGGGCTTTCCATCGACTGGGTCGCCATCGATCGATGTGGGTTCAACGGAACGGGTTGACATGACGGTATAGTGACGCGCAAGAGAATAATGCTTGAAATTTAGCATCAAACGACCTACTGCGCTCACCGCCAGGAGTTTTAGGCAAATCTTCAAGACTTTCGGGTATTCCCCGGTTCGCTCCCGGCTTCTACTATGGGAACCCTGCCGGATCAACATTTTCCGCGCCGCGCCGGGCTCGGTTGTCCGTTCACTTTTTCGGTGAATACGTCGACCACCGCTTGCGCCGTGATCCCGGTTCACAACAGGGTTTAGCCGTATTGGCGACACGCGTCGCCAATCGTCGGCGCCTTGCGACATCACCCTCTTTGCTGGAGCTACCCATGAGCACGACTTATGCCTATGCAGCGACTGACGCTACCGCGCCGCTCGCCCCATTCGAAATCCAGCGCCGCGCGTTACGCGCCCATGACGTGCAGATGGACGTCCTCTTTTGCGGCGTGTGCCATTCCGACTTGCATCAGGCGCGCAATGAATGGAAGAACACGGTGTTTCCGGTGGTGCCGGGTCATGAAATTGTCGGCCGCGTCACGGCGGTTGGTCCAGACGTGACGAAGTACAAGGTAGGCGATCTGGTGGGCGTGGGCTGCCTGGTCGATTCGTGCCGTACGTGTGCCAGTTGCGAAGAGGGTCTCGAGCAGTATTGCGAGAACGGTTTTGTCGGCACGTACAACGGTGCGGACCGGGTTGACGGTCAAAACACTTACGGCGGTTATTCGACGCAGCTGGTGGTGGATGAAGAATTCACGCTGCGGGTGCCGGAGAATCTCGACCCGGCGGGTGTGGCGCCTTTGCTCTGCGCGGGTATCACGACGTATTCGCCGCTGCGCACGTGGGGTGCGGGTCCTGGCAAGAAGGTCGGGATTGTCGGTCTTGGCGGCCTGGGTCACATGGGCGTGAAATTGGCTCGCGCGATGGGCGCGCATGTCGTGTTGTTTACGACGTCGCCGTCGAAGATTGAAGATGCGAAGCGGCTTGGTGCGCATGAGGTTGTCATTTCGAAGAATGCTGAAGAAATGGGAGCCCATGTCAACAGCTTCGATTTCATTTTGAATACCGTTGCTGCGCAGCATGATTTGAATCCGTTTTTGAATCTGCTGAAGCGTGATGGGACGATGACGCTGGTCGGTGCGCCGGAGCACGATCATCCGTCGCCGCAGGTGTTCAATCTGATTTTCAAGCGTCGCCGGCTGGCTGGTTCGTTGATTGGCGGGATTGCCGAGACGCAGGAGATGCTCGATTTCTGTGGGGAGCATGGGATTACTTCGGATATTGAAGTGATTCCTATGCAGGGGATCAATGAGGCTTTCGAACGGATGCTGAAGAGTGATGTTAAGTATCGGTTTGTGGTTGATGTGGATTCCATGCGGAAGTGATTTGGGTTTTTGCCTGTGCGGCGCTCGGTGGGGTTGGGTGCCTTGCAGGCAAGGGTTTTTCTTGATCTGGATTTTTTGGCCTTTCCTTGCTTTGATTTTTTGGCCTTTCCTTGCTTTGTTAGTGGTTTATTAGCGTTGCCCCTGTGCGGGGCGGCACGAGGGTGTAATTAGTTTTGTGTAAACGGTCATTTGGCAGGAGACTGTCAGTAACAGGAGCGACGATGACCGTAGCGAAACGCAACAAACGAGTGAAACCCGATCCTGAGCT
>NZ_CAJNBK010000020.1 GCF_905220975.1 Paraburkholderia haematera | reverse complement strand
CGCTCACTTCGCGCAAAGCCTTGCCACTGCTGGCTCTCCCGCTCCCCGTGCCCCGCTGTCCGGAGCACGAAAGAGCGAGATTCTAGCGAGCCGGACCGTGCCTTGCAAGCGTTATTTTGACAAGCGTATTAACGATGTTTGAAAACCGGTTTGCGCTTCTCAACGAACGCGGCCATCCCCTCCTTCTGATCCTCTGTAGCGAACAGAGAATGGAAGAGGCGACGCTCGAAATGCACACCTTCTGCAAGCGTCGTTTCGTACGCACGGTTAACCGATTCCTTGACCATCATCACCGCCGGCAGCGGGAATTCAGCGATGGTCGCAGCCGCCGAGATTGCCTCGTCAAGCAGGGAAGCCGCGGGAATCACCCGCGAGACCAACCCAGCGCGTTCTGCCTCGGCAGCGTCCATGAAGCGGGCAGTCAGGCAGAGGTCCATCGCTTTCGCCTTAGAGACGGCGCGCGGCAGCCGCTGCGTACCGCCAGCACCCGGCATGATGCCGAGCTTGATTTCCGGCTGGCCAAACTTCGCAGTGTCGGCGGCGAGAATAATGTCGCACATCATCGCCAGCTCGCAACCGCCGCCAAGCGCAAAGCCCGCCACTGCGGCAATGATCGGCTTGCGGATGGAGCGCACCGTTTCCCAGTTGCGAGTGATGTAGTCGCCTTTGTAGACATCCATATAGGTGTAGGTCGCCATCATGCCGATATCGGCGCCGGCGGCAAACGCTTTCTCGCTGCCCGTCACCACGATCGCACCAATCGCGTCGTCGGCATCGAACTCGCGCAGCGCTGCACCCAGCTCGTCCATCAAGGCGTCGTTCAGCGCATTCAACGCCTTCGGGCGATTCAACGTGACCAGACCGACCCGCCCTCGCGTCTCAACCAGAATGTTCTCGTAAGCCATGCCGCCTCCTAATGGTTAAAGGCGCGCGAAAACGCTTCGCGCGGCCGTCTTAATAATGCTACCATTCACCAACCAACCGGTCGGTCAATTATTCGACAGGCTTTTCCCAACGCACAGCCAAGCCCATCTGCCATGACACATCCGCTATTCACCAAGCACGAAGACACGCTGCAAAAGGCACTCACCGCGATTGAGACGCGCGGCTACTGGAGTCCGTTCGTCGAGATGCCCAGTCCGAAAGTGTACGGGGAAACCGCTAACGCAGACGGCGAGGCCGCATTCAAAGCGCACCTGAACAAGACGTTCGACCTCGACCAGCCGTCGACCGGGGAGACCGTCGGCGCCGAAGTCTCGCCGTTCGGGTTCCCGCTTGGCGTGCGCTATCCGAAAGCCAACCCCGACGCGCTGATCTCCGCGGCAGCCGCCGCACAGCGCGACTGGCGCATGGCAGGTCCGCAGGCGTGGATCGGCGTATGCCTCGAAATCCTCGCGCGCGTGAATCGCGCCAGCTTCGAAATCGGCTACAGCGTCATGCACACGACCGGTCAGGCATTCATGATGGCCTTTCAGGCCGGCGGCCCGCATGCGCAAGACCGCGCACTCGAAGCGGTCGTGTACGCGTGGGATCAACTGCGCCGCATCCCCGCCGATGCCCACTGGGAAAAGCCGCAAGGCAAGAATCCTCCGCTCGCGATGCACAAACGCTACACCGTCGTACCGCGCGGTACCGGACTCGTGCTCGGCTGCTGTACTTTCCCGACGTGGAACGGCTATCCGGGCCTCTTCGCTGACCTGGCAACAGGCAACACGGTTATCGTCAAGCCGCATCCGGGTGCGATTCTGCCGCTCGCGCTGACCGTACGAATCGCGCGTGACGTGCTGCGCGAAGCCGGTTTCGATCCGAACATCGTTACGCTGCTAGCAACCGAACCGAACGACGGCCCGCTCGTCCAGGCTCTGGCACTGCGCCCGGAAATCAAATTGATCGACTTCACGGGCAGCACACAAAACGGCACCTGGCTTGAGCGCAACGCGCATCAGGCTCAGGTCTACACCGAGAAAGCCGGCGTCAATCAGATCGTGATCGACTCTGTGGACGACATCAAAGCCGCCGCGCGCAATATTGCCTTCTCGCTCGCGCTGTACTCGGGCCAGATGTGCACCGCGCCGCAAAACATCTACGTACCGCGCGCCGGCATCCGCACCGCTGAAGGCACACTCGGTTTCGACGAAGTCGCTCAAGCTCTCGCCGGCGCAGTGCAAAAACTGGTTGCAGACCCAGCGCGCGCCGTCGAACTGCTCGGCGCGGTCCAGAACGAAAGCGTAACCCAACGTATCGACGAAGCTGCCAAGCTCGGCCGCGTTCTGGCTGAAAGCCAATCACTCGAACATCCGGCCTTTGCCGGTGCCCGCGTACGCACGCCGCTCATGCTCCAGCTAGATGCCGCAACCGACCACGCGCAGTTCACCAAAGAATGGTTCGGCCCGATCTCGTTCGTGATCGCGACGGACTCGACAGCGCAGTCGCTCGACCTTGCTGGCGCAATCGCCGCCGAACACGGCGCGCTGACGCTGTCGATCTACAGCACGGATGAAGCCGTGCTCGAAGAGGCGCACGAAGCATCGATCCGCGGTGGTGTAGCACTCTCGGTCAATTTGACGGGTGGCGTTTTCGTCAATCAGTCTGCGGCCTTCTCCGACTTCCACGGCACAGGCGCAAACCCGGCAGCCAATGCCGCGTTGGCCGACGCAGCCTTTGTCGCGAACCGCTTCCGCGTCGTTCAAAGCCGCGTTCATGTTGAACCGAAAGCGGCGCCCGCGGTAGCCGGCTGAATGGCATAAGACAAACGCACGGTTTCCGTCCTATGTCGTTTGGCCGAATAGACCGGGCCGTGCCCCCTGACTAACATGAGACATCGGATCGGCAGGTCCCGCCGATCCGTCCCAGTAGGAGCCCACATGAACGACGCCTTCATTTGCGACGCGATTCGCACGCCCATCGGCCGCTACGGCGGAGCCCTGCAGGATGTCCGCGCCGACGACCTCGGCGCGGTACCGATCAAGGCGCTGATCGAACGCAATCCTGGCGTCAACTGGCAAGCTCTCGACGATGTGATCTATGGCTGCGCCAATCAGGCCGGTGACGACAATCGCAACGTCGCCCGCATGGCGGCATTGCTGGCTGGCTTGCCCACGGAAGCGTCCGGCACAACCATCAACCGCCTGTGTGGCTCGGGCATGGACGCGGTCGGCACCGCTGCGCGCGCCATCAAGGCCGGTGAAGCGCGGCTCATGATCGCCGGCGGCGTCGAAAGCATGACGCGCGCGCCATTCGTGATGGGCAAGGCCACCAGTGCGTTCTCGCGGCAGGCAGACATTTACGACACGACCATCGGCTGGCGCTTTATCAATCCGCTAATGAAGCGCCAATACGGCGTCGATTCGATGCCGGAGACCGCGGAAAACGTCGCCGTTGAATTCGGCATAAGCCGTGCGGATCAGGATGCGTTTGCGCTGTCGAGCCAGCAAAAGGCAGCGCGCGCGCAGCGAGATGGCACGTTGGCTCAGGAAATCGTCGGCGTTGAAATTGCGCAGAAGAAAGGCGACCCCGTAAGCGTGACGCTCGACGAGCATCCGCGCGAAACGTCGCTCGAAAACCTGGGCAAGCTCAAGGGTGTGGTCCGGCCCGACGGCAGCGTGACCGCCGGCAATGCATCGGGCGTGAACGACGGCGCGTGTGCACTACTGCTCGCGAGCCAGGATACCGCCGATCAATACGGATTGCGCCGCCGCGCACGTGTGGTGGGCATGGCGACGGCGGGCGTGGAGCCGCGCATCATGGGCATCGGCCCTGCGCCGGCCACACAAAAGCTGTTGAAGCAACTGAACATGACGCTCGACCAGTTCGACGTGATCGAGTTGAACGAAGCCTTCGCATCGCAGGGGCTTGCCGTCTTGCGCACACTCGGTCTGCGCGACGACGATCCACGCGTCAATCCGAACGGCGGAGCGATTGCGCTCGGCCATCCGCTCGGCGCATCGGGCGCGCGCTTGATCACCACGGCGCTTTACCAGCTGGAGCGGATCAACGGCCGCTTTGCACTTTGCACAATGTGTATCGGCGTGGGTCAAGGTATCGCCCTGGTGATCGAGCGGGTCTGACATCAACGCCGCCCTGCCGGTCAAAGAGACTTTGAGGAGACACCCAATGTCATATGAAGCAATTCGCCTCGACATCGATACATCGAGTCGCGTAGCGACCATCACACTGAATCGCCCTGACAAGCTCAACAGCTTTACGCGCGCGATGCACCAGGAATTGAGCAGCGCACTCGACCAGGTCGAGGCGTCCAGCGCCCGCGCGCTCGTGCTGACCGGTGCGGGCCGCGGTTTCTGCGCGGGACAGGATCTCGCGGATCTCGACTTCACGCCAGGCGCGATGACCGATCTGGGCGAACTGATCGATGCGCATTTCAATCCGCTGATTCGCCGTCTGCAAGCACTGACGCTGCCCGTGATTGCCGCGGTCAACGGCACGGCTGCCGGCGCCGGCGCCAATCTCGCACTGGCTTGCGACCTCGTGCTGGCCGCTCGCTCGGCCAGTTTCATTCAGGCATTCGTGAAGATCGGTCTCGTGCCGGACTCGGGCGGCACGTGGTTCCTGCCGCAACGCGTCGGCATGGCGCGCGCGTTAGGTCTCGCCATCACCGGCGACAAACTGAGCGCGGAGAAAGCTGAAAGCTGGGGCCTGATCTGGCAAACGGTTGATGACACCGAGCTGACCACTGCGGCAAGCAAACTCGCGGCCCAACTGGCGCAACAACCCACGCGCGCCATCGCGGCGATTAAACAGGCGATGCGTGCAGGCACGACGCAAACCCTGGATCAGCAGCTCGATCTCGAACGCGATCTGCAACGCGAACTCGGCGCTTCCCACGATTACGCGGAAGGCGTGCAAGCATTCGTGGAAAAACGCGCACCGCGCTTCGAGGGTCGCTGATATGTCCTCACAACCGAACCACCCGGCCCAAATGACCCCCGACGAACTCGCTCGCGCGACCGCTGCCGCCATGTACGAAAACGATGCGTGCAGCCGGGCGCTCGGACTCGAAATCGTAGAAGTGCGCCCAGGGTACGCGCGCCTGCGCATGGCCGTACGCGACGATTTCCTGAACGGCCATCAGATTTGCCACGGCGGCCTGATTTTCACGCTCGCCGATTCGACGTTCGCTTTCGCCTGCAACACGTACAACATCAACACAGTGGCAGCCGGCTGCTCGATCGAATTCCTGCGGCCGGTAAAAGGCGGCGACGTGTTGACCGCCGAAGCAGTCGAGCAAACGCTGAGCGGCCGCACCGGCATTTACGACATTCGCGTCACGAATCGCGCAGAGGAGACCGTGGCGATGTTTCGCGGCAAATCCGCGCAGATCAAAGGCAACCTGATTCCTGCGGGCGATTGAATAACTGATTGAACAGCCGCGTCGCGCCAAATTCGCAGCCGAGTCGCGGCGCGTCCGCGACACATTGGCAGCGCATCCATAGATAGCAACGAGTCCCCGTTTTTGCGCGCAAGCGCACCGCACCCCGGACCCCAAGCATTGAGGCAGTAAGGAGACATTCGATGACCACCGCCCTCCCGCTCGATCCCATCGAGACCGCCAGCCGCGACGAACTCGCCGCGCTCCAACTCGAACGGCTCAAATGGTCGCTGAACCACGCTTACGAGAATTCACCGGTGTATCGGCAGAAATTCGACGAGGCCGGCGTCCATCCGAGCGAAGTGAAGACCCTCGCGGACCTGGCGCGCTTTCCGTTCACCACCAAGAAGGATCTGCGCGACAACTACCCGTTCGGCATGTTCGCGGTGCCGCAGGAACAGATTTCGCGGATCCACGCGTCGTCCGGGACGACGGGCAAGCCGACGGTGGTCGGCTACACGGCGCGCGATATCGATACGTGGGCGAATCTCGTCGCACGTTCGATCCGTGCCGCGGGCGCGAAGCGCGGCGACAAAGTTCACGTGAGCTACGGCTACGGTTTGTTCACAGGCGGCCTAGGGGCTCACTACGGCGCCGAGCGCGCGGGACTGACAGTGATCCCGTTCGGCGGTGGTCAGACTGAAAAACAGGTGCAACTGATTCAGGACTTCCGGCCCGACATCATCATGGTGACGCCAAGCTATATGTTGTCGATCGCTGACGAGCTCGAACGGCAGGGCATCGATCCGGCGAATTGCTCGCTGCGCATCGGCATCTTCGGGGCGGAACCGTGGACCAACGACATGCGCCAGGCGATCGAAAAGCGCATGGGCATCGACGCTGTCGATATCTACGGTCTATCTGAAGTGATGGGACCTGGCGTCGCTTCGGAATGCGTCGAGACCAAAGATGGCCCGACTATCTGGGAAGACCATTTTTACCCCGAGATCATCGACCCCGAAACCGGCGAAGTGCTGCCGGACGGCGAACTCGGTGAACTGGTGTTCACATCGTTGACCAAGGAAGCGCTGCCGATCGTCCGTTACCGGACGCGCGATCTGACGCGCCTCCTGCCAGGCAGCGCACGCACCATGCGCCGGATGGAAAAAATCACCGGCCGTTCGGACGACATGATGATCGTGCGCGGCGTGAATGTATTCCCGACGCAGATCGAAGAATTGCTGCTCAAGCAGCACGCTCTCGCGCCTCACTACCAGATCGTGCTAACCAAGGAAGGCCCGCTCGACGTATTGACGTTGAACGTCGAGCCTTGCCCGGAGTCGGCGCCGGATACGGCTGCACTGACCACGGCGAAGCAGGCGTTGACCTATGACATCAAGGCGCTGATCGGCGTGAGCGCAGTTGTGAACGTACTGGCTGTCAACGGGATCGAGCGCTCGGTGGGCAAAGCACGAAGGGTGGTGGACAAGCGGAAGTCGGAGCTCTAAGCGATACGCCGGAGGATGAAGCTTGATAACGGAGCTGATCGGCGTCAGTTCCGCTATCAAATATGCCTGCCGTGAAAGGGGATTAACCGTCCGGCGGGCAAAGCAAGGCAAGTGGCGCGCACGAACAAAAACTGGAAGAGCCAACGCCAGCGGCTGAATCAGTATCTGGAAGCTGTGCCATTTAAAGACACCAACTGCGGGGCAACTTGCCACGCAGCGGTTTTCAACCAGGACCTAGGCACCACGAAACCCGCCGCCGTCAAACTCTCACGAATTCGGCAACAATACCCACATCCGGCCGCCCTGCTTCATCTTGCCGGCCAGATCGCCGGCATCGTCGCCAAGCCCCCAGAAGTAATCCGCGCGCACGCCGCCTTTGATCGCGGACCCCGTGTCCTGCGCGAAGACGAGGCGATTCATCGGCGAGTTCGTCAACGGGCGCGTGGTCTGCAAAAACACCGGCGTACCCAGCGGAATCGAGGTCGGATCCACCGCGATCGACCGCTCCGGCGTCAACGGCACACCTAGCGCACCGATCGGACCATCGGCTCCGCCACTCGGCGCGCTCTCGCCCGATGGCATTTCGCGGAAGAACACGAAGCGCGGATTGGTATCGAGCAATGCGTCAACCCGCGTGGGGTTCGCGCGCGCCCACGCCTTGATGCCCTGCATGGTCGCCTGCGCCGGCGTCAGTTCGTCGCGATCGAGCAGCCACCGCCCGATCGACTTGTATGGCTGATTGTTGGTGCCGCCAAAGCCGACCCGCATCACGCTGCCGTCTTCCATCACAACGCGCCCGGACCCCTGCACTTGCAGGAAGAAGGCTTCGATTGGATCGTCGACCCACACGAGTTCATTGCCATTGAGCACGCCCGCGCGCTCGAGTTGCGCACGTGCCGGCAGTGGCGCACCCGCGCGATAACCGGATGGCCAGCGGTACAGCGCCGTCTGATACACGCCGTGCCGCGTGCGCGAACCGCGCAGCAACGGCTCGTAGTAGCCGGTGACGAGGCCGTCGAGCGTGCCGTCGTTATTGGCTAACTGGAAGGGCGTGAAGTACGCCTCGAAAAACGCCCGCGCACCGGTGACGTCCAGATCGTCGATCTGCGAGGCCGCCGTGCATGCGCGAGCCCAGTTCGGTTGACGCGCAAGCCTCAGGCAGTTTTGCCGTAACGCAGCCGTCGCGCCGATCAGCGAATCGTCCTGCCACCCCGGCACCTGCTGCCACGCTACCGCTGTCAGCCGCGCCGCGGCAATCTGCCCGGGTATGATCGCGGCACCCGTAGGCGGCGAAACCGAAGGCCGAACCGCGCCGCCACCACCGCAGGAAGCCAGCATCACCGCAACCGAAAGCGCCCCAAGCCATGCTCCGGCCGTGCGGACAAAACGCATACAATGTTCGTTCTTGATGGAAACCGCCATGTCTGATCTGTTCGACGAATACCCGATGCTCATCTTCGCGCTGGAATCGCTCCTCGCGCTCTTCCTGCTCGTCTTTATCGTTGTATGGACGTCGTCCGGCAAGAAAAAGGCCGCGCGCGCAGCCAGCAATGAACAGCAAAAGCAGCAAAAAACCCAGTAACGCTGTGCCGTAAAGCTTCTTAAAGACCGCGAGCCGCGCCCTCGGTTCAATGCAAAGTACGCGGCATGCGCAGAATGAACTCGGGCACCGGTGCGTCGAAGCGCTCGCCGTCCTCCGCCACGCAGAAATACTCTCCGCGCATGGTGCCGACGGGCGTAGCGATCACCGCCCAGCTCGTATATTCGAAGTGCTCGCCCGGTTTGAGCAGGGGCTGATGCCCGACTACGCCCAAGCCTTTGACTTCCTGCACGTTGCTGTCGCTGTCGGTAATCACCCAGTGACGCGCAATCAGCTGCGCCGGCACGAGGCCGCTGTTACGGATAGTCAGCGTGTATGCAAACGCATACTGGCGGCGCTCCGGGTCCGACTCTTCGGGCAGAAACTGCACCTGCGCCGAGACGCTGAATTCGTACTGGCTCATCCTGATTCCGGTCTGGTGAAACGGGCTAAAAAAATCGCGGGAAGCCCCGAACGCCAATGGTTTGCGGGCGCATTGGCGACGCGGCGCTTATGGTTTGGCATTCTGCTTGATGCGCGGCACGCCCGCAACCGGACAAATCCCTCTGGCCAAGGGCCGCTAAGGCGTTTTGTCACTGTTGCCGCGCCGGGTCGGTGCCGGCATCGAACCGCCTGCGAGCCGGTTCAGCAGCGCACAAAACGGTAAAATAGCGATTTCCCGCTCGCATCCGCCCCCGCCATGACGCAATTCCGCATCGCCCCCAGCATTCTGTCCGCCGATTTCTCGCGCCTCGGCGAAGAAGTCCGCAACGTCGTCGCCGCCGGCGCCGACTGGATTCACTTCGATGTGATGGACAACCATTACGTGCCGAACCTGACGATCGGCCCGCTCGTCTGCGAAGCGATCCGCCCGCACGTGGACGTGCCGATCGACGTGCACCTGATGGTGCGCCCGGTCGACCGGATCGTGCCGGACTTCGCCAAGGCCGGCGCGAATCTGATCAGCTTTCACCCGGAAGGCTCGGACCATATCGACCGCACGCTGTCGCTGATTCGCGACCACGGTTGCAAGGCCGGTCTCGTGTTCAACCCGGCCACGTCGCTGAGCTATCTGGACTACGTGATGGACAAGGTCGATCTGGTCCTGATCATGTCGGTGAATCCGGGCTTCGGCGGTCAATCGTTCATTCCCGAGGCGCTCATCAAACTGCGCGAAGCGCGTCAGCGGATCGATGCCTACAAGGAAAAAACCGGTCGCGAGATTCATCTCGAAGTGGACGGCGGCGTGAAGGTCGACAACATCGCCGAAATCGCAGCGGCTGGCGCGGACACGTTCGTGGCAGGCTCGGCGATCTTCGGCGCACCGGATCACAAGGTGGTGATCGACAAGATGCGCGCCGCGCTCGCCAACATCGAGCACTGATCACACCCCGATCGATCGCTGAGATCCCGCACAAAAAATGACGACTCCGTTCCCCGCTCCGACCTTCACCGGCCCGCGCCTGCAAGCCGCGATCATCGACCTCGACGGCACGATGATCGATACCGCAGACGATTTCACCGCCGGCCTGAACGGCATGCTTGCGCAACTCGACGCGGCGGAAACCTCGCGCGAAGAAGTGGTCGGCTACATCGGCAAGGGCTCGGAGAATCTGATTCGCAGTGTGCTGGCTCAGCGCTTCGAAACGGACCACGCACAGGACCGTTTCGACGAGGCGCTCGCGATCTATCAGGAGGAGTACGCCAAGATCAACGGCGTGCACACGCGGCTCTATCCCGAGGTCGAAGCCGGCCTCAGCGCCATGCGCGATGCCGGCCTCAAACTCGCCTGCGTCACCAACAAGCCGCACCGTTTCGCGGTCGAATTGCTGGAGCAATATGGGCTCAGCCCGTATTTCAGCGTCGTGCTCGGCGGCGACAGCCTGCCGAAAAAGAAGCCGGATCCACTGCCGATGCTCACCGCCGCGGCGCAGCTAGGCGTCGAGCCGCAAGCCACGGTCGCCATCGGCGATTCGGAAAACGATGCGCTGGCAGGCCGCGCGGCGGGTATGGCAACGCTGACGCTGCCGTACGGCTACAACCACGGCCGAGCTATACAAGAAATAAAATCCGATGGTATAGTTGCCTCGCTGCTCGATGCCGCCAAGGCTATCGCAGCGCACCATTCCACGACCTGAAAAGTCCCTCATCCTCATGTTTCTGAATAAAAAACGGAGTCTGATTAGCATCGACCGGGGAGCCTGGCCCTGGCGTCGCTGGTCGCGCTAACCTCGCCTGAGGTACGCTGAAGCTCGTCTTCGGCAACCGTTTTTTACTTCGCTGCGCTCACGCGTTTTTTCCATCACCTTGTTTCGCTGCACTGGTTGATTTGGCCCTCGTGTACCCGCAAAGTACATAGGCGCGCTGAAATCCCTTGCATGCGTCGATGGGAAACTCGCGCCGGTCGGTATCATCGTGTCGTCACATCGAACGAACGCCTGACCGGGCGCGCCGCGCCCCGCTTTGTCCGACGCATAGTGCCGTCTGACGTACGTACAGGATCGGAACATGACCGAACTCGAATTTCAGTCCCTCGCCAACGAGGGTTTCAATCGCATTCCGCTGATCGCCGAAGCGCTCGCCGACCTCGAAACGCCGCTCTCGCTGTACCTGAAGCTTGCTCAGCCTGAGCGCAACGGCGCCAACTCGTTCCTGCTGGAATCAGTGGTGGGCGGCGAACGCTTCGGCCGCTATTCGTTCATCGGCTTGCCGGCGCGCACCCTGCTGCGCACCCGCAATGGCGTATCGGAAGTGGTACGGGACGGCAAAGTCGTCGAAACGCACGAGGGCGACCCGCTCGAGTTCATCCAGCAATTCCAGGGCCGCTTCAAAGTCGCGCAGCGCCCCGGTCTGCCGCGTTTTGCGGGCGGGTTGGCAGGCTACTTCGGCTATGACGCGGTCCGCTACATCGAGAAGAAACTTGCGCACACCGCACCGAAAGACGATCTGAACCTGCCGGACATCCAGTTGCTGCTCACCGAAGAAGTCGCGGTGATCGACAACCTCGCGGGCAAGCTCTACCTCGTGGTGTACTCGGACCCGACGCAACCCGAGGCGTACACGAAAGCCAAACAGCGTCTGCGTGAATTGCGCCAGCGTTTGCGCACGACCGTGCAGCCGCCGGTCACATCCGCGAGCGTACGCACCGAGACCTACCGCGAATTCGCCAAAGACGATTATCTGGCCGCCGTGCGCAAGGCGAAGGAATACGTCGCCGCCGGCGAGTTGATGCAGGTGCAGGTCGGCCAGCGTCTGATCAAGCCTTACCGCGACAATCCGCTCTCGCTGTATCGCGCGCTGCGCTCGTTGAATCCGTCGCCGTACATGTACTACTACAACTTCGGCGACTTCCACGTGGTCGGCGCCTCGCCGGAAATCCTGGTGCGCCAGGAAAAGCGCGGCGAAGATCGCATCGTGACGATCCGGCCTCTCGCCGGCACGCGCCCGCGCGGCAATACGCCCGAACGCGACGCCGAGCTCGCCACCGAACTGCTGAACGATCCGAAGGAAATCGCCGAACACGTCATGCTGATCGACCTCGCGCGTAACGACGTAGGCCGTATCGCCCAGATCGGCTCGGTGGTCGTTACCGATCAGATGGTGATCGAAAAGTACTCGCACGTGCAGCACATTGTGAGTTCGGTCGAAGGCAAGCTGAAGCCCGGCACCACCAATTTCGACGTGCTGCGCGCCACCTTCCCGGCCGGCACGCTGTCCGGCGCGCCGAAGGTTCGCGCGATGGAATTGATCGACGAACTGGAACCGGTGAAACGCGGCCTCTATGGCGGCGCCGTCGGCTATCTGTCGTTCACCGGCGAAATGGATCTGGCTATCACGATCCGCACCGGTGTGATCGCAAACGGCAATCTGTATGTGCAGGCGGCAGCGGGCATAGTCGCGGATTCGGTGCCGGAATCCGAATGGCAAGAGACCGAGAACAAGGCGCGCGCCGTGCTGCGCGCCGCCGAGCAGGTTCAAGACGGCCTCGATAGCGACTTCTGACCGGAGACACACCATGCTGCTTATGATCGACAACTACGACTCGTTCACCTACAACCTGGTGCAGTACTTCGGCGAACTCGGCGAGGACGTGCGCACCTATCGGAACGACGAAATCACGCTGGACGAAATCGCGAAGCTCAACCCGGAGCGCATTTGCCTGTCGCCCGGCCCAAGCAATCCGCAACACGCCGGCATCACTCTCGACGTGCTGCGCGAATTCGCCGGCAAAACGCCGATTCTGGGCGTGTGCCTCGGCCATCAGGCGATCGGCGAAGCATTCGGCGGCCGCGTGGTGCGCGCGCAAACCATCATGCACGGCAAGGTCAGCACGATCGAAACCGACTGCAAAGGCGTATTCGCCGACCTGCCCAAGCATTTCGTCGTGACCCGCTACCACTCGCTCGCGATCGAACGCGAATCGCTGCCAGACTGTCTCGAAGTGTCCGCATGGACTGAAGACGGCGAAATCATGGGTGTGCGTCATAAGGAACTGGCTGTTGAAGGCGTGCAGTTCCATCCGGAATCGATCCTGTCCGAACACGGCCACGCGCTGCTCGAAAACTTCGTGAAACAGTCGAAGTCCGCCCACCGCACCGCTTGATCAGGAGAGACGAAATCATGTCGATTACGCCCCAGGAAGCGCTGCAACGCACGATCGAGCACCGCGAAATTTTCCACGACGAAATGCTGCATCTGATGCGCCTCATCATGCGCGGCGAACTGTCGCCCGTGATGTCGGCGGCGATCATTACCGGCCTGCGCGTCAAAAAAGAGACCATCGGCGAAATCACCGCTGCCGCTACGGTGATGCGTGAATTTGCCCGGCACGTCGACGTGCAGGACAATTCGAACTTCGTTGATATCGTCGGCACCGGCGGCGACGGCTCGCAGACCTTCAATATTTCCACGGCGACCATGTTCGTTTCGGCCGCGGCCGGCGCCAAGGTCGCGAAGCACGGTGGCCGCGGCGTGTCGAGCAAGTCGGGCAGCGCGGACGTGCTCGAAGCGCTCGGCGTGAATATCGATCTGCAGCCGGAACAGGTTGCGGCGTCGATCGCAGAAACCGGCATGGGCTTCATGTTCGCGCCGAACCATCATCCGGCGATGAAGAACATCGCGCCGGTGCGCCGCGAACTCGGCGTGCGAACCATATTCAACATTCTCGGGCCGCTGACCAATCCGGCCGGCGCACCGAATCAGCTGATGGGCGTGTTCCACGGCGACCTCGTCGGCATTCAGGTACGTGTCATGCAGCGCCTCGGCGCCAAGCACGTGCTGGTGGTGTACGGCATGGACGGCATGGACGAAGTCTCGCTCGGCGCAGCCACGCAGGTCGGCGAGTTGCGCGACGGCGAGGTGCACGAATACGAAATCCATCCGGAAGACTTCGGCATGCAGATGGTGTCGAACCGCACGCTGAAAGTGGCCGACGCCGCCGAGTCCAAACTGATGCTGCTCGAAGCGCTCGACAACAAGCCTGGCGTCGCGCGTGAGATCGTCACGCTGAACGCGGGCACGGCCCTCTATTCGGCGAACGTGGCGGCCTCGATTGCGGACGGCATCCAGTTGGCGCGCGAAGCGATCGCGAGCGGCAAGGCACGCGCGAAGGTCGACGACCTGATTCGCTTCACCCAGCAATTCAAGCAGTAACTACGTAGCGAGACACTCATGAGCGACATCCTCGACCGCATCATCGCGGTCAAACGCGAAGAAGTCCGCGCGGCTGAACAGAGCGCGCCGCTCGAAGCGCTGCGCCTCGAAGCTTCGTCGCGCGACATTCGCGATTTCGTCGGCGCATTGCGCGCGAAACTCACGGCCGGTCTTCCCGCGGTGATCACCGAGGTAAAAAAGGCGAGCCCGTCGAAAGGCGTGCTGCGCGAACATTTCGTGCCGGCCGAAATCGCGCGTTCGTATGAAAAGCACGGTGCCGCCTGCTTGTCCGTCCTCACCGACGTGCAATTCTTCCAGGGCAGCGTGGAGTATCTGCAGGAAGCGCGCGCCGCCTGCAATCTGCCGGTGCTGCGTAAAGATTTTATCGTCGATCCGTACCAGATCGTCGAAGCCCGCGCGATGGGTGCGGACGCGATTCTGCTGATCGCTGCCGCCCTGGAAACCTCGCAGATGCAGGATCTGGAAGCGCTCGCGCATTCGCTGGGCCTCGCGGTGCTGGTCGAGGTGCACGACAGTAATGAGCTGAAGGAAGCGCTCACGCTGAAGACACCCCTGATCGGTATCAACAACCGCAATCTGCGTACGTTCGAAACGTCGATCGAAACGACCATCGGCATGCTCGAATCGATTCCGGACGACCGCATCGTCGTCACGGAGTCGGGCATTCTGTCTCGGATCGATGTCGAACGTCTACGGGCGATGGACGTGCATACGTTCCTCGTCGGCGAGGCGTTCATGCGAGCGGAAGAGCCTGGTGTGGAGCTTGCGCGCATGTTTTTCTAGGCGCGGGTTCAACACGCGGGCTACATAGCGGAGCAGGTCATGGGCATGGAACGTGAAATCAAGCTGGCACTGCCGGTCAGCCAGGTGAACGCGGCGACGCGGTGGTTCGTCGCGCGCACCGGCAACGAGGGCCGGCCGATCGAACTGGCGAATATCTACTTCGACACGCCGGCGCTGGCGCTGGCTAGTTCGAAAAGCGCACTGCGCCTGCGGCACACGCCGGACGGCTGGCTGCAAACCTTCAAGACGGTAGGCAACGCAAAGGACGGTTTGCACAGCCGGCACGAGTGGGAAATGCCGGTGGCGGGTGAAAAGCTGGAGATCGATGCGTTGCTGCGTGAGTGTGACGAGCCGATTGCGTCTGAAGCCTTGCGTCAGGCCGCGCCGGAGCTGATCGAATTGTTCCGCACGAATTTCACTCGCACGCTGTGGCATATCGAACTGGACGGCTCGGAAGTCGAAGCGGCGATCGATCAAGGCAACGTCATCGCCGAGGTGAACGGCGAAATCCGCCGCGCGCCGATTTCCGAAGTGGAGCTTGAATTGAAGTCCGGCGACGAAGCCGCACTCAATCTGCTCGCGAACGAACTCGGCAAACACGTAGCCGGCCTCGCGCCAGACAACATCAGCAAAGCGCAGCGCGGATATCAATTGCGGACGAGTTAAGGCTACGCGGAGCGCGCGACGCGGGTGGCAACGATTGTTAGTGCAGCCCCGAGTCTTCGAGCCGTGTGCCTGTGGGGTTTGCGCCCCGCCGTTTGCACTTCGCAACCTGCGCTTTGCCGTCTGTCTATAGCGCAAAAGCGCTTCACCGTTTGCGCGGTACACCGTACACCAAAGCCAGACCCCAGAATCATCAGCCCCCAAGCACAGGCGCGTCCGCGCGGCGTGCAAGCCTTACGCGGCACAGCCATCTTGAGCCGGCCCGCATTTGCTGCGACACTTCCACGCCATGACCTCCCCCTCTCGCACCCGCTCCAAATCGTCGCAAGCCTCGTTGTTCGACGACACCCCTGCTCCGTCAGCCGACGCAAACGCGCAGTCGCAGAAACCGCCCGCCGCCGACCAACCGCCGCCGACGCTCGAAGCCCAATTCGCCGCCCTGCCGCCGGCATGGCGCGCACACCTCACACCGTTCATCGAAAGCGACGCCTACGCACCGTTGTGCCGCTTCGTCGACGGTGAGCGCGCGGCCGGCAAAACCGTCTATCCCGCCGACGTCTTCCGAGCCCTGCGCCTCACCAGCCCCGACGAAGTCAAAGTCGTGATCCTCGGCCAGGACCCGTATCACGGCGAAGACCGCGGCACGCCGCAAGCGCACGGACTGGCGTTTTCGGTCGCGCCAAACGTTCGCACGCCGCCGTCGCTGCGCAATATCTTCAAGGAAATCGCCGCTAGCCTCGGCCACGAGCCGCCGCGTCATGGGTGCCTCGACACCTGGGCCAAGCAGGGCGTGCTGCTGTTGAACACAGTGCTGACCGTCGAGCGCGACTCGGCCGCGAGTCACGCGAAACGCGGCTGGGAGAAATGCACCGACACGCTGATCCACGAACTGGCCATGCGGCATGACGGCCTCGTCTTCATGCTGTGGGGCGCGCATGCGCAAGCCAAGCGCGCGCTGCTCGGCGGCAAGTCGCATTTCGTGCTGGAGGCGCCGCATCCGTCGCCGCTGTCGGCACATCGCGGCTTTCTCGGCTGTGGTCACTTTGCGTCGGCGAACGAATATCTCGTCAAGCACGGCCGCACACCGATCGATTGGCGCCTGCCCGACGAAGCGCAGATGCTGGCCTAACGTCCACTGCGCGCAAAAACAAAAACGCCACGGAACTCACATTCCGTGGCGTTTTTTCATTCCACCGCGCCGCGATCACGCAGCGCGAGACAAACCTCAATCCTTATGCAGCAGCGATCGCTTCACGCGCGCCAGCCAACGCGGCGGTAGCAGCGTCCGGGCCCATGTTCAGGCCTTCGGCGTAGATGAAGTTCACGTCGGTCATGCCGAGGAAGCCGAGGAAGCTCTTCAGGTACGGTGTTTGGCTGTCGTTCGGGGTGCCGGCATACTTGCCGCCGCGTGCCGAAACCACGTGAACCTTCTTACCCTTCACGAGACCTTCCGGACCGTTCGCGGTGTACTGGAACGTGATACCGGCACGTGCGATGAAGTCGAAGTACGTCTTCAATTGCGACGAGATGCCGAAGTTGTACATCGGTGCGCCGATCACGACGATGTCGGCGGCTTGCAGTTCAGCGATCAGCGCTTCGCTGCGTGCAGAAATCGCGGCTTGTTCCGGCGTGCGTTGATCTGCCGGCGTAAAGAACGCGCCGAGGACGGCGTCGTCCAGGTGCGGCAGCGGTTCAGCTTGCAGGTTACGGACGACGACTTGCGCGCCCGGGTTCGATTGTTGCAGCTTGGCGGTGAGCTCGTTGACGAGAAGCGTCGAGTTCGCGCCTTGCGAGCGGGCTGCCGAGTTGATTTGCAGGATCGTGGTCATGGTTGACTCCAGTAGGGGCGCGCAGTTTTGCGCGAGTGGAGCCATTGTGTTTTTTTACCGTCCCGGGAAAAAGCCATCCGGCAGCGAAGGATTGTTGCACTGGTAGAACAATCCCCCGCTGTGAACCCTCCGATTAATAGCACCATTGCTTACAATTAGCTTGCCAGCCAGCGCTCCCGCGCCTTGCGGGCGGCGGGCCGCTTGTCGCTCACGGCGAGCTTGTAGCGCGACACCTCAGGCCCGTCCAGCTTGACTTGCGCGACACGCAGCTCGTCGCGTCGAAAGGCGTGGACCTCGACTTTTGCACCCGGCAAATAGCGCGACAGAAGCGAATCAAGATTTGAGCCGGTCACGCGCAGGCCGTCGAGCGCGATCAGCACGTCGCCCGCCGAAAGGCCGGCCTTTTGTGCCGCGCTGCCTTCGTGAACCGCCGACAGCGTGCAATCCGCGCCGCCGCGCACGCGAGCGCCGAGCGACGGCTTGCCGTGCTTTTCCAATTCCGGCGCGAGCGAGACGCCAAACGGCGCGAGCAACGTCTCGAGAGGCAGATCGCGGGTGCCGTACACGGCTTCGGCGAACAATTCGCCCAGTTGCACGCCTGTCGCTTCGGCAAAAATCGCCTCGATCTCGCTTTCCTCGACGCCGACGGGCTTGCCACGATAGAAGTCGCGTCCAAACCGCTTCCACAAGAGGCGCATCACGTCGTCGAGCGATTTGCGGTTATTGCTCTGCGTGCGGATCGTCAGATCGAACGCGAGCGCGACGAGCGAGCCCTTGGTGTAATAGCTGACGATCGCATTCGGCGCATTTTCGTCCTGCCGATAGTATTTGACCCACGCGTCGAACGAGCTTTCCGCCACCGTCTGCTTCAGGCGGCCACTGCCGCGCAGCACGCCACCAACGACCTTGCCGAGCATGCCGAGATAGTCGTCTTGCGAGATCAGGCCGCTGCGCACGAGGATCAGATCGTCGTAGTAAGAGGTGAAGCCTTCGAACAGCCACAGCAGCGGCGTGTAGTTTTCGACGCTCAGGTTGTACGGCGCAAACACGGCCGGCTTGATGCGCTTCACATTCCAGGTGTGGAAGTATTCGTGGCTGCACAGGCCGAGGTAGGTTCGGTAGCCCTCGGTGAGCGCGTCGCGGCCCTCTACCGGCAGGTCGCCGCGATTGCAGATCAGCGCCGTCGAGGCGCGATGTTCCAGTCCGCCATAACCATCCGCGACGGCCTGCGTCATGAACACGTAGCGATCCATGGGCGCCTTCTTCGACTCCGGCTCGAACAAGGCGATCTGCGCTTCGCAGATACGCTTCAGATCGGCGGACAAACGCGCCATATCCAGTCCGATCACGCGGCCCGCGATCACGATATCGTGCGATACGCCGTGCACCTTGAACGTCCCCAGCGCGAACTCGCCCAACGTGACCGGGTGATCGATCAATTCGTCGTAGTTCTGCGCGCGATACTCGCCGAAGCCATAGCGCTTCGTGCCACGCGCCTCCGGCAACGCGGTCGCGACCCGCCAGTTGTGATACGCCGCGCCGTCCGGCTTCTGGATATCGACCACACACTGCGCTTCCTCATGACCGAGCGGCACCAGGAACACGCTCGTGCCATTGAAAAAGCCCGTTGAATCGTCGAGATGCGCGGCGCGCACCGACAGATCCCATGCATACACCTCGTAGCGCAGCGTCAGCGGACCCTTGACCGGCGCTGCCTGCCACGTGTGCTTGTCGGTTTTTTCGACGCGCACCTTCCGCCCCGCCTCATTGGTGCCGCGCAGCGTGACGATGTTGCGGGCAAATTCCCGCACCATGTAGCTGCCCGGAATCCATACCGGCAGCATGAAGCGCTGGCCGGCCGGATCGGGATCGGCGACGGTCACGGTGACTTCGAACAGATGGGCGGCGGGTTGCTTGGGAACGATGGTGTAGCGGATCGGCTTCATCGGCGGCGATTAGGAGGTTTCTAGCGGGGAGGTTTGGGGCTTGATGTGAAAGGAGGCGCACTTCGCGCCTCCTTTCTTCGACTTGTGCCGCGTGCTCAGCGCACGGCGGACATTTCCTTGTCCAGCCGGTCTGCCGGCACGGCGCCGGGCAGGCGGCGGCCGTCGGCGAGGAACACGGTCGGCGTGCCGTCAACGTTCATCGCGTGGCCGAGCGCCAGGTTCTTGTCGATCGCGGCGGTGTCGCAGGTGCCGGCGGCGGTGGGCGCCTGATGGTCCTGCATCCACGATTCCCATGCCTTCGCGCGGTCGGTCGAGCACCAGATCGACTTCGACTTGGCGGTCGAATCCGGCGACAGCACCGGGTACAGGAAGGTGTAGACCGTGACGTTATCGATCGACTTGAGCGTGGTTTCGAGCTGCTTGCAGTACGGGCAGTTCGGATCGGAGAACACGGCGATCTTGCGCGCGCCGTTGCCCTTCACGACCTTCACCGCGTTCGCGAACGGCAGGCTCGCGAAGTCGATGCGGTTGGTCTCCGACAGACGCGCTTCCGTCAGATTCTTGCGCGTCTTCGCGTCGACCATGTCGCCGAGCATGAGGTAGTCGCCGTTCGCATCGCTATAGATGATCTGCGTGCCGAGATTCACTTCGTAGAGGCCGGCAATCGGCGACTTCGTCACGCTCTTGATCGTCACGTCGGTCAGGCGCGTTTGCAGCGTGGCTTTGAGCTTGTCGGTGGCTTGATCGGCCTGCGCGGAGCAGCCGATCGTCACGGCAACGATCGCGAGCGCGGCGGCTGCGATGCGGAAGGATTTT
Source organism: Paraburkholderia haematera (assembly GCF_905220975.1). Taxonomy (GTDB): domain Bacteria; phylum Pseudomonadota; class Gammaproteobacteria; order Burkholderiales; family Burkholderiaceae; genus Paraburkholderia; species Paraburkholderia haematera. Next base: position 104,544 of record NZ_CAJNBK010000020.1, on the reverse strand, counting down.
TTCATGCTGAATTCCTGGAGTTCAATCGCGCGTTGCGCGTTTTGGGGGCGTTGCTGGTCTGACCAGAACGGCGTCCGTCCGTTCATGATACCCGTCTCGCCAACCCGGTATGTTGGCTCGGGCGCTTTACCCCAGCGCGGCCGACACCAGCCAGCGCTTGATGAACGGCTGCGCGCCGACAAATGCCATACCGGTATTGCGCAGTACCTTGGCGAACGGACCGGGTGCCGAGAAGAGCTTTTGCAGGCCGTCGGTAGCGATCATCAGCGCGCGGATGTCCTCGCGGCGGGCGCGCTCGTAGCGGCGCAGCAGCACCATATCGCCGAGATCGCGGAACGCTTCCTTACCGGCGACCGTCTCGGCGAGCGCCGCGACGTCGCGCAAACCGAGGTTCATGCCCTGCCCCGCCAACGGGTGAATCAGATGCGCGGCATCGCCTACCAGCGCGACACGCGGCGCGACCAGCTTGTCGACGGTTTGCAGCGCGAGCGGGAAGCCTTGCGCAGGCGTCACGCATTCCAAAGCGCCGAACTGCTCACCCGTCACGCGTTCGACTTCGGCAGCAAGTTGCGCCGGGTCGAGCGCGAGCAGTTGCTCGGCGTGCTCAGTGCGCGCCGACCAGACCAGCGAGAGGTGACCCTCCGGCATCGGCAGCAGCGCGATGATTTCGCCGTCCTTGAACCATTGGTAAGCGGTTTCGCCGTGCGGCTTTTCGGCCTTGAAGTTCGCGACCACACCGGTTTGCTTATAGTCGCGCCGGTTCACCTTCGAGCCGATCTGCGCGCGCACCCACGAATGCGCACCATCCGCCCCGACCACCAGATCGGCCTCGAGCACATTGCCGTTGGCAAGACCGACGCTCGCGCCGTCGGCGGTCAAGTCCAGCGCCTGCGCGCGTGTGTCGATCCAGGTGAGATTCGGCTGGAAACGCAACGCGGCATCTAGCGCGCGCTCGATCACGGATGACTCGACAATCCACGCCAGTTGCGGCACGGATGCCTGAAAAGCGGAAAAATGGAGTTCGGCATGCGCGTCGCCATAGACGCGCATGTCGTAGACGGGCCCGAGCTTCGAGAGATCGAGCGCCTGCCAGACCCGCAATCGCTCCAGCAGAGCCTGCGAACTCGACGACAGCGCATAGACCCGCGAGTCGAAGGTGGCGCCCGGCGGCAGCACCGCGCACGGCTGCGCGAGCAGCGCCACGCGCAGTCCGCCTTGCGTCAGCGCCAGCGCCGCGGTCTTGCCGACGAGCCCGCCGCCGATCACGGCGGCATCAAAGGTCTGGTGGTGTGCGTTCATCCGCGCATTATAGCCGCGGGGGTTGCGGGGGACGGATCGAGCCGCCAGCTTTACCGCAGGCAGATCAAGAACCCGATCCGAACGGGTTACAATTGCGCTTTCCGTGACAAAACTCGCCCAGAATCGTCGAGGCAACGCCCCGATCTGGTGTCTTGTCCCGCTCCGCTGCGCTTCCTCCGCCACGCCAAACGCGAAGGCTTTTCGAATCCTGCACACAGCGTCGAGCGCATCACGCAACTTACTGATTCACTGAAGGATTTCCATGAGCCTCAAATGCGGCATCGTCGGCCTGCCTAACGTCGGCAAGTCCACCCTGTTCAATGCGCTGACCAAGGCGGGCATCGCCGCCGAAAACTATCCGTTCTGCACGATCGAGCCGAACGTCGGCATTGTCGAAGTGCCGGACGCGCGCCTCAAGGCGCTCGCTGAAATCGTCAAGCCGGAGCGCATCCTGCCGGCCGTGGTGGAATTCGTCGACATCGCCGGCCTCGTGGCCGGTGCGAGCAAGGGCGAAGGTCTGGGCAACCAGTTCCTCGCGAACATCCGCGAAACCGACGCGATCACGCATGTGGTGCGCTGCTTCGAAGACGACAACGTGATTCACGTCGCGAACAAGGTCGATCCGCTGTCGGATATCGAGGTGATCAACACCGAATTGGCGCTGGCCGACCTCGCAACCGTCGAAAAGGCGTTGTCGCGCTATTCGAAGGCCGCCAAGTCGGGCAACGATAAAGAAGCGATCAAAAACGCCGCGGTGCTGGAAAAAGTGCGTGCGCAGCTCGACCAGGCCAAGCCGGTCCGCGCGCTCGACCTGTCGGATGAGGAAAAGGCCACGCTCAAGCCGTTCTGCCTGATCACTGCCAAGCCGACCATGTACGTCGCCAACGTGAAGGACGACGGTTTCGAGAACAATCCGCATCTGGACGCAGTCACGAAGTTCGCGGCGGCCGAAGGCGCACCGGTCGTCGCCGTGTGCGCGGCGATCGAAGCGGAAATCGCCGACCTCGACGAAGCGGACATGGAAGTGTTCCTCGCCGACATGGGTATGCACGAACCCGGCCTGAACCGCGTGATTCGCGCGGGTTTCAAGTTGCTGGGCCTGCAGACCTACTTCACAGCCGGCGTGAAGGAAGTGCGCGCATGGACGATCCATGTCGGCGACACCGCACCGCAGGCGGCTGGCGCGATCCACACCGACTTCGAGCGTGGCTTCATTCGCGCGCAGACGATCGCCTTCAACGACTTCATCAGCTACAAGGGTGAGCAAGGCGCAAAGGAAGCCGGCAAGATGCGCGCGGAAGGCAAGGAATACGTCGTGCACGACGGCGACGTGATGAACTTCCTGTTCAACGTGTAATCAACGTCCGAGGCTTCGCCTCGGCGTGAGGCGGAAATCGGCAACAAACCGAAAGCCGCAGCCGTATCTTCATAGAACAAAAAGCCCGCATGCTGCGGGCTTTTTGCTTTACTGGGGGACCGCGGTTCCGTTTTGCGCTGCACACCGCAACGGCATGACCATACCGAACTTGATCGCGGCCATCTGCGATGGGGAATCCGCCAGCACCGAATCGATCCCCATACACGCCGCCGCCAGATAATCGGCCGCGCTATTCACCCCGATCGCGAGAATCCGCACGTCCGGGTTCCGCCTGAAGCAGGCAACCGTTGCCGGCGTCCATAGGGTCGCCGTCACTTCCGAACGGCCCTCACCCAACGTGAACTGCTCGACCACCGTCAGTGCCCGGTGCATCTCGAACGCGGTTGACGTATGTTGCGTGGGGGCATCCGCACAGTCCTGGTTGAGCAGCACGCCCAATAAGCGTTGGCGGGTTGCGTCGCGCGACTCATAAAGCTGTGCCTGCGTATAAATGCCGAAGCTCTGCTGGTACTGCTGATCGGTCGAATAGATCGTGACGCGCGACCACGCATTCTCCTCACTTAGCACCTGGGCCACTGCCTGGGTTTGCGGCTGCACAGGCATCGCCTTCATATCCAGCACGACCGGCATGCTCGGGGGGATCGCACGCAGCGCTTCACGCAGGGTGGGAATACCCACCGGCTGGGCGCGATACGGATACGTGTCGCCACGACGGAAAGTCCAGCCTGCGTTCACGCGCGCGAGTTCCGCCGCAGTGTGCGCGGAAACCGGACCCTTCACGTCAGTCAGCGCCGATAGGTCGGCGGGACGAAACAGGACAGGCACTCCGTCCTTGCTCAACTGGACGGAGAGCCACATGGCATCGGCATGATGCGCGATCGACTCGCGAATCGCTTCGAGCGTGTTCTCGGGCGCGTCGCCCGTACCGCCGCGATGGGCGACGATCTTCGGCAACGTAGCAACCGGCAGCGCGCCGCTATCCGCCGCCACGTGTGTCAAGGGGCAACCCGCCAGCACAAGGCCCATCACCGCACCACATAGTGCAAATCGCATTGGTCGAAGCATATGGAATCCTGATTAGCGAACGTCATGTTAGTGCGTGCCCGATTCATGTATCGCCCCGGCACCCGTCTTCCCCTCTCGATGTCCATCTTGACCACGCACTCGCAGTGATGTTCGCCGGTCGACGTTTTGCCTTGACCTCGCGCAAACCAGCGCATTCAGACGCGCATTGTTTCCGTTCCGTGACAGCCGGTGTTAAATTGCGGCAGTCGGCGCCGGTCAAAAGCGGGCCGCCGCCCGGTAATCGACGCCAGACTGTCATCGAACACAAATAGAATCGCGCGATTCCCATCAGCGCCCGTTCCGTCAGGAGACACATCGATGAGTTGCACGCCGCTGTTCCGTTCGCTTTCCGTTGCCGCCGTATTGAGTTTCGGCATCAGCCAGGCAGCCCACGCCGCCACTGAAATCCAGTTCTGGCACGGCATGGAAGCCGCCCTCGGCGAGCGTCTGAACGACATCGCCAACGCGTTCAATGCGTCGCAAAGCGACTACAAGATCGTGCCGGTGTTCAAAGGCACCTACGACCAGACCCTCGCCGCCGGCATCGCCGCTTATCGCAGCGGTAACGCGCCTGCCATCCTGCAGGTCTACGAAGTCGGCACCGCCACGATGATGCAGGCGAAAAAGGCTGTGATCCCGGTCTCAGAAGTGTTCAAGCAAGCCGGCGTGCCGCTCGACGAAAAGGCCTTCGTGCCGACCATCGCCAGCTACTACAGCGACGCCAAAACCGGCGAGCTGATCTCGATGCCGTTCAATAGCTCGACGCCGGTGCTGTACTACAACAAGGACGCGTTCAAGAAAGCCGGGCTCGATCCGAACCAGCCGCCGAAAACCTGGGCCGAATTGCAGGTGGACGCGCAGAAGCTGAAGGCGTCCGGCATGGCGTGCGGCTATTCGTCGGGCTGGCAGAGCTGGATTCAACTCGAAAACTATAGCGCCTGGCATGGCGCCCCGTTCGCGTCGAAGAACAACGGGTTCGACGGCGCCGACGCGCAACTGGAATTCAACAAACCGCTTCAGGTCGCGCACATCCAGTTCCTGCAGAACATGCAGAAGGAAGGCACCTTCACCTATGTCGGCCGCAAGGACGAACCGGTGTCGAAGTTCTATAGCGGCGACTGCGGGATCATCACGAACTCGTCGGGCTCGCTCGCCACGATCAAGAAATACGCGAAGTTTAACTTCGGCACCGGCATGATGCCGTACGACGCGAGTGTGAAGGGTGCGCCGCAGAACGCGATCATCGGCGGGGCAAGCTTGTGGGTGCTGTCGGGTAAAGATCCGGCCGTCTACAAGGGCGTGGCGAAATTCCTGTCGTATCTGTCCTCGGCGCCGGTTGCCGCGAAGTGGCATCAGGACACGGGCTACCTGCCGGTCACGACCGCCGCGTATCAACTGACGCAGCAGCAAGGCTTCTACGAGAAGAACCCGGGCAGCGACACCGCGATCAAGCAGATGCTCAACAAGCCGCCCCTGCCGTACACAAAGGGTTTGCGCCTGGGCAACATGCCGCAGATCCGCACCGTGATCGACGAAGAACTCGAACAGGTGTGGGCGGAAAAGAAGACGCCGCAACAGGCGCTCGATTCGGCCGTATCGCGTGGCGACGAGTTGCTGCGCCGCTTCGAGAAAGCCGGCAACTAAGTACTAGCCGGCAGGGTTTCGGTGCGCTCGCACCGAAACCCGTCGTGGTAGAAAATCCCAGGGAATTCTCGATGGAAAAGCGCTCCAGCTTCGGCACCAGCGTATTGCCCTACCTGCTCGTCGCGCCGCAACTCCTAATCACGCTGCTGTTCTTTCTGTGGCCGGCAGGCGAAGCGCTGTGGCAATCCACGCAGAGCCAGGACGCGTTCGGCACGTCGAGCGAATTTGTCGGCCTCGCCAATTTCAAGCAGTTGTTCGCGGATCCGCTTTATCTGTCGTCGTTCAATACGACGCTGCTTTTCTGCGCGCTCGTCACCGTGTGCGGATTGGTGATTTCGCTCTTGCTGGCGGTCTGTGCGGATCGCGTGACGCGCGGCGCGAAGGCCTATCAGACGCTGCTGATCTGGCCGTACGCGGTCGCGCCCGCAATCGCCGCCGTGTTGTGGTCGTTCCTGTTCAACCCGAGCATCGGCCTCGTCACCTATGCGCTCGCGAAGTACGGCATCGTGTGGAATCACGCATTGAACGCGGGCCAGGCGATGTTTCTGGTCGTGCTGGCATCCGTGTGGAAACAGGTCAGCTATAACTTTCTGTTCTTCTATGCCGGCTTGCAGGCCATTCCGCGTTCGCTGATCGAAGCGGCGGCCATCGACGGCGCCGGTCCGGTGCGGCGTTTCTTCGGCATCGCCCTGCCGCTGCTCTCGCCGACCAGCTTTTTCCTGCTGGTGATCAACATCACGTACGCGTTCTTCGACACCTTCCCGGTGATCGACGCCGCCACCGGCGGCGGTCCGGCACAGTCCACCCGCACGCTGATCTACAAGATTTTCGCCGAAGGCTTCCAGGGGCTGGACATCGGCAGCTCGGGTGCGCAGTCCGTCATCCTGATGGTGATCGTGGTCGCGTTGACGGTCGTGCAATTCCGCTTCATCGAACGCAGGGTTCAATACTCATGATCGAGAACCGCCGCGGTTTCGACCTCTTCTGCCATGCGGTGCTGATTCTCGGCGTCGTGCTGGTGGTGTTCCCGGTGTACGTCGCGTTTTGCGCGGCGACGATGAGCGAGCATGAGGTGTTCAGCGTGCCGCTGTCACTGGTGCCGAGCACGCATCTGTTCGAGAACATCGCGACTGTCTGGTCGCATGGCAGCGGCAATGCGGCGGCGCCGTTCGGCCGCATGCTGTTCAATAGCCTCGTGATGGCGCTGGTGATTTCGATCGGCAAGATCGCCATCTCGATGATCTCCGCGTACGCGATCGTGTTTTTCCGCTTTCCGTTTCGCAATCTGTCGTTCTGGCTGATCTTCATCACGCTGATGCTGCCGGTCGAAGTGCGCATCTTTCCGACCGTGCAGGTCGTGTCGTCGATGCATCTGAGCAATACGTACAGCGGCTTGACCTTGCCGTTGATCGCATCGGCCACCGCCACCTTCCTGTTCCGCCAGTTCTTCATGACGCTGCCCGACGAGCTGATGGAAGCGGCGCGCATCGACGGCGCCGGTGCGATGCGTTTCTTCTGGGACGTGGTGCTGCCGCTGTCGAAAACGAACATGGCGGCGCTCTTTGTCATCACATTCATTTACGGCTGGAATCAGTATCTGTGGCCGATTCTGATTACGAGCCAGCAATCGCTGACGACAGCCGTGGTCGGCATCAAGAGCATGATCGCGTCCGGCGACACCGCAACCGAATGGCATCTCGTGATGACCGCAACACTGCTCGCGATGCTGCCGCCGCTCGCCGTCGTGCTGACGATGCAGCGCTGGTTCGTGCGCGGACTGGTGGACTCGGAGAAGTAACTCGCGCAGCTTGGGCGAGCTTCAGCGTTGGACATGAAATAAAGAACACCGCGCAAAGCGTGGCACGCGCGGCAAGCAACGAAAAGGCTAAAACAGCATGGCTGCACTGACTCTGCAAGGCGTTAAAAAGACCTACGACGGCAAACAGTTCGTGTTGCACGGCATCGACGTGGACGTCTCGGACGGCGAGTTCGTCGTGATGGTCGGTCCGTCGGGTTGCGGCAAATCGACCTTGCTGCGGATGGTGGCCGGACTCGAAGGCATTTCCGACGGCACTGTCTCGATCTCCGGCAAAGTGGTCAATCGGCTGGAGCCGAAGGATCGCAACATTGCGATGGTGTTCCAGAACTACGCGCTGTATCCGCATATGAGCGTCGCCGAAAACATGGGCTACGCGCTGAAGATTGCGGGCGTCGACCGCGCGCAGATTGCGAAGCGCGTGGACGCTGCGGCGCAGATTCTCGAGCTTGGACCGCTGCTCGCACGCAAGCCGCGCGAGTTGTCCGGTGGGCAACGACAACGCGTCGCCATGGGCCGCGCGATCGTGCGCGAGCCGGCGGTATTTCTGTTCGATGAGCCGCTGTCCAATCTCGATGCACGCCTGCGGGTGCAAATGCGCCTCGAAATCCAGCGCCTGCATGCCCGGCTTGCCACGACCAGCCTGTATGTCACCCACGATCAGATCGAAGCAATGACGCTCGCGCAACGCGTGATCGTGATGAACAAGGGCCACGCGGAGCAGATCGGCGCGCCGACCGAGGTCTACGAGCGGCCGGCGACGGTGTTCGTCGCGAGCTTCATCGGCTCGCCGGGGATGAATCTGCTGGAGGGTCGCGTGTCGGATGACGGCTTGACGTTTGAAGTGGCGGGTAACGGTCCGAAGCTGCCGCTTACAGGCGTGGCATCGATCGGCCGGGAAGTTGCGAAGGGCCGCGAATGGACGCTCGGCATTCGCCCCGAGCACATGACGCCGGGTCAAGCGGACGCATCTCACGCCACGCTGACCGTCGATTCCTGCGAACTGCTCGGCGCGGACAACCTCGCGCACGGCCGCTGGGGCAAGCACGACGTGACTGTGCGGCTGCCGCACACGCATCGTCCCGCCGCTGGCGAAGCGCTGCAAGTCTCGCTGCCCGCGCAGCATCTGCATTTCTTCGATTCAGCGACGGGACGACGGGCAAACTGACGTCACCGCGGACGCCCTCTGCCGCCGCACCCGCGCCCCGAAGTACAATGCCACCTGCACAACCCGCCCGCGCGCGGGGCGTCGCGAAGTTCGACACTGAGCTCGACGCCGCGCCGGCCGGCGCCGGGCACACTGCCCGGCCACGACACCCGTTACCCATCCACCCACGACCGCCCGCCCCCTCGCGGCCGGCGTCGTCAACGTCTATTGCAAGCAAATGGCCCAATACGTCTTCACCATGAACCGGGTCGGCAAAATCGTGCCGCCCAAGCGTCAAATCCTGAAAGACATCTCGCTGTCGTTTTTCCCTGGCGCGAAGATCGGCCTGCTCGGCCTGAACGGCTCGGGCAAGTCGACGCTGATTCGCATCATGGCCGGTGTGGACAAGGACATCGAAGGCGAAGCCACGCCGATGCCGAACCTGAACATCGGCTATCTGCCGCAGGAACCGCAGCTCGATCCGAACAAGACGGTGCGTGAAGCCGTGGAAGAAGGTCTCGGCGAAGTCTTCGGTGCTCAAAAGAAACTCGACGCAATCTACGCCGCCTACGCGGAGCCGGACGCCGACTTCGACGCGCTCGCCGCCGAGCAGGCAAAGTACGAAGCCATTCTCGCCACCACCGACGGCAGCGCGGAACAGCAAATCGAAATCGCCGCCGACGCACTGCGTCTGCCGGCATGGGACGCGAAGATCGAACACCTGTCGGGTGGCGAAAAGCGCCGCGTGGCACTCTGCAAGCTGCTGCTCGAAAAGCCGGACATGCTGCTGCTCGACGAGCCGACCAACCACCTGGACGCGGAATCGGTCGACTGGCTCGAACAGTTCCTGACGCGCTTCCCGGGCACCGTCGTCGCCGTCACCCACGATCGCTACTTCCTCGATAACGCCGCCGAGTGGATTCTCGAACTCGACCGCGGCCACGGCATTCCCTGGAAGGGCAACTACAGCAGCTGGCTCGACCAGAAGGAAGAGCGCCTGAAGCAGGAAGAGTCGTCGGAATCGGCACGTCAGAAGGCGATCAAGAAGGAACTGGAGTGGGTGCGCCAGAACCCGAAGGGCCGCCAGGCGAAGTCGAAGGCGCGTATTGCCCGCTTCGAGGAACTGAACAGCCAGGACTACCAGAAGCGCAACGAAACCTCGGAAATCTTCATCCCGGTCGGCGACCGCCTGGGTAACGAAGTGATCGAGTTCAAGAACGTCAGCAAGTCGTATGGCGACCGTTTGCTGCTCGACGACGTCAGCTTCAAGATTCCGGCGGGCGCGATCGTCGGCATCATCGGGCCGAACGGCGCCGGTAAGTCGACGCTGTTCCGCATGCTGACCGGCCGTGAACAACCGGATTCGGGCGAAATCGTGCAAGGCCCGACGGTCAAGCTCGCGTACGTGGACCAAAGCCGCGACGCGCTCGACGGCTCGAAGACCGTGTTCGCAGAAATCTCCGGCGGTGCGGACGTGCTGACGGTCGGCAAGTACGAAACGCCTTCGCGTGCGTACATTGGCCGCTTCAACTTCAAGGGCGGCGATCAGCAGAAGACCGTCGGCAATCTGTCGGGCGGTGAGCGCGGCCGGCTGCATCTGGCGAAGACCCTGATCGCGGGCGGCAACGTGCTGCTGCTGGACGAACCGTCGAACGATCTGGACGTCGAAACGCTGCGCGCGCTGGAAGACGCGTTGCTCGAGTTCGCCGGCTCCGTCATGGTGATCTCGCACGATCGCTGGTTCCTCGACCGGATCGCGACGCACATCCTCGCGTTCGAAGGCGATTCGCAAATCACGTTCTTCGACGGCAACTACCAGGAATACGAAGCGGACAAACGCGCACGCCTTGGCGAAGAAGCGGCACGTCCGAAGCGTCTGCGTTACAAGCCGATCACGCGATAATTCGCGAGCTTGGTGGCCCGCTCATTGGTTGATGAGCGGGCTGAACAGTGAAAGGTTTGGGTAACGCGTTGAAGAAGCTACTCGGTCAGTAGGCTTAGAACGGCAACCCCAGCTCGCGTAATGTCGCTTCGGTTTGCGCAGCGCCCGTGTGGTGCACGCCGTGCCAGCCAAGTGCCGTTGCGGCCTCGGCGTTTTTAAGATTGTCGTCGATGAAAACGAGTTCGCGCGGTTCGATGCCCGGCAACTGCGCCTCGATCCGCTGATGCATGGCCGCGAAAATCGCCGGATCGGGCTTCACGAGCCTCACCCTGCCCGATACGACGATGTCGCGGAACCGCCGCAGCACGGGGAAATGCTCCCACGCATACGGAAACGTCTCCGCCGACCAGTTCGTCAGCCCAAAGAGCGGCACATTGGCTGCCTCGAGCTTCTCCATGATCGCCACGCCCTCTTCCAGCACGCCGGCCACCATCTCGTGCCAGCGTTCGTAGAACGCGCGGATTAGCGGTGCGTGATCGGGAAACTTGGCGATCAGTTCGTTGGTTCCTTCGACGATCGGCTGGCCGCCGTCCTGACGGATCACCCAGTCCATCGAACAGACGTGGGTCAGAAACCAGCGGCGCTCCGTCTCGTCAGGAATCAACTGACGATACAGATAGTCTGGGTTCCAGTCGATCAGCACGCCGCCGAAATCGAACACGACTGCCTTGATGGCCATGCACGCTCCGTCAGTAAGGTCGTGGCAACGAGATCAGATAGCTTGTGTACGCAACTCAAGCCACGCCTTCGCCTCGCCCGACACATGCGGCGACAGGCGTGTGCGCACCATCTCGTGATACGCGTTGAGCCATGCGCGCTCGTCGTCACGCAACAGCGACAGGTCGAGGCAGCGCGTATCGATCGGGCACAGCGTCAGCGTTTCGAACTTGAGGAAATCGCCGAACTCGGTTTTCTCCGCGGGCACGTTGAGCACCAGGTTCTCAATCCGCACACCCCATTTGCCCGGCCGGTAAATGCCCGGCTCGACCGAGGTGATCATGCCTTCTTCCATTGCCGTCCACGGTTCGGCCGGCGCGTAGTGCGAAATCACCTGCGGACCTTCGTGCACGTTCAGGAAATACCCCACACCGTGACCGGTGCCGTGACCGTAATCGGCGCCGGCTTCCCAGATCGGCGCGCGGGCGATCGCGTCGAGCATCGGCGAACGGATACCGCGCGGGAATTTCGCGCGCGACAGCGCCATGGTGCCTTTCAGCACGATCGTGAAATCGCGCCGCTGCGCCTCGCTGACGGTGCCGACCGGCACGACGCGGGTGATGTCGGTCGTGCCGCTCAGATACTGCGCGCCCGAGTCGATCAGCAACAGGCCATTGCCTTCGATCACCGAATGCGATTCATCCGTCGCGCGGTAGTGCGGCATCGCGCCGTTCGCGTTGAAGCCCGCGATCGTCGCAAAGCTCAGCGACACGAAGCCCGGACGGCGCGCGCGAGCTGCCGTCAGGCGCTCGTCGATTGTGAGTTCAGTGATCGTTTCGCGACCCAACGCGCCTTCGAACCACGCGAAGAATTCGGCCAGTGCCGCGCCGTCCTGTTCCATCGTCTCGCGTACGTGCTCCGCTTCTGCCTCGGTCTTGCGCGACTTGAAGAACGTGGACGGATTGACCGCCTCGACAACCTCTACCGCCGACGGCACCGACTGCAGCGAGCCGTATGTAATGCGGCGCGGGTCGATCAGCAGTGTGCTGCCGGCCGGCAGCGCGGCCAGCGCGTCGGCCGCCTTTGCGTACGGCTCGACGCGGATGCCGTCGCGCGCGAGCGCCTCGGCCAACGCTTGCGGCACCTTGCCGTCGGCGACGAAGAGCGACGCGCTCTCCGGGCCGATCAGCGCATGCGCCACGAACACCGGGTTGTAGCTGACGTCGGCGCCGCGCAGATTCAAAAGCCATGCAAGGTCGTCGAGCGTGGAAATGAAGTGCCACTGCGCGCCCTTTTCCGCCATCGCGCGGCGAATCTGCGCGAGCTTTTCCGAACGGGCGACGCTCGCGTGCGGCGCGGCATGCTCGAACACGGCTGCTGCGGGCAGCGACGGGCGCTGCGGCCAGATCGCGTCGAACAGGTCGACGTCGGTGCGCAGCTTCACGCCGCGCGCGGTGAGCGCCTGACTCAAAGCACGCGCCGCCGACACGCCGAGTACGGTGCCGTCCACGCCAACCGTGCCGCCGGTCGCGACGTTCTGCGCAAGCCATTCGAAATGCGGCGCGGTCTGCTGGCCGCCGGTCATCTTCATCAGCTGAACGCCGGTGCCGGCCAGTTGCGCGTTGGCTTGTTCCCAATAGCGGCTATCGGTCCACACGCCGGCGAAATCGGCGGTCACGACCAGCGTGCCGGCCGAGCCGGTAAAACCCGACAACCACTGACGGCCTTGCCAGCGCCCGGGCAAATATTCAGAAAGGTGCGGGTCGGCGGACGGCACCAGATAGGCGGCTACGCCTTCGCGCGCCATCGCATTGCGTAATGTTGCGAGCCGTTCGGGGATGGAGGAGGTTTCGGGGAGTCGGGCATTCATCGGAGTCACCTGCAAATATTCATCGACGGGACAGCAAGCCGACCGTCACGGCAACGGCGACCAGCGCAATGGCGGTACATACCGGCCATTCGAGCGTGTCGCCATCATGAAAGAGACCAACTACGTTGCCGGCCATGCGCGCGACACCCGCGCCCAGCACGCCAGCCAATAGCGCCGCCCACCATTGGGCGCGGCTCGAACGGCGCAGCGGGTGCAGCCACCAGCCCGCGAGGCCGATCACCGCACCCAGCACCAGGATTCCGGGCCACCCCATCAGCCGCAGTTCTCGCGCAGTTTCAGATTCGTCTCATGGGCGCAGAAGGCCTGGGCAACTAGCATTTTTATCTCGTTAACTATAGAGGTTCAGCACGGCGCTTTCCGCATAGCGGTTGAGTTTAGGGGTCGGGGTGATGTTAGGCAAGTTGTAAGCCTTACGGATAAGCCTGGTCCTGGGTCATTGCCAAGCTGAAAGCGTGCCATGCGAATCGCCCTTATCGAGCCGGACCTTCGGCACGCCACATTAGTCGGCCGGCTGATCTTTGCCGGCGGCCATGCGTGCCAGCACTTCACCGCGAGCACCCCGTTCCTGCATCGCGCCGCCGACGAGTGCTTTGATCTTCTCATCACCGAGAGCTGGGCCGGCGACCATTCCGCCGAAGACGTGATCCCGCGCGCCCGCTCTATCCTGCCTGGCTTGCCGGTGATCGTGCTGCTATCGGAGCCACGCGAGAGCCAGATCGTTGCCGCGCTGCACGCCGGCGCCGACGACTGCCTGATCAAACCGGTCCGCGGCCCGGAAATGCTGGCCCGGGTCGACGCGCTGCTACGTCGCGCGGGTTTGCGACGACCGCACAACCGGCGGCGTGACACGATCGGCGGCTATGCGTTCGACGCGGCGCAGTTTGCCGTCACGTTCCGTCACCACACAGTTACCCTGACGCCGAAGGAATTCCGCTTTGCGCTCCTGCTCTTCACCAATCTGTCCCGGCCGGTGTCGCGCGCACATATTCTCGAAACCGTCTGGACACGCCGTCGCGACGTAAGGTCGCGCACGGTCGACACCCACGCATCGCGCGTGCGGACCAAATTGCAGTTGCGCCCGGAGCACGGTTATTGCCTGACACCGCTTTATGGCTACGGCTATCAGCTCGACGCGATCCCGCCGGAAGCCGTTGTAGAGGCCGGATGACGCGCTCAGAATGAAAGAATCGTGAAAACGCTATAATATTGGGCTAAACCATAGCTCCCCATATGCAGCTTCTAACGATCGGAATCAATCACCACACTGCGCCTGTCGCCTTGCGCGAACGCGTGGCGTTTCCGCTCGAACAGATCAAGCCTGCATTGGACACCTTCAAGAACGTCTGGCTCGGCCACACCACCCGCACGGCGCCGGAAGCGGCGATTCTGTCCACCTGCAACCGCACCGAACTCTACTGCGTGACCGACGACCAGGCCGCGCGTGAAGCCGCGATCCAGTGGTTCTCGAAATACCACAACCTGCCCGTCGAGGAACTCGCGCCGCATGTCTACGCACTGCCGCAGTCGGAAGCCGTGCGCCACGCGTTCCGCGTCGCGTCAGGGCTGGATTCGATGGTGCTGGGCGAGACGCAAATCGTCGGACAAATGAAGGATGCGGTACGCACGGCGTCTGAAGCCGGCGCGCTCGGCACCTATCTGAACCAGTTGTTCCAGCGCACCTTCGCCGTTGCTAAGGAAGTGCGCAGCACCACCGAAATCGGCGCGCAGTCGGTTTCCATGGCGGCGGCGGCAGTGCGGCTCGCGCAGCGGATTTTCGACAAGGTCTCGAACCAGCGCGTGCTGTTTATCGGCGCGGGCGAAATGATCGAGTTGTGCGCTACGCACTTCGCCGCGCAGCAGCCACGCGAGCTCGTCGTTGCCAATCGCACCGCCGAGCGCGGCACCCGCCTCGCCGAACGCTTCAACGGCCGGGCCATTCCGCTTTCGGAACTGCCCACGCGCATGCACGAGTTCGACATCATCGTGTCGTGTACCGCTTCCACCCTGCCGATCATCGGTCTGGGCGCGGTCGAGCGGGCCGTGAAAGCGCGCCGTCACCGGCCGATTTTCATGGTCGATCTGGCGGTGCCGCGCGATATCGAACCCGAAGTCGGCCAGCTCGAAGACGTGTTCCTGTACACCGTCGACGACCTCGGTGCGATCGTGCGTGAAGGCAATGCGTCGCGGCAAGCCGCGGTCGCCCAGGCCGAAGCGATTATCGAAACGCGCGTGCAGAATTTCATGCAATGGCTCGACGCGCGCAGCATCGTGCCGGTGATCCGCCACATGCATACGCAGGCCGACGTGCTGCGTCGCGCTGAAGTCGAACGCGCGCAGAAAATGCTCGCGCGCGGCGACGACCCGGCAGCGGTACTCGAAGCGCTGTCGCAATCGCTCACCAACAAACTGATCCACGGCCCCACGCACGCGCTCAATCGCGCAAGCAGCGAGAACCGTGACACGCTCATCGAGTTGATGGGCGGCTTCTACAAACACTCCGGTTCTACGGAGCGTTAGCGGCGCAGCCCCTGCCGCACCGTCCGCGCCATTCTGAGTGGCCCGCGACATGCTTCTGACCAGGGCATCTGCCCACTCCCCTAGTCGCCGTCCTTGCCGGAGTCCGCTCCGAAACCCGTCCGATGAAAACGAGCATGCAACGCAAGCTCGACCAGCTCACTACCCGGCTGGCCGAACTGAACGACCTGTTGAGCCGCGAGGACATCACCTCGAATCTCGACCAATACCGCAAACTCACGCGTGAACACGCCGAGCTTGGACCGGTCGTCGAGCATTACGCGCTGTGGCGCCAGGCGATGAGCGACGCGGCGACCGCGCAGGAACTGCTGGCGGATGTGTCGATGCGCGACTTCGCGGAAGAGGAGATTCGCACGGCGCGCGAGCGGATGGAAAAGCTCGGTTCGGAATTGCAGAAAATGCTGCTGCCGAAAGACCCGAACGACGACCGCAACATCTTCCTCGAAATTCGCGCCGGCACGGGGGGCGACGAATCCGCACTGTTCGCCGGCGATTTGCTGCGCATGTACCTGCGCTTTGCCGAGCGCAATCGCTGGCAAACGGAGATGATGTCGGCGAGCGAATCGGACCTCGGCGGCTACAAGGAAGTGATCGTTCGGATCGCCGGCGAGGCGGCCTATTCCAAACTCAAGTTCGAGTCGGGCGGCCATCGCGTGCAACGCGTGCCGGCCACCGAAACGCAGGGCCGCATTCACACGTCGGCGTGCACAGTGGCGGTAATGCCGGAAGCAGACGAAATCGGCGAGGTCGAGATCAATCCGGCCGATCTGCGCATCGACACGTTTCGCGCCTCCGGCGCGGGCGGGCAGCACATCAACAAGACCGACTCGGCGGTGCGCGTCACGCACTTGCCGACGGGTATCGTCGTCGAATGTCAGGACGACCGGTCGCAGCACAAGAACAAGGATCGCGCGCTGAAGGTGTTGGCCGCGCGCATCAAAGATAAGCAGTCGCACGAGCAGCAGGCGAAGGAAGCCGCAACGCGCAAGAGCCTGATCGGCTCGGGCGATCGCTCGGAACGGATTCGCACCTACAACTTCCCGCAAGGGCGTCTGACGGATCACCGGATCAATCTGACGCTGTATCGCCTCGACGCCCTCATGGACGGCGATCTCGACGAATTGATCGCCGCCCTGGTCAGCGAGCATCAGGCCGAGTTGCTGGCATCGCTGGGCGACGCGGACTAAGCGCGGATGGACCCGGTCACGCCCGCCGCGCTGTTGCGCGCCTCGCCACTCCCGCCGCTCGAAACGCGAATTCTGCTCACGCACGTGCTCGGCTGGCGCCATACGCAATTGATTACGCGCGGTGATGATGCGCTCGACAGCACGGTCGTTGAGCGATACCGGGCCCTGGAAGCGCGGCGTATCGCCGGTGAGCCGGTGGCGCAACTCGTCGGCGGGCGCGAATTTTTCGGGCTTGATTTCGAAGTGACGCCCGACGTGCTGATCCCACGTCCCGAAACCGAATTGCTGGTCGAAACGGCATTGGCGGCGCTGGAAAACATCGCGCGGCCACGCGTGCTCGATCTGGGCACAGGCACCGGCGCAATTGCCGTGGCGATTGCCTCGATGCGGCCCGACGCGCAAGTCTGGGCGCTGGACCGTTCCGCCGAAGCGCTGGCGGTGGCCGCACGCAACGCCGCACGTCTGCTGGATACCCAACGCCCTGGCGGCGCCTTGGAATTGCAGCAAAGCGACTGGTACGGCTCACTTGACACAGCGTTGCGCTTTAACGTGATCGTCAGCAATCCGCCGTATATCGCGAGCGGCGATCCGCATCTGTCGGAAGGCGATCTGCGCTTCGAACCGCGCGGCGCACTTACCGACGAAGCCGACGGACTCAGCGCGATTCGCAAGATCATTGCCGGCGCGCCCACCCGTTTGGCCGCCAACGGCGTATTGTGGATTGAACACGGGTACGATCAGGCGGAAGCGGTGCGCGCACTGCTGAGCGCGCAAGGATTTGCACAAGTCCGCTCGGAGCACGATCTTGCCGGCATCGAGCGAATCAGCGGCGGAGAGTGGCCCGGCTAATCTCGATGGACGGCCTTAATCGCCAGGGTGACAAAGCGGCCCTCGGCCGGTCTTACCGAAATCCGCTATCATTTCAGCCTATTCCCTACACATAACGGAACCGCAAGGTCAGTCATGGATACGCAACAACGCATCAAGCAAATCGTCGACGAAAACAATGTCGTGCTCTTCATGAAGGGCAGCGCTCAGTTCCCGATGTGCGGCTTTTCCGGCCGCGCCATCCAGATTCTGAAGGCGTGCGGCGTCAACGAAATCAAGACCGTCAACGTGCTCGAAGACGACGAAGTCCGCCAGGGCATCAAGCAGTTCTCGAACTGGCCGACCATTCCGCAGCTCTACGTGAAGGGCGAATTCGTCGGCGGCTCGGACATCATGATGGAAATGTACGAATCGGGCGAACTGCAGCAACTGTTCGCCGCGGCCTGAAGGGCCGCTGTCCGAACGTTTGTTGTCCTCCAACAAGGCGCCGCGAGCCATGGAAACACGCGCTGCAGCGCCACGCCGGCTGATCGTCGCGATCACCGGCGCAACGGGCGCCATCTACGGCATCCGGTTGCTCGAGACGTTGCGCAAGCTCGGCGGCGTCGAGAGTCATTTACTGATTTCGAGCGCGGGCTGGCTCAATATCCAGCACGAACTCCAGTTGAGTAAAGAAGACGTGCATCCGCTCGCGGATGTCGTCCACTCGGTGCGCGACGTCGGCGCGAGCATCGCGTCCGGCTCGTTTGCCACCGACGGCATGGTGATCGCTCCCTGCTCGATGAAGACGCTCGCAAGCGTCGCACATGGCTTTTCCGACAACCTGATCACCCGTGCCGCCGACGTCACGCTCAAAGAGCGCCGCAGGCTCGTGCTTCTCGTGCGTGAAACGCCGTTCAATCTCGCGCACCTGCGCAACATGACGGCTGTCACCGAAATGGGCGGCGTGATCTTTCCGCCCTTGCCTGCTTTCTACAACCAGCCTGCGACGATCGACGAAATGGTCGATCACACGGTGGCGCGCGTGCTGGATCTGTTCGCCCTCGGGCCAGCTTTGTCGCCGGCTTGGGCCGGATTGCGCGAACCGGATTAACAACACTCGCGACACAATCAATTCCGTTTTCACCCGTTTATCAAACGTCGGTACGGACCTATATTGATAGCAACCCTACTTCCGCGCCGCGTTCCCGCGGCGGCGTTGCTGCCATGAATCGCTTACCGTCGCTTTTCCTCTCCCACGGCGCGCCCACGCTGCCGATCGACCCTTCCCTGCCGTCCGCCGAATTCGGTGCACTGTCGGCGCAATTGCCGCGTCCTGAATCCGTGCTGATGCTGTCGGCCCACTGGGGCACGGCGCAGCCGGTGGCGAGCACCGCCGCGGCGCCGGAAACGATCCACGATTTCTACGGCTTCCCCCGTCAGTTATATGAGATTCAATATCCGGCTCCGGGCGCGCCCGATATGGCGCGCCGTGCCGCCGTGCTGCTCGGCGAGAACGGTATCCTCACCGACGCCCAGCCGCATGGCCTCGATCACGGTGCGTGGGTGCCGATGCTGCTGATGTTCCCGGAAGCCGATGTGCCGGTCGCGCAACTGTCGATCCAGCCGCACATGGACGCTGCCCATCACTTCCGTGTGGGTCGCGCGCTGCGCTCGCTGAAAGACGACGGCGTGATGGTGATCGGCTCGGGCCAGATCACGCACAACCTGCGCGCTGCGGATTTTTCCGCGCGCCCGGAGGACGCCGATCCGCGCGTGGCCGAATTCACCGACTGGTTCGAGGCCAGGCTCGTCGCGCACGACATCGACGCGTTGCTCGACTACCGCCGCCAGGCGCCGCATGCGGTGTTGATGCATCCGACCGACGAGCATCTGCTGCCCGTATTCGCGGCACTGGGCGCGGCGGACGACGATTATTCGATAGCAATCCAGTCGCTTGGAACGTATCAACGCTCGCTCGCCATGACGAATTACGTGTTCGGTAGCGCCTGAGTCAACGCCATCGAAGCGCCAAGTCACGGTCGACGCGCCGCAAATAAAAAAGCCCGCCTGAGCAACTCAGGCGGGCTTTTTTTCGTGCCGCGCCGAACCACGGCGATCAGGCGGTCCGGTGCAGGACTCGGCACAGCAACTTGGCAACGCTAACAGAATGAGCCAAAGGGACCGTTCACCCGATAAAAAACGCCCATTGCCTCATCTGCTGACGGCAACTTCAGCCTTCGTTGTGTTGGCGCTTCTTATACCGGGAATACCATTTCGTATGAAGATATATTGTTAAGTCTTCTTCCAAAGAAGCAAACGTTTGCCAATAATGTACTCCGCCTTCAAACCGGGGGCGCCGCCTGCACGGGTTACCCGAAGCACTCGGCGTCCCCCTAAAAAAAACGGAGAAGAAATGAGACGGATGTCATCGAGGATCCTGGCCGCTTCGGCCCTATGCATGAGTGCGATGAGCGGTGCCTTCGCTTCCGGTGTCTACGCACCCTATGTGGACGTGACGGCATGGCCTACGCCGCTACTCGACGTGATCGGTGTCCAGCAGGGTATCCAGCAATTCACCATGGCTTTTGTCGTGTCCGCCAACAGTCAGTGTGTCCCATCGTGGGGCGGTGTGCAGAACATCGGTCCCGGCAATACGTCCGATCTGCTCACGTCGCTCTCGACGTCGCTCACGAACTATAGGGCGAAGGGCGGCGACGCTTCCATCTCGTTCGGTGGCGCGAACGGCGTACCGCTGATGCAGGCATGCACCAGTGCCGCAACCTTGCAGAGCGCGTACCAGACGGTGATCGACAGCTATGCGCTCACGCACATCGACTTCGACATCGAAGGGGCGTCGCAGCAGGACACCACGGCGATTGCGCGCAATTTTCAGGCGGTTCATGCACTGCAGTCGGCGATGACGGCGAAGGGCAAGACGTTGCACGTCACGCTCACACTGCCAGTTATGCCGACAGGGCTGACTCAGGACGGTGTCAACATTCTCAACGCAGCCATTGCCAATAACGTCTTGTTCGACGCGATCAATGTCATGGCGATGGATTACGGCAGCCCTTCGATCGAGATGGGGCAGGCAGCGACGCAGGCCGCATCGTCGCTGTACTCGCAAATCGACACGGCGTTCAAGTCGGTCGGACAGACAAAGACGGATGCGCAGCTTTGGCAAATGGTCGGGGTAACGCCGATGATCGGGATGAACGATGTGCAGGGCGAGACGTTCACGCTCGCCGACGCCCAGTCGGTGCTGAACGTCGCACGTGCCGACGGATTCGGGCTATTGAGCAACTGGTCGGTGGGACGCGATCAGGCCTGCCCGAACAACGGTGCATATACGTCGCCGAGTTGCTCGGGCATTCAGCAAACGCCGTATGCGTTTGCCGCGATCTTCGGGCAGCTCAACGGTCACTGGGGATCGGGCGTGACGAAGGACGCGTCGTATAAGGGTTCCACGTCGGGCAGCGGCAGTGGCAGTGGCGGCTCGGGCAGCACCTCAGGCGGCGGTTCTGGTGGCGGCACGGGAAGCGGCGGTGCGACCGGCGGTGGGTCATCCGGTTCGGGCGGTACAGGCAGCTCAGGCGGCGGCACGCCGGTGCCCGGCGCAGCATGGTCGGCCACGCTGGTTTATACGGCAGGTATGACCGTTACGTATCAGGGGACGACCTACAAGGCGCAGTGGTGGACGCAAGGAGACGTACCCGGGCAGTCGGCGGTATGGGTACAGCTGTCCGGGCCCCTTGCAACATGGTCCCCGACCATGGCCTATTCGGGCGGCACCTGCGTGATGTACCTCAGCGCGAAATATTGCGCCCAATGGTGGACCCTGGGCGACACCCCAAGCAAGGGCGGTGTCTGGGTCAAATCGAACTGAACGTGCGTTAGCTGCACAGGTTGAAAGTGTCACGGCGGGGCGTTGGGCCTCGCCGGCCGACACATCGTTGCGGTGATACTTTCGCTTTAGCCATGTCCTCTTCGCCATCGAAACAGCGAAGAGGACAGCAGAGCGCGATTCGGGTGAGCAACCCCTTTGGCTCATTCTGTTAGCGTTTCTTAATGTGCGCCGATGCCTTCGAGCACTTCGTCGTGCGTCTGACGCTCTTCGAGGTATTCCGAACGGTAGCCGCTATTCACGCCCCAGTAGTAGAACACCAGCGAGAACGCGGCCACCACCAGCATGTCCCAGCCGTACGGCAGGATGCCGTGACCGCCAAACTCCTTGCTACCGATCAGCGACAGGATCGCCATAATCGGCAGGTAGGCCACGAGCCACCATGCAGCCTTCAGGTCACGCCCCCAGCCGCCGAAACCCGACTTCGCCTGGAAATAGAAGTACACCGGCAGTGCGACGACCATCAACAGAATGATTTCGCCGGTCAGCGGCCACTTCGCCCAGTACAGGATCAGCGAGGCGCACACGAATGCGAACGGGGCAATGATCTTCATGCCCGGAATGTTCAGCGGGCGCTCCAGATCCGTCGCCGCGCGGCGCAGTGCCATCAGGCTGATCGGGCCAGTCAGGTACGAGATCACGGTCGCGACCGAGATCACCGCCGCCAACGAACTCCAGCCACGGAAGAAGAACAGGAAAATGAACGACACCAGCAGGTTGAACCACATCGCCTGACGCGGCACACCGTAGAACGGGTGCACGTTGCCGAACATCTTCGGCATGGTGTTGTTGCGCTCCATGGCGTAGATCATGCGGGTGGTCGTCGCCATGTAGGTCGTGCCGGTGCCGCTCGGGCTGACGAATGCGTCGACGTACAACAGGATAGCCAGCCAGTTCAGGTTCAGCGCGATCGCCAGTTCCGCAAACGGCGAAGCAAAGTTGAAGTGGCTCCAGCCCTTCATCACGTCGCTCGGGTTCACCGCGCCGATATACGCGATCTGCAGCAGCACGTAGATCACCAGCGCCAGCAGGATCGAGCCGATCACCGCGAACGGCACGCTCTTGGCCGGATTGCGCGCTTCACCCGCGAGGTTGATCGGGCTCTGGAAACCGTTGAAAGCGAACACGATGCCGCTCGTCGACACAGCCGTCAGCACAGCCGACCAGCCGTACGGCGCAAAGGTGCTCGCTTCGCCGAAGTTTTCCTTGTGGAAGCCCGTCAGCATCAGACCAGCAATCGTCGCACCCGGAATCAGGAACTTGAAGACCGTGATCGCCGAATTGGCGCGTGCGAACAGCTTCACGCCCCAATAGTTCAGCAGGAAGTAAATGATCACGAGGGCCGCGGACAGCAATAGCCCATTTGTCGTTAATGACCCGTCCACGAATAGCGCATGCGCCCATGGATACGGCCAGGTACTCATATACTGAATGGATGCTTCAGCCTCGATTGGAATCACCGAGACGATGGCGATCCAGTTGGCCCATGCGCTGATGAAACCCACCAGCGCACCGTGCGAGTAGCGTGCGTAGCGCACCATGCCGCCGGACTCAGGGAACATCGCGCCGAGTTCTGCGTAGGTCAATGCAATCGCGAGAATCACAACCGCGCCGATGATCCATGCACAAATGGCAGCAGGCCCGGCAATTTTTGCAGCCTTCCACGCGCCGAACAGCCAGCCCGATCCGATGATCGAACCCAAGCCGGTCAGCAACAGCGCGACCGGTCCGATGTTCCGTTGAATAGAACTTTTCACATCTTCTCCTGTGTCGACCAGAGTTAGCGCTTTAGCACTGACTCTGGCCCCATACACTGTGTGTCGGCCGGAGTTAGTGCTGTAGCAGTTACTCCGGCCCCATGCGAGTTGCAGCAGAACTATGCCGGCACCGCGTGACATCGCTTGTGGCGCTGAGGACGAGGTGACGCGCATGCTTTCGCGACGGCTCATCCCAATCAGGTGCAACCGTCGTGCGGCGCGTAGTTTAACGGTTGCACCCGCACGATGCAGCGAAACCAAGGGTTCTCCCTGGCAAAATTTTCGGACGAATAGCAAGGTTTGTAAGCAATTTCTACGCCAATCCGTCAAAAACTTGTAAAATTGGGATGAGAGTGTTGACCTTCTCCCGAAATCGCCGTATAACGTTCGGGCAGGATTTCAAGCGGCGAGTGAATTGGTCTTTCGTAGTTCGCCCATCAACGGTACTCCGGTTGGTCCCATTACCCCCTTCCTTGATTTTCATGCGCACCCATTGGGCTTCGGCCTTATTTACCATCTTTAGGAACAAGTAATATGGAAACCGGTACCGTCAAGTGGTTCAATGACGCAAAGGGCTTTGGCTTCATCACGCCGGACGGCGGTGGCGAAGATCTGTTCGCGCATTTCTCGGAAATCCGCACGGAAGGCTTCAAGACGCTGCAAGAAAACCAAAAGGTTACGTTTGAAGTGAAGACGGGCCCGAAGGGCAAGCAAGCTGCTAACATCAAGCCGGTGTAAGCAAGCACGCTTCCTTCTGGACGCAAAAAACCCCGCCTTGGCGGGGTTTTTTTATATCTGTCGCAATTGCATGCGGCGATTATCTGCGCAGTATGCGGCTGGTTAGTCGGGTTATCCGAACAGACGTCGCGCGTGAATACCAAGACCTGTCGCGACGCTGGCAAGACGGTCGCCGAATACTGCTTTGGCATCCGGAAATGCCGCCGCCAATGCCCCGGATAAAAACGCTAATCCAGTCGAGCCGCCCGTGAAGTAAATCGCGTTGACGTCGCGCGGTGCCACGCCGGCCGCCTGCACCGTATCCCGTGCCGCCTGCACGATGCGCAGCGTCTCGTCCTGCCCGGCCTTGATGAGTTGTGCTTCGTCGAATGCGAGGCGCAGGTCGTCTTCCACCTCGTCGAGGTCGATCACGGTCTCGCCGCCCGCCGCCACGCCGATCTTCGCCTCTTCGGCATGAGCCGCCAATGCATGGCCCAGGCGGCGCTCCACGACGCGCATCAGGCGGTCGTGATGTTTGACCTGGGTGAACAGATGCCGCATGAGCGCGAGTTCGCTGACGCGCTTGGGTGCGTAGACGGTGTTGATCAGGTGCCAGGTCGCAAGATCGAAATAAATGCGGTTCGGAATCTCCCGGCCTTCAGGGTCGAGCGCCTGATAGCCAAGTTCGCGCAGGATTGTCACCAGTTCGACACGACGGTCAAAATCGGTCCCTGCGACGTGCACGCCGTGGTGGGCCAGCACGTCGTCTTTACGCTCGACGCGTGTCATCCGCTCCGGCCCCACCCGCACCAGCGAAAAGTCCGACGTACCCCCGCCAATGTCGGCCACCAGCACGAGCCCCTCTTCCGTCAGATGCGATTCGTAGTCGAACGCGGCCGCGATCGGCTCATACTGGAAGTGAATCTCCCGCAATCCGACTGACCGCGCCGCCGCTTCGAGCTGCTGCTGCGCCATCTGGTCCGCGCGCGGATCGTCGTCGACGAAGAACACCGGGCGGCCCAGCACGGCGCGGCTGATCGGCCCGCCGGTGCTTTTTTCCGCCGAGCGCTTCAGGTGGTCGACGAAAATCGCGATGATGTCCGTGTACTTGATCGCCGAGCCGTCGCCGAGATCGGTCGAGTTCTCGGCGAGCGGCGAGCCGAGAATACTTTTCATCGAGCGCATCAGACGGCCGTCGAAACCGTCGATGTACGCCGCCAACGCCGAGCGCCCGAACTCTCGGGTGTTTTCGTCGGTGTTGAAAAAGACGGCGGTCGGCAGCGTCGTATAGGCGCCCTCGACCGGCGCAAGCTTAAGCGCAGCGCCGTCTGGGACGGCCACGGCCGAATTGGAAGTACCGAAGTCAATCGCGCAATAGTTCATGGCAGGAATCGCCGCTCACGGCTGGCGCGGACAGAAAGGGGAGCGGCTTTGTATCACGAAAGCCCAATCAGCATCAACTGACGCTTTTCGGGATGCCCGCAACCCTGTTCAGAATCCGCTCGACGGAACAAAAATTGCTGAATTCGACAGGATACGCCGCCAAATTTCAGCAATCAGGAGACTTGCAGCAATGAGCGCGCCGCCTACCGCCGTTGTCCACGAGAAAAACGCCGCCGTCATTGAAACCGACCTGCCCTCGCGACTCGACCGTTTGCCGTGGGGACGCTTTCACTCGCTGATCGTTGTCGCGCTGGGCGTGACGTGGCTGCTGGACGGTCTCGAAGTGACCTTGGCGGGCGCAGTGGCAAGTGCGTTGAAATCTAGCCCATCGTTGCGCTTTACCAACGCCGACGTGGGCCTCGCCGGCAGCGCTTATATTGCCGGCGCCGTGCTCGGTGCGCTCGGCTTCGGCTGGCTGACCGACCGGCTCGGCCGTCGCAAGCTGTTTTTCGCCACGCTCGCGGTATACCTGGCCGCCACCGCAGCAACCGCCTTCTCGTGGAATCTCGCCAGTTTCCTGCTATTTCGCTTTCTCACCGGCGCGGGCATCGGCGGCGAATATACGGCGATCAATTCGACGATTCAGGAGTTCACGCCCGCACGGGTGCGCGGCTGGACCGATCTCGGCATCAACGGCACCTTCTGGGTCGGCGCGGGACTCGGCGCGGCGGGCTCGCTGGTCCTGCTCGATCCGAATCTGCTGCCAGGCGACTGGGGCTGGCGCGCCTGTTTCTTCATCGGCGCGGTGTTGGCGCTGGGGATTTTGCCGATGCGGATCTGGGTGCCCGAAAGTCCGCGCTGGCTACTGACGCACGGCGGCGAACGCGAGGCGCGCTCGATTGTCGACGGCATCGAAACGCGCTTTCGCCATGAGGGCCATGCGCTCGCCGACGACAGCCTCACGCAGTTAAAGCTGCGGGCGCGCGGACATACGCCATTGCGCGAGGTGTTTCACACGCTTTTCAATGTGCACCGGCAGCGTGCGCTGGTCGGCCTGTCGCTAATGACCGCGCAGGCTTTCTTCTACAACGCGATCTTTTTCACCTACGCGCTGGTGCTAACCGATTTCTATCGCGTGCCGGGCGACCATATCGGCTGGTATCTGTTGCCCTTCGCGCTCGGCAACTTCCTTGGACCGCTGGTGCTCGGCCGGTTCTTCGACGTCATCGGGCGGCGCAAGATGATCGCTTCGACTTATGCGCTGTCCGGCATTCTGCTGACGCTCAGCGGCTACCTGTTCGAACAGCAGATGCTCACCGTTGTGACGCAGACGATCGCGTGGATGGTGGTCTTCTTCTTCGCCTCGGCGGCGGCGAGTTCGGCGTATCTGACGGTCAGCGAATCGTTTCCGCTGGAAATCCGCGCGCTAGCGATCGCAGTGTTCTACGCATTCGGCACAGCGCTGGGCGGCATCATTGGACCGGCGTTTTTCGGACGGCTGATCGACACGCATCAGCGTAGCGAAGTGTTTCTGGGCTATCTGGTCGGCTCAGGGCTGATGCTCGCCGCTGCGGTGATCGCGGCGATCTGGGGCGTCGACGCGGAGCGCAAGTCGCTCGAGAATGTCGCCACGCCGCTTTCGAGCGTCGTGGAATGAATCGCGCGCCCTAAAGCTTCGCGAACCATGCGGAATAAAAAACGCGCGGTCAACACCGCGCGTTTTTATCACCACCGAGGCCGCAAAGCGCTCAGAACGCCTTCTTCCAACCACCGCCGTAGGCAATATCGGCAAGCGGCAGACGCTGACGCACCGACTTTTCGCGCTCACGCAGCACCGGATCGAGTTTATCGACGTCGCCGTAATGGCCGAGTGAAATGATGGCGATCACGTCGACGTCGTGCGGCAGCTTGAACGCCGTGCGAAACGCGTGCGGGTCGAAGCCGCTCATCTGATGCGCGGCGAGACCGAGCGCGTGCGCCTGCAGCACCAGCGCCATCGCCGCTGCACCCGCGTCGTAAGGCGCGCAGCGGTTCACTTCGCCTTTGTTGGTGAGCGTATACGTGGTCACTGCGATCAGCACCGGCGCCGACGCATTCCAGCCCTGATTGAACGGCACCAGCGTGGCGAAAGCCTGCTTGAACGAGACTTCATCGACGCTGCGGTCGAATACGAGGAAACGCCACGGTTGCGCGTTATACGAAGACGGCGCCCAGCGTGCCGCTTCGAGCACCGAATGCAGATTTTCGCGGCTCACCGGCTCGCTCGAATACGCGCGCGGGCTCCAGCGACCTGCAATCAGCTCGTGAATGGCAACTGCGGTAGGGGCGGGTTTGTTGGTCATGCGCTTCTCTCGGTCGAAATTCATGATCGACGGGCGGTTGCCCGGGGTCTCATAGCATAACCGGGCTGGGCCGCTCGCGCTCCAACAAGTGCGCAGTTAGTTTTCGTATTGGCTGCAATGGCAAAACGGCCTCATGAGAGGCCGTTTATGCAGATTCGCTTCGTTCACCGCGCACCGAGGCGCAGCTTCACGCCGCTTGCGGTTCCGGCACCTTGGCCGGCCGGTTGATCCGCAGCACGATCATGGCAGCCACCAGGCACAGTCCGCCAGAAATCATCGACGCCACCGTGTACGTGCCGAGGCTCGCGCGCAGCATGCCCGCGCCGAGCGCCGCGAAAGCCGCGCCGAGCTGGTGGCCGGCGACCACCCAGCCGAACACGACCGGCGCCGACTCCTTGCCGAAGGCATCGGTCGCGAGACGCACGGTAGGCGGCACGGTGGCGATCCAGTCGAGTCCGTAGAACACCGCGAAGAGCGGCAGGCCGAAGAAATCGATACCGAACGCGTGCGGCAGATACATCAACGACAAACCGCGCAGGCCGTAGTACCAGAACAGCAGCACGCGGCTGTTGAAGCGGTCCGACAGCCAGCCCGACAGCGTCGTGCCGAACAGATCGAAGATGCCCATCGCGGCGAGCAAGGAAGCGCCCTGCACTTCGGTCATGCCGTAGTCGCCGCACATGGCGATCAGGTGCGTGCCGACGTAACCATTGGTGCTCGCGCCGCAGATAAAGAAACTGAAGAACAGGAGCCAGAAATCGCGCCGCTTGCTCGCCATGGCAAGCGTGCCGAAGGCGATGGCCAGCGGGTTCTGTTTGGTGACAGTGGTGGAGATCGGCGTGTTGGCCGGTTCGCCGAATGGGCGCAGTTGCATATCCGCGGGCCGCTCCGGCAACAGAAACGCGACCAGAGGTAATACGATCGCCGCCGCGCCCGCGACGACCCACACCACCTGGCGCCACCCGTAATGCTCCGCGATGGCCGCGAGCATCGGCAGGAACACCAGTTGGCCGGTCGCCGAACTGGCCGTGAGAATCCCCATCACGAGGCCGCGATGCGTGGTGAACCAGCGTGTCACCACGGTTGCCGACAACGACAGCGCCGCCACCCCGGTCGAGCCGCCGACCATCACGCCCCAGATCAGAATCATCTGCCACGGGTGCGTCATCAGCGACGACAACGCCACGCCCGCCGCCATCGTGCCGAGCGCGATCAGCAAAGTAGGACGCACGCCAAAGCGCTGCATTGCCGCGGCCGCGAACGGCCCCATCAGACCGTAGAGCGCAATGTTCACGGAGATCGCGAGCGAAATTGTCGCGCGGCTCCAGCCGAATTGATGCTCCAGCGGCACCATCATCACGCTCGGCGTAGCACGCGTGCCGGCCGCCGCCAGCAACACCAGAAACACCACCGCGACCGTCAACCAGCCGTAGTGGAAACGTCCGCCAATCAGTCTCGCTGCCCAGTTCATCGGTTCTCCAATCGACGCCTGCCCGAAGGCCGCGCCGCTCGCACTATTACGATTTCGGTAAAGGACTTGTGACAGATCAGTCACAATGAGTGTTGCGATATTAGTTACTGGTCGGTAACATGTCAAGGCGTTAGTTCAATCCAGGTGGCACACCATGTCCAACAGTGAAACCCTCAAGCCAGCCCGTGCACGGCGAACGCGCGGCGCGCAGACGGCCGGCCCGCAGGCGCAGCAGAATCTGTTGCGCGCCGCGGACGAACTGTTCTATCGCGAGGGGGTGCGAGCGGTCGGCATCGACACGGTGGTCGAGCGCGCGGGCGTGAACAAGATGAGTTTGTATCGCCAGTTTTCGTCGAAAGACGACCTGGTGCTGGCGTATCTGGAGCGCAAGGACGAGCAGTTTTTCGGCTATGTAGAGAAGAGCTTTGCGAAGCATCCCGGCGAGCCGGCCAGGCAGCTTCAGCAATATTTCGACGACCTGGCGGTGCGCGCATCGATCGACGACTACCGCGGCTGTCCTTTCGTGAATGTCTCGGTGGAGTTTCCCGACGCGGCGCATCCGGCACGGCAATTCGTGTTTCGCAACAAGGAACGGCTGATGGCGCGGCTTCTGGAACTGACGACTGCGGCAGGCGCCGACGATCCCGTGGCGCTGGCCAACGGGCTGGGTTTGATGATCGAAGGCGTGTATGCGGCCAGCCAGACCTACGGCCCGGGCTGCGGGCCGATCCTTGCCGCACCGAAGGTGGCGGCGCAGTTGATCGCCGCAGCGTGCGGCGCGTCAGCGGCACGTTAAAGTTTTTGACCTCCTGTTGCGGCAGAGCGCGGATCGGTACGGTTCCGCGCCGTTAGAATGGCACTTTCCCCTTTCGCTGCTTGCTATGTCGTCGCCTGCCGAATCTCATGACGCTGTTATCACCGCCACTCGTCACTGGCTAACAGAGGCCGTGATTGGGCTCAATTTGTGCCCTTTTGCCAAGGCCGTGCATGTGAAGGACCAGATTCGCTATGCCGTGAGCGACGCAGTGAATATGGAAGGGGTTTTAACCGATCTCGAAAACGAAATTCAGGCGCTCGTCGCGGCAAATCCTGAAACAGTGGATACCACGCTTCTGGTTTTACCGCGGGCGCTCGGCGATTTTCTCGACTATAACGATTGCCTGTTTTTTGCCGAAAGAATGATCAAACAACTTCGGCTGGAAGGCATTATCCAAATTGCGAGCTTTCACCCTCAATATCAGTTTGAAGGCAGTAAACCCGACGATATTGAGAATTACACGAATCGGGCGCCCTACCCGATTTTGCATCTGCTTCGCGAAGATAGTATTGAACGGGCGGTTCAGGCTTTTCCCGATGCTGAAGCTATTTATGAGCGGAATCAGGAAACCCTGCGGCGCATTGGTCTTAAAGGTTGGAATGATCTGATGAAAAGGTAGTTCGTGCGGTGGCCATGAAAAAGCCACCGCTACAGGACAAGATCAGGCAGAGACGAAAAACCGTTCTTTCAGCTCCTCGATGCCAAGCGTCTCCATCACCTCATTAAGCCTCTCGGCCGGCCGCCGCCTCGGCAGATCCTTGAACTGCGCAATAATCAGTTCATTCTTCATGGAATGCTCCCACCCGACCAGTTCGGTCACGCTCACCTGATAGCCATGTGCTTCCAGCTGCAAGCAGCGCAGCACGTTGGTAATCTGGCTTCCAAATTCCCGGGTATGCAGCGGATGCCGCCAGATCTCGGTCAACGCATTCCCCAGCGATTTACCCTTGTTCTGCCGTAGCACCCCGGCCACCTCGGCCTGGCAACACGGCACGACCACGATGTACTTCGCGTGCTTTTCCAGAGCGAACCGGAGTGCGTCGTCAGTCGCGGTATTGCACGCATGCAGCGCCGTCACGATATCGATCTGTGCCGGCAAGCGCTCCGAAGTGATGGACTCCGCGACCGACAGATTCAGGAACGACATGCCCTTGAAGCCCAGCCGCTCGGCCAGCTCCTCGGATTTCGTCACCAGTTCCTCGCGCGTTTCGATGCCGTAAATGTGCGACGCCCCACCAGCGGCGTCGTGAAACTCCTTGAAGAACAGGTCATACAGGATAAAACCTAGATATGACTTGCCCGCGCCATGATCGACGAGCGTCACCGCGCCCTGCTGATCCTTGAGGTCTTTCAGCAGCGGCTCGATGAACTGGAACAGGTGATAGACCTGCTTCAGCTTTCGGCGGCTGTCCTGGTTCATCTTGCCGTCGCGCGTCAGGATATGAAGCTCCTTCAAGAGCTCGACGGATTGGTTCGGACGGATTTCGTGGGTTTTGCTGGACATCGTGGGGAACCGCCATTGATTGCAACGCGAACGTGCGACAGGTGACGGAAAAAAGGAAAAGTTGCTGCCAGTTTACCCAAAGCGCGGGCCGCTCACCTGAGGAGCCGCATCGAACATGCGAGAAACACCGCAAACCTGGAACACTTCCTGCTCGAAAAGCAGTACGCAGGACGTTTCCAACGTGGTTTCAAAGCATCTTGCAGGCCGGCTCACTCGATGGCGTAAGCCGTGTCGCGCATAACAACAGCCTGCCGGCCGTGGCATTGATCACGCGAACCGAATGCATGTGGGGAGGACGGTCCCGGAACACGGACTGAACGTTACGTAACCGGCAGCGCGCCGCGATCTCAAACGGACGCGCGCCTGGATAATAGAAGAGGCAGCGATGGACACGGTACCCAACGGAAACGTCGAACAGAAATTTCAGGAAATGCTGGCCAAGCTCACCGCCACGCCCGCGTGGTCGGAGAAGCAGCAGCTCGAACTGGAAATGGCACGCGACATCTCCTCCGAAATGTTGCGGCTGGCCGAAGTCATGCGCGATGGCAGTGTCGACATGGAGACGTGCCTGACGATGCTCAAGTACGCGAAAGTACTCGACTTCGTGATGACAACGCTCGCTTCACGTCGCGACATCAAACCGCAAACGCTGCGAGTCATTTTCAAGCTGGCCGGCCTGAAGGTGGATGAGGCCTACCCCGGCTAGAACGCCCACGCAACGCCGCGACCCGTTCGAGCGGCTCACAGCCACTCGAACTGATCGGCCGGCATCTGTCCTCAAAGAAGATCAACAAATCACGCGCGCGGGGCTTCGACCGGCGGCGTGCCGTCATGAAACAGCGTCTTGAGCTGGTCACGCAGTTCCGGCGAGTCCGCATGTTTGTGTACCGTCACGGCATGCTGCACAGCCGCGTCGAGCAATTCGCTCTCGCTGTCGGCAGAGAGGGCAACGGTGCATTTCGTTTCGCTCGGGAACTCGCGGCAGTCGATGTATTTGCGAGTCATGGCAGTCTCCTTGATCAAACGTCGAAACATCCAGACAAACAGCGGGCGCGCAAACCACGTCGCCAGCCGCGACGCGGCTGCATTGGCCGTGTCGGGCGAAATGAGAGCGGTGGGGTAGTGTGACGCGGGGAAGAAGCGGACTGCGTCCGGTGGAAGGTGTTTGAAAAGTATAGTTCGCGTGAGTGAATAACAAAGGAGCGAACGT
Organism: Paraburkholderia haematera; assembly: GCF_905220975.1. Taxonomy (GTDB): domain Bacteria; phylum Pseudomonadota; class Gammaproteobacteria; order Burkholderiales; family Burkholderiaceae; genus Paraburkholderia; species Paraburkholderia haematera. The sequence continues at coordinate 72,068 of NZ_CAJNBK010000020.1, read as the reverse complement.
GAGCGCAGGAGCTTGCGATACGCCCGAACCCAGCTCTTTTCGGCCGTTAGCTCGCGCTGGCCCGTTAGCTCGTTGACCGGTCGCAGGTCGCCGGTTGCCCAGTTTGCCCTGCGTTGCCGACGGTGTGAAAATAGCGCCCTTCGCGCCGCCCGATTGTCGGATCGGGCCAACGCGCCGCCCCTCCGCTCATCCGCAGGACCGCATGTCATCCTCCTTCGATTCTGCCCGCGTCGCCGTGATCGGCGGCGGCCCCGCCGGCTTGATGGCCGCCGAGGCGCTCGCTCTGCATGGCGTACAAGTCGACGTCTACGACGCGATGCCATCCGTGGGCCGCAAATTCCTGATGGCGGGCAAAGGCGGCATGAACATCACGCATTCGGAACCGCTCGAGCCGTTTCTTGGCCGCTACGGCGCGCGCCGCGAACAAATCGCGCCGCTACTCGACGCGTTCGGTCCCGACGCATTGCGAGCCTGGCTACATGGGCTTGGCGTCGAAACCTTCGTCGGCAGTTCGGGGCGGGTTTTTCCGACCGATATGAAGGCGGCGCCGATGCTGCGTGCGTGGTTGCATCGGTTGAGGGAAGCGGGCGTGCGCTTTCACATGCGCCACAAGTGGACCGGTTGGGACACCGATGACGGGAACACCGCGGCGCATGCGTTGCGCTTCGAAACACCCGACGGCGAGCAACGCGCGACCTGCGATGCCGTAGTGTTCGCACTCGGCGGCGCAAGCTGGCCGCGGCTTGGATCGGACGCCGCATGGGTGCCGCTCTTGAGCGCACGCGAAGTGCCGGTGACGTCATTGCGGCCCGCAAACTGCGGCTTCGATGCGGACTGGAGCCCCTATCTGCGCGAGCGTTTCGCCGGTCAGCCAGTGAAATCCGTGGCCATCATGCTCACCGATGTAGACAATAAAGTCCACAATCGACAAGGTGAAATACTTCTGACCGAAACGGGCCTCGAAGGGAGCCTGATTTACGCGCTGTCCGCAGCCATCCGGGAGCGGATTCTCGCCGACGGCGACGTCACGATCGCGCTGGACCTGGCGCCAGGCTTGACGTTGGAGCGTGTCGTTGCCGAGGTCACGCGACCACGCGGTTCACGCTCCATGTCGACTCACCTGCATGGCAGAGTCGGCATTGGAGGCGTAAAACTGGCCTTATTGCACGAGATTCTGTCGAAGGAAGCCTTCGCCGATGCGAATGGCCTCGCACACGCGATCAAAGCGCTGCCGGTGCGACTCACGCGCACCCGGCCTATCGAGGAAGCGATCAGCACCGCGGGCGGCATCCCTTTCGAAGCGCTGGGTCAACATTTGATGATCGAGCATCTGCCCGGCGCGTTCTGCGCGGGTGAAATGCTCGACTGGGAAGCGCCGACCGGCGGTTATCTGCTGACCGCCTGCTTCGCCAGCGGCCTCGCGGCCGGACGCGGCGCAGTGGCTTATCTGAAGGCGCGCGGCGTGCCGGTCTGACACGCCGTTTTTCAGCGGCGTCTCGTCTAGCCCGCGAATCCGGTGCCGATGCAATGGATCTCGCATGGCCGCAGTCTCGAGCAACGCTGCGGGCCCGATTGCTGCGCACCATCGCGTTCCATCGCGCGCAGCCGTTCAGCGCGCCTTCAGACGCCAGAGCGACGTCACTTCAGCCATGCGCGCCGTATGCAGTGCGTCGGTTTCATCGGTCGGCTTCGGGTGCCGCGGACGAATATCCTCGCGACCCACCACGGTCAGCCCCGCCTTTTCAATGGCGGCAAGCAACCACTCGCGCGTACGCAATCCGAGATGCTCCGCGAAGTCCGACATGATCAGCCAGCCCTCTCCGCCCGGCGACACATGCTCCGCCAGCCCGTCCAGAAAACCGAGCAGCATGCGGCTTTCCGAATCGTAGATCGCGTATTCGATCGGCGAGGCGGGCCGCGCCGGCACCCACGGCGGATTGCAGACCACCAGCGGCGCACGGCCTTCCGGAAACAGATCGGCTTGCACGATCTCGACTTGCTGATCGTAGCCAAGGCGCGTGAGATTTTCGCGCGCGCAGGCCAGCGCTCGCGGGTCCTGATCAGTCGCGACGACTTTCTTCACGCCGCGTTTGGCGAGCAGCGCAGCCAGCACACCCGTACCGGTGCCGATATCGAACGCCTTGTTCAACGACGGCAAAGGCGTGCGCGCGACCAGATCCACATATTCACCTCGCACCGGTGAAAACACACCGTAGTGCGGATGGATGCGCTCACCCAGCGCGGGAATCTCCACGCCCTTCTTGCGCCACTCGTGCGCACCGATCAGACCGAGCAATTCGCGCAGCGACACGACCGATGGTTCGTCGGTAGACGGCCCGTAGGTTTCAATGCAGGCCTGCTGTACTTCCGGCGCGCGGCGCAGCGGAATTGCGTAGGCCGCGTCGAGCGGAATCAGGATCATGCCGAGCGTGCGGGCACGTTGCGACTGTGCCTGACGATGCAGGTTGAACGCGTCAAGCGGCGTTTCGCCCTGCTTGCGCGGCTTGCGCTCCAGCCGGCGCGTGACCGCCTGCAGCAATTGGCGGGCGTTCTGAAAATCACCATTCCACAGTAGAGCGGTTCCTTCACAGGCGAGGCGATAGGCCGAGTCGGCGGTCGTGCGGTCGTCCGCGACGACGACGCGCCTGGGTGGCGGCACCGCGGCTTCGGAGCGCCAACGCGCAGAGCGGGGGCCGTCGGCTTCGGGCCAGGTGATGGTTGCGAGGCTGGTCATGATGAAGGTGGGGTCTGTGTTGCGGGAGTGACGCGGTGAAACGTCGCGTCTCGGGGGGCGTTGCCCGCCGGAGTGATTTTCTTGCGATGCCGACTGACGCCCGAATAGTACCTCTCCCGATCGTGTTCGCGGGACGCAATTCACTATCGTCGCGTGGCCGGGGGCCCCTCCCGGCACCCACTGCGGCAATCAGGCGCAATTGACGCGAACAGCGCCCCCAACTACCGTCGGACCCATTGTCAAACGAGAGAGTGTTCATGATCAGCGTGACACGTGATGATTTGCGCTACCGCACCCTGACGAAAGGGTTCAATCTGCGCTGGCCTGCCACGGAAGCCCAGACAGCCGCGCGCATCGAACTGTGCGAAAGCATGGAGGACGTTGCCACTGCGCTGCAACGCTGTGTCAACGCGGGATCCCGGCCAACGATCCGCAGCGGCGGCCATTGCTACGAAGACTTCGTCTCGAACAATCCCGGCGGTACCCTGATCGATCTCAGTCTGCTGAGCGGCTCAAGGGTCGGACAGGACGGAAGTTTTCGCATCGCAGCGGGCACGCAGAACTGGAACGGCTGCCTGGATCTGTATAAGCGCCACGGCGTCACGCTACCCGGCGGCTCATGCTATTCGGTCGGGGTGGGCGGACACATCTCCGGTGGGGGCTACGGGTTGCTGTCGCGGCTGCACGGACTGACCGTCGACTGGTTGACCGGTGTGGACCTCGTCACCGTCAATGCGTACGGCAAAGTCCTGTCGCGCAGCGTCGACGCAAAGCGTGATCCGGATCTGTTCCGGGCATGCCGGGGCGCCGGCGGCGGCAACTTCGGCGTGGTGACCGAATACGCGTTTGCACAATTGCCGCGCCCGCCTTCCGAAGTTGCCATCGCCAGCGTCGCGTTCGATTGGGCGGACATGAGCGAGGCGCGCTTTACCGCCTTGCTGCGTGCGTACGGCGAATATTGGGAAACGCGCGGAACCCATCCGGACACGTGGGGTCTGTTCTCGCTACTCAAACTCACCCATCGTTCGGCCGGGCAGATCGTGCTGCTCTGCCAGTTTTGCGACCCGGACGGTACTTGCCGCGATCTCACCTTACTGAACGATTTCCTCGACCGCTTCAGGGCGTGCGACCCGGTGCCGGTCAAGACCGGGCCGCCCGGCTACGGACCGGCGCACCGGTCGGGCGGACAACTGCTGTGCTCGCAATCGCACACCGTAACACGCTATGACTGGCTAACCGCGACGCAGGATCTGAACGGCTCAGGGCCTAACCAACGCGGCAAGTACAAGTCCGCTTATATGAAGCACAACTTCACGGACCATGAGATCGCGCGCCTATACGCGCACCTTACGCAAAACGTGCCGGATCTCGATTTGAGCCAGTCGCTGGTTCAGGTTGATTCGTACGGCGGCGCCATCAATCGCGCCGAACTCGCCAGCACGACCGCTGTTCCACAGCGCGCCTCGATCATGAAGCTGCAATACCAGACCTACTGGCGAAAGCCGGAAGATGACGCTGCGCATGTGCGCTGGATTGGAGATCTGTATCGCGCGGTCTATTCCGCGCACGGCGGCATGGATCACCGCTATGACGGCACGCCTTATCCGGGCGAGCGCTATGAGGGCTGCTATATCAACTACCCCGACGTCGATATGCTCACGTACCCGTTCTGGCCGCATCTGTATTACGGGGACAACGGACTCTATGCGTTTCTGCAAGACGTGAAGCGCCGGTACGATCCGAACAACATCTTTCATCATGCCATGTCGATACGGCCAGGCTCCCTTCGGAGCGGATCTTGACTCTGCGCCCGGGGCGCCGCCGCTTCATACAGGCTGGCGCGGCACTGCCGGCGCTCGGTGTACTCGCCTCATCGCCCAGTGCAAACGTCCATGCGGCAAACGGGCAAGCTGGCAGTAGCCCGCCTGGATCGACTCAAACGGTAAAGCAAGCGCGCTTTGCTTACGTGAGTACAGTGGACAGTGCTTTGAGCGGGGTGGGCGATCACCGCCGCGCGGCGACGGACACGCGACCCGGCATTCATGTATTCGCCATCACGCGCGGCAGCTGGCGGCGGGTCCAGGTCGTGGAAAGCGAACAGCCTATGTTTCTCGCGCTTCATCCGTCCGGGCGCGTCCTGTATGCCGTCAACCGAATAGAGCTTCATCAGGGGTTGTGCACGGGAAGTGTCGAAGCCTACGCAATCGATCCGCTCAACGGGTGCTTATCGTTGCTGGACCGGCAGCCGCTGTCGCTTTCGGGCACCCTGCCTTCGCATGCGGCAATCTCACCTGACGGCCGCTCGCTGGTGGTCGCGCTGTCTGGTGGTGGCGCCTACAACGTCATGTCCATCGGCGCCGATGGACGGCTCGGCACTGTATCCGGAATTCTGAAGGAAACGGGCTGTGGACCGGATCGCACACGCCAAAGCGCCGCACATCCGCAGATGGTGTTGTTCAATTCAACGGGCGAACATGTTCTGAGTGCAGACCTTGGCTGCGATCGGCTCAGCGTGTTGAACCTCGCCGATGGCCAACTGACCGCGTCCGGACGTATCGCGACGCTGCCCGGCAGCGGCCCGCGCGCGCTTGCGATACATCCCGCAGGCCGGTGGCTGTATGTGCTCAACGAGCTTTCCGCAACGGTAGCGTGCTATGACTACGATGCAAGGCTCGGTGTTATCGGGCAAAAGCTGAACACGATTTCCGTCGCCCCGGCGGATGGCGATGGGCTCAACCTTGGAACACCCACGGCACTCGCGCTGCATCCCTCAGGACACTTTCTCTACGCTGCCTACCGCCGCGCGGCACAGGAGGATTCGCTCGTCGGCACTATCCTGGTGTTTCGCATCGACAGCGGCAGCGGGAAACTAGTCCCGGTTCAGTCATGGAACGAGGACGTAAGCGCGCCGCTTGGGTTGGTATTTGCGCCGAACGGCGGCAGCCTGCACGTCATCAATCATCAGACGGACAACATCTTGCGTTTGAATATCGACGCTGCGAGCGGCATGCTGAATCTACCTCACCGGATTGCCAGTGCACCGTCACCGGCGTGTCTGGTGATTGTGGCGTGACCGATTGGCAGACAAAAAAGTCCAATATCGACAAGGTGAAGAAGATTCGGAAAAACGGAGCCCGCTTCCCACCGCGTACGCACGCCGCCAACATGGCGGCCGGCGCTACGTGAGAATCGTCGAATGCCCGGCCAGCAAGCCGCGCGCGGTATTCCACGCCCCGGCCCCAGTCGCGACAGAGCAATTTTTGAACGCCGATTATCCTTCAGGGCACTTTCCTTCATGGAACCCGACGTTATCCGAACGTTTAACGCCCCCGATCGTCGCCCAAAATAAAAAAACGGGTTTCTGAAATTAATCAGAAACCCGTTTTCGTACTACTGGTGCCGGCTGCAGGACTCGAACCCGCCACCTCATGATTACAAGTCAAGCGCTCTACCTGATGAGCTAAGCCGGCATGAGGCCGTGATTCTACTTCATTTCACGATCTTAAGGCGAGCCCTTCCGCCGCCTTTCGAACCGTCATCATCGGGCTGCGGACCGTCGGTCGCGCTTTCCGCTTTGGCGGCATCGGCAGGAGACGACGTTTCGACCGCACGCGGCGCCACGCTGACGGGCACAACCGTCGACTCGGCTTCGTCCGCCAGTTCCGCGTCGGTGCCTGAATCCTGCGCTTCGCCGCCCGCCGATTCGACCGGGAACGCCATGCCCTGCCCGTTTTCGCGCGCATAGATCGCGAGAATATTCGCGATCGGCACTTCGATCTTGTGCGACTTGCCGGAGAAGCGCGCGCTGAACTCGATCCATTCGTTGCCCATCTGCAACTGGCTGGTCGCCTCGAAGCTGATGTTCAACACGATCTCGTTATCACGCACGAACTGACGCGGCACGCGCGTCTGATTGTCGACCCGAACCGCGATATGCGGTGTATAGCCGTTATCCGTGCACCATTCGTACAGCGCGCGCAGCAGATAAGGCTTGGTGGAAATCTCTTGCATCAACAGTCCTCTTACCGGGTTTGGGCGCGCACGGAAAACAATCGAGACGCGGCGCCCTCACCCCAAAGCCAAACTCAACGACGCATCACCTTTTCCGAAGGCGTCAGCGCTTCGATATAAGCCGGGCGGCTGAAAATGCGCTCGGCGTACTTCATCAGCGGTGCAGCGTTCTTCGACAGCTCGATGCCGTAGTGATCCAGACGCCACAGCAACGGCGCGATCGCGACGTCCAGCATCGAGAACTCTTCGCCGAGCATGTACTTGTTCTTCAGGAAGATCGGTGCGAGCTGCGTCAGGCGATCGCGGATCGCGAGACGCGCCTTCTCGTGATTCTTCTCAGCGGCCTTGCCCTTTTCGTTTTCGAGGGTGCCGACGTGGACGAACAGTTCCTTTTCGAAGTTGAGCAGAAACAGGCGGGCACGGGCGCGCTGAACCGGATCGGCCGGCATCAGTTGCGGATGCGGGAAGCGCTCGTCGATGTACTCGTTGATAATGTTCGATTCGTACAGAATCAGGTCCCGTTCCACGAGAATCGGCACCTGACCATACGGATTCATCACAGCGATGTCTTCCGGCTTGTTAAACAGGTCGACGTCGCGGATCTCGAAGTCCATGCCCTTTTCGAACAACACCAGCCGGCAGCGCTGGGAGAACGGGCAAGTTGTGCCGGAATACAGAACCATCATATTTACGTTTCCTCAAAAAGCTGAAAGGCCAGCGCGCGGAAAAACCGTTCAACAGGTTTTTCCTGGCGCCGGCCCCACGCCGGGTGACGGCGTGATTATTTGATATGTTTCCAGTACGCGGCGTTCAGTCGCCAGGCGAAAAAGCTCAGAATGCCGAGGAACATCAGCACCCACACGCCAAGCTGTTTGCGGGTTTTCTGCGTCGGTTCGGACATCCATGACAGGTACGACACGAGGTCGGCCACAGCAGAATCATAATCTACCGGCGACATCGTCCCCGGCGTGACCTGTTGGAAGCCGACAAATTTGTGCACCGTTTCGCCTGTTTTTTCGTCGACTTCGTCACCGAACTTCGCGGTACGTTGCCCCTGAAGCTGCCACAGTACGTGAGGCATGCTCACGTTTTCATACACCAGATTGTTCCAGCCGGTCGGCCGCGTATTGTCGCGATAGAAGCTGCGCAGATACGTGTACAGCCAGTCCTTGCCACGCGCCCGCGCTTCCACCGACAAATCCGGCGGACTCGCGCCGAACCACGCTTTCGCGTCGTCCGGGCGCATCGCCACCGTCATGGTGTTGCCGATTTTATCCGTGGTGAACAACAGGTTCGACTGGATTTCACTCGGCGCAATGCCGAGGTCGGTGAGCCGGCTGTAGCGCATCAGATTCGCGCTGTGGCAATTCAGGCAATAGTTTACAAACAATTGTGCGCCATGCTGCAACGACGCAAAATTCTCCGCGTTATCGGGCGCGCGGTCGAGAGGGAAATTCTCGTCCGCGTGCGCCGGTCCGGCCAGCACCGCGAGCAGTGTCGCGCCGATCAGCGCGCACGTCGAAAGCAGTTTTTTCATCTTTATGTTCTCCTGGCTCGCGATTAGTGGGGCTTGAACCGCACCCGCTCGGGCGGCTGCTTGAACGTGCCAAGCCGCGTCCAGACGGGCATACCGAGGAAAAACGCGAAGTAGATCAGCGCACAGATCTGCGCAATCAACGTCGAGGCGGGCGACGGCGGTTTGGTGCCGAGGAAGCCCAACGTCAGGAAAGCGAGCACGAAGATCCCGTAGAACACCTTGTGAAAAAACGGCCGGTACCGGATCGACTTCACCGGCGAGCGGTCGAGCCAGGGTAGGAAGAACAGTGAAATCACCGCGCCGCCCATCACCACCACGCCCCAGAACTTCGATTCGGTGAACGCCATGGCCACAATCACCAGCACCGCGAGCAACGGCAGACCGAGCTTCCACTTGCCGCGCGCGCGCACAAGAGCAACCAGGCCAAGCAGCGCGATGATGATCATCAGCACGATCTTGAACGGATCGGTGGTGGCGCGCAACATCGCATAGAAAGCGGTGAAGTACCACACTGGCGCAATTTCCTGCGGCGTTTGCAGCGGATTGGCGGGGATGAAGTTATTCGCTTCAAGGAAATACCCGCCCATCTCCGGTGCGAAGAAAATAATCGCCGCAAAGATCATCAGGAACACCGACACGCCCATGAAGTCGTGCACGGAGTAGTACGGGTGGAACGGAATGCCATCGAGCGGAATGCCGTCCGGGCCCTTCTTTGCCTTGATCTCGATGCCGTCGGGGTTGTTCGAGCCCACTTCATGCAGCGCCACCAGGTGAGCAACCACCAGTCCGATCAGCACCAGCGGGATCGCGATCACGTGAAACGCGAAGAAGCGGTTCAGCGTGACGTCCGACACGACGTAGTCGCCGCGAATCCACAAAGACAGATCCGGCCCGATGAGCGGAATCGCCGAGAACAGGTTCACGATCACCTGCGCGCCCCAGAACGACATCTGGCCCCACGGCAGCAGGTAGCCGAAGAATGCTTCTGCCATCAGGCACAGAAAGATCGCGCAGCCGAAGACCCACACCAGTTCGCGCGGCTTGCGGTACGAGCCGTACATCAGCCCGCGGAACATATGCAGATACACGACGACGAAGAACATCGACGCGCCCGTGGAGTGCATATAACGGATCAGCCAGCCCCACGGCACCTCGCGCATGATGTACTCGACCGACGAGAACGCGAGGGTCGCGTCGGGCTTGTAGTTCATGGTGAGGAAGATGCCGGTGACGATCTGATTGACCAGCACCAGCAGCGCGAGCGAACCGAAGAAGTACCAGAAGTTGAAATTCTTCGGCGCGTAGTACTCGGAAACGTGCTTCTTCCACGTGGACGTCATGGGGAAGCGCCGGTCGATCCAGCCGACCAGCCCGGTCGTCTCTACTTCATGTTCGATCGCCATTACGCTTCTCCTTTCTCGTCCTTGCCGATCACGAGGCCGGTGGCCGACGTGAACATGTAAGGCGGGATGTCGAGGTTCTGCGGCGCAGGTTTGTTCTTGAAGACGCGGCCGGCCATGTCATAGGTCGAGCCGTGGCACGGGCACAGAAAGCCGCCTGGCCAGTCGTCGGGAAGATTGGGTTGCGCGCCCTCCTGGAAGCGCGGCGTCGGCGTACAGCCCAGATGGGTGCACACGGCGACGGCGACGAAAAGATTCTTGTGATCGGTGCGTGAACGGAATTCGTTGTTGCAGTACTCCGGCAACGGCATCGAAAAGGGATTCGTGGTGCGGGGATCCGCTACTTCGTTATCGGCTTTCTGGACATCCGCGAGCATCTTGTCGGTGCGATTGATGATCCACACCGGCTTACCGCGCCAGGCGACAGTCTTCATATCGCCGGGCTTGAGATCGCTAATATCGACTTCGACCGGGGCACCTGCTGCCTTGGCCTTTTCAGATGGTGCAAACGAACTAACAAAGGGTACGACAGTGGCAACGCCTCCTATGCCACCTGCTACGGTCGTCGCTATCAGCCAGGTACGGCGGCCGCCGTCGACGCGTTCATCTTCCTTGTCTCGCATTACACGCCCCACTTCTGAGTTGGATTTTTCCTTCACGTCGCTTCTACCGCCGCTAGTTTGCGCGAATGGAGTCGGCATTTACAAGGCCCGATTGCCAAAAACCGTGCGAACCCCTTGATAAGTCAGGGTTTCTCCGTACGGATCGCAAACTTTTTCGCACCCCCTTTTAAGCGCCCTCTGCGTTATTCGTGCCTTTTTCTTATCTAATGCCGAGTTTTGATTCAGACGGGATTCGGGATATCGATAAACACGTGTTCGATATCGAACTGCTCGGACAGATGTTTGCCCACCGCCTGCACGCCGAAACGCTCGGTGGCGTGATGGCCGGCCGCGAGGAACGCCACGCCGCTTTCCGCCGAGGTGTGCATGACCGACTCGGACACTTCGCCGGTCAGGTAGACGTCGGCGCCGGCATTGATCGCGGCGTCGAACATGCCTTGCGCCGCGCCCGTGCACCAGCCCACGCGACGCAGTTCGCGATCCGGATCGCCGAACACGAGCGGCGTGCGGCCGAGCGTCTGCTCGACTTGCGCCGTGAAGTGCGCGAGCGTGATCGGCATCGGGAACGTGGCGAGCCAGCCGAGATCGTTCTCGCCGAAGCGCGCGTCGCTGATCCAGCCCATCTTCGCGCCGATCTGCGCGTTGTTACCGAACTCGGGATGGTCGTCGAGCGGCAGGTGATAGGCGAACAGGTTCAGGTCGTTGGCGATCAGCAGCTTCAGCCGCGCATGTTTGCGGCCGGTGATCTGCGGCGCCTCGTTGCGCCAGAAGTAGCCGTGATGGACCAGCACCGCGTCCGCGCCCCAGTCGAGCGCAGCCTCGAGAAAGGCTACTGAAGCCGTCACGCCGGTCGCGAGCTTATTGATCCGGCGACGCCCTTCCACCTGCAATCCATTGGGGCAATAGTCCTTGAAGCGCGCGGTTTCAAGGAGATTGTTCAAGTACAATTCAAGTTCGATCCGATCCATATAAACCTCTAGTCTTCAGATGCTTAGACGCTTTTGGCTGTTCTTTGCCCAAGCGGTGACCGTGCTGTTGGCGCTGATGTTCATCATTGCGACCCTCAAACCGCAGTGGCTCCAGCGTCAAGGGCAATTCGGCAAGCAACTCGCCGAACCGATCGTCGCCCTTCGGGAAGTAGCGCCAGGCATCGGCACTGGCCCCGCCCAGGCGTCCTATGCGGACGCCGCGCAAAAAGCCATGCCCGCGGTCGTCAATGTGTTCTCCAGCAAGGATGGCTCACTGCCGCCCGACCCGCGCGCGAAAGACCCGTTATTCCGTTACTTCTTTGGCGACAAGAACAAAGGTAAGCAGCAGGAACAACCCGCGTCGAATCTCGGCTCGGGGGTAATAGTGAGTTCGGAAGGTTACATTCTAACGAACCAGCACGTCGTGGACGGCGCCGATCAGATCGAAATCGCCCTGGCCGATGGTCGCACCACCAATGCGAAGGTGATCGGTGTCGATCCTGAGACCGATCTGGCGGTGCTGAAGGTCAACATGACCAACCTGCCCACCATCACGCTCGGCCGCATGGATCAGACGCGTGTGGGCGACGTGGTGCTGGCGATCGGCAATCCGTTCGGCGTCGGCCAGACGGTGACCATGGGCATTGTCAGCGCGCTCGGGCGCAATCACCTCGGTATCAATACCTTCGAAAACTTCATTCAGACCGACGCGGCCATCAACCCGGGCAATTCCGGCGGCGCTCTGGTCGACGTGAACGGCAACCTGCTAGGGATCAATACCGCCATCTATTCGCGCTCGGGCGGCTCGCTCGGTATCGGCTTTGCGATTCCTGTCTCGACCGCGCGCAGCGTGCTGGAGAGCATCATCACGACGGGCTCGGTCACGCGCGGCTGGATCGGCGTGGAGCCGCAGGACGTGACGCCGGAAATCGCAGAATCGTTCGGGCTCGAGCAGAAGTCGGGCGCGATTGTCGCGGGCGTCCTGAAGAACGGGCCGGCCGATCGTGCGGGCATCAAACCGGGCGATATCCTGGTAAGCGTGAACGGCCAGGAGATCACCGACACCACGCGTCTGTTGAATGTGATCGCACAGATCAAGCCGGGTACGGCGGCGAAAGTTCACCTGGTGCGCAAGAGCCACGAAATGGATCTCGACGTGACCATCGGCAAGCGTCCACCGCCGCCGAAGCAACCGGCGGATGACAACGGCGGCGGCGATCAACAGGACGACGAAGGCGGTTGATAGTGCGGTGCAGGCGGTCCAAGGGTTTGCGGCTGTCGACACACGCGCAACGTCGGCTTGGCAGTCGCTGGACGAGAGAAGAGGCAAGCACCGAAGGGCCACACGCAACGCAGCTAGCCAAACGCAACGCCGTCGCAAAACAAAAAGGGCAATCCATTGCGGACTGCCCTTTTTGTTTGCCGGGCCCTTTGGCTACTACCCGGCCAGCGCAATTAGCGCGTGAAGCGCATGGCGTTCAATTCGGCGGACTTGCGTCTTCAACAGCCACCGGCTGCTTGCCGACAATCAACCGCGCCGCGATGATGCCCGCTTCGTACAGCACAATCAGCGGAATCGCCAGAATCAACTGCGAGAACACGTCCGGCGGCGTCACCACCGCCGAAATCACGAACGCGCCCACGATCACATACGGACGGATTTCCCTAAGCTTCTTGATGGTCAGCACGTTCATGCGAACCAGCAGCACCACCACAATCGGCACTTCGAACGTCACGCCGAACGCAAGGAACATGGTGAGCACGAAGCTCAGGTAGTTGTCGATATCGGTCGTCATCTCCGCGCCGAGCGGCGCGTTGTAGTGCGCCATCACACGGAAGATGGTCGGAAACACCACGAAGTACGCGAACGCCATGCCGCACAGGAACAGCGTGTAGCTGCTGCCCACCAGCGGCACGACCAGTTTCTTCTCATGCTGATAGAGACCTGGTGCCACGAACGCCCAGATCTGGTACAGCACGATCGGCAGCGCGATCACGAAGGCAACCAGCATGGTCACCTTCATCGGCACGAAGAACGAGCCGGTGACGTCGGTGACGATCATCTTGCCGTCCTTCGGCAGATTCTGCATCAAGGGCCGCGCCAGCAGCCGGAAGATGTCCGGCGCCCAATACACGAGCCCGACAAACACCACGATGACGGCAAGGCCGGCGCGGATGATGCGGTCGCGCAATTCAACGAGGTGGGAAATGAAGGTCTCTTCAGTGCCTTCGTCCTGGGTTTGCTGGGGGTCGCTCACACCGGCCCTCGGTTAGAGATTGTCGTTCTGATCATCAGAAGAACCGCGTCGGACGACGCATAGTGGCCGGCGTATGCCGCGCCACGCGCGCCGCACCCGATTGCACCCGCGTGCGGCGCGTGGTGGCGCGCTTGTACCAGGTGGGCATGGCCGTCTGCTTGACACGCCAGTTCTTGCGTTTGAGGCCCGCCGGTGGCGTTATGGTCGGCCATGCCGAATTACCGGCATCTTCAAGCGCGCCGCCAGCAATGCTCGGCGACACCGACGTGCCGCTATTCCACGCATCGTTCAGTTCGGTTTCATGCTTGCGCAGATTGTCCTGAACGCTAGTTTCGACGTTGCTCGCCGCCGCCTCGAACTCGGATTTCATGCGACGTAATTCGTCGAGTTCGATTTCGCGGGTAACTTCGGCCTTCACGTCGTTGATATACCGCTGCGCGCGGCCGAACAGCGCGCCGGCCGTGCGGGCGACGCGAGGCAGGCGCTCAGGCCCGAGTACGACCAGCGCGACGACGCCGATCAGCGCCATCTTGGTTAGACCGAGGTCCAGCATGAAGTGGAGTGTCCGTCAGTAACGCGGTTGGGCCGCGGCTTAGCGGTAATCGCCGGAACGCGGCGCTTTTTCCTTCGCATCCACATCTACCGTGCCATTGCGCGGCAGTTCGCGCTGCTGCGCATCACCTGCTGCAGGCGTTTCGGCCTCCTTCATGCCTTCCTTGAAGCCCTTCACCGCGCCACCCAGATCGGTGCCGATATTGCGCAGCTTCTTCGTGCCGAACACGAGCGCCACGATCAGCAACACGATCAACCAATGCCAAATGCTCAACGAACCCATGACTACTCTCCTTAACCCCGACACCGCAACGTAATGCGGCAAAACTCGTGCGCCTTACGGCGTGAATCGAAGCGCGTACGCTCCATCTATACGTTGCCGCGAGCTGTTCCGATTCAACCCGCGACACGGTGTGCCATTCTGACCTGACGATCGCGTCGGCGTCATTACAGTTCAGTAAAATTCAGCAAAAACAATGGCCGCATTTTTGTCGACGGCCAAAACTCGCCGCACACCTCGCAGCCCGCGGTATTTTGTCAGCCCATTCGCTGCCACGGACGCGGCCCCGCGAGGATATGTGCGTGCAGGTGATACACCTCTTGCCCGCCGCCCGGACCCGTATTGATGACCGTACGAAAACCGGTTTCGCCACCGGTGTAAGCCACGCCCAACTGTTCGGCCAAACGCGCCACCAGAACAAGCATTCTACCAAGCAGGGGGGCCTCGCTTTCGGTGCAATTCGAGAGCGTGGCGACGTGCTTGCGGGGAATCACCAGCACGTGTGTTTCGGCTGCCGGACGGATGTCGCGAAAGGCGACAAACTCTTCGTCTTCATGGACTTTGGTCGACGGAATCTCGCCGGCGGCGATCTTGCAGAAAAGACAGTTCGGGTCGTGACTCATCGTATTCCTGATGCAGTAGGGCTAGCGCGCGAATCGTGGTGCGGCACGGTTGAGGTCCCAGCCGGCCGCAACCGGACTCGACTCAAACCCAGCCACGCGGGTTCGCGAACGGCTTGTTATCGTACAGATACAGCCAGCCTTTGATAATACGGTACAACATCCAGATACTGACGGCCCACAGAACCGGAATGCCGATCAGCACGAACAGCAGCACAGCCCCAATCGCATAACCCAGCAAGGCCATCCAGAACGAGCGGATCTGCCACTCGAAATGCGCCTCGTAAGGTGTGCCCGCCACATCGGGCCGCTTGATGTAGTTGATGATGATGGCGATCAGGATCGTCAGACCACCCGTCAGCCAATGGACCGCGTACAGCGCGTACAGCACGTGCGTAAGCGTGCGCAGACTGCGTTCGCGCTCGGGCTCGATCGCGTTGCGGTAGGCCGGCGGCGGATAATTTTCTTGCGACTGTTCCATGCTTGCGTCCTCCCGAGGATGCGATCCTATGTGTTCAGTGCAATATGGGTGTCGACGTTCGCCACTTCAAGACGGGCGACAAGGCGGCGACAATCAGTCGCCGTTCTCTTCGCGTTCGCGGCTCTTGCGCAGCGCCTTTTCCTCGATGCCCGACAGGCCTTCGCGGCGCTCGAGTTCGGCGAGCACATCGGCCGGGCTCAGGTCAAAATGCGAGAGCATCACGAGGCAGTGAAACCACAGGTCCGCCACTTCGCCGACCAGCGCTTTCGGCGCGCCGCCTTGACGGACGTCTTTGGCGGCCAGCACGACTTCAGTGGCCTCTTCGCCGATCTTCTTGAGTACTGCGTCATCGCCCTTATGGAACAGGCGCGACACGTACGAGACATCTGGATCGCCGCCCTTGCGGCTGTCGATGACGGCCGCGAGGCGCAGCAACGTGTCGTTCGTGGACGAAGCGGGTTCCGTGGATTGCGTGGATTGCGTGGATTGCGTCATTTGTAGATGTGTTCGGGGTCTTTCAACACGGGATCGACAGCGGCCCAGCCGCCATCTTCAACCGTGCCTTCGAATTTCTGGAAAAAGCACGAGTGGCGGCCGGTGTGGCACGCAATGCCCGACACCTGCTCGACCTTCAGCAGCACGACGTCTTCGTCGCAATCGAGCCGCACTTCATGCACATGCTGCACGTGGCCGGACTCTTCACCTTTGAACCACAGGCGCTGGCGCGAACGCGAGAAGTACACCGCGCGGCCGGTTTCGACGGTTTTTGCCAGGGCTTCGCGATTCATCCACGCGAACATCAGCACGTCGTTGGTCGACGCTTCCTGCGCGATCACCGGCACGAGGCCGTTCGCGTCCCACCTGACTTTGTCGAGCCAATCGACTGAAGAGGGATTCACCACGTCACAACCTCACCGAAATGCCTTGATCGGCCATGAAGCGCTTGGCCTCGCCCACGGTGTGTTCGCCGTAGTGGAAGATGCTGGCGGCCAGCACCGCGTCCGCGTGGCCGTTCTTGATGCCGTCGGCCAGATGCTGCAGCGAGCCGACGCCGCCCGAGGCGATCACCGGAATCGACACTGCATCGGACACCGCCCGCGTGAGCGCGAGATCGAAGCCGCTCTTGGTGCCGTCGCGGTCCATGCTGGTCAGCAGGATCTCGCCCGCGCCCAGCTCGGCCATCTTGCGCGCCCATTCGACGGCTTCGAGCCCGGTGGCCTTGCGCCCACCATGCGTGAAAACTTCCCAGCGCGGCGCTTCGCCGTCTGCAGAAACGCGCTTGGCGTCGATGGCGACGACGATGCATTGCGAGCCGTATTTGTCCGTCGCGTCGCGCACGAGTTGCGGATTCGCGACCGCCGACGAGTTCATGCTGATCTTGTCCGCGCCCGCGTTGAGCAGCCGCCGCACGTCTTCGACAGCGCGCACGCCGCCGCCGACCGTCAGGGGAATGAACACCTGGGAGGCGACCGCTTCGATGATCGGCAGGATCAGATCGCGCTGGTCGGAGGTGGCGGTGATGTCGAGGAAGGTCAGTTCGTCGGCGCCCTGATCGTCGTAGCGGCGCGCGATTTCTACGGGATCGCCCGCGTCGCGCAGTTCGACGAAGTTGACGCCTTTGACCACGCGTCCAGCCGTGACGTCGAGACAGGGGATGATGCGTTTAGCTAGAGCCATGATCTTGCAATTCTGCCAATACCGCTGATGAGGCCGCTCGCCTGAATCTTCACGAGCGGCACAGTGCCGGCGCGGCTCGCCGCGTCAGGCCGCGAGAGTGTCGAACAGAAACACCTGCGGCGTGACGCGCCTTCGGGACGCGCCGTTGCGTCCGCTTCCAAGTCCGCTGCTGCGTCGATTCCGGGTCGACCGCGACGCAAAGAGCATTGAGCCTTAGGCGTCGTCCGATTCGCGCAGCCGGTCTGCGAGGGTCTGCGCAGCCGTGAAATCCAGATCGCCCGAGTAGATCGCCCGGCCGCAGATCACGCCTTCGATGCCTTCGACCTCGACTTCGCACAGCGACTCGATGTCCGTGAGGTTCGACAAACCGCCGCTTGCGATCACCGGAATCTTCACCGCGCGTGCGAGACGCACCGTGGCTTCGATGTTGATGCCCTGCAGCATGCCGTCGCGGCCGATGTCCGTATAGATGATCGACTCGCAGCCGTAATCTTCGAACTTGCGCGCCAGATCGGCTACTTCGTGACCGGTCAGCTTGCTCCAGCCGTCGGTCGCGACCTTGCCGTCTTTCGCATCCAGCCCGACGATGATATGGCCGCCGAAAGCCGTGCACGCATCCTGCAGGAAGCCCGGATTCTTCACCGCGGCCGTGCCGATGATGACGTACGACAAACCGTCGTCCAGATAGCGCTCGATCGTGTTCAGGTCACGGATGCCGCCGCCCAGCTGGACGGGAATCTCGCCCCCTACTTCCTCGATGATCGCGCGGATCGCGTCTTCGTTTTTCGGCTTGCCGGCGAACGCGCCATTCAGGTCGACGAGGTGCAGACGGCGGGCGCCGCGATCGACCCAATGCCGGGCCATCGCCGCCGGTTCCTCGGAAAATATCGTCGCCTGGTCCATATCGCCCTGTTTGAGGCGTACACAGTGACCATCTTTCAGGTCGATGGCGGGAATCAGCAGCATAGCAATCGGGTGTTGTCTGGGAGGTGGTTAAAGGTCGGCGGCAGCGGCTGACAAACCAGCCCGCCACAACGCCGTCTCGCTAGTTTAGTACAACTCTTTCGACGCCCTTGCGGAGCGCCGAATTGAAGCGAAATTGTCTTGCTTCGGCTGTAGCGCACAGCCGATGCCCCGCTTGTGGCGGAACGACACGCAGCAACGGGAGGAAGAAAGGCGCTCACGGGTTCCAGTGCACGAAGTTGCGATACACGCGCAGCCCCGCTTCGGCGCTCTTTTCCGGGTGGAATTGGGTCGCGAAGATGTTATCCCGCGCCACCGCCGAGGTAAAGGGCACACCGTACACCGTTTCGCCCGACGTATGGGCCGCGTTGTCCGGCACGACGTAATAGCTATGCACGAAGTAGAAGAAAGCGTTGTCTGCGACGCCATCCCACAGCGGATGCGGCTGCGCCTGGCGCACACGGTTCCAGCCCATTTGCGGCACCTTGAAGCGCGAACCGTCGTCCTGCACCTGGCCTTCCAGGTCGAAGCGCAGCACTTTGCCCGGCAACAGGCCGAGGCCCGGCGTATCGCCCTCGGCGCTCCAGTCGAACAGCATCTGCTCGCCGACGCACACGCCCATCAGCGGCTTGGTGCGCGAGGCTTCAATGACCGCCTCCTGCAGGCCGGATTCGGCCAGACAGCGCATGCAGTCGGGCATGGCGCCCTGGCCGGGCAGCACCACGCGGCCGGCCGAGCGGATCGCTTCGGGCTGATCGACGATCGCCACGTCCGCTTCCGGCGCGGCGCGGCGCAATGCCTGAGCAACCGAGCGCAGGTTGCCCATTCCGTAATCCACAATCGCTATCGAAGTTTTCATTTCAAGTTAGGCAGCAATGCCTTCAATCCGTCGACGATGAATTCCACCGCCAGCGCCGATAACATCAAACCCATCAGCCGCGTGCCGATGTTGATACCCGTGCGACCCACCCACCGGGCAATCGGTTCAGCAAGGCGCAGCGAAAAAAAACAGATCGCCGCCAACACCGCACCGATCGCAATCAGGCTCAGCCGGTCGTACCAGTGCGCCGAGCCGGCCGCGTAAATGATCGTGGTGCTGATCGCGCCCGGGCCGGTCAACAGCGGGATCGCCAGCGGCACGACCGCGATGTTGTCCTTCTGCTCGGCTTCATGGCGCTCTTCCGGCGTCGAACGGCTGTTGCCGATCTGCGCGTTCAGCATGTTGATCGCCATCAGCAGCATGATGATCCCGCCGCCCACTTCGAGCGACCCGACCGAAATGCCGAAGAAGCTGATGATCTGCTGGCCGAGCAGCGTGGTCACCGCAATCACGCAGAACACCGAAATCGCCGCGATGCGGATGGTTCTGCGCCGCTCCGCGTCGCCCTGATGCGCCGTCAGGCTCATGAAGAACGGAATGGCGCCGACCGGGTTAATCAGCGCCAGCAGCGAAATAAACGACTTCAGAATATCCATCGCACACCGGACGCGTCGAAGCGCGTCCGGTCCTGGTCACGAGACTGGTAAATGGGCGCTTAAAGCTTAAAGGCTGCCTTTGGTCGACGGAATCTGCCCCGCCGCGCGTTCGTCCAGTTCGACGGCCATGCGCAATGCACGCCCGAACGCCTTGAACACCGTTTCCATCTGATGATGGGCGTTCAGGCCGCGCAGGTTGTCGATATGCAGCGTGACGCCAGCGTGATTCACGAAGCCGCGGAAAAATTCAATGGAGAGATCGACGTCGAACGTGCCGATGCGCGCGCGCGTGAACGGCACATGGAATTCGAGGCCCGGACGTCCGGAAAAATCGATCACGACGCGCGACAGCGCTTCGTCGAGCGGGACGTAAGAATGACCGTAGCGGCGAATGCCCTTGCGGTCTCCGATTGCCTTTGCGACGGCCTGGCCCAGCGTGATGCCGGTGTCTTCGACCGTGTGGTGGTCGTCGATATGCAGGTCGCCATGCGCTTCGATGTCGAGGTCGAACAATCCATGCCGTGCGATCTGGTCGAGCATGTGATCAAGAAACGGCACGCCGGTGGCCAGCTTCTGCTGACCGGTGCCGTCCAGATTGATCTTCACACGGATCTGCGTTTCGCTGGTGTTGCGAACGACTTCCGCAAGGCGCATGGTAATTCCTCGAATCTAGCTAGAAAGCGTTAGGTGTGTGGGATGGGAAAACGGCGGGCCGCGTGCGCTTGTCCGCTGGGCGGAGAAGCGCTCACGCGGCCATTTGGCACGCCGTTCAGTGCAGCACGAGTTTCAGTGCGGCGATCAATTGAGCGTTTTCTTCGGGCGAACCGACGGTCAAACGCACGCAATTGACCAGCAATGGATGCATTTTACTCACGTTTTTGATCAGAACCCGTGCTGCCAGCAGCGTTTCGAACATAACAGATGCGTCAGGCACCCGCACCAGCAGGAAGTTGCCGGCGCTCGGGAACACTTCGGCGCCCGGCAATTGAGCCACGGCTTGCGCGAGTTTCGTGCGTTCTTCACGCAATTGCGCGGCCTGGGCGTCGAGCACGTCGACGTGGTCTAGCAGGAAATCGGCGGCCGCTTGCGTCAGCACGTTGGTGTTGTAGGGCGGACGCACCTTGTCGAATTCGGTGAGCCAGGCGGGCTTGCCGACCAGATAACCCAGGCGGATGCCGGCCAGACCGAGCTTGGACACGGTACGCATCACCACGACGTTGTCGAACGCGTCGGCGCGTGGCAACCAGCTTTGCTGCGCGAAGGGCTGGTACGCCTCGTCGATCACCACCAGGCTCTTGTTCGCCGCAGCGATGATGCGCTCCATGTCCGCGTCGTCGTACAGCGTGCCGGTCGGGTTGTTCGGATAGGCCAGATAGACGATCGCCGGTTCATGCTCGGCAATCGCCGCCAGCATCGCTTCGGTGTCGAGCGTGAAATCGGGCTTCAGCGGCACGCCGATGAATTCCAGATTCGCCAGCTTCGCCGACATCTGATACATCACGAAACCCGGCATCGGCGCGAGCACCTTGGCGCCCGGCTTTGCGCAAGCCACCGACACCATGCTGATGATTTCATCCGAGCCGTTGCCGAGCAGCACGTCGCAACCCGCGGGCACGCTCATCACGCGCTTGATCTTTTCGATCAGCGCTTCCGGGCGCGGCGCCGGGTAACGGTTCAGCGCGACGCCGGCCAGATGCTCGCCCAGATGGGCAGCGAGCACCGGTGGCAGCGGAAACGGATTTTCCATCGCATCGAGCTTGATATAGCCCGTGGCGTCCGGAACCGGATAGCTCGTCATCGCGAGCACGTCGCGGCGGATGATGTCTTGAGGTGTCGTCATAAGTCAGTGGACCGGGCCGCATGAAAGACGCCGCCCGGGATCGGCGGCTTGCGGACTACCCCAGGTTGGTCTGTATTGTCGTTATTAAACGGGAAACCGCGTGAAATCCGTCGGTGATGTTCGCGGGCACCGGTTCGGTGCCCGCAGGCGCCCCTGACCGGTCAGCCGCGCTCGCCGCCGCCTTGCCGCATCCGGTATTCAGCGCTACGGGCGTGCGCCTGCAGGCCTTCGCCGTAGGCGAGTTCGGCGGCGATCTCGCCGAGCGTCTGCGCACCTTCAGCACTGACCTCGATCACGCTCGAACGCTTGAAGAAATCGTAGACGCCCAACGGCGACGAGAACCGTGCGGTGCGGGACGTAGGCAGCACGTGGTTCGGCCCCGCGCAGTAGTCGCCGAGGCTTTCGCTGGTGTAGCGGCCGAGGAAGATCGCGCCGGCATGGCGAATCAATTGGCCCCATTGGTGCGGCTCCAGCGCGGAGATTTCGAGGTGTTCCGGTGCAATGTCGTTGGCGATCGCGCAGGCCTCGGCCATATCGCGGACCTTGATCAGCGCACCGCGGTTTTCGAGCGAGGTGCGGATCACGTCCTGGCGCGGCATGCTCGGCAGCAGTTCGTTGATCGCATCGCGCACGCGGGCGATGAATGCATCGTCCGGGCACAGCAGGATGGATTGCGCGAGCTCGTCGTGCTCGGCTTGCGAGAACAGGTCCATCGCGACCCAGCGCGGGTCCGTCGTGCCGTCACACAACACGAGAATTTCCGACGGACCGGCGATCATGTCGATCCCGACCGTGCCGAACACACGGCGCTTGGCCGACGCGACATAGGCGTTGCCCGGTCCGCAGATCTTGTCGACTGCGGGCACCGTTTCCGTGCCGTACGCCAATGCGCCCACCGCCTGCGCCCCGCCGATCGTAAATACGCGATCCACGCCGCCCAGCAAGGCAGCCGCGAGCACCAGCGGATTTTTCACGCCGTCCGGCGTGGGCACGACCATGACGATTTCGCGCACGCCGGCCACGCGCGCCGGAATCGCGTTCATCAGCACCGACGACGGATACGCCGCCTTGCCGCCCGGCACATAGATACCCGCGCGATCCAGCGGCGTCACCTTCTGGCCAAGCACGGTGCCGTCGGCTTCCGTGTACTGCCAGCTATGACTGCCGCACTCGATTTTCTGCTTCTCGTGATAACCGCGCACGCGCGCCGCCGCCGCTTCGAGCGCCGCGCGGCGCTTCGGCTCCAGGCTTTCGAGCGCCGCTTCGAGTTCGGACATCGGCAACTCGAGCGCCTCGACGCTCTTCGCCTCGACACGGTCGAAGCGGTTCGTGTACTCGAGCACCGCGGCGTCGCCGCGCGCCTTCACGTCGTTCAGAATCTGCGCGACCGAGCGTTCGATCGCTTCGTCTTCGCTCGCCTCGAACGCGAGCACCGCGTGCAGCGCCTTTTGAAAGTCGGGTGCGCTGGAATCGAGTTTGCGAATCTTGATAGACATACGGGTATCCGTTTCGGTAAGGCGCGCGTTAAAAGTTTGACCACACGCGTGGTCAAACGATTCAGGCTGCCGCAGTGCCAGCCTTCGACGCGCGTTCGAACGCATCGAGGATCGGCCGCAGCGCGGCGCGCTTGAGCTTCAGCGCCGCCTGGTTCACAACGAGGCGCGACGAAATCTGCATGATTTCTTCCACCTCGACAAGATTGTTGGCGCGCAGGGTATTGCCCGAACTCACCAGGTCGACGATCGCGTCGGCGAGGCCGACCAGCGGCGCCAGTTCCATCGAACCGTACAGCTTGATCAGGTCGACGTGCACGCCCTTGGCGGCAAAATGCTCCCGTGCGGTTTCGACGTACTTGGTCGCCACGCGCAGGCGTGCGCCCTGGCGCACCGCGTTCGCGTAGTCGAATCCGGCCGCCACCGCGACCGACATCCGGCAACGCGCGATATCCAGGTCAACCGGCTGATACAGCCCGCTACCGCCGTGCTCGAGCAGCACGTCCTTGCCGGCCACGCCGAAGTCGGCTGCGCCGTATTCGACGTAGGTCGGCACGTCCGTGGCGCGCACGATGATCACGCGCAGGTTCGCGTCCGTAGTGGGCAAAATCAGTCTGCGCGAGGTTTCCGGATCTTCGGCCACTTCAATGCCGGCTGCGGCGAGCAGCGGCAACGTCTCTTCGAAGATACGCCCTTTCGACAAAGCCAGCGTGAGCGGTGCGCTCACGGCCGGCGAAGACGAAGTTTGCGGCATCGAACTCATGCCTGGCTCCCGGCGATGCGGCGCACCTTGGCGCCGATGGCGTTGAGCTTGCTCTCCATCCGGTCGTAACCCCGATCCAGGTGATAGATGCGGTCGATCAGCGTTTCGCCTTCGGCACGCAGCGCAGCGATCACAAGGCTCGCGGACGCACGCAGATCGGTTGCCATCACCTTCGCGCCGGACAGCTTCTCGACGCCGGTTACGAGCGCGGTGTTGCCGTCGATCGTGATGTTCGCGCCGAGGCGGTTCAATTCCTGCACGTGCATGAAGCGGTTTTCAAAGATCGTTTCGACGGCTTGCGAGGTGCCGTCCGCGATCGTGTTGAGCGCCATGAACTGCGCTTGCATGTCGGTCGGGAACGCCGGGTATTCGGACGTGCGGAAGCTCACCGCGCTCGGACGCTTGTCCATCCGCACGCGCATCCAGTCGTCGCCCTCTTCGATCGTGACGCCGGCTTCGCGCAGTTTTTCGGTGACGGCTTCAAGGATCAGCGGACGTACCTTACGGAGCGTGACATCGCCGCCGGCAGCCGCGACCGCGCACAGGAAGGTGCCGGCTTCGATACGATCCGGAATCACCGTGTGCTTGGCGCCATGCAGCGCGTCGACCCCCTGAATCACCAGGCGGTCGGTGCCGATGCCTTCGATCTTCGCGCCCATCTCGACCAGCAGATGCGCAAGGTCGCCCACTTCCGGCTCACGCGCGGCGTTCTCGATCACCGTCTCGCCCTCGGCAAGAACCGCTGCCATCAGCAGGTTTTCGGTACCCGTCACCGTAATCATGTCGGTCACGATGCGCGCGCCCTTCAGACGCTTCGCGCGCGCTTCGATGAAGCCGTGCTCGATCGTGATTTCGGCGCCCATGGCCTGCAAACCCTTGATGTGCTGATCCACCGGACGCGCGCCGATTGCGCAGCCACCCGGCAGCGACACCCTGGCGTGACCGAAGCGCGCCACCAGCGGGCCGAGCACGAGGATCGACGCACGCATGGTCTTCACGAGTTCATACGGCGCGACGAGGTTATCGACCTTCGACGCATCCAGAGACACCCGTCCCTCGCTGCTCTCGATCTGCACGCCCATCTGGCCGAGCAGCTTCAGCATCGTGCGCACGTCCTGCAAGTCGGGCACGTTTTCCAGATGCACCGGTTCCGCGCTGAGCAATGCCGCGCACAGGATCGGCAACGCCGCGTTCTTGGCACCTGAGACGACGACCTCACCCGACAGCGGGTAGCCACCTTCAATGACGAGTTTATCCATGCCTGTCAGTTCCTGATTGACCCGGACTTCAGCCGGGCCTGCTTTGACCGTGTTCGGCGCGCCACTACCGGCGTCGCGCCCTTCTTGAGTAATTCGCACTAAATTTCCAGATTACGCGTTTTGCCATTCGGCGGGCGTCAGCGTCTTCATGCTGAGCGCGTGGATTTCTTCGCGCATGCGGTCGCCAAGCGCCGCGTACACGAGTTGATGGCGCGCGATCAAACGCTTGCCTTCGAAGCTCGGCGAGACGATGGTCGCAAAGAAATGCTGACCGTCGCCCTCGACTTCGAGATGCTGGCAAGCGAGCCCAGCCGCGATGTATTGCTTGACCTGTTCGGGAGTCGGCAACATGAGAGAAGCTCCTGATCAGTGGCGCAGTTTGTAGCCGGACGCGAGCATGCGCATCGCCACCACGGCCAGCACCACAAAGAAACCGGCAACGATCGCAAGGCTCACGAGCGGATTGATATCCGACATCCCGAAGAAACCGTAGCGAAAGCCGTCGATCATGTAGAAAAAGGGATTGAGCCGCGACACTTCACGCCACACCGGTGGCAACGTATGCGTCGAGTAGAACACGCCCGAGAGGAACGTGAGCGGCATAATCAGAAAGTTTTGAAATGCGGCGAGCTGATCGAACTTTTCGGCCCAGATGCCGGCGATCAAGCCGAGCGTGCCGAGAATTGCCGCGCCGAAAATCGCGAACGCGATGATGTAAAGCGGCGCGCTGAAGCTGACCGGCACGAACCAGATTGTCACGATGAACACGCCGAAGCCGACCGCCAGACCACGGGCCACGGCAGCAAGCACGTACGCGCCGAACATCTCGTAGTGCGAGAGCGGCGGCAGCAGCACAAACACCAGGTTGCCGGTGATCTTCGACTGGATCAGCGAGGACGAGCTATTCGCGAATGCGTTCTGCAACACGCTCATCATCACGAGGCCGGGGATCAGAAAGCTTGTGTACTCGACACCCGGATAGACCTGAACGTGACCGCGCAACGCGTGGCCGAAAATCGTCAGATACAACAGCGCGGTAATAACCGGCGCCAGCACGGTCTGGAAAGCCACCTTCCAGAAACGCAGGATTTCCTTGTAAAACAGCGTGCGAAAGCCGCTCATGCCAGCCCCTCGATCACTTCCGGACCGTTCATCACCTGAACGAACACATCTTCGAGGTCAGCTTTGCGGACCTCGATTTCTTCGAATGTACAGCCCGCTGAACGGCACTGCGCGAGAATCCGTTCGACGTCGTCATAGCTCGTCAGACGCAGCAGATGCTGATGGCCGTTGCCGTTGCTCAAGCCGCTTTCCACTTCGAGCGGACGCAACTCCACCGGTAACGTGCCTTGGGTAAAACGCAGGAACAGTTGCATGCCCGCAAAGCGCTGCAGCAACGTGCTCGTGCGCTCGAGCGCGACGACTTCACCGCGCCGCAACATCGCGATGCGGTCGCACAGCGATTCGGCTTCTTCCAGATAGTGCGTGGTCAGCACGATCGTGTGCCCTTCGCGATTCAGGCGCGAGATGAATTTCCACAAGGTTTGGCGCAACTCGACGTCGACGCCCGCAGTCGGCTCATCCAGCACGATCACCGGCGGACGGTGCACCAGCGCTTGCGCGACGAGCACGCGGCGCTTCATGCCGCCCGACAGCGCGCGCATGTTGGCGTCCGCTTTGTCGGTGAGGTCGAGATTGGCCATGATCTCGTCGATCCACGCGTCGTTATTGCGCAGCCCGTAGTAGCCGGACTGGATGCGCAAGGTTTCGCGCACGGTGAAAAACGGATCGAACACGAGCTCCTGCGGCACCACGCCGAGCGCTCGGCGCGCGTCGCGGAAATCGCTGACTACGTCATGGCCGCGCACCGCGATGCTGCCTTCGTCGGCGCGCGCGAGACCGGCGAGGATGCTGATGAGCGTTGTCTTGCCCGCGCCGTTCGGACCGAGCAGTCCGAAGAACTCGCCTTCTTCCACCGTGAGGCTGACGCCCTTGAGCGCCTGCAAGTCCTTGTAGCGCTTCTTGACGTTACGAATTTCTATGGCTGACATGACTGTGGGCCGCGTGCGGAGCGGCGCCTAAAGGAGCCCTGAGGGGGCGCAAAAGTGCTGGAAGGGACGAAATTGGGGCCGGTTATGTGCCCCGAAAAACGTTTGATTATAGGGCAAAAATCGGCAGCCCCGGCTCGGCCGGGGCGATTGGAAGTGACGCTAGTGGAGCGTCAATGTCGCGCTGAAAGCAGCGTGTCGACGCCGTAGGCTTGTGCGAGGCTGGCGAGACCAGCCGGCAGGTTGACGATCTCGAACGGGACACCGCGTGCCTGGGCGGCACGCTCCCACGCGAGCAGGACGGCAAGCGCGGACGAATCGAATTGCGCGAGCGGCGCGCAGTCGACGCCGTTCGCGCCCGCGGCGATGCGCTGCAAACCCGCCTCGAGCGCGGCTTTCGCGCTCTCGTGGGTCAGTGTCGCGCCGCTTTCGAAGCGGCTTACGACGGCGGCGTTCAGCACTTCGCTCACGACTGCTTGCCCGCAGCCAGTTGCTGATTGCGCTGCGTGAGGAACTGGATCAGTCCGTCCACACCCTTCTGCTGGATCTGCTCGTTGAACTGCTGCTGATACGCCTGGATCAGCCATGCGCCGAGCACGTTGATGTCATACACGCGCCAGCCTTGCGGCGTCTTGTACAGACGGTAGTCGAGTTCGATCGGCGAGCCGTTATTCATCACCACCGAGCGCACCACCGTGTCGGTGTCGTCCGGGTTCATGCGGAACGGCTTGTACTGGATCTGCTGGTCGCGGACCTGGGCGAGCGCGCCCGAGTACGTGCGGATCAGCAGCATCTTGAACTGCTCGACCACGGCGTTTTGCTGCTCCGGCGTCGCGGTGCGCCAGTTGCGGCCCATCGCCAGTTGCGTGGTCCGGCGGAAATCGGTGTAAGGCAGGATCTTTTCGTTGACGAGCTGCGTGATGTGGGTGATGTCACCTTGCTGGATCGACTTGTCGGCGTGGATCGCGTCGATCACCTGCTGCGTGACGGTCTTGATCAGGCCGTCGGGCGAACTGGAGTCGACCGTTTGTGCCGATGCACCGGCACTAGCGAACGAAAACAACGCAGCAAACAACGGAATCAGGAAGAATTTTTTCATATCGAGCCTTGCCTTAAAAATTGTGCAATCGTTGGAGCCGACATTAACACGCGAGTTCAGCGGCAATCCATGCGCAAACTGCGAGAGTCGTATCGAGGTGTTACGGCTGCACGATCAACGCAATTTAAATGATGGAAAGTTAAAACGCGTCGGCGGGACCAGCTGGCCGGCCGGAATCTGCGTGGTTTCCGGACCGCCGTTCAGATCGAGCGGCGGCGATTCGAAAGTGCCGGAGGCGGCTTCCGGTGCAGCCGCCGTGCCGGTTGTACCCGTGGTGGCGCCAGTCGCCGACGCAGCTTGCGGCGGCGTTGCGGCTGCCGTACCTGACGCGCCCGACGCCTTCGCGGCAGCACCTTGTGTGCCCGCCGGCGCTGCAGCCGCGCCGCCGTCGACGTCGTCGTACTTCGGCAGCGGTGCTTCATCGCCGTAATTCGGCAGTGACTGCGATTGCTTGCCGTCCGACAGCAGATACTGGCGGCGCTGCAGATACGCATTACGCACGAACGAATACTTGTCGAGCGCGGCGCCTTCCAGCACATCGCTCGCACTCAACAGATTCGCGCGCGTGTTGACCACGTTCAGGCCGTACAGCGCCCAGCTCAGACCATTCGGATGAATGTAGCTGAGCGGATTCACATAGTAGTTGCCGAGCGAACCGACCGCATCGCGCACCGTGCTCGGCCCGAACAGCGGCAGCACAAGGTACGGGCCCGCTGGCACGCCGTAGTGGCCAAGCGTCAGGCCGAGGTCGTTGTCGTGCTTGGGCAGCTTGGCGAGCGTCGCCACGTCGAACAGACCGCCCACGCCGAACACCGTGTTGATCACGATCCGCATGATGTCTTCGACGCCATCGGTGATCTTCAACTGGAGCAGGTTGTTCGCCGCGATGTAGACGTCGCCGATGTTCGAGAAGAAGTTGGTGACGCTGTCGCGCACCGGCTGCAGCGTGATGAACACGTAGCCCTTCGCGACCGGCTTCAGCGCGTACTGGTCGAGCTTGTCGTTGACGGTGAAGATCGTGCGGTTCAAGCCCTCGAGCGGGTCGCCCTTGGTCGGCGTCTGCACGGTCGAGCAGCCGGCGAGCGCAGCGGCCGCGAGCGCGAACGTCGCGATCTGGGCGGTGCGCACGCCGCGTAGGCGTAGGGTCTGCATTTTTATTCTCCTTATTGACCGGCCGCGCCAGAAGCGGGCAGAGTCGGCGCCGCCGGCGCTGGCGCCGTGGCTGGGGCGGCCGCAGGTGCAGCCGAACCCGCGCCCGGCTTGGATGCGCCCGAGTCCGCGGCCTTGCTATACAGGAATTGTCCAATCAGGTTTTCGAGCACGATCGCCGATTGTGTCATCGAAATTGTGTCACCTGCTTTAAGCATCTCGCTGTCGCCACCGGGTTCGAGCCCGATGTATTGCTCGCCCAACAGACCCGAAGTCAGGATCTTTGCCGAGGTGTCTTTCGGAAACGGGTATTGCTTGTCGATGTCGATCGTGACGACAGCCTGATACGCATTGCTGTCAAAGCCGATCGAGGCAACCCGGCCGACCGTCACGCCCGCACTCTTCACCGGTGCGCGCGCTTTCAGGCCGCCGATATTGTCGAACTTGAGCTTGACCGGGTACGTTGCCTGAAACGACAACGAGCTCATGTTGCCGGCCTTTAGCGCGAGAAACAGCAACGCCACGAAACCCAACACCACGAACAGGCCGACCCAGAAGTCGAGAGCAGTCTTTTTCATCGTCATCCCAAAGTGAATCCGCCACGCTGCTCCCGCTCCGGTCACGCGCAACCCCAGGCGCGCCCCGCTGAGCGGAAACGTGCAGCGTAGTCTTAGCTGAACATCAGTGCGGTCAGCAGAAAATCGAGGCCGAGCACCGCAAGCGACGCGTACACGACCGTCTTGGTCGTGGCGCGCGACACGCCTTCCGGCGTCGGCTTGGCTTCGTAGCCCTGAAACAGCGCCACAAAGGTCACCGCGAGGCCGAACACCACGCTCTTGATGACCCCGGCGCCAACATCGCGCCAGACATCGACGCCGCCTTGCATCTGCGACCAGAACGCGCCGGCGTCAACGCCGATCAGCAGCACGCCGACCACATAACCGCCGAATACGCCGACCGCGCTGAAAATCGCGGCGAGAATCGGCATGGAAATGATGCCCGCCCATAGGCGCGGCGCCACCACCACTTTCACCGGATCGACCGCCATCATTTCCATCGCGGTCAATTGCTCGCCCGCCTTCATCAAACCGATCTCGGCCGTGAGCGACGTGCCGGCGCGGCCCGCGAACAGGAGCGCCGTGACCACCGGCCCGAGTTCGCGCACCAGCGAAAGCGCAACCAGCAGCCCCAACGCCTGCTCGGAGCCGTAGCGGTTCAGCGTGTAATAACCCTGCAAACCGAGCACGAAGCCGACGAACAGACCCGACACGGCGATGATCACCAGCGAATAATTACCCACGAAGTGGATCTGCTTCGTGACAAGTCGTGGCCGGCGCAGCAGCGGGAAAAACTCGAGCAGCAGCCGGAAGAAGAAACGCGTGGCATAGCCGGCCGTGCCCAAGCCGTCGATCACCGAGCGACCCAACGCACTGATCATGACTGACCTCCGCCGATGCCGAAGTCCGCCGCGAGCGGCGTCTTGCTGGGGTAGTGGAATTTGAACGGGCCGTCCGGCGCGCCATCGATGAACTGGCGCACCGTAGGATCGGTCGACGCGCGCAGCTCGGCCGGCGTGCCTTCGGCATGCACCCCGCCGTTGGCGAGGAAATAGACGTAATCGGCAATCGCGAACGACTCCGGCACGTCGTGCGTCACGAGGATCGATGTCGCGCCAAGTGCCTGATTCAGCGCGCGAATCAGATTCGCGGTGATGCCGAGCGAGATCGGGTCGAGGCCGGCGAACGGTTCGTCGTACATCATCAGCTCGGGGTCGAGCGCGATTGCCCGGGCCAGCGCGACCCGCCGCGCCATGCCGCCTGAAATCTCCGACGGCGCCAGGTCGCGCGCGCCGCGCAACCCGACCGCGTTGAGCTTCATCAGCACGAGGTCGCGAAGCAGTTCTTCGGGGAGGTCGGTGTGCTCGCGCAGCGCGAAGGCGACGTTTTCGAACACCGACATGTCGGTGAACAACGCGCCGAACTGGAACAGCATGCCCATCTTGCGGCGCAGCGCGTACAGGCCGTCGCGCGTTTGCTGGCCGATATCCTGGCCATGGAACAGGATCTGGCCGCGCTGCGCGCGCACCAGACCGCCGATCAGACGCAGCACGGTGGTTTTGCCGCAACCCGAGCCGCCCATAACCGCGACGACCTGGCCGCGCTTGAAGCGCAGATTCAGGTTCGACAGGACGAGCCGGTCGCCATAACCGAAGTCGACGTCGCGCAGCTCGAGTAGGGTCTCGGGGGAGGAAGACACGAAACTGACAGTCCTTTTACACGGAAGGCCGAATTATAGGGCCATCATGCAAAAGCTGCCGTGAGGTGCCCTGTCCCTTTACTGAACATGACGATTATTGCGTAAACCCGTATTGCAGCGCAGAAACCGCGGCAGCCGGGTCGGCGGCCTCGGTCACGGCGCGCACGACAGCCGCGCAGCCTACGCCCGTTGCCAGCACGTCCGGCAGCACCTGCAGATCGATCCCGCCGATCGCCACCAGCGGCACGACGCCATCGAGCAGGCGGACATACCGTGCGAGACGCTTGAGGCCCTGCGGCGCGGTCGGCATGACCTTGGTGGTGGTCGGGAACACGGCGCCCAACGCAATGTAGCTGGGCCGGAAGTGCAGCGCCTTCAGAATCTCGTAGAAACCGTGTGTCGACAGACCGAGCCGGATGCCGGCGGTGGCAAGTGCCGACAGATCGGCCGTATGCAGGTCCTCCTGGCCGAGGTGGACGCCGTAGGCACCGGCTTCCAGCGCGGCTTGCCAGTGATCGTTGATGAAAACCTGGGCATCGTGCTCACGGCCGGCAGCGACACAGCGGGCGATTTCACGCTTCAGTTCGTCGGCGGGTTCGGCCGATTTGCGGCGTAACTGGACTGTTTTCACGCCAAAACCCACCACCCGTTCCACCCACTCCGCGGTCGGCAGCACCGGATACAGACCGAGCCGGTCCGGACAACGCGCGAACGCTTGCGCCGGCGCGGCCGGTAGGCCGGCGAGGCGCGGAAAATGCGCGATATCGGCCGGAAAGGCGTCGTCCGCTTTGGTTTCGTCGCCGTCGCGCCAGGCCAGAGCCAGCACCAGCGCGTCATGCGGGTCGAAGCCGCAATCCAGAAACGCTGCCAGCGCGGGCATCCAGTCTTCCGCCAGATGACCTTCCAGACGGTATGTCTCGCCGCCCAGATGGAGCGCCGCGGTATTCTCGGCGGCGACGATCACGCCGGCGCCCTGCACCAGCCAGCGCGCCACCTGCTCGCCATGCTGCTGCGCGTCGGCGACGACGATCAGATCGCCGCCGTTCGGCTCGTCCGGCGCGGTCAGGCAGATGCGCCACGGCGCATGCGTCGGCGGCCACTCACCCAGGCGGGCGCGGATCCGCTCGGCGGCTTCGGTGAGTTCATCGGCGGGCGGCCAGAAGAGGTCGCGGCCGGTCAAAGGCAAAGTTTGCGTCATGCGGCGCTCCCGTCTTGATGCCAGAACGGCATGCCGACCACCGGCGTGCTCGCGTGCGCGCTTTCGCGCTCGGCCATCGGTCCCG
Organism: Paraburkholderia haematera; assembly: GCF_905220975.1. Lineage (GTDB taxonomy): Bacteria > Pseudomonadota > Gammaproteobacteria > Burkholderiales > Burkholderiaceae > Paraburkholderia > Paraburkholderia haematera. Next base: position 39,298 of record NZ_CAJNBK010000020.1, on the reverse strand, counting down.
CCAGAAAAGCCTGGCGGCCCGCTTCGACACCCAGCGCAAAGGCGCGCGCCATTGCGTCGGGGTGCGTCGCCTGCGAAACGGCGGTGTTCAGCAGCACGCCGTCGAAGCCCCACTCCATCACTTGCGCTGCATGCGACGGCACGCCGAGGCCGGCGTCGACGATCAGCGGCACATCCGGCAGGCGTTCACGCAACACGCGCAGCCCGTACGGATTGATGACGCCCTTGCCGGTGCCGATCGGCGCGCCCCAAGGCATCAGGGCCTCGCAGCCCGCATCGAGCAGACGGCGGCCGATCACGAGATCTTCGGTGCAATACGGCAGGACCTTGAAGCCGTCCTTGATCAACTGGGCGGCTGCTTCGATCAGGCCGACCGGATCGGGCTGCAACGTGTAGTCGTCGCCGATCAGTTCGAGCTTGATCCAATCGGTTTCGAAGATTTCACGCGCCATGTGCGCGGTTGTCACCGCCTCGCCGACAGTCAGGCAGCCGGCGGTATTGGGCAACAGCGGCACGCCGTGGCGCTTGAGCAGGTCGAAGAAGCCGACTTCGGCGCCGCCTTCGTTCATCTGCCGGCGCAGCGCGACAGTCACCATGCCGGGCCGCGCCGCGTCGATCGAATCGGACAGCGATTGCAGCGACGGATAGCGCGAGGTGCCGAGCAGCACGCGGCTCGCGAAGGTTTCGCCGTAGAGCGTGAGCGCGTCGGCGGTTTGGGGGGAAGTCATTTGCATAGTCCTGGTCTCCGGCAAGGCGTGGAGCGGGGCTTAACCGCCGGCCACGGGTTGCACGACATCGAGCTTGTCGCCCGGCTGCAGCGCGCGCGCCGCATGCTGGGTACGCGCGACGAAATCGCCGTTTAGCGCCACCGCGAACGGCGGACGCGCGCCGAATGCGGCAAGCGCATCGGCGACAGTCGCGCCTTCGGGCAGCGACAACGGCTTCTGGTTGATATGAATGTTCATGATGTTCGAATACGGTTCAATCGATAGCGGTAGCGGCGCGCGCCTGTTTGCCTGCGGTTATTTCACCCGCAGGCGCACAGCGCTCATGCCGGCTCCCGCGTGGAATCCAGTTGAAACAGTTCGCTCCAGCGCACTGCACTTTGCCAGTCGGCGAAAGCATCGGCGTCGCCAATGCGGCCGTCGAGCAGCGCCGCGGCGAAGCGAACGGCTTCGTCGGCGACTTCGGGCACGATCATGTAGCCGTGCCGGTACAGGCCGTTCACGCGCAGCGTCTGCGCGCCATCCCACAGCAAGGCCGGACGGTGGTCCGGCAAAGTCGGGCGGCACTGCGAATTCAGTTCAAGGATGCGTGCCTCGCCAAAGCCGGGATGCACGGAGAACGCCGCGCTCAGCAACTCGAGCGCCGAGCGCACGCTGACCGGCGACATGTCCTCGCCCTCCACCTCGGTCGCGCCGATCACGTAGAGATCGTCCTGCTTCGGCGCGATATACAGCGGATAGCGCGGATGCAGCAGCCGCACCGGCCGCGTCAGTTTGATACCGGGCGCATGCACCCGGGCGACTTCGCCGCGGATGCCGCGCAACGTGGGCAGCACGGGCTTCGCGCCCAGACCCCGGCAGTCGATCATGATGCGCGCGGGAGGCAGCGCATGATCGTCGACCGGCGTGTTCCAGTGCGTTTCGACACCGCGCTGGGCAAGGCCCGCAGCGAGCGCGGAGAGCACCTGACGGTTATCCAGTTGGCCTTCGCGCGGCAGCAGCCAGCCCTGATTGAAGCGACCCGCCAATGCCGGTTCGGCGGCGCCGAGCTGGGCACCGGCCAGCGTCACGAAGCCACCGTCGAGCAATTCGGCAGGCGCGTTCGAGCGCACGCGGCGTTCGAACAGCGGCGCTTCGGTCCGGTCGGCGTGATGCCACACGACCAGCGTGCCATTGCGCTGGAAAAACACCGGTTCGGGCAACTCGGCCAGCACTTGCGGCCAGGTGTCGAGCGAACTCGCGCCGAGACGGGTGATCAGCAGTTCGGCGCTGGCAGCTTCGGCCAGCGGCGCCAGCATGGCAGCGGCGACCCAGGCCGCGGATTGCGAGCCCGCAGCATCGCCGCGCTCATAGAGCGCCACGCGATACCCAACGCCTGCGAGACGCCACGCGACCAGGCGCCCGCACAGCCCGCCGCCAAGTACTGCGAAATCCGGTTGAGCAGAACGGTTCATCGCGCCCACTCCGAGCCGCAACGGCAAGCCACGCTAAAGCCGCACCGCGCGCCGACATAACCGACGAGGGCGTGGCGAAGAGCAAAACACATGTCTGAAGAATAGGCGGTCATCGAGTCCTTTCCGTACGGCCCAAAAACGCACGTACCCAGGACGAAACCGGCGGGTGAGGCCGGCCGGGCAATACGCGCGTCCAATGACGGACGCCGCCCGGCGGGGAATGGAAGACTGGCTGCTTCCGGAAACTTCCCGCGCCGGTATTACCCGGATCGGGTGCAAAGGGTCTCTCTCAGCCTCGCCGCCGCTGCGTGAGAATCACGCAGCCTGTGGGCAAAGCACCCCTGTTTCGTCGAAGGTCATTAGACCATAAAAGGCGCGGCGGCCGCAAACCAGCGGCCCACGCAATCGCGCGCAGTTGATCCGGCACCCTCTTTCGATTCGCCAATACGGCCGGAGGCAACGCTCTGGCACAATGCCAAGACCGGATGCCGCAGGAGCCCCGCGCGGGCGGTACGCTTAGCCACATGCGCGACGGCGGCACCGGGGGCGAGGCCGTTGAGCGGAAATTAATTTTCACTTAAGGCCTTCGCGCCAGAATCGGACGCTCTCCCGGGCGTGCGTTCGTCGAGCACGACGCCCAGGGTACGCACCGCAAACCCGCCGTGGAGCCGGCCCGACTGGGGCCAGCCCCGATGGGCCAGCACTTCATCAGGATGCTCATGACACCGAATACCGCTTCCAGCCCCGCGCTGCCGCCAGACGATAGAGTCTCCGCCTGGAGCCTGATCAAACCTTACTGGGTTTCTGAAGAACGAAAAACGGCGTGGGGGCTGCTCATCGCGATCATCGTGATGAACCTGCTCATCGTGTGGATCAACGTGCGCCTGAACCGCTGGAGCGCCGACTTCTACAACGCGCTGCAAGCCAAGAACGTGCACGACTTTCCGCACCTGCTGATGGTGTTCTCGGGGCTCGCGTTCGGCTTCATTATCCTTGCCGTGTACGGCCGCTATCTGCGCCAGATGCTCGGCTTCCGCTGGCGCCAGTGGTTGACCACGCGCTATCTCAACGAATGGCTGCATGACAGCGCCTTCTACCGGATTGAACGCGACCGGCTCGCCGACAACCCGGACCAGCGGATCAGCGACGACCTCCAATCGCTCGCCACCACCACGCTCTCGCTGACGCTCGACCTGCTGTCCACGGTCGTCACGCTGGTCTCGTTCATGACGATCCTGTGGTCGCTGGCCGGTGCGCTGACCGTATCGCTCGGCGGCATGCCGGTGCAGATTCCGGGCTACATGGTGTGGGCCGCGGCGCTGTACGCGGTGGTCGGCTCGCTGATCATCCAGAAGGTCGGCCACCCGCTCGTGTCGATCAACTACCAGGCGCAGAAGGTGGAGGCGGATTTCCGTTTCGGCCTGATCCGTCTGCGTGAAAACGCCGAGCAGATCGCCTTCTACGACGGCATGGAGACCGAGAAGAAGAACACGCACTCGCTGTTCGGCCGGATCCGCGACAACTGGTGGCAGGTGATGAAGTACACCAAGCGGCTCACCTTCGTAACGGCCTTTTACGGCCAGATTGCAATCATCTTTCCGCTGGTGGTCGCCGCGCCCCGCTACTTCGCAGGGGCATTCACCTTCGGCGTGCTGATGCAGATTTCGAGCGCGTTCGGCACTGTCAGCGATTCGTTTTCGTGGTTCATCAACAGTTACGGCAGCCTCGTTGAATGGCGCGCTACCGTGAACCGGTTGCGTGAATTTAGCCGTATCATGCATGCGCCGCGTCTGAAGGAATCGGTGTCGCCCGCCACCGCGCACGGCGGCATCAACCTGCATTTCGTCGACGAAGACAAACTCACCACCGACGGCCTCCAGCTCGCGCTGCCGAACGGCAATCCGCTCTCGCGCATTCGCGATATCGCGATCACGCCGGGCTCACGCTGGCTGGTGCGGGGTCCGTCCGGCTCGGGCAAGAGCACGCTGATGCGCGCGCTCGCCGGCTTGTGGCCGTTCGGCGACGGTTCGATCGACGCACCGGTCAACGCCCGCATGATGTTCATCCCGCAGGTCAGCTACATGCCGATCGGCACGCTGAAGGCCGCACTCGCCTATCCGTCCTCCGCGGATACCTACACCGACGAAGAATGCCGCGAAGCACTCGTCACCTGCCACCTGTCGGAGTACGCCGACCGCCTGCAGGAATCGGGACACTGGACGCGCATTCTCTCGCCGGGCGAACAACAGCGTCTCGCCGGCGCCCGCGTGCTGCTGCACAAGCCGGACTACCTGTTCCTCGACGAAGCGACTAGCGCGCTCGATGCGGAAAACGAGGCGCGTCTCTATCATCTGTTCACCGAGCGGCTGCCAAAGGCGGCGATCGTCAGTGTCGCGCATCGCGAATCGCTCGCGGCGTTCCACGCCGAAACACTCGACGTAGAACGCGCGGGCGAACCGATTGCAGCGTGAACAGCATGAACACCGCGAGCGACACGAGCAGCACAGGTGACGCAAACAGCACGGCTGACATGAGCGGCGCCGGGTTCGATCGCGTCGTCCTGATCACCGGCGCGGGCTCCGGCATCGGCGCGGCACTGGCCCGGCGCATTGCCGCGCCGCGCACCGCGTTGATGTTGCACGCACGCGGCGCCGATGACGAAGCGCGTCGGCGTCTTGCACAGGTCGCCGCCGATTGCAGCGCGAACGGCGCGCGCTGTGCGACGGTGTTCGGCGATCTGGCCGAACGCGGCGCCGCCGAACACGTGATTCATCAAACGCTCGCGAGCTTCGGCGCGCTGGATCAACTGGTCGCGAACGCCGGCCAAGCACAACGGCAAACGCTCAACGCGCTCGACGCGGATACCCTCAGCGCCGCCTTCGGCGCCATGCCGGCCGCGTTCGCCGCGCTCGTCAAGCGTGCGACGCCCGCCTTGGCAACTTCGGAGCGGGGTCGCGTGGTCGCGCTCAGTTCGTTCGTCGCGCATCGCTATCGTGCGGATGCACCATTCGCCGCTACGGCGGCGGCGAAAGCGGCGATCGAATCGCTGGCTAAAACCGCGGCGGCCGAACTTGCACCGCATGGTGTGACGGTCAATTGCGTGGCCCCCGGCTATACCCGTAAAGATCGCGGCCCAAGTGCCCATAATGCATCGGTGTGGACCCGCGCCGCCGAAGCGACGCCGCTTGGCCACGTTGCCGAGCCGGCGGATGTCGCGGCGCTGATCGCGTTCCTGCTCTCCGACGAAGCGCGCCATATCACCGGCCAGGTGATCCATATCGACGGCGGCCTCACGCTCGGCTAGACAGCACACCGCCCGTTAGCGCAATCCTCCGCGCAGCGAGGCACTGCGCAGGCATTCGCGCGACCTTGCACGCGCAGCCAGCCGACACGCCGCAACATCCGGAAACACGCGAGAAGAGTTCGAAAGCAGTTGCGAAGCGGGCAAGCTGTTCCACGCTTTGAAAAACCCTTGTAGCAGCGACGATAGTCGTGCAGACCGTACCACGTCCGGTCCGCCACGCCCCTCACTGCTATTGGACTCTTCGCACATGTCATTCGATCGCCGCTTCCATCCTTTGACCCGGCGCGCAGCGCTAGCTCTCGGCGCAGCCCTGCTGCTCGCGAGCGCAGCGCACGCGACGCCCGCCGCCCAGCCCAACGAACCGGCGGACATTTGCCCCGCGCTCAGGCACATCGTCGACGCTCCCGACTTCAAGCAATTGCACGCGCAAGCCGCCGCACAACTGCCAGGCGTGTCGGCCGCGGACGACTGCCGCGCCAACACGCATGCCTACGATTGCCACTGGCGCGCGCACTGGCAAGCTGACGGTGTCGTCAACGATCCGCTCGAAGAATTCGGCGCCGATATCGCCGCCTGCTTTCCGAATGTCGTGCACGACGTCAACACGCCTACGCGTCAGCATTTTGTCGTGACCACCGACGACCGTCGCGTGAACGTCACGGCTAGCGTGCAAGGGCAAAACGAATTACGCCTGCGCGTTACACGCTAAGCGTGGGCCGGTCTGCCGCTATCCGCTGCGACCTTTGTGATCGCTGGAATCCATTGTTCCGCCGTACTTCTTCACCGCCACCAGGCACCGCATCATGACCTTTATGCCGAGCTTGCGCGCTTACGCTTTCACGCGGGCACCTTTGGCCGCGTGGGTCATGTTGCGGCGGCCCGGTGCCCGGCTCGCCGCCTCGGCCACGCTCGCGCTGGGTCTCAACGGCTGCGCGTGGACGCTGATCTCAGCAGCCGACGCCACCGGTTCGGTGATTCAGGCGGGCTACGCGATCGCGGCGAACTACTCGTCGCCGACCTTCGTCAACGGCCGGCGGGCAGACGTCCATAATGTCTGCATCGAAGTGAATCAAACGGTGTCGGTCGGCGATTTCGTGCCGGCGCTGCAGCTTGCGCTCGACCGGCACGGTATTCGTTCGGACGTCTACAATCCGGGCACCTCGCCCGCCGGATGCGAGGCGCGCCTCGTCTACAACGCAGCGACCGACTACGGCCGCCGCTCGTTCAGCGACGAAACGATTCAGTATCTATCGATCATCGACCTGACGCTGATCCAGCACGGGCGCATTCTCGTCACCGCGCGTTACCAGACCGGCGGGCTCAACACCGACCGCTTCTCGACGTCATCGACCAAGCTCAATGGTTTGATCGACAAGATGGTGGTCGATCAAACCGAGCTCGCCCGGCAGCCGATGCAGACTATCCAGACGTCGCTGGCAAACTAGGCGCACCGCCTGCATTGCTTGCTTTCTCTTACGCGAGAAAGGAATCGAAAGCGTTAGGCGCTTTGCGCCGCTCGCGCGGATCACTAAGATGACCTGGATGAACCCATCCATTCTGGTCGTCGACGACGACCCCGTCGTACGCGAACTCGTCAGCGACTATCTGCTAGGGCGAGGCTTCAGGGTGTCCACGCTCGAACACGGCATGGCGCTGCAGCGCGCATTGCAGAACGAGCGTCCCGCGCTGGTCGTGCTCGACATCATGATGCCGGAGCTCGACGGCATCAGCGCACTGCGTGCACTGCGCGTTGCCGGCGACGATATTCCCGTGATCCTGCTGACCGCGCGCGCCGATCCGATCGACCGCGTGATCGGTCTCGAACTCGGTGCCGACGACTATCTCGGCAAGCCATTCGAGCCGAGCGAACTGGTCGCGCGGATTCGCACCGTTCTGCGCCGCCGCGGCACGATTGCGCCGAGCGCGCCGGAGCAGCGCGCGCCCTATCGTTTCGGTCGTTTCGAGGTGAGTTTTCCGGCACGCGAATTACGCCGCGATGGCGAACGCATCCCGCTGCGTTCGAGCGAATTTGCGATGCTCAAGGTGTTCGTCACGCACGCGATGACCGTACTCACTCGCGCGCAGTTGCTGGAGAAGCTGCACGGCAATAGCGAGGCGCATCGCAATCGCAGCCTTGACGTCTCGATCTGGCGTTTGCGACGGCTGATCGAAGTGGATCCGTCCGAGCCTCGCTATGTGCAAACCGTCTGGGGACGCGGCTATGTATTCGTGCCGGACGGTGAAATCGGCGCAGCGGAACGCGACGCGGCGCAGCTTTCGTAGTACTTACCCGGTGCATAAGGGGAATGTACGCGGCGCGTGCCCCCCCCGCCCATCCCATATCGACCTCAAAACGTCAGCACGCTCAGAAACATCCTCTGCAGCCAGCCCATCGTGGTGGCGTCGGACACCATCCCCACGCCGGCCTGCTCGATGCGTGCATTCGCAACCTTGCTCGACGCCACATAATTGCCTGCTTCGATGTCCTTCGGATTGACGATGCCTGACAGACGCAAGCGGTCACGGTTACCGCTCATCGCGATCAGCTTCTCGCCCGACACCACCAGATTGCCGGTCGACATCGTGCCGATCACGGTCACGGCCAGCGTGCCGGTCATGCCGCTGATATCGGTGAGACTGCCCTGCCCTTTGTAGTCGGTACTGGCCGAGCCGACGTTGAACAGCCTCGCGAGGCGCGCGGCGGCATTGGTCGACTGATCGGCGGCGGTCGCGGTGATGCTGCTCGAACGGCTCGCGGCAGCGGTCGCGCTATTGTTGCCGCTGTACGACTCCGACAAGCGGATCGTCAGCACGTCGCCAATATGCTGGGCACGCGGTGTTTCGTAGAGCAGCAAGGGCGAGCCGGCCTGATAGATCGCACCCTGCGTATTGACGTTCAGCGGCGCCGACGCGAGCGGCGGTGACATGGGTGTTTCAACGATCGACGGCTGCTGATTGCTTGCGCAAGCCGCGAGACAGGCCGCCGCGCCAAGCGCGACAGTGAGACGTAGCGCAGTCATGCATGCTCCGTGGCCGAATTGGCCGGATTGAAAACGGACGGTGGGGTCGGCGCGCCGGTGCCTGGTTCAACGATGCAATCGAAGCGACGCATGCGCCCGCCAACGGCGCGATGAATGAGACCGTGCATCAGCCCGCCTCGGCACCGCTTGCCTGCCATTGCCGCACGACCGACTTCACCCATGCGTCCGAGCCCTTCAACAGATAGGTGAGCGTGCCGTTGCGGGTCCCTGGCAAAAAGCACAACGTGATCGAGCTCACCGCGTTGTCCCACACGTAGACCGGCATCGCACCCGGCGACGACACGCTTTGCGTCACCAGACGCGGCGCGCCATAACGGTCCGCAAGCGCATCGCGCAAGTCCTCGGCGGTGATCTCGTCGATCACAAATGAAATCTCGTACAGACGCAGTGCGCTCTGAGCGTCGATACGCGCAAAGCGCAGCACATGCTCCTGGGCCGGCACGCCGTCAACAACGGCTTGCGACACCGCCCAGCCATCGTCCGTGCGATGCGCCCAGCGGCACGCAACCGTCAGACTCTCGCGCGATTTCAGCCGCATGCCGAGCGCGCCCGCCAGAACGTCCGTCTCGCAGACGGGCACGCTGCCGAGCGGCGTGGCGCGCACGGTCGAGCCGGCGCGGAATTCGTCGAGCGTGGTGCCGAGCGCAATGCCGCGAAACGCGAACGGCATGTCCTGCGAACGCCGGCGTGCCTCGGGGGGCGCGCCCTTCGACGCGGCGCTGGCCGCATTCGCTTCACGCGCGACCGGCTGCGCCTCGGCAGCCATCGGGACCATGCCGCCTAGCAGCACGAGCGCGTAGGCAATCCGTTTGAATGTCATGATTCAGTCGATGGCGGATGAACACATGTCGAACGGTGTGGCCGCGGCATGGCCGACGACCGGGATGACTTTCAGTGTGGCCGACGTCAGCCGGCACGGCAGCGCGGCGACGGCGCAGCCGCCGAGTGGCAGCAGCGCCGCGCCAAGCGTCAACCACGCAGCGACACGGATGAAGCGCTCAGGAATGCTCGGGGTCGACACACGGGCCTCGGTGCGTCAGGCAGTCGTGTTGACGTGATGCCCGACCAGCCCCGACGGCAGCGAGGGGAGCGCCTCGCTGGCGGACTCGCGTGCCTGCGGTGTAGGTGAAACCGACGAGTTGTTGGGCGTTGCGGGCTTTTCCGCCGCCGGCATGGGCGCGAGCGAAGAAAAGCGGGTTGAACTGAGATTGCTGTGAACGGTCATGATGAGCCTCGCGTGGCGCTAGGTTTCGATTTCACGCCGCCTGCCGTGGGCCCAAGGCGTTAGGCTGTTTTCGACATGCGGCGCAACGTACTGCACGACGAATCATCTCGCCGCGCACGCGGTGGCGATGCACGAAGGAACGCGCGCTTTCCGGCGGTTCTTACGACCCGTTGCGATTCATTGCGACCCGTTTCCAGCAGCAGGAATTGCGGGAAAATTCTTTCATCGGAGGAATTTAAGCGGTGCAAAATGACCGCTGCGCCGCGCTGCACGTAGCCAATGCATCGCCAGCGTATTGCCAGATATGCAGCACTGAAATAGGTCGTGAGCCTTTGGTGGCGGGCCTGACGCCCTAACCGGCAGCGATGGCGCGACTTTCCGTAAGCATTGGTAAGAAAACAGTCGGTCGCGCGTCGCGCGCGTCAGTCTAGAATTTCGCCATGAATCCACAGGTCCTTATCGTCGACGACGATCCGGTCGTACGCGATCTGCTTTGCAAGTTTCTGCAGACGAACGGCTTCGACGCGTCGGTGCTGCACGACGGCACCCATCTGCAACGCCGGCTCGAACGTGAACGGCCGTCGGTCGTTGTGCTCGACATCATGATGCCGAACACCGACGGCTTACGCGCGCTCACCGCCTTGCGCGCCGCCGGCGACGACATTCCGGTGATCTTCGTGACGGCGCGCGGCACGGTGGCCGACCGCATCGTCGGGCTTTCGCTCGGCGCGGACGACTATCTGACCAAGCCGTTCGACCCACGCGAACTGCTCGCGCGCATTCATACGGTGCTGCGCCGCCGCGGGCCGTCCACCACGAGCGCGCCCGAAGCCCGCAAGCCGTATCGCTTCGGCCCGTTCGAACTCGACTTCGCCACCCGCTCGCTGTCGCGCGACGACTCGAAGTTGCCGCTGCGCGACAGTGAGTTCGCGCTGCTAAAGATCTTCGTCAACAATCCGTACAAGGTGCTGTCGCGCGTGCTGATTCACGATCTCGTGCATCGCGACAATCTCGCCTTCCGCGACCGCAGCCTCGACGTGCCGATCTGGCGCCTGCGCCGCGTGATCGAGGACGACCCGTCCAATCCCTGCTATGTGCAAACAGTGCGCGGCAAAGGCTACGTGTTCGTGCCCGATGCCGACGGCACACCGTTCGCCGACGAGGCTGCCCCAAGCGCATGAGAAACCCGCTGAACACGCTATTCGGCAGAATGGCGTTGCTGTCGACGGCGGTGTTGTTCGCGATTCAGGCCGGGTGGTTCGTGCTGGTGGTGATGCAGCCACCGCGCCACGAAATCGACGGCTTCGCGCGCGGCATTCTGCTGGTGCTGCAGGCCATCAATGGCGAGCCGATGAAGGGCGCCGCGCTCGCGCCTGCCATGCGCGTGCACCTCGTGCCCACCTGGAACATGCCGTCAAGCGTCCATTTGCACGCGCCAACCATGCATCCGCTGGTCGAACTGAGCCGGCAATTGCACGAGAACCTGCCTCCCGGCACTCAGATCGCCGTCGACGACCTGCGGCCGCCGCAGCTATGGGTGCTGTTCCCCGGCAAGTCGAACTGGGTCGTCGTGCCGGTGGACGTACCGCCGCGCCCGCGCTTCCTGGTCGAATCCATCTCGATGCTGCTGGCCGCGTTGATCCTGTCGCTGTTGGCGGTCTGGCAGATGCAGCGGCCGCTGTCGCGCGTGGCCGATGCTGCCCGCGCGTTCGGATCAGGCGGCCGGCCGGAACCCGTGACCGTGCAAGGCCCGCGTGAACTGCGCGATCTGATTGGCTCCTTCAACGACATGATGCGGCGTCTGAATGAAGCCGGCGACGACCAGGCGGTGATGCTGGCCGGCGTCGCGCACGATCTGAAGGCGCCGCTCACGCGCCTCAAGTTGCGCGCGAGCGTATTGGTGGCGGAAAGCGAGCGGGCCGGCCTGATCCGCGACGTCGACTCGTTGACCAACATCGTGCAGCAGTTTCTGGAGTTTGCCGGCCAGTCCGCCGACGCGGGGCCGCCGGTCGAAGTCAACGCATTCCTGCAGGAACAATTTTCCGCCAGCGACAGCACCGAGACGCCGCTGTTCACACTTGATTTGCGCGCCGGTTCGTCGTTCACGCTGCCGCGCACCTTGCTCGACCGGCTGGTCACGAACCTCGTCGACAACGCGCTCGAGCACGGCTCGCCGCCCGTGGATATCGCCACGGCACGTAACGACCGGCATTGGGTCATCAGTGTGCGCGATCACGGTCCCGGCATTCCCGACGACCGCATTGCGGCGGCAATGAAACCGTTCGTCCGGCTCGACGCCGCGCGCGGCGGCGAAGGCCATTGCGGCCTGGGCCTCGCGATCGTCGCCCGGCTCGCGCACGATCGCGGCGGACGCTGCCATGTGCGCAATCACGCCCAAGGCGGGCTGGAAGTACGGATCGAATTGCCTGGGCCCGCACAATCATGAGGCCAGCGGAGAAGGTTTAGCGGGATCGAGCATGGGCGCTTACGCGCCCTTACTGAATGGGCTTTCGCGATGGCTGCGGCCTTATAGTCGCCCCCGGCAACCTCGATGCCGCCCTTCTCTGTCCGCCCAGTTCCTTGGGGCGGACTTTTTTTCGCCCGCGCCTGCCGGTGTGTTCCGCCCGGCACCACGCGCGGCGAGCGCGAGTCAGGCGACCAGGCGGTCGTGCAGCGCATCGATCGTTGCTTGAGAAAGGCCAAGACCTTGCGTCAGATAGCTCGCCATGGTGCCGTAGCTCGCCTGCACCTGATCGAAGCCCGCTTGCAGATAACCTTCCTGGACGTTGAGCAAGGGCGACTCGACCGTCGCGACCGCGTCGCCATCCTGCGCGCGCAACGTGGCGGTTTGTGCCTGGATCGATTGGGCCAGATAGACGTTGCTCAACAAATAGTCTTGCGTGATGACGTCGAGCGGTACGTTGGCGATGCTGAGCAGGAGTGCCGCAACCCAGCCCGCGCGATCCTTACCCGCATTGGAATGAAACAGTTGCACGCCGGTGCCATTGGCAAGCCGCGTGAGGAGTTCGCCGTAACCGACACGCTGGGCAGCGCCGGTGACATAGGCGCGCGCCTGGGATTGCATGAACGCAACGGCGGCACCCGCCGTATCGAACGTTGGCGCGACGAAGTCGCTGATACCCAGGACGTCGAGCGCTTGTGAAGTCGCACCAGTCGGCAGGATATCCGCGGCACGGGCGATTTCGCCGGGCGTGCGCAGATCGTAGACCGACGCAATACCGAGTTTGTTGAGAGCGGCCACGTCGGCGGCGCTGAGGGTCAGTGCATTCGCGCGATAGAAGGCACCACGGCGCATCTGTTTGCCGTCGACAGTGGGATAGCCGGCGGCCGCGCCTGCCACATCGCGAAAGTTGCTCACCGAGGCGAGGCGCGGCGTTTCCGGCTGATCCGTGTCCAGATTTCCGCCCCCGCAAGCCGACAGCAGCGAACTCCCCATGCCGGAGAGCAGCAGCACGCTTGCCGAGGATTTCAGGAACCCGCGACGCGATTGATAGGCCCGCAAAGGCGTACTCGCGGAGCGGCGGGATGGCGAGCAGGTTTTTGCGATTGCGGGCATGAACTGTGGCGAGGTGGCGAGCGCGAGCGTGAAGATAATTTTTGCAGCTTGAGCGCTGCCGACGCAGTTTAACGGCGGCGAATAATTTTTGGGTTACATGGTAGTAGTTCGTAAGGAACCGGAATGGAGTTTCTTACCCCCTCGCCATTTTTGACCACAACTGGCCGCAGAACTCCTCGTCCCCTTAGAATACAAAAAACCCGATCGAGCCGCCGGAAGGCAAAAACCGCCTGGAGACCCCACAAAAACATGCCCTCTCTCCAATGGTTCACCGAACTGACCCAGCGCGAACGCCGCACCCTCTACGCTGGTTTCGGCGGCTACGCAGTCGACGCCTTCGACTTCATGATCTACTCGTTCCTCATTCCGACGCTGATCGCGACATGGGGCATGACCAAAAGCGAAGCCGGCATGATCGCGACCAGTTCGCTGATTTCGTCGGCGGTGGGCGGCTGGCTCGCCGGTATCCTCGCCGACCGCTACGGACGCGTGCGTGTCCTCCAGTGGACCATCGCCACCTTCGCGATCTTCACCTGCCTGTCCGGCTTCACCCACTCGTTCTGGCAGTTGCTCACCACCCGCACGTTGCAAGGCATCGGCTTTGGCGGTGAATGGTCGGTCGTGACAATCATGATGGCCGAAACCATCCGTTCACCTCAGCATCGCGCGAAAGCTGTCGGCACCGTGCAAAGCAGCTGGTCGTTCGGCTGGGCCGCGGCGGCCATCATCTATTGGGCGTTCTTCGCGTTGTTGCCGGAACAGGTCGCATGGCGCGCCTGTTTCTGGATCGGCTTGCTGCCCGCGCTGTGGATCATCTACATTCGCCGCAATGTCAGCGATCCTGAAATTTTTCTCGAAACGCGCCGTGCGCGTGAGAGCGGTTTCGACACCTCGCACTTCCTGCAGATCTTCTCCTTCCCTCACCTCAAAACAACCGTGCTGGGCAGCGTGCTGTGCACCGGCATGCTCGGCGGTTATTACGCGATCACCACCTGGCTGCCGACCTATCTGAAAACCGTGCGCCATCTCTCGGTCTTCAACACCAGCGGCTATCTGATCGTGCTGATCGTCGGCTCGTTCACCGGCTATATGGTCGGAGCGGTTCTGTGCGACAAGATCGGCCGGCGCGCGTCGTTCGTGCTGTTCGCGATCGGCTCGTTCGTGCTCGGCATGGTCTACACGATGCTGCCGATCACCGACGGCATGATGCTCGCGCTCGGCTTCCCGCTCGGGATCGTCGTGCAAGGGATTTTCGCGGGCGTCGGCGCGTATTTGTCGGAGCTCTATCCGAATTCGATCCGCGGTTCGGGACAAGGCTTCTGCTACAACCTGGGCCGCGGTCTCGGCTCGTTCTTTCCTATCCTGGTCGGTACGCTGTCGCAAACCATGACGCTGGTTAAGGCAATGGGCATCGTCGCCGGTTCGGGCTATCTGCTGGTGATCGTCGCCGCGGTGTGTCTTCCGGAAACCAAGGGCAAAGTACTCGGCGCGGCCCGTCCTATCGCCTGAATTCGCCGACCAACCCCATGAAAACGATTGTTCTGGGCGGCGGTGTGATCGGTGTCGCCACCGCGTTTTATCTGCGCCAGCAAGGCTGCGACGTCACTTTGATCGAGCGGGAGCCGGACGTCGCGCTCTCCACCAGTTTCGGCAACGCCGGCGTGATCGCGCCGGGCTATGTGACGCCGTGGGCCGCGCCCGGCATGCCGGCGAAGATTCTCAAGTATCTGTTCAAGCCGACTTCACCGCTGATTTTCCGCCCCACCTTCGATCCCGCTCAATGGCGCTGGATCGCGCGCTGGTTGCGTGAATGCGACCTGGAGCGGTTTCGCGTCAACAAGCAGCGCATGCAACGCATCGCCTATTACAGCCGCGAATGTCTGCAGGAATTCCGCCGCTGCCATCCGTTCGACTACGGACGCAGCCAGGGCTACCTGCAATTGTTCCGCAGCGAGTACGACGTCGAACTCGCGCAACCCGCGCTGACGATTCTGCGCGACGCCGGTATCGCGCACCGCGAGGTCACCGCCGCGCAGTGCGTCGAGATCGAGCCGGGTTTGCGCTGGGCGCGCGAGACGCCACTCTCGGGCCTCTACCTTCCCGACGACGAAGCCGGCGATTGCGCGCGCTTCACCCGTGAACTTCGCGCGATCTGCGAGCGCAACGGTGTGCGATTTCGCTTCGACACGCGCGTTGAGTCGCTCGATGTGCAAGGCGGTGCGGTGCGCGGCGTGCGCATCGCGAGCGAACGTGGCAGCGAAACCTTGCAGGGCGATGCCGTGGTGGTGGCGCTGGGCGTCGATAGCGTGGCGCTGCTGGCGCCGCTCGGCGTGAAGGTGCCGCTCTATCCGGTGAAAGGCTACTCGGCGACGCTGCCCATCACCGACGAAGAAAAAGCGCCGCTCGCGGCACTGATGGATGAGTCGCTGAAAACGGCAATCACGCGCTTCGGCAACAACCTGCGCGTGGCGGGCACCGCGGAACTCGGCAATCGCCAGACGACCTTGCGCGAACAGGCCTTGCAGACGCTGATGAAAGTCCTCGGCGATTGGTTTCCGCACGCGGCCAATCCGACTTCCGCACACTTCTGGGTGGGCCGCCGGCCGATGACGCCCGATGGCGCGCCGTTGCTCGGCCCGTCCAGCGTGGGCAATCTGTGGCTGAACCTCGGGCACGGTTCTACGGGGTGGGCAATGTCAATGGGCTCGGGCCGCGTGGTGGCGGACCTGATCACACAGCGCCAACCGGAGATCGATCTCGACGGGCTGACGTTGACCCGGTATCGGAAATGATCCCGCGACCCATCGCATAGATAGGGAGCTCTGCACTGCAAGTCGCAAAAAAGGGAAAAGCCGGGTCACCCTCTCAGGTGCCCGGCTTTGTTTTTTACTGCTTTGGCGAACTGCTTATATACCGCTTTGTCGTCTCCACCTCGTCCTGCAAGCATTAGCCGGTTCCTGCCCCATCGGACGGAAACCAGCCTGAGACGTTAGCGCGGCAGTTCCGAATGCCCCATCAGGAATGCATCGACCGAACGTGCGCACTGACGGCCTTCACGAATCGCCCACACCACCAGCGACTGGCCACGACGCATATCGCCCGCCGTGAACACCTTGTCCACCGACGTGTAATAGGCCTTGTCGCCTTCGGTCGACGCCCGCACGTTGCCGCGGTTGTCCTTGTCGACGCCGAACGCTTCGAGCACCGGCGACACCGGTTGCGTGAAGCCCATGGCCAGCAGCACCAGATCGGCCTTCATTTCGAATTCCGAGTTCGGCACTTCCTGCATCCTGCCGTCCTTCCATTCGACGCGCGCGGCGATCAGCTTCTCAACCTTACCGTTCTTGCCTTCCAGACGCTTGGTGGCGACAGCCCAATCACGTGAGCAGCCCTCGTCATGCGACGACGACGTGCGCAGCTTGATCGGCCAGTACGGCCACACGAGCGGCTTGTTCTCTTCTTCCGGCGGTTGCGGCAGCAGTTCGAATTGCGTGACGCTCTTCGCGCCATGACGGTTCGACGTACCCACGCAGTCCGAACCCGTATCGCCGCCACCGATCACGACCACATGCTTGGCCTTGGCGAGCAGCTGGTTTGCGACCTTGTCGCCAGCGTTGATCTTGTTCTGCTGCGGCAGGAACTCCATCGCGTAGTGGATGCCTTCCAGCTCGCGGCCCGGCACCGGCAGATCGCGCGGCGTTTCCGCCCCGCCTGCGATCACCACTGCGTCGAACTGGTCCTTCAGTTCGGCCGGCGTGATGGTTTCCTTCGCCGTGTTACCGATGTGCGCCGGCAGTGAATCAGCCTTGCCGATGAATACGTTGGCGCGGAACGTCACACCCTCGGCTTCCATCTGGCGCATGCGGCGGTCGATCAGCCACTTTTCCAGCTTGAAGTCAGGAATGCCGTAACGCAGCAGGCCGCCGATGCGGTCGTTCTTTTCGAACACCGTCACATCGTGCCCCGCGCGCGCGAGTTGCTGCGCGACGGCCAAACCGGCGGGGCCGGACCCGACCACGGCGACCTTCTTGCCGGTCTTGTGCTTCGGCGGCTGCGGTGCGACCCAGCCTTCGGCCCACGCTTTGTCGATGATCGCGTGTTCGATCGACTTGATACCGACCGGATCGTCGTTGATGCCGAGCGTGCAGGCCGCTTCGCACGGTGCCGGGCAGATGCGGCCCGTGAACTCGGGGAAGTTGTTCGTCGAGTGCAGCACTTCGATCGCGTTCTTCCAGTCCTGATGGAACACCAGGTCGTTGAAGTCCGGGATGATGTTGTTCACCGGGCAGCCGTTGTTGCAGAACGGAATGCCGCAGTCCATGCAACGCGCGCCTTGAATCTTGGCTTCGTCGTCGGTCAATGCCGCAACGAATTCCTTGTAGTGCTTCACACGCGTGAGCGGAGCTTCGTACGCCTCGTGGCGGCGCTCGAACTCGAGAAAACCGGTTGCCTTGCCCATGTGGTTCTCTTCTCTATCTGTATCAGGTGAGGTGATCTACACCCGCCGCGCGGTCCGACTGAATGGTCGGCGCGGCGGGTACGGCTAAATGTGACGTCTTCTGTGCTGATGACCAGCGAACCTGCCTATACGGCAAGTCAGGCGGCGAGCACTTCCTTGTTCGCCTTCTTCGCGGCCATTTCGCCCAGCGCGCGCTTGTATTCGGTAGGGAACACCTTCACGAACTGACGGCGCGACGCATCCCAATTTTCGAGCAGCGCCTTTGCACGCGGCGAACCCGTGAACTGGAAGTGACGTTCGATGAGACCCTTGAGCAGGGCTTCGTCGGTCGTGGCGCTGTGCCAGAGACCCTTGTCGACCGTGCGTTCCTGTTCGGCCTGCTGCAAGACCGGATCGAGCGCGACCATCGACTTGTTGCACTTGCCCGCGAACGTGCTGTCCGGATCGAACACGTAGGCAATACCGCCCGACATGCCGGCCGCGAAGTTACGGCCCGTTTCGCCGAGCACGATCACCGTGCCGCCCGTCATGTATTCGCAACCGTGGTCGCCCGTGCCTTCGACAACCGCCGTCGCACCGGAGTTACGCACGCAGAAGCGCTCGCCTGCCACGCCGCGGAAGAACGCTTCGCCTTCAATCGCGCCGTACATCACCGTGTTGCCGCAGATGATGTTTTCTTCCGACTTGCCGCGGAAATCGTTGGTCGGACGGATGATGATGCGACCGCCCGAGAGGCCCTTGCCGACGTAGTCGTTGCCGTCGCCGACCAGATCCAGCGTGACGCCTCTCGCGAGGAACGCGCCGAAGCTCTGACCCGCGGTGCCCTTCAACTGGATGTGAATCGTGTCGTCGGCCAGGCCGTCGTGGCCGTACTTCTTCGCGATCGTGCCAGACAGCATCGCGCCGACCGTACGGTTCACGTTGCGCACCGGTTGGATGAACGAGACGTGCTCGCCCTTCTCGATCGCGGCTTTCGCCTTCTCGATCAGCGTGTGGTCAAGCGCGCGGTCGAGGCCATGGTCCTGCACATCGACGTGCTTGCGCGCGACTTCCGCCGAAACTTGCGGCTGATAGAACACGCGCGAGAAATCGAGACCCTTCGCCTTCCAGTGCTCGATGCCCTTCTTCATGTCGAGCAGTTCGGCGTGGCCGATCAGGTCGTCGAACTTGCGGATGCCCAGTTGCGCCATCAGTTCGCGCGCTTCTTCCGCAACGAAGAAGAAAAAGTTGACGACATGTTCCGGCTGGCCCTGGAACTTCGCACGCAACACCGGATCTTGCGTCGCGACGCCGACCGGGCAGGTGTTCAGGTGGCACTTGCGCATCATGATGCAGCCTTCGACGACGAGCGGCGCCGTCGCGAAGCCGAATTCGTCCGCGCCGAGCAGCGCGCCGATCACGACGTCGCGGCCGGTCTTCATCTGACCGTCAGCCTGCACGCGGATACGGCCGCGCAACTGGTTCAACACGAGCGTCTGCTGCGTTTCGGCCAGACCCAGTTCCCACGGCGTGCCGGCATGCTTCACCGACGACAGCGGCGATGCGCCCGTGCCGCCGTCATGGCCGGCGATCACGACGTGATCGGCCTTCGCCTTGGCGACACCCGCGGCCACCGTACCGACGCCCGACTCCGACACCAGCTTCACTGAAATGCTCGCCGCCGAGTTGGCGTTCTTCAGGTCGTGAATCAGCTGCGCCAGATCTTCGATCGAGTAGATGTCGTGGTGCGGCGGCGGCGAGATCAGGCCCACGCCCGGCACTGAGTAACGCAGCTTGCCGATGTATTCCGACACCTTGTGGCCTGGCAATTGACCGCCTTCGCCCGGCTTCGCGCCCTGCGCCATCTTGATCTGGATCTGATCGGCCGAGGCCAGGTATTCCGCCGTCACGCCGAAACGGCCCGACGCCACCTGCTTGATCTTCGAGCGCAGCGAATCGCCATCCTTCAGCGGAATGTCGACGATCACTTCGTCGCCGATCACCGACTTCATGGTGTCGCCGTTCTTGATCGGAATGCCGCGCAGTTCGTTGCGATAACGGTTCACGTCCTCGCCGCCTTCGCCGGTGTTCGACTTGCCGCCGATGCGGTTCATCGCGACAGCCAGCGTGGCGTGGGCTTCAGTCGAAATCGAGCCCAGCGACATGGCGCCGGTAGCGAAACGCTTGACGATTTCCTTCGCCGATTCCACTTCGTCGAGCGGGATCGCCTTGGTCGGATCGAGCTTGAATTCGAACAGGCCGCGGAACGTCATATGACGCCTGGTCTGGTCGTTGATCAGATGCGCGTATTCCTTGTACGTCTGGTACGAGTTGCTGCGCGCCGAGTGTTGCAACTTGGCGATCGCATCCGGCGTCCACATGTGTTCTTCGCCGCGCACGCGGTACGCGTATTCGCCGCCCGCGTCGAGCATGTTCGCGAGCACCGGGTTGTCGCCGAACGCATCACGATGCAGACGGATCGCTTCTTCCGCGACATCGAACAGGCCAATGCCGCCAACCTTCGACGAGGTGCCGTTGAAGTACTTCGACACAAGGCCTTCAGCCAGACCGACTGCTTCGAAAATCTGCGCACCGGTATACGACATGTAGGTCGAAATGCCCATCTTCGACATGACCTTCATCAGGCCCTTGCCGACTGCCTTGGTAAAGTTGTAGACCGCCTTTTCCGCCGACAGGTCACCCTTCAGGCCCGCTGCGAGCTGGCCAAGCGTTTCCATCGCGAGGTACGGGTGCACGGCTTCCGCGCCGTAGCCCGCGAGCAAGGCGAAGTGGTGCGTTTCGCGCGCCGAGCCGGTTTCCACGACCAGGCCCGCGCTCGTGCGCAGGCCGTGCTGGACGAGGTGCGTGTGAATCGCGGCCGTCGCCAGCAGCGCCGGGATCGCAACGTTGTCGCGGTCGGTCTTGCGGTCCGACACGATCAGCATGTTGTAGCCGGACTTGACCGCATCGACGGCTTCCGCGCACAGCGAAGCCAGACGCGCCTCAATGCCTTCCTTGCCCCAGGCCACCGGATAGCAGATGTTCAGTTCGTACGAGCTGAACTTGCCGCCCGTGTACTGATCGATCGCGCGGATCTTCGCGATGTCCTTGAAGTCGAGCACCGGCTGCGACACTTCGAGACGCATCGGCGGGTTGATGTTGTTCGTGTCGAGCAGGTTCGGCTTCGGACCGACGAACGACACCAGCGACATCACCATGTTTTCACGGATCGGGTCGATCGGCGGGTTCGTGACTTGCGCGAACAACTGCTTGAAGTAGTGATAGAGCGTTTTGTTCTTGTTGGACATGACCGCCAGCGGCGAGTCGTTGCCCATCGAACCAACCGCTTCTTCACCGGCTTGCGCCATCGGCGCCATCAGGAACTTCAGGTCTTCCTGCGTGTAGCCGAACGCCTGCTGGCGATCCAGCAAGGCAGCGGCTTCGCGGCGTTCCGTTGCGACGTCTTCGGCCTTCGCCTCGATTTCGTCGAGCTTGATACGCACGGCGTCGATCCAGCTCTTGTACGGCTTGGCGTTCGCGAGGTTGTCCTTCAGTTCCTTGTCGTCGATGATGCGGCCGTGCTCCATGTCGATCAGGAACATCTTGCCCGGCTGCAGACGCCACTTCTTGACGATCTTCGACTCGGGAATCAGCAGCGTGCCCGCTTCGGACGCCATGATGACGAGGTCGTCATCGGTGACGATGTAGCGCGCCGGACGCAGGCCGTTACGGTCGAGCGTCGCGCCGATCTGACGGCCGTCGGTGAAGGCGATCGCGGCGGGGCCGTCCCACGGCTCCATCATCGCGGCGTGGTATTCGTAGAAGGCGCGGCGGTTGTCGTCCATCAACGTGTGCTGTTCCCAGGCTTCCGGGATCATCATCATCATGGCGTGAACGAGCGGGTAGCCGGCCATCACCAGCAGTTCGAGACAGTTGTCGAACGAGGCAGTGTCCGATTGGCCCGGGTAGATCAGCGGCCAGAGCTTCGGCAGGTCGTCGCCGAGCACGTGCGACGCGATCGCGCCGGTACGGGCGTTCAGCCAGTTGACGTTGCCCTTCACCGTGTTGATTTCGCCGTTGTGGGCGATCATGCGGTACGGGTGAGCCAACTCCCACGCCGGGAACGTGTTGGTCGAGAAGCGTTGGTGCACCAGCGCCAGCGCCGAGACGGTGCGCTCGTCCTGCAGGTCGCGGTAATACACGCCGACCTGGCCGGCCAGCAGCAGGCCCTTGTAGACGACCGTGCGCGCCGAGCACGACGGCACGAAGTATTCCTTGCCGTGCTTGAGCTTGAGCGCCTGGATGCGGTGGCTCGCGGTCTTGCGGATCACGTACAGCTTCCGCTCGAGCGCGTCGGTCACCATGATGTCCTTGCCGCGGCCAATGAAGATCTGGCGGATCAGCGGCTCGCTTGCCTTGACGGTGGGCGAAATCGGCATGGTGTGGTCGACCGGCACATCGCGCCAGCCCAGCACGACCTGGCCTTCGGCCTTCACCGTACGTTCCAGCTCCTGTTCGCAGGCCAGACGCGATGCGTGTTCCTTCGGCAGGAAGACCATGCCGACGCCGTACTCGCCGTTCGGCGGCAGCACGACGCCCTGCCGGGCCATTTCCTCACGATAGAAACCGTCCGGGATCTGGATCAGGATGCCCGCACCGTCGCCCATCAGCGGATCGGCGCCGACGGCGCCCCGGTGGTCGAGGTTCTCGAGAATCTTCAGGCCTTGCTCGATGATCTCGTGGCTTTTCTTGCCCTTGATGTGAGCGACGAAGCCGACGCCGCAGGCGTCATGTTCGTTTTGCGGGTCGTACAGACCTTGCGCGGCGGGAACCGGATGAGCCGGTTGCTGGTGGTCGTTCATGGGGACACCGTCTGTGAGGGGCCGGACAGGCCGTTAAACCGTTTTTCTATTGCCGCAGTTCGCACCGCAACCACGTCGGCGACTCAGTACGCTTGAATGCTGTGCGTATCAAAAAACGCCGGAATTCGGAATATACGCGACGAATCAATGGAATAGCAAATAAAACGTGATGATCGAGACCCAATTATCAAATTGGTGCATTGCGGTCATTTTTTATTGGTGCCATATCAAAATGGTGCAAAAGAAAACGGCACGCGAAGATGCCGTTTCGAGCGTATCCCTTTGATGCGGAACGCTTTATTGCGTCTGCGGGGTCTCGCGGACTTTGCGCGGCCGCCCGCGCGGCAGCGGCGAAACGCGCCGGTTGGCGGCCCGCGCCGCCCACTCGCGATAGGTGTCGCTACCCAAAACCCAGCCCTTCAAGGTGGCCTGCTGAAGCTGACTGGCTTCGCGTTCGTCGAGCGGCTGCTCGCACAATTCGCGGTAGGTACGCTGCCGTTCGAACGGCGTGTTGCCGAGCGACCAGTACAACGGGTGGTCGGTAATCAGGCTGTCGAGCGTCAAGCCGATGTGGTGCCGGTAGCTCGACCAGCGGTAGTCCTCGGGCACGCTCACGAGCCCGGTGCGTACCGGGCACATCTCGACAACCCGGCTCGCGAGCAGGAAGTAGCGCTCGCCTTCGATCACCGTGGCGCGGTAACGCCCTTCCCACAAGGTGCCGCGGCGCGCGTATCGCCGGTTGAAGTGCGCAACGTAACGGCGCCCTACCGCCTGCATCGCCTTCGGCAGGCTCGACTCTTCAGTCGGCGTGACGAGCAGTTGCACAGCGCCAGGCATCAACGCATACGCATGGATAGACAAGTGATGGTCGCGTGAAGCCGCTTTCAGACAGTCGATGAAAAGCTCGTAGTCCTGGTCGTCGACGAATGCGGGCTGCTGATCGAGTCCGCGGAGGATGACGTGCTGCGGCTGTTCAGGGACATAGAGACGTGCAAGCCGTGCCATGCTGAAGTATCCAATAGTCGCGTTGGTATATACCCGAAGGTCCGAAAAGCCGCATGGGCGCTGGGTTCGGCGCGGCGCGGCTTAGCCAGAAACCGCCCGGCGCTTAGGGAGAAAGCTCTAACTGCCGCGTATGGTTTGTTTCAAACGTTGTCGTCATAATGAGCGGGCCTTTTTTGGAGGAGCACATATGAAATTAAAACAGGCCATAACGGGGATCGCGGCGCTCGCCTGCATGACGGCAGCTCACGCGCAATCGGCCGGCAGCTTTTACGCTACGACGGGGTGGTTCCATTTCGCCCCCCAAGACAGTAGCGATCCGTTGAAGGAAACAAGCGCCGGCGGGAGACCCGTCAACGTCTCACTAGCTGGCACAGGTGCCGGCATCGACAGTTCCGACACCCTCGGCTTAAGCCTAGGCTACTTTGTCACCGATCACATCGCTGCGGAAGCTGAACTTGGCATTCCGCCGAAATTCAACCTGCTAGGCACAGGCTCCTTCGAGCAATTCGGCACGCTCGGCTCCGCGAAGCAATGGAGTCCCGCGCTCCTGTTCAAATACTACTTCAACGACCCCGCCGCAAAGTTCCGACCCTATGCCGGCCTCGGCGTCACGTACGTCTGGTTCACGGACGCGAAGATCACCAACACTGCGTTTGAACAAGGCGTACTGCATGGTCCGACCTCAGTATCGACGGATCGTTCCTGGGCACCCGTGTTTAATCTCGGTTTCAACTATGCGTTCACCAAGCACTGGTTCGCAGGGCTCTCCATCTCATACATACCGCTCAGCGTAACCGCGAAACTGACCTCGAACGCGGCGACTCCGGTCGGCAACCTGACCGTGACGTCCGAGGCAAAAATCAAACTCAACCCGATCGTTACTTTCGCGAAGATAGGTTACGTCTTCTAGGAAGGCAGGCTGTGCCTGCATGGATCGAACCGCCGCGAACATTCCGCACCTCGGCCAAACGCCGTCACACACGTGACGGCGTTTTTATTTTATGCCTCTGTCACCCATTATGGTAAATGCCGGATGCCATGTAATTTTGACCACCAATCGACCTTTCCGGTGCAATTCCTGCCACACGAAACGGTCGGCACGTCGGCGATGATCTCGCTGGAACAGCGCGTAGCTTTTGGCATCGAAGTTGCGTGACCTTCCCGGCGAATCGCCGGCCATAGCCGCCACGCGGCTAAAGACATCGCCAATGAATCGCGCGCTGCTGTCGGAACTCGAAGACACGCTGGCCGACGGCACGCATGCCGACGCCGTGCCGCTACGCAGCAAATTGCGCAAGCGACACGAGGTTGCGCGCGCCCGCCTGGACGCCCCCGCGAAGCCATGCGCCGATGAGCATCGACGCCAACCCGATCAATTGTCGTCTATCACGAACAGCCGCTGATACTCCTTCACTGCATATCGATCCGTCATACCCGCGATGTAGTGGGCGATCAGGCGCGGTTGCTGCGACGCGTCCGTGGATTGATAGCTGGGTGGCAACAGCCGCGGATCTTCCGTGAAGGCGTCGAACAGACCGGCTACTACGCGGCGCGCCTTGTTGGCCATGCGCATCACCCGATAGTGGCGGTACAGGTTCTTGAACAGAAAGCGCTTGAGCGCCGCGGCCTGCGCTGCGATCGCTTCGCTATGCGCGACCAGCGGCGGTGCCGCGCGCACGGCGTCCAGTGAGACGGGTGTGTGTCTTGCCAGATTGAGCGACGTCGTATCGATCAGGTCGACGATCAGCGTATTGATGATGCGGCGCACCGTCTCGTGAATCAGCCGGCGCCCCTCGATGTCCGGAAAGTCGCCGCGCGCCGCCTCGAAGTGTGTCTGCCATAGCTCCACCTCGGCAAGTTGCTCCACCGTGATGAGGCCTGAGCGCAAGCCATCGTCGACGTCGTGATTGTTGTACGCGATCTCATCGGCGACATTGGCGATCTGCGCTTCAATGGAAGGTTGCCTCCCCTCCAGAAAACGCTCGCCGAGCGCGCCGAGCCGCCGCGCATTCTCACGCGAGCAGTGCTTGAGAATGCCTTCCCGCGTTTCGAAGCAGAGGTTCAGGCCATTGAACGCGCCGTAGTGCTCTTCCAGATCGTCGACCACCGCAAGGCTTTGCAGGTTGTGCTCGAAGCCGCCATGCTCGCGCATGCACTCGTTCAGTGCGTCCTGGCCCGCGTGGCCGAACGGCGTGTGGCCGAGATCGTGCGCCAGCGAAATGGCTTCGACGAGGTCCTCGTTGACGCGCAGATTGCGGGCGACTGAACGGGCGATCTGGGCGACCTCGAGGCTGTGCGTGAGGCGAGTGCGAAACAGATCGCCCTCGTGATTCACGAACACCTGAGTTTTGTACTCAAGCCGGCGGAATGCCGTCGAGTGGACAATGCGATCGCGATCGCGCTGGAATTCGGTACGCGCGCTCGGCGCAGCTTCGGGATAGCGGCGGCCGCGCGACTGGGCAGAATGGGCCGCATACGGCGCAAGATGCGCTTCGAGTGCTTCCTGCGACGGCACGCGGCTCACGGGCCTGCCTGCCGGGTCATGCTGTACATCGTCGCTGCGCCTGTCAGTCACCGGATTCTCCGAAACATGGGCGGCGCCTCGTGACGCTGGTGCACATTGCCTTGCTGCCAAGCCCTCGCCGAGTCGGTCTAGACGGCGGCTGCCAGCGTGGCATGCACCTCGGCATCGGGCGCCTGGGTGATGAGCGTCTCACCGAAACGCTTCAGCAGAATGAATTTGATCGCGCCGGCTTCCGCCTTCTTGTCGACCCTCATGAGTTCGACGTAACGCGAATCGCCGAGCGCGGGCGCCCGGGTGGGCAAATGCGCGGCAACGATCACGTCGACCAGACGCTTGCGCGCCGCTTCGTCGAGATAACCCATACGCACTGACAGGTCCGCCGCCATCACCATCCCGCAGCCAACCGCCTCGCCGTGTAGCCACTCGCCGTAGCCGAGTCCGGCTTCGATTGCATGGCCGAAGGTGTGGCCGAAATTGAGGATCGCGCGCAGCCCGCCTTCGCGCTCGTCCTGCGCCACGACCGACGCCTTGATTTCGCACGAGCGCTTGACCGCCTCGGCCAGCGCTGCGGGCTCGCAGCGATTGAGCGACTCGATGTTCGCTTCGATCCAGCTGAAGAAACCGACGTCGGCAATCGCGCCAGTCTTGATCACTTCGGCGACGCCCGCTGCCAGTTCTCGCGCCGGCAGCGTACGGAGCGCGCCGATGTCGGCGATCACGGCCTGCGGCTGGTAGAACGCGCCGATCATGTTCTTGCCAAGCGGATGGTTGATGCCGGTCTTGCCGCCCACCGACGAATCGACTTGCGACAGCAAGGTGGTCGGCACCTGGATGAACGGCACGCCGCGCATATAGCAGGCCGCCGCAAACCCCGTCATGTCGCCGATCACGCCGCCGCCGAGCGCGATCAGCGTAGTCTTGCGGTCTGCGCGCGAGCCCAGCAGCGCGTCGAAAATCAGGTTCAGCGTTTCGAGGTTCTTGTACGCTTCGCCGTCCGGCAAAACGACCGTGGACACCTGCTTGCCGAGCGGCGCGAGCGCCGCGCGCAGCGCGTCGCCATAGAGCGGGTCGACCGTGGTATTCGTGACGATGGTGACCGAGCTGCCGGCGATATGCGGCGCGAACAACGCAGTCTGGCCGATCAGGTCGGCACCGATATGGATGGGGTAGGCGCGCTCGCCCAGTTCGACATTGACGGTAATCATACGGTCCATTATGACGCAGGATGTTTGGCGACGCCGGCCAGCTCGAGCTGCATCAGAACCATGTTGACCAGTGCGTTGACCGAGGGCCGGCCGGTTTCGATCACAAAGTGCGCGCATTCCCGGTATAGCGGATCGCGTACTTCGTAGAGCGCCTCGAGGCGCGCTTTGGGGTCTTCGGTCTGCAAAAGCGGGCGATTCTTGTCGCGCCGGGTGCGCAGCCACAGATCGTGCGGATTGGCGCGCAAATAGATCACCACACCCCGATTTTGCAACGCTTCACGGTTTTCCGGCCGCAGCACCGCACCCCCGCCTGTCGCCAGCACGATATTTTCGCGCCCGGTCAGGTCGGAAATCACGTGCGCCTCGCGATCGCGAAAGCCCGCTTCGCCTTCCAGCTCGAAGATCACAGGGATGCGCGCGCCCGTACGCGCCTCGATTTCATGATCGGAATCGAAGAACGGGCGATCGAGACGGCGCGCAATGGCCCGGCCCACGGTGGTTTTGCCCGCCCCCATGAGCCCTACAAAAAATACATTGGCGTGTGCGTCCCGCGCTTGCAACGGTGTCCTCTGGCTAATCCGGTATGGTTCGTGCCGCAGCTTACTGGCAAAGCGGCTGCCTTGTCGAGCCTGCAGGCCGCCGCTGGGCAGCGGCAGCAGCATGCCCCTAATTTGTCTGAACGACGCGCGGCGAGATGAAAATTGCCAGTTCACTGCGCTGGTCCCGATGGGCCCGATGGCGAAAAAGCGCCCCTAAAAACGGTATTTTGCCCAGGACCGGCACCCGCGTCACATCGTCCCGGTTGTCGGTCGCGTAAATTCCGCCGATCGACACCGTACCACCATCTTCGACTTCGACGCGCGTTTGCACGTGTTTGGTGTTGATCGCCGGCCCGGCGTCGGTCTGCTCGCCGACGCTATCTTTGGCGATGTCGAGGTCCAGCACCACTCTGCCGTCCGGCATGATTTGCGGCTCGACCTCCAGCTTCAGCGTAGCGCGGCGAAACTGCACGCCGGACACACCCTGCCCCACTTTCGCCTGATAGGGCAGCTCGGTGCCCTGCTCGACGACCGCTTTCATCCGGTCCGCCGTCACGACCCGAGGGCTCGAGACGATTTCACCGCGCCCTTCCGCCTCCAGCGCACTCAGTTCGATGTTGAGCAGCCGCGTCGCCCCCGCTGCGAACAAGGTCAGCCCGGCGGTGGCGGCGTCGAAACCGGAAATTGGCCGTGCCGACAGATCGTACACGGTGCCGTCTTTGCCTCCCGACAGGCCTCGGGCGGTGCCATCGACGCTGGCGTTGGCGGCCGCCATGGAAAGGCGCACGCCGAGATTGCGCGAAAAACCATGCTCGCCTTCAACGATACGCGCTTCGATCAACACCTGACGGGTCGGCCGGTCGACGGAAGCAAGCAACGCCGTGATTTGCGCAAGCCGCCCTTCGAGATCGGTGACAAACAGCAGATTGGTGCGTGGATCGGCAGTCGCGGCGCCGCGTTTGGACAGCACGCGCTGGTTGCCGGCGCCGGTCAGCAGGCGCCGCACGTCTTCAGCACGCGCGTAGTGAAGCTCGAACGTGCGGCTTGCGAGCGGCTCAAGATCGGCGGCTCTGGCGTGCGCTTCGAAACGCTGCCGTTCACGCGCGGCCAGATCCGCAAACGGCGCGACCCAGATCACGTTGCCGTGGCGCTCCATGGCCAGCCCGTTGACATCGAGCAAGGTATCGAACGCGGTGCGCCACGGCACCTTGTCGAGCCGCAGGGAAACGGCGCCGCGCACTCTCTCGCTCGCGACGATGTTCAGTCCGGTGAACTGGGCGAACGCGTTGAGCACCGCGCCGAGTTCGGCGCGCTGGAAATTGAGCGAGATCGGTTTGTCGTCGGCGGCGAGTGTGGCGTCTGCAGGCGTTTTCGGTGCGCCGCTCAGGCGCGCAAGCGGGGGCAGCGGCACTGGCGGCCCCTCAAGGGCCGAGGTCCCGATGATGTCGTCACGCGCCACCGCCGCGGAGTGCCGCCGTAGCGGCACTGAACCGTCTGCGTCGCCGCCCGGGTCGTCGGCGCTTCCGCTTTCGGCGCTTGCCACCGCTCGCGATACGCCGGGCCCGTCGGAGGACTCGTCGCGAAACGGGTTGGACACTTCGGCAGCGACGCCGCGCGGCAGCGGCGGTACATCGTATCGAGCAACGGGCGGCGCGACAGCGTCATCAAGCGGCATGTACGCGGGCAGCGGCGGCAGCGCTGGGGCCGAAGCGTGTGCGATGCCGGCGCTTATCGCCATGCCGGCGACAAGGCTGCGAAGCGGGCCTCCAGACAAGCCTCCGAGCAGGCGGCGATACACACCGAGGCCAAAACACACGCGAACGCCAACCCGCGACGCGTCGGGATCGAACGGCTCCATCAGCCTCATCAGGACGCCTCCGTCAGTGCCAGCGTGCGCGTCGCGCCGCCCACGGCCAACGTGATGCTGAGCGCGTCGAGCCGCGTGACGCGCTCGGCACCGAGCTTCTGCCCGGACACGACCGTGGTGGCGCCATCCGGTGTATCGAGCAAGGCGAGTCCGCGTGTGCGATCGTGTAGCACGCCAACGAGGCGAAGTTGAGAAGCGTCGGGCTGCAGCTCGCGGGAGGCGAGCATCTGCGCAAGCGAGAACGGGTCAAAGAATACGATGTCTTCTTCGTCCTCCGAATCGAGGCTCTCGTCGGCAAAGACGTCCACTGTTGCACCATCAGCAGCGGTGGAAGACGCCGGCCTCAGCGCATTGAATACATGCAGCGTTGCCCTCACCGCTAACGAAGCGGCATCGCGATTGACTGTCACATCGATGGGAACGATCAGCACCGGCAGATCCGACAGACCGCGCAAAAATGCCATCAGGTGGACGAAATCGGTGTGCGCGGTGAGTTGTACAGGACGCATCCTTTCGGCATCCGAGCCACTCGCGGCGCCCGGTTCTAACGAGAGCAACGAGACGCCATTCTGAGCCGCGAGTTCGGACACGATGCGCACATCGTCCGCGGAGGTCCACGACGCAGGCAACGGCAGGCCCGGACCCGCTGCAGCTTCCCGGCGCAGCGCGGGCAATTGCGCCAGCGCGCGGCGCGCGTCCGCGAGATGCCGTGTGGCCGCCTCCAATGCCGCACGGCTCGCCTCGACGCCGCCGAAATCGGCGACAACCCAGCCATGCGCACCAAGTCCGAACACCAACGCTGCGATCAGCAACGCGACCACCCAACGGCGCCGACGGCTCCAGGCAACGAGTGGCATACGCACACGCATCATCCACTGGGAAATAGACTGCCGCGCGCTCGCCGCGCCGCCGCCGAACTCGACAAAAGTCGTACTCATTTCGCACCTCCTGATTGTTCAGACTTCACGGGACGCTGCGCCGCCGGGCCGGACGTACTGACCGTTTTCTTTGGCGGGTTGCCCCAGCGCAGATGCGCGCCGAATTCGATCGGGCCGGTCGCGCTGGCCGCCGCAACCGCACCGCTGCGTGGCGCCGAGCGATGCAGGTCGCTTACCTCCGCGCCCTTGACGCCATGGATCGCGCTCAAGCGTTTGAGCCACTCGGCCGACGCGATATGTCCGCGCGAGGTCGCGAGCAACTCCGTCTCGTACTCACGGTGGCGCAACTGCTGCAGCACCACGCCGTCACCGGGGTCAAAACTCAAGGCGTTCAGCAGATCGCGCAAATGCGTAAGCGGCTCTGACAAGTTCATCGCAAGCGCCACGCTTTTGCGTTGTTCGTCTTGCGACCGCAGTAATCTCGCGTGTTCCGCGAGTGGCATGCTCAATTGCGTGAGCGATTGTTCGATCGCCACGCGCCGCGCATCGAGCCTCGCCCTTTCGAATACCTGCCACCCAACGACCGCGAGTACAGCCGCAAAACCGGCGAGCGCCGCGGCAGCCCATTCGAGCAAACGCTGCCGGCGCGCGAGCCGCGCATTGCGTTGCCTGTACGGCAACAGATTGAAACCGCCGAGCCACGACCGTGCAAAGCGCCCGCCACGCGTGGAAGGGTGCGTGCCCGAAGCCGCCGAATGCACACGGGTGCGCAGGCCGCGCATCATTCGAGCACCCCGCGCAACGCAAGTCCGAACGCCACCGCGGCGGCAGGCTCGTGCAACAACGGATCGTGCAGTTGACATGCGAGACCGCCAAGCGCCGCGCATTCGAACGGCAGCACGGTGCAGCCCAATACGTCGGCTATATCCGCAATCGAGAAACCCACGCCGTCAAGCAAATCGACCTCGCCGCTCAGGAACGCGCAGTCGAGTTCGGGGCCGTGTGCGAGATCGCGCAACGCGTCGGCGAGATCGGCATGCTCGGGCGCGGGGTAATGCATTTCGCCAACCTGGCAGTCGTCGACGATGCGCCAGCCGTACACGCCGTCCGTGCCGATCCAGAGCGCGACATAAGGCTCGTGCAGATCGAGTTCGAGGCTCGCCGCGTAGCGCATTGCGCGCAAAGCCGCATGCGGTTCGCCATCGATTGCGGTGAGCGAGATACCGGCGGTCGCCGCGCATTCGATACGCGCTTCGAGATGCTGGCGGGCGGTTGCGGCGATCGTCACGGAACGGATCGGCGAGCGCGTTTCGTCAACGAACCAGTCGACGGCCAACGCATGCCGCTCGAGGCCCGCGATACGCTCGACTTCGCTCATCACAGCCGGTTCGAGTTCGGCGAGCTCATGCCCGCCGTCGTCCGCGCAACCGGCGAGCGCGGCGAGCCGCGTGAGCGGCACGCTGGTTGTCAACGTTGCCGAAGCGGGCAGCGCCATCGCGCATCGCAATACATGGGTCGCACACGCGCGTGGCAGACCCGCGAATGCGTCACGCAACGCACGCGCCACCGCATGCCGGTCGGCGATCTCCGTACCGACCATCGCGCCGGCGCCAAGCGGCACGGTACTCGCGTATTCGATATGCAGCGCGGCACGTGTGCGCGAATGCTGACTCAACACGACCAGACGCACCGCCTGCGAACCCAAGTCGATCCCCGCAGCAAAACGCTGCGTCCCGAATCGCACATCTTGAAGCCACGAATCTTTGAACGTCATCACGCCCTCCCTCAAACTCACGCGACGAACCATTCGAACGCGAGTAACGAGGAGGAATTGTGCGTAGCCGCGCCGCCGCGCGACACTCAGCCAAATGGCTAACGTTGCGCGAAGCACGCCCTGCACGTCATCAAAGCGTCTACAGTGAAGTCATTCCCGCGCGGCGCACGGACTTGTCAAGAACTGTCAGTAAGCACGCCGAAAGCTGAAATGCGAGGCGGCTATAATCGCGGGACTGTTTTTTGGTGCCCATATGCAATCCACGTCTCCTACGTCCCCGCCGCCCGCGCCGCAGAAGCGCAAACGCCCCTTGTGGCTCAAGCTCGTCATGGGCTTTGTGGGTCTGATCGTCGCAGGCGTCCTGTGCGTGCTGCTGGTGCTCGGTTATGCGCTGGTGGTGGCAACGCCGAACCTGCCGTCGCTCGACGCGCTGACCGACTACCGGCCGAAGGTGCCCCTGCGCATCTATACAGCCGACCACGTGCTGATCGGCGAATTCGGTGAAGAGCGGCGCGACATCGTCCATATCCAGGACGTGCCCGACAGCCTGAAGAAAGCCGTGCTGGCCATCGAAGACGCGCGCTTCTACGATCACGGCGGCGTCGATCTCACAGGCATCGCGCGGGCTGGCTTCGTCGCGCTAACCAATGGTCACGCCACGCAAGGTGCGAGCACGATCACCATGCAGGTGGCGCGCAACTTCTTCCTTTCGAGTGAGAAGACCTACACGCGTAAGATCTACGAGATGCTGCTCGCGTACAAGATCGAGTCGAAGCTGTCGAAAGATCAGATTCTCGAGGTGTACATGAATCAGATCTATCTCGGTCAGCGTGCGTATGGCTTCGCGAGTGCGGCGCGGGTGTACTTCGGAAAAGACCTGAAGGACCTGACCCTCGCGGAATCCGCCATGCTGGCGGGCCTGCCGAAGGCGCCGTCCGCGTATAACCCGGTGGTCAATCCGAAGCGCGCGAAGATCCGTCAGGAGTACATCCTGCAGCGCATGTACGAGTTGCATTACGTCACTCAGGAACAATACGACGAGGCAAGCAAGCAGCCACTGGTCGTCAAGGGCGCGGGCAAGGAGTTCAGCGTGCACGCGGAGTACGTCGCGGAAATGGTGCGGCAGATGATGTACGCGCAGTATCGCGAGGAGGCGTACACGCGCGGCCTGAACGTCGTGACCACTATCGACTCGGCCGATCAGGACGTCGCTTACCGGGCGCTGCGCAGAGGTCTCATGGACTACGAGCGGCGCCACGGCTATCGCGGCCCGGAAGCGTTCATCGATTTGCCGTCCGATGCTGATGAGCGCGAACAGGCCATCGACGACGCGCTGCTCGAGCATCCCGATAACGGCGAAATCATCGCCGCGGTGGTGACGGCGGCGAGCCCGAAGCAAGTACAGGCTACCTTCATCGACGGCAATGTTGCGACCATTCAGGGCGACGGCCTGCGCTTCGCGCAGTTCGCGCTCGGCACGCGCGCACAGCCGAATCAACGCGTGCGGCCCGGTGCGATTATTCGCCTCGTGAAGGATGACGACGGCAACTGGTCGATTACGCAGTTGCCGCAAGTGGAAGGTGCGTTCGTTTCGGTGGTGCCGCAAGACGGCGCGATTCGCGCGCTGGTCGGCGGATTCGACTTCAACAAGAACAAGTTCAACCACGTGACCCAGGCGTGGCGTCAACCGGGTTCGAGCTTCAAGCCGTTCATCTACTCGGCTTCGCTTGAAAAGGGGCTCGGACCGGCCACCGTGATCAATGACGCGCCGCTCTTTTTCAGCGCCGCGGAAACCGGCGGCCAGGCGTGGGAACCGAAGAACTACGGTGGCGGTTTCGACGGCCCGATGACCATGCGCACCGCCCTGCAGAAGTCGAAGAACCTGGTGTCGATTCGCATCCTTAACCAGATCGGCACCAAGTACGCGCAGCAATACATCACGCGTTTCGGCTTCGATGCGGATCGTCACCCGGCTTATCTGCCGATGGCGCTCGGCGCGGGTCTCGTCACGCCCTTGCAGATGGCTGGCGCGTTCTCGGTATTTGCTAACGGCGGCTATCGCATCAACCCGTATCTGATCGCGGAAGTCACCGATCAGCGCGGCATCGTCGTGGCGCACGCGCAACCGCTGGTCGCCGAGCAGAGTGCGCCGCACGCGATCGAACCGCGCAATGCGTATGTGATGAACAGCCTGCTGCAAAGCGTTGCGCAACGTGGCACGGGCGCGAAGAGTAACGTGCTCAAGCGTACCGATCTCGGCGGCAAGACCGGCACGACAAACGATTCGCGCGATGCGTGGTTCGCCGGCTATCAGCACACGCTCACGGCCATCGCGTGGATGGGCTACGACAACCCGCGCAGTCTCGGCGATAAGGAAACGGGGGGCGGCCTCGCGTTGCCGGTGTGGATCGAATACATGGCGCGCGCGCTCAAAGGTGTGCCGGACTACAAGATGCCGATGCCCGACGGCCTGACCGAGCTCGGCTCAGAGCTGTATTTCGACGACTTCACGCCGGGCCACGGTTTTGTCGCGACAGTCGGCGTGAGTCAGGCGGCGCTGGAGGCCGGGGCGAGCGGCGCTGGCGCGGCGGCGCCTGAACAGGTCGGCGAACAGGAAAAGCAGGACATCATGAATCTGTTCCGCGGGCACTGAAGAAAGACCGCAGTTCGCCTGAACAAAGAAAACCGCCGCGCTCGATGCGCGGCGGTTTCGTTTGGGCGGTCAATTCAGCGGCCGTTCCGACGCTCGCTTTCAGCGCCGGCTTCGGCCGCCGTTCCGGCAGCCCCTTCAGCCCACGATGTCTACGCTTCGAAGTGAACCGGCTCGCCAGCCTGCTGCGTGGCGTACTCCGACAACGCGGCGAAAAACTCCGTGCCGCTGCGCGTATCGCGCCATTCACCGTCGATGAAACGGAAGTGGAAACCACCCGCCTTTGCAGCGATCCAGATCTCGCGCATCGGCGGCTGCAGGTTGACGATGATCTTCGTGCGGTTCTCGAATTCGAGGGTCAGGACATTGCCGCTGCGCTCGAGTTCGATGTCGGCTTCCACGTCGTCCAGCGCGCGTTCGATGGCGGCTAGCGCGGCTTCCGCGCGGGTCAGGTAATCACTATCGGACATGCTAAACTCCATCGATTATTTATTCAGGGACAGTCATGCGAGTCGTATCTCGGATGCGCGCGGGGGCGCCCGGCCGCGCGATTGTAGCGGGTTTAGCCATTCTCGCAGGTTGTGCACTTGCCGGCTGCGGGCAACGCGGTTCGCTCTATTTGCCCACCGTGCCGCCGCTGCCGGCCAAGCCGATCGACCGCACGCAACCGCTGCCGTCAGCGTCATCGGGTGAAGTGAAATCAGGTGCGCAAACTGCCTCCCCCATGGGTGAAGTACCGGATACCACTGGCGCGCCGCTCTCGTTGTCGCCGGAAAGCGAACTCGCCGCGCCGCCCGCGTCTGCCGCATCCGCTGCTGCGCCTGTGCAACCTGCCTCCGCCGTCACTCCAGTTCAATAAGACTTTCGCATGACTCGATCCGCATTTGACTACGTCGACGGCGTGTTGCACGCCGAGGGCGTGTCCACCGTCTCACTCGCCGAGCAGTTCGGCACGCCGCTGTACGTCTATTCGCGCGCCGCGCTCACCGAAGCATGGAACGCCTACGCCGGCGCTTGCGCCGGCCGTCGCGCAACCGTTCACGTCGCCGTCAAGGCCAATAGCAATCTTGCGGTGCTGAACGTGTTCGCGCGTCTCGGCGCCGGCTTCGACATCGTGTCGGGCGGCGAACTGGCGCGCGTGCTGGCCGCGGGCGGGAAAGCGGAAAACACCGTATTTTCCGGCGTCGGCAAGCATGCGGACGAGATGCGTCAGGCCCTCGCGGCCGGTGTCAAATGCTTCAACGTCGAATCGATTCCCGAGCTCGATCGCCTCAACGCAGTTGCGGCGGAAATGGGCAAAAAAGCGCCCGTCTCGTTGCGCGTGAATCCGGACGTCGACGCGAAAACGCATCCATATATTTCCACCGGCCTGAAGTCGAACAAGTTTGGTGTCGCATTCGAAGATGCGCGAGCAACGTATCAAGCTGCCGCAGCGATGACACATCTCGACGTGGTCGGCATCGACTGCCATATCGGCTCGCAGATCACTGAAGTCGCCCCGTATCTGGACGCGGTCGACAAGGTGCTCGAACTGGTCGAACAGATCGAACAGGACGGCGTGAAGATTCGCCACATCGACGTAGGTGGCGGCCTCGGTATCACCTACGACGATGAAACCCCACCGGAAATCGGCGACTTCGTGCGCACCGTACTGGATCGCATCGAAGCGCGTGGTCACGGGCATCGTGAGGTTTACTTCGAGCCGGGCCGTTCGCTGGTCGGCAATGCAGGCGTGCTGCTGACGCGCGTCGAGTTTCTCAAGCCGGGGGCGGAAAAGAACTTCGCCATCGTGGACGCGGCGATGACCGATCTCGCACGCCCTGCGATGTACGAGGCGTATCACGCGATCGAGGCTGTCGTTAAGCGCGAGGTGCCCGCTCACGTGTACGACGTGGTCGGCCCGGTGTGCGAAAGCGGCGACTGGCTGGGTCGTGAGCGTCTGCTGGCGGTCGAACCGGGCGATCTCCTGGCGATTCGCTCGGCTGGCGCGTACGGCTTCGTGATGAGTTCGAACTACAACACCCGTCCGCGTGCGGCCGAGGTGATGGTTGATGGTACACAAGTGCATCTGGTTCGCGAACGCGAAGAGGTCAAGCAGCTGTTTGCGGGCGAAACGATTTTGCCGGCGTAAACGTCAGCACCTAAGCGACATAAAAAAGGCGATGCCACTGCGGCATCGCCTTTTTTCATTTGCGCGCGGATCCTGGTGCTCAGCGCGTCTTTAACCCCCGCTCGCGCAGCCATACGATCAAGCGCCACCCCAACAACGCGACCATGATCGCGCCGTAGATCTTCGGCAAAATCAGGTCGTGCTTGCCCGCCTTCATCCACCAGAAATGCAGGATCGCAAGCCCGCCGATCGCATAGATCGCACGATGCAACGATTGCCAGCGGCGTCCAAGTTTGCGCACCATCGCGCGCGGTGACGTAACGGCTAACGCGATCAGCAGCATGAACGCGGCAAAGCCCACGGTGATAAATGGCCGCTTGCCGATGTCCTTGAGAATCGCGGCAACATCGAACCACTTGTCGAACCACAGGTAAGTGGTGAAATGAAGCGTTGCGTAGAAGAATGCGTAAAGGCCCAGCATCCGGCGGAATCGTGCCAACGCCGTGATGCCGGTCAGCCGCCGCAACGGCGTCACGGCTAGCGTGATGCAAAGAAACACGAGCGTCCACAAACCGGTCGAGCGCGTAATGAACTCGATAGGATTCGCGCCCAGCCGATCGGTCATGCCGAACAGCACGATACGCGCGAGCGGATACCACGCCGCGATAAACACCGCGATCTTCGCCGGCACGATCCAGCGCGCGCCGCCTGCAGGGCGCTTTGCCGTAGGTGTCGCCGACGCCGGCACGGCTCGCGGTGCTTTGCGTTCGGTTTGAGCTACAGATTGAGTATCAGAAGCCATGATCGCACCGTCGCTCAGAAGTTCTTCTTCAGGTCCATGCCTTGATACAGCGACGCGACCTGATCGCCGTAGCCGTTGAACATCAACGTCTTGCGCTTGGGCGTGAAGAAACCGTCTTCGCCGATGCGCCGCTCGGTGGCCTGGCTCCAGCGCGGATGGTCGACGTTCGGATTCACGTTCGAATAGAAGCC
This sequence comes from Paraburkholderia haematera, assembly GCF_905220975.1. Lineage (GTDB taxonomy): Bacteria > Pseudomonadota > Gammaproteobacteria > Burkholderiales > Burkholderiaceae > Paraburkholderia > Paraburkholderia haematera. The sequence goes on along the minus strand of NZ_CAJNBK010000020.1, from coordinate 1,128 downwards.
GTATTCGTTCGACGCATACGTGTTCCAGCTGGTCGGCGGCTGCTTGTCGAGGAAACGGATCTTCACCAGCGACTTCGCGCTCTTGAAGCCATATTTCCACGGCACCACCACACGGATCGGCGCGCCATTCTGATTCGGCAGCACCTGTCCGTAGAGGCCCATTGTCAGCAGCGTCAGCGGATTCATCGCTTCGTCCATCCGCAAACCTTCGGTGTACGGCCAATCGAGTACCGGCGTCGAAAGCCCGGGCATTTGCGAAGGATCGGCGAGTGTGATGAATTGCACGTATTTCGCATTGCCGGTCGGCTGCACGCGCTTGATCAGCTCCGAGAGCGGCACGCCGATCCACGGAATCACCATCGACCAGCCTTCGACACAACGCAACCGGTACACGCGCTCCTCGAGCGGCGCGAGCTTCAGCAATTCGTCGATGTCGTACACCTTCGGATTCTTGATTTCGCCCTCGACACTCACTTTCCACGGATGCGCGCGCAAGGTGCCGGCGTTGTGCGCAGGATCCGCTTTGTCGGTGCCGAACTCGTAGTAATTGTTGTACGTGGTGATGTCTTTGTACGGTGTGATCTTGTCGAGCGCGACGAACTTCGGGTTGGTCTTCGCCGCGAGCTTTTGCGCCTTAGGATCCGGCGACGAATACGCCGCCAACGCTTCGCCATTCACGCCGATCAAACTGCCGAGCACTGCCGCGCCGGCCGCCTGCAACACGCGGCGCCGGTTCTCAAAGACCCGCTGCGGCGTGATTTCGTTGCGTGCGATGTCATCGCCGATGAGTTGAATTCTGTCGCTGCGCTTGATCCACATCGTGCTGCTCCTTGCGGGCCCATCGGGTTGTCTATCTTACGGGGCCATATTGATGATCGGCCCGTTTAGCCACTCGCCCAGCCATCCTTAGGTACTGCCCTAACAAACACACTGGATGCAGCGAATATTCCGCCAGACGTAAAAAAACCGCCGGTGCGAAGCACGTGGCGGTTCTTAGTCGGCGCAGAACGGCGGATCTTACAGCTTGCCGTAGCTATGCAGCCCCGACAGGAACATGTTGACGCCGAGGAACGCGAAGGTCGTCACCAGCAGACCGGTCAGCGCCCACCAGGCCGCCACCGCGCCGCG
>NZ_CAJNBK010000019.1 GCF_905220975.1 Paraburkholderia haematera | reverse complement strand
TCTGCGGGCTCGAGGCACTCTAGGCAGACGAGCTGACTGTCCATGTGGCGACAACTGATCGGGTCGACGCCACAGGAGGGAATATACAAGTAGGCAAAAGAAAGCGGCTCACACCGCCAGCTCTTAAGCGGGTCCCCCGCGCAGCCACGGTAGTGGTGCATCTGGAATCTGGGCTCTCGCACTTTCAGCCTTAGTGACAAGGGCGTCATGCTTCCGGCGGTGCTGCGCGCGCCGAAGGGTTCTTCACCTGTTCTCGGAGTTGACGGTGCCCGGTATGTCCCGCGATAAGCTGGGGCGCGGTGCTCAGATTGAAGATGGATATTTGCGTGTTGCCGGTGTCGGGCCGGGGCAAGTGCGCCAATGAACATTCGCCGCGACACCTCAAGCTGGACTCAGGTCGCGTCCGCCGTCACACACTGAATCGACTTCACCTCGCAAAACTCCGCCAGTCCAAAGCGGCCCAGTTCCCGGCCATTGCCCGATTGGCCATATCCGCCAAACGGCGCGTACGGGTTGAATGCAGCACCGTTAATGTCCACCTGCCCAGTGCGCAGCCGGCGAGCAAGTGCCATCGCCGCACCCGTATCACGCGACCAGACTCCGCCACCAAGACCGTATGGCACGTCGTTCGCGATTCGTACGGCGTCGTCCACGTCTTCATACCGCAAGACAGATAGAACCGGCCCAAAGATTTCTTCGCGCGCGATCGTCATTTCAGTAGTCACGTCGCCGAATACGGTCGGCCGCACGAAGTAACCCGCTTCAAGGCCCGCGATGGGATCCGCTCCCCCGGCGAGAAGCGTCGCACCTTCCGTAACGCCACGATTAATGTAGTCGGTCACGCGTGCGTGCTGGCGTGCGTTGGCAAGCGGCCCGATCTGCACTTGCTCGTCGAGCGGGTTGCCGACAATCATGGCTCTCGCGGCCTCCGCGACGAATGCAGACACGGCGCCATACAGGCCGCGTGGCACAAGCAGGCGGCTGTGCGCGCTACACGTCTGTCCAGCGTTGACGAACGCCGCGCGCAACGCACCGGGAATCGCTTGCGAAAGATCTGCGTCGGCAAGCAGAATCGCAGCCGATTTACCACCCAGTTCGAGAGCCGTGCGCTTGATTGTCGCCGCGGCAAGCGCACCGACCCGGCGGCCCGCCGCGGTCGACCCTGTGAACGAGATCATGTCGACATCCGGATGGCTCGCGAGCGCCTCGCCGACCACCGGCCCCGTCCCGTTGACGAGATTGAATACGCCCGGCGGCAATTGCGCCTCGTGGATGATCTCAGCGAGCATCGCCGCGCACGCCGGTGCCTCTTCAGACGGTTTCAGGACCACCGTGCAGCCCGCTGCGAGCGCATAAGCGACCTTCGCCGCGATCTGATGCAATGGATAGTTCCACGGCGTGATGCACGCAACGACTCCGATCGGCTCATGGACGACCTGCGAATGACCAATCTGTTCAACCGCGTCGCACGGCTGCGCCATCTGCGCGGCGATTGCGAACGTGGCGGTGGGCAACCCCACCTGCGCGCGTCGTGAAAAGGCAATCGGCGTGCCGACCTCCCGCGTAATAGCCTGAGCCAATTCTTCCCCGCGCGCTTCAAGGCCGGCCCGGATAGCCAGCAGATAGCGTGAGCGCTCCGCGGAAGATGTGCGCGACCAGTTGTCGAATGCGCCGCGTGCGGCGGCAACGGCATGAGCGGCGTCGTCAGCCGTGCCGAGCGAGACGGTTGCGACCGGCGTGCCGTCGACCGGGTTGCACACCTGATGAGATTCGCCGTCGGCGTGCTGATGCCACGTGCCATTGATATAGGAACGGCGATAGTGATGAGACATGGACACTCCTGAACGTCTGGTTGAATAGGTGTTTAGCGCGGCACGAGCGCGGCCGCGCGCTGTGTGGGTCGATCGAAGGCGTCGTGAGCGGCTTCTGCGCAATCACGGCTCATACGACACTGCCGTTGAGAATGAGGTCGGCCGCCTTCTCGGCGATCATGATGGTCGGCGCATTCGTGTTGCCGCCGACCAGCGTCGGCATCACCGAGGCGTCCACCACACGCAAGCCTGCGAGACCCTGCACACGCAGTTGGTCGTCTACCACCGCGAGCCTGTCCGAACCCATACGGCAGGTTCCGACCGGGTGATAGATCGTGTCGGCACGGCTTCTGATCTGCCGCTCCAAAGCCTCTTCACTGTCCTGTGGCGGATGCATGTCGCGCAACCGGTAGCGGGCGAACGCGGGTTGCCGCATGATTTTCTCCGTGATGCGATAACCGTCGATCAGCGTTCGCATATCCTCCGGAGCGGCGAGGAAGTTGGGATGGATGACAGGCGCGAGTAGCGGATCGGCACCGCCCAGCGTGACCTGGCCCACCGACTTCGGCCGTAACACGCACACGTGGCAGCTCATGCCATAGCGCCCCGGAAAACGTCGCCGGCCATGGTCTTCCGCGAAACCGACGAGGAAGTGAAACTGCACGTCGGGACGGTCGAGCTCCGCGCGCGTGCGGGCAAAACCGCCCGCCTCCGCGAAGTTGGTGGTAAGTGGCCCACGCCCTTCGCGGCGCCATGCCCGGATCATGCCAGGCAGGCGCACCGCCTGCTTGAGCGTGACGCCAAACAGGGAATCGTCATGCGTCTGATAGAGCGCAATGTAGTCGACGTGGTCCTGCAAATTGCGACCGACGCCCGGGAGGTGATGACGCACCTCGATACCATGGCGCTGCAATTCATCCGCCGGACCGACGCCCGAGAGCATCAGGAGTTGCGGCGTCTGAAACGCGCCTGCGCACATGATTACTTCACGACGTGCGTGGACCGTGAAGTCACCGCCAGCCCCACGGCAACGTACACCTTTCGCGAGCGGTCCATCGAACAGCACGTGCAGAACCTGCGTGTCGGTCAATACCGTCAGGTTGCTGCGCGACATGGCCGGACGCAGATAGGCACGGCCCGTACCGTGCCGGACGCCATCACGTTGCGTAACCTGGTAGAGACCGAAGCCCTCCTGTGAGGCACCATTGAAATCATCATTGCGCGCATAACCGGCTTCCCGCGCGGCGGTCACGAACGCGTGCGCCGCCGGATTCGGATCGCGCAGCGCGGCGACATTCAGCGGACCACCTGTGCCGTGCCACGCATTCTTTCCCAACTCGTAGTGTTCAGCACGGCGAAAGTACGGCAGCACGTCGTCGTAACCCCAGCCACGATTGCCAAGCGCAGCCCAATCGTCGTAATCGGAAGCATGTCCACGCGTGTAGATCATTCCGTTGATAAGGCTGGATCCGCCAAGGCCCCGGCCGCGCGGCTGATATCCGCGGCGACCGAGCAGTCCGGTCTGCGGGACCGTTTCGAATGCCCAGTTGTGCTTGCCTCGCCTGGGGACGACGGCGACCATCCCGGCTGGGCAACGCACCATGACGCTGTCTTCAGCCGGTCCGCTTTCGATCACACATACGGACACATCCGCACGCTCGGTGAGGCGTGCTGCAAGCACGCTGCCCGCCGAGCCCGCGCCTACGATCACATAGTCGAAGCCGGCAACAAGGTTGTCTTCTTTCATGTCTCCTCTTACCTCGCGATAGTCGTTTTTGAATTTTCGCAAATGGAACCGGAACTTCTATTCCGCTTTCTGGACAAAAAATCAACGATCCTGCAAATTCAGGCTTCGTCGAAAATGCGTTTGCATGGACGGGACGAGCTTGCGGCTCGTCAGCGACAGCGGACCGGGATCGTGCATCAGATTGTTGACCAGCATGCCGACGAGAAACTGCAACGCCACGCGCACTTCGAATTCAAGTGTCGCCAGCCGGGGGGCGCTCATTCGGCGGCCCGCACCTAGCACGGCGACAAGGCGTGGCACGATCAACTTCAGCGCCTCGTCGTTGGTCCGTTTGACGGCATCCCAGGCTGTCTTGCGTTGCGACGACTGCAACAACGACGCATGGTATAGGCCACGATTGCGCCGGAACGCCTGAACGTATAGCGCGACGACTGCGTCCGCGAGGGTCCCCGGATCATGCGACTGCCAGGCGGCCTCATGTTCGACGACGTCACGCAAGTACTCGAGCGCCTCGGTCATGACCATGTCCTGCACGACGCCAAAGAACACGTCCTTGTTGTCGAACCGACGATAGAACGCTCCAATCGACGTGCCCGCCTGTTCGACAATGCTATTGATCGACAGGTCGTCGAGATTGCCGCTCGCCTCGATCAGTTCGCGCCCGACCTGCAGCATCTTCGCGAGGCCCGCCTGGCTGCGCGCCTGGCGTGGTGTGGCGAGAACCGGCTGCGCACTGCCACGGCGGCGCGATTGAGTGGTCATCATACGGCGTGCGTCAGCAACGTCATGGTCAGTCCTGAACGAAGCCAGTGCAGGTGGTCCTGCGCCGGTGCAAATGATTCTTTTGAAAAATCGGAATCTGGATTCCGAATCCTCGTCGATCGATGAGACTTTGTCAACACGACTCAGGGAAAGTACCGTGATCGTGCGGAAAACACGCGATAAAACCGTCGGCCGGTTGGGCACGGCACGCATGACAGCATGCTCATCCGGCAATTTGCGCCGTCAAACTGACCGCTTGCATCCGGCAACCTTCGATTGCAATTGATCCAATGCAATTCTTGCAATCTTCCGATTCGTAGATCGCACTTGAATTAATTTTTGATACCACCTCCAATGTGCGCAAACACAACGATGCCGTTCGCGATAAAGCACGAACTGCCGACTGGAGAGACACATTGCCTATCGTTATTTGTTCCTTAAGGCGCAGATTGCGCCCATGCACTTGAAGACGACGCGCGACGGATTGATCCATCGCGAATCCGGATGACGAGGTCGATCCCTCGAGCCGACCTGGCATGTGCGGCGCGCCAGGCGCTGCGACGTCCACGCCTTGCCCCACCCTGTGCTCCCGACCAGAACGCCCGGCCGGGACGGATACATTGAGTACTATTAAATGCTGGAATCAGAAAACCTCAGATTTGCGTCGGAACGTGCCGTGGCCGCCCCTATTACAGGAAACCGGCGCTGGCTGATTGTCACGTCGCTCTTTCTCTTCATGCTGATCAATTTCGCGGACAAGGCTGTACTCGGCCTCGTCGCAGTTCCGTTGATGCACGATATGCAACTGACCCACAGTCAGTTCGGCCTCGTGGGAAGCGCATTCTTCCTGCTGTTTTCACTTTCAGGTATCGGTGTCGGCCTCGTCGCCGACCGCATTGACGTCAAGTGGCTGCTTGCGGGGCTCGCATTCACCTGGGCGGTGGGCCAGTTGCCACTCGCCTGGCCCACCAGCTTTGCCGTGTTGCTGGGCTGCCGCATCCTGCTGGGTGCGGGCGAAGGACCGGCGTCGCCGCTCGCGCTGCATGTCGTCTACACCTGGTTCGATAATCGCGAGCGCAATCTTCCGACGACGCTGGTCCAACAGGGCGGTACCGCAGGCGTGATTCTGGCGAGTCCGCTGCTGACCTATATCACCGGCCGCTGGCAATGGCACGCCGCGTTCCTCACCTTGGGTATCGCCGGTCTTCTGTGGACCGTTCTTTGGCTGTGCGTCGGCAAGAGCGGCAACGCTCAGGACGATGCGCTACGGACGCCCGAGCCGCAGCCGCATGCTGTGACCGGCCTGCATACGCCCGTTGGATGGCTGACCTTGCTCACAGACCGCACCGTCATTGGCGTGCTGCTGCAATGCTTCGTCGGCTACGTCGTGATCTCGATCGGCATGACATGGGTGCCGGCCTACTACCGGCTAGGACTCGGTTTTCAGGCCAACCAGACCGGGTGGCTCTTCGCACTGCAGGTCGCCGCGCAGATTCCGGTCGGTATTGCCCTCGCCGTATGCTCGCACCGCCTGCTCAAGCGCGGCACCCAGTCGCGAATTGCACGCGGCGCGCTGATCAGCGGCACCTGTATCGTGAGCGGTATCGCCTACTGCACGTTATATCTCAGCGCGCCCCCTCTCGTGAAGGTCGGCCTGATGGCGCTCGCCAGCTCACTGGCTATCCAGGTCTTCACGTTCGGCCCGCTTCTCGTCGCTGAAATCGCGCCGGCTTCACGGCGTGGCGCGCTGCTCGCCATCACCAATTCGATCGTCACCACGGCGGGGCTTATTGCCCCCGTCTCAATGGGCAAGCTGCTCAGCGTGGTCGGCGAAAGCCGTGGATACGAAATCAGCTTCGCCATAACCGGTGTACTGCTGATCGCCGTAGGAGCAGCCGGGTTCGTGCTGCTCGATCCACAGCGTTCGCGCCGGCGGTTTCACGCGGCGCATGAGTACGTTTGAACCATCGCACCAGATTGAGCAACACAAGCATCACTTCGCCAGTTCAATTGATTCTAATAAACAAGGAGACACGAAGCATGCCGGTAAGTCATCGCAATCAGGTTGGAGTCATTCTCGGATTAGTGGGCGCATGTGCATTGGGATCGGCCCAGAGCGCCCATGCGCAAAGCAGCGTCACGTTATACGGTATCGTCGACGGTTCCCTCCTCTACACCAACAAAACACCCAACGCGAAGACCGGCAAGGATGCCGGTCACCAGTTCTCGTTCGCCGACGGCGGGCTCTCGGGCTCACGCTTCGGCATGCGTGGCGCCGAAGATCTCGGCGGCAGCACGCGCGCGATCTTCGAACTCGAAAGCGGCATCAGCATTGCCAACGGCGCGTTCAGCAATTCGAACCGCAACGAGTTCGGGCGGCAGGCGTGGGTCGGCCTGGACAGCCGCTACGGTACGGTCAAAGCCGGCTTGCAGTTCTCACCCTTCTTCCTTGCGGTGTACGACTTCGACCCGCGCGAGATGTCGTATTTCGGCAGCGGCCTCATCACCTACCTCAACAACGTCTATGCGACCGGCCTGTTCAACCCGAACGCGATTTCGTACACGTCGCCGGAAATCGCCGGGCTGCAAGCCAGCGCGCTGATGGCGCTCGGCGGCGCTGCCGGGAATTTTCAGGCGGGCCGCCAGTATTCGGCGAGCCTGCGCTACCACCTTGGCACGCTAACCGTCGATGCGGCGCTCTACAGCGGCAACGCGGGTGGTAGCGCCGCGTCGATCGTGACCCCGAGCGTGGTCGCCTTCGACGGCCGCGCGCTCGGCGCCAGCTACGTGTTCAACAACCTGACCGTCAAGGCTTCATACGTGCAGTACAAAGTGGCGGGGTCGTTCAATGACCGCGTCTATTCAGGCGGCGCCAGCTATCGCATCACACCGGCGCTGAACGTCGATGCGGGCGTGTGGGTCACGCGCGATGGGAACCACTCGTCGAATAATTCGATACTCGCGTCCACCGGGCTCGAGTATTCGCTGTCGAAGGCCACCGTGGTGTATGGGCAAGCGGGCTTTGTCACCAACCATGGCGCGATGCACACCGGACTGTCCGTCAACAACGCACTGAACGAAGTCACGGGCACGACCGCAGGCGTGAACATCGGCATGCGGCACATGTTCTAGCGGACCCTGGTCCTCTTCCAGGCGATCGTCGCCGACCTCGTCGGCGACGATCGCCTGTGCGCATTTGCAGGCCTTGATTCGGCACGACACCAGACTCCAGATCTGGAGGAATTCCCACCTATTCCAAGAAACTTCCTAGGTCCACAGTACGTCCGCGAGCGTCACAATGGGGATAGCAAGAGATTCCAATACGGGCGTCGAACTGTTTGAGAAGACGCGCCGTTGAACGTCTCGCAAACCCGTTGGCATTCCTTCAGCAGTTCTATTGATCGAGCGCCATCGTGGAACAGGAGGAAGTGATGAAGCCAGGATCAATGAAGCGTATGACTCGCGCGGTCGTTTCTGTCTGCATGATCAGCATGCTGGGCACCACGGCTGTGCTTATCGCACCGCAGCCGGTGCACGCGCAAACCGTTGCGGTTTCGAGCGGATGGACTGACCAGCAAATCGACGCATTGAGCGCTCCGATCGCCCTGTATCCGGACGCACTGCTGTCACAGGTGCTGATGGCATCGACCTACCCGGCCGAGGTTGATCAGGCCGCAGCCTGGGTGAGAACCCATACGGCCACCGGCGACAGCGCGGTACGGGCCGTGGCCTCACAACCGTGGGACCCGAGCGTGCAGTCGCTGGTCGCTTTCCCAACGGTGCTCACCATGATGGGCGCGAAGCCGGATTGGGTGCATCAGCTCGGTGAAGCCTTTCTCGCCCGCCCGGACGCTGTGATGGATTCGGTGCAGCGTCTGCGCGCGAAAGCGCACGCAGCCGGCAATCTGAACTCGACGTCGCAACAGAAGGTCGTCGTCCAGCAGGGCACCAGTGGCCAGATCATTGTGATTCAGCCGTCCAACCCGCAAGTGGTGTACGTGCCGACCTACAACCCAACGGTGGTCTACGGTGTATGGCCGTATCCGGCCTACCCGCCGGTGTATCTGCCCCCGCCTCCTGGGTATGCGTTCGCGTCGGGTGTGGCCGCGGGCATCGGCTTCGGTGTAGGCGTAGCGGTGACCTATGCGCTGTGGGGCAACTGCGACTGGAATCATCACGACGTCAACATCAACGTGAACCACTACAACCATATCAACGTCAATCATCAAATCACGACGACCACGAATCACACAACATGGCGGCACGATACGACGCGGCGCACGGCTACATCGTGGGGCGGCGGACTGCGTGATACACAGGGCCGTCCGCGCGAGGGCGTGGGCCCCGTCATGAACCGGCCATCAGGTGCATTGCACGGGAACGACGCGGCGCGCAACCGGGCGCAGCAGGTACTCGGCGCACGCACCGGCAACACCGTAGACGGCAATGCATTGCAGCGCCTGCAAGGGATGCATGACACGCGCCCAGTGTCACGCCACACCTACGGTGCAGGCGGGGCCGGAATGCAAAACCGCACGGTTGCGCAACGCGGTGCGCTCGAGCCAGGACCGGCGCGAACCGGACCGACAGTCGCGGACCGCAATAGCCTGTCGCATGGCGGGGTGAACAGCTTGCGAAGCGGGCAGCAAGGTCAACTGCGTGATACTGCCGTGGGCACTCCCGAGACCGGCGCGCGTGGCGCGGCATCACACGGCAGAGGCAACAGCAGCTTCTTTCGCGGTCTGGCAGAACACTCAATGTTTCGCCGTGGATAAATCCGTGAACCGCATCAGGCCGGTTACGTTGAGCTGGCCATTCGGCCCGCAGCTAACGAATGAAGGTTGATCTGCACGCCGGCAAACGCCGGCGTTTTTTTTCATTTGTAAGTCGTGTTCGGCGGACACTTCTATCACGCACTTAAAGAGCATGCCACCGCTGCAAAAATTGATGCGTGAATATCGTCAATTAATAGTGGAATATTCGGCGCTGAGGAAGTCGACCGTCTCAACCCTGCAAAGCCGACTACGTCGACTGGAAATCAGCTTGCGGCGAAAAACATCGGATCGATAGCAGATACGCTTTTGGGCGAGCCGCTCCATGCATGCACAAAGTTGTCGCCACATCCCCCCTTGTCACGTAACAATGCGACAGTACCGTCGAAGGGCATCAACATCACTCATCTAACAGTTGATATCGGAGGTGTCGAGTTGAAAACAAAAATAGCGATCGCGTGCCAGGGCGGCGGCAGCCAGACCGCCTTTACCGCGGGAGTCCTGCATGCGCTGTTTGAAGCCGGCATTCAGGATGATTTCGATATTGTGAGCTTGAGCGGGACTTCGGGCGGGGCGGTCTGCGCGGCACTCGTCTGGTATGCGATGAAGAAAGGCGAGCAACCGGTCTGGACGCGATTGCTGGATTTCTGGAAAGACAATACGGTCCAGTCAGCCGATGAGCAATTCTTCAACGATTGGGTCGTCCATTGGGTCCGGGCGATCAACAGCGGCAACTGGCCCAGCTTGCAGCTAAGCCCCGCCTCCTCGACTCTTCAGACCATGATGGGCTACCTCAGCGTGGGTAAGCGGAAAACGTTCATGGATTTCGCAGAGCTGCTGAAAACGCATATCGACTTCGATGAGATCGCATCATGGGGCCCGGTGCCGGAAAAGCCAGTGCTAGTCCTCGGAGCCGCCAATGTGTTGACTGGGAAATTGCGAAAATTCGTCTCCAGCAAGGAGGCGATCCAGGTCGAGCACATCCTTGCGTCGTGCGCGGTGCCGAGCATTTTTCCCGCGGTGGAGATTGGCAAGGAAGCCTATTGGGACGGGTTGTTTTCCGATAATCCGCCGGTCGATGAACTGATCCGGCCAATCTTCGTCGGTCCGGAGAATCTTCCCGAGGAAATCTGGCTGATCAAGATCAATCCGACGGCGAGAGCCACCATTCCGACCCAGCCCAACGATATTATCGATCGCCGGAATCAGCTGGAAGGCAACGTGTCTTTATTCCAGCAATTGACCCATTTGGAATTACTCAACGATCTGTTCCTGGCAGACGCATTCAAGAAGGAATATCTCAACAAGCTTGGCATCAGGAAGACCGTCCGGATTCCGAAGTCTTTCAACGATGACGTCGACAAGCCATATCACATTCCGTGCATTGAAATGTCCGCTGAACTTCAGAAGACGCTCGATTACGAAGGCAAGATCGATCGGGGGTCCAGGAACATAGATATTCTAATCAACGACGGTCGACAGCAGGCTCGCGCATTCCTCGATGCCAGAACGCCGGCCCTCGGCGGTTGATTTCAATTATCGGCGAACACCTGCCTGCTGCCAGATCGCATTTAGCAGCAGGCAGGTTCATCGCTCTATTCAAAAAAATAATAAAATAACATTGAGTTTTCCAATAGCTTCTCCACCGCACCCAGACCTGTCACTCAACGCACCGCATAAGCGGCAAGCACTGCTTTACCCGGCACCTTAAAATCGGTTCAATCAAAAGTTCAATCATTTACAAATTTAATAAATTACACCGAATCTCGGAATATTCCGATGATGCATCAGAATATTTTGTCAAAAATCATAAAACCTGAATCGTATAGTTAAGTTTCACGAAGGCCGATCACCTCCACTCAAGCGCACTCAGACATTTACTCATATTCCGCGCGCCTCAAACTCACGGCCCTCTTCTGAAAATCGGGCAAGGCTTTCTTGCTCCATTCATGGAACTCGCTATCGATGAAAAAGACTCTTCTGGTTGTTGCCCTCTCCGGTGCGGCTTCGACGGCCGCTTACGCGCAAAGCAGCGTGACGCTGTATGGCCTGATTGATTCAGGCATCACGTATGCGAACAACGAAGGCGGCCACAGCAACTGGTCGGCAACAGACGGTATGACGCAAGGCAGCCGCTGGGGCCTGGCCGGCAGCGAGAACCTCGGCGGCGGTCTGAAAGCCGTCTTCCGCCTCGAAAACGGCTTCTCGATCAACAACGGCAATTTGGGCCAGAACGGCCGGGCATTTGGCCGCCAGGCCTACGTCGGACTGTCGAGCGACAAAGCCGGCACGGTGACCCTCGGGCGCCAGTACGACGACGTGGTCGACTATCTCGGCCCGCTTGCACTAGCCGGCACGCAGTACGGTGGCACGGAGTTCGCGCACCCGTACGACAACGACAACCTGGCCAACTCGTTCCGTATCAACAACTCGGTCAAATACCAGAGCGTCAACTGGGGCGGCCTGAAGGTCGGTGCCCTTTACGGCTTCTCGAACTCGTCGGACGGTTTCTCCAATAACCGCGCGTACAGCGTCGGTACGTCGTACAACTACGGCGGACTGAATGTTGCCGCAGCCTATATGCAATTGAACAACGATCCGAACAACCTGCAGCAGGCAGTCAGCGATCCGGGTGCGGTGACCGGTGACGCAACCTTCGCAGCGGGGCGCCAGCGAACATGGGGAGCCGGTGTGAACTATACGTTCGGCCCAGCCACAGCGGGCTTCGTGTTCACGCAGACCCGGTTGGACAACGCTGTGGGCATCAACGCCGCGAATGCCGGTACTACGGGCAATGTCCCGTTGAACGGCGATGCCCGCTTCAACAATTACGAAATCAACGCGCGCTACCACTTGACCCCGGCGTTGAACGTCTCAGCAGCCTATACCTACACGAACGGCAGCCTGAATGGAGCGAACCCCAAGTGGCAACAGATCGGCCTGCAGACGTCATACGCCCTGTCGAAGCGCACCGACGTTTACCTGCAGGGCGTCTACCAGCACGTCAGCGCAGACGGCCTTGATATCGGCGCCAACATCAACGGCTTGTCCGCATCGTCAAACAACAAGCAGGTCGCGGTAACCACCGGCATTCGTCACCGGTTCTAAAACGACACTGCATGCCGGGCGCCGGTCGTGGCGCTCATGCGACGCCCCTTGCATGACGAATGCGAGGGGCTTTTGTTCTGGAGAGTCAGGAAACCCGCTGACCCTGCAAGCAAAAGTGGTATGACGCCGGGTTTAACCGGCCATGCTGTTCTACCCTGACGGAACCGGATCGCGCCCCGCATTGGCAGCGACTCCGAAAATTCCTAGCGTATCTGGCGTATTTCGCGGCGTTGCGGGCACTCGCGTACGACGAAAATGTTGGTCTTAACGTCGGCAATAGGGCGGCCGGCAACGTCACGCTACGGCAAGCCGTCGGCGGCCGCCTTCCTGCCCGAGAAAGCAGAGTTTCCTGACGGGTGACGGTCTGCGTCATCACGACGCGCGGCGGATAGTGCCGTCGTCGAGAGACGCACTGTGTTGTTTAGCACCGTGGAGGGCAACGAGGTTCTGAGCGGCTTGACTGCATAGATGCATTAATATTCCGCTTATCTCACAATTTCAAAACCCTCCAAGTGCTCAAGACGCATCGAGCAGACCACTATCATAAAAGGAGTGTGGCATGTATCGCATTGTGCTGATCGACGACCACCCGGCAATGGTCATCGCGCTCACGAGCATCCTCGAGCGTGATCCCGTACTCAAGGTAGTCGGCTCCGCGGGGGATGGAAGCGACGGTCTCGCACTCTATCGTGACCTCAAGCCCGATCTGCTCGTCATCGATCTCGACATTCCCGGTCTGAACGGGCTCGATCTGATCCGGCGCGTGCGCGCGACGGATACCGAAGTCAAGATACTCGTGATGTCGTCCTATACGCCTGAGCTATTCGCGACGCGCTGCCAGAGCGCCGGTGCGAATGGCTACGTCAGCAAGAACAAGGATGCGTCGCACATCCTGAGTTGCGTCAAAGCGGCACTGTCAGGCTTCAACTGCTTTCCGGCTGAAGCGAGTGTCGTGGTCTCCGGAGACCCTGAAGAATCGTTGCTGGCACGCCTGACCGAACGCGAACAGGCCGTGATGCGCTACCTCGCGCAGGGCCGCAGCAACAAGGAGATCGGTGAAACACTCTCGCTCAGCAACAAGACAATCAGCACGCACAAAGCCAACATCCTCGCCAAGCTCGGATTGACCAATGTGGTCGATCTGGCTGCGTTCGCGAACGCGCATCACCTTATCTGACGGGCCAGCATGAGCCGCTGTCGCGCTTATCTGCTCGCCGCCTGGATCGGACTCGTCGGCTGGGCCGCATGCCAGCCGACGCTCGCATGGACCGCCCCGACCCTTCACGTTGTCTCGCATCGGAACGGCGTCTCGCCACGCGCATCGCTCTCTTCCAGCCAGCATGCATGGCTCGCCGGGCACAACTACGTGATCCGCGTGGGCATGGTGCCCGGCGACATGGGACCGCTCGACCTCGTCGACGTGGCGGGCGACTACGAGGGCGTCTCCGCCGAGTACCTCGGCATGTTCGCGTCGGCATGGCATGCAAATATTGAAGTCAGCGCCTGGCCGAACCGGGTCGAACTCATGAACGCGCTCGCGCAGGGAAAGATCGATCTCGTGACGAGCGCGCAGCACGGCAACAGCGAACGCAGCTTAGCCTATAGCGCACCGTACTTCGGCAACAAGCTGGCGGTGGCAACGAGAATCGACAATTCCCTCTATTCGATCTCCCGCCCGACGGGCCAGCAGGTGCTCGCCTACGTGCGCGGCATGGTCGACGATGCGGAACTGCGCAAGTCGTACGGCGACATGCGACTCACCCCGTACCCGTCGATCCAGAGCGCACTGGAAGCCGTCGCCTTTGGCCGCGCGGATAGCTGTATCGGCAACGCGACCGCGCTGAATTTTCTGATCGAGCAGCATCAGTTGCTCAACGTGAAAGTCACCGACTTCGCGGCGTTCGACATGGACGATTTCCGGTTTGCGTCGACCGCTGACAATACCGTCCTCATGCAGATGATCGACGATATTCTCAGGCAGGTTCCGGTGACCGCAAAGGCCGCCATTCGTACGCGTTGGGAAGGACTGGGGATGCACTATGGGCTCAACGGCAAGGTTGCGCTCACTGCATCGGAGCAACTGTGGATCAGCGAGCATCGGACCGTCCGATACGCGGTAACGGACGACCTTCCGCCGTTTGCGTTCCGCACCGGCCGGGAATCCGTGGTGGGGCTGAGCATCGACCTGCTCAACGTGATCGGCGCACGGACCGGGTTGCAGTTCGAGCCGGTCCTCGTCAAGACCGACGCGTCCAGCGCGGCGGATATTCCCGCCGACATGCTCGCGGCCGCGCCCGGCACCGCGCCGCGGGGCTGGCTGAGCGCCGCGCCCTATTCCACGACGCCCGAAGTGATCATCGCGAGCGCCGATCGCAGCTATACCGGACTGCCGTCACTGCGCGGGCGGCGGGTGGCGCTCTCCCCCGGCGCGTTCACCACGTCCGCCGCGCTGGAGGCCGCCGGCGCCACCGCGGTCGAGGCAGACGATGTCTGGGCCGCGGCGGACCTCGTTGCATCGGGCAAGGCCGATGCGATGCTGACCAACATTACAACGGCGAATTACGTCATCAACCAGCAGTTTCGAACCACGTTGAAGATTGTCGGCGAGACCACTGACACGTCCGCGGCGGTCGCTTTCGCAGTGAGGCCGGACGACCAGCAACTCGTAGCTATCCTCAACAAGGGTCTGGCGTCGATACCCGTGCCGCAGATGGACGCACTGCGTCAGCAATGGCAATTCGCCGGACACGCGGCGTCCCGCTGGGATCAACGGCGCCCGGCGGTCCTCGCGTTCGTTCTCGGGATCCTCGTGCTTGCCGTGCTGTTCCTGGTCTGGAATTACCTGCTGCGCAAGCAGATCCAACGGCGCCGGCGAGCTGAAGCGCAACTGGAGGACCGGCTTGCGTTCCAGCGCACCTTGCTGTCGAGCCTGCCCTTTCCGATTTCCGCGTGGGATGTCGACGGGCGGCTGCTCGAATGCAACGACGCCTTTGTTTCGGCCCACGAATCGGTCCGCACGGACCTGATCGGGCGGCGCGTCGACGAAATCGACCGCGTGGACGAGCGCGACGCGCAGTGGTTCGAGCAGGTCAGGCAGGACGTCATGCGCAACGGGCAACCCGCGTTTTTCGAGCGAACCTGGAGCGTGTCCGGCCGCACGGTCGACGCTCATATGTGGCTCGCCCCTTTCTACGAACACACGGGCCCCCTTGCCGGCACGCTGCGCGGCTGGATCGACGTCAGTGAGCAGGCCCGGCTCAAACGCGACCTGGAGAGCGCGAAGCAGTCCGCGGAAGACGCCAATCGCGCGAAATCAACCTTCCTCGCAACGATGAGCCACGAAATTCGCACGCCGATGAATGCTGTGCTCGGTGTGCTCGAACTGCTCAAGGAGGCGCGCGGGTCGATCGACGCGCAGCATGCGTCGATCGACGCCGCTTATGACTCGGCCCAAGGCCTGCTGTCACTGATCGACGACATCCTCGATCTATCCAAGATCGAATCCGGCAAACTCGAGCTGGACTGCGAGCCGACCGATTGCAACGCGTTGATCAACAGCGTCGGCGACATTTTCTCGGGGCTCGCGCGGCAGCGCCATATCGGCTTTTCCGTGAGCGTCGACAACGCGCATCAGGTCGGCGCCCTCGTCGACCCGCTCCGGTTGCGGCAAATCCTCAGCAATCTGCTTTCGAATGCGGTGAAGTTCACGGAAGCCGGCGAAGTTTCGCTGCATGCGACGATCGCGCCGGAAAGCGACGACCGGGTCAGGATCCAGATCCAGGTATCCGACACGGGCATCGGCATGACCGCGGAACAGCAGACACGGCTGTTTCAGCCGTTTACGCAGGCGTCGCCTTCGATCGGCTCGCGCTTCGGCGGCAGTGGTCTCGGCCTGTCGATCTGCCGGCACCTCGCCGACCTGATGGGCGGCACACTCGCCCTCATGAGTTCGCCCGGCGTCGGGACGATCGTGCGTATGACGCTCCACGCGCCGCGTGCAGCAATCGTTACGCAGGAAGACTCGCACGTCGAACCCGTCAGCCAGCTGCGCGATACGTTCGCGGCGTGCTCGGCGTTGATCGTCGACGACCACCCGGCCAACCGGTTTGTGCTTGAACGGCAGCTCGAATATCTTGGGTTTCGGGTCGTGTGCGCGCAGAGCGCGATCGAAGCGATCGAACACTGGCAGCGCGCCGACTTCGACGTGATCGTCACAGACTGCTTCATGCCCGGCATGACCGGCTACGAGCTCGCCCAGCACATTCGCGCCGAGGAAGCAACGTTGGAGCGCCAGCGGGCGGTGATCGTCGGCTACACGGCAAACATCCAGCCGAACATGCTGCGCCTGGGCGCCGATGCCGGAATGGACCTATGCCTTACCAAGCCGCTGGGCCTTGGCGTACTCAGTGCGAAGATCGCGCCGCTGTTAAACGTGACATGCATTCAGATTCCGCCTGAGCCCCTGGATCATGGGCATGCCTCATTCGAGGGTTTGGCCGATCCGGCTGCGATCGAGCAGATCGTTGCAGGCGACGCCGGCCTGGAAATCACGTTTCTGAATACGATAACCAAGGCCAATCGCGACGACCTGGCGCAATTGCAGCAGGCCATCGCTGTTGACGACCGCAGACGGTTCGTCGGGATACTGCATCACATTCGCAGCGCGATTCGCCTGATCGGTGCGCATACGGTCGAAACGGCCTGCGGCGATGCCGAACACCGTGCAATGGACGGCGAAGAGCCGCTGCAGACGCTTGGGCTGCTCGTCGGCGAGCACGTACAGCGGCTTAACAGTGTGCTCGATGCGCGAGTCGCGCAGCTTGCTACCCGCGCGAGCAGTGAGCCTGCCTGAAGGAACACGCGGAACCCGCGCGGCGGCCTCGATGGCACGAGGCGCCGCGCCTCGCGCTACCTGGCACCAAACCGCGCCAGCCCACGGCGCCGCCGCATCCACATCCAGATCAATCCCGCGACCACCAGCGCACCCGCCACGGCACCGGCAACCATGAGTGGTTGCAAAATCGCCGCCGGATTGTCGCCACCAGCCCGCAACGTCGCAACACGCTGTGCTGCTCATCCCTGCACCGAATAACCGCCGTCCACCGGAATCGCTACCCCAGTAATGAAATCGCACTCGCGCGAACACAGCGCGACCGCGATACCCGCGAGGTCGTCGGGACGGCCCCAGCGTGCCTGCGGCGTGCGCGACAGAATGCCCGCTTCCAGATCGGGGAAGAGCAGCTTCGCCTCCGCGGTAAGTTCGGTTTCGATCCAGCCCGGCAGCAGCGTGTTCACCTGGACGTTCAGGCCCGCCCATTCGACTGCCAGTGCCCGGCCCAACTGCACGATGCCGCCCTTGCTCGCCGCATAACCGGCGGCATACGTGGTGCCGAACAACGACAGCATCGAGCCAATATTGAGAATCTTGCCGCCATTCGCCCGTACGAACGCGTCGCGCACCGCCTGCGCGCAGTAGAACGCACTGCTCAGATTCGTGTCGATAATCTGATACCACTGCGCTTGCGTGTACTCTTCGACGTTGCGACGAATATTCATGCCGGCGTTGTTGACGAGAATATTCACGCTGCCAAAATGCGCTTCGGCTTCCTGAATGACTCTCAGGCATTGATCGTGATCTGTGATGTCGGCCTGAACATACAGGCCTGCGCCTTTCGAGCCCAGCGACTCGAGCGCCGCGCGCCCACGTGATTCGTCACGGCCAACCAGCGCGACACGCGCACCTGCGCGGACAAAACCCTTTGCGATACCGAGGCCAATGCCGCTGGTTCCACCTGTTACGACAGCGGTTTTTCCGGTGAGGTCGAACATGATAGCGATTCCATGAGTTGTAGAACTGCGCTCATTTTAGGCAGCCCCATCGCGATCGGGCAGTCGACAACGTGACTTTCAGCGCGATTTTTTAGCATAGTGATACATGCATTTTTCTCATGTCATACAGGGCGATGCAGGGCGCCGCAGGGCAACACAGGGCAACACAGGGCGATGCGGTCAATGCATCGCCCTGCGCACGGTCACGCAAGCGCCCTTGCGATCCGTGACCTGTTAGATCTTGAGTCGCGAGATCTTCGTGCCGTCGACGGAAATGTCGCCCATCAGGCCGGTGTTCGTCAGCACGATCGCTTCCACGGGCGCTGTGCCGGTCGTCGTATCAACGGTTCCATTTGCGCCAACCTTGACGAGTGCAACTGATGCATCGGCGCCTGCCGACCAGCCATCGGAGTTCTTGAACTTGTCGAGCGAATCACGCGTCATGAACAGGATGACCACGGTCTTCGACTGCGCCCCCGCCTGCAGGCCAACCGACGCCGACGTCGTGCTGTAGTAGCCATAGGTGCTGCCCTCGATGCGCAGCGCACCGTCGCCATGCTCGCCGCCGACGATCAAACCAGCCTGCACAACGGACGGGAACACCAGCACGCCTTGTGCCTTCGCTACGAGCTCGCGCGAGCCCTTGACCGAGGAATACAGGCGCGACAACGTTCCGTCGACGCTCGCATCGATCGACTGACGCTTCGACATGTTCGTGGCGGCGGAAGCCGGCTGATCCGATGTCGTGGTGCAGCCGCTGAGCGCCAATGTGCCAGCAACAATCGCAGCAGCAGCCTTCAAAATGAACTTCGTTTTCTGCATCGTTTGCTCCATGAAGTGAGTTTCCCGTGCGCGGAACGCACGTAGGGGGTCAGTTATTTCGACCACGGCGGCCGTTCAGCCACCGCCATCAAGACGTCACAGGCAGGCGTTGATATCGGCGGCTGCATCGCCGCCAGCCGTACCGCTTGAGCGGAAACCCACCCAGGTTGTGCTCTTACCCGAGCGGGACGGACGCACCGTTGCCGCCGCGCCGTTGGGGGGCTGTGCGCCAGGCACGTAGACGTCGACCGCCTGGCCGTTCGCCAGCACGTCCTGCGAGACGATTTGTTGCTGCGACTTGTCTGCCCATTTGTGAGCGATGCATTGCGCCACTGCCGCCGCCGGCTGCTGGCTTTCTCCTACGGACTGCACATTGGCGGCCGGCTGGGTTGCACAGGCGCCAAGCGCTGCGGTCATGACGATAAGCGGCAAGTATTTCATGTTGTCTCTCGTTGATTGTCGATCCCATACGCCCGAAATTCGAGCGCGTGATGTTGTTGCCTTGTTAAGTTCAACACGTTGATAACAATAAAGACAGACCCTCCTGAAGTGATATTGATGACGAAAACGCGTAACGCCCGCGGTGCGGCAACAATCGTTGAAACGCACCGCCGCACTGCCTGTTACCGTGCCGGATCGCGATCGCTCGCCGGCGCCGCATGCCACTTTTCCTTCGGCACGATCACGGCCTCTCGCGGCTGCCCCATGAAATGCGGCGACATGATCTGAACGCCGTGTTCGTTGAATACGTCAATGACATTGGCATGCAGATCCGACTGCACACGAGGATGCAGATCGGGGGCATCGATCGGTACAACCAGCTGATATTCGATGTAGAAATCGGACAACGACGTTTGCAGGACGAGCGGCGCGGGATCGGTCAGCACGTGCGGCGTGCGGCTTGCCGCCGTCTCGAGCATCGCGCGAACCTGGCGCCATGGCGCGTCGTAGCCGATCGTCACGCTCGTCGATACGCTTGCAGGCCGCCCCGGAATACGCGATGTATAGTTGACGATCACCGATCCGACTATCACGGCATTCGGTATCGTGACCTCCTCGTTGCGCACTGTGGCAATTCTGACGGACAACGTATCGATTGCCATCACAATGCCCGTCGTATCGCCAATCTTGACGAAATCGCCCTTATGCAGCGACCGGGTGTAGACGACAATAATGCCGCTCATCAGTTGATTGACGACGCCTGAGGAACCGAGCGTCACCATGAAGCCGAGCAGCACGCTCAGGCCTTTGAAGACATCGCTTTGCGACCCCGGAATATAAGGGTAGGCAAAGGTAATGCCGAGTGCCCAGATTCCGATGGAAACGAGACGCCGGGTTGCACCGATCGTTTCTTCATGCAGCCCGGGCAGCGACGCGCGGCCGCTCTGAACAGCGCGAAACGTGTTGGCAACAAGGCTTTGTATCGCACGGGTCAGCAAAAAGATCACCACAACCGTCACGATTCCCGGCACCGCTTCCGCGGCAGCCAGGCCGATCCGGCCGAGCAGACCCAGCAGGAACGCGCCCAGCTTTTCGCCCACGGGTTCCGTTGCAGGAAACCGCTCGAGCACGAAAATCAGATACCCGTAGACAAAGATCAAGACGAGAAAGCCGGCGATCAACTGCACGATCTGACGTGTCAACTGGACTGCCGTGCCGGACCAGTCGAAACTCCTCGCCGTGCGCTGCAATACATGGTGCTCCAGCGCGCGCTGCAGCTTCGTTTGCAGGAGCGCGCGGGTCTTGACCACGCTCCAGACAAGTCCCACCAGAACAGCCATGCCCGCGATGCTGTACAGCAGCCCTCGCAGAAGATTGGGCCAATGCAGTTCGGAGCGGCGCGCCTCCAGTGCGCTGGACAGGTTTGTTCTGGTGGCGTCGACGAATTGATCGAACGACGGCGAACGCGAAGGATCGCGATCGCCGTGCGCAACGATGAACAGGATGTGATCGCCCAGCCGGAATATCGTGCCGGTCGTTCCACCGATCGTGGCTTCGCTGGTCTGGATCGGTGCATTTAACGCCGATTCCGGCAGCGCATGCAGCGCCTCGCTCGCGCGCGCGGCGCGCACATCGGGCGTTGCGCCCTCGACCACGCTGCGAAACTCGACGATCGGACGATCCATGAATCGCAACTCGGCAGGCGACGATGGCGATGCCGTCGTGCTAGCCGCCGACGCCCCATCTTCGGCAGCCACCGCTGCCACGGCAAACACGAGACACAACAACGCTGCCGACCAACTTGCAAACGCCGTCGCCCGGCCGGGCCGCAACCAGGCGCGGAGCAAACCGGATGTTGTCGACCATCGCACGCACATTCGCTCAAACATGCTGACGCGGCCCTTAGTCATGCGAACTGTGGCGGCTCGCAACTGAACATTGAAAAGGAATCTCATCTTTGGTTTGACAGATTGTGGCGGCACCATAACGTGCCGCCACGCCGGCGCAAGATCGGCCGTGCATCGCAATGCCCGAATTCACGCCGGCAAGACCATGAACGCATCAGGAACGCGCGCAGAGCGCGGCCTTATGTTGTCTTATACGGTCCAGCGACCGTCAATCCAGCGCCACTGGGCGCCCACATGCGTCCAGTGTCCCGGCACCCAGCGGTGGCCCGGACGCACGGCGAGCCAGTGCCCTTCCGCCCACACGTAGTGCCCCGCCACCCAGTTCCAGTGGCCCGGATCCCAGACAAAGCCGACGCGCGCGGGAGGCATGACTTCCTCACGCGGCGCGGGCGGCGCCATCGGCGCAATGATGACGGCTGCAAATACCGCCGAAGCGGCGAGCGAGCTGACCACGACCATCAGCGATTTCAAAATCCGGCTTTGCTTCATCTGAACCTCCTTGCCAACAATGAATGAAGTCGATCAGTCAGGGCGCGATCCAGCGGGACGCTGGCGCCGATCCTCACCCGTTCGTGCCAACTGCCTTCGAAGCGGGCGGCGCAACCGTGGTTTCGCCCGCGTTTCGCACGTCCTCCGGCACCGCTGTCCAGCCGCCGCCGAGTGCCTTATACAGCGTCACATAACCGGTCATCAGATCGACCCGCCCCTGCGCGGCCGCGAGTTGCGCATTGAAGAGCTTCTCCTGCGCGTTCGTCACTTCGAGGTAGCTCGAATAGCCGCTCTCGTAACGTGCGTCAGACTGGCTCGCATAGATGACCAGCGCCTTCTGCTGATTCTCCAGGCTGGCGAGGCGCAGCCCGGACTCCTGCGTCGCAACGAGTGCATTGTCGACATCCGCTAGCGCCGAGAGCACCGCGCCCTGGTACGTCAGCAGTGCCTGCTCGCGTTGCGAACGCGCGACGCGGACCTGGCCCTGAATGGCGCCGCCTTCGAACAGAGGCTGCGTCAGGCCGGCGGAAATCCCCCAGATCTGGGACGCGCCATGCCAGAGTGCCCCCGTGGTGCTGGCCGCCTGCCCGAGAAACGCGGACAGACTCAGCGTCGGCAAATAGAGCGCCTCCGTTGCGCCAACCAATGCATTGGCCGCAACGGCGTTCTGCTCGGCCTGCAGCAAATCGGGACGCCTGTTCAACAGATTGACCGGCGGGTCCGCGTCGAGTGGCGGCAGTTGCATCCCGGCTAGCGTCTTGCCACGAGGAATCGGACCAGGCGGGCTGCCGATCAGCACCGAGAGCGCGTTTTCGGTCTGCGCGATACTCTCGCGCAGCGGCGGAATCGCCGCCTCGGTGGAATAGAAATCGTCCTGCGCCTGGCTCAGCTCCATCTCCGAAATCACGCCGTGCTGGTAGCGCAACTTGAAGATCGCGAGTGCGTGCGCACGCGCGTCGAGCGTTTGCTGTGCAATCGCGAGTTGGGCATCAAGGCCACGCAGCGAAAGGTAGCCCTGCGCAACCGATGCCGCCAGCGACAGATCGACGCCCCGTCGTGCGTATTCCGCCGCCCAGAGATCGGCCTTCGCGGCTTCGGTCTGCCGGCGAATCTTGCCCCACAGATCGATCTCCCAGCTCACGTTGCCGAGGGCCTGATACTGGTTGCTGGGACCGTCGAAACCCGATAGCGGCGTGTTCGCGAACAGCGACCGCTTTTGCCGGTCCGCGCCAAACGAGACGCCCGCTTGCGGGAACAACCCGGCGCGCGCGGTCTCCATCTGGCCGCGGAACTGCTCGATCCGCGCCGCCGCGACCCGCGCGTCGTAGTTGTTGCGCATCGCCTCCTCGACCAGCGATGACAGCACGGGATCGCCGAAAGCCTGCCACCACGCGACATCCGGATTCGCCTGCGCGTTCGCGGCACCCGCGTGGCGGTACCGCTGCACGTCCGCGGTTGCCGGGCGTTGGTAATCAGGGCCAATCGCGCAACCTGTCAGCGCGAGCGACAGTGCGGTGAGTGTGACGCCGAGTCGCTTCATCGCGCATCTCCTTCGCCAGTCAGTGTGCCTGGCTGTTTGCCGTGCGCATCCTCGGGGCCCACCGGCTTGTCGCCCGATTTGCCACGTTTGCCGCCAAGCCGCTCCGAAAGCGAGGTGATCAGATGGAAGAACATCGGCACGAACAGCAGGGCCAGCGAGGTGGCCGCAATCATCCCGCCGATAATGCCCGTGCCGATCGAATGCCGCGAATTCGCACCCGCGCCGAACGCAATGGCGAGCGGGATCGCGCCGAGAATGAAGGCGAGCGACGTCATCACGATGGGGCGCAGACGCAGTCGGGCCGCTTCCACCGCAGCCTCGATCGAACTCATGCCCTCCTTGCGCTTCTCAACGGCAAACTCGACGATCAGAATCGCGTTCTTTGCCGCCAGCCCCACCAGCGTCACCAAGCCGATCTGGAAGTAGACGTCGTTGTCGAGACCACGCAGCCAGATCGCAATCAGCGCACCGAAAATACCGAATGGCACGGCCGTCAGGATCGAAAGCGGGAGCGACCATGATTCGTACTGCGCAGCAAGAATCAGGAACACTATGATAATGCCGAAGGCAAACACAGCGACCGTCGTATTGCCGGACTTCTGCTCCTGGTACGCTTCACCGCTCCAGGCAAACGCATAGCCAGGCGGCAAGGTTGCATGGGCAACCTCCTCCATCGCCGCGATGGCCTGACCCGAGCTGTACCCCGGTGCCGCGTCGCCCGTGATCTTCGCCGCCGGAAAACCGTTGAAGCGCGTTTCGAGATCCGGGCCGCTGATGTACGAGGTCTTCACAAGGCCGGCGATCGGCACCATCTTGTTGTCGCTCTGGCGAACGTAGACGTTCTGCAGGTCCTGTACCCGGTCGCGGTATTGCGGCTCGGCTTGCAGGATCACTTGCCACACGCGGCTGTCGAGTGTGTACTGGCTCACGTACAACGAACCGAAGAGCGTCTGCAATGCGCCGTAGACGTTGGAGATCGGTACGCCGAGTGCCGCGGCCTTGTCGTTATCCGCTTCCACGCGCAGTTGCCGGGACGTCGACTTGATGGTGGTCATCAGACTGGCAAGCTCAGGCCGTTTCGAAGCGGCGGCGATAAATGCACGCGTGGTGGCCTCCAGTTGCGCCGCTGTGCCGTCCGTGCGGTTCTGCACCCAGAACTCGAAGCCGCCCTGCGTGCCAAGGCCCGGAATCGACGGCGGCGCAACCGGCACCACGACCGCCTCCTGGATTTCGCGCAACTGTGGCACGAGGCTGCGCATCACGCCGAGAATCGACAGCTTCAGGCTGCCCGAGCGCTCCTTGAAATCTTTCAGCGCAATGAACACGGTTCCCGCGTTGGTCTTGTACTGGCCGTCAATGAAGCTGTAGCCCGACAACGCCGACGAATCCTCGACGGCCGGATGCTTCCTGAACATGTCCGCCACCTGCTCCGTCGTCTTCTGCGTACGGTCAAGGCTGGCCGAGTCCGGCAGGAATGCGGCAGCCAGCGCGTAGCCCTGATCCTCCTTGGGCACAAAGCTGCTCGGAATGTGCTCGAAGAGCCCCCACACCGCGACGAGCATGGCGCAACACAGCAGAACCGACAGCGTCGCCCGGCGCATCACCGCGCGTACGCCCGAGGTATAACGGGTGGTGAGGTTGTCGAACTTCGTGTTGAACCATGCGAAAACACGCCACGGCTTGCCGTGTGTCGGCTTGAGAATCATGGCCGCGAGCGCCGGCGACAAGGTCAGCGCGACAAACCCGGAAATCACCACGGAGACGACCAGCGTCAGCGCGAACTGCTTGTACAGCATGCCGGTCGTGCCGCTGACGAAGGCGACCGGAATGAACACCGCGGAGAGCACCAGCACAATCGCGATCACCGGGCCGGTCACTTCTTCCATCGCGCGCAACGTCGCTTCCCGCGGCGACAGGTTGAACTGATGCATGTTGCGCTCGACGTTTTCGACCACGACGATCGCATCGTCAACCACGATACCGATGGCGAGCACCAACGCAAACAACGTCAACAGATTGATCGAGAAGCCGAGCGCCAGCAATCCGGCGAAGGTGCCGATCACCGAGACGAACACGGCGACCACCGGAATGACCGTGGTACGCCAGCTCTGCAGGAACACGAACACGACCAGGATAACGAGGATCACCGCCTCGATCAGCGTATGAACCACCTCGTCGATCGACGCCTTGACGAATTGCGTCGTATCGAGCGACACCTTCGTCGCGATGCCCTGCGGCAGCGTCGGTTGCATCTTCGCGAGCACATCGCGAACGCCCTTCGCGACCTGCAGCGCATTCGAGCCCGGCTGCTGATACACGGCGATAATCGTCGCGGGCTTGCCATCGAGCGACGAGCGCAGCGCATAGCTGTTCTGCCCCACCTCCGCGCGTCCGATATCGCGGATGCGCACCACCGCCGCGTTCTGGCTCGCCGCGCGCACGATGATGTTGTCGAAGTCAGCAGGTTTCGCGAGACGTCCCGGTGTGACGATCGGGAAGCTCAACACCGTGCCGCGCGAACTCGGCGCCTGGCCGATACTGCCTGCGCCGTATTGCTGGTTGTAACTCGCCACGGCATTTTGCACGTCCGTCGTGGTAATGCCGAGTGCTGCCATTCGATCAGGCTTGAGCCAGATACGCATGGCAAGGTCCGCGTCGCCCATGATCTGTGCCTGGTTCGCGCCCGGCACCCGTTTGAGCGCATCCAGCACATACAGATTCGCGTAGTTGCCGACGTATTGCTGGTCGTAGCGGCCATCCGGCGAATACACGGCGATCAGCATCAGGAAGCTCGACGAACGCTTTTGCACGTTCACCCCGTTTTGCTGTACCGACTGGGGTAGCTGCGCAAGCGCGAGGCTGACGCGGTTCTGCACCTGAACCTGAGCGATATCGGGATCGGTGCCCGTGTCGAAGTAGACGTTCAGCGACATCTGACCGGTCGGCGAACTGGTCGATTGCATGTAGATCATGTTATCGACGCCGTTCACCTGCGTTTCGATCGGCGCCGCAACCGTGTCGGCCACGGTCTGCGAATCGGCTCCTGGATAGGTCGCCGTGACCGTGACCTGAGGCGGAGTCAGTTCCGGATACTGCGCGATCGGCAGGTTGAACATCGCGACGAGGCCCGCGATCACAATCACCAGCGACAGCACGATTGCGAAGACGGGGCGCTTTACGCAGAAGGCAGAAAGCATGCGTGGCTCCGTCAGTTTGTGCCGGCCGCCGCAGCGGCGGGCGGCAACTGCTTCGAAATCCCGATCGGGGCGCCGGCGCTCAACTTCATCGCACCGTCGACGACCACGTTGTCACCGTCTCTCAAACCCTCGTTGACGAGCCATTGATCCCCGACGGTTTCTCCGACCGTCACCGGCCTTTGCTCGGCCTTGTACTGCGCGCCCTCCTTCGTATCCTTATCGGCGGGCTCCACCACATAGACGAAGTCACCCTTCGGCCCATGCATCACCGCCTGTTGCGACACCACGATCGCCGACGGGAACGACGCACCCAGCACGCGGGCGCGCACGAACTGGCCAGGCCGCAGTTGCGACTGTGCGTTCTGCACTTCCGCGCGCACGAGGAACGTGCCGGTTTGCTGGCTATAAGTGGAATCGGCAAACGTAATGCGGCCGCGCTGCGGATACGTCGAGCCGTCGCTCAAGGTCATTTCGACTTCGTACTGACCGTTCGACGGCGGCGTCAGGCGGCCCGACTTGCGGCCGTTCTGCAACTGCAGCATCTGGTTTTCCGACACGCTGAAGTTCACGCGCATGGGCGACAGCGACGATACCGTCGTCAGCAAGCTGTTCTGCGCGTTCACATACGCGCCTTCCATCTGGCTCGCGAAGCTCGCTACGCCATCGAGCGGCGAGCGGACATACGTATAGGAGAGGTCGAGCTGTTTCGCCGCGAGGTTGGCCTTCGCCCCATCGACGGCCGCTGCTGCTTCGTGCTCGTTCGCGACGGCGTCGTCGAGATCCTTCTTGCTCAACGCGTTCTGCTCGGCAAGGGGCTGCACTCGGGCGAGATTTGCCTTCGCACGTGCGAGACGCGCGTTCTGCTGCGCAAGCTCTGCCTTGGCCGCGTCGACCTGTACCTGGAACGGTTCGTGATCGATCTCGAACAGCACCTGCCCCGTCTTCACCACCGCGCCTTCTACGTAGTCGCGCTTGATGAGAAAGCCCGACACGCGCGAACGGATCTGCACTTCATGATCGCTTTCGGTCTGGCCGACGAACTCCATGGTGGCCGGCGCCTCATGCGCAGCGACCTTTTGTGCAGTGACCTGCGCCGGCCCCGTGGCAGGCGGAACCCCCGCCGGTTTGCAACCGCCGAGTGTCAGGAGCACGCCCGCCAGAAGGGCCGAGACAGTGGCCCCGCCAACTGCGGACCTCGTACGCACGCCTTGCGCGGCAGGTTTTGGAAATGTCATGAATCATCCTTATGTAGAACCATCTGCACTGGCCTATGCCGGCTTCCCTGGACCGCGTCTCCCGGCCCTTCGCCCATCTGCTGCCTCGCCTGCACCCCTGACAACGAACGCCATTCGCGCTGCCGGATCGGCAGATATGGCGCCGCTAATAAGCCACTCCCGCAACGCCACCTTAAGCCCTGCAACACGCGCGAAATTGGCCCAATAAGACCTTCCGCCCGACGTAGTTACGGACGGGCAAACAATACGCGTGAGAATTAACAGCGTGTTTGAAGCAGGCTTTCCATAACAGTGCCGCACGCAACCATAAATTCAGGTCGAATTTGGTTCGCATCCTATAAATGATTCGGCGCCATTGTGCGTTCTAACCATCCACCACTGCAAAGAAAATTTCCCATAACGACTAGGAAATTTCCCATGAAAAATAGATGAAACACTCCAATCGCCCACATATAGCATTCAATATTTCAATGCATCGCTTTACGTGGACGCACGACCTCGCTATCGCGAGAAGCCCGTCCTGCATAGGTTTTTTGAGGGATATCTTTCAGCGAGACGGCTTCTATCATTCCCGAACAACATGAAAAATTGATGCGAACGTCCAGTCTGACTTAAAGGTTTCATGCCCCGATCAGAGAGCGCCCTAGAGTTGCGTTATAGATAGTTCTTACGTACATTCTCGCTTCGCAAGCGAAATTTCCTAAAGCGCGGCGCTGCAATATCACAGAATTGCCGCACAAAAGTCAATTCAAAACTATTCGAACGAGGCTTGAATGAAAGCAACAACGGTTGGAGTCGCTCTGCTGATCTCGGTATTCGCCCATACTGCTCAAGCGCAGAATGCGCCGGCCAGCGCCACGCCGGAAGTTGTCGCGGCAGGGGCTGCCGTGCATGTCGTCGCTCAAATCGTCAGCATCGACATGGGTGCCCGTACGCTCGGCCTGAAGGGTCCGCGAGGAAACGTCGCTGTCGTTGCCGTGAACCCTGAGGTTGCAGGATTCGACGAGTTGAAGATCGGCGACAAGGTGGAAGTGCTTTACAAGAACGCCCTTCTGCTGACCGCGGATAAGGTGTCAGGTGCCGACTCCGGTATTCGCAAGCGCGTCGACACGCAGACGTATTTGCCGGGCGCGACTAATGCGCCGGGCAAGGCGGGTTATGCATCGGCACATCGCGTCGACCTGATCGCTACCGTGCTTAAGGTGGACCACAAGAAACGTCTCGTGACGCTGCGTGGCCCGTACCAGTCGCAAACACTTGCCGCCGGTCCGGACATCGATCTCAGCGATCTGAAGGCCGGCGACACCGTGCACGCGGCGTTCGAGTCGGCTACGGCCGTGCAGGTCACGCCGCAAGGCGCCCAAGCCCAATAACAGAAATTGACTTGCGTGCCGGGAGGGTAAAACTTCCCGGCATTGGGTGGTGTACGCTCTATCAGCCGGCCGGCGCGTCGCATGACTCACGCATCACAACGCATCACACCGCGTCGGTACCGCCATGATGGACGTGAACTTACCAGACCGACATTGCGGTTCACTGGTCATACGCGGCACGTACTGGCGCTGCGTCTTCGCTGGCCGGAAACGCACTTACTCAAGGGGCTCCCATGTTTTACCACTCCAATGATCGTTCCTCCGTCGGACGACGATGTGCGGCCGTCGCCGTTGTTGTCGGCCTGTCGTCCTGGCTGTCTGTTTGTGCCGCCGCGGACAGCGTCGCTTCGGCACCGGCGCCCGCGGTACAAAGCGGCGCGACGGTGGATAACGAAAGCGGCACAGTGAGTTTCATCGACAAGAAGAATTCGATCATTGTCGTGTCGGGCAGCGGTGGGCAACAGCTCAGCCTCAATGCAAAAGATCATACTGACGTGCTGGATCGTGTTCGCATCGGCGACAAGATTGCAATCAGCTATCAGGAGCCGTACGTAACCGGCCTGACTCGCGCGAAGGGTACGCCGCTCACGCGCATGGCCCGCACTGTAAAAGTGACCCAGTCCGCGGCAGAGGCTGGAAAAGACGGTTTCCAGGCGGTGCGGACCTATAACGGCGTGGTGGAAATCACCGCGATCAATCATAAGCAGCATGTCCTGACCATTGCCGACGCATCCGGTGCCGCTCACTCGATCAAGGTGACCGACCCTGCACTGGTGAAAGCCGCGAGCTCGCTTGTGCGTCACGATCATGTTCAAATCGGCTACGAATCCGCTGTCACGGTAACCATCGTTCGCTGACGCCGGCCCCAAAATCGCGCCTTGACACCGTGACATCATGACGTCATGATGTCACGCATGAACGCCGACCGAATCAGCCAACTCCCGCTCTACGCACAAGTCGAAGCGGCACTCGCCGAGCGGATCGCGAACGGCACGTATCCGCCGGGCACTCAGTTGCCCAATGAAGCGAGCCTGCTGGCCAGCTTCAACATCAGCCGCACCACGCTGCAAAAAACGGTGCAGAACCTGATCACGCGCGGCTTGATCGAAATCCGCCGCGGCAAAGGCACCTTCGTCACGCAGCCGCGCCTCACACAGCCGCTCACCGAACTGAGCGGCTTTGTCGAGGATATGCGTGCACATGGCCGCCATCCGAGCGCCCGGCTGTTAGCGAGGCAAATCGAAATCGCCAGCGGCACTGTCGCCAGCAAGCTGGCGCTCGAACCGGGTACGCCCGTCGTCCACATTCAGCGCGTGCGCATCGCCGACGGCACACCGCTTTCCTTCGACGAAACCTGGCTGCCGAAAGACATCGGCGAAAAGATCATTGAAAACGATCTGGAAGCGGAGCCGATCTTTACGCTGCTCGAAGAGAAGTACGGCATTCCGCTGATCGAAGCCGAATACCGGCTCGAAGCGATCGCCGCGAACGAAGCCGTCGCGCAGGCCCTCGAGGTCGATACGGGCAGCCCGATTTTCCTGATCGAGCGAACCTCGTATGGCGACGGCAACCGTCCGGTCGACTATGAAAAGCTGTACTACCGCGGCGATCAGATCCAGTTCGTTACCCGTCTCGCCCGGCGCAAGCCGAATAGCCAATGACCGGCGTCCAAACCGCGATGGATCTGAGCTACACGCTGTGGCTCTTCGCGGTGTCGTTCGGGGCCAGTGCGCTGGGCGGCATGCTCGGCATGGCAAGCGGCATTTTTATCGTGCCCATTCTGACCATGTTCGGTCACCTCGATATTCACGTCGCGATTGGCGCCAGCATCGTTTCGGTGATCGCCTGTTCGTGCGGGGGCGCCGCGCCCTCCCTGCGCGGCCGCTTGACCAATGTTCGCCTCGCCGTGGTGCTGGAAACCGCCACCACGCTGGGCGCATTGTCCGGCGTGCTGTTGAGCGGGCTCATTCCGGTGCCTGTGCTGTTTTTCATTTTTGCCGTCATTCTGCTGCTCTCCGCCCAGCAAATGCTCGCACGGCGTGCCGACCCGGTCGCCAGTCAAAGCGCTAACGCGGCGGGCACACGTTCGTGGGGCGCTTCGTTACGTCTGGATTCAAGCTATCCGGATCGTGCGCTAGGACGCGATGTCGACTATCGCGTGCAACGCGTGCCCCTGGGCTTATCCCTGATGGTCGGAGCAGGGTTGATTTCGGCGTTGCTCGGCATTGGCAGCGGCGTCCTCAAGATTCCGGCCATGGATACGGCGCTGCGCTTGCCGATCAAGGTTTCGTCCGCCACGTCCAATTTCATGATCGGCGTGACGGCGACAGCCAGCGCCGGCGCTTACTTCCTGCGCGGCGAGATTGTGGCTGCCATCGCCGGCCCGGTGGCATTGGGCTCGGTGGTGGGTGCCGTGCTCGGCGCGCGCATCCTCACACGGGTCTCGGGCGACAAGCTGCGCGTACTCTTTGTCGTGGTGCTCACGGTGCTTGCGGTGCAGATGCTGCTCGAAGCCTTCGGCGTCCACCTTTCCGGTGCGTCGGCATGAGCCGCATCGCGCCGGCCGGGGGGCGGCTCGAACACTGGCTTGCGAAACTCCTGCACTACGGCACATGGGTGGCGACGGCCACGATTGCGGCCGGCCTTGCAATCAGCCTGCCAGGCGGCCTGAAAAACCACCTTGAAAGCGCGCTGCCCGGCATGCGAGCGCACCCCGGACTGCTTTCAATGACGGCCGGCACGCATATTGTGACGATTGGCATCGCGCTTTTCATCCTGCTGCCGGTAATGCGGCTTATATTGATGTTAGGGATGTTCCTGCATCAACGCGACTACCAATTCAGCGCGATTGCCGCCCTCGTGCTGGTGATCGTCGCCGCGGGATTGCTGGCCGGCGCGGCGTGATGTGTGCGGCACGAACGACCCCAGGTATGATGCAATCGCGCGCCGCCCGGTGCTCGATTCATCGCCGCGCTTTGTAGCAGCGCTTTGTCGTTACGCTTTGTCACTGCGTTCAGAAGTTGCATTTGCAGCCGCGTCTCGCGCGGCACTTCATCCAGCCACGAGAACCATCATGCCCGCCCATCACGACGAAGTCCCCACTGCCAGCACCGAGCCGGGCAAGGCAAAGCACAAGGATCTGTCCATTGTGTCGCGTAATCTTCTGATGGTTGCGGTCGGCGTCGTGGTCTTCGCGATCGTTTCGACCGTCGTGCTCTACGGTCCGATCACTTACGGCGACGAGGTTCCCAACTTCGGCATCATTCTGATGATGACCGTGCCGGTTATCGCGGGTGTGGCGTTCCGGGTGGGACTGGATGCGTGGCTGGATAGGCAATGAGCGGCAATACCACCCACACCTCCAGCCCGCCGCCCTCGCGCGCATGAAACTGCACGCCGCCGCCGTGCAACCGCGCGATCCGCTCGACAATCGCAAGCCCCAGCCCAGTCCCGCCGCTATGCGCGCGAGCATTGCGGCCACGTTGAAACGGCGCTTTTAGCTGTTCCAGTTCCTCGGCCGTTAGCCCTTTGCCGCGATCGCCGACCGCGACATACGCGGCTTCGCCGGTAGCCCAACTCCGTACGGCGAGCCCGCTGCCGCCGTATACGATCGCGTTCTGCATGAGGTTCATCAGGAGCCGCATCATGCTGATCGGCCGATACGCAACCGCCGGCAAAACCGCGAGCGACAACGCAAACTCGTGACCGAGCCCCGCGAAATCGCCGGCGAGCCGCTCGATCAGCGCATTGAGATCGCCAGCTTCAGCCGGTTCACGCTCGCCACTGCCCGCGTAATCCATGAACTGCTGCAAGATCGTCTCGATCTGGTCCAGATAGGACTCCGCGGCGACCACAAAGCTGCTGTCGCTGCCGTCCGGCATGGCCATGGCCATCGAGAGCCGCAATTTGGTGAGCGGCGTGCGGATGTCGTGTGAAATGCCCGCCAGCATCAGCGCGCGCGTCGCCTCGGCTTGCTGCAGCGCATGCGTCATCTGATTGAAAGCACTGCTCACCGTGGCGATTTCGGTAGGACCGTCGGTCGGCAGCGGTGCGGGCGTTTCACCGGCGCTGACGCGGCGCGCCGCCTGCGTCAACTGCTGGAGCGGCTGGTTGAGGTGGCGCTGGATCACATAACCGGTCAGCGCCGCCAGCGCGCCCAGTCCGAGCGACAGCAGGATCGCGGCGTCGAGCCCGGCGCCTTGCGCGTCCTCTGGAATCGGCAGCGCGATCCAGTACGGCGCGCGCGGCGCATCGGCCGGCGCATGCATGCGAATCCACAACCGTTGACCGCCTTCGGACTGCCAGAGCGCGGGCATGTCGACAGGCAGATGCTCGCGCAAGCTGTCGAGAAAGACGCTGCGTTGGTACGTACGATAGGCGAGCATCAAACTGGGCGCGGGTTCGACGGTGGCCTCGCTGGGTAGCGCCGTGCGGGCGTCCAGACGTGCGGTCAATGCAGCGCGCGCGCCAGGCGGCGTGGCGGCGAGCAACTGATCCATCGTCTTCACGTAGGTCGCAAACACAGCCGCCGCGCGTTCGACGCGAGGGCGCTGCACGTAATGCATCAACACGCCGAGCGCGCAGATCTGGCTCAGCATCACCAGCACGATCAGCAGGACGATATTGCGCGTCAATAGCGTTTTCGGGAGCAGCCTCGGCAGCCAGGCGCGCGTCATGAGTCGACGTCCGCGACCAGCATGTAGCCGACACCCCACACGGTCTTGATGAAGCGCGGCTTGGACGGATCGTCCTCAACGATCTGTCTGAGCCGCAACACCTGCACGTCGATGCTGCGATCGAGCGCATCGTGCTCCCGCCCACGGGCGCGCGCCAGCAGATTGTCCCGGCTCACGGGCCGGTTCGGCGACGAAGCCAGCGCGACCAGCAGCAGCATCTGCGCCGAGTGAAGCTCCAGCAGTTCTCCAGCGCGCGACAACTGCTGCTTGCCGACGTCGAGACTGAAATCGCCGAAACGCACGCTCTGCGAGGTCACGGTGACGTCCCCCGACGCGATCTTCTGGCGGCGCAGCAGCGCATTGATCCGCGCCACCAGTTCACGCGGCAGGAACGGTTTGGCGAGATAGTCGTCGGCGCCGGTTTCGAGGCCGACCACCCTGTCGAGCGGATCGCCCTTGGCGGTCAGCATCAGGATCGGCAACGTCTGCCCTTGCGCGCGCAAACGGGCGCAGATTTCGAGGCCGTCTTCTTCGCCGATCATCAGATCGAGCACCAGCAGATCGAACGGCTCGCGCTCCAGATAGCGGTCGAGCCGCTTGCCGTCTTCCGCGATCCGCACCTCGAAACCGTGGCCGCGCAGGAAACGCTGCAGCATGTTGCGCAGTTCGGCTTCGTCGTCGAGCACAATGATTTTTGCGGGGCGATCCATACGAAAGCTCCTCGGGTTAGGCGTCGGGCGGTGCATGCCGCGCCGCGTGCCGTTCGGCCTGGCGCTGCAACAGCACGTAGATCGACGGAATGAACAGCACGGCGATGCACGTTGAAGCAAGCATCCCCGAAAATACCGCAATACCAAGCGAACGGCGTGCGCTCGCACTCGCGCCGGTGGCGATCACGAGCGGTACCACGCCGAGAATGAACGCGAACGAGGTCATCATGATCGGCCGGAATCGCAGTCGCGCCGCTTCCACCGCGGCCTCGGCGATGCTCACGCCCTGCGCGCGCAGATGCCGCGCGAACTCGACGATCAGAATCGCATTCTTCGCCGACAAAGCGATCAGCAGCACGAGGCCGATCTGCGTGTACAGATTATTAGCCGCGCCGAGCGCGGCAAGCGTACCGGCCGTACCGAGCAACGCGATCGGCACGGCGAGCACCACCGCCACCGGCAACAACCAGCTTTCGTATTGGGCAGCCAGCACGCAGAACACCAGCAATACGCCCACGGCAAACACCCAATAAGCCGAATTGCCGACCAGTTTCTCCTGATACGACATCGCGGTCCATTCGTAGCCGATACCCGCGGGCAGCGCGCGCGCGGCCTCCTGCTCGAGCGCGGCGATCGCCTGGCCGGTGCTATAGCCGTTCGCCGGAATGCCGTTGATGGCAGCGGCCGGCGCCAGGTTGTACAGCGTCGCCACGGCGGGGCCTACGCTCGCATGCGCGTCGATAAAGGTGCCCAGTTCCACCATATGCCCGCTGTTGCTGCGTATCTGCAAACGGCGAATGTCGTCGGTTTGGCGGCGAAACGCGCCGTCGGCCTGCACGAATACGGGGAACGTATGGTTGAACGTCGTGAACTGGTTCACGTAGCTGGAGCCGACGTAATCCTGCAGCAGGTCGAACACATTGCCGACCGGCACCTGCAGCGACTCGGCCTTGGCCCGATCGAGCGTGAGTTCGACGGTCGGCACGGCCGCGCGAAACGGGCTGAACACGCGCTGCAATTCGGGCCGCTTCGAGACGTTGGCGATCAGCGTGTTGGTGGCGTCCTGCAGCCGCTGATAGTTTTGCGAGCCGTCCGTGAGCATCACCTGCATCTGCACGCCGCCGCTATTGCCCAGGCCCTGAATCGGCGGCGGCACGATCACCACGGAGCGTACGTCGGGCAGTTTCGCGAGTTCGTCATTCATGCGCAAATAGAGCGAGCGAAGATCCTCGCCTTTGCCGCGCTTGCTCCAGTCGTCGAGCGTGACGTAGATCAGCGCGGAATTCGGCAGCGATGCGTTGTTGTCGAGCGGCGAGATGCCGCCGATCGACACCACGTGGCTCACGCCGGGAATCGCGCCGATACGTTTTTCTATCTGGGCGCTCGCCTCGCGGGTACGTTCGAGCGAAGCGGCATCCGCCAGTTGCGCGGCGATCAGGATATAGCCCTGATCTTCGAGCGGAATGAAACTGGTGGGCACACGCGTCAGCAGAAATGCAGACGCCGCCCCGAGCACCAGCGCGATGACGAGCGCCAGCCCGCAGCGCTGCACGAACCACGAAACGATCCGTACATAGACGCCTTCGACGCGGGCATACCCCTTGTCGAACACGCGATACACGATGTTCGGCTTGCCGGGCCGCGCGTGGCGCAGCCAGCGTACGCTCTGCACCGGCTTCAGCGTGACCGCGTTGATCGCGCTGATTATCGTCGTTGCGACGACAACCAGCGCGAACTGCCGGTACATCTGCCCGGTGACGCCGCCGAGAAACGCCGACGGCAGAAACACCGAGATCAGCACCAGCGTGATACCGACAATCGGCCCGAGCAACTCGTGCATCGCGTCGATGGCGGCCTGCTTCGGCGTTTTGCCCTGCTCGATATGCTG
The DNA here is from genome assembly GCF_905220975.1 of Paraburkholderia haematera. GTDB lineage: Bacteria > Pseudomonadota > Gammaproteobacteria > Burkholderiales > Burkholderiaceae > Paraburkholderia > Paraburkholderia haematera. The sequence continues at coordinate 100,636 of NZ_CAJNBK010000019.1, read as the reverse complement.
CGTAATCCCTTCGACCACCACGATCGCGTCGTCCACCACGATGCCGATCGCCAGCACGATCGCGAACAGCGTCAACAGATTGATCGAAAAACCGAGCATGTAAATCGCACCGAACGTGCCGATGATCGTCACCGGAATCGTCGTGGCGGGCACCAGCATCGCGCGCCAGTTCTGCAGGAACAGCAGGATCACGGCGAGCACCAGCAACGCGGCTTCGAACAGGGTCTTGTACACGTCGATCACCGACTGCCGCACGAAGATCGTCGTATCGAACGGCAATTGATAGTTCACGCCCTTCGGCATGTCCCTGGCGAGACGCGCCATGGTTGCCTTCACGGCATTGCCCACCTCCAGCGCGTTGGCCTCGGGTAGTTGATAGATCGCAATACCCGCAGCGGGTTTGCCGTCGATATTGAAGAATTGTCCGTAACTCGACGAGCCCAGTTCGGTGCGGCCCACATCGCGAATGCGAACGAAGTGGCCACCATTGTTTGAATCGGCCTTGATGATGATGTCGTCGAACTCGTGCGGATCGGAGAGCGCGCCCTGCATGTTCACCGTGAGCTGGAACGCCTGGCCGCCGGCATTCGGCTCGGAGCCGAGCTGGCCCGCGCTCACGTCCTTGCTTTGACTCTGGATCGCTTGCATCACATCGGCTGCGCTCAGATTGCGCTCGCTCAGCTTCTGCGGATCGAGCCATACGCGCATGCTGTACTGCCCCGTGCCGAACACGGTGACGTCGCCGACACCCGGCAAACGCGCCAGCGTATCGCGCAGATAAATCACCGCGTAGTTGCTCAGAAACAGCGTGTCGTATTTCGGGTCTGGCGACTGCAGCGTGTACAACTGCAGGATCGCCGTGGAGCGCTTGCGCACGGTCACGCCCTGCTGCTGCACCGCTTGCGGCAATTGCGCGGTGGCGGCCGAAACGCGGTTTTGCACCAGTACCTGCGCTTTATCGACGTCCGTGCCGACGGCGAAGGTGACGGTGAGCGTATAGGTGCCGTCGTTCGTGCTGGTCGATTGCATGTAAAGCGCGTTTTCCACGCCATTCACCTGCGTTTCGATCGGCAACGCCACGCGGTCGATCACGGTCGCCGCGCTCGCGCCCGGAAAGCGTGCGACAACCTGCACGGTCGGCGGCGTAATCGGCGGATACTGCGCGATCGGCAAGTTGATCAGCGCGACGGCGCCGAGCAGCATCACGATCAACGCGATCACATTGGCGAGGACCGGACGCTCGACGAAGAAGCGGATCATGACTGGCCCAGCGCCGCGGCGGCGACCACCTGCACTTTGGCGCCGGGTGCGACGGCCAGCGCGCCGCCGGTCACAACCTGGTCGCTCGCATTGAGACCCGAGGTGACGGCCCGCTGCGAACCGTACAGACCACCCGTAACCACCGCGCGTTTTTCGATCACGCCCGCACTGTTCACGGTCAGCACCGACGCACCCGCCTGCTCACGCAGCAATGCGGTATCCGGCACCAGCAACACGTTATGCGGCGCACCGGCGGGAATATGCACTTCGACTGACATGCCCGGAATCAGATGCGCGTCCTGGTTGACGATATCGGCGCGCAGCTTGACCGCCCCGCTGTCCGGATCGACCCGTGTGTCGACGAATTCGAGTGCGGCGTCCTCACCCTGCCCCTCACCGCCGGCCGCGCCGAGCACATTGACCCGCACCGTGCGCGGCGGCTGCGTAAAAATCCCGATGCGATTCGCGTCGCGCTCGTTGAGCGTGAAATTCACGTACACCGGCTGAATACGGTCCAACGTAGCGAGCTTCGTGGAGTCCGAAGCGCCCACCAGATTACCGACATCCAATGCGCGCGCACCGATGCGTCCGCCAAAGGGCGCGCGTATTTCCGTGTAGTTGAGATTGATACGCGACATGTCGCGTTTGGCGAGCGCCTGGTCGCGAGTGGTCTGTGCTTTTTGCAGCGTCGATTCGGAGGTCGCGTTATCGGAGGTGAGCTGCTTTTGCCGGACCAGTTCCTGATTGGCGTTGTCGAGCGCTGCCTGGTCGTAGGTCAGTTGCGCACGATACGTATCCGGCTCGATGCGAAACAGCACCTGCCCTTGCTTGACATAAGCGCCATCGGTAAAGCCGATCTCCTTCAGCACGCCTTGCACGCGCGCCACGAGCGTGACACTCGCCGAGGGCGCGACGGTGCCGCTCAGGTCGAGCTGTTCGCGCACCTCGCGCGACATCGGCCGCGTCACGCTCACTTGCGGCAAGGGTGCCGATTGCGTGGATTGCGCCGATTGCGCAGCAGGCGCGCCGCCGTCGTGGCACGCGGCCAGCGCTAACGCCACGGCCAGCACGATGCAAAGCCTCGCTCCGACGTGCCTGTTTGCCGCGCTACGCCGCGCCCCGCCCCTGTTTGTCAGGTTGTTATTTCGCATTATCGAGCCGGTCTCCACTAGTGCGCGCCAGCGCGGAATTCGCCGGCGGATTCAGCAACCGCCCCCAGTCCGTGCGCTGCGCCATCTGTTCGGCAATCTGTTCGCTCACCACCTGCTGCCCTTGCGCCACTTCCCAGCCGCCACCCAACGCGCGATACAACGACACCGCCGCGAGCGCGGCGATTCCCTGGTTCTGCGCGAGCGAGTCGCCGTCGCGCAACACCGAACGCGATGCGTCGATCACCGTGTCGTACGTGACCGAGCCGGCGCGATACTGGATATTGGCGAGCTTCAAAGCACGTTGCGACGCATCGGACGCACGCGACGACGCCGCCAGCGCATCGAGCGAGGTGCGCAGCGCGGCAATGGCGTCTTCCACTTCTTTCTGCGCTTGTAGCACCGTGTTCTGATAGTCGAGCACGGCCTCCTGGAAGGCGGCGTCCTGAATCCGCACGGCGTTTTTTAATTGGCCGCGATCGAAGATCGGCAGCGTCACGCCCGCCGAAAAGAGGCCGATGGTCTTGCTGCCCCATTGCGTCAGTCCGATACCGTGCTGCTCGCCCGACGAAAGCCCGAACAGCCCCGTCAACGATAGCGACGGGTACAGCTTCGCCTTGGCCGCGCCGATCAGCGCCGATTGCGCCGCTGCGTTGAGCGCGGCCTGGCGCACATCGGGACGGCGGCGCAACAGATCGGCGGGAATCCCCACGTCGATCTGCGTTGGCGGCACGGGAATCGCCGTGCTGCCTTTGAGTTGCGCGTCGACGGCGTCGGGGGGATCCGCGAGCAGCACGGCGAGCGTGTCGCGGTCTTGCGCGCGTGCCTTGATGAGCGGTGGAATCGCCGCCTCGGTTTCGGCCACCAGCGTGGCGGCCTGTTCGACATCGAGCTGAGTCGACGCGCCGCGTTTGTAGCGCGCCTGGGTCAGCGTAAGACTCTGCTGCACCGCCTTCAGGTTCTGCTGCGCCACCACGATACGCTGCTCGAGCGCGCGCAGATCGATGTACGCATTGGCGACATCGGCGAACAGCGACACGAGCGAGTTGTCATACGCGGCTTCCGATACACGCAGTTGTGCGCGGTCCGATTCGATCTGCCGGCGGTACTTGCCCCAGAAGTCGATTTCCCAGCCGACGTTCGCACGCAGATGCTCGGCCCACAGATGCGCCGGCGGAATGGGACCGACGCCGCTCGTATTGATATGGTCCGCGCCGGCTGAGACGCTGCCCGATTGCGGCAGCAGATTCTCCGCACTGGTCGCGAGTTGCGCGCGCGCCTTGAAAATGTGCAAACCCGCCACTTGCAGCGACAGGTTGCGCTCATACGCGCGCTGTTCCAGCGCGCTCAACACCGGATCGTTAAACGCGGCCCACCAGGCCGCCTGAGCGGCGGGCGCGGCCTGTGCCTGATGAGGCAAGCTCTCGAGCCACTGGTTTTCCAGCGTCACGTCCGGCTGTTTGAAGTCGGGCCCGACTGTCATGCAACCAGACAGCGCCACGCTCATTGACACGATCAGCGCGCAGGCGAGGGTCAGGCGGCAGGACGGGGCGGGTTTCATCGCACGCTAGGGCGTTAAAAACTCCTACGATCCCGCCGATGCCCGCGCAGCTCAGTGCGCTGCCCCGCGTTCCCGCATGAATGCCGCGATCTGCGGCAACGTGATGTAGCCCGCCTTCTGCGTGTCGATTTCGTCGAAATGCTTCGCGACCATCGGCATGCCGGCTGCCGCCTGTTCCTTGGTGAGCTTGCCGTCGTGCGTGGTGTTGGCGCTGGCAAAACGCGTTTGCAACTGCTGCGCCATGCGTTCCATGCGCTGGGGATTGGCGCCCTGCGGTGCGGCCGTTTGGGCGAACGTGACGGTGGATGCGCAGCACAGCAGCACAACGGCGATCAACTTTTTCATAACTGACTCCTTGGATTAAGCCATCGTGCGTCGCCTGCAAACCGCCGCGATCCGTTCGATGACAGGCCGAATTCTTGAGGAAAAACCGCCGGAAGGCAATGTCGGAATCATGTCGCCATGTGTCATTTTTTTCGTGGTGTCCGCCTGGCAGGCGCGCGCGCTGTTGCGGCAACACAGCATGCGCTTCATACACCCGCACGCCGGTCTCCCGGCTCGCATTCATGCGACATCAAATGAAATAAGTTCGCGCTGCCGTTTCGAATGCGGTTTGCGTATCTTTCGTTTGCCGGCGCCACCAACGCCTCAAGCGCATCAAGCGCATCAAGCGCCTCGACGGTTCGGCAAGGTTCTCAAGCAATCCGAACCAGCCACCTTGCTTCTTCACCGGAAGACGCGCCGCGCCGTTCAAAACGTCTCAGGAGTATCAAGTGAGTATTCGTCTCGTCTGCGCCTCTACCTTCACCGCCCTCGGTCTCGCCTGTTCGTCGACGGCGTTCGCCCGGGTGGTCGTCTACATGCCCGCCGCCGTGGTCTACGCGCCGCCGCCCCGCCCTGTGTATTACTACGCGCCGGCCAACCCGGTCTATGTGGTGGCGCCCCCGCCCGTTCCCGCGCCCGTTCCCGTTGTTATTCCTGTCGCGCCCGGCACGCCCGTGCCGCTGCCCGCGAAACCCGTCAACTCGTACTCGACGGTCGTGCTGCCCGCGCCTGTCGTCACTTACGCGCAGCCTGTGCTGGTGGTGCCGCGGTAACTACGTCACAGCCCTACGTCACAGTGAACGCCAACGCGGTGGATCAGGCTACGTGCGGCTAACCGCCGGCGGCAGCGGATCTGAAACGCGGCTGAATCGGGCCAGGCTGAAGCGGGCCAAAACAGGCGGTCGGGCACGGCATGGCGACCGATCGGTAGCTTGTGTTCTACGCCACGATTCTTACAGGCAGAGATGCAAAATCTGCTCGCTTTCTTTGGCGCTTCGCCATGTTGCGCCACGTTCCGCCCTGTATTGGCGGATTAAAACAGGAAGAGGGTTTGTCTGCGCCAAAGTCCTTCCTGCCTGGAAGGTGTCGATCTATCAGACAAATACCGGGCGGTTGACGGCTCGATACCCACCCAACATAGCGGCGCGCGGCACGGCTCTTGCTGAAATCTGTACCAACGTCAGGCGTGTCCAATAGTTGGACATATCCGTCCGATTGACGTGGCCTACTCACCTCTCCTTAAGGGCTGTTAGATGAGCTACCAGGACATAGACAAAGAGATTGCCCATCTCGAACACGTATTCAGGCTGATTTCCGCCAACGATCGCATTCCGTTGTCGTATTGGCGCAATCGGCTGGGCATGCTGCCTAAAACATTGCTGATGCCGACACAGCGCGCACGCCTCGCACGGCTTGAAGCCGCGCTGCGCAAACTCGAGCAGTCCGCGCAAAAACTGATGGCCGAGCGGCCCATGCGGGCGACGGGCACCCGGGCATAACGCGGGCGGTGAGGATCAGGCAATCAGAATCCGCGCGGCGAGCGCCAGCGCGAGGGCCGGCAGCATCACCACGGCCCCGACTTTCAGAAACGTCATAAAGCTCACGTCCTCGCCCTCGCGGCGAATTGCGTTGAGCCAGAGGATCGTCGCGAGCGAACCGGTGATCGACAGGTTCGGCCCCAGATCGACACCGATCAGGAACGCATCGATCACGCGCTCCGGACTATGCGCCTGCGTCACGGTCGAACTGGCGACCAGCCCTGCCGGCAGGTTGTTCATCAGATTGCTCCCGATCGCGATCGCGCTGCCCGCCCAACCGGCCGTGGCGAGTTCACTGCGTTGCGTCGCGTCCTGCAGCAGTTTGACGAAGGTCCCGATGACGCCGGTGTGATCGAGCATTTCGACCAGCACGAACAAGGCGGCGACCAGCGGCAGCACGCTCCACGATATCTCCTGGATCATCGGCAGCGGCGATTTGCGCTCCTGGATCAGCACGACCACGGCGGTGAGTGCGCCGAGTATCGCAGTGGGCAGACCGAGCGGGACATCGAAGGCGGAAACCGCCAGTAGCACAACGGCGGTCACCGCGATACCCGCAAGTGCAACCCGCCCGCTCGACGACAACTCCAGCGGCTCGAGATCGGCCTCGCAGGTGCCTGCAAGTGCTTCACGCTGAGTCCAGCGCAACAGCACATAGGTCGCAACGATCGACAGCAGCGAAGGCAGCGTGAAGCGCATCAGCCAGGCACCGAGCGCGGGCGTGTGGTTGCCGTACAGCACGATGTTGGCCGGGTTCGAGATCGGCAGCACGAAGCTCGCGGCATTCGCGATGAACGCGCAAACAAAGAGGAAGGGCAACGGATGCGTCTTCGCTTTTTTGGCGGCGGCAAATACTGCCGGCGTGAGGACGACCGCGGTGGCGTCATTGGAAAGGAACGCGGTGATGACCACGCCGACCAGATAGACGAGCAGAAAGAGCCTTCTCGGCGAGCCTTTGGCGTGATTGACCGCGAAAACGGCGACCCAGTCGAACAGGCCTTCGCGGCGCCCGACTTCCGATAGCAACATCATGCCGAACAGGAAGAGGTAAACGTCCGTGCCTTTGCCGACTGCCTCGATGGCCAGATCGACGGGAAGCAGACCCAGCGACACGAGTAATAACGCGCCGGCAACGGCCCACACGGCCTCGGGCCATTTGAACGGACGGGTCATGACGCCGGCCGTGGCGGCTATGGCGATACCCCAGGATAGAAAAATCGAATGCACGAAGTGGGTCCTGGATCCTGATCTGGAGTTTGATTGCGCGCGAGCGCGGTCGTAGACCGCAGCATAACCCATGCTCCTAATCCAACCGGAATTGGGCCGCAAGTTGCGTGCCACGCAACATTCAGCCCGCCGTACGCGTTCATTTCATCCCCATTAGCGTCATGGCTAGAACAATCTGTTCTCTTCTCGCCGTCTAGTCAGGCTTCATTGACATCCCTACCATCCGCATTCACACGTGACATACCGTACGCGGCAAGCACAACGAATTGCGAGCATGAATCCATGAAACCCCGTCCCACAGATGTCGAGCATTACAGCGGCCCTGCCGTCGCCCTGCATTGGCTCATCGCATTGCTGATCATTTGCGGGTTCTATATCGGCTGGATCATGACCGACATTCCCGGCTTCACGCCCACCAAGCTGAAGTACTTCTCGTGGCACAAATGGATCGGCGTAACCGTCTTCATGCTGGCCGTGGCCCGCGTGCTGTGGCGCGCCACGCACCGCGCACCGGCGCTCGATAGCGCAACGCCCACGTGGCAGAAGGCTGCCGCCCATCTCGTGCACGGCGTGCTCTACGTGCTGATGCTGGCGATTCCGCTGTCCGGCTACTTCTATAGCTCGGCCGCGGGCATTCAGGTGGTGTACCTCGGCATTGTGCCGCTGCCCACCTTCATCGGCCCGGATCAGGCGCTCAAGGCGATCCTGCGCACGGTCCACATACTGCTCAATTACACGCTGCTGGCACTCGTTGTGATGCATGTCCTCGCGGCGCTCAAGCATCAATTTGTCGACCGCGACGGATTACTCGCGCGGATGATTCCGTTCCTCAGATAGCACACGAACAACACACGCGTAGCAGGTCATTAGCGAAGGCCTGTTGGCAATTTAATTCCCAGCGGTGTGCAATTCGCGCGCGCCGGTTCGATAGGATGCGTACCACTATGAAATCAAACTTTTATCACGCCACTCTGGCCGGCATCGCCGCATTCTCATTCTTCGGCGCAGCCCTTGCGCACGCCGATGTCGACACGAGCAAAAGCACCGTTGTCGCTACGACGAAACAGATGAACGTGCCGGTGGACGGCAAATTCAAAAAGTTCTCGGCGCAACTGAATTTCGATCCGGCCAAGCCGACCGCCGGCAGCGCCAACGTGTCGATCGACACCGGCAGCTACGACCTCGGCGCCGACGACTACAACAAGCAGGCCCAAGGCAAGGAGTGGTTCGACAGCGCGACCTATCCGGCCGCCACGTTCATTTCGAGCGCGATCGCGCCGGCCGGCGGGAATCAGTACAAGATCACCGGCAAGCTCACCATCAAGGGCAAATCGCAGACCGTCGTGGTGCCGGTCACCATTGCCAGCCAGGGCAGCACACAAACCTTCGACGGCACATTGCCGATCAAACGTTCGCAGTTCGATGTCGGTACGGGCGAATGGAAAGACACCTCGGTTGTCGCCGACGAAGTCGTCATCAAATTTCATATCGTCGCTTCGAAGAAGTGACGAGACACACTAAAGCGGCGCAGCACTTTCCGAAGCGTCGCGGCACTTTTGAAACCAGGAGAATCACTTGAAGAAACAACTTCTGCTCGCCGCAGGCGCACTGACCGCTGCCATGTCGTTCAACGCAATGGCCGCCGATACGTATCAGCTTGATCCGATGCACACCTACCCGAGCTTCGAAACCGACCACTTCGGCGGACTGTCGATCTGGCGCGGCAAGTTCACGAAGAGCAGCGGCACCGTGGTGCTGGATCGCGCGGCGAAGACCGGCACGGTGGACGTGACGATCGATATGCGCTCGGCGGATATCGGTAACGACAAGCTCGACTCGGAACTGGTCACGGACAAGTTCTTCGATGCAGCCAAGTACCCGAGCGCGACCTACAAGGGCACGCAGATCCGCTTCGACGGCGACAAGCCGGTGGAAGTGATCGGCGCGCTGACCCTGCATGGCGTGACCAAGCCGGTCAACCTGAAGATCGAATCGTTCAAGTGCATCATGAACCCGATGCTCAAGCGCGAAGTGTGCGGCACTGAAGCGACCGCGACGTTCAATCGCGACGATTTCGGCGTCGACTTCGGCAAGACCTACGGCTTCAAGATGCTGACCACGCTGAATATCCAGGCTGAAGGCATCAAGCAGTAAGAGCTACTCCCCTGTAGCTTGCGGCAGGCGGTGGAATAACTCCCCGCCTGCTCGTCCGTCATATCTTCCGGTTTCTTCGCGCGCGAAAACCTGAGCGCGAAGAGTCGCAATAACTGAAGAGACCTCGGCGAAGACTTCCTTTACGGCCGCTTTACTGTCGCTCAACAGGCGGATAGGCGAACGTGAGCGAAAGATGGGGGGCTCGCGGCACGTAGAGACGCAACGCCAGATAGAACCCTGCAGACGGCGCCGGTAGCCAGTTGCTGCGCAGCGCGGGGTCCACAGGCTCCTCTGCAGAAATGGCGATGCGCAAACCCCCGTCGCTGTCATAGCTCAGTCCCTGCGTACGGTCACCAATCGAATAGCGCTGAAGCGGATTTTCGACGAGCATTCGCGTCGTCTTGTCGTACATCGTAATTGACCAGAACGCGTCCGTTTGCGGCAGCCCCTCCGGCAGGAAATGAAGCAGGTATTGCATGCGTCCGTCGAGCGGTGCGTCCGCGGCATCGCGATCAGCGATGACGTACATGGCTTCTTCGATCCCAAGCGCGCCAATATAGTTGAGCGCAACCTGCGCCCGTTCGCGATACCGGGTACCGAACGAATCGCTCACAGCGACAGGCAGCGCCCACCCGCCCCCCAGCGCGGACGGCAACGCCCCGCTCAATTCATCAAGCGCTTCTGTCAGCGCCCTTTCGATCGCGCCATGTTGCTGATGACTCAACGCGTCCGCATCCAGACCCGGGCCGATGCCACAGATGGCGATGTACGCGAGATCGTCCGCAGCTTCAGCAGGCAGAGGGCATTCCGCCAGCGCACGATTGACCACACGCACGAATAGCGTGGTGTCCCCTGGCCTGTCACCCGGTTGCATACCCGCATCGATCAGGCTGGGCACCCTCGCGCCGGAACCCGGCAGTGGCCTCAACTTCAGACGATCCTGTAGTGCAACCACTTGCGCGACATCGTCTGCGCCATCCACCAGAATGCGTCCGATCAACCACGTACTGTCCGTCGGGCAGACAATCGTCTGTACGCCGTCCGGCACCGTACCGTCCCAGTCGGGACCGTGCAGCAGAAATACCTCACCGTCGTTTCCGGTGGTCCGGGTGCCAATATAGGCAAACGGGTTGGTATAGAAATCCAGCAAGCCCAGCACGAAATAGCGCCCCGGCATGGATGGCACATCCAGCAGCAACGGGCCATGAGCAAGATCGAGCCACGTGCTCGAGTAAAGGGTGTCGTTATTCGGCGTGACCACTTCCCGATTCCGGGGACCTAGCGGTTCTCGCGTGTGAACCCATTGATTGGCCCATCGGCAGGTTGATTCCGGCGAGCCGCCGGCAAAGTGACCCGCGCTATCGCGCCGCGCCGAGGTAGCGGATCGCATGCGCGACATTTCGTAAAGCGGCAGGGTGAAGAGCACGGCTGCACGCGCGGCGGCGGCGAGGTCCTGGTTTTCCGCGAGCGTGGCTTGAGCGTCGGTATCGAACGTAGACATAGGTTGGTTCCAGTTAGCAGTTCAGATTGCGGACAGCCGGAATCTCGTAGCGGTTTTCAAGGAACGCTGCACCGGGCTGATAGAGCCGAAGGATCAGATAGAACCGCGCCGAGGGAGCGGGAAGCCAGTTCGCTTCAACGGCTGGCGCGTCGTGCTGAATGAGAATGCGCAGGCCACCGTCCGCTTCGTAGCGCAGGCCCTCGGTTCGATCGCCAATCGCGTGACGCGCGAGCGGATTCTCGACGAAGAAACGATCCGCGCCGTAAAGCGAAATCGACCACAACGCGCGCACCGGCGGCAGGCCACCCGGCGGGAAATACAACTCGTAGCGATGGCGCCCGTTCAGGTGCTCGCCCGCGCCATCGAAATCAGCTACGGCGTAGACGGCCTCAGTCGCGCTGAGCGCGCCAAGTCCCTTCATGGCCGTGCAGGCGCGCAGCAGATAATCGCTGCCATAGCGGCCGAGCTTCAGGTTGTAGCCCCAACTGCGCCGCCCACGGCTTTCGGTGTGAGCGGCGATCAGCCGGTGAGCGTCCCCATAGGCGAGTTGCAAACCGCGTCGCACGAAGGGCGAAAGCGTCACAACATCGACCGGTTTGCCGGGGTACAGATCGGCGCGTGCGAGGAGGCCGAACAAAGCGGTTTCGTCAGCGCGTGGTGGCACCTCTTGAAGCGCATTGAACAGGTTCTGGAAAAAATCAAGCGCGGGCTCGGTGCTCACGCGCCAGTCTCGCACGCAGGCGAATCCCACTGCGTCACGCCCGCTGAGAGCAAATCCTGACGCTGCCTGCTGAGCCTCAGGCAAGTCATCGTCTCCTTTGACAAGCACGCGCCCCAACATCCACACGAGGGGCGTCGGGCAAGCGATCGGCTCTGCGTTCAGGCTCGCCGGTGCCACCTCGCTCGCGCGATGCAGCACATACCGTTTGCCGGAAGAGCCCGCGTTAAGCGGACTCAAATTGACGAAATTGTTGGTGAACGCATCAAGCAACTCGATGACGTAATACCGGTCCTCGTCCACTGCGGGAATGTCGAGCACGACCGGACCGTCGGTGAGATCGATCCACGCGTTCAGATAAAGAAAGTCGTTCGCCGGCGTGACGATGTCGCGATCCTGATGTGTCCAGCGGCGCATGCTTGCGTGGATCGAATTGAACGGCGCACGCAGAGGGCTCGTCGAATCGGGAGACGTGTGCATTGCGCACGTACGTACCACCTCGACAAGCGGATATCCATATATGGCAACTGGCGCCGCGGCCATCCTGACGAATGCCACCCTGGGGTCGTCGTCCTGCGTCGAATCTGCCTCGCGTGTCTCTATCACATGGTTATTCATGAGTGTTCCGTACAAAAGTGGTCGGGATCGCGCCGATCCGCGCGCAGGTCGACGCCAGACACGCAAAGCGCCGCCGGTCTCCGGCCGGGTCTACCAGACACGCCGACGCGACGCCCGCGACCACGGCGAACCCGCCGGCCAGTGCGATGCCCAGGCGATAGCCCGTTAAGGCGTCGCCAGCCACGTCGATGATCTGGCCCATGACAGCCGGCGTAATGAGTCCCGCCAGCGTGGTCAGGCAGATATTGATGCCGAGCACGCCCCCGCGCTGAGAGGCGGGCACCACCTCACCCGCCAGCGCGACGCCCGTCGTGAAGGCAAACGACGCGAGCGAGAAACCGACCGTCACGGCGGCGATCAGTCCCGCACCAGGCGGCAGCACCGGCATCAGAAGAAGTGCGCTACCCGACAGCACGACGGCCGCCGCACCCAGCGTGCCCCGCGCATGACGGCTGGCGACGCCGCGCTTCATCAACCGTTGAGACCACCAGCCGAGCAGCGGCGCCATCACCATCTGGCCGAACGCGGGCAATACAACAATCCATCCCACTTGCATCAGCGAATAGCCCGCTACTCTGACCAGATAACTCGGCAGCCAGATCGTCGAGAGCGCGAGCACGACGTACGCCGCAAATCCGGACAGATTGCAGCCAAGGCATGTGCGCGACAGCAGCAATACGCGTAGCGGTATCTTTTCCTCCAGCGACGCGGCTTCTGCGACCTGGGCGCCGGGCGCACGGTCGCCGGCCGATTCGAGCGGTCCTTCACGGCCGATCGCGAGCCAGATGGCGCTCCAGACGAGACCCACTACCGCGAGGGCCAGGAAGGCCGCGCGCCAGCCAAAATACAGAATGATCGCGGTAATGACGGGCGCGATGAACCCGGCCCCGAACGCCGCGCCGATCGTCAGCAGCGCGGTCGGCAAGGTCCGCTCCGCGTCCGGAAACCATTTGTAGAGCGAGTGAATCGCGACTGGATACGCCGGGCCTTCGCTCGCGCCGAGCAGTATTCGCGACATCACAAGCGTGGTGGGCACCGCGGCGAGGAGCAGCGGCGCCTGCGACACGGACCAGACGACGGCCATGGCCAGCAGCAGCCAACGGGTTTTCACGCGGTCCGACAACAGCCCGACCAGCAGAGACGAAAGCGAAAACAGCAGGAAAAAACTGGCGGCGATACGCCCGAACTGGGTATGCGTCAGGCCGAGTTCACGCATGATCGGCTCGGCTGCAAGCCCCATCAGCGCCTTATCGGCAAAGTTGATCGCAAGGAAAAAAAACAGACCGGTCACCACGATCCACCGGTGACGGATGTCGTGCGTCGAGAGTTGCATCATGTCTCCAGTCGCGGCTATCCGGGACGTCGCCCTCAAGCTGAAGGCGACCTCGTTGCCGCGTGGAAGACATTGAACGACGCACTGATCAATAAGACAATTGCATAGTTTTCATCGAATTAATGTGTTTTCAACATTTATCCGACTGGGGTGCCGCGTTCACGCAGGTTTCACCGCGGCCGCACGCTTGATGGCCGTGATCGCCTGCTCGGCTGCCGGCGAAAGCGTACGTCCAGCCAGATGGACGATTGCGAACTGCAGCCACAGATGCGACCGGGATGGCACCGACAGCGCGACCAGACCGGCCGAGCGCTCCCGTTCCCAGCCGGACTGCTCGGTGAGCAGCAGCAACGCATCCGTCTTGCGGGCGTACTCACGCAGCACGTTGACGTCGTTACAGGTCAGGTGAAACTCCATTTCCTGCTTGGGCGGAAAACGCAACCACTTGCGCAGCGACTCGCGCATCGCCTCCGGCAGCGGGACCGATATGACGGGATAAGCTGACAGTTGCTGCACCTCGATCGGATCGTGCAGGGTCAGTGGGTGACCCTCGCGAACGAACCAGGCCGCACGGTGCCGGGGCAATGCAATGACCTCGAGCTTGCTGCTCGACGGCACGCCGCGAATGTCGACGATCAGAAAATCCAGCCGCTCCGCGTGTAACGACTCCAGCAGATTCTTCCAGTTGTCGACGGCGGCGTTGATACGCAGATTCGGATGACTTTGGGCGAGTTCGTCCAGCGCCGCGGGCAACAGCATCGCAGCCGGATAAGGCCCGGAACCAAAGTTCACCGAACCGAGATCGTGGCTTTTCAGTAAATCCACGTCGCGCAACAGGCAGCGCGCTTCGAACAGGACCTTCCGCGCGCGCTGCACGACCGTCTGGCCGGCGGGCGTGATGCGTACTTCGCGGGTGCTGCGGTCAAACAGCGCCATGTCCAGATGCTCTTCGATGGCCTGAATACTTCTGCTCAGCGCCGGCTGACTTAGATGGACGCGCACGGCAGCTCGCGCAAAGCTGCCCTCTTCTGCGAGCGCAACGACGTGTTCGAGTTGGCGAAGATTCATGAGATCGGGAGGAATAATTGGATTTCGGCCGCGTTCGTTCAGGTGCGGCGTGACGATGCATCGGAGTGTCACATAGTTCGGCTCGGCGGCAGACCCCGTTCTTGCGAACACGCCTCGTGTTCGGGGCTCAAACCGAGGCTCAAACAGACTCGCCGCACCGACCACCTCTTGTTATAATTCTCTCATCAACTCGAACAAAACATAACGTTCCTCCACACTGCGCGACAGGACCTCCATGCTGAAACCCGACCGCCTCCGCGCCCTCGCCGATGCGCTGGCCAAGCAGAGCGTGATGCGCCTGCGCGACGCCGCCAGCCTGCTGGACGTATCGGAAATGACTGTCCGGCGCGATATCGCGGGCAGTCCTGAGCGATTCACGTATCTCGGCGGCTATATCGTCAGCGCGACCGACGTACCCAACAGCGCCGGCTACTCACTCGAAGAAGAGAAGGATCATTTCGCGCAGGCCAAAGCGGAAGCCTCCGCGATTGCCGCGAAGCTTGTTATCGACCACGAAACCATCTTCATCGATTGCGGCACGACGCTCACCACGCTCGCGCGC
Organism: Paraburkholderia haematera; assembly: GCF_905220975.1. Lineage (GTDB taxonomy): Bacteria > Pseudomonadota > Gammaproteobacteria > Burkholderiales > Burkholderiaceae > Paraburkholderia > Paraburkholderia haematera. Next base: position 85,624 of record NZ_CAJNBK010000019.1, on the reverse strand, counting down.
CTGATTCCGCTCGAGCGTCACGTCACGGTGGTCTGCTATTCGCTGAATGTGGCGGAGATTCTGCGGCGCAAGCCGAATGTGCGGATGATTCTGCTGGGCGGCGTCTACGTGCCTTCTTCAGATTCGTTCGCGGGCGAAGAAAGTCTGGAGATGCTGCGCCGCATGGGCATCAACAAGGCGTTCATTTCCGCGGGCGGCGTGGATAGCGCGCGCGGGGTCACGTGCTGGAACTTTCACGAAGTGGCGCTCAAGCAGGCGGCCATGGCAAGTGCGGTCGAGCGGCATCTGGTCGTGGATCAGAGCAAGTTCGGCGTGGTCAAGGCGGTACGTTTCTCGCAGGTCGACGACTTCGATTCCATCATCACCGAGAAAGGCCAGGAGCTTCGCAAGCGCAAATGAATGCGCCAGCCGCGCAGCGTAGCGCAGCCAGCGTTCAATTTTCAGCTTTTGCGCTGCAACGCGAACAGCGTCCCGGCGATCAGAATGAACGCGCCGATGATCACTTTCTGCCAGGTGCTCGGCACGCCGATCAGAATCAGCACGCTGTTGATCAGCGTCACCAGCACTACGCCGAGCAACGTGCCGGCCACCGTCCCCGTGCCGCCCGTAATGCGCGCACCGCCCAGGATCACCGCGGCGATCACATCGAGCTCCGAGCCCACGAGATCGAACGGATTCGCGAGCCGGTTGTTCGATACATGCAGAATGCCCGCAATGCCCGCGAGCATGCCGGTATAACCGAACACGAACAGATGAATCGCGCGCAGGTTATAGCCGAGCCGCTCGGCGATCGCGAGGCTGCCGCCCATCGCATAGACGCCGCGCCCCATCATGGTCCGGTTCAACAGCCACCAGGTGACAACGGCGGCCGCCACCAGCGCCAGCACCGAAATGGGCAGCACGGCGCGCAGGCCCTCGCTGGTGTGATAGAAAAACAGCGGAATCCGGCCGAAGTGATCCATGCTGTGCGGAATGTTCATAAAGAACGTCGTGCCGATAAACGTCAACAGCAGGCCGCGAAACAGATACTGCGTGCCGATCGTGACGATCAGCGAAGGCGCTTTCAACCGATGCACCAGCAGCCCGTTGACGATGCCGAGCAACACGCCTCCCAGTGCGCCGGCAATCAGGATCAGCGCGAACGGCGCGTCCGGCCACCAGGCAAACACCGCCTTCGTGATGCCGTACATCGTCAGCGCCGCGATCGCCGTGAACGAGACGTCGATGCCGCCGGACGCCAGCACGACGAGCGTCCCCAGCGCGAAAAGCGACATCGTGGTGGCCGAATGCAGCAGATCGAAGAGCGTGGCAAGCTGAAAGAACCGTGGGTTGATCGCGCCGACAATCAGGCAGGTCGCCGCGATCAACGCGACCGTAAACCATTCGGGGTTGCGCGAGAGCCTGGTCCGCAAGGTGGGCGGCTTGACCTCGGGGGCGACTTCGACAACGGTCGGGGTGGTCATGGTCTGGTTCATGCGCGATTGGATCCGCGAGTTCATGGGTATCGGCGTCCTTATGCGGCTTCCGAAAGCAACGCGTGGTACAGGTCGGCTTCGCTCAACGTGTCGGCCCGATATTCGCTGGCCACACGCCCCTTCTTCATCATCAGGATGCGATCGCAGTTCTGCAGCAGTTCAGGCAGGTCGTCGCTGATCAGAATGATGCCGATGCCGCGTTGCGACAGGCGCTGCATGATGCGGTAGATGATGTCCTTCGATCCGACGTCGACGCCGACCGTCGGTCCATGCAGAATCAGCACGCGCGGATCGATGGCGAGCCAGCGGCCGATCAGCACGCGCTGTTGATTGCCACCCGAGAGCGACTGCACGGGTTTGTCCACGCCGGGCGTCGCGATCTGCAGATCTTTTACCGTCTGTTCCGCGAGCGCCTGCGCGCGAGCGCGATCGATCTGGCCGAAGCGGTCCTTCAGGCTCGCGATCATCGCGGTAATCACGTTGTCGCGAATCGGCTTGTCGAGAAACAGCCCTTCGTTCAGGCGGTCTTCCGGCACGTAGCCAATGCGATGATGTTTCGCATCCGAGGGCGTGCGCAATGAAATCGCCTTGCCGTCGAGCGTCACCTGTCCCGATTGCGCGGCCGCAACGCCCGCGAGTGCGCGTGCCAGTTCGTTGCGCCCCGAGTCGAGCAGACCGGTAATGCCGAGAATTTCACCGCCATGCAGCGCGAACGAGACGTCGCTGAACTGGCCCGCGCGTGTGAAGCCGCGCACGTCGAGCACGACGTCCTCGCCAACCGCGCCTTCACGATAGCGCTCGTTCGACAGATGGCGTCCCGTCATCAGCTCGCTGATCTGCGCTTTGGTGAATTGCGCGATCGGTCCCTGCGCCATCTTCTGGCCGTCGCGCAGCACGATGACTTCGCCGCCGATCGCGTAGCACTCGTCGAGCTTGTGGCTCACGAACAGCACCGTCACGCCTTGCGCGCGCAGATTCGCGAGCACGGCGATCAGATTGTCGACTTCCTTTTGCGTAAGCGACGTGGTGGGCTCGTCCATGATGACGAACTTTGCCTCGCTGGCGATCGCGCGAGCAATGGCGACGAGTTGACGCGTGGCAAGCGGCAAGTGCTCGATCAGGGTCGCCTGAAATTCGGCGTCGCCGGGCAGCCCGACCGATTCCAGCGCTCGCGCCGCCGTGCGCGCGAGCAAACGTCGATCGAACGTACGCGCAAGCCTGCCTGCGTGCGTGGCCAGCTCCGCGGTGAGCGCGACATTCTCCGCCACGTTCATGTTGGGCAGCAGCGAGAGATCCTGATAGACGGTTTCGATTCCCGCAGCCAGCGATTCCAGTGCGGAAAGCCGCGCATGCCGAACGCCTTCGATCACGAGCTCGCCTTCGTCGGGCGGCTGCGCGCCTGAGATGATCTTGATTAACGTGCTCTTGCCGCAGCCGTTCTCGCCGAGCAGGTGATAGATCTGGCCGCGCTCGAACGACAGGCTCACCCCGCGCAAAGCATGCACGCCCGTGAAGCGCTTGTGCACGCCCACAACCTGCAGAAACGGTTGCGGTGTGTCGGAACGCGGTGGCAGCGGTGACTGCCGTGAAGCTGCATCTTGATTCATGATGGCGAGTCGCAAGTTAAGGCGTGCCCACGCAGGCACGCCCCGAAGGAAGCCCCCCGCTCCGAAGGAAATCTCCTCGAAGGATCGGGGGCGTTCCGCGTCAGAACGGATACTGCTTGTAGTTCGATTTGTCGACGTTCACCCAGCCCTGGCCGCGCACGATGATCCCCTTGCCCGGCCCCTTCGCGACCGTGACTTTCGTGTAGCCCGGAATGCCGAGATCGGCGCCGTTCTCGACGGTCTTGCCATCGATCAGCATTTGCGCAACCTTATTCATCGCGATGCCCGCAAGCTTCGGATCCCAGAACGCAATGCCGTTGATCGCACCGCTCTCGAGGAACTTGCCTGCTTCAGTCGGCAGGCCCGTGCCGTAGACGCAGATCTTGCCCTGCATGCCGGCTTCTTCAACCGCACGGCCGATGCCGATCACGTCGAGCGAGGACGAGCCCTGGAAGCCCTTCAGGTCCGGATGCTTGCGTAGGACTTCCTTCGCGACTTCATAGGCGCGCTCGCCGTCGTTATTGGTTTCGAGTTTCGGTTCGACCAGATCCATCTTCGGATATCTGGCCTTGGCGTTGCCGATCCCGCCGTCAGCCCATTGCACCTGCGAGCGGCTGCCGAGCGAACCGACCAGCGCCACCCACTTGCCGTCGTCGTGCATGCACGAAGCAAGGCGTTCGTTCAGGCCGGCGCCGTAGGCCGTATTGTCGAACGCTTCAATGTCGACCATCGTGTTCTTCGCGTTGTCGGCTTCATGCGTCACCACCTTGATGCCGCGATCCATCGCCTTCTTCAGCGCCGGTTCGAGCGTCGGCGGATCGTAGGGCACCACGGCAATCGCCGTGACCTTCTTCGCGATCAGGTCTTCGATAATCTTCAATTGCTGTGCCGCATCCGCGCGGCCCGGGCCGGTCTGATACGCGTTCACGCCGGGGTTGTCTTTCGCGAATTGCTTGACGCCGTCGTCCATCCGGTTGAACCAGTTGATACCGGTCACCTTGACGACCGTGACGATCGTCTCGTTGATTGCCGCGTGCGCAGCGGCAATCACGCCCACCGTCAGCACGCCTGCTGCGAGCGCGGTACCCAGTCGAGTCAATTTCATGCGATGTCTCCTTTATGGTTCGATGTCGCCCCACTTCACTGTCACGGACAGCCAGGGCTCGTTGTCCGCCGCGTACTTCAACCTTGCTTGCGCCTCGCATCCGCTCGGCGCGCTAGCTTTTCGGGGCCGTGCCGGAACTCGCCGCACTGCCGCCACCGGCACCACCACCGCCACTGCCGCTAAAACCGAAGATCGCGCGCACCCGCTCACCGCCCGCGAATGCGAGCGACAGCAGCAACAAAAAACCCCACGCGCAATCGCCGAAAAACTGCGACACGCCCAGCAGGTTGAACAGGCTCGAGAGAAACTGCAGCACGGTGGCGGCAAAGAACACGCAGATGATGCGGCCGTGGCCGCCGGCGGGATTCACACCGCCCATCACCGCGATCAGAATGGCGATCAGCAGATAGGAGTTCCCGTAATCCCATTTCGCACTGGACGTATGCGTCGCGCTGATCAGACCGGCCAGCGACGCCAGCACGCCGCACATCGCATAGGTTGTGATCAGCATCCGCGCGCGCGGAATGCCGGCATAGAACGCGGCTTTGGGATTGGTGCCCATCAGGTAGAGACGCAGACCGAACGGGCTGCGTTTGAGCAGCCATCCCAACACGATCACCGCAGCGATAAAGATGCAGAACGCGATCGGCACCTGAAACACGGTACCGTTACCGATATTCGACAACGGGTCGACATAGTCGACATGCACCGAAGCGCCATTGCTGAGCACCACCGCACAACCCGTGAAAAGCAGTTGCGTACCGAGCGTGCAGAGAATGGGCGTGAGCCGCAGGCGCGCGATGACCACGCCGTTCAGGAGCCCGCCGAGCAGCCCCATCGTCACCACGATCGCGCAGAAAAGCGACGTGTAGAGCACCGGCGAGTCGTCGCCGCTAACGAAGCGCGGCACGATCAGTGCGGCGGCCATGCCGGACAGGTTCGCGAGCCCGACGCCCGACAGGTCGATCCCGCCGTTGCCCGACACCATCGACAACATGATGCCGAGCGCGAGCAGGCCGAGCTCGGGCAACTGCCCGCCCATCGACTGCAAGTTGTCGATATCGACGAATTGCCCGCGCGAGAGCCACGTCGCGACCAGCACGACGAACACGTTGACGATCAGCAGAAAATTCAGTTGCCGGTCGCCGAACATTTTTCCTGCGTTTCCAGCGGTAAACGAGGACTTCATGTGAGCAAGATCTCCTTGGGCCTTCGCGAATGGTCAGGACAGCGGCGAGGACGCCTGGGACAACTCGGCTGGCTGATTCAACACGCGGTTCACTTCGTCGAGCGTCGGCATGGAAGGCGCCGTCCCTGGACGTGTGACGGAAATACCCGCGAGCGCGCAGCCGAAACGCAGTGCCGACACGGCGTCGTCGCCCCGTGCCAGGGCTGCAGCGAAGCCGCCCGTAAAGCCGTCGCCCGCGCCCGCGGTCTCCACCACGCGGCCACAGCGATAGGCCGGCACCAGCACCGATTGGGTGGCCGAGTGCAGCAGCGCGCCACCTTCTCCCAGCGTGACGATGACCGCGCCGACACCTTTGGCGAGCAGCACCTCGGCGGCACGGCGCGCGTCGTCGGCATTCGCGATCGGCACGCCGGTGAGTGCGCTGGCTTCGGTTTCGTTGGGGGTGATGAAGTCGCACAACGGGAAGATAGCGTCGTCGAGCGGCATGGCGGGCGCCGGGTTGAACACGGTGATGACGCCGTGCCGGCGCGCCACTTCGAGCCCGTGGCGCGCGGCCTCGAGCGGCTGTTCGAGTTGCGTGACGAACACGCGCGCGGCGGCGATGTCGGCTTCGATCGCGTCGACGTCGGCGGCATCCATCGTGCCGGCGGCGCCGGAAGCGACAATGATCGCGTTCATGCCGGTGGTGTCGTCGACGAAGATATGCGCGGCCCCCGTGGACACGCCTTCGATCACCGAAGCGCGCGCCGTGATGCCTTCAGCGGCCCACGTTGCACGCGCAATCTCGCCGAACGCGTCGTTGCCGATGCGGGTACAGAACACCACTTCGGCACCGGCGCGCGCCGCGGCCACCGCCTGGTTCGAGCCCTTGCCGCCCGGCCCCATCGCAAACGCCGTGCCGGCGATCGTCTCGCCGATCAGCGGCATACGCGCGGCGCGAAACGTCAGATCCGTGACGTAGATGCCGAGAATGACGACACGCCCGTTTCGTTGTAACGACGTGTTCATTCGCGTTCCCCCTGAGGCACGCTCATCGGGAAGCATTCACGCGAGGCATGCGCGGCGCGCAGCGCACCAGCATTCGATACCAAAAATCGCAAATCCAGATTCTTCAGCACGTTGTCTCCTCCATTTTCTGGTTGGCGTGCATGTTGTTCAGGCGCAAGCGCCGATTTTCAGTCAGTCGCCGTACGGTATCCAGATGTTCTTCACCTGCACAGCCTGACGCAGAAACGGCCGGCCTTCGCTCGCACGGTCGAACCAGTCGAACTGGCGGCCGTGATCGACAAAGGTGCGCTTCAGATTGCCGATCGACTCGCGCTCGACCAGCGTCGAATCCGCTGCATGGCCGAAACACCAGACGGCATCGACATCGTCGTGTTTCGCAAGCGCGGGCAGCAGCGCGCCACGCTCTCCCGTGACGATGTTCAGCACGCCGCCCGGCACATCCGATGTCTCGGCCACCTGGTAAAAGTCGGTCACCGTGAGCGGACACGCCGCGCTCGGCAACACCACCACGCGATTGCCCATTGCCAGCGCGGGTGCCGCCAGCGAGACGAAGCCGAGCAACGGCGCTTCGTCCGGACAGGCAATACCGATCACGCCGAGCGGCTCGTGCATCGCCAGCGCGACACCGCGCAGCGGCGGCGTATGCACTGCGCCGTCGAACTTGTCGGCCCACGCCGCATAGGTGAACAGACGCGTGACCGCTGCCTCGACTTCCGCATGCGCCGCCGCTTCCGTCGCACCGTTTCTGATCACCAGTTGCCGCGCGAATTCGTCCGCACGAACAGCCAGGTTCTCCGCGAGATAGAACAGCACCTGGGCGCGGTTATGCGTACTCGCCTGCGACCATTTCTGCGCCGCGCGCGCCGCTTCGACCGCGTTACGAATGTCCTTGCGGTTCCCCTCGCCCACTTCACCCACCAGCGTCCCATCCGGCGCGTGAACCGGCAACGAGTAGCCGCTGTCCGGACGCACCTGCTTGCCGCCAATAAAGAGCTTCGCGGTGCGATCGATGAGCGTGACATTCGACAACGGATCGCGCTCGCCTGTGCCCGCTATCGGTTCAGCACGCGCGGCCCGACGGACGGGAAGATTGAGCCAGGCGCGCGGTTTCAGATATTCGTAGATGCCCTCACGACCGCCTTCGCGGCCATAGCCCGACTCGCGATAGCCGCCGAAGCCAACCGCCGCATCGAACAGATTGGTCGCGTTGATCCACACCACGCCGCATTGAAGGCGCGGCGCGATATCGAGCGCGCGGCCGATGGTTTCGCTCCACACGCTCGCCGCGAGCCCGTAGCGCGAATTGTTGGCAAGCGCAATCGCTTCGTCCGGCGTGCGAAAGCTCATCGTGACCAGCACCGGTCCGAAGATTTCTTCCTGAGCCAGAACGGAAGCCGGCGCCACGCCGGTGACGAGCGTGGGCGGATAGAAACAGCCGCCGGCGGGCATCGTTGTATCGGGCGACTGCCACACCGCGCAGCCTTCACGCCGTCCGGTTTCCACCAACGATTGAATGCGTTCGAGCTGCACCGGATCGACGATCGCGCCGATATCGATACTCTTATCGAGCGACGTGCCGACGCGCAGCGTTTCCATGCGGCGCTTCAGCTTCGCAATGAAGCGTGCTTCGATCCCCTCCTGCACGAGCAGGCGCGAACCCGCACAGCACACCTGCCCCTGGTTGAACCAGATCGCGTCGACGACACCTTCGACAGCGCCGTCAAGATCGGCGTCGTCGAACACGATGAAGGGCGACTTGCCGCCGAGTTCGAGCGTCAGCGATTTGCCCGAGCCGGCCGTGGCCGCGCGGATCAGGCGCCCGACTTCCGTCGACCCCGTGAAAGCGATCTTGTCCACCTGCGCATGCTCGACGAGCGCGGCGCCGGTTCGGCCGTCGCCCGTCACGACGTTCAGCACGCCTGACGGCAAACCGGCTCGATGGGCCAGTTCGGCAAACAGCAACGCGGTGAGCGGCGTGTATTCGGCCGGCTTCAACACGACGCAGTTACCCATTGCAATTGCCGGGGCGATTTTCCATGCGAGCATCAGCAGCGGAAAATTCCACGGCACGATCTGCCCGACGACCCCGAGCGGCGCGAAATCGGCGAACTCGCTCTCCTGCAACTGCGCCCAACCCGCGTGATGCAGGAAGTGCCGTGCGACGAGCGGCACGTCGATATCGCGGGTTTCGCGGATCGGCTTGCCGTTGTCGAGCGCTTCGAGCACGGCAAAGAGCCGGCTATGTCGCTGGACCATGCGTGCGAGCGCGTACAGATGCCGTGCGCGCCCGGCGCCGCCGAGTGCGAACCAGCCCGGCTGCGCGGCGCGCGCGGCGGCCACCGCCGCGTCGACATCGGCCGCGTCGCCCTGGGCGATGCCGGCGAGCCGCTCGCCCGTGGCGGGCGCGTGCGAGACGAAGCGCTCACCGGCGGCCGGCGCGTGCCATGCACCGCCGATGAAATGCCCGAAGCCCGACTCATGCTGCGCGAGCCACGCGCGCGCGGGTTGATCGTCCTCGGGTGCGGGACCGTACTCCATCGATGAAAAATACTCGGCTACGCTCATGGGATCGGTCTTCTGTTCAGGCTACGGGGTGACGGTTGAAAGCGGAGTAACGACCGCTCACGTGATGTTCGAGCTGGCGTTCGATATCGGCCAGCAGGCTCGATGCACCGATCCGGAACAGTTCCGGTTCGAGCCATGGGCGGCCGAGTTCCTCCTTCATGAGGATCTGATAGGACAGGACGGATTTCGCGCTCGACACGCCACCCGCCGGTTTGAACCCGATCGGCACGCCGGTGCGTTCCTGGTACTCGCGGATCATGCGCACCATCACCAGCGAGACATCCAGCGTGGCGTTGACGCCTTCCTTGCCGGTCGACGTCTTGATGAAGTCCGCGCCGGCCATCATGCAGACCATCGAGGCGCGCGCCACGTTGGAGAGCGTGCGGATGTCGCCGGTCGCCAGAATCGCCTTCAGATGCGCCGGGCCGCAGGCCGCGCGGAACTCGCGCACTTCGTCGTAAAGCGCCTGCCAGTTGCCGGTCAGCACGTACTCACGCGTGACGACAATGTCGATTTCCTGTGCACCGTCCGCGACCGAGGCCTCAATCTCTTTCAGCTTCAGCGGATGCGGAATCAGTCCGGCCGGGAATCCTGTCGAAACGGCGGCGACCGGAATGCCGCTGCCCTGCAGCGCATCCACCGCCGCCGCAACAAAGCGGTGATAAACACAGACCGCGCCCGTCGTGATGCCGCGCGGCGCGATGCCGAGCGCTTCGAGCAGATCGGCCCGCACGGGTTGACGCGCCTTCGCGCAAAGGCGCCGCACGCGCCCTTCGGTGTCGTCGCCATTCAGCGTGGTGAGGTCGATGCAGGTCACAGCCTTCAGGAGCCAGGCCGCCTGCGCATCCTTCTTGACGCTGCGGCGCGTCCCGAGCGTAGACGTGCGCCGCTCCACGGCGGACTGGTTGACGCGCAAGCCGTCCAGCCAGGACGCGTCGAACGGCATGCCCGGATTACGAACCGGATGGACGAGCGGGCCGCCGCGCAGCGCGACGACCGAAGAAGAAAGCACAGGCGCTTCAGGCATAAGGCATCCGGAAATTTGATGCGACGCACAACAGCCGCCGACAAGTTGTTCGCACTTATGCTACAACGATTGATAGAATTCTCACAAGCATGACGATGCAATCATGACATAAATAGATATCAAGCCCTACCAAGAGCCACAAATGTTATTGACGCACCATATTCATGATGCGAAGATCACAAGACGGTTTCGATTCGGTTTCGATCGTCAGCCCAATACAAAGAGAAAAATTTCGTCGTATCGACGCAGGAGACATACCAGATGAGTGAGCCGGTCGCGGCCGCGTCATCGCCTCAGGTTCCATTGATCCGTGTTGCGGGCGTCACCAAGCGATTTGGTGGCGTGCAGGCGCTGCGCGGCGTGAGCCTCGACGTGTTGCCCGGCGAAGTCCACGCCTTGCTCGGCGAGAACGGCGCGGGCAAATCCACACTGATCAAGATACTCAGCGGCGTTCATACCTACGACGAGGGCGTCATCGAAATCGCCGGCCAGCCCGTGGCGTTCGACTCGCCGGCGCGCTCGCGTGAGGCCGGTGTTGCGGTGGTCTACCAGGATTTGAGCCTGGTCGAATCGCTCTCGGTAGGAGCCAATCTGATGCTGGGGCGCGAGCCCCGCACGCGTCTCGGTTTCGTGAAGAACCGGCAACTGATGGCCACCGTCAGCGAATTCCTCCGCTCGCACGGCATCCCGCTCGACCCGCGTACTCCTGTTGGCGCGCTGCCGTTCGCCTACCGGCAAATGACCGAAATCTGCAAGGCGCTGATGGGCGACGTGCGCGTGCTGATCCTCGACGAACCCACCTCGGCGCTCACGGGCGGCGAAGAACAGATCCTGTTCGACGCGATTCGCGCGGTCACGGATCGCGGCGTCGGCGTGATCTATGTGACGCATCGTTTGAACGAGGTGTTCCGCATTTCGCAGCGCGTCACCGTGTTTCGCGACGGGGCCAATGCCGGCGTGTTTCAGACCGCGCAGACCGACATGAAGCAACTGGTCGCGGCGATCGTCGGCCCCGGTCATGCCGCCATGCAGGCGCGGGAGCGGATGGCTGCCGGCGTTCGGGATGACGGTTCTGCTGTCGAGCGGCAAACCCTGGCGACGTTCCATGCCGCTGCCGCGCCCATGCTCAAGCTGTCGGACGTTAGCAATGACAGGCTTCACCACGTCGACCTCATGATTCGCCGCGGCGAGATCCATGGGCTCGCGGGCCTGATCGGCAGCGGGCGCACGGAAGTGCTGCAAACCATCTTTGGCATTCGCCGAATCGAGGCGGGCGCGATCGTGATCGACGGTCAATCCCGCTCGCGTATGACGCCCGCCGAAGCGATCCGGCTCGGCGTGGCGCTGGTGCCCGAAGATCGTCATCTTGAAGGGCTCGTTCTCGATCATTCGATCGAGCGCAACCTGACCTTGCCACGGCTGCCGAGATTTTCCCGTTGGGGGTGGATGCGCGGCCAGGCGGCCGTCCACCAGGCGAAGCGCTCGATGAAGGAGCTGGCCGTCAAGGCACCCGGCTCATCGACCGCGGTCAAGTTCCTGTCCGGCGGCAACCAGCAGAAAGTGGTCTTTGCGAAGTGGAATCACCCGCGCCCCAAGATTCTTCTGCTCGACGAACCGACGGTCGGCGTCGACGTCGGCGCACGCGAGGAGATCTATGGCGTGATTCAGGACGCCGCGCGCGCGGGCACCGGCGTGCTCGTCGTGTCCTCGGACCTCGATGAACTTTTGCGCCTGTGCAGCCGGATTTCGATCGTCGTGGACGGCGCTATCGTCAAGACCGTCGAGCGCGACGATCTCGCCAACGCCGAAGCGCTTCATCACCTGATCCAACTGTCCCGTTCTTCTATCGAGTCCCCCAGCCCCTCAGAGGGACCTTCTTCGGGGCGGGAAACTTCCTCTTCCGCGCACGCAATATGAACAATTCTGTTTCTCCACTGACGGCTGAACGGCAGGCATCGCCGCCACAGAAGAGCCGTACGCGGCGCATCGCCCAACTGCTGCTGCAAGGCGACCGGCCCTATGCGCTCTACGGTGCATTCGCGATCCTGCTGGTGGTGTTCAGCTTCGCGTCGCCCTGGTTTCTATCGATCGACAACTTCCTGAATATCGGCCGGCAAACCGCACTCGTATCGATCGTCGCAATCGGCATGACCTTCGTGATCATTGCACGGCAGATCGATCTGTCGGTGGGCTCGACATTGGCGCTATCGGGCATGTCCGCGGCGCTCGCCATGGCCTATGTGGGCGACAACTGGATCATCGGCGCAATTGCCGGTATCGGCACCGGGGCGATCGTCGGCGCGATCAACGGGGTCGTGACCACGCGGCTGAACATTCCCTCGTTCCTGGTGACGCTCGGCACCTTGAGCGCCGCGCGCGGACTCGCCCTGATGGTGACGACCACGAGACCCGAGATCATCACCAACGACTCGTTCATCGCGATCTTCGGCGAGGGCGACATTGCCGGCGTGCCGGTGCCGATCATCTGGACGGTGCTCACCGTGATCGCGGGCATCCTGCTGCTGCACTACAGCGTGTTCGGCCGGCAGATCTATGCGGCCGGCGGAAATCCGACGGCGGCGCTCTACTCCGGCATCAACACGCGACGCGTAACCACCCTCGCCTTCATTCTTACCGGCATGCTGGCCGGCCTCGCCGCGCTCGTGCTCTCCGCGCGCTCGCATGCGGCACGGCCCGACGTCGTGCAAGGCATGGAGCTCGATGTGATCGCTTCGGTGACGCTCGGCGGCTGCAGTCTGTTCGGCGGCCGCGGCTTCGTGCTCGGCACGCTGCTCGGCAGTCTCATCATCGGCACGCTCAATAACGGGCTGGTCCTGCTCGGCGTCAGCTCATCGCTGCAGCTCGTGATCAAGGGGGCCATTATCGTCGCGGCTGTGGCCTTTACGAGGAAGTGACCCAGGAAGTGACGCAGGAAGCGACTCAGGAAGCGACTCAGGAAGTAACGCGGCACGTCGATCACGCATGAGCGCACGTGCCCGCGTTGTTCGTGAATGGCAGGAGACGTAGCACAAACATGAAGACCAACGGAGAAGAATCATGAAACATCGTCGTGGCTCAGGAAGCGTTCTACCCACTCTCATGGCGGCGGCCACCGTCGTGGCGCTGGCGTCGTCGGGCGCCTATGCGCAATGCGTGACCAGCCTGCCGGCCGGCTCGATCGGACCGAAGACGATTGTCGGCCAGGGGCCGAACGGCGAAAAAGCAGCCTCGGTGGATGCTGTGAAGCTGAGCGACGCCGACATCGCCAAAATCAAAGCCGGCAAATTCAAGGTCGGCATTTCGATGCAGACCATGAATCTCGACTGGTCGCAATTGCAGGTGCAAGGCATCACGGATACGCTCAAAAAATACGGCGTGGAAGTGATCGGCACGGCTTCGGCGGAATACCAGGTCGACAAGCAGATCGCCGATATCGAGAACACCATTCAGCGCCATCCGGACGGCATCATCTCCATTCCGGTCGACGGAACAGCAACGGCCGCCACGTACAAGAAAGTGTCCGAGGCCGGGATCAAACTCGTGTTCATGGACAACGTGCCGACAGGCCTTAAGCATCCTGAGCAATACGCGTCGATGATTTCCGCCGACAGCGAAGGCAATGGCCAGATCGCGGCGAAAGTGCTCTCCTCGTGCGTCCCGAAGGGCGCCACGATCGGGCTCGTGAATTTCGGCGTGGATTACTTCAGCACGACGGAACGCACCAAGGCCGTCAACGACTGGATCAAGAAAAATCGGCCGGACATCAAGGTCAAACAGGTCGCCTTTACGGACCCGTCGAAAGTGGGTCAAATCGCGGGCGATTTCCTCACGGGGAATCCGGACGTCAAGGGGCTGTTCGCCGTCTGGGATCAACCGGCGCTCGACACGCTGACCTCGATGCGGGCACAAGGTGTGAATATTCCCATGACGACAGTCGATCTGGGCCTTCAGTCCGCAATCGAAATCGCCAAGGGCGGACCGCTCAAGGCAACCGGCTCGCAACGCCCGTACGATCAAGGCGTGGCCGAAGCCACGGCGATGATGAAGGCGTTGATCGGCCAGACACCGCCGGCGTGGATCGGCGTGCAGTCTTTGGCGGTGGTTCAGTCGAACGTGCTCGAGTCGTATAAGACGGTGTTCAAGAAAGACCCGCCGCCCCAGCTTGCCGACGCATGCAAGAAGGCCAAGCCGGCTTGTGGGTGATGCTTTTGGGCCTCAACTCAGGGCCACGACTCAAGGCTTCAGGCGCGGATAATCCGGACGAAGCGCATTCATCCGGACGCCATCCGGCGCCCGGATGAGCCTGGCCGTTTATGACACCCCCAGCCGCGACACCTTGCCCGGCGGAGCAAGGTAAAATTACGGTTTGACGTCCGGCGTGCCGCACACCCGTTGCGTGCCAACGGGCGCCCGGCACAGCAAGCCACAAGATCGGGCAACGGCCGCGCGCATCGACTTTTATGCATGCTGCCCGCGCCGTCACTCCATCCGCCATCCATGAGTTCTGCAAGCCGCCGTATCGCGCATCTGGACATGGACGCGTTCTACGCGTCCGTGGAACTCTTGCGCTATCCGCAACTGCGCGGCCGCGCGGTGGTGATCGGTGGTGGCCGCAATGCCGTGCCGCAAACGCTAGAAGACGGCAGCCTTCGCTTTGCGAAGCTGCGCGATTATGCGGGCCGCGGCGTCGTGACCACCTCCACCTACGAAGCCCGCGCGCTCGGCGTGTTCTCCGCAATGGGCATGATGAAAGCCGCCGTGCTCGCGCCGGAGGCAATCTTGCTGCCCACGGATTTCGAATCGTATCGTCACTACTCGCGCCTGTTCAAAGCGGCCGTCGCCACCTTCACGGACCGGATCGAAGACCGCGGCATCGACGAAATTTATATCGACCTCACCGACATGCCGGGCGAGCCGCGCGAGATCGCCGCGCGCATCAAGCAGGCCGTCAATCAGGCAACCGGTCTCACCTGCTCCATTTGCGTGGCGCCGAACAAGCTGCTGGCGAAAATCGGTTCCGAACTCGACAAACCCGACGGCCTCACGATTCTGACGCCAGCAGACGTGCCGTTGCGTGTATGGCCGTTGCCGGTGCGCAAGGTCAACGGAATCGGGCCGAAGGCCGCGGAAAAGCTCACCGCGCTCGGTCTCGTCACGGTCGGCGATCTGGCGGCGGCGGACGCGGGCCTGTTGCAGGACCACTTCGGGCGCAGCTACTCGGCATGGCTCATGCAGGTCGCGCAAGGTTATGACGAGCGGCCGGTGGTGGTCGAATCGGAGCCCAAGTCGATGAGCCGAGAGACGACCTTCGAGCGCGATCTGCATCCGCGTCATGATCGCCCTGCGCTGTCCAGTTCGTTTACCGGCTTGTGCGTGCGGGTGGCGGAAGACCTGGTGCGCAAAGGCTATGTGGGCCGCACTGTGGGGATCAAGCTGCGCTATGACGATTTCCGCACGGTGACACGCGACCTGACCCTCGACGAACCGACTGCCGACGCCACCGAAATCCGGCGCGCGGCAACCGAATGCCTGAGACGGGTGGAATTGAATCGCAAGCTGCGGTTGCTGGGCGTGCGCGTGAGCGCGTTGACGCCGGCCAACGCGCAACCGGCGAAGCAGCGTCTACCGGTTCAAGCCGATTTGCCTTTTACCGGCGACGACGTTTAACCCGCTGCTTCCGCGGGAACACCGGCATTCGCCCGCACCGCCGGCAAGCCGCTATCCACACTCGAGGCCGCAATCGAAAACGCAAACGTGTTGATCCCGTTCGCGCTTTCCGCCGACACCGTGCCGCGATGCATTTCCGCAATCGCCTTCACGATTGCGAGACCCAGTCCGTGGTTTTCGCGGCTATTGGTGCGAGACACTTCCGCACGATAGAACCGGTCGAACAGGTGTTCGAGCACGCCCGGCTCGATCGGCTCGCCCGGATTGGCCACCGCTACGCGCACCTGGTCCGCTGCAGTCGAAATCGCCACCGTGATCGCCGCGCCCGGCGCGCAGTGCTGAATTGCGTTCATCAGCAGATTCGTGCAGGCGCGGCCGAACAGCGAGCGGTTCACCCGCGTCACCGCATCGCCGCGCAACTGCGCATGCACGCGCGCTTCTTCGAGTGGAATCTCCAGAAACTCCAGCGTATGCGCGACTTCCCCGGCCAGCGACACTTCGACGAGACCCGTCGCGCGCTCGCCCTGGTCGGCGCGGGCGAGGAACAGCATGTCGTTGATGATCGTGCGCATGCGCTCGAACTCTTCGAGATTCGATTGCAGCGTATGGCGCAAATCGTCGACCGAGCGGTTGCGTGTCAACGCCACTTCGGTCTGACCGATCAGAATCGTCACCGGCGTGCGCAGTTCGTGCGCCACGTCCGCGTTAAACGATTCGAGGCGGCCGTATGCGCCGTCCAGACGTTCGAGCGCGCCGTTGAAGGAGTTGGCCAGATCGTTCAACTCGGGCGGCAGCGAGGCCGTATTCAGACGCTGTGAGCGGTTGTTCGGGCTCACGGCGGACGCATCTCTTGTCAAGCGCGTGAGCGGCGCAAGACCCAGCCGCGTGACCGAATAACTCAGCAGCAGCACGGCGAGACTGCCCAACGCGGACAGCGCGGCGAGCGCCGAGCCGAATACGCGCATGGTGCGGGTGTTCGGCGAACAGCTGGCGGCAACCTGCAATTGCACGGGGGGGCGTGCGCCGTAAGCCGGTATCGTCACCGCGATAGTCAGCATGTCCGCGCCGCCGCCGACCGGCGAAACCCTCGAGTATCCACCCTGCCAGCTCGACACCACGGGCCCCTCGATGGGCTTGCCATAGTGAAAATACGGATCGGTGCTCGACACCGAATACACGGTGCTGCCGTCGTGCGGCATCATGTCGGTGAGCTTTTCGCGGGCCATGCGCCACTTCTCCGGCGTCACCGCGTGATAGACGATGATGCGCGCGATCTCGGTGCGATCGTCGAGCGATTCGCGCAGATGGTGTTCGAGTTGTGTGCGCAAAATCAGAAACAGCCCGGTGCCGACCAGCGTGAACACCAGGAGCGCCACAAACGCGAACATTAGCGCGAGGCGGCGCGCGATGGAACGGTTCATGATGGTTCTGCCTCTTCACGTACTTCGAGCACGTAGCCCATGCCGCGCACGGTGTGCAGCAGCTTCGAGGGAAACGGGCCGTCGAGTTTGGCGCGCAGCCGTTTGATCGCGGTTTCGACCACGTTCGTATGGCTGTCGAAGTTGACGTCCCACACGAGTTCGGTAATGGCGGTCTTCGAAAGAATGTCGCCCTGGCGGCGCGCCAGCACGCTGAGCAACTGGAACTCTTTGGCGGTCAAATCGAGACGTAAGCCGTCGCGGGTGGCGCGCCGGCCGATCAGATCGACGAACAGATCGCCCACGGAAATCAGCGTCGATTCCTGCGAACGCGTGCGGCGCGCCAATGCGTGCAGCCGCTCGACCAGTTCGAGGAAGGAGAAAGGTTTGGTGAGGTAGTCGTCGGCGCCTTCGCGCAAGCCCCGCACGCGGTCGTTCACGTGGTCGCGCGCGGTCAGCATGATGACCGGTGTCGACTTGCGCATGCGCAGCGCCTTCAGCACGCTGAAGCCGTCGCGTTTGGGCAACATGACGTCGAGGACGATCACGTCGTAGTCGAATTCGGTAGCCAGATGCATGCCTTCCTCGCCGTCGAGCGCGACGTCGACGACCCAGCCCTGCTCTGTCAAACCGGAGCGCAGGTAATCCACCACCTTATGCTCGTCTTCAACAATCAGCAATTTCATGCGCGTCCCCTTGAGTCTGCATTATACGAAACGCCTCGCCTTCCTTTTTCCTGCCTGGCCGTGTCATTTGTCGGGTGGCTCACTGCGTGGGAGCCATCGCCTCCTTCGTGTTTGCTGCGCTGGCTGTATTTACTGCGGTCGCTACTTTCGGCGTATTGCCGGGCGGCTGCGCGCCCGATACGGCCATGCCGGCATCCCAGCCGCCGCCGAGCGCCTTCACCAGTGAAACCGAAAGTGTCATCTGCTGGCCGTGAATCTGCACGTCCTGGCGTTCGCTGGTCAGCAACGACTGCTGCGCAGTGATGACGTCGAGGTACGCGACCAGACCGCCCGAATAACGGTCGTTGGCGAGCGCCAGCAGATGCTGCGCATCGGTCACCGCCTCGTGCGACTGCTTCGCCGCGCCGTCCAGCACCGACAGGCCCGTGATGCCGTCCTGCACCTGCTGGAAGGCGGTGAGCACGGTTTGCCGGTAGTTCGCCTCGGTCGCCTTGTAGCCTTCGCTCGCGAACTGGACGTTCGCCGCGCGGCGGCCACCGTCGAACAGCACCTGGCCGACCGTCGCGCCAAGCGTCCACATCAGCGTGGGCGCGCTCAGCAGACTGGCGAATTGCGTGCTTTCCCAGCCGATGCCCGGCGTCAGCGTCAGGCTCGGAAAGAATGCCGCTTTGGCGACGCCGATCTGCGCGTTCGCCGCGGCCATCGCACGCTCTGCCGATGCGATATCCGGGCGGCGTTGCAACACGTCGCTCGGAAGCCCAAGCGGAATCACCGGCACCTGCGCGTCGAGCACGTTGGGTTCGACGGCGAACTGCGGCGCGGGCACGCCCACCAGCGCGGCAATCGCATGTTCAAACTGCGCGCGCTGATTCAGCAGGAGTTGCGCCTGCACACGCGTCGAATCGAGCAGCGATTTTTGCTGCAACACGTCGAGCCCGGACACCGAACCGAGATCGTGCTCGGTCGTGACGTAATCGAGCGCCTTCTGCTGCAGTTTCACCGATTGATTCAGCACGTCGATCTCGGCGTCGAGTTCACGCAGCGAGAAATAGTCGGTGGCGAGATCGGTGGTGAGCACGAGCCGTGCGTTGGCGAGGTCGTCGGCCGATTGCTGCGCGGAGGCTGTGGCGCCCTCCACCTCGCGTCGTATCCGGCCGAATAGGTCGGTGTCGTAGTTGATCGTGGGGCCGAGTTGCAGATTGTTCTGCACCGTCGACGTGGTCGGCGTGCCGTAATTGGTCAGCGGGCGATCGTGGGAAATCCTGAAGCGCGACCCGGACGCCCCCAGATCGACCTCGGGAATCTGCTGCGCGCGGGTGTTCGCCAGCGTCGCTTTGGCTTGCGCGTAGTGCGCACTCGCCGCGACCAGTGTCTGATTCTGCGCGAGCGCCTGCGTTTCCAGCGTGGCGAGCGTCGGATCGCCGAAGGCGCTCCACCAGTCGGGCGAAATCGGCGCGTGCGAAGGCGCCGCGACGCGCCAGTACGAATCGGTTTGCCACGACGGCGGCACCTCGGCCTGCGGTCGCTGATAATCCGGGCCGACTGTGCACGCGGCCAGCAAGGCCGCACTCGCGGTGGCCGCGAGCGCCGTGAGTGTCGTCCGGGCCGATCGCCTCGTTCGCGTCATTCGAGATGTGAGTGCCCGGCGAGCGCTCGCCTGCTTCGCGATCACGACGCCCCCTTGCCGTTTTGCTGCGGCTGCGTGATCTGCACGTGATCGCCGTCCGCGATCGAATCGCTCGGGTTGATGATGACCTTGTCGTTTGCCTCGATCCCGCTTTCGATTTCAAGCGACTGCCCCAGGTCCCGCGCGATCACGATCTTGCGCAACGCCACGTTACCCTTCGCATCAACCACCGCGATCTGCGGACCTTCGGCGCGAAACAGCAACACATTGCCCGGCACCGTCAATTGCGCATGGGCAACCGCCGGCACGGCCACCTGCACATACGCGCCGGGCCGCAGCGTGTCGTCAGGATTGGGCAAGGTCACTTCGACTTGCAGCGAGCGGGTCGGCACGTCGATCGCACCGGAGATGTGCGTGATCGTGCCGTGAAACTGCTGACCCGGCAATTCGGCCTGGGTGACCACGACCTTCTGTCCAACCAACACGTTTTGCGCGTACGCCTGCGGCAATTGCACATAGACCCGCAACGGATCCGACTGCGCCAGAGCGAACAGCGCGCGGCTCGTGCCGCTGCCCGCGTCGATCAGGTCGCCGACGTCGACATTGCGCTGCGTGATCACACCCGCAAACGGCGCGACGATCCGCTTGAACGATTCGAGTTGCTGCAGGCGTTTCACGTTGGCATCGGCGGCGGCGAGGTTGGCGATATCTTGCGTGTACGTGCTCTGACGTTCGTCGAGTTCCTGCTGCGAAACCGCATCGCGTTGACGCAGTTGTTGCCAGCGTTCCAGCGAGCTTTTGGCGAGGCCGAGACTCGCGCTGGTTTGCTGACGCTGCGCCAATGCCTGCGCGAGTTCCTGATCGATTTCCGGCGTATCCAGATCGGCGAGCAATTGCCCCTGCTTCACGCGCGTGCCGATATCGACATACCAGTGCAACAGATAACCCGTGGAGCGCGCGTAAATCGGCGATTCGACACTGCCGCGCAAGGTACCCGGCAACAAGGTGTTGCCGCCGCCTTCCGTTTGCGCCGGACTCACCACGTTCACGTACTGCGTGGCGTTCTGCTTCGTCGTTTCAGCCACCGAGCGGTTTTGCAGAACATTCGCGATCACCGTGCGCAATGCGCCCAGAGCAAGCAGCGCCAGAACGATCCAGATGGCGAGTTTGGCGCGCTTCCATTCGCGGCTGCGCGGCGGCAAGGCGTGACCGCCTTCGGTCTCGCGCGCGGGAATCGCCAGCGATGCATGAGTTTTTTCGGTCATCTCAGTCAGCCATCTCAGTCAGCCATCTTGGTTAGCCAGTTCAGTCGGCCGTCAAATTCTGCCGTCAATAAGCGTCACGCGGGTTTGCCTTCGCCGCCGTGACCGCCCGTCGTGTCTGTATCGTCATCGTCGCGGTGGCGCCGCGCGAGGCGGCTATGAATGCCCGCGAACACCAGTGGCACGAAAAACAGCGTGGACACGGTGGCGAACAGCAAGCCGCCGATCACCGCGCGGCCCAGCGGCGCGTTCTGCTCAGCGCCCTCGCCGAGACCTAGCGCCATCGGAATCATGCCGATGATCATCGCGAACGCGGTCATCAGCACCGGCCTGATCCGGCTTGCACCGGCTTCGAGCGCGGCGGTGAGCGGCGGCGCACCGGCGGAGAGCCGCTGGCGCGCGAACGACACCATCAGAATACTGTTGGCGGTGGCCACGCCCATCGTCATGATCGCGCCCGTCAACGCCGGGACGCTCAGATGCGTCCCGGTCAGGAACAGCATCCATACGATGCCCGCCAGTGCCGCGGGCAACGCGCTGATGATGATCAGCGGATCGACCCACGACTGGAAATTCATCACGATCAGCAGGTACACGAGCACGATGGCCATCGCTACGCCGAGCCCGAGACCGAAGAACGAACTGCGCATGGTCTGCACCTGCCCGCGCAAGGTGATCTGGCTGCCGCGCGGCAGCGAGGCCCGCACGTCGTTCACCAGTTTGTCGACCTGGCTGGCCACGCTGCCCAGGTCGCGCTTCTCGACGCTCACGTAGAGGTCGATCACCGGTCGGATGTTGTAGTGCGTGACTTCCGCGAACTGATTTTGCGGCGAGACCCGCACAAGATTGCCTAGCAGTTGCGTCGGCCCGTTGGCCGAGCCCGAGACGGGCGTGCGCAACAATTCATCGATCGACGAAATCTGATACTGCGGGGTTTGCACCGCGACGTTGTATTCGACACCGTTCTTGTTGTTGAACCAGAAACCCGGCGACGTTTGCGAGCTGCCCGACAAGGAAATGAGCACATTTTGCGCCACATTGCTCGCGCTCAGATTGAGTTGCTGCAGCCGGGTACGATCCATCTGAAGATTGATCGCCGGTTCGTCCAGCTTCTGCTGGATGTGCGTATCGACGGTGCCGGGAATCATCCGCACCTGTTTCATCAGCTTGCGCGCAACGTCGAAGTTGCCCTGCTGATCCGGGCCGGCAATCTGCACGTCCACGGCGGCGGGCAGGCCGAAGTTGAGAATCTGCGTGACGATATCGGCCGGTTGAAAGAAGAACTCGACGCCCGGAAAGCGCTGCGGCAGGATCGCGCGCAGTTTGTCCATGTAGGTTTGCGTCGGCTTGTGGCCCTCGGTCAAGGCCACCTGAATTTCGCCGTCGAGCGTGCCGATCGTGCCCGCGTTGCTGTACGAAAGATTGATACCGCTATACGGCAAGCCGAGGTTATCGAGAATCGTGCCGAGTTCAGCGGGCGGCACGACCTCTCGGATCACCTTCTCGACCTGGTCCGCAAGACGCGCGGTTTCCTCGATGCGCGTGCCGGTCGGCGCACGCATGTGGAGACGGATGTCGCCGGCATCGACGCTCGGAAAGAAGTCCTCGCCGAGTACGAAAACAAGACTCATCGAGAGCACGCAGAAACCCAGAAACAGGCTGCCGAATGTCCCGCGGCGCACCAGCACGCTGCTGAGAATCATGATGTAGGTGGAGCGCATGCGCTCGAAGCCGCGATCGAAACGCAGATAGAGGCGCCGAAACACATTCGGCGCGGCATCGGCCTTGGGCTTGTGCGCATGGCCCATCAACAGCATCGCCAGAGTCGGCACCAGCGTACGCGACAGAATGTACGAGGCGAGCATGGCGAACACCACCGCTTCGGCAAGCGGCACGAACAGATAACGCGCGACGCCGGTCAGGAAGAACATCGGCACAAACACGATACAGATGCAGAGCGTCGAGACGAGTGCCGGGATCGCGATTTCGCCGGCGCCCTCGAGAATCGCATCGTGCAGATTCGTGCCCATATGCAGGTGCCGTTCGATGTTCTCGATCGTCACCGTCGCATCGTCGACCAGAATCCCGACGGCCAGTGCAAGGCCGCCCAGCGTCATGATATTGATGGTTTGCCCGAGCGCGTGCAGGGCGATCAGCGAGGACAGGATCGACAGCGGAATCGAAATCGCGATGATGCAGGTGCTGCGCCAATTGCCGAGAAACAGCAGAATCATCGCAGCGGTCAAGGCGGCGGCCACCAACGCCTCACGCACCACGCCCTGCACCGCCGCTTTCACGAACACGGATTGATCGAACAGGGCCGTGATCTTCAGGTCCGGCGGCAACGCGGCGCGTGCGTTCGGCAGCAAGCCTTGCAGCGTATTGACGATCGAGAGTGTCGACGCACTGCCGCTCTTCAGCACCGACATCAGCACGCCGCGGTGTCCGTCCTGCCGCACGATATTGGTCTGCGGCGAGAAACCGTCGCGCACGTGTGCGACTTCACGCAGATAGGTCGTCGCGCCATTGAGCGTGCGCACCGGAATGTCGTTGAGCCCTTCCACCGTAGGCGGCGAGCCGTTCATGTTGATCGTGTATTCCTTCGGTCCGATCTTGGCCGTGCCGGTTGGCAGAATCAGGTTTTGCGCGTTGAACGCGCTGACCACATCCGAAGGTGTCAGGCCTTTTGCGAGCAAGGCGCGCGTGTCGAGGTCGACCGAGATCAGGCGTGATTTGCCGCCGTACGGATACGGCACGGCCGCACCCGGAATCGTCACCAGTTGCGGGCGCAGGAAGTTCAGCGCGGTATCGTTGAGCGCCTGCTCGGAGAGCTTCGGGCTCGACAGGCCGAGCTGGATCACCGGAATGCTGGAGGCCGAATAGCTGATCACGAGAGGCGGCGTCGCGCCCGGCGGCATCTGCTTGAGCTGTGCCTGCTCGACGGCCACGGTTTGCGCGATCGCGGTCTGGATGTTCGCGTTCGGCTGCAGGAACAGCTTGATAATCGTGATGCCCGCAAGCGACTGCGATTCGATGTGCTCGATGTCGTTGACCGTGGTGGTCAGACTGCGCTCATTGACGGACGTGATGCGGTTGGCCATGTCTTCGGCCGACAAGCCCGTGTAATTCCAGATGATGCTGACTACCGGAATATTGATTTCCGGCAGCACGTCGACCGGCGTGGTCAACAGCACGAATGGCGTCGCCAGCAAGATCAGAATGGCCATCACGATGAACGTGTATGGCCGCTTAAGCGCTACGTTGACGATCCACATGAAACGCGCCTGAGAGAATGCCGATAGGGGATGGGTGAATCAGCACGTATGCTAGATCGGTAGCACCAACGCCTGCATGGCGCCAAAATGGCGGAATTGTCAGGAAGGCTAATGTAAGGATATGCAGCGCGGCATGATGGGAAGCAAACGTTTGATGAAGTTCAGATAGCCGATGTTAAGGGGACAATTAAAGGCATGTCTCGCCGACCGCTTGCGAGACATGCCTTTATATTTTATTGCGCAATACAAATACCTTACGCCCGACTCGCGTCCAGACGATCACCGTCCAGGCGGTTGCGCCCGTGCTTGCGACAACGTCACTTCGCAAACAACGACGACATATCCGCAAACGCCTTGAATTCCAGCGCGTTGCCCGACGGATCGAGGAAGAACATCGTCGCCTGCTCACCAACCTCACCCTTGAAGCGCACATGCGGTTCGATGATGAAGTCGATGCCGGCGTTACGCAGCTTGTCGGCGGCCGCCTGCCATTGCGCCATCGAGAGCACCGCGCCGAAATGGCGCACCGGTACCGCGTCGCCGTCGACCTTGCTGGTCTGCCGGTGGCCGATTTCCTCCGGCGCGAGGTGCGCCACAATCTGATGGCCGTAGAAGTTGAAATCGACCCAGTCCGGTGAGCTGCGCCCTTCCGGACAGCCGAGCAACTCGCCATAGAACGCGCGTGCGGCGACAAGGCTATGCACAGGAAACGCCAGGTGGAACGGCGGCAAAACGGTTTCGGCAACGCTCATGATGGGAAAACTCGCAGAGGGAAAAGTGGGATCGCGCATCGGTCGGCATCGGTCTATAAGGCACCATGAAGGCGCACGCGTGAGACCCATTTTAACCATGACTAAAAATGGTGAAAAACGATATATATTTGATCTGACCAACACCAAAATCGATCAATCGACGATGCTCAGCGAACTCAAAACCCTTATCGCGGTCAGCCAGTACGGCACGTTTTCCGGCGCAGGCGCGCGCATCGGCCTGACGCAATCCGCTGTGAGCGCACAGATGCAGCGGCTGGAAACAGAACTCGGTTTCGCGCTCTTCGACCGCACGGGCCGCTCCGCCACGCTCAACGACGCAGGCCGCGAAACGCTCGCACTCGCAGAGGAAATGATGACGCTGTACAACCGGCTCAGCGAGCGCGGCGCGGGTGGGGCCGAAAGCGGGATGCTGCGTGTGGGCGCGATTGCGTCCGCGCAAGTGTCGTTTCTCGCCGACGCGCTGGCCCGTTTTCGCGACGACCGCCCCGGCTGGCGGATTCGCGTCGTGCCAGGTGTGTCGCTCGGGCTGCTCGGGCAGGTGGATTCCGGCGAACTCGATCTCGCCGTCATCATCAAACCGCCGTTCGCGCTGCCGTCCGAACTGGAATGGCGCACGCTGGTCACCGAGCCGTTCGTGCTGCTGGCGCCCAAGGCGCTCGCGCGTGGCAAACGGTCCTGGCGCGAGCTGCTCGGCAGCGAGCCCTTCATCCGCTATGACCGGGGATCGTTTGGCGGCAGGCTGGTCGACCGTTTTCTACGGCGCGCGCGGCTGAACGTGCACGACGTGATCGAACTGGACGAATTACAGGGTATCGCGCAACTGGTCGCGCGCGGCATTGGCGTGGCGCTGATTCCGAATACGGCGGGACTCGGCAGGTGGCCCGCCAACGTTACCGCACTCGAACTCGGCGACGCGACGTTTCATCGTGAAATCGGGCTCGTGCAGCGTCCACGGCATAGCCGGCAAGCGGTGGCGGGCGCACTGGCGGATTGCATCGGTACAGCGGCGGAGGCCTGAGTTGGACAGCGCAATCCTCAGTTAGCTGAATGACCCGGCAAACGCGCGATTGTGCTGTTGCACAGGCCATCAACTGTATCTGTGAGATTTGCACGCGGGCGAGCAGAATCGTTCTTCGCGCATCGATCCGTGGATTCGGCCGTGCCGTGCCGTGCCGCACCGCACGGTTGGCCTGCTCCCAAGGTTTATCAGCCCATGACCGCCAGCACCTTCCTCACCGCCGATGTCCTGATCGCCTATAGCGCCTACTTCGTCGGCACGGCGAGTCCGGGGCCGAGCAATCTCGCGATCATGTCGCTCGCCATGAGCGCCGGCCGGAAATCCGCGCTGACCTTCGCGCTCGGCGTGGTATCCGGTTCCTACTTCTGGGCTTTGCTGGCGTCGCTGGGTTTGTCGGCGCTCCTCGCCACTTACTCGGAATGCCTGGTGGCGATCAAGATTGCCGGCGGACTTTATCTGTTGTGGCTTGGCTTCAAATCCGCGCGCTCGGCATTCAGCGCGGAAAAGCTGCCCACGAATAGCGCACGCAAAGACGAACCGCTCAAACGGCTCTATCTGCGCGGCCTGCTGCTGCATCTCACCAATCCGAAAGCGATTCTGGTGTGGCTCTCGATCGTTTCGCTGGCTATGTCGCCCGCCAACGGCACGTCACACACCGCGCCGGTGGTGCTCGGCTGCATGGTGATTGGCGTATCCGTGTTCAGCAGCTACGCGGTGCTGTTTTCAACCGCGTCCGCGCGGCGCATCTACGTCGCTATCCGTCGCTGGCTGGACGGATCGCTCGCGATCATGTTCGGCATTGCAGGGTTCAAGCTGCTGACTTCAAAAAACTAGCCGCGCCTCCTGAGCGCGCCCGCTCTGCGATACTGTCACTTTGATGACCTGAGCAGACACGCGAACACGATGAGCGGTGGCCATGACCTGAATCCGGCAGCGAAGCGCTCGCCCTTGCAAACGCGGCTTTATCTGGCAGGCGCCGTCGCGCTGCTCGCCGGTCTGATCGCCGCGGCGATCATCTATGCCATGGCCCCGGCGCCCGATAGCGCCGTCGCCATGTACAGCATCGCGGACCCACGCTATCAGATCGAATTGCAGCGCATCGGCGGCAATGCGGCGGTCCTGATGGCACAGCTTCATCAGTGGTTCGACGGTCTTTGGCACGGTACGGCGCTCGCTTATACGGTGGCCGTGCTGGGCGCCCTGCTCGCGGGCGCGTGCTTTTTTGTCGGCTACTTCTTTGCCGACGAAGAGCCGCAGGCCTGAAGCAATCCACCGTGTCCAGTCAGCCAGATATTTACGACTCGTCTTTCACGTTCGGACCTGGCTGCTCCACGCCTGCCACGCGCAGCGCTTCATGCAGGGTGCTGAAAATACATTTTGCGCCGACGGTCGGCGTGATCCCATGCCGGTCCATATCCGAGCGCAAATACCGGTTCACGCGCGCGAAGATCACTTCGACACCCTGGCTCTTTAGCGTCTCGCACATCTCGCCGACTGAACGCGCCGCCGAATAGTCGAGGTCGGTGATCGCGCCGGAGTCGATCACAAACCAGCGCACCGGGCTTGGCGCACGATCGATCAGGCCGCGGGTGTCGTCGACGAAAAAGTGGTCGTTCGCGTAGAACAGATCGGCGCCAAAGCGATAGACGATCAGCCCCGGCGCGGTCTGGAGTCCGGGCGCGGCCGGCACCGGTACCCAGATGCCGCCTTCGCCGGGCACGAGAATCATGGTGTGCGGCTGGTAACTGTGCCGCACATGCCGCAGCAGCGATAACGCCACCGCCACCAGAATGCCGTGCTCGACCCCGATCAGCACCACGGCCACCGCGGTGAACACCGCCAGCGTGAATTCACCGGGACTTTCGCGGCGAATCGAAAACAGCGTCTTCAGATTGATCAGGCCGATGGCGATCGTAAACACGATGCTGGCCAGAACGCAGTGCGGCAGGTACTGCAAATAACGGCTGAAGAACAGCAGCACCACGACCACCACCACCGCGAAGACAACCTGCGCGAACTGGCTGCGCGTACCGGCGCGGTCGGCCATGGCGGTTTGCGTCGGACTGCCGTTCACCACGAAGGCGCCGGAAAACGCCGCCGCGGCATTGGCGGCGGCAATACCCAGCAAATCGGCATTGGTATCGACGGTTTCGTGATAACGCTCGGCGAATACGCGGCTCGCGGCGGCGCTTTGCGCGACGATCATCACGAAGCACGAGGCAGCCACCGGCAACAGATCGAGCGCCTGCTGCCACGTGACCGAAGGCATGCGCAGCGGCGGCAAGCCACCCGCCACGGGCCCCAGCACGGCAATACCGTGCGCCGCGAAACCGTAGAGATCGCTTGCAGCGATGCCCGCCACCACTGCGATTAACGGCACCGGCGCACGTGGCAAAAACCGCTTGCAAACCAGAATGGAGACCACCACCAGCGCTGAAATGGCGAGCGTGGGCAGATTGATCTGCGCGGACTCGCGCACCACGAGCGCAAGCTGATCGACACTGCGCGCGGCATGCCCGGGGACGCCGGACATGTCGCCCAGCATGGCGATGCCGACCTGCACGCCGACACCGGCGAGAAAGCCGACCAGCACCGTGCGCGAGAGAAAGTCAGCGAGAAAACCAAGCTTGAAGATTCGCGCGATGAGCAGCAGCGCAGCGGTGAGCAAGGCAACCATTCCGGCGAGCGCCGCGTATTCCGCGCTCGATGCCGGCGCCATGGTCGAGAGCCGGCTGGCGAAAATGGTGGCGGTGGCGGAGTCGGCCGCGACCACGAGGTGCCGCGAGGCGCCGAAGAACGCGAACGCGATAAGCGGCAGAAAGACGGTGTAAAGACCCGTAACGGCAGGCATGCCGGCAATGCGTGCGTAGCCGAGCACTTGCGGAATATCCATCGACGCCAGTTGCACGCCGGCCAGCGCATCGCGCGCCGCCGCGGCACGGCTCAAAGGAAGAACGCCCTTCAATACGCCAAGGCGTGTGGTGATGTTTGCCAGAAAATCTCGCATGCGCGATGGTGCCCCGAACTAAGGTTATCGCGCATCGTGCCGCGACTCGGCACCTAAAGGCAAGGATGGGGGCTTCGATCGGCTAAAAATACTAGCGCAAGTCGTCGCAATGGCTCCGAACTCGCCGCTGAAACCGTCCCGCTTTGGCTTAACGCCTGAATTGCCCTGTCAGCGGATCCACGTGCCGCGCGAAACCAAACAACGCGACGATGCAAATCGGACAGGCGATGATGAACACGGCCAACATCTCGCACCCCGTAACAAACTGTTACCGCCAAGTTTAAGCGATTGGCATGCGAATTAAATGAGGGAAAACGCAAAACTCTGTTGCGGACTATTACAACACCGTTACTGCCGCAGGACAGGTGGCGCGTGAAAATGCACCTGAAAACACGACAAATAACGCGCGTAAAGGCGTGTAACGGCGCCTTCAACACGACGCGCTATGATGCGCAAACCTTTGCCACCTACAAACCGGTTACGCCATGTACACGTCAACTTTCATCTTCGCGACGAGGCAATTAGACGAACGCTTCTACCGGCTCGACGAGACCATCGCCACCGCCGCCAAGGCCATTCCCGGCTATCTCGGCGAAGAGACGTGGGAAAATGCGTCGACTGGACTGACATCGAATGTGTACTACTGGGCCTCGCTCGACGCGTTGCAGGTGTTGATGCAGCACCCCGCACATCTCGAAGCGAAGGCGGCGCAGGCGAACTGGCTCGATGGATATCAGGTGATCATCGCTGAAGTGCTGCGCACTTACGGCGCTGCAGGATTCGCGCATCCTGCAGCAGCCCATGGCTCGCATGATGGACCGATCTCCTCGGCCGCGCCGCCCGCGTCATGAAACTCCCGCCCTATTTCGCTTCCTTGAACAGCACCACACCGGCGAAACTCACCAGTCCGCACGTCAACACATACCAGGCCGGCGCGTAAAAACTACCGGACATGCGCCACAACGCGCTGACGATCAGCTGCGCGAATCCGCCGAACAGCGTCACACCCAGCGCGTAGATGATGCCGAGCGAGGTTGCCCGCACTTCCGGTTTGAACGCTTCGAGAATCAATACGAAACCCGCCGGGCTCGAAAGCGTCATCAAACCGATCAGCACGAAGACGACCAGCACCACCGTATAGATCGACGGCCAGGTTTTGATCGCGTAAAACGCCGGCAGCAGCACGGCCAGCGACACCACCGAGACCCCATACAGCAAGGTCTTGCGACGCGGCATGCGGTCCGCGAGACGGCCGGCGAACGGCGAGCCGATCAACAGCACGAGGCCCGCAGTGCATCCGGCCAGCAGCGACACCGCGGCGGGCATGCCGATCGTCATCGTCAGGAACGACGGCAGAAAAAACACGATCACGTACATCGACGAGGTACCACCGATCACCAGCATCGTGCCTGCCACGATCTGCCGCCATTCAATGCGCGCCTTGGGCGGAGCCGCGATTCGCGACCCGGCTTTTGCTGCATGCGCGGCCGGCAAGGTCTCGTCGAGATGCTTGCGCAGATAGAAACCGAGCGGGCCGATCAGGAGCCCGATCAAAAACGGCACGCGCCATCCCCAGGCAAGCAGTGCCTCATGCGACAAGCTGCGTGTGAGCGTTGCCGCCACCAGCGCGCCGGCCAGTGCCGCGCCACCCTGCGAGGCCATCTGCCAGCTCACCAGCGAACCGCGCCGCCCCGCGCTGCCCGACTCCATCAGCAAGGTGGTCGCCGCGCCCACTTCTCCGCCCGCCGAAAAGCCTTGCAGCAAACGGCCCAGCACGATGATTGCCGGCGCCGCCAGACCGATCGTTGCGTAAGTCGGCGCGAGACCGATCATGCCGGTGCCCAGCGCCATCAGCGAAACGGTCAGCACGAGGGCCTGCTTGCGGCCCACGCGGTCGGCGTAAGCGCCGATCACGATACTGCCGAGCGGCCGCACGACGAAGCCGACGCCGAAGGTGGCGAGCGACATCATCAGCGCGCCAAGCTCGCTGCCGGCCGGAAAGAACAGCTTGCCGATCAGCGCGGCAAAGAAGCTATAGACCGTGAAGTCGAAGAACTCGAGGCCATTGCCGAGCGCCGCGGCAAAGACGGTTCGGCGCGACGCGTGCCGCTCTGCCGCGCGGGTCGCGACGACACTTTCGGAGTGTTGGATTGCATTCATGGGGGAGTCACGCCTAGAAGTTGTGATACATACCCAGCGACATGGTGACTGGCGTCGTGCCAAGTTCCGGCGCGGTGCTGCCGGTTTGAGCCGGCAGCGGATTATTGTTCAGCAGTACGGTGGAAATACCGTAGTTTCGGATAAAGCCCGCGCGCGCATACAGCCCTGTGCGTTTGGAGAGAGTGTAGTCATAGCCGAGCATCACGCCGAATGCCGAATCTTTCGCGGGGTTCTTTGCCGAGTCGTGCACGCCGGACGTATCGCGATACACCACCGAAGCCCGGAACGCATTGCGCCCGACTGGCCAGATCGTGCCGAGCGTATAGACGCGCGCAATGCCGTCGTTGGCGAGCTTGGGCGCGTACTGGTTGAATGCGCCGGACAACACGATCCTGCCGGTGTCGACCACCACGCCGAGGCCGTACAGATCGTTGCGCACGCTGCCCCCGCTGGTCGCACCCCACACCTGGTTGTAGGTCCCCGTCAGGTAAGTCGTGCCGTTATACCACTGCAACAGCGCGCCCTGCGCCGCCGCGGCAGGCGACTGACCGGCCACGTTGCTCGGCGCGTACATCAGTTCCGAGCTGAAACCCGCAAAGGTTGGCGACAGGTAAGTGATCGCGTTGTTCACCCGCGCGGGCAGTTGCGTCGCGCCCGCGCCGAGGTCGCTGTTGTAGCCAATGCCCTTCGCCGTCTGCACGACGGCGGTGCCGAGCCACGTATAGACCGAATTGGTACCCACCGTGCCGAATACGTCGACGAAAAGCGGCAGACCTGTGCCGATCTGTTTGCCCAAACGCACGCGGCCATAAGTCGACGAGTTCAGCCCCACCCATGCCTGGCGATTGAAGAACGCGGTGTTGTCCTGCATGGCGCCGCTATTGGCGAGAAAGCCGCTTTCCAGATTAAATTCGGCGCGCAGACCGCCGCCCAGATCTTCCCGCCCAAAGAAGCCGAATTTCGACGTCCATTCGCCGCCGCTCTGGGTTTGCACCAGTGACTTGCCGCCCACGGTCTGATAGTTGATGCCCATATCGACCGCCCCGTACAGCGCCACGCCTTCGCGCAGGCTGCCGTTGAACTCCGGCAGCGCGGCCAGCAAGGTCGCCTGATACGGCCCGGCGTGCGCCGTGCCAGCCCCGAGCGTCAGCAGTGCCGCGCTTATTGCGATGCGTTTTTTCATGGGTCTCCCTACTCCTCGCTTGCTATTTATGTCAGGAAATGAAGTGCAAAACTGAATTGCAAACCGAACTGAAATATTCCGGCGCTCTGGATGACGTATCGAAAACGGGCGAGCGGGCCGCGCTGAGGCAGGCCCCCGAGCCAAGCTCAAGCCACACTCAAGCCACGCTCAAGCCACGCTCAAACAGCGCTCGGCGAGTCCGACAAAGTAAGCAGCGCCCCAACTGAGCGCCGCGTCATTAAAGTCGTATGCCGGGTTGTGAACCGCGCAACCACCTTTCGAGTCGACGCCGTTGCCGAGCACCACATAGCAGCCCGGCACCACTTCAGTCATCCATGAAAAGTCTTCGCTGCCCATTACCGCGTCGCGCATCAGCGTGTAGCCCTGCGCTCCGGCGAGGGCTTTGATGGTTTCGATCGCGAGGTCGGCCGCGCCGCGATGATTGACGAGCGGGCGCGAGATCTGCCGGTAGTCGACCTCGGCCGTGGCACCGTAGGTTTGCGCCTGCAGTTGTGCAATGCTGCGGATCCGCGCTTCGACGGTGTCGCGCGTTTCCGGATCGAGCGCGCGCACCGAGAGTTTCAGCGTCGCGGTTTCGGGAATCACGTTGGGCGCGGTGCCGGCGTGGATCGCGCCGACCGTAACCACGGCCGCGCGGGTCGGCTCGATGTTGCGCGCGACGATCGATTGCAAGGCCAGCACAATGTTGGCCGCCGCGACGATCGGATCGCAGCCCAACTGCGGCATCGCGCCATGCGTGCCCTTGCCGGTCACTGTGATCGTCACCGAATCGGACGAGGCCATCATGCAGCCGTGGCGCAGCGCGAAATGCCCGATTGGCAAGCCGGGCGCGTTATGCAACGCGAACACCTGGTCGCACGGAAAGCGCGTGAAGAGACCGTCCGCGATCATTTTCGAGGCGCCGCCCAGGCCCTCTTCCGCGGGCTGGAAAATCACGTTCAGCGTGCCGTCGAATTCGCCGCGTGTTGCGAGACGGTGCGCGGCGGCCAGCAGGATCGCGGTATGACCGTCATGGCCGCACGCATGCATGGTCTGCGCGACGGTGCTCGCGTATGGCAGGCCGGTGGTTTCCTGGATTGGCAATGCGTCCATGTCGGCGCGCAGGCCGAGCGTGCGGCCCGACGCGCCGCGCCGAAGCTGACCGACCACACCCGTGCCGCCGACGCCGGTCGTCACTTCATAGCCCCATTCGGCGAGCTTGCGCGCGACCAGTTCGGCGGTGCGTGTTTCAGCGAAGCCGAGTTCGGGATGCGCGTGAATGTCGCGCCGAATCGAAATGAATTCGTGCTCGGTCTCGCGCAGTTCGGCGAGAAGCTGGGGGAAAGGCTGGGTCATTCGTTTGGCTCCGATTAAGCCGGCTGTCGTTTCGCAACCGTCGAAGCAAAGCGTAATGATCAGGCGCGAAAACAAATAAGCACAAATTTTGATGTGCATAACTGCCAGTGCTATATTCCGCATCATGAAAATTCATCATCTGCGAGCGCTCGTTGCTATTGCCTCGACCGGCAGCATCAACGGCGCGGCGAAAGCGCTGTACGTGACACAACCGGCCATCACGAAAGCGGTGCGGGAACTGGAGACGGAGTTCGGCGTGCGGCTGCTGGAACGCAACCCGTGGGGCGTCGTGCCCACCGCCGAAGGCGCCGCGCTGGTGAGCCGGGCGCGCACCGTGGTGCGCGAGATGGAACGCGCCGAGGAGGATATGGCGCACCTGAAAGGGCTGCGCGACGGCAGCCTGGTGATCGGCATCACGCCGATTGTCGGTACGACGGGGCTGGCCGAGGCCTTCGTCGAATTTCGCAAACGCTGGCCGATGGTGACGCTGGAGTTTCGCGAGCTGGGTTTCAACCAGTTGCACGAGCAACTGCGCAATCGCACCCTGGATCTGGCGTTCGCCGCATTCGCGCGGCCGGCAAGCGATCTCGGCAGCGTGAAGCGGATGGTCTCGTTCGAAACGGTATTCGTCACGCGCGCACAGAGTCCTTACGCGGACGCGTCGTCGCTCGAGGCGGTGCAGGAAGCCGAGTGGATTCACACCGACGTGACGGACAACTACCCGGGCTTTGTGCGCGCGATGTTCGAATGCGCCGGGCTCACGCCGCCCCGGCGGATCACGCGCTGCACGTCGTACGCGCTGTTTTACAGCCTGACGATCAGCACCGATGCGATCTTCGCGTGGACCACACATTCGCTTGAAGGGACCTCGCTCGGGCAAAGCTTCGTGCGCCTCGCGCTGCCGGTCGCGCCGCCGCCGTTGCAGTTGTATCTGCTGTCACCGCAAGAATCGCAACTGACACGGCCAGCGGAGTATTTTGTCCACTGCATCGAGCAGGCCATCGGGCCGCTGTTGAAGGGGACTGTGGTGGGCGAAGGGGTTTGAATGGATTGGCGGGGCGGGCTCGTTGGTTGCCCCTCATCAATATTTGTCCGATACTTTCGACATATTTCGGATATTTGCCTAATCTATCGGACATGCCTCGCACCTTTAAACGTTCCTTTCCGTCGGTCGAAAAGCAGATGCGCGCTCTCGGCGAGCGGCTGAAACTCGCCCGTCTGCGGCGCGAACTCTCTACTGTCCTGTTCGCCGAAAGGCTCGGCATTTCGCGCGACACATTGAGCCGCCTCGAGAAAGGAAATCCGAATATCGCGCTCGGCACCTACATGCGAGCGCTTCGGGTGCTGGGTCTCGACAAGGACATGGACGCTGTCGCTCGCGACGACGAACTCGGCCGTAAGCTCCAGGATATTAAGTTGCCTGGCCAGCGAAAGCCGCGTACGAACGTGTCCGGCGCTGCACCTGTCAAAACCGCGCGGCCGGCAAAAACTCACCCGAAGAGGTCTGATGATCAGCAGTAAACGTCAAGAGGCGTCGGCCAAGGTTACAGGACGTTCCGGATCGAACGAATCGATCGCCGGGAAGACATCCGGCGCATAGACCCCTCCGCCATGACCATGCTCGAACGTCACGATGGCAAATCGGGCGCAAGCTACCTGGACATTGCCGAATACCTCGCCGATAACGGCGCGCAAGGTCATCTCGCTCTACCCCGTATAATCCGGCATGATCCGAATTCCGCACCCTCTCCGCCCGCAATCCGCCGCATCCGGCCGATCAGCCGCCCACCGCTTGCCGGCGGCCGCATGAAAACACCCAAACGTCTGCTCCCGCTGGTCGAAGAAGGCCTGATCGACGAAGTCATCTCGCAGTTGATGAGCGGCAAGGAAGCCACCGTTTACGTGGTCCGCAGCGGCGACTCCACGCGCTGCGCGAAGGTCTATAAGGACGCCAAACAGCGCAGTTTCCGCCAGGCCGCGTCCTATCAGCAGGGTCGCAAAGTCAAGAACAGCCGCCAGCAGCGCGCGATGGAAAAAGGCAGCCGCTATGGCCGCGAAGTGCAGGAACAGGCCTGGCAGAACGCTGAAGTGGACGCGCTGTTCCAGCTCGCCAATGCCGGCGTGCGCGTGCCGCAGCCGTTCATCTGCACCGACGGCGTGTTGCTGATGGAATTGGTGACGGATGCGGACGGCAACGTCGCGCCCCGTCTGAACGATGTCGAGATGACCGAAGCACGCGCGCTCAAATTGCACGCGCTGCTGCTCAATCAGGTGGTGCGCATGCTGTGCGCCGGCATGATTCACGGCGACCTGTCCGAATACAACATCCTGCTCGCGGCAGACGGCCCGGTGATCATCGACCTGCCGCAAGCCGTGAATGCCGCCGGTAATCTGGAAGCGCCGGCCATGCTGGAGCGCGACGTGAACAACCTCGCCACGTATTTCGGCCGCTTCGCGCCCGCGTTGCTCGACACCCGCTACGGCAAGGAAATCTGGTCGCTGTATGAAGCGGGTGCCTTGCACGTGGATGCCGGGTTGACCGGCCGTGTCGAACTGGACACCACGCCGATCGATCTCGAAGGCGTGCTCCAGGAGCTCGAAGACACGCGGCTCGACGAAGAAGCGCGCCTGCGCTACGAACAGTCGCTGCGCAGTGGGACGTAAGCGGCACCGCCACGCTACGCACACGGTCAGTAAGCCAGACCCGGCGCATCCGCGCCGCACTGCTTCGAGACGAGGTTAAGACGCGCTGCCGAAACTGGCCGCCGTCACCTTGATCGACGAAGCCGCCACACCCCGTGCCGGCCCCACCGACTTCCGCATCGTGACGCTCACCGGAAACTCGCGGATGATCTCCCACGTGGTCCGGTAGCACTGATTGACCAGCCAGCGCACGGCATTCTGCGTCAACTCCGCCGTCGGGATATGCACAGAGGTAAGTCCCGGTGCGGCATAGGCGGCCGAATAGTCATCGTCATAGCCGATCACGGAAACTTCGTCCGGTACGGCAATGCCCGCCTGGTGAAAGCGCGCCAGCGCGCTCACCGCCATGGTGTCGTTCGCGCAAAAGAGCCCGGTGAAACGCCGCCTGGAATCGAGCAACTGCTGCGCGGCAGCGTAACCGCCTTCCGGCGAGAAGTCCGATTCGATCAGCGTGACGTCCTCGCGTGCGATACCCTCGCGCAACAGTTCGGCAAAGAAGCCTTCGAGCCGGGTCTGATTGTCCGAGGCGCTGAACGGCCCGGATATCACCGCGATCTCCCGATGCCCATGATCGAGCAGCGTACGTGCCGCCAGTTCGCCGCCGCGCCGATGATCCGCGCAAAACGACGCCTCCGGCAACTGTTCGAACACGCGATTCAAAAACACCATCTTTGGATGCATGCGGTGCAGCATGTCCAGATCTTCGTCGTGCAGATCGTGGCTGATCACCACGACGCCGTCACAATCGCGGCCGATCAGAAAGTGCACCGCCTCGATGGCCTGCTCGCGCGGCGACACTTCCCCGCACCCCGTCGCCACCACCACATGACGGCGCACCGCGCGCAGTTCCGCGTCAGTCTGCTTGAGAATCGTGCCGTAGTAGGAGCCGAAGAAAGTCGGCACGAAAATGCCGATCATGCCGAGCGATCGCGTCGCCATCGCCCGGCCGATAGACGACGGCCGGAAATTCAGCGCTTCGATAGCAGCCTTCACACGCGCGGCGGCATCGGCTGAAATCGGTCCCTTACCGGAAATGGCTCGCGACGCAGTCGACATGCCGACGCCAGCCAGTGCCGCGACATCTTTGAGTGTTGCCACGCGGTTCTCCGTCAAGCCTGTTGTCTTCAACGACGCCACATCCAACCACTATAGACGCTCGCCGCCTTCTTCCCCGAACAGCGAAATATGCGCGCCGTCGAAAGAAAACGCCGCGGCATCCCCTATCGCCACCGGCGTCTTGGTCTGGTCGATCGACGCGATTTGCATTCCATGATAGTCGAGCCAGATGACACGATGGTTGCCCATCGGCTCGACCAGCGAAATGGTCGCATGCTCGTTCATTGCCATGCTCGAGCCACCACCCACGCGCACGTCTTCGGCCCGAACGCCAAGTACACAGGGCAGACGATCCGCCGGCAGGTTTTTGAAAGGATAGTGCGACACATCGAGCCGCAGATGCGCTGTGCAAAAGTGGTGCAAGCCGTCGCGCGCCTGAAGCGTGCCCTTGAGCAGGTTCATCGCGGGCGAGCCCAGAAACGTTGCGACAAACAGATTGTTCGGCCGCGCATAGACTTCGGCGGGCGTGCCGAACTGCTGGATCACGCCGCCGCGCATCACCGCCATGCGCGAGGCGAGCGTCATGGCCTCCACCTGGTCGTGGGTCACGTAGATCATCGTCGCGCCCAGACGCTGGTGCAGTTGCTTGAGTTCGCGGCGCAATTCGGCACGCAATTTGGCGTCGAGATTCGATAGCGGCTCGTCGAACAGGAACACGTCGGCCTCGCGTACGATCGCACGGCCGATCGCCACGCGCTGCCGTTGCCCGCCGGAGAGTTGCGCCGGTTTGCGCTTGAGCAGCGGGCCGAGTTGCAACATCTCGGACGCGCGTGCCACGCGCCGCTCGATTTCCGCCTTGGGCGTACCGTTGATGCGCAACGCAAACGACAGATTGCGCTCGACACTCATGGTCGGATACAACGCATACGACTGAAACACCAGCGCGATACGGCGATCTTTCGGGTCGGCCCAGGTCATGTCAACGCCTGCAATTTCGATGCTGCCGCCCGTCACGTCGATCAGGCCCGCAATGCTGTGAAGCAAGGTGGATTTGCCGCAGCCCGACGGTCCGAGCAACACCACGAATTCACCCGCCCGAACGTCGAGATCGAGATTCTCGATCACCGTGTTCGCGCCGAGCTGGATCTTCAGATTGCGCACCGATACATTGGCAGGATGCGACAGACCCGCCGCATCCGCCATGTTGCCGGCGTTAGCGACGTCTGCTGTATTTGCCGTTGCATTTGCCATCGCATTTGTCGTCGTATTTGCCATCGCATTTGTCGTCGTATTTGCCAACGCATTGGCCAACGCATTGGCCAACGCATTGGCCAACGCATTGGCCAAATTAGCCAGGTTTGTCATGCCCTATCCCTTGACCTATCTCGCTCTATCCCTTCACGGCACCAGACGCAATGCCGCGCACAAACCAGCGGCCCGAAATGAAGTAGACCGCCAGCGGCACCATGGAGGTGAGAATGGTCGCCGCCATATTGACGTTATAGAGCCGCTCGCCAGTCGTCGTGTTGATGATGTTGTTCAATTGCACCGTCATCGGCAGGTTTTTCGTGCCGGCGAACACCAGCCCGAGAATGAAGTCGTTCCAGATGCCCGTCACCTGCATGATGACCGCAACGACGATGATCGGCGTGGACATCGGCAACATCAGCTGCAAAAAAATGCGCCAGAAACCGCCACCGTCGATGCGCGCCGCCTTGAACAGCTCCTGCGGAATCGACGCGTAGTAGTTGCGAAACAGCAGCGTCATCACCGGCATGCCGAAGATGGTGTGAATCACCACGATGCCCGGCAGCGAACTGAACAGATGCACGCTCGCGAGTACGCGCACGAGCGGATAGACCATCACCTGCACGGGAATGAAGGCGCCCATCAGCAGCACGCCGAACAGCAGCCCGGCCCCGCGCGGCCGCCAGAAGGACAGCGCATAGCCGTTCACCGCGCCGACCACGATCGACAACACCGTGCTGGGCACGACGATCCGTACCGAATTCCAGAAACCGACCTGAATACCGTTGCAATCGAGCCCCGTACAGGCGGATTGCCACGCGGCGCTCCATGCATCGAGTGTGAAATGCGTGGGGAAAGCCAGCAGATTGCCGAGGCGAATCTCGCTCATCGGTTTCACCGACGTGACGAGCATCACATACAACGGCAACAGGAAGAACAACGCGGCAGTCAGGAGAAATGCGTAGACGCCCACGCGCGCGGGTGTAAAAGCCCGGCGGCGCCGGCGGCTGGGCGTACCGCCTTTCAGAGGAGGACTGAGCGTGTTCATCACACCTCCTTGCGCAACGCAGCGCGGCTGCGGGCATAGAAGAACGGCGCGAGAACCGCCAGCACCGTTGCCAGCAACACGATCGACGCGGCCGACGCGAGGCCGATATTGGCACGGGCAAACAGGTAATCCATGATGAACTTCGCGGGCACTTCGCTCGCCGTGCCGGGGCCGCCTTGCGTCATGGCAACCACGGCGTCGTACAGCTTCACGACCATCACGAAGAGCAGCACGAAGGCCGTGGACAGGGAAGGTCCGAGCATCGGCACGACGATGCTCGCATACACGCGCCAACGCGGAATCCCGTCGATACGCGCGGCTTTCCACAGTTCGTCGTCGATACCGCGCAAGCCGGCCAGCAGCAGCGCCATCACAAGGCCGGACGCCTGCCACACCGTCGCGATGACGATGGTGTAAATCACCCAGTCCTGATCGACGATCCAGTCGAAACTCGCATGCGCGAAACCGAGCTTGTGCAACACGGCCTGCGCGCCCAACTCAGGATTCAGGATCCACTGCCAGACCAGACCCGTTGCGACAAACGACATCGCATACGGATAGAGAAACACCGTGCGCAACACGCCTTCGGCCACCACGCGCTGATCGATGAAGATCGCCAGCAGCAAACCGATCACCATGCACGCCACTATGAAGCACGCGCCGTAGATCACGATGTTTTGCAGCGATAACAACCAGCGCTCGTTGTTAAACAGCCGTGCGTATTGCGTGAGGCCCGCGAAGTCGCCGGAAGGAAACGTGCGCGAGTTGCTGAGGGACACGCGCGCGGTCCAGACCATCGTGCCGAGGTACGCGAACACGACGGTCAGGACCATCGGCAGCAACGCTACCCAAGCCGCTATCGGCAAGCGCTTTCCTAGCGGCTTCTTTTTCAGCGGCCTTTTCTGCAGCCTTTTGCGAGGCTTGGTGTCGGCAGCCGGCAGCTTGAGCGCGTGCATGGCGAGCGCCTAGCTCTTCAACGCACTGGCAAACGCCTTCTGCGCATCGTCGACCGACTGGTTCTTGTTCCAGAAGTTCGTGATGACGTCGATCAACGCGCCCTGCGTGTCAGGCGAGAGCAGCATTTCCGGATTCGGCAACTGACGCGACTTGTCCTTCATGATCGCAATGCCCTCCTTCGCGCAGATGTCGAGACTGCTCGCGTCCACGTCGGGACGAATCGGAATCGAGCCTTTCTTCGCGCTGAATGCGACTTGCGCGGCCGGCGAGGTCATCACCGTGGCAAGCAGATTTTGCGCCTTGATCGCGTTGGCGTTATCGGTTTTTGGAAACACGAATACGTCGCCCGCCACTAGATACGGCGAGTGCGGACCGAAGCCCGGGAAGCAGCCGAAGTCCTTGCCGGCTGTCTGGTTGGCCGCCGAGAATTCGCCCTTGGCCCAGTCGCCCATGATCTGCACGCCCGCTTTGCCGGAAATCACCAGCGCGGTGGCATCGTTCCAGTTGCGGCCAGGCGAGCCCGCATCGACGAAATCATGCAGGCGCTTGAACGACGCGAGCACCTTCCTGAACGCGTCGGACTTGACCGCGTTCATGTCGCGATCGCGGTACACCTTCAGATAAAGATCGGGACCGCCGACGTCGGCGAAAACCGCATCGAACGTGATCTTTTCCTGCCACGGCTGGCCGCCGAGCGCGAGCGGGATCACGCCTGCCGCCTTCAGCTTGCCGAGATCGGCGAGGAATTCGTCGTAGCTCTTCGGCTCGGCGGCAATGCCGGCCTTCTGGAACACCGGCTTCGAGTAGAAGAACCAGGCCGGCATGTGAATATCGACCGGCGCGGCATAGTAATGGCCTTTCACCTTGATGCTGTCGATGATCGACTGCGGGAACACACCATTCCAGTTTTCTTTCGCGGCAACGTCGTCGACGTTGTTCAGCAGGCCCTGATCGATCAGGTCGTGAAACTGTTTGGACGTATTGAACTGCGCGGCGGTGGGTGGATCGCCGCCGAGGATCCGGTTGATCGCGGTGGAGCGCGCCTGATCGGCGCCGGCCACCGCGTTGTCGATCCACTGGCCGCCGGCCTTGTTATACGCATCGGCGAACTGGCGGATCGCGGCCGACTCGCCGCCCGAGGTCCACCAGTGAATCACGTTGGCCTTGAGCGGCTCCGCATGCGCGGCGACGCCATATAACGTCAGTGCAGCAACCACACTCGCCGCGATCATTTTTTTGCTGTTCATTCCGTCTCCTGTGTCGACCAGAGTTAGCGCTTTAGCGCTTACTCTGGTCCCATGCAAGGCGGTCGACCAGAGTTAGCGCTTTAGCGCTTACTCTGGTCCCATGCAAGGCAGTCGACCAGAGTTAGCGCTTTAGCGCTTACTCTGGTCCCATGCAAGGCGGTCGACCAGAGTTAGCGCTTTAGCGCTTACTCTGGTCCCATGCAAGGCGGTCGATCCAGAGTTAGCGCTTTAGCGCTTACTCTGGTCCCATGCAAGGCGGTCGATCCAGAGTTAGTGCTTTAGCTGTCGACCGGAGTTCGCGCTTTAGCGCGCTACTCCGGTCCCATGCAAAGCACTTACTCTGGTCCCATGCAAAGCGGTCGACCAGCGCACCTGCCGTTATACCCGCGCCTTCCTCTCCTTCAAAAACTTCGCCACCAACTCCGCGCTGCGTTTGACCGTGCGCTTCTGCGTACTGTAATCGACGTGTACGACACCAAAGCGACGCTCATAACCGAACGCCCACTCGAAGTTATCCATCAGCGACCACAGAAAATAGCCGCGAATTTCCACGCCGGCCTTGATCGCCTGATCGACCGCCGCAAGATGGCGCTTGAGGAACGAGATGCGCTGCGTATCGTCCACGTGGCCGTCGATCACCTTATCGTCCGAGGCCATGCCGTTTTCGGTGATGTAGATCGGCGGCAGATTGTGATACGTACTCTTGAAACCCGTCAGCAGATCGCGTAAGCCATCGGGAAAGACTTCCCAACCCATCTGCGTGCGCTCGACGCCTTCGAGCGGCACGTCGCGGAATCCATGCGCGCCGTCGCTCGAGACATTGGTGCGGAAATAATAGTTGATGCCGAGGAAGTCGAGCGGCGCCGAAACGGTCTGCATGTCGCCGTCGAGCATTAACGGCTCGGTGCCCGGCCACAACTCGAACAGGTCTCGCGGATACGCGCCCTTGAGCAACGGATCGAGAATCCACGCATTGTGCTGGACTTCGAACAGATGCGCCGCGCGCCGATCGGCAGTGCTATCGCTATTGGGTGTGCCGCGGCCGATGTTGGCGACAATGCCTTTCTGCGAGGCCGGATCGTTGGTGCGCAACACCGGCATCGCGAGTCCGTGCGCGAGCAGCAGGTGATGCATGGCCTGCGTCGCAAAGCCGACGTCGGCGAGACCCGGCGCGTGATGGCCGTTGCCATAACCGAGAAAGGCCGAGCACCACGGCTCGTTGAGCGTCGCCCATGC
Organism: Paraburkholderia haematera; assembly: GCF_905220975.1. GTDB lineage: Bacteria > Pseudomonadota > Gammaproteobacteria > Burkholderiales > Burkholderiaceae > Paraburkholderia > Paraburkholderia haematera. Next base: position 42,721 of record NZ_CAJNBK010000019.1, on the reverse strand, counting down.
GTCGACCGTGCCGGCCAGTTCACGGCTCATCAGGTCGGCGTAGTCGGCGAAACGGTAAGCGGTGTCGCGATTCAGCCAGCCGCCGCGATCCTCCAGATGCTGCGGCAAATCCCAGTGATAGAGCGTCACGAAGGTCGTGATGCCCTTCTCTTTCAGCCGGTTCAAAAGGCGCTTGTAGAAGTCGAGCCCTTTGCGATTGGGCAAGCCTGCCGCGTCCATGACGCGCGGCCATGCAATCGAGAGCCGATAGCCTTCGAGTCCGAGCGAAACCAGCATGTCGACGTCCGCTTCCCACCGATGATAGTGATCGCAGGCAACGGCGCCGGTGTCGCCCGCCAGCACCTTGCCGGGCGTCGTCGAGAAGGTGTCCCAGATCGACGGCAAGCGGCCGTCTTCATCCACCGCGCCTTCGATCTGATACGAAGCCGTGGCGGCGCCAACCAGGAAGTTCTTGCGCCACAGCGCGGAGTCGGCGGGCGGACTGAAGGGGTCGGCGAGTGAATGGGGGGAGCGTGTGTCGGAAACAGCGGATGCGTCGTTTGCCACGGCTTCTCTCCTGCGATGAGGTCGTTGAACCGGGTACGGCGGGAGTCGATGTGGACGCTAGCTGGAAGCCACTTGAAAGTTGAAGTGGAAGCGCTTCCACAGAGACCAGCGAACGATAGCAGTGGCGGATTCACCGCGGCAATCAGGGTTTGTATGGAGAACTGATGGGGATGCACGGCGCTGGGATGCGCCGCGCATGCAGGGGGATGTCTGAGCCGCCGGTGCGGCTAACCTCAAGGCTTGGCGGGCAGATCGAACGCACCACCGTCATAAGCTTCGCAATACGCTTTCCAATCTGCATTCACCTGCGCCTCGCATTGCGTCGCGAGTTCGATCAACGGCAACTGCCAATCTTTACGATTGCCGAATGCGATCAGTTCGTCCGCAATCGACGACTTCTGCCGGCCGCCGCTGCGCAACTGCCCCCACGCGCTCAATTCAGCCATGCTGTTGATCACTGCTTCGAGCCGCGACAGCTTGTCGTCCCAGTCGCTCAACGCCACGCGGTCTTCCGAAGGCTGCAAGCTGCGCAGCACGTACGAGCGCTGATTGAATTCGACCGCATGCAGAAACGCCTGCGAGACCGCCTGATTGCGCCGTTGAATTTCAACCACACGCTGCGCCTCGCTCTCCCACTTCGGCTGCGGCGTGCGTACATGCGGCGTCACCGAAGAAGGCAGCGCCTCTTTCAGATCGAGCAGATAGTTGCCGTCCGGCGAGCCTTTGCCTTCGACGAGAATCGCGTAGCGGTCCACGCCCAGGCTGCCGGTGCCGGCAATCCGCCGCGTCATATCGACGATGCGATAGAAGTCCGGATTGGGTTGACCGGCAGCGAACTGATGCATGAACGCGGTGACGGCAGCCCGCGCCTTATCACTGACCGGCAGTGCTTTTTTGCCGTCCACTTTGAGCACGCGCGTCTTGCCCTTGAGCGTAGTACGCCGGTCGAGATACGCGGCACGCGTGCGGTTTGCCAGCGCGTCGAACAGATCGCGCACCATGCCGACCGAGGTCTCCGCTTCGATCCAGCGCGATTTGCCGAAGGCGAGCGCCGCGCTATACGCATCGACCGCGGTGTGGCAGAGGGCGAGTGCCTCCGCACGGCTCAGCTTGAGGTCGCTCGCGCCGACCAGCACGCTCGTGAGCAGCCGCACCAGTTCGTAAAGACTCGGCGCGAGGCAGGCCTCATCGAAATCGTTGTTGTCGAAATAGATGAGGCGGTTATCGCCCTTGTAGCTGCCGAAATTTTCCAGATGCATATCGCCGCAAATCCACACCGGCGGCGCATCGTCGAGCACCTTGTCGCGTGGCAAGCGCGCGTAAAACAGATGGCAGGTGCCGCGCAGAAACACGAACGGCGAGCCGCGCATGAGCTTGTATTTCATTGCGAGCCGTTCAGGATCGCGGCCGGTATTGAAGCTGGTGATGATCTTTGCAATATCGGACATGGGTTTTCCTTTCATGCGGCTCAATGGGCTTCTATGCGGATTCAGCGCGCGCCGTGCGGCTTCAATACGGGATCATTGCGGGCGGATCGAATCCGCAAGCGCATGAAGGTTGAGCGGCTTCACACGAATCACACCGCCGCGCGGACTGTCGATATCGGCGACCAGCATGAACGACAGCGACACGATCAGCGGAACGATCAGCAACAACCCGGCTCCCGCTTTCAAACCGCGCGCGCCGTAGCCGACCAGCACGTTGGCGCACACCGCAATCAGCGTCATCAGCGTCCACGCCGCGACGGGTATGCGATTCCACCACGCGGCCTGTGTGTAACCCTGCGAATTGAGTACGTCGTTCATCCCCGCGACAGCGAGTGCGGCGACCGGCGTGGGCTGCGCGGCGACGGCATTCTTCACTGTAGACCACATTGCGTTCTGCAGACGCGATGTCTCGGCATTGACCCGGGCGAGCTCCTCGGCGTCGCGCGTCGTGTAGAACAGCACGCGTTCATCCAGATATTTTTTCAGCAAGCCGCGCACGGTCGCCGCGTCGGCGGCGGGCAACAGGTCGGCACGGACGTATTCTGTGCCGATCGCGTTCGCCTCTTCTTCCTCGTAATTCTTACGTTGATCGTAGCGGCCTACCGCCATCGAAAACGTGAAACCGATGATCAGCGCGAGCAAGGTTAGCGTGGCCGCCTGAATCACGCTGAAATCGTCGCGGACCTCCTCGTCGATCTTTCTGAATTTCCGCAGCACCGACGCACCAAGGCGCGCCGACAACCACAACACAATGAAGAAAAAAATGAATACGATTCCCGGATAGTTAAGGATGTTTTGCATGAGCGGGCGTTGTTCTTATCAGGGTTTTGTGAGCGGGAACGTTGTGAACGACGATTAGACGTGCACAGCCACCGCATCATAAAAGACGCAGCGTGGATGGGGAAGCATGCGGGCGAAGCCGACCAGACACGTGGCCGGTAGTCTGGCAGCCTTCAGGATCCCGTCATCAGATAATAACGCCCGTCCGCACTGACATTGAAGCCGAAACCGCATTCCGTGAGCGAGCCATGCGTCTCGACGTCAAGCGTCTCCGGTGCGGAGAGCTTGAACTCGATCAGGCATTTGTCCGCGTGCCTGTCTGCCTGTTTGTCCGACGGTTTGTCCGCCGGTTTGTCCGCCGGTTTGTCATAAAGCGCGAGGTTGGTGATCCTGGCGGTGGCGTCGAGCGGCGCATCGCCGCCGCCATCGGTCATCGGCACGCGTGCCACACCATTGTAAAAGCGCACGTAGGCCGACAGGCTGCCCATGTTCGCGCTCGGTTGACCGTCGGCGCTAACGGTTGGATACATGAAGTCGCCTTCGATCCGATAGACGCCGCGCCGCCCTTTCACGGGCTTCACCTCGATACTGTTCCACGCGCCGAAAAACATATAACTGGCAAAACGCGCGCCGTCCGGCGGCACGCCGTTCACTACCGACTTGCCGGCAATCGACTCGAGACGTTCATGCGCAGCCGCTACGGCACGGCCGAGCAGCGCGTCGTTGGGAAAGTCGTTGCCACGGCTCACCGCGGTCCGATAGTACGCGCGCGCGTCGGGCAGCGCGCCCAGCCTCAGTTTCACGTCGCCCTGGTGGACCAGCGCCATCGCCACGCGGGCACGCGCCGAACTGGTTGCTTTTGGCGAATTCTCCTCGCCGGCCTGCATGGCGGTGGCCTCGGCGAGCGCGGCTTCCATCTCGACCAGCGTTTGCGCTTCCTTGATCCGCCCTGCTTCGAGCGCGGCTACGCCCAACGCCGCGCATGACGCATTCGTGCGGCACGGCACGTCCTTGCCCGCCAGCAGGTTGCGGCGATAGAGCTCGGCACGCGATCCGCCGGTTTCCGTTTGCGCTGCGACGAGCGCAGGCGTAAGCACAGCAATAGCAGCAGTGACGACAACGGCGGTAGCGGCGACGGCGGTTTTGACGTTCATGAGAAAGAGAGGACGGTGGCGACGACGCGTTTCGAAGACGCACTTCAAACAGCCGCGTGCGCCACACGTTTGACGTGAATCGACACGGACGCTGGCCGTGATGCTGACAGAAAACCGGCGATTGCGCGAACCCTTGCATGCCGCCGAAGCGAGCGGTCCATCACGCGATTCAGCCGCAACGCGCAGCACGCGGCGCTCTGTGAGCGTTTGGAGATGCATGAGGCTCGCATGAAGCGCATTTCATACGTCATGCGGCACGCATCAAACCGCCTGTCATGCACAAGCCGCGGATGATTCTGCACATCGGCAAGCATTCGTTTGAAACGAATCGCGCGCGCAGGAACGGCAAGACGGAAGTGACCCACGTCTACCGGGTCGTTGGCACCCCTGCCTGCACTCCGAACTTCTTACGATACGCGCCTGGGCTTGTCAATGCGATACGCCGGAAGTGCCGCCGCAACGATTCTTCGGAACCGAAGCCCGCCAGTTCCGCAACGCGCACCATCGGCAACGGGGTCGGCGCTTCCAGCAGTTCCCGCGCGATCGCCACGCGTTCCCGCACCAGCCACTCGTAGGGCGCCATTCCGGTGGCGTCATGAAACTGACGCTGCAGCGTACGCGGACTCATCGCCGCCCGTTCGGCCAGCGAGTGCAAGGTATGCGGCAACGCGGGATAACGGCGCACCCAGTCCATCAGTTTCGCCACGCGTCCGCCTTCGTCCTGCAGCATCGGCCGCGGCACGAACTGCGCCTGACCGCCCTCGCGATGCGGCGGCACCACGAGCCGCTGCGCGACCCGGTTGGCGACTGCGCTGCCGTGATCGCGCCGCACCAGATGCAGCAGCATGTCGAGCCCTGCTGCCGATCCCGCCGAGGTGATGATCTGTCCTTCGTCGACATACAACGCATCCGGCTGCACGCGCAATTGCGGATAACGCTGCTGCAGTTTGTCGGCGTAGCGCCAATGCGTGGTGACAGTCTTACCGTCGAGCACCCCCGAGGCGGCCAGCACGAACACGCCGGAACAGATCGAACAGAGGCGCGCGCCGCGCTCGAAGGCCGCCCGAATCTTCTTGAGCAGCGGCTCGGGCGGCAACTCGTCCGGGTCGCGCCAGCCGGGGATGACGATCGTGTCGGCACGATCCAGCAGTTTGAGCGTGTACGGCGCGGCGACCGTGATGCCGCCGGCGGCGCGAATCGGACCGGGTTCGCTCGCGCATACCGCGAAGCGATACCAGTCGACACCGAGTTCAGGACGTTCGAGCGCGAACAGTTCGGTCACGCAGCCGAATTCGAACGTACAGAGCCGGTCGTAAGCCAGCGCAACGACAAGATGATTGTGCATGGCGTGATGTTACCGGAGATTGACGATTACGCCACTTACCCGGCGCGCGCGGCGTCGCGACAATGAAGGCTCCAGAATCGCTTCGCCACGCAATCACGCTCGCTGTCCAACCGGAACCTTGCCATGCCCACTCAGAACTCCGTCGCCTCCGTCAACGCTGTCAACGCCTTTCCCGCTGCCGATAGCGCCGCCGCCCTCGCCCACTTCCAGGCCTCTCTGCAATTCGAAACCGATTGCTCCGACGTTCACGCGGCATTCGCGAGCGGCACGCCCGGCTTCGTGCTGCTTGACGTGCGCAGCCCGGCGCTGTTCGACGAGGGCCACGTGCCGGGTGCGCTCAATCTGCCGCACGGCAAGATCGTGGCCTCGAAGCTCGCGCCGTACCCGCAGGACACGCTGTTCGTCACCTACTGCGCGGGCCCGCACTGCAACGGCGCCGCGCGCGGCGCACTGCGTCTCGCGCAACTGGGACGCCCCGTGAAATTGATGATCGGCGGCATCACGGGCTGGCTCGACGAGGGCTTCTCGCTGACACAAGCCGCGGCCGAACGCGAGATGCTCAACGCCCATGACTAACATATTGAAAATCAATTAAATAAACGCCGCCAACTGTCGATAACAAGTTCAGCCGCTTCCCTCTCGCGGTTGGACTTAATATGCAGAGCTCATACAATTTTTGGCTGGTTGCAATCTCGTTCGTCGTCGCGGTGCTGGCGTCCTACACGGCACTCGATTTGACGGGCCGCATTTTTCTCCTGGCATCGGCAGGTCTGCGGCGCGCGTGGCGCCTCGGCGGCGCCGCGGCGCTCGGTGTCGGGATCTGGTCGATGCACTTCATCGCGATGCTCGCCTTCTCCCTGCCGATCCCGCTCGGCTACGACTTCGCGACGACCGCGTATTCGCTCGGACTCGCAATCGGCGCGTCGTACCTGGCGCTGGTCGTGACGACCCGCGCGCAGCTCACGCCGCTTCGGCTCGTGGCCGGCGGCGTACTGATGGGCTTCGGCATCGCCGGCATGCACTACACCGGCATGGCGGCGATGCAAATGGAGCCGGGCATCCACTATCGGCCGGCCTGGTTCGCCGGCTCGCTTGCAATCGCGATCGGCGCGTCGACCGCCGCCCTGTGGATCGCGCGCGCGCTCAGCAACGAGGACGCACGCCACGTGCTGCGCAACCGTGTCATCGCGGCGCTGGTCATGGGCGTCGCGATCAGCGGCATGCATTACGCCGGCATGGCGGCCGCCGAGTTTCCGACCGGCGCTGTGTGCGGCGCGGCCAATGGCGTGAACGCCGCGTGGCTCGCGACCTCGGTGGTCCTGTTCACGTTCGCGATTCTGATCGTTACGCTGATGCTGTCGCGTTTCGATGCCCGCACCAGCTCTCTGATCGGCTCGGTGTCGACATTGAACGGGCAGATCGTGCGTCTCGCCACGCTCGACACGCTGACCGGCCTGCCCAACCGCAGCACGCTCACCGACCGCATCGAACGCGCGATCCATAGCGCGCGCCGGCAGCGCTCGCTGTTCGCCATCCTGTTCATGGATCTCGACGGCTTCAAGACCATCAACGATTCGCTCGGCCACTCGGCCGGCGACGAAGTGCTGTCGGCATTCGCCCAGCGCCTGCTGCTGTGCGTGCGCGCGAGCGACACCGTCGCGCGTCTCGGTGGCGACGAATTCGTCGTGCTGTCCGAGAACCTTCACTCGCGCGAAGATGCCGGCACGATGGCCGAAGAAGTACTCGACCGGATGCGCGAGGGCGTATGGACCGATTCGCAACCCTTGCAGGTGATGCCGAGCATCGGCATCTCGCTCTTTCCCTACGACGGCGATTCCGTCGACGCGCTGTTGAAGCATGCCGACGCGGCCATGTACGAAGCCAAGCGCGCGGGCCGCAGCACCTATCGCTTCTTCGAACAACGCATGAATGAAGCCGCGACGCGCACGCTGCAAATCCAAAGCGCGCTGCATGAAGCGCTCACCGCCGGACATTTCTCACTGCATTTCCAGCCGAAGTTCCACGGCAGCGGCGACTCGCTGGCCGGTGCCGAAGCGCTGATCCGCCTGCATCATCCGCAGCTCGGCACGCTGGCGCCGCTCGAGTTCGTTCCGATCGCCGAGCGCTCGGGCCAGATTGTGCAGATCGGTTACTGGGTCTTGCGCGAAACCTGCCGGCAGATTCGCCGCTGGGTCGAACAGGGCCTGCCGTCGATGAAGGTGGCGATCAATCTGTCGCCGCGCCAGTTGTCGCAACCGAACCTCGTGGCAACGATGCTCGAGATCGTCAAGGCAGAAGGCGTGCAATGTGAACAGATCATGTTCGAAATCACCGAAACCGTCGCGATGCAGGACGCGCCGAAAACCATCGAGATGATTCGTGAGTTCCAGGCAAGCGGTTTTGAAATCGCCATCGACGATTTCGGCACCGGCTATTCCAGCCTCGCCTATCTGCAACGCTTTCGCGTGAAGCAGTTGAAGATCGACCGCTTTTTCACCAACGGGCTCGACGAGCACGGCCCGGAAGGCAGTGCGATCGTTTCCGCGATCATTGCGCTCGCGCACTCGCTGGAAATGGACGTTGTCGCCGAAGGCGTCGAAACCAAATCGCAGCTCGACATGCTCAAGTCGATGATGTGCGACGAGATGCAAGGCTTCCTGCTAGGCAAGCCGCTCAGCGCCGACGACTTCAGCGATCTGCTCCGGGAAAGAATGGTGGCCGCATGAGCAACTGGATCTGTTTGAAACCCGCGTGGCTGCGCGGTGCAGTCGTCCGTCACGGCGCGCCTCGCCGCGTGGCCTCGTTTTACCGATAAGCAGGAACAGACAGATTGGCTGGTGGAGACTTCATGAAAATTGATGTAGCAACGTTCCAAACGGTGTGGCTGATCACGTTTCTGTGCGGCGCCCTCATCACGACGGCGCTTTCCCGGATGTTTGCGCAGGTCGGTGCCTTCCGTTTCTGGGCCGTCGGTTTCTATCTGCTTGCCACCGCCACGGCATGCTTTGCGTTGCATAAGATCTGGCAAAACGATCTGCTGTTGCTGGCCACCGCGACACTGGCCTTGCAAAGCCGGATTCTGATCTGGTCAGGCACGCGCGACTTGTTCGGCGCATCGGCGCCGTGGCGCGCCGGCCTCGTCGTCACTGCCGTGTTCGGCCTGCTGTATGGGAGTGCGCTCGCGTGGAACGCGCCGCTCGTGGTGCGCGCCGGCTTGCTGGCTTCGTTTTTCTTACCGTGCCGCGCGGCGACCCTGTATGAAGTGTGCCGCCGGCGCCGTCCGCATCTTGGGGTCGCACGTACGCTGGTAGCAGTGGGTAGCGGTATCGCGACGCTCAGCGCGATCGTACCGCTCGTGCTCGTCCTGCTAGACCGCGCCAACATGACGCTGCTGTACGGCAATCCCCGCACCACCTCGGCGCTTTACGCAGTCGTGTTCGCAGGCGATCTGCTGCTGACCATCGGCCTGATCGTGCTGGCCTTGCACCAGTTGATCGTCGAACGCGACATGCTCGCCACGCTCGACCGCGGCGCGCTGGGACGTCTCGCCGAAGCACGGGAAATGCGCGGACTGCGCGATTCGCGCCCGCCGTGCGGCGATGCGCTCGGCCACGACACGTCCGCGCAACGTCAGTCGCTGCCGGGACCGGTTTGACGCCGGGCGCGGCCGCTTGACCGATTAGCCAATTAGCCGGCCTTGCGCTCCTCGCGTGCCGTATCGGCCACCGCGACGAGAATCGGTGTGACCGCCTGCGCGGTATCACGCTTGGTCAGCTTGCCGTCTACCGAGGCGCCGCAATCCATCCGCAGCTGCTGGTAGTAAATGTTGCCGGTCACATGCGCGTTGCTCTGCAACTCGACGAAGTGGTCGGCTATCACGTCACCGACGATCCGGCCATTGACCACCACGTCATAGCCATGCACGTTGCCCTCGATCGAGCCCCGGTCGCTCAATACCAGCAGCGTCTGGGTGCCCGGCTCGCCGCTGACGTTGCCCTTCACGTGGCCGTCCATCCGCAGGCCTTCGCTGAACACGAGGTCGCCCGTGATCCGCACGTCATGGGCGATAAGTGTGGCGAGCTTGGTCTGCCGGATGCCCGCGTGCTTTTTCTTGCTGAACATAAGTACCTCCTGGAAATGAAAATGACAGTCAACCGCGCGGCGCGGGTGGCTTCGCTTTGCTCTGGCCGCGCAGAAACTGCAGTTCGGCGTTCAATCGCGCGACGTCGGCAGCGGCGCCGTCCGCGGTTTTCTGCACCGCGGCGCGCGCCGCCAATTCCTGCGCCAGCGCGAGCCGCGTGCGGGCGAGTTCGGTCTGTTCGTGGTCTTCATCCACGGGCGCCGCATGGCATTGATCAGCCGGCGTGCCGGCACGCTGCGCGTGCCATGCCGCTACGGCCACCGCGCCACCTGCCGCGCCGAGCGCGCACACCAGAACCCACAAGATCACGCGAAGAACGAGCGGGCGCGCGGGCTGCAACGTATAGGCGCGATGGGCGAGACTGCCCGCATCGCGGGAAAAACGTCGTTCAACCATGGGGCGTGGGCGCGAATAGCGCGAGGTAGGCAGCCGGGTCAACCGGCGCGCCGTTGACCAGCACTTCGAAATGGAGATGCGGTCCGGTGGAGCGGCCAGTCGAGCCCACATCGGCGACATACTGACGCGGCAGCACCAGATCGCCGACATGCACAACGATGCGCGACGCGTGGCCGTAACGGGTCACGAGGCCGTTGCCGTGATCGATTTCGACCGTGTTGCCATAGCCCGATTTCTCGCCGGCGAAGATCACCCGGCCGCCTGCGGCCGCCAGAATCGGCGTGCCGGTTCGGGCGACCAGGTCGATGCCAGGATGAAAACTTAAACGATTCGTGAACGGATCGGCCCGGTTGCCGAACGGCGAGCCGAAGCGTGCGCCGTCGGCAGGCATGCGGCCGGGGAAGGCGGCGTAGGCGATCGCGTGGTCGGCGGTTTGTTGCTCGAGCGCGGACAGCGTCGCGGCGATGCAGTCCAGTTGTTGCCGGGTGCGCGCGGCATCGGCATGACCGGCCGGTTGCGGCAGGACTTCCGTACAGCGCCGCGGCGGCAAGGAAGGACCGCCTTCGCCGTCGGTAGCGGACAAGTCGGGTTCGGAGGCGGCGCCCGGCGTAGCCGGGGTGGCCGAAGTGACCGGCGCGCGCGGCGCCGGCCGCGGTGTATTCAGACGTGCCTCGAAATCACGCAATGCGCCGACCTGCATCGTCAGGCGTGCAATGCGCGGTTCGATCTGCGCCACGGACGCGTTCAGCTTGCCGAGTTGATCGATTGCAAAGTCGTGCTCGACACGGTTCGCCGCCGGGTCGCCGGAGCCGCCGTGGGCCGGCCAATGCATGCCGAGCGCGATACCTGCTGCGAGCGCCAGCGCCGCTGCGCCGAACGCGGTGACAATGGCGATGGTCAGCGCGGTGCGGCGCGTGACGAAGCTGACCGAGCCACTTGAAAGCTGACTGCCGGTGCGAAACACGGAGGGCATCAGCGGCTCCCGGCGCGGGCTATGCGGCAGGTGCGTGGTTGGGCACGGGCGGCACTACGTACATTCAGCGTGTGCCGCGTGTTGAACGAGCCCAGCATAAGCGTGCTGAGCGTGCTGAAGCGGGACTGGGGATCGGCGGATAGGACTAACTGCATGCGGCATCGACCGGAGAAAATACCGGCGGCGATAATGGACAAAGGGCGCCGATTATCGCCTGGCATCACGAACCATCATCTCAAATACAAATGGCAGCGCGCGAATCCGCACTCAAGTTCATCCTGCCGCCGCGTGCGACTCTCGCCGATCAAGCCCTTCCATCTCCCTGAGCCGCGCGACCAGCGCATCGCCGGCACGCGTCATCGGCATGCGCAACTCGTCGCGTATCAGGCCTTGCGCGGCGAGCAGGGCCTTCACCGGCGCCGGATTCGGTTCGGCGAACAGCGCCTGGATCAGTGGCACGAGCTCATGAAAAATCCGCCGTCCTTCGTCGAGCCGGCCCGCTGACAACGCTCGATACAACGCGACGAACCGTTCGGGCCGCAGATGCGCCGAAGCCGCGATCGCGCCGCTCCCACCCAGACACAAGGTGTTGAAAATATTGATGTCCTCACCGGTCAGCACCTGCAAGCGGCCGTCGCGAATCAGCGCGAGCGTGGTGTCGAGCGATCCGGCGCAATCTTTCACCGCCTGGATTCGTGGATGCGCGGCAAGCGTCAGCAGCGTGTCGAGTTCGAGCCGCACACCGGTTCGATAGGGAATGTCGTACAGCACGACAGGCTTGTCGCTCGCATCGGCAAGCGCCATGAAATGCCCGACGATGCCCGCTTGCGAAGGCCGGATGTAGTACGGCGCGGCCATCAGCACCCCAGCGATCGGCAGTGCGTTCAGTTGCTCGACGCGCGCTCGCATGCTCGCCGTGTGATTGCCCGACACGCCGACCAGCACCGGCAACGCGGATGCATCTGCGCTGTGGGCGGCGGCTTGCGCTGCGTCGAGAATCGTCGCCAGCACGGCGTCCTGTTCGGCGTCGTCTAGCGCGGCCGGCTCGCCGGTCGTGCCGAGTGCGACCAGCCCGGCAATGCCCGCGTCGGCATAACGGCGGACCAGCGCGCGCAGCGCGGCGTGATCCACCTCGCCGTTAGCGAATGGCGTAATGAGCGGAACCCAGATACCCGAAAAACTAGACATGTTTTTACCTCGATGACGACCGTATCGATTCCGATCAGCGGTGCGAGGGAGGAAAAACAGGGAATGCCGCGGGGGGCGTTGACCGGCTGTTCCGTCGCAACATCTGACGGAACAGCAGCTCCGGTCAGATGAGCGGCTGTTTTTTGGCTTTGGCGCTAACGCTCGGGAAACCCGCGCGTGCAGCCACGACGCTCGCAAAAGCGAGACGTGCGGTGGTTGACGGACGGAGTCGGAGCGTTTGGCCGGGATGCATGAAACGCAGTGTAACCGCGACCGGCCCGAATTTGCAAAGCGGGCTGGCAAACCGGTTGGGGGTTGGGGGTTTGCCGAACTAGCAAAATTGCTTGACTTCTGCGACAGGGAAACTAATATACGCACCGCGTACATATCCGGTTCGTAACCCATTCCCGACAGGTGCCCGCATGAGCGTCCCGCAACAAGCCTTCCTACGCGACGCGATGCGTCGCCTGAACATGACCCGCGACACGTTCGCGAACCGCATCGGCGTATCGCGCCGCGCGCTCGACACATGGCTGCTGCCGGACGATTCGCAGGAATCGCGGGCCATGCCGGAGATCGTGGAGCGTTTCGTGTCGGAAATCGTGGTGCATGGCGAGCCGGGCGAAAACTATACGCAAAGCGTAGATTCACAGTCGCTGGCGAGCCAGATGCTGTTCGAGGGCAAGCCGCAACTACTGTCGGTCGATCAGTTCTCGCGCGACTCGGTCGAGGCGCTGTTTCGCGTCGCCGACATCATGCAGCCGATCGCGCGGCGCCGGAAAATCTCCCGCGTGCTCGAAGGCGCGGTGCTCGGCAATCTGTTTTTCGAGGCCAGCACGCGGACCCGCGTGAGCTTCGGCGCGGCATTCTGCCGGCTCGGCGGCTCGGTGTGCGACACCACCGGCTTCACGTTTTCGTCGATGGCCAAGGGCGAGTCGATCTACGACACCAGCCGCGTGATGAGCGGCTATGTGGATGCGCTGGTGATCCGCCATCCGGAGCAAGGCTCGGTGGCCGAATTCGCGCGCGCCACCAACGTGCCGGTGATTAACGGCGGCGACGGTCCGGGCGAGCATCCGAGCCAGGCGCTGCTTGACCTGTACACGATCCAGCGCGAGTTCTCGCGGCTGGGCAAGATCGTCGACGGTGCGCATATCGCGCTGGTCGGCGATCTGAAATATGGCCGCACGGTGCATTCGCTGGTCAAGCTGCTGGCGCTGTATCGCGGCATCAAGTTCACACTGATCTCGCCGCCCATGCTCGAAATGCCGAGCTACATCATCGAGCAAATTTCGCGCAACGATCACGTGATCGAGCAGACTCACGATCTGACCGCCGGGCTGCGCGGCGCGGACGTGGTGTACGCCACACGCATCCAGAAAGAGCGCTTCACCGACGAATCCTTCGAAGGCTATACGCCGGATTTCCAGATCAATCAGGCGCTGATGGACAGCGTGTGCGGCGCCGATACGCTGATCATGCATCCGCTTCCGCGCGACAGCCGGCCGGGCGCGAACGATCTGAGCGTCGACCTGAACCACGATTCGCGCCTCGCGATTTTCCGGCAAACCGATAACGGCATCCCGGTGCGGATGGCCATTTTCGCGGTGCTGCTGGGTGTCGAAAAGCTGGTCCAGCATTCGATGCGCGACGCCGCGTGGCGCCCGCCGGTTTATCTCGGTCCGGACGACGCCGTGTTTCACGGCATCGATTGATCGGGATTCGATAATCGAAAGGCAGCCTTGCGGATCGACTCCCCCGCAAGGCCGCTTTGGCAACCGCAACCTCCATCTTCAGTACACACTCGATTGAATCCGGACTAGACTGGATTCGTCAGTTCTCTCCTCAACCGCAACATCAACAGTGTCAGTCGCCTTTAAAGAAGTCGCTTATTGCAGTGCGTCACGGATCGATTCGATCCCGGATTCACCCATATACGAACAGGACGACTCATCATGGCTGACACGAGTTATATGGCGCGCAAATCCGTCGCGGATATTGTCGCAAGCGCGGAGGGCGGTGAACGCCAGTTGTCGAAGTCACTGGGCGCACTCAGCATTACGGCGATGGGTATCGGCGCGATCATCGGCGCCGGCATCTTTGTTCTGACGGGCACGGCCGCGGCGCACTATGCGGGGCCGAGCATCATTCTTTCGTTTGTCCTCGGCGGGATTGCCTGCGCCTTTGTCGGGCTCTGCTATTCCGAACTGGCGGCCATGCTGCCGGTCTGCGGCAGCAGCTATACCTATACCTATGCCACGCTCGGCGAACTATTCGCGTGGATCATCGGCTGGGATCTGATCCTCGAGTATGCGATGGGCGCGGCGACCGTTGCGGTCGGCTGGTCCGGCTATATCGTGAGCCTCCTGCACAACGTCGGGATCAACATTCCGCCCACCATGGCGGCTGCGCCCGGCACGACAGTGACGCTCGCCGATGGCAGCACGGTGGCTGGCGTCGTCAATTTGCCAGCGGTGTTCATTATCGCCGTGCTGACTACCCTGCTCGTGCTCGGCACCAAGGAGTCGGCGCGGCTCAATAACATCATGGTGGCGATCAAACTGACCGTGGTGTTGGCGTTCATCGTCATCGGCGCCTTCTTTGTGCATCCGGCCAACTGGCATCCATTCATTCCGCAGAATACCGGCGAATTCGGCAATTTCGGCGCGAGCGGCATTCTCCGCGGATCGGCCGTCGTCTTCTTCGCTTTCATCGGCTTCGATGCGGTGTCCACCGCGGCCCAGGAGGCACGCAAGCCGCAGATCGACATGCCGATCGGCATTCTGGGCTCGCTCGTGATCTGCACGCTGCTCTACATTGCGGTCGCCGGCGTGCTGACAGGACTCGTTCCGTATACCGAACTCAACGTCCCGGATCCGATCGCGAAAGGTGTCGACGCGATCGGCGTCACCTGGTTTTCCGTGCTCATCAAGATCGGCGCGCTGACCGGCCTGACGACCGTGATACTCGTGCTGCTGTATGGCCAGAGCCGTATCTTCTTCACGATGTCACAAGATGGCCTGCTGCCGCACCTGTTCGCGCGAGTCCACCCGCGTCTGCAAACACCCCATCTGAGTCAGATGATGATCGGCGCCATCGTCGCCGTGGTGGCGGCGTTCACGCCGATCAACGTGTTAGGCGAAATGGTCAGCATTGGCACCCTGTTCGCATTCATTCTCGTCTGCGGCGCTGTGATCTATCTACGCCGCAGCGACGCAGACGCCTCGAGGCCGTTCCGCGCGCCGGGCGTGCCGGTGATCCCGATCCTCGGGATTCTGTTTTGCCTGCTGCTGATGGCCGGACTGCCGCTCGTCACGTGGTTACGGCTCTTCGTCTGGCTCGTGATCGGGCTCATCGTCTACGGGATCTACGGCCGCCATCATTCGCGCCTTCGCTATCCGGAGCGAAAGCACGACTGATGGCGCAACGCGGCGCTCAATCCCACGCTTGCGGCGACGTGCTCTCCACCACCGTGCATTGCAGACCCGACATACGGCCGGCGGCGTCGATTGCCGCCTCCAGTTCGGCAAACGGATAGGACTTCAACTCGACCGCCTCGAGCCGAATCTGCCCGGACGTGACGAGCGAAACCAACGCGAGATAGTCAGCGCGCGTGTACATGAAGTGGCCAATCAATTCCCAGTTGTTCAGCAGCATCTCTCTGTACGTAATAGGCAAGTCCACTTGCATGCTGCCCATCAGCACAAGCCGCCCGCCGCAGCGCAGGCTGCGCAATGCGGCGAGGGTTGCGTTCGCGTCGGTGGCCTGCCCGACCATGTCGAAGGCAAGGTCCACGCCGCCACCGCTAGCAGTGCGAATCGCCGCCGTGTCTTGCGCGGCATCGCCAGTCAACACAACGGAAACCACACGCCCGCGGCCTTGCTCGACCAATGCTTGCAGCGGCTCCACGCGCCGGCCGAGCGCGACGACCTTGCTCGCGCCGAGGGCCAGCGCCGCAAGCACCGCTGCGGAGCCGAAGTAACCGCTTGCGCCGTTGACCGCCACCGTTTCGCCCGCTGACAGACGGCCGCGTCGCAGACCACCGAACGGCACTGAGAATTTGCCCAGCACTGCGAGACGTGCGGCGTCGATCTCGTCCAGGCCGTTTAGCGCAATCAGCGTCGATGCCGGAAATTCGGCCACTTCGCGCAACGTCCCGTGCGGAAACTCAGCCAGCAGCGAACCGCTGTCGGCGCTGATGGCGGTGAGCCCTAACAGCGCCTGCGCGGGCTCACGCACCGTTTCGTCGGCGATCCAGTACGGATTCACCGCTACCCGCTGACCGGCGCGAAACGCCACCACGCCCTCGCCGACCGCGACGATCCGGCCAACCCCATTGGTGCCGGGCGAAAACGGTCCCGGCGGATACGCGTACGGCAACTTCCCTTCGACATAGTCACGCGTGTAACTGAGCAACGGCACCGCCTCCATCCGCACCAGCACGGCATTCCGGCGCGGTTGCGGTTGTGTCGCGTCGCGCAGGGCCAGCGGTTTGCCGGGTTCATCGAGCATCCAGGCTTTCATGTTGAAGTTCCTTCCGTTCGTTTCGGTGGTTGAACTATAGAAGCGCGGCACGTATTCTAGAAATCAATTGCTTATATGCGACCTATCAACATGATTGATCTACGCGGCATCGATTTGAATCTGCTGGTTTCGCTCGACGCGCTGCTCGCCGAGTCGAACGTCACGCGTGCGGCCGAGCGGCTGCATCTGACGCAACCGGCTGTCTCCACGCAACTCGCGCGCTTGCGGCAGATCTTCGGCGATCCGTTGCTGCTGCCCGCCGAAACCGGCCGTGGCATGACGCGCACGGCCCGGGCGCTGGAATTAATGGAGCCGCTGCATGCCGCGTTGAAGAATCTCGAAGCGGTGGTGCGCCACCAGCCTGCCTTCGATCCATTCGCCGACACGCGGCGCTTCGTGATCGCCGCCCACGACAACGCCACTGCGGTGCTCGGCATGCGCCTGATGGAGCGCTTGCCGGCTTTGGCGGGGCCGGGTGTGCGCGTGGCGTTCGTGATCGGCGATCAGCCCACCGCCGCGTCACGGCTCGAAAGCGGCGAGATCGACCTGCTGCTCGGTTCCGACCGGATGATTCCGCCGTCGATGAAAGCCCGCAAGCTGTACGACGAACATTTTGTGTTCGTGCAGCGCAAGGGCCATCCACGCGGCTCCGCCCCGCTCGATCTCGATACCTACTGCGCGCTCGATCACGTCCTGGTGTCGACCAGCGGTGGCAGCTTTCACGGCTACATGGACGAGCATCTCGACGAACTCGGCCGCGAGCGGCGCGTCGCGCTGTCGGTCCAGCACTTCACGCTGGTGCCGGAGTTGCTCTCGAAAACCGACTATGTTTCGACGCTGCCATCGCGCTTCGCGGCACGCTACACCGATCGGCTCGACACCTTTGCGCTGCCGTTCGACGCGCGCGGCTTCACGTTGTACGCGGGGTGGCATCCGCGCAATCAGGCCGATCCGGCGCTCGTGTGGCTGCGGGACACGCTGGCCGAACTCGCGGCACAGTAAGAAACCGAGCGGCCGTCCTTCATCGGAAGTCGCGAGGCACACGCTACAAAAGCCGCTCACGCGACTGACGGCAAGTCATCACCCTGTCCGCAGGAAGCCGTCAAACTCACGGCTATTCCATCCATCCTCGTCGATCAATCCACCAATTCCATGCAATGGCTCACACGCGCAACCCCATGCGCCGAAATTTTTGTTGAGAACGCTTCTCAATTACAAGCGAATTGCATAGAATGCACCCCGCAAACACTTTGTAATAAACATGGAACGTCCGGGTAAGGAACGCATTGTTCGCCCGGTCGTCAGCACTCAACGACGGGGATAAAAATGAAGTTGCGGTCCGACGAACCGAAGCTCGGCAAAATCAGCACGACACTGTGCAGCATGTTGGCGGCAGGTCCTGCCCTCGCGCAAGGCACGCCCGGCACGGCGCCGCCCGACAAGGAAAGCCAGCTCGCGCCGATCGCCGTGCAAGGCCAGACGGACGACAGCTTCAAGACCGACCACTCGGCGTCGGTCAAATTCACGGCACCGCTGGTCGATACGCCGAAATCCGTGACCGTGATTCCGCAGGAACTGATCAGAAGCACGGGCGCGTCGACGCTGACCGAAGCGCTGCGCACGGTGCCGGGCATCACCTTCGGCGCCGGCGAAGGCGGCAATCCGCTCGGCGACCGGCCGTTCATTCGCGGCTACGATGCACAAGGCAGCACCTTCGTCGACGGCCTGCGCGACATCGGCGCGACCACCCGGGAAGTGTTCAATATCGAAAGCGTGGAAGTGACCAAGGGTTCGGACGGCGCCTACGGCGGCCGCGGCGGCGCGGGCGGCAGCATCAACCTGATCACCAAGACGCCGCATCTGGGCAATTCCGCCGACGGCAGTGCGGGCCTCGGCACCGACCGCTACCGCCGCTTCACCGCCGACGGCAATTGGCAAATGGCCGATCACGCGGCCTTCCGCCTGAACGTGATGAGCCACAACAACGACGTGCCCGGCCGCGACGCGGTGAACAACGAGCGCTGGGGCATCGCACCCTCGTTCACCTACGGGATCGGCACGCCGACCCGCGTCACCGCGAGCTATTACCACCTCTCGACCGACGACCTGCCCGACAGCGGCATTCCGTACTACTACACGACCACCAACAAGCCGGCCAACGTCGACACGATCTATCCGGCCAATGTGGACCGTCACAACTTTTATGGCCTGATCGACCGCGATTTCCGCAAGACGACCTCGGATGTCGGCACGGTGCGTATCGAACACGACATCAACAGCAACCTGACGATTCGCAACACCACGCGTTATACGAAGTCCACCCAGGACTACATCTGGACGCAGCCGGACGACAGCCAGGGCAATGTGGTGAACGGCATGGTGTGGCGCCGTGCGAATACGCGCGCCAGCGACGTCTACAGCCTCGCGAACCAGACCGAACTGTTCGGCGAGTTCAAGACCGGTTTCCTGAAGCACAGCTTCACCACCGGCCTCGAACTGTCGCGCGAAACCAGCGTGAACGATTCGTACACTGTGGCGGCCGCCACCGGCGCGATCTGCAAAACCAAGGGTATCGGCGCGGCCTCGGGCTATAACTGCACGAGCCTGTGGTCGCCGAATCCGAACGATCCATGGGCCGGTTCGGTTAGCAAAGCGAACGATCCGAACGAGCAGCGCACCACCACCAAATCGCTGTACGCGTTCGATACGATCGAATTCACCAAACGCTGGCAGGCCAACGTTGGTTTGCGCGTCGACGATTACTCGACAGACTTCCGCAACACGGTTGCCAACGGCGGCAAGCACACCACGCGCGACGACACGCTGTTCAACTACCAGTTCGGACTCGTCTTCAAACCGGCGTCGAACGGCAGCGTGTATGCGTCGATCGCGACGTCGTCGACGCCGGCCGGTGCTCTGCTCGGCCAGGGCAGCGAAACGCAGTCGCTGACGCCGGGCCGTGGCGGTGTCGGTGCGAACGCGGATCAGCTCGCCCCGGAAAAGAACCGCAGCGTCGAACTCGGCACCAAATGGAATGTGCTGAACAACCACCTCTCGCTGACGGGCGCGCTGTTTCAGATCGATACGACCAACGCCCGCGTCACGCTGCCGAACAACGAATACGCGATGGTCGGCAACAAGCGCGTGCAAGGCTTCGAATTCGGCGTGGCCGGTCAGCTAACGAACAAGTGGCAAGTGTTCGGCGGCTACACGTATATGAAGAGCCAGTTGCGCGACAACGGCAAGAACACGGCGGATAACGGCAACCAGTTCCCGAACACGCCGAAGAACAGCATCAGCCTGTGGACCAACTACGACGTGCTGCCGAAGTTCACGATCGGCGGCGGCGCCTTCTACATGTCGCAGGTATACGGCGACACGGCGAATCTGCGCGCAGTGCCCTCGTACTGGCGATTCGACGGCATGGCGACGTACCGGATCAACAAGAAGGTCGATCTGCAACTGAACGTGCAAAACATCTTCAACCGGACGTATTACGACCAGGCGTATCCGGCGCACTATGCGTCGATCGCAGCCGGCCGCTCCGCCTTCCTGACACTTAACGCGCACTACTAAGCACTGCAGGATGGAACAGATAACGCTGAAGGCGCTGGCGAGCGTATCGCATGACGAACTCGCAGCGATTCTCTCCGGTCCGCCCGCCAAAGCCGCCGCGTGGGTGGCGGCAGCGGCACATAACGGCATCGTCGAAGCGCAGGCGGTGTACGGCCAGTATCTGCTCGACGGTCACGGCGTGGAGCGTAATGCCGAAGAAGCGTTGACGTGGTTCAGGCACGCGGCGCGGCGGGATCATCCGATGGCGATGAACATGCTGGGCCGATGCTACGAACACGGCTGGGGAACCACCGCGTGCGCGCCGGTGGCGGCCTACTGGTACCGGCTCGCAGCGCAAGCGGGACTCGACTGGGGCATGTACAACTATGCGTCGGCGCTGGCGCTTGGCCATGGCGTGGAATGCGATCGTGCGCAGGCGTTGCTGTGGTTCCGGCGCGCCGCCGAATTGGGTCACGTGAAGTCGCTCAATTTTATCGGCAGCTTTTACGAGGACGGCTGGGAAGTCGATGCCGACGCAGCCATCGCGCTCGACTATTACCGGCGCGCGGCAGTGGGCGGCGACTTTCGCGGCCAGTTCAACTATGCGCGGCTACTGGCCGGGCGCGGCGAGATCGACGCCGCGCTGGCATGGTTACGGCGTGTGCCACACACGGCGACGGCGGCGTTCATCGCGAAGATGCAGGCGTGGCTTGCCGCCTCGCCGGTTAGCGCATTCCGTGCGCTGGCTGAAGAGATAAACGCAGACATCCGTGTGCAAGTACGCAAGAACGTAAGCGCGAAAATTCACGCGGATATAAGCGCGGATATAAGCGCGACTGCAAGCGCGGATGCAAGCGCTGTTCCGAACGCGATGATGCCCCCGGCGCAGGCGGTACGCGCATGATGCTGCATCTGCAAGGCGTACTGAGCAAGCAGCAGGTCGCGCAATGCCGCGAAGTCCTCGACGCGGCCCAATGGACCGACGGCAATGCGACCTCCGGCGAACAGTCGGCGCAAGCCAAGCGCAACCAGCAATTGCCCGAAGGCTCCCCCGCCGCGCGCGCGATGGGCGATGCGATTCAGGACGCGCTCGGGCGCAATCCACGTTTCTTTTCGGCCGCGTTGCCCTTGAAAGTCTTTCCGCCGCTCTTTAATCGCTATGCAGGTGGCGACGGTTTCGGCACGCACGTGGACAACGCGATCCGCCACTTGCGCGGCACCGACTTCCGCATCCGCAGCGATCTGTCAGCCACGCTGTTTCTCGCCGAGCCGGACACCTACGACGGCGGCGAACTCTGCATCGAAGACACCTACGGCATGCATTGCTCGAAATTGCCGGCCGGCGACATGGTGCTCTACCCCGCTTCGAGCCTGCATCACGTCAAGCCGGTGACGCGTGGCGTGCGGGTCGCATCCTTCTTCTGGATTCAGAGCATGGTGCGCGACGACGGCGAACGCGCGATGCTGTTTCAACTCGACAACGACGTACAGCGCCTCGCCGCCGAAAAAGGTTCGAACGACGCAACTGTGGTCAGTCTCACCGGTATTTATCACAATCTGCTGCGCCGCTGGGCTGACGCCTGATTAAGCGGACTCCTGATTTCACGCAAAACAGTCTTTCTTTTTGCACCCAGAAAGAAGGCCCCTCCGCGTATTTACTTTCCTGCTCCTTAAGCGCAACGTCCATAGTTGACACGCGCCGCTGCATGTCTGGTTGCGCTTTCAACGATTCGAGCCGGTTCATCGTGACTCGCTGCCGGGTCACAGTGAATCCCGTTGCATCGCGTCGACAACCTGATCCGTACATCAACTCGCTCGGCGTGCGCGGCATCGGCGAGATCGGCATCACCGGCGTGCCGGCGGCGATCGCGAATGCGGTGTATCACGCGACCGGCGTGCGCGTGCGCGATCTGCCGGTGACGCTTGATAAGGTAATGGGGGTGAGGCAGGCGTGAAGGGGGGGGTGTGGCGTGTGGATGAGAACCGCCACGCGCACGATGCGGCTGCGCTGCGTGCGTGGACCGAAGCGCTGCGGCCGCGCTAAGTGCGTAACGCGCGGCCGACGATCTCGGCGGTGGTCGCGATCTGCGCATAATCCATCGCGAGGTTTGCGAGCGACAGCGCGTGAATATCCTCGGCCGCCCACAAGCGGCCGTTCAGATCGCGCATGTCGAAGGTAAAGGCTGCGTCGCTCGCCACCAGCGCGGTGAAGCCGAGGTTGCCGGCCGTACGCGCGGTGGCTTCGACCGAGTTGTTCGTGATCACGCCCGCGATCACAACCTGAGCGATCTGCCGCGCGCGCAACCAGCGTTCGAGCCCGCTCGCGATAAACGCATCCGGCACGTTCTTTTCGACGACATGCTCGTTGCCGTTCGGCTCGAACGCCGTCTGAAACTCGACGCCGTTCTGCCCCGGCCAGAATACCGAGTCCGGCTCACGGGAAATGTGGCGCACGTGCACGACAGGACGCGCGGTGGCGCGCCAATGGGCGAGCAAGGCCGCGAGATGGCGCTCGGCGTCGGGATTGTTGCGGCGGCCGAGCTTCGGAAACTGCATGCCCTTTTGCAGGTCGATCAGGATCAGCGCGGCATTGTCGTCGAGACGCTTCATGGCGATGAAGATTCGCTTTGATGTGAGGTAAGCGGCTCATTGTACGGGCACTGCCGCGCATGGTGGCGCCCGTCGGCGTATGCATTGGTGCTTGCCTGCCGGTGCGTTGCATCGCACAATCGGGCTCATCCTTTCTACCGGTGCCCGTCCATGGCCTACGCCTCGCTCGCCACTGGCGTGTTGCTCGCTGCCGGCTTCGGCTCACGCTTCGACCCGGACGGCCTGCACAACAAACTGCTCGCGCACATGCCCGACGGCACGCCGGTCGCACACGAAGCCGCGCACCGGCTGCTGCATGTCGTCACGCGTGTGCTGGCCGTGGTGCGGCCGGGCTCGGACGCCCTCGCGCGCCTTCTGAACGATGCCGGCTGTGACGTGGTGTTCGCCGCCAACGCCAATCGAGGCATGGGCGCGAGCCTCGCCGCCGGCATCGAAGCCTGTGGCGACGCCGAAGGCTGGATCGTCGCGCTCGCCGACATGCCGCGCATCGCCACCACCACGATCGAAGCGGTGGCGCGTGGGCTCGACGGCGGCGCTTCGATCGTCGCGCCGTTCTATCAGGGACAGCGCGGCCATCCGGTCGGCTTCGGCGTCGAACATCGGGACGCACTGATGACACTCGACGGCGACACCGGTGCACGCGCGCTGCTGACCTCACAGCGGGTGATGCGGTTGAACGTCGACGACCCCGGGATTCTGCGCGACGTGGATACGCCGGAAGATTTGCGCAATGTTTAGTTTTAGCGCAGTGGCGCCGTCCAGGAACCGGTGTGGGAATTGAATTGTTGAAACCAGATATCCAGGCTGATCAACGATTTGTTCAAAAATTGAGTACCCGCAGGCAACGCCCGAAACGAATTCGTCTGATTTGAGACGCCAATTAGTTGAACTGTCCGGATAAGAGGATTGGCTCATCTGCCGCGCAGGGAGTTTCCTGATTACCGTCGGGTACTTCTTGCCGCACCACTCACCGTCGAGGCGCAGCAAGCCGGTAAAGTCTTTCGGATCGGATGTATAGTCGTATGCAACGCATGATCATGTCTGCCGCGGCCGCGCTTGCACAAAATGCCTCACTCGAACTGGCTCCGCCGGCGCCGCGACTACGCGCTCCATAGGATGTGCCGGAGACAATTACAGCTCGCTCCATTGCTGCATCACGCAGTGCATCACATCTGAATCAGAACAGGCGAATAGATTTCGGGGACACAATCTGCTTCTTGCGCGCTGGCCGGTGGATGTGCGGAGTTGTTGACGCTCATCCGGGCACCGAATGCGGGGATCGAAGTGCATCCACGCGGCGGAGCCGCAGCCTCAGGTTCGCATAGGTGCTGCCGCCAGGCTAACGCGACTGAGGGATGGGATCCATGAAACGGTTCAAGAAATTTCTCGAGATAACGCTCGTTTTCCTGGTCGTTCTGTGGACGGGCTGTCTCGACGCTCAAGAGCGTGGAGCCGGCCCGCAAGCGGCTTCCGGCGCGCCAAATCCCTTTGTGGCACCGTTCGGCGTCCCTCTGGCGCCCCCGATCTACCTCGTCAACTTCCTGCTCCTGTACTTTGCAAATCCCGAAATTGCTGCCTACATGCCCGCCTACAGGGTGCCGCTCCCTCAAGAGGTCTACGACTGCCTTTTTACTGCTGTCAAGAATTCCTACAGCTGCCCTTACAGTGAAATGGCGCAATACTTTGCCGCGCAGGCCGTCACGAGTGGAGGTAGTCAAAACAAGGACGCTTCATGGCCGTCCTCTTGTCAGACGAACCCGAGATGGGCGAACCTGGCGCCGCCTCAGTACCGACTGCCGTATCAGATCAACCAGCCATTGGGGAGGAACAACGCGGACAGGATCGCCCAGCTCCTGGGCGTCGACCAGGGGATGATCCTGACCGATAAAGAATATGCATGCATGATCGGGACACCTCCCAGAGATGTCGCCCAAGAAATAATCTTCGCTTGCTCAGTCAACCTCACTAATTCGACGGGAAAAACGAACCTTCCCCTTTCGAGTTACGGACTGTATCTCAGTGAAGGAAACGTCCGCAGCAATTGCGCCCCTAACGCGCCCTGCCTCGAGTTCAATGCGCTGTTCGCTGGCCCATTGGAGGCCATTGCCGCGAGGTGCGGATTCGCGGATAAGTTAGCGCGCCTGGTCACCCAAACACCGATGCTCGAGTTCATCGGCGAAGGCCACGATTGTCAGACGAAGTGGATGCCTTCGTGCATCGCCGAAGCCGCTTGCCCGGGCAATGGCCGCCAGTCGAACAACAGCTGCGCGCCCCCTCTCAAAGGGGCCCAGTAGCGTGGTGGCGTTGCGAGATGGGTGGCCGAGATTTCGGTATGTTCAACGTCCGATTCGGGTCGACTTTTTGCCCTTCGAGCCCTTGAGCCCTCGAGCCCGGGAAGTCTGCTGAATTCCGCAATTCCGATCTCACGGAATGTGCCCGAGTCTCACTCAGCCAGTTTCCCTGCAGTAGCGGCGGACTTGATCCAGGCGGGCGTTTTGGCGGATACTGTATATCCATACAGTATTTGGGCCGCATGGGTACGCGCATGACGCTGCGCGCATCCACGGCGTGTCAGCATGAAACGTATTCCGATCGAACTGTCTTTCGCCGCATGGCGGCGCGCCTCGCGGGCGCTGCTGCGGCAAGGTGTCGAGCCATCGCAAATCGAGTGGGTTGAGTCTGAAGGTGAAACTGCGGCGCCAGGCATGCCGGCTACTGAGTCCGCGTTCGCTACCGCAGGTGCCTCTCACACAGGAATCGCCGCCGCCCCTGCCCTCACCGCGCCCGCCATTCCCCGCGAACTGCTCTCCTGGCTGAAAACAGCCGCATGCTTCCGCGCATCAGACCGCTGGGCGCTGCTATACCGCGTCCTATGGCGCTGGACCCACGGCGAACGCCACGTCCTCGATCTGAACGACCCCGACGGCGCGCGGCTCGATCAACGCATCCAGGCGATCGAACACGAAACCGAGGACCTGCTGACACTCACCTTGTTCAGACGGCGTGATCCGTCGATGGGGCCACCCGAATTCGTCGGCTGGTACGAGCCGCATCATGACTTGCTGGAGCGCGCCGCCGCGCGGTTCGCAACTCGCATGGGCGATTCCACATGGATGCTGGCCACGCCGTACGGCGCAGTGTTCTGGAACGGCATGTTGCTGCGCACCGAATGGCCGGCAGCGGAGGAACACGAACCAGCCGAGCGCGCGTTACCGGCAAACACCATGACCGGTGAAGCCATCACCAGCACACCCACGGAGGCCCTCTGGCTCGCGTACTATGCCAGCGCCGTCAACGCCCAGCCGTCGCCCGTGCCGCTGCGCTACTGGAGAACGCCGCCAGCAGGTCCGCCGCTGCCCGCACGCCTCGCGCGCGAGCGCAGCCGTCTCGGCGCGCAGAGCGCCGCCGTCACCGTTCCCCGCGCGCCGCCGGTCGAGTATTCGGCGATGGCACCGCCTTTGCTGGAGCCCACTGGCCCGCTCTCCACCTGCCGGCGCTGCGCGTTATGGCGC
Organism: Paraburkholderia haematera; assembly: GCF_905220975.1. Taxonomy (GTDB): domain Bacteria; phylum Pseudomonadota; class Gammaproteobacteria; order Burkholderiales; family Burkholderiaceae; genus Paraburkholderia; species Paraburkholderia haematera. Next base: position 16,510 of record NZ_CAJNBK010000019.1, on the reverse strand, counting down.
AACGCGAAGCAGGCGGTTGCGGGCGCCGGGCCCGCAGCGGCGGCGATCATGGTGGTCGGCGAACAGCCCGGCGAGTACGAGAACCAGCACGGCGAGCCCTTCACCGGCCCGGCGGGTCAACTGCTGGACGCCGTGCTTGCGCGCGCCGGACTGGAGAGGAAGGCGCTGTATCTGACTTATGCCGTCAAGCATTACAAATGGGAAACGCTCGACCGGCAGCGCGTCCATCGCACGCCTGCGCGGCGCGAAGTCGAGGCTTGCCAGTATTGGCTTGAAAAAGAACTGACGCAGGTCGCGCCACGCGTGGTCGTCACACTCGGCGCAACCGCGCTGAAAGCGCTGACCGGCGCGCACGTCAATCTGTCCGAATACCTCGGTCAAACCATTGCCCACGAGGGACGCCTGATCGTGCCGGCATGGCATCCGTCGTACGCGCTGGGAACGGCTGACGCCAGGTTGCGCGACGACATCCTGGCGAGCATTGCGACGGCGTTCAGCCGCGCAGCGGCGCTGGCGGGCAGCGGCGCGTAACTTTCTCGCTCGAAACACGGTGCACCCCCTGCTCAGAGCAATGTCGCGACCGCCTCCATTTGCCCGTTCTCGAAGGCAGGTTCAAAGGCATCGAGGTCGGCGTCGGTCATGCCAACCGACGCCGATCTCGCAACACGTTTCCAATTCCTGACCGCGTTATAGACCTCGCCGAGGACACGCCTAGCCTCGTCGGCAGCAAGCTTGAAGTAGCCCGCTTCGTTCACTGCAGCCTCAATCGAGTCGACCGGGCCGTAGTCCTCATTCAGCCATAGTTTCAACTCGGGATCCTTATCCGGGAACGGGTTGACGTCGAAAGCCGGCGCGAGCCGCCATTGCCCATGCTCGACGTGCAGGAAACCATGGTTTTGCACGTGGTCGTCCACGTTAGTGATAAGCAGATTGAACACAAGTCGCCGCCACAACTCCTCAAGGTCGCGCTTCGGGTCGACGCAACGCGCGATGATGCAATCAGCTATCTGCGTGTAGGCATGCTCGTCTTGCCGTGAAGCCTGCAGCATGGAACCGGCCGAGAGGTATGGAATCCGGCCTCCGTGCGCGACGCGGTCAAACCGGCGCACCAGTGCCACGGGAACCTCTTCCGACATGACGATGCGCGACTCCGCGACTGTGATACCCGCCTCCGCAGCCAGATGAAGAGCGAGGACCTCGCCGCGCGTCACGCTGCGATCGTCCTTGATGCTTGGAAACTTGCCGATGGCCAAATGCCCATCGTCATCGAGAACAGTGCACTTGGGCCGCATACCACCGAGAGATGTGCCACGACCGCGCAGGTACCTCAGGTCCGCCTCAGTTTCCTTGTTCATCTCGACCGCGCGCGTGGCGCCAATCAGGTGAGCCAGTTCGAGTAGCGGCGGCGTGCCGCGGCCTCCGTCTTCGATGGTGCGCAAATAGTTACCCGCCTCGTTGATCAGGCGCAAAGCACCGATGCGACTCATGTCGTCGACGCCCAGCAGGTAGTCCATCTCCGTCAGCCCGGCGCGCGGCACCTCCTCGCCTTTCTCCTGTGCCGACTTGCGACGCCTCGCGTGATCACGCGCGATGACCCGGCATCCCCATCCATCGGGCTCGGTGTCCGCAAATGCGAAATGGAAAATCGAGTCATCTCTTGAGGACGGCTTGCGAAACTGATGACCTTCCACCAGTCGCAGATCGGGCGAAATCTCGAAACGATTGGCCGATGTCAGCCAGGTCTCGTGATAGGCAAACGTTGAGCTTTCTCGTGCACCGTCCCTATTGAAAGTCAGGCTGCCGACCGGAAGCGCGGCCTGACCGAGTGCGACCTTGACGCTCTGTTGCAAAACCGACCGCTTCATAGCGCCCCCGATTCAGGCGTGACGCGTTTTTTGCGAACGCGCTGCGGCAACTGCTGGTTCATAAGAGTCAGTCCGATGCCGTCGGCCGCCGTGTCGAGCAACCCGTTGATTTTGTCCAACTCGCCGAGCACCAGAAACGCTTGCGCAATGGTTCCGATCGGGATGCGTTCGTCCCCGTGCTCCATGCGGCGCAGCGTAGCCACAGACGTCTGAATGCGCTCAGCCAACGATGCCTGGGTCAGCCTTCTGCGGCGCCTCGCCAGCGCGAGGTCGGCCCCCAACTTCTTCAGCGCGCGTGCAACTGGCATAGGAAGAGGATCTCGCGAACGTTTAGCGCTCATCTGTGAGCGCTTATCTGCCTTTATAGTGTCCATGTGAGCGGTTACAGCGCATTCGGATAATAACGTTATTATCTGCGCGTGCAGGCTGGCCGGTCAAGGAAAAGAGTCAGTTAATCGCTCACCTGTGAGCGATTAACCGTCCTTATCGCTCACAGGTGAGCGGCAAACGTCAATCCACGCGTTCCGCTTGCGTTCGCAGACGTCCAGCGTACACCCACCCGTCAAACCACACGTAGAAGGTGAGCACATTCAGGAACCGCAGCCCGCGGGACGGTGAGCTTCTACGGGACGCCTTGCAGCATCCGGAACATCCAGGCACGCGGTTTGCGCACCTCACAACGGTTACACAAGCCGCGCCAATTCCGCCTAAGCTGATGTGACGCCGCCAATCCAGCAAGTTCGTCTCGCGCCGCACTAACGCTTCGAATGCGGCCCCGCGCGTTTCGAAACCACCACACATTCATGAGCGAAACCAGCCCACGCCTTTTCATCGTCTCGCCCCATTTCGACGACGCCGTCTTCAGTTGCGGCGCACTACTCGCCGCCCATCCCGACGCCGCGGTCTGCACGGTGTTCGCCGCGCCGCCCGAGCAGGAAATGCATACCGAATGGGATGAAAAGTCGGGTTTCACGAGCGCCCATCAGGCCATCCACGCCCGCACGCTCGAAGACAATCTCGCACTTGAGGTGCTCGACGCGATTCCGCTTCGCATGCCGTTTCGCGACAACCAATACATGGACTCGCCGTCGATCGCCCGATTGGCGGCAGCGCTTGAAGAGACCATCTACCGCACGACCGCGAATACGCTGCTCATGCCGCTCGGCCTGCATCACGAGGATCATGTACGGGTGTTCGAAGCCTGCTGCGAAGTCCTGCCCCGCCTGTCGCATCTCACATGGTTCGCCTATGAGGACGCGATTCACCGCCGCACACCCGGTGCCGTGAAGGCGCGCCTCGCCGACCTCGCGCAACGCGGCATCGTCGCCACGCCCGCCTATCCGAGCGCGAGTCATACGATCGATCTCCCGCGCCGCACCCAGCTTAAACGCGAAGCGGTCAACGCCTATGAAAGCCAGCTGCGCGCTTTCGGCGCGGGCAATTACGACGACGTTTTCGCCGCCGAACGCTACTGGCAATTGAGCGTGGGCCGCCGCGGGAAAAAGTAAGGGCCGTGACGTGCTGGATCGCCTACGCTAGAAGGAAACGGTCCGCGTGCTGAATCGCCTGCGATTGAAGGAAACGGCCGGCGTGCAGGTGGATTCGACCGCCAACGGCCGCCCCCCCCGCTTTCAGCTCGCTTCTCAGCGAAAAGGTGATGCAATGAGCTACGACATGCATACCAGTCCGATCCCCGATCCAAACGCCGATCCGAACCGGGACCCGGAAGCCGATCCGCTCGTGCCGCCGTCGCCGGGTCATCACACCGAGGAGCCGCAGCGGCCCGATGGACCGCCGGACAAAGACCCGGTGTGACGCCGCCGTGCGCCTGTGGCCGGTCGTCGCCAGGTCGTCACCAGGTTGCGACTGGAACGTGCCCTGACGCACGCCTGAACGCGTGCCTTAGCGTGTCAACGCGGTAAAGCCTTCCAGGAGACGGTCAATGTCGGCCGCGTGGATGTTGCCCATCGTCGAGATGCGGAACAGCTCGGCCGACAGCCCGCCTTGACCGGCATAAATGACGAAACCGCGCGCTTTCAACGCGTCGTGCAGTTGCGGATACGAGACGCCGTCCGGCAAGCGATACGCGCGCAGCACCACCGACGACTGCTCCGGCGGCAACACGCTGCCGATGCCCCGCTCAGCCAGCCCCGAGCGCGCCTGCTCGGCGAGCGCGGCGTAACGCGCGTGGCGCGCACGCCAGCCCCCTTCGTCGGCGAGTTCGCGCAGCGCTTCGACCAGCGCATAGTACGCATGGACCGACGGCGTGAACGGCGTATTGCGCTGGTCCTGCAACCGCGCGAGGCGCCCGAGGTCCAGGTAATACGTGCGGCTTGCCGCCTGCGCGAGCGCCGCGCGCCGCACCAGCACGAACGAGGCGCCCGGCACACCGTGCAGACACTTGTTCGCGGTCGCCGCGACGGCGTCGAGACTGGCGTCGGCGAAATCGATCGCTTCCGCACCGAAGCTGCTGACACCATCCACCAGCAAACGCAGACCACGTTCGCGGCACATGGCGCCGAGCGCCTGCAGATCGTTCAGACGGCCGGTCGTAGTTTCGTGATGAATCACCGCGACGTGCGTGAACGCCTGGTCCGCGTCGAGGCGTTCGGCGATCTTCGCGAGATCCGGCGCCTGCATCCAGTCGTGTTTCAGCGACGCATGCGCGATGCCGTATTGCGTGGCGATCTGCGAGATACGCTCGCCGTACACGCCGTTTTCCACGACCAGCAGCTTGCCGTTTTGCGGCACCAGCGCGGCGGTCATGCTTTCAACCGCCGCCGTGCCGGAACCGGTCATCAGGACCGCCTGCCATTCGTTGGCGTCGAGGCCGTACAGTTCGACCAGACGTGTGCGCGCCTCTTCCTGCAAGTCGAAAAACTCGCTTTCGCGATGACACAGATCCGTTTGCAACAGGCTGTTGCGGACGCGTTCGGTGAGCGTCACGGGGCCTGGATTGAGCAGCAGCATAAGCACACTCCTTAAGCGGCGCCGATGTGGCGCATCAGGCGCGTCTTCACATCGGGCGGGGTAATAGTGGGACGCGGGAGGCCATCGGGCGTACCGCGGCGAATCGCCAGTCGCGCGAAGCGCGGACCATGAGGCGACGGCGCTGATTCGAACAGTTCATCGATCAGGTTGATGTCGTCGCTTTCGATTGCCGACGCGTAACCGCAAGCCGCGGCGACGCCTGCAAACGATACCTGCGACGACACCGTCGCCTGACCGCCGGTCGAGTCGTGTGCGCCGTTGTCGAGGAGCACGTGCGTAAGATTCGACGGACCGTACGCGCCGAGCGTGGCGAATGCGCCCATGCGCATCAGCGCGGCGCCGTCGCCGTCGAGCGCGACCACGTGCAGGTCAGGACGCGCGAGTGCGAGACCCAACGCGAAGGGCGTCACGCAGCCCATTGAGCCGACCATGTACAACTGATTCGGACGGTCGTCGATTGCATAGAGTTCGCGGCCGCAAAAACCCGTCGACGCGAGCACCACTGTCGATTCGACCGGCGTGTGCGCGATGACTTTCCGCAGCGCGTCGTGACGTGAAGCCAACTCAATGGCCGTGACGTTTTTAAATTGCGAACGCGGCGCTGCCGGCACTCGACGAGCTGGTGAATCGCCCTCTTTCAACTCGTACGGCGCCACGCTGCCCTTTTGCATCACGAGCGCGTACGGACGGCCGGTTTCATCCATATGAGCGATGGCGCGATCCAGCGCCGGGCCGATCGCGTCGGCTTCGGTCGGGAAGGTCTCCCACGGAATCTCCATCGTATCGAGCATCGCGGGCGTGACCGGTCCCATCAACGCGTGCTGCGGTTCGTCCGCGACGCCGGGTTGACCGCGCCACGTGACGATCAGCAATTGCGGCAGACGGAAGGTCCATGTGAGCGAGGTCAACGGGCTCACCGCGTTGCCGAGGCCGGAGTTCTGCATCATCGTGATGCCGCGCCGGCCGTTTTGCGCGCCGAGGGTGACGCCTGCGATCAACGCGACCGCATCGCCTTCATTGGCGGCCGAGACGTAATGCAGCGATTCATCCTGCAAGACGTAGTTGATGAACGGCGTCAGATACGAGCACGGCACGCCTGCATACCAGTCAAAGCCGCGTTCGCGCGCCGCCTCGACAAACTGTGCTGCCTCGATCATTGCATCGCTCCGCTAGCGTCGTTCGTCTTGCTGCCGCCCGCTGCCGCGAACGGCGCTTGCGCATGGGCGAAATCGCCGGCACGCCGGAAATCCTCCAGATCGTTCACCCCGCGCCAGTGGCCGTGCACGTATTGCACTTCGATTGCTTCACCCGCTTCGATCAGCGCATTGAGCAGCGTGGGCATGTCGAGCGAATCGAAATCCGGGCGTGCCTGCAGTTTGCCGAGTACCGCCTGCAGGCGCTCACGACCCGTATCGCGAACATTCAGGAGCCCCACCCAGCGGCCATGCGGCGTTTGCGAAGCGATGGCGGAGGTTGCCTCCTGCCCGCTCGACACGTGACGCAGCGTGACCTTGTTGCCGAACAGGCCGCGATCGTCGGCTGCCGAGCACCATGCGAAATCGCGCACGCTGGCGTTTTCCGGATCGGTCAGCGACGAATCGACCACCACGCTGAACGCGGCTTCGCTCTCGACGAGATCGCGCAGGATGTAGCTACGGAACAGCAGATCGCCGTACGAGACGACGGTGTCGCCTGCAAGCGTGCCGACTGCGCAGGCGAGCGACGCCAGCTCGCCGGTGTGCGCGTGACGTTCATTGACGACCAGCTTGATACCGGCCGTATCGATCGCATCGGCGCGATAACCGCCGACCACGGTGATGTCATTGACGCTCTGCTTCTTGAACGCATCGACGAGCCAGCGCAGGAGCGGCTTGCCTGCGATCGGCAGCATGACTTTCGGACGATCCTCGGTGACGGCTTCGAGCCCTTTGCCGCGGCTTGCCGCGAGCACGATCGCCGCGCCGGCCGCGCGTCCGCTCGACAGATAGCGGTCTTCGGCTTCCGAGTATTCGTCGGCGTCTTGCAGACGGAAGATTTCGTTGACGGCGGCGATGCTGTCTTCGACGTTGACGAGCGTTTCGCTTGCGTGGATGTCTTTGGCGACGGCCTGCATGGCCGAGGTTGCCGCGCGAATCAGATGATTCGCCCAGATGACCGTGCTGATGCCGGCTTCGCGGAACACTTCGGTGGGCGTGCTGTAGTACTTGGTCGGCACGATGACGAGCGGCGCACGGCCGGCCCATTCGCGCGCGAACTCGAGAATTTCATCGGGGCGCGAGAGTTTGCTGTGAATCAGGATCGCATCGGCGCCGGCTTGCCGATAGGCTTCCGCGCGACGCAGGGCTTCGTCCATGCCCCAGCCGGCGATAAGCGCTTCGACGCGGGCGACGATCGAGAAGTTTTCATCCGACTGCGAGTCTTTACCGGCTTTGATTTTGCCGCAGAACTCGTCCATATCGGCGAGCGGCTGGGCTTCGCCGTTGATGAAGCTATTTGTTTTCGGAAATTGTTTGTCTTCGATACAGACGCCGGCGATGCCGCGTTGTTCGAGTTTGCGCACGAGGCGGCGCACGTTGTTGAAGTTACCGTAGCCCGTATCGCCATCGAGGAGGATGGGCAGATCGCTGGCGTCGGCCATGAATTCGAGGGTATCGACGACTTGTGTCCAGCTGGCTTCGTTGTTGTCGCGCACGCCGAATTGGGCGGAGATCGCGAGACCCGAACCCCAGATCGCCTTGAAGCCGGCTTCGCGGACGATACGGGCGGAGAGACCGTTATGGGCCTCCATCATGAATTCGAGTTCATGGCTGACGAGCATCTGGCGCAGGCGTGCGCTGCGCGAAGCAGAGATGAATGCGGGTTCGCGGGCGTTCATTTTCTTTACTCCTTGTGGCGGGCTTATTGAGGCTCTTTTTTTGCCCGGCTGGCGGCTGAAAATGGGCGACTATAGCTGAAATCGTTTTTATGGGTTGTCTGGGTGGTATTTGGTTTTTTTGATGTTGTTGTTAAGTGGGGAAATGTGTTGTTTTTTGCATTCCATGCAATGCGGGTTTGGTTTGGATTTTTTTGGCGTTATGTGGAGGAATGTTATTTCCCTATACTGGGCTTGGTTTTGTTGTGGTCTTTATTTTGTTTTCTTTTGTCTTATTTTGGTGGTTCTTTTGGTTTTGTATTGTCTTTTATCATTTCATTTCTGCACTTATTATGTTAGTGGTCTATTAGCGTTGCCCCTGTGCGGGGCGGCACTTACTTTCTTTGCCGCCGCAAAGAAAGATAAGCAAAGAAAGCGGCTCAAACCGCTAATTCTTAAGCGGGTCCCCTGGCTTGGAGGAGGCAGTGGTGCATCTGGAATCTGTGTTCCCGCACATTCAGCCCTGGTGACAAAGCCGTCATTCTTCCGGCGGCGCTGCGCGCGCCGCAGCGGTACTTCGTAAAACCATTCGCTTCGTTTGATACCCGTATTTTTCTCGCGAGCGTGACTCGTCATTGCATTGCTACTGCAAGACGCCGACATTTGATTCACCGTTGTCGGTGCCATAAGTGCGCAGACGTTTTTGATGGTGTGAGGCCGACGGTCCCCGGCGCCAAACGAAGCCCCTGGATTCCCATGCATACCCATCCGCGACGCACGCAGTGCGGAGTGGGAGCGAATGAGCCCTTAGTCACTAACGCGGAGTGTGCGAGGGCACGGATTCCAGATGCACCACTACCGTGGCTGCGCGGGGGACCCGCTTAAAAGTTAGCGGTTTGAGCCGCTTTCTTTTGCCTACTTTTCTTTGCGGCAGGCAAAGAAAAGTAGGTGCCCCCCCGCACAGGGGGAACGCTAATAGACCGATAAGAAAACAAGGAAAGGCCAACGCCACAGGCAGCCAGACGCTAGCGAACCACTAAGAAATCAAACAAAAACCAACCCCATAAAAACACAGCCAAACCCAAGCCCCGCAAATTAGTCAGACAAAAAACAACGGGTTTCCCCTCCCCTGCGGAGCAACCACCAACAAGCCGTAAACACAGCAAGCGACAAGCCAATCGCTGCAAGCGAAAAAGTGAAAGAGCAACCACCCTGACCGACCACCTCGCGAAAGCGAAAGCAAAAGCGAAACCCCATTGCTATGACTCTGAACAAAAAACTAGCCTCAATGATCGCGGTCCTCTGGACCGGCCTGATCCTGATCGGCGGCTTCGGCGCATGGCAAAACCGCGCGTCGATGATCTCGGACCGCCGCGATCAACTCACCGCGTTGATCGACCAGGCCAACCATATCGTCAACCGCTACTACACCCTCGCCCAGCAACACACGATCACCGAAGACGAAGCCAAAAAGCAGGCGCTCGAAACGCTCGCCGCGATGCGCTACGGCAAAGACGGCTACATCTCCGTCAACAACTCGCAATCGGTCATGTTGATGCACCCGATCAAGCCGGAACTGGTCGGCAAGAACATGACGCAATTCACCGACCCGGCCGGTCATCACCTGTTCACCGACATCGTCGACGCAGGCAATCACGAGGGCGGCGGCTTCGTCGACTATCTATGGTCCAAGCCCGGCAGCGATAAACCCGTGGCGAAAACCAGCTTCTCCCTGCACTTCGCGCCCTGGGACTGGTACCTCGTCACCGGCATGTACATGGACGACGTGCAGCGCGCGTTCTACGCCAATCTGCTGCGCTGGCTCGTCATCACCGTGACGCTCGGCACGATCGCCACCGTCGTCATGCTGCTAGTGTTGCGCAGCATCCGCCGCACGCTCGGCGGCGACCTCGAAGTCGCGGTCGAAGCAGCCCAACTGATGGCGCGCGGCAACCTCGCCACGCAGGTGCCGGTACAGGCGAACGACACCGGCGGCAGTCTGTTGCACGCACTTCACACCATGCAGGCCGGCCTCGTCGATACGGTTTCGCGCGTGCGTCTCGGCACCGACAACATTAATATCGGCGCGACCGAAATCGCCGCCGGCAACACGGATCTCTCACAGCGCACCGAAGAACAAGCCGCGGCGCTCGTCGAAACGGCGTCGAGCATGGATCAGATGACCGTCAACGTGAAGCAGAACGCGGACAGCGCGCTGCAAGCGGCGCATCTCGCCGGTCAGGCAGCGGATGTGGCCACGCGCGGCAGCCGCGTGGTCGACGACGTGGTCCGCACGATGGGCGAAATTACCAGCAGCTCACGGCAGATCGGCGACATCATCGGCGTGATCGACGGCATCGCGTTCCAGACCAACATTCTCGCGCTCAACGCCGCCGTCGAAGCAGCCCGCGCGGGCGAACAGGGACGCGGATTCGCTGTGGTCGCCGCGGAAGTGCGCAGCCTCGCGCAGCGCTCGGCCACGGCCGCGAAGGAAATCAAGGCGTTGATCGAAACATCCACCCATACCGTCGAAGCCGGTGCGTCACTGGTCGCCAACGCCGGTTCGACCATGGGCGAGATCGTGCAGTCGGTACGCCGCGTGAACGAAATCCTCGAGGAGATCAGCAACGCTTCGCGCGAACAGAGCGCGGGCATCGAACAGGTCAATCGCGCAGTCGGCGAAATGGATCAGGTCACGCAACAAAATGCCGCACTCGTTGAAGAAGCCGCCGCCGCGGCCCATTCACTGAAAGATCAGGTGGGCGTGTTGCGCGAGGCGATCTCGAGCTTCGCCCTGCCGGCCTGAGGCCACCGGCTTCCTTCAGGCAGGGGAACATCAGGTGAAGGGAGCATAAAAAAAGAAGGCGCTCTACAGGCAGAGAGCGCCCCTTTAACACGCCGCGTCGGAATCGACGCATTAATCGAACGAACCAGCCGCGCGGATTTTTCAAGTCCGCGCGGCTTTTTTGTGGCCGCTCGTGGCTATGGGCGCAACCGCGTCTGCTTGGCGAATGCGCAGGCCCTGCCGTTCAGCGAACGCTTATCGCGCGCCTTGCGGCAAGCCCCGACGCGGCGACTTTCCTCTCGCGCGTGCGGTCTCACCAAGGCCTGCCCTCATGGTGCGCCACCGCCTCTACCTGCTTGCGGGCATCGCCGAAGTCATGTCCGCCGCCATGACGGGCATGCGCCGCGGCATTGAGATCTTCGGCAACTATCTCCTTGCATTGGCCTCGCATCGACATTACGTTTTAATTACAATCAGGGCAGCGTCGATTGCCGCGGCCGGCGCCGAATGGCTGCGCCGCCGGCAAAAGCATTCACCGCCGCCGATTCGGGCGGCGCAAGCCAATCCCGCTGCACGCCACGCGCGTGCGGCTTTCACTCGAGGAGCTCGCTCGACAGCCACGCGCAACAGGCCGCCGGCGTTGCCGGTTTCAGTTCGCAACGCATCGCTGTTCGTTCACCGCACTCATGGTCCAAAAGAAGAAATCTCAGTCGCACGATCCGTACGCGCCCGTCGCGAAGAACCAGCTGCTGGCCGCGCGCCTGCCGATGTGGCGCTCGAAATTTATCGTCCTGCTGGTGTTCGGCGCGTTCGCGTCGCTGGCGGGTCGCGCGTTCTGGGTGCAGGTGGCCAATCAGGACTTCTACGTCGATCAGGGGCAAAAACGCTATCAGCGCACCATCGAGCTCGATGCGACGCGCGGGCGCATTGTCGACCGCAATGGCTCGATGCTCGCCGTCAGCCTCGCGACCTATGAGATCTGGGCCTCCCCCAAATTGCTCGACGAAGCCGCCTTCGCGCCGCTTTCGAAGCTGCTCGATTTGCCGCTGGCGGAACTGCGCCGGCGTCTGAACGGCGACAAAACCTTCGTGCTGCTCAAGCGCCAGGTGGACGCCGACACTGCCGATCACCTCAACAAACTGGGCCTCGCCGGCATCACGCAGATTGCGGATTCGAAGCGTTTTTATCCCGAAGGCGAATCGGCGGCACACGTGGTCGGCTTCACGGATATCGAGGACAACGGCCAGGAAGGCGTCGAGCTCGCCGCCAACGAGCAACTGCTCGGCGTGCCGGGCCAGCGCGAAGTGATCCGCGACCGTCTCGGCCGGGTCGTATCCGAAACCCGTCCGCTCGTGCCCGCGCAGAACGGCGACACCATCCACCTGACGATCGACCGGCGCATTCAGCAACTCGCCTACGCGCAACTGAAGGACGCCATTGCCAAACATCACGCTGAAGCCGGCAGCGTTGTCGTGCTCGATGCGCGCAATGGCGAGATTCTCGCGCTCGCCAACTATCCGAGCTTCGATCCGAACGACCGCGCGCGTCTGACCGGACGGCAACTGCGCAATCGCGCGGTGGTCGACACTTTCGAGCCGGGCTCGACGATCAAGCCGGTCGTCGTCGCGCTCTCGATCGACGAAGGCAAGGTACGGCCGCAAAGCATTATCGACACCGCGCCGGGCTGGTACAAGATCGGCCCGGCCGTGATTCACGACACGTCGAATCATGGCGCGATGACGGTTGCCGAAGCAGTGCAGAAGTCGAGCAACATCGCGCTCGCCAAGCTCGCACTGAATCTGCCCGCCGAAAAGATCTGGAACAAGTATCAGGAATATGGCCTTGGGTTGAGACCCGAGCTGACCTTTCCGGGCGTCGCGTCAGGCAAGGTGCGCCCGTACAAACGCTGGCGTCCGATCGAACAGGCGACCATGGCGTACGGCTACGGTCTGTCCACTTCGCTGCTGCAGATCGCGCAGGTCTACACCGCTTATGCCGGCGACGGCACCCTGCATCCTGTGAGTCTGTTGCGTAAAGAAGGAAACACCGACAGGGACGCGGACGGAAACGCGGCTGCGAATGACGCGGCGCAGGCCACCGGCAAAGGCCATGCGGTCACCACGCCCGCCACCGCGCGCGCGATCCGCTCGATGCTGGAAATGGCGACTGGCCAGGGCGGCACAGGGCGCGCCGCGGCCGTGGAAGGCTACCGGATCGGTGGCAAAACCGGCACGGCGCGCAAACAGGTCGGCGCCACCTACGCGAAAAACCGTTACCGCGCGCTGTTTGTCGGCATGGCACCGATGAGCGACCCACGGCTGATCGTCGCCGTCATGATCGACGACCCGGCCGGCAAGGCGTTTTATGGTGGGACGGTGGCCGGGCCGGTGTTCGGCGCGGTGACGGGCGGCGCGTTGCAATTGCTGGGGGTGCCGCCGGATGCGTGAGGAGCGCTCCGTCGCCCCGTGAATCGTGCAGCGCCATTGCAGCGGCGACGGCTAACGCGGCGCGTTATCGCCGTCCGCTTTCACGAGCGCCTCGATGCGGTTGCGGCCGTTGCGTTTGGCCTGATACATCGCCCGATCGGCTTCTTCCATCATCGCGTGGCCCTGCGCGGCCGCATCGGCCGGCGCACCGGTAATCGTGCGTGCCGCCACGCCGATCGACACGGTCAACGCGATGCGTTCGCCGTGATCGTCCTGCAAATCCAGCCTTTCTACGGCTAGCCGCACGCGCTCGGCCACCGTCAGCGCATCGGCCCGATCGCCTTGCAGCAGCGCGGTAAACTCTTCGCCGCCGTAGCGTGCCACGGTATCGCCCAGCCGCACCTGCTGTCGCACACAGGCCGCCACCGCTGCCAGCGCGCGGTCGCCGGTCTGATGTCCGTAGGTGTCGTTGATACGCTTGAAACTGTCGATATCGATGAAAAGACACGCCACCGGTACGCCATAGCGGACCGCGCGCATGATCTCCTCGCGCAGCCGTTCGTCGAAGTAGCGGCGATTGGCGAGGCCGGTCAGCGAATCGGTCATACCGAGCTGCTTGAGCCGCTCACGATGCGCGACATTGTCGAGACTGGCCGTCACGATGCTCGCGAAGCGCTCCAGAATATCCGTTGCCATGCCTTCGGCGAAGCGGCCCGGATCGTCGCTGCAGAGGCACAGATAGCCGCTGACGGTATCGCCGGCGGCAAGCGGCAGCAAGATCGCGCTCGCCGGCGTGCCGGCGTCACCGAAGAACGCGCGCCGTGCGGTTTCGTCCAGCTCGCTCAGCTTGCCTAGCCACGGCCGCCCTGCGTCGCATAGACCCTGGGCGGCGAGACCGCCTTCACGTGACGTTCTCAGATTGGGCTGGTCGAGCGCATGCAAAGCGCCCGGCTCAAGCAGTTCGAGCAACATCGGCGCGCGGTCGTCGAGCCACAACGCCACCCTCGCGAGCGAGAATTCTTGCGGCAGATGGCTAAACAGCGTGTCGAGAAACGACGCGAAATCCTGCGCGCCGATCAACTTCAACTCGACGTTCTGGAACCGGCGCAGCGTGCGCTCATTGTGCTGCACAGTATCGACGAGCGAGCGAAGGCGGTCTGAAAGCGGCGTTTGAGCGAGATTCGTCACGTTATCAATGATGCGGGCCCGGAGGCGAAGCGGGGTCGGCGGCCCCAATCGCTGTAATAACGGCCAATTCCCCAAGGTCTTGAGGGTTGCATCACCGCACATGCAAAACAGCGGCTTAACGAGACGATCAGGCAGAGGGACCAGGCACGGGGATTTTGAGCGCGATCTTAAGTTTGGCTTAATTCTGACCTGTAACTATGACGCACAACATCCCCTGTTGAGCCGCCAGAACATCGGCGGCGCTTTTTTATCCAGGGGTGTCGCCGACGCGCCGATAGATGGACAGCATGCCTGCGAAGAAGGAGTCAAACGATGGTGGAAGACACGGTATTCGAGCATTTGCGCGCGATGCCCGGCAACGAATGGGTGCGCCAGATCCACTCGTGCAAGGTCTCGGACCCTTTGCAACCCCCTTGGGGACGCTCGTACAGACTCGTCGAATGGACCATGAAGCACACTCCCGAGTCTAGCCGCCGCGTGGTGCCCGCGGAAAGCACGCCACTCGAAATCGCCCAGGCGGTCGTGTCGCACATTCCGGGGCGCCGCTTCTGCCAGCACAGCGACGACTAATCGCGCAGCCGGCAACCTCCCTCAGCTTTTCGCGCGCTTCGCCACTTCTTCCTTAAACAGCGCGAATTCTTCCGCAGCGGCTTTTGCCACACTCGGGCGCTGCATCAGCCGCTTGTAGTACTCAGCCACCGCCGGCCATTGCGACAGGTCGACGCCGCCATACGACGCCCAGTTCAGCACGGTGACCAGATAGGCGTCGCCCACGCTGAACGCGTCGAGCAGATACTCGCTTTGCGCCAGATGATCTTGCAGAACGCCTAGCCGCAACGCGGCCTTGTCGCGTGCATAGCGCTTTACGTCTTCAGGCGCACGCACATCGAGTAGCGGCACAAACACCGCCTTATGCAACTCCGTGCTGATAAAACCCAGCCATTGCTGCAGCCGCGCGCGCTGCGCCGTGCCCGCGGCGGGCGCGAGCCGTGCGCCCGGAAAATGATCGGCCACATACGGCAGGATCGCCGTGTTTTCGGTCAGCAGCCAGCCTTCGTCCGTACGCAGAACCGGCACCTGCCCAAGCGGACTGATCGGATAGAAGTCCGAGCCATCCGACAATTTTTTCGACTTCGTGTCGACCTGAATGTACCCAGCCTGCGCCCCCGCCTCGTACAGCGCGATTCGGGTGGCCAGTGAACAAGCGAGCGGCGAGAAGTACAGATCCATGGGGAATCCCCTGTCGTTGGTGTTTTTGTACTATATTGCATTTAAATCACTTCAACCATATTTTTATGCCGACCAGTACAAAAAAAGAAGTCCGCCCTCGCGGCCGCCCGCGTGCCTACGATTCCGACCAGGCGCTCGCCGATGCAAGAGACGTGTTCTGGCGCAGCGGCTACGCGGGCACCTCGCTGGATCAGTTGAGCGCCGCGACCGGCATGAACCGCCCGAGCCTGTACGGCGCATTCGGAGACAAACATGCGTTGTATCTGACCACGCTTGAACGTTATATCGAGGCCGGCCGGCTCGCGATGGTTCATGCGCTCGGCGAAGACCGGCCCTTGCCGCAGGCGCTGCTGCGCGTTTATGACGGCGCGCTCGCGTGGTACTTGCCCGTCGACGGCGATCCGCTCGGCTGCTTCATGATCGGCACCGCCGCGGTCGAAGCGGTGGATGACGTCGAGGTCCGCGTAGCGCTTGCCGAGGGACTGCGCACTTATGACAAGGCGTTTGAGAAACGCTTCAAGCTGGCGCAGGCCACGGGCGAACTGGCCGCCGATGCGCAAGTGCCGCTCCTCGCAAAGCTCGCGTCGGCGATTTTGCACAGCCTTGCGTTGCGCGCCCGCGCGGGCGACTCGCGCGCATCACTGCGGGCGACAGCGGTTGCGGGGGTGGCATTGCTCTGCGGCAATGCGGGCGAGCCGGCTGTGTCTGCAACAGGAAAAACCGCAGCGAAGGGACGTGCGCGATAGCGCGGAAGGTGTTTCGCCCGCGTCGTTTAGCATCCTCGCGGATCATAGGCGGCCGGATAGCAGTGCCTTTGCAATGCTTGACAGTCACGCAGAACGGTTATGCCTATGATGGATTAATTCGCCCGACACCCAATGGTTTCGCCATGAACTATCCGTATGACATACTGACCGCCGCCTGTCTTTTCATCATCGTGGTCTCCACCTCCATCATGCTCGCGCTCACCTGAGTGGTGGTGTAACGCCCCCTCTTGCAGGGGCTGCGAACCGCTCAACGCGCGCTACGCGGTTCCGTAAAAAGACGGGATATACTGTACATATATACAGGTGCGACCTGAAGGTCGCTATCGCAACTGTCTTGCCGATAGTAATCGGACAAGACCTGCTGTTCTGCCAGCAGTAGCCTACTCGATCGTGCGTCGCCGGTAACG
>NZ_CAJNBK010000018.1 GCF_905220975.1 Paraburkholderia haematera | reverse complement strand
CCGAGAATATCGATTTCCATGACGAACCTCCCAATGTGGTCTCGTTAAGACGACATTCAGCAGTATCGCGCTTCCCCGAAGGGGCGTCGGGTCCATCTCAGTAAATCAACACCTTGCAGCACCCATGTCGTGGCCCTCCCTGATTCAGGGGCCCGAATATGATCGCGCATTAGCGACCGGAAGCCACGCCGGTACTTGTGCGCAAGCCAATAGTGTCCGCAATCGAAGGGTATGATAGCTCGGACTATCAGGGCCTTCATTTGCATCATTTTTTTGCGTTTTTTCTCAATTCCCTATGCTTCACAAGTCCTCATCCTAAGGAGCGGTTGTGGTCGGTGCCCGCCCGCGGTGCGGCTGAAAACCCCGCCGCGTGCCGGTGCAGTGACTATGATGTAGATGTGGTCCGTGCTAGCGAGACGCGACCGCAAAACGGGGCAAGGCGGGGCTG
The DNA here is from genome assembly GCF_905220975.1 of Paraburkholderia haematera. Classification (GTDB taxonomy): domain Bacteria; phylum Pseudomonadota; class Gammaproteobacteria; order Burkholderiales; family Burkholderiaceae; genus Paraburkholderia; species Paraburkholderia haematera. Next base: position 139,795 of record NZ_CAJNBK010000018.1, on the reverse strand, counting down.
GCGGGAGACTGGCCGACCGTCCTTGCTCCGCCAGAACCGGGTCCGCGAAGGTGTGGGCCATTTTTTTGCGCCCTTCCAACCCTGATAACGCAGAGGATTTAATAGGCTGATAGGCGAGGTAACTAGTCGGCTCGTGCTTCAAAACTTTTTGGCAAGGTGCCGAGAGACGGATGCACCCGCCCCGGTGCTGACGACATTGGAGTGGCACTCTATATCGTTCAGATCAGAGTCCAACCTAGCTGCAAGCGTCTGACACCTTCGAATGGGTTTGGAGGCCGCTCAATCGGAACAACTCTGTGCGCAGCGACACGTCTGTGCCTGATGCTGCCTACCCCTTAACCGCAAGAATTTGCGAATGCAGTGCTTCTGCGCGGTCGCCATCCTTCGTGCCCCGGCAAATCCCGTAGCCACAACTGCGGCAAGGTCACAGCTTCATCGTGCATTACGTCTAATCTGCTCACGATGCCCACATCCATCCCGCCAGCGGAAAACAGACGTACAGACAGCTTCAGAATCGGGATTCGAGCGCGATCGCCGTGCAAAACGCGCTGATTGAGCGAAAAACAAAGGCAAAATGAAATCATCGCGAACTAGGCTGTCCAGCTTGCCAAGTGCAGACTTAAATATAGGATTCCGAATTTAATTTTGTATTGAAGTCGTGTTTTTTCGCGCTGCGCCTCCCAAGAACCAAAGTTCTTGCTGCCTACCGCCTAGGCCCATCTGCAGGTGATTTCCGAGCAGAATTTCACGTTATGGAATTGGAGCTGCGTTCTTTTTTGTGCGAAATGTGGCCGGTGTGGAAAGTGCAGGCTTATTTGTGCGCCCACAACTATCAACCCCAAAGCCAGTAATGGCTTCAAGCATATCGTAAAATTCCGATATATAATTCGTCTTGTAGCGATGCGGGGCGTGGCCGCTAACCGGCGCCCCACCCGCCCGTTGTTGATGATCTGAAGTTGATGACCCGAAAACCGACCCACATGACGCTCGATATCGACGCGATTCACAAAGCGCTTGCCAACCCCGTACGCAGGGAGATTCTCGGCTGGCTGCGCGAGCCGTATGCGCATTTCGCCGACCAGGACCTGCCGCTCGATCAGGGCGTGTGTGCCGGCAAGATCGACGCGCGCTGCGGCCTGTCGCAGTCCACCGTGTCGGCGCATCTTGCCGCTTTGCAGCGAGCGGGGCTTGTCACGTCCAAGCGGGTCGGTCAATGGGTGTTTTTCAAACGCAATGAGGCCGTCATTCAGGCGTTTCTCGAGTACATGAACACCGGGCTCTGAACGCGTCATCCGCATCGCCGCTCTTCTTTCATCGTGCAGTTTTTTAAGGCTCGGGCCTCGCGCCCGCCACCCAAGGTGAACCTATATGCCGACTCTTTTTGATCCGCTCCAGATTGGCGACATTACGTTGTCGAACCGCATCATCATGGCGCCGCTCACGCGTCAACGCGCTGAAGAAATCCGCGTGCCGAACGCGCTGATGGCGAAGTACTACGCCGAACGCGCTACAGCAGGCCTGATCATCAGCGAAGCGACTTCCGTCACGCCGCAAGGTGTCGGTTACGCCGAAACGCCGGGCATCTGGTCGCAGGAACAGGTGGAAGGCTGGAAGATCGTGACGAACGCCGTGCACGCAGCCGGCGGCAAGATCTTCCTGCAACTGTGGCACGTCGGCCGCATTTCGGACCCGCTGTTTCTGAACGGCGAACTGCCGGTCGCGCCGAGCGCGATCGCAGCACAAGGCCATGTGAGCCTGGTGCGTCCGGAGCGTCCGTACGTCACGCCGCGCGCGCTCGAACTCGACGAAATCGCCGGTGTGGTCGAGGCGTTCCGCAAGGGCGCTGAAAACGCGAAGGCAGCCGGTTTCGACGGCGTGGAAGTCCACGGCGCGAACGGCTATCTGCTCGACCAGTTCCTGCAGGACAGCACCAACAAGCGTACCGACGCTTACGGTGGCCCGATCGAAAACCGCGCCCGGCTGCTGCTCGAAATCACTGACGCGTGTATCGACGTCTGGGGCGCGAACCGCGTCGGCGTGCATCTCGCACCGCGCCGCGACGCACATGCCATGGGCGATTCGGATCCGGCGGCCACTTTCGGTTACGTGGCGCGCGAACTCGGCAAGCGCAAGATTGCGTTCATCGCCGCCCGCGAAGCCCTCGGCGACGACCGCCTCGGCCCGCAACTCAAGAAGGCATTCGGCGGCCCGTACATCGCGAACGAAAAGTTCACCAGGGAAACTGCGCAGCACGTGCTTGACGCGGGTGAAGCGGACGCGGTGGCCTGGGGTCAACTGTTCATCGCGAATCCGGATCTGGTGCGCCGCTTCGAGACCAATGCGCCGTTGAACAAGCCGAATCCGGCAACGTACTATGCGCGCGGCGAAACTGGCTACGTGGATTATCCGACGCTGGAAGCGGTCGAATAAGCCGTTGAAGTTAGCTGGGAAATAACCAGCGCGGCACGCTGCAAGATCACGCGGCGGGTATGACCGGAGCAATGTCCGGCCACACCCGCCGCGTTTCTTTCGTGGGCCGTTACGTACAGCACACACTGCCCGCACGACAATCGATCCAGGCGCCCACGCCCACGTGTCATATCAGGTCACGCCGCATGAACACGCGTTTCGATTCGTCGAGGCCGCGCGCGATATGCGCTTCGCGCCGCGCGATCAGCACCGCATCGAGATCGGCCTCTTCGATATCGCAAAAGCCGAGCCGCCGATAATACGGCGCGTTCCACGGCACCTCGCGAAACGTCGACAACGTAAGTTGCATAACCTGTTGCGCACGAGCGAGTTGCGCGACCTGCTCGATCAGCGCCGCGCCAATGCGCTGCCCGGCATGCGACGTCTGCACGTCGAGCTCCTGAATGTAGAAACTCGTGGGCTGGGGCTCGAACATGAGGAACCCCACACAAGTCTCATCGGCATCCACGGCGACGACGATCTCCCTCGCGTCGATCTTGCGCCTGACGAGCTCCAGCTCCATTGGCGATGCATCGGCGATACCCGTCATGCCGACGCTGACAAAACGCTGACCGGCCTCGAATTCGATCGTACGGATCATGTCCGCATCGTGCGGCGCGGCAAGGCGGAAGGTGATAATTGAAGTGTGGTGCATACGCGTTTCGTAGGTTTTATCAGGTGCGAATCTGAACGGCACGCCTCGATATTGACATCGCCACGGTGAATTTAACAAGTGCCCGCCCCGCCACAGGACTAAACTGCTGAACACTTCAATCTCTTTCGAACCAAGATGGATTTCATGCATGTGCTGCAGGTCGCCCTGCACTTCGATCAGCACCTGAGCAGTTTGATCGTGCAATACGGCACCGCCGTCTACGCGATGCTGTTTCTCGTGGTGTTCGTCGAGATCGGCTTTCTGCCGTTATTCTTTCTGCCTGGCGACCCGCTGATTTTCATTTGCGGCGGTCTCGCCGCCACCGGCGCGCTGAACGTGTGGCTTGTGATCCCCGTGCTGTTCGCCGCCACCGTGGCCGGCAGCATCGTCGACTATGCGATCGGCCGCGCGATCGGCGAAAAGGTCTATACCGCGGACTATCGCTGGCTCGACAAGAATGCACTGCGTAAAGCGCATGCGTTTTACGAAGCACGCGGCGGCCTGACCTTTCTGCTGTCGCCGTTCATTGCCGTCGTGCGCACGTTCGCGCCGTTCGTCGCGGGCGTTTCGCGCATGACGTTTGCACGCTTCGTGTCGTTCGTCACGGCCGGCGCGGCGCTGTGGATCGTCTCGCTGGTGGCGGCCGGCTATCTGTTCGGTAACGTGCCGCTGGTGCGCGATCATATGAGTTCGATCGTGCTGCTGGGTGTCTCGCTCGGTGTAGGTTCGCTGCTGGTGAGCGCTGTTTGGCGCTTCGTCAACCGAAGGTTGCGCGCTCATTGAACCGAAGGTTGCGCGCTCACTGATCCGGAGATCGCGCGCTCACTTCAGTACGCAGAGACGCCAGCAACACCTGCCACCATTCACCGTGCCGCAGCAAAAAGACACGCTCGGGGAAATGATGACGCGCCACGTGATCCTGCGGCACCGTATCCCAGCCGCGATGTTCGACCGTCACGCGCGTTTCGTCGCCCACTGCTTCGAAACGCACGTCGACATGCGTGTGCTGCGCATCGGTGAAACTGGCCTGATGCCACCCGAATGCCAGACGCTCCCCCGGCTCCCAGACCGTGACGCGGCCGATCTCGAAGACGCTGCCGTCCGCCTGCGTTTCGATGAGGCGTGCATATTTCCCGGGCGCGAGGGACTCCGCGGCCCGCTCGAACGACAGCACGCCCGCGCCTCGCGGCGTGAACTGAAATAGCCCGTTCGGCCGCCACCATGTGCCGATCTCGCGCGTGAACACATCGAATGCGCGCAGCGGCGTTGCCGCCACACGTAGCGACACTTGCACGCGAGAACTCATTCCTGTTGCTCCAGGTGCGCCTTGAACGACAGCAATTGCTCGGACCACAACGCTTCGGTCTGTTCGAGCCATGCCTTGAGTTCGCTCATCGGCGCCGATCTCAGCACGTAGAGGCGCACGCGCGCGTCGACGCCGTCGTGCGACTCTTCGATAAGCTCGCTCGAACGCAGCACCCGCAAATGCCGGCTCATTGCCTGCGGCGAAAGACCGGTGGCTTGCGCGAGTTCGCCCGCGCGCATGGGCCGTTGACTGAGCAGATCGACCACCTGCCGCCGGTTCGGATCGGCTAACGCGGCCAGCGTGCGATCGAGCGAGACGCTGGCGGGCAGCCCCATCGGCTTACCCATCGGTCTACACCCATCCTTCGATTTTCAGGCCGCTCACGCGTTCGGCTTCCTCGCGCGACACCTCGCGAACCGTCTGGCCAAAACTCCACACGTGCCCTTCCGGATCGCGAGCCGCGTAGACGCGGTCGCCGTAAAACTGATCCGCCGGCTCGCGCGTAATCACAGCGCCCGCGGCGCGCGCGCGGGCGCAATGTTTGTCGATCCCCTCGCGCAATTGCACGTGCACCGATTGCGTATTCTTGCCGCCGATCGAAGCCGGGCTCGCCGCGTCTTCCGACCATTCGCGGCAGATCATCACGTAGCTGTCGCCAAAACGCATTTCCGAGTGACCCAACTGGCCGTCGCTATCCGTGACCACCATCTGGCGCTCGAAGCCGAATGCTTTCTCGAGCCAGTCGAGCGCGGCAAACGGATCCTTGTAATACACCGATGCACCCAGCGAAGGACGATGAAACGCTTCGTTCATGATTGCCTCCTTTTATAAACCTTCCGGTTGATATTTAACACTATAGTTAAACAAATCGGAAAGGCAAGGAGCGAACGATAGGGTTTTGTTTGCCCGCCGCGCCGCTCAAGCCTCGGCAGGCTCAGCCGCCGCCCGCTCGCACGGTGTGGCCAGATCGATCAGCATCAAGGTGCCGCGGCCGGGCAATTCGACCGCCTCGGTCATGCCATTGCCCCAGCCGTTGCCGAGTTGTCGCGTCAGCATGGCGGGCACCGGAATACGGCTCGCGGCGTCGATGGTCACGATGTTGTCGACCGCATTGACGACAAGGCCGTACTTTTCATCGCGATGCTCGACGATCAGCATCTTCGCCTGCGTCAGATCTTCATACGGCGGCATGCCGTACATCGTGCGGACGTCGATCACCGTCAGCAGTTCGCGGCGCAGATGCAGCACGCCGCCTCCACTTTCGATAGCGAAGGTCAGGTCATGCTCTCTCTCAGGTTATTTAGTTAATAGGCCGTGGCAGGCAGGCGCCTCCCTGCGGACGATCTTGACGTCGCCGCCTGGCACCTGACTGACACTGCACGAGGTATATCGGCCAACCCGGACGCAAACTTGACACAGGGACTAACCCTGAATTTCAGGTCGGTATGTTCGTTAGCTTGGACACACCGGGTAGAAGTTGATGGTCTTCGACTGAATCAAGCCGTCGTAACGCTGACTACCTGCATCAGGCCTTCAGGTAGTAGTCGCAGAACTGCTCCCTTAACTGGTTCTTGAGCACCTTACCGGTTGCGCCGAGCGGAACGGCGTCGACAAATACAATGGCATCGGGTTTCCACCACTTCGCCACCCGGCCGTCAAAAAATTCGAATAGTTCGTCGCTTTCAAGCACGGCTTCCGGCTTCTTCACGATCAACAGCAACGGGCGCTCGTCCCATTTCGGATGCCTTGCGGCAATGCAGACTGCGCTCGCCACCGCCGGGTGCAGGCACGCCACGTTCTCGATGTCGATCGAGCTGATCCATTCGCCGCCTGACTTGATGACGTCTTTGCTGCGGTCGGTGATCTGCATGAAGCCATCGGGATCGATCTTCGCCACGTCACCAGTCGGAAACCAGCCGTCGCATAGCGGCGACGCCTCTTCGCCGCCGAAATATCCGGACGTCACCCACGGTCCGCGCACCTGCAGATCGCCGGCCACCTGACCGTCCCATGACAACGCCTGGCCGTCCGGGCCCACGATTCGCATGTCGATGCCGAATACGGCCCGGCCCTGCTTTGCCTGGATGGCATAGCGCTGGTGTGCCGGCAGTGACAGGTGGTGCCCTTTGAAACTGCACACGGTGCCTACCGGGCTCAGCTCTGTCATCCCCCATGCATGGAGGACGTCGACGTAGTAACGCTCCTGGAATTCCGCGGTCATGGCCGTCGGGCATGGCGCACCGCCCACGATGGTGCGACGCATGGACGTAAACGTCGTGCCGCGCTCGGCCACATGTCGAAGCAGCCCCTGCCAGACGGTCGGCACACCGGCGGATAGCGTGACCTGTTCCGCCTCGATCAGCTCATAGAGCGATTTTCCGTCGAGCGAGGAACCCGGGAACACAAGTTTGGCGCCAACCATGCATGCGATATAGGGTAGGCCCCACGCGTTCACATGGAACATGGGGACGACCGGCAGGATCACATCGCGCGCCGAGCAGTTCAGCGAGTCGGGCAGCGCCGCCGCATAGGTGTGCAGAATCGTTGAGCGATGGCTATACAACACGCCTTTCGGATTGCCGGTGGTGCCTGACGTGTAGCACAACGACGACGCATCGTTCTCGTCGAGAAGCGGCCACGCAAAGTCGTCGCCGTGACCGTCAATGAGGTCTTCGTAGCACAACAGCATGATCGGCAGATCGTGCTTCGCCGGCATGTTGGCCCGATCGGTCATCGCGACGAATACTTTCGGGCTCCTGATACGCGATGCAACGGACTCGATCAGCGGCAGGAAGGTCAAGTCGAAAAAGATGGCCCGATCGTCAGCATGATCGATGATATAGGCAAGCTGATCGACATGTAGCCGGGGGTTCAGCGTATGCAGTACGGCACCGGACCCCGACACCGCAAAGTACAGCTCCATGTGGCGGTAGCCGTTCCATGCCAGCGTACCGACGCGTTCGCCGTGGCCGATCCCCAGACCCGCGAGCGTATTGGCGAGCTTTCGGGCGCGTTGCGCAAGATCGCGATAGCGATATCGGTGAATGTCGCCTTCGACCCGTCGCGACACAATTTCCTGCTCGCCATGATGCCGCTCGGCGTGGGTCAGGAGCGACGAGACCAGCAGCGGTTGCTGCATCATCAATCCATTCATGGTTACCTTCCTGATTTTTCCAGATTCAGCCTGGCTGCGTGTGACACGGACCTGCCGGGGCGTCGTCGACGGTGAGTTCGAGCGTGCCGGCGATGTTCTGGATGGGAAACGTTGTCAGACTCAAACCGCCTTTTCCCGGCATGCAACCGGTCGCGACGTCAAAACGAAGACCGTGGGCGGGGCAGCGAATCATGCGCCCTTCGAGCTGGCCGCCGGCAAGTGATGCACCGTTATGCGGACAAGAGTTTTCGACGGCGCAGAGTGCTCCTTCGATGTTGAAGACCACGATGCTGCGGCCGTCGACGAAGACGAGCTTGCGCTGTCCTGGCGCGAGTTCATCGGCCGAACCGGCCGGTATCTGGCATGACATTATCTGTTCTCCTGAACACCGATCGACCGCAACACGGCATCCACGATCGCGCCCGGCGAGTATGCCCCGGACAGCGACAGCGCCGAATTGACCACGAAATGCGGCACACCCCTGACGTCGTGAGCCTGCGGCGAACGCGGTAACGCCACGTTGTCTTCCTGCCTCGACGTCGTGAGATGGTCAGCCAGGCCCACGGCGTCGAGACCGCACGCAAGGCCGATTCGTTCAAGCACGTCCGGGTTGCCGATGTCTTCGCCGTCCATGAAATAGCCGGTGAACAGCCGGTCGATCAACAACGAGGATTGATTTGCCGCGTCTGCGCTTGTGGCTGCGGCCCAGGCAAAGAGCCGGTGCGCTGCCCGCGTGTTGGGCATCACCTCGATCCTGTCAAACGCCAATTCGATGCCCGCTGCGCGAGCAGCCTCCTGAACCTGCGCGCGCCGCGCCGCGACCGCATCCGGGCTCCCCAGACGGGCCACATAGAACGCCTGATAAGGGACGCCGCCAACCGGCGTGCCGGGCAGCAACTGATGCGAGTGCCATCGCACCTTGACACTGACGTCCGGGCGCAAGCTGGCGAGTCGACTGACGGCCGCATCGAGATTGCGCTTGCCAATCAGGCACCACGGGCAGATAAAGTCGAAGTGGACATCGACCGTTACCAAGGTATCCTTATTGACTGCCGTGCCCTTCTCCGTTGTGCCGTTCATGTCAGAGAAGCTCACGAATCAGGGTCTCCGCCTGCGGCCACTCGCCGTAACCGGCGGCGGGATTCAGGTGCCCAACTTCGCCGAGGTCGACGAGACGGCTGCCCCATTGCGCTGCCATGTTGGCGGCGCGATCAAACGCCGCGAGCGGATCGTTGCGGCTGGCGCCGAGAATGCTCGGGAACGGCAACGGTTTACGCGGGCACGGCAACCACCCGTTCTCCTGGAGTGCGTCGAGCGCCGGATAACCGGCGGGCATCGGCACTTCCAGGTCCGCCGGCGTGGCCAGCAGCGCGCCCTGGATCGGGCGGTTGTGGTGCTGCGCCCAATGCACGGTAATCATGACGCCGGCGCTGTGAGCGACCAGGACGATCGGGCCATCGATCTTCGCGATGGCCTCGTTAAGCGCCGCGACGCGCGCCGCGCAGCTGAGCTTGTCGTGCTCGAGCGGCGGCACCGAAGCCACTTTGGAAAGACGAGCTTGCAGCAGGGTCTGCCAGTGTTCGGCCACATGGTCACGCAGGCCGGGCACGATTAGCACGGTAGGCGCTGTTTTGAGAGTCACGACGCTGATTCCTTCAGGTTAGTACGGACGGTCGCCAACAATTCCGGCTCGCTCCATCTTGCGATGGCACGGCGCGTAATCCATCACCGCGTAGTGCTGCGTGCTGCGGTTATCCCAGATCGCGATGCTGTTCGGCTTCCAGCGCCAGCGCACCTGGTACTCCGGGATATACGCCTGGCTGATCAGATAACGGAGCAGGTCGGACGCGCCCGGATTGGCGTCCTGGCCGAAGCGCACGCGCGCCGGCGTGTGGTAGTTCGAGAAGTGCGTCGTGAACGCATTGACAAACAGCACTTTCTCGCCGGTCTCAGGGTGCGTGCGCACGACCGGATGCTCCGCATCGGGAAATTGAGCTTTCAACGCAAGCCGCTTCTCGATCGGCATCGCCGCGCCAAAACTCGCCTCGATACTGTGGCGTGCGCGCAGCTCCGCGATCTGTTCCTTCACGTGCGCGGGCAGGTTCTCGTACGCAAGCACCATGTTCGCCCACATTGTGTCGCCGCCGACCGGCGGGCATTCCACGCATCGCAGCACCGCGCCAAACTGGGGCGCCTCCCGCCACGTGGCGTCCGAATGCCACGCGTTTTCGTAGCGGTCGTTGGGCTGGTCCGGCGACTTGTAGATACGCACGAGGCCTGGATGCTCAGGATCGCTGCCCGCGACCGGGTGATCTTCCAGTTCGCCGAAGCGGCGCGCGAAGCCAACATGGTCAGCACGGCTAATGTCCTGATCGCGGAGGAACAGCACGCGATGCATGAGCAGGGCCGCCCGGATTTCGGCGAACAGGCCATCGTCGTGGATCGCGTCGGCGAGCTGGACGCCCACCAGTTCGGCGCCAATGGCGTTGGTAAGTTGTTCGACACGCATGGCGCCCTCCTTAGATGACGAAGACCGACGAGCCGGTCGTCTTGCGCGTTTCGAGATCGCGATGCGCTTGCCCGGCATCCTCGAGCGCATAGCGCTGATTGATCTCAATCTTGATGCGGCCGGCCGCGACGTGGCCGAACAGTTCCCCGGCCAGGTCCGCTTTTTCAGCGGGGTCGGCGATATAGTCGGCGAGCGCGGGACGGGTCAGATACGGCGATCCTTTCATGGCCAGGATCTGCGGATTGAATGCCGGAATAGGCCCCGACGCCGTGCCGACGCAAACAATCAGGCCGCGGCGCTTGACCGAATCCAGCGTGGCTTCGAAGGTGTCCTTGCCGACACTGTCGAACACCACATTGACCCCGACACCATCGGTCAGTTCGCGCACGCGCCCGGCCACATTTTCATGGCTGTAGTTGATGGTGTGGTCGCAACCGTGCGCGCGAGCGACTTCCGCCTTCGCGTCGCTCGACACGGTGCCGATCACCGTGAGTCCGAGCAGCTTGGCCCATTGTGAGACGATCAGCCCCACACCCCCCGCGGCAGCATGCAGCAGAATCGTGTTGCCGGGTTTGAAATCGTAGATGCGCCGCATCAGATACGACGAGGTCAGGCCGCGCATGGTCATGGCTGCGGCCGTCTCGCAAGCGATGCCTTCAGGCAGCTTGATCAGCGGTGCGGCAGGACAAAGGCGCTCCGTGCTGTAGGCGCCCAGCGTGTTGATAAAACCCGTGTAGGTGACACGATCACCCACCGCAACGTTCGTCACGCCCTCGCCCAGTGCTTCGACCACACCGGCTGCCTCGACGCCCATGCCGGCAGGCAGCGGAACCGGGTACAGTCCCGAGCGGAAATAAGTGTCCGCGAAATTCAGGCCGACTGCCTCATGGCGCAGGCGAACCTGCCCCGGGCCCGGATCGCCTACTTCAACGTCCTCGTAGCGCAGGACCTCAGGGCCACCGGTTTCATGAAAGCGAACTGCTTTCGCCATGATTCGTTCTCCAGGTTGTTTCTCGAATTACAGTAAGGGAATCCGCCTGCCGGGGGACCTTCGGGTCCCGCCGCAGGCGTCGATTGCCACGTGATGTCCAGGTACTGCTTTGCCCCGTCCGCGCCGTCGCTTCACCAGGCAGACGGTACGGCAGGCGCGAGTAAGCCGCTCAGAGCGTGGCCTGCTCGCGCAGTCCATTCACCAGGTCAAGGTCGCGCTTATAGCTGCGACGACCGATGGCGAATGCAACCGCCGCGAGCAACGGCGCAAACGGGACCAGTTGCAAGGCGCCGAGCAGGCCGATCCGGTCCGCGATGACGCCCGTGAGAATAGCCGCAGGCGCCAGCCCCAACAGGTTGTTGGCCAGCGTCAGGGTGGCGAATGCCGACGCGTGGATCGACGGCGGGGTAAGGTTCGCCACCATGGCACCCGAAGGCCCCGTCGCGCCGGCACAGAAGAACATGCCGCAACCGATCAGGACGAGCTGCAACGGGCCGGCCGGCAGATGAAAAGCGATGCCGAGCAGGACGCAGCACAACAGGCAGTACACGATCGCGGTCAGCCACTTTCTTTGTACAACCTTCCTGTTGAGACGGTCGGAGAGGCTTCCGCACGCGATCATGCCAAGGCCGGTCACGAGCACGAACACCGCGCCATGCACCGCCGCTTTGCCAGGCGCCATGCCGTAATAGCGGTTGAGAAAGCTCGGCATCCAGGACCACACGGCCGCCGGGACGAGCAGATGAATACCGCTGCCCACGTAGGCGCACACGACAGACTTCGTGGAAAACAGCCCCTTCATCAATGCACGAAAGCTCATGCGCACGCCAAGGTTTCGCTTCTGCCCGACGCTCTCCGGTTGCAGCGAAGCCAGCCGTTTCTCCGTGACAACACAACGGTAAATCACAACGAGTGCGATGCCGACGCAAGCCATTGCGCCGAACGACCAGCGCCATCCAAGACGGCTCGCGACCGCGCCGCCCAGCGCCATGCCCATCACGGAGCCAAACGCCCCGCCTGCCATGAAGGTGGCGGTGAGCGTGGCGCGCAGACGCGCCGGAAAAATGCTCAGCACGAGCGCAATGCCCACACTGCCGTAGGCCGCCTCGCCAATACCGACGCAAGCACGCGCGAGCAACATCTCCCCGTAGGTGGTCGAGATGGCGCATCCGAGCGTTGCGAGACTCCACAGCGCCGCCATCAGTACGATGCTCTTTACGCGGCCCCAGCGATCCGCGAGAACCGAAAGCGGAAAGGTCAGCAGGCCAACCATGAGTGCCACCACGCTGCTGAGCGAGCCGAGCTTCGTGTCGGAGAGGTCCCACGTCGACTTGATAAACGGAAAGACCGCGTTCAGTACCTGGCGCGACATATAGTCGGAAAGCAGCAAACCGACCGTGAGCGCGCATACCACCCACGCGTAGGCGGGGATGTCCGATTGCGTCGCCGAAACATTGCCCGTTGTGGGCTCAGCATGCTGTAAAAGCATTGTGTCTCCTTCTCGTGTGGCGCGTCCGGCTCCCCTTTTCCGTATCGGACAAAAGGGGCCGATCTGTGTGCCGCTCCCCGGCAGCGAGCCAGGGGCCTCCTCCTTCAACCGCCATCGGCACGCGATGTCGTGCCGATGGCGAGTACCGCTTTGTTACGCCGCGCGCAGCGGCAGGTTCTTCACGCCTGCCTTGCGATTCGGTGCCATGCCGTTGGCCGCGAGTGTCTCGTCGACCGTCTTGTACTGCACACCGATCTTATAGATCTCGCGCGCTTCCTTGCCGCTCGCGATCTCACGACCCAGTTCGCGGGCCACGCGCACGCACTGCTCGATCTGCTGCACCGAGGTCATGCGCTTGCCGTGCTGGTCGATGATCGTATCTTCGATGCCGCAGCGCGGGTGCAGGCCCATGGCCATCGCCATCATGTTGAACGGCAGGACGTTCTTCAGCAGCGACTCGGCCGTCACCGTGCCGCCGTCCGGCGCACGGTGGATGAAGTTGAAGAAGTTGTGCGGGTTCGGACCGTCGAAGCCGCCGCCGATGCCGATCCAGGTCAGGTTCAGCGGCCCCTTGTAGACGCCCTTGCGCACCAGGCGATCGAGCGTTTCGAGCGCGTGAATACCGGTGAGCTGGAAGTGCGGCTGGATGCCCGAGGCTTGCAAACGGCGCAGGTGCTCCTCGACCCAGGCCGGACCCGCGGGCACCGTCATTTCGCTGTAGGCAGCCATGAGCGCGGGATTGGCCAGCGACGTGCCTTCCAGGTACGCCGGATAGAGCAACTCCATGATGTTCATTTGCGTGGTGTTGATCGCGACCGTCACCTGATCGGGCTTCGGGTCGAGATCGGCCAGCATGTGACGCGTGTCGTCGGACAGCCACTTCGCGGCCTGGCCGTCGTCTTCCGGAGCAAACGAGATCGAGCCGCCCACCTGGATGATCATGTCCGGCACGGCCGCGCGCACGCCGGCGATCAGTTCGTTGAACTTCGACAGGCGCTTCGAGCCCTTGCCGTCCAGTTCGCGCACGTGCAGGTGCAGCACGGTCGCGCCGGCGTTGTAGCAGTCGACAGCCTTCTGAATCTGCTCATCCATCGTCACCGGAATATCTTCAGGAAAGTCTTCCGGCATCCATTCCGGGCCGTACGGTGCGGTTGTGATGACTACCTTGTCCTGATTCTCCGGGTGCAGCGAGTCGTCGAGAAATTGCATCGTTTCCTCCAGAAATAATTGGATGTTTTACCGCCGCGTCAGGCACGTATCGGTGCGACGGGGGATGAGTCAGTGAGGCGAAGATACGGCAATCCGCTAATACGGATTTCGTTTTCGGTGACATTGTTTTATGATTTGACGACACTGCGCGTTAACACTGATGCCGCGACTGATCCCACGTGAAGGTGTTTCACGCGCGAGAACAACGAAGGAGACCGGATGCAAAGCATGGTGAGATCGTCAACGCTGCACGGGTATTTCGACGTTGCGAGAAGCCTGGGCCTCAATCCGTACGAACTCGTGCAGGAGGTCGGTCTCGACGCCGTGGCACTGGCGAACCCCGATGAGCGGATCCCGGCCGACGGCGCCTGCCGCCTGCTCGAAGCCACAGCAGAGAAAGCGTCGTGTGCGACGCTCGGGTTGCAGATCGCGCAGACCCGCCAGCAGTTCGGCAGTGGCGTCGTCAACGTTCTGCTCGCCCACAAACGCACGCTCCGTGAGGTGCTGCTGGCCGCTGCGCAGTACCGCTATCTGCTCAACGAAGCGCTGGGTGTGTACGTCGAAACGACGGGCGACACGGTAACGATCCGCGAAGAGATCGTCGCCGAACCGGGCACCCGGACCGTCCAGGCGATCGAACTGGCCGTCGGCGTGCTGTCGCGCCATTCCAGCGCGCTCCTCGGCGCTCACTGGAAACCGCATAGCGTGCATTTCACCCATTCGGCGCCACCCGACCTCACCCTTCATCGCCGGTTCTTCGGCTGTCCGGTCACATTCGAAAGCGACTTCAACGGATTCGTTTGTGCCGCAGCGGACCTCGATTATCCGAATCCGAATGCCGACCCCGTGCTGGTCCGTTATGCGGAAAGTCTCGCCAATCCGCTAAACGACACGGCGGCGGATTCAATTGCGCTGGAGGTGCGCAAAACGATTTATCTGCTATTGCCCCTCAGTCAGGCTTCCATCGAACTGGTGGCGCGGCAGCTGAATCTGACGGTGCGCACGCTGCAGCGCCAGCTTGATGCAACCGGCTCCAGTTTCTCGGGCATCGTTGAAGAAGTGCGGCGCGATCTTGCCGTGCGCTATCTGCTCAACCCACGCTATCCGATCGGGCGGGTCGCGGCCCTCCTGGGCTACACCAACCAGGGGGCGTTTACGGTCTGGTTCCAGAAACGATTTCAGATGACGCCCAGTGAGTGGCGCGGCCGCCACCGAAAGTGAACAGGCGCAGACTCGTGACGGCATATGCGGCCATAGCAGGTCCCGCATAGGTACGCCGGCACAGCGCAAACGGCATGGCTGCCGGAATGGACACCCGTTGCGCCGTCCGGGCGTCTCAGCCATTTGGGCTTCGATCCGAATGCCTAGCCGCCATTTCGAGCATCGTTCTATATAACCGATCAATTCGTTCTATATTCCGCGTTGGAATATAGAACCGGTCGTCGCGATAATCGCTGCTTTTTCGGCTTACCGAAATTCAGAGAACGCGATGTCGACCCCACTCGAACCTCATGCATTAGCCGGAAGGCGCCCGGTCGGCTCCAGCACCCTGGCCTGGGTGCGAGCCCATGCGCCAGGCGTTGCCCTATGTATTGCCGTCACACTGGCCGCTTTCGCGTTGCAACTGGCTGAGGAACGGCTGTTCGGGCACGCCTGGCTGGAAGCATTGGTCCTCGCCATCCTGATCGGCACAGCAGTGCGAAGTGTCTGGAAGCCAGCCCCTTACTGGCACGCCGGGATCAATTTCAGCGCCAAAACTTTGCTGGAAATTGCCGTGGTCCTGCTGGGCGCCTCGCTCAGCACCCAGACCCTCAAGGCGGCCGGGGTGGGACTGCTGGCAGGCATCGTGGCCGTCGTCGGGGTGGCCATCGTGGTCAGCTACGGTACCGGGCGCCTCCTTGGTTTGCACCATCGGATGGCCTTGCTGGTCGCGTGCGGCAACTCGATCTGCGGCAACTCGGCGATCGCCGCCGTGGCTCCCGTGATCGAGGCCCATAGTGATGACGTGGCCGCGTCGATTGCCTTTACCGCCGTGCTGGGCGTCATCGTCGTGCTCGGACTGCCGCTGCTGGTTCCTGTCCTGCACCTTAGCAACCTGCAATACGGCGTACTGGCCGGCCTGACTGTCTACGCAGTGCCGCAGGTGCTGGCGGCAACGATCCCTGTCTCGGCGCTCAGCGCCCATCTCGGAACGTTGGTCAAACTGGTCCGCGTGTTGATGCTCGGCCCCGTGATCCTCGTCCTCTCAATCGGCTCGCGTCGTGGCGCGGGTGCTGCTGGATTGCCGGGTGCGCCGAAGGTAACGCGTCTCGCCTGGCACAAGGTCGTGCCCTGGTTCATTCTTGGCTTCCTGGCGCTGGTCGCCCTCCGTTCGGCCAATATCGTTCCGAGCGCAGCGTTAGCGCCGATCAGCAGTACGGCGAACGTGTTGACGATACTTTCGATGGCGGCACTGGGTCTGGGCGTCGACGTGCGAATGGTCGCCAAAGCCGGCCCCCGTGTGACACTCGCGGTGGTACTGTCGATCATCGCCCTCGTGCTCATCAGCCTCGTGCTGATTCGCGTGCTGGGCATGGCTTAAAAAGGGTTTGAGGTCCGCGGAAAAACATGACGCTCGATCAACTTCGTATCTTTGTTGCGGTTGCGGAGCAGCAGCATGTGACGCGTGCGGCCGATGTACTGGCGCTTTCGCAGTCGGCGGTGAGCAGCTCGATCGCCGCCCTCGAAGCGCAGTACGACGTCAAGCTGTTCCACCGGATTCGCCGGAATATTGTGCTGACCGACGCCGGCCAGCGGTTTCTCTGTGAAGCGCGCGCGGTACTCGCCCGTGCGTCGTCGGCCGGGAATATGCTGGCCGATCTGGCCGGATTGCGGCGCGGTGCACTATCGCTTGCGGCGAGTCAGACGGTCGCAAATTACTGGATACCGAAGGTGATGCAACGCTTCCATGCGGCCCACCCCGGCGTTTCGCTCAAGCTCTCGATCACGAATACCGGACAAGTCGTCCGGCAGGTCGCCGAGGGCGCCGTCGATCTGGGTTTCGTGGAAGACCAGGTGGACGCCGACGGTCTCGACGTGCGCGCGGTCGCCCAGGATGAACTGGTGCTGGTGGTCGCCCCCAGCCACCCTTGGGCCCATCTCGATTCGACGGCTGGCGGTATTGTCGACTTGCGCGATAGCGCCTGGGTGCTGCGTGAGCCGGAATCGGGTACGCGCGGGATCTTCGAAAAGATGGTGCGAGGCTTAGGAGGCGATCCCTCTCAGTTCGAGATCGCGCTGGAGCTTCCGTCGAACGAAGCAGTACGCTCCGCGGTCGAGGCTGGCGCCGGCGCGACCGTGATGTCTCGTCTGGTCGCGGCTTCCTCACTCAGTGCCGGAACGCTGACCGCACTGCATTGGCCTCTGCCGTCGCGCGATTTCCTGATGCTGCGTCACCAGCAGCGTTATGTGACGGAGGCAATGCGCGTGTTCTTCGAAATGGCGTCGGAGATGGCGTAGGAGAACGCCTGCTAGCCAGGATGGCGAGTCAAGGCAGGCGATGTAACGCGACGCCGCGGAAACAATCGGGCGCTTCAGCGGTACCGGCCTGCTTATGTGTATGCTTTAACAAAAAAAATGAACTTGAGGGAGACAACCATGAAGAGCAATTCCCACGACGTGGACGCGCGCCGGCGCACGATGCTTCGCGGTCTTGCCGCGGGCGGTCTCGCCGGCACGATGGCCGGCTGGAACCCCAGCGCGTGGTCGGCGCAAACCGTCAACCTGCCATTCGCCGGCGGCGAGCGCGACTTGACGAGCGCGTTTCCGCAGAAAGGCGAGATGCTGCTACTGCGAACCCGTCCGCCGTTGCTCGAAACGCCGTTCGCGGTCTTCGATCGAGGCGTGTTCACGCCTAACGACCAGTTTTTCGTGCGCTGGCATCTCGCCGATATTCCTACGAAGATCGACGGCGCCGCATTTCGCCTGAACGTTCACGGACAGATCGAACGATCGCTCAGCCTGAGCCTGACCGACCTGCGGACCCAGTTCGAACCGGTTGAACTGGCGGCAGTGAACCAGTGCTCCGGCAACTCGCGAGGATTCTTCGATCAGCGCGTGGCAGGCGCTCAATGGGGCAACGGCGCGATGGGCAATGCGTTGTGGACCGGTGTCCGTCTGCGCGATATCCTGGCGCGCGCGGGTCTTAAGGGCAGCGCCGTGCAGGCCCGCTTTAATGGGCTCGACGCAGGGGTCCTCCCGGGAACGCCGAAATTCATGAAGTCGCTCGACATCGACCATGCGCGCGATGGCGAAGTGATGATCGCCTATGCGATGAACGGTCAGCCATTACCGCTGCTAAACGGCTTTCCGCTGCGCCTGATTGTGCCCGGCTGGTATTCGACCTACTGGGTGAAAATGCTCAACGATATCGAGGTGCTGGATCACCCGGACGACAACTTCTGGATGTCAAAGGCCTACCTGATCCCGGATACGCCCCAAGCCAACATCGCGCCGGGCCAAACCGGCGTCAAGATGGTGCCGATCAACCGGATGGTCCCACGCTCGTTTGCCACCAATCTCACGAACGGCCAGAATGTGGCCGCCGGCAAGCCGCTAACCGTGCGCGGCATCGCCTTCGGTGGAGACACCGGCGTGCGCGACGTCAGCGTGTCGTCTGACGGCGGCACGACCTGGGCGGCCACGCGTCTTGGCCACGATCATGGCAAATACAGCTTCAGGCAATGGGAAACGCACGTGATGCCGAACGCCGGTCCCCTGGTGCTGAAAATCAAGGCGACGAACACCGCGGGGGTCGTGCAGCCGGATACCGCAAACTGGAACACTGGGGGCTTCATGCGCAACGTTGTCGAATCCATCGCGCTGATGGCTTCCTGAGGAGCGGAACATGAAAAGCCAAAACGTGTTGATATCGATTCTGCTCGCCTCCGCCGGCATCCCGGCCGCCTTCGCCGAACCCGCAGTGAAAGCGCCGTCGGCCGCAGCCTTGAATCGCACCGTCAGCGTTACCCTCCCTGACAGCGAGCACGTTTTTCCACCGGGCGCCGGTGCCGAGATCGCCAACTCGCAGTGCATGATCTGTCATTCGGCCGGCATGGTCACGCGCCAGCCGCCACTGCGCTTCGGAGAGTGGAAGGCGGAGATCAACAAGATGCGCACCGCGTACGGCGCACCCATGCCTGCGGAGCAGGTCGATGAGCTCGCCACCTATCTGACCGTGATAAAGGGCAAACAGTAAAACTTCGCTCCGTGGCGAAACGGAGTTCCACATCGGCTGGCACGTCGAAGGCCCGCCGCCCACCATCAGAAAGAAAGGAGCCTTGCATGCAATCATCCCGTCGTCACTTCATGATTCTGGCCGCTTCGCTGGCCTCCTCTGTTGCGCTCTCGGGCAAGGCGTCGGCCGAGACGCCCGCGGTATCCGAAAGCGATCCGACCGCACAGGCACTTGGCTTCAAGACGGACGCGACACACGTCGACAAGGCGAAATATCCAAAGTATCTGGCTGGCCAGGCGTGCGCCAACTGCCAGCTCTATCAAGGCAAACCAGGCGATGCGTCCGGACCGTGCCCGATTTTTTCCGGCAAGCAGGTCCCGACGAAGGGCTGGTGCAGCGCGTACGTGAAGAAGGCCTGAAGCGACACCGCCGACTCCCGAACGCGGTCAACGCTGCAGGGAGTCGGCAGTGAGTTTGCACTCGTACTGCCGGTGGGATGTGCGCTTCTGGCGATCGCAGGTCTAGGCGAAGTCAGTGACCAGGTAGTGCGAATCCATCCAGTCGTAGCCCAATCTGCCGTTTGCCCAGGCCCAGTTGGTCCGGCCGTTCATTGCCATGCTTTCGGGACGATCGTCCGTCGCCAGGCTGGCTTCCACCCTGCTTCCCTCTCCCGGAGGCGCGACGTATCGCGTCTCCGTTCCGTTTTGTCTGTCATGTGTCATCTCTGGATCTCCCGATTGAAAAAGCTGACGGCAGCACAACGCTGCTAACTGGCCAGCTATCCAGCAAGGAGCGGGCCAAGACGGCATCGGACACTTAGATCATTGATTTCACAGAAAAATTATTTCAGGGTGGCGCGGCATCGACCTCAAGAATGAAATGGAAATTTCATTTTTGGGATCGCACGCTGATCGCACGCTGTATGTGCCGGTCGCCAGCGCTGAACGCATGTCCGTGCAATGAAGTGAAAGTCGAAGCCGCCTGGGCGCGATGGATCGACACCGTGCACTCAAACGGTCTCCGCCCTCCCATGAGGAGGGGGGCGATCAGGAATCGCCCGCCCTAGACTTCACTCATGCGATACGGGACAAGGTTGGACTGGCCGGCCACCGCCAGAGGCGGAAACAATCATCGGACACTACCGTCGCGATGATTCCGGTCACGCGGCACGCCCAGTCGCCCAGGCGCCAGTCAGGCGTCCGGTGTTACTTTTCAGGGAAAGCGCCATGCGAAACGATGGGAGTTCTTTGCGGAGGTTGGTCGACAAGTGGCTCGGGCACTGCTGCGAGGGGACCGTGCAGGTGATCGAGTTCAGCCGTACATCGTCGAATCGACGCCGCTATCTACGCGTCGGCGTGGGCCGTTCCGAAAGCAGGTTAACGATTACCTTCTTCCGGCATGGCGACGGCTCGTGGAACGTGTATCCACCAAGGCGGGAACCGCCCATGATGGGCACGTCCTGTTTCGTGGCATGACCGCATGCGTGCCTGAAGAGATGGCGCATCGGCAATTCGTGTCATTCGCAAGTCGTGGCTGACTTTGTCAATGGATAGGCCGATTCAGGTAGTCGATTCAGATTCAATTGGGACTACGATCGACTCAACGGATACCGCGGCGGGCCATCCACTCCGCCCAAGCCGCGCCCCGTCTTCGATCGCCGTTCTGGAAATCCATCATGAGCCATACAGCGAGGCGGCAGCATGTCCGGAACAGACAGGGTCAGTCCTTCCATGCGGTAATAACGAGTTGAGCAATAGATGAACGAAATTGGCGGTTACGACATTGAAGATCTGGAAGCCGGCATGAGCGCCACCTTTGCGAAGACCATGACGGAGGCGGATATCCTGTTCTTCGCGGCCGCATCGGGCGACAACAACGCAGTTCACCTAAACGAGGAATTCGCGCGCACTACCCCGTTCAAAGGGCGCATTGCGCATGGGATGCTGAGCGCAAGTGTGATTTCCGCGACCCTCGCCGGGCGCCTGCCGGGCCCCGGCACCGTGTACCTCGGACAGAACCTGCGTTTCAAGGCACCGGTCCGGCCTGGCGATACGGTGCATGCAACGGTCGCCGTGAAAGAACTGCAGCCGGAAAAGTGCCGCGTTGTGATGTCGACCGTCTGTACCGTTGGCGGAAAAGTGGTGATCGACGGCGACGCGGTTGTCATGGTCACGTCCCGTGCGCGGCGGCTGGCTGAACGCGCGGCCGGCGCCGAACAATCCGCAGCGGTGAGTCAGTCAATCGAGGCGTTGTGACCGTGTCGTTAAACGTACCCGCTGAATATGGTCAGGGATTCATCAAGTCCGGGCAGCAGTTCTGGCGCACCCTGGCCGGTCTGGAGGCGAATGGCGATCTTCACGACGATACGCACGCTGGAGCGACGCCCCCGGAAGCGTCGGTCGTTCCAGTCACACTGCTCGAGGCGCACTCCGCGTACTCGCCAAAGCTGGCGTCGGTTTGGACCCGAACGCTGCCGACAGTCACGCGCAAACGGCGTACTCACAAATAAACGCCGCAACCTGATCCTCCGGCATCGGCCGCGCGATCAGATAGCCCTGCGCCTCATCGCATTCCAACTGCCGCAAGCACGCGAGCGTTGTTTCGTCTTCGACGCCCTCCGCTGTCGTGCGAAGGTTGAGTGCGCGAGCCATCTGGATGATGGCTCGTACAATCGACTCGTCATTGGCATTCCTGCAAAGGTCGCGAACAAACGCGCGGTCGATCTTCAGCTTGTCGACCTCAAACCGTTTGAGATAGGCCAAACTGGAATAGCCGGTGCCAAAATCGTCGACCGATACCGTCACACCAAGCTGCTTCAGACGCTGCACGGTAGTCAGCGCCTGTTCGGTGTTTCGAATCAGTACCGACTCCGTCAGTTCCAGCTCGAGATAGCCAGGATTGAAACCCGACTCGGTCAGGGCGCGCTGGATTGTGTCGACGATGTCACCTTGCGTGAATTGCACCGCCGACAGGTTCAACGCGATGCCTACATCTGGCATTCCTGCGGCTCGCCACGCCTGCCCCTGCCGGCAGCATTCGCGCACGACCCACTCGCCAATGGGCACGATAAGACCGCTTTGCTCGGCAATCTGAATGAACTGTCCGGGCGGCAGCAACCCCTGCTCGGGATGCCGCCAGCGTAGCAACGCTTCGACACCCCGTACACGGCCGCTGCGGAGATCGATCTGCGGCTGATAGTGCAATTCGAATTCCCCCTTCTCCAGCGCTTTGCGCAGGCCGGCCTCGACACGCAAGCAGGCCGTCGCTTCCCGGCCCAGCTCATCGTCGAAGAAACGGCACGTGTTGCGGCCATCGCCCTTCCCGCGGGACATGGCGGCGTCGGCTTTACGCAAGAGGGTCTCAAAGTCCTCACCATCTTCGGGATACAGTGCAACGCCCATCGTCGCGGACGTGTACACCTCCTCGCCGCCGATTTCCATGACGGCGGATACGCTGGACTGAATTTCGCCGAGAACCGCCTGAATTTGGGCCAGTCCTTCAAGACCCGCGAGAAACAGGAGGAATTCATCGCCCCCCTGGCGGCTGACGGTGTCGGAGTCGCGCAGGCAGTCTTTCAGGCGGCAGGCCACAACTTTCAGCACGGCGTCGCCCGTAGCGTGTCCGAATGACTCGTTGATCGCCGTGAAGTTGCTCAGGTCCAGCATGATGAACACCAGCCGGGGGCCCTTCGCGCGTTCGAACCGGTCGCGCAACAGCGACCAGTTCGGCAAGCCGGTCAACGCGTCCCGGGAGGCAAGGTACTCCGCCTTGGCCTCTGCTTCCTTGCGGCGCGTGATGTCCATCGCCATGGTCAGGTAGCCGGTGATCGCACCGCTCGCGTCGCGCAACGGCGCCTGCGTCGCGCTGATCGTGACGGGATGACCGTCCCGATGTAAGCGAACGACTTCCCGGTCTACCAGCGTTTCACCCGCGAGCGCCTCGTGACGGAGAGGCTCAATCTCTTTGGTCATGCCGGAAAGCAGATCCGGTAGCGTTTTCCCCACGAGCTCACCCGCGGACCATCCCAACAGTTTCTCCGCCGCCTCATTCACCAACGTGACAATGCCCGCGGCGTCGCGCGTCACGATGGCGATAGGCGACTCATCGATGATGGTCTGGTTGAACCGCCGCTCGGCGTCCCGGGTTCGATAGGCTGCCTGCTCGGCGTTGATGGCGTCGAGTTGCTTACCCCAGGCCCGGTAGGTCAAGTACCACAATAACCAGGTCAGCAAGGTAAATAACACCACGGAACTGACAATCATGCGCCGCTCGGCAACCCACGGCGCGAGATAGGTGTCGAGCCCGACTCCCACCAGAACGCACAACGGCTGCGTTTCCATACAGCGATATCCGTACGAGCGCATCACGCCGTCTTGCGGCGCGACGTTGACGAACTTTCCTGCAAGCCGGGACAATCGCCGTGCCATAAACATGGGGGCATCAGGGCGAACAATGAGCGGTTCCCCCGGGGTAACCAGCCCATCGGGGTACCGCGAAATGAAAGTCATGTTCCTGTCATCAAAGACGACGAAGGAATCGGTGGGTCCGTTGGAGAGCGCCGCGAAGCGTTCGTTTAGCGAATTGACCGGAAACACGAGCGTCACGATGCCGGCAAATTTGCCTTGCGGCGTACGCATGGCCCGGGCAAAGACGATGTCCCAGGTTGCGCTGATGCGGCCAAAAACAGGGCGGCTAACTACCATACCCGCGTCGGAATGGTCGCGTAGTTGCTGAAAATAATCGCGGTCAGTCATGAAAACCCCGGACTGCCCACCGGTGCCGAAGATCACCTCGCCACTAGCGTTCGCCACTCGCATCGCCGACATCGATGGGAGTACGAAGAGGTGCTGACTCAAAACCGGCTCGACGAGCTCGGCGCGCAGCGCCCCGAATGTCTGCTGGCGCTCGAATTCAGTGACCGCTGCAGCAAGCGTTCGATCGATACTTTCAAGCCGGCCGGCAAAGTCCGAATAGAGCAACTGGGCCATGTTGTCGGCCTGGACGGAGGCCTTCTCGTCGTACTGCTTGTGGCTGGCCTCCAGCCAGCTCCAGGCTGCTACCCAGATGATCAGGTCGATGAGAAGCAGGCCAAGGAGTAGCAATGCGCCGCCACGGTTGATGCGGTTGAAGGTCATTACCCATCCCCAGCTATTCTCTTTTGCGTAAGCCTGAACTGCTTCAGAGCCGGCCGGTAAAACACACTGCTCAGTTGTGCGAGAGGCCAGCGTGAAAACAGCTATGAAGCGGTTCCATTTCTGTACGGTCAAGCAAGAATGGCGGCTGAGCGCATCTCACTCCGATGGTTTCTTCATATCATGCGCTCGCCCGAGCCTCAAGCTCGTATATCTACGCATGCGGACCCGCTCCAGTTCACCGGGCAAGACGAACGTCGCCCGGTTTGACGCGCGGCTGCCCCGGATGAAGAACAGCCGGCACGGTCCGCTCAGAAGCTATGGCGCAGCCCGATCATGGCCGCGGTCGTCGTGACGCCAGGCGCCACCGGCTGACCGTAGACGATCGTCTGGTTCATCGTCCCCTTGTTATTCACGTGGCCGACCTGCGCGTAAACCATGGTTCTGACGGAGAGCTTGTATTCGGCTCCGAGCGCAATTTCAGTCGAGCGATTCGCCGAATTATTCTTGTCCTTCAGGTAGTAGAGACCCGAGGTCACCTGAAACGCGGGGGAGAAGCGATAACCCAATCCCGCGGAATAGAGATCGATATTGACCTGCTTGGAATGCGCGGGATTCTTGCCGTTGCTGTACGACGCCGACACCGAGAAGCCGTGGGTCGTATAAAGCGCGCCGAGATAAACGAACCGGTTATTGTCGAGTCCGGTCAACGGTGCGCCCGGCGCCGGATTCGTATCGTGCCCGTTGTAATACACAGCGGACAGGCTCAGACCGTAATTCGAATACTTGAGCACCGCCGACTCGCGCGTGCCCCCCTGAAACTGGCCGGCCACACCACCGGGCGCGTATTCCAGTCCGACCGAAGCGCCGCCAAAAGATGGCGACTGGTACACCAGCGCGTTGCTGTCATACAGCGCGCCGATAGGCGCATTGGTGCTGGTGCCCGGCCAACCGGCGGCCTGATTCATCCCCAGCCACGCGGTCAGGATACTGCCGAAGTATTGGGAAGACCGTACGTCCGTCTCGGCCATGGCATAGATCATCGGGACGATCTGCCGGCCCGCGTTGAACGTGCCGAACGGTCCCGATACGCCGATCGTCGCAAACTGGTTGAACTGGGCCGCGGCGCCGGGTGTATCGCTCAGGCCGGATTTGCCGGTGCTGCTGTCGAACGAACCCTGGAGCTTGAAATTGACATGGTAGCCGCCGCCGATGTCTTCACTGCCCTTCATTCCCCACAGGCTCGAATAGATGCCACCGTCCTTCAGGCGGTACACCTTTCCCGTATTGGGCGCCTTCGGGCTAAACGACGCCGCCGAGCTGCTCTGGTACAAGAAACCCGAATCGAGGATGCCGTAAAGCGTCACGGAAGATTGCGCATGAGCGGCGCTCGCGAATGCAATGAGCGCTGCCGCTCCAATCAGTTTCACCTGCATTTTGTCTCCTGATAGTTTTGTTTCGACTGCGGCCAGGAATTAGCGGCATAGTGGCGCGTCGTGCAGGTGAGAATACGTAAAGCAGCGCGGACAAGCCCCTCCCAAAGCGGGAGGGGCCGAAGATTAAAGTGAACGGCGCGGCGTGCCGGATCATGCGCCTTCGAGCAAACCCAGCACCAATGCTCGTCGAACGGCATGCTTGCGCGAACTGGCGTCGAGCTTGCCGAAGAGATTCTTGAGGTGCCATTTCACGGTGCCCTCTCCCACCGCGGCCGCGACCGCGATCTCCTTGTTCGACATATTTCTCGCCAGCAGCTCCAGGATTTCGCGCTCTTTGGGCGTTAGCAGCACGCTCGGCACAGCCCGTGGCACGCTAGCCTGACGGCCCAGCGGCGGCACGGCGATACGCGCTGCCGCAATCGCGCGGGTGGCTTCGCCGGATTCAGGCTGCTCGTCGCTGACTCGCCGCGCCCAGTCCGCGAGAGCAGGATGCGCGTCCGCCAGAGTACGGGTCAAACGGAACGTCTGCGCGAGGTTCATCGCCTCGCGAAGCAAGGCAAGCCCGTTCGCGCCGGACTGCTCCAGCGCGAACGCGCGCATCGCCATGATTTCAATCTGATATCGGCCGAGCTTCATCGCTTCAGCGGCAACGCCTGCCTTCACGAGGTCGTCGAGCGCCTGCTGCCAGCGTCGCGCCGCAATGGCGGCGCCTGCATGCGCCAGGCCGACCAGCAGGTCGACTGACTGTCTCCACAGCGCCCCCCTGTTCGGCGCCTCCTCGGTCACCAGGTCGTCGATACGGTGCACCAGGGCGTCGCACATCTGCGTGCGATATCGGCCGGCATGAATACGCACCTGTTCAGCCATGCTGGCAATGCACAGGCGCGGCAGGCGCCGGCTCACCCCCATCGCGTGCATGGCCTCGAGGAGATCGAGGGCCCGGTGTTCGCTGCCTCTGGCCGCGGCGATGCGCGCCGCGGTGCGGTATGCGAGCAGCACGGTGTCTGGCGTGCCGCCTCGTTCCAGAATGTCCAGCCGGTTGGCCAGCAACGCGGCGGCCTCGTCGACACGATCGGCTTCGTAGCTCAGCGCCGCGCAGGTCGCGGCAAACATGCACGAGAGCGGATGGCGGCGGCCGAGGTCCGCTTCCGCGCTCGCCAGTGCCGGACGAAGCACCTCCTCGGCAAGCACGAATTGTCCTTCCCATACGTAGCTGAAGCCGACAAAGTGATCGCCCCAGCGCACCACGTAGCCGATCCCTTTGCCGACTTCAGCCCGCTTGACCGCCAGCTCGACCCGGCGTGCCTGCGCGGGCTGCCCGACAAGAATCGCGCGCGCCGCGAGGCGGTTGGCGTGAATCTGGGCGAGCCAGGAATCGCCGGCGGGAACAAACTCGACCCACGGCGTGAACAGGTCCACGAACCGGTCGATCTCATCGGCGTAATAGGCGGCAGCGGACAGGATGAGCGCGCATTCGTAGCGCAGTTGCGCGTCGGCATTGGGACTGGCAAGCACGCGCTGCACCTGAAGTTCCGCCTCCTTGTGCCGTTCGCCAAGCGCCAAGGCCCAGGCCGCTGCCAGCAACAAACGCGGGCGCCGCTCGAATTCATCCGCGGGGAGCAGATCGAGCCATTCGAGAACCGCGCTCAGGCGTCCCTCCTTGACCGCGTCATGCAGGCAACGCGCCGCCAGCTCGTAGGCAGTCTGGTGCTGACCCGCGGCGTGAGCATGCCGTGCGGCCTGTTCGATCATGCCCTGCCCGTTCAGCCAGGCGGCAGCGCGGCCATGCAGCGCTGCCCGCTCGGCGGCGGGCACATTCGCGAGGCGTCCTTGCAGCACGTCGCGCACGAGCGTATGAAGCCAGCACCATGCGCCGTCCTCGGCGGTAACGAACACGGGCGTCTCGCGTACGAGGCGCGCCAGCCGCTCCGGCGCCTGCGGGTCGCCGGTCAACGCCTGGCAGAGGTCAGGATGCAGCGAATCCAGCAGACTGGTGTGGGTAAGGAAATCGGTGTCTTCCGCCGAAAGCTCCGCGATCAGCGTCCCGACGAGGTGCTCACGCAGTCCGCCCTGATTGGCCGCCATCGTCTCCACGACTTTCCGGGGATCCGGGGCGCGTGCCATGGCCGCCATCGCAAGCTGCAACCCAAGCGGCCAGCCATCCGTCAACTCGAACAGCCGCGCGCACGCGTCGGCGTCGAAACGCGACCCGAACCGGTTGGCGATCAGTCCAATCGTCTCTTCGAGACGAAAACGCAGCATCTCGGGATCGACGAGCACGCATTGCCCGTAGGCGAGCAGATCGGCCACTGCCGCATCGACTCTGCGGCGTGCCGCGACAGCCACCCGAAGATTCTGCGGCGCATTATGCAAGACATAAATCAGTGCGCTCAGGCCGGCGTCGGGCAGACGGTCGGCCTCGTCGACGATCAACAGGACATCGAGCGAAAACTGTGCGACTTCCGCGAGCCAGGCGGTCACGCCGTCCAGTTCACCGACCGATCCCATGGCGCCGTCGAGCAGCACTCTTCCGAAAGCTGGGCGGGCACAGCCTGCACGCATGGCATGGACAAGCCCCTGAAGGAGCCGCTGTGGGTCGTCCCGCTCATCCACCGAAAGGAAGGCGACCGCCGCACCACGCGCGAGGTATTCCCGGCGCCATTGGGCGAGCAAAGAAGTCTTCCCGTATCCCGCCGGCGCTTGCACGAGGGCGACCGATTGCTCGCCGAAGTGCAGCGCGTGCGCAGCCAGCCGGTCGCGAACCAGCAAATGGGCCGGCGCGCGTGGCGCGATGGTCTTCAGGACAAGCTCGGTGGCTACGCTACCGGCGCCTGGAGGAGTTGATGCCATCTTGCGAGGCCTGTCGAGACTCCTGCCGGCCATTGCAGGCTGCCGCAGGGAGCGAATTAGGGGAAGGTTGAAGCGTACCACCCGAGCGCGTCGCGCCCCCTCCCTTCGTGGGGGGGGTAGGCGAATCGACCGCGGACTAAGATGCGTTCGAACAGAGCTCCAGCGCGCTGCCAGCTGATGAGTTCGAAGCCGGCCGGAAGGATCTGCAAACGTCGAATGCAGCAAATGCAGCACAAGGGATACCATGTATCGACACTTTCTCGTCCCTGTGGGCGACATTGATTCATGCATCGAAGCAACCGGCCACGCAATCGCATTTGCTCAGTCGATGGGTGCACGCATCACCTTTCTGCCCATACTGTATCAACATGCCGCCACGCTGCCCCATCGAGTTTCGCCCGTACAGGGTGAGGCCGGCGCCGCCCAGAACGCATGCGACGCCAGGGAGCGCGCATTGGAACTGCTGGCGCGGGCCGAGGCTGCGGCGCGCGCGCAGGGCGTACCGTATTCGTCCGTTGCCGCCAGCGACGAAACGTCGTTCGACAGCATCGTCGCGGCGGCGGTCCAATTTGAATCCGATCTGATTTGCATCGCCCCGGGTCAGTGGCTGGCCGAAGCGGACGACGTCGTGGTTGCGCGGTCCGATGGCGCTGGTGCGGCAAACGTGGCCGTTCTGATATGCGCCGCCGACCGGCGACCGGCAACCTCGCGCGCGATCCGCGTCCTGCTCGACCAACACCGCGCCGTCGCCGACGCCATTCACACGCTGCTGGACAGCGTCCGCGCCGCACACGCCGCCGGCCGGCAACCCGAGCCGATATCCATGCGCGAGACGGTCAAGCACCTGCGCGATCTTCAGTTGCGCCGGCGCCGTCTTAAGGAAAATGCCCGGTTCTTTCAGCGGCTGCGCGAGTGCACGTCCGTTGCGGATGCCGAACTTGATGAACTCGAATGCCAGCATCAACGCGACGAACAACTCCTCGATGAACTGGCCGCACTCGTCGGGCGTGATGCGGAACCGGCTGCCCCAATTGGGCGGCTCGAACAGGCTCTCAGCGTTTACGCGCAATTCACATGGGAGCATCTGGGACGGGAAGAAGGTGTGGTGCTACCGGCTGCGCGGCGCTATTTGCGAAACGATGACTGGAGCGATATCGCGACGGCATTCGACGCAACGGCCGCGGATTGGGCCGCGGCGAAAAAGTGATGGGCTGTGCTGTCGATAAAAAACTGGAGATGAAACGATGAAGAAATCAGATGTACTCAAATTGGCGGCGAGCGCAATGATCGCCCTGGTGTCTATTAGCGCATGGTCTCAGTCTGGCCAGACAAGCGCGGCTTCAATGGGATCCGCCAAAGCGGCATCGGCCGGAGACGATGCCAAAGCTGCTAAACGGGCTAATCGCGAACTAGCCAAGCAGGTTCGCACGGCCATTGTCAAAGAGAAAAGCATCAGCGCGGCAAACATCAGTGTGCGAGCGAAGAGCGGCGCGGTCACCCTATACGGAACCGTGCCGGCTGCGTCTCAGATCGACGCAGCGGCCTCAGTGGCAAAAGCAGTTCCGGGTGTAACGTCGGTCAAGAATCAGATCGTGATTCAGAAGACCTTCGACCAGTAATCGAGTCCGGACGGTGCCGTACAATGACGGGCGCAACCGACAGCAGCGAGCCTCGTCAACGCCCATGCATTCGCCCAGCGCCACCGTCCCGATCTCACTCGTCAACGGCTTCCTTGCCGCCGCGGGCGCACGGCCGGGTGTGGTCGGCAAATACCTGGACGAGGCCTGCATTTCGCCCGCGCTCCTGGCCGAACCGGGCGCTCGCGTCACAGAGGAACAGTTCTCCACTTTATACCGCGCCCTCGCGCTTGAATTCGACGATGAAATGCCGGGCATCTTCGAGCGTCCGTTGCGCAGCGGCACCCTGAAATTCCTTTGCCTGAGCCTGCTCGATGCGCCCAACCTCGAAATTGCCATGCATCGTTTCGGGCAGTTCTTTCACATTGTTCTCGATGACTTCAGGTTCGAATCGCGCCGGGACGGCTTGATCGCCTGCGTTGCCCTTCATCCGGATCCATCGTCAACCGTCAGCATGCTTGGGCAGCAGCTCGTGCTGAAGCTCGCTCACGGCGTGGCATCGTGGCTGATCGGCCAGAAGATCCCCTTGCTGCAAGTCGAGTTCGCGTTTTCCTGCCCACCGCACACGGTGGATCATCTGTACCTGTTCCCCGGCCCGGTCCATTTCGACTGCCAGCAAACACAGATGCGCTTTAGCGCCGTGTATTTCGACATGCCTATCCGCCAGCGCAAAACGAATTTGCGCAAGTTTCTCGCCCGGGCTCCCGAGGACTGGATTTTTGTTTCCTTTAGCGAGCAGCTCACGAGCCACCGCATCCGGCAGTACCTCGCGTCCTGTCTGCCGGACGTGCCGACCGTTGAAGACGCCGCGCGGAGTCTTCACTGCTCGGTCCGCACGCTGTGCCGGCGCCTCGCCGCCGAGGAAACCGCATTTCAGACGCTGAAGGACGAACTGCGGCGTGACATCGCGATCCAGCGTCTCACCGGCACCCACGACCCGATCGCCGCGATCGCGGGCGATGTCGGTTTTGACGACCCCACTGCGTTTCATCGGGCCTTCCGGCACTGGACTGGCAGCACGCCTGGCGAGTACCGCCGGCAACCCTGAGCGCGAGCCTGCCCGCCTCGCATGGCGATCGAACGGCAACCCGACCCGCTGCCCGTGCAATGGGGTAAACGCGCATCGGCAACCCGCCCGCTTCGCAAGTCGTGGCCGAATTTGTCAATAGATGGGCCGATTTAGGTAGTCGATTTGCGTCCAATCGGGACTACGATCGGTTCAACTGTTACCGCGCCGGGCCATCCAGTCTGCCCTGCCCGCGGCCCCTCCCAGATCGCCTTTTTTCGGAAATCCATCATGAGCTATACGGCGCCCGTCAAGGACATGCTGTTTGTCATCAATGAACTTGCCCATCTCGATCGCGTGTCAGCACTCGCAGGCTTCGAGGATGCCACTGCCGACACCGCGCAGGCGGTGCTCGACGAAGCGGCGAAGTTCAACGCGGATGTGATGGCGCCGTTGAATGTGGAAGGCGACCGCAACCCGAGCAGCTGGAAAGATGGCGTGGTTACCGCAACGCCGGGCTTCAAGGACGCCTTCCGCCAGTTCGCCGAAGGCGGCTGGCAAGGTGTCGTGCATCCCATCGAATACGGTGGTCAGGGCTTGCCCAAACTGCTGGCGACGCCGTGCATCGAAATGCTGAACGCCGCCAACCTCTCGCTTGCCCTGTGCCCGCTGTTGACCGACGGCGCGATCGAAGCGCTCCTGACGGCCGGCACTGAAGCGCAGAAGCAGGCCTACGTGCCCAAGCTGATCTCCGGCGAGTGGACCGGTACGATGAACCTGACCGAGCCGCAAGCCGGCTCCGATCTCGCGCTGGTGCGCACGCGCGCCGAACCGCAAGGCGACGGTTCGTTCAAGGTGTTCGGCACCAAGATCTTTATCACGTGGGGCGAGCATGACATGGCGAAGAACATCGCCCATCTCGTGCTGGCGCGCACGCCGAATGCACCGGAAGGCGTGAAGGGCATCTCGCTCTTCATCGTGCCGAAGTTTCTCATCAATGAAGACGGCTCGGTCGGCGAGCGCAACGACGTGCATTGCGTCTCGATCGAACACAAGCTCGGCATCAAGGCGAGCCCGACCGCGGTGTTGCAATTCGGCGACCACGGTGGCGCAATCGGTCATCTGATTGGCGAAGAAAATCGCGGCCTCGAATACATGTTCATCATGATGAACGCGGCCCGCTTTGGCGTGGGCGTGCAGGGTATCGCCGTTGCTGACAGCGCGTATCAGAAGGCCGTCGCGTATGCGAAGGATCGCGTGCAAAGCCGGCCGGTGGACGGCTCGGCAAAGCAATCGGTCGCGATCATCCAGCACCCGGACGTGCGTCGCATGCTGTCGACCATGCGCGCGCTAACCGAGGGTGCCCGTGCGCTCGCCTACGTCGCAGCCGCACACAGCGACATCGCGCATCGCCACGCGGACGAAGCCGTGCAGGCGGAACACCAGGCCATCTACGAATATCTCGTGCCGGTGGTGAAAGGCTGGAGCACGGAACTCTCGATCGAAGTGGCGAGCCTGGGCGTGCAGGTTCACGGCGGCATGGGCTTCATTGAAGAGACGGGCGCTGCCCAGTACTATCGCGACGCCCGCATCCTGACGATCTACGAAGGCACCACGGCCATTCAGGCAAACGACCTGATCGGGCGCAAGACCTTGCGCGACGGCGGCGCGGTGGCAAAGGCAATCCTCGCCCAGATCGATCGAACGTTGGGAGACTTGCAAGCCAGCGCGTCGTTCTCCACAAGCCCTGCGTTCCAGTCGCTGCACAAGCGGCTCA
Source organism: Paraburkholderia haematera (assembly GCF_905220975.1). Classification (GTDB taxonomy): domain Bacteria; phylum Pseudomonadota; class Gammaproteobacteria; order Burkholderiales; family Burkholderiaceae; genus Paraburkholderia; species Paraburkholderia haematera. Next base: position 106,960 of record NZ_CAJNBK010000018.1, on the reverse strand, counting down.
CGCAAGGCCGCGACGCCCTCGCGAGCGTAGTGGAATTCATGCTCGCCAATGCCAAAAGCGATCCGAATGCGGTATTTGCCGGCGGCGTGCCGTACCTGAAGCTTGCTGGCATCGTACTGGCGGGCTGGCAATTTGCACGTGCCCTGCTGGTTGCTGCCGAGAAACGTGCCGAGGACACATCGTTCTACGACGCGAAGATCGCAACCGCTCACTTCTTTGCCGATCACGTTCTGCCCCAGGCCGCCGCGCTTGAGGCCTCCATCGTCAGCGCGAAAAACAATGAAGGCATGTTGGCGCTGAGCGAAGACCAGTTCTAACGAAAAGGCATCGCATCGTGACAGACGCAAGTCTCATTGAGCAATACGGTCCACGCGAGTCGATGGAATACGACGTCGTGATCGTCGGCGGCGGCCCGGCAGGCCTGTCCGCAGCGATCCGCCTGAAGCAGCTGGCGGCTGAACAAGGCGCTGAAATAAGCGTGTGCGTACTGGAAAAAGGCTCGGAGATCGGGGCGCATATCCTGTCGGGCGCGGTGATGGATCCGCGCGCGATCACCGAACTGATCCCCGACTGGAAGGAAAAAGGCGCGCCACTGACCGTGGACGTGACCGAAGACCGGTTCCTCTTCCTCACCGAAACCGGCTCGAAGAGCGTGCCGACCTGGGCGCTGCCGGACAACTTCAAGAACCACGGCAACTACGTGATCAGCCTCGCGAATGTGACGCGCTGGCTTGGTCAGCAGGCCGAGGCGCTCGGCGTCGAGATCTTCCCGGGCTTTCCGGCAGCCGAGATCCTCTACAACGACGATGGTTCGGTCAAAGGTGTCGCGACCGGCAATCTGGGCATTGGCAAGGACGGCGAGCCGACTGAAAACTTCCAGCTCGGCATGGAGTTGCACGCGAAGTACACGCTCTTCTGCGAAGGCGCACGCGGGCACCTCGGCCGTCAGCTGAACGAGAAGTTCAAGCTGCGCGACGGCGCCGATCCGCAGGTGTACGGCATCGGTATCAAGGAACTGTGGGAAATCGATCCGTCGAAGCACAAACCGGGTCTGGTGATGCACACGGCCGGCTGGCCGCTGGAGAACGACACCTACGGTGGCTCGTTCCTCTATCACATGGACAACAACCAGGTGGTGGTGGGCTTCGTGGTGGGCCTCGGCTACACCAATCCGTACCTGTCGCCGTTCGAGGAATTCCAGCGCTACAAGACGCATCCGGCGATCCGCGCGATTCTGGAAGGCGGCAAGCGGGTCTCGTACGGTGCACGGGCGATTACGGCCGGCGGCCTGCTGTCGCTGCCGAAGCTGGTGTTCCCGGGCGGCGCGCTGGTGGGCGACGATGCGGGCTTCCTGAACGCATCGCGGATCAAGGGCTCGCATGCGGCGATCAAGACCGGGATGCTGGCCGCCGATGCTGCGTTTGAGGCGGTGCAGGCGGGACGCACCAGCGATGAACTCACGGCGTATCCGGAGTCGTTCAGGACTTCGTGGCTGCACACGGAACTGCATCGTGCGCGCAACTTCAAGCAGTGGATGAGCAAGGGCCTGTACCTTGGCACGCTGATGGTGGGCATCGAGCAGAAGCTGCTGGGCGGCAACGTGCCCTGGACGCTGCATCACCAGCATTCCGATCACGAGATGCTGAAGCCCGCGTCGCAATGCAAGCAGATTGTCTATCCGAAGCCGGATGGAAAGCTGACGTTTGACCGGCTGTCTTCGGTGTTCATCTCGAACACCAACCATGAAGAGAATCAGCCGGCCCACCTGACGCTGAAAGATCCGTCGGTGCCGGTGAATGTGAACTGGCAGACCTATGCCGGGCCGGAATCGCGTTATTGCCCGGCCGCGGTGTACGAGTTCGTGAAGAACGACGACGGCAGCGAGCGGCTGGTGATCAACGCGCAGAACTGCGTGCACTGCAAGACCTGCGATATCAAGGACCCGACGCAGAACATCGTGTGGGTGACACCTGAAGGCGGCGGTGGGCCTAACTATCCGAATATGTGATTCGACAAGCGTGGCATCGAAAGCGATGCCCGCACGCGCCATCTAAATCAAGGAGTGCAACGTGCAACGAGAAGTCGTTATTGTGAGTGGTGTGCGCACCGCCATTGGGAAGTTCGGTGGAAGCCTGAAAGACGCGCCGCCAACGGAGCTTGCAGCCCTGGTAGTACGAGAGGTTCTGGCACGGGCCAAGCTTGCCGGCGATCAGGTGGGACACGTGGTTTTCGGCAATGTCATTGCGACAGAACCCAAAGACATGTACATGGCGCGTGTGGCCGCCATTAACGGCGGTGTCTCCGAGGCTGCGCCCGCACTGACCGTGAACCGTCTGTGCGGCTCCGGATTGCAGGCCATTATCTCCGCCGCGCAAGCCATTCTGCTGGGTGACGCCGACGTTGCGATTGGTGGCGGCGCAGAAAACATGAGCCGTGCGCCTTACATCACGCCCGACACGCGCTTTGGCGTACGGATGGGTGATGCACATCTCGTCGACATGATGCTGGGTGCGCTAAACGACCCCTTCCATACTGTTCCGATGGGAATCACGGCGGAAAATGTTGCCCAGAAATATGGCATCACGCGCGAACAGCAGGACGCATTGGCTGTGGAATCGCACCGCCGCGCGGCGCACGCGATCGCCGAAGGGCGCTTCAAGGAGCAGATTGTTCCTGTGACGCGTCGAGTCAAGGGCAAAGAAGTGTCGTTCGACACGGACGAACATGTACGTTCCGATCTCGCCCTTGATGACCTGTCCGGTTTGCGGCCCGCCTTCCAGAAGACCGGCGGCACCGTAACGGCAGGCAACGCATCCGGTATCAATGACGCTGCCGCCGCAGTCCTGTTGATGGAACGCGGTGCAGCAGAACAACGCGGGATCAAGCCTCTCGCCCGCCTGGTGTCCTACGCTCATGCCGGCGTCGATCCGCTCTACATGGGCATCGGTCCTGTGCCGGCCACGCGCATCGCGCTTGAACGCGCGGGTCTGGATATTCAGGACATCGACGTGATCGAGGCCAATGAGGCATTCGCGGCGCAAGCCTGCGCCGTCGCGCAGGAACTCAAGCTCGACGCCAACAAGGTGAATCCCAATGGGTCCGGTATCTCACTGGGTCATCCGATCGGCGCAACAGGCGCACTGATCACCGTCAAGGCGCTCCATGAACTGAAACGCGTTGACGGCCGCTACGCGCTAGTGACCATGTGCATCGGCGGCGGTCAGGGTATCGCGGCTATATTTGAAAATCTTCAATAGTCGCAATGAACCGTTGGACTGCCTGAGATCGCATTCGCCCCCTCGCGATCACGCCAGATAAAAAAAAGGCGCGTCTGCCGAAGCAGCACGCGCCAACTGGTACGACCAGGCAGCCTACCTCACGAGGAAGCCATAAGTTAGCGGGTCCCGGTCGTCAATGATCCAGTTCGCGAACCCGCAGATGAAGGCATTGCCTTCGACCTCAGGGATCACGGCTGGCATATCACCGACTGACGTGTCGCTAAGGGCACGGCCTTTGAAGACCGTGCCGATGATTGACTCGTTGACGAGCGTCTCGCCTTTGGCCAATTGACCACGCAGATAAAGTTGCGCGACGCGTCCTGCTGTTCCGGAGCCCGTCGGCGAACGGTCGACCTCCCGGTCGGCGAACACGCAGCAATTCGCCTGCGTCGATTCAGGATGACGGGGCGCGCCGGCGATGATTGTCCCGTAGATGTGATTGATCTCCGGAATGTCCGGATGCATGACCGGAAAGGCCGCGTTCGCGGCCAATTTCACTTCGGCGCCGAACCTGATCAGTTCTTCGACCGATGACTCGCGAATCGCAAGGCCATGCGGTGCGCCGTCCGCATAGAAGTAGAACGCGCCGCCAAACGCGATGTCGCCGGTTACCGCGCCGAATGAAGGCGTGTGAACCGTGACATCCTTCTTCCAGATAAAGGATGGCACGTTGACAAACCGGACGTCGCCCGCGTGGTCTCCGTCCCACTTCACGAAAGCCTCGATGAAACCGCACGGCGCGTCGATTCCCACACGCGTTTCGGGAGACTTGCGCTCGACCCACCCAAGTTCGACGGCTGCGGTCGAAAGCGCGATGATGCCGTGACCGCAATGGTCGCTGTACCCCTCGTTGTGCACGAAGATAATGCCGAAATCGGCGCCCGCGCTCACCGGCTCGGTGAGGTAGCCCCCATACATGTCGGCGTGCCCGCGCGGCTCGAACATCAGCGCGCGCCGGATATCGTCAACGTTTTCCTTCAGCCACGCGCGCCGCTCGACGATGGTGCGGCCAGGCATGCGCGGCAATCCGCTGGTGACAATGCGGAAAGCCTCACCGCCGGTATGTACTTCGACTGTCGAAATGGAACGGGTTAGTTTCATAAGTGCAATTCGCGCGTGGTCACGCAGTCACGTTACTGGGCGTAGGGAACCGGCAAGCCGTTGCGGATTTCGTACACGGTGGTCGGTGCGCCCTGGAGGTCGCCATTGGCATCGAACGAGTAGGTTCCCGCGACACCCTTGTAGCTTTCTTTGGCCAGTTGGGCGATGAGCTTCGCCTTGTCGGTCGTCGTGCCGGCCTTCACCATCACGTCGGCAAGCATCTTGATGCCGTCGTAGTAGTTCACGCCGTAGACCTGCGTATCGGTCTTGTACGCCGCCTTGTATTTCTGCAGGAACTCACGGCCGGCCGGCGTTTTGTCCAGTGAGATACCGCCTTGAGCGCAATAGACGATCGACGCGGCATCGCCGGCGACCTTCCCCATGTCGGCCGAGCAGATGCCGTCGCCGCCGAGCAGCTTCGCGCGAATTCCACGCTGCCGCATCTGCTTGGCCATCGGAGCACCCTGCGCCGCGTAGCCGCCGAAGAAGATGACGTCCGGATTCTTCGCCTTGATGGTCGTCAGAATCCCGAGGAAGTCGGTTGCAGCGGAATTCGTGAATTCCTGGTCGACGATCTGGATGCCGTTTTCCTTCGCCATCTTGATGAACTGCTCCGCGACGCCTTGACCATATGCAGTCCGGTCGTCGATAACCGCAGCGGTCTTCGCCTTCAGCGTCCTGGCGGCAAACTGACCCATGGTGCCGCCCAGTTGCAGATCGCTCGCGCCGATACGGAAGATGTTCTTGAAGCCTTGCTTCGTCAGATCCGGATTGGACGCCACCGGCAGAATAGGCACATTGCCCGCGTTGTAAACGCGAGATGCGGGGATCGCAACACCCGAGTTATAGGGGCCGACTACCGCGACCACGCCGCTGTCCACCAGTTTCTGGGCAATCTGTACGCCGACCTTGGGATCTGCCTGGTCGTCCTCAGAGTCCAGTTTGAATGTCACCTTCTTCCCGGCAACCATCACACCCGTCTTGTTCAACTCGTCGATCGCGAGGCGCGCGCCATTTTCGTTGTCCTTGCCATTGGGTGCCTGAGGGCCGGTGAGCGGCGCCGAGTGACCGATGGTCACCACCTCCTCTGCACCTGCGGACGTAACGACGGTGGCGGCCATGATTGCGGCCAAAGCGATGGCATGAAGGCGCATTTCAGTCTCCTATATTGGGTTTATAAAAACCAATGTATCTGCAATTTGGTCTTGGATCAATCTGATTTCAAAAAATTAGCGCGCTAATGGTTTTCTCTTATACCAGTCTCGTGCTCTGCGCCGTGCACGTCACAGCGAGGGCTGCACGCGGCTCCGGCATCGACCGTTTTAGCCGAGTGCCAGACGAGCGACCCGGCATGCGGCCAGATCCCAGGCCGCGCAACCGACGCTCTTGAAGAAAACTGGCGCGTCAGGCCTGATTTCGCGGTTGATCGCCTGCGCCAGCGAGGAAACCCTATTCCAGTTCACCTCAGCCTGGATAAGGTCACCCGCCTCGTGCCGCGCGCCAATCGGGTCGTCGACAACCACGTCACTGCCGTGCACTGTCGCCTTCGAGACTTCTGCTGCATCGGGAGTGAACGCGCCGACACCGACGACGAGGCGGCCGGGACGCGCGGCCTGCGTATAGACGGGTGATTTGCTGGTCGTGAGTGTGATAACCACGTCCACCGAGTCGGGAATGTCGTTTCCGTCGAACGCGGTGAGATTGGGCGCAACCGCCTTGTTACGCTCTACGAAGTCAACCGCGCCTGTCATCGAGGTGCCTTTCACCTGCAGCCGGGCTTGCGGGAATAGAACGGCGAGCGCTTCCGCATGATTTGCAGCCTGCTTTCCGGTACCAACGATGAGGATTTCATTCGGAGAGCTAATGTGAAGCGTCTCGATGCCAAGCGCCGTTACGGCTGCAGTCCGGCGGCCAGTAACAGTCGGGCCATCCAGGACAAACAGCGTCTGGCCGGTATGCGGATCGCAGGCGAGCACCTGGCCATGAATGGTCGGCAATTGACGTTTGGCGTTGCCTGGACAGACGTTGACCAATTTGTGGATCGCGAGGTCTTTCGCGCTCGATGGCATTGAAAGCATCAGCCCCCCGTCCTGAAGGGGAATCGCCATCCGCTCAGGACTCACAATGTGGCCGGCACCGTACTCGACAACCGTCTGGCGCAAGACTCGCACGAGTGCCTGGTAGTCCAGCAACGCAGCGGTCGCCTGCGCATCGAAATTCTGTTCGTTAATAGGGTTCAAAGCAGGGTTCATAACAGGGTTCAAAGCAGGGTTCAAAGCAGGATTCATAGTCGTACCAAGCCGAGGTTGAAGTAGGGTTGTCTCGGATGCCTCTATTGGATGCAAACCGACCCAGCTGGTCGCAGACCCGCAACGATCGCCGCGACTTTCCCTCAACTAAATCTGGCCTGAATTTATACCAATAATGGATCTCTTTCAAGCCACTTTAGAATATTTTTGCTTTTTTTGGTACCAAACAAACCACTCAGTTATACCACCTCAGAGAATCGCCGCTGCTGCCCCGTCACCAGAACGGGCGTACCCAAGCCCGAACCACAGCAAATTTCGCGATGGATTGGTTCTCCTTATCCGCCAAAGTGGTATATTTGAAACCACATCGCCACTTGCGCCCCTACCTGAATGGCTTCTGCTCGACTCGAATTCGAGGGCAACTTCCGCCCGCTCCAGATTTATGAACAAGTCTCGGAGAAAATCCGCGCGGAGATTCGTTCGGGCCGATTTTTGCCCGACACACGGCTTCCTTCCGAGCGCGAACTCGCTTCGCTGTTCGGCGTCGGCCGGCCGGCGGTTCGCGAAGCGATTGGCGCGCTTCAGAACGAGGGGCTGGTCATCACCCGGCGCAATTCGGGTACGTATGTCGTTTCGACCGCGCCGCAGCTACTGATTGCGGCCGCATCGCAGGAAACACCAGCCGGCGACCTGCAATCCGACTACAGTCCTTCGGCTACGCTAGATGTGCGCCTGATCCTGGAGCCCGCGATAGCACGGCGCGCAGCGATGCTCAAGAAGCGCGACCTGCTTGCCGAGCACTATCTGGACCAGATGGAAACGCTAACCGATGTGGCTGACGCCGAACAGCGCGCCTTGTGGAATAACAGCGACAGGCTCTTCCACCGGCAACTCGCGGTCATGACCGGCGACGCCCTGCTGGCTAAATTGGCGGAAGAAATCGCCGAGACCATGGACCAGTCGCTATGGAAACGGCTGAAAGACGACGGCATCTACGACCCGGCACGGATTCGTCTGTATGTCGCGGAGCATCGGCTGATCTACGAAGCGATCGTGACGGGCGACGGGGATGCGGCAGCCTTCTACGTTGAACAACACATCCACCGGGTACAGCGCGATATCACGCCTAATTAGACTCGTACTGCAGCCATCGATTTAAACCTCTCGCCGCGTAGCGCGGAGTCCTCCGTCACGCCGCAGCCTGTCAAGCGGCGCGCAAACCTAGCGACCTTTCATGGCCTGAATGAGTTGCTTCCAAAGCGCCTCGGCCGCCGGTGACAGGCGCCCGCCTACGCGCCTGATCACCTGGCTATTGAATTCACGCGCGACGGGGTGGTCGATTTCCAGTGACACGAGCTTTCCCGCTTCCAGATAAAGCCTGGCCGCGTCCGTCGACATGAAAGCCACCCCTAGCCCGGCCGCCGCGATCGCCTGCGCGGCCGAGAATTGATCGCAGCGATAAGACGGCGTCAGATTGAGCCGTTCGGCACGGAGGATCGAGTCGATGTATTGCTGAACGTTGTAGTGGGTGGGCATGAAAATCAGGCGTTCACCCTGCAACTGCTTGAAGCGGATAGTCCGTTTTGCCGCCAGCGGATGATGCGGACTCACGAGCGCGCGGTACGGCGCCCCACGGAACGTGCGAGCCCGTATCGCAGGGTCGTTGCCTCCACCGGTGCAGAGCCCCAGGTCCACCTCGCCGTTGCGCACCATGGTGACGATTTCCGTAATGGTGCCGCTGCGCAGTTCTATCGTGATGTCGGGAAATTGAACACTGAATGGTTCAAGCACAGTCGCAATCAATGTCTCCATGCGGCCGTCGCCCACGCCGACGCCCAGCCGGCCGCGCCGCAGTCCACGATAGTCTTCCAGTTGGGCGAGCATCTGGGCGTCGCGCCGGCAACTCTCGCGGTAATGCTCAACAAGGCCCAGACCGACCTCGGTCAGCGCCACGCGCCGCCCACGCCGCTCAAGCAGTATGACCCCGTACTCACGCTCAAGCTGCGACACCTGGCGGCTGATGACGGACGCGTTGATGCCCAGCGCGTCTGCCGCGGCACGTACGCCGCCGTGAATCTCAATCTCATGCAGATATCGCAAACTTCGGGCGCTCAGCGTGCTGGGGCCCGTCTCGCGAGGCTGTTCAGTAGCATTTTTCATAGGAACGTTTGTTGACACCCAAGTCAACATTATCCGCCTGCGAACGTCATTGATCGTGATTTTTCGGGTTGGGATACTCGCCGGGTCCAATCCACTCACCTTCACCCGGCGACCATGCGATCAACCCATACCTTGTGCACCCTCGATGAAACCAGGGACCTCGCGGAGGAGTTGAAAGACATCCGTCATCGTTTGCACCGGCATCCCGAACTGGCCTACGAGGAGTTTCAGACCTCGGATTTCGTCGCGCAAACGCTTGAGCGCTGGGGTTACGAAGTGACACGCGGTCTCGCGGGAACAGGCATGGTGGCGTCGCTGAAAGCCGGGTCGTCAAGCCGCGCGGTCGCCGTCCGCGCGGATATGGACGCGCTGAAAATTACCGAGCAAACCGGCCTGCCCTATGCCAGTGTCATGCCGGGGCACATGCACGCATGCGGCCACGACGGCCACACGACCATGGCCCTGGGCGCGGCCCGTCATCTTGCGCGCACACGCCGGTTCGACGGCACCGTTCACCTGGTGTTCCAACCCGCCGAGGAGATCGGCGGTTCGAACAGCGGCGCAAAACGGATGATTGCGGATGGCCTGTTCGAGCGGTTTCCATGCGATGCGATTTTCGGATTGCACAATCATCCGGGATACCCCGCCGGCACCTTCATGTTCCGAAGCGGCTCGTTCATGTCGGCTTCCGACATCGTCGATATCGTCATACGCGGACGCAGTGGCCATGCGGCGCGCCCCCACCTGGCGATCGATCCCGTGATGACAGGCGCCATGCTGGTCGTCGCGCTCCAGTCCATCGTAGCGCGCAATGTCGATCCCATGCAGACGGCGGTGGTGACCGTGGGGGCATTCAACGCGGGGCACGCCGCTAACGCGATTCCTGAAAAAGCACACTTGCGCCTGAGCGTGCGATCGTTCGATGCGCAGGTGCGCAAGCAACTTGAAATACGCATCCGCGCGCTGGCGCAATCCATTGCGGAAGGTCACGGTGCGGAGGTCGATATCGACTATGTAGCCGGTTACCCGACCGTCATCAACAGCGCAGCGGAGACTGAACTGGCGGCGCAAGTGGCGCGAGAGCTGGTTGGCGACGCCTGCGTCATCGATCCATTCGAACGGATCGCCGGCAGTGAAGACTTCGCGTTCTACCTGCAACACAAACCCGGATGCTTCTTGCGTCTCGGCAACGGCGAAGGCGCGCCGATGCTGCACAACGCGTCCTACGACTTCAACGACCAGAACCTGACCGTAGGCGCGGCCTACTGGACTCGGCTCGTCGAGCGTTTTCTCGCGCCGGGTCTGCCGGGTCAATAAGCATTGCCAATAACACAAAAGAGAACCGTCCCTCGTGGTGCCACGCCGGGCCGGCGCATCGGAAACACCCGAATCAGGAGCCCAACCCATGTCAGCCACATCCACTTCGACTGCCGCGTCCTCATCCACGTCCGGATCCACCTCCGCAACCCGAGTCGTCATTGCCGCCACCGTCGGCAACCTGCTCGAGTTTTACGACTTTACGGTCTACAGTTTCTTCACTTTGACCATCGCCAAAGTGTTTTTCCCGGCGAGCGATCCGGTTGTCTCGACGCTACTCGCGCTTTCTGCATTTGCCATCGGATTTCTGGCCCGCCCGCTCGGTGGCTTCGTGCTCGGTCACTATGCCGATAAGCGGGGACGTCGCGCGGCGCTGACGTTGACCATCTTCCTGATGGCAATTGGCTCGGCGGTCATTGCACTGGCGCCCAGCTATGCATCGATCGGATTGGCCGCGCCTGTGCTGGTTATCGTTGCCCGGCTGTTGCAGGGCTTTGCCCAAGGCGGCGAATTTGGTGCGGCTACCGCGACATTGCTGGAGACCGGGTCGGATAGCGCCCGCGGCTTTCGCGCAAGCTGGCAGCTCGCCAGCCAGGGCGCCGCTGCGCTGCTGGGCTCCGGCACCGCCGCACTGCTCACCTATTCGCTGACGGACAGCCAACTGCTGGAGTGGGGATGGCGCGTGCCGTTCCTGATCGGTACGCTGATCATGCCAGTCGGTATCTATCTGCGCAGACATGTGGCCGACGAGCCGCTAGAGGCACCCGGACAAAAGACGGCCGTTCTTGAACCGGCACTGGTGCGCAAATGGTTTCTTGCCGTATTTACCATCATGGGCACCACGGTCGCCACGTACGTGCTGACCTACTACATTCCGGTTTACTCAACCCAATATCTCAAGTTGCCGCATAAGCTTTCGATGCTGACCTCGATCGGCGCCGCAATCTGCTCGTTGGCATTGTGTCCGATATGGGGCGCGCTATCCGATAAGCTGCAGCGCCGCAAACCGCTGATCGTGTATGGACGTCTTGCGCTTATCGTTCTCCTCTATCCGGCATTCTGGTTGATGAACGTGTTCCCGATACTGCCGGTTGTCGTCGGCATGGTCGTCATCATGATGTTCTTCTACACCATGGGCTCCGCGCCCGCCTATGCGCTCATGCCCGAGAATTTCCCCCGGCAAGCGCGTGCCGGCTATCTGGGCAGCGCCTACGCCGTGGCCGTGGCGGCTTTTGGCGGCACGGCTCAACTCGTGGCGGCCTGGTTGATCAAAGTGACAGGGAACGTGATGGCACCCGCCTGGTACATGATTGCCTGCCTCGCGATTTCGCTGCTCGCAGCATGCATGCTCACCGAGACCGGCAACGCCAACTTGCCGCAGTAGCGGCGTGGCATCGACCCGGCAAATGCAGAACCGAGCTTTGGTCTCTCGGACTGCTGCCGTTTGCATCCGACGTGGTCCTCCACACGCGGCAAGCGCCGGATGCTCAATCGAGACCGCCATACACGGCCTCGCCTTCGAACAGCGTCAGCTCCACCTCCGCCTGCGCCAGCCGATGCGATTCCACCGCACGCAGGTCTTGCGACAACACCGCGAGCGACGCAGGGCGGCCAGGTGCAATGTATCCCGCCTGATCGTCAAAACGCAGACTGAATGCGGCGTGATGGGTGTAGGCCTGCATCATCACATCGAGATTGACGCGCTGCTCCGGGAGGAACACGGGCGCGTCCGGCTGGCCGGCACACGCGCGGCGCACCGCGTGCTCCATCGCGACCAGCGGATTTTGCGTCGAGACGGGCCAGTCCGAGCCGCCCGAGAGCCGCGTACCCGCCCGAACCAGATCGCCGAACACATAATGCCGCGCGATGCGCGCGTTGCCGACACGTTGCCTGTAAAGCGCCTGCAGGTCCGGCGAAACATCGGCCCAGACGCCCTGAACCGATGCGATTGCGCCGACCTGCGCGAATCGCGCAACATCGGCCTCGTCGATCATCTGCACGTGCGCGAGTTGCGGGCGACGCTCGCGGCCGGGGCGCTCGCTCTTCAGCGCGGCGAGCACGTCGAGCGCCATCCGCACGGCGCGATCGCCAATCGTGTGAAAGTGCAGGTCGAAGCCCTCGGCGTCGGCGGTGAAAACGGCCTCGCGCAACTGCCGAGGAGTCCAGTGTGCGTTGCCGCTGTGCACGACGTCCGCGTAGGGTTCGAGCAGCGCGCCGGTATGGCTTTCGATCACCCCGTCGATAAAGAATTTCGCGGTATGCAACCGCAGTCGCCCGCCATGGTATGCCGCTCGCCATTCGCAGAGCTTGTCGATCTGCGAGCCGAGCGGCAGGTTCGGCGACACCAGCAAGCCGAGGCTCACGTTGGCTTTCAATTCTCCGGCATCACGCGCGCTCGCATAGACATCCACGAGCCGTTGCCCGGCCATGGCCTCGAACCACCCCGTAATGCCAAACCGATGCGCCTGCTGTTGCGCTTTTCTGAGCGCCTGTACCGATTCTGCCGGGTTCATTTGCGGCAGATGGCGAAACATCGAATACAGCGCCGCCTCGTGGATGACGCCGGTGGGCTGCCCGTGCGCATCGCGTTCGTAGATGCCGCCCTCGGGGTCGGGCGTCGCGGCATCGACGCCCAGCGCACGCAGTGCGGCGCTATTCACACAACCCGAGTGGACGTCGTGGCCGATCAGCATCAGCGGACGGTCGGCGACGAGCGTATCGAGCGCCTCGCGGTGCAGCTTCGATCCCATCGCTTCGAGCGACACATTGCCGGCCATGACCCAGCTCCGCTCAGGACGCTCGCTCGCGCAGCGGCGCACCGCCTGCGCGATGGCCTCGAACGAATCCGCCGCGCCCAGATCCGCGTCGCAGGTCAACTGAAAACCTTCCACGGGGTGCGCGTGAGAATCGGTGAACGACGGTACGACCATACGCCCACGTAAATCGATCGTCTCATGATCCCTGAACGCATCAGGACAATCCGAATAAGCGCCAACCCATGCAACGCGGCCGCCCCGGACGACGACGCAGTCGACGCAGCGCGGCGTCGCGCCACCCGTGTACACCACACCGTTGCGCAACGTGCAATTCAGGTAACGCTGTGCCTCATCAGACTGCTGCGGGTAGGTCCCTGGCGAAAGCATCTCGTTCTCCATTATTCAGTCATCCATCGCACTCCGACTTTAGCGACCGAGGCATGCGATGTCTGTCCCCGAAAGACGGGACAAAAACGCCGACGCGTCTCGCTCGGAACAGGGCATTCCAGCATAGGTGCCGCGTTTTTGTCGTGATACACCTAGTGTTAGCCGTGCCCCGAAACGAATCGACTCCATGAAGACAGCCCAATCCTCCGCCGACATCCAACTCAGCCAGCTCGCTCTCACGACAGGGGCCCTGAGTCCCGCCGTCGAGGCCGTCGGCTCCGCCCAATTTTTGCCCGCGCTGTACGAGGGCCTCGTGCGATTCGTCGATTTCGACGCACTGCATCTGGATTACGACCAGAACTCGCCAACTGGCCGGCGCGTTGGCTGGATAGGCAGCTTCGGCAAAAATCCGGAGTTGATCCAACAAACCATGGAGCTCTATTACCGCAGCTACGCGAACGACGATCCGACCTACGGAGAGGGCGCAGAGGGAAAGGAAGTGCAGTTGCTGCAGGTTTCCGCGCAACGGGTCGACGCGGAACTCCGGCGTGCGTTCTACGACATCGGTGACATTCACGACGAATGCGTCGTCGGCAGTGTCGTGCAGAACGTGGGGTACGGAATGTCGGTGTGCCGCACCCGGCGGCTGCCACCGTTTTCGCTCAAGGAATTGAGCGTCGTGAAGCACCTTGCCACCCTTGTCTTGCCGCTCGCTGCAATGCATAAGCGGCTGGCCGGCGCCCTGCCGGCAGACTCGGGAACTGCCGGGATTCCGGACAGCCTGCTGACCCAATGGCTCGGGCAATCGCGTGCAAAATTGACCTCACGCGAGGCGGCCGTGTGCGCCGCGTTCATCCAGGGCATGACAACCCAGGCCGTCGCGCAGTCGATGGGCGTCAAGCCTTCATCGGTTGAAACCTACGCGAAGCGCGCGTTCGCGAAACTGGAAATCGGCTCACGCAGGCAACTGCTGGCGTCTTTTGTCAGGAGTGTTCCGTTTCGCGACCAGAGCCTGCACGTGGGTTGATGTCACGACCCGGCGGCACGACCCGGCGGCACACCGCCGGCGCCTTTAACTCTGTAACGTCGTGCGCGTTCCTGCCGTTCGCAGCGCATAGTTGATTGCCGCCGCGGTCATGACATTGGCGATGAGGCAAGGCAAACCGGGATTGATGCCACCCAGGGTGAACTTGCCGAGATACAAAGTGACGGCGAGGCATTGACCGACGAGAATGCCGGCTGTCACCGCCGCTGGTTTGACGCGCAACGAGAATAGCACCACGATCAGGCCCGGGAAGAACTGGCCCACGCCGTAATACGTCGTATTGATCAGCGTGAGCATCAGGGTCGGCGTCGCCGAGGTCATGACGATCGACGCGGCGAGATAGAGAACGATCACCACCTTCGCAGCCGTTTTTTGCCGTTGTCCAGATAGCGTCGGCAACAGGTTGCGGCTCACAATCGGCCCGATTGCGAGACACATGCCGGTCAGGACCAGCAACCCCGAGAGCGCCGCTGCGGCTGCGACGAGTCCGAGGAGCCACGAAGGCAGCAGATCGTTCGCTGCTACGAAGAACGCTTCATTCGCCGAGTTCAGGTGATAGTGCTGGCTGATCGCGTAGTACGAGGCGACGACCAGAAACGGATACATCAGCATGTACAGCGGCATGGCGATCTGGGTACGCCGGATCGTGTTGCCAGTCTTCGCCGTGAAGAAGATCTGCACACCGAAGGGCATGACCATGAAGCCAAGCGACTGGAACAGGATCGTGCTCATTGCAAATCGCAACTGTTCGGCATTCATCCGGTTGCCGACCTGCACGCTCGCCTCGTGGAAAACCGTTGTCACCCCGACCCGTTGCGCGACTGCCACGCCGGTGACCACGATAGCCACAACCATCAGGATATCCTTCAGCACTGCGACATAGGCGGACGATCGTATCCCCGCGATCATGATGTAGGCGAACGCGAGCACGGCGGCGATCGTAACCAGATGGAGCGGCTCGAATTGCCAGCCGAGTCCACGGAACGCCGCCACCAGTCCGGTGAACTGCAGTTGCGCCATCGGCAGCAGGAACAGGATGGAGGTCAGCGCGACGACAACCTCTATCGTGCGGCTCTGAAAATACCCCTTGAACAGATCCGGCAGCGTGATCGCATTGAAGCGCTTGCCCGCTTCCCAGATTTTCGGCCCGAGGAAATAACCCAGCGGATAGGCGAGCAGGATATAGCCAAGGAACCAGATGCCATAGGTCGGTCCCTTGGCATAGATGCCTCCCGCAAACCCCACCATTGTCGCCACGCTGTAGATCTCCCCTGCGGCCAGGAAAAATACCAGAAACGTGCCGAACTGGCGCGACGCGACGAAGAAGTCGTGGACGCTCTGCGCGCCCCCGCCCTGCCGCGCGCGCAGCGCGAGGACGAATGACAGAAGGATGAAGCCGGCGAATACGGCGGTTGACATGCGGGGGCTCCGGTTTAATCAGGCATCGTGTGAAGCAGGGTCGCCGGCATGCTTGTCGAAACAATGCCAGCAGATGAACAGGCAGGCGGATGTCAGTACGAACCAGAGGAACATCCAGGCATAGATGAGGGGCACGCCCAACACGTCGACATCCGTGGAGGCGATCCAGGGCAACAGCCCCAGAACGCCGATATAGGGCAAGCCAAGGCCGATCAGAACCTTGATCATCGGGTCACCCCGCGCGATGTGCCGTATCGTTTGCCGGATCGATAGGCGTAAATACGCCGGCTCGCGCCTCGATAGCCTCGCCTGCCGCGAGGCAGAGTGCCTCTTCAAAGCGGCCGGCCACGATTTGCACGCCCGCCGGCACCCCGTCGCGCACCGGCATCGGCACGGAGAGCCCCGGCAACCCAAGGACGGCCGTTGCCAGCAGCGGACCCTGCACGTCGAGGATGCGGCGCACCGCGTCGTCGCCGTTCTGATCCGCATCGATCGCGAACGGGCGCTGACACGAGACCGGCATCAACAGAAGCGGATATCGCTCGAAGAAAGCCTGCCATTCGCGCAGCAAGCCGGTGCGTTGCGAGAGGCCGTTCATGTAGCCGGTCAGATCGAGCGGCGGCGCGAGGCGGCGCTGGCTGCCGAACGCGGTGCGCAGCGCATTGTCGCCGTAGGCCTGGATCGTCTCCTCGAGCCCGCTCATCGATTCATTGGTGACGAGCTTCAGCCACAAGTCGCACGCTTCGTCGAAACGCGGCGGCACCACCTCCTCGACCACGCAGCCGGCGTCTTCCAGCCAGCGCGCAGCCTGAAGGACGGCTTTCACGACGACGTCGTCCGTGGGGATGCCCGGCAGCCGCGCGCAGACCGCAACGCGCGTGGGAAACGACGCCTCCTTGCCTGTCGGCGCCACCGGCATCCACCAGACATCGCGCCGATCCGGCGCCTCCATGGCCGTCAGCGCCAGCCGCAGGTCGCCGACCGTGCGCGCCAGCGGACCCTGAACCGAGGCGAGCTGGACCGCGAGCGTCCGGTCTCGGCTTTGGGTCGCGTTGTACGCAGGGACACGGCCCGTAGTGGGGCGCAGGCCCGCCACGCCGCACGCATAAGCCGGATAGCGAATCGATCCGCCGAGGTCGTTGCCGTGCGCGATCGCGCCGATGCCCGCTGCCACCGCCGCGGCGGCGCCGCCGCTCGACCCGCCCGGGGTCAGGCCGGCGTCCCAGGGGTTGAGCGTTCTGCCATAGAGATCGTTGTCGGTAAACCACCGGTACGAAAACGCCGGCGCATTGCTGCGCCCGATGATGATGGCACCGGCCTTGCGCAGGTTCGCCACAACCGGGCTGTCGTCTTGCGCGACGAGATCCTTGAATGCGGTGACACCATTGGTCGTCGCAAAGCCCGCCATGTCGACGTTCACCTTGACCGTGACGGGAACGCCGTGCAGCGGGCCCGGCGATTCGCCGCGACCCATGGCGGCGTCGGCCGCTGCGGCGGCCTCGAGGGCGCTGTCGGCGAGCACGTCGACAATCGCGTTGATGCGCGGATTGACCTCCTCCATGCGTTTCAGGTTGCTCTGAACAAGCTCTTTCGACGATACGTCGCGACGGGCGACGAGGGCCGCCATTTCAGTTGCGCTCAGGCGCCACAATTCCTGGTTCACTTGTGCTCCTCCATGCTTTCTATGTCATTTGAATCTATGGGATGCTTGATCGCCTCCCCGCTGGAAAGAGGCTAACCGGACCAGCGTGATGACAGAAGACGATCTTTTTTTCACGGAGCCCACCAGAGGTTGTCACCCCGGCCGGCACCGCCACTCACTCATGGGTCGAGGCGTACCTCGTTACTGGGCGTTGTCGTCGCTCGCAATCGACTCGAGTGAAACGTCCGCGCGCGGCGCATGCGATACGTAGATCTTGCGGCACGACTCCACCACTTCCCATGTGCCGGAGAAACCGCACGGAATGACAAAACGGTCGCCCGCACGAAACACCTTTTCCCGCCCTGCCCGGTCGCGCACCACGGACGTGCCGCTCAATATTTCGCAGTATTCCTCTTCGTCGTATTCCACTTCCCAATGTCCTGCGGTGCTTTCCCACGTACCGCAGCTAAATCGTCCGCACGGGCTGATGAAGCGATGCGTCAATGTCTGCATGGGATTGCCCGACAACAACTTCCCGCGCGGCACGCGATACTGGATCAGTTCGCCTTCTTCCTTGCTGAATTCAACGATGTTCGAGATGTCTGCCACGATCGGCCTCCGTCAAAGGTGTGTTCGAGAATGTTCCGGCGCGCCTGCGTGCGCGCCTACGGTTACGTGTCTTGTGCGCTCAATGTGCGTCGCGCATCGTGTTCCAGGCCATCGCCAACGCGAGCAGCGGCGCGCGCAACAGGTTTCCGCCCGGGAAGTCGCGATGCCGGATCCTGGTGAACAGGTCGAAGCGCGCGGCCTGGGCATCGATTGCCTCCGCGATCAACAGGCCCGCGAGCCCCGTGACGTTCACCCCGTGCCCTGAAAAACCCTGCGCGAAATACACAGTCGGTTCGAGCCGGCCGAAATGCGGTGCGCGGTTCATGGTGATATCGACAAAGCCGCCCCACGCGTAGTCGATCTTCGTGTCGGCGAGCTGCGGAAACGTCTTCAGCATGTCAGCGCGCATGGCCGCGACGAGCGTGGCCGGCATGCGCGTTGAAGCGCTCGCCTTGCCGCCCCAGAGCAGGCGGCGGTCTTTCGAGAAACGAAAATAGTCGAGCGGAAACTTGGTGTCGCAGACGGCCGCGTTCGTCGGCAGAAGCGCCTGCGCCCTCGCCTCGGCGAGCGGCTCGGTGGCGATCACAAAGGTCCCCGCCGGCATGATCTTGCGGGCGAGCGCGGGCGCGAGACTGCCAAGATAGGCGTTGCACGCGAGCACGACATAGCGTGCATCGACATGCCCGCGCTCGCACGTCACCCGGTGACCGTTGGCCGTTTTTTCCACGGACGACGCGCAGGTGGCCTCGTAGAGGGAAGCGCCCGCTTCGTGCGCCGCGCGGGCGAGCCCCAGCGTGTAGTTGAGCGGATGCAGGTGGCCGCTGTCAGCGTCATGGAGGCCGCCGACATACCGGTCTGAATCGACGAAGCCGGACAGCTCGGCGGGCTCGATATAGCCGTACCCGTGATAGTCGAAGCGCGATGCCGCTTCGTCTCGCCACGCACGCAACTGGTCGGCGTGGCGCGGCTTGTTCGCGACGGTCAGGAAACCGCGAGTCAGGTCGCAATCGATGTCATGCTTCTCGACCCGCTCCCGGACGATCCCGGCCGATTCGAGGCCCATCTTCCAGATCCGCTGGACATCCTCGCGCGGCATGTATTGCGCGAACGTGTCGATCCCGCACGAATAACCGCCGATCAGCTGGCCGCCATTGCGTCCGCTGGCGCCCCAGCCGATCTTCGACGCTTCGAGCACGACGACCGAATAGCCGCGTTCGGCGAGGTTCAGCGCCGTTGAGATGCCGGTGAGCCCGCCGCCGATGACGCAGACGTCGGCGGAGATCGCCCCTTGAAGCGACGGATGACCTATGGAATCGTTGGCCGTAGCTGCGTAATACGAAGGAACGTGCGGCTGATACGCGAATTTGAGCATGTGCGGAATACGTGAATTGAACAACGGCGGCGGCGCCGTTTGAGCGGGCGCCGCCGGCCATTCGTTAGAACGAGTAGATGAATTGCGCGGCGAGCAGGTCGTTCGACTTCGAGTACGATCCGTCGTCGCGCAGGAATACCCTGTTGTTGGCCCAGTCGTGCCGGTATTCGAGTTTCACAGTGATTTGCTGGGTCGGAAAGAACAGCAGGTCGAGCGCGAGGTCCTGGCGCGTCGCGCCCTTACACTCGAAGCCGGATCCACCATTAGCCTTCGAGTTGGTGAGACAGTTCGAATCGATGCCAAAGCCGTTATACGGATCCATGCCGTTGCCGTTCAGGCCGATGCCGCCCCCGCCCCCGCCATTCTTGCTGTCGACGAGCAGGTCATAGCGGGCCGTCACGCCCATATGCCCGACCACCGGCATATTGAACTTGTGGTGCGCGAGCAGCGACAACCCATACCACTGCGCAAGGCCGCCGTTGAACGCCGCGTGCTGCTGCTGGCCGTAGTCCAGTTCGGCGTTGTACTGCACGTCGGCCACCTGATAGGTGGCATCCATCTCCGTGAAGAAGAAGGTGCCGTAGGCGCTCGGCGCCTGACCGCCGGAGCCGTAGGCCACGGTGCCCGTCGCGGGATTCAGACCGCTAGGCAACGTTTGCCGCCCGATGTTGAACGAGCCGCCAATATCGAGCTGGCTTCCATGCAGGTAGTCGACCCGCGCACTGAAGGTTGGCATCCTGTTGCTCGTCGTGATCGGATCGCCCAGCGCATTCACGCCGGTCTGCGTCACGGCGCCGTTCGAGCGGAGCTGCTCATTGCCAAGCAGGAACTTCCACGCCCAGTGATCACCCAGGTAGTTGACGCCCGCGCCGATATAGCTGCCCGGATCCGAGAAGTCGTAGAGCATGTTGTGCGTGAGGGTCAACATCAGGTTCGAAGGCTGGCCCTCATAGCCGCCAAGCGCCGGCATGAGACCTGCAACGACCGAGGTTGTGTTGGTCAGCGGCACGGTCGCGATCGCCGTGTTCAGAATATTGAACCCGCTGTTGCTATGCTCGTTCATCAAGTACATGCCAGCGCCGCGATTGGGCATGAGCGTGATTTCCGCGGACGGCGCCATCGGCCCCACGCCAAACGTCTTCTTGATGTCGAGATACACGTCGCCGAACGTGCTGTTGAAATAGTTGTAGGCGTTATCGTGGTTCGCGAAGAGGAACGACGACGTGCCTGCCGCGCGGTTGTAGATGTAGGTCGGATCGATGTAGCCCGTGATCGACAGGCCCGCTATCGGTCCGGTGTTGGCCGCGTCGGTGAGCGAGTCCACCTTCAGTTGCTGATTCGCCATCTGCTGCTTCATCTGCGTCACATCGTCGTTCGTCAGTTGCGCCTGCGCGCTGCCATAGTCGGGCGACGAAACGTCGACCACCGGCGCTGCGGCGGCCGCCTTGGCGACAGGTTGGCTCTTGCCGGCCGGTTTCGCCGCAAGTTCGGACTTGAGTGCCTTCACTTCCTTCTGCATCGCATCCAGTTGGGCCTGCATCGCCTTGATCTGGTCGCTGGTCGAGTTCGCCGCGGCAAACGCTGGCAGAGTCCCCGCCACCAGCAGGCAAATCAGCTTCTTCGTCATCAAAGTTCTCCGTGTCATTTGTTATTGCGGGTATGTCGGCGAGACGGTAAAAATCAGATCGTGCCGCGACGGGCAGCCTCACCGCCCTGGGGTGCTGACGTAGACCGGCTGACGTCCTGCCTCGCAGGATCGGCTTGCTTCCCGGCCATGTTCACGTCGCGCGCAAGCCGGCGTTCGCGCGCCAGCATCATGCGATTGGCGGCGACCACGCCGATCGTCACGACGGTGATGAACGTCGTGGCGATCGCATTCATTTCTGGATTCAGTCCCATTCGCACGCGCGAGAACACGACGAGCGGCAGAGTGGTCCAGCCAGGCCCCGAGAGGAACGCGGAGAGAATCACGTCGTCGATCGAAACAGTGAACGAAAGCAACCAGCCGGATACCAGCGCCTGCGCGATCAGCGGCAGCGTGATCGCGAAGAACACCTTGACGGGTGTCGCCCCGAGATCGAGCGCCGCCTCCTCAATGGAGCGATCCATCTCCTTCACACGCGATTGCACGATGATGGCGACGAAGGACACGCACAACATCACGTGACCAATCCAGATCGTCAGCAGGCCGCGCCCGGCGGGCCATCCGAACATCTGCTGCATGGTCACAAAGAGCAGCAGCAGCGAGATACCCTGAATGACCTCGGGAATCACGAGCGGCGCATTGATCATGGCGGTGAAGAACGTGAAACCGCGAAACCGGCCCATGCGCGCGAGCACGAACCCCGCCCACGTGCCGAGCACGACCGATGCGCTTGCGGTCATCAACGCGATCTTCAGCGACAGCCAGGCCGCCGTGATCATCTCGTCGTCGTGCATCAGGACGCCGTACCATTTCAGCGAGAATCCCGTCCACACCGTGACGAGCTTCGACTCGTTGAACGAATAGACAACGAGGCTGACGATCGGAATATAGAGAAACAGAAAACCGGCCGTCAGGACGCTGGTTGAGAGAATTCGATTTGGCTTGATCATTACGCTTCCTCCATTTCCTTGACCTGGTAATACTGGAATACGGCCATCGGCAGAAGAAGCAGCACTACCATCGCCACGGTGACGGCCGAAGCCATCGGCCAATCCATGTTGTTGAAGAATTCATCCCACATCACGCGCCCGAGCATCAACGTGTCGGAGCCGCCTAACAGTTCGGGAATCACGTACTCGCCCACCGCGGGGATGAACACCAGCAGGCTGCCCGCGATGATTCCGTTCTTCGAAAGCGGCAGCGTGATACGCCTGAACGCCACCCACGGTTTTGCGCCGAGGTCGTACGCGGCTTCGAGCAGCGTGAGATCCATCTTGACGAGATGCGCGTAGAGCGGCATCACCATGAACGGGAGATACGAATAGACCATGCCGATATACACGCCCGCATTGCTGTGATAAAGCCGCAGTGGCGTATGAATCAGGCCGATGAGCATGAGCGCGTGGTTGAGCAGGCCGTCGTCCTTGAGAATGCCGATCCACGCGTAGACGCGAATCAGGAACGACGTCCAGAACGGCAGCATCACGGCCATCATCAGCAGGTTGCGTGTGGCGGGCGCCGAGCGCGCAATGTAATAGCTAATCGGATAGCCGATCACCAGGCACAGGAGCGTTGAAATGACCGCCATCTTGAGCGAGCTGATGTACGTGGCGATGTACAGGTCGTCCTGCAGCAGGAACGCGTAATGGCTTAGTTGCATGGCGAAGTGCACCATGCCGTCCCTGAGCGTCACGAGATCGGTGTACGGCGGAATGCCCAGGCGCAGATCGGCAAAGCTGATCTTCAGCACCAGTACGAACGGCAGCGCGAAGAACACGATGAGCCACAGGAACGGGATGCCGATGACCGCATGGCGGCCCGAAGGCAGCATCCGGGCGGCGAAGCGTCTTAACGTGGCAGCGAGGCCGGCGCGGCCCACGCGGCGCGAAGTTTCGTTAGCGGCAATGGCGCGGTTGGCGGGCGTGTTCATTGCGTCACCACCACGCTGCTTGCGGGCGACCACGAAACGAACACGTCGTCGTTCCAGGCCGGGGCGTCCTCTTTCATCAGGCTGGCGCTGTCGAGATTCGACACCACGGTCTTTCCGCCCGGAAGGCGCACGTGATAGAGCGAATAGCTGCCCATGTAGGCGATGTCGGTCACCACGCCGCGCGCCCAGTTATACGGCACTTCCGGCCTTGCGTGCGAGACGCTCACCCGCTCCGGCCGCACGGAGATGCCAACCGCCATGCCGATCGGCCCTGTCACGCCGTGACTGATGTAAAGGCGATTTTCGAGCTCCTCGCTTTCCACCACGATGTGATCCGGTTCGTCCTCGACCACGGTCCCTTCGAAAAGATTGGTCGACCCGATGAACCCGGCACTGAAGCGGCTGTTGGGGTACTCGTAGACTTCGCTGGGCGAACCGATCTGCACGATGCGGCCTTCGCTCATCACGGCAAGTCGGCCTGCCATCGTCATCGCTTCTTCCTGGTCATGCGTCACCATTACGCAGGTCACGCCGACTCTGTCGATGATGTTGGCAAGCTCCAACTGGGTCTGCCGGCGGATTTTCTTGTCGAGCGCGGACATCGGCTCATCGAGCAACAGCAGCTTCGGACGCTTGACAAGCGAGCGGGCCAGCGCCACGCGCTGCTGCTGCCCGCCGGAAAGCTGATGTGGTTTGCGCTGCGCGTACCCGCGCATTTGCACGAGTTCGAGTGCGTCGGTCACGCGCTCGCGAATTTCATTGCCAGGCGTTCCCTCCTGCTTCAGCCCGAAGGCAATGTTCGCCTCGACAGTCATATGCGGAAAAAGCGCATACGACTGAAACATCATGTTGACAGGGCGGCGGTAGGGCGGCAGCGTCGCAAGGTCTTCGCCGTCCACGAAGATGCGCCCGGACGTGACCGTCTCGAGGCCGGCCAGCATGCGCAGCAAGGTGGACTTGCCGCATCCGGAACTGCCGAGCAGCGCGAACAGCTCGTTTTTAGCGATGGTCAGGCTGACGCCATCGACAGCGACGCTGTCGCCGAACTTCTTGACGACGTTCTCAATACGGACGAACTCATCCGGATTGCCGTAACCACTTCGCGAAGCGCCGCCCATCTCGCGGGTGCCAATGACTGGTTTTTCCATGTTCGTAAAATATGCAACTTATTTAGTTACCCTATCTTTATTGCATTTACGCTTGCCGTTCTTTTCGGGCTCAGGCAGGCGTTTCAACTACAGCGCCTGCTCACCTCATGAACGACCTCGTGTCAACGCAACCAGAGCCGGATGTCAGGCAGGTGCCGCCATGCGAGGCGCGCCTGCATCAGATGTCGCGAGTTGCCTCGCTTTAGCCGCCCGACTTGAGTTGCAGCCACAAGCGGTTCAAAAGGCGCGAGATTTCGGGCGTATGGGCCTTCGCCAACGTCATCTTGCGCAACACGTCGTCGGGGAGATAGACGTTGGGGTCCTGCTCGATCGCCGGGTTCACGAGCGCGCGCGCGGGCTTGTTCGCGGTCGGATAGTAAATCTCGTTCGTGATCGCGGCGTTCACCTTCGGATCCTGGATGTAGTTGATCCACTTCATCGCAGCCTCCGGATGCGGCGCGTCCTTCGGCACAACCATGACGTCGAACCACACCGCGCCGCCTTCCTTCGGGTTCGAGAACCGGATTTCATACGAGCGCTTCGCATCCAGTGTGCGCCGGCGCGCCAGGCCCACATCGCCCGACCAGCCGAGCGCGAGGCATATGTCGTTGTTCGCGAGGTCGTCTGCGTAAGCGGTCGAGTTGAATTGCGTGATGTACGGGCGGATTTTCTTCAGCACCTCGTAGGCGGCCTGATAGTCGGCCGGATTCTTGCTGTTCTGGTCGCGGCCCAGGTACTGCATCGCGGCGCCAAACGCGTCGTCCGGGGCGTCGAGCATCGACACGCCGCATCCCTTCAGTTTCGACACGTTCGCCGGATCGAACAACAACGCCCAACTGTCGAGCGGCGCATTCTCGCCAAGACGCTTTTTGACCGCCTGGACGTTGTAGCCCAGACCATCCGTACCCCAGGCCCATGGCACACCATACTGGTTGCCCGGATCGCCGTCGGCGACCTTGCTCATGAGCGCGGGATCAAGGTTCACGAGGTTCGGAATCTTCGACTTGTCGAGCTTCTGATACACGCCTGCCTGGATCTGCCTCGCCATGAAATTCGACGTCGGCACGACGATGTCATAGCCCGAACTGCCGGCGAGCAACTTGGTCTGCAGGGTGTCGTCGCTGTCGTAGCTGTCGTAGTGAACCTTGATGCCGGTCAGCTTCTCGAAGTTCGGCACGGTGTCCTTCGCGATGTACTCCGACCAGTTATAGATGTTCAACTCGGTATCCGCGGCATACGCCGACGGGTTCGCGATGGGCGTGAGACCGGCGGCAACACTAAGCGCGGCAATGGCGATGGCACGACGACGAAAACTGGTACGCATAACGAAGTCTCCTGATGGTGTGTTTCAGCGCTGCCCTATCGCGCGGTCGCCGCCGACAGGCAAAGCTGGTGTGAAATCTCGCTACGGGTCCGCGGTTGGGCCAGTTAAGGCGGCAAACCCGATATCCGTCGAGGACGGTTCGGCGAACCCGGTTGGTCAAACCGCACGCAAGGACCCGCGCACGCCGTGCGGATGGCTGCTCGCGTTTCGTGCCGGTTGCGCATTCGCCGTCATCGACAGGCGCTTGCGCCGCTCCCACTGCATGACGCACTCTAGCCCCCGCAAAATACGATGTCTGTCCCTGGAAGACGGGACAGCCGCATTCGTGCCCGGCAAACTCTCTCGTGAGTTCTCTGTAGGCGTGAATAATTTGTCGTGATAGGTGGAGCGCGCGCTAGCACGCAAGCGAAGCGCGCAAACGGCATGCGCACCGATACCGGTGAGCCTGAAAACTTGGAAAGAGGAAACCTGCGCGAAGCGTGGGTTCGCCAGGTAAGGTTGCGGCACGGGGCGGCCGAAGTCGCCGCCCGTTTTCATGATCGCGCCCGCGCGTGCCACCCGTGGCCACTCGAACCAACGCGCAGAGGCAAACGCGAATACGGGCGAACGCCCGCATTCGCGCACATCATCCGTGGCTAGCGCAGACGGATAAGCGTCGACTTCAGTTCCGTGTATTTCTCCAGCGCGTGCAGCGACTTGTCGCGACCATTGCCGGACTGCCCATAACCGCCAAAGGGGAAGTTCATATCGCCGCCACCTTCGTTGTAGCAGTTCACCCAGACGGTGCCCGCGCGCAGACGCCTTGCCACCTCATGCGCGGTCGTCAGGTCAGCCGACCAGACGGCGGCGGCGAGCCCGTACTCGGTATCGTTGGCGATGCGCACGGCCTCGTCGACCGTGTCGAACACAATCACCGAGAGCACCGGCCCAAATATTTCCTCACGTGCGATTTTCGCGTCCGGACTCACTTCGAACACGGTCGGCTCGATGTAGAAGCCGCCCGTCTCCTCCTTGACCCGCGACCCGCCCGTGATGAGCTTGCCCTCTTTCCGGCCTGTTTCGATGTACTCCATGACCCGGTCCAGCTGGATCCGGTCGACAATCGCACCCATCGTCACGGTAGGGTCGAGCGGGTGTCCCGGCGCATAAGAGCGTGCCGCCGCGAGCAGCTTCTCCATGAACGCGTCCTTGATGTCCCGATGCACGAGCAGCCGTGAACCGGCTGTGCACATCTCGCCCATGTTGAAGAAGATGGCATCGGCAGCCGCTTTGGCCGCGCGATCGAGATCGGGGCAATCGGGCAGCACGATATTGGGCGACTTGCCGCCCAGTTCGAGCCAGACGCGCTTCAGGTTGGATTGCGCGGCGCACTGCATGATCAGCTTGCCGGTCCGTGTCGAGCCGGTGAACGCAATACAGTCGACATCGCCATGCGCCGCCAGCAGCCTGCCCGGTTCGGCGCCCCCCGGCACGACGTTGAATACCCCCGCCGGCACCCCCGCCTCATGCGCGAGCTGCGCGACGCGGATCGCGGTGAGCGGCGATTTCTCCGAGGGCTTGAGCACCACGCTGTTACCCGCGGCGAGCGCGGGGCCGAACTTCCATGCCGCCATCAACAGCGGGAAATTCCACGGCACGACAGCCGCCACGACGCCCATCGGTTCGCGCGTCACGAGACCGACGAGGTGCTGGTCGGCGGGCACGACCTCGCCGCCAGCCTTGTCGATCGCCTCCGCATACCACGCCACACAATGTGCCGCGGCCGGCACGTCGATCGCGGTCGTGTCGCCGATCGGCTTGCCTGAGTCGAGCGTCTCCAGCAATGCGAGCTCGTCGAGGTGCTCGTGCATCAACGCTGCCCAGCGAAGCAGCACCGCTTTGCGCTCGCGCGGATTCAAGCCCGCCCACACCCCTTCGTCGAACGCACGGCGAGCGGCGGCCACGGCCGCGTCGACATCGGCTTCGCCGCAGTCGGCTACCCGCGCAAGTTCACGGCCGTCGATCGGGCTCGCGCATAGGAAAGTCTTGCCGTCGCGCGAATGGCTCAGCGCGCCGTTAATGAATGCGCGCCCCTCGATTTTGAGGGTAGCGGCTCTGTCCTGCCAGTCAGCGAAGGTCTTCTTGTTCATTAGGATACCTCTATAGAATGACGTGAGCCGTGGCAGCGCGCCACGCATGCGCGTGACGCAGCGGCACGGCCGGTGCGGAAGCCGTGACAGCGTACTCAGATAAAATTCGAACCAGAAGACGATAAATTATTGACGGAGACAACCCTGCGTTGTCACGCGCAAGGCGTTGAAATAAGGCGAACGAGACATGAAAGACCATTACCTGAAAGCCTGGCTTGCGCTCGTGGAAACGGGCAGTATCCGCGGCGCGGCACGCCATCTGCATCTGAGTCAGGCTGCGGTCACCAAGGCCGTGCGGGAACTCGAACAGGACCTCGATGCACCGCTGATCATGCGCAGTTCGCGCGGCGTGACGCTGACCGAGTGCGGTCATCAACTCACCGTGCGCGCGCGCCTCGCACAATCTCAACTGGCGCTGGCACGCCAGGACATCCAGCAGATTCTGGGCGGCAAGCGCAGCCGCGTATCGACCGCCGTCACGCCCATGGTGTTCCTGGGGGTGCTGCCCGACGTGATCGAACGCTTTCGCAAAAGCATGCCTCTTGCGGAGCTCACCTTCGAGGAAGGCCTGATGCCCCACGTGCTCCACGCACTTCGCGACGGCTCGATCGATTTCGCGGTCGCCGCGCCCGCCGAAGAGGAGGTCAGCGGCGAGTTCGACTTCGAACCGCTGCAAACGCTCGAAACGATCGTGGCATGCCGGCGGGGGCACCCACTGGAAAAGGCAACCGAATGGCGGCAATTGCTCGATTGCAAATGGATCATGAACCTCTCGCCCGGCAGCCAGCACAGTAATCTGCTCGACTATTTGCGCCGATCGCGGCAGGTGCTGCCCACGCGCATCATCCAGACCAACACGTTCGGCGTCAGCTGGAGTCTGATGGCGCGCACCGACGCGCTGCTCGCGTGCCCGGCCGGGATGCTCAGCACGGAGCCCTATGGGCAACAAGCGAGCCGCGTGCCCTTACAGATGGCATTGCCGCCGCTCAAGCTCGGCATCCTTAAACTACGTGATGCGCCACTTTCGCTAGCGGCGGAAAAGCTCGCTGAACTCTTCAGGCAGGAAATCCCGTCGAACAAATATGGGCTCGCCCCAGCCGGCGGCAAACGTACCAAGCCCGCACCGGGCCGCTGATCGCGCGCCGCGTCGCTCAACTGCCTTGCTGAGATAATTGATTCCCCACTCTCTCCCCTCCCCTGAGGAACGCCAATGAACGCTCCATCCACCCCCTCTTCGAGCGATGCCGTGCGCCGCGTCGCTTTTCTCGGCCTCGGCGTCATGGGCTTTCCGATGGCCGGACATCTGGCGAAGGCCGGCCTCGACGTGACGGTCTACAACCGGACCGCGCAAAAAGCGGAGCAATGGGTCTCCGAGTACGGCGGCCGCGCCGCGCGCACGCCGCGCGAAGCCGTGGACGGCGCCGAGCTGGTGCTGGCGTGCGTGGGTAACGACGACGATCTGCGCGATATCACCCTCGGCGACCAGGGTGCGTTTGCGGGCATGGCGCGTGGCACGCCCTTCGTCGATCACACCACCACCTCGGCTAACGTCGCCCGCGACCTTGCGGGCATGGCGCACACGCAGGGTTTGCACTTCATCGACGCACCCGTCTCCGGCGGCCAGTCGGGGGCGCAAAACGGCAAGCTGACGATCATGTGCGGCGGCGACGCGGCTGCGTTCGAGCGTTGCGCGGCGACGCTGCATCACTACGCAGCCGCCGTCACGCTGATCGGCCCGACCGGCGCCGGGCAGCTAGCCAAAATGGTCAATCAGATCTGCGTCGCCGGCATCGTGCAGGGCCTGTCCGAAGCGATTCATTTCGGCGAGAACGCAGGCCTCGACATGACCCGCGTCCTGGAGGTGATCGGCAAGGGAGCGGCGGCTAGCTGGCAGATGGAAAACCGCGGCAAGACCATGATCGAGGGTAAGTTCGATTACGGCTTCGCCGTCGACTGGATGCGCAAGGACCTCGGTTTCTGTCTCGACGAAGCGAAGCGCATTGGCGTGTCGCTGCCGGTCACCGCGCTGGTCGATCAGTTCTACGGCGACGTTCAGGCGCTGGGCGGCTACCGCTATGACACTTCGAGTCTCATCTGGCGTTTGCGCAAGCTCACGCCAGCCAGCTAGAAGCGAACGGCGCCGGCGAGCCAGCGAGTGGACACCTGACGTTGTCTCCATCGGCCCGCTCGCCTAAGGACGCCTTATCTGCGCCAGCGCAGCGGACGGCGCAGATGGTGCCGCTCCAGCCGCGCCACGGCGCTCGCCGGTAGAAACGCGGGCATGCCGTCTAGCGCTCTGCCGTCGAGCCGCTCGCGCTCCTCGTCGGCCTCGACCGTCCTCGTGGGATCGATGAACAGCGCGGCCACAATCCCCACCCCCAGCAAACAGGCGGAGATCGTGAACGGCACGTTATAACTGCCGGTTGTCTCGATCAGATAGCCGAACACGACAGGCGATATCATGCCGGCCACGCCGAAGCCCGTGTTCATCATGCCGCCCGCCGTACCCGCGTATCTGCCGCCGATGTCGAGCGGCAAGGTCCACAACACAGGATTCGTGATCTCGAGAAAGAAGAACGACGCCGACAGGAACAGCACCGCCATCAGCGGATTGGTCGCGGACACCATTGGCAACAGGAAGACGAGCGAACCGCCCATGCCTGTCACGAGCACGGCGCAGCGTGCAAAGCGCAGCCGGCCGGTGCGCTTGTAGAGCCGGTCCGAGACAACACCGCCGAGGGTATCGCCGATCACGCCCGCCAGCAGCGGCAGCGCCGTGAACAGCGCCAGTTGCTTGAGATCGAAGCCGCGGGCTTCCTTCAGGTACGAAGGCAGCCAGGTCAGATAGACCCACAGCAGCCAGCCGTAGCAGAAGTCGACGAACGTGACGAGCCACATGCGGCGGATCAGTTTGCGCCACGGCGTGGCCGCCCGCTTGGCGCGCTCGCAGTCGCCGGCGCGATAGCCGATCTCAGCCGTTTCCTCGGGCGTCACGCGCCGGTTCTGCTCCGGCGAGTTCGTAAAGACGCACAGATAGAGCACCGTCCACGCGAGACTCGCCACCCCGAGCAGGATGAATGCGTCGCGCCAGCCGCCCGCCACTACTACCGCGAGCACGAGCGGCGGCGTGACTGCGCCGCCGAGGCGGGCGAAGCTATGGGTGATCCCCTGAGCGAAACCGCGCTCCGCCACCGGCATCCAGTAGGTAAAGGCACGCGTCGCCGTCGGGAACGCGCCGCCCTCGCCGATTCCCAGCGCGAAGCGCAACGCAACGAGCATCGCGACGCTGCCGGCGAAGCCGGTGGCGAGCGTCGCCGCCCCCCAGATCAGCGATAACACCGTCAGCACCAGCTTCGGCCCGTACTTGTCGGACAGCCAGCCGCCAATGACCTGCATGAACGCATACGGATAAGCGAAAGCGGAAAACACGAGGCCGAGTTGAACGGTCGAGAGCCCCATTTCGTGCCGGATGATAGGGCCGGCCACGGCAATGTTCACGCGGTCGATGTACGAGATGAAATACATCAGGCACATGACGGCCAGGATGATGTGGCGCGTCTTCACACGCCGCTTGTGCGTTTGCATGCTGTCTCCTGTGTTTCTTGTGTGACGCCGGTGGCGTCTGTGGTCGTTCGATCCGTACGTCGTGCTGCGGTGCGTCTCGTGCGTCTCGGTGCGTCCTCTTGCTGGGCTGGCCGGCGCGATCCGTGCGTGCCGATGCGTGCGCCTTCAGGTGGGCACCAGCTTCAGGCGCTGCACTTTGCCCGAGGGGCCCCGAGGCAGTTCCGTCACGAAGCGAAACTCCTTTGGCGTTTTGTAGCGGCCGAGTTCGCGCAGACAGTGTTCGTGCAGATCCGCGATATCGAGCGCGCCGTGACCGTTGGCGACGCGCGGCACGATGAAGGCGACGATCTCCTGCCCGTAAGCGGTATCCGGCACACCCACCACCGCCGCATCCAGCACGCCGGGGTGTTTGAGCAAGGCTTCATCGATCTCGCGCGGGGCGATGTTTTCGCCGCCCTTGATGATCAATTCCTTCGCCCGGCCGTTGATGTAGAAGTAACCGTCGCTGTCGCGATAGCCGAGATCGCCGGTGCGCAGCCAGCCGTCCGCGGTAAAGGCTTCACGCGTTTCCAGAGGGCGCTTGTAATAGCCACGCATGACCTGTTCGCCACGCAGCACGAGTTCGCCGCACTCGTTGGGCGCGCATTCGCGGCCATGACGATCGATCACCTTCGCTTCGCCGCCCGAAGGCAGTCCGATACTGCCGATTTTTCGGCTTTCTTGATCGTATGGATTACTGAACACAGGCGCAGCCGTTTCGGTCATGCCCATCGTTTCGATGATGCCGATCCCGAAGCGCGCCTCGAACGCACGGTGATGATCCACGGGCAGCGCCGCCGACGCACTGCGGCAGAACCTCAGCGCCGACAGGTCGAACAGGCAGGATTCGTCGTTATTGAGCAGATAGGCGACGATCGTCGGTACCACGTTGATCCATGTGCAGCCGTAGCGCGCGACATCGCGCCAGTAGGTGCGCGCGGAAAACCGCGGCGCCATGACCACCGAGCCGCCATGAAAGAGCGGTGCAAGCAGCGTCACGACGAGCCCATTGACGTGATAAAGCGGCAAGGCGGCGAAGACCCGGTCGCCGGCGCCGAGCCGGTGCTCGCGCGAGATATTGCGGGCGTTGGCCAGCAGGTTCCGATGGTCCAGCAGGACGCCCTTCGGTGCGCCCGTGGTGCCGGACGTGTACATCAGCAGCGCCACATCGCTCGCACCTGGCTCACCGTTTGGCTCACCGCCTGGCGACGCTTCGGAATCCAGGGCGCTTATAGCCGGCGCCGAACGCGCATGCGCTGCCGATACCCTTTGCGTGACGGCAACACTTGACGTTTCCTCCAGCCCGGCTTCGACGCAAGCCGGCACAGGCACTAGAGCCACGGCACCATCGGGCTCGGTGCGAATCAGCGCAACGGTGCGGGTGATGCCCTGCTCGCGCAAGCCGTCGATCGCGCTCGACATCGCCGCGTGCGTATCGCTGGAAACAAACACCATACGCGTGTCCGAATGCTCCACGATGTAGCGCAACTGCGACGGCTGGCACAGCAGATTGAGCGGATTGGCAACGAGGCCGCTATACATCGCCGCGAGCAGCAGCCTTGCCGTATGGATACCGTTGCCCATGAAGACCGAAACGACATCGCCGGCCTGCAAGCCCGCTTCGTGAAAAACCGTCTCGAGCGCGCGGCAGTCGTCGCGCAGTTGCGCGAAGCTCAACACGTCGGCATGCGCGGCTGCGCCGCCCTCGTCGGGAGATTCAGGGGCCGCCAGCAGGAACGGCTTGTCGGGAAACTGCGCGGCGCGCGCGTCGATCAGTGCGCGGATGGTGTGAGGCGTCTTCATTTGCCATACCTCACGAAGAAATCGCCGAGTACGTCGTCCAGTTCCGGGACACGCTCCTCGATCGGATAGGCCACGCGCGTGATATTCAGGTAATGATGAAAGTTGAGATTGCTGGAAAAATTGTTGCGGCCCCACGTGCCGCATCCCATTGAAAGGGAAAACGGCAAGCCGTTATCGAAGTTGCCGCCGGTCGCGAGGCAATGCGCCTGATTCACGATCACGCGTGCCACCGGCAGCGTCGAGCCGAGCTGCACCGCCTGCCCGGGGTCAACGGAATGCAGGCCGACCGAGTGCCCTGCCCCCATGTACGCGTATATGCCACGCACGATCCCGGCGGCGGCGGCGAAGCTCTCCGCGCGATAAACGGTCAGTACCGGCGCGAGCTTCTCGCCCGAGAAGGGGTAATCAGCGCCGAAGCCGGTTTCCTCCACCATCAGGAATGCGGGCTCGCGTGCCGCAATGTCGTCGAGGCCTGCCGCCCGCGCAATAAATGTGGCCGAATGCGCGGTGCAGTGTGCCGACAGCTTGCCGTTCGACCACAGGGCGCCCTGCAGTTGCGCCTTTTGCGCGGCGTCGAGCATGACGCCGCCGCAGGCGGTCAGTTCGGCCAGCATGGTCGCGTACACCGCGGAGTCGATAACCACGCTGTTTTCCGACGAACAACTGGTCGCGTTGTCGAACGTTTTCGAGCGTGCAATCTTGTGCGCTGCATCGTGCAAATCGGCCGACGCGGTGACGATCGAAGCAACGTTGCCCGCGCCCACCCCGAACGCGGGCGTTCCGCTTGCGTAAGCCATCCGCACGTTCGCCTGCGACCCGGTCGCCACGACCAGATCGCACTGCCGCATCAATTCGGCGGTGGCCGCCTTGCTGATCGGCGCGGGCAGCATCTGGACGAGCTCGGGCGCGAGCCCTACTTTGGCGAATTGCGCGTGAATGAATTCGATCAGCAGCACGCACGACGAATAGCCCTTGGGCGAAGGCGCCACGATCACGGCATTGCCGCATTTGAGCGCGTTGACGATCTTGTTGATCGGCGTGGCTGCCGGATTGGTGGACGGCGTGATCGCCGCCACCACGCCGACCGCCCGTGCAATCTCGACGATACCGGTGGCATCATCGCGCTCGATCACCCCCGTGGTTTTCTGCCCGCGCAGATCGCGCAATAGTCCGAGCGTCTTGCGAAAGTTTTTGCGGAACTTGTCGTCCGCGTTGCCGAGACCGGTGTCGCGCACCGCCAGCTCGGCCAGTTGCCGGTTGCGGGCGGGCTCCATGATCGCCCACGCGGCGGCGTCGGCGGCGGCATCGAGCATCGCCTGTCCCGTGGACTCGAATTCTCGCTGCGCGGCGCGCGCACGCGCGACCAGTGCGGCGACGACGCGCTCGACTTCACGCTGTGCGCTCTCGTGCGCAGCTTCGGCTTCTGTGGCCCTAACGTTCATACGGTTCACTCCAGACGGAAACGATGGTGTTGTTACCAATCTAGTGAGCCGTATCTGCTTCGGAGTCCCGTTTTTTGAACTATCCCTTGCGCCGTGCCGGCGAGAATCGGAAAGTGCAATTTTCGGGACTTTCCGTAGTCCCGAAAACTAAACAGACCGATGCACAATCCAACTTATAAATACGACGTTGAGGAGACGGTGTGTCGACTTCGAATCAATCGAATGCAGCGGCCGTGCGTGCATTTCGCGTACTCGAGACGTTGGCTGAGGCAAGCAGCCCGCTTTCCATGACCGATCTCGTGAATGCTCTCGAACTGCCCAAGCAGACCGTGCATCGCATTCTGGTGCAGTTGATGGATGCGTGGCTTGTCACGCGCAGCGCCGACCGGCTGTATGAGTGTTCGCCGCGCGTGCGGATGCTGGCGGTCAATGTGCTGATGCATGCGGGGCCGGCCGCTGCCCGCCATGTGCTGCTCGAGCAACTGGTGGCCAAAATCGGCGAGACCTGCAATCTGACGATGCTGGCCGGCAACGATGTGGTCTATGTCGACCGGGTGGAAACGGAGTGGCCGCTGCGTATGCATCTTCAACCGGGCTCGCATGTGCCGCTGCACTGCTCGGCGAGCGGCAAGCTGCTGCTCAGTTTTCTGCCCAAGGACCGGCGCGAACGGGTCATCGAAACCTTGCCGCTACGCGCCTATTCGGAGCGGACGATTACGGATCGCGGCGAATTGCGCAAGGAATTGACCGTGACACGGCGGCGCCAGCTCGCGATCAACAACCAGGAGCACTTGCAAGGGCTCATCGCGATCGCGGTGCCGGTCATGCTGGACCGCAATCGCGCGTGCGCGGCAATCGCCGTCCAGGCGCCGGTCGGGCGGGTCGTGCTCGACGATCTGCTGGCCTTTCTGCCCGATCTGCGGCTTGCCGCAGAGGAAACCGCCAAGACGTTCCGGCAGTAGCACGAGCGATCTTGCGGGCGAAATAGACGCAGCGGGCCCGGCACGCCGGGCCAAAAACGAGCCTGCCACCGCGTCAACCGTGCAATCATGCCCCGCGCAGTCGCGCCGCCACGCATTCCGGAAAACGGGATGACTGTCGCTGAAATAGCCCTCCGCCAATCGCCTCTTCCTCTCGAAAACCACTGCCGACAAGGCCACGCGGTACAATGACGCCGATCCATTTTCCGGAACGGCCGACATGACTAAAGCGGATACCCCCACCCTGCGCGCCTTCGCGCTGCTTGAGCATCTCGTGCGCGCCGAAGGCCCGGTGTCGCTGGCCGATATTGCCCAGGACGTCGACCTGCCGAAGGCTTCACTGCATCGCATGCTGGCTTCGCTCGAGGCCGGCGGGCTCGTGATCCGCGAACCGGGTCAGAAAAATGCCTACGTGATCGGGCCGCGTCTCGCGCAACTCGGTCTGGGCGTCATGATGCATTCGGGCGCCCGCCGGCTGCGGCATGCAATCCTGTCGAACCTGGTCGCCGATCTCGGCGAGACCTGCAACCTCACGATGCTGCACGAAACCGAGGTGCTTTATCTCGACAGGCTCGAAGCACCCTGGCCGTTGCGGCTCGATCTCAAGCCTGGCTCGCACGTGCCGGCGCATTGCAGCGCGAGCGGCAAGCTGCTGCTGGCCATGCTGCCGCGCGAACAACGCAGCGCCCTCGTCCGCACGCTGAAGCTCGAACGCTTTACGCCAAATACCATCACCGATCCCGAACTGCTTGAAGCAGAACTCGACCGCACCGCGCACAAGCGCATCGCCATCGACAATGAGGAATTTGTCGCCGGTATCGCGTGCGTGGCCGCGCCGGTAATGGATGAGAACAACACCTGCATCGCGGCGATCGCCGTTCATGCGCCGGTCTCGCGGGCGCCGCTCTCGCGCGCCCTGGAGTTCGTGCCGCGTCTGCAGGAAGCGGCTCAACAACTCGCTAAAACGTTCTAGCCCGCCTATCGAGCGGCTTATCCAGCCGCTCGATCCACGGCTTATTCCGCGGCTTATTCCACCGCTTATTCCACCGCTTATTCCACCGCTTAAGCTTCGGGCTCCTGCGCACGCACGAGCTCCGCGAGCAGGCGCACGCCCTCGTCGATCTTTTCGAGCTTGATGGCCGAAAAGCCCATCCGGAAGCAGTGATTCTGCTCCAGTCCGGTCATGAAAAAGACGCGCCCCAGTTCGATCAGAATGCCGTGTTCCTGCGCATCCGCGGCGAGGCGTGTCGCATCGAGCCATGGCGGCCCCTCGACCCAGCACGACGCGCCGCCCCCCACCGGCAGATAGCGCGCTTCGGGAAGGTGCGTGTCGAGCGCCGTCATCAGCGCCTGGGCGCGCTCCCGATAGGCGTGAGCGAGCCGCCGCAGCAGCGCATCGTGGTGGCCGAGCGCCAGAAAGGTGGCAAAGGCGCGCTGAATATAGGCCGCCGGGTGCCGCACCATCAGGCGCCGCAACGCACGAAGTTCGCGGACCAGCTCACGCGGTCCGACGATGTAACCCAGCCGCAGCCCTGGCGCAAAAGTCTTCGACAGACTGCCGATATAGATCACCCGGTCCGCCGTATCCAGGCTCTTCAACGCCGGGTGCGGCATGCCGGAGAAGTTGTTTTCGCTCTCGTAGTCGTCTTCGATCAGCACGAAATCATGGGCCTGCGCCTGTTCCAGCAGCGCATGGCGCCGCTCGATCGGCATGGTGGCCGTGGTCGGGCACTGGTGGCTTGGCGTGACATAGACGTAGTCGCATTTTGCGAGCAGATCGGCATCCTCGACCGGGCGCACGCCGCCGCTATCGACAGGCAACGGCTGCAGCCGCGCATTGCGGTTCTCGAAGATATTGCGCGCATCCGGATAGCCCGGGTTTTCAAAGCCGATCGTGGTCCGCTCGCTCGCCAGCAGATCCGCGATCAGATAGAGCGCCTGCTGGCAGCCGATCGTTACGACGATTTCGTCCGGCATGGCAAACACGCCGCGCCGCGGCAACACGCGCGTGCGGATCTGCTGGATTAGCGTATCGTCGTCGCGCTCAATCAGGTCCGGCGCCCAGTTGCGGATCTCCATGACCGACAGCGCCTTCATGCAGCATTCGCGCCAGTCGTTGGTCGGAAACAGCGACTGGTCAAACTGCCCGTAAATAAAGGGATATTCGTAAGTCAGCCAGTTCCCCGGCTTGACGATGTTGCGTTGCGATGAGGGCCGTTTTTTGACGCGCTGGTTCCAGTCCGGCCTTGCTAGCGACTCATTGGCCGCCTGCCCCGGGACGGTTTGCAGCGGCGCAAATTCGTGCCGCCCTTCGAGGATCGCCGGGTTGACGAAATGCCCGCTGCGCTCGCGCGAAATCAGATAGCCCTCCTCAACCAGTTGCTGATACGCGAGCACAACCGTATTGCGAGCGACGCTCAGCTGGTCGGCCAGCTCCCGGCTGGACGGCAACGCGTGATCCGGCAGCAGTTGCCCGTCCAGAATCGCGGCCACCAGCATCTGGCGAATTTGGCCCTGGAGGCTCATATTAGACTCGGGTGAGCGCTGGAACCGCTGGGTCCATAGGGCCACCGAGGTGCGACTTGCCATGCTTTCTCCTGTTTTTTTGTAGGCGGGGCCCACCCGCACGAAGGCGGACACCGGCATTGTGGACGCGCAAAAAAACGCCTGCCAGCCGCCCCCGGGCGGCTGCCGGCCCGCCCAGCGCTACGGCCCATCCTGGTGCAGCGCTGTGGACTCAACGATCAGCCACGTCTGGCCCTAACCTGCAACATTTTTTACTGACGATACTCGCATCAACCCATTGTCGACGATTGGGACAAGCCCCCGTCGGCGTGCGTTGAATTCACGTGTATTCGCGTACCTACACGGCCATTCTGGAGACCTACGATGAAAAGCGACACACACCCGAAGTTGTCCCGCTGGTTTGGCGATCTGACGCGCCGCGTGACTGTGGCGGCCTTGGCCGCGCTGGCCTGTGCGGTGGCGCCAGCCAGCTACGCGCAGGACAAGGAGGTCACGATAGCCTATCAGCAGATCGTCGACCCATGGGTCGTCGCGATCGCGAGCGGCTCCATCGAAAAAGAGACGGGCTACAAGATCAACTGGCGACAGTTCGAATCCGGCGCGAAGGTCGCGACCGCCATGGCCTCGGGCGACGTGAAGGTCGGCGTGATCGGCTCGAGCCCGCTCGCGGCGGCGGTGAGCCAGGGACTCGATCTGCAGCTCTTCTGGATTCTGGACAACATCAACCAGGCCGAAGCGATGGTCGTCCGCAACGGCTCGGGCATCACGAAACCGTCTGACCTGAAGGGCAAAACAATCGGCGTGCCGTTCGTCTCGACGACGCACTATCACACCATGTTCGCGCTGCAGCATTGGGGCATCAATCCGTCCGAGGTGAAGATCCTCAACATGCAGCCGAACCAGCTGGTCGCGGCGTGGGAGCGCGGCGATATCGACGCCGCCTACGTATGGGACCCGGCGCTCGCCCAATTGAAGAAGAGCGGCAAGGTCCTGATTACGTCCGGCGACCTGTCCAAGCTCGGCAAACCGACCTTCGACGGCATTGCGGTCGATCGTCAATGGGGTGAGGCGCATAAGGACTTCATGGCAAAACTCGTGAGAGCCATCGCCAATGCTGACGATCAATACCGCAAAAACGCCGCACAATGGAATGCCACCTCGCCGCAGGCCGCCGCCATCGCGAAGATGATCGGCGGTTCGCCGGCCGACGTGCCGGAGTCGCTCTCGCTCTATGCCTTCCCGACGCTCCAGGAGCAGGCCTCCTCGCAATGGCTGGGTGGCGGCAGTGCGGGCCGCGCGACATTCGCGCTGAAAGACACGGCCAACTTCCTGAAGGATCAGAAGCAGATCAGCGCGGTGTTGCCCGATTACTCGAAGTTCGTGACCCCCGCTTATGCCGAAGCGGCCATGAAACTCAAATGATGTAAGAGGTAGGCGGTTTCCGTTGAATCAGGAGGCAACATGGAAAGCATGAGAGTCAAGGATGTGAGCGTGGTCTTTCCGGGGCGCAAGGCGGGTCAGACGGTGCATGCGCTCGACAACATCAATCTGACCATCAACTCGGGCGACTTCGTGGTCGCGCTCGGTGCATCGGGTTGTGGCAAGACCACCCTGCTCTCGCTCATGGCGGGTTTCATCGCGCCGACCAGCGGCGAGTTGCTGCTCGGCGGTTCGCCGATCGCAGGTCCGGGCGCCGACCGCGGCGTCGTGTTCCAGAAGCACGCCCTGTTGCCCTGGCTCAACGTGATCGATAACGCCGAGTTCGGCCTGAAGCTTCAGGGCGTGCCGAAAGCGCAGCGGCGCGAGATCGCCGCGCGCAATCTGGCGCTGGTCGGCTTGCAGGATTTTCACAAGCACATGATCTATCAGCTCTCGGGCGGGATGCAGCAGCGCGTCGGCATCGCCCGCGCGCTAACCTGCGACCCCGCCATGCTGCTGATGGACGAGCCGATGGCCGCGCTCGACGCGCTGACCCGCGAAACCATTCAGGAACTGCTGCTCGACGTCTGGACGAAGACCAGCAAGATGTTCTTCTTCATCACGCACAGTGTTGAGGAAGCGCTCTTTCTGGCCAGCCACCTGATCGTGATGTCGCCGCGTCCCGGGCGCATCACGCACACCTACGAGCTGGATTTCAACCGGCGCTTTCTCGAAACACGCGACGCGCGCGCCATCAAGTCGAGCCCCGATTTCATCGACATGCGCGAGCGCGTGCTCAGCATCATTTACGGCGACGAGAAAATGCACGCTGCCGAAGCCGAGGTGACACATGTTTAGTTCAAAACGGGCTCATGCATTGGCGCACGGCCAGCAGGCCTCGCTCGGCGCCGACACGCCGATGGAGCCGCCGCGCACACCCGGTCGACGTCCACGGCTTCTCGCCAAGAAACCCGCGAAGCCAGGCGACACGTTCGGCGTACCCGGCCAGGGCAGCAGCATCCTGACGAGCCTCGTGACGGTCGCCCTATTCGTCGGGCTGTGGTTTGTCGCAACGAACCTGCACTGGATCAAGCCGCTCTTTCTTCCGTCGCCGCAAGCGGTGTACGCGAAGTTCGTCTATGTCGCCACCGAGGGTTTCGCCGGTTCCACGCTCGCCCAGCACACGGCCATCAGCTTGCTGCGCGTGTTCGGCGCCTTCGCGCTCGCCTGCGTGACCGCCATTCCAATCGGCGTCATGATGGGGGTCTCGCGCTTTGCACGCGGAATGTTCGATCCGCCCATCGAGTTCTACCGGCCGCTTCCGCCGCTCGCCTATTTGCCGCTCATCATCATCTGGTTCGGCATTGGTGAATTCTCCAAGGTCTTTCTCATCTATCTGGCCATCTTCGCGCCGCTCGCCATCGCAGCACGATCCGGTGTGCGTTCTGTGTCGATCGAGCAAATTCATGCGGCCTATTCGATGGGCGCCTCGCGCACGCAGGTGGTGCTGTATGTGATCCTGAAATCCGCGCTGCCGGAGATTTTCACGGGGATGCGGATCGGCATCGGCGTGGGCTGGACGACACTGGTTGCCGCGGAAATGGTGGCGTCGACCAGCGGCCTCGGCTTCATGGTGCTCAACGCCGCGGAGTTTCTCGCGAGCGACGTGGTGATCATGGGCATTGTCGTCATCGGCTTCTTTGCTTTGTGCTTCGATTTGCTGATGCGCCACCTGGAGCGTGTGCTGGTGCCGTGGAAAGGCCGGGTTTGACCGGCAAGTTTGATTGATTTAGCGCGGCCCGATAGCGGCCGCGTTTGTCTTATGGCGCGGGGCGTCTCCCAGCTGATTGCGTTCGAGGCGCACACCGCGGCGAGGGGGAATTAGCGTCGGCGCCGTACAGCGTCCCACGCCGGCTTGGACTCAGCGATTGGCGGCGGCTGGCACTACTCGGCTTGCCGCGCCCTCCGCAATACTTCAGCTATCGGTTATCGCTGGAGGCAGTATGAATTCGATCGCGGAAGTACGGCAGTGGCAGGTCCGTCATGAAGCGCTGCGCATCGGCGGAGAAAAGATCCGGCGCGCGGAGATCATCGAAGTCTTCAACCCCTATAACGGTGAACTGGTTGGCACGGTGCCCAAGGCGACGCTGGCCGACGTGCAACGCGCCTTTGCCTGGGCACACCCATATCGGGCGCGGCTCACACGCTACGAGCGCTCGCAGATCCTGCTCCGCGCAGCGGACATGGTCCGTC
Organism: Paraburkholderia haematera; assembly: GCF_905220975.1. Lineage (GTDB taxonomy): Bacteria > Pseudomonadota > Gammaproteobacteria > Burkholderiales > Burkholderiaceae > Paraburkholderia > Paraburkholderia haematera. Next base: position 65,423 of record NZ_CAJNBK010000018.1, on the reverse strand, counting down.
GGCGTACTGAAGAAATTGCCGCTCTGATCACCGCCGAGTCCGGCCTGTGCATGAAAGACTCGCTATACGAAGCTGGCCGCGTTGCCGACGTCATGACGTTCGGCGCCAATGAAGCGCTGAAGGACGACGGCCAGGTGTTCTCCTGCGATCTCACGCCGCACGGCAAGAAGCGCCGCGTCTACACCCAGCGTGATCCGTTGCTCGGCGTGATCTCCGCGATCACCCCGTTCAATCATCCGATGAATCAGGTTGCGCACAAAATCGTGCCCTCCATCGCGACCAACAATCGCATCGTCGTCAAACCCTCCGAGAAGGTGCCGCTGTCCACCTACCTGCTCGCGGACATCCTTTACGAAGCCGGCCTGCCGCAAGAAATGCTTCAGGTCGTCACCGGCGACCCGAAAGAGATCGCCGACGAACTGATCACGAACGAACACGTCGATCTGATCACCTTCACGGGCGGCGTGCAGATCGGCAAATCCATCGCCAGCAAGATGGGATATCGGCGCGCGGTGCTCGAACTCGGCGGTAACGATCCGATCATCGTGATGGAAGACGCCGACCTGGAAGAAGCGAGCACGCTCGCCGTCGCGGGCTCCTACAAAAACTCGGGCCAGCGGTGTACCGCGGTCAAGCGGATTCTCGTGCACGAAGCCGTGGCCGACAGGTTCGTCGAGTTGCTCGTGGAGAAGACCCGGGCCATACGCTATGGCGACCCCACCGATCCGGCGACCGACATGGGCACGGTTATCGACGAAGCCGCGGCGACCTTCTTCGAAGCTCAGGTGAACGATGCGATCAGCCGCGGCGCGACCCTGCTGCTCGGCAATCTCCGCGACGGCGCGCTGTATTCGCCAACGGTGCTCGATCATGTGACCCCCGACATGCCGTTCGTCAAATACGAAACCTTCGGGCCCGTGTCGCCGGTGATCCGCTTTCACGATATCGACGACGCGATCCGCCTCTCCAATTCGACTGACTACGGGCTCTCGTCATCGGTCTGCACGAACCGCCTCGATTACATCACGCGCTTTATCGCCGAACTGCAGGTGGGCAGCGTGAACGTGCGTGAAGTACCGGGTTACCGGCTCGAGTTGACGCCGTTCGGCGGCATCAAGGATTCGGGTCTTGGCTACAAGGAAGGCGTGCAGGAAGCGATGAAAAGCTTCACCAACGTGAAGACCTATTCGCTGCCGTGGGATTGAGCCGCGTCCCGCGCATCCTTCGCAGCATCGCATTCATTAATTTTCGAGACAATTTGTACCGTTTATCTAGCATCACCTATTGACCATCGTGGGTGCATGCTCTACATTTTAGATAACCATTTTTCGGAACAAAATGTTCCGGTTTCATTAAACAGCGGAGACAAGCCTCATGAGCGATCACACCCCCATCAGCGGCCCGCAGGCCATGACCCCGTCGGAAGCATTCGTCGAAACCCTGGCCGCGAACGGCGTGACCGACATGTTCGGCATCATGGGCTCGGCCTTCATGGACGCCATGGACATCTTCGCGCCCGCCGGCATCCGTCTCATTCCCGTGGTGCACGAGCAGGGCGCCGGCCACATGGCCGACGGCTATGCCCGCGTGTCGGGCCGACATGGCGTGGTGATCGGCCAGAACGGCCCGGGCATCAGCAATTGCGTGACCGCCATCGCCGCGGCGTATTGGGCTCACAGCCCCGTGGTCATGATCACGCCCGAGGCCGGCACTATGGGCATCGGTCTGGGCGGCTTCCAGGAAGCGAAGCAACTCCCGATGTTCCAGGAGTTCACCAAGTATCAGGGCCACGTGACCCATCCCGCGCGCATGGCTGAATTCACCGGCCGCTGCTTCGACCGCGCGCTGGCCGAGATGGGCCCGACCCAGCTCAACATTCCGCGCGACTACTTCTATGGCCAGATCAAGGCCGAGATTCCGCAGCCGCAGCGTCTCGATCGCGGCCCCGGCGGCGACCAACGCCTGAACGAAGCGGCCGAACTACTCGCCGAGGCGAAATTCCCCGTCATCATCTCCGGCGGCGGCGTGGTCATGGCGGATGCGATCGAGGAATGCAAGGCGCTGGCCGAGCGCCTGGGCGCGCCGGTCGTCAACAGCTACCTGCATAACGACTCCTTCCCCGCCAGCCACCCGCTGTGGTGCGGCCCGCTCGGCTATCAGGGCTCCAAGGCAGCGATGAAGCTGATGCAGCGCGCCGACGTGGTGATCGCGCTTGGTTCGCGTCTTGGACCGTTCGGCACGCTGCCCCAGCACGGCATGGACTACTGGCCGCAGAACGCCAAAATCATCCAGATCGATGCCGACCACAAGATGCTCGGCCTCGTGAAGAAGATCTCCGTAGGCATCTGCGGCGACGCCAAGGCCGCCGCGGTTGCGCTCACGCAGCGCCTCGAAGGCCGCACCCTCGCCTGCGACGCCACGCGTGAAGAACGCGCGGGCCAGATCGCCGCTGAGAAGGCTGCATGGGAGAAGGAACTGGATGAATGGACGCATGAGCGCGACCCCTACAGCCTGGACATGATCGAGGAGCAGAAGAACGAGCGCACGCCTGGCGGCGGCACCTATCTGCACCCGCGCCAGGTATTGCGCGAGCTCGAAAAGGCCATGCCGGAAGACGTGATGGTCTCCACCGACATCGGCAACATCAACTCCGTGGCCAACAGCTACCTGCGTTTCAACAAGCCGCGCAGCTTCTTCGCCGCGATGAGCTGGGGCAATTGCGGCTACGCGTTCCCCACCATCGTCGGCGCCAAGGTGGCGGCGCCCCATCGCCCCGCTGTCTCCTACGCCGGCGACGGTGCGTGGGGCATGAGCCTGATGGAAACCATGACCTGCGTGCGTCACAACATTCCGGTCACCGCGGTGGTTTTTCACAACCGGCAATGGGGCGCCGAGAAGAAGAACCAGGTGGACTTCTACAACCGCCGCTTCGTCGCCGGTGAACTCGACAACCAGAGCTTTGCCGGTATCGCTCGCGCGATGGGCGCCGAGGGGGTCACGGTGGACCGGCTCGAGGACGTCGGCCCGGCGCTCAAGCGTGCGATCGATGCACAGATGAACCACGGCAAGACCACCATCATCGAGATCATGTGCACCCGCGAACTCGGCGATCCGTTCCGCCGCGATGCGCTGGCCAAGCCGGTACGTCTGCTCGACAAGTACAAGGACTATGTTTGATTCAGCCGTTGTCTGACGGTCCGGGCGCTGGAGGCACATTTCCTCGCGCCCGGCAGGCCGGAAACGGGATTTCCCCTGCCGTTTCCGGTCTTTTTGTTTCCGGCCTGGTTTTCGGCTGCCTGGTTTTCGGCCGCTTTGTTTTCGGCTGCTTTATTTTCGCGCCGCGTTCTTTGGCTGCCTGTTTCGTCTCTGGCCGCCTTCGTTTGCGGCTCCCATTCTTAACCATGATCGCCGCCCAGTGCCATGAAAGCCATCAATCGCATCATCGAGCGTGCCCGCACTTCGCCGAGACGGATCGTACTTTGCGAAGCGGAAGATCCCCGCATGCTGGAGGCCGCGCAACGCGCGACGCGTGAGGGCATCGCCCGCATCGTGCTGGTGGGTCCGAGTGCGAGCATCCGCGCGGCAGCCGCCAGCCAGGGCATTGAACTGTCCGGCATGGAGTTGGTGGATCCTGCGACCTCGCCACTCGCCGGGTCATTCAGCGATGAACTCTTCGCACTGCGCAGCAAAAAAGGCATGACGCTCGATGAAGCGAAACAGGAAATCCTCAAGCCCCTCTGCTTCGCCAATCTGATGGTTCGGCTCGGTCACGCCGAAGGCTCAGTGGCCGGCGCGGTCCACACAACCGCCGACGTGGTCCGCACGGCGATCCAGATCATCGGTATTCATCCGTCATTCAAGCTGGTGTCGAGTTTCTTTCTGATGATGCTGTGCGAGCCCTTCCACACGCTCAAAGGCGGGCTGATCTTCTCCGACTGCGGGCTGGTGGTGGACCCGGACGCCGGTGAATTGGCCCAGATTGCGATGGCGGCGGCCGACAGCGCGCAAAGCCTGCTGATGGAGGAGCCGCGCGTCGCCATGCTGTCGTTCTCGACCAGCGGTAGCGCCCGGCACGCGGCTGTCGACAAGGTTGTGGAAGCAACGCGCCAGGTGAGAGCGCAGCGCCCGCATCTGGCGATCGACGGCGACGTGCAACTGGACGCGGCGCTCGTCTCCGAGATCGCCATGCGCAAGATCGAGCACTCGCAGGTGCAAGGACACGCCAATGTGCTGATTTTCCCCAGCCTGGAGGCCGGCAATATCGGCTACAAGCTCGCCGAGCGGATCGGCGACGCGAAGGCTATTGGCCCCTTGCTGCAAGGCCTGAAAAAGCCCGCCAACGATCTGTCGCGTGGTTGCTGCGCCGACGATATCTACTTCGTGATCGCGGTGACCGCCGTGCAGGCGCAAAGCAGCGCGACGACAACGCAGGACGCAAGCACCACTCCACTCACGTCGTGACCGACTCGTATTCACTGCGGTCTCGACCACGCGTTCCCTATTCAGCACGTACAACGCACGACTTGGCGCCGACGTATGGATTCAGGTCATGCTCGCTGTACCGGCGGTCGTTCTGACCACAATAGCGGTGCGAGGCATCTTCCAGCCCCAATTGTGACTACGCGGCGCGTTCGGCGTGCGGGTTGTGATCGGTTGCGCAGTTGACCTGTGTTCTCTGCGCCAGTTATGCCTGTCAGGCCGCGGGAACGACTACCGCCTGCCGCCCTGCCCGCGAGCGCCGATCCAACCCACTATCTCCGCGAACAACTTCATGTCGGGCGGCGCAGAAAGGTCCACCGCCAGGCAGCGGCGGTAATACGGGCTGAGATCCAGTCCGACGCCCAGACCCAGCACCTCCACATCGCGCGCAGCCTCGTGACGCGCCACAACGGCCTTGAGATGGTTGTCGAGATAGAAGGCGTCGTTGGCCTGGCCTGTCGCGCTGTCCATGGGGCTGCCGTCCGAAATCACGATCAGGATGCGCCGCGCCTCAGGACGCGCAACAAGACGCGCACAGGCCCAGTCGACCGCCTCGCCATCCACCCCCTCGCGAAACAGGTCCGCCTTAAAAAGCGCGGCTATGTCGGCGCGAGCGCGTCGCCAGTTCCGCTCGGCGTCCTTGAACACCAGATGAGACAGTTCATTGAGCCGTCCCGGATGACGAGGGCGCCCCTGCGCCAGCCAGTCGAGCCGGGCTCGGCCGCCATTCCAGGCGCCGGTGGTGAAACCCAGGACCTCGGTGGTTACGCCGGCCTGGTCGAGCGCGCGCGTGAGGATATCCACCATGATCGCAACCGGCTCGATATGCGCTTTCATCGAGCCCGAACAATCGATCAGAAAGCCGACCACGCAGTCCGCCATGAACGTGTTCCGCTCAAGCCGGAACAGGCGCCGTTCAGCGGGAGAACTGACCAGTTGCGCGAGGCGCCGCCCGTCGATGCGGCCATGCTCTTCACCGAACGACCATCCGTCGCGTTGCGGTATCGCCAGCGCCGCCTTCAGCGCATGCGCAAGCCGCGCCACGTTGATGCCCTGGGCGGCGACGCGTTCGTCGAGCCGTTCGCGAAACTCGCTGAGCAACGACTTGCGGACCAACGTGCCCGCGGATAGCTGACGGTCATAGCGCGTCGTAAAGGCGCGATAGCCCTGCTCCGACGTTTCGAGCACGCGGCTTTGGCCGGTCAGCGCAACGGCCATGTCCTTGTACTCGTCGTCCTCGACGTCGAACCAGAGCGAGAACGCCGTGCGCGGCGTTTTTTCGTCGCGCTCCTGCGGGTCGTCTTGCGTATCGTCCAACGCATCCGCACGGGCAGCACGGATCATCGCGGCGACCAGTCGCGCAAGTTCCCGCGCGTGCACAGCGAACGCGTCCTGCTCGGCGCGATGCCGGCGCAAGCCCGCCAGCGGCACGCCCAGCACCGGCACGATCGCCGCGCGCGTGGCTTCGATCAGGTCTTCGGTCTGTTCGAGCACGGGCCAGCCTGTCAGACGTGACCACGCAATCTGCGCGACCGTGTACAGAAGAATGCCGAGGTGGTCTTCGGCAAGGCCGGCGTGATAGAAGGCCCGCGACCAGGCTTCGAAACGATCGCGCAGGTTCTGCACCAGACCCGGCATGCCTGGTGGCGTCTGCGTTTCGCAGCGCAACTGTTCGAGCAGTTCGAACACCAGGCGCTCGATGGGATCGGTAGGGCATAGGCGGCCATGCAGCGCCGCATCGGAGTGCATGAGTCGAAGGGCCGCGCCATCGGCGGCACCGCGCAGGGACGCGAAGTCGTCCTGCTGCGGGTCGGTGCGCAGATGCGGCGCGTGCAGTGCTACAGGCCGCAGATCGCGGCATAACCGGCCTTCGCGGTAATGCAAAGCGGCGTCGCCGGTGAGGGCACGCACGGCCGCCGCGCACAGCGCCTCGCGCTGTTCCGCGCGGAGGGTTGCTTGCCGTGAGGTCGGCTGGCTTGGCGTTGCTTGCTGCGAGGTCGCTGCGCCCATCGTCCCTTGCCGCAATGTCGCCTGACTCAAGGCTTCTTGCCGCTGGACCGCCTGGTCCTCGACCGCTTGCTCCAAGGCCGCTGGAGTCGGCATAGCCTCTCTCTCCGACATCATCAGCGAATTCCCGCCGCGTAGCCTTCAGCATTGGCGTTCGCCCCAACCTCAAGCTCAACACCAAAACAACGCTGAAAATACTCAGCCACGATCGGCCGCTCGGCTTCGTCGCACTTGTTCAGGAAGGTCAGACGAAACGCCATCGCGGGATCGCGGAAGATCTGGCAGTTCTCCGCCCAGTTGATCACCGTGCGCGGCGACATCAGCGTCGACAGGTCGCCGCTGGCGAAGCCCTTGCGCGTGAGTTCCGCCACGCTCACCATCGACTCGATCAGCGCGCGTCCCGCCGCGTCGGCGAGTTCCGGCACGCGCGCAAGCACGATGCCGGCCTCTTCCGCGCGCGGCAGATAGTTGAGCGTGGCCACCACGTTCCAACGGTCCATCTGCGCATGATTCAGCACCTGCGTACCGTGATACAAACCGTTCAGATTGCCGAGCCCCACCGTGTTGGTGGTAGCGAACATGCGGAAATACGGATGCGGATGAATCACGCGATTCTGGTCGAGCAGCGTGAATTTGCCGTCGCGTTCGAGAATGCGCTGGATCACGAACATCACATCCGGACGCCCCGCATCGTATTCGTCGAAGATCAGGGCAACCGGGCGCTGCAATGCCCATGGCACGATCCCCTCCTGAAACTCCGTGACCTGCAGGTCGTCGCGCACCACGATCGCGTCTTTGCCGACCAGATCGAGGCGGCTGATATGGCCGTCGAGATTGACGCGCACGCACGGCCAGTTGAGGCGGGCCGCAACCTGTTCGATGTGCGTCGACTTCCCGGTGCCGTGCAAGCCCTGCACCATCACCCGGCGATCGCGGCTGAAGCCGGCCAGTATCGCCAGCGTCACTTCCGGATTGAAGCGGTAGACCTCGTCGATTTCCGGCACGTGGTCGTCGCGCTCGCTAAAAGCGGGCATCATCAGGCTGGAATCGATGCCGAAAACGGTTCGCACCGCTACCATTCTGTCGGGTTTGCCCGTCACGATATCAGTCACTTCATTCTCCTCCCCGCTACGGGAATAGTTGTTCGGCGCCGCCCGCGGTCAACGTACGGTCGCCATCTCGTCGAAGGGTTTTGTACGACGTTCCATCGCTCGCGCCGACCATGCCGAGAGCAGCGCTGACAGAATCACGTAACCGCACACGTACCAGGGCTTGCCACCGTCGAGCCGCAGCAGCGCCGTCGCGATGATCGGCGTGAGGCCGCTCGCGAAAATGCCCGAGAACTGATACACGAACGAGATGCCGGTGTAACGTACTTCCGGATCGAACAACTCGGCAAAGAGCGCGGCCTCCGGACCGTACACCATGGCATAGAAGATGCCGAACGGGATCACCACACCGAGCCAGACAGCCAGCGTATTGCCGGCCTGCGTCTCCATCAGCCAGAACGCGGGCAACACCGAAGCGCCGCAAATCAGCGAGCCCCACCGATACACGCGTGCGCGTCCCATCAGGTCCGACATCCTGCCGAAGAACGGGATGAAGAAGCACATCACCATCGCCGCGATCATCACGCCGGTGAGCGCCTCCGTGCGGCTCATCGAGAGATGTTGCGTGAGGTAGCCGATCATGAACACCGCGAAGATGTTGAAGAACACCCCGTCGATCCAGCGCGCGCCCATGCCGAGCAACACCGAACTGCGATAGCGCGTGATCATGTCGACAAACGGAATTTTCACGTCGCGGCGGTTGCGCTTGAGCGCGAGAAACTCGGGCGTCTCCATCACCTTGAGACGAATGTAGAGGCCGAGCACCACGAGCAGCAGCGATGCGGCAAATGCGAGACGCCAGCCCCACGAGAGGAACGCCGCTTCCGGCAGCAATCGGGAAATGCCCGCGACGATGCCCGACGCGAGGCACAAGCCAATCGACAAGCCGATCTGCGGCAAGCTTGCGAACAGACCGCGCCGGTTCGGCGGGGCATATTCATAGGCCATCAACACCGCGCCGCCCCACTCGCCCCCGAGCCCGATACCCTGCAACACGCGCAAGGCGAGCAGCAGAATGGGCGCCCAGATGCCGATCTGTGCGAAGGTCGGCACGAAGGCAACCCCCGCCGTCGAAATCCCCATGATGATGAGCGTGCAGATCAACGCGGACTTGCGGCCCACCTTGTCGCCAAAGTGACCGAAAATCACGCCGCCGAGCGGCCGCGTGATGAAGCCGACGGCGAACGTACCGTAGGCCAGCATGGTCGAGACGAGCGGATCGTGAGCGGGAAAGTAAAGCTTGTTGAACACAATCCCCGCTACGACACCGTAGAGAAAAAAGTCATACCATTCGACTGTCGCCCCAATCACGCTCGCGAATGCAACGCGGCGGATTACCCGCTTATCGATTGCCATAGCGCCTTCTCCAATGGATGGCCGCGTGCCGTCCCGGCAACGCAGCGCTTTTGAGCCCCTGTTTGTCTCCTCCTGGGGCACGAATTTCGCGACCTGCACGCTGCTGTTATCGACTTCGGATTCAGCGAGTCAGGTCGCGATCGTTTTGCTTCTTGCTTGCTTCTTGCGTCAATACTGCGCTTCCGTGCTCCGTGCCTGCATCTGCCCGGCCGGCCGGTCGCCCGCGCGCGCATCCTCGAGAATCATGCTGGACGCCTTCTCGGCAACCATCACGATCGGCACGTTGGTATTGCCTGACACCAGCGTCGGCATGATCGAGCAATCGACCACCCGCAAGCCTTGCGTGCCATACACGCGCAATCGTTCGTCGACTACCGCGCCCGGATCGCTCGCCACGCCCATCTTCGCGGTGCCGGACGGATGAAAAATCGTCTGGCCGTATTCGCGGCAAAAGTGCAGCAGTTCGTCGTCGGTTTGCGCCTCGTGGCCAGGACGCACTTCGCGTTTCATCAGCGATGCCATGGGCTCGGTGGCGGCGACGCGGCGCGCAAAACGCACTCCTGCAACCGTCGTGCGCCGGTCGAGATCGGTGGACAGATAATTCGGCTGGATCGACGGCGCGTCGCGCATGTCGCTCGTGCGGATCCGCACGCTGCCGCGCGACTGCGGCCGTAGCTGGCAAATCGAATAGGTGCAACCTGGAAAGGCATGAACGTCGCCGCCGGCAGTGTCGGCCGAGAGCGTGGAAAAGTGGAACTGAATGTCGGGCGTTTTCGCTTCATCCGGCAATGCACGGCAGAACATGCCGCCCTGATTGATGCCGACAGCGAGCGGCCCATCGCGAAACAACGCCCATTGCAGCCCCATCTTTGCGCGACCCGTCCAGGAGTGCAGCAGATCGTTTGTCGTGATCGGCCGCGTTACTTCGTAAGTCAGGCGTACTTGCAAATGGTCCTGCAAATTCTCGCCGACGCCGGCCCGGTTAGCGACCACCGGAATACCCAACTCATTGAGCAATGCAGCCGGCCCGACACCCGACACCTGCAGCAATTGCGGCGACTGCAGCGCGCCCGCGGTCAGCACCACCTCGCGGTGCGCGCGCACTTCGTGAACCCTGCCGTGCTGCTCATAACGAATACCCACCGCACGCGTGCCTTCAAAGAGAATTTTCGATGCCAGCGCGTCGGTCTCGATCTGCAGATTCGGACGCTTTCGTGCGGGTTTGAGGTAGGCGACAGCGGTCGAACAACGCCAGCCGCGCCGCGTGGTCAGCTGGTAATAGCCGACGCCTTCCTGATCGCCCTGATTGAAGTCGTCGACCGTCTGGACGCCCAGGCGATTCGACGCAGCGATAAACGCATCCACGAGTTCATGGCGCTGTTTGATCGTAGAGGCCCACAAGGGGCCGTCCACGCCCCGTGTCGGCGATTCGCCGAGTTCGTTATGTTCGAGCCGCCGGAAGTACGGCAAGCATTCCTTCCAGCTCCAGCCACGATTGCCGAGCGCGGCCCACTGGTCATAATCCTCTTTCTGGCCGCGAATGTAGATCAGCCCGTTGATGGAACTGCAGCCGCCCAGCGTGCGCCCGCGCGGCCAGTAGAGCTTGCGGTCGTGCATGTTCGGATCCGGGTCGGTGTAAAAGCCCCAGTTGTAGACCGGATGAAACATGGTTTTGCCGTAACCGATCGGGATATGAATCCACAGAAAGCGGTCGGGCGGCCCGGCTTCGAGCAGGCATACCGAGTAGCGGCCATTTTCGGAAAGACGGTTGGCGAGCACACAACCCGCCGATCCCGCGCCGACGACCACGTAGTCGAAACTCCGTACCATTGATGTCTCCGTGTTGCTGCCTTTGCTTTTAAAAACGGATCATTTCGTCTCAATTTATTGGATGGCAGTTTCGACTTCAAGCGATTCCGGTTACGATTGATTAATCCGGTACGAAAACCGACTTTTTCGTTTCACTATTCGATTGGTCCGCACGCGTTTATCCGGGTTGTCACCGATCCGTTCGGACTGCATCCACCTTCATCCGCCCCGGGAAGGACAATGAGAGACACCACGCATCTCCCCTCGCCTGCTCACGAGCCCGCCGACGACACCCGCGTTCTGCGCGCGCTCAGCGTGCTGGAACAACTTGCGTCCGCCGGACAACCGTCGTCACTTTCCCAGTTGTCCTTACGTCTGCAGATTCCGAAGGCGACCTTGATGCGCCTGATCGAATCGCTCGAAGCACGCGGTTACGTCACACACATGCCGGATTCGCGCGGGGCCGATCGCGCCATCGCGCTCGGGCCCCGCGCCGCGCAACTCGCCCTGACCACGCTCGCGAACAGCACGTTTACGCGAGCGTGCCGATCGTTGTTGCGCACCCTCGTGGAGTCGCTCGGCGAGACCTGCAATCTCACCGTGCTCGACGGCGATACCGTGCTGTATGTCGAGCGCGTCGAGACGAGCGAACCCTTGCGTCTGCATCTGCAACCGGGCACGCGCGTCCCGCTCCATTGCACTGCCAGCGGCAAACTGTTCCTTTCGCAGATGACGCCGGCCGAGCGCAGCCTCGTTATCCGGCGCCTGTCGCTCAAATCGATGACGTATCGGACCCTGACCGACATCGATCTGCTGGAAGCGGAACTCGACCGCCTCGCCATGCGCGGCATCGGTGTCGACAATGAGGAATTCGTACGCGGCATGGTCGCGGTCGCAGTGCCGGTGCGCAGCATCGAGGACGGCCGGGTGCTCGCGGCGTTGGCCGTTCATGCCCCCACGGCGCGTGCCAGCCTTGAGGATCTATTGAAAGCGGTGCCGAAGCTCAAGGAGGTAGCCTTGCGCATCGGACCGCTGCTTCAGCCTGCGACGGCGGCAGCGGTGGCAACGGCAACGGCGACGGTCGTGTCGAAATAGAAATAGCAAGGACGCGCCGCCAACCTGACATTAACCCGGTGCAGCGGCGATCTCGAACGACCCACCGCTGCACACTGAACAGCACGCGTTAGACAAGCCTCAATGTGTACGAGGCCGATAGTCCACGAAATCCGCTTCAGTCGAAACATCTCCGCTTTTCCGGGCCCGCCACGCATACGCCACGAGCAGCACGCCGAGACTCACCACGCCGAGCCACAGCGGCGTGCGCTGGTCCGGTATGAAGGCCATGGCCACCAGAATGCCGATCATGCCGACGATCGCGAAACAGGTCAGATACGGATAGCACCACATCCTCACGCGCAGCATCTCCGGTGCCTCGCGCTCTAGCCGGGCGCGCAGCTTCAGTTGCGATACGGCGATCAGCACGTAGACAAAAATCGCCACGGTTCCGTATGAATTGACAAGGAATGCGAACACTGTGTCGGGCGATACGTATGACATGACGACCGATACATAGCCAAACAAGGTGCCGACCAGAATCGCGCGAACCGGCACGCCGCGGCGATTGACCTTGGCGAGCGCAGCCGGCGCGTCGCCGTGGCGGGTCAGCGCAAACATCATCCGCGAGGCCGCGTAAAGGCCGGAATTGAGTGCGGACAGCACCGCGGTCAGCACGATCGCGTTCATGACATTGGCGGCGGCGGGGATACCCATTGCATCGAGCGCGCTCACATACGGCGTGGCCATGCGCGGCGAATCCCAAGGCACCAGCGCCACCACGAGCAGGATCGAGCCGACATAGAAAATCAGCACGCGGGTGATCACCGAATTGGTGGCTTTGGCGACCGCCTTGACCGGCTCATGCGCTTCGGCGGCGGCAATGGTGACGATCTCGGCGCCGAAGTAAAAACCCGTCGCCGCAACGGCGCCGCTTAGCACCGGTCCGATCCCCTTCGGCATCAAGCCGCCGTGCGAAAACAGCGTCGGCATCACCGCGGCGGTGTGCATCGACGCAGGCCACAGACCCAATACATAGAGCCCGCCGAGGAACAGAAACACGACGATCGCCGCCACCTTGATGGACGCGAACCAGAACTCGAACTCCCCGTAACTGCCCACCGAGATCAGGTTGGTCGCCGTCAGCACGACCAGCAACACAAGACTGATTGCCCACGCCGGCGTATCCGGCAGCCAGAATTGAACCAGCTTCGCGCCGGCCACCGCCTCGACGGCCACCACGATGACCCAGAAATACCAGTACATCCACCCGGTCAGGAAACCGGCCAGTTTGCCCGGTCCGCGCTTGCCGGCAAAGGCGAGACGCGCGTATTCATAAAACGAGCCCACCGCCGGCATGGCGCACGCCATTTCTCCGAGCATGCGCATGACGAGCACGATCAGACCGCCGGTAATCAGAAACGACAGAACTGCCGCCGGGCCGGCCTGCCGGACCACGACGCCGCTGCCGACAAACAGGCCCGCGCCGATCACGCCGCCCAGCGCGATCATGGTCATGTGGCGCTCCTTGAGGCCGGTCTTCAGTTCACTCTTGTTCGATACTTCCATGTCACCTCCACATCCTGTTGATGCCGGCGCCGGTCGTGCGGGGCTGCATGCGCGGTGGCGTGCATTCCCGAAACCTGAGCGCCGTCAATTCGGATCGAGCGAAGTCGCTTACGCGCCTCACTGCTTCGTGTCTTTTCTTCGGACTTAACGCGCAGACCTGTCTGCGCTGCGCAGCACCGCGCGCGTGACGCACGAGGACTGGCGCAAGTCGTGCCGCGGGTGGCGCGGCACGCGGAGCGCGTTCAAGGTTTTTCGTCGCGCCGGAAATACAACTGGTAGAGCATCCGTTGCCCGATGCGGCGGAACGGTGCGAACGGATGGCCTGGCAACGGCGACGTGAAGATCGGCAGCGTCTGCTTCGACCCTTTGCCCGCGATCCGTTCAGCGAGGCGACGACCCGCCTGCTGGGAATATGACACGCCGTTGCCGCCGTAGCCCAGTGCGTAAAACACCGACTGCTTCGGATCCGGCTGGCACACGCGCGGCATCATGTCGTGGCTCACGTCCACCCAGCCCCACCATGAATAGTCGATCTGGACCCCGCGCAAGGCCGGGAATTTGCGCCCCATTCCTTCGATGAGCAACTCGTAATGGCGCGGATTCGGCGCATCCGCACCGGTGATCGCGCTACGGCTGCCGATCTGCAGCCGATTGTCCGGCAGGAAGCGATAGTAGAAACGCAAGGTACGTGTATCGGTGAGCACCTGCGTCGTTCGAAAATTGCAGGCAGCGATTTCCTGCTGCGTGAGCGGACGCGTCACCATCGAATTCGACAGGATCGGCATCACACGGCTCGTCAGCGAAGGATGCAGGTCCGGCGCCGTATACGCACCGGTCGCGATACCCACGGACCGGGCCCGCACCGTGCCGCCCGGGGTGCGCAGATGATGAATGCCGTTAATGGTTTCCCAGCCGATCACCGGGCTCGCCGGATGAACGCGCGCACCCGCTTCGCGCGCCAACCGCAGATACCCGTAGGCGAGTTTCAACGCATGAATGCCAATGCCTTCGGGCTCGTGGAGGGCGCCGGCCGCCTCGCAATCGTTGACGTACTCGCGGCGAAACGTGGCCTGGTCGATAAGCTCGGACGGGTAACCGAAAACGTCTTTCCAGACTTTGGCCTCGGCGGCGAGTTTGGCCATCATGCGCGGCCGGTGCGCGATCAGAAAGTGGCCGCCGGGTTGCGGATCGCAATCGATTTCGGCCACGAGCGCTTTGAAGTTGTCGAAGCCTTCCTGGATCTCGTCGTGCATTTTCAGCGCGACATCTTTGCCCCAGCGCTCGATCCATTGCGAACGCGACAGACGTCCCGACGCATTCTGCCCTTGCCCGCCATTGCGGCTGCTGCAACCCCAACTGGTTTTGTTGGCCTCGAGCACCACAGCCTTGATACCGTGATCGCGCGCGAGACACAAGGCCGTTGCGAGCCCCGTATACCCCGCGCCGATGATCGCCACGTCCACATCGATATCTTTCGTGATCGGACCATCGTCGGGCGGCGGCGTGCCAGCGGTCGCGGCCCAGTAGGTAGGGGCGTATTGCTTGCCGTGACCCGGTCCCGGCGAAACCAGCGGGTCGTATCTCGGGTCATACTGCGTTGCGCTGTCCCGCCCTGCGGACAGACCTTCGCCGACCCGTGTGATGACACTTTGCGCCATGTGAAGCTCCTCGTCGGCGTCAAACGTTCTGCTTCGGGCGTTCCTTGCGGAACGCGCGCTTGACTGCGATCAGACCATCGCGGAACTCGAACAGATCGCACCCTTCCGCTTCGATGCGCCAGCCTTCCGCATGCGTCCCCGTGAACACCCACTCGGACACGCCACGCTCTCCGATGACGTAATGACGGCCGTCGCCCCAATGCGCGTCCGGGAAGGTTCTGAAGACCGCTTCGAATGCTGCGCGCACCGCGTCGCGGCCGACGAAACGCGCACCATATACTTCGCTTCCGCCGGCTGCGTCGAACACACAGTCTTCGGTCATGAAGCCCATCAGCGCGGTTGCGTCGTGACGGTTGAACGCATCGGAAAATGCGGCGAGTGTCTCCGCGGTGACCTTCGATGCGGACGTTTCCATTGTGGCCATGCATGTCTCCTGCTTGTTGAATTGGATGAGACTCGTGAGCTTGCCTAAGCGGCGATCTCTTAGGGAAAAGTGTAAGTTTGGTGTTCACTCGGCGGTAGGGCCAGTGCGCCGGTTTCGCCTGGTGCAGTGGGTGTCGGGAACACGTGGGTTGACTGGCCTCGAACCGGGTTTTCGGATTCAGGCCGTTGGTGTGCGTGGTGCACGTGGTGCGCGTGGTGTGATCGGTACACTCAGTGCCATTGACACGACGAGCGCGGCACTTGCGCGAGTAGGTGTCAGTTCAGCGCTTGCGTGCTTTCGAGGCAACGCCTGATCGCGCGCTCGTCCTCGTCGCTGAACCGGCCGATCAGGACAATCGTCGATTCGGCCGCTGCGTGACCCGCGAACGGCGTGATGAGAATGCGGCCACCAACCACGTGGAGTTCTTGCGGTGAGGTGTCCTGATCCAGCCAGACGATGCCCTTCGCTCTCAACAGCGTGGAAGACAGGCTGCGAAGCGCTGCCCTGAGTTTCTTCCTGTCCAGCGGGAAATCCGAGCGGAAGGAGAAACTGCAGATATCCGGATGCCGGTTCGAAGCGCCCTCCGTCGTGACCCCGAACCCACCCGCACGGCGGCGAGGCACCACACTCGCGTCGAAGATCAACGCCGACGGTATCTGCCCATTGGTCGACTCGAACAGGATGGACGTGGTCGCGAGCGCCAACACCGCTGCCGTTGCCGTACTCTTTTCCTGCTCGGTCACGAGGTCGGTTTTGGTGAGCACGAGCGCGGTTGCGCCCGCGATCTGCCGGCGCACAATATCGCCGACGTACGGGTCGAGCAAGGTTGCGCCGATGCGCTCGGCGTCCACCGCGACGATGATCCCGATCAGCCTGAAGGCCCGGTCGAGCAGGCCGATCTGCGCGATCTTCACGGGATCGGAAACGCCGCTGGCTTCGATGATCAACAACTCGGGACGCTCAGGACGCGCGCTGATTTTCACGAGCGCGTCGACGAGACGGCCGCCGATCGAGCAGCAGATGCAGCCGTTCTCCAGATTGATGACATCGTCCGTGCGTTCGCGAATCAGCGCCGCGTCGATATTGATATCGCCGAAATCGTTGACCAGTACCGCAATCCGGCGCTGCCCCGCCATCGACAGCACGTGGTTGAGCAAGGTCGTCTTCCCCGCACCCAGATAACCGCCGAGCACCACCAGCGCAATGGGTGGCCGCACGGTCGGCTGCGACGGTGCGCTCTCGCCGTTCATTTTTTTGCCGGCGACTGAAACACACGCCCGCCCAGCACCGTGCCCCACACTTCGACGTCTTTCAACCGCTCGGGCGCGACCTCGGTTGGATCGTCCGCCAGCACGGCGAAGTCCGCGAATTTGCCCACCTCGATACTGCCGATCAGATGGTCCATCTTGAGCGTGTAGGCCGCGCCCAGCGTGATCGCGCGCAATGCGTCCGCCACGGGGATGCACTCGCTCGCGCCCAGCACACGACCGCTGGCGGTCTTGCGTTGCACGGCGCACCAGGCCGTGAAAAGCGGGCTCAACTGCGTGATCGGCGCATCCGAATGAAAGGCAAAGGGAATCCCGAGACGCCGCGCCGTTCCCGCCGCGTTCATCCGGTTCGCGCGGTCGGGGCCCATGGTCTGCGCGTAATGCGCGTCGCCCCAGTAGTAGATATGGTTGGAGAAAAAGTTGATGCACATGCCGAGTTTCGCGGCACGCGCCAACTGGCTCGCGTCCGCCATCTGACAGTGCTGCAGCGTGTGACGGTGATCGCTGCGCGGACAGGCGTCGAGCATTTTTTCGAGGGTGTTCAATACGACTTCGGTGGCTTCGTCGCCATTGGTATGGATATGGAGTTGCAGGCCGGCGCGGTGAAACGGCGTGAACACCTCCTCCAACTGGCTGGGCGGAATCAGCCACAAGCCGTTCGGCTGGCCGCCGACATAACCCGGCCACTTCAGCCGCGCCGTGAAGCCTTGAATCGATCCGTCGACGATGAATTTGACCGGACCGAACGTCAATTTTTCCGTGCCGTCACGGATCGCCGACAGGACTTTTTCCACGCCGCCCTCGGGGCTTCGCTGCGGCGCAAAGGCTGGCACGATCCTGACCGGATACTGCGGGTCGGCCGTGACTTCGCGCAGGTTGCGATTACCGAGCGCCGACAGATCGTTGACCAGATCCGTCGCGGTGGTCACGCCGGCGAGCTGCGCGACCTTGCCGAAATTCCAGATGGCCGCTTTCTTTTCGCTCGCCGCAATGGAAAGCTGGCTGCCGATCACCTCGTACACCGGGAACATGGCGGCGAATTCCTGCAGCTCGCCGGTCGGCTGGCCATCATCGTCTTTGTCGATCCCGTCAATGTCGGTGTTCTCGTCGATTCCGGCGAGCGCCAGCATGGCGGAGTTGACGTTCATCAGGTGCACGCTCGCGTGCAGCACGACAATGGGCCGGCGAGTCGACACCGTATCGAGTTCCTTGACCGACAGGCGGCTCGTGCCGAAGAAAATCGGATCGAAGCCCCACGCAAGCAGCGGCGCCGCCGCGTCCGTCATGGCACGTTGCGCTTCGGTGAGCCGCCCGATCACCTCGTCCAGCGTTTTCAGGCCTCGCCACAACGTGCCGTCGGGACCGCGCCGGTCGTAGTAGCCGAGATACACGGCGTCCCACATGGCGCCTTCCATCAGATGGCAATGCCCTTCCACGAGACCCGGCATCAACACCTTGTCCTGGAACGTGTCGTCGATCTCAACCTCGCCCCACCGGCTGACGTCCTCCAGATTGCCGACTGAGAGAATCTTGCCGTCTCGCACGGCCACATGCGTGGCGTGCGGTTGAGACGGATTCATCGTCAGAATCTTTCTGGCGGCGAAGACGGTGATGGGACCTCGTTCAGGCGAATTCATAGGTATGTGTTCTCTGATTCAGGAGGCGGGCCGAACGCTCAGGACAGCGCATGAACCGGTTTGCGCTTCCAACCGTGATTCAACACGGCGGTCACCGCGATATTGATCACGAGACACAGCAAGCCCAGGTTGAATCCCCCGAGATCGGCATGCAGCATGTAGAGGATGATCGCGAGTATCTGGCCGGTCAGAATACCTGTTGCGACGGCGGCCGGTTTGACGCGAAGCGAAAACAGAATGACCATCACGCCCGGGAAAAACTGGGTCACGCCGTAGTACGCGGTATTGATCAACGTGAGCATCAGGTTCGGCGTCAGCAGGGTCATCACGATCGAGACCACCAGGTAGATAACGATCACCGTTTTAGCGGTGGCTTTCTGCTTGCTCTCGGGCATCTTCGGCAACAGATTGCGCGTCACGATCGGGCCAATGGCGAGACAGATTCCCGTCAGCACCAACAGACCGGATAGCGAGGCGCCGGCCGCGACCAGGCCCAGCAGCCAGCCCGGCAGCAGCCGGATCGCCGCTGCAAAGAACGCTTCATTCGGCGACGCGAGGTGCAGGTTCTGACTGATCGCATAGTACGAAGCAATCACCAGGAACGGATACATCAACATGTACAGCGGCATGGCCACCTGGGTGCGCCGGATCGTGTTCGGACTGGTGGCCGTGAAGAAAACCTGCACCGCGAACGGCATCACGTAGAACCCTAACGACTGGAACAGCATGGTGCTCATCGAAAACGTCAGTTGACTGGTGTTCATGCTGTTGCTGACGTGCAGGCTCGCGGCGTGAAAAACTTCCGTGACACCCGACTCCCACGCGACCGCGAGCCCGGTGATCACAATCGCCACGACCATCAGCACGTCTTTCAGGATCGCAATGTACGCCGACGCCCGCACGCCCGAAATGGCGATATAGGTGAACGCCAGCGCCGCGGAGATCAGAATCAGATAGAGCGGGTGGAAATTCCAGCCGAGGCCCTTGAACGCGGCCACGAGCCCCGTGAATTGCAACTCGCCCCACGGCAGCAGGAACAGGATTGCCGATCCGGCGACAATCAGTTCCAGCGCGCGGCTGCCGTAGTGGCCTTTGAACAGATCGGGCAGCGTAATGGCGTTATAGCGCTTGCCGGCCTCCCAGATTTTTGGTCCGATGAAATAGCCGACGGGATACGCCAGCAGGATGTATCCCAGGAACCAGACTCCATAAGTGGGCCCCTTGGCATAGATGCCGCCCGGAAAGCCGACCATCGTGCCAATACTGTAGATTTCGCCCGCGGCGAGGAAAAAGACCAGATACGCGCCGAACTGACGGGACGCGACAAAGAAGTCATGAACGCTTTGCGCGCCGCGCCCTTTTTTGGACCGTATCGCCAGATACAGCGAGAAGAGAATCAAACCCAGAAAGACAACGGTGGACATCCGGACTCTCCTTCAGCGTCAGTGGGTTTGCGGATTTGCATCGTCCGCGCGGCGATCGAACAGACGCCAGCACACCTGCAGGCAGAGCGACGTCAGGATAAACCACGCGAAAATCCACGCATAGATGAAGGGCACGCCCAGCACGAATCGATCGACAGAAGCGACCCAGGGCAGCAGGCCGATCACGCCGATATAGGGGATGCCGATCCCAATCAAGAACTTGAGCATGAAGTCTCCGTCTGCTTTTCGTGACCGATGAAATCGTCTCTGCTGAATCCGCCCGCCATTGAGGGACCAACCCGGGTGGCGGGGGTCCGCGGCGAGCGGATGTGGCACGAAGGCCATAGCAGATGAATTGAGTATCGGTGGCCGAAAATGCACCTGACTAGTACCAGCGATAACAAATCGCCTGGTCCACATGCGGGACCCTGAGCGGACATTGCACCCGCTCGCGCGAACGTCGCACCGGCTGTTCGCAGGTTATTTTTACCCGCTTTTACGCGACCAGGGCAACCAGCCCGGAACACAGCAGCAAAGCGCTCACGACATGTTCGACCCGGCGCACGGGCACGCGCCGGCCGAGGCGTTCCCCCACGGCGACGCCGAGCACGAACACCGGCACGAGCAGTACCAGGGAACCGAGCTCGGGCGTGTGAACCTGATGCTCGGCCACGAGAAGGGCCACCACCCCCACGTAGAGCACCGCAAAATACGCGAGGAGATTGGCGCGCAACGCCGCACCCTGGCCGACGCCGTTGAGGTAGTAGACGGCCGGCGGACCGCCGATACCGCCCAGCGCGGTCAGCGCGCCGCTCATGGCGCCTGCCGTGAAGGTCGGCCGCCAGCCGCTATCGTGAAGCCAGCGCCAGCCCCGCATGTGCATCGCCGTGGAGGCAAGGACGGCGAGCGCGACGAGCCGGCGAAGCGCCACCGCGTTCTCGCTCGCCATCCACAAGGTCGTGACTGCGGTGCAAGCCATCGCGACCAGCGCGAGTGGAATCACCGTGCGCCAGCGCACTGCGCTCGCCCAGCTACGCACGCCTTGCAGCGAGGTCGCAAAATGGATGAGGACGATCAGCACGCCGGCTTCCGGCGCGGGAATCAGGAGCCCGAACAACGGCGCCATGACGAGCGCGCCGCCGAATCCGGTCAGACCTTTTGCCATGCCCGCCACCAGGGTCACCAGGGCCAGACATCCCAGTATGGAAGGGGTATCGGCAACATTCATGAGTCGTGTGTTCGCAAAAAAACGGAGAATCGAAGGTCAAATCGATTGCTGCGTTCCGCGCACGACGACATCTTCAGGAAAGGGCCGGTATCGTCGCAGCATTTCGAACACCCGTGTAGTGCCAGTGGCGTCCTTTCGATGGTGCCAACTTGGGGTTTGCGCGCCAGACGCGTCGCCATCGGTAAGCAAAATCACGCTTTCGAGTGTCATCGCCCGATCCGATTTATATCAATAAAAATTGATCCATCAACAACCATACCATATATATAGGAATACGAATTATCTCAATAAAACAAAAATTTCTTCTAAAGCTGATTGAATTCACCAACATTCGATATACGATACACAAACGCCTTGGCAGACGAACCATGCCGAACTAATCACCGCCACGCACACTTTACCCAAAATCAGCGAGTCAATTAATCCATTATTTTATTTAGGATTAGAAATCATGAAACTGCACTCTCGTCGGCACTTCCTAAAAACGGCTGCAACAGCCGTTGGTTCATCAATGTTTTCGCTGGGCACACAGGTTGCGTTTTCACAAGATAACGCCAACAGATCGGCCAGATATCGGCGCTACAACGTGTCAAGCCGGTCAGGACAACGGATGTTGCGCAGCTACGCAAAAGGAATCGCTGCGATGCTTCGACTCCCCGCCGAACATCCGCAAAACTGGTTTCGCAACGCATTCACCCATTTGATGGACTGTCCGCATGGCAACTGGTGGTTTTTCGTGTGGCACCGCGGCTACGTCGGCTATTTCGAACAGACGATCCGCGCATTGAGCAACGATCCAGATTTCGCCATGCCCTATTGGGACTGGACACAGCAACCCGGGATTCCCGAGGACATGTTCAATGGCGTACTCACCCCGACAGATCGCGCATACGAACCGTACACCGGCAACGTTGCCCGCTTCACCTCGTTCATCAAGCCCGCGCTTCAAGCCTACTGGAATGGTCTGAATAGCGCTCAGCGCGCGCAACTGAACGCGCGCGGCTATGCTACTTTCGACCTGCTTTGGGACGACGTAACAGGCTTCAGCGAAAGTGCGCATGCGGTCGTACCCGGCAACGCTGCGTACGCGGTCACGAGCGGTGCACGCTACCTGTCGCGCTTCAATCGCGGGCTCGACAAGAAGACGGCTTACGGTGTGTCACCGTTTATCGTCAATGCGGGTTTGCGGCCGGCATCCTTCAATAGCCCGAACATTACCCTCAGCTTCACTAGCTCGAAGACCGCTTCGCACGTCATGGCACCGACAGCGGCCACACAATTCTCGATCCTTGAAGCAATGCCGCACAACAAGGTGCATAACTGTATCGGCGGGGTCGGGGCGATCGACCCCGGTCCTTACGGCAACATGACTAACTTTCTGTCTCCACTAGATCCCATCTTCTATCTGCATCACGCCAACATGGATCGGTTATGGGACGTATGGACACGCAAGCAGATAGCGTTAGGACAACCCTATCTTCCTACGGGTCCTGACCTGCAGACACTCGCTAACGAGCCATTCCTGTTCTACGTGAACAGCAGCGGCCAATACATTTCTGGCAATGCCGGAGACTACTTCGACGCGACGGCTTTCAGCTATGACTACCAGCCCGGATTCGGCGAAAAATGCGTCGAAGAGCGACACGTTTCTAACGTCGGCAAGATTTCACCGCTCCAAGCTACGATTAATGCGTCGGGTGCATCCGTCGTGGTGCCTGCGCCCTTGATTCAGGGGTTGGGCGGCGAGGCCGGGCAGACATCACTGGTCGCCAGCATTACGCTGCCCCGCCCTGACGGCGCGTCAGCCCCCCGAGAGTTCGACGTTCTGATCAACGCCCCGGAAGGCGTCACGCAGGTGGATGCGGACAGTCCGTACTATGCCGGTACGATTGCGTTTTTCGGCCCCATGATGCACGGCATGAAAATGTCGAACGACGCGACTTTCTCTGTACCCCTGCGCAAGGAGTTGGGCGTGTTTTCGAACGCAGCGGGAGCGAGCGCAACGCTGAACATCAAGGTCGTGCCATCAGGTGGACAACGCGCACCTGCGTTGCCTCTGCGCGACGTGTCGATCAACGCTCTGTAACCGGTCATGCGCCGGGCGCGCTGCCGCACGCGTCCGGCGAGCGGGAGGGGCCTGACAGTGCAAGCTACGTTGCCCCTCGTTCGTAACGCGCCGCCACCGCCAAAGCGACACCCCAAACCAGCGCGGCCAGAAGCGACAAGCCGATCGCCAGATGGACCGCCACGCGAATCCCGGCGTCGAGCGGCTGGATCGCGCTCATCAATGCCCCAAAGATCGCGACCCCAAATGCGGCCCCTGTCTGCCGGCTCGCATTGAGCACGCCCGCCGCGACGCCGGCACGCGCCTTGTCCACCGCCGTCATCAACGCGGCGGTGGCCGCCGGCGTAATCACCCCCGCGCCGAAGCCGACAGCAGGAAAGCACAGCGCTATCCGCCAATACGGCGCATCGTCCGCGAGCGCGGCGAGCCCGGCAAACCCCAGCGCATAGAGCAGGAAGCCGCCGCAAACGAGCCGGTGCGCGCCATATGCCCTGTTCAATGCACCGGATGCGAAGCTGCCGATCGCCACCATCACGGTCAACGGCAGAAATGCCAGGCCGGTTTGCAACGGCGACCACCCGCGAGCCGACTGGAAATACAGGCTCAGCAGAAAAAACAAGCCGTAGAATACCAGGCCGGAAATCAGCGAGGCAAAGGCGGATGCGGAAAACACCGGACTCCGAAAGAAGTGTAAAGGCAGCATCGGCTGTTTGCGTTTTGTCTCGACCATCACGAATGCGATCCATGCGACGAGCGCAACCACGGCGCCCGCACGTATCGCGCCCGCGTGCCACCCGAACTTCGCGCCCTCGATCAATACGGCGACCGACGCGCCAAGCGCCACGATCGCGAGCATCTGACCGGCCACATCGATCGACCTGTCCGACGCGGCCGGACGGATCGAATCGACGCGCGTAGTCAGCCAGGCGCCGATCAAGGCGATCGGCACATTCACCAGAAAAATGCTTCGCCAGCCCAGCAGATGAATCAGCAGGCCACCGGCGAGCGGTCCCGCCGCCATCGCGATGCCGCCGCATCCGGCCCACACGCCGATCGCGCTGGCCCGCTGCCGCGCGACCGGAAAAGCATGATTGATCAGGGTCAGCGAACACGGAACCAGGCACGCCGCGCCGACGCCCTGCGCGATCCGCGCGGCAACCAGAATCCGCAGATCCGGCGCCAATCCGCATAACGCCGACGCGCAGGCGAAAATCAGCAATCCGCCGAGATAAACGGTCTTGGCCCCGATCCGGTCGCCGAGTGCGCCACCGCTCAGCAGCAAGCTCGCAAAGGTCAGCGTATAGGCGTTGACCACCCATTGCAGGCCACTGATATCCGAGCCCAGACTGGCCGCAATGGGCTCCAGCGCAACGTTTACGATCGATGTGTCCAGTATGACAATGACGTAGCTGAGGCTCGTCGCGATCAATACCCGTTTCTGATATTCACGTTCAGTGTTCAAGAGTCCAGCCTCTGGTTACCGGTTCGCCGTTGACTATAAGGCGGCCTGCACAGAGAATGCTTCGGGCTGTATCGAAGTGTCAGTGAGAACAAACGAGCGATTTTTCACCTGCCAACAGGCATCAAACGCGCGTCAATGAAGGACGGTGCAAATAAATGGGCCAGCACAATATTGCGAGCGTGGCGCACCTGATCGCCGAGCCGGTTCGTTCGGTGATGCTGATCACGCTCGCCGACGGCCGCGCCCTGTCGGCCAGCGCGCTTGCGCAAGCGGCGGGCGTCACGGCGCAGACCGCCAGCTCGCACCTCGCCAAACTGCTCGACGGCGGCTTGCTGAGCGTGGAAAGCAAAGGCCGGTATCGCTATTACCGGCTCGCCGGGCCGCACGTTTCGCACCTGCTTGAAAGCCTCGCGTCAGTCGGGCCGGTGACCCCGGCCTGGCGCACTACGCCGAGCCGGCCGGCCCAGGCGCTGCGTTTCGCGCGCTGCTGCTACGATCACCTGGCGGGTCAGATCGGTGTCGCGGTGACGCAAAGCATGCTCACGCGGGGCTTGATCGTCGAGGCCGGCGAGCGCGAATAGGCACTTACCACGCATGGCTGCGAGTGGCTGCGGCAACTCGGCATCGAGATGGGCGATCCGGGGTTCGAGCGGGTGGGCCATGCCCGTCAATGTCTTGACTGGACCGAGCGGCAATATCACGTCGCGGGGCCGTTAGGCGCCCGTCTGATGGACGCCTTCATTGCGTGGGGCTGGATGCGCAAGTCGCCCACCACGCGGTCGCTAACCGTTACGGCGCTCGGCTGGGAAGGACTCGCGCAACATTTCGGCATGGTGCGCGAGGCTTGCGAAGCGGGTTAATCAATCCTGGGCCACGCCGGCCGAACCGCGATCCGAGCGGCGCTCGACAAAGCGCCTCACATAGTCGTCCGCGGGGCGCGTCAGAATCTCGTTGGGCGTTCCCTCCTGCACGAGTTTGCCGTCGCGCAAAATCGCGATGCGGTTGCCGATCCGCAGCGCTTCGTCGAGATCGTGCGTGATGAACACGATCGTCTTCTTCAGGGTAGCCTGCAGTTGCAGCAACTGGTCCTGCATCTCGGTGCGAATCAACGGATCGAGCGCGGAGAATGCTTCGTCCATCAGCAGCACGTCCGTATCCGCCGCAAGCGCACGGGCCAGCCCGACCCGCTGGCGCATGCCGCCGGATAGCTCGTCCGGATAGTGTTCGTCGTAACCGTTCAGGCCCACCTTGCCAAGCCAGACCCGGGCTTTCTCATTAGCCTCCGCCTTGCTTTCGCCACGCACCCTCAGCGCGTACGCCGTATTGTCGAGCACGGTCTGATGCGGCAGCAGCCCGAAATTCTGGAACACCATGCTGACCTTGTAGCGGCGCAGATCACGCAGACCTTGTGCGCCGAGCTTGATGACGTCCGAACCGTCGATCACGATCTCGCCGGCCGTCGGCTCGATCAGCCGGTTGAAATGGCGCACCAGGGTCGACTTTCCTGAGCCGGACAATCCCATGATCACGAAGATTTCGCCCGCGCCGATATGCAGGCTGACGTCGTTCAGACCGACATTGCAGCCGGTCTGGGCGAGCACATCGGCCTTGCCTTTGCCGCTTCTCAACAGGTCGAGCACGCGCGCATGGCTGGTCGGCGGCCCGAAAAGCTTGTACACGTGGTTGACTTCAATCGCTGCCATGTCTGTCTCCTCGTTTTCCTGTTACCTTGCGGTGCGGGTTTCAAGCCCGTCTTCAGCCGACGATGTTTCTTCCGTATTCGTGCTGCTCGCACGATAAGGAATACGCGAAGCCGCTTTCGCCTTTCTGCGCTGCGCAATCAGGCGTCGCGTGCGGCGGTCCTGGCCATAGCCCTGACTGATGCGGTCGATCACGATCGCGAGGATCACGATGGCGATACCCGCCTGGGTTCCCTTGCCCACATCGAGTGTCTGAATGCCGGCCAGCACATCTTCGCCAAGCCCGCGCGAACCGATCATCGAGGCGATCACCACCATCGAGAGCGCCATCATCGTGGTCTGGTTGATGCCGGCCATGATGCTGGGCCGCGCGAGCGGCATCTGCACGTTCACCAGCAACTGCCAGCGCGTCGTGCCGAAGGCGCGCGCCGCTTCGACCACCTCGCTATCCACATGACGGATGCCGAGATCGGTCAGGCGAATCAGCGGCGGCAGCGCATAGATGATCGTGGCGAGGATCGCCGGCACCTTGCCGAGGCCGAACAGCATCAACACCGGAATCAGATAGACGAAGCTCGGCAGCGTTTGCATGACGTCGAGCGTCGGCAGGAGGACGCGCCGCAGCCATGCACTGCGCGAGGTGAGAATGCCGAGCGGCACGCCGAGCGAGACCGACAGCACGGTGGCCACCAGCATCAACGCGAGGGTCTGCATCAGCTTTTCCCACAGGCCGAAGCAGCCGATCGCATAGAGCAGCAGCATGAAGAAGCCGGCAACGCTCAGGCGTCGCGTCGCATTCCACGTCACCGCGCCGACCGCAAGCAGGATCAGCCAGGGCGGCACGGCGCGCAGCCCACCTTCGAGCGGCACGAGCACATAGCGCAGGAGCACGATGCTGAACTGGTGGAAGCTGTCGCCGTAGCGGGTCACGAACGATTGCACGGCATCGTTCACCCAATCGGCAATCGAAAGATGCAGAAAAAACGAATGCATAAACCATCCTCCACTACAAGTGGACAGCAGGCGCTACGACACCTGCTGTCCGGCACGAAGCCGCAAGACCTCGTGCCGTCGAAATCCGCCTGACGTTACCGACTGTCAGGCGCCAGCAAGTGAGGCCTGCACTTTCGACGCGACGTCGGCAGGCACCCATTGCTTCCACATCTCCGGATGCGTGCGCAGGAATTGCGTGGCCATGGCAGAGCCGTCGACTTTCTTCGTGCTCATTTCGAGGATCGTGCTGCTCAGGAAGTCCATCGGGAACTTGACCTTGCCGAGCATCGTCATGAGTTGCGGGTCGGCTTCGTAAAACGGCGTGGAGACGCCTACGGTGACATGCGAGACCATGTACGAGGAGGCGCATTGCGAGGTACTGCTTTCGTCGCGCAACGTCTTCCAGCAAGCGTCGTTATACGCAGGCATCTTCAGTTCGACAAACTTGTACTTGGCCATCAGCGCGGCCGGGCCCCAGTAATAGAACACGATCGGCGCGCCGCGCTGGTACGCGGAAGCGATCGCGGCGTCGAGCGCGGCGCCCGTGCCCGGGTGGAAGTTGGTGTAGCTCGCATCGAGCTTCAGCACCTTCAGCAAACGTGTATTGACCCGTTCGCAATCCCAACCCGTCGGGCAGTTGAGAAAGCGGCCCTTGTCCGGTTCCTCGTCATCGGCGAATACGCTCTTGTACTTGGGCAGGTCGGTCACCGAAACGAGGCCCGCTGCGACCGGCTTGATACCGCGCGTGGGATCGCCCTTCACGACATATTCCGGTACGAACCAGCCCTCCTTCGTGCCACCCGGCAAGGTATCGCCGACCAGCTTGACGGTGCCCGAGGCCACGGCCTTCGCGGTGATCTCGCTGCGCCCGGTCCACTGCTCCGCCCACACCTGCACGTCGTTGTGCGCAAGCGCGGTTTCAGTGGCCGCCGTGCTGCCGGGCACGACATCCGTCTTGCAACCGTAACCCTTCTCCAGGATCTGCCTTAGCACCTCGGTTGCGAACGAGCCGCTTTCCCACGTAATGCCCGCGAAATGCACCGTCTTGCCCTGCGCACACCAGCTATCCGCCGCGTGCGCGGAAGCGCCGGTCAAGGCCATGGCGGCGGCGCACAGTACCACCCGAAGTTGTCTCAATTGCATTATCGATCACCCTTGAAGCGTTGAATTGTATTGAATCGGCATGCGCGAGAGGCCGCCCCTCTTCCTCACATGCCGGTGAGGACACGCCGTGCGCTCAAGCGAGCAGGCGCTTCCCGGACGGATAGTCGGACAGCCGTTCCACGCCGCTGTCATCGCGTACAGACACCTGCTCGTCCAGCTTGACGCCTTCACCTCCACCTTCATGACCGATATCGCTTTTGATGCACTGCGTCGTGCCGGGCTCGATCACGCCGTCATAACCCGTGGCGTCGTTGTCCTCGCGATCGACGACGTACGGGTATTCACCGATCATGCCGACACGCTGCGCGAGCGTGAAAAAGCGGCACGTTGGGTGCGGACCGGGAATCTTCCAGGCCCTGGAGACGGACTTGTGGAAGTTCGTGCCGGCGCGTACGTTCTCCATATCGAATGCATGCGTTCTTCGGCGAGCTTGCCGACAGTGTTTTGCGCCGCTGTTGCGGGACCGTCGCCGCCCAGGACGGTACGCGAGAATTCCGCGTTTTTCCAGATGCCCGCTTCACACGGACAGCGGCAGTGAAGCGCTCCATCGCCTGAGCGACATAGTTGCGGTGCACAATTGCGTGGACCAGAATCACGTCGCGGGTGACGGTGTCGCTCAAATCGTTGCAGTCAGCATCGGCAAGAGGAAAACGGCGTGACAAGGCGAGACTCCGGATAGGGGTTCGGACTGATTTGTAACGGGGGTGTTTTCGACAACAATCACCCCACTAACACCCCTATGTTTTGATCGCCAAATTTCTTTGGAAAGCGAGTAATTCCGATGGCTTCCATCAGCGGACCCGATTGGTCCAAACTGAGTTCTCTGGATCCCGAGCTGGTGCGGGCATTCGTGGCCGTCGTCGATAGCGGCGGCTTCACCGCGGCGTCGAAATTGCTGCACCGCACTCAATCGACCATCAGCTTGCGGATCCGCACGCTGGAGGACCGGCTGGAAACGCACATGTTTCTGCGTAACAGCCGACGGCTGGCGTTGTCGCGCGATGGCGAGAATTTTTTGATTCACGCGCGGCGGATTATTCAGGTGCAGAACGAGGCGATCGCCGCATTGAACCGCAGTAGTAGCGATGGCGTGATCCGGTTTGGCCTGCCTGAGGATTATGCAGAACTGTGGTTGCCCGAGTTGCTCAGAAAATTCTATGCGCTGCGGCCGGGCGCGCGGCCGCATATTCATTGCCGTATGTCGCTTGAGTTGCTCGAGCGGTTGCAGGCTGGGGAGCTGGATCTGGCTTTAGTGGTGCGGCACGGGTCGCAGACCAGTGGGCGGCATCTTGGACGTCAGGAAGTCGTGTGGGCCGCGCATCAGGATTTTGTTCTGAAACCTGGGGCGCCGGTGCCGCTTGCCCTGTTTCCTGAAACCTGCTGTTATCGGCAACGGGGGCTTGAAGCGCTCGCCGCGCTTGATCGGGAGTATCAGGTTGTTTATACGAGTCAGAGTCCTACCGGGATCAGGGTCGCTGTTAATCATGGGGTGGCTGTTACGATCATCGATCGGCGTACGCTGCCGGATCACTGGCGGGTGCTGGGGGTTGAGGATGGGATGCCGGCTATGCCTTCGGCGGATCTTGAGTTGCATCGGGCGTCGGTTTGCCGGGATCCGGCGGTGGATGTGCTGGCAGGGTTGATTGAGGAGATGGTGGAGGGGCGGGGGAGTAGGGTTGTGGCGGTTGCTGCTTAGGTTTTGCTGTCTGGTTGATTTTGATGTTGGCCTTTTCTTGACTTGTTAGTGGTCTATTGGCGTTGCCCCTGTGCGGGGCGGCACCTACTTTTCTTTGCCTGCCGCAAAGAAAAGTAGGCAAAAGAAAGCGGCTCAAACCGCTAATTTTTAAGCGGGTCCCCTGGCTCGGAGGGGCTAGTGGTGCATCTGGAATCCGTGTTTTCGCACATTCCGCGTGAGTGACAAGGGCGTCATACTTCCGGCGGCGCTGCGCGCGCCGACGCGCACTTCTAAAACCGTTTGTCTCCCTTCCTTATCTCGGCTTGTTTCGTCTGGGCGCTTCTGGTCGGTTCTCGCCTCTACTCGTTTGTTTTGACTTGCCTGGTCTCGCTTCGCGCAGCGTTCACCCTCCCCTCCCACTCGCATGATTCGCATCGCGGACGTTCCGTGATTCGGTTGCCGCTTCTTCCAGATAACACTCCATCGGCGTTTCCGATTGATGCCATCAGAATTCCTCGCTTTGCAAAAAGTATTGGCCGGAAAATCATGCGCAGGCTACCTGCCAATACATCCAAAACATCATGGAGATCTTATGAAGAAGAAAATCCTCGCTATCGCCCTGGCCAGTGCCGCCGCTTCCCCCGTTTTTGCACAAAGCAGCGTCACGCTCTATGGGGTCATCGACGAAGGTATCGACTACACAAATAACGTCGGGCACGGTAGCGTCGTGGAACTCGCAAGCGGCTACGCACAAGGCAGCCGCTGGGGCATGAAAGGCTCGGAAGATCTCGGCGGTGGTCTCAAAGCAATCTTTCAACTCGAAAACGGCTTCGACCTGAACTCCGGTCGGCTCAATCAAGGCGGCCGCATGTTCGGCCGGCAAGCCTACGTAGGCCTCACCAGCGACCGCTTCGGTACCGTTACCCTAGGCCGTCAATACGATTCAGTAGTCGACTATCTCGCGCAAACCACCGCCAACGGCAATTGGGCAGGCTATCTGTTCGCCCACCCGTACGACAACGACAACACGGATAACTCGTTCCGTGTCGATAACACCATCAAATACGCCAGCCCGGAAATCTCAGGGTTCCAGTTCGGCGGTACCTATAGCTTCAGCAACGATACGAATTTCGCCAACAACCGTCAGTACAGCTTCGGCGCCCAATACGCAAACGGTGGCCTGCTGGTCGCCGCAGCCTATTTGCAAGCGAATAACCCCGGCGTCGGTTCGAACGGTGCCATCACCGCGAACGACGCAAGCTTCATCGCGGGCCGCATGCGCGTGTTCGGCGGCGGTATCAACTACACGTTCGGCTCGGCAACCGTCGGCTTCGCGTACACCAACTCGAATTACAAAGACCCCACCGGCAACGGCTATATCGGCATCCCGCTCGCCGCGAACGGCGTCCAGCTAAATACGCTGAAATACCAGAACTTCGAAGTGAACGGCAAATACCAGATCACGCCCGCATTCTTTGTCGGCGCGCAGTACGTCTACACGATGGAGACATACGACGCCTCGACAGGCAGCGTGAAGCCCAAAATCCACTCCGTCGGACTAATGGCGGACTACAACCTGTCCAAACGCACGGACGTCTACGTTCAAGGCGAGTATCAGAAGGTCGCAGGCAGCTCGACCAACTCCATTCTCGACGACGCATTCATCCCCGGTACACAGTCTCCCTCGTCGACGCAGAATCAGGTCGTAGCGCGCGTAGCACTTCGCCACAAGTTCTAAGCGGCACACCACCGCGAGCCTCGCTTCACCTGGATCAGTCAAGCCAAACACGGAATGCGTGGCCCGCCTCGCATTCCGCTGCCCATTCCGTCAACTTGACTCCCGGCAGATGCGAAGGTAACCTACGAAGGTAACCTTCACATCTGCCGGTATGTCCAGCAACGACACTCAGCCCACGCGGCCCCCTTCCGATCCCAACGCCCTGCATGCAACGGCAGAGGACCTGCGCGTCCTCGTCGGCAAGTTGCGCCGCCGGTTGCGCGAAGAAGCGCATGTGGGCGATTTCACGCCGTCTCAGGTGCAGGTTCTCCTCCTGCTGGAGCGCGAAGGTCCCGCAACGGTCACTACGCTCGCGCGCATTCAGGGCATGCGTCCGCAATCCATGGGCGAGACGCTTTCAGTTTTGAAAGCAGCCGGACTCGTGAGCGGCGCGCCCGATCCGAACGACGGGCGGCAAACCGTTCTGTCCCTCACGCCCGCCTTTCGCAAGAAGGTCAAAGCCAGCCGCGCGGCACGCGAAGACTGGCTATTCCGTACGATCCAGACCCGCTTCTCCGCAGCCGAACAGAAACAGCTCGCGATCGGCGTCGATTTGCTCAAACGCCTCATCGATTCGTAACGTTCAGGAAACCACCATGGCTCTCACCACGCTCGACGCAAAGACCGCATTGGTCGTCATCGATTTGCAGCGCGGCATTGTTGCGCTGCCCACCGCTCACCCCACCGGCGAGATCGTCAAACGTTCCGCTGACCTGGCCGATGCATTCCGCCGTCACGGTCTGCCCGTGGTGCTCGTCAACGTCACGGCCGGCGCGCCGGGCCGCGCGGAGCAGTCGCGTCACACCGGCGATTTCCCCGTCGGCTTTGCGGACCTCTTGCCCGAACTGAATCAGCAGCCGTCCGATCATCTGGTGAGCAAGCGCACCTGGGGCGCGTTCACGAACACCGACCTCGATGCCTATCTGCGCCAGCAAGGCGTCACGCAAGTGGTGCTGGTCGGCGTGGCAACCAGTATCGGCGTCGAGTCCACCGCGCGTTTCGCACACGAACTCGGCTTTAACGTCACGTTCGCAGTCGACGCAATGACGGACATGAACCTCGACGCCCATACCAACAGCATCGCGCGAATCTTCCCGCGCCTCGGCGAAACCGGCACCACGCAAGACGTTCTCGACCTGCTCGAAAAAACGCGCGCATGAAGACTCGTTTTAACCGCCGCACGGTGCAGATCGTCCACACGGAGAGGTTCCGGTGAGCAGCACATTCCGTTCGCTGCGCACGTTCAACTACCGGGTCTGGGCCAGCGGCGCGATCGTCTCCAACATCGGCACATGGATGCAGCGCACGGCGCAGGACTGGCTGGTGCTCACGGAACTCACGCATCACAATGCAACGTCCGTGGGCATTGTGATGTCGCTGCAGTTCGGGCCGCAAATGCTCCTGCTGCCCCTCACCGGCTATGCGGCCGATCATTTCGACCGCCGCAAGCTGCTGTTCGCCACCCAGGCGGCAATGGGCACACTGGCGTTATGCCTGGGGCTCCTTACCGTGACCGGCCTCGTGCAGCTATGGCAGGTCTATGTATTCGCGGGCCTGCTCGGCTGTGTCACCGCGTTCGATTCACCGGCGCGTCAGACCTTTGTCTCCGATCTGGTGAGAGAAGCCGATCTGTCGAACGCGGTCGCGCTGAACTCCACCTCGTTCAACGCGGCACGCATGATCGGCCCCGCCGTCGCGGGGCTGTTGATCGCCTCGGTGGGCACCGGCTGGGTGTTTCTGATCAACGGGCTCTCGTTCGTCGCCGTGCTCGGCTCGCTGCGCATGCTGCGCATCAGCGAACTGAATTTGAAACCACGTGCGACACGCGCGCGCGGCAGCTTCGTGGAAGGCTTCAAGTATGTGTGGACCCGTCCCGATCTGAAAGCCGCGCTGTTGATGATGTTTCTGATCGGTACGTTCGGGCTGAACTTCCCGATCTTCATCTCGACTATGTCGGTCACCGCCTTTCATGCGGGCGCAAGTCAATACGGCGTGCTGAGCTCGACCATGGCGATCGGCTCGGTGACGGGCGCGCTGCTCGCCGCACGCAGAGCGAAACCTCGCATGGCCCTGCTGCTCGGCGCAGCGGCGGTTTTTGGCGTGGGCTGCACGGTCGCCGCGCTAATGCCGAACTACGTATTGTTCGGCCTGGCACTCGTCGTGGTTGGCGTGGCGACACAGACGTTCAACACATCAACGAACAGCCTCGTGCAAATCTCCACCGAGCCGGCCATGCGTGGCCGGGTCATCGCGATCCTGCTGGCCATCGCGCTAGGCGGCACGCCACTCGGCGCGCCGGTGGTGGGTTGGGTCGCGGATCGCTTCGGCCCGCGTTGGGCGCTCGGCGTCGGCGCGGCATCGGGCTTCGCCGCGGCGCTCGTCGGCTTGATCTATCTGGTGAAGTATCGTCAGTTGCGCGTGTTTGTCGACGCGGGCCGGTTGCGCTATAGCATCGACGACCCACGCCAGGCGCCGCCTTACGTCAGCCCGGCAACTGCGGTGCAGACTGCCGTGCTGAGCGAAGCGGAAGAAGATTCGTCCGCTGGCGTTTAGAGCGTATTTAAGGGCTACGTTGCTGCTTACTTCGCGACCGGCATCGTGAATTCGGCACCCTTCGCGATGCTATCCGGCCAGCGCTGCATGATGCTCTTGTAGCGCGTGTAGAAACGCACGCCCTCTTCGCCATACGCATGGTGATCGCCGAACAGCGAACGCTTCCAGCCGCCGAACGAGTGCCATGCCATCGGCACCGGAATCGGTACATTGATGCCGACCATGCCCACCTGAATCTGCCGGCCGAACGCGCGCGCCACGCCGCCATCCGACGTGAAGAGCGACACGCCGTTGCCGAATTCGTGCGCGTTGATCAACTCGACCGCGCTCGCGAAATCGGGCACGCGCACCACCGCCAGCACCGGGCCGAAGATCTCTTCTTTATAGATCTTCATTTCCGTACCGACCTGGTCGAACAGCGTACCGCCGATGAAGAACCCGGCTTCGTTCACGATCGGATGCGCACGGCCATCGACGATCAGTTTCGCGCCTTCCGCCACACCCGAGTCGATATAGCCAGCCACCTTGGCCTTATGTTCGGCGGTAACCAACGGACCCATTTCCGCGTCGAGGTTTTCGCCGTTCTTGATCACCAGCGATTTCACGCGCGGCACCAGACGCTCGATCAGTTCGTCGGCGACATTGCCCACCGCCACCGCGACTGAGATCGCCATGCAGCGCTCGCCAGCCGAACCGTAAGCAGCGCCGATGAGGGCGTCGACAGCCTGGTCCAGGTCGGCATCCGGCATCACCACCAGATGATTCTTCGCGCCGCCGAGCGCCTGCACACGCTTGCCGCGCTTCGACGCTTCCGTATAGATGTATTCGGCAATCGGCGTGGACCCGACAAACGACAGCGCCGCGACGTCCGGGTGTTCGATCAGCGCGTCCACCGCCACCTTGTCGCCGTTCACGACGTTGAACACGCCGTCGGGCAGACCGGCTTCTTTCAGCAGTTCGGCAATGCGCAACGACGCCGACGGGTCACGCTCCGACGGCTTCAGCACGAACGTGTTGCCACACGCCAGCGCAACCGGGAACATCCACATCGGCACCATGACCGGGAAGTTGAACGGTGTGATCCCCGCCACGACGCCCAGCGCCTGACGCAGATTCCAGTTGTCGATGCCGCCGCCGATCTGGTCGGTGAAGTCGGTCTTCAGCAGATTCGGAATGCCGCAGGCGAACTCGACGACCTCGATGCCGCGCACCACTTCGCCTTGTGCGTCCGTGAACACCTTGCCGTGCTCGCGTGTGATCAGCATGGCGAGTTCGTCGTGATTCCGGTTCAGCAGTTCCTTGAACTTGAACAGAATGCGGGCGCGCTTGAGCGGCGCGGTCTCGCTCCAGGCGGGAAAGGCGGCCTTGGCGGCCTTGACCGCGGCGTCCACTTCCTCGACCGATGCCAGGGCAACCGAGCCCGTCACCTGACCCGTAGCGGGATTGAACACGTCCTTGAAACGGCCGCTCGCCGATGCAACCGGCGCGCCGCCAATGTAATGGCCCAACTGCTGCACCGACAAGTTCGCTTGTTCGTTCACTGCATTCATTTCGATACCTCGTGTTCGGGATAGACCGCTAGAGTCGATCCGCAAACTGTATCGACGGTGCCGGTCATATTCCCGATACAGCACAATAAAACCGCGCCTCACTGTATTGTTTTTCGCGCGGGAACTGTATTGGTTGAGGAAGTCGCCGCAATAGGGGCGGCTTTGGCGCCGGCAGTGATCGGCCCGGCTTGCGGGTGGCGCTCCCGGCGGCCCGTTATAGGCGTTGGCTGCCGGCAACCGACATCATGCCGCGCGCAGGAGCGCGACGATCCGTATTGCCGCGTTCTTATTGCCCCTTCAGCGCCATTGCTCGGTCAATTCGTTGGCCAGCACCATCTTCTCGCGGATGAGTTCGGTAAAGGCGGCGTCCGCTGCGCCCTGCGTCTTGAGGAATTTCAGCGCCGCGGAGTGAACTGCCCGCATTGACCGGCCGTCGATCCCAGCCATGCGCGCTGCGCTGCGACGCGTTTCCTCGACCAGATCGCGCGCGCCGCTGAAGTCGGGCAACAAGCCGCTTTGCGCCAGGAACCCGGCGCGCAAGCCGGCTGCATAGTCGCGCGACGCTCCCAGCCGGTCGACGTCGATCGTCAAATCGACGCCGTCCGCCATGCGCAACGCACAGAGAATCCACAGCGCGAGGAACGCCCGATACGCGTTGTTGCCCTCCGCCGTGCGCGCATAGTGCTCGCATGTGATGGCGTAAGCGTCATCCGAAGCCGGCACGGCAGGCGGCAAGCTCACGCCGCAGATTTCGATAGCCTGCCTGACCAGGGGCTCCGACTGATTCAGACCCAGCACGCGAAACGGCGCCGCCACGAAGAACGGATTGCTCCATTGCTGATTGAGCAGCCACCCCGACGCAAACTGCGATGCGGGATTTCGCAGCACAGCCGCATGCATGGCTTGCGGGAATGCGCGCTTGAGCCAGGGCAGCCGGCCTGAAGAACGGCAAAACTTGAGGACGGGCACGCGGCCTTGCCCGGCGGTGTGCTCGCACAGATTGGTCAAATAGGCCTGCAACGCGGGAAATTCCGCGTCGGGTGCGGGTGAGAACCGGTCGGTGCCGAAGCGCTTCCTGTATCCGGCCACACCGCGCGCACCCTCTTGCAGAAACGGCCGGTACTCTTCGAAATACGGCGCCGCGAGCGGGGGATGGCCGGAGGTCAGCGTAGGACGGGACGCGGAAACGTCGGCGAGGCTCAGATCGGCAAGTACATTGCTGAACGGTTCATAGAATCCGGTCACGGAATCGAGTGCGCGCAGGCGCGACCAGACCCACGTTCCCGCGCTGCGCCAGCCCGTGTGCAAAAATATCCCCTGTTTCAGGGCACTTTGTTGCGAGCTCCCAGTTGGCCGGCAGGCGGGATCATTCGACATGCTGGTCAATCCGCTGGCGGCGCTTGAAGCACCACCCGACGGTCCATGTGACAACGGCATTGGACTTCTCTTCAAATGGAAGCGAAAACGATTCGATAGATGGCGGGTATTGCTCGTCCCACCTGGCTCAAGCGCACACTTTAGCGGATCGAACTGCCGGCTTCGTTACGAACGTAGCAGTTTACCTTGCGATGCCGTCTCGCGTTCATTGGTGCGCGACGTCTGGGCGCCCGTAGCCGGTTCATCCCGCCGCACTGGAACAGCGCAGTCAAACGCTTTAAGCTGCCAGACTTCCGAACTCACAAGTTGCCGCCATGAACGACTCGGCCGATATCCGGTTTCTGCTGACCATCCGCGAAAGTGGCAGCCTGATCGCCGCGGCGCGAAAACTGGCACTGTCGCCCTCGGCGGTGACCCAGCGTCTGCAGCAACTCGAAAAGAAGTTGGGCACGCAACTGGTGAACCGCACGGCGCGGCGCTTGCAGTTCACCGAGGAAGGCACGCTTCTCTGCGAGCGCGGCGCCGAACTGGTCCAGCAGTTCGACTCGCTGTTCGAAGACTTGCAGACCCGCCGGGGCGGTTTGACTGGCACCCTGAAAATCAATGCGCCGCTGGGATTCGGCCGGCGCCATCTGGCGCCGGCGATCGCTGACTTCCAGCAGCAGAACCCGGATATCGACGTAGCGCTCACGCTGTCCGACCAGCCCTTGACCGAGACGATGGACCGCTTCGACATCGTCGTGCATATCGGCGAGTTGCCGGTATCGAATCTGGTCGGTTACGCAATTGCACCGAATGCGCGCTTCGTATGCGCCGCGCCGGCGCTGCTCAAGCATCTTGGCCAGCCGGAGTCGCCGGAAGAATTGAGCAAGCTGCCGTGCATCGTGCTGCGCGAAAACAACGAGGATGTCTCGCTTTGGCAGTTCAGCAAGGGCCGTATGCGCCGCAGCGTGCGCGTTGCTCCACATTTGAGTTGCAACGACGGTGACGTGATCCGCCAATGGGCTTGCGAAGGCCGCGGCGTGATCCTGCGCTCCGAATGGGACGTGGCCGACGACATCGCGCAGGGAAGGCTCGTGCGCCTGCTGCAAGGCTGGAAGGCGCCGGACGCGAACGTGATCGCGCTCACGCATCAGCGAGCCGGATTGCCGGCCCGTACGCGGCATTTCATGCAGTACTTGCAGGGCAGATTCAGACCGTTGCCACCATGGAGAAGATAAAAATCGAAATGTGGTGGACCACGTCAAAATCGGCACATTCACTCAAACTGAATTTAAGAGTTAGCTCAGCCGAACGCCACGCGAATGGCGAAACTTTATAATCGGCTCACCGTTCCTCGCCGGTTACATCATGACTTCCCTATCGCCCTCAGCCGCCTACCCCAAGGCCGTCCTCTTCGACCTCCTGACCGCACTGCTCGACTCATGGACATCATGGAATCACGCCGCGGGCTCCGAAGCGGCGGGCCGTGCGTGGCGTGCGGCGTATTTGCGCCTGACCTACGGCTGCGGCCAATATATTGCGTACGAACAATTGGTGCGCACGGCAGCCGTCGAAGTGGGACTGCCGGAATCCGCACCGCTCGCGCTCGAAGCCGACTGGTTAAAGCTTAGGCCCTGGCGCGGTGCCCTCGACACATTGCAGGCGCTCAGCCCGCATTGCAAATTGGCCGTCGTCACCAACTGCTCGATCCACCTCGGCACACAAGCTGCCAAACTTTTCCCAATTCAGTGGGACGCAATCGTGACCGCTGAAGAAGCCGGTATGTACAAGCCGGACCCGTTGCCTTACCGGCTCGCACTCGGCAAACTCGGCGTAGGCGCCCATGAGGCCGCCTTCGTGGCCGGCTCCAGCTACGACATGTTCGGCACGGCCGCGGTCGGTTTGCGTACCTACTGGCACAACCGTGTGGGCCTGCCGCTGGTGACGGGCGCCCAGCCGCCCGAAGTGGAGGCGCCGACGCTCGACGCGCTGGTCCCGTGGCTCAGCCGTTTCGGGTCAGCCCAGAACCACGCTATTCCCCCGGTGAAAGCATGAAATTCGACCACATCGACACCCCTGCCGCGCTGATCGACATCCCCCGGATGCAGAAGAACATTGCGCGGATGCAGGCTCATATGAACACGCTGGGTGTGGCATTCCGTCCGCACGTCAAGACCACCAAATGCATCGACGTGGTCCGCGCGCAGATCGCCGCCGGGGCGCGTGGCATTACGGTCTCGACCCTCAAAGAGGCAGAGGCCTTCTTTGCGGCCGGCGTCAGCGATATCCTCTACGCGGTCAGCATCGCCCCTTCAAAACTGCCGCGAGCGCTGGCGTTGCGCCGCCAGGGTTGCGATCTGAAACTGGTGGTGGACAATCCCACCGCCGCCGCGGCCATCGCCGCCTTTGCGGATCAGCACGGTGAGACCTTCGATGTGTGGATCGAGGTGGACACGGACGGTCACCGCTCCGGTATTACGCCGGAGCAGGACACGCTGCTCGAAGTCGGCCGGATCCTGCATGAGAACGGCGTCACGGTGGGCGGTGTGATGACCCACGCGGGTTCGAGCTACGAGCTTCATACGCCGGAGGCGCTCGCCGCGCTGGCGGAGCAGGAACGCGCGGGCTGCGTGCGCGCGGCGCAGCGGCTGCGCGACGCGGGCATTCCGTGCCCGGCCGTGAGTGTCGGTTCGACCCCCACGGCCCTCGCCGCCGAGCAACTGGATGGCGTGACCGAAGTGCGAGCGGGCGTCTACGTTTTCTTCGATCTGGTCATGCACAACGTCGGCGTGTGCGCGCTTGAAGATATCGCGCTCAGCGTGCTCGCCACCGTGATCGGCCATCAGGCGGATAAAGGCTGGGCTATTCTCGACGCGGGCTGGATGGCCATGAGCCGCGATCGCGGCACCTCGAAGCAGCCGCACGATTTCGGCTACGGCCAGCCCTGCCTGCTGAACGGAACACCGCTTGGCGGATATGTGGTGAGCGGCGCCAATCAGGAGCATGGGATCCTGTCGTCAACGGAAGAAGGCGCGCAGGTCGACGACATTGCACAGCGCTTTCCGATCGGCATGAAGCTGCGCATTCTGCCGAATCATGCATGCGCGACCGGTGCGCAGTTCCCCGAATATCACGCGGTTTCGGCGGATGGCGATAGCGTCGAGTGGCGGCGTTTTCAGGGTTGGTGAGCGCGGCTCGTCGCCTGACACCAACAACTAACGCGTTACTTCACTCGTCCTCTTCTTCAAGCCCCGCAAGCAGGTCATCGACCGCGCGATACACGCGCTCGACGATTTCCGGCCCCACCTTGCGCTCCAGTTCGCGATAGTGCGCCTCGAGATCCTTCGAGATCACGCGCACCAGATCCACGCTCGTATCGGTGAGCGACACCAGCACGCGGCGCTGGTCCTCCGCGAAACGCTCCTTCGTCACCAGTTCCATGCTCTCCATGCGCGCGAGCACCCCGGCCATGCTCGGGCTCGAAATCGTGCAGATATCGGAGATGTGGCGCGGCTCCATCGGGCCGTGCTCATTGAGCGCGCGAATCACACGCCATTGCTGTTCGGTCAGTCCGTGCGCGGTAATCAATGGGCGGAAACGCTCCATCATTTTTTCTCTGGCGCGCAGCAACAACATCGGCAGGTTGCGGTGCAAAACTCGGGTAGAAGCGGAAGCGGACATGGCGGAAGATAGGTAAAAAACAGCCGTCGAAACTTAAGGGAAAACCCGCGATCAGCCGACAGGCTATTGACCATGGATCATATCAAGCGCAATACTACTAACATGTTAGTATTTTTACCGGGAGCCAGCTGATTTATGTTTGCCCTTGCCGATCACCTGCTGCATCCCGAAGGCGACGCGCTGCCTCGCGACGTGGATGCTCGCGCCGTCGCCGCGCTGCTCGCCCGTGGCCTGGCCTGCCGCGCGCCTGTTTCCGGCGCGGTTTATGGAACTTTGCTGAACGATCGCGCGGCGCTGGAAGCTTTGGGCGACGCGGTGCATGCCGCCCCGTATAAGGCACCGCCGAAAGCGCCGATTCTCTATCTGAAGCCGCGCAATACGTTCGCGGGTCATCGCGCCCGCGTGGTCGTACCCGACAACGCATTGGGCGTGGAAGTCGGCGCTTCGCTAGGTATCGTGATGGGCCGCACCGCAACACGCGTCAGCGCGGGCCAGGCGTTCGACTATATTGCCGGCTACACGCTGGTCGCCGATCTGAGCGTGCCGCATGCGAGCGTGTACCGGCCTTCGGTACGGTTCCGGGCGCGCGACGGCTTTTGCGTGATCGGACCGGCAGTGGTTGCAGCACGTCACGTTGCGACACCTGACGATTTGACGATCAAAGTTTCGCTGCCAGGACGCGAGGACTTCACGGCGAGCACTGCGTCGTCGGTACGCAAGGTCGCTCAATTGATCGCGGACGTCACCGATTTCATGACACTCAGCGCCGGCGACGTCATTACGCTCGGCGTGCCTCATGGCTCGCCGGTTGCGCATATCGGCGACTCGGCCACGCTTTCGATTGGCGGATTACCACCGCTCGAAGTGTCGTTTGCCGGTGCGGAAGAACACGATGGAGAACCGTCATGATGCGCGGCCGTGTTGCGTATGCGGGCGCGATTCACGAAGCGTATCCGGACGCCAATGGCGTGCGCCTCGCCGACGGCCGCGTGCGTCGCGAGGATGAAGTTGTCTGGCTCGCGCCGATCGAGGTCGGCACGATCTTCGCGCTCGGCTTGAACTACGCCGAACATGCAAAGGAAT
The DNA here is from genome assembly GCF_905220975.1 of Paraburkholderia haematera. Taxonomy (GTDB): domain Bacteria; phylum Pseudomonadota; class Gammaproteobacteria; order Burkholderiales; family Burkholderiaceae; genus Paraburkholderia; species Paraburkholderia haematera. The sequence continues at coordinate 23,340 of NZ_CAJNBK010000018.1, read as the reverse complement.
TGCAGTTCAACAAGCAGGACGAGCCTTTGGTCTTTCTCAAGGGGCCGGGCGCGGTCATTGGTCACCGTGGTTTCACGCGCCGCCCCGCCGACGTCACCTTCATGCACTACGAGTGCGAGCTGGCTGTCGTGATCGGCCAAACCGCGCAGAACGTCAAGCGCGAAAACGCCATGCGGCATGTGGCCGGCTACATGATCGCTAACGACTACGCGATCCGTGACTACCTGGAAAACTATTACCGCCCCAACCTGCGCGTGAAGAATCGCGATGGCGGCACGGTACTCGGCCCCTGGTTCGTCGATGCGGCCGACATTGAAGACGTCACGCAACTCGAATTGCGCACCTTCGTGAACGGCACGCGGCAGCAACATGGCAACACGCGCGATCTCGTCACTGGTATCCCGGCGTTGATCGAATACCTGAGCGGCTTCATGACACTCGCGCCCGGCGATGTGATCCTGACCGGCACGCCGGAAGGCATCGTCAACGTCAATGCGGGCGACGAAGTGATCTGTGAAATCGACGGCCTTGGCCGTCTCGTCAATACGATTGCATCCGACGCGGACTTTGGCCGCGCCTGATCGACAGTGAAAGAGAAAAGGACAGGGCAATGCGAATCGAACATCTGATCAACGGCAAATCGGACGCCGCGAAAGACTACTTCGAGACGGTCAATCCGGCGACGCAAGAGGTGCTCGCTGAGGTGGCACGCGGCGGTGCGCAAGAAGTCGACGCTGCCGTGCGCGCAGCCAAAGAAGCGTTTCCGGCATGGGCCGGCAAGCCCGCGGCGGAGCGAGCAAAAGTCATTCGCAAGCTCGGCGAGTTGATCGCGAAGAACGTGCCGGAGATCTCGGAGACCGAGACAAAGGACACCGGTCAGACAATCTCGCAGACGCGCAAGCAGCTCGTGCCGCGCGCCGCCGACAACTTCAGCTATTTCGCGGAGATGTGCACGCGCGTCGACGGCCATACGTATCCCACCGAGACGCATCTGAACTACACGCTGTTCCATCCGGTCGGTGTCTGCGCGCTGATCTCGCCGTGGAACGTGCCGTTCATGACGGCAACGTGGAAAGTCGCACCCTGCCTCGCGTTCGGCAACACCGCCGTGCTGAAAATGAGCGAATTGTCGCCGCTGACCGCCTCGATGCTCGGCAATCTCGCGCTCGAAGCCGGTATTCCTGCCGGCGTGCTGAACGTCGTGCACGGTTTCGGCAAGGACACCGGCGAACCGCTGGTGGCGCATCCTGATGTGCATGCGGTGTCGTTCACCGGTTCGACGGCAACCGGCAACCGCATCGTGCAGACTGCGGGCCTGAAGAAGTTTTCGATGGAACTAGGGGGCAAGTCGCCGTTCGTGATTTTCGACGACGCCGATTTCGAACGCGCACTCGATGCCGCCGTGTTCATGATCTTCTCGAACAACGGCGAACGTTGCACGGCGGGTTCGCGCATTCTGGTGCAACGCTCGATTTACGCGCGCTTTGCCGAGCGTTTTATCGAGCGCGCGAAACGCTTGACGGTGGGCGATCCGCTGGCCGACGGCACGATCGTTGGCCCGATGATCAGCCAGGGGCATCTGGCCAAGGTCCGCAGCTATATCGAACTCGGACCGAAAGAAGGCGCGACACTCGCATGCGGCGGGCTCGACGCGCCCGATTTGCCCGACGCCATGCGCCGAGGCAACTTCATTCGGCCGACGGTGTTCGTCGACGTCGACAATCGCATGCGGATCGCGCAGGAAGAGATCTTCGGCCCGGTCGCCTGCCTGATTCCGTTCGACGAAGAAGCCGACGCGATCGAACTCGCCAACGACATTTCCTACGGTTTGTCGAGTTACATCTGGACCGAGAGTACCGGCCGCGCGCTGCGTGTCGCCGCGGCGATCCAGGCGGGCATGTGCTTCGTCAACAGCCAGAACGTACGCGACCTGCGCCAGCCGTTCGGCGGCACGAAGGCATCGGGCGTGGGCCGCGAAGGCGGCACGTGGAGCTACGAAGTGTTCCTTGAACCGAAGAACGTATGCGTATCGCTCGGCTCGCATCACATTCCGCGCTGGGGCGTTTAAGGCGTTTGAGGCGCTTTCGCGTTTGGCGCCATGCGCGAGTGCATCACGCCTCGCGCCACACAGAACAGGAGACCGCGATGGGAAAACTCGCGTTGGCAGCAAAAGTCACTCACGTCCCGTCGTTATATCTGTCCGAACTCGACGGTCCGCATAAGGGCTGCCGTCAGCCCGCAATCGACGGCCACCATGAAATCGGCCGGCGCTGCCGTGAGCTGGGTGTGGATACCATCGTCGTGTTCGACGTGCATTGGCTTGTGAACAGCGAATACCACATCAATTGCGCGCCGAAATTCGAGGGCGTCTATACGAGCAACGAGCTGCCCCACTTCATCAAGAACATGCCGTATGCGTATCCCGGCAACGTCGGTCTCGGCGATCTGATCGCGGAAGTCGCCAACGAAATGGGCGTCAAGAGCCGCGCGCACAGCGAGACCACACTCGAACTCGAATACGGCACGCTGGTGCCAATGCGCTATATGAATAGCGATCAGCACTTCAAGACCGTGTCCGTGGCGGGCTGGTGCATGTGGCACGACCTGGAAACCAGCGCGCGCTTCGGCCTTGCGGTACGCAAGGCCATCGAGGAACGGTACGACGGCACCGTCGCGATTCTGGCGAGCGGTTCGTTGAGCCACCACTTTGCCAATAACGGCACGGCCGAGCAATTCATGCATAAGGTATGGAGCCCGTTTCTCGAACAGATGGACCGCAAGGTGGTCGAGTTGTGGGAAGCCGGCGACTGGAAGACTTTCTGCGAAATGCTGCCGCTTTATAACGAGAAATGCTGGGGCGAAGGCGGCATGCACGACACCGCGATGCTGCTCGGCGCGCTCGGTTGGGATCGTTACGACGGCAAGGTGGAAGTCGTTACGCCGTATTTCGGCAGTTCCGGCACCGGTCAGATCAATGCAATCTTTCCCGTGACGCCCCTGCCCGTTTAAGTACTAAGAAAGGAGCCTGCCGTGCCGCATTTGACACTTGAATACAGCGCTAACCTCACTGACGAAGCAAGCATCGGCCAACTGTGCAAAAAGCTGGCTGCAAGCCTTGACGCACAGCGCGAGAACGAACAGCGCGTTTTTCCGCTCGGCGGCATTCGCGTGCGCGCTTTGCGCTGCGAACAGTACTGCATTGCCGATGGCAGAGCCGACGCTGCCTTCCTGCACGCGAACCTGAAGATCGCCGCGGGCCGCTCGGACGCTGCAAAAAAGGCGACCGGAGATGCGCTGTTTGAAGTGATCAAACAGTACTTCATTGCCGAGTTTGAACAACACGGCCTGGCGTTGTCGCTGGAGATCAATGAGTTTAGCGAAGCAGGAACGTGGAAACACAACAATTTGCACGCGCGGCTTAAGGCCAATACACAAGGCTAAAACCCGGGGCTCATACCGGGCCTGGTAGGCGCATATAGAGAATCCATCATGCTAGACGAACAAACTATCCGCGATCTCGCGGCGCAGCTCGACCATGCCGAGAAGACGCGCACCCAGTTGCGCCACTTCTCGGCGAAGTATCCCGAGATGACCGTACAGGACGGTTACGCGATTCAGCGCGAGTGGGTGAAGCTCAAACTCGCTGAGGGGCACACGATCAAGGGCCGCAAGATTGGCCTTACCTCACGCGCGATGCAGCGTTCGTCGCAGATTGACGAACCCGACTATGCGCCGCTGCTTGACAGCATGTTCATCGAAAACGGCCAGGACATTCGTGCCGACCGTTTCATTGCACCGCGCGTGGAAGTCGAATTGGCTTTCGTGTTGAGCAAGCCCTTGAAGGGCCCGGGTGTCACGCTCTTCGATGTTCTGGATGCCACGGCCTACGTGACGCCGGCAGTTGAGATTATCGACGCGCGCATCGAGCAATTCGACCGTGAGACGAAGGCACCGCGCAAGGTCTACGACACCATCTCGGACTTCGCGGCGAACGCCGGCATCGTCCTGGGCGGGCGGCCGGTGCGTCCGATGGACGTGGACCTTCGTTGGGTTGGCGCGTTGCTTTACAAGAATGGCGCCGTGGAAGAGAGCGGGCTTGCTGCGGCCGTGCTGAATCACCCTGCCACTGGCGTTGCATGGCTCGCGAACAAGATTGCTCCCTATGACGAAATCCTGAACGCGAACGACGTGATTCTGAGCGGTTCTTTTACGAGCCCGATCCCGGCACGGGCGGGCGACACCTTTCATGTCGACTATGGTCCGCTGGGCGGGATTGGTTTGAATTTTATTTGAGTCGCCGACATGTCTTTACCGCAAAACACATTCAAGCGCGCGCTGGCAGAAGGCAGGCCGCAATTCGGCTTGTGGGCGGCACTCGCCGATGCCTACGTGACCGAATTGCTGGCCACCGCCGGTTTCGATTGGTTGTTGATCGACAACGAGCATGCACCGAACGATGTTCGCAGCACGCTGACGCAATTGCAGGCGGTAGCTGCGTACGCATCGCATCCGGTGGTGCGTCCGGTGCGAAGCGATAGCGCGTTGATCAAGCAATTGCTGGACATCGGTGCTCAGACGTTGTTGCTGCCGATGATCGACACGGCGGAACAGGCGACGGACGCCGTTGCGGCGACGCGTTACCCGCCGCAGGGCATTCGTGGCGTGGGGAGTGCGTTGGCGCGGGCATCGCGTTGGAATCGGATACCTGATTACCTGAACACCGCGGCTGATGAGTTGTGTGTGCTGGTGCAGGTGGAAACGATGCAAGGCATGGAGAATCTTTCCGCGATTGCCGCGGTGGACGGTGTGGACGGTGTGTTTTTTGGTCCGGCGGACTTGAGTGCGTCGATGGGATTGTTGGGTAAGCCGGGGGACGTGCGTGTACGCGAAGCGATATGTGCTGGCATCAGGCGGGTGCGGGATGCTGGTAAAGCGGCAGGCGTGCTGGCGGCGGATGCCGGGATTGCGGCCGAGTATCTGGCAGCGGGCGCGACGTTCGTGGCGGTGGGGACGGATACAGGGTTGTTGAGCCGCGCGGCGGCGGATTTGGCGGCTTCGTATAAGAAGAGTGCTGTGGTGGTGGTGGGGTACGTGGAGGGCGGGTATTGAGGGGGGGGTTGCCTGGATGTTCTTCGCCTGCGGTGTTGGGCTTTTCTTGTGTTTTTTGCTTGCGTGGCGCTTGATTGTCTGGGGTTTTATGGTGTTGGCCTTTCCTTGATTTGTTAGTGGTTTATTAGCGTTCCCCCTGTGCGGGGGGGCACCTACTTTTCTTTGCCTGCCGCAAAGAAAAGTAGGCAAAAGAAAGCGGCTCAAACCGCTAACTCTTAAGCGGGTCCCCCGCGCAGCCACGGTAGTGGTGCATCTGGAATCTGCGTTCTCGCACACTCCGCGTTAGTGACAAAGGTGTCATCCGCTCCCACTCCGCACTGCGTGCGTCGCGGATGGGTTTGCCTGGGAAACCTTGGGGCTTCGGTTACGCGCAGCGGGGGCCATCGCGGCGCGGTGTCGGCTGCGTTAGCAGGGGCGACGCATCGACGAGCCACGATCGCGAGAAAAATGCGAGCGCCAAACGCAGAGCATGGTTTTATGAGGCGCCGCTTCGGCGCGCGCAGCGCCGCCGGAAGAATGACTGCCTTGTCACCGGGGCTGAATGTGCGAGGGCACCGATTCCAGATGCACCACTACCTCCTCCAAGCCAGGGGACCCGCTTAATAGTTAGCGGTTTGAGCCGCTTTCTTTTGCCTACTTTTCTTTGCGGCATGCAAAGAAAAGTAGGTGCCCCCCCGCACAGGGGGAACGCTAATAAACCAATAAGAATTCAAGGAAAGGCCAACGCCATAAAACCCCAGACAAACAAGCGCCGCGCAGGCAAAAAAAACCAAACCTTAATCCCCCGCCGGCCAAGGCAACCCCACCTCGGCCCAATCCAACTCCACCCCCACAACCGCCCGTTCATTAGCAAACTGCACAGCCAAAGTAACCGCAACACAAGGCCGGCCGCTGGCCAAAGAAAGATAAGGATGACTAGTCACCACAACCCCATGCAACAAAACCGCATTACGAAAATAAGGCCGATGATCCCACCTGGCATCCCGCGGATTCGCCACCGGATGCAGCGAAGCCCCTTCGCCACTCGACGCCGGCCCCGGCACCTCATGCCCGATCTGCCGCCCCGAATCATCGAGAATAAAACAGCTGATACAGCGACCAAACGTCGCCAGAGAAGCAAACGCCTCATCCATCAAAACCCCCGTCAGCAACTGATCGGCGGCCCGCCGCAAAGCAATCCGGTAAGGCTCGACCTCAGACTCGAACAACGCATGCAGATGCGCCCTCCCCTGGGCAATCACATCGAAAGCCTCATCGATCCGCCGATGCACCGACTCCGGCCGCGCAATCTCCGCAGCCGGCCGTCCAAGCAAATACCCCTGCGCGAAATCCACATTCGATTCCACCGCGAGAATCAACTCCTCCGTCGTCTCCACGCCCTCGACGACCACCAGCATCCCCGCCTGATGCAACAGCGAAACGAGCTTCGGCAAGATCGGCTGCTCGGAGCCGTGGCTCGTCGCACGAATCAGTTCGCCGTCGAGCTTGACGATATCCGGCCGGATCCGCAGCAAGCGGTCGAGATTCGATTGACCCGCCCCGAAATCGTCGACGGCGATCAGGAAGCCGTGCTCGCGATACAAAGCCGCGGCGCGCGACATGTCGTCGACACTGCCGCCGTGCGATTCGAGAATCTCAAGAATCACCCGCTCAGGATCGAGCCCAACCGTCCGCACGATCGCGGCGAGCTGATCGGCATAGCCTTCGGCAATGAAGGTGGCCGGCAGAATATTGAGGAACAGCCACGCATCGCCAGGCAGCGACTTGCGCGCATTGGCCAGATGCACGGCATGACTCGCCCGATCGAGCGCGCCTTCGTCGCTGGACGGCTTCGGCGCGAACAGGACAACGGGCGGCACCAGCGTGCCGTCGTCCTGTTCACCGCGCAGCAACGCCTCGAACCCCACCTGCTTCTGATGCGACAAACTGTAGAGCGGCTGGAAGTGGGAGGTCAGGTAATAGTCCTCCCATCGATGCCGTAACGCGGTCAGCCCACCCTCTTCGCGCGCGGCGTCGGCAAGGAGTTGCAGCGTCTCGAGCGGCAAGGCGCGTTCGGCGCACACGCGGTTTCTGCCCGAATGCTTGGCGCGCAGCAAGGCTTCGTCGGCACGGTCGAGCAACACCATGATGCTTTCGCCGCTCCGGTGTTCGGCCACGCCGAAGCTCGCGGTCAGATAGCCGTCCGGCCGCTCGATCGCGGCAATCGCGCCCCGCAGCCGCTCGGCCATCGCCAGCGCGCCAGTCAAGCCGTCGCGCAGCAATACCGCGAATTCCTCGCCGCCGATCCGGCTCACGCTGTCGTCCGCGGAAGTCTCCTCCATCAGTACCTGGGCGACCTCGTACAGCGCGTGGTCGCCGAGCGCGTGGCCGAAACGGTCGTTCAGCGATTTGAAACTGTCGATGTCGAGAAAAATCGCGCTGATCCGCGCACCCGGCGCCATGCTTTCAAGGCGGCGCTCGGCCTGTTTCACAAACGCGCGGCGGTTTTGCAGGCCGGTCAGCGGATCGGTCGCGGCGAGCTGCGCCAGCTGGCTCTCGAGCAGAAAGTGGTTGCGCCGGAACCGGTAAAAGCCAAAGTGAAACACAACGGAAGTCGGCACACCGATCGCCACGACCCACATCCACACAACAACGTCGACGTCATGCGTGCGCGGCTCGCCAATCAGCAAGGCAAGCGCCGCCCCATAGAAAAGCGCGCTGCCGGCAAAGAAATGCAGCGGCGTGAGCCATAGCGGCGCGGCGCAGATCGGGATCACCACCATGGCCGGCAATACCCACAGCAACGGTTGTTCGACGCCGGAGACGTTCAGCGCAAGACCGGCCACCAGCACCAGCGAATACGCGAAGCCGATTGCGCCGAACATCCAGGTCGAGCCGGCGCGTGGAATCGCCATCACCAGCACCGCAAGCACCAGCGCGCAAGCGAGCCGGTAGGCGAGCGGCGTCGCCGGACCGGCAACCATGTTGCGCGCGCCCACGAGACACAGGAACGCCACAACGGTAAACGCCATCGTCACGGTCGACAGTGGACGCTGATGCTCGAGCGATCGTCGATGAAAACGATCTCGCAAACCGGAATCGGACAGGTGCTTCGTTGAGGTGGAAAGCATATTGATAGATATCAGGCTGGCTCCGGTCACTCGGCCAATGTATAACGGCAACCGTCTGACAAATATTTATGCCCCACCCGCAAATAGAATTGCGCCCCGCCCCGTCAGGGCTACGCGGCCATCACGCGATCGCGCCCCGAGGCCTTGGCGGCATACAACGCGCCGTCGGCACGCGCCATCAACTGGGCAAGAGATTCGTCGCGCCGATGCTGGTCCACCCCGACGCTGAAGGTGTATTTCAGCCCGCGCGGCAACTCCGCCGGCGCGGTGGAGGCCAGCCGGACCCGCAGACGATCCATCAATCGCACCGCTTCGGCGCTGCTCGTTGCCGGGCACAGCACACCGAACTCCTCGCCGCCCAACCGCCCGAACACGTCACCGGCCCGCAGGTTGCCGCGGACGAACGCCGCGAAGTGGCTCAACACCTGGTCGCCCGTGGCATGGCCGTAGCGGTCGTTGACCGCTTTAAACGAATCGATGTCGATGATGGCCATGGCCACCGGCAAGCGGGTGTGCAGCGACGCCTCCAGCAGCGCGTCGCCTTCCGCGAGAAACGCGCGACGCGATAACGCGCCGGTCAGATCGTCGACATTGGCAAGCCGCTCGAGCCGCTCGGCGAGGCGATCGTGCGCCAGCATCACGACCCCGATCGAAAGACACGGCGGCGCCAGGATGCCGAGTGCGAGAAAGGCGACATTGCCGGGCGTCACCTGCAGCAAGCTGGTCTGCAGCAGCATGCCGAAGCCGTACATGACACCACGCGAGAGATGCCCCGCGCATAGCAGCACCGACGCTACCGCGAGAAAGTAGTAGCAGTAGCGCGGCCGGTTCGAGGGACGGTCGCGCAACATCATGAAGGCGAGCATCGCATAGAGGAGCGCGTGATACGCCGACGCCACGCTCACGCGGGCGTTGAAGTCGGGCGCGGCAAAGGTCCAGTAAGTCATACCGATCAACACCGCGAGCGCGCCGGCATAGGCCGCCCACGGCCGCGTGCGGCGCCGCAGAAAACGGTGGCAGCCTTCCACCACCAGCAGCAGCGAGACGGCCAGCAGCTCGTTGGCCCCCACGATAGTCAGCCAGCGCGTCGCGTGTCCTTGCAAGGCAAAGGCAAAAAGCGCCACGATCGCGACCGCATTGGCCGAGATCCAGTAGCCGACGCCGGGTATCGCCGCGCGCCATAAGGAACCGAGCACGGCCATCCCCATGGCGCCCGATAAAACCGTAACCGCCAGAATAGTGAGTGGATTGAGCATTGTTGTCTTGAGTCGAGCGGCATTGCTTTGGCGTGCCACGTTCCTGCTGCCTGCGCGACTGGCGTCGATACAGGGTCAGTCGGGCCGCGCAAGGGCGTAGCTTACCGGCCCTGAGCGTAGTTGAGGGCACAACCAGCCGGCGGGAGTCTCCCAGACGCGACCGGTGAAGGCAAATGCGCATCGCATCCACGCCAAGTCAAAGCGTTGCATTTGCCACGAAACGAAACGCTAAAGCAATGGCGAAAACAACGGCGAAAACAACTGCTCACGGAGAAGAAATGGAGTCAATGAGGCCGGTGGCGAGCACGCTCGCAGCAGGCATCCACAGTGGGGAAGCGTGAAAGGCAGTCCAGCAGCAAGAAAATGCATGCGTGTCACGTAAATGATGTGCATCTACGGCAATCGTTTGCGCGTATTACGCAGACGAATGTAAAGTGGCTAAAAGTTAATGTCTTAAGTAGACTCCTGCGAAATGTTGCGGAGAGACTAGACAGTTCGGTAAAAGTAACTGCGGACGCGTGCAACGCGCGGCCTTCTGTAACGCTTTCACTTGCATTCGACCGTCGGCACCCGTTTTCATATACGGCTGAAGCAACGGCCATTTCCCGGAAAATATGGTCCCAATTCTCGATTACCTGCTGGAACGCCAGATCTCGCCACAATGGCGTGGCATGCTGACTGCATTGGCAACGGAGTTCGAAGCGCAGATCGGTCGCGACGAACTGCGCCAACTGATGTATCGCGTCGGCTGCCGTTTTGCCGCGGCGCACCAATTGCCCGCTTGCGGTTCGACGGCGGAACTCGCTCAGGCGCTGAATCTGGTCTGGCATGGCATGGATTGGGGCTACGTCGAGTTGTCCGACGAAACCGACTCTCTGCGCATCGTGCATTACTGTGCGCCGCTGCAGGCGTTCGGCAACACAGCGCTCGCATGGACCCCGGCGTTTCTCGAAGGCGTCTATCAGACCTGGTTAAGCGCGTTGGGCGCAGAGGGCCTGTCGGTCGCGCAAACGAGCGAATATGGCACGGACACCGCGATCGAGTTCCGGCTGGGCCGGCATCGTATTTGAGCGGCAGGTGGATGGATCGGGGTAAGGGAAGTCATGGAAGAGACGGCGGCATTATGAGTTCATCGAGCGACATCGAGAAACTATTCGATCATTTTGGCGGCGACGCCAACGCGTATCAGGAAATCGGCCGCGAAAACGAAGCGCGTTCGGCGCGCACACGTTGGCCGCTGCTGGTGACGCTGGATCTGACGCAGCCGGCCATTCCCGCAATCGGGCAACCCCGCGCGGCCGTTAGCGAGGCCTTGGCGCAAAACGAGGCGCCGGCTGCCGATCGTCAGGACACGACGCCCAAAGACACCGCCTCGGTCACGCGCGCGAGGGCGCCGCTGTTTACCCGGTCGCATCGGCGGGACATTCCGCCGGTCGTCGTCGCCGCTCAGCAGGCCGCGCCGGCCGGCGCTTCGCGTTTCGGCGCGCCCGAAGCGAACGATCATGCTGCGCAGCGAACAGCCCAGGCAGGAGAAGCAGCGCAGGCCGCACAAGCAGCGCCAGCCGCGGCACGGATCGACGTGATGACGTCACGCACCGAGATCCCCGCCGCGACACCACGCGCCGTGGACCCGGCGGCAGTCTCCGCACCCGCACCTTCGGCGGTCTTTGCACCCGTGCCCTCGCCGGTCTTCGCACCTGCACCGGCACCCATTGCGCCCGTCTCTGCACCCGTACCTTCGCCGGCTTTTGCATTCGCCGCGACGCCGGTCTTTGCAACCGCCCCGGCGCCGGTCGCCGCACCCGCATGGGCCCAGGCGCCCGCCGCGCCGAAGCCACCTGCTTCGATCCTCGGCAAACTGTTCGCCCCTGAACCCGCACTCGCGCCGCCGCAACCGGCCGGCCGCCCAGGCGAATCCGCACCGCTGCAATCGGTCTTCGACCGTCTGCGCGGCACGCCCGCTCAAACGGCCGCCGCGCCGCCGGCCGTCGCCCCCCGGGCCGCCACGCCTGCCGCCTCCAATTCGTGGCTGGTCAACGGCCCTCGTCGCTCATGAAAGTCATTGCGGTCGTGTCCGCCAAAGGCGGGGTCGGTAAAACCACCCTGGCCGCCAATCTCGCCTCCGTGCTGGCCGCCAGCGGCCGGCGCGTAATCGCCCTCGACCTCGATCCGCAGAACGCGCTGCGTCTGCATTTCGGCGTGCCGCTCGACAGCATCGACGGTTTGTCGCGCGCCACGTTGATGGGCGATCCATGGCAATCGGTGATGTTCGACGGCATAGACGGCGTGACCGTGCTGCCCTATGGCGCACTGATCGAAGACGACCGCCGCCGTTTCGAAGCGCATATCGACCAGCAACCAGGCTGGCTCGCGCAGTCGCTGCAAACGCTGCGGCTCGACGAGTCCGACATCGTTATCGTCGATACGCCGCCGGGCTCGTCCGTGTATGTACGCACTGCGTTGTTCGCGGCCACCTTCGCGCTGAACGTGGTGCTCGCCGACGCCGCTTCGTACGCGGCCATTCCGTTAATGGAAAGACTGATTGAAACGTATGCGGCGCCGCGCTCCGAGTTCGGTGGTGAAGGCTACGTGATCAACCAGATCGACCAGTCACGCCAGTTGACCAAAGACGTCCTCAAGGTCCTGCGCCAGATGCTCGGCGGCAAACTCTTCCCGGGCGTGATCCATATGGATGAAGGCGTGAGCGAAGCGCTCGCGTGCGACACCACGCTCATTCACTACGATCCACTCAGCCAGGCATCCGCGGATTTCCGCTCGTGCGGCAACTGGCTCATGACGGCGGTCGATGCGATCGCCGTTTCGCCGAGGAACGTCGCATGAGTACGCCTTCTACAGAGAGCCTCGAGGGCGCCGAGCCATCGCGGCTCGACCGCTTCGTCGACGCACGTTTCTGGAACAGCCGGATCGTAACGGGCCTGATCACGCTGTTCGCGCTGATGATGCTGTATTTCGTGTTCACGGTGCCGCTCGCGTTCTACGAGCAACTGACATTCGCGACCTGCTGCTTCATCACCGCCCTGCTGTTCCGCCGCCAGCCAGGCCGTTACGCGACGATGGTGATGATCATGCTCTCGGTGGTCACCTCGGGCCGCTATATGTACTGGCGCCTGACCTCGACCACTTACTGGGAACATCCGCTCGACGCCGCGTGGGGCCTGCTTCTGGTTTCGGCCGAAGTCTATTCGACCATCGTGCTGATGCTCGGCTACTTCCAGACCGCCTGGCCGCTCAAACGCAAGCCGATGCCGCTGCCCGCTTCGCGCGACCAGTGGCCGAGCGTCGATGTGTTCATCCCGACTTACAACGAGCCGCTCTCGGTGGTGAAGCCGACCATCTACGCCGCGCTCGCGCTCGACTATCCGGCCGACAAGATTGCGATCCACGTGCTCGACGACGGCCGCCGCCCCGAGTTCAAGGCGTTCTGCGAGGAAGTCGGCGTCAACTGGACGATCCGCACGCACAACCGCCACGCGAAAGCCGGCAATATCAATGAAGCCCTGAAGATCACCCAGGGTGAATACCTCGCGATCTTCGACTGCGATCACATTCCGACCCGCTCGTTCCTGCAGATCGGCCTCGGCTGGTTCCTGCGCGACAAGCTGCTGTCGATGCTGCAAACGCCGCACCACTTCTTCTCCGCCGATCCGTTCGAACGCAATCTCGGCACCTTCCGCAAGGTGCCGAACGAAGGCGAACTGTTTTACGGTCTCGTGCAGGACGGCAACGATCTGTGGAACGCGACTTTCTTCTGCGGTTCATGCGCATTGCTGCGCCGGACCATGGTCGAAGAGATCGGCGGCATCGCCGTGGAAACGGTCACGGAAGACGCGCACACCGCGTTGAAGCTGCACCGCCTCGGCTACACCACCGCGTATCTGGCGATTCCGCAGGCGGCGGGTCTCGCCACCGAAAGCCTCTCCGGCCACATCGGCCAGCGGATTCGCTGGGCACGCGGCATGACGCAGATTTTCCGGATCGACAATCCGCTGACCGGCAAGGGTCTGAAAATCGGCCAGCGGCTCTGTTATCTGAACGCGATGATGCACTTCTTTTACGGCATCCCGCGTCTGGTGTTTCTGACCGCGCCGTTGTCGTATCTGTTCTTCGGCGCGCACGTGATCGAGGCCGCCGCCAGCACGATCGCGATCTACGCCCTGCCGCACATGATGCATGCGAGCATCACCAACTCGCGGATGCAGCGCTCGTTTCGCCACTCGTTCTGGGCCGAAGTCTACGAATCGGTGCTGGCGTCGTACATCACCGCGCCTACGCTGCTCGCGCTGATCAACCCGAAGCTCGGCAAGTTCAACGTGACAGCCAAGGGCGGCCAGATCGAGAAGAACTACTTCGACTGGGCGATCTCGCGGCCGTATCTGTTCCTGCTGTTGCTGAACCTGATCGGCTTTGTCGTGGGTATCGTGCATATCTATCTGAACTGGCACACCCGCAGCGTGGTGAACACGACCATCCTGAACCTCGGCTGGACCACCTACAACATGCTGATTCTCGGCGCGAGCGTGGCCGCGGCGAGCGAGCGCCGGCAGATTCGCGCCGTGCACCGCGTGGCAATGCAGATGCCGGTGATGCTGAAGTTCTCGACCGGCCGCACGCTCGCCTGCGAAACCATCGACTACTCGGAAGGCGGCGTCGGCGTGGCGCTGCCGGGCAAAATCCAGGTGCCGATGCACGAACGCGTGACCGTCTCGCTGTTTCGCGGCGACGAGGAATACGCCTTCCCGGCCACGGTCGGTTTCACGGAGCCGGGCCGCGTGGGCCTGCGCTTCTCGGCGCTGACGCGAGAGCAGGAATACGAGTTCGTCAAGACCACCTTCGCGCGCGCTGACGCGTGGACCGGCTGGGCCGAAGGGCGCCAGCAGGACACGCCGTTGCGCGGTCTGTCGCATGTGCTGACGGTCGGCGCGCGCGGCATTGTGGGTCTTTTCGAGCATCTTTATGCCGACCTTCGAAGCTCGATGAAAAGCCGTCCGGCGGACGTCAAGAAGCTAAAAACTAAAGACTGATCTATGGGCAACAGGATGGCGAAGTCAAACGTCGAACGCTCGAATCACGAGCGCAGTGCGATGGAAGCGGAGACGCGTCTGTCTGGACGCTCCCGCTCGCAACGGTTGACGCGCGGGCTTGCCTGCTGGCTCGCGTTGCAGACCGCGCTGGCGGCGCCGCTGGCTTCGGCGGCCGAAGTTGCCGCGGTGGCCATGAGCGGCGCGAGTGCGTCACAAGCCGGCCAGGCGGTCGTGGCCCAGACATCGGCCCAAACATCGGCCCAGGCCGCACCGGGCGCGCGCGTCGCCACCGGCGTGGGCAGCGTGCCCGCGCCGAGCGCGGCCGTCCCTTACGATCCGAACGCAATCGCGCAGGCGCAGCTTGCCACACCCACGCCTGCGCTCGCCGCGTCGTCGGTGAAAGCCTTGGGCATCAGAACGCCGACCACCGCCGAACCGGGCACGCTGGTGCCGGGCGGCCGCCGTCAGACGCTCACGTTCGCCGATCTCGGCGCGCACGACCCGCTGCAACTGCGTGGCACGGACGGCCAGAACGGCGTCGCGTTCTCCGTGCGCGGCGACGAAGTGGTGACCGGCGCGATCCTGCATCTGGTGTATAGCTACTCGCCCGCGCTGCTCGCGAATATCTCCCAGCTGAAAGTGCTGGTGAACGGCGAAGTGGCCGCGACGCTGCCCGTGCCGCATGAACAGGCCGGCATGCTGGTGGCGCGCGACGTTTCGATCGATCCGCGTTTCATCACCGAATTCAACCACCTGAACGTGCAGTTGATCGGCCACTACACCACAAGCTGCGAAGACCCGGCGAATTCCTCGCTGTGGGCCACCGTCAGCAATGCGAGTTCGCTCGATCTGACCTATGCGTCGCTCGCCAGCAAGCCGGACCTGGCGGCATTGCCACAGCCGTTCTTCGACCGCCGCGACGTGCGCCGTCTCGAGCTGCCGTTCGTGTTCCCGCAAAAACCCGGCGCCGCGACGCTCGAAGCGGGCGGCATCGTCGCCTCATGGTTCGGCGCGCTCGCCGGCTATCGCGGCGCGGTTTTTCCGGCGCAGCAGGATAACGCACCGTTGTCGGGTAACGCGGTAGTGTTCGCAACCGACGACCAGCGCCCGGCCGGCGTGACGATTCCGGCGATTTCCGGCCCGACGATCGCCGTGGTGGATCGTCAAGCGCCGGCGCGCGGCAAGCTGCTGCTCGTGCTCGGCCGCACCGAAGCCGAACTGAAAACCGCCGCCAGGGCACTCGGCATCGGCCAGAACACGCTGACCGGTCCGAGCGCGACGATCACGCAACTGAACGAACTCGCGCCGCGCGCGCCGTACGACGCGCCGAACTGGCTACCCACTAACCGCCCGGTGCGTTTCGGCGAGCTCGCCGACCCGCGCGACCTGACCGTGTCCGGTTACGACGCCGACGCCGTGCGCGTGAATCTGCGCGTGCCACCCGATCTGTTCATGTGGCACACCAAGGGCGCGCCGATCGATCTGCGCTACCGCTACACGGTGCGCCCGCTGCGGGACCGTTCGTCGCTGAACGTCAGCGTCAATGACGGGTTCGTGCAGGCTCTGCCGATTCCGGCCGAGTCGGCCTCGGTGTTCGAACTGAGCCATTACTTCGCGCGCGTGTTGCCGGACCAGACCGCAGAAGCGCGCCGCACGATTTATATTCCGCCGCTGCTGCTCACGCCGCGCGCGCAAGTGCGCCTGCACTTCTTTTACGACATTCCGAATACGGGCGAATGTCACGGCCGTCTACTGGACAACGTGGTCGGCGCAATCGATCCGAACTCGACGATCGACCTATCGTCGTTCCCGCATTACATGGCGCTGCCCGACCTGGCGGCATTTGCGAACAGCGGCTTCCCGTTCACGCGGATGGCCGACCTCTCCGAGACCGCGGCGATCCTGCCGGACGAGGCCGATTCCAGCGACTACAGCCTGTACCTGCTGACCATGGGCCGCATGGGGGCATCGACGGGTTACCCGGTGGATGGCGTCACCGTCGGCACGGCCCAGGACGTCGACAGGTACGCCGACAAGGACCTGCTGATTTTCGGCGCGCCGGGCCGTCAACCGCTGTTGCAGCGCTGGGCCAAATCGATGCCGTTCTCCAGCGACGGCGATTCGCGCACTTTCACGCTCTCAGACGTTGTCTTCAAGCTCGAAGACTGGTGGCATGGCGAGCGTGGTGTCGAACGCTCGCCGGCACGCGCCGATCTCACGCTCGTGAGTTCGAACGGCGACGCGCTCCTGAGCGGTTTCGAGTCGCCGCTGCAGAAGAACCGCAGCGCCGTCGCGCTGGTGAGCGCAGCCGGCCAGTCCGACGCCGATCTGTCCGCCGCCCTGCTCGACGCCGACGTGCTGCAGGGAATTCAAGGCGCGATGGCCGTGATTCACGGCCGCACCGTCACCATCACGTCGAACGGCGACGCGTACTATGTCGGCCATCTGTCGCCGCAGGAATATTTGCGCTGGGCGCTGTCGTCGCATCCGCTGTTGCTGATGCTGGGCGGCGTGCTCGCCGCGCTGATCATCGCGGGCCTGTTCTACCGGACGCTGCGTTCGATCGCCGCGCGCCGCCTGAAGGACTGATAGGACTGATATGCGGCATCAAATCAACAAGACATCCGTGGCACTGACGCTCGGGCTGGGCCTGGCTCTCGCTGCGACCGCGAGTTTTGCCAGTATCACCAAGGTGTCCCAGACCACGTCGACGCCGGGCCAGGCGGGTCCATGCAACACCGACTGGCCGGCGTACCGTCTCTTCGTCGAGCGTTTCGTGCAGGCCGATGGCCGCGTGATCGACTACTCGTCGCCACAACTGAAAACCACCTCGGAAGGCCAGTCGTACGGTCTGTTTTTTGCGCTGGTCGCGAACGACCGCGCGACCTTCGACCGCTTGCTCAACTGGACCCGCACCAATCTCGCGGGCAATCAGTTCGACGCGCAAAACGTGCGGCTGCCGTCGTGGCTGTGGGGCAAGAAACCGGACGGCTCGTTCGGCGTGCTCGATCAGAACTCCGCGTCCGATTCCGACCTGTGGATCGCCTACGATCTGCTGCAAGCCGGCCGTCTCTGGCATGAGGCGAGTTATACGCAACTCGGTCAGGCGCTCGCCGCGCAAATCGCTCGCCAGGAAATGACCACGCTGCCCGGCGTCGGCCCGATGCTGCTGCCCGGACCGCAGGGCTTCAGGAATGGCGGCGTGACACGCCTGAATCCGAGCTATCTGCCGTTGCCGGTGTTGCGTGCGCTGGCGAAGGAGATACCGAACGGCCCGTGGGCCAAACTTGCCGACAGTGCTTACAGGCTGATCAAGACCACTGCGCCGCAAGGCTTCGCGCCCGACTGGGCTGCGTGGCAGAACGGCCAGTTCGTGGTCGACCCGAAGGAAGGCGACACCGGCAGCTATGACGCGATCCGCGTCTACCTGTGGGC
Source organism: Paraburkholderia haematera (assembly GCF_905220975.1). Classification (GTDB taxonomy): domain Bacteria; phylum Pseudomonadota; class Gammaproteobacteria; order Burkholderiales; family Burkholderiaceae; genus Paraburkholderia; species Paraburkholderia haematera. The sequence continues at coordinate 5,388 of NZ_CAJNBK010000018.1, read as the reverse complement.
CGGTCTCGCCTCGCCCGCCGACCCGCTTGCCAAACCCTGGCTCGCGGCGCTTGGCGGCATGCGCGCGAAGGTTGCGCAAACCGGCATCCCGCCCGAGAAGGTTTCGTCGACCACCGGCACGGCGAGCGGCGAAGGACCGTTGAGCTACTGGGGCGCGCTCGCGCCGTACTTCAAGGCGCTCGGCGACGAACGCGGCCTCGGCCTCGCGCGTACCCACCTCGCCGTGCTCGACACCAGCGTACCGGGCCGCGAACCTGTCTATTACGATCGTGTGCTGGGTTTGTTCGGCACCGGATTCATCGACGGCCGCTATCGTTTCGACGAAGCCGGCCGTCTCGTGCCGAGTTGGAGAAATGCATGCGATTGAGCGCCCTCGCGTTTTCATTGCGGTTCGCGCTGAGCCTCACGGCCGTCTGCTGCGTGGCGACGGCTTCGCCTGACGCGTTGGCGCAGGCGTCGAAAGATCCCCTGAACGTGCTGATCGATCAGGGCAAGTACTGGCAATCGCATCACCGCGGCGACCTCGCCGAACAGGCCTGGCAGAAAGTGTTGCGCATCGACCCGAAGCAGCCCGATGCGCTCTACGGCATGGGCATGGTGCTCGCCGACCGCAAGGACGGCGCGGGCGCGCAGCAATATCTGGCGCGCCTGAAAGCAGTTGCGCCGAACTATCCGAATCTGGACGAACTGGGCCGCCGTCTTGGCGAATCGAGCCTGCGTGACCAGACGGTCAACGACGCGCGGCGGCTCGCGCAAAGCGGTCAGAGCGCGAGTGCGGTAGAGGAGTATCAGCGCGCGTTGAACGGCAAGCCGGCCACGCCCGAACTGCAACTCGAGTATTACCAGGCGCTGTCGGCCACGCCGCAAGGCTGGGACCAGGCGCGCCGCGGCCTTGAACAGCTCGCACGCGATAACCCCGACGACCCGCGCTACGCCCTCGCCTACGCCCAGCATCTGACGTATCGCGACGTGACGCGTCGCGACGGTGTCGCGCGGCTGCAGAAACTGGCGGGCGACAGCACGGTCGGCGCGTCGGCGAAAAAGAGCTGGCGGCAGGCGTTATTGTGGCTCGACGCACGCCCTTCCGACGCTGCGTTGTACGAAGCGTATCTGCAAAGCGCACCCGATGACGCCGCGGTCAAGGCGCGCTTCGAGTCGATGGTTCAGCAGGACAAGGCGGCGCGTGATCGCGCCCAGGGAAATGCCGCCGTCGACGCGCGCGGCCGCACCATCGCCGACGGTTTCGCCGCGCTCGATCGCGGCGACCTCGGCACGGCGCGGGCGAAATTTTCGTCAGTACTGGCAAATAGTCCGAACGACACCGACGCGCTCGGCGGCATGGGTATCGCCGCCTTGAAGCAGGAAAAATTCGCCGAAGCCCGCAACTATCTGGAACGTGCTTCGCGCAGCGGCAATCCGGCGCGCTGGAAAACCGCGCTCGATAGCGCGACCTATTGGACCTATACCAGCGACGCCATCGGCGCGCGCAGCAACGGCGAATTCGCGAAGGCGAAGTCGCTGTTCGAACGCGCGATCGCGCTGAATCCGTCCGACGTCACAGCCCAGGTGCTGCTCGGCGAAATGCTGCTGTCGAACGGCGACCCGGTCGGCGCGGAGCAGGCCTACCGGATGGCGCTGCGCCGCCAGGCCGACAATCCCGATGCGATTCGCGGCCTCGTCGGCGCGCTTGCCGCGCAAGGCCGCGGCGACGAAGCGCTGCAATTTGCCAATCAGTTGAACAGCGAACAGCAATCGAAGGCCGGCGGCATCAACCGTCTGCGCGGCGAAGCGCAGGCCGCGCAGGCGCGCGCGGCCGAAGCGCGCGGCGATCTCGGCAGTGCGCGCAGCCTGTTCGAAGACGCGCTGCTGAACGATCCCGACGATCCCTGGCTGCGCCTCGACCTCGCGCGCATTTACGTGCGCCAGGGCGCGGTAGCGAATGCCCGCAGCATGATGGACGGCCTGCTCGCCGCGCATCCCGACATGACCGACGCGCTCTATGCGAGCGCGTTGTTGTCGGCGGAAACGCAGGACTGGGCAGCCGGTCTTGCGCAACTCGAACGGATTCCGGCCGCGCAACGCACCGACGCGATGACGACCTTGCAGCATCGCTTGTGGGTCCATCAACAGGCCGACCTCGCCACGCGGATGGCGCGCAACGGCCAGTCGCAACAAGCGCTGGCGACGTTGCAGGCGGCCGAACCCGTGGCGGGTAACAGCCCCGAACTGATCGGCGTGATCGCCGCGGCGTATCAGCAGGCGGGCGATCCAACCCGCGCGTTGAGTCTCGTGCGCAGCGCGATGAACGCGGCGCCCGGCAACACCGATTTGCTCCTGCAATACGCGGGCATTCTGTCCGCCACCCAGCAGGAAGCCGAACTCGGCATGGTGATGCGGCGGCTTGCAGCGATGCAACTGACGCCGCAGCAGCGCACGGATTTCGGCAACCTGAATCTGGGGATCGTCATCAAGCAATGCGACGCGGTGCGTCAGCGCGGCGACCTTGCCAGCGCTTACGACGTGATCGCGCCGTGGCTTGCGGCGATGCCCGACAACCCCGATCTGCAGGCCGCCCTCGGCCGCCTCTATTCGAGCGCCGGTGACGACCGCAATGCGCTCGCCAGTTACCGCGTCGCGTTGCAGCGCAAGCCGGACGATCTGAACCTGCTGCAGTCGGCCATTTCCGCGGCGGCCGGTGCGAAACAGTTCAGCTACGCCGAATCGCTCGCCAATCAGGCGCTCGCGGCGGCCCCTGGCGATCCGGGCGTGCTGGCGACAGTCGGCCGCATGTATCGCGCCGAAGGCAAGCTGTCGCTCGCGTCGACTTATTTGCAGCGCTCGCTGGTCGCGGCCAATACCCCGCTGATGGCCAATGGGCCACGCGCCAATGCGCCGAGCAACGTGCCGCGTGGCTGGGAAGTCGCAATGCGCCGGATCGGCGCGACGCCGCTGCCGGGCACCAATCCCTTCGAAGGTAAAACCGCCACGATCTCGCCGACCGATGCCGACAACGCCGCGTTGGCCGGCGGCGGCTCCAATGCCGCGCGTGCTTCGCTCCCGTACTCGCAGTCCTCCTTGCCGTCACAGACCGTGCCGAACTATCCGCCGCCTTCACAGCCCGCGCCTTACGTCGCGCCGTATACTGCGCCCGCGCAGCCGTATGCGCCTACCGCCGTGCCTACGGCCGTGCCCAACGTCGCGCCTACCGCCGTTCCCTATAACGCGCCGCGCCCTGGCGCCAACACCGGCGGTTATGGCCAGGAGTCCAACGGGTCGAGCCAGTCGGGCGCGCCGTTGCAGCCGTATCCGGGCCAGGGCCAGACGCAGATGCCGCCCTTGCCACAGGTCCCGCAGCAACAGTACAACCCGGCGTATCCGCAACAGGCCGGTTATCCGCAGCAGGGTGGATACGCTCAACAAGGGCAATACCAGCAGCCGGCGCCTGACGGCTACGCGCCCACGCCGTGGCCGATGTCGCCTGCGGCACGAGAAGCGCAAGCGAATGCCGGTTCGATGCAGCCGCCGCGTTATGCAGGCTCGACTACCGGCACAAAACACCCGGCCGGCAAGAAGACAACTGCGTCGAAGAGCAACCGTAACGCACAAGCCTATGCGCAGGCGCCGTATGGGCAGCAGCAAGGCTATCCGCAGCAGCAACCCTACTACGGCCAGCAGGCTTATCAACCGTACGCGCCGCAACAAGCGGGTTATGCGCAACAGCCCTATCAACCGTATCCGCCGCAGCAGGCTTACGGCCAGCAGCCTTATCAGCCGTATCCGAATCAGGGTTCCGGTTATTACGCGCAGCAACAGCAGCCATACATTCCGCAGCCGCCGACCGGTTATGCGCAAGCCTATTACCCGCAACAACCCGGCGCGAACGGCAACGGCGGCAACTATCCGCAACCGAACGTAGCCAACACGCAGACGCTCGGTGTCGCCGAGGAACTGGCCCAGGTCAATCGCGAGCAGTCGAGCACCGTGTCGGGCGGGATCGTGTTCCGCAATCGCTCGGGAGAAGACGGCCTGTCGACGCTGACGGACATCGAAGCGCCCATTCAAGGGCGTATCAAGGCCGGCAATGGCCACATTGTCGTGACGGCGACGCCGGTTACGCTGGATGCCGGCACTGCCTCGGGCAATTTGTCGACGCTCGCGCGATTTGGCGCGGGGTTATCCAATACCACGTCCGCGGCGGCGGCGGTTGCCGGCAACAACACCTATGGCAGCCAGACCGCCAGCGGCGTGGGACTGTCGCTCGGCTACGAAGGCCGCAGCTTTAGCGGCGATGTCGGTGTAACGCCGCTCGGCTTCCCCGAGAAGACTGTCGTAGGCGGCCTGCAATATAACGGCGGCATTACCGATAAGGTGTCGTATTCGCTGGCGGTTGCGCGCCGCGCGGTGACTGACAGCCTGCTGTCGTATGCCGGCGCGCGCGATTCGGGTTCGGGCCTCGAGTGGGGCGGCGTCACGTCCAACGGCGGCCTCGCCAGCCTTGCATGGGATGACGGCACCAGCGGCCTGTACGTGAACGCCGCCTATCAGCACTACGAGGGCTATAACGTCGCAAGCAATAACGCAGTCAAAGGCGGCGGTGGCATCTACACGCGTCTGTTCAAGGATGCGGATCAGACGCTGACTATCGGTGTGAACACGACACTGATGGCCTATAACAAGAATCTGTCCTACTTCACCTATGGTCAGGGTGGGTACTTCAGTCCGCAACAGTATGTGATCCTGAATCTTCCGGTGGAATGGGCTGGGCGTAATGGCGCGTTTACCTACGACTTGAAGGGGTCGATCGGTGTCCAGCACTATCGGCAGGATCAGTCGAACTACTTCCCGCTCAATGATGGTTCCAAGCGCCAGAGCGATGCGGCGGCGCAAGCCAAAAAGCTCGGCTCGGGTCTGGATAGTGGTGCGGTTTATCCTGGGCAGAGTAAGACCGGGGTTTCTTATTCGCTTAGCGCAGTGGGGGAATATCAACTTGCGCCGCAGTTGGCGTTTGGGGCGACTGCGTCGCTCGGGAATGCTTATGAGTATCGGGAGTGGCTTGCTGCGGTTTATGTGCGGTATAGCTTTAGTAAGCAGACGGGGTTGCAGCCGTTTCCGCCTGTGCCGTTGAGTTCGCCGTATTTGTCGTTGTCGAATTAGGGGGTTTTTTTGCCTGTGTGGCGCTTTGTTTGGGTGTGGTTTTTTTTGGTGTTGGCGTTTTCTTGTTTTGTTAGTGGTCTATTTGCGTTCCCCCTGTGCGGGGGGCACCTACTTTTCTTTGCATGCCGCAAAGAAAAGCAACCGTATTGGAAGTCAAGCGGCGAACAGGTGCTCAAGGTAGCAAGTGTCAGAGGCAGGGAGCATTTTGCGCGCATGAGTCGTCCTCGCGACCGG
>NZ_CAJNBK010000017.1 GCF_905220975.1 Paraburkholderia haematera | reverse complement strand
TGATTCCATTACCACGTTGCGTATCCTGCTTGGACTACGGCTCATGCAACGATGGCACTCTTCCTGTGCGGGAATAGATTGCACGAGCATTTATATGACACAGTAAGACTAAAGGCAAGGCTGTATTTCGTAAAAAGATGAGCCGCAAACAACTGGTCGAATTCTTCGCGACATTCCATGCCTGTACCGTCGTTATGGAGGCCTGCGCCGGTTCGCATCATATGGCCCGCAAGCTGGCAGAATTCGGGCACACTGTGCGCCTGATTTCGCCGCACTTCGTCAGGCCATTCGTGAAGTCAAACAAGAATGATTTCGTCGACGCCGAGGCGATTTGCGAAGCATCGTCGCGCCCAGCGATGAGATTCGTAATCCCGAAGACGGAATCGCAGCAGACGCTTTCTGTGCTGCATCGTGTGCGTGAATCGATGGTGCGCGAGCGCACCAAAGCCGTCAACCAGATGCATGGCTTTCTCCTTGAGTTTGGTATCAGTCTGCCAGTGGGCAAGGCCACCGTCACACGTCTGCCGGCCGTGCTCGCCATGCAAGAACTGCCGCCCCGGCTAATTGCGATTCTCGAACGCCTCCACCAGCACTTCAAGTACCTTGAGGAACAGATTGGTGAGATCGACCAAGAGCTCGCACGTCAGCTCGCTGAGGACGAAGTCGGACAGCGCCTGATGAGCATCCCGGGAGTCGGCCCGGTCACCGCAAGCGCGTTGGCCGCGAAAATGGGCGACGCAAAGCAGTACGGATGCAGTCGCGATTTTGCGGCATCGGTCGGGCTTGTTCCCCGGCAATACAGCACAGGCGGCAAGAACAATCTGCTCGGGATCAGCCGACGCGGTGACAAAAATGTCAGGCGCCTGCTCGTCCTGTGCGCCCGAGCCTACATGCGAGGCCTAGACAAACGAACCGGTCGCCTGGCAGACTGGGTTCGCGCAATGCTCGCGCGGCGGCATTCAAACGTGGTGGCGTGTGCGCTGGCCAACAAGCTGGCTCGAACCGCGTGGGCCATTGTTGCGCGACAAATCACATTTGACGCAAGCTTCTCAAGCCATCCACTCTAAACGGGTACAGCTTTACCATTGCTTACAAATCACCCAACTGGTTTTGCGACGACTGAAAATTGATGACGTGAACGGCATACCGGCCTGACGAAAAACCTGAGTGCCAAAGAGGCCTTTCGAAGCCGATCCACTGTTAAGGATCGTCAGGCGCGAATCTCATCGTGGCGCGGGGAGCAATCCCCACAACGACGCCGAATAGATTAAGCAAGCCAAACTCGCCGTTGAAAATCGGGGTTGCAAAAATGGGGTGGACCATAGATTTGGCACATTGATGCCGTTCGGTCCTGGAGGACCTCAATTGTGCCCAGCTCCCCTGAGGGAGGGCGGTGTCCATTCCATCCCGGACATCTTTGGCCGGTCGTACGCGTGCGTCGAATGTCGGCTTCTGCCCAGCCAATGGACTGTCGCGGATCATCTAACACTAAAGCGTCGCGAGTAGCGGCTCGTGTATCGAACGGGCTGACGTTGACCGATACCGTACCGACTTCTTCCGCCTGATGTGAGAGGCTCAGCTGCATCCGCCGGTACATCCGCGATCCAGGTGTCATTTTCGCTGGGTGAGGTGTTTACGGTTTTTGACCGGTTGAAGAGGAACGGCATATGGAAAATGATCTTCATCGCACGGAGAATCGACTGCTGGATCTTCTTCCCAGAATGGAATTTGTGCGTCTGAAAACGCGTCTGGAGCGGGTTGAGATGGCGCTGGGATTGATCGTGTACAGGACCGGCGAGCATCTCGACTACGTTTATTTTCCGACGACGTCAATAATATCGCTACGGCAGGTGACGCCGGATGGCGAATCGATGGACATTGCAGTCGTCGGCAACGATGGCGTGGTTGGCACCGAGCTTTTTATGGGTGACGAAGAAGCTACAAATACAGCTGTCGTGCGAAACCCGGGCGCGGCGTACCGACTAAGCGCAAGCATCCTGATGGAAGAGTTTCGTCAGGCAGGCGTGATGCAGCGGCTGTTGCTACGTTACACCCTGGCGCTGTTTGCGCAGATTGCCCAGACGGTCGTTTGCAACGAGTATCACTCGACAGACCAGCGCCTGTCCCGGTGGCTGCTGCTCGGTATCGACCGCCTGCCGCCAAACGAACCAAAGGTGGTATCGGAACTGCTGGCCGACGCGCTTTGCGTGCGGGGTGCCAGCATGAGCAAAGCCCTCGCGCAATTGCAGGGCGACGAAGTGATCAAGAAAGGCAATGGTTATATTGAGGTGCTGGATAGAGCCTCGCTCGAAGACCATGCGTGCGAGTGCTATGGCGTAGTGAGGCAGGAATACGACCGACTGTTAGCCGATTCGACGGAGGCATAGTGGCGATCAGCGGAACTCCTACCGAGTGGGCACCATCGCAGATACCGGCTACCACCGCGCAATCGCATTCGCTATCGAGCCTCTCAGGCGACAAGCTGCGGCAGATTGCGCTTATGGGACAGCGAGCCCGAATCCTTGTCACTGACGATAGCCTGCCTATCGCCGAAGCGCTGGCAGGCTCTCTGATGGCTAATGGGCTGGAGACGCACTATGCGCTGAGTGGCGTAGAGGCGCTCCAAAGGCTTACCTTTTGGCAACCCCACGTGTTCATCGTAGATGTAAATATGCCGGAACACGACGGCTTCGCGGTGGCACGAGTACTCCGGCGTATTCGTTCGACCTGTAACGCTGGCATCATCGCATTCACAGCATTGGATAAGGACGACTTTATCGCAAGCGGCACGGTGCGCCACTTTGATGGCTATTGCCGGAAGGGAGGCACGCACGCGCCGCTGCTCGCACTAATCAATGGAATGCTTGTATAGGGCGCTGGCAGTTTGACCCTGCTCCTACTCCCTAAGGCGAACGTCGTCTACTCATCCAGAACTGGACGGCCGGAATTTGTGACTGAACGGCCGAGGTGGGTCAGTGCCATTCGACCGCACAGTTTTACAAACCCTAAACGTGCGCAAATTTCCGAATCTTGAGACGCCCCCAACACCTCGGGCACTGGAAAATTCCGCCGTCTCTGCGAACCTTGAATTTGCAATACGACAAACGGCACAAATCAGATTTCCATGCACTGTCGCGCCGGGATTGATAGCGTTATCGAACAGACCGCTGCGCTGACATCTGGATTCTTCGAGCGGTGTCAAACGTGATCCCATAGCCGGGTTGGACTTCGGCGCCCAGAACTTTCGTGGTGCTGAGTGCTGACCACCTGCCAACCTTGACATCTGCAGCCTTGGTCGCGAAAAAAACCAACGCCGCACAGGAACGGCGTTGGCGCAAGTTGCTGCTTCAAACACACACGAGGTAGGATCAGCTACCAGGTAGTTACGATTACGGCGGCAAACGCTGATTCTTTAGGTTCCTGCTCCAGATAGCGATGTCGAATCACGGCAACCGGCCGATCTCAGCCCGATGCCATATCTCGCTAGCGGCAACCTGTCGGGTCGGTCACGCGTCAATGCGATCGACGGCGATGCGAAAGTGGTGTGCCGGTGTGCACCTGCCCCAAGGCTGCGCCCGGGTTGCGGGTGCGGCGCCGTGCACGGTCATGCCGCCCTCGTTCGCTCAGATGTGAGGCGCGAAGATTCGCCGTGTGCCGCGGGTGTCCCTCTCCGACATCTTCTGAATCTGGCGGCGTGACGTTGCCATCCTCATGGCGAGCGAGGAAAGTATCGGCGGGCTTGATCACAGCCAGCATGGTCTTAAGTCTCTTCATCATGAAACGTCAGTCTCCCTCATGCGATGCTCAATCGTTCCAACTCGGTGTCGACCAGCAGCTTCTTCAGTTCCGGCACGCAGGACCCGCAGTTGCCACCGGCCTTCAGACATGCGGTGATTTCCGCCGAGGTCTTTAGCCCTTGCTCACGGATCGCCGTGCAGATCGTATTGCGTCCCACACCGAAACACGAGCAGACTGTGGGCCCCGTATCGACGCCCCTGCCAATGGGTTGGCCGACCAGCAGGCCAGCGCGATCCTCGTCGTCGAGCCGGTCCTTGCCAAACAGGCCCGCGAGCCACGTACGTGACGGCAACGGCAACTCGGGGCGCGCCGATACGAAGATGCAACTCTCAATACGCTCGTCGACCAGATGCACGGCGCGATAGATGCCCGCTGTCCTGTCCTCGTACTCCAGCCAGTCGGCGTGCGGATCGTCGATCCCGAACAGCGCTTGCGCCCAGCCGTCGTAATCGGTAAGCGGCTTGCGCCCCGCGAGTTCGTAGCGCACGAACTGCGCGCCGTGGACACGCGTCCAGTAGGCCATGCCATCCAGCACCGGAGCGTGACGGCTCAAAGAGAAACCGTGCCAGGCGACGTCGAACCTGTCGATGCGAACCGGCGTATGTTTGAACTCAGGCTCCCCGGAGACCGGATCGACTTCGGGATTCACCACCGCGCCGACACGCGCGTCGGACGCAACCTGATCGTTCCAGTGGATCGGCACGAACGCGCTGCCACGCGACATGCCACCGCCATGCTGCACACGTGCGACCATCGTGCCCCAACGGCTCGACACGCGCGCGAGTTCACCTTCACGCACCCCGCACGACAGCGCGTCCTGCGGATGCAGATCGACGAATGCTTCTGTCACATGGCCGGCAAGCTTCTCCGACTTGCCCGTGCGGGTCATCGTGTGCCACTGGTCGCGCACCCGGCCGGTATTCAGCGTGAGCGGATAGTCGTCGTCCGGCGCGTGGACCGGTGCGCGCGGTGGTGTCGCGACGAAACGTGCCTTGCCGTCTTCGTGGGCATAGCGGCGATCACCGAAGAGACGCGCGGTACCACGCTGCTCTGCGCCGTTTGCCGCCAGTACCGGCCACTGGATGGGCTGCAGCGCGTCGTAACGCTCGCGGCCGAGCGCGACGAGGCCGGCCAGATTGAACACACGCGGCACATCGCCTTCGATATGCCCGTTACCTGTTTTCCCGTCGCTGTCAGTGGTCTCGCCACTGCTGCCAGCGTCGTTACCGTAAGCACTCAGCCGCGCATGTTCATCAAAAATTTCATGCGGAGCCGAAAAATCAAAGCCGGCATACCCCATGCGCTGTGCGACGTCGCTGATGATCCGCCAGTCCGCGCGTGCTTCGCCCGGTGCCGGCAGGAACGCCCGCTGGCGCGAAATCCTGCGCTCGGAGTTGGTGACCGTGCCGTCTTTCTCGCCCCAGCCGAGCGCCGGCAGCAGAACGTGGGCAAACGCATTGGTGTCCGTACTTTCAACAATGTCGGAGCTGACGACGAGTTCGCAGCGCGCGAGCGCACGCTTCGCCTGATCGCCGTCGGGCAAGCTCACAACCGGGTTCGTGCCCATGATCCAGACGGCCTTGATCCGGCCGGTCTCGATTGCCCCGAACAACTCGACCGCCTTGAGTCCCGGCCGCTCCGCGATAGCGGGCGAGCCCCAGAAAGTCTGCACGAGGTCGCGATGGCGCGGATTGTCGAGCTCCAGGTGTGCCGCTAGCATGTTCGCGAGGCCGCCCACTTCACGCCCGCCCATCGCGTTCGGCTGTCCGGTAAACGAGAACGGCCCCATCCCCGGCTTGCCGATGCGGCCTGTCAGCAGATGGCAATTGATGATACTGTTGACCTTGTCGGTGCCGGAGCTCGACTGGTTCACGCCCTGGGAATAGACCGTTACGACCCGCTCAGTCCGAGCGAAAAGTCGATAGAACTCAAGCAGATCGTGTGGGTCGATCTTGCAGGCCTTCGCGCACTGCGTGAGGTCAAAACCGTTCGCCGCGTCAGTTGAGGCGGCATCGCGCGCCTGCGCGTAGCCGGTCGTATGCGCATCGACGAAGCCTGCATCGGTCGTATCGTGTTCCGCGAGAAAACTGAGCAGCCCATTGAAGAGGCGAACGTCGGTGCCCGCCTTCAGCGGCAGGTGCAAATCGGCCATCTCGCAGGTCGCGGTGTAGCGCGGGTCGATCACGACGACCTTCATATCGGGTCGCGTTTCCTTGATTTTGACAATCCGCTGGAACAGGATCGGATGGCACCACGCGGTGTTCGATCCGACCAGCACGACGAGGTCCGCGAGTTCGAGGTCTTCGTAGCACACCGGCACCAGGTCTTCGCCGAACGCACGCTTGTGCCCCGCGACCGATGACGACATGCACAGGCGCGAATTGGTGTCGATGTTCGCACTGCCGACATAGCCCTTCATCAGCTTGTTGGCAACGTAGTAGTCCTCTGTCAGCAGTTGACCCGAGACATAAAGCGCGACCGCATCCGGGCCGTGCTGATCGATGATCTGGCGAAAGCCGCTGGCGACCGTGTCGAGCGCATCGCTCCACGACACGTCGCGCAACTCACCGCTGCCCGGCTCACGCCGCTTCGGATGCAGCAGGCGTCCTTCGAGCCCGACCGTTTCACCAAGCGCCGAGCCCTTCACGCACAGGCGGCCGGCGTTTGCCGGATGGCGTTCGTCGCCGGCAATGTCGGGCGGCCCGTCCGGGCGTGGGGTCGCGCGTACACCGCAACCGACACCGCAATAGGGACAGGTGGTCCGGACCGCGTCACGGCTATCGTCAGCCGTGCTGGAAATGACGATGGGAAAACTCACTTTCGATTCCGGTTCAGGCGGGCTGCGCCTCGCACAGGGCTTTACCGAACAGCAACTGGCTGCGCAGCGGAGAAATGTCGGTCCGATTCTGGATCAGCTCGAAGTACCACGCGCCATCCTTGACGTCGCCGTAGAGGACGGCGCCGATCACCCGGCTATCCTCGATCACGAGGCGTTTGTAGACGCCGCGTCGCGGATCGCGCAGCACGAGGTCTTCACTGTCTGGGCCGCCGGTGAAGTCGCCAGCAGAATAAAGGTCGACGCCGGTGACTTTCAGCTTGGTGGCGGTCGCGCGCTGCACGTAACGGCGGTGGCCCGCACCGGCCAGGTGTGCGCCGCAGACACGCGCCTGGTCCCAGATCGGCGCCACGAGGCCGAAGGTCGCCGTGCGATGCTGCACGCATTCGCCGACGGCGTAGACACGCGGATCGTAGGTCTGCAACGTGTCGTCGACGACGATCGCCCGTTCGCAGTGCAAGCCTGCCTGCTTCGCGAGTTCGATATTCGGGCGCACACCGGCTGCCATCACAACCAGGTCGGCGGGGATCTCCGTACCGTCATCAAAACGCACGGCGGTGACACGCTCCGGCCCGACGATTTCGACGGTGCGGGTCTTGAGCAGAAAACGCAGGCCCCTCTTCTCCAGCGTCTGAAGCAGCAGAGCCGAAGCACTCCCGTCGAGCTGGCGGTCCATCAGGCTGTCGGTGTCGTGCACGACAGTAACCGACATACCCTGGCGCATGAGTCCGTTCGCAGCCTCCAGCCCGAGCAAACCGCCGCCAATGATCACGGCGTGACGGTGACTGCGCGCGGCGGCGAGCATCGTTTCGACGTCCTGGATATCGCGAAACGCGATCACCCCCGGTAGCTGGTGACCCGGTACCGGAATGAGAAATGGCTTCGAGCCGGTCGCCATCAGCAAGCGGTCGTAGCTCACCTCGATGCCGCTTTGCGAGCGCACGATGCGGCGCTTGCGGTCAATTGCGACCACCGGGTCGCCCGCATGCAGCCGGATACCATTGTCTGCATACCAGTCACGTGTGTTGAGGATGATGTCGTCGACACGCTTCTCGCCAGCGAGCACCGGCGAAAGCAGGATCCGGTTGTAGTTGCCGTACGGCTCGGCACCGAATACGGTGATGTCGTAGAGGTCCGGCGCGAGCTTGAGCAGTTCCTCGACTGTGCGCATGCCGGCCATGCCGTTGCCGACGACCACGAGACGCGGGCGGGAAGGCGCACTGAGCGACGCGCCTCCGGAGCTCGGCGCTGCGTATTCGTATCTCATGCCGCGACCCACACCTTGCCGCTCTCGACGCGCACCGGGTAGGCATTGACGGAATTCTCGGGCGCCTCGAGGCACTCGCCGGTGCGCAGATCGAAATGGTGCTTGTAGATCGGCGAGGCCACCACGATGCGCTCGCCGACGTTGCCGATCAGCCCGCGCGAGAGCACCGCCGCCTGCGAACCCGGATCGAAGTTGTCGATCGCGAATACGCTACCGTCACCGTGCGCGACGTGAAACACCGCGACCTGCTCGCCGTTGACAAGCGCACAGACGCCCGTATTCGGAACAATGTCGTCGAGCGCACACACGGGCATCCACGATTGCGGAAGTCGATCGTTGTTCATGTTGATCTCCTCAGGGTAGGTGATGCGGAAGGTCAGGCGGTCTCGACAACCACGGGAACCGGGAACTGCTTCGCTTGCCGCTCGGCGGGCGTCGCGGGCCGGATCTGGCCGCGTTCCTCCACAAACGTAACAGTGCTGTCGGCCTTTTCGCTGTTGACGAAATGGCGGAAGCGTTTGCGCGTTTCAGGATCGGTGACGGCTTTCTTCCACTCGTCTTCGTAGCTGTCGACCACCTGCTGCATTTCGACTTCGAGTTCCGCCGCAACATCAAGGTGATCGTTGACGACCACGTCGATCAGATACTCGAGGCCACCTTCGAGGTTGTCGCGCCATACGCTGGTGCGTTGCAGCCGGTCGGCCGTGCGCACGTAGAACATCAGGAAGCGGTCGATGTAGCGCACCAGGGTCTCTTGATCGAGGTCCGAGGCGAGCAGTTCAGCATGGCGCGGCTTCATCCCGCCGTTGCCGCACACGTAGAGGTTCCACCCCTTCTCGGTGGCGATGATGCCGACGTCCTTGCCCTGCGCCTCCGCGCATTCGCGCGTGCAGCCGGATACGCCGAACTTGATCTTGTGCGGCGTGCGCAGGCCCTTGTAGCGGTTCTCGAGTTCGACCGCGAGGCCTACCGAGTCGCCGACGCCGTAACGGCACCACGTCGAGCCCACGCACGACTTCACCGTGCGCAGCGACTTGCCATACGCATGGCCCGATTCGAAGCCTGCGGCGATCAGTTCTTCCCAGATGAACGGCAGTTGTTCGACGCGGGCACCGAACAGATCGACTCGCTGACCGCCGGTGATCTTCGTGTAGAGGCCGTATTTCTTGGCGACCTGGCCGACCGCGATCAGGCCGTCGGGCGTCACCTCGCCGCCCGGCATGCGTGGCACGACCGAATACGTGCCGTCGCGCTGGATGTTGGCGAGGTAGTAGTCGTTGGTGTCCTGCAGCGACGCGTGCTCTTTCTTCAGCACGAATTCGTTCCAGCACGACGCGAGGACGCTCGCGACCGCCGGCTTGCAGATGTCGCAACCAAGCCCATGACCATGCTTCGCGAGCAATTCGCCGAAGCTGCGCACGCCCTCGACACGCACGATGTGATACAGCTCCTGGCGCGAATACGGGAAGTGTTCGCACAGGTGGTTGTTGACCGCGAGGCCCTGCTTCTTCATCTCGGCCTTCATCACCTGGGTGACGAGCGGCACGCAGCCGCCGCACGACGTGCCGGCCTGGGTCGCGCATTTTAGCGAGCCGATGTCGGTCGCGCCCGCGCACACCGCGGCGCACAGGTCGCCTTTGGAGACGTTGTTGCACGAGCAGATCTGCGCCGCCGCGGGCAGCGCGTCGACCCCGAGACCGGGCCTGGCCTTGCCGTCGCTTTGCGGCAAGATGAGGAATTCCGGCGCTTCGGGCAGCTCGATGCGATTCAGCATCATCTGCAGCAGCGTGCCGTATTCGCTCGCATCGCCCACCATCACGGCGCCGAGCAGCTGCTTGCCGCACTCCGACACCACCATCTTCTTGTAGACCTGCTTGCGTTCGTCGCTGAACTGGTACGTGCGGCTACCCGGCGTCTTGCCGTGCGCGTCGCCAATGCTCGCGACATCCACGCCCATCAGCTTGAGCCTGGTGCTCATGTCCGCGCCGCTGAAGCCGGCCTGATCGCCCAGCAATTGCTTCGCCGTGACGCGCGCCATGTCATACCCTGGCGCTACAAGGCCATATACCATGCCGTTCCACGCCGCGCATTCGCCGATCGCATAGATGTCCGGATCGCTCGTACGGCAGGTGTCATCGATCGCAATGCCGCCGCGCGGGCCCAGTTCCAGTCCACAGTCACGCGCAATCTCGTCGCGCGGACGGATACCTGCGGAGAACACGATCATGTCGGTATCGAGATGCGTGCCGTCGGCGAACTGCATCCGGTGGGTGCCCGCTTCGCCATCGGTGATGCTAAGCGTGTGCCTGGCCGTATGGACCTGCACGCCCAGTTCCTCGATCTTGCTGCGCAGAACCCGTCCGCCGCCGTCGTCGACCTGCACCGCCATCAGGCGCGGGGCGAACTCGACGACATGCGCAGCCAGTCCCATATCATGGAGCGCTTTCGCGCACTCAAGCCCCAGCAGGCCGCCGCCTACCACCGCACCTGATTTCGCCCGCACGCCGCACGCCTGCATCGCCTCGAGATCTTCGATGGTGCGATAGACAAAGCAATCCTCACGATCGCTGCCCGCCAACGGCGGAACAAAAGGCGATGAACCGGTGGCGAGCACCAGTTTGTCGTAGGAAAGCGTCTCACCCGTCGAGATGCTTACCGTGTGGGCTTCCCGGTCGATCGACACCGCCTTTGCGTTGAGCCTGAGCAGCACGTTCTCACGATCGAAAAAACCAGGCTTCACGAGCGACAGGTCTTCCGCGGATTTGCCGGAAAAGAATTCGGACAGATGTACGCGGTCATAGGCGGGACGAGGCTCCTCGCACAGCACGGTGATGTGCAGCGCGGCGCTCGCGTCGTCCACAAGACACTCAAGAAGCTTGTGCCCCACCATGCCGTGACCGATGACGATGACGTTCATGACTGGAGTCCCGTCCGTTTCCAACTCGATTTCCAACTCGGTTCGCGGCATGTTTTTTCGTCCGGCAAATAAAAAGGCGTCCCGCGGATCCAGTCATCAGTTGACTGAATTCAGGGGACGCCGTTGTCCAAAAAAATGATGATCTACAGAATGACTTCTGCTGCGTGCTGGCCGGATCATCGTTGATCCGCTGACTTCACTTATGCAAAGGCCGTGCCATGCGGCGCATCGGCCGCAGTGGCCATAGCCACAGGCGATACGGGATTTCAGCCCTGGTTTGGGGCGCAACAGGAAGATGCATTCTGACGGGCGCGGCACAATGGTGGTGCAATGCGGCACATCATCCGTGCAGCGGGTCGGCTAAGGATGGCCTGTTCTGGCTTGGCTCGTAACCCCGGATTAGTGAGCAGACCAGAGGTTTTTCGCGGTGTGTTGCGCGATCCGAGGCGGTAGCACCTGCGAGCCGGCGCGGATTCGCGGTGCATCGTCACATCTGGCTCGCATGGATGGCGTCATCGCGCGTTCTGCGTTGCTGTCCGCGTCGACGCTGTCTGGCGTGGATATTGCCTCTATTGATGCGCGCGGCAACGGTGCCGGCACATGGAATCACGCTGCAGATGGTGCGCAATGCGCCACCCGACGGCACAGGCAACATAAATCTGGACAACGGCGTCCCCTCGTTCAACACGACGAGCGGACGCCGTTTGCATCTGGCGCAGCGCTCGTCCAACCGGCCATCGAACCGGCCGCATCAGGACGTACAAGGACATCACCATGGCAACAGGCAAGGTCACTTTACTCAGTGCGGGTCCGGGCGACCTCGATCTGCTCACGATCAGGGCAGCGAGGCTGCTGGCAAGCGCCGATGTTGTGCTGCTCGACGACCTCGTCAATCCGGATATCGTGTCGCTTGCGCCGCAGGCGCGCGTGATTCGCGTGGGCAAGCGCGGCGGCTGCAGGTCGACCCCGCAGGCGTTCATTCAGCGCCTGCTCCTGCGCTATGCGCGCGCCGGCCGTCACGTGGTACGCGTGAAAGGCGGCGACGCCCTGCTGTTTGGACGTGCCGGCGAAGAACTGGCGGATTTGCGGCGCGCACAGATACCGTTCGAAATCGTCAATGGAATTTCGTCGGGTTTTGCCGCGGCGGCAGCTCTCGGTATTTCGCTCACGCATCGCGATCACTGCCCGGGCGTGACGTTTATCACGGCGCACCTGCGCGACGACAGCGAGCCTGACTGGGCCGCACTGGCCGCCACCGGCACGACGCTTGCCATTTACATGGGCATGAGCCGCATCGACAGCCTGTGTGCCGCGCTGATGTCAGTCCTGCCGCACGACACGCCCGCTGCGGTGGTGCAATCGGCGGGCAGCGCTGCGGAGCGGCACGTGCTCGCGACACTTGACACGCTTGCGGCGAGTGCGCGTGACGCCGGCCTCGGCAGCCCGGCTGTCATTCTGGTTGGCAAGGTGATTGGCGATGCCGTGGCGCATGCTACGCACGAGTCGGTGGCGGACGTGTCTACTGAATTGCCATCTACTTCTCACGTCCGGCGCTACGAGCGCGATGCGTTCTTGCGCAGCGCATGATCCAGACGCTAAATGGCTTGGGCCCGCGTCGTCTGACTCAGGCCGTTTTACATCCGGTGTTGGAATATGACCGCGGCGATCCGATTTGCACACGCCGGTCGCCTCACTCAGCAGAAGGACTGACGATTCACACCTTCAGGCTGAGCTTCCGCGTCTAACCGATCCTTTGCGTGCCAGCGAGGTGAAACGGGAAGCGCGCGCGGCGACTTGCAGTCAATGCACGCACGTTTCCCGCTCCACGCCCTAGCTCACGCCCCACTATCCGCACGCGCGCCCGCAGCCGGGATCGGGCTCGCAACCACCAGGCTCTCCGCAGGCAGCGCCCAGGTGAGCCAGCGCGTGCGATGCAGGACCACCAGGGCGAAGGCCAGCGCCGAGATAACACCAAAGGTCGCGAAGCCCATCTGATAGCTGCCGGTGCTTTCCTTGGCCATCCCCATGATCACGGGAAGATAGAAGCCGCCAATGCCGCCCGCTGCGCCGATGATCCCGGACATCAATCCGGTCTTGCCCTTCCAGCGTTGCGGCACGAGCTGGAAGGTCGCGCCGTTGCCGAGTCCGAAGCACAGATAGGTGGCCACCAGCAACGCGATGCCGGCGGGAAGCGGAGGCATCCACGCCGCGAATGCGAAATCGCACAGCGAAATTCCGGCGAGCAGCAGCACCAGCGCGCGCACGCCGGAGATGCGGTCGGCGATCAGGCCGCCGAGCGGCCGCACCAGCGCACCCGTGAAAGCGAGCAGCGACATGAAGAGCCCCGCCTCCAGCTTTGGCAACTGATACAGCGAAACCAGCAGCGTCGTCACATAGGACGACATGCCGACGAAGCCACCGAACGTGATGCTGTAGACCAGCATCACGACCCACGTGTCGCTTTCCGCGAGCACGCTGCGATAGTGCTTCGGCAGCACCGCAATCGCCAGCAGCGCACCCAGTACCGGCAGCAGTAGCACGCCGGTCTTGCCGGCGCCGAAGACACCCGCGTGCACGGCGAGCACAAGCGCGATCAAGCCGCCCAGCGTGACGCAGAAACTGCGCAACGCACGCGGTGCACTACCAGACTTCGGCCCCAGGTCCTTCGCCCAGAAGAACAGCGCCGTGGCCGCGAGCGCGAGCAACGGCAACGCAGCGCCGGCGGCCTTGGCCCAACCGAAGTGGTCGGCGAGGCTCGGGAACAGGAAGCCATCGAGCACAGCGCCGATATTGCCCGCCGCAGCGAGCCCCAGCACCAGCCCCTGCACTTTCGGCGGATAGTTGCTGCCGGCCATCGGCAGCGCCACCGCAAAGCTCGCTCCGCCCACACCGAGAAACACGCCCAGTACCAGCAGCATCACGTATGAGGGCGCGAACGGTGACAGCAGCAGCACGATCGACGGCAACGCCGACAGCACGACGCCCCAGAGCGCAATGCGGCGGCCGTCATAGGCCTGATACAGGTTGCCGAGCGTCACGCGCAGGATCGCCGCGCCCAGCACCGGAACCGCGACGAGAAAGCCCAGTTCCGCCGGCGACATCGCGATGTCCTTGTGGATGAACGGGGCGAGCGGGCCGAACATGACCCACACGGTGAAGCCGGTATCGAAGTAGAGGAAGCACGCCAGCAACGCGCGCCAGTTACCGCTCGTCAGCGAATTCAACAGATGTTTCATGGGTTTCTCTCGCAGGGTAAAGGCTATTGAAGAGCGCGGCCGGCACTGGCATGCCGACCTTGAAGGGGCATCCCGCGCGTGTCGACGACGCTTTTGATCAGCTCGTCCATCTCCTTGATGATGTCGGCGAGCACGGTCGTGATCACCGCGAATTCCCGCCCGAACTGGCCTGCTCGCGCGGCCGAGATGCGCGCGTTGAGCGCGACGATGTTGGCCTGCATGGAGATGCTGCCGAGCCGCTCGGCGATGTCGGTCTGCCGCTTGAGCGCGGCCGCTTCGGTGCCGCGCATCTCGTGCTGATAGGCGAGCGTGATGTCCTGCAGCAGTTCGAGCAGCGGCGTCGCCTGAATGACTAATGCCTCGACTTGAGTCCGATCTTCCGCGCGGCCCGACTCGACCCACGACACCGCGCGATTCACCTGGGCGATAAATTGCTGAATCCGCTCGTCGGCCCTGCGGTTGCCGAAATACAGCTCGCGCAGCGCTTCGGAAAACACGCCCGGCAGCCGCTCGTTGCCGCTTACCAGATCGGTATGCGCTTGCGCAAACGTGGCAAGGCACGCTTTGGCTACGGACAGCGCGTCGCTGTTGCCAAGCGACGCGAGCAGCACGTGCAGCACGATGCGCTGTGAGAGCATCCGTTGCCGCCCCCCCAGATTGATGAGTTCACCGATGACCTGTCCAGAAACGGCATCGGGACCTGAATGTGTCGCCTGTTTCATCGTAAATGTGGACATGAAGGCCCTGCACTGTTGCTCCATTCGCACGGCGCGCGCGCCATGACGAGACTCGCGGCGGCATATGACGCGCAAAAAAAAAGCGCCCCGAGCGCAACCGCGCGTCCCGATTGCTCGGTTGCACAGTTGGCACTCGGGACGCCGTTGTCCCTGCGGGTCGCTCAAAGCGAGCGGCCGGTAAAGATTTAATACGTTGGGGCCTCCGTTGGCTCCGCTGCCGATCTATGCAATAGCCGTGCCACAGATCCATGTAGCGCTAATCCTGGGCGGTCTCTCCGGCGGCTTCCAGCCGCGCCTCATTCGGCTAACAGCGCGTCCCGCGGGGGCTGCCCAGTTCAACAACGGATCGCACAATCGTCAGATTTCCTGAAAGCCGGGGTATTCACCTCGGCGCAAGTGATGGGATTTCAGTTGCTGCGAAGCACGGATTTGCCGCGTGGCCTGAATTGGGTTGGTGCGATGCGTTGGTGCAGCGCACTACAGCTGTGCACCGCGCAGCTCAAGCTACGGCGCGAGTGTCGGTAGGAGAACCATTCCGGAGCGAAGCTGACGTCGGCACGGGGCGGTCACCTGGTCAACTTCCGCCCGCGAGGCGGATTTGTGTTCGGCGCGGGCAGCCAGCAATCCGTGGAGTTCGCCCCCCTGCGCGGACCACGCGTCGCGCAATGTCTGGTCCGATTGCGCACGCAAGGTATCGCGCTCGACCGTAGCGGCTTCGCTCAGCCGGGTGGCGGCATCTCGCCCAGCTTAGGCACGGGCAAGATCGGCCAGCGCCGAGGCAACGCGTGTCTACTGATCCTCGAGTTGGCACGCAGGGTATGGCCTTCGGCCTGAGGTCCTGCTTTGGCCGTCGCCACGGACGCGGCGCATCTCACCTCGGCCGGCGCTTCTGTCTCAAGCTCGTCGTCGCGTTGCGCGAAGACCTGTTCGCCATGTTCGACGGCGAACGCCCAGACCGATACCGTCGTGTTCGCGACCGCTGGCAGCAGTGAGGCGCTCAGTGTATCGATGCGGGCCTGCTCGTCCTTCCACAACTTGAGTTCATCGTTGATCATGGTGCGGCTGCCTTGCCGGATCCCGGCGCAGATCAGGTCGACGGTGAGCTCATACGGGAGCCGACTCTCGGCAACGAGGCAGACGGCGGCTTCGCGGGTACCGTTGGTATCGATGCTCCACGCGGTCCACAGACCGCGTTCGGCAGTCCCTCTCAAGGCGACTGAACCGCTCTGTGCGCTGGACAGGCCGCCGCCCGACGCATCACTCCACAGGCGGCTCGCCTTCGCCACGCGTCTTGACGGGCTTGTCTCCCGCTTCGACACGTTGCGGCATCCTGCTTTTCTCGTTATCGCTGTGCTTCACCGGTTGCGGATGCCTGATTTTTTCGTCGACGTCAGTCATGGCTTTGCTCCCTCGACTTTGCTGATCGTCCTGCGGCGATCACGGGGCCTGTAGTGCAATGTGGCAAAAATCATGCGACTGCGGCTTCACGGGCATCGACTACTTCGCCTCCCCGAATCCGAGCCGCGATCGGGAGTATTACTGGACCCCGAAATATCTCATGTTTTGATGTTCTGCCGATCTGCCAGATTCGTCAAGAGGGCCCGTTGGCCGGTGCTACCGCAAGAAACAGAGCGGGTTTAGCGCGTCCCTTCATCCTCATTTCGTGGTGCATTTACCGACGGCGATCGCTGTGACATATGTGGGTCAGATGACCACATATGTCACAGCGTGATATATACTTGGATCAAGTGTCTGTATCGGATTCCGGGTGCATTGAAAATGCACCCGGCGCCTGAGAACCTGAACCCGCGAAAGCGGTCACGGTTTGCCGGCAAAAAAACTTCACTTAAGGCTTTGACGACGCAGTCTCACGCAACATGAAGGAGAAGGCGCAATGGTCATTAATAACGATTTTGAAATCAGCTACCTGCTGATTGCATTTGCACTGCTTGGCACGATCCTGGTTGGCGACCTGCTCAGCACGCTGCAGTTGCAACGCTGGCATCCCAAGCTGCTGGGTGCAGCAGTGGGCGCGTTACTGGGTTTCGCGCTGATCGAGGCCGTGCCGATGTTCACCTGAACAATTTCGTGGCGGACCAATCCGATCGCGCGACTGGATGACACCGCGGAAGTTGGCAAAGGAATCCACCATGGCTCCGTTCAACCGGATCCTTCTCTGCTACGACGCCACACCCGAAGGGCGCCTCGCGCTGCGCTTCGGTGCGGCCCTCGCGCAGCAGTTGCAAGCTGAAACCCATCTCCTTTCGATTTTCGACTACACCTACTGGTCAAGTGGGTTCGACGTGATGTCGTCGATGAAATTCGAGATCAATGAGCAGGCGGCACGAGAGACACTGCGCGAGGGAATTGACTGGCTGCGGGCATGGGGTGTGACTGCAACGGGACATTATTCGGTCGGAAATGCGATTGACCAGATTTCCCGCCTCGCGGATTCACTGAAGGTCGACCTGATCGTCATCGGACATCATCCGCACGGTTTCTTTGCACGCTGGTGGTCGGGAGAAAACCATGCATTACTGCTCGACCGCGTATCTTGCGGCGTCCTGTTCAAGGTGGCCGCCTGATGGGTCTTGCACGAATTCGAATCGTGGTCGCCAGGATATCTTGTTGAGCGCACAACCTTGATGGAGACGAAGATGATAGTGGATCTTCTTGTACAGATTGTTGTGGCGGGCGCCGTGCTGGTGCTGGTGATTCTTTTCGTCGTTGCGCAGGCTCCGGCAGACAATCCTCGTGAACGGATTTTCCGGCGTACAAGCGGTGCGGCTGGCAGGCACTGGTGGAACCGCACGCGTCACGGACCTTAACGGCGCTGGCGGTATCGGTCCAGTGATGTCTCCTTCACCTGCTCAGGTCCTGGCCGCCGATGCCGACAATCGTCGGCGGCCGGGCGACGCTTCATTCGGATTGTTTGTCCCGCTGACGGATTGTCTACAGTGCGGGCCAGAGAAAGATCACGTGCTGGTCGTCGCCAGTATGCTTATGACGCGTGTCTCCCGTGTACCATCGTCTGCTGTCCGGGCAGCAGCCATTCGGCCACGTCACCAGCATGAAGGGTCCGCTCGATAGCATATCGAGCGTCGTACGGCCGTACGCGCTGACAACCCTCATCGGAATATCAGGGAAATAAGGAGCAGCCGATTCATTGGCTGGCGCAGCCCTCCACGTCCTGACTGGCTCGCAGCCGCTCCGGTTGACGCACGATCTTGAGCCTGCATCTTGTAGTTGGGCGCCGGGATGCGCGCCTGCCCACGCCGGCGCGCAGATGCCGCACGCGGCGACAGCCGCTGCGAACAGGCGCGGTGCAATCCATCGTTCCATCGTGGCTTCCTTCAGCGGGCGGTGCTGCACGCAACCGGCACTTGCGCTGCAATGCAGCGTCTACAGGCCCCAGATAATGTCGGCATTCTGTTTGCTGGCTTCACGCATCATGTCGAGAAATGGCCAGGCTCGCTGCGAAAGTCCACTGCCGGATTCCTGACGGCGTTCGCGGGAATACTGCAGTGATTCGAGGGCAATCTCCGCTTTTTCATCGTCCGAAATCGCCGTTTCGAGACGGCTGATTGCGCGAGGCAACTCGTCGTGGAGAATAACTCCACGCGTATCGAGCCGCTTGCCCACGAGACCCAGCAGATACTGGGCGAGATCCCTGAGCATCACGACATCGGGTGTAGCGGGCGATTGAAATGTGATCAGCATGATGGCTCCTTGTTTCAGTCTGTGTTGCGTCATCGCACCGGAAAGCCATTCCGACTCACCCGGGAGGACGAGTGCAGCGCGTCTTTCACACTGTGACGCAGCACGATCCGGGCAACTGCTGATCGTCTCCTGTGACAGCGGCCGGGGCCTCCACGATGACCGGCTTTGCACATCGGAGAGGCACGGCATCCCCATGGGCGCGTGCCATCCGGGCAAATCATCCTTGTAGTTTCATCCGGACTGCTCCTGCTCAAAAACCAGTCACGAGAAGGCCTGCCTTCATTTTATATCACAATGTGATCTGTTCAAGTTGCAAATACCGTCAACAGGACCAATCTGGACGATGCGCAGGACCAGGCCTAACCCTTGGCCAGCCCGCTACCGCGGGGTGTCGGCGACCTGGAGCGCACTTTTATATCACAATGAAATATAATCCTGACGACACGTTCTTTCGTTTCGCGAGGATTGCGCCGTAAGGTGTGGCCTCGTCCCGTGCGATACCGCCCTCTTACTTTCCTGGTCGAATCTTGTCCCGCTACGCTCTTGTTCGCTGGCTTTCCAGCTTCGCTCCTCACCCCATTGCCGTCCGGTGGTCGGAACGCCTGAGATCGTGTCTCGGCGCATTGCTTGGGATTGCATTCACCGGCGGGACGATGCACGTCCTTCTCGGACCGGCAGCAAATATTCCGCTCCTCGTGGCTCCAATGGGCGCTTCGGCCGTACTGCTGTTCGCGGTGCCCGCCAGTCCACTTGCGCAACCGTGGTCCATCATCGGCGGCAATATCGTCTCGGCGACAGTCGGCGTTGCCTGTGCAAGCTGGATCGCCGATCCGGTGGGCGCCGCTGCTTTGGCCGTCTCGCTGGCGATCTGTGCGATGTTCGCGCTGCGGTGTGTTCACCCTCCCTCGGGCGCGGTCGCGCTGACCGCGGTTCTTGGCGGTCCGGCCGTGCATGCGCTCGGCTACCGATTTGTGGCCGAGCCGATTGCGATCCAGTCAGTGGTGCTGCTGTGCGCGGCTATCCTCTACCACGCTGCGACCGGGCATCGATACCCGCACGTCGCGCAGAGTTCGGGCAAAGGTGCGGGCGCATCGGCTGCCGGGTCGAGCGAAGGTTTCACGCGTGCGGACCTCGAGGCGGTGCTGAACCGGCGCGGGGAATTGCTCGATATCGACACGGACGATCTGGAATCCCTGCTGCGCGACGTTCAGTTGCAAGCCTATGCCCGCACGTTCAATGAACTGACCTGCGCGGACATCATGTCGCGCTCGCTGGTCGCCGTGTCGGCAAATACGAGGGCTTCGGCCGCATGGAGTCTGCTGAAACAGCGTCGTATCAAGGCACTTCCCGTCACTGACGAGAGGCAGCACGTGATTGGCATCGTGACCCGCGCTGACCTTGTCGACAAACGGGCGTTGAGCAAAGGGACCGGTTTGCCCCCCATGCAACGCTGGTTCCGCCGCAGCATCACCCCGGCGCCGCTCGTCGGTGCGCTGATGAACGTCGACGTTCACACGGTCGACGCTGCGACGCCGATCGTCGAACTGGTGCCGGTGTTTGCGAACTATGGACACCACCACATCCCGGTTCTGGACTCGAATCAGCGGCTCGCCGGAATGATCACGCAGGCCGACCTCATCGCGGGACTTTATCGTCAGGCTTACGCGAAGCAGCGACGCGCGGCATAGCGCTATCACAGACGCTTGCGCATGCTCACACGCATAAATATCACGGCGTGATATAATTAGAGTTTTACTTATTTCTCCACGGAACGCCGATGAAAACACTCGCTCGCGGCTTGACCAAGACGGACTTCGAGCAGTTGTCCGAGTTTCGCTACCAGATGCGGCGCTTTGAGCGTTTTTCTGAGCAGGCCGCCCAGGGCGAAGGCATCACACCGTTGCAGTATCTGCTGCTCCTGCATATCAAGGGTTATCCGGAGCGCGACTGGGCGACCGTCGGCGAGCTTGCGGAACGGCTTCAGGCGCAGCATCACGGCGTGGTCGCGCTCGTATCCCGTTGTGAGGCGCTCGATCTGGTCCGCAGAAAAGTCAGTCAGACGGACCGCCGCCAGGTCGAGGTTCATCTGTTGAAAGCGGGCGAGCAGGTGCTGGCCCGTCTCGCCGAAATGCACCGCGCCGAACTGAAGTCGCTTGAGGGCGCGTTTAATGTTCCCCGGATTGATTTCTGAGTCACCTTTTTGAGTCCCCATGAGTCTCGATACCCATAAGCGCGATTTTTCCACCAACGCGCGACTTCCCGGCATTTCCGCACTCGCTGCGGGGATCGGCGCCCTGAGCACGCTCGCGGCATTTGTGCTGTTGAGCCTGATTCATCTGTTCACCAATCTGTTTTTCTTCCAGCAATTTTCGTTTGCGGACCGCTCGCCGGCCCTCAACACGTTAGGTATCTGGGTGGTGGTCGTTCCTGTGATCGGCGGCCTCATCGTGGGTTTCATGGCCCGTTATGGCTCGGAGAAGATCCGTGGCCACGGCATTCCCGAAGCGATCGAAGCCATCCTGTTCGGCAAGAGCCGCATGTCGCCGAAAGTGGCGATTCTCAAACCGCTGTCGTCCGGCATTGTGATCGGCAGCGGCGGGCCGTTCGGCGCGGAAGGCCCGATCATCATGACAGGCGGTGCACTGGGGTCGCTGATCGCGCAGTGCGTGAAGGTCACGTCCGCGGAGCGCAAGACGTTGCTGGTCGCCGGCGCGGCGGCAGGCATGACGGCGGTCTTTGGTACACCAGTGGCGGCCGTGCTGCTGGCGGTCGAACTGCTGCTGTTCGAATGGCGTCCGCGTAGTTTTCTGCCGGTCGCGCTCGCGTGCGCCGTCGCGGGTTTTGCGCGTGCGGCATTCTTCGGCACGGGGCCGCTGTTTCCGCTCGAGACTGCGCCGCCCGGCGCGCTGTCGCTGGTGTCCTGCGTCATTGCAGGCCTGATGTCCGGCGCGCTCGCGTCGGGCCTGTCAGCCGCTTTGTACAAGACTGAAGACCTGTTCGGCAAGCTGCCCATTCACTGGATGTGGTGGCCCGCGCTCGGCGGCCTCGTCGTCGGCATCGGCGGCTTTCTCGAACCTCGCGCGCTGGGCGTCGGCTACGATGTGATCGGCGATCTGTTGCACCAGCACATTGCCATTCAGATCGCTTTGGCGATCCTGATCGTGAAGGCGATCATCTGGGTCGTGGCGTTGGGCTCGGGCACTTCAGGCGGTGTCCTGGCGCCGTTGCTCATGCTGGGTGCGGGGCTCGGCGTCGTGCTCGGTCACGTGTTGCCTGGCGGTGAACCAGCCCTGTGGCCGCTCGTCTGCATGGCGGCCACGCTCGGCGCCACGTTGGGCGCGCCGTTGACCGCTATCGTCTTCGCATTCGGTCTTACGCACGACAGCAACGCATTGCTGCCGCTGCTTGCGGCAACGCTGGTCGCGCACGGGTTTGCAACGGTCGTCATGAAGCGCTCCATCATGACCGAGAAAATTGCCCGGCGCGGTTATCACATCTACCGGGAATACGGTGTCGATCCGCTTGAGCGCCACCACGTCGATGAGGTGATGTCGCGTACGGTCGAGACAATCGATGGAGATATATCCGTGGGCGAAGCGCTAGCAACGTTCTTCGGTGCGACGCAGACGCATCGCGCCTATCCGGTCGTGCGTCACGGCGCGCTGGAGGGTGTGGTCGATCGCGCGCTACTGGAAAAAATTCGCGATGACGGGGCGGCAGATGCGCTCGAGTCGCGCCTCGCTGAAGTGTTGCGCCACCGTTCCCCCGCATTTGCATTGCCGAGCGAAACCTGCCGGCTCGTCGCAACGCGGCTTGCGGTGCACGGTCTCGAACGCTTGCCCGTAGTCACGGACTCCGAAACGTTGCAACTGGTCGGCATCGTGTCGCGCAGCGATCTGGTCAAGCCGTCACTTGCGCACTTCGACGAAGAGCACAAGAAAGAACGCTTCCGGCGCTTGCCAATCCACGCCGGCAAGCGGCACTTCCCGCCGGTTCCTTAACACCGGTTCCTTAAGTCACCGGCCGATCAGCGGCCGGAACAGATACGCGCTTCTTCCGTGCCCCTTCGGGGGCACACCCTCCTGCCTTTTCTGCTGATTCAGCACTCATTTTCCAGACGATATCGTCCCTACGCTGCGAAGCCATGTCACGCTCCTCATGGCTGTTTCGCAACCGCGTCAAAGCAATGTGCATCGTAAGCCGCGCCCGGAAACGGGAACGGGGCTCGCACACGTGACATCCAACACCCTATCCAAGATCGAATCGGCCCCGAGCGATCGTGTGCGGACCGGACTTGCCATCACTATTCAGGAGACGCAACATGAAGTTAATCAGCGCAGCGCTGTTCGGTGCACTCACGCTTACCAGCTTCCCTGGCTGGGCACAGAGCGCCGGGCCCACCGATCCCCAGATCGCCGCCATCGTCGTGACCGCCAATCAGGTGGATATCGACGCGGGCAAGCTTGCGGAGTCGACAACGAAGTCGAAGGATGTCAAAGCATTCGCGCAACGCATGGTCACCGATCATAGCGGCGTCAACAAGGCCGCCACCGACCTTGTGCATAAACTCGGCGTGACGCCGGAAGACAATCCGACGAGCCAGAGCCTCAAGCAAGGCGGTGACGCGAACCTCGCCAACCTGAAAACGCTGAAGGGCCCACAGTTCGACCGGGCGTATATCGACCACGAGGTGACTTACCACGAGAGCGTCCTCGACGCGCTGGACAAGACGTTGATTCCGAATGCGCAGAACGCCGAACTGAAGGCGCTTCTCGTCAAGGTGCGTCCGGCCTTTGTCGCGCATCTCGAACACGCGAAGCATCTGCAGGCTGAGCTGGGCAAGAGCGGTGGGTAATCCGGCACTCTGCGTAGCCGGACAGCGCCGGGGCAAGTTACGCATCGGCGCCTTGATCCTTGCCTACGCTTTCGTTGCGATCACGACGACTTCGCTGGCGGGCTTTTCCGAGACCGCAGGCACAACGTACCGGGTCGTTATCGAACAGATGCGCTTCGATCCGCCGGTGCTCACGGTGCACCGCGGAGATCGTGTGGTGTGGGTAAACAAGGATCTGTTTCCTCATACGGTGACTGGAATGTCGAAGGCGTTCGATTCACACGAAATCTCGCCAAATGCATCGTGGAGTTACGTGGCGGGCCAAACGGGCCGTTATCGGTACTTGTGCACGCTCCACACCACAATGCGTGGCACACTGATCGTGCAATGAGGGATAAAAGATGAGTGAGGGCGACCTGGCGAGGCGGTCATGACAGACATCGCTGAAGCACATTCAACGTTTGCCGCAGGCGACGAACGCGAGGTGGTCCGCCGCATCGTCGCGGGAGATCGATCAGCATTCGAATGGCTGATGCGCCAGCACAATCGGCGGTTGTATCGTCTGGCACGCGCCACCTTGCGTGACGGAACGGAAGCGGAAGACGCGCTGCAGGCGGCGTATCTGTCCGCCTACAGATCGATTTCCCGGTTCCGCGGCGACTCCAGGCTCTTCACCTGGCTGTCCCGACTGGTCCTCAACGAATGCTATGGACGCCTGCGCCGGGCCGCACGCCGTCAGAACGTAATTCCCATGGTGGACGCGAACACTCATGTCGACATAGATGCCATGACCGCGCAAGATTCCGATTCCCCAGACAAGGCGGTAGCGCGCGCCGAGCTGCGAGCCTTGCTCGAGCGCAAGCTGGATGAACTGCCGGAAGTCTTTCGCGTTGTGTTTGTGCTGCGTTCGGTCGAGGAATTGAGCGTCGAGGAGACGGCACAGTGTCTCGACATCCCAGAAGCGACGGTGCGCAGCCGGCATTTCCGTGCAAAGAGCCTGCTGCGTGAATCATTGGCGCACGATATCGATCTCGCCGAGCGTGATGTATTCGAATTCGGCGGCGCCCACTGCGACCGGGTGGTCACCAACGTCCTATCGCAGGTGGTCGGCGAGGATGGCCAGGGCAGTAGCGCACCGGCGATATAAATCGCCTCTCTTCGTCGGCGCCTGTCGCTGTGTCTGGGCGATAGCGGGCATTCTCGCCGTGGCGGCAAGCTCGAGCGCGGACGCGCGGGCGATCAGGATCATATCGGGTACCTATGGCACGAACTGCGGAAAGCCACGAAGCGACGCGACGCGTGACCTCGCGCGTCAGTGCGACGGACTGCAGACCTGTCCGTACATCCTGCGCAAGGCACTGACCGGTGCGCCATCCAAAGGATGTCACGGGGACCACGTGGACTTTCGTGTCGAATGGCGGTGCACCGATACCGAGTTCCACACCGCCACGCTCAGCGCTGAAGCAACGCCGGGCAGTCGACTGGTGCTAAGTTGCGTCGAAGAGGCCGGCCCTGGCAGATAGACTTCGCCGTGCAAGCGGCCAAGTTCGACGTACCCGGATCAGGATCAGGCACGTTGATCATCTGGTAAACGGTTCACGAACGACATCAGGTGCGCACGCGTAACGACGCGATCCGCGACGAGGCATCCTTTGCCTCACTCAACAGCCGCTCGATGACCTCGGCGGCGCTGGAGACCCGATCGACGAGCGATGCCGATTCGCCGGCATAGAGCGCCATCTGCTCAAGATCTCCCGCCGTGCTGCGCAACGGCGAATCGGTGCTGAACCGGTAAATCGGCCGCCCGTCGTCGCTGGCGATCACATCGCGCGGCAGCCTGTCCGGGTGGTGTCCGAGCAGATTATTTCCTGCTTTCCCGGTCACGCTGTTTGCCAGGACGCGCACGGGAGAGTGAGGCGGCCAGTTGATCGCGAACAGATCGGTATAGACCGTATCCCCAGCCTGGGCGGCGAGAATGCGCTGCTTGTGATAGTCATGCGCGAAAGACTCATGCGTTGCGAGAAAAAGCGTACCGCAGTGAATTCCTGCCGCGCCGAGCGCGAGCGCCGCTACGAGGCCTGCGCCTGTCGCGAACCCGCCCGACGCGACAACCGGGATACGCACATGCCTCACAATCTCGGGAAGTAACGTCAGGATCCCCGTACGCCCCCGCACATGGCCGCCTGCTTCAATACCCTGCGCGATCACGACATCGGCCCCCGCCTCTTCAGCGGCAAGCGCGCCCTCGAGTGAACCGACCTGATAGAGCACCAGCACGCCGGCATCTTTCGCTCTGGCGACCACGTCGGGTACGACGTCCCAGAAGAAACATATCGCGGGAACGCGGGCGGCCAGACAGACATCGAGTTCTGCCGCGAGGAGACCTGGGTCCGTGGCGGAGGGGATCAGATTGACGCCGAACGGCTGATCCGTGGCAGCTCGCACCGCAGCAATCTCGCGGGAGATCAACTCAGGCGATTCGCGCACCATACCCAGCAGGCCAAATCCGCCTGCATGGGAAACGGCGGCTGCAAGCCCGGCACGCGCCGGACCGCCCATTCCCGCTGAGATCACGGGATACCGACACCCAAGCAGCCGGGTCAGTGGCGTAGCAAACGACGTCATATCGATAGCCATCGGAATACCTTTTCAATTGGGGATGGATGTGCCGTGAAGATCGACGTATTGACTCCCACCGGCGCCCACCAGTCCGGTGACAGGCACCGCCATTTGTGCAATCCGGGAACAGCTTCCGTCGCTTTATATCATGACATGATTGTTTCGAAAGACGGACCCATACCGCTTCTGCTCGAACCAGTCAGGTAGTCGGAGTAAAAAACCAATACATCACATGATGATATATAATGATTTCGACGTGATGTGATCTCCATCGTTGTGCTGCCGCGCTCCTGAGCGACGGCCGTTCGAACGGTTGCGCATCCGCCGCCCGGCTGCTGGATAGCGGGGCTTCCTGAATCGGAGCGAGTGACGATATGTCTGCGTTCGGGCGCATCCT
The DNA here is from genome assembly GCF_905220975.1 of Paraburkholderia haematera. GTDB lineage: Bacteria > Pseudomonadota > Gammaproteobacteria > Burkholderiales > Burkholderiaceae > Paraburkholderia > Paraburkholderia haematera. The sequence goes on along the minus strand of NZ_CAJNBK010000017.1, from coordinate 119,620 downwards.
GTTGTGTTATGACGCAACCCGTGAAGGGCGGCGGGCGCTACGTCATGGCGCCTCATTAGCGGAGCAGCTTAACGCGGAAACGCACCTGCTTGCCATTCTGAATAGCCTGGCGTGGACGCAGGGGGCCGACGTTGCGTCGGCCGTGCCGTTCGATGCGTTGGAGCAGTCTGCGAGGGAGATACTCCACGACGGCATCGAGACGCTCGCTGCGCGCGGCGTCATCGCAACGCCCCATTTCGCGATTGGCGACCCGCTGGTCCATATCCCGTTTTTTGCCCGTGAGTTGAAGGCCGATCTGGTTGTCGTGGGACATCGCCGAAGCGGCCCGGTGCGGCGATGGTGGAGTGGCAATAACGATCGATTGCTGCTGGACAGGATTTCCTGCGCAGTACTGGTCGCTATGGACCCAGAACACGCGAACGCTCACGATCCGGTAGAGACACTCTCCGCGCATGCATAAGGGCATCGGAAAAAGCTCGTAGCTGAACAATCCGACAGCCGTGGTTTTCACACCTCGCCAATACCGTGGAACATGACCTACAGAACCATTGAGGCCGTCATTGGCAACACCTCGCTCGTCGAACTCGTTCGTCTGCCAGATGAAACGATCCGGGAGCGCAACAACGTCATCCTCGGCAAGCTGGAGGGCAACAACCCTGCGGGTTCGGTTAAGGATCGAGCGGCGCTGTCCATGATCAAAGGGGCCGAGCATCGCGGACGCATACGGCCCGGCGACGTGCTGATCGAAGCGACCAGTGGCAACACAGGCATCGCGCTCGCCATGGTGGCCGCGCAGCGCGGCTACCGGATGGTACTGCTCATGCCGGAGGATGTCTCCGTGGAACGGTGCCGCAGCATGGCAGCGTATGGCGCCGAGATCATCCTGACGCCTGCCAAGGGCGGTATGGAGTGCGCGCGAGATATCGCTGCGCAGATGGAACGGGAAGGCCGGGGCATCGTTCTCGATCAGTTCTCCAACCCCGATAACCCGCTCGCACATTACAAAGGTACCGGTCCCGAGATCTGGCGTGAAACGCAGGGATGCGTCACTCATTTCGTTTCGGCCATGGGGACTACCGGAACCATCATGGGCGTAAGCCGGTTTCTGAAAGAACAGAATTCCACCGTTCAGATCGTTGGAGTGCAACCTGAAGATGGCTCGCGGATTGCTGGCATACGCAAATGGGCCGACGGATATCTGCCCGCATTCTTCGAGCCCATGCGGATCGATCGGACCGAGTCAGTTGGTCAGACAACGGCTGAAGCTGCAGCCCGTCGCCTTGCTGCGATCGAGGGGATTTTCTGCGGCATTTCGGCGGGTGGCGCATGCGCTGTGGCAATGCGCATTGCCCGGGAAGTTGAGAACGCGACGATCGTGTTCGTTATTTGTGATCGCGGCGATCGTTACCTGTCGACAGGCGCATTTCCAGCGTGATGGACATCGCGAGCGCTGATCTGGTGTTTCCCGCAATCTGTTTCATCTGGCGCAGGAGGGCAACGACAGCACGAACGACCAGTTCAACGCGTGCATGCATCTGCCACCGCGGAATTTGACTCCGCATGCATTATGTCTGTCGATCACGGGCGCCGATGCCGGGCATTTCGCTCCGATGCCCTACGGCCAGGCGCCTGTCTTCATCATTCAGGGCGGCATGGAGAGTATGCTCAATCGAAATCCTGCTTTGAATCAACGGACATGAGAAATGACAGCGCTCGAGCCCGAAACCGTCCGTTGGATCACGGCGCCGTTCTGCTGCAACTATGCGCTATGACAGCGTCGGCGTGGTGCCCTCCACTCCCTCCGGCGCACCCTGGGTGGCTTCGCGTCTAACCGACTGTCCATGGCGACGTGCCTGTTGTCCATACTAATGAGCCCACGGTCACCTCTGCAGCGCCAGCAAAATCCGCATCCCGGCTTGTCCATCGCGTTTTTCGCAGACACGTGCGGGTCTGATTCGAGACGAACCCAGACATCGAAGGCGAGCCGCTCGAACAGGGTTAGCCGGCGCCCGATCTTCGGACCGAACAGGTCATATCGATGCGCGCCGTGCGGACGTGCGATGTTGACTGCCCGCAAGAAACGTGGTGGTATCATCGACTACACTGCAGTTGTCCGACCTTCATGTTTTATAGTACAAAACGACCCGGACATCGGCCCCTCGGGCAGCGTCGTGACTGCGGTTTTGCACGCCAATTCAATCACTACAAAATACGTGTCATTCGCTACGTTTTTTCGTGCCCTTTAGTATGTATGTGCACATTAACCGCATTTTGGCGACCTGACGGCTGGTCCATCGCGTCCAGCCGTGAAACAACCCAACGGAAAGCCGGCAACATCCGCCGCAAAGCCTTACCGGCATTGCTTCTTCGATTCCTGAAGTAAGTCAGCCCTCTGTTTCACGGAGATCCCGGCCGGGGAGTGCCAGGGCATGTGACATTTCAGACATTCTCTTCCCTGGTCTGGCATTTCCGACTGTCGCTCCTTTTCGCGCAGATGCAAAAGTTATTGCGACACAGGCGGCAACCCAGCCCTCGCCCATTGCAGGCTGACCGGAGGTGCTGCAACTTTCCTTTCAACCGACGACCGATTAAACATAGGGCTGCTAATGACAACAACCCGCCGGTGAAGGCGGCAAACCGCCCGTTCCCGGCCGCGCAGCCACGGCGTGGCTGTGCCCTGCTGTGGCCAGCGACCGTAACGGCAGCGCGGTGTCCTGCCTGCGGCGTCGATGCCATGCCGCTAACAGGAGTTAGCGGCATTGAGCGTGCACAAAAAAACGGCCCGCCTATAGTGATCGCGCGGTCCGCTTCGTGATGCGCGGCGGAGGAGCGACGGGCGGCCAGTTGGTCCGCCAGCCCCGCCGCTGCTCCGTGGGTGGTCACGTGCCGTGGGCATGGACCACCTCTCCATGATAGTCGCTGTTCCGCCGCCCTGCCGGGCCTGTCTGGCAATCACAATGCAGACAAGGCTACCGGCGTTAAACCGGCACATTGATGCCGGAAACGCTCACACAACTAAAGTGGTGGCCAGATTTCAACTGATGTGGTGTTCCTCCGCCGTCGACCGCGCATGCGCCGCTTTCGACGTCTGTTTCCGGCGCGATGGCGGTGACCGGCTCATCGGGGTTGTCGTCCTTTACGTGCGAATTCTGGCGGCGTTCGCGTGCGCCGCGGCTCGCAGCAAGGCTCGGCGACGAAGCCGCTTTCGGGTAATCGAAGGATGCGTAAATCGTCGATCGACAATGACTTTTTCCGTCGAACCTCCAGTTTTCGCGCGATTCGAACGATTACCCCAATATTTTCGTCCGGTCTCTGTTATAGGCTAAGGGATTGCGCTCTCCGTTGTCCGCCTTGAATCCTTTCGCTTGTGCCCTACTCATACCGCCCGTGACAGCGCCGGGGAGAACCGCCGCAACGCTCCTTTTAAAAGGGCCAGATTATCCGTGACAGCCTCGGTGGCGATGCGCGGAGTGTCGACGATATGCGGGAGAGCGGACGAGGTCGCCTGACGGCGCCCTTGGGCAAATGCTTCGAGATCATCCGGCTGTGCTGGTCGGATCTGACCGTTCCGGAGTGCCTTCGCGAATCGCAGTTGCCATTGACCCGCCTCGCGACGTGCGACGCCCTCCTCCGCGTTGTAGACCGATAGCGACAGTCCGTCAGCATCGACGACGAGCTTGCGCTCACCGGTAGCGTCGACGAAGGACAGGCCCGCGACCTCGCGAACCAGCGACTCGGCGGCTTGTTGGTCCTCGACCGCAGCACGCGCGGCGTTTTGCTCTGCATGCCGTGCGCGGATCTGGAATGAGAAATCGGCTGTGCTGGTCAGAAGGGCGCGCAGATAGCAGATGGGCCGCTTGGCTTTCTGAAGATGCTCCCACGTTGCTTCGACAACATCGGACAGACGTTTGCCCTGCTCACGTGCTTCGCGCATCAGTTTGAAAATCAGGTAATCCCGAAAACCCAGGGACCGCAGGCGCTGAAGGTCCAGAGGCACTTGCCCCGGTTGTCTCTTTTGTAAAGAGGTGGGGAAAAGATTCCTATATATACCACCGTCTGCCAGATTGGCAGACCGATAGGAAAATGCTTCAGCCGCGGTGGTACCGGCTTGCTGAACTCCGGCATTGGTGCTTGATGAATCCACCGAATCAGCCTTTGCTTCGACTGGTTGAGCAGCCGGGATTGGCTCCGTTGCCAGCCCGAGAATGATGGCAGCACGCTCGGTCAGGTGAAGATAGGCGCGACCAAAGAGACCCGCCTGCACGTAGCGGCGTTGCGGTGGCCGGGCGATCAGACCTGCGGTTTCTAGGTCATCGAGGCTTCGGTAGAACGTCCGCTCTGACTGCATTGACCGTTCGGTCAGCAACTCACGTCGAGCGTAGATGTGCCCGTACGGGTTAGACGCGTCAACAGTGCGTGCAAGTGCAGCCAACACGGAGCGCGCTCGAGCAGGGATCCCATCGAGGCGCGAGGCGCGATGGACGGCCCGCAGGATGACCCACGGCAGGTTGACGGAATCGGAACTCAGGGCGATCGCGTCGCTGCCATCGGTCGCCTGAGAAGCAGGGGAAACATCGACGGTTTCGGTTTCGGGGAAGTGCGGGCGTAACCCCACCTCGCCAGCAACGAAGTGTTGCGCGATAGACATATCCAGCGTCCATTTCTTGAAAAATGGATGGAGTACGCTTGACTGTCTAATTCGATCGGCTACACTTCGAGGTGTCAACGCTCAACCCGATTTGCAGTCGGGAAGTGCAGCCGGGCGAGTGAACAGCAAGCCCGTATTCAAAAGCCTCCAGCGCCAACTGGAGGCTTTTGTCTTTTATGCCCGGTGATCAATTCATCTTGTTATTCCTATTCGCGTCGAGCCGAAGCCGTTCGCGAAAGATTCAAACTTCAAAGCCATTGATTTTAAACAACTATTTTTCCGAGACCTCTGTCTGCTCCGCCTGAGTTGCCGCTGCGCGCTGCTCCAGAACTTCCTTTAGCGCCGACTGGACCGCTTGAGCTTCAGCCTCCGACTGGAACTCCAGCCGCACGACATTCTTGGCCTGACGCACATCACAGTACGTGCCCCGCCCTGCCTTGACCTTGAAAGACGTCGCAGCAGGCGTCGCCTTCTGCTTCGCCGGGTCCGCGCTCGCGAACTTCACCGCCTGTGTTTCATCCAGCTCTTTGTTCGCCAGCCGCTGAGCTGCGAGTACAACCCGATCTCCCTTTCCGGTTCTGACCAAGCGCGCCAACGCATAGCCAGAAGTCGCGCCCATGAGGGCAGGCTTCTCGTTCAGAAGGGTCAGAACTTCAGCCGGGAGATCGTCAAACGCCATCAGTGCGGAAACCACCGATTCGTTCACCCCGGCCTGCTCTGCCATCTTGGCCTGGGTCATGTCCGGAAAGCGTTGGCGGATGTCCTTGAAGCCGAGGTACTTCTCATAGTCGGTCAGGTCTGACTGCAACAGATTCGCGTAGAACGCAGAGAGCGCCGCTTCGTCCTCGCTCGAATCGTCGTCCAGCACGCAGTCGATTTCTAGCCGACCCAGTTCCCGATAGGAATCCGTGCGCCAGTGTCCCGAGACGATTTCAAAGCCGCCTTCGACACGAGGCCGGATACCAACAGGCGTGGCCAATTTGTTGTGCCGGAGGTTCTCGCGCAGTTCGGCGAACGCCTCCGGCGACTTGTAGCGCCGCCGCCCCGGGACTTCGTGCAGGTCGGTCAACGGCACTTTCATCGAGCCCTTGCCACTGCGCTTGGCCTCTTCCAGTTCCGTTTGCAGTTGCTGGATTCTTTCTTGATACTCACGCGCTTCGAGGCGGAAGGCGCCCAATTGCGCCGGCATGGTCGCCGCGCGTGGCGTTGCCTCGGGAGGGCGCGCCGCAGCCGCAGACTCTGCTCTATCGGCGACCCCAGCCGTGCGCGCCATCAGGCGTTCCTTCAACTTACTCGACATTCGCTTTCTCCTTCAGCAACTGCGCGGCCCACGCACCTTGAATATGCCCTTCTATCTCGTCGACCATGGCGTCGAACGAATCAATGGCGCGGCTGTACTGACCCAAGGCCTGAACGTCGTAGATTGTCTTGAACTCGGCTGCTGCGTTCTTGACGACGTCCGAATCCTGAATCTCTGCCCGACCCAGCAACTCCGGGTAGGTTTGCTGAATCCATGACCGAACGACGTCGGTGGCGTCGACCCGCGGCTTCACCTTCGAGAGGAAGATGCTGATAAAAGCAAATTCCTTCTGCACGTCGCGGTCGTCGGCCAAGGCTTTGAACAGGTCTGCGAACTGCCGGAAAAACGACGCGCTCGAGGCGTAGTCGAGGGTCTCGGGCGGCAGCGGAACAATCAGGCCGTCGCTCGACATGAAACAGCTGGTGGCGAGGTACGCAAGGCTCGGCGGTGTATCGATCACGATCACGTCGTACTTCTCTCGGATCGGACCCATCGCCCGTTCTAGGACCTGCCAGAACTGATAGTTCGGATCCTTCGACTGCCGGTTCGGCAGGTAGAAATCCGCGCCGAACAGAGCAGGGCAAGCCGGGATGAAATCTAGGTTGTCCCAGTAGCTCGGAAGGATTGCGTAGTTCAGGTCCGGCTGTTCCTCGTAGACGAGCGGCATCACCGTCATTTCTTCGGTGACTTCCGGCGTCGGAACGTAGCCCATGAGCGTTGTCGACGAAGCTTGCGGATCGAGGTCGATCAGCAGGACTTTGTGACCATGAAGGGTCAGACCCTGAGCAATTGCCACAGCGCTGGTCGTTTTACCAACGCCGCCCTTGAAGTTGCCGATGGCCATCGCGAGGCCGAGCGCCCCTTCCGGACGGCGCTTGTACGGCGCCGCGATACGAATGAACTGCTGTGCTTCCGCGAGCGTGAACTCACGATTGCGTCCATTGCCGGTAAGGGTGCCCGTGGGATACTCTCCCTTCTTGTTACCTCGTGTACACAGGTACTGGATCTGGGTGCGCTCGATCTTGCAAAGCTTAGCCACGCGCGACGCCGTGAGCATGGGCGCCATCTTTCTGGGCCAAGGCTCAAGGAGGTCGTCGCGCAGCTGCGCGAGCGTCGCCTCTGCCCGGTCAGCAATGGCGATCAGTTGGTCGATACCAATTGCCTTGCGAGGCGGGGGTAGTTCCTTAGTAACCATGAGGTACCTGCGAATTGGTGTTGTCATCGAAAACCGCGACAATCATCAAAGTTCGATGACGTGCGATTTCGGCGAATAATAGCCGGTAAACTCGTAAACTTGAAGGTTTACTTTAGGTATTTGTTGCGAGACCAATCACACGGGGATTCCGAGTCACCGCGCGGAGTAGTTGGACACGGGTTGGAAATCGCCGAATTGGAGTAATTAAAATGTAAGAAAAGCGGGCGCAAGACTGGAACGTGTGCCCGCCCGATCGGATTCAAAGTTCAAAGTCATTGATTTCTTTGGCACTATTTTTTCGGAAGCGCCTGTCTTCACCTCGCGTTCGGTGTGGTTTCTTTGGCTCCCGCGCGGGCGGCTTTTATGGCCACGTCCTTTCTCTCTGCACTCGGTGCTCACCTTCCCGTAGACATTCAGCGTGTTGTCGACCTCGAAGACTCCGCAGAGAAACGCGAGCTGATGGACGGTCAGCCGTACTGCCGGACCCTCGCGCGCCCGCACGTCTTCCTGATAGCAGGCATTGATTGCTCGTACCAACGTCCGCGCCACGCCACTCAGGTTACTGCGCTCGCGTGAATAAATAGCGCATCCTCGAACCGGTTCACTGCTGCCTGGTCAATCTCGTCTGTCATCGTCGACTCCTTGGGGAATGGAACTGCGCGAAACTAGGGTTTATACCAACAAGGAATCAAACAAGAAAAGGTTTTATATCGGCCGGCGCACGAACCGCACTTGCACGCTCGATGGATCAAATGCTCAAACCGGCTCAGGTCACAGATGCCAACATCCTGACCGTGCCGGATATCGCCATTACATTTGGCTCCTTTGTCGCCGGCGAACTTAGAAACGCCGCACGTGTGCAACACAAGTAGATGCAAAGGTCCACTGCTGCGCGTGGCCGTTGCTTGCCGTTTGCATCTTGCGACTCCGTGAGGTGCCGTCGTGGGCCTCCGCAGCCTACATGTTGCGCATCGCCCGCCTCAGCCTTCTTTCGCTCCCTTACGCCAGGGTCTTCAGATTCCTAGCATTCGAGCGCACCTTCTCGTCGGAGCGGTGCCTGGGCGTGTTGTCGATCTCCCCCCAAGGGGGTTTGGCGCGCTCTTTCGCTGAAAGTAGCCAGCAGTCCGTCCCGGACCGGCGATGTTTCGATGGCAACTACTGTCTCTGCCATTTTGGTGTAAAATAGATGCCAAATGGCAGGAGGTGAAATCGTGAACGTCATCGAGAAGGTATCAGCCGATTCATTGCTTGGAGGACGGTCGGTATTTCCGCGTTCTCCCCGATCCGGCCTTGAATGGGTGGACGTGGTCCGCCACGGCATTTCGTCGCGGGCGCTGGACGCGATGCTCAAATCCATCGGACTTTCGCAAGCAGAACTGGCGCAGGCGCTCGATATCCCGGAGCGGACCTTGGCGCGTCGCAAGCGGGAAGGGGTGTTGAGCCGTGAGGAGTCAGCCAAGCTGCTGCGACTCGCGCGTGTCGCCGCGCGCGCGGCCGAGGTGTTTGACGATCTCGACCTGGCACTCGCCTGGCTTAAGATGCCGGTTGCTGCCCTGGGAGACGCCACGCCACTGAGTCTTGTCGATACCGACATTGGCACCGATAGCGTGATGGATACGCTGGGACGCATCGAGCATGGCGTGTTTGCGTGATGTTCACGGCATGGCGGGTGGTGACTGAACGATATGCGGATACCGCTTTTTCTGGGGAAGGAGCGCGATTGTACGGTGGCCGGTGGAACCCCAAAGGCGTCGCGATGGTGTATACGGCGCAGACGCAATCGCTCGCGCTGCTCGAGATGTTGGTCCAGGATTCACCGCTGCGCGCCCGCTACGTGATGATCCCGGCCAGTATCCCGGAGAAAATCGTCGAACGTATCGATCCCGCCAGTTTGCCTCGCGACTGGCGGGACATTTCAGCGCGGGCCGAACTGCAGCAACTTGGATCGGCGTGGGAGCGGAAGCGAACCAGCGCCGTGCTGGCTGTTCCCAGTGCGGTCGTTCCTGCGGAATCCAATTATTTGCTCAATCCCAATCATCCGGACTTCGCGCTCGTCGTGGTTGGAACGCGTGATGAGTGGTTGACCGACCCCCGGTTATTGCGGCGCTCGGCTGCAAAGGGATCGTGACGAGCATCTCGTGTGGCGGTGGCAAGCGGACGACGGCGTGTGATCAACCAACCCGCCGGCCATGCTTCGCGGGGTGCCGCCATTCAAGGTGCCTGTGTGTTGTCAAAACCGGTTACATCATGCGTTCAGGGACGTGGCCAGTCATGCACCACCGGCGGAACCTGTCCTGCAGGATCTTGAGCTGGCTCGCGCCGATCCAGTCAACAGGGGATTATTTTTCGTTCCGGTCACGGTCGATGTAACGGTTAAATGCGGCTTCGTCGTCGTAAAGTGACCTCGAAAACGTGTCGTCGGCCCAGTCGATCAGGCGCTCGATCACCGCGCGCCGGGACAGGCCGAAGTGCGCGACCAGCCGCTCCAGCGCGAAAAACTGGGTGCCAGTCATCGTCAGGTTCAGACGCCGCTCGCCAGAAACGGCGTCTTCCTGACGCGGAAGCCGTCCGAGGACCGCCGCCGCATCGGAAGGAGCCCGGGCGGACGGCTTCGCCCGTGACGCAGTTTCAAGCTCGCGCCGCGCCTGTGCCAGTTCACCACGCAGCTGCTCGCACTCCCGCACCAAGGCATCATGGGCGTCGGCAGGCGGAGGAATATTTTTCGTTACAGTAACGGATTTTGTGCGCGCGCCATGTCGGGCTCGCCACGCTGCCTGGCGCTCGGCGTTCGACATCGCGTCCGGCTTCCGTGGCCGGCCACGGCCACGCTTTTCCTTGGTGCCGGTGACCTTGTCGTTTACCGGTGAAGGCATGATCCATCCTGGTGCGGTTGACCCCATCTATTTTACGTTATTCATAACGATAAATATGGTATTTCGTTACGCGTAACGTAAATATGCACAAGATGCCTTGCACGGCATGTATTCATCCGGGCAGATGGTTGCAGGTGTCGGGTCCCACCCCCGGGTGTCGTTCCCCGGAGAGGATCGCTCACGGCGCAAAGCCGGTAGCAACCCGACATGGCATCGCTTTATCTTTTTTCGTTTTGTTACGTGACGCACTCGGGGAGGCCGTCAGGGAAGAGGGCATCTGAAGATTCGGAAATACTGGGATGGCCCCAGCCTCGCGTACGTAAACGTCCGAATCTTGAAGGGGCACCCCGATCAGTCGCGCCCCCGGCGTGATACAGGAACCGCAGGATTGCGAATCATCAGCGTTTCGAGGCTACTCTTCTGTTTCCCAGATGTGGCCAAATCCGGCGGCATGGCAGAGTAGCGCCCATGCGGAATAGGGGATTTCATTTTCGCCGCTGATCCAACGACGTATCTGCCGCCCGCTCTTGTCAGCGAGGTCCAGAAATTCCGCTGCACTACGTCCGGTAAAACCGGCCAGCCGGACTACCTCCTGGATTTCCGCCCCGGTCGGTTTGGCCCAATAGATCGCGGGCTGCAAGCATTCGCGCCGGATTGTCGTGTTTGTGTCAACTGCCATATGCTTTCCCCCTGGTACTCTTACGTTCGTCTCAACTACTGGCGCATAAGGCGTGCGCCCGGAATCTAAAGCTACTGCGGCCGCAGCTCGCCTTCCTACATGTCGAGTGGCCCTTCGTGCCACTCACGCGGCCGCCACGTCCCGCGATGCAGGTCGATAAGATCGTGGCTATACGCTCCGAGTCAGCCAGCTGAAAAATGTAGTTCGATCGGCAACTGGCGTGCAGGGTCCCCGTCAATCGCCACCACCAGCGTCATATCGCGATAACCTGGTGCTTCCTGATTCGTCACATAGCGGCCCTGATAGCGTTCGCCATGAACCGGCGGCAGCTCCGGCGCGGGGCGTTTGTCCAGATTCCAGCGCGTGATTATCTGCTGCCAGCGCTGCTCACCGCCAGGAAAATAGCCGTGCACTTCAACAGTCGGGCGGTGGTGGAGTCGCAGCACGGCGAGACAGTGCTCGAACGGATCGTCGTCCAGCGCCCGCAGTGCCGTGAGGTCGAAACGGTAGTCGGTGTCGTTGTACAGGCCCGCGAGAAATTCGGCGACGGTCTCCGCCTGTCCGGTTTCGCCTTCGGCCACGTCAACGAGCTGCAGGAGCGAATCGAGACCGCGGTCACGATCGCCAACGCGGATTTCCGCTGCGCGCTGCGCTGGTGTCTGGCCGCCGTGCGCGTTCGCAAAAGACCCCGTGATGGTGTGCCGGAACGCCTCGAGGAGGTGATCGGGCACGTCGCTGGTAATCCGGTGCGTTTTCGGGCGGGGCGGAATGTTCATGGTGTTACCCGGAGTAGGGGACTTCGACCGCGTACCCGCAGTCGGTGATAAAAGCGGCGATGCCGAACGGCACCGTTACATCGAGGGCATCGGCCAATGCAAGCCCGGAAACCATGCCGCAGAAATATTCGCTACTGTACCCAACGCCGGTTCCTCGCTTCCGATCGCGCCAGGCCACAGCCATGTGTACCTTAAGACGTGCCAGTCCGTCGGCGCCAGCGTAAATCGTTATGCCTTCCATCTCTGATCCTGTTGATTGAGTCCGTGTATGCGATCGTACGTCACCGCTGGCGTCGGCGGTCCGCAAGCCGATCCAGGATCCAGCCCCCACGGCTTCGCCGCGGAGGAAACACGCAGCCTCCGGCTGCTGGACGACCCCGGCTGCGGTTCGCTTGCGCTGTACCGGATCGTCCCGGCGCTACTGCGCCGCGCCAGCGCTCGCCCCACGCCTACTGGCGCGGGTCCCCGTGCGCCTCGATCCGGGCGCGCCGGCGCGCGCGTGACGCCTGCGGTTATCCGGGCTCAAGGTTTGGCAGGAAGGGGGTGCCCTTTCCGGACGGCTGGGACGCCCATGCCGCTGAGGCTATTTCGGGCAGGCATGAGCCGGAAGGAACCACCGCAGCCCAGGGTCTCAGCGTCAACTCCTGTATTGGTCAACAGCCCCGGCATGAACCGGGGCCGACATGCATCATTCCTGACGCCGCGCGAGTTGCGCCCGCTTGAGTTCGCCAGGCGCGCCGAAGTCGAAGTTATCGACCGTGAAGTTGTATCCGTAACGCTCGATGCCTTCACCGTCCGTGAAATCGTTGTTCGACAGCTTCGCCTCAACGATCAGTTGATCGCCCTTCAGAACGTTTCTGGCGATAGCCTCACCGCGCGAACCAAACGCGGTGAACTGGATTCTCACCTGACGCTCTTTCGCTTCGCCGCTGCCTTCGTCGCGACCGGCGTACTCGTTTGAAATCAGGGTGAATTTCGTCACCTTCGAATCACCGTGATTCGCAAGCACTGGGGCGGCGGCAACACGGCCAGTAAAGAAAAGCTTGTTCATGATTGGTACTCCTGACGGTTTGAATGAAACAGAGGGAAACTTTCGTTAAAATCCTGACTCGGGTAGGGCAGGCTGCGGGGCACGGGGCGGCACACGATGAAACTCGGAGAGAGCGTTGCGGGCTATCGCGCGCAACTCTTCCCGGTGCATGTCGATTGGGTGCCCGTCGCGGTCCAGCATGTTGGCAATCCGGTCGAGTGCTTCGGCGGAGCGCGCTGCGGCATCGGCGGACAAGGCCATGCGAAACAGTTCCGCGCGCACCAGGGAACGATCGCCGTACTGATAGACGGCCAGCAGCGGAAGGAGGGCGGTTAGCCACGTTGGGCGGATGTGAGCGGTATCCATGTCGGTTTCCATAGTTGAGGTCATGCCCGGCCCGAAGGCCGGGCGCACCTGTCAGCCGCGCAGGCGGCACAGTTCGTCGGCGAGCACCCAGAGGGCGCGGTTGAGCCTGATGTTCTGGTCAATGCCGGTCACGGCGCGGGTTGTGGTTGCCCGCCCATTCGCATTACGACCGCGCAGGCCGCCGTTGATCATGTTTTCCTGCACGCGATTGAATGTCGTCCACAGGTCCGGTCCGCGATCCTCCATGCGATGCGGTGTTAAAAGTTGCTGCTCAGTGATGGGCGCGGGCTTCTCGTCGTCGTACCGCAGTGCAAGTGCGGCCCTCGCGAAAGCGGTCTGTTCGCCGTTGGTCAATGCCAGACCGGCCATCCCCTCGCGCTGATGGGTCGCTGCCTCAAAGCTGTCGAGCACCTTGAACGCTCCCTCGATCACCTGGCCGACCACATCGCCCTTATGAGGCACGCGGATATCACCAATGGTGTCTCCGCAGACCATACCGTTCTGGCACACAAACCGGAACATCCCGGCGAGCATCTGGTAGCTGCTGCTGCCGTCGTGGCTGTTCAGGAGGATGATCTCGTTGGCTTCACGCCCCGTGATCTGGTCGGCATGGCGCAGGCGGACCAGATGTTTCGTGTGCGCGCGCTTGTCGTCGGCGCGTACGCGGGTCTGACAGGCCATAAAGGGCTGAAAACCTTCCTTCCGCAGGCCGTCCAGTACGTCGCTGGTCGGAATGTAGGTGTACCGTTCCGAGCGGCTTTCGTGCGCGGACAGCGCGAAGATCGACGGCGCAACCTCAGCAATCTCGTCGTTCGTCAGCGGGCGATCCGAACGCGTGCCAACTGCGGTGCGTCCGAAGCGGCTTGTCAGGTAAGTGGTGTCCATGCTGTTCCCCAATATCAGGATCAGCCCCAGCCCACAGGCCGGAGCCGTGAGTGGTCAATGCGTCAGTCGATGGCGCGCAGGATGTTGGCGGCCTCTACGTGCTGCGCCGCGTAGGCCCGCAGCGCGTGGTAGTGGTCAACGATCCTGTCATCGCCGCACTTTTCCGCCAGATGGCACAGGGCAAACAGCGTGACGACGATGCCGAACGCGTCAGCGCCCATCGTGTCGCTGTAACCGTTCATGTGCCACCGCACATGCACCCGTCCGCAGTTCGCTGGAGCCATATAGAAGCCGCCGTTCGACAACTGGAAGAAGTCCCACGAACCGCGCTTGTAGGCACTCGAAAGGCGCGTAGCCCAGTCGAACACCAATGCCTCGCCCCGAAGGTATTGCGCGCCCAGGTAGTGAGGAAGGAAATTCAGACGCAACTCATCGACAACGACTGCCGACGAGATTCTGGTTTCATTGTCAATCACGGTTATCTCCGGAAATGGGCCGCAGCGGAATGCCGGGCCACGCTTTTATATTAGGTCGTATTGACCGTTATATCAAGATTTTAACGATCTTGTTTTTCAATTAAAAACATATGTTTATTTAAAATATAAATCGAATAATTCCATTGTATACGGTCAATTAGACCTATCAAATCCATGTGGCCCGGCATTCCGCTGCGGCCCATTTCCGGAGGCACCCATAATGGAAGTCGTTGAAATCCGTGTAACTGAATCCGTTCTCGAAGCTAGCTCCGGCAACGAAGCGCAGATCGAATACGTCCCGTACGGACGGCTGTGCCGCTCACCGCTGAATGCCCGCAAAAAGGCACCCACCGGCATCGAGGCGCTGGCCGGGACGATTTTTGGGAATGGACTGATGCAGAATCTCGTCGTGCACCCTGTCAAAGGGTCGCGCGCGAAGCAGCCGAAGCTTGGGGTCTGCGCCGGTCAGCGGCGTCTCGCCGCGCTCGATTTGCTGTTCTCGCAGGGCAAAATCACTAAGGACTTCAAGGTGCCGGTGCTGATCGTCAGTGAGGGCGAAGCCGTTTCCGCGTCGCTGATCGAAAACCGCGAACGCGAGACCATGTCGCGGACGAATGTGGCGCGTTCCGGCTGCTGACCGAGGAAGGCAAGAGCATTGCCCACATTTCGGCACTGTTTAAGGTGTCGGAAATGGTGGTGCGCCGCGCGCTCAGGATAGCAAACCTGTCGCCGGTGCTGCTCGATCTGCTGCGCGACGACAAGCTGGACTATGAGCAGGCGAAGGTGCTTGCACTGGCCGACGATCACGCAGCGCAGGAGCGCGTGTGGACTGACGCGCAGACGCCCTGGCTGCGCCGTCCTGCCGAACTGCGCGCAGCGCTGACGAAAGAGGAGCTCGACGCCAGCGAGAATCCGCTCGCGAAGTTTGTCGGGCTGGACGCTTACGAGGCGGCAGGCGGTTACGTGCGTCGCGATCTGTTTTCCGACGACCAGAACGCCGGATACATCGCGGACGCGGACCTGCTGCATCGCCTGGCAACTGACCGCCTGATCGAGCTATCCCAGGCCGTGGCCGCTGAGGGCTGGTGTTTCGTGGAAACGCGGACCCGCTGTGACCAGGCCGAACTGTTCCAGTACGACCGCATCGACCACGCGCAAGCCGACCAAAGCGGAAAAGGCCGAGCTTGCGAAGCTTGTTGCCACGCGCGACGAGGCGAAGGCCGCGCTTGATGCGTATTACGCCGATCAGGACGGCGAGGAAGACGAGGCGCTTTGGGAAAAGCTGGACAACGCGCTCGACGATGCTTCGGCTGCTGTTGACGCCTATGCCGAGCGCTTCGAAACGTTCGCCGCCGACGACATGAAGCAGGCCGGTGCGTTCGTCGCCATTGACGAGGACGGGAAGGTGCAGATCACGCGCGGCCTGCGGTGCCGGGAAATCAACGACGCAGACGCGGGCAGTATCGCTCACTTCACGCATGCGCAGCGAAATCGCGACCTGCCCGCGAAGGCCCGGCCCCTGCACGGCGAAAAGCTGTGCAAACGGCTTACCGCGCACCGCACGGCTGCGGTACAGATCGAGCTTGCGCAGCAGCCGACCGTTGCGCTGGCCGTGCTGATGTACCGGATGATTCCGGCTGTGTTCAATGACGTGTACGGACAGTCATACATCGACCATGCGGTGCGGATCGACGTGCATACGTCGCGCGATGCGCTTATGTCGAACGCCGACGACATGGCCGACAGCGCTGCATGGAAGGCGCTTGAAGTTGAGCGGGCGAAGTGGAGCCGGATGCTGCCGAAGCGCACCGATGAACTGCTCGCGTGGCTGCTGCAACAGGACGTGGACGTGATGTCAAACCTGTTTGCATTCTGCGTGGCCGCGACGGTAGACAGCATCAGTCCCGTTGACCGGGCGCACCCGGTCAACGAAGTGGCGAACACGCTGGAACTGGACCTCACGCGCTACTGGAAGCCAACGCGTGCAGGGTATTTCGAGCACGTCCCGAAAAATCGTATTGTGACCGTTGTCGGCGAGACGGTTTCGCCGCAGGCAGCAGGCGAACTGCGCGGGATGAAAAAGGGGGATGCCGCTGCTGCTGCCGAGCTTCGCATGACGGACTCGGGCTGGTTGCCGGAAGTGCTGCGCAACCGTGAGGTGCCGGAACACGTCACGTACGGCCATTGGGAGGATGACGAGGAAAGCGAGGCCGATAGCACGCAGGATGAGTGCAACGACGGGGATACGGAGGAAGCCGAAGTCGCCTGAGCCGTGATGCACTTCGCGTAAGTGCGAATTGTCACATTCCGCCGGCCGGGTGAAAGCCCGGGCGGCTTTTTGCTCTACGAGTACTGCATAGGAAAAAAGAAGCCGGGACGAAGATCGGCTTTCCGAGGCTCCTGCCGCGCTCTTTTTGGGGCCAAGCAGCGGCAGGGCGATTGTGCCAGGGAGCACGCCTGAAGGCGCCGCGTTTTGCGAAACAGAATGTAACTGCGTGGTGCGAACCAGGGTGGTATCGCGCGCGCCGCGCGCCCGTATCGAGGGCTACGGGGACCCATGCAGAATGCATGGGGAGCGGCCCGACCCGGCGCAGTGCGGCGGGGCGATGCGGCTCAGGGTTTCGCGTGCTGAGGATATTTTTTCTTGAGCGCGTCAATATCGGCATTGCTCACGCGAGGTTCGCCGTACTGTTCGGCGTAGAGGCGGTTCAACTGCATGCTTGAGAGGTGCGGATTCTCAGACTGCAATTGCTCGAAGGTTTTGATGCGAGTCTGGGCCGGTGCCGGTGCATTAGTCGTGGGAGGCGCAGGCTTGTGCGCTTCGAGAGGGGCTGTTGCTCGGGAGGCTATTACGGGGGCCGGGGCGCTGGGGCGGGCTGCCGCAGCGCCGGATTTGCGTTCGGAACCGGGCGGAGAGGCGGTCTTTCGAAGCCTGTACAGGGTTCCGTGAAACGTCCGAAGGGAGATATCGAGTCCCTGTTCGCGCAAGGTATTCAGGATATCAGCGGCGGGAACGCGAGCGGCGAGCGCCGCCTCGATGTCCGGAAGGAGGGCCTTGAGATGGGAAGCCTTGCTGCGTTTCGGGCTTGTGCTGGCAAGGCGGCGCAGCGCGGAAGCAAGTTGTTCGTGATCCATTGGGAAAATGGCGAATAAATGTAGTATGGGCGTAGTATGAATGACGACCGTATGTAGAGGCAAGGTTGTATTGGGTAGTACTCCCATGGAATGCGTGATGTACTGGTGTAGTAGGGTCGTAGAATATGCGTAGGAAATAATATGTGGCGAGAGCGGGGCGAGGCACGTCGAATATGTTTACGCAACGCTACGCGTTCCGTAAAATATTTCGTGCCAAAGGGGCGAGCCCCTTTGAAACCCCGACGCGATCTACTGCCGCGTCATTCCGGTCGGTGGCTCCGCCGCCGACATTCAGCACTGCCTGGTATGCGTAATGAATACGGAGGTGCAGTCATGATTCCGCGCAGCGAATGGGTGATCCAGCTTGTAGTGGGGCCGCGTGCCGATGAGCGCGGCAGCGAGCCGCGTTATTTGCCGTGGGCAGGCTATACGCGGCCAATGACGGGTGACCAGGCGATGCGCGCGCTGCGCGAGTGCGAGTTGCGGTGGCCGGAATACGAGTTTCGCGCGCATCCGATCGATGACGACGGCAGGCCGTTCGCGATGGTCGGCGCTGAGATCGATTGCGGCCGCTCGACGGGGCTCTGGTGATGCCGAAGCAAAAAAGCAATGGCGGGGCAGGGCTGGGCAAGCCGATCGCGTTCCGTCTGTCGGATGCGGATCGCGCAGCGTATCTTGCCAAGGTGGCGCAAAGCGGGATGACGCAATCGGAGTTCTTCCGGCAGGCAGTGTTGTCCAACCGGACGCAGGTGATTGCGCGCCCGGTGGCGAGCGGGGATCGCAAGCGGTTGCTGTACATCTTCAACAAGACCAGCAACAACCTGAACCAGATCGCGCACCGGGCGAACTCGGAGCACGTTCGCGGGAAGCTTTCGGAGGCGACTTACGAGCAACTGCTCACGCAAATGCAACTGATCGGGCAGTACCTCAAGGCAACCCTGAACAAGGTCGACTGATAGCGATGGGAATGGATCCGAAACAGGCAGCCATCATGGCGGTGATCGAACTTGAGACGAAGCTGCACTTCGATGGCGGCCACGACGGTGCGCACACGCTGACGCAGACAGACTGCGACAGTGCCCGCGCGTCGGTCTTTGCGGCTGGCCATCTGCTGCCGTCGATCGCGCACAGCACGCTGCTTTTCCACATCGAAAGGGCGGGGCGCTGGCTCGCCGGGCGCGGGACGCAGGGGTAGGACGATGCTCATACGCGTGCGCGGCTATCACGACGGGATCAAGGCGTATCTGGAAAAAGGCCAGAAGCAGGGTCGCGAGATGGAGCGCGACGAGATGGACGAGCGCGTGATCCTCGCCGGGGATCTCGATCTGACGAACGACATCATCCAGTCGATCGACACAGACGCTGAACGCTACCTGCATGTCACGCTGTCGTTCAAGGAGGATGAGGTCGACCGCGAGCTGCTGGGTGAGATCGTGCGCGAGTTCGAGGCGTTTGCGTTTGCCGCGTACCGTCGGGACGAATACAACTTCTACGCCGAAGCGCATGTGCCGCGTATCAAGAGCTATGCGGACCGCAAGACGGGCGAGGCTGTCGAGCGCAAAGTTCACGTGCATGTCGTGATCCCGGAAATGAATCTCGTAACGGGCCGACGGCTTGATCCGTTCGGGAAGGTTGACCATAACGAGCGGTATCTGGAGGCCTTTCAGGAGCACATCAACGCGAAGTACGGACTCGCGAGCCCAAAGGACAACCGGCGTGTGCAGTTCACGGACGCGTCCGAAATGATCAGCCGGTACAAGGGCGATGTCTTCGAGGGCGCCAATCGCGAGCTGAAGGCCTCGATTCTTGAGGCAGTGATGACACGTGATGTGACCCGGTATGACGACTTCAGGGCCCTGATCACGGAGTTCGGCGAGACGCGCACACGCAATGCCGGCAGGGAGTCGGAGTACGAGAACGTCAAACCGGCCGGTGCCGCGAAGGGTGTGAACCTGAAGGAGTTCGTGTTCTCGCGCGAGTTCATCGAGCTGGATGCTACGGCCAAGCGTGAGGCGCTCGAATCGAATGTGCATGCGCAGTACGTCGCGCCATGCGTATCGCGCGATACGCCGCGGATCTATCTCGATTCGCTGGAGACGTGGCACGACACGCGCGCGCGAGAGATCAAGTATCTGAACAGCGGTAGCAGTTTTTACAGGACGTATCAGGCCGCGTCGCCGGCGGAGCAGCGGCGCATTCTCGATCACCGCGAACAGCGGTTCTACGATGCAACAGGAGGGCTCAATGAGCGCACACGAGAGCGAACGGAACAGCGCCACGATCGATCCGGATACTGGCGAGATTGGCAGCGAACTGGAGCCGCCGGAGCGGGAGGGCGGGCGCGAGAGCGCGGCGCCGGGCGGGAGCCGGAAAGGGCAGGGCAGTCGCAGCAATGGTGGAACGAGCTCGAACGCGCGCACCGCGAAATCACCGAGCGATGGCGAACCGGAGCGGATCACGACCTTGACGCTCGCTTCGATCGATCCGGCGCGCCGTCCCAATCCGCCCACCGTGTGCATGGCATGCCCGGCCGCGGTGTGGATGGCGACGCCGCGCGACGTCAAGTGCTTCTGCCGCCTGATGCATTACTGGAGCTGGGAAACGAGCAAGCCGAACGAATTGACGCATTGCGATGGTCTGGCGATCGCGAGCGAGCGGGAAGAGAACAGCTAGAAACATCGCTCCCCCGGCGGCGATCGCGCGAAGGTGCCGACGGCGACGTCGATGTGGGCCGCAGTGACGGCGAGATCGGGGATCACTGGCAATGGCCGGGCGGGCCCGATGTCGTTGACAGGTCCGCCGGCGAGCCTGAATGGAAAGCGATCGTCGATCGCATGTTTGTCGCGTGGGACCAGGCGGACGAGGCAGGGCGGACGCGTCTCACGCGCACCGCGGCCGGGAAGTTCATGCGGGCCGGAGGACCGGTCGGCTCACGCGAGCCTTTTGGTCTGAGCGGCCGCCGCCTGCCTGCAGGGTTTGGACCGGGTGAGGAAATCCGCAGCCTTGCGGATGTGCAATCGTTCGATGCGATCGAATCGCTGCCGTTCGAGATCCGGCCAACTGATACGCCGTTGCCGACGGACGCGGCGTCGGTCGATTTCAATGCAGGTGCGCGCGCGTCGACGGGCCGGGCCGCCGATACCGTTCGCGACCAGTTTGCGCGTGACCTGTCCGAGGCTCGCACGGCGCGACGTGCCCGGGAGCGGGATGAGTTCACCGAGATTCGTGCGACGCTCGACGCAGGCCGGTTGCTGGCCGTGCTCGCGCATACGCACGGACTGTTCGTCGAAAAGTATTCGATCGGTAAAGGCGCGGACGGCGGTGACAGAGTCCAGGCCGGCTCGCGCAATCTGAATGTCTCTGACTTCCTCACCAAAGAGATGAACCTGTCATGGGAGGAGGCGGCGCAGCTGCTGCGCGAGACCTATCGTGCGCAGACAGGACGTGATCCGGAGCATGCACCGAGGCATACGCCTGAACGGGACCTATGGGGCGAGTTCCAGCAATGGCGATCGGCATTCCGGAACGAGCTACGTCGCGCGTGGGATGCGCAGGCCGATCATGAGAGTGAGCGGCGAAAGGCGGTCAAATCTGAGTTCTACAGTGCCCGCAGCGCGCTCATTGAACGCCCGCGCATGGACCTGTCAGGCGTGCAGCGCCGCGAGCAGCTGTCCGCAGCACGTGTTGCACGCCTTGAGGCAGAGGCCGCGCTGCGTGTGCAGATCGCGAAAGAGCGGGATGCGCTGAAGGGTGCCGCAAGCCGGCCGTTGACCGAGCAGTATCGTGACTTCCTGCAGGAGCGCGCTCAGAAAGGCGACGAAAGGTCGCTGCGTGAGTTGCGCCGGATGCAGCAGATCCGCCTGCGGACGAAACGTGCAGACGACGAACGCGCGGTCATTTTCAGTGCGCCGTCTCATGCGGTGAAGCCACCGGCAGCCCACGACCGCAACGAGATCATCTACGCGGGCCCGGCGATCACGTACGAGGTGCGGGCCAGTGGCGAGGTCGACTACCGGAAGGACGGCGTGGCGTTCCTCGTCGACGAGGGCCGCACATTGCGCCTGTGGGATAGCGAGCGCGAGGCGATCGAGATTGCGCTGCATTTCGCGCAGCAGAAGTTCGGCTCCACGCTCTCGCTGTCCGGACCCGAGGCGTTCCAAGCAGCCGCCGCGCGCGTAGCAGCCGACACTCGCATACGCATCGTGTTCGATCAGCCGCACCTGGAGAGTATCCGGCAGGTCCGGCTTGCGGAGCTCGATGCCGAGGTGCTGGAACGTCGGGCAGCGCAGCGTGAGCGCGACGCATGGGAGCGCGACGAGCTACGCAATGCCGTGCGCCATCCGCCGCCACCCACTCCGGAAGATCCGTCCAATCCAGACCAGGATGCGGCATCGCCTGCTGATCCCGATGCACCCGACAGTGGGCCAGATATTGACCGATGAATCATCAAACTGAGAGAAGAAAATGAACCAGCTTGCACACATCGACCGCGACGGCCCGATTGCGATTGCGATTGCGACTGCGATTGCGACTGCGATTGCGATTGCGATTGCGGTCGCGGTCGCGTCCGGGCCTCGGGCCTTGTTGCCCGAGTTCATCACAAAACTGATTCTCGAACGGTCCCCGTCGATTGGTCGAATTCGCAACCTGAGGATTATTAGATAATCGTGCCTTGGTGGCTCATGGCATGAACAAACCGTGACGAGCCCGGATTTTTGAATGAGGGGGAAATGTGAATGGTCGGATAATTTCAGTTTCCGAACCTTCGTTTGCGCGCTTTGGACGACCGAATGGAAATGAATCGCCTCGACTGGCCACCGCGCGTTCAAAGCCACGCTGCCTCGCCAACGCGTAGCCGGCCGGCATTCGTCCTACGGGATCGCCAGTGATATGGCGCAGAAGTTGCCCAGAACGCAGGGCACGAGCAGAAGAGGGCTGAACACCCATAGCATGGACTATCAAGTCACATACCAGCACAGCTTGCGGTCGGCGCAGGAAGATTTCATCGTTCACTTCCCGTCGCAGATGGTCTGCAATGTACCGGCCACGGTTGACCAGATAATCCAGAGGCTTTGTCCGTCTGGAGTTCTGCCTCAATCTGCCTTCGGTGGCAACCGGCGTTGTCGCCGATGTGCATGGTTGCAAGGGGACGCGATATTTACGACTTTGCGCGTCCGGAGCGGTCGGCAGGCCGCCGGATGACGGCTTCGCCAATTCCGCCGAACCGCTCGCAAATCATTTTGTGACCTGCTTCGTGGTAAGTCGCATTGCGCAACTCCCATAACACAATTTCTTCTTCGTTGTTGCAGTCCACCCGTCCCACCTTCATAAATTGCTGAGAGAAGGTATGGCCTGGGAATCAGGTGATGAAGGGCAGCATTCGAATGGGAAGTTTCGCCGAGGCGCCAAAGCCGTACTTCTCGGACACGGCACGGTTACATCGGAGCGGTGTCCGACGGCATTATGGTAGTCGCCCAACAAATTTTCCACAAGGCGCGAACGGTGTAAACTACGACCTAGCCACTTTGAGAGTAGGCCCGCGCTGGGCAAGTTGGTCCTACTTCAACAGCGTTTCCTCGTTTCATGGTGCCTTCGAACGTCGGCATGGGCTTAACCGGACTTCCGCTGACATTTCGAGGCTTCCATGTCCATTAAGCCCCTCATTGAAGACATCCGTCTCCGCGCCGAGAAAGCCGGTGCGACATTGTTGATGTCCCGCGCGCGACGTCATCGCGCACTTTTTGTTTGGCCGCAACTACAGTGCCTCCATCGCCGCTGAGCGCGACGGCCGGTTGCTCAATCCAGAGTTGACTGTTTCGCGCACCGATCGACTCCGAACAGATTACGGTCGTCAGGTCGGTCTCATCGCCGATGTCGCTGCAGCGGTGCTGAATGAAAGCACGTTGAGAGGCTCCCTGTCTCGAGGCCCATCATGGATGCCGAATCTGAACGTTGTCGCCGTGCACAAACTGATGAGAATTGCTGCCGAAGGTGGGTACGAAATCTCGTTTTCCGAGACTGCTGCGAAGACGTTCGACAACAAAAAGCGATTATGGCTCTTTCGCCTCAAGGATGAGTGGTACGCGGAGTTGCTTTGGTTTCACCAAGAGATGGAGGCGGGCAATGTCGATATTTCGAAAAGTTGCTTCGTGCATTACATGAACGCCAAGGACGGAAAATACTTGCTTTCCTTACAAGGTTACTCCTTACAAAACGAGCATCCGAGATGAGCTTCTCCCGAAATTTCGCCTTCCAGCAGGTCGCGTATAAACTCGACCCAAAGGAAGGAAAGAAGAGATGTTCAAGGTACTGCACCAGGTCTACACGGCAGAGTTCAAGGAAGCGGCCGGGCAACGAGTTAAGGACGGGCAAAGCGTAAGCGCTGTGGCCCGCGAACTGGGCATGTCGATGCAGACGCTGCGCAACTGGCTCAAAGCGTCGGAAACGGCAAGCTCAATGGCCCTGGGCTCGGGACAGCATGTCGTCAACCAATTCAATCCAATGCCGAACTGGAGTCTTCGACGCAGCTGCAAGATGGGAAATGCATCCGATGTTAGCCGAAACAATCAGTTCCGGTTCCGTCGCCTCGAGGGCAGCCACCTTGTTATTTCGTAATTCCGAAGCCAGGGCGGGTTGCGAGATGGAGTATGTCCCCGCGGAACCGCAGCAGAGATGGGCGTCGGAAGGAACGCGTACGTCGATATCAAGCGAGCGCAGCAGGCCTTCGACAACCCCCTTTATTTGCTGTCCGTGCTGCAGCGTGCAGGGCGGATGGAACGTAACATGGCGTCGTTCCGGTGAAGCGATCAAAGGCCGTAGTTTGTCGACATAGCCTGGAAGCAGTTCAGCGAGATCTTTGGTAAGCGCGACGATCCGGTTGGCTTTTTCAGCGTAGACCGGATCGTCACGCAACAGATGGCCGTATTCCTTCACCGTCGCCCCGCAGCCGGACGCATTCATGACGATTGCTTCAACGCCCTGTTCGACGTAAGGCCACCACGCGTCAATGTTTCTACGTATGTCGTCAAGCCCGGAATCCAAATTGGAAAGGTGTAGGCGTATGGCGCCGCAACAACCCGCACTTGCTGGCGCGATCAGTTCTATGCCAAGCGCGTCGAGCACGCGACGGGTCGCAACATTGATGTTCGGGGAGATCGCTGGTTGCACACAGCCCTCAAGAAAAAGCATTTTTCTTGCGTGATGTCCGATCGGCGTCGGTCGTGGAACCTGACCCACAGGCATCTTTGCCTGAAGGCTTGCACTCAGGAACGGTCGGGCAAGCCGACCAAGTTCCATGGCTGCAGAAAACAAGCGACGCTCAGGGACGAAGTGAGCGAGCGAGTAGCGCAGCACGCGCTCCTTCATTGGTCGCTCGACCTTCGTCTCGACGATACGCCGGCCGATGTCGAGCAGGCGGCTGTACTGGACACCCGATGGACACGTCGTTTCGCAGTTGCGGCATGTCAGACACCGGTCGAGGTGCAATTGGGTTTCTCTCGTAACCGGTTGCCCTTCGACCATCTGCTTGATCAGGTAGATGCGCCCTCTGGGTCCATCGAGCTCGTCTCCGAGTAACTGGTATGTGGGGCAGGTGGCCGTGCAGAAGCCGCAATGCACGCACTTCCCAATAATGGCCTGCGCATCGTCGCCGTCCTGTGTTCCAATCATGAAATCAGCCAGCTCGGTTTGCATACGATCACATCCCTACGAACATGCGTCCGTGGTTAAACACGCCCGCTGGATCAAAAGCGGTCTTAAGACGTTGGTGAATGCCTGTCAGGGGCGCGGACAACGCGGTGAAAACATCGATACCGCTCCTCGCGTATCGAAACTGTGTTGCATGACCTCCTGCGGCTACCGCATCTCGACGCAAGGAGTCGTCATCGTCCGCCGCAAAGAGCCAACGCTGGCTTCCGCCCCATTCGATGAGCTGGGAATCCGGGTCGCGAAGTAATGCAGGCACGGTCGTGGAAGGAACACAAAGCCGCCACAACGTGGCACCAATTGGAGACTTTTGGAAAAAGGCGGCGCTTTGCTCGCGTAGCGATTGCCAATACATTGCGGCCGCCTGATTTTGCATGGATTCACCGCCCAAAGCCGAGCACGCTGCGCGCACCGCCGCGGTGGCTCCCTCCAGACGAATAGTAAGCATTCCTTCGTGCCACGAACTCGCAGTGATTGGCAGAGGTTGACCGGCCCACTCGTTTAACTTGCGAACAGCGTCGCGTGCGCCCATCTCCTGTCTCAGCGTCGCGAATGCAGGAGGTATCGGCAGCACCTTGACCGAGATGTCCATCAACAAGCCCAATGTCCCCAACGATCCAGCCATCAGCCGGGCCACATCGTAGACCGCGACATTTTTCATGACCTGACCGCCGAACTGGAGAAATTCCCCTTGACCGGTGAGAATCGACGCACCCAGGAGGAAGTCACGCAAAGCCCCAACACTCATGCGTCGTGGTCCGGCAAGACCGGTTGCGATACAGCCGCCGAAGGTCGCGCCTGGTCCGAAATGAGGCGGTTCGAAGGCCAGCATCTGTTGACGTGCCGAGAGCAACTGTTCAATTTCGGCGAGTGGTGTGCCGCTTCTTGCGGTAATGACAAGCTCCGCCGGGTCATACGCGACAACACCACGATACGCACGGGTATCGAGCACTTCTCCAGTAGTGGCCGCGCCATACCAGTCTTTTGAGCCCCCGCCGCGGATGCATAGACGATGGCCGCGGGCATAAGCCTTTTCGATCCTCTCCCTGAACTGTTCCTGGACGCCTGCAACCGGGGCGTTAAGCGTCTCCGTCTTCGTGATCTTCACATCTGCGGTCACATCGTTCATCAAAACCTCGGAATCTCGGGGTGAGGCAACAGGCCACCGCGCACGTGCAGCCGGCCGTATTCCGCGCATCGGGCCCGGGTGGGGATGCCCTTATCCGGGTTAAGAAGCCGTTGCGGGTCGAAGGCGTGTTTGACGGCAAAAAACATATCGCGCTCGCCGTCGGAAAACTGGACGCACATTGAGTTGATTTTCTCCACGCCAATGCCATGCTCGCCCGTGACGGTGCCACCGAGTTCAACGCATGTTTCCAGAATGTCCGCGCCGAAATCCTCGGCGCGATGCCATTCATCGCGGTTATTGCCGTTGAACAAGATCAATGGATGCATGTTTCCGTCGCCCGCATGAAAGACGTTAATGCAACGCAGCTGGTAGCGCTTTTCCATCTCGCGGATGCGCAGCAGGAGCGGGCCGATTGCGCGGCGAGGGACCGTCCCGTCCATGCAGTAGTAATCAGGCGAAAGCCGCCCCGCGGCAGGAAATGCGTTCTTGCGTCCGGACCAGAAGCGAAGCCTTTCTGCTTCCGAGGTCGAAATTTCGATACGCGTAGCACCTTGCGCTTCGAGCAGCGTGGTGAGCCGTTCGATCTCCTCGGCGACTTCCTCTGGCGTTCCGTCCGACTCGCAAAGGAGGATCGCGGCCGCGCCCGTGTCATAGCCGGCATGCACGAACTCCTCTACAGCTTGCGCTGCGGCGCGATCGAGCATCTCAAGTCCTGCCGGGATGATCCCGCTTGCAATGATCGCCGCCACAGCCGCTCCCCCAACTTCGACATCATCGAAACTCGCCATCACGACTTGCGCGACTTTAGGTTTCGGGATCAAGCGGACGGTCACCTCGGTCACGATCGCGAACATGCCTTCGCTGCCAATCAGTACTGCCAGCAAATCGAGCCCCGGGGCGTCGGGAGCATGGGAACCGAATTCACAGATTTCGCCGTCCATCGTAACGGCGCGAACGCGCAATACGTTGTTGACGGTGAGGCCGTACTTCAAGCAATGCACCCCGCCGGAGTTCTCCGCGATGTTGCCGCCGATGGTGCACGCGATCTGCGATGACGGATCAGGTGCGTAATACAGCCCGTACGGTGACGCTGCTTCGGAAATCGCGAGATTGCGCACCCCGGGCTGCAGGGTGGCCGTGCGGGCGTAAGGATCGACATTAATGATCTTGCGCATGCGCGCAAGCGAGAGCACCACGCCTTCGCGGAGCGGCATGGCGCCGCCCGACAAGCCGGTGCCCGCGCCACGTGGCACTACCGGAATGCTGTGGTGCGCACACAGCCTGAGGACCGCCTGAACTTGCGCCTCCGACTCAGCCAGCACGACTCCCAGCGGTAACTGCCTGTACGCGGCAAGACCGTCGCATTCGTAAGGCGCGACATCCTCCTTGTCCGTCAACAAAGTGCAGCCAGGCAGCTCGCGTCTCAATTCCTGCGCAAACGCGTCGATGCGTCGAGCCCGCCGGCCAAGCGCCATTGATTCGCTGTCGTCCGGCGAAATACTTCTGTCAGGCAGATACCCTGGATCCGCTATCAATGAGGCCGTCCTGTAAGGAAAAGTGCTTGATAAACAAATGTCGCTTGACGCGCATCATCGACATCAGTCTAATATGTTAGCTGGATATAAGCAATATATGGAGTGGATATGGACGTTGCAGTGGTGGGAGAAGGCGCAGCGATTGTCGTGCCCGTGCATGGCATTCAGGGAACGCGATCTGTCTGGATGCCGGTCGCCCGGGAATTGCAAAAAGAGGCGATGTTCATATTGCCCAATCTGAGGGGCAGAGGCCAAGCTGCACGCGGCTTGTCGGCTGAAGACTACGGTCTCGGCGCATTCGCCGATGATCTTTCGGACGCGATCGATTCAGAAGTGCGGGGACGACCCTACTGGTTAGCGGGCTGGAGCATGGGTGTATCGGTTGCGCTTGAATACCTGTCGCGCTCAGCCATGCGGCCGCCGGAGGGTGTCATTCTGGTATCCGGAACGGCCGCGATACGCGAGGTCCGCTGGTTCAGGGCAGAGGACGAAGAGTCGCTGCTACGAGAGATTGCAGCGCGGGAACAGTGCCTTGAGTTGAAGGAGGCAGCAGACCACGACGCGGTCGCGTGGACCTGGCAGGCCATTCGATCGACTGATCAACGAGCCATTCTCGAACGGCTTGATCTCCCGGCGCTGATTCTGCACGGCTCCCAGGACACTGATTGTCCGAGTTCATGCGCGGATTCGCTCGCTCAACAAATCCACGGTGCTCAACGGCAGATGTTCATCGACGCCGGGCACACCTTGCCCGTCACACACGCCGACCTGGTCGCGAAAGCCATACGCCGCTTCGTTGACCATTAATTTTTCCACGGAGTTCATATGCGAACAGAAGACCTCATTCATTTTTGCCCGCCCGGAAGATTGATTATCGGTGCTGGCTCACGCGCGCAGCTTCCAGCCTTGGTCGCCCACCTTGGATACCACAAAGGCGTGCTCGTGACCGACAGGTTCTTTGTGAATTTCACCCCCTGGGTAGACGAGTACGTGAAATCCGCTTCCCTGCTCGGAATCGAAACGATCGTATTCGACGGAGGCGAGCCAGACCCCACCACCACACTCTGCGACAGCGCCACGCAGTTGGTGCGGGAAGCGTTGAAGGGCGCAGCGCCCGATCACGTCATCGCGCTGGGTGGCGGGAGCAACATCGACCTCGCGAAGGCGCTCTGTATCACCCTGCCATCCGGAAGACCGGTGCGGGACTTTGTCGGTGGCCTGAGCTCGGCGGACAAGCCGATTCCATTGATCGCGCTTCCTACGACCGCTGGTACCGGTTCGGAAGTGACTCCCGGTGCGATTTTGCTCGATCCGAACAACGCCACCAAAGTGGCCGTCATGGACAACTCGCTGCGTCCGCACATTGCCCTCATCGACCCCGAGTTCACGTACACCTGTCCACCGCGCGTGACCGCAGATGCGGGGATCGATGCCTTGACGCATGCGATCGAGTCATATCTGACGCTGGACTCCGCGCAATACGATCGAAACGGTCATCCTGATCCTGGATACAGCGGTCGCTCGTCACTGACCATGCTGTTCGCGCGCGAGGCCATCTCGCTGTGTGCGCGATTCCTGACACGTTGCTATGACCACGGCGATGACGTCGAAGCACGCACCGGCATGTGTTACGCGAGCATCTACGCCGCCTTGTCCTATGGAAGTGCCGGCCTGAATGCCGTGCACGGCATTGCTTACGCAGTTGCCGGCCTGACGCACCGCTCGCACGGCACCACGAATGCGGTGATCCTCCCGTACGCGATGGAAGCGCTTAGTCCGCATCGCTTAGTGGAGATGGCAGAGATCGCGCAGATCTTCGGTATCTCCGGCGAAAACCCCGAGGACACGTCGGGCGAGTTATGTGAGTTTTTACGCGACCTTGTCGCCGACCTCGGAATCCCTACAAACCTCAGAGACCTTGGAGTCGGAGAGGGCTCACTCGATTCGCTGACCCGCGACGGGCTCGCCGTGACGCGTCTTGCGAAGTCATTTCCAGTGCCCGATGTCGCCCAGGCGTACAGCCGGATTGTGCGAAACGCCTATCACGGCGATCTAGGGAAATTCCCTAGAAAAGCAGCTGATAAACTACTTGATCCAATCTAATATTCACCTAACATATTAGTACCGGCTAACGCAACAGGAGACAAATCATGATGACCGAGCGACAGCGGCAATTCCGTGAGAACTACAAGGCAAATATCAGTCCGATGTACAACGGGCTGCTGCACATTTCGGTAATGTATTTGACCGGCGCTGCGGCGATCTACTACTGCTTGTCGCATCTGAACGCAGCGCGGTGGGAATGGCTTCTCGTTATTCCGATCTTTCTTGCAGGCAACTTTGTCGAATGGGGCATGCATCGCTTCGTGATGCATCGTCGCATTGACGTTTTTGCCCTGCGGGCGATCTACGAGCGGCACACTCGTGAGCATCACCAGTACTTCTCGGACATTGAACCGACGATTGATACGACGCGCGAGTTTCGCATCGTGTTTTTCCCGTGGCGCGTCCTGATCACGCTTGGCGTTGGAGGAACGATCCTGGGTTTCGCGGCTTCCCGCCTGATTGACCTGAACGCGGGATACATCGCCTTTCTGACCATGGTCGCGCAGTATCTGGTGTATGAGACGTTCCACTACTGCTGCCACGTTCACGAGAACTGGTTCGTCCGGAACATGCCGTTTATCAATACGATCCGCCGCCACCATACCGCGCACCACAATATGGGGATCATGATGAAGTACAACATGAACCTCACCTTTCCCATTGCTGATTGGGTGCTGGGCTCAAGCGACTTGCGCCGCGGTTTCCTCGGGACGCTTTTCAATGGATATAGCGACAAACACGTCAAGGAAGAGCTGCGGCCAGTGATTGCCAAATTCAGGAACGACCACTCACGTGTGACACTCGACGGTCCGGATCTCTCCGAAAAAGAACGTCAAGTCATGACAGCAATTTGAATAAGCGGCCCCAGTAAGCGCATTCGTTTCCAGGGCCGCTTGTAGTACCTGCATCAACTGCTGAATGACCCTCGCTCGATAATGCACGATTGGAAGCTGATGGTCCAACGTATAAGTATAACGAATCAATAGATTCCACAAAACCTGCTCGACAGGCTGGAGAGAGACAATGGAAATGCATAACCCTGCCGTAGTCAACGTGAGAGACGGCGTAGCCGCGCGGCTGGAAAGGTTGCCCCTCACGCAATATCAGAAGTTGATTTTCACTGTTATTGCGACCGCGTGGCTGTTTGATTCAATGGATCTCGGCATCATGACGTTCGTGCTGGGCTCGATCAAAGCGGAGTTCGGCCTGAGTGCGACACAGGCCGGGATGCTCGCCAGTTCCAGCTTCCTTGGCATGCTGATCGGCGCGGCGATCGCGGGTATGCTGGCGGACCGGTTCGGGCGCAAGCCGGTGTTCCAGGTCAGCATGATATTTTGGGGAGTAGGGAGTCTGCTGTGTGGCTTCGCACCAAGCGTTGGATGGCTGATGGTGTTCCGGGTACTGCTTGGATTCGGAATGGGAATGGAGTTTCCCATCGGTCTGTCGATTGTCTCGGAAATTGTCCCGGCCAAAAATCGCGGCAGGTATCTCGCCGTCCTCGAAGGGTTCTGGCCGATCGGGTTCATCACAGCAGGCATTGCCACTTATTTCCTGCTGCCCATGATTGGCTGGCGAGGCATCTTCATCGCGCTTGCCGTACCGGCGGTCTTCGTCTTCGTTGTCCGGCGTTATGTGCCGGAATCGCCGCGTTGGCTGGAAAGCGCGGGCCGGGTGGTGGAGGCCGATTCGGTGGTTGCGGGCATCGAGGCGAGTGTGAGGAAATGCTTGCGCGGAAGGGATCTGCCGCCTGTTGCGCCCGTGTCGGCTGCAACTGTCTCCGAAATTCCCCGTGCGGCACGATTCGTACAACTATGGACCGACGGATATGCACGCCGCACCATCATGACGTGGTCCCTGTGGTTTTTTGCGCTCCTCGGGTACTACGGCCTGACAACGTGGCTAGGCGCGCTGCTCCAGAGTGCCGGCTATGAAGTGACCAAGTCCGTGTTCTATACGATCATCATTTCCCTCGCAGGCATTCCTGGATTCATGTTTGCCGCGTGGCTTCTGGAGGCGTGGGGCCGCAAACCGACGTGTGCGCTTACGTTATTAGGCAGCGCGGCGTTTGCGTATCTGTACGGGCAGGCGGCGGCCACGCATGCGCCATTGATTCAGTTGATCGGCGCCGGCCTATGCATGCAGTTCTTCTTTTTCGGAATGTGGTCGGTGCTTTACGCCTACACACCGGAACTGTATCCAACGCGCATTCGGGCGACCGGATCTGGCTTTGCATCTTCGATCGGGCGCCTTGGCTCATTGCTGGGTCCGTCCATCGTTGGAATGGTCTTGCCTTATACGGGCCAATCAGGTGTTTTCACCCTCGGGGCAATATCTTTCGTGATCGCGGCAGCCGTCGTGGTGATCCTGGGCGTGGAGACCAAGGGGTGGCCACTCGAGGCTCTTTCGCAATAGCCGCATGCTCGCCACGCAAGAACACTGCGAAGCAACTGCTATACAATGCGGATATCTGATGAACGCATCTGCAGGTGTACCCATGGCTGAACAAATCGTTACCCGAAAGGCCGCCGCTCAACCAAAAACGCTGCGTGCGCGTTCGTCGACGCCCGCACGCGCGCCGAAAGCGGGCAACAAGCGGCCCGGTGCCAAAGAGAGCTTGACCGAACAGGCTTATGCACAGATCGAGGAGGCCATCGTAACGCTGCAGCTCGCGCCGGGCTCTACGGTCTCCGAGCTCTCGCTCAGTGAAATGACGGGCATCGGTCGCACGCCAATTCGAGAGGCGATTCAGCGCCTGGCACGGGAACACCTGATCGTGATCATGCCCCAGCGCGGCCTGCTGGTTCCCGAGATAGACGTGAAAAAGCAGCTCAAGCTGCTCAGAACGCGCCGGGAGGTCGAGCGCCTGATTTGCCGAAGCGCCGCCAAGAGCGCCACGCCTCCGGAGCGCGAGGTTTTCGCGCAATTGGCGGAGGAGTTCGAGGAAGCGTCGAAGACAAATGATGACGTCAGCTTCGTGCGGCTCGATCGCGAATTCAATGAGCTATGCCTGATCGCCGCGCGAAATGAATTCGCCGAGGCTGCCATGCGCCTGATGCACGGCCTGGCTAGACGGTTCTGGTATGTGCATTACAGGGAAGCGGCCGATCTTCCCGAGATGGCACGTCTTCATGGCGCGGTTGCCAAGGCGATCGCCGAAGGCAACGTCGATGCGGCCGGGGACACACTCGACGCCTTGCTCGACAACATCGAAGCATTTACCCGCGCGACACTCGTAGGGTTTTGAAAGTTGGGTTTCCTCAACCTCGTTTTGTCAATCTGGGAGCTGTCTCATATCCGCAGACTGTCAGTACGCGACCGTATGTCGGTACGTTCCGATGCTTCGCTCCCTAGCAGGCTGCGGAAACACCTCCCTGCCAAGTCACCCGAAGTGACAAGTGCAAGCGTTGTTAATAGCGAACCCACAACTGTGAGAAGCGATGCGCGGCGCCGATCCCTTTACCGAGAACTTTTATTCACCTTGCTTAAGCTGGAGGACTTTGTTCCAGCCGATCACCCGTTGCGCTCGATTCGCAAGATGGCCAACGCGGCGCTGGCCAAGATGGATCGCTAGTTTGCCGGGATGTACGAGGCTGAGATCAAAGGTGGGCGCCCCGGCATTGCCCCGGAGAAGCTGCTGCGCGCGATGCTGTTGCAAGTGCTCTATAGCGTTCGCTCGCCGGAAAACACACGCCGCAGTTTAGTGGCAGATTTAAGGCCGCCGTTCACAACTGTTCCACTGCACCTCAAACCCCTAGCTTTATCGAAACGGTGAAGGTCGGCGGCGCCGTGGTGTATCGCGTGAATACGCGCGTCGCATGGCAAGGTGTGCGGGGCGCCCGCTTCGCACATTTCAGACGAGACTAGCCGGAAAAAATTCGCAAATCAACGAGCAACTGTCGGAACCTCCTAGCGCGCGGCTGGCCGCGAAATCCAAACAGCAAATACTTGATTTACATAGACAAAATATTCGGGGCAGTCCGCTAACCCTTGTCGCGCTTAGATCACGCTACCGTCGTAATCTGCAAGGAAATTACGCGGACGCCAGGAAGTGTTACCGCTCGGGCATGTGCTGGCGGCCACCATGTCGCCACACTGGGCCACCGCCTCGAGAACACGGACGCCGAAGCGATCGCGGTTGAGCAACGGCGACACATCGATCCCGGTGCCGGCCGGTGCGATATTCCTCGACGCAGCTCAGTGCGCGCCGTCGGCATCGACGGCGGCGACATTCGACTCGCCGGGCACAGTAGCCGCCTTGAGGGCTGGTTCGAAGTCATTGTCGGTAAATCATTGCGAGACGACTGTCGGGGGCATAGCTTCGCGTACGTTCACAAGCTCGGGGACAACCCGGCCGATCGTATGCGGGCTTTTCTTGCGCGCGATCAGCCGGTCACTTTCCTCTCCGATGGCGGCGACACCGTGCGCCGCGCCCAGATTGACCTTGGCGATTGTGGCGAGCGTGTGCTCGACTGGTTTCACGTCGCCATGCGGGTACAGAATCTCGAACAGATGATCAAGGGGCTCCCGGAACGCGACGATAGGCCTTGCGCCGACGCACTGATCAATACGCTGCATCGGGCCAAATGGGACCTCTGGCACGGCTGCCCTTACCCGGCACTAAGCCGGCACTAAGCCGGCTTGAAAGCCTGGGTTGGGAACTCGACACGAATTGCAGTCCCGAGGAAGCCAGACTGCTCGCCAGACTTGAGGAGTTCATCGGCTACCTTGAAAACAACCAGAACTTTATCGTGAACTACGGGGACCGCTGCCGTCACGGCGAGCCGATCACATCGAACTTCGTCGAGTCGGCGGTCAACCAGGTGGTCAGCAAGCGTTTTGTGAAGCGGCGGCAGATGGCGTGGAGACCGGCTCATGCGCATGGCCTTCCGCAGGTGAGGACCGCCGTTCTGAATGAGCAGTTGCGTTCATACTTCGAGCGATGGTATCCGGCGCTCGCGGCCAACAATAGCGCTCACCATATCGCGACGTAGGGCCCTCGCTTTGGCGCGCTCTCCGATTAGGATTTCCACATCACGCGATGTTATGCGACCGCCTCGACAACTGTGACAATTCCCCCGTGCGTAGGCGCTTCTAATCCAGATGTAAGGTTTCGACAAGCATCTCACGAAACCAGCGGTTGCCCTCGTCGGCGTCGAACGAAGGATGCCAATACACGGTGGATGCAATGTGCGGCAGTTCCACCGGCACCGGATAAATCAGAAATTGCCCCGATTCGTTGAACACGCGCGCCACCCCGCGTGGCAGCGTCACCATCCAGTCGGTGCGTAGAAGGATTTGCGGAATCACCGTGAAATGCGGCACGCGCAAAGCAATGCGCCGATGAAGGCCGCGCGTGCGCAATGCATCGTCAATCTCCACGTGGCTGCTGTCGCTCGACGCCACGGTCACGTGCGATAACTCGAGAAACTTCTTCTCCGACAGACGCTGCGCCGGCAGCCCCGGCCGCTTGCGCGTCATGCACGCGTATTCCTCGTGAAAGAGGAGCGCGGAACTCGTCACCCGCTTTAGGGCGGACATATTTCCAATCGCAAAGTCGAGCTGTCCCAGCCGCAGTCTTTCCTCGATCGCCGGAAGCGGCACCTGCTCTGCCGCGATGCGGACCAGCGGCGCCACGCGCTGCAACTTCTCGCAGATGAGCGGGAGAAACACCTGGGCTCCGATATCGGACATCGATAGCCGGAATTCGCGCGAGCTCGCAGCGGGATCGAACCGTTCGCTATGGCCCAGCGTTTCCCGGATCGACCCGATTGCGCGGCCGAGCGGCACAGCCAGTTGTTCCGCCTTCGGAGTCGGCAGCATGCCCTCAGTTGATCTGATGAATAGCGGATCGTCGAACAGGGACCGCAGACGCCCCAGCCCGTAGCTGACCGCCGGCTGCGACAGCCCGAGCTGCTGCCCGGCGCGTGTCAGGCTGCGCTCCACGAAGATCACGAGGAAGACGCGCAAGAGGTTCAGATCGACCTTATCGAAATCAGTCATATTTATCAGTGTAGAGAAATTGATTAATTTGACGGATAGTCTACCCGATCCTAGACTCGCCTCACGCACATCAGAGACACGAGCAAATGGGATCCACGGAGACAATCGTCGAGCACTGCAACAGCGAGGCGCACAAGCTCGTCGCCAATCGCACATTGCCGGCCTTGCTGGCCTCGCGCGCGGCCCGAAACGGCGGTGCGCCGCTCTTCTCGGATCGTACGACGACATGGACGGGCGCCGACGCCGTCGGGATCGCCGCGCGTCGCGCCGGCGCCCTGGCCGCGCAAGGCGTCAAGCGTGGCGATCACGTCGCACTGCTGTGCGGCAACCGCACCGAATTCATGGAGATCGTGCTGGGCTGCGGATGGCTCGGCGCGGTCGTGGTCCCAATCAATACCGCATCGCGCGGCCTGCAACTGGAACATATTCTGCGCAACTGCGGCGCGCGCCTGCTCGTCGCCGAAACGCAGTTGGTCCATGCCGTTCTCTCACTCGATGCGCGAGGCCTTCGTCCGCAAACCATCTGGCTGATAGGCGAAGCGGGCGATGCCGAAGCCGAGGCGCAAGAGACGGCAGGCGCCGCAGGCTACACGGCGGTCCCACTGCCGCCTGCAGGCGAGCCGCTCGACGCGGCCGTGCTCGCGGATGGTGACCCGTTCGCCGTGCTCTACACCTCGGGCACGTCGGGCCTCTCGAAGGGTGTGGTCTGTCCGCATGCGCAGTTCTACTGGTGGGGCAAGAACACGGCGCGCGATCTCGGCGTCGTGGCCGGTGATGTGCTGTACACCTGCCTGCCGCTCTTTCACACGAATGCGCTCAACAGCTTCTTTCAGGCATTGATTCACGACGCCATGCTCGTCGCCGACCGGCGCTTCTCCGCAAGCGGCTTTTTCGACGCGCTGGTCGAAACCCGCGCGACGGTGACCTTTGTGCTCGGCGCGATGGTGCCGATCCAGCTGGGCCGTCCGGTCGCGGGGAACGAGCGCGAGCACCGCGTGCGCATCGCGCTTGCGCCGGGCGTGCCTGGGCATTTCCAGCAAGACTTTACGTCGCGCTGCGGCATCGGCTTGATCGACGGCTACGGTTCAACGGAGACCAACTGCGTGATCAGCAGTGTCATCGGCGAGCACCGGCCTGGCTATATGGGCAAGCTATCCGCGGGCTTCGACGCGCGCGTCGTCGACGAACACGACCAGCCGGTGCCCGATGGCGAGGCTGGTGAGCTGATCCTGCGCGCCGACGAACCGTTCGCTTTCGCAAGCGGCTATCTCGGCATGGCCGAGAAGACGGTCGAGGCGTGGCGCAACCTGTGGTTTCACACCGGCGATCGCGTCGTGCGTGAAGCCGACGGCTATTACCGTTTCGTCGACCGGCAGAAGGACGCGATCCGGCGGCGCGGCGAGAACGTCTCTTCGTTCGAAGTTGAGCAGGTTCTGTTGAGCCACCCGGCAGTCGAAACAGCGGCAGTCTTCGCGGTGAAATCCTCGCTTGCCGAAGACGAAGTGATGGCCGCGCTCGTGTTGCGCACTGGTGAAACGCTCGCGCCACTCGAGCTGATTCGCTACTGCGAACCCCGTCTGCCATATTTCGCCGTGCCGCGTTATCTCGACTTCGCGCAGGAGCTGCCGAAGACGGAGAACGGCAAGATCCAGAAATTCAAGTTGCGCGAGCAAGGCGTCACGCGGGCGACCTGGGACCTCGACGCGTCGGGATACCGGCTCAAGCGTTCATGAGTTCATGACGTAACCCTCATTCCGTCGCCCCGAACGCCCTTGGCGCGAGCATGGCACGGCAGACGCATCAGCAACGTCGAGTGCATCTCCGGATGCACACCAGGAGCTCAAGATGGCAAGCACGCGAACGTTTTCTGCCGCAAGCACACAGCGGGAGCACATCAGCGAACCGCCGGCCGGTCCGCTCGACAACCGGTCGCTGCGGCGCGTCGTTTTCGCCTCGGTCGTGGGCAACGCGCTCGAATGGTATGACTTCTTCCTGTATAGCACGGCCGCTGCGCTCGTATTCGGCGCACTGTTCTTTCCGACGGGCACCGATCCGCTCGTCGGCACGCTGGCCGCGTTCGCCGGCTTCGCGGTCGGTTTCGCCGCACGGCCGTTCGGAGGCGTGCTGTTCGGCCACATCGGCGATCGCTACGGCCGCAAGGGCGCGCTTGTGTGGACGCTGTCGATCATGGGCGGCGCGACGTTCCTGATCGGCTTGCTGCCGACCTACGCGCATGTCGGCGTGTGGGCGCCGGTCATGCTGCTCGTTCTGCGTCTCCTGCAAGGCATCGCCGCCGGCGGCGAATGGGGCGGCGGCGTGTTGATGATCAGCGAGTCCGCACCGCCGGAAAAGCGTGGCTACTACACGGCGTGGAGCCAGATCGGCGTGGGCGGCGGCTTCGTGTTGTCGGCGGCGGTATTTTTCCTTGTACAGATGCTGCCGAAAGACGCGTTCATGAGCTGGGGATGGCGTGTTCCGTTCCTGCTGTCGATCGGCATCTTCGGCGTGGGCGTCTATGTTCGCTCGCGGTTGCCGGAGAGCGTCGAATTCACGAAGACCGCGGCGGCCGGCAAGAAAGCGCGCTTGCCCGTGCTCGACGTCATCTGCAAGCATCCGCGCGAGATTCTGATGGCGATGGGCTTGCGGGTCGCGGAAAACGGCGGCTCGTACATAGTGATCGCGTTCTCGCTGGTGTACGGCAAGTTCGTCGGCGTGCCGAATCAGATCATGCTGGCAGGCCTGATCGTGTCGATGCTCGTCGAGCTCTGCACGATGCTGATGTGGGGCCGCCTGTCCAATCGCATCGGCCGTAAGCCCGTGTACATGATCGGCGCGGTGGGCCTCGTGGTGATCGCGTTTCCGTTTTTCTGGCTGCTCGGCACCAAGGTGCCCGCGCTCGTCTGGCTCGCATTCCTGCTGGGTAACGCTGTTTGCCACGGCGCGATGATCGGCACGCAGCCGAGCCTCATGGGCGAACTGTTCAGTACCGAGGTGCGTTACTCAGGCCTCGCACTCGGGGCACGAGATCGCTTCGGTGTTCGCGGGCGGACTGTCGCCGCTCATTGCGACCGCGTTGCTCGCGCACTATCACGCGGCCTGGCCGGTGGCTGTGCTGCTGATGACGATGGGCATGGTCACCGTGATCACGCTGCTGTTCACGCACGAGACGGTGGTGCGGCGTGAGCATTGATTCCGACGATGCAAGGACTTCCCTCATGCCATCCAGCCACTTCCCCGACGTGCTCCATGATGTGCTGCTGACGGCGGCCGTCGAGGTGCCGTACCGCCGTCAGCCGACGGCGGCGTCCACCGGAGATCTGCTTGCGCAAGCGTTCGGCGCGGCGCTCGCCGAGTCGGGTTTGTCGGCGAAGGACGTGGACGGGCTCGGCGTGGCGTCCTTCACGCTCGCGCCCGATCACGCCATCGACGTCGCGTGGCGCCGCGGCCTCAGCCCGCGCTGGTGCATGGACGATTGCCACGGCGGCGCGAGCGCGATCAACCTGCTTCAGCACGCGATCCGCGCGATTCAGCACGGCGACGCGAAGGTCATCGCGCTGGTGTCCGGCGACCGTTTCGAACCGGCGGACTTCAAGCAACTGGTCGAGCATTACAACCTGACGACACGCAACTTGCTGCGTCCGCTGGAGAACGGCGGCCCGAACAGTCTGTTCGCCATGCTCACGCAGCGTCATGCGAAACGGCACGGCCTGACGCGCCGCGATTACGGCGCGCTGTGCGTCGCGCAACGCGGCTGGGCCGCGCAGAACCCGCAGGCGGTCTATCGCACGCCGCTGACGATCGACGCGTATCTCGACGCGCCGATGGTCGCCGAGCCGCTTGGCCGCTTCGATTGCGTGCCGGTCGTGAGCGGTGCGAATGCCGTGATCCTCGCGCGCGCCGATCTGGTGCGCCACACGGTGAACGTGCGCGTGCGCGCGCTGCAATGTCTGTACAATCCCGACCATCAGTCGGGCGACGGCCAGCAGACCTCGCTCGCGGCGATTGCCGGCGATCTCTGGCGCGAAGCCGGGCTCACGCCGGACGACATGGACCTGGTATCCGTCTACGACGACTACCCCGTGATGGTTCTCGCGCAACTTGCCGATCTCGGCTTTGCTCCGGACGGCGATCTGCGCGCGTTGATCGCGCGCATCGGCTTGCGCGAGCTTGCCGTCAACACATCCGGCGGCCAGTTGTCCGCGGGACAGGCGGGCGCCGCGGGCGGCATGCACGGCCTCGTCGAGGCGATCACGCAGTTGCGCGGCGCGGCGGGCGAGCGTCAGGTGCGCGACGCGCAACGTGCGGTCGTGAGCGGCTACGGCATGGTCCAGTATCGCTACGGCATGTGCGCGAATGCGGTGGTGCTCGAGCGAGATCGGCGAGGTACACAATGATATTCCACGTATTCCAGTGCAAGCAGTGTGGAACGGCGCTGTTCCCCGCGCGCTATGGCTGCCCCGCATGCGGCGGCGCCGAATGGGTCGAGCGCGCGGTGGAGGGCGGCTTCGTCGCCGAGTCGACCGTTGTGCGTCATCGCGTCGGCGCGGAGGGCGGTCACGATGTGCATCTTGCGAGCGTGGTGACGAGCGCGGGGCCCATTGTGATCGCGCGACTCGATCGCGCGATGCGATCGGGCGACGCGGTGCGTCTCGACATCGACGATGCGGGCCGCATTCTCGCTCACGGCATTTGATGGGCGCATTCGGCGGATCGTGGCGCAGTGGCACAGCTCCAGGCAGGCTGAACATTCGGAGGCAAGTATGCAGGTTGAAGGCTGTGTCGCGTTCGTGACAGGCGCCAATCGCGGTGTCGGTGCGAGCTTCGTGGCGAAGTTGCTGCAAGAGGGCGCGCGCAAGGTTTACGCGGGCGCGCGGGATGTTCGGGCTCCCGCGTATCGCGATCCTCGTGTCGTGCCGGTCGATCTCGATATTACGAACCCGCAGCAGGTGGCGCGGGCGGCAGCCCTCGCAAGCGATGTGAATCTGCTCGTGAACAACGCGGGCATCAATCGGCTCGAGCCCCTGCTTGCCGCGAATGATCGCGACGCGGCGCGCGCCGAGATGGAGGTCAATTACTTCGGCACGCTAGACATGATCCGGGCGTTTGCGCCGTCGTTGCAACGCGAGGGCGGCGCGATCGTCAATGTGTCGTCGATTCTCGCGCGGGTCGCGTTGCCGTCGATGGCATCGCTGTGCGCGTCGAAGGCGGCCGCGCTGCGCATGACCGAAGGCGCGCGGGCCGAGCTCGCGCCGCACGGCGTGCGCGTGCTGTCGATTCTTCCCGGTCCGATCGATACCGACATGAGCCGCGATTTTCCCCCGCCGAAACTCCCGGCCGCGGAGGTCGTCGACGCAGCGCTTGCGGCGCTCGCGAATGGCGTCGATGAAGTCTACGTCGGCGCGATGGCGCAACAGCTTGCGGCCGGCCTGGCGGCGGACCGGCAGGCGGTGCAGAAGAGTCTCGCAGGCGTCGCGTGAACGGTTCGGAAGCCACAACTCAAGCTATTCAGAAACGAAAGGGAAAGCATCATGAGCGGCGAGTTCATTCAGATCAATGCAGATAACGGGGCGGCGTTTTCCGCTTATCTTGCGAAGCCCAAACAGGGCTCGGGGCCCGGCCTCGTCCTGTTGCAGGAAATTTTCGGCATCAATGGATACATGAAGTCCATGGCCGACCGCTTCGCGGAAGAAGGCTATGTGGTGCTTGTGCCGGATCTGTTCTGGCGAATGAAGCCGCGTGTCGAACTGGGCTATGGCGAAGACGACTTTGCCGCGGCGCTCGGCTACGACGAACGGCTCGACCTGACGCTCGCGGTTCAGGACGTGGCGTCGACCATCAAGGCGCTGCGTGCGCTCCCGCAACAGGCCGGCAAGGTCGGTGCGCTCGGATACTGTCTCGGCGGCAAGCTGGCGCTGATCGCCGCTGCGCGAACTGATATCGACTGCGCGGTGAGCTACTACGGCGTGGGTCTGGAAGCGTTCTTGCATGAGGTGCCGTCGATTCAATGTCCGATGGTGTTCCACTTTGCGGGCAATGATGCGCTGTGCCCGCCGGCGACGCGCGAGAAGATCCAGGCCGCGCTGCGCGCGAATCCGCGAATTGAGCAGTATGTCTATGCCGGTTGCGATCACGCGTTCGCCACGCCGGAGCGCGAGCATTTCGACAAGCCAGCCGCGATGATGGCCTATTCGCGCACGCTAGCGATGCTGCGCAAGGTGCTTGGGCCTATCTACGATCTGAATGAGTTGTGGGAGTTGCACTGCTACTATGAGTTCGCTAGGCGCGATGTCGACGCCGTGTTGCCCACGATGATTGCTGAGCCATACGTCAATCACGTTCCGACGATGACGGG
Organism: Paraburkholderia haematera; assembly: GCF_905220975.1. Lineage (GTDB taxonomy): Bacteria > Pseudomonadota > Gammaproteobacteria > Burkholderiales > Burkholderiaceae > Paraburkholderia > Paraburkholderia haematera. The sequence goes on along the minus strand of NZ_CAJNBK010000017.1, from coordinate 77,431 downwards.
CGGCGTTGGCCACGATCAACTCAAGCGCTTTTACAAATACCATTTCGTCCACGCCAACCCCGACGATACGCGGCTCATTCCGATTTCACGCACCATCGGCGCGGATCGCCTCGTCGACGAGTTTGTTTTTTGTGCGACTCACGATCGCGAAATCGACTGGCTGTTACCGGGTCTTGCGCCGACGGGCAAGTACATCGAAATTCCGATGCTAGCCGTCGTTCATTTTCGCGGGGACAAGCTTTACAACGAGCACATCTATTGGGATCAAGCGTCGGTGCTGGTGCAGATCGGCGTGCTCGATCCAGCCGGGTTGCCGATTGCCGGAATCCAAACCGCGAAGAAGTTGATCGACGAAAGCTTGCCAAGCAATACGCTGATGCGCAACTGGGCCAGCAGCGAAGGCAAGCCGGTCTGAAGCGCGGCGCGTGGCCGGCTTCAGCCGGCTCAGCGCGCCTTACCGCAGTGGCGATACTTCTTGCAAAGTCGTGGCGCGCGCCTCGGGCAGGGCCGGTTCGCGGGCGAGGGTCTTCGCGAGAAGCGAGCCGTAGCGCGTGGGCCGCTCGACAATTCCGAACCGGCACAGGCAATGCCAAAGCAAAGCGGCATTGCTCGTGACGACGGGAACCCCGACCTCGTTTTCAAGCGTCTCGATCACCGGGCTGACTTGAATACCCGCACAACTTATCAATAAGGCGTCAAAGCCGCCTGCAATTCCTGCCGCAAGATGGAGCCAGGATTCCGGCGTGATAGCCGCCTGCTCCAAAGGCGTCTGGCATGGCAGGCTTGCATGGTCAACGACGTCGATCCCATGTCCGCGCAGAAAGCCTATTTCCGTCAGTACGACCTCTTGCCGATAGGGTGTCAGCAGCGCAATTCTTGAAGCCGACAGTGCTTCCAAAGCCGCGAGTACCGCATCGATCGTCGTCACGGCGGCAATGCCCGTCGCGTCTGTGATTCGCCGCCTGATTGCCTCGGGACCATTGACCACACCAGCCGCCGTGCAATTCAACGCGATCAGATCGACTTTCGCGTCGGCGAGCAATCCTGCATGGTATTCAAGGTTGTCGATGATCTTCGTGTCGGATTCGAGTGACGTATCGCGGAACGGCAAGCGCGTTGTCACGAACTGCACGCCCTCGGGCGCCATCAACTGAACCTCGAAGTCGCAGAGTCCTCCAGACGGATAGAGATGACCGATCCGGGCCAGGGTGCCCAAGCCGATGCTCATCGTTTTGTCTCCGTGGTCTGTTTTGTGGAAAGAGCGCGGCGCGTCAATGCCGAGTGCCGCGCGATCTGCACGCGCTTTGCAAATCCATTCAGCCTTCCAGCGAAACGCTCGACGAGTCGACACGCGCCGTCCGTGACTGCGGGTCGCCGGTCAACGCAATCGCCAGCGCGGCAACGAGTGCGGAGGCGGCAAACGCGTAGAAATTCCATTGGACTTCGATGTTGTGCGCGGCGAGATAGGCGCCGACCATCGGACCGCTCATCGCGCCGAAACGTCCAATGCCAACGGCCCATCCTGTCGCGCTCGCACGCGCATGTGCGCGGTAGAAGTTGGCGATGAAGCCCAGCTGAACCATCGCGACGCCAATGCTACCGAAGCCGGCGAGTGCGACGAGCGCATAGTTGAAGACGAGGCTTCCCTTGAGGGTGAGACCGCACACCGCGAGCGCACCGATGATATAGCCCGCAACGATGGTCTTGCGCGCGCCCAGGCGGTCGCTAATCTGACCGATGAGGATGCCGCCCAACGCGGACGACAGCATGAACACCGCGAGAAACGACAGGCTCGAACCGAGGTCATAACCGAGCTTGCGCATGAGTTGCGGCAGCCACGTGCCCAAGCCGTAGATCACCAGCACGGCGGCAACCTGCGCAACCCACAGACAAACCGTGGCCCAGAAATTCTGCGGCGAGAACACTTCGCGGAACACGGCGCCAAGCGAGGGTTTTGGTGCCGCGCTGCGGCTTGCACGTTGAAAGACGGACGAATCGATACCCAGGCGTTGGGCCAAAGTCTTCGCCTGAGTTTCTCGGCCCTTCGCAAGCAGAAAGTCGAGTGATTCAGGCAGAAGCCACACGAGAAGAGGAAGCGCTAGCAGCGGACTCGCCCCTAGCGCAACGACGAAGCGCCATCCGTGCGATTGCACAAAGAAAATACCGATGACCGCGGATAGCAGCGCACCGAGCGAGTAGCCCGAGTACATCAGCGCAAAATTCAGATTGCGCTTGGCAGACGGCGAATATTCGACGGTCAGCGCCGCCGCCGCTGAAATGACCCCGCCAAGGCCGAGCCCGCCAATGAAGCGGCTGACGGAGAACACGAACGGCGTCGGCGCCCACGCTGCGCCGAGCATCGATAACGAGAAGAGGGCGACACAACTGATCAGCAGCAGTTTTCTGCCAACCAGGTCGCTGATCACGCTGATGAAATACGACCCGAACAAGGTACCGAACAGGGCGGCACTACCCATGGCGCCGATTTCCATCGGGGTGAGCTTCCAGACCGGGTCGCTCAGCAGGGACGGGACGATCGTTCCCATCACGCCGATGTCGTAGCCCTCGGCGACGATCGTCAGGAAACACAGAACCAGGACCAGATAGGTAGTTCTAGACGGCGGGTTGAACGAACGTAATTGCGCGCTTTCGGAGATTGCGGCCATGCCAGCACCTCAGGCAAATAGTAACGCCATTGATTGCCCGGCCATCCGATTGTCCGGCAGGTTCGGCCCGCGCTGCAGCGCTGATTCAGTGTGCGCTGCAGCGAGGTCTCAGGCCTTGAACAATCCGAGGATCAGGGAGTCCGGCCGCTGAAATCAGCAGCCTAAATACAGAATGACATTCTTTTTTGCGTGCTGTCAAAGTTTTCAAAATTCCGCTTCGTTGCGGATGAACCGCTAGTGCGCTTCCGGCTCCTGCTCGCCTAGCAGCAGGTCGGCCATCATGGCCGAGATCTGGTCGATGTCGCGATCGTCGCCGATCCGGTGATTGATGACGAAGCCATCGAACGCCATCCAGATGAGGTGGGACAGCAAGTCGCCGTGCACCACGCCCGCCCGTTCCCGCGGAAGCGAGTCGAGCAAAAGCTGTGTGACGAACGCCTCGACAGGTTGCAGCAGATTGACTGGCTTGCGCAGGTCCGCGGGCGCGGTCGCCAGCGCGTCGATGAGCGAGTTGGCAAACGCATGATCGGCTGCCGGAATATCCGCCCAGATTCCACTGATGATACGGCGAATCTTGCTGCGCGGATTCGACAGCAGCATCACCTCGGTGCGCACCGCGTGCAGTTGCCGCGTCAACCACGGCTGATAGATCTCATACAGGATGATCAGTTTCGAATCGAAGTACACATACAGGTTCGCCACGGTGGTCCCCGCCTCGCGCGCGATCTCGGTCATGGTGGTCGCCGAATAGCCCTTGCGGCTGAACGCCGCGAACGCCGACGCCAGAATTGCCTCGCGAATTCCTGCTTTTTTTACCTGCGGCACCGCGCCTCCCTCGGTAGGTGATTCAACTGATTGACCCGCCATTCTAACAATCGCCTGCACGCCGGATGTCTCGTCAGCGACGCCGCTTCAAAAAGTTTTCACAAAGAGCTTGACAGCATTTTTCGTTGAAAACAGAATGCCATTCATTATTCAGCGATTCAGCACTCACCTCACGAAGGACGCCGTTCATGAATGCGATTCCCGCCCCGGAGGGCACATTGACCGCGCGCTACGCGGAACTAGGCGCTGGACTGATTCCCGTCGAGCCCTATATTTCTCCCGGGTACTACGAGCGCGAAAAGGCGCACATCTTCAAGAAGACCTGGTTGCAGGTCGGCCGCGTGGAGGAAATCCCCGAGGCGGGTGATTACTTCGTCAAGAAGCTCGACGCGTGCGACACGGAGATCATCGTCGTGCGCAACAAGCGCGGTGAGATTCGCGCAATGCACAACGTCTGCTCGCACCGGCTGAATCAGATTGCGTACGACAAGACCGGACATACGCGCAAATTCTTCTGCAAGTTCCACGGCTGGGCGTACGACCTGGACGGCAATTTGACGGGCGTGCCGGACGAGCAATGTTTTTTCGGGCTCGACTTCAAAGATTACGCACTGACGCGCGTCGCGTGCGACGTATGGCAAGGATTCATCTTCGTCAACATGGACCCGCAGCCCAGGCTCTCGCTCGCCGACTTTCTCAGGCCGATGTACGGCGAGGTCGAAGGCTATCCGTTCGACAAGCTGAAGGTGGGCTTCGCGTGGGAAACGGTGGTCGACTGCAACTGGAAGCTCGCGCTCGACGCGTTCCAGGAGGCTTATCACGTCGCGTATGTGCATGGCAATTCGATCGCCGACGCCATCGACAGTAGCGCGGGCGGCAGCATGCCGCCGCTCGACGCGCTGTGCGGCGAGTTCCATCGACGTCTGTCGCTGGCGGGCAACCAGAAGTCGGTCTATGGGAACCCGAAAGCGGTGACATCGGGCGGCGCGGCCGCGGCCGAAGCATTGTCCGACGCCGGTTCGAAACGCCCGATCGCCGCGGCGGCATTGCGCGCGGGCATCGGCAGCGCACGCCATGAGTTTCCGCTCGACGCGTTGCCCAAGGGTGTCAACTGGACGAAGAGCGAGAACTGGCTGTTCGACATCAACGTGATGTTTCCGGACTTCTATCTGTCGCTGCGTCCCAACTACTGCCAGGCCTACAACTTCCGTCCGATCGCGCATAACAAGACGCTTTTCGAAGCGCGCGTGTATTACCCGGAAATGACGACGCCAGGTGGCCGATTCTTCCTCGAGTACATGAAGGTGGCGTTGCGCGACGTGCTGCTCGAGGACCTCAGCACGCTCGAACGTACGCAACGGGCGGCGGAAACCGGCGTGAAGAAATTCATGGTGCTGCAGGACAACGAGCTGCTGGTGCGGCACAGCTATCACGTCATCGAACGCCTGTTGGCGCAAGCCGAAGCCACTGTGGAGTAAACGTCATGGAACAGAAAGTCATCGTCGTCACGAAGCGCGCGGATTTCACGCAGGACGCGTCGTCACGCGCGCCGCTGCCTGCCGCCTTCGAGGAGTTGAACCGCTTTGTCGACGTGTGGGCGTTGCCGACCGAAACCGAACGGACGACGCGACGCCATACGGCGGGCATGCCGGCCATCGTCGAATTCAAGGACGCGATGCTCGCCAGGGTCGACGACATCGTGGCATGGCTTAACCAGTTCGAACTGGACAAGCTGCCCGAAGACGCGAAGACGCTGATGTGTCTGCTGCTGTCGCTGGCCGAAGTCGCGCCCGCTATCGAGTTCTACCAGCAGCCTTTCGTGATCGACGGATACGATCCCTTCCGCTTCGTGGCGGACGAAACGTTTTCGATGCGCCCCGCCATCTGACGCTCACACGCTCGGCCAGTAAAGGATCAGATCATGCCCAAGTGCCGCATTTTTGGTGTTGACCACGCACTCAAGGAGGTTGTTGCCGACGGCCTCTATATAAAGACGATGATCGGCGAGACGATGAGCGTCGCGGTCATCAAGTTCGTTGAAACGGCGGGCCACGGCCTGCCCGCGAAAGCGCATAGCCACGGAGAAGAGGCGTCGCTGCAGATCAAGGGCGGCTGTTCGATTTTCGAGGTGCACGACAACGGCGCGGAGATCGAGCGGCGCCTGAACACGGGCGAGGTGATGATCATTCCCGCCGGCTTGAGCCACTACGGTGTCAACACCTACGAAGGCGCGGGCATGAGCATGCGTCTGAACGTGGTGACGCCGCCGCGTGCCGAATATCGCGGCGACGACGAGGCTCCCTATTACCCGCTGGCCGATCGGGAGAACGGATCGTGATCGAAGCGATTCTGTCGAACGGCGGCGCCGCGCATTGCACGCTGTTGCCGGCCGTTCCCCATGAAGGCGCGGCGGCTCAGTTGCCGATCGTGCGACATGTTGCCGACGGCGCGGCGCTTTCAGCGTCGACCCAACGCATGCAACGCGACGAGCTGGTCGAATTTGAAGCGGGCCTTCTTGGCGAAGAACTCGCCGCAGTGCTGGAAGGGCGCGTCGACATCGTCGCGGCGGATGAGCACTACGTCCTCTCGGCGGGCGAGGCCATCCTGATCCCGCCGCGCGAAGCGCGCCGCTATCGTTGCATCACGCCAGGCTGCGTGCTGTATCGCGTGACGTGCAACGCCGAAGCAAACAAGGAGCCGCAACAATGAACTCGCCACATGTCGCGATTGTCGGCGCGGGTCATGCCGGCGGACGTGTCGCCCAGCATCTGAAAGCCCTGGGCCATCCCGGGCGAGTCACGCTGATCGGCGATGAACCGCATGCACCGTATGAGCGTCCCGCGTTGTCGAAGGAACTGCTGCTGGGTACGAAGACGCAAGAGAGCCTCGTGCTGACCTCGCCCGACTACTGGACCAGCGAGTCGCTGACGGGAGCCGGCATCGAGCGTGTGCGCGCCAGTGCGCGGAAACTCGACGTCGATTCACGGCGCCTGCATCTGGACAACGGCGCCACCGTGGATTTCGATCTGCTGGTCGTCGCGACGGGCGGCATGGCGAGGCGTCCGCGTTTCCTCACGCAGCACGTCGAAGGTGTGCATGCGCTGCGCACGCTGGACGATTGCCTCGCGTTGCGCACATCGCTGGAAGGCTGCCGCAAGCTTGCAATCATCGGCGCGGGCGTCATCGGGATGGAAGTGGCTTCTAGCGCGATCAGTCTTGGCGTGCCGGTGACGGTGCTGGAGGCCGGCGACGGCATCATGGGGCGCTGTCTGCCGCCGCAAGTGGCTGGATGGCTTGCACAGGAACATGCCGCGAAGGGCGTCGATGTGCGAACGCGGGTCAATGTCACGGACATCGTGCGCGCGGGCGGGGCGGACCGCGGTGCGTTCGCGTTGCGCATCGACGCGTTGCAAGACGGCGCGCCGGTGTCCATCGATGCCGACTGCGTGCTGATCGCGATCGGCGTCGACTGCAATCCCGCATTCTTACGCGGCACGGGACTCTCGGACGAACGCGGTGTCCTGGTCGATGAGTTCTGCCGCAGCCCCTCGGCGCCCTGGTTTTACGCCGCCGGAGACGCGGCCTGCGCGTTGGACCGCGCATCCAGTCGCCACGTCAGGCAGGAAACGTGGCGCAACGCCGAGAATCAGGCGCGCGCCGTAGCCGGGATCATCACCGGGCGAATGGAACCGTATGCGGAGATTCAATGGATGTGGACGGATCAACTCGGCCACGCGATCCAGGTGACGGGCGTGCACGAACCCGGCGATGAGATCGTCGTGCGCGGCTCGCTTTCATCGGCGGACGCGACCGTGATTTCGCTGCGCGACGGTTGCGTGGCCGCGGGCGTGACGGTCAACCAGAGCCGCGAACGGCGGCATCTGGAACGTCTCGTCAGCGCGCGCAGGCGCATCGATACAGGCCGATTGGCCGACACGTCGGTTCCCTTGAAGGAGCTGGCGTGATGACGGAACACAACTCGCCGATACAGTCGCTGGAGGCGCGCGTCGCCCGGCTCGAAGCGATCGACGCGATCCGCTCGCTGAAGGCACGCTACGCCGCGCTCGCCGATCAGAAATACACGAGCGACTATCAACGGCAGCCGCAACCCGTGATGCACGAAATCGCGTTGCAGCAGGCCATGTGCTTCACGGAGCGCGCGGTGTGGACCGGCGGCGCGGGATTCGGCAACGACCTCGTCGGACGCGCCGCTCTGTGCGAATGGTTTCAGCGTTCGCCGTGGCGCTTCGCGATGCATTACTACGTGAGTGAAGCACTCGACGTGACCGAGGCCATGCACGCGACTGGCAGCTGGCGGCTCTGGCAACTCGCGCTGCGTGATGACGATGCGCGCGCGGTACTGCTTGGGGCGGTCACCGAAGAGAAGTATGAGCGTACGCCCTCCGGCACGTGGCTGATCAGTGAAATGAGCTTCACGCAGCTTCATATGATGGAGCCCGACGACCGGATGTCGCCGCTGGCAAGCGATTTCGCTTCGTTGACCGCATTGCGCAAGTCCGGACTCAGCGAAACGACCCGAACCGTTTGATGGATGGAATTCTTATGAACACATTTTCTGCAGAGCCGAATGCGGCGCGAAGCGACACGGCCACCGATCCCGCCACCGCGCGCGTGATTGCTTTGTGTCCGGATCACGCGCACGCGGATGCTGCTCACACCTGCCAGAGTACGCCGACGATCGCGGAGAACCAGTGCCACGTGCGCTCGAACGCATGGCTCAATGCGGAGTACAAGCATCTCGTGCTGACGGCGCCTGAGCTCGCGCTGACGGCACGCGCCGGGCAGTTCTTTCATCTCGCGTGTCCGGCTTCGAACGACGACACGCCTTATCTTCGCCGGCCGATGAGCATCTACTGCGTGGCCGCGGAAGACAGCCGCATCGAATTTCTCTACAAGGTACAGGGTGCGGGAACACGTGGCCTGGCCCAACTTCTGCCGGGCGATACGCTCGACGCGCTGGGCCCGCTCGGCAACGGCTTTGCGCTGCCCGCATCGACGGAACCGGCACACGTCCTGCTGCTTGGCCGCGGCGTTGGCCTCGCGACGATGACGCCGCTCGCGCAGCAGGCGATCGCGGCGGGTGCGCATGTCACCGCAATCCTCAGCGCACGCAGTGAGGCGTTGATGATGTCGGCCGATTATCTGAAAGCCGTGGGCGCCGATGTGATCACTGTCACCGATGACGAGCAGACCAGCGACGTGGTCCAGGTCGAGAGCCTGATCCGGGAAGTGCACGGGCAACTGCGCATCACATTCGTCAGCACGTGCGGGTCGAACCGCCTGCTCGTCATGTTGCAACGCGTGGCCGCGCAGTTAGGCATCCGCGGCCAGGTCGCGCTCGAACAGCGCATGGGTTGCGGTTACGGAGCGTGCTACGCATGCGTGCGGCCTTTTCGGAAAGAGGCGGGTTCACCAGAGCTCAGCTACCGCCGTGTGTGCTGGGAAGGCCCGGTCTTCGATCTTCAGGAAACGACATCATGGTAGATCTCAGCGTCAATATTGGTTCGCTCAAGCTCGCGAATCCGGTGATGCCGGCCTCGGGTACTTTCGCCGAAGGCACGTCGCAGATATTCGACCTCAACTGTCTCGGCGCAATCGTCACTAAGACGATTACTCATGACGTGCGCGAAGGCGTGCCGCCTCCGCGTGTCGCCGAGTTTCGCGACGCCACGCTCTTTTCGATCGGCATCCCGAGCAAGGGCAGCGACTACTATGTCGAACAGACCGTGCCCTACTACCGGCGCTATAGTCCGCCTCTCGTCGCGAGCATTTCGGCCAACACGATCGAGGAGTTTGGCAGGCTCGCGGAAAAAATCAGCGTGCCAGGCGTCGCGGCGATCGAAGCGAATGTCTCCTGTCCCAACCTGAAGAAGAACGGTCAGGCGTTCGGCATGGATCCGGAAGCCACCTGGCAGGTGGTCAAGGCGATGAAGTCCGCGACCTCGCTGCCTGTCTGGCCCAAGATGACGCCCAATGCGGGCAACGTGGTCGAGGTAGCCCTGGCTGCTGAAGACGCGGGTGCGGATGCGCTCGTGGTGAGCAACGCGATTCTTGCAATGGCGATCGATGTCGAGACATTTCGCCCGCGTGTGGCGAACGTCATGGGCGGCCTCACGGGCGCCGCCACGAAACCGATCATGCTGCGGATCGCCTATCAATGCGTGCAGGCCGTCAAGATTCCCGTCATCGGATGCGGCGGCATTGCCACGGCCGCGGACGCGCTCGAGTTTCTTCTCGCGGGTTGCAGCGCGGTGCAGGTCGGCACCGCGAACTTCGTTTCGCCCACGGCGATGCCGCGCTTGATCGACGATCTGACAGAGTGGTGCAAGCGGCACGGCGTGGCGAAACTCACCGACCTGATCGGCGCGGTGAAGATGCACGAACCTGTCAGTCTCCAGCAACGGGTGGCGCTATGAACGCGGTGATCCAGATAAATTCCGCCGACGCACGCGAGTATGTGCGCGGCGACGACGGCTGGTTTGCAATCGGATCGCTTGACGAGGTGTTCGGCGCGCGCGCGTGCCGTGGCATCGAGATCGAGGGCGTCAAGATCGGTCTGTTCCGTGTCGACCATGAGATTCACGCGCTTGACGACATCTGCACGCACGGCGCGGCTTTGCTCAGCGAAGGCGATTTCGAGGGGCATGAAGTGGAATGCCCGCTGCATGCCGGTCTGGTCGATGTGCGAACGGGCCGTGCGCTTGCCGCGCCTGTGTCGCGCGACACCCGGCATCATGAGACCAGGGTCGAGGCCGACGCGCTTTTCGTGAGAGTGCAGGCATGAACGGCGCTGACGTGAAAGAGCCGATTGCTCCCGCGGTGTCCACACTCGTCGGCGAGCAAGCTGTGTCTGCAAAGCGTCCCCGCATCGCCGTGATCGGCACCGGCGGGACGTTTGCAATGCATGGGCGTCATCGCTTCGACTGGATCGAATACGCTGACAGCGGCGTGATCCATCCGATCGACGATCTGCTGCAACGCCTGGGCGAGCTGGTCCCGCATGTCGAGATCGTGCCCCTGCCGTTTCGCAGCTTGGGGAGCGTGTCCATCGGTCCGCGCGATTGGCTGGAGCTTGCCACGCTGATCCGCGACACCGCTGCAAGCGATCCCGCGTTGACGGGTTTCGTGATCACGCACGGCACGGCGACGCTCGAGGAGACCGCGTGGTTTCTCGGCCTTGTGCTGGAACTCGAACAACCCGTGGTGCTGACGGGCGCGCAGCGCCCCGCAAACACGGATGGCAGCGACGCCGCGGCGAATCTGCGCGGCGCGGTTGCCGTGGCCGCCGCGCCGGAGTCGCGCGGTGCGGGCGTGCTCGTTGCCATGGGCGGCCTTTTCTTCGCCGCGCGTGACGTGACCAAGGCGGCGAGCTTCGAACTCGCGGCATTCGAGGCCGCGCCGTATGGGCCACTCGGCAGGATCGATGCGGACGCCGGCGTGGTCTGGCGGCGTCGCGTGTTTCGTGATGCGGGGCCGTCGCGGCAGAGCCCGCGTTTCGCATCGATACTGGATGCAGCCGCGTCGACCGCGTTACCGCGGGTCGACATTGCCATGTCGTATGCGGGTGCCGATGGCGCGGCGATCGAAGCGTTTGTCGCGGCGGGTGCGCGCGGCATCGTCTCCGCGGGGCTTGCGCCTGGGCGTCCCGCGTCCGGGGAGGGGGAGGCGTTGTGCAACGCCGTCGCGGCTGGTGTGGTGGTGGTGCAGGCCACGCGCGCGCCGCGCGGCACGGTGCCGAAGCAGCGTTTCCTCGCCGCCGACGGAATAGTCGCGGGTGGCGATCTCTCCGCGCAGAAGTTGCGCATCGCACTCATGCTGATACTCGCGAGCTTCGGCGTGAGCGAGACGGCCCCGCGTGATCGCGCCCAGGTGGATCGCGACACCGTGCAAAGGATTTTGCTCGAACTGTGAAGTGAATTGCCCGCCCGCGCCGCCACCTCATTCGATCGAACCACTCGGACCGAACATGCAATTCTCCTATCTCGTCACCTTCCAGCATCCCGACCCGAGTGCGCGTATCAGCGACGAGGATCGGCGCCATATCCGCGCGTGCGTGGAAAATACGCCTGCATTGAGCCGCGCGCGCCTGTACACGCCATCCGCGGCGGATGACTATTACACGGACGACGGTCCATCGCCGATCTTCGCCATGCAGCTCGACTTCGAACGGCTTGCGGAGCTGGAGTCGGCGATTGCCGCCGACGGACATCTGCAGCAACTCGCGAGGGACGATTACCCGAGCCTCGCGACATGTGTGGTTGAGCAGCAGGTCATGGCGCGGCGGCCTTTTCCGGTGCTGGATTCGCAAGCGCAGGTGCCGCAAGGGGCGTTGCCTTGCCAGTTTCTCGTTCACTATCCGGGCCGCGCCGAGAATTTCGACGAATGGCTTGCGTACTATCTGTCGCATCATCCGCAGATCATGAAATTCTTTGACGGCGTGCGCGAAATCGAGATCTTCACGCGGGTCGATTGGGTCGATGCGATGCCGTGGAAGCGGGTGCACTACATGCAGCGCAACAAGTTAATGTTCGACAGCGCCGAAGCGATCACGCGCGCGATGAATTCGCCAGTCAGACACGAGATGCGCGCGGATTTCGAAAAATTCCCACCGTTTGAAGGCAGCAACATTCATCACCCGATGTGGGCAGAAACGCTCCCTGTATTGAAGCCCTAATCGCCCTTTCACGGCCGTCGTGACACGGGGTCAAGAAGCGACGGCCTCTTCCACACCACACAACAATGAGCCTACATAAAGCAGGCACGCTCGTGATTGCGAGCGTGCTGGCGTCCGCATGCGCGGATGCAAATGCACAATCGAGCTATACGCTTTACGGCAGCATCGACGAAAGCATGGGGTATGTGAACAACACGAAGGGCGGCCATGCAGTGATGATGGGGCCGATAGCGGTCCCGGACCAGTTCGGTTTCAAGGGAAGCGAAGACCTGGGAGGCGGTACCAGCGCGATTTTCCGGCTCGAAAACGGCTATTTTTCGAATACCGGCAGTTTCGCAACGGCGGGCGTGCTGTTCAGTCGAATGGCGTGGATTGGCTTGTCGAATGAGCGCTACGGGTCCGTTACCATGGGGCGGCAGTGGGACCTGACCAACGAGGTGTTTACGCCGAACGCGAATGGAGCGGTTCAGTACAACTATCTCGCCTATCATCCCGGAAATATCGACAATGCCGCGGTCACCCCGCTCAGCAATACGATCAGGTACGCGAGCCCCGTCTGGTACGGCATGTCCGCGCACGTGATGTACGGCTTCGCGGATTCGTCGACGGGGCAGGGACGCTACTTCGGCACCGATGTTTTCTACGCATCGGGACCGTTGAAGTTGTCTGCCGTGTACAGCGACACACGCAACAAGGCCTATGCGTTCAACACGGCACTCGGTTATGCGTCGTTTCTGGGTCAGAATCTCGCGGGCGGCAGCGCGTTTCGTGCGAGCAGTACGCGAATCGCGGGCATGGCTGGCTCGTGGACCCCGAATCGCACGTGGGCCGTGCATGGCATATTGAACACGGTGCGAATCGCGGATGCGGCCGACGCGGCGCATGCCACGACTGCGGAGTTGGGCGTCAACTGGAGCATGACGCCATTCAACGCGGTCGTCGCGGGTGGTTCGACGACCTGGTTCAACGGCCACGCCTACACCACGGTCGCGCTGTCGGACCTGTACCATCTTTCGGTGCGCACCATGCTCTACGCCGAAGCGACGTATCAGCACGCGAGCGGTGGCGCCAAGGCGGCCCTGCCGTCGCTCGCTCCTTCGTCGACGAGTTCGCAGGCCTCGCTGCGCTTCGGCGTGCAACACTACTTTTGATACGGCGCGAGCACGTCGGCCCTGCAGGACCGGGTCGCGCTGCTCGCGGCGCCTTCTCGCCGGCATTCATCAGCGCCTCGTGCGCTGCCCCGCCTGTCTGTGCTCCTGTCATTCACTCCACGCGTCGTGCGGCCTGTCGATCCGGCAACGCCGCGCTTTTCGCTTTATTGACGGGGCAGACTGCATTACCTTTGCACCATGTTCCGTCACGTGCTCCGATACTCGATGACAATACCGCCCATTGGCACGCAAGGGACACCTGTACCCGTTCGCGTGCGCAACAGGCGAGAAGGGCAGCGGCGGGCATCAATGGAAGTAAGCTCGTTCACTTTTGGTTGCGGACTGGATATGGAGACACCCCCTCATGAAGATTCATCAACTACGCACGCTCGTCGCGATTTCCGATACCGGAAGCATTCGCAACGCAGCGAAGGCGCTTGAACTTTCACCGGCGGCGGTGACCAAGGCGATGCGCGAACTCGAAGCCCAGGTTGGCGTGGCATTGATCGTCCGCGAAGCCTCCGGGATCAGTCTGACTGAAGCTGGGCGCGCTTTGCTGGCGCACGCGCGTCTGATGATCCAGCAGTTGCGACGCGCGCAGGACGAGATGGACCGCTTCTCAGGAGCAGGCAGGGAGCGGTTGACGGTTGCGCTGCCGACGTGGGTCGCCAGCGCGCTGCTTGGTGGCATCATGAAGCGCTTCGAACTGGAAATGCCCGATACCCGGCTCGTCTTCTACGAGAGCCTGCTGAGCGTCGCCCTGCCGAAACTGCGTGACGGCACGCTCGATCTCTCGGTGAATCGCGGCTGTCCGCCTTCATGCCGGGACGAATTCCAGCAAGTGCCGCTCTTCCTCGTGAGTTACGCGGTAGTGGGTCGCGCTGGGCATCCGCTCGCGAAATGCCGCACGTTGCCGCAACTGAAGGGCGCGAGCTGGGTGTTGAACCGAGACTTCACGGAAAACGACGCCGAAGGCGACGGGCCATTCGGTGAGTACTTTCGCCGCTACAAGCCGCGCGTGCACGTCGCGCATTCCTCGTCGATGATGATCGGCCTGATCTGTAACACCGACGTTCTCTCGATCATGCCATGGCCACTCGCGGAACTGCTCGTCGCGAAAGAGGGGCTGTGCGTGCTGCCCGTGACGGAGACCATCCCCGACGTGGAAGTGAACCTGATGTATCGGCGCGCAACCCCGCTAAGCGCGGCGGCGAAGGTCTTCATTCAAAGCCTGAAGGACACCATTCTCGACGAGGCCAATGCGGACGACCCAATGAGCAGACGTGTCTTTCATGCGGTCGAATGCGTGCTGAGTCAACCCTAGCAATGCACCGGCCGCAGCGCAAAGCAAAACCCGGGCCATAGCAATTTGACGCGCGTTATCTGCGCGTCTTTTTTTTCGCGGTTTGACCCATCAACGAATAAACATAACCATTTCTCACGCCGATGACAGTGCTCCGGCGTTTGTTGTGAAGAGACGATGTGCCGGGACTTTTTCCTCGCCTTGGTGAGGTGTCCGCCGCGCAGCACCAACATACCGCGCAAGTCATTGATCTGCGATCTTGCAGAGCAATCTCGCGCTGCACTGAAACACCTTTCAATCAGTCACATTATGTTGAAGCTCAACGAAGCCGAACGGGACGTGGTCGCTCGCATCGAGCATCATCGCGCGCTGTGCACGCACCTGAGCGACAGGCTCTGGGACCTTGCGGAGACCGCGTACTCGGAACACGCGTCCGCCGACCTTCAGATAAGAGAACTGACGCGGGAAGGCTTTCGGGTGACACAAGGCCTTGCGGGCATTCCGACCGCGTTCGTTGCGGAATGGGGCGACGGCGGACCAGTGATCGGCCTGCTGGGCGAGTACGACGCATTGCCCCAGTTGAGTCAGGTCGCGGGCTCCACGACGCGCGCGCCGGTCGTGAATGCCGGCAACGGCCATGGTTGCGGCCACAATCTGTTGGGCGGCGCCGCGTTGCTCGCCGCGCTGGCAGTCCGCGATCATTTGCGCGACACAGGTGTCGCGGGTCGCATCCGCTATTACGGTTGCCCCGCGGAGGAAGGCGGCGCGGGCAAGACGTTCATGACGCGCGCCGGTGTGTTCGACGACGTCGACGCCGCATTGACGTGGCATCCGTCCAGCATCTATGCGATCGACGCAATGTCGACGCTTGCCACACTGCACGCGCGCTTCGCGTTTTCCGGCAGGGCGGCGCATGCGGCGGCCGCGCCGCATCTTGGACGAAGCGCGCTCGACGCGGTCGCATTAATGAACGTGGCGGCCAACTACTTGCGCGAACACATTCCGGCTGACGCGCGTCTGCACTATGCGATTCACGACACGGGCGGCCGCGCGCCGAACGTCGTGCAGGCTCACGCCGAGGTTGTCTACCAGATACGTGCGCCCGAACTTGAAGTCGTGCAGTCCATCCATGCGCGTCTGGTACGGATCGCCGAGGGCGCCGCGATGATGTCCGAGACTGCGATGCAGGTGCGCGTCGAGAAGGCGATGTCGAATATGCGCCCGAATCCCGCGATTTCGGAGCTGATGTATGTGCGCATGCAGGCACTGGGCCCAGTCCCGTTCGACGACCACGACCGGGCTTTCGCGCACCGGATGCAGCAAGCCATTTCAAAGGAAGAGGCGCGCGCGAGTCTCGCCATATTCGGCGCTGCGCATCTGAAGGGCGAGCTCCACGACGCCATCTTGCCGGAGGAGCGGATGCCGCCCGTGCTGCCCGCATCGACCGACGTGGGCGACGTTAGTTGGGTGGTGCCGACGGCCCGCTGCCTCGTGCCATGCTTCGCGCTCGGCACACCGTTCCACTCATGGCAACTGGTCGCACAGGGCAAGTCGTCGCTTGCCCACAAGGGGATGACGCATACCGCCAAGGTGCTGGCCGTCACGGCGGCAGCGCTGTATCACGATCCGACCACTCTCGCCGCCGCGAAGCGGGCGCTACAGGAACAGTCGGCCGACGCGGCATACCAGTGTCCCATTCCTTCCGATGTCGAACCGCCCGTCGCCGTAGCGGCCGTTGATGCGCGTCGGCGCGGTACGTTGCGCGGCGGCTTTCCGTCGCAATACGCAGGAGTGCAATCGTGAGTCAATTGTTGAATGAGCGCGTGGCCGAAATAGCTGCTCTCGTTGATGCGAAGAAAAATGGCCTGATCCGGTTGTCTGACGAGATATGGGGGCTCGCCGAAACTCGCTGGCAGGAGTTTCAATCCGTTAAGGAGCAGATCGCCGTGCTTGAGCGCGAAGGATTCCACGTGACGCGCAATGTCGGCGGCATTCCGACGGCGTTCAGCGCGCAGTGCGGAGAGGATGGTCCCGTCATCGGCTTTCTCGGTGAGTACGATGCGCTTTCGGATATGAGCCAGGTCGCAGGAGCGGTCGAGCCGATGCCGGCTTGCGAGGGCGCAAATGGTCACGGGTGCGGCCACCACCTGCTCGGCGCCGGCGCGATGCTGGCGGCGATTGCGACGCGCGATTATCTCGCGCGCCACCGGCTTCCCGGCATCGTGCGTTATTACGGTTGTCCCGCTGAAGAGGGGGGCGCGGGCAAGACCTACATGGCGCGTGCAAATGCATTCGACGACCTCGACGCGGCACTGGCCTGGCATCCGGGTCCCTATTCGGGCGTATTCAAGTACAAATCCCTCGCCATCATTCAGATGGCGTTCCGTTTCTCGGGGATCGCGTCTCACGCGGCCGCGTCGCCGCATCTCGGCCGTAGCGCGTTGGACGCGGTCGAACTCATGAACGTCGGCGTGAACTTCATGCGCGAGCACATGCCACCGGATGCGCGGGTGCACTACGCGATCACCGATGCTGGTGGATACGCTCCGAACGTGGTGCAGGCCAATGCTGAAGTGTTGTACGTCGTGCGGTCTCCCGATCTCGACGACACCCGCCAACTGGCAGCCCGCGTCGAGCAGATTGGCCGTGCCGCGGCGCTGATGACCGATACGCAGCTTAGCATCGAATTCGATCGCGCATGCTCGAATGTGCTGCGCAATGGCGTGATCGAGCGATTGATGATGGACATGCTCGCGACGCTCGGCGCACCGCCTTTTGACGAAGTCGACCAGGCATTCGCGAACGAACTGACAGAGCGGATTACCGACGCCGATCTGCGCGAGTGCATCGAGTCGTATCGTGGTGATCCGAACGAGCGTGGCCTGAGCGTGCGCGCACTTGTGTTGCACGAGGAGCCTGGCACGCTGACGGGCTCGAGCGACGTCGGTGATGTGAGCTGGATTGTGCCCACGGCGCAGTACCTAGGCGCATGCTACGCGATCGGCACGAACATGCACACGTGGCAGCTCGTAGCTCAAGGCAAGCTGCCGGCTGCGCACAAGGGCATGGTGCACGCCGCGAAGGTCATGGCAGGCACGGCGGTCCAGTTGTGCATCGATCCCACACATCTCGGGGCCGCGAAAGCCGAGCTCGTACTTCATACGAACGGGCGTCCCTACGTCAGCCCGATTCCTCCCGACGTACAGGCGCCGCCCGTGCGAGAGGCGAAGCATCCCGAAACCGAACAAGCGAACGTTTGAAGTAACCATGATTTCCTACTTCCTGACTGCCCGGGAACACACGTCACCGGCGGAGGCCGACGCTTTTGCCGAGTTCCGCGCAGAGCTCGCGCGGATTCCGCATTTGCGCTGTGGCGAATTGCACAGGCCGGCGGCCGTCGAAACTTATCATCGCGACGGCCCCGCGCCGCGTGCGGCGATGAGACTCGCATTCGATTCGATCGAGGCGCTGGAGTCGCAGTTGATGCCCGGAGGCCGACTGCTCGAATTCGCGGGCTCCGCGTTATGGCGGCATGTTGCGGGCGAGCAAATGACGCAGCAGGCCATGCTTACGCGGACTTTCCTGCCGCTCGGCCGCCTGCCGCAAGGCGCGGATAGCGAGCAAACATGCAGCTACCTCGTGCACTACCCCGGACAGGCGGAGGATTTTAACGCTTGGCTAACCTACTACGTCAGCCACCATCCGCAGATCATGCTCGACTATCCCGGTGTGATGCAGGTGCAGGTCTTCACCCGTCTTGACTGGTGCGACGTGATGCCTTTCGAGCGCGTCTCGCACATGCAGCGAAACCAGTTGACGTTCCCTTCGATCGACGCGTTGATGCTCGCGCTCAAGTCGCCCGTGCACGCGCGGATGCAGGAGGATAACCAGAACTTTCCCGCGTTCTTCGGTGGCGCGAAGCACTTTGCGATGTGCACGTCTTTCGTGAACGGGATTTGATCAGTCGCGGGGAAGTTCGATTCAAATAACTATTAATATTTCAATTGGTTCGGAGTACATATAATGAGAAAATGCAAAAAGACCCTCATCGCGTTAGTCGTTTCGGACCTGCTTTTCGCATCACATGCATGGGCGGGTGAGTCATTTCAGATTCTGGTGCCGGATGCGTTCGCAGGGACGAGTGGAACGATCCTTTATGGCGTCGCCGATGCCGGCCTGCAATACAGCCATGCGGGCAGCAAGGAAGTTCTGAGCATGGAAAGTGGCGCGGGGGCAACGTCACGATTCGGTTTTCTTGGCGTCGAGCAACTGGGCAGCGGCCTCTATGTGCGCTTTAACCTGGAGTCGGCCTTGAAGCTGACGAACGGTACGGCGGGTAGCACTACGGCGCAGAACGAAAGCACGTTCTTCAGTCGCGAAGCGAATATCTCACTCATTTCGAACGACTGGGGGCGCATCAGAATGGGCCGGCAGTATCCAACCGAGCTCAATCTTTCGCTCGATCCGTTCTACGCCGTCGGCGCGTTTTCTCCGTATGCTTCGCTGGCGTCGCTCAGCCTGGATCTCGGCGCGGCGGCGACGATCGGTGACTCCCGGATCAGCAATGCGGTCGCATATATGACGCCGGTCTTTGGCGGCTTCCAGTTCGAAGTAATGGCCGCGCCGCGCGGCGTCACGACCCCGGGCTATCCGGAAAGCTACTTTCAGGGCACCCAACTGGAATACCTGAACGGACCGCTGTATCTCGGTGTGTTCTATGATGTGATCCACACGGACCCGACGGCGGCATTGCCTTCGGTGAAGAACAAGTGGCTTGGCGCCGGCGCGATGTACGACTTTGGCGCCGTTAGGCTGTCGTATGAGTTCAATATGACAGTCCCAGATTACGCGCACTATTACGTTGCTACGACGCACATGATCGGCGTGAATGCGCGGCAAGGGACCAACGACATCAAGTTCTCCGCCGTCTATCGCAATGTCGCGGGCAGGTCCGCATCGAATTCATTGGCACTCGGGCTTGGTTACGACTACAACCTGTCGAAAGTGACGGCCCTCTATGTGCGCCTCGGCTATGTCGTCAACCAGAAGAATGCAATCGCCACGCTGGCGAACGGCTCGTTGAGCCAACCGGGCGATGATCAAAGCGTGGTCGCGATCGGTATTCGCAAACGCTTCTAACTGGGCCACGATCGTTTTAAACATAGCTCGCCCTACGCGTTTGGGTGGGGCGAGCTATCCCATTGAACAATTGACTGTGAAGTGATCTCAGGCAATCACGTCTTGCGACGCACGCGCTGCGGGCGTGCCCGCAGCGCGTGCGGGCGGCGGAGTGACGTCGCCGGGTATTGGACATTGATACGGCTTCAAACCGCGTTTTCGATGCAGTTCTTCACGGGCAGCGCGCAAGGTCGCGGGTTGTCCCACGAGGTCGATGCCGGTGGCGGCAAGCGTCTTGGCGGCGAGCAGCATGCCCTTGTGGGCCAGCGAAAGCTTTCCCTGCGAAACCATCTGCCATGAATGAAAGCCCGTACCCCATGCATAGCAGGCTGTCAGGCATTGCGTCGTCGGCGCCGCCCAGCTCACGTCGCCGACGTCCGTCGAGCCCGTAACGGGCCGTTCCACATCCGGGCGATACGGCAGGATTTCGGGAATGATGGGGCGAGGATCGCGCAGCGCCGCCGCGAAATGCCGCGACGCATTCGCAAGGTCGTCCGGATTGATGGTCTTCTGAATCTCCGTGGCAAAAGCCACTTCGTTCGCCGTCACGTTCATGCCGCCGATGGCGTGCATGTTCCGATCCAGAACCGCGTCGAGCGTGTCGTTGTGGAGCACGTTGGAGCAGGCCTTATCGAACACCATCTCGACGCGCGTGCCAGTCATCAGTGCGGCTCCCTCGGCGATCTGCTTCACGCGCTCGAACAGGTCGATCGCTTCGGGGCTCGTTCGCGCGCGAATCGTATAAAGCGTCTCGGCATGAGCCGGCACGACATTCGTCGATATGCCGCCGGAGTTGATGTAGGCGAAATGGACACGAGCCTGGTCAGGCATGTGCTCACGTAGATAATTGACGCCAATATTCATCAGCTCGGCTGCATCGAGCGCACTGCGGCCCAGGTGCGGCGCGAGTGCGGCATGCGATGCCTTGCCGTGAAAGCGGAAATACGCCTGGACATTGGCCAGTGTTGCGTTCATGAAGACGGAGTTGGCCACCGACGGATGCCAGCACAACGCGACATCCAGATCGTCGAAGAGACCGGCGCGGGCCATGAAGGTCTTGCCCGCCGCGGCTTCTTCCGCGGGGCAGCCGTAGAAACGAACGGTGGCCTCGATGCCATGCGCCGCGAAGTAGTCGCGCGCCACGACGGCGGCCAGATGCGATGCGGTGCCGAGCAGATGGTGGCCGCAGCCGTGGCCGTTGCCGTTTGCTGCGTCCGCGGCGGGCCGGCACGCCGTGGCGCCGCTCTCCTGGTTCAGGCCCGCGAGCGCGTCGTACTCACCGAGAAAGCCGATCACGGGGCCGCCACGGCCGGCTTGCGCCATGAACGCCGTCGGCATGCCGGCGACGCCACGCGTGACAGTAAAGCCGGCCGCCTCGATCGCTGACGCGTGCCGTTCGGCCGATTCGAATTCGGCATAGCGCATTTCGGCAAGTGACCAGATGTCGTTGGCTAGCGCGATGTAGTCGTCCTTCTTCGACTCGACGAGTTCCACCACTTTTGCAATATGTTTCACTACGGCTCCTGGTGTTGTTGCACGCACCCACAGCACATGCAATGAGGGAAAAGAACGGGTTGTCGACGCCGTCTTTCTTCTAGCGTATTGCGTGATGATGACAAGAGGAAGGACTGTTCCGGTGGCGCTGTTCACTTTTGGTTGTGCGTGGAACAATCGGCTCTTGGCGTAATTGGCGTGACGTAACAACAGACTGCAGTGGAGCGCCACTCGCGATGTGATGCAGCGGGTGCATAACGGCGCATGCACTTGAACTTCAACTCGCGTCGCGCGATGGCGGAGAGCACCGTTGAATCGAACGTGATTGCCTAGGATCACATGAAGAAAGACGTTCGCTCGCAACCGGCGCTGTGCGGCACATGCCGGTCACATGGATCGCGAGGCGCTCTGCCAGTTCCCACTGACAGCCACTTTCGCCTCGCTATGCAAGAGTTGCGCCATCGTTTCCTTTTAGTGAGGAATTTTGACGTTGCGTTGACAGTATTCGCGCCGAATATCACTATTTTTTAACGCGGACGGCAAGGGTCGTCGGCACTTCGAGAAAGAGGAGACAGTTTGTGCCGCAACTTTCCGCTGGTACCCAGACAGCGCCCGTGGGGCGATCCGAGGTTCGCGCTTCGCCATCCATGCGTGATGTCGTGGCAGTTGTCGCCGGCAACGCTCTAGAGTTCTACGATTTCACGGTTTACGCATTCTTCTCGGTATTCATCGGCCGTGCGTTCTTTCCATCGTTCTCGCCGGCGACACAAGTCATTGCGTCCGTGGCCGTATTCGGCGTCGGCTTTGTCGCACGTCCGCTCGGTGGGGTGGTTATCGGCGCGTATGCCGATCGGCGGGGGCGCAAAGCTGCGCTGACGTTGACGTTTGGCCTGATGGCTCTGGGCACCGCGATCATCGCGTTCACGCCGACCTATGCGCACATCGGCATCTTCGCGCCCTTGCTCGTTGTCCTTGGGCGTCTGCTGCAGGGACTTTCTGCCGGAGGCGAAGCAGGCCCCGCCACCTCGTATCTGCTCGAAACCGCGGCGGCGGGCCGCCGCGGCCTCTATACCAGCTGGCAACTCGCTACGCAGGGCATCGCCGCGCTGATCGGCGGACTGGTGGGCTATACGGTGTCATCGGTGTTGTCTGCCGACGCACTGAGTGCATGGGGTTGGCGCGTTCCGTTCATGCTCGGACTGCTGATCGCGCCGCTCGGCATCTACATTCGCAGCCGGTTGCATGAGACGCTCAACGCGGAACACGCGGTAAAGAGCAACCGCGAACTGCTGCGCGGCATCGTCGATGCGCATCTGTCGGACCTGGTGCTTGCCTGTTGCGTGCTGATCGGCCCAACCATCACCGTGTATGTGGTTGGCCACTACATGACCACGTATGGTATGCGCGTGCTGCATCTGCCGACTTCGACGTCGATGCTCGTGGGCTTTGTCACGGGCGGCGTTGGCATTGTTGCGTCGCTGGGCGCGGGGATCTATTTCGACCGCTTTCCACGCAGCCGCCTGCTGGTCGTTCCACAGTTCCTTTCGATTCTCGCAGTGCTGCCCATGTTCGCATGGGTGTTGCAGGCCGGCACTGGCAGCGTCTTTCTCGGCATGGTCGCGTTTCTGACGTTGCTGCGCGTGCTGATGTCGCCGTTCCACCTGTGCGTGATCCCCGAAATTTTTCCACAGGCCGTGCGCAGCACGTGCGTGTCGATTTGCTACAGCGTGCCGACGACGATTTTCGGGGGCACGGCGCAACTGGTGGTGGCCTGGCTGGCGATGGTCACGCCCAACCCGATGGCGCCTGCGTGGTATTTGTTAGGGGCCAATGTGATCTCGTTCGCAGCGGTGTTCGTGCTCGATCGGCGTCGCCGCGCACGGCTCGCTGACGGCGCTTCGCAGTAGTCGCGCGTTGGATGTGAGCGTGGGCGCAACCTGACGCACTTTTGCCTTAGACCGGTCGGGTAGCAGCGACGCGTTGCTGGGCCGCCGCCAGAACTGTATTTGCTCATTCGCTTGCTATGCGGAATGGGGATCTTGCCCATGTGCGGGGTAGCCTCATGATCTCAGTGTTCGTGGCATTCAGGGTGAACGGCAGCGTGCGGGCAAGACCTGCTGTCGAAGCCCACGTTGGATGGTCGAGCGCTCCGTGGTGGCCAGAGGAGATGGGGTGCACACGCGATGGTGTTGGAGCCTAGATGAAAAACGCGAAGCAGCAAGGAGTCCCTGTACGCCCGCCAGCCGCGTCTCCGGGTGGTCGAGCTGGTTCCTCCGTCCAATGCTGGTTAATTGGCCTGGCCTTGGTCGTTTCCAGCACGAGTTTGAACGTGCCCTCGAGCTGGATCAGGTTCTGCCGATTCTCCGGCAGATCAGTTGCCGAGAGGTGGGGCAATCTACGTAGCATTCGAAGTGTTTGGGGCACCGGTCAACCATGAACCAGTTCAAGCAGTGTCCGTACGGCGTGGCATGGAAGCGGTCCGCTTCCGCCCGCAGAGCGTTGCCCTCAGCTGCCTGAATGCGCCGGAAAGCATCAGCGAACGGGCCGTTGGTATTGCTGTCCTTGATGCGCCGGGAAATCGTGCTGGCTTTCTCGTCGAGCATGACGTTGATGTCCTGCGGGATTCGATCTGGTCGAGCTCTTCTGCAAGACTGCGATCGCCGTACTCGTAGTTGTGAACGACGCTACGCCGGTTGACGCGCTTCGAGATGATTGTATCGTCCACGCCCAGACGGAACAGTTCGGTGTTTTGCCGATGGCGCAGCATGTGTGGCTCCAATTTCAACGCCTCGGTTTTGCAGGCCATGTTTTTCATGATGAATGCAGCATGCTTCGTTGGTGGTCAAGACTGTACTGCGATCGGCGAACGCGCTTATCAGCAGGCAGTAATTTGCGCGTGTGAACGAGTGCAGGGGAAGCCCGTAGACGGGAGCGGCGTCGGGACCAATCATTCGGCATCCGGCCGTGCGACGAATGCTGCTGTTGATGCGCAGTTAAACGGAAGCAATGAGCGCGCTTGGCGCGTTGAAACCCCATGTGACGTTAAAAGCCGGGGAGTATGAGTGAGCCGGCACAAGGACAGACGGAGCCTGTTGACGGACTCTCTGGCCTCCGGGACGAAGGTGGCGTGGCGCCGGCGCAGGCTTCGATGAAGAACGTAGGCACCCGTCGTCGCGATGCGAAGGGAGAAGCTCAAGCAGGTAGCCCGTGCAAGAGCCTGAGTACCGATCCGCTGCACAGGGCGGAGTCGTCCGTAGTGTGTGCTGAGCAGCGCGCTGTTCAGGAGGGGTGAAGTCCCTCTGGCGCTCGGATGAGGGGCGCTATATCCGAAAACGGGGGTAATGCCTCGCTGGCCGGAGAGAGGTGGGAAGGTACTGCCACGAGTTCTGTCCACATACTCCACGTCGACAAGGACGGAAAGATCTGGGGCCGGCAGCCGCGGCGATTTTTTCAGAAGTAACTATCTATTTGCGAAAATAACTCATGCAGGCGATACAGTATTCTCGTTACGGAGGTCCCGATGTGCTCGAGCGCGTGACGCATCCAGATCCAGTTGTCGGGCCAGGCGATGTCCGGGTCAGGATGCGGGCGGCAGGGGTCGCGCCTCTCGATACCAAGCTCAGGGCCGGATTGCTCCAGCAACATTTTACGCTCGCGTTCCCGATGATCCCCGGGCGGGACGGTATCGGAGTCGTCGATCAGGTGGGCGAAGGGGTGCGTGATCTGGTGGTCGGTGACGTCGTTTGTGTACTGGCCGATCTGACTCGCGGCGGTACTTGCGCGGAAATGATGGTTTGCTCCGCGGAACGCGTCGTGCTGAGACCCGCCAATTTGTCGGATCATCAGGCGGCGGTGCTGTTACAGCCTGGCATTAGCGCATGGAGTGCGGTGGTGCGAGCGGCGGGTGTCACACGCGATGCGCATGTGTTGATTCACGGCGGGGCGGGCGCAGTCGGAAGCTTGATGGTGCAACTCGCGCGACATCTGGGGGCTCACGTGAGCGCCACGTGCCGGGCCGACAACGTCGACTACGTGCTGGGTCTCGGTGCGCATCGGGCGATTGCCTATGATCGCGACGATTTCAGCACGCTGCGCGACCAGGATACGGTATTTGACCTGATCGGCGGCACCGTGCATGCGCGTTCCTATCCTGTCTTGCGACGTGGCGGACACCTTGTGTATTTGACCGCGGATTCCATAGTGGACAGAGGTGTTGAATTCGGCGTAACGGTCACACGCGCGACAGTAGAGGATCAGCGCGAGGCTCTGCTCGCGGTCGCGCAACTTGCGGATCAGGGGATATTTCGGCCCGCGATTGCCGGTGTGTTCCCCATTGCCGATACGGCAGCGGCGCACCGCGCACTCGAAACCAGGCAGGTCACGCGCGGCCGACTCGTGCTGGAAATGGGCTTCGATTCCTGACTGCGGGTCGGCCGTGCGTACTCTGAGTACTCCCTATAGCAGGCACTCGACCGAGTTGAAGAGCAGGCGCTTGAAAGGAACGTCGGAGGCCATGGAGGTGCGGATCACGCTGGCCAGGCGCTCCACAATGCATTTGGCCGCGTTGCTGAGCGGTGCGGCGCGCCTGTAGATGAGGCTAATCTCGGCTTCAGCAATGGAGTCGACGAGCGAGAGGACGGATAACCGCTCCCGACTCACGAGCAGTTCCGCGAGGAGGGTCAGAATTCGGTGGAAATCAACATTCGAAACTAAGCGAGCAGGGGGAGTGAGTCTGCCGGAACTGCTGGGCCGGCTTGAACTGGCATTGACGGGGACTCCCGCTCGTGTGTCCGTCTGTCTGGCGCTGTGGGATCTTAACCGTCGGCTCGGTTCGACCAACGAGAAATCTGTTGCATTGCCCAGTCGATCCACGTCCCCGCGACGTCGGCGCCAAACCACCACCGAATCTTTGCCGCTGTTTTCGTGAGCGCCGCTCCGACGCGTGACTGGCACGTCTCACTGAATCGGCCAGGAACATCGAGCGATTTTGGAAAACTCTTCGTGGTTTGTCTGCATCGAGCGGAGTTCGACCACTAGGCGACTGTCGTAGCGTCGAGCTGTACGACCGCAGCTCGACTCTTACGGGCCAGTCCGGAATGCTTCGGCAGTTTATCCGGGCTGAACCACATGATCAGACGTGTCCGTACTTCGCCAGCGCCTCAGCCAGACTAAGGCCTTGCTGCAATTCCGTGCGGATAAGGCGTTCCTTCTCCGTTAGGCGTTCTGCTTCAACCAGCACGGTATCGACCATGTCGTCTGGAATGACCAGCACGCCATCTTCGTCTCCGAGCACGAAGTCGCCAGGACGTACCGTGACCCACTGAGAAGTGGCGCCACGCACGCTGACGGCCACTTGCCAGCCATTGACCTTCCAGCGCGCAATGGACTGCACCGGAGTGCGATAGCGCGCAAACACCGGAAAATCCTGCTCGGCAATCCAGCGAATGTCGCGAATGCCGCCATCGACTAACGACCCGACGCAGCCGCGCTCTTTCATGCCGATAGCGATGAGCTCGCCAAAATAGCAGACGCCTTCTCCGTCGCCGCTCCAGACCGTGACGTCGCCTGTCGACACCCCTGAGCAGGCTTTCATCTTGTCCGGGTCGCCACCGAGTTCATAAGGCGACATCTGGCCGCGAATCGTATATGCCCAGCCTGCCAGCTTGCCGCTGGAGGCGGGATACGGGGTAAGGACCGATGAGAGCCCCTGGTTGAACAAACCGAGCGTGTCGAGCACGTCCGCGACGTTGGACGTATCCACTAACAGGAAGCGTTGGCGAATAGCCTCGCGATCCGCGGCACTTCGTACTGCTGGCGTCGTTTCCATCATCTGTTCCTTATCAATGTTGATTAAATGCTGGGGATCATGCCGCCGTCGACACGTACGACGGATCCTGTAATGAAAGCAGCTCGTTCGCTGGCGAGAAAGGCCACCGTGTCGGCATATTCTTCGGGTTTGCCGTAGCGCCTTGCCGGTATCGACGCCGTGCTCGCGGCAACGACTTCCTCGTAGGTCTTGTCTTCACGGCTCGCACGCGCCTCGTCCAGTGAACGGATGCGGTCTGTAGCGATTCGTCCCGGCAGGACGACATTGACGCAGATGCCATCGGCGGCGACTTCATTGGCCAGCGTCTTCGACCAGCCAACCAGGGCCAGACGTAGCGCGTTGGACATGCCCAGGTTGGGTATCGGCGCAACGACGCCTGAAGATGTACTGGTGATGATGCGGCCCCATCCTTTCTGTTTCATCGCCGGCAACAGCAGGTCCGTGAGGTGCATCAATGACACAACCATTGAGTCAAACTGGTTTCGCCATTGCTGCGGCGCCACGCCTGCGGCCAGCGAGGGCGGCGGTCCGCCGGAATTGTTGATCAGGATTTCAGGGTCGCCGATCGTGCTCCTGACATCTGCGACCATGGCCGAAATGCTCTTGAGGTCGGCAAGGTCGGCCTGGAAACCGTGGGCGATTCCTCCGGCCGCATGAATGCGTGATACGGTGTCTTCGAGTGCCTTGCTGTTCTGGTCCGATACTGCAACCATTGCACCTTCACGAGCGAGTGCCAGCGCAATGGCGGAGCCCAGCCCACCGCCAGCTGACATGACAAGTGCAACGCGATTCTTGATACCCAGATCCATGGATAACTCACTAGTGTTCAATAGGTTCGGAGGTGCCTGGCAATCAGGCAAGGATGCTTGTGCAGGTTTCAGCTATGCAGATGGAAACCCACCAAATTTTCATCTCAGCAGTTCGCAAGCCTGACTGATTCGGTCGCATCCCAACGCCAAACGCTCGTCTGACGTGGCGAACGAAATCCGGAAGTGACCACCCGTGCCAAATGCGATTCCAGGCACCACTGCAACGCGTGCGTAGTCGAACAGGTAGTCACAAAGGTCAACGTCGTTTTGCAGGATCTTTCCTTCCGGCGTTGCCCTGCCGATCAGTCCTTCCCAGGACGGAAAGAGATAGAACGCACCCTCCGGGCGCCTGCAGCGAATGCCGTCGATCGCGTTCAATTTTTCTAACGCGGTGTCACGCCTGCGTTGGAACGCGTCATTGCGTCCCTTGATGAAATCCATCGGGCTGTCCAATGCGGCTTGCGCGGCAGCCTGGGAGACGGAGCAGGGATTGCTGGTGCTTTGCGACTGGACGGTTGCCATTGCCTCGATTAGCGACCTTGGGCCGCCGGCGAATCCGATGCGCCATCCGGTCATCGAGTAAGCCTTTGACATACCATTGACGGTAAGGATTCGCTCCCGCAACTCTGGCGCGTCGGAGGCAATGGTCGAGAACTGCCACCCGTCATAACGAATGTGTTCGTAAATGTCGTCCGTCATTACCATAACGTGCGGATGTCTGAGGAGCTCAGCTGCCAGGGCGCCCAGTTCTGCGCGCGAATAACCCGCCCCAGTGGGGTTGCCTGGGGAGTTGAGGATCAACCACTTGGTGCGAGGCGTAATGGCTTCGCGAAGCTGCTCTGCGGTGATCTTGAACCCCTGCGCTTCACCGCACTGAACTTCGACAGGCACACCGCCGATCAACCGGACCATGTCGGGGTACGAGACGTAATAGGGCGCGGGGAGAATGACCTCGTCGCCGGGATTAAGTGAAGCGAATAGCGCGTTGAAAATAACCTGCTTGCCACCCGTGCCAACGCTGATTTCGCTGACATCGTACGAAAGGCTGTTGTCGCGCCAAAACTTTCGAACGACGGCTTCCTTCAACTCGGGGGTGCCATCAACGTCCGTGTAGCGCGTGACACCGGAGTCGATGGCGCGTTTCGCTGCATCACAGATATGTTCGGGCGTAGGGAAGTCTGACTCTCCCTGAGAAAGGCTGACAACGTCGATGCCTCTTCGACGCATGTCGGCCGCACGTTTGGTAATGGAGAGTGTCGGTGAAGGCTTCACCGCACCAAGAAGTTGGGAAAGCATGGGCGATAACATTCGTTTTCCTAAATGAACCTACAGCATGATCATCATGGTAGTGGCAAGTCGCTCAGAGGAAAATCAATATATATCCCTGCCACTCACCAAATATTTTGATGGATTGAATGATCAACAAAAATCTTCAACCGTCATCAGATCACCACGGCAGCGTGCAACCTTCATCGAAAGCAGATTAGTGGTGGAGAATTCTCGAAAGGAACTGTTTCGCACGGTCGGTTCGCTGCTCAACGTTTCCGAAGAACTCATCCTTCGGGGTGTCTTCCAATATCCTTCCCTGGTCCATGAAGATCACGCGGTGTGCAACCTTCTTTGCGAACCCCATCTCGTGCGTTACACACATCATCGTCATGCCTTCACGCGCAAGTTCGACCATCACATCCAGCACCTCGTTGATCATCTCCGGATCAAGCGCCGACGTCGGCTCGTCGAACAGCATGGCGATCGGGTCCATTGAGAGCGCGCGGGCAATGGCCACGCGCTGCTGCTGGCCGCCCGATAGCTGACCCGGGTACTTGTTCGCCTGCGTCTTGAGGCCGACGCGCTCGAGCAGCTTTAAGCCCTTATCGGTCGCCTCGTCTTTGCCGCGGCCCAGCACCTTGATCTGCCCGAGCGTCAGGTTCTCGGTGATCGTCAGGTGTGGGAAAAGCTCGAAGTGCTGAAACACCATGCCTACCTTCGACCGAAGCTTGGAAAGATTCGTCTTCGGACTGCATACGGGCGTCCCGTTCACCAGGATGTCGCCTTTCTGTATGGGCTCCAGGCCATTGATGGTCTTGATTAGCGTAGATTTGCCTGATCCGGACGGGCCGCATACCACGACCACCTCACCCTTGGCGACCTGAGTGGTGCAATCGGTTAGCACCTGGAAAGCCCCGTAATGCTTGGATACGTTGTTTATCTCGATCATATGGAAGCCCTTTTCTGGAGACGCCTTACCAATTGGGAAGCGAAGAAACAGATCACGAAATAGACGACGCCGGCGAACAGCAGCATGTCGACTGTGCGCCCATCGCGCTCACCGATGTCGTAGGCTCGGCCGAAGAAGTCTGCTAGTGCACTGACGTAGACGAGCGATGAGTCCTGGAAGAGGATGATCCCTTGCATCAGAAGCAGTGGCACCATATTGCGAAAGGCCTGCGGCAGGATGACCAATAGCATGACCTGTCCATAGTGCATTCCCAGCGCCTGTGCGGCGAATAGCTGGCCACGTGGAACGCCCTGAATACCCGCGCGGATGATCTCTGAGCAGTACGCGGCCTCGAACAGCGAGAAAGCGATCAGGGAGGACGTCATTCGGAGATCCGAGGCGGCCGACAGGCCTAATACCTTCTGTAGCAACTGCGGGACGATCAGAAAGAACCACAGCAATACCATCACCAGTGGAATGGAGCGGCATACGGTCACGTACCCCTCCGAAAACCAGCTCAACGGCCGAATCGAGGATAGACGCATCATCGCGAGAATGGCGCCCCAGACAATGCCGACGATTGCGGCCGTCAATGTAATCTCGAGGGATACCACCATGCCTTCGCCAAGCACTTTGAGGTTGGCGGAATTGATCAGGCTGAAATCGAATGCGTAGGCCATATTGATCTCTTATTTGGAGCTGATATAACCGGGAACTCGAACGCGTCGCTCGATCCATCGCATCAACATCATGATGGCCACGTTC
The DNA here is from genome assembly GCF_905220975.1 of Paraburkholderia haematera. GTDB lineage: Bacteria > Pseudomonadota > Gammaproteobacteria > Burkholderiales > Burkholderiaceae > Paraburkholderia > Paraburkholderia haematera. The sequence continues at coordinate 46,500 of NZ_CAJNBK010000017.1, read as the reverse complement.
AGGAGGCAGTACAACAGCGTTACCGCGATAAACGACTCATAAGGACGGGCCGTGTAGTCGACTAACTGGCGTCCCTGGCCGGCCAGATCCAGAAGACCGATGGTTGAGGCCACTGCAGAATTCTGAAAGATGTTGACGAACTCCGTCGTGAGGGGCGGCACGATGATGCGGAACGCCATCGGCAGCACAACGTAGCGGTATGTCTGTAGAGAAGTCAGACCCAAGGCGAGGCTTGCGTTTCCCTGGCCACGTGAAAGGCTGCCAATCCCGGAGCGCACCTGCTCGCAAATCCGCGCGGCCGTGAATGTTCCCAAACAGATGACGCCTGCCAGGAATTGCTGGGTAACGGGGTTCATCTGTTTGATTGCCGTTCCCCATGGCAGCAATTCTGGAACGACGAAATACCAGATAAACAGTTGGACCAGCAGCGGAACGTTTCTAAAGAGTTCAACGTACGCACTGGCAAACCGGGATGCCCATCTGTTTGGTAGCGTGCGCATCACGCCGAGAACGGAGCCAATGCACAGAGCGATGATCCAGGAAGTTGACCCGACCGCGATGGTGACCTTCAGCCCGGATACTATCCAGTCAAGATACGTCTCGCTGGCCGAGGCTCTTTCAAGAAATACGTCCCAATGGAAGAGGTAAGGCATGGTATCCGTATGGCCGCGTCCCGACCGCGCAACTCTTCAGGCTAGTTCGCGGTCTTTCGGCGTTCGCCAGATGTCAAACGTGGATCTTGCGCTTCGTTTGGTCACTGGATATGACTACACGCCTGCGCGCCGATTGTGTAACGAGTTTGTGCGTACCGGTCCTTGCCATGCCGGAAGGCGACCGCCTTCCGGTATTCAATATTCGATAAAGGCACGCAGACTACTCGTCAAGCGCCTTATCGTTCGGGTTGGCGATAAGCGTCTTCATATCGGCAGACATCGGGAAATCAACGTTGAATCCTCTTGGCGGGATCGGCTGCATAAACCATTTGGTGTAGAGCTTATTGATCGAACCATCCGTCATCATTCGGGAAATGACGTTGTCCACCAACTTCTTGAACGGCGCGTCATCCTTTCGGAGCATGCAGCCGTAAGCTTCCCGGGTGAAAGGCTTGGCGACGATCATCCAGTCCTGGGGCGATCTCGCCTTTGCGCGCTCAGCGTACAAGATTGCGTCGTCGTCCATGTATCCGGCCGCGCGGCCAGACTCCAACATCAAGAATGCCTCTCCAACGTCTTTGGCGCCGATGATGTTCATCCCCAGTTTTTTCTTGTCGTTCATGTCTCGCAGCAGGCGCTCCCCAGTCGATCCTGCTGCAGCAACCACATTGTGGTCCTTCAGGTCCGACCAATCCTTGATGCCGCTGTCTTTCTTTACAAGAAGGCGAGTCCCGATGATGAAGATGGTGGTTGAAAATCCCACCTGCTTCTCGCGCTCCAAGTTGTTGGTCGTCGTGCCGCACTCGAGATCAATTGTTCCGTTCATCAGCAACGGGATACGGTTCTGGGAAGTGACGCTCAGTTCCTTTACCTGCAACGTCGGCATATTGAGTCGCTGCTTGACGGCTTCGACGATCTTCGTGCTGATATCGTATGAATATCCCGCTTGTTGATTGCCACCCAGGTTGTAGTTGAACGGCGGGGAATCGTATCTCACGCCAAGCGAAATGATTCCCGTGTCTTTGATTTTCTGCAGGGTGGGGCCCAGGTCGTCGGCCATGGCATTGCAAGCCATTGCCAGCAAAGCGATCCCGGAAAAAATCTTAATTGTCTTAAGCATGACTAATACTCCTCTTTACATTGGTCTTGACTTGAAAATCTTTTTCTGAAGTGCGCAGGCAGACGGACGCACAAGCCGCAATGCCGTTTGTGGCTCACGTAGGGTTCACACCTAGAAGGTCGCGGGGTGCAGTTCTTCACTTCTCAAGATGGATCGTTAGGGGTAGTCTATGGCGAAAAATAAAGCACCGAAAACGATATGTTTTTGCCCTTGTGAACATTTTTTTTGATGAGTCGCGATGCTTCGGGAACTTCAGACCTTCTTGGCCGTGGTGCGCTACGGGTCGTTCGCTAGCGCCGGCGCCAATATCGGGCTCACGCAATCGGCTGTTAGTGCGCAGATCCACAGGCTCGAGGAAGAGCTGGGCCTCGCATTGTTTGATCGCAGCGGCCGGCACGCCGTGCTCAATTCGGCCGGCTACGAGGCTCTTGCCGTAGCGGACGAAATCATGGCGGCCTATTCAAAGCTTGGCCGTAGCGCGGCAAGCTCCCGTGCCGGCCTGATCCGGGTCGGCGCCATTTCCTCGGCGCAGGCGTCTTTCCTTGCGGATGCACTGTCAATCTTCCGATCTGAGAATCCGGAATGCCGTGTGAGGCTGGTTCCAGGGGTTTCCCTAAATTTGCTGGGACAGGTGGATTCCGGCGAGGTGGACATGGCGGTGATAATCAAACCCCGGTTCACCCTTCCCGCTGATCTACAGTGGAGAGTGCTGTTATCTGAGCCCTTCTTCCTCCTGGCACCGAAGACGCATCAACGCTTCACGTGGCGAGCGTTGCTGGAATCGGAGCCGTTCATCCGCTACGATCGAAACGCTTTCGACGGCAGGCTGGTCGATCAATTTCTGCGCCGCTCGAAGATTTCCGTGAAAGAGGCAATCGAACTTGACGAACTTCAGGGGATTGTTCAACTCGTTCGGCGGGGGGCGGGAGTGGCGCTACTTCCATCTACATCTGCGTTGTCGCTTCCGGACGAGGTTGTTGCTTTGAGTCTTGGCGAAGCCACCTTCTTCAGGGAAGTTGGCTTGGTCGAGCGTCCTGCCCATAGCCGCCAGCCAGCCGCCAATTTGTTGGCGTTGCGGATTCTCGAGGCTGCGCAAGCGCAAGCTGACGGGCGGTCCACCTAGAGGGCTATTAGAAAGTGGCGAAGAACTGATCAGCCTCGTTTCCACGTACAGCAAGTCATGCAGCGATCAACCTGGCCTCATAGTCGACTGGGGTGAAGAAATCGATAGAGGCGTGCAGACGTTGTCGATTGTAATAGCCCTCGATCTGGTCGACGATATCCAGACGGGCCTGAGCGCGCGTTTCGTAGTGAACCTGATAGATTCCTTCGACCTTAAGGGTCTTGAAGAAGCTTTCCATCGGCGCGTTATCCCACGCGTTAGCGCGGCGGATCATCGAAACGTTCATCCTGAAGTCGTTGGCCAGTTTCCGGTACGCCCGGCTTGCGTATTGACTTCCGCGATCGGAAAGTAACAGCAGGCCCGGCGCCGGTTTGCGCTGCCAGCACGCGCTGCGCAGTGCCTGGCAGGCAAGTCCCGCGTTGATGCGCTCTGACATCGGCCAGCCTACGATGCGCCCGCTTGCCAGATCCAGAATGGCAGCCAGGTATAACCAGCCTTCGCCGGTTCTGCTGAACGTGATGTCGCTGACCCAGGCCTGCTCAGGCTGCCACCCGTCGAAGCGACGATCAAGCAATTTGGGTGCCACCGGTAGGCGATGTGCCGAATCGGTCGTCACCCGATACGGGCGTTTGTAGACCGTACGCAGTCCCAGGCGTTGCAGACTACGGCGTACGCGTTCGGCGCTCACCGGCTAGCCCTGGGTCTTTAATTGCCGCACGATACGGGCCGTAGCTCCCGCGACTGGCGCGATGAATCGCCGCCACCTCCCGATCGAGCGCGGCGCTGGCCTCGCTCGCTGACTCGGCTCACGGTTACGCCACTGGCAATATCCGCTGCGCGACACCTTTAGGATGCGACATAGTCGAGTACCACTGTACTGTCGCGGTGCTCGGCGATCCATGCGTACTTCACGCGACCCCTTCACGAAGTACTCCGTCGCTTTTCGAAGCATCTCGATATCGTGTTTTGCACTAGCGAGCTCTTTGCGGAGTCGGCTGTTCTCCGCCTCCAGTTCATTGATCGGGCGGGTCGATCGTGTGTTCTTCACTTCGCGGCCGTCGACTTCGCCAATATCCTTGGAACTGCGGCTACGTCGACTCCAGTTGCCCACGGTTGCCGCGGGAACACCGAGCGTGCGCGCGGCTTCATGCTGCCCCACTGATTCGGCAAGCCTGATGGCCTCGACCTTGAACTCGTCGGTGTATTGCCGCTTTGGCACTAGCTTCTCTGACATCCAAACCTCCGCACAAGCAGGAGATTAACGAAATTCCTGCTGTACGTGAAATCGCGGCACGGTCAGCCATAAAGTGGTTGCAATAATAGATGCCTGACCGGACAAACGTGGACGATCGACGGTGACCTGTCGATGCAATGGAGCCGCGCGTGAGCCGAACCGCCGTGCGTTCGGCGATGTGCGAATGAAGCCGCGGCTGGGCTCGGTCAACGCATGAACAGCCCACCGTTGACGTCCCAGCACGCCCCATTGGCAAAATAGGCCCCGGCAGAGGCGAGCAGCACGGCGACATCCGCGATGTAGTCCGCCGAACCCAGCTTCCCCACGGGTATCCCGGCGATGAGCTGCTTCAGCCTGTCGGCGGGTACGCTCTCGTGGACGATCGGCAGATCGAGCGGCCCCGGCGAGATTGCATTAACCGTCACGCCACGCGAAGCGAGATCGCGTGCGAAGACTTTGGTGAGCGTGATCGCGCCACCCTTGGCGGCTGCATAGTGCGCGCCCGTGGCCGAGCCGCCGTTTTGTCCCGCGAGCGACGCGATATTAACGATGCGCCCGACGCCTCGATCCGCGAAGTACTGACCGAAGATCTGGCAGCCGAACAACACGCTGCGCAGATTGACGTCGATCACCTGATCGAATTGCTCAGCGGTGATTTCCATGACGGGCACCACCTTGGACGCGCCCGCGTTGTTCACGATGGCATCGATCGTACTCCGGCGGGCGAGCAACGCATCGCGCGCGTTTTCGAAATCGCGCTTCAACGCTACGTCGAGCTTGATCGCGACAGCAGTCTCCCCGTCACTGCTCAACTGGTGTGCGAGCGTGGCTGCGGCATCGAACGAGACATCGCCCAGCGCGACGTTGTATCCGGCAGCATGGAAGCGGCGCGCGATTACCGCGCCGAGTCCCCTCGCGGCGCCCGTTACAAGCACGACTTTGTTGGACATCGTGTCGATTTCCCTTCATGCGTTGCCTCTCAGCCTGCAAGTATCGCTTCGATATGCGCCGCCACGGCGCACACTGTTTCGTCGTCGCCCTTGCAACCGACGATCTGCAACCCGGCCTTGAGGGGGGAGCCTTCCACGGCAACCGGCAGCGTGAGCGCGGGATGACCACTGAGATTAAACGGCCGGATCAGCGATGACATGGCGATCACCGACGCGCCAGCGCGCGCGGCGTCCAGTGTAATCGGCAAAGCGGGCATGGTGGGCAGCACGAGGACATCGACTTCATTCAGCGCCGCGTCGACTTCAGCGGTGAACTCGCGTCGCACGTGTTCCGCTGCGTCCAGATCCGCGGCCGTCGTCTTCGAAGCGGCTCGCAATCGGGCTTCGATATCGGCGCCGAGCTTGCCGCTGTCCACGAGATGACCGAACGCGCGCCATGTCTCCGCGTTGATGACCGCGAGGCCCGCTGCGAACGCGTCGTTCATCGAAGTGAGACGAAGGTCGTGGGTTGCGAAGCCTGTGCGTGATATCGCCGTTGCGATCGCACGCAGGATCTCGCTGTCGGCCTCCACGCGAGGAATGCCGATCCGCGCTTTCGAAACGTCGCGACGTGCTCGACTTGCGTCGAAAGAAGGATCGATTGCGAGCATCACGTCGACGATTGTCTTCATGTGCCGCCCGAACGGACCGACGCAATCGAGCGTGGTCTCGCGGGGGGCGACGCCTTCGCGCGACACGCGTCCGAAAGTCGGCTTCAGACCGATGATGCCGCAACATGCGGCGGGGCCGCGGACAGATCCACCTGTGTCCGTGCCGAGCGCTGCGTCGACGAGTTTCTGCCCCACTGCCGATGCCGAACCGCTAGACGAGCCGCCCGGAATGCGCGATACATCCTGCGGATTCTGCGGCGTGCCGCAAAAATCGTTGATGCCAGTCATGCCGAAAGCGAGTTCGTGCATGTTGGTCTTGCCGGTGATGCGCCAGCCCGCGTCGAGCAGGTGCTGGACGACTTGCGCATGCTGCGACGCGGGCGGCGCATCGGCGAGCGCGCGGCTGGCCGCGGTGGTCGGATAGCCGGCGATGTCGATGCTGTCCTTGATCGCGATGGTCGGCCGGTCGGCGCGGTTAGCGTCATTGGCACTATCGGCAGTACTAGCACTGAGATCGAACCCTTGCAGAAAGGCGCTCATGTTGAAATCCCTACGGCCGGATTGACGTTCCATGGTGCATCGAAGAGGCGCTCGGTGGTGAAGCGCCGTATCAGCCACGCCGAATCATCATGTGACGAGGGCACGAAGTCCACTCCGAGGCGGGCCGCGATCAACTGCGCCTCCGAGTCGACATAGCCGGACGCCTGAAGCATAATCCAGCGTCCCTTGGCATGGTCGCCGTCGACCTCGATGTGCTCCGCGGTGAGGAAATGCACGTTGGTGGTGAAATGCGGCGTGGGAGGCAGATAGCGCTGCAACATGCCGACGATCGGACCGGGGCCCTCGAGCCGGCCGAACTTGTGCGCGTATTGCGGGCCGATGCCTTCCCACACGGCGTCGTCGCTAAAGAGCGCAGCGAGCGATTCGCCTACGAGTGCGCGTGCAGGCACGTCGCACAATGCCATATAGCGCGCCATGGTCTTGCGCACCGAATTTTGTGCTTCGAGTGCCCGAAGCCGCGCCTGCAGCGTTTCGATGATGGAATCGCTCATGGCGTCACGCGTCATCGTTGTTTTCGACGGGCGGGACCGTCAGCGCGCGGCCCACGCGCGCTTCGATCTTGCCGTAGCGCCACAGGTTGTAATCGCCGACGGGTGTGGTGCGATACAGATTGCAGATCGCAACTGCCGTGTCGAAATCGGCGACATCGGCCATGATGTAGAAGGTCCACGGCGCACTGTCGGCGTTTCCAACCACGAGCCGGTCGTCGTCCATGATGCCGAGCACACGCACATTCTCCATCGTTTCGATTGCACTGAGCATCTTGCCGTAGGCTTGCCACACATCGCCGATCTGCTCGCGGGGCAGATCGAAGAAGTTCTGCGAGACGCCGCAGCAGAACAGCACGCGCAACGGCAGGACTCGAGTGTCAGTCATGGTGTTTTTCCTTGCTGCGCGTCGCCGCGCTATCGTTAGAAGGGCGAGGACTTCGCGAGCTTATCGACCGAGGGCGCGCGCGGTTTGACCGCCAAGTCCGAAGTTGGTGTTGGGAATGTCCTTGATAATCACGCGCGTGGCTTGCAAGGGTACATCGAGCACGGCGACGCTCGTTTCGGATAGCGCGGCGATCAGCGCTTCTTTCTGGGCATCCGTGCGGCCCGCTATCAGGATCGCGATAATGACGGGCAACCCGGCCGGCGTGAGTTTACCGCCCAGACCGATGTTCGCGGCGGGCAACTCCGAAAGTAGAATGCGCACGGACTCGGCGGGCGCACCGATTGCATCTACCGTCGCCTGCGTCAGTCCCTGAATGAGCGAGGCTTTGCGGTCGTCGGCGTGACCTTGGGGAAGATAGACTTCGAGTGTCGGCATAAAAACGTGTCACGAAAAATTGCGCGCGTCCGCGCGTGCTGCCGCCGATGCGCGATTTAACATCAAAGCAGGAAGCCGATGGCGTTCAGTGCTTCGGTCGAATTGATCAGGCGGATGACTTTCTCGACGAGACGCGGCTCGCCGTTCGCCATGCTGATCTTATGTGTGAGGTCGGCCGCGAAAATCGTCGACACGCCGCGCTTGTACGCGATGATGATCTGCGAGGACTTCACTCCGACGAGATCCGCAGTGTCGCTCGACAAGGTGAAGCGCGACACCGTACGCACCGTTCGCGCGGCGTCGGATGCGGACGCCGAATAGCCGGAGGTCATGCGCTGCACGCGCAATTCACGCATGTGCTGATCGTCGAACGCATAGTTCAGTGTCGATGCGTAGTCGGTCGTGTCCGGATCAATTGGCACCACGTAAATGCCTTTCGGGTCCCACATGTCGAGCCACGCGCGATAGTCGCGCCGGTCCAGAAGCTCGGCTTCGCGCCAGATCAATTCGATCGAGCGTGCGTAGGTCTGCTGGGAGAAGAGTTCGTTGCGGTCGTCCATCATTCTTGCTCCATCATTGCGCGCCATTGCTTGTACGCTTCGCGCATGCCGGTCTCGTCCGTCGAGTGCGCGGTCTTTTCGCCGTTTGGCGCGGTGGTCTCGCGATTCAGGCCGCGATTTACGAGAATCGGCACGTCGGGACCCGCATACGAGCCACGCTGCACGCGTTCCCACGCTTCGGCATCGTCGGGACTGCCGAAGCCGAACGGACCCTGGAAGTGTTCGTGAATGCGCAGGCGCACGCGGTTTGCTTCTTCCGGACCACCTTCCATGGCGAGTGCGACATGACGGATCTCCGTTTCTTCCGCGGAAATCGGGCGCAGCACGCGGAAGAACGCCATCGAGAGCGCAAGGTTCGGGAACAGGTTCAGATTGAAGCCGACGCCCATCAGCGAACGCACAATGCGGCGTGCTTCCTCCGGCGTGTGCTTTTCGGCGAGTTGCGCGGCGAGTTCCTGGAAGCGCTCGGGAATCGGCGCGCCGTCGTCTTTGTCGAGATCGACGATTTCCGGCATCAGCACCGCCAGGCTATGACCGTTGCCGAGCGAGCGGCAAAACGCCTGATCGCTGGTCATGAAGCTGGTAATCGCGGCGGCGGTTTCCTCGTCGATAGACTTCATCCACGACTTGTGCACGACCGGGAAGTGATACAAATCTGTCGTGTTCTCGAGCTGGATCTTCCAGTTGCCCTTGAACTTGAACTTGTGCTCGCCGTTGGCCTTGATCGGATAGCCCGCGCCCTGCTTCATGAAGAGATCGATCCACGGCTTGGCGCCGCCGAGGAAGTCTTCGAGCGGTTCGATCGTTTGGTTGAAGCTTGCGAAGATCAAACCCTGGTAGACGCCGACGCGCAGCTTCTTGAGCGGCAGATCGTTTTTTTCACACACGCCTTCGTAGCCGTCGCCATAAGGCAACGCGCGAAGCGTGCCGTCGAGCGCATAGGACCAGCTGTGATACGGGCACGTGAAGCCCTTCGCGTTGCCCTTGTGCTCTTCACACACCGTGGCGCCGCGATGGCGGCAGCGGTTCTGCAGCACGTTCACGGCGCCGATCTTGTCGCGCACCACGATGACCGGCTGCCGGCCGATGGTCGTGGTCACGAAATCGCCGGGTTTCGGCAGTTCGCTGTCGTGTGCGACCCAGATCCACGTCTTGTAGAAAATGCGCTCCAGTTCCGCTTCGAACAGTTCCGGATCGTAGTAGAGGGAAGGCGCAATGCGATCCGACTCGGCGCGCTTTGCGAGCGCGCTTGTGTCAATGGTTTGGTAGGTCGGCGTACTCATCGTTTTCGTGGGGAAATAGGGGTTGCTGAATGAGTGACTAACACGAGGATGCTGAAACCACATGAGCGCATCCTCTCGTTGACATCAGTCTCGCTTTCCGAAGATCATGCGTCAAATCGATTAAAAAACGGTCGTCAAATAAGTGCGGCCAATATCTTGTGAGTTCCCATGACGTCCATCGATCACATCGATCTCAACCTTTTGCGCGTCTTTCAGGCGATCGTCGAAGAGCGCAGTCTGACGCGCGCTGGCGAGCGCCTCGCGCTGTCGCAACCGGCGGTCAGTTATTCGCTCGGACGCTTGCGCACGCTTTTCGATGACCCGCTCTTCATTCGCACGCGTTCGGGCATGCAGCCCACGCCGGTTGCGCTGGAGTTGGCGGAGATCGTCGGCCGCGCGCTGGATACCGTGCGCCAGGCGTTGCGCTATGCCGAGCGTTTCGATCCGGCAACGAGCACGCGCACGTTTCGCTTGTCCCTGTCGGACGCGGGCGAAATGGCCTATTTGCCGGCCCTTTGCGCCGCATTGCACGACATGGCGCCGCGCGTGAAGCTGCTGATCGAACCACTGCCGGTGGAGGAGATCGAGGAAGCGCTGCGTTCGAGCAGGCTGGACTTTGCGATCGGCAACCTGCCGTCGCTATTGCCGCGCACGCGCCATTTGCTGCTGTTCGAGGAGTCGTATGTGTGCATGACGCGCAAGCGCCGTGGTCTGCCAGCGGGAAGCAAGCTCGAGCTGGAGCAGTTTCTTTCCGCGTCGCACGTGCAGGTGCGGTCGCTCGAGCATAGTCACCACAATCTCGACGACGCCTTGCGCGCGCAAGGCGTGGGACGCAACATTGCCCTGGCGTTGCCGCACTTCGTGGCGGTGCCGGGCGTACTCGCCGCAACGGATCTTTTCGCCACGCTGCCCGAGAAGCTCGCACACATCCTCAATCAGGGCGACACCTTTCGCATTTACGCGCTGCCGGTTTCCTTACCCAAGGCCGCCGTCACGATGCACTGGCACGAGCATTTTCACGAGGACGAAGGCATCGCCTCGATGCGGGGTCTCATGACCGACGTCCTCGCGGATTTCACCAAAGTGTAGAACGTGCAGTCTCGCGGCTCAGATGTCGAGCACGAGCACCGGCGAACGCGAACGCGAGACGCAACAGCAGATCACGCTGTTGCTCGCGCGCTCCGCCTTGCTCAGGCAATGGTCACGGTGCTCCGGCTCGCCGCTCACCACATCGACCATGCATGTGCCGCACACGCCTTCGCCGCACGACGTATCCACTTCGATGCCAATCGATGCGAGCGCATCCACGATCGAACGCTTCGCGTCCACATGCACGGTTTGCCCGGTGCTCGCGATCTGAACGTCGAAGCTGTCGAGCGACGCGTCGCTTGATGGCGCGGCGGGCTCGGCCTTGAAGCGCTCAAGATGAATCGCGTCGGCCGGCAGGCGCGTCTGCGCGCTTTGTACCACCAGGTCCATGAATGGACCCGGGCCGCAGGTGTAGACATGCGCGTCGCTGCCGGCCTCACGCGTACAGGCATCGAGCCGTGCGGGAAGGTCTTCCCGCTCAACGCCGAAATGAAGCTGCACGTGTGCATCGAACGGCGGACGGGCGAGCAGCGCCATGAAAGCTGCATGCTCCTTGCTTCGCGTGAAGTAGTGCAGCGTGAAGCGCGCATTCCTTGCGGAGAGGCGATACGCCATCGAAAGTAAGGGCGTAATGCCGATGCCCGCGCCGATCAGGATGTGTTCGCTCGCGTCTTCGGAGAGCCGGAAAAGATTGCGCGGCGCACCGACGGACAACTCGGTGCCAACGTTGACTTCGTCGTGAAGCGAGCGGGACCCGCCACGCGACTGTCCTTCCTTCTTCACCGCGAAGGTTTGCGATTCGAGGCATTCAGGGTCGCCGCACAGGGAGTATTGTCGAACGACACCCGAGGGACTCGTGACATCGATATGTGCGCCGGGTTCGTGACGTTCAAACGGCAGTCTATCGACGCGCGAAATGATGAATGAGCGCACGCCATGCGCTTCTTCGCGCAAGGCGTCGACCCGGACTTTCAGGGTTTGAGCTTGCATGATTATCTTCGTGTGACTTTTCCTGGGGACGATGGGTCGAGATTAGCCTCAAGCAATGAATAAGAGAAATAGATTAAAAAGTCTCTCAGGCATCAGTGACATTAATTTCACTACCTTCGCAACAACCGCAATGAAGCCAACGATATCGTGCCGAAGCATTCGCGCGGTTGACAGCGGCCGAATCGACGGGCGTGGAATTAAAGAGTACTTGCCGGTGCCGCGTTCGTGCGTGAACTTGAGCGTCACGACCGCAACGAGACCTGGCACGATGAGAAACAGAGCAACTGGCCAGGACGCGTGGTAATGCGCCAACAATGCCGTGGCGAGGAGCGGGGAGAGGCCGGCCCGCGAAGATGGACGCCACGTCATGCCCGAGCGCGACGCCCGAATAGCGCACCTCGGTGCTGGACAGTTCGCCGGCGAGCACAGGCATGTGCGAAGTCTTGCCGGATTGTTTGGCGTTCCCGAAGTCGCGGCTTTCAGGATGCGCCGCGAGAAACGCGGCCGACGAAAGCACGAATCCGCCACCCACGCCGAGTCGACGCCATGCCGCGTAAAGCACGAGGGCGGCAGCCGTACCGTAGACAAAAAAGTCGTACCACGCCATCGGATTGCCGGCGACCGACGCGATGACGATGCGGTTGAGTACGCGGTCCGTGGGTGCCGTGCTGCGCTCGGCTGTGGACGACCATTGATGGGTTGCGATGTCTGATCGCATCGTTGTAATGAGGGCAGGAAGCCTTTCACGAGGCTTCGCATGGCAGAGAGTGTCGAGTGGCGCAAGGCAGCCGTCAAATTGGCAAAAAAGACGTTGCGGTATCAGCGCCGCAAATGCGGGTTGCCGATTTCATGCGACCGGCTGATGAAACATGCTATGGATGACCCCGCGCAGCCAGGCAATGCCGGGATCGGCGGCAAATTGGGTGTGCGAATGAACCTGGATTTCGATGGGTGGCAGGGCGAACGGCAAGGGCACGATGCGAAACGCCTTGCCGCGATTGAAACGGCGCGCAATGCTCCTCGGAAAGATCACCGCGAGGTCCGTGTTCATAACGATCTCGGGTGCCACGACGAAATGCGGCAGACGGAGCACGACGTCGCGCTTGAAGTTCAACTCGTCGAGCCATTGCTCGACCATGCGATGACCGGTGGCATTGGTGCTGGCATACGCATAACGTAGCGCGGCGAGGTCTTCGCGGCTCGGCTTCGATTTGCGTAACGGATGACTCGCGCGCACCATGCAGACATGTTCGTCGACAAACAGCGTCTGGCTCACGCAGCCCGCGTCGAGACCCGGAACGTAGCCGAGCGCAAGATCGATCTCACCGGCACGCATTGCCGCGCTCACCGACTCGACCGGAATATTGGCGGCTTCGATGCGAATGCCGCGCGCGTCGCGATCGAGCAGCGCGATGAGTGGCGGAAGAAAAAAGAACTCCGACATGTCCGACATCGAGATGCGGAACTCGCGGCGCGCGGTGGCGGGATCGAACTTCGCATGCTGTTGCACCGCGTCGTTGATGATCGACAAAGCCTGAGCGAGTGGTGGATAGAGCCGGAAGGCGGCCTCGGTCGGTACCATGCCGGTGGGCCTGCGCACGAATAGCGGATCTTCGAACAGGTTACGCAAGCGGCGCAGCGCGTGACTGACGGCGGGCTGTGTCAGTCCCAGCCGGTCGCCAGCTGCGGTGAGGCTGCGCAGGTCCCAGATAGCAAGGAACACGCGCAGCAGGTTGAGGTCGGCGATGCCGAGGTTCGGCTTGTTCATGCCCATTACTCGCGGACGAAAGTGGGCCGCGCTGCGCTCAACGGCCGGTTAGCTCGTCTATTCTTACGAGGGTTGTACAGCGGTTCACATACGTTACGCTTGCGGAACTTGCCTTGCCCCCACACCGCACGGCTGCTGGCAGTGTCGATTCCTGCCGTGTCGCCACGGTGAACCGTCTACTGAAGGGTACGTTGTCTCCGAAGCTTCGCACCCGATCGTTACCAATCGCGCACGTCCGGATAGGCAACTGTTGGTCGTACAACAGGTCACATTTCGACAGATCCCGAATGTGACAAGGCAAGATAAGGCTTTGCCGTCAACCACATCACCGTTTTACGTCCGGCGGACGGCGACACGTGTCGCACGTAGTATTGAATAATACAGACTTCGGGCGACCGTGAGGAGAGAAGACGTCGACGAATTTGACGCGTATCTGAATCATCTGGCGCAGGCGTTGGGGCACGCCGATCGCCATTCTGGCCTCAAGGGTTACTGTTCGGGCTTGGTAATGCCGTTGTCACGCAAGAGCGTCGAGCCGATGGCTGCGCATATTGACCCCCTTCACGCGAGTGCGAAACACCAGTCACTTCATCATTTTGTGGCCAAGGCAGAATGGTCTGATCGGGCGGTCCTGCAGCGGGTACGCGAATGGGTGATGCCCGCGTTGGGCCTGCACGCTGCCGAAGAGGCTGGCTATTACTGGATTATTGACGACACGGGCTTCCCGAAGAAAGGCAAGCATTCGGTCGGCGTAGCGCGGCAATACTGTGGGCAATTGGGCAAACAGGATAACTGCCAGATCGCCGTGAGCCTGTCGATCGCGACGCAACGCGGCAGCCTGCCAATTGCGTGGCAGCTGTATGTGCCCAAGGAATGGATTGACGACCGGGAACGAGCGCGTCGTGCAGGCATTCCCGACGATCTCGCCTTCGAGACCAAGCCGCAGATTGCGCTGGCCCAACTCCGCGAGGCTGTAGCATCCGGCATTGCGCCGGGCATTGTGCTCGCCGATGCCGGCTACGGCGACGAAACCGCTTTCCGGGAAAGCGTAACTGAAATGGGTTTGTTGTATGCGATAGGGATCCGGCCGGGCACCTCTGTATGGGCGCCCGGTACGGCGCCGCTGCCGCCCAAACCCTGGAGTGGGCGCGGTCAGCCACCGAAATTGTTGCGCCGTGCGCCCGGCCATAAACCGCTCGTGGTGAAGGAACTGGCCATGCAATTACCCAGGAACGCCTGGCAAACCGTAACCTGGCGGGAAGGCAGCAACGCCGCACTTTCCTCACGCTTTGCCGCCGTACGGGTTCGTCCCGCACATCACGACTATTGGCGAAGTACCGTTCGCGACGAAGAATGGCTGCTTGTTGAATGGCCTGATGGCGATACGGAGCCGCTCAAATATTTTCTCACTACCGCCCCCGAAGAGGCGACCCTCGAGCAGCTTGTGTTCGTGACCAAAATGCGCTGGCGCATCGAGCGCGACTATCAGGACCTGAAGCAGGAGTTCGGGCTCGGTCATTATGAAGGGCGAGGCTGGCGTGGCTTTCACCATCACGCCACACTGAGTATCGCCGCGTATGGATTTCTGATGGCTCAGCGACTCAGAATGCAATCAGATGCATGTGGTAAAAAAAACTTCCTTGAACGCGCGCTGCCTGCCCTTCCCTCGGATTACATCCCCCGGGGCAGTCCAGCGCGCTCAACGCCACGTTCCTGATTCGATTACTACGTTGCGAATCCTGCTTGGACAAAGGCTCATGCAACGATGGCACTCTTCCTGTACAACAATAGAGCGCGCAACTGATTTTGTGACACAGTAGTATTAGCGTGTTGCGAGATTAACGCACTTGCTGTGCATTGCAAAATGCGGCGCGGCGCCCTGATAGGGGGGCAGGGTATGGAAGTCGCGTCGCATCTCGTCGCGCACGGGTGAGGCGAGTGCGTTCGCGAGGGCGCCTGGATCGTCGAATACGACCTTGTTGCGCTGCATTGCCTGCGCTCGCACGAAGGGTAAGCCGCTCGTGCCGTCGAGGCAGGAATAGATCTCGACCTCGCGGATTGCCGGCAATTGCAGCATGAGCGGCGGATGCCCCTGCAAGTAATGCGTGAGCCACGCGTTGAGGTCTTCGGCTGGGCCTTCGTAAGCGACGAGATAAGTGCACCGCTGCGTGCGCTTTTCGTCTTCGGTCGGAGTGGCCGGCGGCGTGAACTTGCGCACCGCCATGATCTGCTGCCTGAAGGTATCGCGCTGCAACTCGGCGCGCGCCGCTGTCCGCAGCGCGCTGTGTATCGCGCCATCGAAACGCAACGCGGCTTCAAGGGGCGCGAGTTCGTCGAAGTAGCACTGAAGTACGCACGAAGGCGCATCGTCTGGAGCGGCGATCCGCGGATCGATCTGCCCGGACACCGGCTCGTGAACGATCAACCGCCGTAAGCCGTCGATCCCCGTCGCCGCGCGTTGCAGCGCTTGCACGTCGACTTGCGGCTCCGGTCCGCTTTGCCCAATCAGAAAGAGACAAGCTTGCATGATCAGGCCACCCCACAGGATGCGCTCGTTCGCGCGAGCCGATGGAACTGCCTGCCGAACCAGACGAGACCGTCGCCATGCTCGCGCGTGCCGATGTGATCGACCCGCACGAAGAAGACCGAATGCGAGCCAACAGTCTTGCTGTCGGCGATTC
Source organism: Paraburkholderia haematera (assembly GCF_905220975.1). GTDB lineage: Bacteria > Pseudomonadota > Gammaproteobacteria > Burkholderiales > Burkholderiaceae > Paraburkholderia > Paraburkholderia haematera. The sequence goes on along the minus strand of NZ_CAJNBK010000017.1, from coordinate 30,527 downwards.
TGCCTTCGAGCGTCGCAATCGCGTTGTCGAGCACGGGGACGTCCGAGCAGCCCGAGCGCGACGCGCACTGCTCGAAGCGTTCGTCCATCGAGCAGCCGGTCATGCCCGCGAACACGCGCGCAGCCTCCTCGGCATCGGCGCCCAGTACGTTGATACACACGCGCTCGTTGCCAGACAGAATGTCGTGCACATAGCTCGATTGATTGATGCACACGAGCATGGTCGGCGGAGAGTCCGTTACTGAACAGACCGCGCTTGCCGTGATGCCGCAGCGGCCACGCGGACCATCGGTCGTGATGACGTTGACCGCCGCGCCCAGCGCGGCCATCGCATTGCGGAACTGCGTACGGGTCTGATCTTCATCGTTCGTCATAGCGATTGCTCCTCGCATGTCAGGGAAAGGGCGTGACAGGCGGAATGCCGACGAAGATCGCGCCCGATGCGTCATAGGTGCCTTCGCCAAGAAACGCATGTTGTGTCACCACGATGGAATCGCGCACCAGGCGCTGCATGCGGCTCTCGCGGTAGATCGCGTTGATGCCCGCCATCTTGTAGGCCTGCATGACGACTTCGGCGCCCGCGTGCGCGGCATGGGTCGCCGACAAACGCAGCAGGTTGGCTTCTGCCGGCAACACGGGATTGCCCGCAAGTATGGTGCGCCAGGACGTTTCCGCGGCCTCGAAGAAGAAGGCGCGCGCGCTGCGCAGACTGGCCTCGGCTTGCGCCAGGCCCGAACGGTAGTACGCGCGATCCGCGAGACGCGGCGCACCTGTGGTCGTTTTGGTGACGCCCGACATCGACGCGAGCAGGTCGAGCGCCGCGCGCGCGAGGCCGAGGTTGACCGAAGCATGGACTTGCGCCTGATAGGCGACGGCCGGATAGCGGTAGAGCGGTTCGTCGATCAACGCTGCGCCGCCACGAACGAACGTCCACGCTTCATCGACGAACTTGTTCTGCAGACGCAGGTCGTGACTGCCCGTGCCCTGCATGCCGACTACGTTCCAGTTGTCGACGATCTCCACTTCGCTCGCCGGGAACACGGCCGTGAAGGGTTTGCCCGCATTGGTATCGCCCGCGTTGGCCGGTGTGCCGCCAATCCCCACGCCGATCCAGTCGGCGCCCTTGCAGCCGCTCGCGAAATGCCATTGCCCCGAGACGAGGAAGCCGCCCGGCGCGCGCTCGGCTTTCTGCAATGGATACAACCCGCCCGCGAAAACCTGGTCGGGACCGGATGTATAAATGCGGGCCTGAGTTTCGATGGGCAGCGAAGCCAGGTACGTGTTGGCCGAGCCGAATGCGGCGACCCAGGCAGTCGACCCGTCTGCTATCGCTATCCGTTCCAGCGTTTCGAGAAAACGCGGTGGAGGGAGTGCGTCGCCGCCGAAACGCTGCGGCGTACTCGCGCGGAAAATGCCGGCGCGCTTCATCTTGCCGACCATGTCGGGCGGCACGTGCGATAGTCCATCGAACTCGTCGCGGCGGCGTTCGACTTCAATGATGAGTTCATCGAGGGAGAGCGGTCCCGCGTATTGCGGGTAGTGCTCCTGTGCATCGATGAACCGTTGTTCGGCGGTGCCTGCACCGGCGTTGGCGCTATGGGCGGCGTGCATGCGGGTTACTCCTTGTCGATAGAGATGGACGATGTCATGCCGACATCTGACGCGCCTTGAGGCGCATCGCTTTAGGGTAGGTTTCGCGAGCCAGCAGCGTCGAGGCGACAGTGAAGAGACCGAGCACGCCGAGATAGATCGCAACCGGTACGGCGCTGCGGTAATGCGCGAGAAGGGCAGTGGCGATCATTGGTGAAAGACCGCCGCCGAGCACCGACGAAACCTCGCGTCCGATGCCGAGCCCCGAGAAGCGCAGGTGGACCGGCAACATCTCGCTGATGAAAGCGGGTTGCGCTCCTTCGAGAATGCCCAACGTCACGCTGTTGGCGAGCACGAGCGCGGTGATGACCTTCCAGTATTCTCCCGAGCCGAGCAGCGCGAAGTAGGGCCACGCAACCAGCATCAGCGCGATGGCGCCCGCGAGATAGACGGGCTTGCGGCCAATCCTGTCCGTGACGTAGCCGGAGAGCAGCGAGACGGGGATCATCAGCAGCATGGAGATGGTCAGGCCGCCGAGAATCCAGTTCGATTTCACGCCGAGGAACTGGCCATAGGCGATCGAGAACGCGAAGAAGATATATGACGCACCGCCCTCGCCGAAACGCAGGCCGAATACAGTCAGCACCTGGCGCGGACATTGGCGCAGCACCTCGACGACCGGCATGCGGCTTTCATGGCGCGTTGCCTTGACCTCGGCGAAGGCAGTACTTTCACCGACCGAGCGACGCATCCACAAACCGAGTGCGACGAGCGCGGCGCTGCCGAGAAACGGAAGGCGCCAGCCCCAGCTGATGAAGTCATCGGATGCAAGGTTGTGCACCAACAGGAATGCCCCCGTCGATAGAACAAAGCCGAGCGCGGCGCCACACGGGCTCCATGCCGAGAGCGCACCGCGCTTCGAGGGCGGCGCGTTTTCGTGGATGAGCAGAATGCTGCCGCTCCATTCGCCGCCCGCGGCGAGCCCCTGAAGAATGCGCAGCAAGACCAGCATGACGGGTGCCGCAAGGCCGATCTGGTGATACGTAGGCAGCACGCCCATCAGAACGGTGGCGGTGCCCATCGTCAGAAGGGTCAGCATCATCACGAGCTTGCGGCCATAACGATCGCCAATGTGGCCGCACAGCACGCCGCCAAACGGACGCGCGATGAAGCCCACGGTGAAGCCACCAAACGCTGCGATGGTGCCCGTAAGAGGATCGCTGCCCACCGGAAAGAACAGCTTACCGAACACTAGTGCCGCAGCGGTGCCGTAGAGGAAAAAGTCGTACCACTCGAGAATCTGGCCAAGTACCGCAGTCGTCACGGCGCGGCGTACGGTTCCCACTGGACGCGCGGATCGCGGCGATGCAAGGGGCGGGCTGAGTTCGGGGTGCAAAGCGTCAGGATTCATGGATTGGGGAAGAACATTGAAGTTATGGTCCCCGCTTCCGGATGGGCTGAAGAAGCGGCGCGAACATCGTTACGGCGAGGCCGGACGACAGGTCTCAACGACATGGCACCACAATATGGCCCGCGAAAAGGCCGGTCAAATTCGAGCCAAAAATGCACGCTATGAATCTGGTGCATGAGGGATGAGAGTTAACCCGCGTCGGTGGAAACGGCTTTTACGGACTGTCGGCAAGTGAATCAGTGGGATGAATGGCAGAGCCTACATTTGATCTATTTGACGAATATTTCAGCGTTCTTTACTGTGTGGCCGAAGTTGAAGTACTCAATCGAATAACGGAGACACGCGCCAAGGCGTCGCGATTTTCGGCCACAACGAGTCGGTAAGGCACACACAGCGCGCGTCATACCGGGTTAGTTTCAACAACTCGCTCAAATCAAATTTCCCATGACTACAGCGACGATCGAACGTATCGAAACCAGTCTCGTCGATCTTCCGACGATCCGCCCTCACAAGCTTTCGGTCGCAACCATGCACGGCCAGACGCTGGTGCTCGTGAAGGTCTTTTGCAGCGACGGGGTCATCGGAATAGGCGAGGGCACCACTATCGGCGGCATGGCCTACGGTCCGGAAAGTCCCGAATCGATGAAGCTGGCAATCGACGCTTACCTCGGCCCCGCGGCCATCGGCAAGGACGCTACCCGTGTCCAGGAGTTGATGGCCCACATCGGCAAGCTGGTGAAGGTCAATCACTTCTCGAAGAGCGCGTTGGAGACCGCATTACTCGATGCACATGGCAAGCGCCTGGGTGTTCCGGTGACCGAATTGCTCGGCGGGCGGCGACGCGATCGCCTGCCGGTTGCATGGACACTGGCATCGGGAGACACGTCCAAAGACATCGCCGAAGCGGAAAAGATGCTGGAGTTGCGGCGCCACAAGGTATTCAAGCTGAAGATCGGCGCGAAAGAGCTCAAGACGGATATCAGACACGTTGCCGAGATCAAGAGAGCCATCGGAGATCGGGGTGCGGTGCGCGTCGATGTCAACATGGCCTGGAGCGAAACGCAGGCATCCTGGGCCATCCCGGCACTGGCCGATGCCGGCTGTGAACTGGTCGAGCAGCCGGTAGCGTCCGCCGGCGCGTTGGCGCGCTTGCGGCGCAGCAGCCCGGTTGCCTTGATGGCCGACGAAATTCTCCAGGGTCCTGAAAGCGCGTTCGAAATCGCGAGAAACGAGGGCGCCGATGTGTTCGCCATCAAGATCGAACAAAGTGGTGGCCTGTTCGCCGCGCAGCGCGTTGCGTCGATTGCGGATGCGGCAGGTATCGAACTGTACGGCGGCACGATGCTGGAAGGTGCGGTCAGCACTATCGCGTCGGCGCACCTGTTCGCGAGCTTCGCCAATCTGCCGTGGGGCACCGAATTATTCGGGCCGCTATTGATTACCGAAGAAATTCTCACGACGCCGCTCGACTACAGCGACTTTCAACTGACCGTACCGACGGGCCCAGGTCTTGGCATCGAACTGGATGAAGCGAAGATCAGGCGCTTCACTCGCGACGGGTTGATGAACGTCGTCGAATAAGCTGAACCTTCAACGAGAGAAAAGAAAAATGCTCCTCCACGTACGTATGGATGTGAACATTCCAGCCGACATGCCCGCTGCAGTCGCCGACGAAATCAAGTTGCGCGAAAAAGCGTATTCGCAGGAACTTCAGCGCAGCGGCAAATGGCGCCACATCTGGCGCCTGGTTGGAGAGTATGCGAACTACAGCATCTTCGATGTCGAGAGCAATGCTGAACTGCACGAGATTCTCACTGCGCTGCCGCTGTTCCCTTACATGAAAATTTCGGTGACGCCATTGTGCCGTCACCCGTCGTCGGTTCGTGATGGCGACGCATGAGTTCGGTTGACAGGGCGTTTAAATCAAACCAGCGCACCCTGAGTTTTTTCCCCCAATACCAAGTGGAGACAAAAATCGTGAGCGTCAAAGTATTCCAGACACAGGAAGTCCAGGACCTGTTGAAAGCCGCTGCCAATGCTGGCAGCGAGGGTGGCAATGCCCGTACCAAACAGATTACCCAGCGCCTCTTGAGCGATCTTTTCAAGGCCGTTGACGACCTCGATATGACGCCCGACGAAATCTGGGCCGGCGTGAATTACTTCAACAAGCTGGGGCAGGACGGTGAAGCGGCCCTGCTCGCGGCCGGCCTCGGGGTGGAGAAGTATCTCGACATTCGCATGGATGCCGCAGACAAGGCCGCGGAGATCGACGGCGGCACGCCGCGCACTATTGAAGGCCCGTTGTACGTGGCCGGTGCGCCGGTGCACGACGGCGTTGCCAAAATCGACATCAATGCGGATGAGGATGCGGGTCCGCTCGTTATCCGCGGTACGGTGACGGGTCCAGACGGCGCGCCGGTGGCCGATGCCGTGGTCGAATGCTGGCACGCCAATTCAAAGGGCTTTTATTCGCACTTCGATCCGACAGGCGCACAGAGCGACTTCAATCTTCGCGGTGCGGTGAAGACGGGCGCCGATGGCCAGTATGAGTTTCGGACACTGATGCCGGTGGGTTACGGCTGTCCGCCGCACGGTGCGACTCAACAACTGTTGAACGTACTCGGCCGGCATGGCAATCGTCCGGCCCATGTTCACTTTTTCGTTGTCAGCGACAATCACCGCAAGCTCACCACCCAAATCAACATCGAGGGCGATCCGCTGATCTGGGACGACTTCGCTTATGCTACGCGCGAAGATCTGATTCCGCACGTGGTCGAGAAGACCGGTGGCACGGAGTTGGGCCTGAAGGCGGACGCATATAAGGAAATCGAGTTCAACATCGCGCTGACGCGTCTGGTCGAGGGTAAGGATAACCAGCTTGTGAGCCGTCTGCGCGCATCTGCTACCGCTTAATATTGAGGGGAGCGGCGGCGACCAGGCGTCGCCGCCGCGCTGTTATGTGACTCTCCGATAAGCGCGTTCCTCGATGTAAGGAGCGAAGGGTGTACCGCGACGAGTTCATTCAGACTGCGAAAGATATGGTGGCCGTTCTGCCGCATTGCGCCGTCGATCTGGCCCGCCTGCAAGTGTTGAATGCTGGCGGGATGTCTGTCGTTACGGTGGTCGGAAAATACAACCACGGCAAAAGCCGGTTGCTCAATGAACTGATCGGCCTGGACATCTTTCCTGTCGCCGACAAGCGCGAGACCGTGAGCCTAGCCGACAGTATGCATCACGGCGTGCGCTGGTTGGGGTAATCGTGCGATTCGTGCAAGATCTGGCGGTGGCCGCACGCAGAGCCGCTCGCAGCAAGGCTTTGCGACGCACGGCTTTCGCGCAATAGACGGATGCACAAATCGTTGATCGATAAGGATTTCTGGAAACAAACCGCCAGAAATTACTGAGATGGACCCGACGCCTCCCTTCGGGGGACACTGACGGACTCAACCGGACGTCTGGATGGAGGTTCATCATGGAAATCTATATTCTCGGCATTGATCTCGCCAAACAGGTATTCCAGCTCCACGGGGCCGATCGTCGCGGACGAGCAGTGCACCGGGCGAAGGTATCGCGTGGGTCGCTGTTCGAAGCAGTGCGCACACTCGCGCCCGGAGTGGTCGTGATGGAGGCGTGCGGCACCGCTCATCACTGGGCACGGCGTTTCCAGTCTCTGGGCATCGAGGTCCGCCTGATCAGCCCGCAGTACGTGACGCCGTTCGTCAAGACCAACAAGAGCTATCGCAACGATGCAGAGGCAATTGTGGAAGCCGCGAGCCGGCCTACCATGCGCTTCGTGACCGTCAAATCGGTCGAACAGCAGGATATCCTGGCCGCGCACCGCATGCGCGCCATCCTGATTCGCCACCGCACCGCGCTGATCAACCAGAAGCGTGGCCTGCTCGGAGAGCGCGGGCTCACCATCTCACGGTCGCCGGAAGCCTTCAAACGTGCAATTCCGGAACTGCTGCGAACGAGCGCCGACGAACTGACTGCGATTGAAGAGCGCATTCATCTCATCGACACGTCGATCCAGACCTTCATGAAGCATTCCACGTTATGCAAGAAGATTGCTGCCGTCCCGGGCATCGGTCCCATTACCGCCACGGCAGTCGTCGGTGCCGTCGGCAATGCCACGCAATTCAGGAATGGCCGGCATCTTGCGGCGTGGCTCGGTCTGGTGCCGCGCCAGTATTCCTCGGGCGGCAAGTCACGGCTGCAGGGGATCAGTCGGCGCGGTGACACCTACCTGCGCACGCTGTTGATCCATGGCGCTCGCGCAATCCTGAGGTATGTGAAGGTTAAAACCGATCCACATAGCGTTTGGCTGCAACAGATGATCGCCCGACGCGGACACAATTGCACTGCGGTCGCACTGGCCAACAAGAACGCGCGAATCATCCAGGCGCTGCTCAGCGGCGAAGCCAGTTATGTTTCGCCGGGCACCACGGCGTAGGCAAACAGTTTTCAGAGGAGAGTACCACCAGCGTTGGTTTGCGAAGCTTCTCAAAAGCGATGACGAAATTGGTTGAACCAGCATCCTGAAGCCTGTTTTTCGTGCCGGCTGCTCTTTTAGGCAAGCCGCGATTTTGCTAAGGACAGGGTGCGCGGATCTCATCAAGGCTGCGGGCGTGCTTCGGCTATCGTCCAATTGCAAGCCGGATACATGCATGCAGCCCGTTTCGACATCACGAACAAGAAGGTTGCAAAAGGCGCCGGGTCCATACATGCACGAAAAGTACGTCAACCCCTAACACCACGGGCTTCGACGTCTGCTGCGCGCTTTGTGACGCGAGGATCTGCCGGATGTGGTTACCAGCGACTGCTCGGGAGGCACTTGCTACCCGCCTGCGCGGTAGGTTAAATCGCGGTGCCGTTACCTCAGGCATGTAGCAGGCAGTCGACAGGTACAGTTTCGCTGGACCATTGGGTTTCGGCAATGGCGGGCTGCGCGCGACAAGCCGAAATTCGATCTGTTTGAGGGCTGCATGTCGGCCTATCAGGCTGCAAAGGCAGAGCTAGTGCAAGCTTGGGACGGATTGGAGAAAATGGGGACCGGGGAGAGTGCGGCGGATCAACTGAAACTGGAGGAAGCGAAATGGCTGACGTCTGACGGAGTTGCGGCATACCTCGATCGTCCGTTTCAGGAAAGCCTGAATGAATTGGCGAATTTTCGCGTGGTTCTGGATGGGTATGATACGGAATCGCCCGACTATGGCTGAGATGGGCATGACGCGCGCCTGGAATAGCGGACATCGGTCGAATTACGCTTTGCTGACGAGGCTGTTCGAAATCTCGCACGCTCGTGTCTTACGAGCCAGCGTGTCCAGTACGGCCTGCACAACCTGTTTTGATATCGCGGTGGTGCCTCCATCCGGCGTACTACGCTCGCGGATCTGCCGATCCGGATGAATCATGTTGCGTGACTCGCGCAGGGCATGGGCGTGTCGTCCGAGACTTCCGTCGATGTATCCGAGTTCCACCGCGACGCTAATCAGCGGCGCTGGCGACCAGGCTTCGAGGGGGCGCACCTGATTTTTCCGGTCCTGTGGCGCCGCGCACGTAGCCATAGCGCGCTCAACATCCCGCGCAAGCCAGCTTGGCAGTACAACTTCTAGAATTGAACCATACAATGCGGTGGCCGCGAGCCATGCACGTGCTCCCGCGCATTTTTCTGCTTCTTCCCAGCGATACCGAAGGTTATCGGCGAGGATCGGATCGAGACCGAGGTCATCAAATGGCAACGGATCGGATTGGTTGGGCGCGAGAATGGTCGCTGGAGGCTGAAGCGTGAGCTGTGGCACCACGTCGTGTGCGTACTGGTGACGTCCGTCAGCAGTCACCATTAAGCGGAATGGCCAGCCGAATATGTCCCCGTCCTCGCGCTGAATAAAGCCGCGCGCGATCAGTGCCTCCGGTGTCGTTTCACAAACTTTTTCACCGAGACGAGCCAGGTACACGGCCAATGCTTCCGCATCGAGGCCAGCAGTCACTTCGGCGTCGTCCAGGCTGCCGCCACTCGCCACCACGGCGATGACCAGGGCCTCAGCAGGGGCTGTTTGTGCCGAAAGCGCGGGGTGCGCATTCCACGTTGTTGCCAGCGTATTTCGCGTGCGACCCTGCCGGCCAAGGTCGCTTCCCAGTATTCACCAACATCGCCACCGAAACCGGATCGTCGAAGAACGAGACATTCGGTTTCCATGCGGTGAAGCTCTTCAGCAATGTCTGAGGACGAAAAGGCCCAGGTCGCTTCGATGTGACGGATCGCCTCGAGCATATATCCGGATTTTATGTTTCCAGCATCGAACATCTCATGTTCGAATATTGAGTCGCTCATTTCTGCGGTAGCGCTCGATTCGGTCATCTATCGTCCGGCCGTCGGCTGCCGGCCGATACGGCCGCGCAGCGGGTGCCGCACGGTGCTGAAATTTTGCCATGCTGGGTCGCTTCGAGGGCGCACAGACTTCTCTCGTTCTGCTCGCCGAAACTGTCCAATCTGCCAGCGACGTCACACACCTCACGCACGCATCTGAAGCACGCTGCCCGACGTTCACATTTTTACAACGTCGAGCAAACTCCGTTTTCCGTCGACGTACTGATAGAGAGATATCGCGCTTTGTTTGAGGTCGCCTTGGGCATCAAACCGGGTCGGCCCAATGATCCGGTGTACGAAGTGGATGGCATTGCCGCGAGAATATCTTTGGCCCGAATCGACCCCGAGCGTTTCATCGCGTCCACGATGATGTACACCGCGTCATAGGTGAACGGGGCGTAGACTTCGATGGGTTTGTTGAAACGTGCCACATACCGCTTCTCGAAATCCTTGCCTCGCTCCATCTTTTCGAGCGGCAGGCCGGCGATCGAGCAGATGATGTTTTTGCTTGCAGTGCCGGCGAGTCCGGCTACCTTGGGCGTGCATACTCCGTCGCCCGCGAGTATCTTCGCGGGTATTGCCAGCTGCGTGGCCTGTTTGGCAAACGGGCCGCCCGTCGCATCCATGCCTCCGTACATGATGACGTCCGGGCGCTCACCCTTGATCTTTGTCAGGATGCCCCGGAAGTCGATCGACTTGTCCGTTGCGGCATCGTGCGAGACAACGGTGAGACCGACTGCTTTCGCCCGCTTTTCGAACTCGTTTGCAAGTCCTTGGCCGTACGCGGTGGAGTCGTCGATGATCGCAACGGTCTTTGCCTTCAGCACCTTCGATGCATAGTCGGCGAGCACCGGACCTTGCTGTGCATCGGTTGCAACTAACCGGTAGGTGGTTTTGAAGCCTTGCTTCGTGTAAGTCGGATTCGTCGCCGACGGTGATATCTCAACGATGCCCGCGTCGTTGTAGATTCGCGAGGCGGGAATCGACGTGCCGGAGTTCAAATGCCCGATGACAGGAACGGCCTTGTCATCCACCAGCTTCTGTGCAACCTGAGTCGCCTGGCGCGGATCGCCCGCATCGTCCTCCGACAGAAGTTCAAGCATGACGTTCTTGCCGCCGACGGTTAGCCCCGCGGCATTGATCTCTTCAATTGCCAGGCGAGCGCCGTTTTCATCGTCCTTTCCCAAGTGTGCGCTGCCGCCGGTCAGCGGCGCTGCATGCCCGATCTTCACGACGATGTTGTCTGGGGCCGCCCGTGCGACGCATGGTGACGTGACGCAAAGCACGGCGGAGATCGTGAACTGGGCACGTTTGTTGAGTGAATGTCGCATGTGTCCCTCTCCGGTTATCGGATGTTGTAGGTGAAACGCTGCATTTAGGGAGGGTCGGTTACACGCGTTAGCGTCGCGCGAGATGGATGCCGGCAAGCATGCAGCGCACAGAGCCGCCGGCCATTTCAATGGTGGGCACATGAAGTGGCAGGAGGCGCGCGGATCGCTCAAGCTGTGCGCGTTGTGGCGGTCTCAGACTTTCAGCCGCGCGTTCGGACAACGCAAGCACACGACCGTTGCCTCCGGTGAGTTCGAGTGCGTTGCCGGCAAAGCTTTCGATCTGTTCGTGATCGAGTGCGATCACGGTCCGTCCACTTTCGAGCAGTCGCCGCTGAACTTCCTCGCGGCGCGACGCATCGGAAATCAACTCGAGTCCCACCAGTGCAAATTCGGTGCCGATGCTCATCATGACGTTGGTGTGGTACACGGCACGGCCGGAGCGATCAGCCGTGTCGAAACACATGGGCTCGAAGTTGAAATGCGTACAGAAGCGCTCCAGGGCAACGGGGTTGGCGCGACGCGAACGCGCGGTGTAGGCGACGCGTGCGACGTGGTCGAGTACCATGGCGCCAGTGCCCTCGAGGAAAACACCGTCGTATTCGAGACCTGAGTAATCAATCACGTCCTGGACACGATATTCCGCTTTGAGCATCTCGACGACATCGGCACGTCGCTCGCGCCGACGGTTCGCGCAATGCATCGGATAGAGCGCGATATGACCGCCTGCATGGGTTGAGAGCCAGTTGTTCGGAAACACGGAGTCGGGCGTCTGATTTTCTCCGTGATCGTCAAAAACGTGGGTGCGGATTCCGGCCCTCTCCAAAGCTGCTGCAGCCGCCGTGACCTCATTTCGCGCAGCGGCGGCAAGTGCCGCATGATCCTGCTCGCGCCCGGCCCGCTGAAAGGTGTTGTCAGCCGCCGTTTCGGGATTGGGGTGAAAACAGTGCGGCCGGATTACGACGACAGCGCTGGGCGCCTGAATCGAAATAGTGCTCATGTCAGTGAGGGTAGAACGAGTACGTTATGTATGTCGTCTCGAGTTTCGACGACGCTTCTTATTGGCTCAGTGCCATGGCCTCGTTATTGGGCGCAATTGAGTCGTCCGCGGGCACGTTCGGTCTGGCCAGCGTATCGAACAGGTTCTTGGGGTCGACAGAAGGCGGTATCAAAGCGACCTGTGTGCCGACTTTCCGGCTCTGCGCGAGACTATGCAGATGGCGGAGCGCGGAATAATCTTCGAGCGCGAAGCCCACCGAGTCGAACACCGTGACCTGGTCGGGGCGTTCCCGGCCAGCCGCTTCGCCCCGAAGCACACGCCAGAATTCGATGACCGGGAAGTCACCTGGCAATTGCTGGATGTCCCCTTCGATGCGGGTCTGCGGCTCAAACTCAACAAACACGGTCGCCGCGCGCAGCACGTCTGCGTGCAGTTCAGTCTTTCCAGGGCAGTCGCCTCCGACTGCGTTGAGGTGCATGCCCGGATCGATCATGTCGGGCGTGATGATCGTCGCGTACGCCTTATCGGCAGTGACGGTTGTGACGATGTCGGCACCACGCACGGCGTCAGCCGTCGAGCTTGCGCGCACCACTCGCAACTGCGGGTACCCTGCGAGATTGGAAATCAGCTTGTCGGTTGCGCGAGGATCGACGTCGAACACGCGGATCTCTTCGATGCCGAGGATGGTGTGGAAGGCGATCGCCTGGAATTCGCTCTGTGCCCCGTTGCCGATCAAAGCCATGGTGCGAGAGTCGGGCCGTGCGAGCACTTTCGCGACCATCGCCGACGTTGCGGCGGTGCGCAACGCGGTCGTCAAGGTCAACTCGGACAAAAAAGTCGGGTAGCCCGTGTCGACGTCCGCCAACGCGCCAAAAGCCATCACGGTATGGATGCCGCGTTCCGCATTGACGGGATGGCCGTTTACGTACTTGAAGGCGAACAGGCTTGAATCCGCGACGGGCATCAACTCAATGACGCCCACGTTCGAATGACAGGCTACGCGTGGCGATTTGTCGAATTCCTGCCATCGAAGGTAATCGGCGCGAATCGTGTCGGCGAGTTCCCTCAGGAAGCGCGGGACGCCGATGTCCGCGACGAGTCGATAGGTTGCGGGTACGTCTAGAAAGCAGGTCATTGCCGAATCTCCCAGGTTATTAGTGGCCGCTATGTCGAAAACGCTGGAGAAATTATTCACCGGCCTGCAGCCAACGAAAAGATGGCAAAGGTTGCAGTTTTGGCGACTTGCATAGCAAAATGCTAGCCGCAGGCGACAATTTGCTCATTTTCACGGCGGCTTGTCTGCGCCGGCGCATTCAAATCGGTGGGGAAGGTGGTCAATCTCGATGATGTCGACAAGCAGTTGCTCGCACTACTGCGGCAGGACGCTCGCATGTCCGTGGTGACGCTCGCAAAGCACTTGCGCGTCGCACGCGCAACGGTGCAAAACCGTATAACCCGGCTCGAGAAAAGCGGGGTTATCGTCGGGTATACCGTGCGGCTGAAACCGGCGGCAGAGCCGCATCAGATTCGCGCGTTGATGACGATCGCGGTTGAAGGTAATCGAGCGAAAGAGGTGATGACCGTGCTGCGCGGACACCCTAACGTGGCGACCATCCATAGTACCAATGGACGTTGGGACATGATTGCAGAGCTGCGAGCTGATACGCTGGAGAGCTTCGATCGCGTGCTCGGAGCGATCCGGTTGATTGACGGAATCGCCAATACGGAAACAAGCATTCTCCTTTCGACGCACAAGCTATGAGCAAACAGTGCGCGATTGCCAGACCAGCGGTAAGGAGATAGTTTCCGAAGCTCTCCGTCGCACCTCGATTAACCGGATGACAGACTGGCTGCCGGCGTAACTAGCGAAATGTCACCTACTTGTAGTACGCTGCGCAAACTGCGCCGCGGCTTTGCACAATCTGCGATCTTTCTGTTGAATTGATGGCGCGTGACAATAGGTTTTTTGCTGGACAGAGGAAATCTCAATAGGGCAAGTTAACGATGTTTGAACGTCCCGATTTCCGGCTGCGAGATATGGGCGCGTAACCCAGTTGTCGAGCGGTTCGCAAACGCAGTTCCGGGTCCTTACTTGGCCTATCGAACAACGTATGAATGTCCATTCCTGTCAGGCTCCCGCCGCCGACCGATGAGCGGTCTTGATGGCGTCGACGGGTAGCTCATCGGTCTGCCCCTCGGAAGAAACCAAGCTGTCTGTGATGTACGTCCCGCGCGGGTTGGCCAAGATACTCAAATTCATAAATTCCAATTCAGGCATCGGTAAAGCCGATGCTTCCCTCCAACTGAGATTGACATCAACGGCAGGAGGGCGCGACTGCGCCTCCCGTACACACTAATTCATGAGCATCGCAGCCGCTCCCTCCGCGCGTATCCCTTTGCGATAACGCCCGAGCCCCACGATTCCAACCAGCGACACTGCCGAAAGCACGCTGAAGAAAACCGCCAGCGGCAGCCACTCGCCCTTGTAGTTCTGCGCGAGCATCGTACCGATCAAAGGTGTCGTCCCACCGGCGATCGTCGCGCACAGTTGATACGCAATCGAAATACCGGAATATCGAACATGGGTCGGAAATGCCGGCGTCATGAACCCGGCGATGACTGCGTAGATAGCGGATAGAACCACCACCGCGAGCGATATACCCGCCACGATCGCGACCGGGTTATGTGTCTGGACGAGCAGGAACATCGGGTAGGGCGTGAGCATGGATAGCAGGGCGGCGCTGGTCAGAAAGCGGGTTTCTCCAACACGCTGGGCCAACAGCGCCGAAATCGGCTGCGACGCCAACTGGATAATGGTGACGACAAACAGGCAATCGAGAATGAACGATTTCGACATGCCGAGATAAGCCGTGACATACGAAATCATGAACGTGTTGGTGAAGAAGAACCAGGCGGAGCCGATCGTCGTGGCCATCGCCGCCATGACGATCGGATACCACGCCGTCCTCAGCACTTCCTTGACGGGCGACTTCAGCACCTCGCGATTCTTGCGAAGCTGCTCGAACTCGGGCGACTCTTTTACGCCGAGACAGATCGCCATGCCGATCACGAGTAACACGAAGCTGGCGAGAAACGGCAGGCGCCAGCCCTAGGCAACGAAGCTTTCGTGATCGAGCGAAGTGACGAGCCGGAACGACACAAGCGAAAGAATCAGGCCGGCCGGGCTGCCCATCTGCGGGAACGATGCGAAGAACGTTTACCGGCCGGTTGGCGCGTGCTCGCTTGCCAGCAGGACCGCGCCGCCCCATTCGCCGCCCACGGCAATGCCCTGGAGAATCCGCAACAGCACGAGCGAGATGGGCGCCCAGATGCCGATACTGCTGTAGCCGGGCAGCAAGCCGATGCCGGTCGTGGCGATCCCCATCAGAAACATGGTGAGCAGCACCATCTTCTTGCGGCCCAGTTTGTCGCCGAGATGCCCGAATACCCGCGCCACTCAATGGGCGCGCAATGAAGCCCACAAAGAAAGTGCCGAACGAACCCATCGTACTGAGAAAGTGATTGCTGCTCGGGAAGAACACCTCGCCGAGAACGAGCGCGGCGGCGGTCGCATAGGTGTAGTAGTCGTAGAATTCGACGGCTGTGCCGATAAAAGCCGCGGTGGCGGCGCGCACCGGCTGATGAGTCTGTTCAGAATGGGACATGGGGAATCCCGTTGATGGACGAGCAGCGTTGGCTTGACTGCCGTCTTTATCGGTCGCCGAAATACGCCCGCAAAATTCGCATTTTTAATCTTCACTATCAAGGCGGCTAATGTTCGCCCCGCTTATGCGTTGCCGCTTTCGTCAAAGGCGCGGAGCAGCGTGTCACGCGCGATCAGCCGTTGCGCGTTATTGCGCTCCGGGTAGTCGATCCATGCCGATCCGGCAGGGGGCGGATTCGCCTGCTGTGCTGCATGCGCGTCGACGAGCGCGCGCGCTGCCTGCACGTCTTCCGCGGATGGCGTCAGCGCGTGGTGAATCGCGGGCACGTGTTCAGCAAACACGACGCTTTTCGATGCGAATCCGAGTTGCGTGGAGATCTCGAGGTCCTGCCCAAGCACCTGCGCCGACTGGTACGTACAAGGAAGATCGATCGGCACGCAGCCGGCGGCAATACACTCGATCAGAAAGCGGCTGCGTGCGTAAAGCAGTTCGTTACCGCCCGGAGTGCGGCGCGCGCCGAGATTCGCCGCCAGGTCTTCGACCGCGAGCATGCAGCACTTTATCCGTGCACCCACCTGAAGTAGCGCTCCCAGATGGACCAGGCCCTTCGCGGATTCGATAACTGGAACAACCTCCGTCGAGCCATCCGGAATGCCCAGCTTGTGCTCGATGACGGCCAGCGCATCGTCGAGCGCGGCCAGTTGAGCCGCGCTCTCCGCGTGTGGCAGAAAAATCGCCCGTGGGGTGCCGGGCATGACGCCTTCGAGATCGGCATGGCCGTCGCGCTCCAGTTTGTTGATCCGTACCGAGCCGACCGTGCCGGTGCGAGCCGCCTCGCGCAATAGCGTGACGATGCGTTCGCGTGCCTGCGGCCGGTCTTGCGGCGAAGTCATCTCCTCGAGGTCGGCGACGATTGCATCCGCACCGCTTTGCAGCGCGACCGCGTGGGCCTCGGTATGGTTGCCGGGTACAAAGAGCCACGTGCGCCGGATGCCCGGCGGACGCGGCGTTTGATGCGCGCTCATACGGCCTGCCCAGCGCGTGCCAGCATCGCGTGAAGCAGCACATCCGTGCCACGCGTGACGTCTGCCGGCAAAGCGTCTTCGGCTTCGTTATGGCTCAGGCCGTCAACGCAGGGAATAAAAATCATCGCGGTCGGACAATGCTTCGCGAGATGGATCGCATCATGACCGGCCCCGCTGACGATGCGTTGATGCGGATAGTCCAGCATCTCTACCGCGTTGCTGACAGCCGCAATGCAGTGCGGATCGAAGGGCGTAGCCGGGCTGACCCAATGCTGCCCTACCTCGACAGTCAGGCGCCGCCTTCTCGCGATGGTGTCGAACCGCTCGCACAGCGCGGCTTCCATTTTTTCGATCATCGCATCGTCGGGGTGGCGCAGATCCACCGTGAACGCTAGGTCCGCCGCGATCGTGTTGCGCGATGCATTGCGTATGTGCAGCTCGCCGACGGTGGCAAGGCCTTGTGGGAAGAAATCTGTCGCGATGCTCTCCAGTTCCGCCGCCATTTCCGCGCTCGCGAACAGCGCATCGCGACGGTACTGCATCGGCGTCGTGCCTGCGTGCGCGGCCTGCCCACGCACACGAACATCGAGCCAGCGAATCGCCTGGCCGCCGGTGACGACGCCGATCGGCACGCCACTTTCCTCGAGCACCGGACCCTGTTCGATATGCGCTTCGAAGTAGGCGTCGAAGACGATGCCGGGCACGGCGCGCGCGCCGGCATAGCCTGTCGCTTGCAATGCCTGCTCGACCGATGTGCCTGCTGCGTCACGCGTGTTCAACGCCTGGGCGAGCTGCATGACGCCTGTGAAGGCCGCTGAACCGAGCATGGCCGGCGTGAAGCGCGCGCCTTCCTCGTTGGTCCACACGACGATTTCGATGGGCTTGTCGGTTTGAATGTTCGCATCGTTCAGCGTGCGGACGACTTCGAGCGCGGCGAGCACGCCATAGACCCCGTCGAAGCGGCCGCCCTCGGGCTGCGTGTCAAGGTGGCTTCCGCTTGCTACGGGCGCGGCGTCGTTCCGTTTGCCGGCGCGCCGCGCAAAGAGATTGCCGACCTGATCGACGGACAACGTCAACCCCGCCTCGACGCACCACTGCGAGAAAAGCGCCCGGCCTGCCGCGTCCTGTTCGGTCAATGCGAGGCGCCGGACACCGCCGCCTGCCGTGGCGCCGACAGCGGCCATCTTCATCAGGCTCGTCCAGAGCCGCTCACCATTGATCTTTAGCATCACACACTCCTGAAGTCGCGGCGTACTGACCGCGTCGGGTTCGTCGTGATGCCTTTATCCGTAATCAAAAATGATAAGTCTAATTTCTAATTCTAATCCTAAGTATAATTTTAGCGGATGATGAAACCAGTGAGGCTCATCGTGAGCAAAGACCGCCCGGACACCTACCTGAACGACCGCCTTGACTGGAATCTGCTGCGGACTTTTCTTGCCATCGCGAAAGAAGGCAGCGTGAGTCGCGCGGCGGCGAAGCTGCATTTGACGCAGCCCGCTGTGAGCCAGGCCTTGCGCCGGCTGGAGGAGCAGTTGGGACTGCGCCTCGTGAATCGCCACGGTCCGCGTATCGAGGTCACGCAGGCCGGCATCGAAGTGAAGCAGATTGCTGAAGACGTGTACGGCACGATCTCGCGGCTGTCGCTTGCCGAGGCGGATCGCGAACACGATATCTCCGGCATGGTGCGCGTGAGTACCGTCAGCGGAATCGATTTTCCGGCTTACGACACGTTTCTCGCCGAGTTCCATCGCACGTATCCGCGTATCGAGCTCGAAAGCCAGGAAATGCGCAGCGCCGATGTGGTGAACAGCCTCCAGCAAAAGTCCGCAACGCTCGGACTGACGCCGCGCCGCGCGTTACCCAAACGGGTCGACAGCCGTGTGTTTTTGCGTCAACGGTATGCGCTTTTCTGCGGACGTCATCATCCGCTCTTTGGGCGCGACGACCTTCGGGTCGCCGACCTCGCGGGCGAGAAGTTCGTCTCCTTCACCGGCGACAAAGTGGGCGACCACCTGTCGCCGCTCACGTTCTTTCGTGATGAGATGGGCTTCACGGGGCGCGTGGTCGGCTCATCGTCGAGCATGACCGAGGTGAGGCGTTTCATCTTCGCGGGCTTCGGTATCGGCTGCCTGCCGGAACACGTTGTGCGCGATGATATCGCTCAAGGGCGCCTTCAGCGGCTGCCACCGGATGAAGGTGTGGCTGACCTCGATATCTACATGCTGTGGTCACAGGACCGTAAGTTGAGCGCTGCTGAAGCCGCGTTTATCGATGCTCTGAATGTGTTCATCGACGGTCAGGCGGAAAGTACTGGCCTCTAACGCCGCGCTCAACAGCCTCGCTCAATAGCCGCGCGTCACGTCCACCACGTTCTGCAGCGGTTCGCCACGGATCAGCCTGCGCGCGTTGTGCGCCACTTGCGTACCGATCGTTTCCGAGCTTGCCACCGACGCCATGTGCGGCGTCACGATCAGATTGGGCGCGCGCCATAAATGATCTTCGGGCGGTAACGGTTCGGTCGGAAACACGTCGACGATCGCTCCGCCGATCTGCCCGCTCGTCAGCGCCGCGATCAGGTCCGCGGGCACCAGATGTTCGCCGCGACCGACGTGAATCAGCTTCGCGCCAGGCCGCAAGTGTTCGAACGTGTTCGCGTTGAGAATCAAGCGGGTTTCGTGCGTGAGCGGCAGGAGACACACGAGGATGTCTGTCCCCTGAAGGAATGGCTTGAATTCCTGTGGACTGGCGAAGGTCGTCACGCCCGGCAGTTCGCGCGGCTTGCGCGCCCAGCCGCGCACCGCGAAGCCGAAGCGCAGCAAATCCGTCGCGACGCGGCTGCCGATTTCTCCGAGTCCCATGATGCCAATGGAGCATTCGGAAGCGTCACGCTGGTCGTCGCGGAACCAGCGGTTAAGACGCTGATTGGCGAGCACACGGTCGAGTTGACGATGAAAGTGCAGCACCCCCCACGTGACGAATTCGCTCATTCCGCGTGCGTGTTGCGGATCGACGACCCGGCACAGCGGCACGGCGGGCAGGGCAGGGTCGGACAGAATGTTGTCGACGCCCGCGGCGATGCTGTGCACGAGCCGCAATTTCGGCAGCGCCGCCAGCGCGCCGGCCGGCGGGTTCCAGCACACGGCGATGTCAGCATCGGCAGCGGATCGCTCGCCGTGCATCACGACATCGAATTCAGGGGCGGCGCGCAGAATCGGCTGCACCAGGTGTGACATGTCGTAGTCACGGCTCATCAGAACTAATTTGGTCATTGCATCGAATCGGAAACCGGGCCTAGCTGCGATAGTCGGATTGCGGGTCGTCGATCAACCGTAACGCCGCGCGCCACGCCAACTCCGAAATTCCCGCGGAGTCATCGCGAGCGAACTGGCTCACGGTCAACTCGCACACTTCTCGCGGCGGGATGCGCAGCGCGCTGCCGCCGGCCAGCGCCTGGATTTGTGCCTGACAGGCCCGCTCGAGAAAATAGATCTCGTGGAACGCTTCGGCTGCCGTGGCGCCTGCCGCAAGCAGCCCGTGATTGCGCAGGATCATCGCCTTGCAGGAACCGAGATCGCGCACCAGTCGCTCGCGCTCGCCGAGTTCGAGCGCGATGCCTTCGTAATCGTGATAGGCGAGCTTGCCGTAGAACTTCAACGCATGCTGACTGATCGGCAGCAGCCCCTGCTCCTGGGCCGATACGGCCGTTCCGGCGGCGGTGTGCGTGTGGATCACGAAATGCAGATCGTCGCGTGCCGCGTGGATGGCTGAATGAATCGTGAACCCGGCGGCGTTCACACGGAACAGCGCCGGCTCGCTGTGCGCCCGCTCGTCGATGACGTTGCCGAGATGATCGATCTTCACGAGGTCCGACGCGCGCATCTCGTGAAACAGCACGCCATAGCGGTTGATCAGAAACGCCGGCGGCTCGCCAGGCGAACCGGGCAGGCGCGCCGTGATGTGCGTGTCGATCATGTCGGTCATGCGGAAGTGAGCGGCCAGCCGGTAGAGCGCCGCTAGTTCCTCCCGTACCTGTTGTTCGGCACCCTGCGGCGCCGGTTTGTCGCTCATGCGATCGGGTGTGGGCGTGCATTGCATTTCAGAAGTCTCCCAGGTTCTCACTTGCTGTAGTGCGCGTAGTGTTCGTTAGCGCGTCAGTGTCCGTCAATTTCCTTGTTCTAATGCTGATCATTAGCGCCGCGAATATTTGCCGGCATGAAGCACTGGAGGACCTCGTGAAGCGGCTCCCTTGCGTTAAGCCGAGCCAGTATGGCGGGCTCCGCGAGGTCGGACGACAGCGCCAGATCGATCACGGCGGCGAGGGCCGGCGCTTCGGCGAATAGCACGCCGTTGTCGTCGGCCAGCACGATGTCGCCTGGACGCACCACGACCCCGCCGCACACCACTGATTCGTTGAACAGACTCGACATCGTGTCGCGTTTTTTGCTCGTCAGCAACGACGTTCCGCGCGCGAACACCGGCAGCCCCGCGCTGCGTAATTCGATGAGATCGGTCACCACGCCGTCGACTATGACACCCTTCGCGCCGGCGTTGAGCGCAGCGCATGCGGTGACCGCACCGACCGGCGCATGCGTATGGTTACCGCTCATGTCGATCACCAGTACGTCGCCGGGTTTGAGTTGCGACAGCGCGCGGTTCACGGGGATCGCGTCGGGCGACAGCAGCTTGAGCGTCACCGCGCGCCCGATTATCTTCACGTTGGGGACCATCGCGCGAAGGCGATGATCCGCGAAGCCGTTTTCCAGAAAATGTCCAAGCGTGGGGAAGCTGACGGCCTCGAGGCTGCGCAGTAGGGATGAATCGGGTGTGGCTGGCATAAGAGACATCTTTTCCGTTCCCATATCAGACCTTCACGAAAGGCTCGCCGTAGCGGCATTGGCGCGCGACGCAGACGAGATATCGCGGCGAAGCGTCTCGGCGAGTAGCACGAGCGCGAGCACCGAAACAGCAGCAGACCCCACCATGTACCACGCCACCGACGAACCGCGTCCCGTAGCCGACAACAACGCGGTGGTGACAATCGGCGTGGCCGCGCTGCCGAGCAGCCCCGACAACATATAGCTCACCGACAGCCCGGAGTAGCGAACCTCGGTGCCGAACAACTCCGCGAGGAAAGTTGCGATGGGTCCATAGTTCGCGGCGAAGGCGGTCATCATCAGCAGATAGCCGAGCAGCGCGAACGGAAACTCGCGCGTATCCAGCAGCCAGAAAAGCGGGAAGGCGAGTAAAGCTTCCGTGACGATGCCGCCGATGATCACCGGTTTGCGGCCCACGATATCGGATAGCTTGCCGAAGGCCGGCAGCAATACGATGCAGAGCGCGCAGGCAATCAGCGCGATAGAAAGCATCGCGTTCCGTGAGAAGCCCAGTGTCTGCGTCCCATAGGTGAGCCCGAAAGCGACGATCAGGTTGAATGAGGTTCCCGTCGACATCGTCGCGATGCCGCCGAGCAGAACCTGCTTCCAGTATCGGGTTAGGACTTCGGCGATCGGCAACTTGACCTGCGCGTCGGCTTCCTTGATCTCGCGGAACGACGGCGTTTCCGATGTGTTCAGACGGATATAAAGCCCGACCCCCACGAGCAATGCGCTCGCCAGGAACGGAATGCGCCAACCCCAGGAGAGCAGTGCGTCGTTTGAGAGTGTGGCGTTGCAGAACAGAAAGGCCAGATTGGCGATCAGGGT
Organism: Paraburkholderia haematera; assembly: GCF_905220975.1. Lineage (GTDB taxonomy): Bacteria > Pseudomonadota > Gammaproteobacteria > Burkholderiales > Burkholderiaceae > Paraburkholderia > Paraburkholderia haematera. Next base: position 8,434 of record NZ_CAJNBK010000017.1, on the reverse strand, counting down.
GCCGGCAGGCACGCCGATCTGCACCCACGAGCCATACAGTCCACGCTTGCCGGCGGGTGCGTGTTCCACCGCCATCAGCACGGCGCCGCCCCACTCGCCACCGAGCGCGAGTCCCTGAATGACGCGCAAGGCGAGCAGCAGAATGGGTGCCCAGATGCCGATCGATGTGTAGTTCGGCAGCAGGCCAATCGAGAACGTTGCGATGCCCATGATGATGAGCGAGACCAGCAGCATCGCCTTGCGTCCGAGGCGGTCGCCAAAATGGCCGAACAGGGCGGCCCCGACAATGCGCGCGAGGTAGGCGGAGGCGAACGTGCCGAACGCCAGCAAGGTGCCGACCAGCGGGACAAAGCCGGGAAAGAACACCTTGTTGAAGACGAGTGCCGAGGCGGTGGCGAAAACGAACAGGTCATACCATTCGACGGTCGTGCCGATCACACTCGCTACCGCGATCTTTTTCATGTTGGTTTGGGTTCCGTCTGGCGGTGGTGGCGTGTCCGCGGGGCGATAGGGCGTCATGGGTTTCTCCTTGAGGCATGGCGGTTTCGGTGGATGAACGCAGCCATTGTGCGCATGGCCTGGTGCCTTTATCGGAAGCCAAAAACAATAAGTAAAAGTCTGTTTTCTAATCCTTTGTATTAACGCCACGAATAATCGCCGGCAGTGAATGAGGGGGGATTGCGTCGTCCGCGCTGTCCGCCGAACTGTTCCCCACAAATGCGATGTGAACAAGAAACGAATCTCGTTGTAGCCGCTGCTGTCAGGGCTACCAGGACTGAATACGGCGGCTTCGGTAACGTTGTACGTGCGTAGTGGATGGCCAAATGTTAGGTCAGCGTTCAAAGGAGGTGCGTTACGGGGCTTCAGGATTTCCATCGATTCGCCTATCACGCAGTGCGTGAACCGGTCATGCTGCTGGTGGAAGCCGTTAAAAAGCCTGGGAGACGAGCGCACAGCGGGGTATCGTATCCCTAACGACGAGACTAGGAGCCACCATGCGATGCACGATCGTTCTTGAGTTCGATAACGGCGATGGGAGTGTGGTAAAGCGGGTTGAGGTCATGCGGTTGCACAGGCCCATCGAAGACTAGACGCCCGGAGACGTGGGACTGTCACTCAGTGAAGGCAAGTCTTTGCTCAATTGTGTGCAGCAGGAATTCGTCGTCGAGCAGATCGAACGTTTTTTTCACCTTGCGTAGATCGTGTGTGGATTGCTGCGTCCAGCGTCGCCTGCATGATAATCATTGCTCGGAGCTGAAGACCGCGCTGGGAAAGTTTACTATTGCCACGAACGATGGAAGGCCTGCAATTGCGGAGCTGACGGCGCAAGATATGTTTCTCCGCTCAAGAACTACCTGACGGAGGCAAGTACCGGTGAACTGGGGCCTGTCATAAATTTTGTGTGTAAGGCATAACATGTAGCTCAAGGAGCATGTATGCCACGCAAACCGAAGACGGCCACCGAAGCCCAGACGGCGTTGCCGTCGATTCCGAAGGAATTGATTGACCAGTTCGTGAAGGGGCCGATGACGGCCGAGGCGGTGCACGCCGCTTCAGCCGCGTTCAAGAAGGCACTGATCGAGCGCGCACTGGGTGCTGAACTTGGACACCATCTGGGCTATCCGGCCGGCGCCGTGCGGCCCGAAGATGCGACCAACCAGCGCAACGGCAAGAGCGGCAAGACGGTGCTGACCGACGACGGTCCGCTACGCCTGGAGATACCGCGCGACCGCGACGGCAGCTTTTCCCCGATCCTGATTCCGAAGCACGAGCGGCGTTTTACGGGCTTTGACGACAAGATCATCGCGATGTACGCGCGCGGCATGACGGTGTGCGAGATCCAGGGGTTTCTGGCCGAGCAGTACGGTACGCAAGTGTCACCGGAATTCATCAGCACGGTGACCGATGCGGTGATGGACGAGGTGGGTGCCTGGCAGGCACGCCCGCTCGAGCCGATGTACCCGGTGGTGTTCTTCGACGCACTGCGCGTGAAGATCCGCGAGGAAGGACTGGTGCGCAACAAGGCGATCTATCTGGCGCTGGGCATCCTGCCTGACGGCACACGGGACATCTTGGGACTGTGGATCGAGAATACGGAAGGCGCGAAGTTCTGGATGAAGGTGTTCAGCGACCTGAAGGTGCGTGGCGTGCAGGACATCCTGATCGCGGTCACCGACGGACTGAAGGGCATGCCTGAAGCGCTGGGTGCGGTGTTTCCAGCCACCACCCTGCAGACGTGCATCGTGCACCTGATCCGCAACTCGCTGGACTACGCGAGCTGGAAGGATCGAAGGGGGCTGGCGGCTGCCATCAAACCGATCTACACAGCCGCAGGGGCTGAAGCCGCACAAGCCGAACTGGACGCGTTCGAACAGGGCGAATGGGGTAAGCGATTCCCGACGGTAGTAGCCGCCTGGCGTCGGGCCTAGGATCGCGTGATTCCCTTCTTTTCGCGACAATCCACTGCTTTTGTTTGACGGATCGCCGCCAACGTGGATCTAGGCGGACGTGCAGTAGCAGGCTATCCTCGACGTAAGAACCGAAACTCATACGACCTCCAGCGCCAAATAGCGTACTCCCATCCCAGCAAATCCATAGCGAGCCATTCGCCCGCACGTTTGGCTCCTGCCGTTGCGTCCTCGAGCCCTCCGCAATAGGCATTGCCATAGGGGTGGTGGAGAAGGGCACCTTGGACAGCGTGCCATTCACGACGGCATCAATGACAATGGTATGGTCGTGACGTTCGATTGAGTAGGCGATCTCGACATGACTGTCGTGGGTATTGAGGCGCACCACACTTCTATGATTGGCGTCCTTTGAAAAAAAATGTGTGGCGACTTCCACGTTGTTGGGCCAGAAGACCTTTTGACATCGAGCGGTTGTTGAGACAGGCCCGCTTCGACCTGATGTTGTCGTTTCGTCGTAATGCGATTTGTATTCCCGATGGCGCTGTGCAGCGAGGCGTTCACGTCGCTTCCAGCAAGTCGACGCAGTCGAGAGGCGAGGCCTTGTCAATTACCGCGAGTGCCATATTTGCCTTTGCGACCAGTTCAAGCGGTCTGAGCTTTTGTTCATAATGACCGTGAGTGATCCGGTCCATGCCAGCTCCGGCAAGCTTGGCTACCGTGCGCAGGCTGGCATGAAGCGCAACACTATCCATCCGGCCGCCATGAAGGATGAGATTGCGTTGCCGATAAAGGCGATGAAACGACTCAGCAATAAGATCTTTGATGGTCTGCAGTTCTGAATTTGGATTCGAGAGCAACTTTTTCATCCGAGCAACGGCGGCCTGATCGGCCACAGAAGGCATCACAGGCATGCGATTCTCAAGGATCATCTGCGCCAGCAAGCGGGAACGTTCGCGGTTGGTTTCGATACCAGTCAGCTCGGCGCATTCGTTGGGGAAGATTCTCTCCGCCCGCCGCGAAAGTGCGGTGAGTTCTGCGCGGGGAAATGAGCAGGTCACGAGGGTCGCCAGATTGTCGGCTGCCGAAGCCCTGTCGCTGGGATCAGCGAGCAAGCCCTCGATCGCTCCCCACCCACCGGCGATCGCGGCGGGTGGGGAACTGTCTTCAAGATGTGCGAGTAACTCAAGCGCAGCATCGACGTCTTGACCGACATCGCTCGCGAAAATCCGATCGCCGCGGAACAGTTCGCTCACCGCGACGCCGCGCGAATTGGCTCTCATCGGGAACTCCTTTGAGCCGCCTCGCACCCAGAGACTGGGAAGGAGATCGAGCGGCTTGCCCGTCGCCAGCAGCGCTCGAGCCGAGTAGCGATCTGATTCATTACGTGCTGTATGTGCGGCACCGACCTCATCTCTTGCCGTGACCGTCACGATCAACGCCGCCGCCGCTCGCACGCCTCTCGTCTCGAAGCCATTCTGTCTCAGCCATTCCGTTACGGCGGCGGCCTTCAACCATGGTGTGTGCGTAACGTCGTTCAGCCGCGGCATACTTTTGACCGCGATCAACACTTCGAAGGGTCGCGGCGGGCTTGACCGGATCACGTCTTGCAACTCCTCGCAGAGTTCCGCCAGGGTGATCGACTCGGGAGCATCGCGCCGGTTTGCGATCCAGTCGTGGAAAAATTGGGAGGAGAATCCCGCATCCAGTAGATGCGCGCCGACGTGACGGGCAAAGTGCTCAGCGCGGAAATTGTTTCCGGCGACTGCAGTTGCCCAGCGCGATAGATAATCTGAGGAGATACGCTGGCCCAGTTCACGAATGGTGAAGTGCGCAACACCATCCGCGCGAGGAACCTGCCGTACCTGTTCGTTGAGTAACTGCTTCTCGGCAGTCGTGAAGCCGGGGTGTAACGCGCAGCGTTTTTGCAATGACGAGGCGATTCGTTTGACAGATCCTTCGCTGAGATGGCCTTGCTTCATGACCGTGCACGCTTCAAACAGTTCGTCCATGGCCAGCACTGTGCCGATACCCCAAAGCGACCGGTACCAGTGTTTTTGTTCCGAGAAGAACTCGTGCAATCGTGCAAAAGCGATCCGCTGGGCGGGATTGACAAGGTTGAGCATGCGTATTAATATTGTAATTCGGTCAGCAGAAATGCTGGTCTACAGTCTAGTGGGGCGCGACCCAATCGGAGGCTGCAATCTCAGATTGCTTAATCCGAACGGCTCAAGCCCCCAGTTCTTAAAAGCCCCGCACGTGATGTGGGGCTTTTTTTCGTTCGTCACGTACAGTTTCTTCCATGAACGAGACGGATTAGGGGACCGATCGAGACGGGGAAAATCGGTTGTCATGCCACTACCGCCGCCATTAGCGCCGCCCCAAGGTAACTCCCTCAGAAGCCTTGACCGGCTCCCTTGCAAGCGCACGCCGTCACCGCTGTGTTCACCGGACAATTATAGTGCTGCGCTGCGCGCGAGAGACGCTCCCGGCGCGAGCCCCTAGAAGCCAAACCGACGCATTCGACATGATCACGCTGAACGGCGAAAAAGAGCTGCTGCGCGCTGCGGCTGCGCGGCATCCAGACCATGGAAGCGGCAAATGCCTGGGCGCCCGCCTTCATGGCCGCCTACAACGCGCACTTCGCGAAGCCGCCGCGGAGCACGTTCGACGCGCACCGGCCGCTGCGTGACGATGAGGATCTCGACGCGATCCTGACCTGGCGGGTGATGCGCAAGGTGTCGGAATCGCTGACGGTGCTGAATGACCTCATGATCTGGCTGCTGGAGGACACACCGGCTACGCGCCGGCTGATCGGCCACTACATCGACGTCTGGGAGTACCCGGACGGTCGCATCGAACTGCGTGCCGGTGGCGTGGCGCTGCCCTGTGTGCCGTACGACAAGCTCGCGGAGATCGACCAGGGGGCGGTCGTTGAGCACAAGCGGCTCGGTTATACGCTGCAGGTCGCGCAGGCGATGCAGGCCCAACGCGATAACCGTCGTGTATCGGGCTCGCCGTCACGCACGAATCGCGGTGCGGCGGTACGCAAACCGGCAGCCTCGCCCGGCACGAAGAAGCCGCGCGCATTCACGCAGACCGATCTGAATGAAACGATCCTGCAGCTCGCCACGCAACACACAAAACAGCCAAAGGCAGCATCAAAACCAGGCCGTCGGTCTGCAAGGGCACACTGAACGGACTGACACGCCCTGCCCATTCATAAGCAGTCCTTCAACACCGCATGAGTTGAAACCCGTGAAAGACAGACTCCACACCAACCCCTGAGATCAGACATCTCTAATTAGCCCAGACCCCGACATTTCAAAAAAGCCTCGACAGGGTATATGCTGTTCCGCGGAGCGCGCCGGACGCGTTGTGAAAATCTGCCAACGTCCTTGGGCAATTCCCTTCACCTGTTCTGTTCGAGGTTGAGGAGGCGAGTACGACGAGCATCCTCGCTGTTCGGCACCAGCATGGGGATGACTGTCACCGGGCAACCGTCTGCTCCCCCGTTGCGTCATTGAACGACCAGTCAGGGGCAGCCTGCTAGCGGCGAATCGTCGGCACGGTGAACGACGGACATCCTCGCTGCGGTGCTCCTGCAGAGTAGGGCTGGACGATATCTCCGGAATCATGCCTCGTCACTCGGATCGAGTAGTTCGAGTCTGAATTGCCATCCTTCGAAGGCCATCAGGATCGCACCGAAATCGTTCCATTCCACACGCCGGCCATCTATGACGACACACGGTTGGCGGACGTCTTCGACCCCATTCCACTCGATACGGCCTCTGACCATTGTGTCAGCGACCTGCAGGCCATCAGCGTCCTCGCGTAGGTGTTTCGTTGCCAATGCGCGCATCATCTTCTGCACAAGCTTTCCGAGCAGCACGAAGGGATCTGATCGCGGCTCGTCGAGAATCTGGAACCGGTATCCTTCTGATTCGTCGTTGCCGGCAAGTTCGAACGCTTCAAGCGAGAGCTGGTCCCCGAGCAGAAGGCTGCGGAAGTGGAATTCGTGCGAGCCGCCATCCATGTCGAGCAGACGAACCGGCGTGAACTGCGGATGTTCGAAGCCGACAATGTCAGCCCACTGCGCCATGTCCTCGTTGAAACACCGGCTACAGAGCAGGCGGTAGGTGCCGTCTGATGACGCGGCATTCACGGCATCGTACGGTGGCGTTCTCGCGCCGCAACGGACGCAGGTTTGCTCGGTCATCAATGCACCATCACAGTATCGTCCCGCAAGGACGTTGCATCATTGTCGCATGTGCGCCAGGTCGCGCGTCGGGCCGCTCAAAGATGATTTGATGCGCGACAGCGCAGCCTTCAGAATGGCGTGCCGCCCGGAAAAGAGTTGCACGACGAACTTGCCCGGGTGATTTCGTGAGATCTGTCGGATGACGCGGTCGCATCCCGGATCTACGCCTCGAGTGCTGCAACCGGCGCGAACAATCAAGGTATCGGTACGTCACTCGCGAATGCCAGGGACTGATGCCGTTGAAAGGTCGCTGGCTGTCTTTCTCGTAGAGAAATGCAACGGTTCCCATGATTTGTAAATGCAACTAACGGTCTGGAATCAGCTCACAACACACAACACCAAACCCGAGTCTACAAAGGGCGAGCCCCAACCGTGCACCCCACATCCGTCGTCTCTACTGCCGCCGGGCGGTCTGCCGCCGAGCGTGCTCTGGTAAATTAGAAGCGATTGACAGCAACGCACCGCGGCTGACGCCCAGCGAAGTTCCACACTTACGGATCGGGCCGCGAACGCGGTCATGCGTCTGCAATCCAAGCAGAAAAGCACGACCGCTCAATAAGGCCCCTGACCAAGATTCGGTCGAATTGCGATCATAAGCCTTGAGGTTATAAGGGTGACGAGGTTTCCGTTGGTTTTGGAATAACGGAATCAGTCAGTAAAGGCCTGCGCAAACTGCCTCGCCCGCTTTACATCGTCAGCATGCAAGTAAATCGACGTGGTCGAGATCGATGCGTGACGAAGGTTGTCGCGGACGGCGCTGAGTTCGACGCCCTTGGCGATAGCGTGAGTGGCATGCGTGTGCCGCATCCAGTGCGGCGTAGCCTGACGGAGTTTCTCGGCGAGCGGCGGATGGTCGTTTTCAATAATCTGCGCCGCTTGCCGGAAAAACCTGCGCATGACTTCCCACAACCGCAGAGGCTTGATGCCGGCATCGCCGTCGTCCAGGCTACCGATCAGCGGCGTGACTGGGTTCCAGCGCGCCCGGCTTACCGCCAGGCCCCGCTCCTGCAGATACCGGTCCAGCGCCGCGCGAGCGAGCGGTGTCAAGGTCACCCTGGCTGGCTTGCCGCCTTTGCCGGTGACGTGAAGCCAGTGATCACCTGCGGCGTCGACCTCGACGTTTCGCAGAGTCGCATTGGCCAACTCGCTGATCCGCAGTCCCGTCGCGTAACCGAAATCCAGCATGAAACGAAGTCGCTGCGCTGCGGCTGCCTGCCAGCCGTACGACCACTCAAGCCCGTTGGCGATGGTGCGTGTGAGCAGCCATTCTCCTTCGGTGAAGGCGTGCGCGGTTTCCACGGCGATGGCGCGCTTGCTGCCGCGCACCTTGATGCCGGCAAAGGGGTTGGCCACAACATAGCGCTGCTCCACCAGCCAGCGGAACATGGCGCTGAGCACGGCAAGCGCGTGCGCAATCGAACGCGCCGAGAGGTTGTCGACAAACGGTCTCCAGTCTGTTGATGTGCGCGGCCGCGGCGGTCCAACCCAGCGCTCGCGCGGGGTGGGTCTGCGCAGAAATGCCCTGTAGTCAGTTGCATCCCGCGTGGTCAGCGACGACAGGGCCTTGCCGCGGGCAACAATGGCCCAGAGGATCAGCCGTTCGGCTTCCTTACGGTAGGCGCGCTGCGTGGCCGGGGATTCGTGCAACGCAAGCCATGCCTTATGCGCAAGTCGGTAACGATTCTCTAATACTCGCAGGCTGTGTTAAAGCGGACACCCGCACAAACACAGCAGAGGATCTGCACGATGACAGCAAGACGAACGACCA
>NZ_CAJNBK010000016.1 GCF_905220975.1 Paraburkholderia haematera | reverse complement strand
AGCTCAGGATCGGGTTTCACTCGTTTGTTGCGTTTCGCTACGGTCATCGTCGCTCCTGTTACTGACAGTCTCCTGCCAAATGACCGTTTACACAAAACTAATTACACCCTCCGCGGGCCATTTTTTTCGAGGCATGATGGATCCATGCAACCCTCGCAATCTGCTTTTAACCGGATCGTGACCGGATCGATACGATGAGCGATTCTCCTTCACCCGAACGTCCGCTCGAACAGAATGTGTTCGACGAATGGCCCGACGCCGTCCGCGCGCTATTCGACGGTTCGTCTCTGGCGAGCAAGACGGGATTCACCGCGTCGCTGCTGACCGTCGATGCGAACGGTCATGTGCGCACGTCGCTGCTCGGCGTTGGCGAGCTGTACGCGCCTGATTCCCGCACGCTGTGCATCGCATTGTGGCCGCAGGCTCGGGCGGCGCGCGTGATCGCGCAAAGCGGCCAGGCCGCGCTCACGTTCGTCTGCGACGAGGCGTTCTATCAGGTGCAGTTGCGTTGCACGCCGCTAGCGGGCGCGACAGGCGACAACGGCGGCCTCGTGTACCTCATTGGCTCGATCGACACAGGGGAGGCGCAGAGCGTGCGTTATGCGCGCCTGACAAGCGGCATTACGTTCGAACTGGAAGGGGAAGGAGAGGCGGTGCTCGATCGATGGGAACGGCAGATCGAGCACCTGAAGCAAGCTGCCGCTGCGGCTAGCCGGTAGTCTGGGACGACGGCTAGCGAGCAGGCAGTGCCTGAAACTTAGGGGCCACTAAGCGGCCACTTAGCGGCCGCGCTGACCGCTGCGCGTAGGCTGGCCGCCACGCGGGCCGTCGTTGCGCGGCTTTGCGCCACCCAGCAACGCACCCGGATTGCCGCCTTGCGGCTTTGCGCCCTGCGGCTTCGCGCCCTGCGGCTTGCGCGGGGCGTGTTGCGCAGCGCTGCCTTCGTGCGCCGCTGCACGCGGCTGGCCGTCATGGCGCTGGCCGTCGCGGCGCGGCTGACCGCCGTTGCCGGCCGGCTTCGCACCTTGCGGCTTCGGCTGCTGCTGACCATTCGACGGACGTTGCCCCGAACGTTGCGCCGGCTTTGCCGACGACGATGCGCCGTCACGTTTCGGCGCACCTTGACCTTGACGCGGCGAACGGCCACCACCGCCACCGCCACCCTGGCCGCGACGCAGAATCGGCTCCGGCTTTGCGGTCGGATCCGGTTCGAAACCGGCGATCACTTCCTGCGGCACCGGACGCTTGATCAGCTTCTCGATGTCCTTCAGCAGTTGCAGTTCGTCAACGCACACCAGCGAGATCGCTTCGCCCGTCGCGCCTGCGCGACCTGTGCGGCCGATGCGGTGCACGTAGTCTTCCGGCACGTTCGGCAGATCGTAGTTGACCACGTGCGGCAGTTGATCGATATCGATGCCGCGGGCCGCGATGTCGGTGGCGACCAGCACTTGCAGCGTACCGTCCTTGAACTCGGCGAGCGCACGGGTACGGGCTGACTGGCTCTTGTTGCCGTGAATCGCCAGCGCGCTGATGCTGTCTTTGGTCAGCTGTTCGGCGAGGCGGTTTGCGCCATGCTTGGTGCGCGTGAACACCAGCACCTGGTGCCAGTTGTGTTGCTTGATAAGGTGCGTGAGCATTTCACGCTTCTTGTCGCGGTCGACCGGGTGAATCTTCTGCGCGACCGTCTCAGCCGTCGTGTTGCGGCGGGCGACTTCGATCAGCGCCGGCGAGTCGAGCAGATTGTCGGCGAGCGTCTTGATCTCGTCGGAGAAGGTGGCCGAGAACAGCAGGTTCTGACGCTTCGGCGGCAGCTTCGCGAGCACGCGCTTGATGTCGTGGATGAAGCCCATGTCGAGCATGCGGTCAGCTTCGTCGAGCACCAGAATCTCGAGATGCGACAGGTCGATGGTCTTCTGCTGCATGTGGTCGAGCAAACGGCCCGGCGTCGCGACGACGATGTCCACGCCGCTGCGCAGCGCGCCGATTTGCGGATTGATGCCGACGCCGCCGAACATCACGGTCGACTTCAGCTTCAGGTACTTGCCATAGGCGCGCACGCTTTCTTCGACCTGTGCGGCCAGCTCACGCGTCGGCGTGAGGATCAGCGCGCGCACGGCGCGCTTGCCCGACGCCGTGGTGACGGCGGGCATGGTGTTCAGGCGCTGCAGGATCGGCAGCGTGAAGCCGGCGGTCTTGCCGGTGCCGGTCTGCGCGCCGGCCAGCAGGTCGCCGCCGTTCAGCACGGCGGGGATCGCTTGCGTCTGGATCGGAGTCGGGGTGGTGTAGCCGAGTTCGTGTACAGCGCGGACCAGCGGTTCGGACAAGCCGAGGGAATCAAAAGACATAAATGCTCTTTGCAATGCAGTTTCGCGAACGGCACACAGGGGCCTGATCCGGCCCAAGCGGGCTCAAACAGGCACAAGCACGGCATGAACACGCCCGCATGGCGCGTTCGAGGCCGAAGCCTAGTTCCGGTCGCAGAGAAATCGGCGGCACGCTTCATACGCGTGCCGAATGCTTCAACGCGCTATGCAGACACGTTGACTGGCCTTAAGTTGCATTTCGCCGCCGTGGGATGTCACGCGACGTAGCGCGCAACACTGACGAATTGACACAGACTGCCCGCCAGTACGAACAGGTGCCAGATACCATGTCCGTGCCGGATGCGCTCGTCGTTGATGAAGAAGTAGATACCGACGCTGTAGATGATCCCGCCGGCCACGAGCCAGGCGGTACCCGCTGCTGGTAAAGCTTGAACCAGCGGGCGGACGGCAACGAGCGCGAGCCATCCCATCAATACATACAGCACCATCGAAACGCTGCGGGTGCGTCGCCCGAGCGTCAGTTCCTGCACGATGCCGAGAGCGGCGAGCCCCCAGCTTACGCCAAATAGCGACCAGCCCCACGGTCCGCGCAAGGTGACAAGCGTGAACGGGGTGTAGCTGCCGGCGATCAACAGGTAGATCGCCGAATGGTCGCATTTTTGCAGAACCGCTTTGACACGCGGGTTGCGCACGCTGTGGTAAAGCGTCGAGATAGCATACAGCACGATCAGCATCGCACCGTAGACACTGAAACTCACCACCTTGTACGCGTCGCCGTCGAGCGCGCCCATTGTCACGAGCGTAGCCAGCCCCGCCACCGACAGCACGGCGCCGACGAGATGGGTAATGCTGTTGAAACGCTCACCGACATGCACGGCTCTTTCCTCCTGCGCGGTTCCATCAGGGTTTATACCACCCACATGATACCGGTCCTGAAAAAACGAAGGGCGCGGCCGCGTTATTTCGCAGGCCGCGCCCCAGGTGCATCTCGCGCTGCTTAGTCGAGCGGCGCCGAACGCAGATCAGACACTTGCTGCGGCGACACAGCCGTACCGTGGTTGCCCCAGGACATACGAATGTACGTCACGACGGCGGCCACTTCCGTGTTCGACAGCGCCTGAGCAAACGGCGGCATGCCGTACGGATGCGGATTGGCTTCCGTGCTCGGCGGGTAACCGCCGTTCAGCACCATACGGATCGGGTTGACCGCCGACGGCATCTGGATCGACTGGTTGTTCGCGAGCGGCGGGAAGGCGTGTGGCATGCCGAGGCCATTTTCCGCGTGGCACTTCGCGCAGTTGTCAGCGTAGATCTTCTGACCCTGCTTCAACAGTTCGCCACCGAACTTTTCCGAAGTTTCGAGCTGCAGCGGTTCCGGCGCTTCGCTCTTCTGCGGAATCGTCTTCAGGTACGTGGCCATCGCGTTGATGTCCTCGTCCGACATGTACTGCAGGCTGTTGTGAACCACTTCAGCCATCGGACCGAACACCGCGCCGCGCTGCGATACACCGGTCTTCAGCAGGTCGGCGATATCTTTGGTTTCCCAGTCGCCGAGGCCGGCTTCCTTGTTCGACGTCAACGACGGTGCATACCAGTTCTGCAGCGGGATCAAGCCGCCGGCGAACGCAGCCGAGTTGACCGGGCCGCCCATTGCATTGATCGACGTGTGGCACATGCCGCAGTGGCCGAGGCCTTCGATCAGGTACGCACCACGGTTCCATTCGACCGACTTGGTCGGATCAGCCTTGTACTCGCCTTCGCGGAAGAACAGCGTGCGCCAGCCGATCAGCATGTTGCGCTGGTTGAACGGGAATTTCAGTTCGTGCGGACGGCTCGGCACGTTGACCGGCGTAACCGAGCGCAGGTACGCGTAGATCGCGTCCGAGTCGGCGCGCGTGACCTTCGTGTAGCTCGTGAACGGGAAGCCCGGATACAGCAGGCTGCCGTCTTTCGAACGGCCCGTATGCATCGCACGGTAGAAGTCGTCCTGCGTCCACTTGCCGATACCGTACTGGTCGTCAGGCGTGATGTTCGGCGTGAACATCGTGCCGAACGGCGTCAGCATCGGCAGGCCGCCGGCAAACTGCTTGCCGCCGCGCACCGTGTGGCAGGCGATACAGTCGCCGGCACGGGCGAGGTACTCGCCCTTCTTGATCAGCGCGGCCTGGTCGGCGGGCGTGGCCGCCATGGCCGTGCCGTTATGCAGGTTGTCGCCGCCCGACCACAGGACGGGAACGAGTGCGGCAGCCGCTACGACGACGACTGCCGAGAGGGCGAACAAAGACTTGCGTTTCATTTGAGTGTCTCTCCCGGTGCCTTATTGCGGTTCGCTGCCGCAGGCAAGCGGAGTCTTCAACGAGCGGGCCGGAGCCGGCACGGGGTTTTGTGGAGCCTTTTGCGTGGAAAGCCAGGCAGCAACGGCGTTCACGTCTTCGTCAGTCAGGCGGGTGGCGATGGTGTGCATGCAATCCGGTGCGATGGCATGGCGCGAGCCCGAACGCCATGCGCCCAATTGCGCGCTGATGTAGTCAGCATGCAGGCCGACCAGACCCGGGATAGCGGGTTCCATGCCGGTCAGCGCCTTGCCGTGGCAAGCCGCGCAAGCCGGAATCTGTTTGGATGCGTCGCCGTTCAGGACGATCTGCTGGCCGCGCGCAACGATGCTCGCCGACACGGTCGGCTTGGCCGGCGTGGGGTACGGCGGACGTTGCTGCGAGAAGTACGTTGCGATCTGATGAAGGTAGTCGTCAGAAAGATACGTGACGAGATAGTTCATAGGCGGGTACTTGCGGCGCCCTTCGCGGAAGTTCTGCAACTGGTTGTACAGATAATCAGCCGGCTTGCCCGCCAGACGCGGGAAGTAGTCGTTGTCAGTACCTTGGCCATGCGAGCCGTGGCAGGCCGTGCAGCCTTGCACGCGCGCTTCCATCGTATCGGGGGCCTTCGGTTGAGTCTGCGCTTTCGCAGCGCTATAGACACCCGCGGAGCCGATCAGCAGAAGGGCAAGCAACGGGCGGAAAATGCGTCTTGAAGACACGCGTAACTCCATCAAAATCGGGGACCTGACCGAACTTCGAGCGGCTCGGTGTGAAGGGCAGCCGGCGCTGCGGCGACGCGGAATTCTATCATCGAAGGGTGATGGTGACTATTTGCCACATTAGAGAAGGTTCCAGCTGTCACAGGCATGCGACAGTTTGACGCGTACCACCGGCTGGCAAGTGGCCCGGTCGTCTCAATTTTGTTCGCGGGATCGCCGGCGCACGTGCCGTCCCGGCCGGTTTGTGAAACAAAGCAGGTTGAACCGACGCGCGCGCCAACTATCGAAGCGTACACTTCCGGGCGCGCCGGCGTCTGTTCGAAGCACACGCCCCTTGGCTCAACGTCCATTGTTTTACTTTCCACAAGCTATCGGCCTTACATGAAGCTATTCAATTTTTCCCGTCCGGCGCTGCGTGCGTTGACGCTCGGCGCTGCTGCGCTGGTCATGACGTCCACGGCTTTCGCGCATGCGCATCTGGTGTCGAGCGAGCCGGCGGCGAACGCCCAGGTGGCCGCCGTCACTGAAGTGACGATCCGTTTCACCGAGCCGCTCGAACCGGCTTTCAGCAAGATCGAACTGAGCGACGCGAGCGGCAAGCCCGCCGCGTCGGCTGCGGCGCAAGTCGACAAGAGTGATGCAAAGGTGATGCATCTGGCGCTGCCGCCGTTGACGGCCGGCCGCTACGCGGTGCGGTGGACTGCGGTTGCCACGGACGGCCACCGCACCCAGGGCGACTTTGCGTTCATCGTCAAATGAGCATGGACGGACTGTGGATCGGGCAGGTCGCCATGGCCGCGCTCATGAATGTCGCGTTTGCGTTTGCCGTCGGATCGGCGTTGCTCGGCGCGTGGCTCGCCAAAGACGCGCAGGTCAAGATCGCGCCGGCACGGCCCGCCTGGTTGCGCGCGCAACGGTCGATGCTGACGGCCACCGTCGTGCTGGTGCTCGCGGATCTTGGCTGGCTGTTGTATCAGGCGGCGTCGATGAGCGGCGTGGCGTTGCCGTCGGCTATCGGCGTGGTGCCGACCGTGCTGACGCAAACCCATGTGGGCTATGGCTGGAGCGTGGCGTTTGCCGGCGCGCTGGTGTTGCTGGGCACGGCCATGGCCAGTCATACGGGCATGCTGCGCAATGCGCTGCTGTGGCTCGCGGTGATCGCGATCGCGGCGGGCAAGGCGTCGCTTGGGCATGCGGCCGACGCCGGCCCCGCGTCGGCGGCAATCGGCATGCAGACGTTGCATGTGCTGGTCACGAGCGTCTGGGGTGGGCTGGCGATGGCGGCGGGGCTCTCGGTCCTGCCGGCGCTCGGCACGTCGACCGCCCGTGGGATGCTGATCCGCACGGCGACGCAGGTGTCGAACGTATCGGTGGTGGCCGTCGGACTGGTGCTGCTTACCGGTATCTTCAATGCCGTGCGCGGTTCGGGCGGCTCATTCGAAGCGATCCAGATGAGCACGTGGGGCCATGTGTTGACGCTGAAGCTTGTGCTGGTCGCGCTTGCGCTGGTGCTCGGCGGACTCAACCGCTTCCTGGCGCTGCCGCGCCTGCGCCGCACGGCCTCGACGATGGACGCGCATACCTTCGTCAACGTGCTGTATCTTGAGGCGCTGGCGATAATCGGCGTGTTCGTCGCAGCGGCGGTGTTGTCGCACAGTGTGCCGGCATTCGCCGCGTTGGGCTGAAACTAAAAAAAGCGCCGCACTGCAAAGGCGTGCGGCGCAATACACACGGTCGCCCGGCGGTGGCCGGCTGATCCGTTGCTACTCTGCTATTGCCCTCTAGGCGGCGAGCGCGTTGTGCACCCGTGCGAGCGTCTCCTCGGGAAACATCTCCTGCTGCAGTTCGCCGTCGTTGCCGAACCACTGGCAGATCAGCCAGTTGCCCGGCGCGAACAGCACCGGTCCGCTCCAGGTGGCAGTCATTGGGCGTCCGCCGGACCTGAGCGTCAGGATGTCGCCGGCGCGGTAGGCGGGTTTAGTGGGTCTTGAAGGTCTCTTTCCCAGTCGCATGGTGAGCATCTGTTCGATGAACCCGGTTATTCGAGGCCGAGCCGATGCCCGAGAATCGGCGCGCAGAAGAGCGCGATCGCGCAACCCGCTGCCTTGCCTTCCAGTTCCGCGCCCGCGGCGCGCGAGCCGTACATGTGCGTCAGCAGATCGAAGAGCTGCGGCAGGCAGTACAGCACCGCAGCCGCGATAAAGCACTTTTCGACCACAGAGATACGCCAGCCGCGCTCATAGGCGAGCATCGCGCCGAAGATGCGAAGCACGCCGAACACCACCAGCGCGCCGACGGCGGCCTGTTCACGGAGCAGATAGTCTGGAAGGAATTCGCCCATGATGTTCCCCGATGCATGTGTTGTTTGAATGCATTTGAGCAAGGAGTGGGCCATGCGTATGTCCGATGTCGAACAAACGGCGGGAAAGCCTTTCTGGGTAAGGCTTTGCGCAATGTGGAGCCGGGGTGTTTGAAAAGCCCGAAAGGGTGGATTCAGACCATTTCGGTCCGTGATGTTACGTAACTGCGACGCCGCGCGCGTCACGGTCCCGTAACGCGTGCGCCGAGCGCTGGAAAAAAAACGCCGCCCGTAGGCGGCGCTTCATCAAGCCGTTAAGCCGTCACACATTTACCATTCCGCGACGCTGCCATCTTCGTGGCGCCACACCGGATTGCGCCAGCGGTGGCCGATCTTTGCCATCTCACGCACCTTCTCTTCGTTCACTTCGATACCGAGTCCCGGGCCTTGCGGAATCGACACGAAACCGTCTTCGTATTTGAAGACTTCGGGGTTCCTGATGTAGTCGAGCAGGTCGTTGCCCTGGTTGTAGTGAATGCCCAGGCTCTGTTCCTGAATGAACGCGTTGTAACTCACCGCGTCGATCTGCAGGCAGGTGGCCAGCGCAATCGGACCCAGCGGGCAGTGCAGCGCGAGCGCGACGTCGTACGCCTCGGCCATCGAGGCGATCTTGCGGCACTCGGTAATTCCGCCCGCGTGCGACGCGTCAGGCTGGATGATGTCGACGTAGCCGCCCGACAGGATGTGCTTGAAGTCCCAGCGCGAATACAGACGTTCGCCCAAAGCGATCGGCGTGTTGGTCTGATTGACGATGTCGCGCAAGGCTTCCGCGTTTTCCGACAGCACCGGCTCTTCGATGAAGAGCAGTTTGTACGGGTCGAGTTCTTTGGCCAGCACTTTCGCCATCGGCTTATGCACGCGGCCGTGGAAGTCCACGCCGATGCCGATGTTCGGTCCAACCGCTTCGCGCACGGCGGCGACGTTGTTGATGACGCCTTGCACCTTGTCGAAGGTGTCGATGATCTGCAACTCTTCCGAGCCGTTCATCTTCACCGCCTTGAAGCCGCGTTCGACCACGGCGCGCGCGTTGTTCGCGACGTCGCTCGGACGGTCGCCGCCGATCCACGAATACACCTTGATCCTGTCGCGCACCTGGCCGCCCAGCAGCGCATGAACCGGCACGCCGTGATGCTTGCCTTTGATGTCCCATAGCGCCTGGTCAACACCGGCGATCGCGCTCATCGTGATCGGGCCGCCGCGGTAGAAGCCCGAGCGATACATCACCTGCCAGTGGTCTTCGATCAGCAGCGGGTCTTTGCCGATCAGGTAGTCGGACAGTTCCTCGACGGCGGCTGCCACCGTATGGGCGCGGCCTTCGACCACCGGCTCACCCCAGCCGACGATGCCTTCGTCAGTCTCGATCTTCAGGAAGCACCAACGCGGCGGGACGATGAAGGTTTCGAGCTTGGTGATTTTCATGGCGTGCGTCTCCTTGCGGCCTGGGTGCCTGCGTGTGCAGGCAATTTCGAGGATTCACATGCTACAACAAAAGCGCGTTTAAGTACTATTAATAGTACTATTGGCCAAATAGTGGCCGGGCGTTCGTCGAGATGGTTGAAGCGGCTGGATACTCGCCGGGCGACGGCGAGGCCGCGTCCGAGCGCCGGAGCGGCGCCAAAGCCATAGGTTGGCAGGTTGAGATGCCGGATAATCGCGGTCCATTCCGGGCTCAGGTCCGATATCAATAGCGCCGAGAGGCTGCTGGGAGAAAGCTATTCAGCACGATCTGCATGGGCGCGTCGCCCATCTGCTGGCAACCGCGATTCTGCGCGGCGACTACGCGCCCGACTCGATCCTGCCGCGCGAGGCCGAGTTGATGGACACCTTCGGCGTGAGCCGCACGGTATTGCGCGAGGCGCTGCGTACGCTCACGTCGAAAGGGCTGATCGAATCGCGTCCGCGGGTGGGCACACGGGTGCGGCCGAAACACGCGTGGAATCTGCTCGATGCCGACGTGCTCGACTGGTATTCGCGCGTGGCCGAGCCCATGGCCTTCGCGCTCAAGCTTCAGGAAATGCGCGAGATGATCGAGCCGTACGCCGCGGGTCTGGCGGCGGCCTCGCACACGGACGACACCTTCAACGCGCTGGCGGCAGCGCATGCGTCAATGGTCGCAGCGCGCAATGTCGATGAATGGGTGCGCGCCGACCTGCAGTTTCATCTGAGCGTGCTGACGGCATGCAGCAACGAATTGTTGATTCCGCTTGGCACGCTGATCGAGCGCACGTTGGAGGCGCAGCTACGCCTGAATGCGAAACGCGCGGATGTGTTCAACGCGTCGCTGGCCGAGCACGCGGCGGTGTTCGAAGCGATCCGCGACCGTGATGCGGTGGCGGCGCGCGAGGCGATGGCGGGATTGCTGGGCGTGACGCGCGGAAGAATCGAAGCGTGAGCGTGGGGCGAATGCGCCGTCTTCCATTGGACGCCGTCATCGTGCTCAATCCATCGCCGCATGCGCCACCGACGCGTCCGGCGCCTGGCGTGCCGGACGGATCAACACCAGCAGCGGAATGACCAGCAGCGTCGCCACGAACATCAGTTTGAAGTCGTTCAGATAGGCGATCATCGACGCCTGCTGCGTAATCGACGCGTTCAGCACCGCCAGGTCGTAATTCGAGCCGCTGTTGAGCATCGGCTGGATCGCCGGATTGAAGGGCGTGACATTCGCCGCGAGGTCGGCATGCGAGACCTGCGTGTTGCGCGTCATCAGCGTCTGCACGATCGAAATGCCGATACTGCTGCCGATATTGCGCATCAGGCTGTACGTCGCGGTGCCGTCCGCGCGCAGCTCCGGCGCGAGCGTGGAAAAGGTCAGCGCGCTCAGCGGCACGAACACGAGACCCAGGCCAAAGCCCTGGATCACGCCGGGCCAGACAATGTCCGATGCCGACAGCACGATCGTGTACTGCATCATCTGCCAGAGCGCAAATGCGGAGATGAGGAAGCCGGCGAGCAGCAACAGCCGCGCGTCGATCCGCTTCAATAGCCGCCCGGCAAACAGCATCGCGACCATGGTCCCTGCGCCGCTCGGCGCCGTGACGAGACCCGTGGTCGCGACCGGATAGTTCATCAGGTTCTGCAGCATTGGCGGCAGCAACGCGCGCGTCGCGTACATCACCGCGCCGATCACGAAGATGAAGAACGTGCCGGTGGCAAAGTTCGGGTCCTTCAGCAACTCGTACTTGAAGAACGATTTCTTGCCGACCGTTGCCGTATGCACGAGGAAGAACGCGAAGCTGATCGCCGCGACCAGCGCCTCGATGACGATCTCATTCGAGCCGAACCAGTCGAGTTGCTCGCCGCGGTCGAGCATTGCCTGCAGCGCGCCGATGGCGAGACCCAGGGTGGCAAAGCCGAACGCGTCGAACTTCGCGTCGTGCTTCGGTTCGCGCGCAGGCAGGAAGGTGGCTACGCCGAACAGGGCAAACGCGCCGATCGGCACGTTGATGAAAAACACCCAGCGCCAGTTGTAGCTATCGGTGAGCCAGCCGCCGAGCGTGGGGCCGAGAATCGGTCCGACCATGACGCCCATGCCCCAAACGGCCATCGCCTGGCCCTGCTTTTCGCGCGGATTGATGTCGAGCAGGATCGACTGCGACAGCGGCACCAGCGAGGCCCCGAAAATCCCTTGCAGCAAGCGCGACGCGACGATCTGCGTCAGCGTTTCCGACAACCCGCACAGCGCCGAGGCCACCGTAAAGCCGCCGATCGAAAAGATCAGCAACCGCTTGACGCTCAGCCGGTCGGACAGCCAGCCGGTCAGCGGTGTGGCGATCGCGGCCGCGACAATATACGAGGTCAGCACCCACGTGATCTCATCCTGCGACGCGGACAGCGTGCCCTGCATGTGCGGCAGCGCGACGTTGGCGATGGTGCTGTCGAGCGTCTGGATCAGCGTGGCGAGCATGATCGCGACGGTGATCATCGGCCGGTTGAGCGGGGCGGCGGCGCTCGTCGGCGTGGAGTCGGGGGACATGGGAAACCGGGGTCGTCAAAATTAGTAAGCATGCTTACTATATCGGCTTCAAGCGTATGCGCCCACCAGGAATTATGCGGAGCCTGAACTGCGCCCGTTTTAGCCCATCCCGACGATGACAAACCGAAGCCTTTCGTATAATCCGCGCATGACCACCCAACTCGAAGAACGCTTCGGCTTTCTGATTTCCGACGTCGGCCGCCTGACAGGCAAGCGTTACGACGATCTCGCGAAGTCATCGGTCGATCTGACGCGCGCGCAGTGTCGCGTGCTGGCCAACCTCGCCCATTACGGCGACGTTAATCAGGCGCGACTCGCGGACCTGCTCGAAGTCGCGCCGATTTCGGCGGGACGTTTGCTGGATCGCATGGAAGAGGGCGGCTGGATCGAGCGCACGGCCAATCCGCAGGATCGCCGCGAGCGCCAGGTCCGCATGACGCCCAAAGCCGAACGGATGCTCGGCAGGGCCCGCAAGGTAGGCGATGAAGTCGCGCTCGAAGCGCTGAACGGTTTTGCCGACGAAGAATCGAAGCAGCTCATCGCGCTGCTGCAACGGGTGCGCGGCAATCTCAGCCGGCTGGTCGATCGTTGAGTGTGACGATTCAGGTGATCCGCTGCTTGCGTGATGCAAGCAGCGGGCGCGTGCCGGGCGCGCGAAACGCGGTATCGCGAACAAGCTAGCGTGCGCTAGCTCTTGTTATGGCATACGCAGATGAATCGCAGCAGCCAGGTTCACCGCTTATTTCGATTCGGGCGCGGCGCCAGACGGTTGAACCAGTTCGAAGCAGGCCGCCTTTGATTTCGTATCGGGTTGCGCCGGATCGATGCATTTGAACGCGCTCTGGTCGCGTTGAACAAAAATGGTATCGGCTGTGCCGACGCTGCCGTGTGCGCCATTGATCACGGCGACGATTTTGTAGCCGTCCTGTAGCAAAGTCGAAAGCGTAATTGGACTGGTACGCCACTGATTGTCGGGCGGCGTTTGGGCGTTGGTTTGGGTGTTGGTTTGGGCGTTGGCGGAGAGCGCCGATGCGGCGCTGAAAAGCGCGATGGATGCGGTGGCCACGGCAAGCGCGGCGGTGCGGAACGTCATCAAGAAACCTCCTTGAAGTTGCTGTTTGGAAAGCCAAAAACAAAAAAGCCGCTGATCTTGTGGATCAGCGGCTTTTTCTTGCAACTGGTGGCGAATCAGGGACTCGAACCCCGGACCTGCGGATTATGATTCCGTCGCTCTAACCAACTGAGCTAATTCGCCGAAAGAAGCGAGATTATGAGGATAGGGCCGGGGGCTGTCAACCCCCGGCGCGCAACTTTTTCAAGTTGCCCCGTCCGTCAGGCGTTTCAGTCCTTCGCGTAGATATCCGAGTCCTTGGTTTCCTTGACGAACAACACGCCGATCACGAGTGTGGCGAGCGCGACCACAATCGGATACCACAGGCCCGAGTAGATGTTGCCCTTGGCTGCCACGATCGCGAAGGCGGTTGCCGGCAGGAAGCCACCGAACCAGCCATTGCCGATGTGATACGGCAGCGACATCGAGGTATAGCGGATGCGCGTCGGGAACATCTCCACCAGCATCGCCGCAATCGGCCCATAGACCATCGTCACGTAGATCATCATGATCGTCAGGATCACCACGGTCATCGGCCAGTTGATCTGCGACGGATCGGCCTTCGGCGGATAGCCGGCGGTTTTCAGCGTGCCAGCCAGGGTCTTGTCGAACACCTTGCCCTGGTCCTTGGCGTCGGCGGCCTTGCCGTCATACGTGTTGATTACCGTATCGCCCACCTTGATCTCCGCCAGCGTGCCCGCCGGCGCCGCGACGTTCTCGTAGTTCAAGCCGGCTTTCGAGAGCGCGCTCTTGGCGATGTCGCAGGAGCTCGTGAACTTCGCGGTGCCGACCGGGTTGAACTGGAACGAGCATTCGTCCGGATTCGCGATCACGACAATCGGTGATTTAGCGGTAGCTGTTTCCAGCGCCGGGTTCGTGTAGTGAGTCAGCGCCTTGAACAGCGGGAAGTACGTGCAGGCGGCAATCAGCAGGCCAGCCATGATGATCGGCTTGCGCCCGATGCGGTCCGACAGCGAGCCGAAGAACAGGAAGAACGGCGTGCCGATCAGGAGCGCGATCGCGATCAGGATGTTGGCCGTCGCGCCGTCGACCTTCAGCGTCTGCGTCAGGAAGAACAGCGTGTAGAACTGGCCCGTGTACCAGACCACGGCCTGGCCAGCGGTCAGGCCGATCAGCGCGAGGATCACGATCTTCAGGTTCTTCCATTGACCGAATGCTTCGGTCAGCGGCGCCTTCGAGGTCTTGCCTTCAGCCTTGATGCGCGCGAACACCGGCGATTCATTCAGTTGCAGGCGAATCCACACCGACACGCCGAGCAGGATGATCGACGCGAGGAACGGAATGCGCCAGCCCCAGACGCCGAACGCGTCTTCGCCCATGGCCGTGCGCGCACCGAGAATCACTAGCAGCGACAGGAACAGGCCGAGCGTGGCGGTCGTCTGGATCCACGCGGTGTAGAAACCGCGGCGTCCTGCCGGCGCGTGTTCCGCGACATAGGTTGCCGCACCGCCGTATTCGCCGCCGAGTGCAAGACCCTGCAACAAACGCATCGCGATGAAGATCACCGGCGACGCAATGCCGATCGACGCATAGCCGGGCAGGAAGCCGACCAGGAAGGTCGACAAACCCATGATCACGATCGTGATGAGGAAGGTGTACTTGCGCCCGACCATATCGCCGAGGCGTCCGAACACGATCGCGCCGAACGGCCGCACCGCGAAGCCCGCGGCGAAGCTGAGAAGCGTGAAGATGAAGGCGGCAGTCGGATTGACGCCGGAGAAGAAGCTCTTGCTAATGAAGATTGCCAGTGAGCCGGCCAGATAGAAGTCGTACCACTCGAAAACCGTACCTAGCGACGATGCGAAGATCACCCGCTTCTCATCGTGCGTCATCGGCGCGTGGGAGAGTTGCCCGCCAACGGTAGCCATAAGTTGTCTCCAATATTGATATATACACGCGGTCCGCCGGCAAAGGCGTTCCCGTAAAACCGATTATTGGAGTGGAAACTTACGGTGTACTGACGTGGAGGGGTGAAGCGGCTGTCCCGAGTGTGTGGGGCGAATTTCGATCAAAACACGGTAACGTGTGGATAAAATCTCGTAAAGTTTAGTTAAATTATCTCAATATGGCGGCGGCCTCTGCGTGGAGCTGTGCGCCCTTAGGGTAAGTCCCGTGCCCGTTCGAGCACCTGCAAGCTGACACGCACGAGTGTTCCGGCAAGTCGCGGCGAGGTTTGATAGACGTTATCGTCGATCGTCATCTCGCCGCCGTGCATCGTCGTGATCTCGCGGACAATCGCCAGCCCTAGGCCGCTGCCGTCGCCTTCGCGGCCGAGGATCCGGTAAAACCGCTCGACCACCCGCGAGCGCTCGGCCACCGGAATGCCGAGCCCGGTGTCTTCTACTTCCAGATGCACGCGCCGCGCCGTCACGTCGTGCCGAACCCGCACGGTGATCCGCCCGCCGGCGGGCGTGTAGCGGATCGCGTTGTCGATCAGATTCGACAACATTTCCCGCAGCATGACCGGATTGCCGTCGACTTCGACCGGTGTTTCGGGCGCTTCGTAGCCGAGGTCCATCTGCTTGGCGAGCGCCGCCTGAACCCAGTCGCGCACCGCGCTGCGGGCGACCTCCGTCACCTCGACGGGCGTGAAAATCTGCCCCGACATGCGGTTTTCCGCGCGCGCCAGCGCCAGCAACTGGGTGACGAGACGCGCCGCATGCTCAGAACTGGTGGCGATCTGTTCGAGCGAGCGATGGACTTCCTCGGAGGCGTCCTGGCGCAGCGCCAGCTCAGCCTGCGTGCGCAGGCCGGCAAGCGGCGTTTTCATCTGATGCGCGGCGTCGGCGATAAAGCGCTTCTGCAATTCCATGTTCTGTTCGAGGCGCGTCAGCAGATCGTTGAACGACGTCACCAGCGGCTCGATTTCCGGCGGCGCGCGGCGGGCTTCGAGCGGCGACAGGTCGTCCGGGCGGCGCGCGCGAATATGCGCCTGCAGGGCATGCAGCGGCGCGAGTCCGCGCGACAGGCCGAACCACACCAGCAGGATCGCCAGCGGCAGGATCACGAACTGTGGCAGGATCACACCTTTGATGATGTCGTTGGCAAGCTGGCTGCGTTTGTCGAGCGTTTCGGCGACCTGCACCAGCACCGGCTGCGCGCCGGGTGTCTGCGGAAACTCGACGGTCGTATAGGCGACGCGGATGTCGTTGCCGCGCAGCACGTCGTCACGGAATTCGACGAGACCCGGTGGCGGGCGGTCTTCCTCATGCGGCAGCGGCATGTCGCGCTCGCCGCCCACCAGTTCGCCGCGCGTGCCGAGCACTTGATAGAACACGCTGTCGACATTGTCGGTGCGCAGAAAGTCACGGGTGGAATCGGGCAGCGACAGCTCCGCCACACCGTTGATCGGATGGATCTGGCGGGCGAGCACATAGGCGTCGGTTTCGAGCGCGCGGTCGAACGGGCCGTTGGCGATCGACTTGGCGACCAGGTAGGTGACGGCGAGGCTCATCGGCCAAAGCAGCAGAAGCGGCGCCAGCATCCAGTCGAGAATTTCGCCGAACAGCGAGCGCGGGCGCGCCCCGGCGGCGGCTTCGGTCTCGTCGGGCGGGGCGAACGGATTGGCGTAGCGCTCGTCGCGCGCCTCGTCGAGGTCCGCCGCTTGCGCCGTCGCGCGGTCTGCGCGTGCGGACATGGGCGTTCTCTATTTGTAGTGATGGCTCGCCGGCATCGCGGCCGACGGGGGCGATGCCGACGTTTCGGATTCGCCGGGCTCACGCGGCGCGAGCGCGTCCGCGCTCACGTTCACATTCACATTCGTGTTCGAGGGTAGGGCGGCTTTCTCGAGGCAGTACCCGAGGCCCCGCACGGTGATGATGCGCACGCCGCTCGGCTCGATCTTCTTGCGCAACCGGTGCACGTAGACTTCGATCGCGTTATTGCTGACTTCCTCGCCCCATTCGCACAGATGGTCGACGAGCTGTTCCTTCGATACGAGCCGCCCGATGCGTTGCAGCAGCACTTCGAGCAAACCGAGTTCGCGCGCCGACAGGTCGATCACCTGCTCGTTGACATAGGCGATCCGGCCGACCTGATCGAACGACAGCGAACCGTGCCGCACCACCGTCGGGCCGCCGCCCGCGCCGCGCCGGGTCAGCGCGCGCACGCGCGCCTCGAGCTCGTTCAGTGCGAAGGGTTTGGCCATGTAATCGTCGGCGCCGAGGTCGAGGCCTTTGACGCGTTCGTCGACGCTGTCCGCGGCCGTGAGGATCAGCACCGGCACGCTCGAATTGCGGGCGCGCAGGCGGCGCAGCACCTCGAGCCCCGACATGCGCGGCAGGCCCAGATCGAGGATCAGCAGGTCGAAAGTTTGCACCGACAGCGCGGTGTCGGCTTCGACGCCGTTCTTCACATGATCGACGGCATAGGCCGATTGGCGGAGTGATCGAACCAGACCGTCCGCGAGTATGCTGTCGTCTTCGGCAATCAGAATTCGCATGGTGCGCCAACCTGGCCTGGCCGGCACCGTGGGGTGTCCCCCCGGCGCACAGCGGTCTCCGAAAATTATTGTGGGTAGTTGGGCAGCGCGACGGTAAAAATGCGCGTTCGCATGAGAATCGCGCTTGCCAAAACTACTGTTTTTTTATACAGTGTCTGGGTTTCGTGTGCTGCCATCAAAAAGTGAGCCGCACATCTGCCTCAGACGCCGTTCATCATAGCAAAGGACGATTCATGGAAGAAAGCAAGAAAGGCTCGGCTGGACTGACTGCTGAAAAGAGCAAGGCACTCGCTGCCGCGCTTGCGCAGATCGAAAAGCAGTTCGGCAAAGGGTCGGTCATGCGGCTCGGCGCGGGTGAGGCGGTCGAAGATATCCAGGTGGTCTCAACGGGATCACTCGGCCTCGACATCGCACTGGGCGTCGGTGGTTTGCCGCGTGGCCGTGTGGTCGAAATTTATGGCCCGGAATCGTCCGGTAAAACCACGCTGACGCTGCAAGTCGTCGCCGAAATGCAGAAGCTCGGCGGCACGGCAGCGTTTATCGACGCGGAACACGCGCTGGATATCCAGTACGCGGGCAAGCTCGGCGTGAACGTGAATGAACTGCTGGTTTCGCAGCCGGACACTGGCGAACAGGCGCTCGAAATCGCCGACGCGCTGGTGCGTTCGGGCTCGATCGACATGATCGTGATCGACTCGGTTGCGGCGCTGGTGCCGAAGGCTGAAATCGAAGGCGAAATGGGTGACTCGCTGCCGGGTCTGCAAGCGCGTCTGATGTCGCAGGCGCTGCGCAAGCTCACCGGCACGATCAAGCGCACGAACTGCCTCGTGATCTTCATCAACCAGATCCGTATGAAGATCGGTGTGATGTTCGGCAATCCGGAAACCACCACGGGTGGTAACGCGCTGAAGTTCTACGCGTCGGTGCGTCTGGACATTCGCCGGATCGGTTCGATCAAGAAGAACGACGAAGTGATCGGTAACGAAACGCGCGTGAAGGTGGTGAAGAACAAGGTTGCGCCGCCGTTCCGTGAAGCGATTTTCGACATTCTGTATGGCGAGGGCATTTCCCGTCAGGGCGAAGTCATCGACCTCGGTGTGCAGGCCAAGATCGTCGACAAGGCTGGCGCCTGGTACAGCTACAACGGCGAACGTATTGGTCAGGGTAAGGACAACGCGCGTGAATTCCTGCGTGAAAATCCGGACATCGCCCGCGAAATCGAAAACCGTATCCGCGAATCGCTGGGCGTGAATGCCATGGCGGAAGTGGCGACCGGCGCGGCCGCTGAAGTCGCGGGCGAAGAAGAGTAACCCGCACGTGATACGCAAGGGCCGGCCGCCGTTCAACGCTTCCAACGCTGGACGCAACGCGGACGGCCCGCGTGACGGTGACGACGATTCGTTCGAGTCGTCGCCACCGTCTTCGTCGTCACCTTCCTCCTCATCGACTTCCCGGTCCACCCGGTCGTTTGGGCGGTCGTCGGGCAGTTCGTTCAGTCGTTCATCCGGTTCTTCGTTCGGCAAATCTTCTGGAAGCTCTTTCGGGCGTTCCACTTCACGTTCGCCACGCGATCCTGCCGGTAACGCTGCCCCTGGAAGTCCATACGCATCAGATCCCGATCCCTTTGCCGCAGCCGGCGAAGCTGATCCCTTCGAGTCGTTTGACGCGCACGATCGCGCCACAGGTCGCCAGTCGCAGTCTGATTCATCCGCGCAGGCTGCAGCGGACCCATCCGAAACCACCTACACCCGCTCGCGCCGCACACCTGGCGAGGCGAAGCCGGGGCAGGACGACGCAAAAAAATCTCAACGCCCGGCCCGTTCGCTAAAAGGACGCGCGCTCGGCTATTTGTCCCGGCGTGAATACAGCCGCTCCGAACTAGCGCGCAAGCTGAAGCCGTTCGTCGAAGAAACCGATTCGCTCGATACCTTGCTCGATTCCCTGGAAGCCGAAAACTGGCTGTCCGATTCGCGCTTTGCTGAAAGCCTGATCCATCGGCGCTCGTCGCGCTTGGGCGCGAGCCGGATCGTCGGCGAATTGAAGCAGCACGCGGTGGATCAAACGCTGGTTGAAGAGGCCAGTGCGCAACTGCGCGAAACTGAACTCGCGCGCGCTCAAGCCGTCTGGCGGAAGAAATTCGACCGGCTACCCGAAACGGCCGCCGAGCGTGCCAAGCAGGCGCGCTTTCTGGCGTCGCGCGGTTTTTCCGGCGCAACGATCGGCAAAATCCTCAAAGGATTCGACGAGGATTGACGCAGCCGGTAGCAGCAAACGGCGGCAAGCGGCAGCAAACCCTCCCCGCGTACGTCGCTTCGAGATAAGGTTTCCCGCGCTGAACCGCCTGCTGGGCGGCCCTGCGGATTCCAACCTGTCTCAAATACCCAGTATGCTAAAATTCACGGGTTTTCCAATCCAGCCTTTCCTTCCCGCATGCCGCTCTCCCCGCCAGTGTCCCGTCAGTTGCGCCACCGTCGCGCAATCAGAGCGGAAGCCTACGAGCGAGCCGATGGCCTGTGGGATGTGGAAGCGTGCTTGACCGACGAAAAACCGCGCGATGTGGTGCTTGCGTCGGGCGTCCGGCCCAATGGTCAGCCGATCCATGAACTCTGGCTTCGCATCACCATCGATCGCAAGCTCAACGTCGTCGACGCAGAAGCGTCGTCCGACTGGGTGCCCTATCCAGGGCTGTGCCAAGCCAGCAATCCCGCCTACCGTGCCCTCATCGGGCTCAATCTGTTCCAGAACTTCCGTCGCGATGCTGCCCGTTTGCTGGCCGGCACGGCTGGCTGCACGCATCTCACCGAGTTGTGCGCGCTTCTGCCTACCGCCGCAATCCAGGCATTCGCCGGCGACGTATGGAACACCGGTGACAGCGCGCCGGGCGCGACGGCGAGTTCAGGGAACGGTACGTCGCACAGCACAGACGAGCATTCCAATGACAAGCCGCCATTCCAGCTGGGACGCTGCCACGCGCTGCGTTTCGACGGCGAGGCGGTGCAGCAGTTTTATCCGCGCTGGTATGGCCGCGCTCCGTATACAGCGGATCGCGCGGCTTCGTCAGGCGACGGGGCAGCCCGCCAGACAGGTGAGGGCGGCAACGCGTCCGGCATGAACGACAGCAGCGGAAACGATGTTCAATCCAACTCTCAGACTGAAGGGAATCACGCATGAAGATTCACGAGTACCAGGGTAAGGAAATCCTGCGGAAATTCGGCGTCGCGGTACCGCGCGGCAAGCCGGTCTTCTCGGTGGATGATGCGGTCAAGGCCGCGGAAGAGCTCGGCGGCCCGGTATGGGTCGTGAAGGCTCAGATCCATGCGGGTGGCCGTGGCAAGGGCGGCGGCGTGAAGGTCGCCAAGTCGCTGGAACAGGTTCGTGAATACTCGAACCAGATCCTCGGCATGCAGCTCGTCACGCACCAGACCGGTCCGGAAGGCCAGAAGGTGAATCGTCTGCTGATCGAAGAAGGCGCTGACATCAAGAAGGAACTGTATGTCGGCCTCGTGATCGATCGCGTTTCGCAGAAGATCGTCGTGATGGCATCGAGCGAAGGCGGCATGGACGTCGAAGAAGTCGCGGAAAAGACGCCTGAGCTGATCCACAAAATCGCCGTCGATCCGTCGACCGGTCTGAAAGACGCCGAAGCCGACGAGCTCGCAACGAAGATCGGCGTGCCCGCCGCTTCGCTGCCGCAAGCGCGCTCGATCCTGCAAGGCCTGTACAAGGCATTCTGGGAAACCGACGCATCGCTGGCCGAAATCAACCCGCTGATCCTGACCGGCGACGGCAAGGTCATCGCGCTGGACGCCAAGTTCAACTTCGATTCGAACGCCCTGTTCCGTCACCCGGAAATCGTCGCGTATCGCGATCTGGACGAAGAAGATCCGGCTGAAGTCGAAGCATCGAAGTTCGACCTCGCCTACATCTCGCTCGACGGCAACATCGGCTGCCTCGTGAACGGCGCTGGCCTCGCAATGGCAACGATGGACACCATCAAGCTGTTCGGCGGCGAACCGGCGAACTTCTTGGACGTGGGCGGTGGCGCCACGACCGAGAAGGTCACGGAAGCGTTCAAGATCATGCTGAAGAACCCGAACCTGACCGCGATCCTGGTCAACATTTTCGGTGGCATCATGCGCTGCGACGTGATCGCGGAAGGCGTGATCGCGGCGTCGAAGGCCGTGTCGCTGAAGGTGCCGCTCGTGGTCCGCATGAAGGGCACGAACGAAGACCTGGGCAAGAAGATGCTCGCTGAATCCGGCCTGCCGATCATTGCGGCAGACAGCATGGAAGAAGCGGCTCAGAAGGTCGTTGCGGCCGCTCAAGGCAAGTAACGAGCGCGCTCAGTCGGGCGCTCTGTTTCACATTGAGCCAGGACAACCAGGATTACGAATGGCGGCGCGTGAGCGACGCGGGCGGAGAATATCCCGCCTCGCGGCGCAACAGCGCGTCGCCAAACGAACAGAGGTCAATACATGTCGATTCTGATTAACAAAGACACCAAGGTCATCACGCAGGGCATCACCGGCAAGACCGGTCAGTTCCATACGCGTGCTTGCCGTGAATATGCAAACGGCCGCGAAGCGTACGTTGCGGGCGTGAACCCGAAGCGTGCCGGCGAAGACTTCGAAGGCATTCCTATCTACGCTAGCGTCGCTGAAGCCAAGGCTGAAACGGGCGCGACCGTGTCGGTGATTTACGTGCCGCCGGCAGGCGCTGCTGCTGCGATCTGGGAAGCGGTCGAAGCCGACCTGGATCTGGCGATCTGTATCACGGAAGGCATTCCTGTCCGTGACATGATCGAGCTCAAGGCACGTATGCGCGCAGAAAACCGCAAGACGTTGCTGCTCGGACCGAACTGCCCGGGCACGATCACGCCGGACGAACTGAAGATCGGCATCATGCCGGGTCACATTCACCGCAAGGGCCGCATCGGCGTCGTGTCGCGTTCGGGCACGCTGACGTACGAAGCAGTCGGCCAATTGACGGCGATCGGCCTCGGCCAATCGTCGGCAGTCGGTATCGGCGGCGACCCGATCAACGGTCTGAAGCACATCGACGTGATGAAGATGTTCAACGACGATCCGGAAACGGACGCCGTCATCATGATCGGCGAGATCGGTGGTCCGGACGAAGCGAATGCTGCCGAGTGGATCAAGGACAACATGAAGAAGCCGGTGGTTGGCTTTATCGCCGGTGTCACGGCGCCTCCGGGCAAGCGCATGGGCCACGCCGGCGCGCTGATCTCGGGCGGTGCGGACACGGCTGAAGCCAAGCTGGAAATCATGGAAGCCTGCGGTATCACGGTCACGAAGAACCCGTCGGAAATGGCGCGTCTTCTGAAGGCGATGCTGTAAAAGTCGAAATTCGCGCGCAGTCATGGCGCGTTTTTGATACGCTTACGAAACCCTTTCGTAAGCAGGCAGTCTTAAAAAGCGGGGGAGTGCAGACTCCCCCGCTTTTTTATTGCCCGCGCGTCCGATTCCTTCTTTCTCCTTCACTCATGCTCGAGTTTTTCGCCACGCTCCATTGGGGCGCAGTCATTCAGATCATCGTCATCGACATCCTGCTGGGTGGCGACAATGCCGTGGTGATCGCGCTTGCCTGCCGGAACCTGCCGGCTGAGCAGCGCACCAAGGGCGTGCTGTGGGGCACGGCCGGTGCGATTGTGTTGCGCGTGGCGCTGATTGCGTTTGCCGTGGCGCTGCTCGACGTGCCGTTGCTGAAGTTTGCCGGCGGCCTGTTGCTGCTGTGGATCGGCGTGCGTCTGATGGCGCCGGCCCATGATGTCCACGAGAATATCAAGCCGGCCGACAAGCTTATCGCGGCGATCAAGACCATCATCATCGCGGATGCGGTGATGAGCCTCGACAACGTGATCGCGATTGCGGGCGCGGCCGAGGCGGCCGATCCCGAACATCGCCTCGCGCTGGTGATCTTCGGCCTCGTGGTGAGCATTCCGCTGATCGTGTGGGGCAGCCAGTTGGTCTTGAAGCTGCTGGACCGCTTTCCGATCGTCATCACGCTCGGCGCGGCACTGCTCGGTTGGATCGCGGGCGGCCTGATCATCAACGACCCGGCCGGCGACCGTTGGCCGATCCTCGATACGCCGGCGGCAGAGTACGGGATGAGCATCGCCGGTGCGCTGTTTGTCGTGATCCTTGGTTATCTGCTCAAGCGCCGCAATGCAAACCGCGCGGCCGTTTGACTCCAGGTTGACCTGAGCCAGGGGCCATGCGGCAGCAGTGTGGTGGATCGAGCGTGGAGCCGCATCCGCCGCGACCGGCGCCGTATTGGCGCGCAACGTTAGCCATTTGGCTGACTGTGTGAAACGAACACTGCTGGCTACGATTGAAACGCCTGTCCCCGATTCGCGGGGCAGGCGTTTTTTGTTTCAGGAGCCTGCCGATGATCGTTACTTTGCCGTACTCCCCTTATTCACAGTCCACGCTTTCCCCGCGGCACGCGTTCGAACGAGCGCGCTGGACCGTGCCGCTCGCGCGTGCCTGCCGCTGCTTTAGTGTCGGTTTCACGCTGATCGAATTGATGATCGTGCTGGCGATCGTCGGCGTCATCGCGGCCTATGCGATCCCGGCATATCAGGACTATCTGGCCCGCAGCCGCGTGGGGGAGGGGCTCTCGCTGGCTGCATCCGCGCGGCTCGCGGTGTCCGAGAACGCCGCCAGTGGCAATGCGTTTGGCGGTGGCTATGCATCGCCGCCCGCCACCCGTAACGTCGAATCCGTTCGTGTCGACGACGACACCGGCCAGATTACCGTTGCTTTCACCACGCGCGTAGCGCCCGCTGGTTCGAACACACTGACTCTCGTGCCCTCGGTGCCGGACAACGCCGACGCCCCCACAGCGCGGATCGCCTTGAGCAAGGGCGCCGTACAGGCGGGCGCGGTCACCTGGGAGTGTTTCGCCGGCGGCAAAACCGGTTCCTCGCTGCCTGCACCGGGCGCCGGGCCCGCACCTGCCGACGCGCCGTCCTTGCCGTCGAATCTTGCACCGCCGGAGTGCCGGTCGTAAGCAAGAGGGCGGACGATCGGGAGAGCTGTCTTCCGAACGTAAAACACTGATTTCCGGGATATTTCAGCCCAGCCGGCGCACAGCAGGAGAATTTTTTTGTATAGTGCGCCGGTTGCTGACGCCCTCCGGTTACTCGATGCCCACCCCATTTGCGCGCTACCTGTCTCTCATTCTGTTGGCTCTCGCGTTGGTGCTGCCTTATGCAGTCGTCAACCACACGTATCCAATTCCGACGTTCTACGCCGAATTCACGGCGCTCGCGCTGTATCTGCTGACGGGCGCGGGTGTCGTGCTGCTGGTGTGGACGGCGAGGCCGCGCGTGACGTTTGCGTCGCCGGTTGTCGCGCTGGTGCCGTTGCTGTTCGGGCTGGTGCTGGTGGCGCAGTCGGTGCTGCTGCCGGTCTCGCAGCCGTCGATGAACTGGCTCGGCGGCGGTTACCTGCTTGCCGCATTCATGGCGACGCACGCCGGCTACGGTTTCACACGCGTCAAAATGAACGAAACGGTGCTGCGTTGGGCGGCCGGGGCGTTGATCGTCGGCGGTCTGTTTGCGGTGTTCTGCCAGGTGATCCAGCTGTTTCACCTCGAAACGCGCGTGTCGCCGCTTGTCGTTGCCTACAACGTGACCGTCGAGCGCCGGCCGTTCGGCAACATGGCGCAGGCGAACCACCTCGCCACCTATATCGCATTCGCGATGGCGGGTGCGTTGTTCCTCGTGCAGACCCGCCGCATTGCAGTCAGCATCTGGCTGCTCGTGTCGACTATCTTTGCCATCGGACTCGCGCTAACCGTGTCGCGTGGCCCCTGGCTGCAGATGGGCGTAATCGTGGTGGCGGGTTTCTGGATGGCCTTCGCGCAGACGCGTAGCCAACCGCTTCTGCGCCGCGGCAATCGCGAATGGCTGATTCCGATCGCGTTGGCGGTGCTGTTCTTCGTCGTCAATGCGTTAATCCGCTGGGCCAACGTGCGCTACCACCTGGAACTTGGGCAGTCGGCGGCTGACCGTTTCAAGGACGCCGGCCAGATCGCGCCGCGCCTTGCGCTGTGGAAATACGGCTGGACGATGTTCAAGACGCATCCGGTGCTGGGTGTCGGCTGGGGCGAGTTTCCGAGCTACCAGTTCGCGTATGCGAAGTCGCTGGGCGGCGTCGAGATTGCCAACAATTCACACGACATCTTCATCGACCTGCTCGCGAAAACCGGTTTGATCGGCCTCGCGATCGTGCTGTTCGGCCTGATCACGTGGCTGGTGCGCGTGGTCCGCGCGCCGCAGAGCGCGGCCCGGGTGTTCGGCATCGCGCTGATCGGCGTGCTGGTCATGCATGCGCTGGTCGAGTATCCGCAGCAGTACATGTTCTTCCTGCTGCCGGCGATGTTCGTGTTCGGGCTGCTCGAGACACGGTCGCTGCGCCTCGTGCCCGGCCGCCTGTCGTTCGGTGTCTTCGCGGTGGTGGTGTTCGGCGGTCTGGCTGCGCTGTATCCGGTGTACAAGGATTACGCGCGCTCCGAGGTGCTGTACTACGGCTTGCGTCCGGCCGAGCAGTATCGTGCGGACCCGTCGTTCCTGTTCCAGGCGTGGGGCGAGTATGGCATGGCGACCCTGGAACCCATGAATTCGATGAACCTGCAGCACAAGCTCGCCATGCATAAGCAGGCGATGGCGCTACTGCCGGGCGAGACCGTGCTGCGCCGGTACGCGGTGCTGCAGGCGTTGAGCGGCGATGCGGCGGGGGCGTTCGACACCGTCGAGCGCCTGAAGATCTTCGCTGTGGAGTTGAACGACTGGCCTTCGCAGCTCGCCTACGTGTATGAGTTGTGCGACGAGCAGAAGACGTTGGCCGGTTTCAAGGCGGAACTGGTCAAGCGCTACGGCATGCCGTCCGGCAACGTCAATCAGGACGACGACAGCGACGAGGATTGAGCCGCGCTGTCGTTTTGTAGCTGTAGCTGATGCTTTAGAGGTGGAGCGGGGCGATGACCTTGGCCGTCGTCAACCCGCCACCCAATCCCCCGACTTCCCGCCGTGCTTCTCCAGCACTTTCACGTCGGTGATCGTCATGCCGCGATCCACCGCCTTGCACATGTCGTACACCGTCAGCAGTCCAACCTGCACGGCGGTCAGCGCTTCCATTTCCACGCCCGTACGCCCCAGCGTCTCCACTTGCACTGTGCAATGCACGCCGGGCAGTTTTTCATCGAGTTCGAAGTCCACCTTGACGCGCGTGAGCGCGAGCGGATGACATAGCGGGATCAGATCGGCGGTGCGCTTCGAACCTTGAATCGCGGCGATCCGTGCGATGCCGATCACGTCGCCTTTCTTGGCATTGCCATCGCGGATCAGCGCGAACGTTTCCGGCAGCATGCGAATCGAGCCACGCGCAATGGCGATGCGCTTCGTCTCCTGCTTACCGCCGACGTCCACCATATGCGCCTGACCGGCGGCGTCGAAATGAGTGAGTTCAGGCATGGTTGGGCTCCTTCAGAGGGCGCCTATCATAGCAGTGTGGCCGGGCGGCCCGGGATGATTACAATCGCCCTATGCCCGCTATCTTAGTCCGAGCGGCGGGCGTCGCTTTTCGACTTCGTCATATCGACCTCGCGATGCGTTCGAAACGGTTTCTTGCTGCGTTGTTGTCTGTCGCGCTCGCGGCTCCGCCGGGCGCGTTTGCACAATCGCGCGCCGCTTCGAACACGAACCTTGTGGTTAACATGCAGTCCGCGGAACCGCCATTGGAGAGCGGCCCGGTCGACACCTTTGCCGACCCTATCGTGCCGCCCGATATTGCCCATGGCGTATTCGGCGTTTATGGCGGCGCGCAGAGCCGCTTCTCGGGCAACACTAGCGCGAGCACCAGTTGGCGCGCCCCGATCGTCACGCAACAACTGCCCGATCTCGGCAGCGGCGGCTCCGGCTCCCTGACGCCGCAAGCCGAGCGCAAGCTCGGCGAGCGCGTGATGCGCGAGTTGCGCCGCGACCCCGACTATCTCGACGACTGGCTGGTGCGCGACTACCTGAACTCGGTCGCGGCGAAACTCTCCGCCGCGGCGAGCGCGCTCTACATCGGTGGCTATCGTCCGGACTTCGAGCTGTTCGCAGTCCGCGACACGCAGATCAACGCCTTCTCGCTGCCGGGCGGATTTATCGGTGTGAACACCGGATTGATCGTGACGACGCAAACCGAGTCCGAGCTCGCCTCCGTGCTCGGCCACGAGATGGGGCACGTCTTGCAGCGGCACATTTCACGGATGATCACAACCGGCGAACACAGCTCCTATGCCGCGCTGGCCGGCCTGTTGTTCGGCATTCTGGCGGGCGTGCTCGCGCACAGCGGCGACCTGGGCAGCGCGATTGCGATTGGCGGCCAGGCGTATGCGGTCGACAACCAGTTGCGTTTTTCGCGCTCCGCCGAGCACGAAGCGGACCGCGTCGGATTTCTGCTGTTGGCCGGCGCGGGCTACGACCCCTACGCGATGACGACGTTTTTTGGCCGCCTCGATCGAGCTGCAATGAATGACACGGGCATACCGGCCTACGCGCGCACCCACCCGCTGACAGGCGAACGGATTGCCGACATGGAAGACCGTGCGCGCCGCGCGCCTTACCGGCAGCCGCATCAGACCTCCGAGTACGGTTTTGTGCGGGCGCGGGCGCGATTGCTGCAGGACCGCTCGCGCAGCGAATACGCCGATGAGATTTCGCGCCTGCGTTCCGAAATCGAAGACCGTACGGCGGTGAACGTCGCCGCGAACTGGTACGGGATTGCGTATGGGCAGATGCTGCTCGAACGTTACGACGATGCGGCGGCGTCGCTGGCTTCGTCGCGCGTGGCGTTTGCAGCTGGCGAACGCGGTGAAGGCACGCCCATGCGCAGTTCGCCGAGCCTCGACGTGCTGGCGGCCGACATCGCGCGCCGTGCCGGGCATGACGACGAGGCGGCTCGTCTTGCCGAGTTTGCACAGAAGCGCTGGCCGCGGTCGAACGCCGCGATCGACATGCATATCCAGACCTTGCTGACCTTGAAGCAATTTGCCGCAGCGCAGGCACTGGCTTTGAAGGAAACGCGTGCGCAACCCGATCAGCCTGCCTGGTGGATGTATCTCGCCCAGGCAAGCGCCGGCAGTGGCGATGCGTTGACGCAGCATCGGGCCCTGGCCGAAAAGTTCGCGCTCGAGGGCGCCTGGCCGTCGGCCATCCGGCAACTGAAGGAAGCGCGTGATCTGAAGGCGATCGGTTACTACGATCTCGCGACCGTCGATGCCCGGTTACATGAAATGGAGAGCCGCTATAAAGAGGAGCGGCTTGACGAGAAGAGTTAAGGAGCGTTGCTGGCCTTCGCAGTCTGACCAGCACGCGGGCTGTGCAAAAGTGTGCAAAGGCCCACGCACCAAGCTGGAAAAACCTAAGCGTTCGCCGCCGGACTGTCGACAAACCCGAACCGCGTGGCAACCTCACTTCGCCGCACGCCCTGCAAAGGCAATACAACGCCATGGTTCCAGCGAAACATTCCGCTCATCGAGTCGTCGCCCAACGCTGCGTGGTCAGAAAAAACCTCGAGGTCGTGGTCGTGCAAAACAGCGACTCTCGGTGGTGTCAAGCCATCGACAAACAGAATCCCGCCTTCATCGTCGACGAACACCGCCGAAGGTTCGAAAGCTCCACCGGCCTGGTCAGTCAACGAAAGCACCCCGGCAGCATCGGCTGACAACCTCACCACCCACGGCGTATAGCCCAACTCGATATACACCCGCTGTGGCCCATTCTGGAAAAACCACTGGCCGCGTTCATCGGCGTCGTAGTTCCGATTGATAAATCCGAGCAACGCCTCATGCCGGATCGCCGTACCAGGCGCGCCGCTGGCCTGAGCGGCTTCATCCCGCATGCGCCAGTTGCCGCGCCGGTCCAGCATCAGCCATCCGGTGCAACTCGGCACATTCGGCCATTTGGCCAAAGCCTGCTTGACGATGTCATCCATGATCGACATACCGCTCCAGATAACCGAGGACGCGCCGCGACAACCAGTCGATGCGGCCTGGGAAGGGGCCGGTCATGAAACCGGCGTGGCCACCGTGCATGGGTTGGTCGAGTTCCACCCATGCCGACACCTCATGCTGCGCCGGTAACGCTTCGGCCGGCAAGAACGGGTCGTTGCGTGCGTTCAGCACCAGTGTCGGCACGGCAATCCCCGGCAGCAACGGCCGCGTGGTCGCGCTGCTCCAGTAGTCGTCAGTATCGCGAAAGCCGTGCAGCGGCGCCGTCACCACATTGTCGAAGTCGTACATGGTGCGGCTTGCCTGCATCGCGTCGCGGTCGAACAACCCCGGAAACTGCGTCAGTTTCTGCTCGGCTTTCTGCTTCAGCGTCTTCAGGAAATTGCGCGTGTAGACCATGCCGAAGCCTTGTGACAACGCACGGCCGCCGGCATGCACGTCGAGCGGCGCCGAAATCGCCGCGGCGGCCGAGAGCACCGGCGACGCATCTTCGCGCCGCTCGCCGAGCCAGCGCAGCAGCACATTGCCGCCGAGCGAGACGCCCGCCGCCACGATGGGCCCGCGATACGTGGCGCGCAGGCGCCGCAGGATCCAGTCGACTTCGTTGCTGTCGGCGAGATGATAGAAGCGCGGCAATCGGTTCAGCGGTCCACTGCAGCTGCGAAAGTGCGGCACGACGCCGTGCCAGCCATACTCCCGTGCGGCCGCCATCAACGTGGCGGCATAGTGCGACGTGGAACCGCCTTCGAGGCCGTGAAACAGGACGAATAGCGGCGCGCCCTCGGCCGGAATTCGAAGCGGGGCGAGCGGGGAGGCGGCTTGGCCGTCATGCACCACCCAATCGAGATCGATGAAATCGTCGTCAGGCGTCTCCCAGCGTTCGCGCCGGAACGTGATGGCCGGACGGCGTGCGAACAGCGCGGGGACGATAGTCTGCAGATGCCGGTTCGGCAACCAGAGCGGCGCGCGGTAGAACAGATCGAGCGTGGTTTCGGCAGCGGTCGCGGCGCGTGCTGCACCGGTAGAAGCGGATGTATTGTGCGTCGTTCCCCAGGCCTCAATTCCCCCAAGGAGACTTCCTTCGGGGCGAGGGACTTCGTTCGAAGCGGGAGACTTCCTTCGGGGCGTACTCATGCCGGCGTCGAAACAAAAAAGTAAAACCGGTGAAACAGGCAAATGCCCGTCAAGCGTCAGTGCAGCGATCCCTGACCATGCCGCATCTTGGTGGCGAACTGACTGGCGGTCTCGTTCGGCATCGGACTCGCGTGAATATGCGCAATCCGCCATTCGCCGCGTTCGTGGACCATCACGTAAGTGGTGAACACCATGGCGGGCGCCGCTTTCGGATCGGCCGGGCGGTGTGCCTCGGCAATGGCGTAGACGACCGTGCCGAGACTGTCGTAGACGCGAATATCGAGCGGTTCAATCGAAACGGGCGCGGTTTCGAGCTGAATTTGCAAGCCGGCGCGAATACTGTCGAGGCCGTGCAGGTGGGAGCCGTCCGCGCAGATGCAGCTAACGAACTCCTCGTCGATCCACAGGCCCATCAAGCTGTCGATATTCACCTCGGCGACGGCCTGGTAATAGGCGTTCAGCGTATCGGCGGCGGCTTCGAAGATATGGGCAAAACGTGGCATGGCTCGTCAGTCTCTTGTGCGCGGCGCGCGGTTGCGGGGCAGCGGTCAGCGGGACAGTCCGGAGCACCGGACAATCGCACCCAAGCGCGAGAATGCCCGCGCCGCAAGGCGCGAACATGACGCGACGCGCTCAGGGGCGTGCGGTGTTGCGTGCAAGTATCAGTCGAATCAGTTTGGCTCAACGTTGCGCAAGCAACATGCCGCGCAAATCGCCGAATATCTGTTCGGCGCTCAGCTGCTTCAGGCAGTTCAGATGCCCTAGTGGACACTCGCGCTGAAAACAGGGACTGCATTCGAGATGAAGCCATTGTACCTTCGCAAGCTCGGACAAGGGCGGCGTGTGGCGTGGATCGGTCGAACCGTACACGGCCACCAGCGGCCGGCGCAGCGCGGCGGCCACGTGCATCAGTCCGGAGTCGTTGGTGACGACCGCGTTGGCCCGCGAGATCAGCGCGCACGCCTCGCCTAGCGCGGTCTGACCGCACAGGTTACGCACATTCGGCGCTTTTTCGGCAATGGCCTGGGCAAGCGGCGCGTCTTTGGGCGAGCCGAGCGCGACGATCTGCGTGTACGGAAACGACTGGCCGACGATCTGCGCGAGCGCTGCGAAATGCTCGGGCGGCCACCGCTTGGCCGGACCGTACTCGGCGCCCGGGCAGAACACCAGCAGCGGCACGCGCGTATCCAGATTGAAGCGCGCGGAGACGCGCGAGGCTTCGTTCAGATCGGCGTCGAGCCGCGGCATCGGCAGGTCGCCGGGGATCTTGGCGCCTGGCGCGTAGGCGAGCGCGGCGTAGTGGCCGACCATTGGCGGGCGTTCATCTTTGCGCGGATTCGCGTGACGCACGTTCAGCAAGCCGTAGCGGCTTTCGCCGGTGTAGCCGATGCGCAGCGGAATGCCCGCCATCCACGGAATCAGCGCCGACTTGAGCGAATTCGGCAGGACATAGGCCGCGTCGTAGCCGACGTCGCGCAAATCGCTCGCCAACTGCCAGCGGCGCAGCATCTGCAGCTTGCCGTGCGCGAGGTCCGTTGCGTAGACGTCGCGAATCTCGGGCATGCGTTCAAGCACAGGCGCGACCCACGAGGGCGCGACCGCGTCGATCACGATGCGCGGATGCAATTTCACGAGGCGCGCAAACAGCGGCTGCGCCATCAATGCGTCACCGATCCAGTTCGGTGCGATAACCAACGCGCGACGCATCAGAGTGAGTATCCGGTGTCGAAACGAAGCGCCGCGCGAGCCATGCGCGTGGCGTTCGATTGTGTCAAAGGGAAAAAGCCGCGAGCTTTGCGATGCGGGGTCGGCATGGCCGGCCCCGTCGCGGCTGCGGCTCTGGTGCGAAGCGCCCGGCCTGCCGCCACCCGCTGCATTAGCAAAGCCG
This sequence comes from Paraburkholderia haematera, assembly GCF_905220975.1. Classification (GTDB taxonomy): domain Bacteria; phylum Pseudomonadota; class Gammaproteobacteria; order Burkholderiales; family Burkholderiaceae; genus Paraburkholderia; species Paraburkholderia haematera. The sequence continues at coordinate 120,178 of NZ_CAJNBK010000016.1, read as the reverse complement.
GCCCGTCACATGACGAACCGGCGGGTAGCGGGCAAGCCGGCAAAGAGCGCAGCAAGCGATCGGTGCTCAGTGCGCGATATTCAGGTTAGTGACCTTTGACCACTTCGCCGTCACGCAGCTTGTAACGCGTGCTGCAATACGGGCATTTGGCTTCGCCGTGCGTCACGTCGATAAAGACGCGCGGGTGCGCGCTCCAGCGCGGCATGGCTGGATTCGGGCAATACGCCGGCAGGTCTTTTGCCGACAGTTCGACCAGCGGCATTTCCTTGATTTCGCTCATGGGGACGTTCTCGTTGTATGCAGGGTGCGTGCGTTGCGCCGGTAAAAGGCCAGGGGCCCGGTGCCGGCGCAGCGCGCGTTAGATCTTGGTGAGCCAGTGCGCGTACTTGTCGCTCTTGCCGTTCACGATATCGAAGAAGCCCGATTGCAGCTTCTCGGTGATCGGGCCGCGTGCGCCCGAGCCGATCGTACGGTTGTCGAGTTCGCGAATCGGCGTGACTTCGGCGGCGGTGCCGGTGAAGAACGCTTCGTCGCAGGTATAGACCTCGTCGCGCGTGATGCGCTTTTCGATCACCTGGATGCCCGCGTCGCGCGCCAGCGTGATGACCGTGTCGCGCGTAATGCCGTCGAGGCACGACGACAGGTCCGGCGTGTACAGCTTGCCGTTGTTGACGAGGAAGAAATTCTCGCCGGAGCCTTCGGACACGTAACCGTCTACGTCGAGCAGCAGTGCTTCGTCGTAACCGTCGGCAATCGCTTCCTGGTTGGCGAGGATCGAGTTCACGTACCAGCCCGACGCCTTGGCGCGGACCATCGACACGTTCACGTGATGGCGCGTGAACGACGAGGTCTTCACACGGATGCCCTTGGCAATGCCGTCTTCACCGAGGTAAGCGCCCCACGGCCATGCAGCGATTGCCACGTGGATCGTATTGCCCTTGGCTGACACGCCGAGCTTTTCCGAGCCGACCCAGATGATCGGGCGCAGGTAGCAGGATTCCAGCTTGTTCTGGCGGACCACTTCGCACTGCGCGGCGGCCAGCGTTTCGTGGTCGAACGGCACGTCCATCTGGAAAATCTTGGCCGAGTTCAGCAGGCGCTTGGTATGTTCCTGGAGGCGGAAAATCGCCGTGCCGCCGTCCGCCGTCTTGTAGGCGCGGACACCTTCGAAAACGCCCATGCCGTAATGCAGCGTGTGGGTCAGCACGTGGATCTTGGCGTCGCGCCAATCGATGAGCTTGCCATCCATCCAGATCTTGCCGTCGCGGTCGGCCATTGACATACGATTCTCCAGCGGGTGCGGTGAAAGAGCGTCATTTTAGCGTCTTTTGCACACGAAACGGGCATTTGGCCGTACGCCGGGCGCTATAATTCGGCGCACGCATAATTCAAATCCGGATGCGCCAGCGGGTGCTTGACGACCTGGCGCCGACTTCCCTTCGTTGCGGCGCCGCCTCGCGCCCGCGTTTCGCCTCATGCTCGCTCGACTGTCAGATACCGATCGCCGTGCCTTTCGTGAGGGCGCGCGCGACTATTCGCCCACGCTGATGGCGATTTTCTCCTGGGGCCTCGTCACCGGCATTGCGATGAGCAAGTCCGTGCTCACGCTGCCGCAGGCGCTCACCATGTCGCTGCTGTGCTACGCCGGTTCGTCCCAACTGGCCGTGCTGCCGCTCCTGGCCGCCAAGCTGCCGATCTGGACCGTGCTGCTCACCGCCGCCATGGTCAATACGCGTTTTGTGATCTTCAGCGCCGGTCTCGCGCCGCATTTTTCCTATCTGCCGATGTGGCGGCGCATCGTACTGGGCTACTTCAACGGTGACGTGATCTACCTGCTGTTCCAGAAGAAGAGCTTTCAGACCGGTTACCTGCCGGGCAAGGAGGCGTACTTCTGGGGCATGGCAATCTGCAGCTGGCTGTCGTGGCAGGTGTCGTCGATCGCCGGCATCCTGCTGGCGAGCCTGATCCCGGACAACTGGGGTCTCGCGCTGGCGGGCACGCTGGCGCTGCTGCCCATCATGGTGTCGGCGATCGCCACGCGCTCCACGCTGGTTGCCGTCAGCATTGCCGGTCTGGTGTCGCTCCTCGCCTTCGATCTGCCTTACCGGCTCGCCCTGCCGCTGGCGGTGATCGCGGCGATTGTCGCGGGCAGTGCCGCCGATCTGATGGTCGAGCGCGCCGACTTGCGCCGCATCCGTAACCGCGCCGGAGATTCCCCATGACATCCACGCAGATCTGGCTAGCCATTATCGGCATGACTTTCGTCACCGCAGTGACACGCGCCATGTTTCTAATCGGCGGCGAGCGCACGGTTTTGCCGGCGCGCGTTCAGCGGATGCTGCGCTATGCGCCGGCCGCGGCACTTGCGGCCGTGGTGCTGCCCGATGTGCTGAGCACGCCGGAAGGACTCTCGTTCGCGCCGTCGAACCACGAGTTTTACGCGACGCTGGCCGGTCTTGCGTGGTTTTTGTTGCGACGCACCATGCTCGGCACGATTGTGGTGGGAATGGTCGTGTTCACGCTCTTGCGCCTCTTCATGTAATTGATTGAACTGAAAATGCTGTGTTGCAACATGCGCGATGCATCCTCCAAATACGGGACATTCGCCTGGTTGCGGGTCAGAAGGCAGTGTGGATCAGTTAAAATGGCTGTTTCCGGGATAAGCGCGCCGCTGCATGGCGCGACAGCCGCGGCTCTGCCGCCGGCGCCCGACTCAGTGGAGCCGCTGCCGTGCCCAAGCGCTGGAGTTTGCCGCGCTCACGACCCAGCGCGTCGTCCGCCACCGCCTTCCCATCAACTCGCATGCACAAACGCCCATGAACAAGGTATTGCGTCTCTCCGATCTGATCGCCGAAGGCAAGCTATCCGGCAAACGCGTGTTCATCCGTGCCGATCTGAACGTGCCGCAGGACGATCAAGGCAACATCACTGAAGACACCCGCATCCGCGCCTCCGTGCCGGCCATCAAGGCCGCGCTGGACGCCGGCGCCGCTGTGATGGTTACGTCGCATCTGGGCCGCCCGACCGAAGGCGAATTCAAGCCGGAAGACTCGCTTGCGCCGGTCGCGAAGCGTCTGGCCGAACTGCTCGGCCGTGACGTGCCGCTGGTCGCCAACTGGGTCGAAAACGGCGTGAATGTCACGCCGGGCCAGGTCGTGCTGCTGGAAAACTGCCGCGTCAACAAGGGCGAAAAGAAGGATTCCGACGAGCTCGCGCAAAAAATGGCGAAGCTCTGCGACATCTACGTGAACGACGCGTTCGGCACCGCGCACCGCGCCGAAGCGACCACGCACGGCATCGCCAAATACGCGCCGGTCGCCTGTGCCGGCCCGCTGCTGGCCGCTGAGCTCGAAGCACTCGGCCAGGCGCTGGGCGCGCCGAAGCGTCCGCTGGTGGCAATCGTCGCCGGCTCGAAGGTGTCCACCAAGCTGACCATCCTGAAGTCGCTGGCCGACAAGGTCGATCAGCTGATCGTGGGCGGCGGCATCGCCAATACGTTCATGCTGGCGGCCGGCCTGAAGATCGGCAAGTCGCTCGCCGAAGCCGATCTGCTCAACGAAGCCAAAGCCATCATCGACGCAGCGAAAGCCCGCGGCGCCTCAGTACCGATCCCGACCGACGTGGTCACGGCGAAAGAATTCTCGCCGACCGCCAAGGCTGAAGTGAAAGCCGTGGCGGACGTGCAGGACGACGACATGATCCTCGACATCGGACCGGAAACCGCCAAAGTGCTCGCCGCGCAACTGGAAAAAGCCGGCACGATCGTGTGGAACGGCCCGGTCGGCGTGTTCGAATTCGATCAGTTCGGCAACGGGACCAAGACGCTCGCTGACGCGATCGCCAAATCGTCGGCGTTCTCGATTGCAGGCGGCGGCGACACGCTGGCCGCGATTGCCAAGTACGGCATCCACGACAAGGTCAGCTACATTTCAACGGGCGGCGGCGCCTTCCTCGAGTTCCTTGAGGGCAAGAAGCTGCCGGCGGTCGAAGTTCTGGAATCGCGGGCTTAACGTGGCGACGCGCTCCCCCTCAGCGAAGTCTGCAAAAGCGCGCGGCAGCAAGCCGCGCAACACCGCAGTAGCAACGGCAGGGGAGCGCGAAGCGCGCTCCACCGCTGTGCCGCAAGCGTTAAACCACGCGGCAACCGAGCAGGAAGAATCCGGGTCGCCCCTCGCGCTCGCGGAGTTGACCACTGCCAGCGAGGCAGCGGAATTGTCCGACGGACAAGCCGCCCCCTCGCCGGCAGAACTCCCGGACGCAGAAGTCGCGCCCGCACCCCCACCGGCGCCCCTCGTGCCGGTGTCGAACACCGCTTCACCCCATAAAGCGACGCTGGTTTCAACCGGCGCGCAGCCCCCGGCAGCATCCTTCGGTGCGCAGCCTCCGCATCCGACTCGCAGCGCTCATTCCAGCGATCCTATCCAGACGAGGAGACTCATGCATCGCGCCACCAAGATTGTCGCTACCATCGGACCGGCTTCCAGTACGCCGGAAATCCTGCTGCAAATGATTCAGGCGGGGGCCGACGTGGTGCGGCTCAATTTCTCGCACGGCACCGCCGACGACCACCGCCAGCGCGCCGAATTCGTGCGCGAGGCGGCCCGCAAGGCCGGCCGCGAAGTCGGCATCATGGCCGACCTGCAAGGTCCGAAGATTCGCGTCGGCAAATTCGAAAACGGCAAGACCACGCTGGTCCCCGGCAACCCCTTCGTCCTCGACGCCGAATGTGAACTCGGCAACGACGATCGCGTCGGCCTCGACTACAAAGACCTGCCGCGCGACCTGAAACCAGGCGACGTGCTGTTGCTCAACGACGGCCTGATCGTGCTGGACGTCGTGCGCGTGCTCGGCAGCGAGATTCACACCACCGTGACGATCGGCGGCGAGTTGTCGAACAACAAGGGCATCAACCGCCAGGGCGGCGGGCTCACGGCGCCTGCCCTCACGGCCAAAGACATGGAAGACATCCGCACGGCGATGTCCCTCGGCGTGGATTACGTCGCGGTATCGTTCCCCAAGAACGCCACCGACATGGAAATGGCTCGCCAGCTCGCGAATATCGCCGGCGCGCCCTATGGCATCAAGCCGAAGATGATCGCGAAGATCGAGCGGGCGGAAGCGATTCCGGCGCTGCAAGGCATCCTCGACGCCTCGGACGGCATCATGGTCGCGCGTGGCGATCTGGCCGTGGAAGTGGGGAATGCCGCAGTTCCCGCGCTGCAAAAGCGCATGATTCGGATGGCGCGTGAATCGAACAAGTTCGTGATCACCGCGACCCAGATGATGGAGTCGATGATCTACGCACCGGTGCCGACCCGCGCCGAAGTGTCGGACGTGGCCAACGCGGTGCTGGACGGAACGGATGCGGTGATGCTGTCGGCCGAGTCCGCTGCGGGCAAGTACCCGGTGCAGACCATCGAGACAATGTCCGCGATCTGCCTCGAAGCCGAGAAGTCGGAACAGTCGGAACTGGACAAGGATTTCCTCGACCGCACGTTCACGCGGATCGACCAGTCGATCGCGATGGGCGCGCTGTTCACGGCATACCACCTTGGCGCGAAGGCAATCGTCGCGTTGACCGAGTCGGGTTCGACCGCGCTGTGGATGTCGCGTCACTGGACCCACGTGCCGATTTTCGCGCTCACGCCGCGCATCGGCAGCGAACGGGCCATGGCGATCTACCGCAACGTCACCTCGCTGCATCTGGACACCAGCAGCGACCGTGACACCGCGTTGCAGCAGGCGCTGGAAACCGTGGTCAGCAAGGGCTACGCGTCGCGCGGCGACATGGTGGTGCTGACCGTCGGCGAGCCGATGGGTCAGGCAGGCGGCACGAATACGCTGAAGATCGTGCGCGTCGGCGAGCCGTATTGATTGGCATCAGCGCTCCGGCGTAAGCCGGAGACTGCTCGATCGGCACAAAGGCTTGATAGAGCGAAGCAGGCTCTCATGCCCCGCGAGAGGCGGCGCACAGACTCCAATCGCGCGTCGGGGAAACGCGCTTTAGGGAACGTGTGAAAGGGTATGAAGCTCGCTTCGCGATAAAATCGTCAAAAAAGATGCCGACAGCACAGAATTCGTTTCAATCTAAGGAGTTAAGCATGCCTCTCGTATCAATGCGTCAACTGCTGGACCATGCCGCCGAAAACGGTTACGGCATTCCGGCATTCAACGTGAACAATCTGGAGCAGGTGCAGGCCATCATGGCCGCGGCCGACAAGATCAACGCCCCGGTCATCATGCAAGCGTCGGCCGGCGCGCGTAAGTACGCGGGCGAGCCGTTCCTGCGTCATCTGATCGAAGCCGCGGTCGAGTCGTACCCGCATATTCCGGTTGTGATGCACCAGGACCATGGTCAATCGCCGGCGGTCTGTATGGCGGCGATCCGCAGCGGTTTCACCAGCGTGATGATGGACGGTTCGCTCGAAGCCGACGGCAAGACGGTCGCATCGTACGAATACAATGTCGAAGTCTCGCGCAAGGTCGTTGAAGCGGCGCACTCGATCGGCATCACGGTGGAAGCGGAACTGGGTGTGCTCGGTTCGCTGGAAACCATGAAGGGCGACAAGGAAGACGGTCACGGCGCGGAAGGTACGATGACCCGCGAACAACTGCTGACCGACCCGGAGCAGGCTGCCGACTTCGTCAAGCGCACGCAATGCGACGCGCTCGCGATCGCGATCGGTACGTCGCACGGCGCGTACAAGTTCAGCAAGAAGCCCACGGGCGACATTCTGTCGATCCAGCGCATCAAGGAAATTCACCAGCGCATTCCGAACACGCACCTGGTGATGCACGGTTCGTCGTCGGTGCCGCAGGAACTGCTCGCGGAAATTCGCGAATTCGGCGGCGACATGAAGGAAACCTATGGCGTGCCGGTCGAAGAAATCCAGGAAGGCATCAGGAACGGCGTGCGCAAGGTCAATATCGACACCGACCTGCGTCTGGCGATCACCGGTGCGATCCGCCGCTACATGGCGACCAATCCGGGCAAGTTCGATCCGCGCGATTACCTGAAGCCGGCGCGCGAAGCCGCGATGAAGATCTGTCTCGAGCGCTTCACGCAATTCGGCTGCGAAGGCCAGGCTGGCAAGATCAAGCCGGTTTCGCTTGATAAAATCGCGGAGAAGTACAAATCGGGCGACCTCGCGCAAGTCGTCCGCTAAGCTATAAGCAGGCTCTACGCCTGGCTGATTGGCCAGGTTGTCGTTCGATCGCCGTTCCCGCATCATCCGGGGAACGGCGTTTCCCTTTTGTTCCGGTCACACTTTTTGCCCCACTTTTAGCGAACCACGACGATGTCTACCCTTTACGAATCCACGCTCCACTCGCTGCCGCTGCTCGGCCGCGGTAAAGTCCGCGACAACTATGCGGTGGGCAACGACCAGTTGCTGATCGTCACGACCGACCGTTTGTCGGCGTTCGACGTCATCATGGGCGAGCCGATTCCGAATAAGGGCCGCGTGCTCAACGAAATGGCGAACTTCTGGTTCGAGAAACTCAAGCACGTGGTGCCGAATCACCTCACGGGCGTGGCGCCCGAATCCGTGGTGGCGGCTGACGAAGTCGAACAGGTCAAGGGCCGCGCGGTGGTGGTGAAGCGCCTCGAGCCGATCCTCGTCGAAGCAGTGGTGCGCGGCTATCTGGCCGGCAGTGGCTGGAAAGACTACCAGGCAACCGGTTCGGTGTGCGGCGTGGAACTGCCGCCGGGCCTGCAAAACGCGCAAAAGCTGCCTGAGCCGATTTTCACGCCGGCAGCCAAGGCCGAAATGGGCCACCACGACGAAAACATCACGTACAACGAGATGGAACGCCGCATCGGCACCGAACTGTCGGCCACGATCCGCGACATCTCGATCAAGCTGTACAAGGAAGCGGCTGACTATGCTGCGACGCGCGGCATCATCATCGCGGATACCAAGTTCGAATTCGGCCTGGACAACCACGGTCAGCTCTATCTGATGGACGAGGCGCTGACCGCCGACTCGTCGCGCTTCTGGCCGGCTGACCAGTATCAGGTCGGCACCAACCCGCCTTCGTTCGACAAACAGTTCGTGCGCGACTGGCTCGAAACCCAGCCGTGGAAGAAAGAGCCGCCTGCACCGAAGCTGCCGGACGACGTGGTCACGAAGACGGGCGAGAAGTACCAGGAAGCGCTCGAACGCCTGACCGGACAGAAGCTCGCTGACTAACGGTTAGCGCCGCTCGAGACACAAGGAAGCCGTAAGATGAGTGAAGTCCAGACTGCCCATACGCATGGCGCGCCGGTTGTCGGCGTGTTGATGGGGTCCAGTTCCGATTGGGATGTGATGAAGAACGCCGTCGCGATTCTGCAGGAATTCGGCGTTCCCTACGAAGCGAAGGTCGTGTCCGCGCACCGCATGCCCGACGAAATGTTCGCCTATGCTGAAAGCGCGCGTGAGCGCGGCATTCGCGCGATCATCGCGGGTGCGGGCGGCGCGGCGCATCTGCCGGGCATGCTGGCCGCCAAGACCACGGTGCCGGTACTCGGCGTGCCGGTGGCGAGCAAGTATCTGAAGGGCGTCGATTCGTTGCATTCGATCGTGCAGATGCCCAAGGGCGTGCCGGTCGCCACGTTTGCAATCGGCGAAGCGGGCGCGGCGAATGCGGCGTTGTTCGCGGTGTCGATTCTGAGCGGCACGAGCGCCGAGTATGCGGAAAAACTGGCTGCATTCCGCGTACGCCAGAACGAAGCGGCCCACGCAATGGTGCTGCCGGCGCTATAAGCGCTGAGGCTGACTGCTTTTAGATGTCTCCCACTGTCTGAACCCCGGCCGGGTGCTGCTATTGCACGTTTTGCATGCGCATCCGGCCGTGACCGACCACACAAGATGAACCCAGACAACACCCCGGTTTCACCGATTCTGCCCGGCGCATGGCTTGGCATGGTCGGTGGCGGCCAGCTCGGCCGCATGTTCTGTTTTGCCGCTCAAGCAATGGGCTATCGCGTCGCCGTGCTCGATCCGGACGAAACCAGTCCGGCGGGCGCGGTTGCCGATCGGCATATCCGTGCAGCTTACGACGACGAAGCGTCGCTCACCGAACTCGCGCGGCTGTGCGCGGCGGTGTCGACCGAATTCGAAAACGTGCCGGCCGCGAGCCTCGATTTTCTTGCGAGGACCACCTTCGTGAGCCCGGCGGGCCGTTGTGTCGCCGTCGCTCAGGACCGGATTGCCGAGAAGCGTTTTATCGCGTCGTCGGGTGTGGCGGTGGCGCCGCATGTGGTGATCGAGTCGTCGGACGCGCTGGCCGCGATCGACGACGCGAAGCTCGAAGCCGTGCTGCCGGGCATTCTCAAGACGGCGCGCATGGGCTATGACGGCAAAGGCCAGATTCGCGTGCGCAATGCCGAGGAGGTGCGCGAGGCGCATGCATCGCTGGCAGGCGTTCCGTGCGTGCTTGAAAAGCGTTTGCCGCTGAAGTTCGAAGTCTCCGCGCTGATTGCGCGCGCGGCGAGCGGTGCGTCGGCGGTGTATTCGCTGGCACAGAACACGCATCGCGACGGCGTGCTGTCGCACACCATCGTGCCCGCGCCGGATGCGAGCCCCTCGCTGGTCCAGCAGGCGCAGCAGGCCGCGCTGCAAATCGCGGACAAGCTCGGCTATGTTGGCGTGCTGTGCGTCGAGTTCTTCATTCTCGAAGACGGTTCGCTCGTCGCCAACGAAATGGCGCCGCGTCCCCACAACTCCGGCCACTACACCGTCGACGCCTGCGCGACCAGCCAGTTCGAACAGCAGGTCCGCGCAATGACCGGCATGCCGCTCGGCGACACGCGCCAGCATTCGCCGGTGGCGATGCTGAACATTCTTGGCGACGTCTGGTTTCCGGACGGCCCGAAGGGCGCGGCGGTTACGCCGCCGTGGCACGAGGTCGCCGCGATGCCGGCGGCGCGTTTGCATCTGTACGGCAAGGAAGAAGCACGTTGTGGACGCAAGATGGGTCACGTGAACTTCACGGCCGCGACGCTCGAAGAAGCCCGCACGGCGGCGCGCGATTGCGCGCGGCTCCTGCATATCATCACGAGCTGACGCGAGTACCATGCCGGATCAACAGAAACCCGCCCAAGGCGCCGCGAGCGCCTTGCCTGTGAGCGCTGCGCAGATCGAGCACGCGGCCGCGCTGCTCGATGCGGGCGGTCTGGTTGCGTTCCCCACGGAGACTGTCTACGGACTCGGCGGCGACGCCGAAAGTCCGGACGCGGTCGCGCGTATTTATGCGGCGAAGGGAAGGCCGGCGAACCATCCGGTGATCGTGCATCTGGCGCCGCAGGGCGATCCGAACTATTGGGTCGAATATTTGCCGGCTGAGGCGCAGCGCCTGATCGATGCGTTCTGGCCGGGGCCGCTCACGCTGATCCTGAAGCGTGCCGCGCGAATTGACGCAGCGGTGAGCGGTGGACAGGATTCGGTGGGTTTGCGCTGCCCGTCACATCCGGTTGCCCAGGCTTTGCTGGAAGCGTTCAGCGCGTTGCGCGGTGGACATGGCGGCGTGGCTGCGCCGTCGGCGAATCGTTTTGGACATGTGAGCCCGACGACGGCGCAGCATGTGCGCGATGAGTTTGGCAGCGCGATTCATGTGCTGGACGGTGGCGCATCGGACGTCGGGATTGAATCGACCATTCTGGATTTGTCGCGTGGGTTTCCGGCGCTGTTGAGGCCGGGGCGGGTCACGCCGCAGGATATCGCCGATGTGCTCGGCGAGGCGCCACGTTTGGCCGACGGTTCGGATGCGACGGCTCCGCGCGCCTCGGGTACGTTGAAGGCGCACTATGCGCCGCGAACGCCGCTGGCTTTGCTGCCTTTTGATGCGTTGCGGAGTGTGCTCGCGGCGCGCCGGGTGGATGAGCGTGTTGCTTTGGTGGCGCGGGCTTCTCGCGCGGGTGAATGGGCGCATGCCGAGGGTGTGCATTTTATTGCGGCGCCTGAAGATCCGCATGTGTATGCGCGTGAGTTGTATGGCCTGCTAAGGGCGCTGGATCGCGCGGATGTGAGTCGGATTCTTATTGAGAAGTTGCCGGACACGATTGAGTGGATTGCTGTTAATGATCGGTTAGGGCGTGCGGCGGCTGCTTTTGAAGCGCAGGCTTGATGGGGTTTTTGCCTTGTAGTGGTGCTTTTTTTGTATGCCTGCGGCGGTGGCCTTTCCTTGCTTTGTTCGTGGTCTATTAGCGTTGCCCCTGTGCGGGGCGGCACCTACTTTTCTTTGCCTGCCGCAAAGAAAAGTAGGCAAAAGAAAGCGGCTCACACCGCTAATTCTTAAGCGGGTCCCCCGCGCAGCCGCGGTAGTGGTGCATCTGGAATCTGTGTTCTCGCACATTCGGCCCTGGTGACAAGGCAGTCATACTTCCGGCGGCGCTGCGCGCGCCGAAACGTACTTCACTAAAACATTCGTGCGTTCTCTTGCCGCCGTCCACTCGGCGCATAGCTCACCGCCTCGATAGAGCGCAGTACGAGACGCCGAGGCGAAGCCGATGGCTCCCACCGAGCAGGCCCGAAGCCCCTGGTTTCCCACGCAGACCCATCCGCGACGCACGCAGTGCGGAGTGGGAGCTAATGAGCCCTTAGTCACTAACGCGGAGTGTGCGAGGGCCCGGATTCCAGATGCACCACTGCCTCCTCCAAGCCGGGGGACCCGCTTAAGAATTAGCGGTTTGAGCCGCTTTCTTTTGCCTACTTTTCTTTGCGGCAGGCAAAGAAAAGTAGGTGCCCGCCCCGCACAGGGGCAACGCTAATAAACCACTAACAAAGCAAGGAAAGGCCACCACCACAGGCCCACAACCAAGCACCGCGAAGGCAATAAAAAAAACGCCCGACTCAACCAACAAGCCAGGCGTTCGCAGAACACGCAATCAGTCACCGCCAAGCGGCATCCCCAACCTTATTTCCCCAAACCCGTCGCAGCGATCTGCTGCTGAACAAATTGCGCGAACAAGGCGTGCAAGTGCGAGCTCGGGTGGACCAGGTCCGCGAACATGTAAGTCTGGTCAGCGCCAGCCACCGTGTAAGTCTGCGGCGAGCAGAACAGCGACGAACCGAACTGGGAGCCGTACTGGGCCGGGGTCAACCCGTTCGTTGCGCTCGGATTGGCGGTGGCGTAAGCAGTTGCGTTGGCGACCATCGACGCCAGGTTACACGCCGTGCCAGTGTTGGACACCGTGAAGCCCAGCGCCTGGTAGTTCGGCAACTGGGTGTCCAGCCACGTGAACGCATCGACCACAATGACCTTGCCCGTACCCAGCAGGCCGAGGGACGTCAAGCTCTGAACCAGCATACCGTTGTACGCCGCGGTAATCCCCGTCAGCAGCGCAGCCGCGCCAGGTGAGGCTGCGTTGGCTTCGACGCCTTGCGGCGTATTGCCGATGTCCGGCACCGTCGAGATCACCACGTGGGTCGCACCCGAGTTGACCATGGTCTGGACTTGCGCGGCGAGCTGGACGGCGGCCGTCGCGATCTGGGGGTTGGCCAGTTTCTGCAGGTAGCCGGCGATGAACTGTACCTGGCCGGCCGGCGTGTTCGGCAGTGTGCCGGCCTGCACGAGCAGCGGGTATTGCGTCTGTAGCGCGGTGGCGAGCGCCGTCAAATTGGCGGTGGTCCCCGCGAACTGGAAGATATCGTTCGCGCCGCCGTTCACCAGCACGAGCTGGTTCGCGTTGAAGCTCGTATGCGCGCCCAGGTAGTTTGCCACCTGGGTCACCACCGGCACAGTCGTAGCCGCCGCGTTGTTCGGTGCCCAACCTTCGCCCTGGGCGTTGACGACGTCCGAGCCGCCTTGCGCGTAGCCAAATCCGCCCGTTGCAACCAGCGGTTGACCGAAGCCGCCCAGATACGCGGCGCTCAACGTGCCGCCGTAGTACTCCGCAACCTTCTGGGTCCACACTTCGCCCGGGTTGGTCGTGAAGCGGCCACCGCCGAAGCTCGACTGGATCACCGGCGAATACGTGCCGACGTCCGAGAGGCTGTCGCCGAACGACACGACCTGCAATTTCACGCCGCCCGCCGGCGTGCTGCTGCTCGAGTTGTTATCGCTGCCGCCGCCGCAAGCCGCGAGCAGCGCAAACGCGGCACTGGCAACGGCGATCTGCGTGACGCGGATGAAATTGCGCTTCTTCGATGTTGTTTGATTCATGTTGACTGCATCTCCTCGTATGTGTGGCCCTTGCGCCATGTGTTGCAGGCAGCGCCCACCGCGTCGGCGGCGTGACGACAGCTTACAGAATCTTCTACGGCCTGCGCGGTGTTTGAAACGCGGCCGTATGGTTTTCCTCAATGCCCGTATCGACTCCGGATGCCGCGATTCGGGCATTCGTACCGGCGGCGCGGCGCGCATGAAAATCGGTGGCCCACGCGGGCGGCGCGAATAGCGCGCGCAACTTGTTGCGCCAGCCTCGCACGCTCACGAAATCGGCCGCCATCGACCCCCATTCATGAAACGTCGCCTTCAGCGGGTTATAGGTGTGGAGTGGTTCGACGATGCCGTACACCGGCGCGTCGTGCGGATCTTCCTCGACAAAGCTGCCGAACAGGCGATCCCAGACCACCAGCACGCCGGCATAGTTGCGGTCGATGTAGCGATCGTTGCGCGCGTGATGCACGCGGTGAATCGAAGGCGTGTTGAACACGTATTCGAGCCAGCCGAGCTTGCCGATCGCCTGGGTGTGCACGAAAAACTGAAAGCCGAGGTTGATCAGCACGATGGCGACGATCTGCTTCGGCGGAAAGCCGAGCACGGCGAGCGGAATCCAGAACACCCACATGCCGGCAACCGGATACATCAGGCTCTGGCGAAACGCAGTCGAAAAATTCATCCGCTCCGACGAGTGATGCACGACATGCGCGGCCCACAGCCAGCGCACGCGATGGCTGCAGCGGTGAAACCCGTAATAGAGCAGATCTTGCGCGACGAACAGCACGACGAACGACACCCAGGTCGCCGGCCACGTGGTGACGCGATAGTGATCGTAGAAAAAAGCATAGACGGGGATGATCGCAAGCCACGCGAGCTTGTCGGCGGCTTGCTGCATCAGCGCGAGCCCGGCGTTGCAGAACGTGTCGCGCCAGCTATAAAGCTGTGCGCCGGGGCGCGTGCGCCGCAGGTGCCACGCCTCCCAGCCAATGCATGCGAGAAAGACTGGCGCCATGGCGAGCAGCAGCAATTCGGCATCGAATTGCATTGTGTCTTCCTCCGTGGTCCCTGGCCGCTGCGCTTGAGGCAGCGGACGTTGTCGTTTTCGTTTGATCAGGCCACGTGACCGTAACGGGTGCGCGGCTCGTGCGCTACGCGTTACGTTTCACGCGCGCCTCAAACACTGCCCGACAGCGTACACGCTTGGGCGCGTTGCGGCGCGCGGGTTCTATAGAAGGAATCCTCAATGGGCGCCGCGCTTGTGCGGGTTTTTCCTGGGCTTGCTGCTGCGCGCTTCGGCGACGGGGGCGGAGACTTTCCGGAATCCCTGGGACGGTCCCTGGTAGACCCATTCGAGCAAGGCGTCGTGCGCGGCGCGCGCGGCCTCTGAGTGCGGGTCGTTGATCAGGCTAACCACCACGTAGCTGTTGCCATCGGCCGAGGCCACATAACCGGCGATCGCGCGCACATCGCGCAGGGTGCCGGTCTTGATATGCGCGTTGCCGCCCGCGCCCTGGTTGGTCAAACGGTTGCGCATCGTGCCGTCGACGCCCGCAATCGGCAGCGACTCCACGAACACCTGGGCGACCGGGCTCGCATTGGCCCGCTGCAGCAGATCGGCGAGCGAGAGCGCGGTAACGTGCTCGTCGCGCGACAGACCCGAGCCGTTGTCGAGCGTCAGGTATTGCATGTCGACGCTGTCGCGGCGCAGGAACGACTCGATGGCGCGTGCCGATTTCGCGGGCGTGGCGGGCGGCTTTTCTTCCATCGCGCCGATCGTCAGAAACAGGTTGCGCGCCATCGTGTTGTTGCTGAACTTGTTGATGTCGCGAACGATGTCGGCGAGCATCGGCCCCTGGTGCGTGGCGACGAGGCGCGCGCCGACCGGCACCGCGCCTTCGCGGGTCGCGCCGCTGAAGGTGCCGCCGGTTTGCTGCCACAGCGCGAGAAAGCCGCCCGCGAAGAACGCGGTGTGGTCGAGCACCGCGACGTTGGTCGTGCGCGGGCCGCAGCGCACCGAGTAGTCGCCGTCGAACGACGCGACCACGGTGCCGTTGGGTTGAGGCGTCACGGTGGGCGAGACGGCGGCGGCGTCGCCGCGGCACGGGCCATTCACTGCGTGCATCTGATTGTCGATCTTTAGCTGCGAGAGCGCGGGCAGCACGTCGATTGCGACGCTGCCATCCGGGGAAGGCGTCAGCGTGAACGACAGCGATTTGAATGCATACAGCAGCGGATCGGGGCCGACGTTGTACGGTGCGGTCGTGTCGTCGTCGAACGGCGGCAGATCGCGCGTGGAGGTGTCGAAGTAGCGCTTGTCGAGCACCAGCGCGCCGTCGATGCCGTTGATCCCGGCCTTGTGGATCTTCTGCACGAGGTCGATCAACTCTTCAGGCACGAGTTTCGGGTCGCCCGTGCCCTGAATGTAAAGATTGCCATGCAGTACGCCGTTGGCATCGACCGTGCCGTCCGCGTAGGCGCTCGTGCGCCAGCGGTAGTCCGGGCCGAGGATCGACAGGCCGGAGTAGGTGGTGACGAGCTTCATCGTCGAGGCGGGCATCATCGGCTTGCCGGCGTTCAGCGCGAGGATCGGCGTGCGGTCGCCGACTTTTTCGACCACCACGCTGATCGACGACAAAGGCACGTGCGCGCGCTGCAGGCCGGTCATGACCGTCTGCGGCAGCACGGTGGTGACGTTGACGCTCGGATGCGTGGTCTTGACGCGCGCCTGCGCGGCAAGCGGCAGCGCTGCGCCGCAGCCGAGCGCGGCGCAGGCGAGCAGCCATGCCGCCGCACGCGACGCGAACCGGCGAGGCTGGGTGTCGACGCAAGCGGAGGAGAGTGGCCGCAGCGCGACACGGCGTGCGAGAGAAGGGAAAAAAGCAGGGGAAAAAGCGTGCGTCATGGACAGGCGAGGAAGCAAGATTTCGGGGCGCGGTGACGCGCGGCAATTCAGAGTGTGGAGAAGCATCGCGTAACGCGCGGAAAACCGCCACGCGACGCAAAGCGCTCATTGTAGAGACATGCCGCGAAGCTGCGGTGAAAAAGCGTCGCGCGTCGCGCACGCCGGGGCCGGGCGCTAGAATGCGGCATCATCAAATGTTTCGGGACCGTACCAACCATGCGCATATTGCTAGTCGAAGACGACCGGATGATCGCCGAAGGCGTGCGCAAGGCGCTACGCGGTGAAGGCTTCGCGGTCGACTGGGTGGAAGACGGCGAAGCAGCACTCAGCGCGGCGACCAGCCAACCTTACGATCTGGTGTTGCTCGATCTTGGCCTGCCCAAACGCGATGGACTCGACGTGCTGCGCACCTTGCGCGCCAAAGGCCACGCCACGCCGGTGCTGATCCTCACCGCGCGCGATGCGGTCGCCGATCGCGTCAAAGGCCTCGACGCCGGCGCCGACGATTACCTCGTCAAACCTTTCGATCTCGACGAACTCGGCGCCCGCATGCGCGCGCTGATCCGCCGCCAATCGGGCCGCAGCGATTCGACGATCCGCCACGGTAACCTGACGCTCGACCCCGCGTCGCATCAGGTCACGCTCGACGGCGCGCCGGTCGCGTTGTCGGCGCGTGAATTCGCGCTGCTCGAAGCGTTGATCGCCCGGCCCGGCGCGGTGCTCTCGAAGAGCCAGCTCGAAGAAAAAATGTATGGCTGGGGCGAGGAGATCGGCAGCAATACCGTCGAGGTCTACATTCACGCGCTACGCAAGAAGCTCGGTGCGGACCTCATCCGCAACGTGCGCGGCCTCGGCTACATGATCGCCAAGGAAGCCTGAGCCGATGCGTTCGATTCGCCGTCAATTGCTGTTCTGGCTGCTGGCGCTGGTGTTGCTCGGCGTGGGCATTGCGGGTTGGCTGATCTACCGGCAGGCGCTAGCCGAAGCCAACGAACTGTTCGATTACCAGTTGGAGCAGATCGCCGCGGCACTGCCGTCGGAACCGTTCTCGCAGGTGCTCGGTTCGCGCGACACCGGCGACGAAGGCATCGTGCTGCAAATCTGGAATCGCAACGGCGTGCTGATGTACTACTCGCGGCCGCGTGCGCCGCTTGCGCCGCGTGCCGAACTCGGCTTTTCGACCGAGCATACGGAGCGCGGCGACTGGCGCGTGTACGGTGCGATCGTCGGCGATAACGTCGTGCAACTGGCGCAACCGGTTTCGGTGCGCAACCGGCTCGCGGCAAATGTCGCATTGCGGACCCTGTGGCCGTTGATCGTTCTGCTGCCGCTATTGGGCGTGGCGGTCTGGGTCGTCGTCGGGCGCGGCCTGCGGCCGCTGCGGCGCGTGACCAGCGCACTCGACGCGCGTCACCCCGAGGCGCTCGATCCCTTGCCCGATCAGCGTCTGCCGCTCGAAGTGCAGCCGCTCGTGCGCGCGCTGAACGGCTTGCTCGAACGGCTGGCCACGGCGCTCGATATCCAGAAAGCATTCGTCGCCGATGCCGCGCACGAACTGCGCACGCCGCTCGCCGCCGTGCAGATCCAATCGCAACTGGTGGCACGCGCGAAAGACGACGCCGCGCGCGGCGAAGCGCTGGTCGATCTGCAGGCGGGCGTCACGCGCGCCACGCGTCTTGCCGAGCAATTGCTGGCGCTCGCACGATCGGAGCCGGACGGTCTCGCCGCCACCAAGGCGATCGATTTGCGCGAGCTGTTGCAGGACTGCGTGGTGGCCTACTCGCCGCTTGCGCAGAATCGCGGTGTCGATCTCGGCATCGAGGCGAGTGAACCTGCCACGGTGACCGGCGACGCCGACGCGCTGCGTGTCATGTTCAACAACCTCGTTGATAACGCAACCAAGTACACGCCGCGCGGCGGCCGCGTCGACGTCGGTCTGCATGTCGAAGAAGGGCATCCGGTGGTGCGGATTGCCGATAGCGGGCCGGGCATCGAACCGGCGGAACGCGAGCGCGTATTCGATCGCTTCTACCGCGCCGGCGCCAGCGCGAACCGCGTGCGCACCGACGTGGCGGGCAGCGGTCTCGGCCTCGCGATCGTGCGCCGCATTGCTACGCAGCACCATGCGGCGGTGAGGCTCGACGAATCGCCGGCGGGTGGTTTGCAGGTCGAAGTGCGCTTCTGAATGTGAGGCTTTCTGTTCGCAAAGTGGTTCGAACGTGGTTTAAGCAAGGCTTAAACGAGCCTTAAGAGCGGGCTTGAGACGATCTGGCGCTGCTTAAGACTCTTTTAAGCGATGCCACGTACGCTTCATCTCATTCCAGAGCCTCTTTCTGCCAGTCAGGAGTACACGATGAACGCGAAAACCTTGTCCCGCAGCGCTGTTGCAGTGGCTGTCGCCGTGGCGCTCTCCGCCGGCTACGTGGCGGGGCATCGCGACGTGCCCGCGCCCCAGGTGATCACGCCGGCGCAGGCCGCGATGATGCCTGCCGAAGCCGCGGCGAAAACCGGTATTCCCGATTTCTCGGGCCTCGTTGAAACCTACGGCCCGGCCGTCGTCAACATCAGCGCGAAGCATGTGGTCAAGCAGGCGGCCTTGCGCGGCAACGGCGGCAATGGCGGCGTCGGCGGCAACCAGTTGCCGATCGATCCAAGCGATCCCTTCTATCAGTTCTACAAGCACTTCTTCGGCGGCATGCCGGGCATGCAAGGCGGCGACGGCGGCGATGCGCCCGATCAGCCGAGCGCGAGCCTCGGGTCAGGGTTCATCGTCAGCAGCGACGGCTACATCCTGACCAACGCCCACGTGGTGGACGGCGCGAACGTCGTCACCGTGAAGCTGACCGACAAACGTGAATTCAGGGCGAAAGTGGTCGGCGCAGACAAGCAGTCCGACGTCGCCGTGCTGAAGATCGACGCGAGCAATCTGCCGACGGTGAAGATCGGCGACCCGCGTCAGAGCAAGGTCGGCCAATGGGTGGTCGCGATCGGCTCGCCTTACGGTTTCGACAACACGGTGACCTCGGGCATCATCAGCGCGAAGTCGCGCTCGCTGCCGAACGAAAACTACACGCCGTTCATCCAGACCGACGTGCCGGTGAATCCGGGTAATTCGGGCGGCCCGCTGTTCAATCTGCAAGGCGAAGTGATCGGCATCAACTCGATGATCTATTCGCAGACGGGCGGCTTCCAGGGCCTTTCGTTCGCGATCCCGATCAATGAAGCAATCAAGGTCAAGGACGACATCGTCAAGACCGGCCATGTGAGCCGCGGGCGTCTCGGCGTCGCGGTGCAGGGCATGAACCAGACGCTGGCCGATTCGTTCGGCATGCAGAAGCCGCAAGGCGCGCTCGTCAGCTCGGTCGATCCGGGCGGCCCGGCGGCCAAGGGCGGTCTGCAACCGGGCGACGTGATTCTGTCGGTGAATGGCGTGTCGGTTGGCGACTCGTCGGATCTGCCGTCGCAGGTTGCCGGTCTGGCGCCGGGCAGCCCGGCCACTGTGCAGGTGTGGCGTGACAAGGCCACCAAGGACCTGAAGGTGACGATCGGTTCGTTGTCGGATGCGAAGGCGGCCTCGGACAAGGCGGATCAGCCGGCGCAGTTGCAAGGCCGTCTCGGCGTGGCAGTGCGGCCGCTGACGCCGGAAGAGAAGAGCGGGGCGTCGGTGTCGCACGGTCTGTTGGTGCAGCAATCGGGCGGCGCGGCTGAAAGCGCCGGCATCCAGCCGGGCGACGTGATCCTCGCGGTCAACGGCCGGCCGGTCACGAGCGTCGATCAGTTGAAGCAGATGATCGCTGGCGCGGGCAATAGCATCGCGTTGCTGATCCAGCGCGATAACGCGCAGATTTTCGTGCCGGTCGATCTCGGCTAACCGGGAATTGAATTAATCGAAGTCATGCTTGCCGGTCCCTTGTACTTGCTGCCGACGGACCGGCAATTTTTTCCCGATTCCACAGCCGTCAAGAAGGGCGCTCTGCGCCGCGTGACGTGGCGCAGCAGCGATTTCCAGACGACGCAAACCGGGCTTGGCACGCAGGTTGCGTCTACTTTGGTCGGGGACCCATCAAGGGCTTCCGGACGCCAAGGACTTTTGGAAGGAGCGAACCGATGAAAACCCAACGCAAGCAGCGAAGGATCGTAGCCGCCGCGGTATGCGCAGCGCTCACGCTCGGTCTGGCGGGCGGCGCTTATGCACAGCAGGCGAGCGAGGTAGCGGGCGGTACGACCGCGGACAACACCAGCGCAGGCAACGCGAACGGCGGCGGTCTGCCGCAAATCCAGCAAAAGGGCGACGTCTCGTTCGTGTCGGGCGGCGTCGGTATCGACGAATCGACGGCGCTGCAACACGCGCAAAGCGAGTGGCCGCTGTCGCTGCGCTTCACCGGCCCCGGCTCCGACTTTCTCGCCGACGTCCATGTGCGAATCGTCGACGCGCACAACGACGATGTGCTGAGTGCCACCTCGCGCGGCCCGTATATGCTGGTCAGGCTGCGCCCCGGCCGCTACACCGTGCATGCGCAGTACAAGGATAGCGACCAGACCAGGCCGGTGACGATCCCGGCCAAGGGCACCGCCAAGGCGGCGTTCTACTGGAAAACGCAATAAGCGTCTTACCTTGTCGAGTGGCGCCGGACGAGACGCCCCGGCTGCACTCAGGAAGGCCGCACAATCGGCTGGAGTTTGGCCGATAATGAAGCCACGGGCACCCCCGTGGCTTTACTATTTGCAGGACCGCACACGAGTTCCACACCACCCCGGAGCCGAGACATGAGCGATGCCTTGACACCCCACGGAAACCCCGGCGCAAGCACGGGCGGGCATACCATCGCGATCGGCGGCAACAATCACCGGGTGCGTGTAATTCATGGCGGCGTGACCATGGCCGACACCCAGTCGGGCCTCACGCTCGCGGAAACCGGTCTGCCGGACGTGTTCTATTTCCCGCGTGGCGACGTGAACATGGCGCGCCTCGAACGCTCGACACATACTTCGCACTGCCCGTTCAAGGGCGAGGCGTCCTACTTCCATTTGCGCACCGAAGACGGTCTGGTCGAAAACGCCGCGTGGAGCTATGAGACGCCGCTCGAGCCGGTGGCACGTATAAAAGGGTATCTCGCGTTTTACGCATCGCGCGTCGACCGCATCGATCAGACGTCCTGACCGGCTGTCGCGCGTTCATCGGGGAGGCTGCCATGGAACTGAACGACGCGTTACGGATTCCGCTTGCACCGTCCGACGTTTGGGACGCGTTGCAGGACCTTGCCTTGTTGCGTGCCAGCCTCGACAACTGCGAGTCGTTCACGCGGCTCGGCCACGGCGAATTTGCACTGACCATGACCGTGCCGCTCGGGCCGTTGCGCGCGCGTTATGAAGCGCGGGCCCATGTCGCCGGGCAGGATTCCGGACCGGCGGACGCGCAGCGCCGCACCATCAATTTCAAGGCGCGAGCGGAGGGCATCGGCTCCTTGCGCGGACAGATCGAGGTGAGGTTGCGCGCGGACGATGGCTCGCATGGCGTCGGCCGGGAACGGGGCACGCGGATCGATTACACGATCTGGGCGACCTCGTCCGGGCCGCTTGCCGAGCTGCCTACGCGCCAGCTCGAAAATGCGCTGCACCAACTGGCGGACGATTTTTTCGACGAGTTCGGCGCGGTCGTTCGCGCCAAGCATGGGCAAGGGCCGAACCGTGCGCGGGGTTCGGCGGCGCGCCGGCAGCACGTGTTTCTACGGCCGATCACGCTCGGCGGCATCGCCCGGCGTACCCGCACGGATCATGGCAATGCGTTGACCGGGCGGGCGGCGAGCGCGTCGCACGCGGCATCGCACGGCGTCTCGCATCACCAGTCCAGTCCGCATGTGGTCCCGAACTGGGCGTGGGCGGCGATGATTTTTCTGGTGGCGCTGTTGTTGTATGTGGCCCGTTGGCTAAGCGAACACTGACGGCTTGGCTTGGCTTGGCTGTAGCGTCAGCGCGACTACGAAATCCTGGTAGGTCACTACGAAACGCCGTTGATCACACGGCGTTTGCCGTCCTTGTTCGCTTTTTGCCGGCCCCACCCCGCGCTTAAAGATTATCGACCGCTTTCACGCCAGCTCACACGCCGCGAAATTCCCGCCTCCATGCGGACGGCGAGGTGCGAAACGCCTCCGCGAAATGTTGCCGTAGCGAGGCGGTCGAGCCGAAACCCGCAATGCCCGCGATCGCTTCCACGGATTCGTCCGTGCTTTCCAGCAGGTGTTGCGCGCGGCCGAGCCGCTGCGCCAGCAGCCATGCGCCGACCGTCGTGCCGGTGGCGAGCCGGAAGCGTCGCGTAAAAGTGCGGCGGCTCATCAAGGCGCGCTCGGCGAGCGTGTCGAGCGTATGCGGCGCATCGAGATTGCCACTCACCCAATCGAGCAGACCGGACAAACGATCGCCGCGTACATTCGGCGGCACCGGCTGCTGAATGAACTGCGCCTGGCCACCTTGTCGATGCGGCGGCACGACCAGCCGGCGCGCAACATAGTTCGCCGCTTGCGCGCCGCACATCTTGCGCAGCACGTGCAGGCAGCAGTCGAGGCCGGCGGCGGTGCCGGCCGAGGTCACCACGTTGCCGTCGTCGACGTAGAGCACGTCGGGATCAAGCCGTACGCACGGATAGCGGTGCGCGAACTCGTCCGCCCACGCCCAATGAGTGGAGGCCGGCCGGTCGTCGAGGATGCCGGCGGCGGCCAGCACGAACGCGCCCAGACACAGCCCGACCAGTTGGGCGCCGCGCGCATGGGCGGCGCGCAGTGCGTCGAGCAGCGCGGCGGGCGGCGTCTCGTTCGGGTCGCGCCAGCTCGGCACGATGATCGTATCCGCGTCGGCGAGCGCTTCGAGCCCATGCGTGACGGCGATCGAGAAACCGGCGGTGGTGGTCAGCGCGCCGGTTTCGGCCGCACAGACGCGAAAGTCGAACGCGGGCAAGCCGCCGCCGCTGCGGTCCTCGCCGAACACCACGCAGGGCACTGAAAGATGGAACGGGCTGATGCGGTCGAACGCGATGACCGCGACGATGTGGCGGGGCGCATCGTCGCGCGCTGTCATGGAGGAGGGGGATGTAGCCATAGGTTGCGGTCGCCCCGCGAAATTCAATGATGGCCCGATTCTATCGAATATTGTCATTCGGGTCGCTATCGGGAAAACGGCGGCGGGCCAACAATGCAGTCATCGCCGCTGCCTGCTGAACGCCCATCCCGGGCCGGGCAGCGCGAGCCTTAACCGCTCAACCGACAGGAGTCTTGCCATGACCGCACCACGCCGCGCGCTGATCGTCATCGATGTGCAGAACGAATACGTCACCGGCGATCTGCCGATCGAATATCCGGATGTGCAAACCTCGCTCGCCAACATCGGCCGGGCGATGGATGCGGCCCGTGCCGCCGGAGTGCCGGTGATTGTTGTGCAGAACTTCTCGCCGGCCACCTCGCCGCTATTTGCGCGCGGCAGCGTGGGCGCGGAGTTGCATCCGGTGGTGGGCTCGCGTGCCCACGATCGTCTTCTGGAGAAAACGCTGCCGAGCGCGTTCACCGAGACCGATCTGGCCGACTGGCTCGCCGCGCAGCAGATCGACACGTTGACGGTGGTCGGCTACATGACCCATAACTGTGACGCGTCGACTATCAACCACGCGGTCCACTTAGGTCTCACAGTCGAATTCCTGCACGACGCGACGGGTTCGGTACCCTACGAGAACAGCGCGGGGTTTGCGAGCGCGGAGGACATTCACCGGGTATTCAGCGTGGTGTTGCAGTCGCGCTTCGCGGCCGTGGTGAGCACAGACCAATGGATTGCGGCTGTGAAGAGCGGCGCGCCGCTCGAACGCGGCAACATCTACGCGTCGAACCAGAAGGCGCGGGCGAGCCTGGCGGCTGCATAAAGCCGCGGCCCGGCCGGCTGTCAGCCGGCCGTTTTTTCCTTGCGCAACGCCGGGCTCAGCTGCAGCGCATCGAACATCCCCGCAACCATCTGCTCCGCATGCTTGCCGAAATCGGTCGCCTCCGGCAAAAACAGCATGTCGCGCAGCGAGCCGCTGACGAATGCGTGCACCATCGCCGCCGCGATCCCGGTATTGAGATTGGCCGGCAATTGCCCTTTGGAGATCGCATTGCGCAGACCGCCTTCGATCTTCTTCAGCCCTTCGCGCATATTGGTCTGGTAGCGGACCATCACCGGCCCCATCTCTTCGACCAACTCGCATTTCAGAAAGAGAATGTCGAACACCCGCCGGCGGCGCGGGTCGTTGGCGGTGTCGCGCAGGCAGACCGTGCAGATTTCCACCAGGCGCCCGAGCGGGTCGGGCTCGTTGGGGTCTGGCAAGCCGGCCTTGAGTTCGTCCAGCGGCAGCAGCACGCGGTCGAACATTTCGGTAAACAGATCGCTTTTGTGCGCGAAATGCCAATAGATCGCGCCACGCGTGACGCCGGCGGCCTGCGCGATGTCGGCGAGCGACGTGCGCGATACGCCTTTCTCGAAGAAGACCCTTTCAGCCGCGTCGAGAATACTGTTACGCGTCTCCTGCGCCTCTTCTTTGGTTCTTCTGACCATATTGGTGTGACCTGCCCTGATTGTGGGGTTTTCCCGGGCGTTTTTAAGTACGCCCGATGACAATCTGTCCGCTGTTAAGCCATTTGCGAAGCGATCTTGCAGGCCCCCCGCCTGCAAAGAAGCAAACGCACTTTTACATGCATTCGTGGATGTATATATAATAGCATCCCACGATCGGATAGCCCAAGCCGTGACGACCGGTTAATATCCGTCACTGTTGCCTTTCAAAACGCTCTCGCGCCGTGCCCTGACGGACGGCGCCGTGCGGCATTTCCCCGGTATGGCGCATTTCGCTCAGGATGCCCCTGCAGGTTCGGTTTGCATCAGTGGGCTTCCGGTCAAGCGTCGAAAGACGTATGTGTGCGCTGCCGTCCCCGGGGTAGGGATGCGCGCACTTTTTCATTCTCAGTCATAGACAGAGGTCGCTCCATGCGCGTCGAACGGGTTCCATTCCGCTTAATTAGTGCCGCGACGGCTGCCGTATTGCTGGCAGCGTGCGGACCAAAACAATCGGCCCCGCCGCAACAAACCCCCGAGGTTGCCATCGTTACGGTCCAGCCGACGACTGTGCCAGTGACCACCGAATTGCCGGGCCGCACCAATGCGTTCCTGGTGGCCCAGGTCCGTGCGCGGGTTGACGGCATCGTGCTGCGCCGCGAATTCACCGAGGGCAGCCAGGTCAAGGCTGGCCAGCGTCTGTACAAGATCGATCCGGCGCCTTATATCGCGGCACTGAACAGTGCCAAGGCAACGCTTGCGAAGGCTCAGGCGAATCTCGCCACGACCACCGCGCAGGCAAACCGCTATAAGGTGCTGGTCGCGGCCAACGCAGTCAGCAAGCAGGATTACGACAACGCTGTCGCAGCAGAGGGGCAGGCCGCGGCAGACGTGGCTTCCGGCAAGGCAGCGGTCGATACGGCGCAGATCAATCTCGGCTATACAGACGTGACTTCGCCGGTGACCGGCCAGGTCGGCATTTCGCAGGTCACGCCGGGTGCCTACGTCCAGGCTAGCGCGGCGACGCTGATGTCGACCGTCCAGCAACTCGATCCGGTCTATGTAGACCTGACCCAATCGAGCCTCGACGGCCTGAAGCTGCGCCGCGAAGTCCAGGAAGGGCGTCTGAAGACGAACGGCCCGGACGCGGCGAAGGTCACGCTGATCCTCGAAGACGGCCGTAACTATTCTGAGCAGGGCAAGCTGCAGTTCACCGACGTGACGGTCGACCAGGGCACCGGTTCGGTCACGATCCGCGCGATCTTCCAGAACAAGGATCACGTGCTGCTGCCGGGCATGTTCGTGCGTGCGCGTATCGACGAAGGCGTCAATGACAAGGCAATCGTCGTGCCGCAATCGGGCATTACGCACGATCCGAAGGGCCAGCCGACCGCGCTCGTTGTCGATGCGCAAAACAAGGTCGGAGTGCGCCAGCTCGTCACCTCGTCCACGTACGGTTCGAACTGGGTGGTCGAGAGCGGCCTGAATCCGGGTGACCGCGTGATCGTGCTCGGCACTGACAAGGTACGTCCGGGCATGACGGTCAAGCCGGTTCCGGCGCCTTCGCCAGCCTCCGACGCAACCGCTCAGGAAGCGCCGGCGGCCAGCGGTGCACAGATGGCGCAGGCTGCGTCCGCTGCATCGGCCGCGAAATAACAGGGAGCCTGTTTCATGGCAAAGTTCTTTATTGATCGCCCGATTTTTGCATGGGTGATCGCCATCATCCTGATGCTCGCGGGTATCGCGTCGGTGTTTACGCTGCCGATCGCGCAATACCCGACCATCGCGCCTCCGGCGGTGCAGATCAGCGCCGTGTATCCGGGTGCGTCGGCGAAGACGGTGGAAGACACCGTCACGCAGGTGATCGAGCAGCAGATGAGCGGCCTCGACCACTTGCTGTACCTGTCGTCCACCTCGGACGACTCCGGTACGGCAACCATCACGCTGACGTTTGCGGCCGGCACGAATCCGGACATTGCCCAGGTGCAGGTGCAGAACAAGCTGCAACTGGCAACGCCGCTTCTGCCGACCATCGTGCAGCAGCAAGGGATTAACGTCACCAAGTCGAGCAGCAGCTTCCTGCTCGTGCTGGCGTTCAATTCCGAAGACGGCAGCATGAACAAGATCGACCTCGCGAACTACGTCGCGTCGAACGTCAAGGACCCGATCAGCCGTCTCGACGGCGTGGGTACCGTGACGCTGTTCGGCACGCAGTACGCGATGCGGATCTGGCTCGACGCCAACAAGCTGACCAAGTTCAATCTGACGCCGGTCGATGTCCAGGCTGCGCTGCAGGCGCAGAACGTTCAGGTGGCAGGCGGTTCGCTCGGCGGCACGCCTTCGGTGCCGGGCCAGATGTTGCAGGCAACGATTACCGAGGCGACGCTGCTGAATACGCCTGAGCAGTTCGGCAACGTGCTGCTGAAGGTGAACACCGACGGCTCGCAGGTCCGTATCAAGGACGTCGGGCGCGTCGAGCTGGGCGGTGAAAACTACAACTTCGACACGCACTACAACGGCAAGCCGACCGCCGGTCTGGGCATTCAGCTCGCGACGGGCGCCAACGCGCTGCAGACCGCGAAGAATGTGAAGACGAAGATCGACGATCTGTCGAAGTACTTCCCGCACGGCCTCGTCGTGAAGTACCCGTATGACACGACGCCGTTCGTGCGCCTGTCGATCGAAGACGTGGTGAAGACGCTGCTCGAAGGTATCGTGCTCGTGTTCCTCGTGATGTACCTGTTCCTGCAGAACCTGCGGGCGACGTTGATTCCGACGATCGCTGTGCCGGTGGTGCTGCTGGGTACGTTCGCGATCATGAGCGCGGTGGGCTTCTCGATCAACGTGCTGTCGATGTTCGGGCTGGTGCTCGCGATCGGTCTGCTGGTGGACGATGCGATCGTGGTGGTGGAAAACGTCGAGCGGGTGATGGCCGAGGAGGGATTATCGCCACGCGACGCCACCCGCAAGGCCATGGACCAGATCACCGGCGCGCTGATCGGCGTGGCGCTCGTGCTGTCGGCGGTGTTCGTGCCGGTCGCGTTCTCGAGCGGTTCGGTGGGCGCGATTTATCGGCAGTTCTCGCTGACGATCGTGGCGGCGATGGTGTTGTCCGTGCTGGTCGCGTTGATTCTCACGCCGGCGCTGTGCGCGACGATTCTCAAGCCGATTCCGAAGGGCCATCACGAAGTGAAGAAGGGCTTCTTCGGCTGGTTCAACCGGACCTTCGAATCGAGCCGCGACAAGTATCACAGCGGCGTGCACCACGTGATCAAGCGTTCGGGTCGCTGGCTCATCATCTACCTGGTGGTGATCTTCGCGGTCGGTTTGCTGTTCGTTCGTTTGCCGAAGTCGTTCCTGCCGGATGAAGACCAGGGGATCATGTTCGTGCTGGTGCAAACGCCGGCCGGCTCGACCCAGGAGCGTACGGCGCATGCCCTCAAGGACGTCTCGGACTACGTGCTGAACCAGGAAAAGGACATCGTCGAATCGGCGTTTACGGTGAACGGTTTCAGCTTCGCGGGCCGCGGCCAGAATGCCGGTCTCGTCTTCGTGAAATTGAAGGGCTATTCCGAGCGCCAGCACGCGAACCAGAAGGTGCAGGCCTTGATCGGCCGGATGTT
Organism: Paraburkholderia haematera; assembly: GCF_905220975.1. Classification (GTDB taxonomy): domain Bacteria; phylum Pseudomonadota; class Gammaproteobacteria; order Burkholderiales; family Burkholderiaceae; genus Paraburkholderia; species Paraburkholderia haematera. Next base: position 91,939 of record NZ_CAJNBK010000016.1, on the reverse strand, counting down.
CATGCACTTCTCGACGTACAAGGATGCACTGGTGTACCCGGTGAATCCACCGTCCATTCCGGAACTGGGTACGGCATCGGGTTTCGACTTCGAGTTGCAGGATCGTAGCGGTCTGGGTCACGCGAAGCTGATGGAAGCGCGCAACATGCTGCTTGGCATGGCTGCGAAGGATCCGACGCTTGCCCAGGTGCGTCCGAACGGCCTGAACGATACGCCGCAGTTCAAGATCTCGATCGATCATGAGAAGGCGTCGGCGCTGGGCGTGTCGCTGGCGGCGATCGACCAGACGTTCTCGATCGCGTGGGCTTCGGTCTATGTGAACAACTTCCTCGATATCGACGGCCGGATCAAGAAGGTGTACGTGCAGGGCGACGCGCCGTACCGGATGAACCCGGAAGATCTGAACTACTGGTACGTGCGCAATGCGGCGGGCGGGATGACGCCGCTCAACTCGTTCGCGTCCGGCACTTGGACCTTCGGGTCGCCGAAGCTCGAGCGCTACAACGGTATTTCGGCGGTGGAAATCCAGGGCGCGGCCGCACCGGGCAAGTCGACCGGTCAGGCCATGACGGCGATGGAATCGATTGCGGCGAAGCTGCCGGCGGGTATCGGCTACGAATGGACGGGTCTGTCGTTGCAGGAACGCCAGTCCGGTTCGCAGGCGCCGATCCTGTATGGCATCTCGATCCTCGTCGTGTTCCTGTGTCTCGCGGCGCTGTATGAAAGCTGGTCGATCCCGTTCTCGGTGATCATGGTGGTGCCGCTCGGCGTGCTGGGCGCATTGCTTGCCGCTACGTTGCGCGGGCTCGAGAACGACGTGTTCTTCCAGGTGGGTCTGTTGACCACGGTGGGGCTGTCGGCGAAGAACGCGATTCTGATTGTGGAGTTCGCCCGCGAGCTGCAACAGAGTGAGGGCATGGGGCCGATCGAGGCCGCGCTGGAAGCGGCGCGTCTGCGGTTGCGTCCGATTCTGATGACTTCGCTCGCGTTCATTCTCGGCGTCATGCCGCTCGCGATCAGTAACGGCGCGGGTTCGGCCAGCCAGCACGCAATCGGTACCGGTGTGATCGGCGGGATGTTGACGGCGACCTTCCTCGCGATTTTCATGATCCCGATGTTCTTCGTTGTGATCCGCGCGAAATTCGGCGGTGAGAAGGAAGACCCGGATGAGGCGCTCGCACACTATAACCAGCACCATCCGCATGACGGCCAAGGTGGCGGCTCGGCTGGCGGGTCGGCTGATGAAGGCTCGGGCAAGGACGGACATTGAGATGCAAAAACACTCTTTGATTGCAGTGGCGGTTGCGCTGTTCGCCGCGGGTTGCACGATGGCGCCGAAGTACCATCGCCCGGCCGAACCCGTGACGGCGGCCTTCCCGACCGGCGGCGTGTACGACACGCAACCGGGCGCGGCGGGTACCGCGCGTACCGCGAACGGTCAGGCGGCAGCCGATATCGGCTGGCGTGATTTCTTCGTCGACGCGCGTTTGCAGCGGCTGATCGAAATCGCGCTGAAGAACAACCGCGATCTGCGCGTGTCGGTGCTGAATATCCAGGCATCGCAGGCGCAGTACCAGATTGCCCGCGCGGCGCTGTTCCCGACGCTGGACGCTGCGGCTTCGCAAACCAAACAGCGTACGCCTAAGGATCTGACGGCCACCGGCCAGACGATCTCCAACACGTACTCGGTGGGTCTGAACGCCTCCTGGGAAATCGACTTCTTCGGGCGGATTCAAAGTCTGAAGGATCAGGCGTTGGCGCAGTACCTGGCTACCGCTCAGGCGCGCAAGGCCGCGGAAATCGCGTTGGTCTCGCAGGTGGCGAATCAGTACATGACGGTGCTCGAGGTGGACGATCTGCTGAAGGTCACGCAGAACACGCTGAAGACCGCCCAGGAGTCATACCGGATCACCAAGCTGCAGTTCGACAACGGCACCGGTTCGGAACTGGATCTGCGGCAGGCGCAGACGGTGGTCGAGCAGGCGAACGCCAACCTGCAGTCGCAGGCGCGTTTGCGGGCTCAGGCGGATAACGCGCTCGTGCTGCTGCTCGGCGAGCCGTTGCCGGCCGATCTGCCGCCGGGCACGACGTTGGACAATCAGAACCTGCTGACGGATATTCCCGCGGGCTTGCCTTCCGATCTGCTCACGCGTCGTCCGGACATCATGGAGGCCGAAGAGAACCTGCTTGCGGCCAACGCGAACATCGGCGCGGCGCGCGCAGCGTTCTTCCCGAAGGTCTCGTTGACCGGCAGTTTTGGCACGCTGAGCCCGTCGCTCGGTGGCCTGTTCAAGCCGGGTTCGGCGGCATGGAGCTTCGCGCCGTCGATCACGTTGCCGATCTTTGAAGGCGGCCAGAACAAGGCCAATCTCGATCTCGCCACCGTGCAGAAGAACATCCAGATCGCGACGTATGAAAAGGCGATCCAGACGGCCTTCCGCGAAGTGGCGGACGGACTGGCGGCGCGCGGCACGTACGATCAGCAGATCCAGGCGCTGGAGCGCAATACCTTTGCCGAACAGCGCCGGCTGGATCTGTCGAATCTGCGTTATACCAACGGCGTCGACAGCTATCTGTCGGTGCTGACCGCGCAGACCGATCTGTATACGTCGCAGCAGTTGCTGGTGACCGCGCGCATGCAGCGTCTGCAGAACCTGGTCACGCTTTACCAGGCACTCGGCGGCGGCTGGATCGAACGGGCAGGCGATCAGCCGCGTCCGGCCGACGCACCGGTCGATTACGGTGCGGCGAGTGCGCCGGTGGCGGCTTCGGCCGCGACCGCGGGCTGAGATTTGTAGTCTTGCGGTAGCAGCCGCGCGGGACGGCTTTCAGTTTCACGAAAGCCGTCCCGCGCAGCCGGTAATAAAAAAACGCCACGGCATGCCGTGGCGTTTTTGTTTCTGCTTAACTTAACTTAACCTGACTCGACCCAGCGCTCAGTGCGCATCCGCCGCACGCAGCAACTCGTCGCCTGCCGGCGGCTCATTCCCGCCGCGTCCGTCGAAATCATGTCCGGCCTTGCGAATTTCGCACTGAGCCTTCTTCTCGCTCTTTACACCGTTGAAGATCAGGTTCAGCACCACCGCCGACACTGACGCCAGCAAGATCCCGCTGTGCAACAGCGGCGAGAGCGCCGGCGGCAGCTTCGAGAAAAATTGCGGCGACACCACCGGCACCAGGCCCATGCCGATACTGACCGCGACGATGAAAAGGTTGTGATGGTTCTTCACGAAGTCGACTTTGGCTAGCACCTTGATGCCGTTCGCCGCGACCATGCCGAACATCACGATGCCCGCGCCGCCCAGCACGAAGGCCGGCACCGAAGCGACCACTTGCGCCATCTTCGGGAACAGGCCCAGCAGGACCAGGATGACGCCGCCCATCGCGCAGACAAAGCGGCTTTTCACACCCGTCACGCCGATCAGGCCAACGTTCTGCGAGAACGAGGTATGCGGAAACGAGTTGAAGATACCGCCGATCAGCGTGCCCAGACCGTCGACACGCAGACCGCGCACCAGCGTCTTCTGATCGACCGGACGATCGACCATGTCGCCGACCGCGAGGAACATGCCGGTCGATTCGATGAAGGTGACGAACATCACGGTGACCATCGTCGCGATCGCGAGCGGATCGAAGTGCGGCAGACCAAAGTGGAACGGCATCACGAAGCCGACCCACGGCGCGTGCGTCACGCCGTCCATGTTGACGCGGCCGAGTACCAGCGCGATCACGAAACCCGCGACGATGCCGAGCAGCACCGAGATATTGGCGAGGAAACCCTTGGCGAACTTGTTGATGAGCAGAATCAGCATCAGCACGACCAGCGACAGCCCCAGATAGATCGGATTGCCGTAATCAGGATTGCCCACGCCGCCGGCCGCCCAGTTGATGCCCACTTCCATCAGCGAGAGACCGATCACCGAGATCACCACGCCGATCACCACCGGCGGGAAAAAGCGCAGCAGCTTGCCGACCGCCGGCGCGAGAAGGATGCCGATGACGCCGGCTGCGATTGTCGAGCCGAAAATATCGAGAATACCGAGCGATGGATTCGTTCCGATTGCGACCATCGGACCGACGGCCGCAAAGGTGCAGCCCATGATGACCGGCAGACGGATGCCGAAGATCCACAGACCGAGCGTCTGAATCAGCGTAGCGATGCCACAGGAAAACAGATCGGCGCTGATCAGGAACGCGATCTGGTCTTTCGGCAGTTTCAACGCGGCGCCAACGATGAGCGGCACCGCAACTGCGCCTGCGTACATCACCAAAACGTGCTGAATGCCGAGCGTCAGCAACTGGCCTGCGGGCAGTCGCTCGTCGCACGGGTGAACCGTGTTCGATTGCATTTTGTCTCTCTCCACCATCTCGTTTTGGGATGGCTCCAAGGTATGCGGAACGATAAAGCGCAACAAGACCACTGGGGCCTATTCCGGCATTCCCGGTGACGATATGCATGAGGCCCGTTTGAAAGCCAAAAGAAATGCGCGTATCTCGCAAATTGGCCGTAAGCCCCACGCAGCGGTGAGGCGTGCGCGCGCGCGCCGCGGCGTCGCTTCAGGTGATATGTGTTAAAAACAATGGGGTGTATCTCGCTGGACGCATAGTGCTGTTTTCGTCTGGAGTCCCGTTTGGCGGGGTTAACCCGCAAATTCAGGGTTTTCACTTAGGCCGCGGCACAGCTGTCGGCGCACCTCGAAAGCCTGCCTCCGTTGATGGAAAATACAGCGCTATCCGCACCCTTTCCGCGTGCGTTTTCCCATGCCTCATTGGATGTTCTATCGCCTATGAATTTTCTTGGCATCGATCTTGGCACTGGCTCCCTCAAAGTCGTTATCGTCGACGAAAACGGCCGCGAGCAGGCGGCAGCGAGCGTCCCTTACGCGCTCGAAACGCCGCATGCGGGTTGGGCAGAAATGTCGGTACAGACCTGGTGGCGTGCGCTGTGCGAGGCGGCAGCGCGACTGCCCGCTGACGCACGGCAAAACGTAGAGGCGATCGGCTTTTCCGGACAGATGCACGGCGTGATTCTGGTGGATGCGGACGGCGAAGCGGTGCGCCCCGCGATGCTCTGGCCCGACACGCGCGCGCTCGCTTTGCTCGATGAGTGGCCAGAGTCGCAACCGAATCCCGTAGCGCCCGGCATGGCCGGCCCGTTGCTGTGCTGGATCGTGAGGCACGAACCGCAGTCCGCGCGCAAGACACGTTGGGCGCTGCAACCGAAAGACTGGCTGCGCGTGGCGCTGGGTGGCGTGGTGGCAACCGATCCCTCCGATGCCTGCGCGACGGCGCTTGCCGATCCGGCCGGCGTGTGGGATCGCGCGCTGCTCGATCGCCTTGAACTGCCGCACGAATGGTTTGCGCCGCTGGCGCCATCCTATGCGGCGGGCGGCGTGTTGTCGGAGAAAGCCGCTCAGGCGCTCGGGCTGCGCGCCGGCATTGTGCTCGCGATCGGCGCTGCCGATACGCCATGCGCGGCACTCGGCAGCGGTCTCGCTCACGACGGCGACGCGTTGCTCACCACAGGCACCGGTGGACAGATTGTCGTACTCGCCGGGCACGCGCCCGCAGCGGTTAAAGGTCTGCATCGCTATCGCGCGGCGAGCGATCACTGGTACCGGATGGCAGCCATGCAAAACGTCGGCGTCGCGTTGGAGCGCGTGCGCGGCTGGCTTTCGTATGAATGGGCTGATGCCTATCGCGATGCGTTCGGTGAAACTGGAGTCTCAGCGGAAAACGCAGCGGAAAACGCAGCGGACGGCGCAACGGATGGCGCAACGGAAAATGCAGCGGGAGCTGCAGCGAAAGCCCCCGCGGGCCTTACCTTCCTGCCGTACCTCACGGGCGAGCGCACGCCATGGCTCAACCCGGCGGCGCGCGGAGGCTGGCTCGGCCTTGCGCTCGATCACACGCGCGGCACGATGATGCGGGCGGCTTTCGAAGGTGTTGCGTTCTCGCTGCGCGCCGGGCTCGACGCGATTCGCGCAAGCGGCGCGAACGTGACCGCATTGAAGCTCGCGGGCGGTGGTTCAGTGGATGCTCGCTGGCGGCAGTTGCTGGCCGACGCGCTGAACGTCGAGCTGTATGCGGTCGATTGTCCGAACGCGGCGCCGCGTGGCGCGGCCATCCTCGGCGCATTGGCAAAGGGGCACTGGCACGCGAGCGATCTCGCGGCGCTTGCGCCGGGCGCGACGCGAGTGGCCGGTCCGCAAAACGATGCAGCGCTCGCACAACGCTATGCGCGCTTTCTCGACCTCTATGGCCGGGTCGAGACATGGTTCGGCGAGGACGAAGGCGAGGGCGAACGCTCGTAGCCGGGCCGATGTCACGTACAGACAATGCCGCGACGCACTTTGCAATACCATGACGGCTTTCGCGCGCTAAGTTATCTGCCGGCACATCAGGGCGCGCGGCAGTGGCAACTTCTATCCGCCGCCCGGTACATCAGGCGATTACCGCCGTCGAACTGCAACACCGGCGCGCCGCGCGTTTTTCTCGCCGCGACGTGCCACGCATTCACAGACTCACAGGAGCATTCACGATGAAGACCAAAGCAGCAATCGCATGGAAAGCCGGCGCCCCGTTGACGATCGAAGAAGTGGATCTGGAAGGCCCGCGTGCCGGTGAAGTCCTGATCGAAGTGAAGGCAACAGGGATCTGTCACACGGATTACTACACGCTCTCGGGCGCCGATCCGGAAGGCATCTTCCCTGCGATTCTCGGCCACGAAGGCGCGGGCGTGATCGTCGATGTCGGTCCCGGCGTAGGCACGCTGAAAAAAGGCGACCACGTCATTCCGCTCTACACACCGGAATGCCGCCAGTGCAAATTCTGTCTGTCGCGCAAGACCAATCTTTGCCAGGCGATCCGTTCGACGCAAGGTCGCGGCCTGATGCCCGATGCGACCTCGCGTTTCTCGCTCGACGGCAAGCCGCTGTTTCACTACATGGGCACGTCCACGTTTTCGAACTACATCGTCGTGCCGGAAATCGCGGTGGCGAAGGTGCGAGAAGACGCGCCGTTCGACAAGATCTGCTACATCGGCTGCGGCGTGACGACGGGCGTAGGTGCTGTCGTGTATTCGGCGAAGGTCGAGGCGGGCGCGAACGTGGTGGTGTTCGGTCTCGGCGGCATTGGTCTGAACGTGATCCAGGGCGCGAAGATGGTCGGCGCCGACAAGATCATCGGGGTCGACATCAATCCGGGCCGTGTTGAGTTGGCGAAGAAGTTCGGCATGACCCACTTCGTCAACCCGAACGAAGTCGAGAACGTGGTCGATCACATCGTGCAACTCACCGATGGCGGTGCGGACTACTCATTCGAATGCATCGGCAACACCAAGGTGATGCGTCAGGCGCTGGAGTGCACGCACAAGGGCTGGGGCCAGTCGTTCATCATCGGCGTGGCGGCGGCGGGCGAGGAGATCAGCACGCGTCCGTTCCAGCTGGTGACGGGCCGCGAGTGGAAGGGCTCGGCATTCGGCGGCGCACGCGGGCGTACGGACGTACCGAAGATCGTCGACTGGTACATGGAAGGCAAGATCAATATCGACGATCTGATCACGCACCGTCTGCCGCTCGAACGCATCAACGAAGGCTTCGACCTGATGAAGAAGGGAGAGTCGATCCGCTCGGTGGTGTTGTACTAACGCGGCATCTATGCGCCACCGACCCAGCACGGAAAGGAACAAGTCGATGCTTGAACTATTGTCGTCGCATGCCTGCCATGGTGGCGAGCAGCGGATCTACCGCCACGACTCGCAGACCATCGGTCTGCCGATGCGCTTCTCGGTTTATCTGCCGCCGCAGGCCATGCAGGCCAACGCGAATGTGCCTGCGCTGTTCTACCTCGCGGGTCTGACCTGCACCGAAGAAACCTTTCCGGTCAAGGCGGGCGCGCAGCGCTTCGCGGCACAGCACGGCATTGCTCTCGTCGCGCCGGACACCAGTCCGCGCGGTGCGGGCGTGCCGGGCGAAAGCGCGGCGTGGGACTTCGGCGTGGGCGCGGGCTTTTACGTCAACGCGACGCAGCAGCCGTGGGCGACGCACTACCGGATGTACTCGTATGTGCGCGATGAACTGCGCGAAACGGTGCTCGCGAATCTGCCGGTGGACGGCGCGCGTCTGGGTATCTTCGGACATTCGATGGGTGGTCACGGCGCGTTGATGCTGGCGCTGCGCAACCCGGAGATCTATCGGTCGGTGTCGGCGTTCGCGCCGATCGCCGCGCCTTCACAGTGCCCGTGGGGCGTGAAGGCGTTCAGCGGATATCTGGGCGAAGACCGTGAAGCGTGGCGTCAGTATGACTCGAGCGAACTGGTCACGCGGTCGTCACGCAAGTTCAAGGAAGGGATCCTGATCGATCAGGGGCTCGCGGATCAGTTCCTCGCCGAGCAACTGAATCCGGATGTGTTCGAAGCGGCCTGCAAGGCCGCGGGACAGCCGCTGACCTTGCGTCGTCACGCGGGCTACGACCACGGCTACTACTTCATCTCGACGTTCATCGAGGATCACATCGCGCATCACGCTAAGGTGCTGCTTTGAAGTAGCGATTAACCCGGAAAGGTAGCGGCAGCATGGAGGTGTGCCGCCGTTACCGCCGGGTTTCGGTCAATGCCGCTTCAACAAACTGCCGCCATACACCACCGCCGACAGCACGGTGATCCAGAAGCTCGTCGGCCAATCGGTATAGAACGCCAGCGTCAGACCCAGCCACGCTTGCACCAGCGCGAACACGGCGGCGAGCACGAGACCGGTGGAGAGCCGTGTCGTCATGTTCTGCGCAGCGGCAGCCGGCCCGACCATCAGCGTGAAGACCAGCAGCACGCCGACAATCTGCGTGCAGGCCGCCACCGCCAGCGCGGCAATCGACAGAAACAGCACCGACACCTTGCGCAGCGACACGCCCTTGGCCTCGGCCAATTCCGGCTGCAACGAAGCAAACAGCAAGGGCCGCATGATTGCCGCGAGCGCCAGCAAACTGACGATGCCCAATGCCGCCAGCACGCCGAGCGTCGACGCATTCACGCCGAGCACGTTGCCGAACAGCAGCGCGGTGACCTGGGTCGCGTACGCGGTGAAGAAGTGCAGGAACAGCAAGCCGAAGCCGAGCGACAGCGACAGGATCACGCCGATCGCCACGTCACGTCCGGCGAGCCGCTCGCCGAGCGCGCCCATGCCGACTCCTGCGGCGAGCGTGAAGCCGATCATCCCCCAGATCGGCGAGATGCCGATCAGGACCGCGCCGGTCGCGCCGGTGAAGCCGACGTGCGAGAGCGCGTGGCCCGCGAAGGTCTGTCCGCGCATCACCAGAAAGTAGCCCACCACGCCTGCCAGCACCGCGACGATCCCCGACGCCGCGAACGCGTTCACCATGAAATCGTATTCAAACATCGTGCTTGTGTCCGTCGCGTGAGTCGTGCTGGTGTGAGTGGCCATGTGCGTGGCCGTGGTCATGCGAGTGGCTGTGGCCGCCGTTCTCGTCGTGTTCGTGCTCGTGATCGTGTTTTTCGACTTCGACGCCGCCCGACATCACGAAGATGCGGCCGTTCACGCGCATCACGTCGATCGGCGAGCCATAGAGGCGCGACAGCACCGGTCTCGTAATGACTTCATCGACGGTGCCGAGCGCGGCCACGCCGCTACCGAGATACAGCACGCGATCGATCGAGTTCAGAAGCGGATTCAGTTCATGCGCCGAGAACAGCACGGCAATCCCGAGTTCCTGCTGCACGCGCCGCACCAGTTCGACCACGCTTTTCTGATGATGCGGATCGAGACTGATCAGCGGTTCATCGAGTAGCAGCAGCTTGGGGTTGCCGAGCAGGCACTGCGCGAGCAAGAGGCGCTGACGCTCGCCGCCCGACAATTCCGATAGCGGCCGCTCGGCCAACTGGCGGCCGCCCACCAGATCCAGCACCCGCTCGACATCCGCGCGGGTCTTGCGGTCCGCATGGGGCAGGCCCCAGCGGTGTCCGTCGGCCGCCATCGCGACGAAATCGCGGCCGCGCACGCGGCGGCCCGCCAGCGCGCTGCGCGTCTGCGGCATATAGCCGATCGACGCATTGCCGCGCTCGACCGGCTGGCCCAGCACGCGGATCGCTCCGCTCGCGGCGGGCACGAGACCGAGCACGGCGCGCATCAGCGTAGTTTTGCCCGCGCCGTTCGGCCCGAGCACGCCGATGAATTCGCCCTGGTTCACCACAAAGCCGGTGTCGCGCAGAATCGTGCGGTCGCCGAGCTCGAGCGTCACGTGTTCGAGTTCGAGCACGGGAGCATTGGCGCGTCCGCTGGTTGATGCACTTACTGATGCATTAGCTGGCGTGCTGCGGCCAGTTTCGGTCATTGGGTTTTTCCTTTGGCGGGGGGTGTGGTGGCCGCCGCCGCATTCGCTCCGCTCGCATCGCCCGCGGCCAACGCCGTGCCCAGCGCGTCGAGCTGCGTCAGCATCCACGTCTGATAGGTCTTACCGGCCGGTTCGGTTTCGGTGACGCTCATGGTCGGCACCTTCGATTGCTGCGCGAGCTTCAACATGCGTTTGGTCAGGGCCTCGGTTGCCTGGCTGTTATAGATCAGAACGCGCACGCGCTTTTCACGCAGATCGCGTTCGAATGCGGCGATATCGGCCGCACTGGCTTCCGTGTCGTTCATCGTCGCCATCTGGAAGCGCAGATTGCGCATCGAGAGGCCGACCGCGTCCGACATATAGCCGAACACCGGCTCGGTCGCCGTCACCGGCACGCCGGCGTAGCGGCCATGCAGACCGGCGACTTTGGCGTCGATGGGTTTCAGCGAATCGAGAAACTTCGCGAGGTTCGCATCGTACGCCGACTTGTGCGCCGGGTCAGCCGCGACGAGCGCCTCGCTCACCGCGCGCGCCACCTTCGGCATGGTTTGCGGGTCGTACCAGAGGTGCGGATTATCGCCGCCTTTCTTACCGACGAGATCCGCGGCGACGATCGTGGCGCGCTTCGCGCTCTTCGAGGCGGCCAGCAGTTTCGCCATCCACGGATCGTAGTCGGCGCCGTTGTAGACCACAAGGCTTGCATGTTGCAAGGCGCGCGCCGTCTTCGGGCTGGCCTCGAACAGATGCGGGTCCTGATCCGGATTGCTGAGGATGCTCGTTACGTCGACGCGGTCGCCGCCCAGTTGCTGCACGACATCGCCGTAAAAGTTTTCCGCCGCCACCACCGGGATTTTCGCATCCGCGGCAAACGCGCCGTGACTGAGCGTGAAAGCCGCAGCGGCCGTCGCGACCGTGGCCGCGGTCTTCGACAGTGTCAGCGCACGGCGCGCCCCGTTCAACATCGAGCCGAATGTCTTCATCGTTGATTCCTGCTGCGTGAGAGTTGAATGAACCGCAAAACTTAGGCGCGGCGCGCTTTGGCGGTCGTCGGGGCATGCGGGCCGCCGTCAACCCTGCGTAGCGGCGGTCTGCGCGCATGCCGCCAGCACAAAGCGAAGCGAGGCCGAAATGATATAACGTATCTCGATTTTTTGTCAGCGGCTTGAGCGGAAAACAGCTTGGCCGTCTCCGATTTCTCGTATTAGTGCTGGTCTCGTACCGATCGGGGCCGGAAGAGGAGGTGTGGCGATCCTGCCGCGCTGCACCATCGAAATCTGGTCGAGCGCCTTGACATGACCCGGTACGTATCCGATCATTCGATCACAAGCAGAGCAATTGTTCGCGCAACGAGCGTTCGCTCACCGCGCCTCAAGAAGCGAAACGAACCGGAGACAGGCAGTGGCGGCACGATTGCAAGACAAGGTGGCCATTCTGACGGGCGCGGCAAGCGGGATCGGTGAGGCCGTGGCCCGGCGCTATCTGGACGAAGGCGCGCGTTGCGTGCTGGTCGATGTCAAGCCGGCGGACAGTTTCGGCGACGCGCTCGTCGACGCTTACGGCGACCGCGTGCTGACCGTGAGTGCCGACGTGACGCGCCGCGAGGATATCGAACGCATCCTCGCGAGTACGCTCGCGCGCTTCGGCCATGTCGACATCCTGTTCAACAACGCGGCGCTCTTCGATATGCGCCCGATCCTCGACGAATCCTGGGACGTGTTCGACCGCCTCTTCGCGGTCAACGTGAAGGGCATGTTCTTCCTGATGCAAAGCGTCGCCCGCCAAATGGTCGAGCAGGGCCGCGGCGGCAAGATCATCAATATGTCGTCACAAGCCGGCCGGCGCGGCGAGGCCCTGGTGTCGCACTACTGCGCAACCAAAGCCGCCGTCCTCAGCTACACGCAATCCGCCGCCTTGGCCCTTGCGCCGCACAAGATCAATGTGAACGGCATTGCGCCGGGCGTCGTCGATACGCCGATGTGGAACGAGGTCGACGCGCTCTTCGCCCGCTATGAAAACCGGCCGCTCGGCGAGAAGAAGCGCCTGGTCGGTGAAGCGGTGCCGCTCGGCCGGATGGGTGTGCCGGAGGATCTGACCGGCGCCGCCCTGTTTCTCGCGTCGGCGGATGCCGATTACATCACCGCGCAAACCCTGAACGTCGACGGCGGGAACTGGATGAGCTGAGCGGATAACAGCGTGGACGTGCTGAATCCGCTTCACCCTTCGTCATTTTCGTAGAACAAACGCAGCATCACATAACGTACGAGAAAGGAGACAACACATGAAACCAGCTACCCAATCCGCGCTGAAGGCGCTAAGTGCCGGTGCGCTTGCCTGCTTTGCGTTGAGCGCTCAGGCGGCCACGGTGACGATCGCCACGTTGAACAATCCGGACATGATCGAGCTGAAGAAGCTCTCGCCCGCTTTCGAGCAGGCAAATCCGGACATCAAGCTCAACTGGGTGATTCTCGAAGAAAACGTGCTGCGTCAGCGCGCCACCACCGACATCACGACCGGCAGCGGCCAGTTCGACGTGATGACGATCGGCGCGTACGAAACACCGCAATGGGGCAAGCGCGGCTGGCTCACGCCGCTCACCGGCCTGCCCGCCGATTACGATCTGAACGACGTCGTGAAGACGGCCCGCGACGGCCTCTCGAGCGGCGGCCAGTTGTACGCGTTGCCGTTCTACGTCGAAAGCTCGATGACGTACTACCGCAAGGATCTGTTTGCGGCCAAGGGCCTGAAGATGCCCGACCAACCGACCTACGAGCAGATCGCGCAATTCGCCGACAAGCTCACGGACAAGGCCAACGGCATGTACGGCATTTGTCTGCGCGGCAAAGCCGGCTGGGGCGAAAACATGGCGTACGCGACGACGGTGGTGAACACCTTCGGCGGCCGCTGGTTCGACGACAAGTGGCAAGCGCAGCTCACGTCGCCGGAATGGAAGAAGGCCATTTCGTTCTACGTCGATCTATTGAAGAAAGACGGCCCTCCGGGAGCGAGTTCGAACGGCTTTAACGAAAACCTCACGTTGATGTCCTCGGGCAAGTGCGCGATGTGGATCGATGCAACGGTGGCCGCCGGCATGCTCTACAACAAGCAGCAGTCGCAGATCGCCGACAAGGTGGGCTTTGCGGCGGCGCCGACGGCGGTCACGCCGAAGGGTTCGCATTGGCTGTGGGCGTGGGCGCTGGCCATTCCGAAGTCATCGAAGCAGGCTGACTCGGCGAAGAAGTTCATCGCGTGGGCTACGTCGAAGCAGTACATCGAACTGGTCGCGAAGGATGAAGGCTGGGCTTCGGTGCCGCCGGGAACGCGTCAATCGACGTACGCGCGCCCTGAATACAAGCAGGCCGCACCGTTCGGCGACTTCGTGCTGAAGGCCATCGAAACGGCGGATCCGGACCATCCGACGCTGAAGCCGGTGCCGTACACCGGTGTGCAGTTCGTCGGCATTCCTGAGTTCCAGTCGTTCGGCACGGTGGTCGGTCAGAGCATCTCCGGTGCGGTTGCCGGTCAGATGACGGTCGATCAGGCGCTGGCAGCCGGGCAGGCAACGGCGAACCGCGCCGTGCAGCAAGCCGGCTATCAGAAGTAAGCCGCAGTGTTAAGCCGCAACGCGAGCATTGCAACGTAACGTGAAACGCGCCGGCTGACGCCCGTCAGCCGGCTCACGCAGCACAGTGGGTTGTCCTCGGCACTCATTTGCCACGCACTTGCCACTTATGCGTCGCGACATCGTCTGGCGTCTCGGCGAGTGATACGGCTAAGGCGGTGTCTTCACTGGACAGCCCGCGCATTACCGAACAGGTGGTCAATCATGCGTCCTCTGCGCCTACCTCTCATGCATGCCCATCCCCAGACAGAAAAAGAACGCGAAATCCGTAAAGCCAATTCCGCCCGCTGGCTAGTGTCGCCCTCAGTGGCGGTACTCGTGCTGTGGATGGCGATTCCGCTGGCGATGACGATCTGGTTTTCGTTCTCGCGCTACAACTTATTGAATCCGGATCTCAAAGGTTTTGCCGGATTCGACAACTACAAATATCTCGCAACCGACCCGTCATTCGGACCGTCGATCGGGCACACGCTCGAACTGATCATCTCGGTTCTGGTGATCACGGTGGTCGGCGGCGTGCTGATGGCGATCCTGTTCGACCGTAAGTTCTACGGGCAGGGTGTTGCCCGGTTGCTGGCGATCGCGCCGTTCTTCGTGATGCCGACGGTCAGCGCGCTGATCTGGAAGAACATGATTCTGCACCCGGTGTATGGCCTGATCGCGCAGGGCATGCGCGCGATCGGCCTGCAGCCGATCGACTGGTTCGCCGACTATCCGCTGACGGCGGTGATCATGATCGTCGCGTGGCAGTGGCTGCCGTTCGCGTTCCTGATTCTGTTCACCGCGATCCAGTCGCTCGATCAGGAGCAGAAGGAAGCGGCGCGCATTGACGGTGCCGGCCCGTTTTCGATGTTCTTCTACATCACGCTGCCTCACCTGAAACGGGCGATCGCGGTGGTGGTGATGATGGAGACGATTTTCCTGTTGTCGATCTTCGCCGAAATCTATACGACCACGGGCGGCGGTCCGGGCACCGCGACCACCAATCTGTCGTACCTGATCTATTCGCTGGGCCTGCAACAGTTCGACGTCGGTCTCGCTTCGGCGGGCGGCATTCTCGCTGTCGTGCTGGCTAACATCGTGTCGTTCTTCCTGGTGCGGATGCTCGCGAAGAACCTGAAAGGGGAGTACGAAAAATGAGCCACGTTGCCTCTACACCGGCGTCCACCACGACGTCTATGAGCGTACCGGCCAAGTCGCCGTTCGACGCGATTCGCCGCGGCATTCCCGGCGTGATCGCATGGCTGGTCGCGCTGCTGTTGTTCTTTCCGATCTTCTGGATGACGATCACCGCGTTCAAGACGGAGCAGCAGGCGTATTCGTCGTCGCTGTTTTTCATCCCGACGCTCGACAGCTTCCGCGAGGTGTTCGCGCGCAGCAACTACTTTTCGTTCGCGTGGAATTCGATCCTGATCTCGGCGGGCGTCACGGTGCTGTGCCTGATTCTCGCCGTACCGGCCGCGTACGCGATGGCTTTCTTTCCGACGCGCCGCACGCAGAAAGTGCTGCTGTGGATGCTGTCGACCAAGATGATGCCGTCGGTCGGCGTGCTGGTGCCGATCTATCTGCTGTGGAAAAACAGCGGGCTGCTCGATACGGTGTCCGGACTGGTGATCGTCTACACGCTGATCAATCTGCCGATTGCGGTGTGGATGTCGTTCACGTACTTCGCTGAAATTCCGCGCGACATTCTCGAAGCCGGTCGGATCGACGGCGCGGCGACCTGGCAGGAAATCGTCTACCTGCTAATGCCGATGTCGTTGCCGGGGCTCGCCTCCACCGCGCTCCTGCTGGTGATCCTGTCCTGGAACGAAGCGTTCTGGAGTATCAATCTGTCGAGTTCGAATGCCGCGCCGCTGACCGTGTTCATCGCGTCCTATTCGAGTCCTGAGGGTTTGTTCTGGGCGAAGCTTTCCGCTGCGTCGCTGCTCGCGGTGGCACCGATCCTGATCGTCGGCTGGTTGTCGCAGAAGCAACTGGTGCGCGGCCTTACGTTCGGGGCGGTCAAATGACGTCAGGCACGAGTGCAAGCACGACTGTCGGTCAATTCGCACTGATCTGCGATTGCGACGGCGTGCTGATCGACAGCGAAGCCGTGGCGGCGCGCATGCTGGTGCACGAACTCGAAGCGCGCTGGCCCGATGCCGATGTCGAACCGGTGGTGCTGCCATTGCTCGGCTTGCGGATCGAAAAGGTGCTGGAAGGCACGGCGGCGCAACTTGGCAAGAGGCTCAGCGACGAGGATATCGAAGCGATCCGCCGAGCGGTGGAAGCGGCGGCGATGCAGGCGCCGGCAGTGGTTGGAATCGAAGCCGCGCTCGCGCAGGTGCCGCTCACCAAAGCCTGCGCGAGCAACAGTTTCCGGCCGTATGTGGAGAACGTGCTGGTGCGCACGGGTCTCGTGAAGTTTTTCGGCAATCGGCTCTTTTGCGCCGATGCGGTGCCGAATCCGAAGCCTGCGCCCGATGTCTATCTCGCTGCCGCGCTAGGCGTTGGACTTGCGCCGTCGGCCTGCCTCGTCGTGGAAGACAGCGTGACGGGCGTGACGGCGGCCGCCGCGGCAGGCATGACGGTGCTGGGTTTTATCGGCGGCGGTCATGCGAGCGATGCGCAGATCGACGCGTTACATGCAGCCGGCGCACGTCACGTTTTCGACGACATGCTGCAGTTGCCGGAACTGGTCGCGCAATGGACGCTGAGCGCGACGGCAGCGGCGCCGTAAGCGTGGCCGCGTTGGCACCGTATTGGGCACAGTACCTGGATAGACGAATTAACGCAGTAAGAGCAATACACGGAGACACATCATGGCAAGCGTAACTCTGCGCAACATCCGAAAAGCCTACGACGACAACGAAGTGATGCGCGACATCAACCTCGACATTCTGGACGGCGAATTCGTCGTGTTCGTGGGCCCGAGCGGTTGCGGCAAATCGACGCTGATGCGGATGATCGCCGGCCTCGAAGACATCAGCGGCGGCGATCTGACCATCGACGGCACGCGCGTGAACGAGGTGCCACCCGCCAAGCGCGGCATCGCGATGGTGTTCCAGTCGTACGCGCTGTATCCCCACATGACGCTGTACGACAACATGGCGTTCGGCCTGAAACTCGCCGGCACCAAGAAGCCCGAGATCGACGCCGCGGTGCGCAACGCGGCGAAGATTCTGCACATCGACCATCTGCTCGATCGCAAGCCGAAGCAGCTTTCGGGCGGGCAGCGCCAGCGGGTTGCAATCGGCCGCGCGATTACGCGCAAGCCGAAGGTGTTCCTGTTCGACGAACCGTTGTCGAATCTCGACGCCGCGCTGCGCGTGAAGATGCGCCTCGAATTCGCGCGTTTGCACGACGAGTTGAAGACCACGATGATTTACGTGACGCACGATCAGGTCGAAGCCATGACGCTGGCCGACAAGATCGTCGTGCTGTCGGCGGGCAATGTGGAGCAGGTGGGTAGCCCGACCATGCTGTATCACGCGCCGGCCAATCGCTTTGTCGCCGGCTTCATCGGTTCGCCGAAGATGAACTTCATGGAAGGCGTCGTGCAGTCGGTGACGCACGACGGCGTCACGGTGCGCTACGAAACCGGCGAGACGCAGCGTGTCGCGGTGGAGCCGGGCACGGTGAAGCAGGGCGACAAAGTGACTGTGGGTATTCGTCCGGAACATCTGCACTTCGGCATGGCCGACGACGGCGTGTCGGCGCGAACCATGGCGGTCGAATCGCTCGGTGACGCGGCGTATCTGTACGCGGAATCGAGCGTGGCGCCGGATGGCCTGATCGCACGGATTCCGCCGCTCGAACGGCACAGCAAGGGCGAAACGCAAAGGGTCGGCGCCACCCCTGAGCACTGCCATCTGTTCGATAGCGAAGGGAAAGCCTTTCAGCGGAAGATCGTCGAAGTGCTGGCTGCGTGAGTCAGTGAATTAGCCGGCGGCGGGCGCGCCGCTGGCCTTCAATTACGCTCGGGATAAGTTGCCGTGGCAAGCGCCGCGCACGGGTTTCGAGCGGCGCCCGCGTGGACAACGCGTCGCGAACACGTCTTGACCGGGTAAGCGGTTTTTGTCCGCCGCGCTCAGGCTTCGAGCGCCGCTCGCGCGCACAACTCGTCGGTTACCAGCCCCGACAACCAGCCGCCTTTGAGCACCGCGATCACCGCCTCGCGCTTGCGCTCGCCGCCGGCAAACCCGATGGTGGGGCGCCGCGGCGGCGAGTCTAGCGCGATGCTGGTGACGCGCCGGCCGGTCGGCGATTCGACGTGTGCGCCGGCCGCATCGATTGGCAGGCCGAGCATTTCGGCCACCGCACCGTTCTGCATCAACTCCTTCACTTCCGCGGACGTGATAAAGCCGTCTTCGTGCAGCGGACATTTCGGCCCGATATTGCCGATGCCGACGAACGCGACATCCGCCTTGGCCGACAGCGATTCGACGATCCGGTATAGCCGGTGATTGCACCACTGCACGCGCTCGGCCTCGCTATCGGCGAGCAACGGCGCGGGCAGCAGAAAATGCTTGCCGCCGGTCTTCTCCGAAATGTGCAGCGCGACGTCGTAGCGGTTCGACGAGCCGTCCGAGGCGATCGCCCCGACCATGGATACCAACCGGTGCTGCGGACGCTCCAGCTGGGCGATCTGATCGACCGCGGCCTTCAGCGTACGGCCGCTGCTCACGGCGACCACCATCGGCTTTTCTTCGCTGAGATAGCGTTCCATGACCTGCGCGCCGGCCACCGCCAGCTTGCGGTCGACTTCCTCCGAGGTGTCGCTGTCGATCGGTACGACTTCGCACATGCTCAGGCCGTAGCGCTTCGAGAGTTGATCGGCGAGCGCGAGGCAATCGGCCAGTTTGTGATCGACGCGCACGCGAATCAGGTTCTTTTCCACCGCGAAGGCGACCAGCCGCTGCGCGACCGGGCGTGACACCTGGAGTTTCTCGGCGATCTCGTTCTGGGTATTGCCTGCGACGTAGTAGAGCCACGCGGCGCGGGTAGCAAGATCTAATTTTTCTGTGGACTTGGGCACGGTGACGGTTCGCTTGAAGTGCGCCGATGATAGCAGCCGGTCCTCGCCTCTCAACGGGAACCAGCCGTGCTTGGCCGGTTAGGCGAGCGGTTGCCGCGCGGGGTCGAACAGCGGCCGCACGTGGCGGTAGAGCGCGCGATACGCTTCGAGCCGGTGACGCAGTTCGGCATGCCGTCGCGGGTCGGGCGTGAACTCCTTTTCGATCGGCGGCTTGGTGAGCACTTTGGCCGGGTCGCCGCCCGCAGCCAGCCAGCCGAGGCGTGCCGCACCGAGCGCCGCGCCGGTTTCGCCGCCGCCGTGCTTGCGGGTGGCGGTATCGAGCGCGTCCGCGAGCAGTTGTGCCCAGTAGTCGCTGCGCGCGCCGCCGCCGAGCAGGGACAGCGCCTTCGCTTCGGTGCCGGCCGCGCGCAACGCGTCGAGGCCGTCGGTGAGCGCGAGCGTCACGCCTTCGAGCACCGCGTAGCCGAGCAACGCGCGATCGGTCGCGTGATTCATGCCGAAGAACACGCCTTGCGCGTACGGGTCGTTGTGCGGCGTGCGTTCACCGGACAGATAGGGCAGAAAGAGTGGGGCGGTGGTCAATGCCTCTGCGGGGAGCGCCTCGATTTCGGCGAGCAGGGTCGGTTCGTCGGTTGAGGTGAGCTTGCAGACCCAGCGCAAACAGCTTGCCGCCGACAGCACCACGCTCATCTGATGCCAGCGATCCGGAATCGCGTGACAGAACGCGTGCACCGCGGAGGCGGGGTTCGGCCGGAAACTGTCGCCGACCACGCACAACACGCCCGACGTGCCGAGCGAGACGAAGCCGTCGCCCGGTTGCGTCGCGCCGATCCCGATCGCGCTCGTGGCGTTGTCGCCGCCGCCGGCCGCGACGATCACGCCGTCGCTCAAACCGAACTCGCGGGCCACCTCGGGGAGCAGGGTGCCGGACGGCGCGCTGCCTTCGCACAGGCTGGGCATCTGCGCGCGCGTCATGTTGCAGGCGGCGAGCAATGAATCGGACCAGTCGCGTTTGGCGACGTCGAGCCACAGCGTGCCGGCTGCATCCGAGGGATCGGACACCTTGCCGCCCGTCAGTTGCAGGCGCAAGTAGTCCTTCGGCAGCAGTACGCAGGCGGTTTGCGCGAAGATTTCCGGTTCGTGGCGTGCAACCCATAGCAGCTTCGGCGCGGTGAAACCGGGCATCGCGAGATTGCCGGCCACGGTGTGCAACTCCGGCGCGCGCTCGGTCAGCTCCGCGCATTCCTTGTCGCTGCGCATGTCGTTCCACAGGATCGCGGGCCGCAAGACGCGATTGCGTGAATCCAGCAGCACGGCCCCGTGCATCTGCCCCGAGAGGCCAATGCCGCGAATCTGCGCGAACTCGTCCGGATGTCTGGCGCGCAACGCGGCCAGCGCCGTGCGCGTGCCGGCCCACCAATCTTCGGGATTCTGTTCGGCCCAGCGCTGATGCGGGCGCGAAACGGTAAAGGGTGAGCCTGCGGTGCCGATCACGCGTCCATCGGAGGCGAGCAGCAGGACTTTCACTTCGGACGTGCCGAGGTCGATGCCGAGATACATGGGCGCGAAACCTTCGTCGTTAGAGATGCGCTACTTTAGCCGCACATTGCGCGCGGTGCCATGCGGTTTAAGCCTGGCAGCGGTGTGATTCGGGTGGTTCGCGGGATTCGCGTGGTTCGATACAGCGCGGGTCAAGCCGCGCCGCGTTTGGCGAGCCACACGTCGACACGCGCCAATGCGCCCGCCAATGCCGATTCCAATTCCAGCGTCTGCGCCATGCTGCCCCATAGCAGGCGGTCGGCAGCGAACGCCTGCAACGGATCGGGCGCGCTAAAGAATCCACGGGCGACGCGCTCGTCCATCACGCCGTCCTGATACGCATACGGCAGCGTGCCGGCATTCCAGCGTTCGAGGAAACGGAAGAACAGCGCCGGCAACATCGCCGTCGCCGCCGGCGTGACACCACGTTCGAAGCATTCCGAGAGCGTCGGCGCGATAAAGCCGGGCAGCTTCGAAAAGCCGTCGGCCGCGACGCGCTGGTTGGTGTCCTGGATGTAGGGATTGCCGAAGCGTTCGAGCACCACGTCGCGATAGCGTTCGAGATCGAGCGGGCTCGGCGTGAGACACGGAATCACGTCTTCGGTCACGTAGTCGAAGGCGAATTTGTTGATGTCCGGGTCGAGCGTGCCTTCGTGGATGTAGGTCAGGCCGACCAGTGTGCCCGCCCACGCAATGCAGCTATGTGTCGCGTTGAGAATGCGGATCTTCGCTTCCTCGTACGGCAGCACCGAGTCGACCAACTCCGCGCCGACCTTTTCCCACGCGGGGCGTCCGGCGATGAAACGGTCTTCTATCACCCATTGGATGAAGGATTCGCCCATCACCGGGCAGACATCGTCGACGCCGGTGGCGGCTTTCACCCGTTCGCGCACGTCGGGCGTGGGACGTGGCGTGATGCGGTCGACCATCGAACTGGGGCACGCGGTGTTGTCGTCGAACCATTGCGCCAGTTCGTTCGCGCCGCGCCGTTCGAGAAATTCGCTCATGCCCGCATGAAAACGCTCGCCGTTGCTGCGCAGGTTATCGCAGGTTTGCAGCGTGACCGGACCGGCGCCACGCTTCATGCGTGCGTCGAGAATCGCCGCGAGCGCGCCGTAAATCGTCGTGTGACCGCCTTGCAGATCGGCCGCGAGATCGGCATTGGCCGTGTCTAGCGCATCGTGTTCGTCGAGGTAGTAGCCGCCTTCGGTGACGGTGAACGCAATGATCTTGCAGGCCGGATCGGCACCCGCTTCGATCAGCGCATCGAGACTCTCGGTCCACGGTACCACGCGCTCAATCGAGCGAATCGTCTCGTACGCGCGCTCGCCCTGCGGTGTGACGGTCTCAAGCGTATAGACGCCGTTTTGCGCGGCGAGCGCGTCGAGCACCGCGTTCATGTCGCTGCGGATATTGCCCACCGTCAGCGACCAGTGCGGCTCGCCCGCCACCTTTGCCTCGTTCAGCCGATGCAGATACCACGCCTGATGCGCGCGATGAAACGATCCCGCGCCGATGTGCAGGATCACGTGTGCGGTCGCGCCGCTGCCTTGCCCGCTGTTCATGTGCGTCTCCTGAATGTCTTCGATCGCACGGCTCGGGGCGTGCGTTTTTTCGATGGTGGAGCATTTGCTCTGCTTGTGAGCGAATGATCGTACCCGGCGAATCGAATGTCAAGACGAGGTAAGGGGCTTTTCGTGGCGCGGCGCGGCGTGACAGGGCGTTCGGCGTGATTCGCGAGGCGTCCGCGCGTTGCGGGACGTGTCTCGCGGTGTGTATTGCATTGCATCAAATTTGACTTTCGCCGCGCCAGGACTAACCCGAATGCAAAAAAGTATCGGTCCGCGGTTTGATTTTGAGTGGTGGATCAGGCTTGAGAAGGCTACTTTTCGCTATACAAGACGAAGTTCAGCGGCACCCGTAACACGCCGCTTCATGGAGGAAGACGCGAATGCAACCCGATCTGGAAGTCGTCGCCGTACGGCGCGACGAATCCTTCAAAGTGTGGTCGCACGGCTATCCGTATCGCACGGTGCGCTGGCACTTTCACCCGGAATACGAAATCCATCTGATCGTGGCGACGACCGGCAAGATGTTTGTCGGCGACCATATCAGCAGCTTTGCGCCCGGCAACCTCGTGTTGATGGGGCCGAACCTGCCGCACAACTGGGTCAGCGACGTGCCGGAAGGCGAGACGATCGCGCAGCGCAATCTGGTCGTTCAATTCGGGCAGGAGTTTGTGTCGAGTTGCCTCGCTAGTTTTCCGGAATGGCGCCAGGTCGAGGCGCTGCTCGCCGACTCGCGCCGCGGCGTATCGTTCGGTGCGCAGACGAGCGGTGCCATCCAGCCGTTGTTCCTCGAACTGCTGGCAGCGCGCGGGCTGCGTCGTCTTGTGCTGTTCATGTCGATGCTTGAGATCCTGATGAGCGCCGAGGATCGCGAGACCCTCGCGAGTCCTGCCTATCAGGCCGACCCGAGCGGTTTCGCGTCGACTCGCATCAATCACGCGCTCTCCTATATCGGCAAGAATCTGTCCAACGACCTGCGCGAGTCGGATCTCGCGCAACTCGCTGGGCAAAGCGTGAGTGCGTTTTCGCGTTATTTCCGGCGTCATACGGGGCTGCCGTTTGTGCAGTACGTGAACCGCATGCGTATCAATCTCGCATGTCAACTGCTCACGGACGAAGAGTTGAGCGTCACCGATATCTGCTTCAAGGTGGGCTTTAACAACCTGTCGAATTTCAACCGGCAGTTCCTCGCGGTCAAAGGCATGGCGCCTTCGAAATTCCGCCGCTATCAGCAAATGAACGATGCAAGTCGCGACGCCTCCGAAGAAGCCGCCGCGCGCGGCGCCGGCATCGACAACGCACCCGCAATCGTGCTTGCGCCAGGTTTGCCACGCAGCACCGCGGCTGCCTATCCACCGACGTAGTCCTCCACCAGGCTTCAAGCCGAAGCGTTTCACTTCACCCGCGTTTTAACACCTGGCGCGCTGTCCCAAGACGGCGTGAGGGACGTGCTCATCTCATCGAACAGTTTTAATAACGGAGACAACCATGACGCAATTCACTACATCGAAGCAGACATCGTTGAAGACCTTCGCGCGCAGCACGGCCGCCCTGGCGACGCTCGCGTTCGGCCTGTCGTTCATCGCCTCACCGGCGGCACAAGCCGCACCGCTGAAGATCGGCATGACGTTTCAGGAACTGAACAACCCGTACTTCGTGACGATGCAAAAAGCGCTGAACGATGCGGCTGCGTCGATCGGCGCGACGGTCG
This sequence comes from Paraburkholderia haematera, assembly GCF_905220975.1. Lineage (GTDB taxonomy): Bacteria > Pseudomonadota > Gammaproteobacteria > Burkholderiales > Burkholderiaceae > Paraburkholderia > Paraburkholderia haematera. The sequence goes on along the minus strand of NZ_CAJNBK010000016.1, from coordinate 68,138 downwards.
TCGTCACTGACGCGCATCACGACGTCAGCAAGCAGGTCAGCGACGTCGAGGACATGCTGCAAAAGAAGATCGACATCCTGCTCGTGAACCCGACCGACTCGACCGGCATTCAATCGGCGGTGACGTCGGCGAAGAAAGCGGGCGTGGTGGTGGTTGCAGTCGATGCGAACGCCAACGGCCCGGTTGATTCCTTTGTCGGCTCGAAGAATTTCGACGCGGGTCAGATGGCCTGTGACTATCTGGCTAAGTCGATTGGCGGCAGCGGCGAAGTGGCGATTCTCGACGGCATTCCGGTGGTGCCGATTCTCGAACGTGTGCGCGGTTGCAAGGCGGCGCTCGCAAAAGTGCCGGGTATCAAACTCGTGGATACGCAGAACGGCAAGCAGGAACGGGCGACCGCGTTATCTGTCACCGAGAACATGATTCAGGCACATCCGAATCTGAAAGGCGTATTCAGTGTGAACGACGGCGGCTCGATGGGCGCGCTCTCGGCGATCGAATCGTCGGGTAAGGACATCAAGCTGACCAGCGTCGACGGCGCGCCGGAAGCGATTGCCGCGATCCAGAAGCCGAATTCGAAGTTCATCGAAACGTCCGCGCAATTCCCGGCCGACCAGGTGCGGATCGCACTCGGCACCGCGCTCGCGAAGAAGTGGGGCGCCAATGTGCCGAAAGCCATTCCCGTCGACGTGAAGATGATCGACAAGAGCAATGCCAAGGGCTTCAGCTGGTAAGCCGAATGCTCGTCGCCGTGCTTCTTCGATAAATGGGGCGACGAGCGGTAGAGGAGGACCCGATGGACACGATACTTAAGCTCGACAACATCACCAAAAGTTTTCCGGGTGTGAAGGCGCTGCAAGGCATTCATCTGGAAGTCGCGCGTGGTGAGATTCATGCGTTGCTCGGTGAAAACGGTGCGGGCAAATCGACCTTGATGAAGATCTTGTGCGGCATTTATCAACCGGATGAAGGCACGATCACCATCGCGGGCGAAGCGCGCCACTTCACGAATTACCACGATGCAGTTGCCGCGGGCGTCGGTATCGTGTTTCAGGAGTTCAGCCTGATTCCGTATCTGAATGCCGTGGAGAACATGTTTCTCGGCCGTGAGTTGAAGAACGGTTTGGGCCTGCTCGAACGCGGCAAGATGCGGCGCGCGGCCGCGGCGATTTTTCAGCGCCTAGGCGTGGCGATCGACCTGTCGGTGCCGATTCGTGAACTTTCGGTCGCGCAGCAACAGTTTGTTGAAATCGGCAAGGCGTTGTCTTTGGAAGCGCGCATTCTGATTCTGGATGAGCCGACCGCGACGCTCACACCCGCTGAAGCGGAACACCTATTCGCAATCATGCGTGACCTGAAGCAGCAGGGCGTCGCGATGATCTTCATCTCGCATCACCTTGAAGAGATCTTTGAGGTGTGCGATCGCATTACGGTGTTACGCGACGGTCAGTACGTCGGCATGACGGAGGTCGCGCAATCCGATGTGAGCCGCCTGGTGGAAATGATGGTGGGACGCCGCATCGAAAACAGCTTTCCGCCGAAGCCACCGCTACGCGACGATGCGAAGATCGTGCTCGAAGTCGACAAGCTGCAGTTGCTCAAAGAGAGTCCGATGCTGAGCTTCACACTGCGTGAAGGCGAGATTCTCGGTTTCGCGGGACTGGTCGGCTCGGGCCGCACGGAAACCGCCTTGGCCGTGATCGGTGCGGATCCGGCGTACGTGAAAGAAATCCGCGTCAACGGCACGGCCGCGAAACTATCCGATCCCGCCGATGCGTTGCGAGCGGGCGTCGGCATTCTGCCGGAGAGCCGCAAGACCGAAGGGTTGATCACCGATTTCTCGATCAAGCAGAACATCTCGATCAACAACCTCGGCAAATACCGCTCACTGCGTTTCTTCATCGACCAGCGCAGTGAAGCGCGTGCGACCGCCGACATCATGAAGCGCGTCGGCGTCAAAGCGCCGACGATGCATACCGAAGTCGCGACCCTTTCAGGCGGCAATCAGCAAAAGGTGGTGATTGCGCGCTGGCTGAATCATCACACCAACATTCTCATCTTCGACGAACCGACGCGCGGCATCGACGTCGGCGCCAAAGCCGAAATCTATCTGCTGATGCGCGAACTCACCGCGCGTGGCTACTCGATCATCATGATCTCGTCCGAACTGCCGGAGATCGTCGGCATGTGCGACCGCGTCGCCGTGTTCCGGCAGGGCCGCATCGAAGCGATGCTCCAAGGCGACGAGATCGATTCGAACGCCGTGATGACTTATGCAACAGCCGGCACCCGTGGAGCAAGCCATGAACACGCCTAGTCCTTCTTCATCGCCGAAAACCTCGACCGTCAGCGGCAATACGCCGGGCGCACCGGTGCGATTGACGTGGTCCGCGTTGAAGCGCTCGACGCTCTTTTATCCGTTCGTCGGCTTGCTGGTGGTGTGCGTCGTCATGGTGTTCGCGAGCGATAGTTTTCTCTCCGCCGCGAATATCGAGAACGTGCTGCGCCAGGTCTCGATCAACGCGATCATCGCTGTGGGCATGACGTGTGTGATTCTGACCGGTGGCATCGATCTGTCGGTTGGCTCGGTGATGGCTTTGGCGGGCACGCTCGCTGCGGGCCTGATGGTCGCCGGGATGAATGCAATCGCTGCGTTGGCAGTGGGTATTGCAGTCGGTTTGGGCTTCGGCGCCGCGAACGGGTTCTTTGTCGCGTTCGCCGGTATGCCGCCGATCATCGTCACGCTCGCGACGATGGGTATCGCGCGCGGTCTCGCGCTGATCTATACGGGCGGCTATCCGATCGACGGCCTGCCTGACTGGGTCAGCTTCTTTGGCAGCGGCAAGATTCTCGGCGTTCAGGCGCCGGTTGTGATCATGGTGGTGATCTATGCGATTGCCTGGGTGTTGCTCGAACGCATGCCGTTCGGCCGTTACGTGTATGCGATTGGCGGCAACGAACAGGCGACACGTCTGTCGGGCGTGCGTGTGGCGCGGGTCAAGCTGATCGTCTACACGCTCGCCGGTTTGACCTCCTCTTTCGCCGCCATCGTGTTGACCGCACGCTTGATGAGCGGTCAGCCGAACGCGGGCGTTGGCTTCGAACTCGATGCCATCGCCGCCGTGGTGATGGGCGGCACGTCGATCTCCGGCGGACGTGGCTCGATCATCGGCACCTTGATCGGCGCACTGTTGCTCGGCGTGCTGAACAATGGCCTGAACATGGTCGGCGTGAATCCGTATGTGCAGAACGTGATCAAGGGCGGAATTATTTTGCTGGCGATCTACATCAGCCGTGACCGTAGAAAGTAACGCTTAAATGACCTCTTTTTAGCAGGACCATGCAATGACTCAATCCACGCAATCCGATCAGCAAAACATGACGGCAATCGTCTGCCACGCACCGAAAGACTATCGCGTCGAACAGGTGTCAAAGCCTCGGGCCCGCGCACATGAACTGGTGATCCGCATCGCCGCGTGCGGCATCTGCGCGAGCGACTGCAAATGCCATTCGGGTGCGAAGATGTTTTGGGGCGGCCCGAGCCCATGGGTCAAAGCGCCGGTGATTCCAGGTCACGAGTTCTTCGGTTTCGTCGAAGAAATGGGCGACGGCGCGGCCGATCATTTCGGCGTGAAGATCGGCGACCGCGTGATCGCCGAACAGATCGTGCCTTGCGGCAAGTGCCGTTATTGCAAATCCGGCCAGTACTGGATGTGTGAGGTGCACAACATCTTCGGCTTCCAGCGCGAAGTCGCGGACGGTGGCATGGCCGAGTACATGCGTATTCCGCCAACTGCAATCGTCCACAAGATTCCCGACGGCATTTCACTCGAAGACGCGGCCATCATCGAGCCGCTCGCCTGCGCGATTCACACGGTGAACCGTGGCGACCTGCAACTCGATGATGTGGTGGTGATTGCCGGTGCTGGTCCGCTTGGTTTGATGATGACCCAAGTCGCACATCTGAAGACACCGAAGAAGCTCGTGGTGATCGATCTGGTTGAAGAGCGCCTCGCACTCGCGCGCGAATATGGGGCGGACGTGACGATCAATCCGAAACAGGACGACGCGTTGGCGATCATTCACTCCCTGACTGACGGCTATGGTTGCGATGTCTACATCGAAACGACCGGCGCGCCGATCGGCGTCAATCAGGGCATGGAGATGATTCGCAAGCTTGGGCGCTTCGTCGAGTTTTCCGTGTTCGGTGCGGATACGACGCTCGACTGGTCGGTGATCGGCGATCGCAAGGAGCTCGATGTACGCGGCGCACATCTCGGCCCATACTGTTATCCGATTGCGATCGACTTGCTGGCGCGTGGACTCGTTACGTCGAAGGGCATTGTCACGCACGGCTTTTCGCTGGAAGAATGGGACGAAGCGATCAAGGTCGCTAACTCGCTCGACTCGATCAAGGTGTTGATGAAGCCGCGCGCCTGAGCTTTCTTTGCGCAAGTACGGGATGGGCAGTAGATAAACGGAGACTGTATGGACTACGTGATCGGCGTCGATATCGGCACGCAGAGCACCAAGGCGCTGCTGGTCGATCAGCACGGCGCGATCGTCGCGCAGCATGCGTCGAGCTATCAGCCGGATACGCCCAAGCCGTTATGGGCAGAACAATGGCCAGCAGTATGGTTGAAGGCGGTGGTGGAGTGCATCGCGGCGTGCGTCGGCAAGGCGAAGGAGGCGGGCGTCGCGGCGAAGTCGATCAAGGCGCTGTGCGTGAGCAGTCTGTATGGCGGCTCGGGGATTCCCGTCGATAGCGATATGCGGCCGCTCTATCCGTGTCTGATCTGGATGGACCGGCGTGCGACGGATCAGGTTGAGTGGGTGCGTGAAAACATCGACCTGGAGCGGCTGTATACGATCACAGGAAACGGTGTGGACAGCTACTACGGCTACACGAAGATGCTGTGGCTGCGCGATCACGAACCGGATGTGTGGGCGCATACGCGTTACTTCCTGCCGCCCAATGCCTATGTGATTTATATGCTGACCGGCGAGGTCGCCGTCGACCATAGTTCGGCGGGAAACATCGGCGGCATCTACGACATCGCCAAACGCGACTGGTCGGATGAAGCACTCGACATGCTCGGCATTCCCGCGACGATGATGCCGGAGCGATTAGTGGAGTCGTCCGAAGTGGTGGGTGGTTTGTTGTCGCAGTGGACCGAACAGCTCGGATTGGAGGCGGGCACGGCGATCGTCGCGGGCGGCGTGGATGCCGCGGTGGCGACGTTTGCCGCAGGCGTCACGCGCGCGGGGCAGCATGTTGCGATGATCGGTACGAGTATGTGTTGGGGGTATATCAACCAGACTGTCGATGCGCGGCATGGGTTGATCAGTATGCCGCATGTGTTCAACGGTCAGCGCGACATTTATGTATTTGGCGGCGCGATTACGGCGGGTGCTTCGGTGACGTGGTATCGCGAGCAGTTCTGTCATGCGGAGACTGAGGCGGCACGTGCGATGCCGAATGGGGATCCGCATCGGTTGCTGGAAGAGAGTGCTTCTCAGATCCCGGCGGGTTCGGACGGCGTGATGTTCTTGCCGTATTTGATGGGCGAACGAAGCCCTGTGTGGGATGCCAAGGCGAGTGGGGCGTTTGTCGGCCTGAGCCTGTTTCACACGCGGGCGCATTTGTACCGGGCCGTGTTGGAGGGCGTGTCGTTCGCGTTGAAACACAACATCGAAGCGGGACGCAAAGGTGCACAATCGTTGGACGACAAGTTGATCGTTGTGGGCGGTGCGGCGCATTCTGATCTCTGGATGCAGATCATCGCGGACATTACTGGTTACCCGGTCTATACGATCGAGCAGGAAGTGGAGGCCGCGATGGGCGCGGCGTTGCTGGCAGGGGTTGGCGTCGGTCTCGTATCGCGCGAAGAAGCACAGGGCGGATGGGTGACGTTGATTGAACGCGCTGAGCCGAACGCGCAACGAATGGCTTTGTACGAACAGCGGTTTGGTATTTATACGGATTTGTATCCGGCGTTGAAGCCGGTCATGCATCGGCTGCAGACATCATGAATGCTACTTTTGATTTTTCTGGTAAATCGATTCTGGTTACGGGAGCATCGAGCGGCATTGGACGGGCGACGGTTGAAGCGTTGTGCGCGTCTGGAGCGAACGTGGTTGCCGCGGCGCGGAATGTGAATGAACTCGCGCGGCTGGCTGAGGAAACGGGATGCGAACCGTTGACGCTCGACGTAAGCGACGAAGCCGTTATCGATGATGCATTGGGTTCACTCGATGCGTTCGATGGGCTCGTAAATTGCGCTGGGATCGCTTTGCTTGAGCGGGCGGTGGATACGACGGGTGCCAGTTTCGATCGCGTGATGGGCGTGAACGCGCGAGGGGCGGTACTGGTTTCCAAGCACGTGGCGCGCGGGATGATCGATGCTAAACGCGCTGGCAGCATCGTGAACGTTTCCAGTCAGGCTGCGCTTGTGGCGCTGGATGATCATTTGAGTTATTCGGCTTCCAAGGCGGCGCTTGATGCTATTACGCGTGCTTTGTGTATCGAACTGGGACCCTACGGCATTCGGGTGAATAGCGTTAATCCGACCGTGACTTTGACGCCGATGGCCGTGCAGGCGTGGAGTGATCCTGCGAAACGCGATCCCGCTTTGAAGGCGATTCCTTTGCGGCGATTCGCCGAGTCTGCTGAGGTCGCTGCACCGATTATGTTTTTGTTGAGCGACGCGGCTTCGATGATTAGTGGAGTTTGCTTGCCGATTGATGGGGGGTATACGGCGAGGTGATTGGTTTGGCTGCTACGGATTATTGACGGCACGTCCACTGTGTAACGGCGAATCGCGTCTGGGACGTCACTGCACTCGCAGGGCAGCCAATACGCGAATCGGCGACGAATTGATGGTCGGCGATACTGCACGCAGCACGTCCCCGTCATCTTGGCTAGACACTTTTGTACTCGCCACCTTCCTTGAATGCCCCCGATGAGGGCGTTGTTGGGGTGCCCGCTTAGCGGCGACCCATCCCCTGATGCTTCCGATTTCAGCCGGTTTGTGAAGATGTGTCGCGCAACCGATATTTTCAGAGTGTTCCTATTCTAGTTTCAGCTCTCCTTGATGCAACGTCGAATTATTACGCAATTCTAACGACGTATTACAGAAGGGAGATGTATGAGAACAAAAATCTCATCTTGCTGGCTCGGCGGCAAGCTAGCCCGCCTAGTGTCCTCGTGTGCCTTGTTATTAGTGGCTTCTACTGCGCATGCAGACGACTGCTGGACGCTTTACTCGAAATCAGGTGCGACGCCAGGTACAGCGAGCTGTCGGCTGGACGTCGCAAGCAATACTCCAAGCGGCATGGGCAGTTACGGATGTAGAAACGACATTGCGGCGATTGACGAGTGGTGCGCCACGCCTACGGACCCTGACGAATCTTGTCCGGTTGCCGATCCGGTGTATTCGGCCAATGGCAAGGTGACTCTCTCTGAGAACGATTTCCGCAGCGGCGATGGAATGCCACTGACATTCACTCGAAGCTACCTATCCTCACCGTTTCTCAAATCGGCTACCGCCATGGGGCCGGTATGGATGAATAACTGGCAGCGACAACTCAACGTGGCCGGGACAAGCGGTAGTTCACCTCAAGTCAGTGCATATCGCGCAAACGGCCAACCGCTCACTTTCCTACTTACCAACGGACAGTGGAAAACGTCCAGTTTCAGTGGGTTCGCTCTCGCTCAGAACAGCTCTGGATGGGTTTTGACGGACCTGACAACAGATACCGTTGAGTCGTATTCTGCACAAGGCGTCCTGCTGTCCGAAACAACACATAGCGGTTTCACCCGAACGCTTTCCTATGACGGTGCGGGGCGGCTCACGGCCATCAACCAGCGCGCGGCAGGTGCGGTTCCGAAGTATGAGTTACTGTCGATCAAGCTTGAGTACGACACGTTGGGCCGGATCTACCGCATGACAGACCCAAGCGGCGGTCTTACGCAATACGGTTATGACGGAAGCAGTAACCTCGTATCGGTCACATGGCCTGATGGTTATGTACGCCGTTACGTCTACGACGACTCGCGCTTCAAAAACGCACTAACCGGTGTGATTGACGAATCCGGTTCACGGATCGCAACGTGGACATACGATGCGAGAGGGCGCGCTATCTCAGCAACGCACCCGGATACGACGCAGAACGTCCAGTTCACCTACGGCAACGGCTCGACCACTATTTCGTGGACGGACGGTTCCGGCACGATTAACTTCGCGTCAATCGCTGGCATGTTACGCATGACGGGTGGCAGTACGGCCGATGGCACCGAGAGCCGGACGTTGGACTCGAGCGGGAACCTGCTACAAAAAACTGCACCGGACGGAAGCGCAGCATATTCGTACGACGCCGCGGGTCGACCGGTTCGAGCCGCGGTGAGTAGTGCTAGTGGCACGGTGATAACGTCAGTGCGCTACGCCGATGCGACGAGCCTGCACCCGTCACTTGTTGCAACTCCGGGCAAGATGCGTGCGTTCGTGTATGACGCAGGTGGTAACGTCACTGGATACAGCGAGTTCGATACGTCTGACACGACAGGCGCGAGCGGTTTCGATGCTACTGGCACGGGCAACAAGTTGACTGTTGGTGCGCGCTACGATGCCAATAACCGCCTGGCGCAAGCAACTGTCTATGTGAATGGTGTCAAAACCGAAGACTGGGTGTATTTCCCAGATGAAACGGGGAATCTACAGACCGCTCAGGAGTTGGTCTCACGTTGGCTACTTGGTGCAGTCGATCGCGACGCGTCGAACCGTGTCACGAGAGCCACCGGCAACTATCGTGAAGCGCGCTTCACGTATGACAAACGCGGACGCGTCAGCCGGTTCACGTACAACGAAGACGCAACTGCATTGACGGCAGGTCTGAAGCGTTTCCTGACTGTGGACTACAGCTATACGCCTGATGGTCGTGTGGCGGGTCGGACTGGTACGGCGGCCAGGAACGGGGGTGCCGCGCAAGCGATATCCAGTGATGAGATTGACCAGTGGATTAATAACTATGAAACTGGTGCTGATCCTGTCGGGCCACCGGCCAATCTCTCAGGCTCGCGTAAAGCACTAAAAGCCAGCGGTACGACGGCGATCACACCTGTATGCACCGAGTGCTACGTGTTCACGAAGGCTAAGCTGGCGTGGAAGCTCTTTTACCGTGGGCTCACTGTCACCCAGACAGGTCAGCCAGTTCAGGGTGACGTGCCTGAACTGCAAATAACGGCACAGGAGCAGGTGCCTTTCCCTATCCTGATGCCCGAGCAGAACGGGCAGTCAAAACGTGCGGTGCTATATGCTCAACTCTTCCAGAACAATGGTGACTCTGATTCGGGCTTCGTCAAGTGTGCTTATGGAAAACCCATAACGAAACGCTGTCGCGAAGTTCATGAAAGATGCCAGATCAAGTGCGCGGATACGACGTTTCCGACTGGAAATTATGGCGTGAGTTTTTTCAGATGTATGAACCAGTGCAAATCAGATCAAGACTGCTAGGGAGAGTATGATGGATAAGGAAATAGACAAGGATGTAGCGTCAGAAGTAAGCAAGCAGCTATTAGACGCGTATTTGTCGGTCGAAAATGCGACAAAAATAATTCAGAAAAAATGCTCGAGAGATGAGTTTGAGGGGTTTCGCTCCGAGGCCGGCAGGATCGCCGGGGGGTTGTACCTTCTTCTCGAACCACTGTGGAGAGCATATCCAGACCTTGCTCCCGAAGGTCTGGTCATGATTCCACCAAAGAACAAAAGTAAGAAGTAAACCAAAAAAGGCGCGAATTCGCGCCTTTTTCTTTGCAGCGGCACGATTGCCGCTCTTTCACCCTAGTGCTTCACTTCTGCCTTTTGCGCATCAGCTCGCGTACGCGCCGCAGTCTTTACACGCTCCTGCTTACGCGTTACAGCTTTGTCCACCGCAGCTTCGGCTTCAGCTGCAGCTTCGCCTGCTTCTCGTCCCGCCTCCGCAGCATCTGAAAGAAGCTGTGCCGCAAGCTTGGCCGTGATGCGATTGTGAGCAACCCCTTTCGCATCGAGCGCAATCACCTGATACAGATCGCGGTCGCATTCAACTTCCTGCTGATATTGCTCGACGGTATAGAGCAGGTGTTCCAGCAGGTTGCGCTCACGGCGTCTTTCTTCGACCGTCGTAGCCGGGCATCGCGTGATGCTTGCCGCGAGATCAATCAGTGTTCGAAGCTGCCGGATTTGTCGGTCGCATGCTCCAAACGCCGACAGTGCAAGTTTTTCATACTGGAGTGCATCAACAGGCGGGCGTGATGCAGTTTGAGTTTTCTTTGTGGTTTTGGCCATGTGCGATTTCCGGTGCGTTCGTGAATCGCCCGACACTCGCGAGCTAATCGTTGGGTGAGCGGGCACGTAGCGAGTTTGAGAGACCGGCGGTAGTTCAAACCGGTGGACCTTTCGGCCCCCTCACTGCGACCCGCCCATTGAATAGACGTGCAGAAGCAAGTGCACGACCTACGAATGTAGGTTATGCGAACTACCGTTCGGGCTCTCACACCCGGCCGTCTTTCCAACGGCACGTAGAAATCTAACCTAACCGTTTTTTAAGACGATCAACCACACAGGCTAAACGCGCGAGTTATGACCAATCTTTACATTCGAACCGACGCGTCTACGGATCGCCACGTGTTTCGTGAACGTTGCCAATGCATCGCGCATTGACAAAGACGCAAAGACGCCTTAAAGCATCGTCCTCACATGCCAAAGCTCGGGAAACAAGACCACGTCGAGCATCTTCCGCAAATAAGGCGCACCACTCGTACCGCCCGTGCCTTGCTTGAATCCAATGATTCGCTCAACCGTCGTCACGTGCCTGAACCGCCACTGGCGAAACGCATCCTCGAGGTCGACAAGCTCCTCCGCCATCTCGTACAGCTCCCAATGTTGCGAAGGATTCCGATAGACCTCCAACCACGCCGCCTCAACTGAAGCATCATGCGTAGTCGGTTGCGTCCAATCCCGCTCCAACCTGGAAGGTGAAATCGCAAACCCACGCCGCGCCAGCAGTCGAACAACTTCATCGTAAAACGAAGGTGCTTCCAGCGAAGCTGTCACCTCGGCAAGAACATCCGCCCGGTGCGCGTGCGGTTTCAGCATCTGCTCATTCTTATTGCCGAGCAAAAACTCGATCTGGCGATACTGATATGACTGGAACCCGGACGAGCTACCCAGATAAGGCCGCATCGCCGTGTACTCGGACGGCGTCATCGTCGCGAGAACACTCCACGCCTGCACGAGCTGCTCCATGATCCGCGACACGCGAGCGAGCATCTTGAACGCCGGCGGCAACTCATCGCGATGCACCGCCTTCAGCGCGGCACGCAGTTCATACAGCGCGAGCTTCATCCATAGTTCACTCGTCTGATGCTGGATGATGAACAACATCTCGTTGTGATCCGGCGACAACGGATGCTGCGCATCCAGCACCGTCCCTAACGAGAGATAGTCGCCATAACTCATCGACTCTGAAAAATCGAGCTGCGCATCATGCCAGCCCTCGCCGGAATCGGCAGCCGAAGACGCTGCATGAGCAGTCCCACTGCCATGCCCAAACGGACACCCTTGCGCCGGTTTCTCTTCCGGCAAGCCCGGTGTTTGCATGTGATCGTTCATTGCGCGCTCCTCAGGTCACTGCGCCGCGGGCGGCAAATTCAGGTGCTCGCCAGCTCTCTTCCGCAAGCACCTCGCGCAGCGTTTCCACCGCATCCCACACATCGACAAAGCGCGTGTACAGCGGCGTAAAACCAAACCGCAACACATGAGGCTCGCGATAGTCGCCGATCACGCCACGCGCGATCAATGCCTGCATCACTTCAAAACCATGCGGATGCTCGAAGCTCGCATGCGAACCGCGCTGCGCATGGTCGCGCGGCGTGACGAGCTTCAAAGGAAACTCGCCGCAACGCGTTTCGACCAGTTTGATAAACAGATCGGTCAGCGCGAGCGACTTGGCGCGGATCGTCTGCATATCCGTTTGATGGAACACATCGAGCCCGCATTCGACCAGCGACATCGACACCATCGGCTGCGTGCCGCACAAGAAGCGGCCAATACCGTCATCGGGTTGATACGTCGGGTCCATTTTGAACGGCGCGCGATGACCCCACCAGCCGGACAGCGGCTGCGCGAAGTCGTTTTGATGCCGCTTCGGTACCCAGACGAACGCCGGCGAACCCGGGCCGCCATTCAGATACTTATACGTGCAGCCCACCGCGTAATCCGCGCCGACGCCATTCAGGTCGACCGGCACCGCGCCCGCCGAATGTGCGAGGTCCCACAGCGCGAGCGCGCCTTTGTCGTGGATGAGTTGGGTCAGCGCGGCCATGTCGTGCATGTAGCCGGTGCGGTAGTTCACATGCGTGATCATCGCGATCGCGGTGTCGTCGCCGATCGCGGCGGGCAGCTCGGAGGGGTCGTCGACCAGGCGCAATTCATAACCGCGATCGAGCTGTTCGATCAGCCCTTGGGCGATGTACAGATCGGTCGGGAAATTCGAACGCTCGGAAACGATCACGCGACGCTTCGGATCGCGCGCATTCGCCAACCGCACGGCCGCCGACAAAAGCTTGAACAGGTTGATCGAAATCGTATCGGTGACGACCACTTCGTTGTCGGCTGCGCCGATCAGCGGCGCGAGCTTGTTGCCAAGGCGGCGCGGCAATTCGAACCAGCCGGCGGTGTTCCAGCTGCGGATCAGGCCTTCGCCCCATTCGGCGGCGATCACGTTCTGCGCGCGTTGCGCGGCGGCGGCCGGTGGCACGCCGAGCGAGTTGCCGTCGAGATAGATGGTCGCCGGCGAAAGCGCGAACTGGTCGCGCAGCGTTGCGAGCGGGTCGGCGCTATCGAGCGCGAGAGCTTCGTCACGGGTGTTCATGATGGTCCAGTCAGAGAGATCAGGGAGTTCGGTGAATGCAGCGCGCAGGTGATGTCGGTGATCAGCGGGAGTCGGGCAGCGCCCGCAATACCGCGCGCACGGGGCTCGCATCGAGCGTGGTGAATTTGAGCGGCAGCGCGATCAGTTCGTAGTCGCCAGGTGCGACGGCATCCAGCACGATGCCTTCGAGGATCGCCATGCGGTGCGCGCGAATCCGGTGATGGGCGTCCATCGTCTTCGACTCCTGCGGATCGAGCGACGGCGTATCGATGCCGATCAGCTTGACGCCACGAGCAGCGAGAAGATCGATCGTTTCCGGCGCGACCGCGCAGAACGCGCTGTCCCAAACCTGAGTCGGCGCGTTCCTGTAAGTGCGTAGTAAGATTCGCGGCGGCAGGTCGTCGAGCGAACCGGTCAGGTGTTGTGGCGTCACAACAGGCGAAGCGCCGATGCAATGAATCACACGGCAGCGTCCAAGGTACGCATCGAGCGCGACCTGGCCGATCGCCGCGCCCTCCGCGTCGTAATGAAGCGGGGCGTCGGTGTGGGCGCCGGTGTGCGGCGACAGCGTCAGGCGCGCGACATTGACGGGCGAGCCCGCTTCCATGCGCCACACGCGTTCGATGCCGACCGGCGTGTCGCCAGGCCAGACGGGCGTCGCCGTATCGACGGCGGGGGTGATATCCCAGAGTGTTTCCATGTCTCCATCAGCGAATTGTGTCTATCCAGGAATGATAGGTGGCTTGGCGCGAAATGTGATTGCGAAAAAATCTCCTTCTGAGCCGTGTCTTGGAACATAATTTGAGACAAATGGGAAAGGGAGACCGAATATGAACGCGATCTCGCTCGACGCCACCGATTGCCGTATCTTGACGGTGCTTCAGCAAGAAGGACGGATCAGCAATCTCGACCTGGCGGAGCGCATTTCGCTCTCGCCGTCGGCCTGTCTGCGACGCCTGCGCCTTCTGGAAGAGCAAGGCGTCATCGAACACTACCGTGCGTGCCTGAACCGCGAAGTGCTGGGTTTCGAACTGGAAGCGTTCGTGCAGGTGTCGATGCGCAACGACCAGGAGAACTGGCACGAGCGTTTTGCGGAGGCGGTGCGGGATTGGCCGGAAGTGGTCGGCGCGTTTGTCGTGACCGGCGAGACCCATTATCTGCTGCGGGTGCTCGCGCATAATCTCAAACACTATTCGGACTTCGTGCTGCAACGCCTCTATAAGGCGCCGGGCGTGATGGATATTCGTTCGAATATCGTGCTGCAGACGCTGAAGGAAGATTCGGGCGTACCGGTATCGCTAGTGACAAAAACCAGCGGACACAGCGCGCCGCATAGCTGAGTGCGGGTGGCCGGTCAGTCAGCTTGTACTGGCGTCTACCTGCTTGCGGCGGCCGCTGTTAGTGCACAGCGGCGCCGCGTTCAGAGCGGCTTGAGTCCGTGGAATTGGCCGTTCTGGAAGACTAGCGGCGCAATCTCGGCGGCATTCTCGTGGACGCCGCAGCGCTCCACTTCGCCGACGAAAATAACGTGGTCGCCTTCTTCATAGCGGCTGCGGTTATGGCATTCGAACCAGGCGAGCGCGCCGTCGAGCACCGGCATGCCGGTGTCGCCTTCGGCGTGCGACACGCCTTCGAAACGATCGCCCTTCACTGTGGCAAAGCGTTTGCACAGATCGAGCTGCGACGCGGCCAGCACGTTGACCACGTAGTGACTGTTCGCCCGGAACACCGGCATCGAGGCCGAGCGCGTGGCCAGACTCCACAACACGAGCGGCGGATTGAGCGAAACCGAATTGAACGAGCTGGCCGTGATGCCGATCAATTGGCCGGACGCTGCGCGCGTTGTGATGACAGTGACGCCGGTGGCGAATTGGCCGAGCGCCTGTTTAAAGGCGGATTGGTCGAAGTTGGGCGGGTTGGCGTGCTTCATCGGGCGGAAGCCTTTGCGCCAGACCGGGTGAACCCCGAGCTGAACCCATCGTGCGTGTGGCCGGAAACAAATGATTCGAAAGTCATAGTGAAAATCGTCGATTTGCCCCAATTTTAACTGCAATCGCGGCGGACTGGCCGCGACACCTGCCGGTTAGTGGAAAAACCGCTAAGCTGGAAAGTCTCGGTGGTGGCATGAGCGTTGCGGAAAGCTGGGACCGGCATCGGCCGACTATGAGAATCAAGGAGCAAGCAGCATGAGTCAGACAGGCGAAGTCGCCACCCTCGGTGGCGGGTGTTTCTGGTGTCTTGAAGCGGTGTATCTGGGCGTCGAAGGCGTCAACTCGGTGGAGTCGGGCTATGCGGGCGGCCAAACCCAGCGGCCGACCTACGAACAGGTGTGCGACGGCGTGACGGGCCATGCGGAAGTCGTGAACGTCGACTTCGATCCGGCGAAGATCAGCTATCGCGAGATTCTCGATATTTTCTTCGCGATCCACGATCCGACCCAGTTGAACCGGCAGGGCAACGACGTCGGCACGCAGTACCGATCGGTGATTTTCACCCACTCCGACGCGCAGCGTGAAACGGCACTGCAGGCGATCCGCGAGATCGGCGAGCAGGGTATCTACGACGGCCAGATCGTCACCCAGGTGCTGCCGCTCGACGGCAACTACTGGCCGGCCGAGGCGTACCACCAGAACTACTTCGCGCAGCATCCGAATCAGGGGTACTGCTCGTTCGTGGTGGCACCGAAGGTCGCGAAATTCCGTCAGAAATTCGCGCATCGGATCAAGGCGAGCTGAGCCGGCGCGGTGATCGAGGTGTGATGGCGGGCTGATCTGTGGGACTGGCGGCTTAGGTTTCAACCTGGGCCGCCGCTTGAATCGCGGCTCAGAAAGACGGGCGACGCCGGACGGATGGTAATGCGGCGGCGCTGCGCCGCTCAGTCTTGCTCGCCGCCTTCGCGTTGCGCATTCTCGTTCGGCTCCGGCTCCGGCTCCGGCTCCGGATGCGAATGCGGCATCGACTCGAGTTGCGATTGTGGCTCCGACTCCTGGCGCGGTTGCTCACGTTCTTGTTCATGCTCATATTCATGAGCAAGGCGCGCATACGCCTCAATAATCGCTCGCGCTAATTCCACGCAGCTCAACGGCGCGGAACCCTCCGCCTTGTTGTTGATCGCGATCACCACCGGCTGGCCGGCCAGCGCATAGCGCGCGGCCATCTCGGCGAGCGCGACGCGGGTCGCCGGGTCCTGGTCGACCAATTGGTTGAACGGTTCGTACTTGGCCTTCGCCTGTTCGTATTTGAAGCCGCCGTGCAAACTCCAACGCACGATCAGCGGGCCGGCCGGCTCGCCGTCCAGCAGCGCGAGCGCCGCCGCCTGACGCAGCGGGTCCGGCATCCGTGCATGAATTCCCACGCAGTACCGTACGCCCGCCGCTTTCAGCGTGCGGATAAAGCGCGGCGTGAGCAAACTCGCGTCGCGAATTTCGATCGCGTAGCACGTGCCTTCCGGCAGCTTTGGCAACGCTGTCAGGAACGCGGCGACTCGCTCGATGAATGCCGCCGGTTGCGCGAGCATCTGATCGGGCAGTGGCGAGAGCTGGAACACGAGCGCACCGGCTTTCGCGCCGAGGCCTTCGAGGCATGGCGTGACAAACTCGTCGATCGCCATTTGCGCGTTCAGAAAGCACGGGTTCAGCGAGACCGGTTCGCCGCGTTCGGCTCGCACGGTGGCGTCGGTGATCGTCATCGGCGCTTTGACGATAAAGCGGAAGTGCTCCGGCACCTGCTGCGCATAGCGCAGGTATTCGGTTACGGTAAGCGCCTGGTAAAACGACCGGTCGATGCTGACGGTCTTTAACAGCGGATGCGCGCCATAGGCCGTCAGACCTTCGCGCGAGAGTTTGCTATTGCTGTAATCGTCGCCGTAGACAATGCCGTTCCAGCCCGGAAACGACCATGTCGACGTACCGAGATGGACTTGCGGCGGCAGTTCTGCAGCCAGCGCCAGGAGTTCGGAAGAGGGCGGTGCGGCGAGAACCTCGCGTGAACGGCGTTTTCTGGGTGGATCGGCGGTTGCCGGCGCTGCGGTGGCTTCGGCTTCGGACGCGGTTTCCGGAGGTACTGGCGCGTCGTCATCCTGCCAGAGCAGGGCAGCGCCGCTCGCCTTCGTGCGCGGTGGTTTCGCCCCCGCATCAGGCTTCGATGCCGATGCCGATGCAACCGCTGTCTGCTCCACCGGCATCCCGAACAGATCGAACTGCACGGCGTCGGCCTGTGCGTCTTGCTCGCCGCTTACGGTTTGTTCAACTTCGCTTGTCCCGCTCTGGTCCATCGATGTCCGACCTGCTGTTTAAGGTTTGCGCCGCGTCGGCCCGCACGTGCAAAGCACGTAGCCCTGGCACGCGGCAACGGCAAATCGCCGCGGCGCAACCGTATCACAACGTTTTGTCGTACATATAGCGGCGCGACCAGGGCAAGGTTGTTGCGCTGCGGCCGGCTTTGCGGCACACCACCTGGTAGATCGACACGTCGTCGTTCTCGAACGCGTACGCGCAACCGGCGAGGTACACGCGCCAGATGCGGAATTTTTCGTCGTCGACCAGCTTGCGGGCTTCGTCCGCATGCGTCTCGAAGTTTTCCGCCCAGATGTTCAGCGTGTGCGCATAGTGACGGCGCAGGCTTTCGACGTCAACCGCTTCAAGCCCGCCGCGCTGCATCGCTTCGAGCGCAAGGCTGATGTGTGGCAGTTCGCCGTCCGGAAATACATAACGGTCGATGAATTCGCCGCCGCCCAGCGCGGTTTCGCCGCTGTCGGAATCGCTCGACGTAATGCCGTGATTCATTGCGATGCCATCTTCGGCGAGCAGATCGTGCATCTTCTGGAAATAGCCCGGCAGATTCTTGCGGCCGACGTGCTCGAACATGCCGACGCTGGTGATGCGGTCGAATTGCCCGTCGATGTCGCGATAGTCCTGTAGACGAATCTCGATCTGGTTTTCCAGGCCCGCGGCTTTCACGCGTGCGGTAGCGAGATCGAACTGGTTTTGCGACAGCGTCACGCCGACGCACTTCGCGCCGAACTTCTGCGCTGCGCGCAAGACGAGCGCCCCCCAGCCGCAGCCGATATCGAGCAGGTGCTGCCCCGGTTGCAAGCCGATCTTGGTGAGGATGTGGTCGATCTTCTTGACCTGCGCCGTGGCGAGATCTTCATCGCCATTCTCGAAGTACGCACACGAGTACACCATGTTCTCGTCGAGCCACAGCTTGTAGAACTCGTTCGAGACGTCGTAGTGATACTGAATGGCCTTCTTGTCAGACGATTTCGAATGATGAAAATAGCGCCGTACGCGCGCCAGTTTGCTCGCGCTGCTGACGGTGTTGCGCGCCAACTGATAGCTGACGGTGATGATGTCCGACAGCTTGCCTTCAATGTCGATCTTGCCCTTCACATACGCCTCGCCCAGATTGTCGAGGCTCGGTTCGAGCAGATAAGGCAGCGCCGTAGCGCTTTTGACATGTAGCGTGACCTGAGGCGCGGCGAACTGCCCGAAGTCATGTTGCTGGCCGTCCCACAGCACAAGGCGTGCTGGCAGGTTAGCCTTGGTTTTTACCTCTTCCACCCACTGCGCCAGCTTTTTCTCCCAGAACATGTGATCTCTCCGTGTTCGTTGAATTAAAGCAAAGCCTGTGTGGATCGCGGCTCAGCGCGGCGCAACTCCCATGCCGCGAGACGCAGTCCGACCGGCGCGCGCGGCTGCGTTGGCCACGCGCGTACGGTGTTGTGTTCCGGTTCAAGGCGATAGGCGGGAGATGTGCCAGTCGCTGTTTTCGCTTGAACGCGTGTAGAGCAAGCGGTCGTGCAGACGCGACGGCCGACCCTGCCAGAATTCGATTGCTTCAGGTACCAGGCGATAGCCGCCCCAGTGCGGTGGGCGGGGCGGCTGGTCGCCGTATTGAAGGCTGATTTCGCGTTCGCGTGTTTCGAGCTGCGAACGGCTTTCAATTACCCGACTTTGATTGGATGCCCACGCGCCGATGCGCGAACCGAGCGGGCGCGACGCGAAATACGTATCGCTTTCTTCCGCGCTGGTTTTAACGACGCGGCCCTCGATACGCACCTGGCGTTCGAGTTCGATCCAGTAAAACAGCAAGCTCGCGTAGGGATTGGCACCCAGTTCGCGGCCCTTGCGGCTTTCGTAGTTGGTGAAGAACACAAAGCCGCGCTCGTCAACGCCCTTGATCAGCACGATACGTGCCGACGGCCGGCCGCGCGAGTCGACCGTGGCCAGCGTCATCGTATTCGGTTCGGGCAGTTGGGCGTCTACCGCTTGCTGAAACCACGTGTCGAATTGACGAAACGGGTTGCGGTCGATATCGGCAACGTCCAATGAACCCAGCGAATAGTTTTTTCGAAGTTCGGCGAGTGAGGTCATGTTCTTATGCGAACGCTACAGTACAACCAGTATAGCCAGGGACCGAATTCTTTGCGCGCAGCCAGATCAAGGCCCGCCGCGTTGTGTGGACATCCGCGCTACCAGGTTTGCGAACGTTTGGGCCTAAGCGAGTGCGGCCATGCGGATCGCCGCGATCAGGCAAAATACGGGCTGCGAACGCCTGAGCGTTATCACTTTGTGTTTTGCCTGCTTTGAACGAGCCTGCCACCATGTCCAGCACCACCGCGCCTTCCGATCTTACTACCAGCCTCGACGGGAGTGAAACCGCCGACCGCGCGCGGCGCTTCGGCGGCATTGCCCGCCTGTATGGCGCGCCGGCGCTCGCGGCGTTCGAAGGGGCCCACGTCGCCGTGATCGGCATTGGCGGGGTCGGCTCATGGGTGGCGGAGGCGTTGGCGCGCAGCGCGGTCGGCACGCTGACCTTGATCGATCTGGACAATGTCGCGGAGAGCAACACTAACCGCCAGATCCATGCATTGGACGGTAACTACGGAAAACCGAAAGTCGAGGCGATGGCCGAACGCATCGCGGCAATCAATCCGTTCTGCGACGTGCGGCTGGTGGAAGACTTCGTCGAACCGGACAATTTCGCGGCGACGCTCGGCGGCGGTTTCGACTACGTGATCGATGCGATCGACAGCGTGCGCACCAAGACGGCGTTGATCGCGTGGTGCGTGGAGAAGAAGCAGGCGTTGATTACGGTGGGCGGCGCGGGCGGTCAACTGGACCCGACGCGCATTCGGATCGACGATCTCGCGCTGACCATCCAGGACCCGTTACTGTCGAAAGTGCGCGGGCAGTTACGCAAACAGCATGGTTTTCCGCGTGGCCCGAAGGCGAAGTTCAAGGTGAGCGCGGTGTATTCCGACGAACCGCTGATCTATCCGGAAGCCGCCGTGTGCGATATCGACGAGGAAGCGGAGCACGTCGCGACATCGCCGGGTCATACGGGACCGGTTGGTTTGAACTGTGCGGGGTTTGGTTCGAGCGTGTGTGTGACCGCGAGCTTCGGTTTTGCCGCGGCCGCGCATGTGTTGCGGGCCCTGGCGAAGCAGGCAACCAGTTGACTGCCCGGTAGGGCGTTACCACGTCGCCGCATTAGAGCGGCAGGGTGTTGATGCAGTAGGGCCGTTGCAGTGCATGTGGCAACGCATTCAGGCGCGGCGACCACGCCGCACCCGAACACGGTGCGGATTAGAACAGCAACGCGCTCAGCTTGCGCCGCCATTGCGACACCAGCTCCGGCTGATGCGCGGCGAGATCGAACACTGACAGCATCGTCTTACGGCCGATGTCGTCGCGGAACGTGCGGTCGCGTTGCACGATGGCTAGCAGGTGCTCGAGCGCGCTTTCGTATTTACGGCGTGCGATGAGCGCGCTAGCCAGATCGAAGCGTGCTTCGAGATCGTTCGGGTTCGCGGCGACTTTGGCTTCGAGTGCATCAGTGGGCGGCAGATCGGCCGCCGCGTCCACCGCATCGAGCCGGGTCTTGATCGTATTGAAGCGGGCGTCGATTCCTTGGGTGGTTTTCGGCGACAACAGGTCGACTTCATTGCGCGCTTCGTCGATGCGGTGATCTTCGAGCAGCATCTCGATGAGATCCATGCGCGCTTCGTCGAAACCCGGGTCGTAGGCGAGCGCGGCTTGCAGGGCATTGTAGGCATCTTCACGGCGGCCTTCGGCCAACGCGGCTTGCGCTTCAAGACGTGCCGCGTCCGCGCCTTGCGGCACGAGGCGCTCGATAAACTCGCGCAACTGGCCTTCCGGCAGCACGCCGACGAATTGATCGACCGGCTGGCCCTCGGCAAACGCCATGACGTGCGGAATGCTGCGCACCTGGAAGTGCGTGGCCAGTTCCTGGTTCTCGTCCACGTTCACTTTCACCAGCTTCCATTTGCCGGCGGCTTCGGCCTCGAGTTTCTCCAGCATCGGGCCGAGCGTCTTGCAGGGACCGCACCACGGCGCCCAGAAATCGACCAGCACGGGGGCCAGCGTCGACGCCGTGATGACGTCTTGTTCGAAAGTGGCCAGAGTGGTGTCCATTGCGTCCTCGTCGATAAAACAGTTGGTTGGCTAGGTGGGGCCGGGCGCGGCGAATTCAATGCGCCGCGCGCTCACTTTTACTCGCATGGATGCGCGCTTATTTTCTTGCCGGCAGCGGAATCCATTCGGTCTCACCCGGCACCTGGCCCATCTCCTGATGGGTCCACGCCAGCTTCGCGGCTTCGATCTTCTCGCGCGAACTGGCGACGAAGTTCCATTCGATAAAGCGCTCGCCATCCAGCTTTTCGCCACCGAGCAGCATCACGCGCGCGCCGTGGGTGCTGGCGAGCGTCACGGTTTCGTCGAGCGCCAGCACGGCCATCTGACCGACTTCGAGCGGTGCGCCGTCGATCTCCAGGTCGCCGTCCACCAGATAGACACCGCGTTCTTCGTGCTCCGGTTCGAGCGCGAAGGCGCCGCCCGGGGCGAACTCCGCGGCCACATACAACGTGCCGGAAAAGGTCGCGACCGGCGAGGTTTCGCCGAATGCCGTGCCCGCGATCACGCGCAGCGTGACGCCGTTGCGCTCGACCACCGGCAGCGTGTTGGCCGCGTGATGCGCGAAGGACGGTTCGATGTCCTCGTCTTCGAGCGGCAGTGCGACCCACGTCTGGATGCCGTGCATGGTCAGGCCGCTCGCGCGGTCTTCGGCCGGCGTGCGCTCGGAATGGACGATACCGCGGCCCGCCGTCATCCAGTTGACGTCGCCCGGGACAATCTTCTGCTCGGAGCCGAGGCTGTCGCGATGCATGATCGAGCCTTCGAACAGATACGTGACGGTGGCGAGGCCGATATGCGGGTGCGGACGGACGTCGAGTCCGACACCGGGTTCGAGCGTGGCGGGGCCCATGTGGTCGAAGAAGATGAACGGGCCGATCAGCCGCGCGGCCATGGCCGGCAGCACGCGCCGCACGGTGAGGCTGCCGACGTCGCGCAGATGCGGTTTGAGAATGGCTTTGATCGAGGAAGACATGGGCAGGCTCGGCTGGAAGGGGGAGTCAGGTTTTTGCTCAATAGTCGATTCTACTGCGGAGGGCGCAATGCTGACGGTTTGCGCGGCTTTGCCGCTCCGGGATTCCGTAAGGCGCGCCATCCCTTGACGCCGCTGGCTCCGCTAAACTGCCAGATCCAACAATGAAATGGAGACTGGGATGTCGCCCAGGGACTTACTGCTCGCGCTGGTCGTCGTGGTTGCGTGGGGCGTCAATTTCGTCGTGATCAAGGTGGGCCTTCATGGCGTGCCGCCGATGCTGCTCGGCGCGCTGCGTTTCGCGCTCGCCGCGGTGCCGGCCGTGTTCTTCGTCAAGCGGCCGCAGATGCCGTGGCGCTGGCTGCTCGCCTATGGCGTGACGATTTCGTTCGGACAGTTCGCTTTCCTGTTCTCGGCGATGTATGTCGGGATGCCGGCCGGGCTCGCTTCGCTCGTCTTGCAGGCACAGGCGTTCTTCACGCTGATTTTTGCGGCCCTGTTTCTGCATGAACGCTTTCGCGTGCCGAGTATCGTCGGTTTGCTGATCGCGGTGGGCGGTCTCGCGATCATCGGCATGCAAGGCGGCCACGCCATGACGCTTGCCGGTTTCGTCCTCACGCTATGTGCCGCGTGTTCGTGGGCGCTCGGCAACATCGTCACGAAGAAGGTCGGCAAGGTCGATCTGGTCGGGCTGGTGGTGTGGGGCAGCCTGATCCCGCCGTTGCCGTTTTTCGCGCTGTCATACGCGTTCGAAGGACCGCGGCGGATCGTCGCGGCGCTGTCCGGGATCAGCGCGGTGTCGATCTTCGCCATCGTGTATCTCGCGTTTGTGGCGACGCTGATCGGCTACGGCCTATGGAGCCGGCTCCTGTCGCGCTATCCGGCGAGCCAGGTGGCGCCGTTCTCGCTGCTGGTGCCGATTGTCGGGCTGGCGTCGGCGTCCCTGTTTCTCGACGAGCAGTTGTCCGAAGCGCAGATCGTGGGCGCATTGCTGGTGATGGCGGGCCTCGCGGTGAATGTGTTCGGTGGTTGGGTCGTGCAGCGGCTTTCACCGGCGCGTTGAGTGCCTCTTTGGCGCGAAAAAAAACGGCCGGGCGGCCGTTTTTTTGTTGCCTGCATGACACCGCGTGACGCGGTGCGCACGCGGCGCGATACCCGGTGGCGTCAGGTCATGCGGTTCTTCGCCAACGGCGGATTCGCCGCGAAATAGCGCTTGATGCCGGTCATGATCGCGTCGGCCATCTTCTCCCGATACGCGTCGTCGTTCAGGCGGCGCTCCTCGTCCGGGTTGCTGATGAAGGCGGTCTCCACGAGGATCGACGGAATGTCCGGCGCCTTCAGCACGGCAAACCCGGCCTGTTCGACCGACCCTTTGTGCAGCTTGTTGATGCCGCCGATCTCCTTCAGCACGAAGTTGCCGTAGCGCATCGAATCACGGATCTGTGCCGTGGTCGACATATCGAACAGCGCGCGGTTGACCGTGGCGTCGGTGGACTTGATGTTGATGCCGCCGATCTGGTCCGACGAGTTCTCCTTGTTCGCCATCCAGCGTGCCGCGGCGCTCGACGCGCCATGCTCCGACAACGCGAACACGGACGAGCCTTTCGCGTCGGGCGTGGTGAATGCGTCAGCGTGGATCGACACGAACAGGTCCGCGCCGACGCGCCGTGCCTTCTGCACGCGCACGTTCAGCGGCACGAAGAAGTCGGCGTCGCGCGTCATCATGGCGCGCATGTTCGGCTGTGCGTCGATCTTCGCACGGAGCTTCTTCGCGACGTCGAGTGCGATGTGCTTCTCGTACGTGCCCGAAGCGCCGATCGCGCCCGGGTCTTCGCCACCGTGACCCGGATCGATCGCGACGGTGAGCAGGCGCACCGTGTTGCTCTTGCCGGTTTTCGGGTTGGTGAAGGCGTAGCTATCGTCGCCGTCGCTGTCATCGCCACCGAGGTTGCCCGCCGTGCTGCCGCCCTTGTTGCGGGCGATCGCGGTGGGCGGCGTGAGCGGTGCAAGCGGCACCGCCGGCGTTGCAGGCTTGCCGAGGATGGGAGGAGCAGGGGGCGACACGATATGCGCAGGCGGACGGGGCACGCCCGGCGCTGTCCCACCGCTGCCGTTCTGCGCGTAACGCTCGAAGAAGGCTTCGCTGTTGTCGGCGGTGGGCGGCGTGATGCCCGGGCCGCTTAGCGTGGCAGGCGGCGCGTTGTTTTCATCCAGCGTTTGCTGCTTGCGCTCGGTTTGCGCGAGCAGATCCATCAGCGGATCGGGCGCGACAGCGGGGTACAGGTCGAACACCAACCGGTATTTGTACGCGCCGACCGGCGACAGCGTGAACACCTGCGGTTTCACCGAGCCCTTCAGATCGAACACCATGCGCACGACATGCGGCTGATACTGGCCGACACGCACCGATTGAATCTGCGGATCGTTCGGCGTAATTTTCGATACCAGATCCTTCAGCGCCTGATCCAGATCGAGGCCGCTCAGATCGACCACCAGCCGATCCGGCCCCTGCAGCAACTGCTGCGTGTTCTGCAAAGGCTGATCCGACTCGATCGTCACGCGCGTGTAATCGCGCGCCGGCCAGACCCGCACACCCAGCACCGAGCTGGCCCACGCGAGGCGCGGCGTGACAAGGCCGAGCACCAGCGTGGATGCACCCGCGCGCAGAATCTGCCGGCGCCGCCAGTTATGCGTTGCGGTAGCCGCCGATTCGATCGAGCGGAACGGTTTGATCAACATCTTTCGAGACATGCCTTTCCTGATTCGCTGTATGCCCGTGCAACGAGTACCCGGCCCTCGCCTTCGTGGTCCAGGTCGAGCGCGAAGATGAGATCCGGCACGCCAAGAAGACGCCCGGCGCGCTGCGGCCATTCGACGAGGCAAATAGCGCCGCTGTCGAAGTACTCGCGAAAGCCCGCATCGGCCCATTCGGCCGGGTCGGTGAATCTATACAGATCGAAGTGATAGAGCGCGAGTTCCCCAGCGGGCCGCTCGAGCACGTAGGGTTCGACGAGTGTGTAAGTGGGGCTGCGCACGCGGCCGGCGTGGCCGAGGCCGCGCAAGGTTGCGCGCACGAGCGTGGTTTTGCCGGCGCCGAGGTCGCCGACGAGCTGTACTTGCAGGCCGTGGAATGCCTGATTGCCTTCAGAGCCCGGCGCGGGTTGACGTGCGGGTTGATGAGCTATTTGCTGCGGGGTTTGCAGCGCTCCGCGCACGCTTTCGATTGCCCGTGCAAAGCGCTCGCCGAATGCGTGAGTAGCGGCCTCGTCCGCGAGCGCAAAGGTGCGTTCGAGCAGGACATTGGCGGGCGGTTGGATCGCGAGATCGGAATTGACGGGCATTCTCGTAAAATGGCGTGATGAACCGAAGTCCGGAGTCCCCAGTTTCCTGCACGCCTGCGTCTAACGACGATGCGCGTGCCGAGCGTCATTTCGATGAAGCGGCGCTGAATGCGCTCGCGCTCAACATCAAAACGTGGGGCCGTGAACTGGGTTTCGGGGCAATCGGTATCAGCGACACCGATCTCTCCGCTGCCGAAGCGCCGCTTGCAGCATGGCTGGACGCAGGTTGCCACGGCGAGATGGATTATATGGCGAAACACGGCATGAAACGCGCGCGGCCCGCCGAGCTTGTGGCCGGCACGCGACGTGTGATTACCGCGCGCATCGCCTATTTGCCTGTAGAGACATTGAGTGGAAAGGCGCACGAAAGCGCTTTGCAGGACTCACCGCTCGCGCCGCAAGACTGGCGCGCAGCCGAGCATGCGCGGCTCGCGGACCCGTCGGCGGCGGTGGTGTCGATCTATGCGCGGGGCCGCGATTATCACAAGGTGATGCGTAACCGTCTGCAACAGTTGGCCGAGAAAATCGAGGCGGCGATCGGCGCATTCGGCTACCGCGTATTTACCGATTCGGCGCCGGTGCTCGAAGTAGAGCTTGCCCAGAAGGCCGGCATCGGCTGGCGCGGCAAGCACACGCTGCTGCTGCAGCGCGATGCCGGTTCGCTGTTTTTCCTCGGCGAAATCTACGTCGACGTGCCGTTGCCCACCGATGCCGAGACGTTGCCCGACAATGCGCCCGAAACGCCGGGCGCGCATTGCGGCAGCTGCACGCGCTGCATCGGCGCGTGCCCGACGGGTGCGATCGTGGCGCCGTACAAGGTGGATGCACGTCTGTGCATTTCGTATCTGACGATCGAATTGAAGGGCAATATTCCCCTGGAAATGCGGCCGCTAATCGGTAATCGTGTATACGGCTGCGACGATTGCCAGCTCGTCTGTCCGTGGAACAAGTTTGCGCAGGCCGCGCCGGTCGCCGATTTCGATGTGCGCCATGGGCTCGATCGCGCGACGCTGGTCGAACTGTTTGCATGGAGCGCGGAGGAGTTCGATACGCGCATGCAGGGGAGTGCGATTCGCCGCATCGGCTATGAGAGCTGGCTGCGCAATCTGGCGGTGGGGATGGGTAACGCGCTGCGGGCCCCGTCGGAAAGTTTGAGTGCGAATGCGCGTGCGGCGATTGTCGACGCGCTGAAGTTGCGCGTCGAGGACCCTTCCGCCGTGGTGCGAGAGCATGTGGAATGGGCGTTGGAAGCGGCGTAAAGTAGCGGCAATCGGGCGGGGGCTGCGCCGGGAGTGAGCGACGGGAAATGCGAGTAGCGCGTTTGCAAGCTGCCCGCGCTTATCCAGATGCGCCGCCGTGCAATCTGAAAGATGCCCCGCCAATCACGGAGCAGGCAACCATGTTCAACGCAGTGATCGATGCACCGTTCGGCAAGGTCGGCATCCGCCTCGAAGGCGAGGCTGTGCGCGAGATCGTCTATCTGCCGGACTCGGTGCAGAACGTCGCACCGGCTACGCCTCTGGCAAAGCAGGCCGTCGAGCAGATCGAACGTTATTTCGAGCTTGCGTCCGCAAAATTCGACTTGCCGCTGGCGGCGGTCGGCACCGCGTATCAGCGGCGCGTGTGGCAAGCGATCTGTGACATCCCGCCCGGCGTCGTACTGACCTATGGGCAACTGGCAAGGCAACTAGGCAGCGTCCCACGCGCGGTCGGTCAGGCCTGCGGGTCGAATTACTTTCCGATCGTGGTTCCGTGCCATCGGGTGGTCAGTTCGAGCGGCATCGGCGGATTCGCGCATCATGCCGGAGATGGTTTTTTTCGCAACGTCAAGCGCTGGCTTCTGGCGCATGAAGGCATTCCCTACGCATGAGCGACACCGTAACTGAAGATGCACCGGCCGCGTCACCCTTGTTTGTGGCGAGCTCGGCCTCGATCGATGCGTTCTGCGACGCGTTGTGGCTCGAGCACGGCTTGTCGCGCAACACACTCGATGCGTACCGGCGCGATCTGCGGCTGTTCTGCGAATGGCTCGCGCAAACCCGCAACACGTCGCTCGACACCGCCAGCGAAGCCGATCTCAACGCCTATAGCGCGGCGCGTCAGAAAGACAAGTCCACCTCGGCGAACCGGCGGCTCTCGGTGTTTCGCCGCTACTACGGCTGGGCGGTGCGCGAACACCGCGCGAAAGCCGATCCGACGGTACGCATCCGTTCGGCCAAGCAACCGCCGCGTTTTCCATCCACGCTTACCGAAGCGCAAGTCGAAGCGCTGCTCGGTGCGCCCGATATCGACACGCCCCTGGGCCTGCGCGACCGCACCATGCTGGAGCTGATGTACGCGAGCGGGTTGCGTGTTACCGAGCTCGTCACGCTGAAGACGGTGGAAGTGGGGCTGAACGAAGGCGTGGTGCGCGTCATGGGCAAGGGCTCGAAAGAGCGCCTGATTCCGTTCGGCGAAGAGGCGCATGGCTGGATCGAACGCTATCTGCGCGAAGCGCGTCCCGCTTTGCTGGGTGCGCGCGCAACGGATGCGCTGTTCGTCACGAGCCGCGCAGAGGGCATGACCCGCCAGCAGTTCTGGAACATCATCAAGCGTCATGCGAGAGCGGCCGATGTGCACGCTCCGCTCTCGCCGCACACGCTGCGGCACGCGTTCGCGACGCATCTGCTGAACCATGGCGCCGATTTGCGCGTCGTGCAATTGCTGCTCGGTCATACGGATATCTCGACCACGCAGATCTATACGCACGTGGCCCGCGAACGGTTGAAGTCGCTGCATGCGCAGCATCATCCGCGGGGGTGATCCGCGCTTGCACGGGCGCGTGCATTTGCCCGTGCCGTTACATGAAGTCGCGCAACCGGTGCTTAAGAATCTTGCCCGTCGACGCGGCCGGCAGCGCGGCGAGCACCTTCACTTCGGCCGGGCGCCTGTAGGGCGCGAGACGCTCGCCGCACCACGCGATCAGTTCAGCCGGCGACACCTTCGCACCCGCGATCAATTCGACGAACGCGACCACTTCCTCGTTACCCTCCACGGCGCGCCCGATCACCGCGGACTGCACCACCTGCGGATGCGCGTTCAACACATGCTCGACTTCCGCCGGATACACGTTGAAGCCCGAGCGGATGATCAGTTCCTTGCTGCGCCCAACGATGTGCAACGCACCGTCCGCGTCCTGCCGTGCGAGGTCGCCGGTCTTGAGCCAGCCGTCTTCGGTGACCGCTGCGCGAGTCTGCTCCGGGCTGCGGTAGTAGCCAAGCATCACGTTCGGGCCACGCACCCATAGCTCGCCGATTTCGCCCGTCGCGGCCTCCACGCCATCGAGTCCGACGAACCGCACCTCAACACCAGGAATGACCTCGCCGACCGAGCAATCGCTGCGCGGCGCATCGAGCATGGTGTGCGAGACGGTCGGGCTGCTCTCGGTCATGCCGTAGCCGTTGTGCAGTGGGAGACCGTAGACGCTTTCGACGTGCGCCTTCAGCGCGGCGTCGAGCGGTGAGCCGCCTGAATAGGCGAAGCGCAGGTGTGGCGCGGACCATGCATGGCCGTGCGTTTGCAGATGTTCGAGCAGTTTGGCGTGCATGGCCGGAACGCCCTGGAAGATCGACACCCGCTCTTCGGCGAGCGCGCGCCGTACCGCTTCCGGCGAAAAACGTGGCGCGAGGCGCAAGGTCGCGCCGGCGTGCAGGCTGCCGAGACAAACCGAGGCAAAGCCGTACACGTGCGAGATCGGTAGAACAGCGTACACGACATCGTCCGGACCGACTTTGCGCAAGCGGCTCGACACGGCCGCGATGAAGAGCAGGTTGCGATGGGACAGCATCACGCCTTTCGGCGCGCCTGTGGTTCCCGTGGTGTAGATCAGCGCGGCGCATTGGCGGTGATTGGCGGCTTCAACCGGTTCGGGTTTCGCGTTGGTGTCGATCGTGTACGACCAGGCACCGATATCCGGCGTGATGGCAGG
Organism: Paraburkholderia haematera; assembly: GCF_905220975.1. Taxonomy (GTDB): domain Bacteria; phylum Pseudomonadota; class Gammaproteobacteria; order Burkholderiales; family Burkholderiaceae; genus Paraburkholderia; species Paraburkholderia haematera. The sequence goes on along the minus strand of NZ_CAJNBK010000016.1, from coordinate 38,510 downwards.
CGCTGTGACGGCTTGCTGTCGCTCGGCATGCTGCTGGGCATCTGCGGAGCTTTCGACCGCATACGCGACCACGCGAGGCTGTGCGTGCGCACGGATTGCGTCGAGTTCGGCCGCTGACAGGCGTGCGTTCGACACCAGCGCCCATGCGTCGAGTTTCGCGGTCGCGAACAGCAGCACGATCTGCACGATGCTGTTCTCGGCCACGATCATCACGCGATCGCCGCCACGCACGCCCCATTCGCGCAGCAGCGCGGCGGCGGCCTCGACGGCTTCCTGAAGTTGCGCATTGGTGAGGCGGCGCGCGTCTTCGATCAAGGCGACGTGGTGCGGATCTTGGGCGGCGGCGAGCGCCGGAATGTCGGCAATACGCGCGGGCAGGGCGCCCAGCAGCGCGGGAATGTCGATCGTGGGACGGGTGGAAGAATCGAGGCTCAACGCTGTCTCCAAGAGGCGATTCGGTGCCCGGCATGCGGTGTACCGGAAGATTTTCGAACGATCGTGCCACAAGCGCCGGACCCGCACAATTGGCCTTTCGGCAAATAGCCGTTGTCCAAAGTCGCTATTACAATGCGCCGATGAGCAAATCCAGACACGTCTCCGAAACGCCCGCAACGCAGTTTCTGCGCCGTCATGGCGTCACCTTCGGCGAACATCCTTACGATTACGTCGAGCACGGCGGCACCGAGGAATCGGCGCGCCAGCTCGGCGTGGACGAACATCATGTCGTCAAGACGCTCGTGATGGAAGACGAGCACGCCAAGCCGCTGATCGTGCTGATGCACGGCGACCGCACCGTCAGCACCAAGAATCTGGCGCGGCAGATCGGCGCGAAACGCGTCGAGCCTTGCAAGCCCGAGGTGGCGAACCGGCATTCGGGCTACCTGATCGGTGGCACGTCGCCATTCGGTACGCGCAAACAGATGCCGGTGTACGTCGAGTCGAGCATCCTCGAGATGGACAAGATCTGGCTGAACGGCGGCCGCCGCGGTTTTCTGGTCAGCATCGAGCCAGGAGTATTGACCGGCTTGCTGGAGGCGAAACCGGTTCAGTGCGCGAGCGTCGATTGACGTTTGCCTGAATGTTTTCCGGGCAGGTGGGTTCGGTAGAATGTGCGCCGCCTTGTTCCCTGTTGCGGTTGGGGTATCGAGTTTCAGACCGCCGATCCTTATAAGAGTCCCAGATGCAAAACCTGATCGTTGCTGTCGTTGCCTACCTGATCGGCTCGGTGTCGTTTGCCGTGATCGTGAGCGCCGCGATGGGGCTGGACGACCCACGCTCGTATGGCTCGGGCAACCCGGGCGCCACCAACGTGCTGCGCAGCGGCAGCAAGAAGGCCGCGATTCTCACCCTGATCGGCGACGCCTTCAAAGGCTGGCTGCCGGTGTGGTTCGTGGTGCACTTCGGCGCGCGATTCGGCCTCGACGATACGTCGGTCGCGATTGCGTCCGTCGCCGTGTTTCTCGGCCACCTGTATCCGGTCTTCTTCCGCTTCAAAGGCGGCAAGGGCGTGGCGACGGCAGCGGGCGTGCTGATCGCGATCAACCCGATCCTCGGTATTGCCACCTTGCTGACATGGCTGATCGTGGCGTTCTTCACGCGCTATTCTTCGCTGGCGGCTTTGGCGGCGGCGGTGTTCGCGCCGCTTTTTGACGGCTTTCTGTTCGGGCCGCATATCATCGCGCTGGCGATTGTCGTGATGAGTTCGCTGCTGGTATGGCGCCATCGCGGCAATATCGCCAAGCTGATGCGCGGCCAGGAAAGCCGTATCGGCGACAAGAAGAAAACCGACGCAGCGGCCGGCGCGGCGGGCGGTAACGAGCCTTGAGCGTAGGCGGCGCACGTTCGGGCCAGGTGTTAGCCGCGTGCCTTAACGCGTTGACGGAGTACGCGTTGAAGGCACACTGCCTGTGTGCTGGGCGATCAGCACGCGCAGGGTGCTGAGTCTCCGTTGGGCCGTTTTCCGGGCGTTCAACACGCGCCGGTGCTGAGGCTCAATGCAGCTAAACATTCTGCGGTGAGCTTTAACGCGGCTCATTGCCGGGCGTCAGCACGCGCCCGGTAACGAGCGTGACGCGCCTTCAGTCGCGGAAGTTGTTGAAGTCGAGCGGCGTATCGGTCACGTCCTTGCGCAGCATCGCGATCACACTTTGCAGATCGTCGCGCTTGCCGCCGGTGATGCGCACCGCGTCGCCCTGAATGCTCGCCTGGACCTTGATCTTGCTGTCCTTCACGAGGCGCACGATTTTCTTCGACAGATCGCCGGACACGCCTTTCTTGATCTTGATGACCTGCTTGACCTTGTCGCCGCCGATCTTCTCGATCTTGCCGTAATCGAGAAAGCGTACGTCCACATTGCGCTTGGCCATTTTCGACAGCAGCACGTCTTTGACCTGGCCGAGCTTGAAATCGTCGTCGGCGTAGGCCGTGATTTCGCTTTCCTTGTGCTCGACGCGCGCGTCCGACCCTTTGAAGTCGAAGCGGGTTGAAATTTCCTTGTTGGACTGCTCGATCGCATTCTTGACTTCGATCATGTCCGCTTCGCAGACGACGTCAAACGATGGCATTGTTTTCTCCCAATAGTGCCGCGGTGCGCGGCGCGGCCGGTCGGCTGCTCACGGGCACTCGCTATAATCACGAACCTGGCGTCATTTTACCGACGCCACTCCCTTTTGCCTAAGGCCGCCGCGCATTGTCGCGCAGCCTGGGGCCAGATGTCGTTTCATTCGCCGTTCCATTCCTGTCATTCTGATGTCTCAATCCGACTCCGCCGCGTTCATTGCCGGCTATCCGCTGAAGTCGCATAACACCTTCGGTTTCGACGTTCGCGCGCAGTTTGCGTGCCGGATCGAGCGCGAAGCGCAACTGATGGCGGCGGTGCGCGATCCGCGTGCCGCCGGCTTGCCGCGGCTGGTGCTGGGCGGCGGCAGCAATGTTGTGCTGACGGGCGACTTCGCCGGACTGGTGCTGCTGGTGGCGCTGCAAGGCCGCCGCGTCGTGCGCGAGGACGACCACGCATGGTATGTCGAGGCGGCAGCCGGCGAGCCATGGCATGACTTTGTCGAATGGACTTTGTCGCACGGGTTGCCGGGGTTGGAGAACCTCGCGCTGATTCCGGGGACAGTGGGGGCGGCGCCGATTCAGAACATTGGCGCGTATGGAGTGGAGATGTGCGAGCGATTTGCGTCGCTGCGGGCGGTTGAGCTGGAAACGGGCGCCGTAGTCGAGCTCGATGCCGACGCGTGCCGATTCGGCTACCGCGACAGTTTCTTCAAGCGGGAAGGGCGCGACCGTTTTGTGATTACGTCGGTCACGTTTCGTTTGCCGAAGCTGTGGCAGCCGCGCGCCGGGTATGCGGATCTCGCGCGTGAGCTGGCTGCTGGCGGTCATGCCGATGCAGCGCCGAGTGCGCGGGCGATCTTCGACGCGGTCGTCGCGGTGCGGCGCGCCAAGCTGCCCGATCCGCTTCATCTGGGCAACGCCGGGAGCTTCTTCAAGAATCCGGTCGTGGAGGCGGCGCAGTTCGAGGCGCTGAGGGTTAAGGAGCCTGAGATGGTGTCTTACGTTCAACCGGACGGCCGGGTGAAGCTCGCGGCGGGTTGGTTGATCGATCGGTGCGGCTGGAAAGGCCGCGCGATGGGCGCCGCGGCCGTGCATGAACGGCAGGCGCTGGTGCTGGTGAATCTTGGCGGAGCGAGCGGGGCGGAAGTGTTGGCGCTTGCAAAGGCAGTTCGGCGGGACGTGCGGGCGCGATTCGGGGTGGAGCTGGAAGCGGAGCCGGTTTGTTTGTGACTGCGGCCGGTGGCGGAGCGAGCCACACTTGGATTGCTGGCGGTCGTAGGAAGCGGTTTGGCACAAGAGGGTGACGCGGCGTGGAGCCAGGTTGCCCGTCATTCGCCGCACAAGAGGCCGCAATTAAAAAAGGCGCCGGGAGTTTCCTCCCGGCGCCTTTTTCGCCTCTGCGCTTCAGCTCCGGCTGCGCCGCTCGGCGCTTAACTTCGCTTGCGCGAAATTTGCCTTCACCAGAATGCTAACGCTTAACCGCGCTGACGACGCGCGTTCTCAGCAATCCGCATACGCAGCGCGTTCAGCTTGATGAACCCGCCAGCGTCGGCCTGGTTGTATGCGCCGCCGTCGTCGTCGAACGTGGCGATGGTCTTGTCGAACAGCGTTTCCTTCGAATCGCGCGCGACAACCGACACGCTGCCCTTGTACAGCTTCACACGCACCCAGCCGTTGACCTTCTCTTGCGTATGGTCGATCAGCACCTGGATTGCGCGGCGCTCCGGGCTCCACCAGTAGCCGTTGTAAATCAGCGAAGCGTAACGCGCCATCAGGTCGTCTTTCAGGTGGGCCACTTCGCGGTCGAGCGTGATCGACTCGATGCCGCGGTGCGCCTTCAGCATGATCGTGCCGCCCGGCGTTTCATAGCAGCCGCGCGACTTCATGCCGACGTAGCGGTTTTCGACCAGATCCAGACGGCCGATACCGTGCTTGCCGCCCAAACGGTTCAACTCGGTCAGCATTTCAGCCGCCGACAAACGCTTGCCGTTGATCGCGACCGGGTCGCCGTGCTCGTACTCGATATCGAGGTATTCAGCCTGGTCGGGCGCCTGTTCCGGCGACACCGTCCAACGCCACATATCGGCTTCGGCCTCGGCCTTCGGGTCTTCCAGGTGACGGCCTTCGAACGAGATGTGCAGCAGGTTCGCGTCCATCGAATACGGCGCGCCGCCTTGCTTGTGCTTCATTTCGATCGGAATGCCCGCCTTTTCGGCGTACGCCAGCAGCTTTTCGCGCGACAGCAGATCCCATTCGCGCCACGGTGCGATCACCTTGATGCCCGGTTCCAGCGCGTAGTAACCGAGTTCAAAGCGAACCTGGTCGTTGCCCTTGCCCGTTGCGCCGTGCGAGACCGCTTGTGCACCGGTGGCGCGGGCGATTTCGATCTGACGCTTGGCGATCAGCGGACGCGCGATCGACGTACCCAGCAGGTACTCGCCTTCATAGATCGTGTTGGCGCGGAACATCGGGAACACGTAGTCGCGCACGAATTCTTCGCGCAGGTCTTCGATGAAGATGTTGTCCTGCTTGATGCCGAGTTGCAGGGCCTTTTTGCGCGCCGGTTCCAGCTCTTCGCCCTGACCGATGTCGGCCGTAAACGTGACGACTTCGGCGTCGTAATTGTCCTGCAACCACTTCAGGATGACGGAGGTGTCGAGGCCGCCCGAATAGGCGAGCACGACTTTGTTGATATCGCTCATGGTGAACTCGTAGCTGGAGAAAGCTGGAAAACAAGGCGCACCGGCGGTTCCGGAGCGCGGAAAATCACTATTTTGACACTAAACCGCCGCTTGCCCGCGTTTTTGGAACGGTGCGGTGGGTGAGCCGGGTCTGCGTGCAACCGTGGACGCCGGCTCGATGCGTGGCGCTAAACGTGGATGCCTCGCCTCGTATTCAAGGCCCCGTCGCGCTGCACGCAGATGTTGCTTAAGGTGCTGAACAGCGGCTCGCTCAGTGATTGAGCTTGCCGAGCAGCAGGTATTCCATCAACGCCTTTTGCACGTGCAGACGATTTTCCGCTTCGTCCCACACGACGCTTTGCGGGCCGTCGATCACTTCCGCACTGACTTCCTCGCCGCGATGGGCGGGCAGACAGTGCATGAACAATGCATCAGAATTGGCGCGCGCCATCATGTCGGCGTCTACGCAATAATCGGCGAAGGCTTTCTTGCGGGCTTCGTTTTCGGCCTCGAAACCCATGCTGGTCCACACGTCTGTGGTGACCAGATCGGCGCCCGTGCAGGCTTCGTTCGGATCGTCGAATTCCTGATAGAACGGTGCGCTTTCAGCCGCGACCATGGCGGGGTCGAGCTTGTAACCTGGCGGCGTGGACAAGCGCAGCTTGAAACCGAGAATCTGGGCGGCTTCGATCCACGTGTACAGCATGTTGTTCGCGTCACCAACCCACGCGACCGTCTTGTCGCGAATCGGACCGCGATGCTCGAAGTACGTGAAGATGTCCGCCAGCACCTGGCACGGGTGATATTCGTTGGTCAGCCCGTTGATCACCGGCACGCGCGAATTCTCGGCGAAGCGCTGGAGTATGTCCTGGCCGAACGTGCGGATCATGATGATGTCGACCATGCGCGAGATCACTTGCGCCGCGTCTTCGATCGGCTCGCCGCGGCCGAGCTGCGTGTCACGTGTGCTCATGAAGACGGCGTGGCCGCCCAGCTGGAAGATGCCGGCTTCGAACGACAGGCGCGTGCGCGTCGAATTTTTCTCGAAGATCATCGCCAGCGTGCGATCGTGCAGCGGGTGGTAGGTCTCGTAGTTCTTGAATTTGCGTTTCAGAATGCGCGCGCGTTCCAGCACGTACTCGTAGTCTTCCAGCGAGAAATCCTTGAACTGCAGGTAGTGGCGAATTTTCTTGGCGGTCATGAAACAAATACGGCGGTCTCACCCGGCAGGATTGCCGGACGGCGCCGCCGTCGTTTGTGGTAACTCAATGCAGCATAAAGGATTTCGCCCCGTTTGACGAGTCGGCTAAAAGGCCGGACAAGCTGTCTGAAAGCCATTCGCAACCCTCAAACGAGGCTTGTGTGCGGTGCGGAAAGAGGTCCGCTGCGCTATAATCTACCGGTTATCCCTAAGCCCAGCAGGCCGGTATTGAGCCTGTGGGACACGGCTCGCGCGTTCCGGAACGTTTCCTCGCGGTGCGCCGTCATGATGAGCGCCGAGGCGCCTTGTGCGGTCCTTCGCGATTTCTGGCGGCGCAGCCCGCCATTCAGGCGTGGCCGACGTGTTCAGGCATCCCAAAGCCGGTTTGCAGTCAGCTTTGCCGTCATCCCGCTGGGCAGTCACACAGGTATTCCTACATGGCCGAAGCAGCTCCAACCGAATATTTCATTCAGGGCATCACGTCGACCGGGAAAAAATTTCGGCCGAGCGATTGGTCGGAGCGGCTCGCAGGCGTCATGGCATGCTTCGGTCCCAGCCCGGGCGGCAAGGGGCCGAACGCTTACCTGCAATACTCGTTGTATGTCCGACCTACCATGATCGGCGACCTCAAATGCGTCATTCTCGATTCGCGCTTGCGCGACATCGAACCAATGGCTTTCGATTTCGTCCTGAACTTCGCGAAAGACAACGACCTTCTCGTGACCGAGGCATGCGAGTTGCAACTCGAGCATGCCACGCCGCAAGCCAAAAGGCATGTGATCTAGCGCAAGCCAGCCGGATCGGCAAAAGAAAAAACCCGCAAGTAGAGCGGTTTTTATGGCCGAAGCCGAAGTCTCGGTGAGCGGTCCGTCAATTGCGCGCGGGACGAGCCTCGCGGTACCGTGCGGAGCGGTCGGTGCCAAGCAAAAAAGCCCGCCGAAGCGAGCTTTTCTGTTGCAGCGGAAACAGGAGGTAGCCCACCGAAGCGGGCTGACCGAATTTACTGCGCTGCGGGCGCTTGCAGACCCTTGAGGGCTGCAGCCAGACGGCTCTTGTTGCGAGCTGCCTTGTTCTTGTGAACGATTTTCTTGTCGGCGATGATGTCGATGGTCTTCGACGATGCCTGGAAGATTTCGAGGGCTTTAGCCTTGTCGCCGGCTTCGATTGCCTTGCGGACAGCCTTGATAGCCGTGCGGAACTTCGAGCGCAGTGCCGAGTTGTGCGAGTTAGCCTTGGCGGCCTGGCGGGCGCGCTTGCGTGCTTGTGCGGTGTTAGCCATGACGGTTCCTTATCCTGTTCCTGTTTCCAGTACCTGACCTTCAAGTGGTAGGTGCTGCTTTTAGATCGAACTCTTGGAAGCGATTGCCCAAGAGCGCAAAAGTGTCGAAATAATTCGAAAAATCGATCGGACTACGCGAAGGCGGGCCCGTGTTCCGGTGTATTCCGAGGCTGGTTGGCGCCTCCTCAATACGGCTTGAGCGATGTTCGCGCTCGTGTATTGTGGCGTGGCCGAACCTAGTCCAAAAAACCGTCCGAAAATTGAGCGAGCTTCGAAACCGGCGATTATAGCAACAAAATCAGGCACGTGGCAACGGGGGATCGCCAATCCGGATACGCCGGGTTGCCGCGCAAGGTCCAGGATTCTATGCGTTCCCGTGTGGGGAAGGGGGCGGACTGCGAACACGCCTGCGACCACGCGACCGGCAAATGGGCGGTTGGCCCGGCGCGCAACGCGTCCGGCACGCAACAAAAAAAGCCCCAATCCGCTCATCCGAACGAACCTCTGCGGCGCAAATCGGTCCGATTCGCGTTCCGGCTCGTCGTCCCCACCTGCGGCACCCGTATAATAAGCGCCCCATGAATCTATTCCGAGCCCTGCTGACGGTCAGCGGCTTCACGCTGCTGTCGCGCGTGACCGGTCTGGCCCGCGAAACGCTGATCGCCCGCGCGTTCGGCGCCAGTCAATATACTGACGCGTTTTACGTCGCCTTCCGCATTCCGAACCTGCTGCGCCGCATTTCCGCCGAGGGTGCGTTCTCGCAGGCTTTCGTGCCGATTCTTGCCGAGTTCAAGAACCAGCAAGGACACGACGCCACCAAAGCGCTCGTCGACGCCACGTCGACCGTGCTTGCCTGGGCGCTCGCCATTCTCTCCCTGATCGGTGTGGTGGGGGCGTCCGGCGTGGTGTTCATCGTCGCGTCGGGGCTCGCGCACGAAGGTCAGGCGTATGCGCTCGCGGTCACGATGACGCGCATCATGTTCCCGTACATCATTTTCATCTCGCTGACGTCGCTGGCGTCCGGTGTGCTGAATACGTACAAGAACTTTTCGCTGCCCGCGTTCGCACCGGTCCTGCTGAACGTCGCCTTCATCTTGGCGGCGGTGTTTGTCGCGCCGCGCCTGCAAACGCCGGTCTATGCGCTCGCGTGGGCGGTGATTGCCGGCGGTGTGCTGCAATTCATCGTGCAACTGCCGGGTCTGAAGAAGATCGACATGCTGCCGCGCATCGGCCTGAATCCGCTGAAAGCGCTCGCGCACCGCGGCGTCAAGCGGGTGCTGTCGAAGATGGTGCCGGCGATGTTCGCCGTGTCAGTCGCGCAGATCAGCCTGATCATCAACACCAATATTGCGTCGCGCATCGGTCCGGGCGCCGTCTCGTGGATCAATTACGCCGACCGCCTGATGGAGTTTCCGACGGCGCTGCTCGGTGTCGCGCTCGGCACGATCCTGCTGCCGAGCCTGTCGAAGGCGCACGTGGATGCCGATCCGCACGAGTATTCGTCGCTGCTCGACTGGGGGCTGCGCGTGACCTTCCTGCTGGCCGCACCGAGCGCCGTTGCGCTGTTCTTCTTCGCCCAGCCGCTCACCGCAACGCTGTTTCACTACGGCAAGTTCGACGGCAACTCGGTGGTGATGGTCGGCCGCGCGCTGTCGGCCTACGGTATCGGCCTGATCGGCCTGATTCTCATCAAGATCCTCGCGCCGGGTTTTTACGCGAAGCAGGACATCAAGACGCCGGTGAAAATCGGCGTCGGCGTACTGATTGTCACGCAGTTGAGCAACTACGTATTCGTGCCGATTTTCGCGCATGCGGGCCTCACGTTGAGCGTCGGGCTCGGCGCTTGCGTGAATGCGCTGTTTCTCTTTCTCGGTCTGCGCAAGCGCGGCATCTATACCCCGTCGAGCGGCTGGCTGAAATTCTTTGTGCAGATGGGCGGCGCCTGTCTGGTACTGGCCGGCACGATGCATTGGCTCGCAATCAGCTTCGACTGGATCGGCATGCACAACCGGCCGGTCGACCGCATCGCGTTGCTGGGGGCGTGCCTCGTGCTGTTCGCCGCGCTATATTTCGGTATGCTTTGGCTGATGGGCTTCAAGTACGCGTATTTCAAAAGGCGAGTGAAGTGATCACGATGACGCGAGTTCTCGACTATTTCAGCACGCTGGTTGCCGAAGATGACAGCCTGCCGCTGACCGAGGCGGCGCTCTCGCTCGCGCAGGACGCTTATCCCGATCTCGATTTGCAAGGCACGCTGGCCGAGATCGACGAACTGGTCGTGCGTTTGCAGCGCCGCATGCCGGACGACGCCGACATCAGGCAGAAGGTCGGCATTCTGAATCGGTTCTTCTTCCGCGAGCTGGGTTTCGCCAGCAACCTCAACGATTATTACGATCCCGACAACAGCCATCTGAATGCGGTGCTCAAGCGGCGCCGTGGCATTCCGATTTCGCTGGCCGTGCTGTATCTGGAGATGGCCGAGCAGATCGGCATTCCAGTGCGCGGCGTGTCGTTTCCCGGCCACTTTCTGCTGCGCGTGACAACGCCCGATGGCGACGTGATGCTCGATCCGACCAGCGGGCATTCGCTGTCCGAATCGGAGATGGTGGAAATGCTGGAGCCGTATGTGGCCTCGGCGGGCGAGTCGGTGAGCCGGGCGCTGCGTATGTTGCTGCAACCGGCCACGCGCCGGGAGATCATCGCTCGCATGCTGCGCAATCTGAAGTCGACTTATCTTCAGACGGAACGCTGGCAGCGCCTGTTGGCGGTGCAACAGCGTCTTGTGATCCTGTTGCCGGACAGTATCGAGGAAGTGCGCGATCGCGGTTTCGCCTATGCGCGGCTCGATTATCTGCGACCGGCGCTCGAAGATCTCGAGCGATATCTCGGCGACCGGCCGGATGCGGAAGACGCAACAGTGGTGGAGTCGCAGTTGCATGAACTGCGCCAGCGCACCCAATACGACGACCACGACTGAATTTTCAACCGGTCAAAACAGAACGCCTGCCTGTGACACACGTTGAGTCACAGGCAGGCGTTTTTCATTGGCGCAGCCGCCTAAAGTAAGGTAAGCGGCACGCCGTATACACCGCTTATTTCGGCTGCATCCGGATCGCGCCGTCCAGACGAATCACTTCGCCGTTGAGCATCGGATTGTCGAAAATCTGCTTGGCCAGCATCGCGTACTCTGCCGGTTTGCCCAGACGCGGCGGGAACGGCACCATCGCGCCCAGCGCGTCCTGCACTTCCTGCGGCATGCCGAGCAGCATCGGCGTTTCGAAGATGCCCGGAGCAATCGTCATCACGCGGATTGCGTTGCGCGACAGGTCGCGTGCGATCGGCAAGGTCATGCCGACCACGCCGCTCTTGGACGCAGCATAAGCGGCCTGGCCGATTTGCCCGTCAAACGCCGCCACCGATGCCGTGTTGATGATCACGCCACGTTCGCCATTCGCGTTCGGTTCGTTCTTCGACATGGCCGCGGCGGCGAGCCGGATCATGTTGAAGGTGCCGATCAGATTGATGGAGATGGTGCGAGCGAACGAGTCGAGCGGATGCGGCCCGTCTTTGCCGACCGTCTTGATGGCAGGCGCAACGCCCGCGCAATTGATCAGTCCGCGCAGCGTGCCGAGCTGGGTGGCGGCTTCGACTGCTTGCGTGGCGTCGTCTTCGCGGCTCACGTCGCATTTGACGAACACGCCGCCGAGTTCCTTCGCGAGCGCCTCACCGGCATCCTGATTCAGATCGGCCAGCACCACCTTGCCGCCGTTCTCGACGAAAAGGCGCGCTGTGGCCGCGCCGAGGCCCGATGCACCGCCGGTGATCAGGAATACGTTGTCACGAATCTCCATATCTGCTCCTTTGCTTCAGTTCAGTAATGTCTCGATCGAATATCTTTTCGATGATCGATTGTAGCGGCTATGCTGCAATGCGGAAAGCGAAGTAAGGCGCCGGCCGTCTGAGGGCCTTGCCGACGGCGCGTGGCACCGCCGCACTGATACGGACGGCTAATTAATGCTGAGCATGATCGACAACGGCGATCGTGAGAAAGCGCACGCCACGCAGCGCGCAATAAAAAACCCGCCGGCATGGGCGGGTTTTTCAATCGGCAACTGCAGACGCGAGATTACTTCAACGCATCGAACGCGCGGTTGCGAATTTCGTCGACCGAGCCGAGGCCCGAAATGCGGCGATATTGCGGCGCCTTCAGCGGTGTCGCCGGGTCGCCGTTTTGCGCCCAGGTGTTGTAGTACTCGATCAGCGGCTTGGTTTGCGCAACATACACGTCGAGGCGCTTCTTGACCGTTTCTTCCTTGTCGTCGTCGCGCTGGATCAGCGGTTCGCCCGTCACGTCGTCCACACCTTCAACCTTCGGCGGGTTGAACTTGACATGGTACGTACGGCCCGACGCCGCGTGCGAGCGGCGGCCGCTCATGCGCATGATGATCTCGTCGAACGGCACGTCGATTTCCAGCACGTAATCGATTGCGACGCCTGCCTGCTTCATGGCTTCAGCTTGCGGAATGGTGCGCGGAAAACCGTCGAACAGATAACCGTTCGCGCAATCACACTCTTGCAGGCGTTCCTTCACCAGGTTGATGATCAGCTCGTCTGTGACCAGTTCACCGGCATCCATGAAGCGCTTGGCTTCAAGGCCGAGCGGCGTGCCTGCCTTAACGGCGGCGCGCAGCATGTCACCGGTGGAAATTTGCGGAATGCCGAACTTTTCCTTGATGAAAGTTGCCTGAGTGCCCTTACCCGCGCCGGGCGCACCCAAAAGGATCAAACGCATGTGATATCTCCAGATCTATGTGAATTCTTTGGCGGCGCTGCAGCCATCCCACGAATCGCCGAGGGACCCGCGTCGGCTGCCGTTTCAGGTCTCGCGCTGCACGTCGAATACGACGGCGCTGCAAGGCGACAACGGCGCGACCGGGGCAAACCCTGGCTCTCGCATTTAACGGGAGGCGCGCACAACCGTCCGATTATGCCATGGGTTTTTACGCTCAAGCCCCGAATAAAGCCTGCACGCGCGCGAGATCGGCGGGCGTGTCGACGCCCGGCAGCGGTGCATTCCGGGTGACGAGCACCGCGATTCGCTCGCCGTGCCACATCGCGCGCAGCTGTTCGAGCGCCTCGACCTGCTCGATCGGCGAGATCGCGAGACTCGGGTACGTGCGCAGGAATTGGGCGCGATACGCGTACAGGCCGATATGCCGGTGGACGACTGCCGGGGCCGGCGGCGCGGGCATCGACGCCACGTCGGGCCAATGCGGCTGATACGCGTCGCGAGCCCATGGAATCGGCGCGCGCGAAAAATACAGTGCGACGCCACGCGCGTCGAGCACGACCTTGACGACGTTCGGATTGAATATTTCCGCAGGATCGGTGATCGGATGCGCGGCGGTGGCGATTGCGCAGCCGTGGCTCGACGCCAGATGCGACGCCACGCCGCACACGAGCGCCGGGTCGATCAGCGGCTCGTCGCCCTGAACGTTCACCACGATCGTCTCGTCGCTCCAACCAAACTGCGCCGCTACTTCCGCGAGACGGTCGGTGCCCGACGGATGATCGGCGCGCGTCAGCACGGCTTCGAAGCCGTGCTCGCGGGCTACGTCCAGCACCGCTTGCGCGTCGGAGGCGATCAGCACCTGTTGCGCGCCCGATTCGCGTGCGCGCTCGGCGACCCGCACCACCATCGGCTTGCCGCCGATGTCGGCGAGCGGTTTGTTGGGCAGGCGCGTCGAGGCGAGCCGGGCCGGCACGACGGCGATGAACGGAGGAGCGGTGACGTTAGCGTTGGTCATCGGAAGGACGAGCGGCGATGAAACCGGAGGAAAACGCTCGCACGTACACTGCGGGCGCTGATGGGAAAGACGGCAAATGCGGATGGCAGGCGCAAATCAGAGCGGCGAGTTGCGCCGCATGGTTCTGTCTCGCACCCGCCCCGCGCCGGGTAAAGCCGACTCAGGCGACGGAGCCCGGATTCAGATCGACCGGCGTGCCTTCCACGGTCTGCCGCGCTTCGTCGACCAGCATCACGGGAATGCCGTCGCGGATCGGATAGGCAAGCTTGTCCGCGTTGCAGATCAGTTCCTGAGCAGAACGGTCGTAGCTGAGCGGGCCCTTGCAGATCGGGCAGACGAGAATTTCAAGCAGGCGAGCGTCCACGGACTTTCTCCACAACTAATGCAATGAGGCGATGATCGAGCGCGGCTTCGACAGGGACAACCCAGATGCGCGCGTCGTGCCAGGACCCCAATTTTACCGCATCCTTTTCGGTTATCAGGATGGCGTCCGCGTCGACGTCCGCAAAAGGATTGCGCTCGAACGCGTAGTGATCCGGCAAGGCGCGGGTGGTGGGGGAGAGACCGGCGGCGCGCAGCGTCGCGAAAAAACGCTCCGGCGCTCCGATGCCGGCCGCGGCCAGCACGCGATCGCCGCTGAATTGCGCGAGCGGGCGGCGCAGACCGGGGTTGTCGAGATGCCAGGCGTCGGCGGGCGCGAGTTGCAGCGCGAACGTGTTCGGCCAGGCGGGCAGCGTGCGGGCGTACGGATCGTTGATCAGCGTCGCATCGCGGCGGCGCGATAGCGGCTCGCGCAGCGGACCGGCCGGCAGCAGAAAACCGTTACCGCCGAGCCGGTGATCGAAGACCACCAGTTCGGCGTCGCGGGCGAGACGGTAGTGCTGCAAGCCGTCGTCGCTGACGATCACGTCGACTTCGCGATGCGCGGCGCACAGCGCTTGCGCGGCCGCGACCCGATCCGGGCAGACCCACACCGGTGCGCCGGTACGGCGCGCGATCAGCAGCGGTTCGTCGCCGCCGACGCTCGCTGCCGACGTCGCGAGAACCGGCGTCGGTCCCTTGACGCGTGCGCCATAGCCACGCGATACCACCCCGGGCTTAAAGCCAGCGGCGCGCAAGGCTTCGACCAGCGCGATGACCGTCGGCGTCTTGCCGGTGCCGCCGACGGTTACGTTGCCGACCACCACCACGGGCACGCCAATGCGCACGGATTTCAGCCAGCCGAACGAGAAAGCGGCGCGGCGTGCAGCGGCAATCGCGCCGAACAGGCACGCGAAGGGCGTCAGCGCCCACGCAAGCGCGCCGCGGTGCTGCCACTCACGCGCAAGGCGCGCTTCGAGACGGTCGTTCAGTTCGCTCATTGGCGAACTGCAAGGACGGGCGATCCACCGCACGCCCGAAGGAGGCGGGACGGCGGCGCGGAAGCGCTAGCTGCGATACGCGGGGCAAGCATCAACGCGGTTCTCCGGACAATCGAAAAGTGAAGCGAAAAGGCGAAGCGGCGGCGGCATCCGACGCGTTCGCGCCGCGTGCCCGCCATCTGCCGTCAGTGTGCCGCAATGACGAGCGCTGCGGGGCGTTCGGCTTGCTGTCGAACCCGACACTCTAGCGCGCGTGCGTCCCGCCCGGCAAGTCGGGCGCCGCGCGCCGCATGCCAGGTCGTCGCTTCTGGCGCTACCCGCAGCCTGTGGATAACTTTGTGGAGAACCTGCCTGTCGATGGGCTGGAAGGGCCGTGCCGAGCGCTTCGTATCGGCAATCGCTCTCATTAACGAGATGCAAAATCCATATAAATCAACGACATGCTTCCAAATCACACGGTCTGGCGGGCGTTTTGGCGGTATTCGTCTAACGGCTCCCGACATGTGGACACTTTTAACAATTAAGCCGCTGCGCTGGACGCCGATGGCCACTCGGTCTATCGTCTGTCCGGCCCGTCACAGATATTCCTCGCATGAATCCCGAAAGCCCTTTTGCTTCGTCGGCTACGCCCGGCGGTGAAGTTGTCGTCCCCGTTTCCGCGCTCAATCGTGCGATTGGCACGATGCTCGAACGCTCGTTTCCGCTTGTCTGGGTAGCGGGGGAAGTGTCGAACTTCACGCGTGCCGCGAGCGGCCACTGGTATTTCTCGATCAAGGACGCTCAGGCGCAGATGCGCTGCGTGATGTTCCGCGGTCGCGCGCAATACGCGGAGTTCACGCCGCGCGAAGGCGACCGCATCGAGGTGCGCGCACTGGTGACGATGTACGAGCCGCGCGGTGAACTGCAACTGAATGTGGAAGCGGTGCGCCGCACGGGCCAGGGGCGTCTTTATGAAGCCTTTCTCAAGCTGAAGGCGCAACTCGAAGCCGAAGGTCTCTTTGCCGCCGAACGCAAACGTGCTTTGCCGGCCCATCCGCGTGCGATCGGTATTGTGACGTCGCTACAGGCCGCGGCGTTGCGTGACGTGTTGACCACGTTGTCTCGTCGCGCGCCGCACATACCGGTGATTGTCTATCCGGCACCGGTGCAGGGCGTGGGCGCCAGCGCCAGGCTGGCCGCGATGGTCGAGGCGGCCAGCACGCGCCGCGAAGTCGATGTGCTGATCGTGTGCCGCGGTGGCGGCTCGATTGAAGACCTGTGGGCGTTCAACGAAGAAGTGCTGGCGCGCGCGATTGCTGAAAGCGCCATTCCGGTGGTCAGCGGCGTGGGTCACGAAACCGATTTCACGATTGCCGACTTCGCCGCCGACGTGCGCGCACCGACGCCCACCGGTGCCGCCGAACTCGTCAGCCCGCAGCGCGTGCTGTTGCTGCGCGAGCTCGATCATCGGCATGCGACGCTCGCGCGCGGGTTTGGCCGCATGATGGAGCGCCGCGCCCAGCAACTCGACTGGCTCGCGCGACGTCTCGTCTCGCCGGTCGAGCGGCTCGCGCGGCAGCGCACGCACCTGCAGCAATTGAGCGTGCGGCTGGCGTCGGCGGGCGCGCGTCCCGTGCGTGACGCCCGAGCGCGTTTTTCTCTGCTGCAGATGCGCTGGCAGCGCTGGCGTCCTGATCTCGCGGCGCATCAGGCGAAGCTCGGTAATCTCTCGCAGCGTCTGGACGCTGCATTGTTACGCCAGCATGAACGTCGGTCCGCGCGTATCGACACACTGGCCGCGCGGCTCGAAGTACTGAGTCCGCAGCGCACCCTGGAGCGTGGCTATGCCGCCGTGCTCGATGCCCAGAGCGGCCGCGCGGTGCGCTCGCCGTCGTCGCTGAAACCGGGGCGGCGCCTCACGGTGCATCTCGCCGAAGGGGCTGCGGACATTGCCCTCGCCGATGTGCAACCGCGCCTGACCGACGGTTTCTGACACTTCGCCGACAGCGCGCCAGCGCGTATTTTTGACTTTCGCATGGGGCAGGCACGGCTCGTGCGAAAGCACTAATTACGCTATGTGTGGGGCACGTTTGCCGATGCCTGGCATAAAGTCCGTTGGTTTGCGGGGTTATTCCAACTCGCCTACAATCCAGTGCTCAATAGCGTTATCCGCAGACTCCCCCACAACAGATACAGACAGAAGGAAAGCACCATGGAACATACGCTCCCGCCGCTGCCGTTCGCAAAAAACGCACTCGTTCCGAACATGTCGGAAGAGACGCTCGAGTATCACTACGGCAAGCACCACCAGACCTATGTGACCAACCTGAACAATCTGATCAAGGGCACGGAGTTCGAGAATCTGTCGCTCGAAGAGATCGTCAAGAAGGCATCGGGCGGCATTTTCAATAACGCTGCTCAAGTGTGGAACCACACGTTCTTCTGGAATAGCCTGTCGCCGCAAGGTGGCGGTGCACCGACCGGCGCACTGGCTGACGCGATCAATGCCAAGTGGGGTTCGTTCGACAAGTTCAAGGAAGAATTCGCCAAGACCGCAGTCGGCACGTTCGGCTCGGGCTGGGCATGGCTGGTGAAGAAGGCCGACGGTTCGCTCGACCTGGTGTCGACGAGCAACGCTGCTACGCCGCTGACCACGGACGCGAAGGCACTGCTGACCATCGACGTGTGGGAACACGCGTACTACATCGATTACCGCAACGCGCGTCCGAAGTTTGTTGAAGCGTACTGGAACATCGTCAACTGGGCATTCGCGTCGAAGAACTTCGCGTGAGTTGGCCGGTTGCAGCGTGACAATATAGTTCGGATTTCAAACAAAATTGAACGTCCGAACTGATCGCTGTAATGAAGTCTGGGAACGGTAGTAAAAAGGAAAGCCCTCCATCGCGAGGGCTTTCTGTTTTTTGTGTCTCTGTTTTATGTCTCTATACCTGGCGATTTTTATTGGCAGGCTTTTCCGTGATCGGCGTGGAAACCCTTGGCCTTTGCATCCGCCTCAGTCATGTATGCACCATTCTTGGTCTTGCCGTAGTACTTGTCGGTCGGGCAGTGGTAGACCTTGGTGCTCGTGTTAACCCATACTTGGCCGGGGCCGCCACCGGCTGCCGCCGGTTTTGCGCTGCTTGCGGCGACCGGAGCGACAGCGGGGGTCACACTTGCGGGAGCGCTAGCGGCCGCCGCTGTGGCACCGGATGCAGCACCCGATGCACCGTACCAGGTCTTCACACCTTTATGACCCGCGCAGGCGCCCTTTTTTGAAGCGCCCGAATAGGACGTACCGTCCTTGCAGAGGGCTGTTGATCCGGCCGGCGCGCTGGCCGGGACCTGCGCATAGCCAGCCGTTGCAAAGAGCAATCCGGTCGCCACTGCCATGGAAAGAAACGCTATTTTCATCGCTGATCCTGTAGGTGTGAGACGAGGTGGTGTCGATCAGTGTCGCGCGCCCGCACGGCACTGATTGATATAACGCGACGTCTGCGCGTTTCGCTGACAGGTTCAGGCACGCAATATTGTTAATCTTCGCAAAATCAAACGGGCAGTGGCAATTTAGCAGCCGATTTCTCGCGCAGCAGCCAATCCACCAGGCGTCGAGTTCGACCATGCGATGATGCGCTGTGGCGATTCGATGAGAACAGTCGAACGCTAGCTGGACACCGATGCCTGAGCGGATTGCAACTCGCGAAAATTCGAAGGAGACGACGTGGACGATTCGGTCGTGAAAGTGAAGCGCAGATACCTGACCACGCATCTGGCCATAGTGGGCACGGTGTTAGCGATGTCCGGTGCTCACGCGGACGACCTCAGCATGGGACAAACCATCGCGATGCAGGGCACGGCGAAGGGTGTCGCCGCGTGCATCAGTTGTCATGGTTCGCAGGGCGAAGGCAACGCGGCGGCAGGCTTTCCGCGTCTTGCGGGCGTCAGCGCGCCCTATCTGTCGGCCCAATTGACGGCGTTCGCGGACGGGACGCGCCAGAACCCGATCATGCAACCAACGGCGAAATTGTTGTCCGCACGCGAACGTGATGCGGTTGCGCAGTACTTCGCCGGGCTGCCGCCGCCCCCAGGTATAAAAGCGAGTGACAACGAGTCAGTCCAGCCTTCGGACACCGGCGCATGGATCGCCACACGCGGACGCTGGGCTGAGGGTCTGCCTGCCTGTGCGCAGTGCCATGGACCGGGCGGAATCGGTGTGGGTGCCGCGTTTCCGCCACTGGCTGGCCAACCGGCGTCCTATATAGCGAGCCAGCTCCACAGTTGGCAGAGCGGCACCCGGCCGCCTGGGCCCATGGCGTTGATGACAGCCGTCGCGAGCAAGCTCTCCGATACGGATATCACGGCTGTCGCCGCCTACTATGGTGGCACTGGAGCGCCGGCCGAAGGGGTGTCTGCGAACGGGGGCAAGCAATGATCAATCGAAACCGTTTGTCTCGCGGCGTACTCGCCGGTGTGTTGAGTGCGGTTGCCGGCTTGTGCCTGGCTGCCAACGGCGACATGCCGGCATTGCCCGCTTCTTCTGCGCAAGCCCCTGCGTCCTCAACCGTAAAGCCGTTCGCGCCACCGGGAGAATCGCGCATGCCGACCGACGGTTTCGGCAAATCGGTCAAACTGGGCGAGCAGGTCTTTACGCATACTCAATCGTTTGCCGGGAAGTACGTCGGTAACACGCTGAACTGTGCCAGCTGCCACCTCGATGCAGGTCGCAAGGCGGATTCGGGTCCGCTTTGGGCCGCCTATCCTTTGTACCCCGCCTATCGAAGCAAGAACGGACACGTGAATTCGTTCGCCGAACGCCTTCAGGGATGCTTCATGTACAGCATGAACGGCAAGGCACCTCCGCTCGGCGATCCGGTGCTCGTGGCATTGGAGTCGTACGCTTACTGGCTGGCGAAAGGCGCACCGGTTGGCGAAAAGCTGCCGGGCCAAGGCTATCCTAAACTTCCCGCGCCCGCGCAAAAGGCGGACTACGCGAGAGGCAGCGCCATCTACGCACAGCACTGTGTGCTATGTCACGGTGCCGATGGACAGGGACAGTCGAGCGGGGGGCAAGCCGTTTTCCCGCCGCTGTGGGGCGCTCATTCGTTCAATTGGGGCGCCGGCATGGGCGACATTCAGAACGCAGCCGGTTTCATCAAGGCGAATATGCCGTTGGGGCTGGCTGGAACGCTGACGGACCAGCAGGCGTGGGATGTGGCGACGTTTATGGATAGCCATGAACGTCCGCAAGATCCGCGCTTTGTGGGCTCAGTTGAAGCGACGCGCGCACAGTTCCATGACTCGCCGCACTCAATGTACGGTCAAACCGTTAATGGGCAGGTTTTGGGTGCGTCCGGATCGCGATGATGGAGTGTGTTGCCGCCGGCACGACCTGGTGCACGGCGGCCGTTAGCTGACGTTGGCATGTTTGCCGTTCGTTGCATTCGCGCGCGATAGGACGACGGGAGGTGACGCCATCGGAGGACGGGAGACGCGTGCGCTTCCGGCGGTTACGCGGTAGCGAGGGGAACAATGCTCAGATCGGTCGTGGCGGGTCGACGGCGAGTGCAAGCTTTGTCACAGTTGGTAACTGCGGCGAGGCCGGCGGACCCTTGTTGCACGCCGATTCGGACCTTGTGCGCGCGCCATCAAGGCTGCGTCGACGCGGCCCCGGTCGCATCGGAATCCGTCGACATCTGCCGATGCCGATGGCCGCGCCCGCTGCCGGTGGACGCAACCGAACTCGCCGGCGCGGGAGGCGGCGGGTGATTGATGAACTGGAAATTCTGCGCGATCGAGGCGCTCGGAAATGTCGTTGTCGACGGTTCGATCGCACTGCTCGGGAATGTCGAATTCGACTGGGCGAAGACGGGCGATACGCAGCCCACGTAAGCCGCCGCCGCTACGAAAACAAGCCGGTTCATCGAGTGATCCTCTATTGAATTGATGGGTGCCGTTCGGGCCGACGGAGCGCGCGCATATGGGGCGGTGGAGTTGCCATGCGACGCGGGGCGCGCGCTTCGGCGGCCAGGTCGCGTGGCGTTGGAGGCAGCCAGTTTAGGCCGCAAGGCGTGAAATTGGATTGCTGCTTTGCTTACAAGCGTTACTCCCTATAACGCGGTGAGGACGCCGATCGAGGCGCCATTTCGGCGCCAAGCAGGGCTGTGCGCGGGCCGTTGCGCGAATGTAAGCGAAAAACTTTCTGTAACGATCTGGTAAACAAGGACGGGACCGATTGGCCTAACGTGTGAATTCCAATGTCTCAGAAGCGTACCAACATGATCTTCAGCACCAGGTCGATAAGCATCGCCATACCTGCCGTTGTCGTCGCGCTCGCGCTCGGTGGCTGCGCGGTGATGCCGCCGAGCGGTCCGAGCGTCGTCGCACTGCCGCGCAGCGGCGAGCCGCTCGGTCAGTTCCAGCAGGACGACTATGCATGCCGCGACTACGCGAACCGCTCGACCGACCCGAACGCGGCAGCCCAGGCGGCGACCACGAATAGCGTGAACAGCGCGGCGATCGGCACACTCGGCGGCGCCGCCGTCGGCGCGCTGATCGGGGCGGCGGCGGGCAATGCCGGCGCGGGCGCGGCGATCGGCGCGGGCAGCGGGCTGCTGATCGGCGGCGCGAATGGTGCAAATGGCGCGCAGTATTCGGCCGCAGGCCTGCAAGCGCGCTACGACGCCGCTTACGCACAGTGCATGACCTCGAAAGGCAACACGATCTCGCAGCCGCCGCAGCCGGCTTACTATGCACCGCAGCCGGCCTATTACGCGCCGCAGCCGTACTACTATGCGCCACCGCCGAGGTACGTCGCGCCGCCGCCGGTGATGTACGCGCCTTACCCTTATTACTGAGGTTGAGGTACCGAAGTTGAAGGACTGAGGCCGATCTGCAGCCTCAGCTTCGCTGAAACGCGCCGGTTGTGCCAGACATCAGGCAAATGCCATGCGAGCTTGTTGCCGTGAAGCCTTTGTCATGTCTGGCGGAAAGACACGAAACGATGGCGGCAAGCTGCCCGGCAAACGGCGTACGTTTGGATCGGGGCTAAGGACGCCGGTCCTCTGGCGATTCGGCACAGCCCGCACACTCCCCTCTATCCCTGCCGGCACACGCCGTTTCTGACTTCGCCGTTCGCCGTAGCCCGACGTCCGGAGTTGGCCGGACATCGTGCAAGCGAGGCAACCATGCAGCGACCGCAAACCGGCACCTTCAATCCGAGAGTGTGGTTCCGCGTGTGCGAGCGGCTGGCGATTGCGTTGGTCGCCACCGTCTTCCTTTCCTGCGGTGGCGGCTCGGGTGGCACATCGGGTACGGCCTCGGGTTCCGCGGCCGGCGGCGGAACCACCAGCGGCGGCACCAGCGGCGGCGGCTCTACAACCGGCGGCACCATGGGGGGAACCGGTTCGACTGGTTCAGGCAGCATGTCCATGGGAACGAGCGCCTACGCCACCGACGTGCTGATGCACCACAACGATCTTGCCCGCACCGGCCAGATGCTTGCCGAGACAACGCTGACCCTCGTGAACGTCAATTCGGCAAGCTTCGGCAAAGTCGCTTTTCTCGCCGCGGACGGCAAGGTCGACGCGCAGCCGCTGTTCGTCACCAGTTTGCCGATCGGCGGCACGTCGCACGATGTGGTCTACGTGGCGACCGAACACGACAGCGTGTACGCCTATGACGCCACAACCTTCGCGCAATTGTGGAAAGTCTCGTTGATCCGCGGTGGCGAGACAGTCAGCGATGACTTTAGTTGTCCAGACTTCACGCCGGAAATCGGCATTACGTCGACGCCGGTCATTGACCGCACGCGCGGCACAAATGGCGTCCTGTATGCGGTAGCGATGACGAAGGACAGCAGCGGCGCCTATCATCACCGTCTGCACGCGCTCGATCTGACTACCGGCGCCGACATTCTGGGCGGCCCGACCGAGATCGCCGCGACCTACCCGGGCACCGGCGCGGGTAGCGTCAACGGCCTGCTTACTTTTAATCCTGCGGAACATACGGAGCGCGCGGCGCTCACGCTGGTTGGCGGCAACATCTATATGGGATGGACCTCGCATTGCATGGCGGGCGCGTACACCGGCTGGCTGATGGCCTATAGCGCCGACACACTCCAACAGACCAGTGTGCTCAACATCACGCCGAACGGCAGCCAGGGATCGATCTGGATGGCCGGTTCAGGGATGGCATCGGACGGCACCTCGATTTTCGTCGTGGACGGCAACGGCACGTTCGGCACCACGCTGAATGCACAGGGTTTTCCGGTCGACGGTGACTTTGGCAACTCGCTGATGAAGCTGTCGTCAGGAAACCTGCAGGTCACCGATTACTTCGCCATGGATAACGTCGTGGCCGAGGCAAATGCCGACAACGATTTCGGCTCGGGCGGCGTGATGCTGTTGCCGGATCAGACGACCGCGGGCGGCGTCGTCAAACACCTGGCCGTGGCGGCGGGGAAGGACAACCTGATCTATGTAGTCGATCGTGACGCGATGGGTAAATTCAGTCCGACGGCGAACAATATCTGGCAGGTGCTGACCGGCACGCTCGCGGGTGGCATCTGGGGTTCGCCGGCGTACTACAGCGGTGTGGTCTATTACGGCGGCTGGAACGATAACCTGAAGGCCTTACCGGTCTCGGGCGCGTTTCTCGCGACCACCGCCTCGTCGAAGAGTCCCACCGCGTTCGCCTATCCCGGCGCGACACCGGCCGTGTCGGCCAATGGCACGAGCAACGGCATCGTCTGGGTGGCGGAAAACGGCACGACGGGTGCCTTGCATGCGTACGACGCCAGCAACCTCGCGCACGAGCTGTACAACAGCAATCAGGCCGGCACACGCGATCAATGGGGCGCGGGCAACAAGTTCATTACGCCGATGATCGCGCGGGGCAAAGTGTTTGTCGGTGCGACGAATGGGGTGGCGGTGTTTGGTTTGTTTTAGAAGGTGCTGTCGGGTAGTTTCAGGCGCAGCCCGATCCTGCCGTCGCGGGATGAAATGGGCTGACATTGCGGACCGCGGAGCAGGCGTTGTTGCACGATGGACGTGCTGGTTCAACGATCAGTTCGTTCGAAGCACCGCGTGCCTGAAAAGGAAAAGCCCCTGTTCGTCGCGAGCAGGGGCTTTTTGATTGCAGCGGAGCGCGGTCTGAGGCGCTTACCTTGCATCGGTACGCGTCACAGAAGGTGAGACGCTCATTCCGCCTCGCTCGTTGCCGCTGTCTTACGCGGACGGCGACTGCGTGGCGCAGCTTTGCGCGCTGCCTTTTTGGCGGCCACAGGCGGTTTTTCTTCGGTGACAGAGACTGCCGGTGCTTCCGTAGCGGCCGCCATCTCCGGTGCCGCATCGGCCTTTCGCGGTGTTGCCTTCTTCGTTTTCTTCGCGGCTGTCTTGCGCGGTGCGCGTTCCTTGCGGCGCTTAGGTTGGGCGTCGCTCGCTTCCTGATTTTCTTCGCCGGCTATCGCAACCGGCTCAGCCGCAAAGGCCGCCGGTTCTGCCCAGGCGGCTTCCGGCTGTTCGAAAACGGACTCGCTGGTTGATGGCTCACGCGTGTGCACGGCTTCCGCCTGAACCTGCCCGCGGCCACCGTGCTCGACTGCAGCACGCTCTTCCTGCGCGGCCTCCTGCTGGCCACGCCCGGGCTTGCGATTGCCACGGCCTCTGCGGCGCTCATGCTTGCCGCCCGACTCGGCGACCCCTGTTTCGACAACCCTTGCCTCAACCACCTGTTCCAGCGACTCGCCGGATTCGCCCGGCTCGTTCACGTTTTCGGCACCCACATTCGCAGCCGTGCCCCGATAAACGTATGCGCCGGACTTCTCGTCGCGGCCGAATTCGAGCAGCCCGCGGGCCTGCGCTTCTTCCAGCAGATTGCCGAATGCGCGAAAACCGTAGTACGTCTCGTTGAAATCCGGCTTGCGGCGCTTGATCGCGTTCTTTAGCACCGACGCCCAGATCTTGCCGCTGTCGCCACGTTCGGAGGCGAGCGCGTCGAATGTCTGCACGGCGATCTCGACCGCTTTGGTACGGCGTTTTTCGAGGTCTTCCTTGTTGCGCGATTTGTCTTCGTCGGGCGCACGTTTGGCCGTCTGCTGCGCAGTCTGTTGCGGGCGCGACGACTCGCGTTTGGCTACCGTGCGCTGACTTTCTCGCACGAGGTCGTCGTAAAAGAAGAATTCGTCGCAGTTTGCGATCAGCAGATCGGAGGTGGATTGCTGGACACCGACGCCGATCACCTGCTTGGCGTTCTCGCGCAGCTTCGACACCAGTGGCGAGAAGTCCGAGTCGCCACTGATGATGACGAAGGTATTGACGTGCGATTTCGTGTAGCAAAGGTCGAGCGCGTCGACCACGAGCCGGATGTCGGCCGAATTCTTGCCCGATTGGCGCACGTGCGGAATCTCGATCAATTCGAAATTGGCTTCGTGCATCGCGCCTTTGAAACTCTTGTAGCGGTCCCAGTCGCAATAGGCTTTCTTCACGACAATGCTGCCCTTGAGCAGCAGACGTTCGAGCACCAGTTTGATGTCGAACTTGTCGTACTTCGCGTCGCGCACGCCGAGCGCCACGTTTTCGAAGTCGCAGAATAGCGCCATGCTGACGGTTTCGTTGGATGACGCCATGAATATCTCCATTGAAGCGATCGTCACATTCGACGAATCGCGACCATGATAGCGATTCTTGCGGCGGTGATCAGATTTTGTGTTCCTGGCGCACCGATACGGCAGGCAAATGCCGTCCGGGGCGAGGACTTGGGGAGAAGCGCAGGTGCGGGCGCTGCGCACCGGCTAACGTAGCCGCGCTACAGAGCATGGTGAAGAGCAGGTTCGCCTCGCGCCGCGCGTGTTTCCAGCACCTCGTCGACGAGGCCATACGTTTTCGCTTCGTGGGCCGACATGAAGTTGTCGCGGTCGGTGTCGCGGACGATCTCCTCGATGCTGCGCCCGGTGCGCTCGGCCATCATCGCGTTGAGGCGTTCGCGCTGATAGAGCACCTCTCTCGCCTGGATTTCGACGTCGGCCGCGGTGCCCTGACTGCCGCCCGACGGCTGGTGGATCATGATGCGTGCGTTGGGCAGCGCGTACCGTTTGCCGCGCTGGCCGGCGGTCAGCAAAAACGTCCCCATGCTGGCGGCAAAGCCGGTGCACAAGGTTGACACCTCGGGCTTGATGAATTGCATGGTGTCGTAAATAGCGAGGCCGTCGTACACCGAGCCGCCCGGCGAATTGATGTAAAAAGAAATATCCTTGTCGGGATTCTCGGATTCCAGAAACAGCAATTGGGCGACGATCAGACTGGCCGACTGTTCGTTCACCGGACCGACGAGAAAAACGATCCGCTCGCGTAGCAGACGCGAATAGATGTCGTAGGCACGCTCGCCGCGGCCGGACTGTTCGATCACGGTG
The DNA here is from genome assembly GCF_905220975.1 of Paraburkholderia haematera. Classification (GTDB taxonomy): domain Bacteria; phylum Pseudomonadota; class Gammaproteobacteria; order Burkholderiales; family Burkholderiaceae; genus Paraburkholderia; species Paraburkholderia haematera. The sequence continues at coordinate 12,239 of NZ_CAJNBK010000016.1, read as the reverse complement.
GGTACGAGGCCGAGGCCGGTGATGGATGAATAGCTGGAATGCATGTTTGCCTCGTTTTTAGGCGGCGCGTTGCCGATAGCAGAGAGCCGGTGGCGGTGACCGATTCGAACAACGGCGCACCCGTTGCGCAGGTTGTTGTCCGTATGACGGGAGAGAGGGCGGCGGCGTGACAGAAATATTTTTTCGTCGGGCTGTCACATCGGCGGTCACCCGAGCGTCAAGCTGAAAGGGATGCAAATCTGGAGGTCTACGCATGACAGAACAGGGAATCGACAAGGCACCCAGCTTCGAGGCCGTGCGCGCCCGCCTGCTCGCGCTGGCGTACCGCATGCTCGGCAGCAGGGCCGAAGCGGAAGACGTGGTCCAGGACGTCTGGCTCAAATGGCATCTCGCCGATGCGCGAGAGGTGCGGACACCCGCGGCCTGGCTCACCACGATCACCACGCGCGCGGCCATCGACCGGCTGCGCCGTGTGCAGCGCGAACGCGCGTCACAGGCCGCCGGCTGGCTGCCGGAGCCCTGGCTCGACGAGATGGCGCCATCGGCGGAAGAACTGGCCTTGCGCGCGGCGGAGATGTCTTACGGCGTGATGCTCCTGCTCGAACGTCTGAAGCCCGACGAGCGGGCGGCATTCGTGCTGCACGAAGCTTTCGATTGCGACTACGCCGAGATTGCAAAAATTCTCGACCGTACGCCAGCCGGTTGCCGTCAGATCGTCCACCGGGCCAAGGCGCGTTTGCAACGCGCGGGCGCGCCAGTGGAACGGCCCGATCCAGCCGAGCATGCGCGCATCGTGGAGCGCTTGCGCACGGCGCTGGAGGCGCAGGATCGAGTGGGTTTGCTGCGCCTCTTTAGCGAAGAGCCAGAGGTTATCAGCGACGCGCCGGTGTGCACGCAAGAACTGGCGCCAGTGGCCTGGATGGAGACGGTGACCGCGCTCGCGCATCAGGCGAGTCATGCAGAAGTGGTGTCGGTCGAAGGCGCAATGGGCATTGCGTTGCTCTTCGAAGGCGAGATCGTCGCGGTGATCGACGTGTCCACGCAAAGTCTTGCGGATGGGGCGGTGAAGATCGTCGCGTTGCGCGCCGTCACTAGCGCGGCTCGTTTGCAGGCAGCCAACCGCTTGCTGGGCCGCGCGGCCGTCATGAAGCTGCTCGCGCGGATCCAGCAGAACGCCATTGCCTCAATTACGATGCGCAGCGACTTCCCAGTTGATGTCGACGCATAGCACCTGCGTGCCGTGCGGCGTATGCGCGGCGATCGAAGCTGTCACGCACAGGTGGGCTTCGTTGATCGACAGGTAGGGCGGGGTGAGGTGCACCTGGCCGGGCACGCGCATCGCCTGAATGAAGTACGGGCGGCGCTCCCAGCTCGCGCCTTCCGAATGCAGCAACGGCCGGAAGCGCTTCGCACGTTGCGAGGCACGCCCCGGCGGCAGCACGTTGTCGCCGATCTGCCGGCCCGAACCGTCGAGCACGAAGCAGCGCGCCGTTTCGCCAAGCGTGAGCAGCGACGCGGTCGCCTGGGTAACCGATTCCCCAGCCACGAGTTGGGCAGCCGCCGTTTCCAATGCCGTGACATAGGGTGCGAGCCGCGCGGACTGTGCGCGTTCGCGCGTGGCAACCCGTTCGCGCAACGCCGCGGAGAGCGAGTCCATCAAACCGGCCGCCGCTTGCGGTTTCACCGGCTCGACGCTCGGGCCCGCGAAGAACGCGCCCTGCACGAAGTCGACGTTGCATTCGAGCGCGATGAGCGCATCGCGCTCGGTGCCGAGACCGCCCATCAGTACCAGTTGGCCGGATTCGTGCAGCAGTGAGACGAGACCCGGCAGCACGCGTTCGATATGCGAGTGCTCGCTCGCTTGCGCAAGAATGCAGCGGTCGAGCGTGACGATGTCCGGACGCAGATTCCACACGCGGTCGATGTTCGAATGCTTGGCGCCAAAGCCGTCCAGCGCGATCAGGAAACCGGATTTGCGCAACGCGTCGATGATGTCGGCGAAGCGCGTGGTTTCACCGCCGGCCTGCTCGGATACTTCCAGCACCACGCGTTGCGGCGGCAGGCCCAGCGCCTTGAGGCCGGCGAGCAGGGCGTCGCCGTAACTGGTGTCCATCAGCGCCGCCGGGTGCAGGCTCAGGAAAAGCCATTCGTCGTGGCTGTCGAATGCATTGAAATTGCCCAGATGCAGCGATTCGGCGAGCCGCCCGAGTTCGAGCAGGTCGCCGCGCCGCGCCGCCTGCGTGAACACTTCGTGCGACGGCACTTGCAGCGCATGCTCGTCATGTGCACGCAGGGAAGCGTGATAACCGATCGCGCGCCGGTGCGATACCGAGAAAACTGGCTGGAACACGCTGAAAACGGTGTAGCCGCCGTACAGAACGGTGCGCCGGGAGCCTTCGTCGCCGGCCATCGGGCGCGGCGGCTGGAAGCCGGGAGGATCGAGTTCGATCATGCTCATCATGTCAGTCGTGTGGAAGTGGCGGCGCTTGCATGCTCGACACGAGTGGGCACGCGCAAATTGTGAGTTTACAGGATAGGCGAGCAAGAACTATGCGCGAACGGAAACACACTGCGTGCGCTCGGTTACCGCCGCAAGTACGGCGATTGTGCGCCAGCACGGGCGCGAAAGCGATGTTTCGCACTTCGGTGGTGCGCTCCGCGCCCCGTTGCGGGTCGGCGCCCGGCGCAAGACTCAGGTTCGCTCCGAAGGATCGGTCTTCTTCGCGGGCGAGCGGATGTCAGGCGACAGTTGCGCGAAGATCCACGAAGAGCCCGCGGTGATGATGCCCACACACAGGAACGTCGCATGGAACGCGGGCAGCGAGTTGGCGGCTGTTACGCGCGGCAGGAGGCCCGTAAAGGTCGCGAGCAACGCGCCGGCGACCGTCACGCCGAGACTCATCGAGAGCATCTGCACCAGCGAGAACAGGCTGTTGCCGCTACTCGCGCCGCCGGTGCCGAGGTCCTTGAGCGTCAGCGTGTTCATTGCGGTGAACTGCATCGAATTGACGCCGCCGAAAAACGCCAGTTGCACGAGCCGCAGCCACAGCGGCTGGCCTGCGGTGGTGAGCGCGAAGCTCGCCATGGTCAGGCCCACCAGCACCGTGTTGACGATCAGCACGCGCCGGTAGCTGTATTTGACAATCAGCCTCGTGACGAGGCGCTTGGCCGCCATGCCCGCGGCCGCCACCGGCAACATCATCATGCCGGCTTCGAAGGCGCTATAGCCGAGACTCACCTGCAATAGCAGAGGGATCAGATACGGCATCGCCCCGGTGCCGAGCCGCGCGAACAGATTGCCGAGCAGACCCACGCTGAAAGTATGGATCTTGAACAGATCGAGGGGGAAGATCGGCTCGGGCTCGCGTACCGCATGCAGACCGTAGGCGACGAAGCAGGCGAGGCTCAGAATCAGCAGCACCAGCACGGTGGCGTGCTGAATGCCAAACTCCGTGCGGCCGTCGAGCGCGAATGAAATCGCCACCATGCCGAAGATCAGCAGCAGGTAGCCCTTCACGTCGAACTTGCCGGTGTGCTCGTTGCGGCTGTCCGGCATGAAGATGAACGTGGCGATGCAACCCACGATCCCCACCGGCACATTGATCAGGAAGATCCAGTGCCACGAAGCGATTTTCACGAGCCAGCCGCCGAGCGTCGGACCGATCAGCGGCCCGATCAGCCCCGGGATCGCCACGAACGACAAGGCCGGCAAATAGCGTTCCGCCGGGAAGGTGCGCAGCACCGCGAGCCGTCCGACCGGCAGCAGCATCGCCCCGCCCACGCCTTGCACGATGCGGTAGATCACCAGCTGATTCAGGGTATGCGCGTTGGCGCAGAGCAGCGAACCGACCGCGAACACGAGGATTGCGCTGAAGAACACGCGCCGCGTGCCGAGTTTGTCGGCGAGCCAGCCGGACACCGGAATCATCACCGCCATCGTCAGCGAGTACGCGATCACCACCGACTGCATGCGCAACGGCAATTCGCCGAGGCTCGTCGCCATCGCGGGGAGCGCGGTGTTGACGATGGTCGAGTCGAGCGTCTGCATGAAGAAGCCGGTGGCGACGAGCCACAGCATCACGGTGAGCGAGCGGGCTGAGGGGACCGGAGTGATAGCGGCGGCGGGGGCGGAAGCGGGCAGGGGCGGCGGCGTGGACATGGAGGGCGGCTGGGCGCGCAGGGACGGGCTGGGACTCGCTATTCTAGGGAAAAGCGGGGCCCGGCGCAGCGCATAGACGGCAGGTGCGAAGCCAGAATGCGCCGTTCAGACCGAAGCAGGCAACGCCGCGGCAGCGTGGAAAAATGCCTGCGCGCGCGGCTCGTTGCCGAACGCCGCGTGAATCCTGATCCACGGGCTGACTTCCATGTTCGGCCGGAAATAGCTGCCGGGCACCACCGTCACGCCGAGCGGTGCGCCGCATGCCACCAGCCGTTCGGCGTTGTCGACGTGCGGTACACGCGCCCATACGAACTTGCCGCCGACGGGCTTTTCGAACAGTTCCCAGCCGGCGTCTTCGAGTATCTGGATGGTCGAGCCGAGCGCATCGCGCATGCGGCGGCGCAGTCGCTCCAGATACTTGCGGTACGCGCCGCGCTCAAGTAACGATACGGCGACCGCCTCGGCAAAGCGCGAACCGCCGATGCTCGTCAGCATCTTGATGTCGACCAGATCCTTGATGATCGCGTGGCTCGCCACCACGCAGCCGATCCGCAGCGAGGAGGACAACGTCTTCGACAAGCCGCCCACGTAGATCACGTGCTCGAGCTGGTCGAGGGTCGCGAGACGGTCGGTGACGTCGGTCTGGAAGTCGGCGTAGATGTCGTCTTCGATGATCGTGAAACCGTGTTCGCGCGCCAGTTGCAGCAGCCGGAACGCCACCGGTGGCGCCACGGTGGTGCCGGTCGGATTGTGGAACACCGTGTTGATGAACATCAGCTTCGGTCGATGCAGTTGCAACTGTGCCTGCAACACATCGAGATCGGGGCCGTTGCGGGTGCGCGGAATGCCGATCAGCTTCACGCCGTGCAGCTTCAGCAGACCGTACAGGTTGTAGTAGCCGGGGTCCTCGACGAACATGGTGTCGCCGGCTTTGAGCATGTAGCGCATCAGCAGATCGAGCGCCTGGCTCGCGCCGTTGGTGATCAGAATCTGCGAGGCGTCCGCCTGAATGCCCAACTGGCCGATACGGCCCTGCAGATGTTCGCGCAAGGTCAGATTGCCGAGCGGGGTTGCGTAATCGACCATGCTCGCGACGTCGGTGCGCGACACGTGGCGGATCGCCTGCGCGAGGCTATCCGTGTCGCGCCACGCATTGGGAATGAAGCCGCTGCCGAGCTTGAGCGTCTCGCCCTGGTGGTTGAACTGCTGGAGGATGTGCCCCGATTCGTCTTCGGCGCGGCGCGGGTCCGAGCTGCCCTGGCAATGTGTGCTCGCCGGCTGGCGGTCGGCGACATAGAAGCCCGAACCGTGGCGCGAGTCGACATAGCCGAGCGATACCAGCCGGTCGTAAGCCTCGATCACGGGAAAACGGCTCACGGCGTAGTCGGCGGCGAACTGACGGATCGATGGCAGCTTCGAGCCCGGGTGAGCGGTGCGCGAACGAATCCAGGCAGTGACGCCCGTGACGATCTGCTCGGTGAGGGGGACGCCGTTATCCCGATCGAGCTGGATTTCGAGTTTCATGCGGTTCTTTTCCTTCGCCGGACAGTTGCAGCGCGGAACCGCCGGTACGGCGCGCGCCGCACGCGTGCTCAAGAAGCGTGATTGCCGCCAACTGTCCGTTTTTTCGACTGAACAGTTCCGATAAAAGTGTTCGGAACTGTGTATGGGTATCTGATGATCGCACGTCAATAATCAGTACAACAGGAAAGTTCTTCGAAGGAGAAAAGCGATGCGTGAAGTCCGTATTTTCGAAATGGAACATGACGAGCCTGCGGCGGCCTGGCGTGTCGCGCGTCCGTCAATCTTCAAGGTGATCTCGGGCGAGATCTGGCTGACCGTCGAAGGTGAAAACGTCGATCACTGGCTGGCAACGGGGCAATCGATCGAGTTGCCGCGCGGTGCGGCTGCGTGGGTCAGCGCAGGCCGGGCCGGTGCGCGTTTCGCGTTGGCTAGCGGATCGGAAAGTGCTGCGACGCGGGCACTGCGCGGGTTGCCGGTGTTGAACTGGCTGCCGCGCTGGTTGGGCGTGGCGTAACCCGCGCTTTAACCTCAACCGCCCGCCTCATACTCCCCGATATAGCGCGCGCGTGGCCGGATCAGCCGGCCGTCGCGCGTCTGTTCCATTGCATGGGCAATCCAGCCGACCACCCGGCTTAGCGCGAACAGCGTGAATGCGGCGCCGGCCGGCAGGCCGAGTACCCGCTCGATCGCAGCCAGCGCAAAGTCGACGTTTGGCTCCGTGCCGGTCGTGTCGCGTACCGAGCGCGCGAGCGCCTCTACTTCGCTGAGCGGCGAGCGGGCCGGCGCACAGTCCGCAAGCATTCCGAGCAGCAGACGCGCGCGCGGATCGCCGTCCGGATACAGCAGATGGCCGAAGCCTGACAGCACCGGCCGATGCGTACCATGTTCATGGCGCGCAAGCCGGTTCGCCAGATAGCGATCGAGATCGGGGGCGCGCGACGCTTCATCCATGAGCGCGGCAACCCGCACCGTCTCGCCACCATGCCGCGGCCCGGCCAACGCGGCCAGGCCGCCCGCCACCGCGCCGAACAGATGCGTCCCCGTCGACGTGATGCAGCGAACCGTAAAGGTCGACGCGTTCAGTTCATGATCCGCGCATGCCACCAGCGCCGCGCGCAGCAGCCCCGCCTGCTGACGGTTGCGCACGTTCCACGCTGAAGCCAACTGCTTGTGCAGCAGTTCGTTCGACGGTGCCGCCGAGACCATCGCCGCTGCCAGCAGGCGCATGACCGCGCAGGCGGTATCGAGTTGCGCATCGCGGCCGAGCGCCCATACCCGCGGCATTTGCGCCGCGGCGGCCGGCAGCAGCACGAGCGCGCGGTCTAGCGGCGTGCTGTCGCTCCAGAGCTTGAGCCACGCCGCCCACTGAGCGGCGGCGATCGGTACCCCCGGGGCCTCGGCGATACGCCTCGTACTGCATTCCCACAATAACGCCGCGACATCTTCCAGTGATGCCGTGCGCGCCAGTTCCATGGCGTCGTGCCCGCGATACGACAGACGGCCGTCGGCCACCAGCGTGATCGACGATTCGAGCACCGGCACGCCCCAATCCAGCACCTTTTGCGCGACCTTGCCGGCGCGCTTGCCGTCTTCCTTGCGCCGCGCGAGCCGCCGCACTTCGCCGACGTCGTAGAGCCGGTGCTTGCCTTGCGCATCCGGTGACGAACTCAGCATGCCGCGGCTGACGTACGCATACAGGGTAGGCAGGCTGATGCCGAGTGCGTTGGCGGCTTCGGCGGCGGTCAGGGAATGGGAGGGTGGCATGGAAACGCGTGGAAACCGAAGAAATCAATATATATTGATTATCATAATCAAGATTGATTGCGGCAAGGCGAAATTCTAGACTCGGTTCACTTTCTTCCTGTTCTGACCTGACACGCACAACCCGAACGAGATGAACGACATGGACACGATGACGCCTGAACTTGCGCTCAACCATATCTGGACGACGGCGGGATGCGACCCGACCGCGTTGAGGTCCGTTTCGCTTGCCGGCACCGATCCGGGCTTGCCGTCGGTCTATCGGGTCGGCACCTTAGCCTCGGCGACCATCGCTGCGACCGGTCTTGCTGCGGCCGAATACCATCGCTTGCGCACGGGGCGCCGCCAGCACGTCACGGTGGAGATGCGGCGCGCGCTGGCTTCGTTTCGCAGCGAACGCTATCTGCGTATCGACGATGGGCCGCCACCGGCTCTGCGCGATCCGGTGATGGGCTTTTACGCGACGCGGGACGAGCGCTGGATTCAACTGCACACGAACTTTCCGCATCATCTTGCCGGGGTGTTGAAGGTCCTCGGCTGCGCGAACGATCGCGCGGCGGTGGCCGAGGCGATTCGCGGCTGGGAAGGCGCGACGCTTGATCAAACGCTCGCCGACGCGGGCTTGTGCGCTGCCCTGATTCGCTCGCCCGGCGAGTGGGCCGCGCTCGATCAGGCGAAGGCGATTGCGGCGCTGCCGTTGTTCGAGATCGAGCGTATCGGCGACGCGCCGGTCGAGCCGCCGCGCCGGGACGGGGCGGAGCGGCCGCTGGCGGGCGTGCGGGTGCTGGATTTGTCGCGCATCATTGCCGGACCGGTAGCGGGGCGCGCGCTTGCACAGCATGGTGCGGAGGTGTTGCTGGTCAACGGTCCGCATTTGCCGAACATCGCGCCGCTGGTGATCGACAACGGGCGCGGCAAGCGCTCGGCCGTTGTCGATCTGCGCGATGCCGCCGGACGGGACACCTTACGTGGCCTCGCCGGCGGCGCCGATGTGTTCTTGCAGGCGTACCGGCCGGGGGCGCTGTCGGCACGCGGGTTTGGTCCAGAGGACCTGGCGCGGGTGCGGCCGGGGATCGTCTATGTGTCGGTTTGTGCTTATGGGCACACGGGACCCTGGGCCGGGCGGCGCGGCTTCGATAGCCTCGTGCAGTCGGCGAGCGGGATTGCTTTTACCGAGCGAGAGGCTGCGGGATGGGTCGAGCCGAAGCATTTACCTTGTCAGGCGTTGGATCACGCTACGGGGTATCTGGCCGCTTTCGGCGCGATGGCCGCATTGGCGCGGCGAGCCCGCGAAGGTGGGAGCTGGCACGTGCGAGTGTCGCTCGCGCAGACCGGGCGGTGGTTGCAGTCGTTTGGATTGCTTTCCGACGGCTGGAAGGCACCCGATGTTTCGATCGATGACGTGCAGGATTGCCTTGCGACCGTGCAGTCCGGGTTCGGACGTGTTCTCGGGGTGTTACCGGCCGAACGCCTGGATGCGACGCCGGCCTATTTCGAGTTGCCGCCGGCCCGGATCGGGGCACACGAGGCGAAATGGGTGTGAAGCCTGGATTGCCCGTGCAGCATAGGGTTGCTTGCGTACGGCGCCGCTTCGCACAAACAGTAAAAAGGCGCCGCGTGGGCGGAAAGTTACTTCCTCAACTCCGCCACGAAATCATAGTAATCGTTCCGGCAATAGGTATCGGTCAGCTCGATCGCCCGCTGATCTGCCGTATAGCCGACGCGAGTGATCAGCAAGAGCGCTTCGTTAGGGGCAATGCTCATCTGGTGCGCGATCTCTTCACTCGCGTTCACTGCACGAAAATGCTGCAGCGCGCGCACGATCGTCAGCCCGCGATTTTCCAGGTACGTGTACAACGAATCGCCAATTGCCTGCGGGTCGGGAATCACCGCAGCAGGGAAGGTGGAGTTCTCAACAGCCATCACGATGCCGTCGGCGAGGCGCAAGCGGCGCAGCCGGGTCACGGCCGCCGCCGGCGATAAACCCAGTTGAATCACCTCGTCGCGGTTAGCCGGCGAAATTTCCCGCGACAGCCACTTCGAACTCGGCGTAAAACCGCGTCGCCGCAACATTTCACTGAAACTCGACAGACGCGAGAGCGGATCTTCATAACGCGGCGTGATGAAGCTGCCGGCGCCTTGGGTGCGGCGGATCAATCCCTGTTCGACCAGCAGGGCAATGGCTTTGCGCGAGGTGATCCGCGAGACGCCGAGCGCTTCGGACAGTACACGCTCGGAGGGCAGCGCCTCGCCGGCGTTCCAACGGTTTTCGTGAATCGCGCTGCCGAGCTTGCGAGCGAGTTGCAGGTACAACGGCGTGTCGTTTTCCGGGTCCGGGCGCAGGTCGCGCCAGCGGTCTTCCGAGGCAGAGGTCATGGGGCTTACGCAAGAAGGGCAAGCGGCAATTCTATGACATCGGCGCGCTCCGTTATAGCGGGCTTTTGCCTGGGGCCCGATCCGATGCCCGAGCAACCGCTACACTCGCCCTTATGATTTCCGTGGCATGCGCCGCGCTTGCCAGCGCCGCCGCATCGACGCACTCGCATGACCCTACGCGCATTTCAATCCGTTTAGCCACTTTATCCACTTCGAGGAGAAAGCATGACGACCGATATCGCAAGCGTAAGCCTGCCCGACGGCGAGCGTATTCCGAAACTGGGGCAGGGCACCTGGGAGATGGGCGAGCATCCGGCGCGCCGCGCCGCGGAAATCGCCGCGCTGCGCTGTGGTATCGAACTGGGCATGACGCTGATCGACACAGCGGAAATGTATGGCGACGGCGCCACCGAATCGCTCCTGAGTGAAGCGCTGGCGGGGCTGCGCGATCAGGTATTTCTGGTCAGCAAGGTGTATCCGCATAACGCGAGCCGGCGCGGCGTGATCGCGGCCTGCGAGCAGAGCCTCAAGCGCCTGAAAACGGATCGGCTCGATCTGTATCTGCTGCACTGGCGCGGCTCGGTGCCGCTCGCGGAAACCGTCGAAGCATTCGAGGCATTACGCGGCGCGGGCAAGATTCGCCACTGGGGCGTCAGCAACTTCGATACGGACGATATGGAAGAGCTCGTTGCCACGCCCGGCGGCGAGGCATGCGCGACCAATCAGATTCTCTATAACGTCGCGCGTCGTGGAGCGGAATTCGACCTGTTGCCATGGCTCGCCGAGCGCAAGATGCCGGCGATGGCATACAGCCCGGTCGATCACGCGCGCCTGCCGAAGCGTTCGCCGCTTGACGATATCGCCGACGCGCGCGGCGTGTCGGTCTTTCAGGTGGCGCTTGCGTGGGTGTTGCAAAAGCCTGGCGTGTTTGCGATTCCGAAAGCGGGCCGCGTCGAGCATGTGCGCGACAACCATCGCGCGTTGCAACTGCAACTCGGCGCTCAGGAACTCGCCGCCATCGACACCTATTTCAAACCGCCACGCAGCAAGCGGCCACTTGAAATGCTGTAAGCGCCGTGGCGGCCGTTAGCGAATTGCAACCGGCCTTGCGTTCGGCGCGCTTGCGCTGCCGCGGTTCGCCGCGCCGGCGTTATTAATTGCAACCGTGGTGCATGTGCACGGAGCCCAGAACGGCGACTTCGGCGGGCGTGTGCCTGAGCGAATCTTCGTTGACCTTGGCCGCGTCGGCGACGAATTCATCGACGATCGACGACACCTGCGTATCGCGCAAACACAGTGACACCCGCTGCGTTTCATTGGGCGGCAGCGACGCGCGCTGACTGAGGAACAGCACACCGTACTGATACCCATGGATGATGCCGCGGATCGCGCCGACGCATTGACCTTGCGCGACGTTGTCGTTTTTCTGTTTGCAGGTTTGCGCGAGTGAATAGGCGGAGAAGGTGGGATCGACGGGCGGTGCCGCTTGCGACAGGGTTTGTGGTTGCGGCTGCGCTGTCGCAGCCGGGTTTTGCGCCGGTGTTTGCGCCGATGTTTGCGCCGATGTTTGCGCCGATGTTTGCGCATGAGCGAGCGATGCGAGGCCCAGAGCGGTGATCATCAGCAGGCCAGTGGCCGTGCGCGCCATGGTGTGGGGGACGTTTCGTTGCATGTTGTGATGCCCTCATATCGAACGTTGAATCTGATATGAGGCAATCGAGTCGGTTTGGTTCCGGTCGCGCACGACGCAACCGATTGTTTGGGTTTGACCCGGTGCAAGAGTCGCTTGTCAGCCGCTCGCGGTGGTGCGTGCCGTTTTGCCGCGCCGCCGCAAGCGCCTGCGACTTCAACCGGCCTCGGGCGGTGACGCTCGACCGGGGGATCGAGACGTCACCGCCGATGCCGGGGGACTGCGGACGGGATATCGAAGTATGCCGTTAGCGACGGGTAGGGCGCGGGGGCCCCTACCCGGGAAGCAGGCGACTGCTAGTGCCCGTTTCCTCCGCCATTGCCACCACCGTTACCGCCGCTACCCTTGCCTCCGTGACCGCCGCCGGTGCCTCCGCCAAAGCCGCCGCCGAACCCGCCACCGAAGCCTCCGCCAAAACCACCACCGAAGCCTCCACCAAAACCACCGCCGCTGCCAGGGCCGCCTCCTTTTCCACCGCCAGGGCCACCGCTGGGGCCTCCACCGCAGCCGCAACCGCCGCTGCTGCCACCGCCACTGCTGCCGCCGCCGCTGCTGCCGCCGCCACTGCTGCCGCCGCCACTGCTGCCACCGCCACTGCTGCCACCGCCGCTGCTTCCGCCGCCGCTGCTTCCGCCGCCGCTGCTTCCGCCGCCGCTGCTTCCGCCGCCGCTGCTTCCGCCGCCGCTGCTTCCGCCGCCGCTGCTTCCGCCGCCGCTGCTTCCGCCGCCG
>NZ_CAJNBK010000015.1 GCF_905220975.1 Paraburkholderia haematera | reverse complement strand
CTGTTCCTCGATAGCTCAGTCGGTAGAGCGCCGGACTGTTAATCCGTAGGTCCCTGGTTCGAGCCCAGGTCGAGGAGCCAAAAATTTTAGAAGGCCCGCATTCGTGCGGGCCTTTTTGTTTTGATTCGGCGTTTTGATTCGGCGTTTTGATTCGGCGTTTTGATTCGGCGTTTTGGTTCGGCGTTTTGGCCTTAGCGTTCTGGTCTGGCCTGTTTCAACGCCGGATCAGATAGCCGTGTAGCTGTGTCTGGGCACGACCGTTTGTTCCGGCCGAAAGATAGCCCATGACGATGGGGCAACGGCACCGACCCTCTGTCAGCCACACCGTTATACGATGGCGTTTTACCGGCGCAACACCCTCTCGCGCTCAACCCAAACGCTCATTCCCGGCCATCTCATGAAATCGACCTTGTTGCGCATCGCGCTTGCCGTCACTACCGCTCTGCTGCTGTCTCCGGCACACAGCGAAGAAGTCGGCAGCGTCAATACCAACTTCCGCGTGACGGGTTCCGACCGCGTGGTCGTCGAAGCCTATGACGATCCGCTCGTCCAGGGGGTGACCTGTTACGTGTCGCGGGCGCGCACAGGTGGCGTCAAAGGCACGCTCGGCATCGCCGAAGATCCGACCGAAGCGTCGATTGCCTGCCGTCAGGTCGGCGAGATTCACTTCACGGGGCCGGTGAAAAAGCAGGCCGACGTGTTCTCCGTGAGCATGTCGCTGATTTTCAAATCGCTGCATGTGGTGCGGGTTGTCGACGCGAAGCGCAACACGCTGGTGTACATGACCTACAGCGACCGCATCGTCAGCGGCAGCGCGAAAAACAGCGTGAGCGCCGTGCCGATCCCGGCCGGCACGACGATCCCGGTCAAGTAATCGCCGTCCTTCGGCAAGACTCACTACACAAATGCGTGCATGCATGCGTTACGGCACCAGCAGCGGCCACGGCGCGCTACACTGAAAAACCCTGCCGGACTGCCAGATCGCCAGACGTTCACCATGACCGCCCATCGCTTCCAGGATTCCGCCCGCTACTGGCGTACGCCGCTTTTGCCCGGCGCGGATCTGCTCACGGCCGAGTATCACGATCACGAGTTCACGCCGCATTGGCACGATGCGTACACAATTCCGGTGATTGTCGCGGGCGCCGAGGGCTATCGCTATCGAGGCTCGGATTATGTCGCCGAAGCAGGCAGCGTGCCGATCATCAATCCCGGCGAGTTGCACACGGGTTCGAAGGCTGTCGAGGCAGGCTGGCGGTATCGCGTAATGTATGCGCCGGTGGCGTTCATCCACGCGCTCGCCAACGAGGTTGCCGGGCAGTCACAGGCCTTGCCGTGGTTCGCACCGGGCGTGATCCGCGATCCCGATCTGGCGCGGCGGCTGGCGCGCGCGCACCGCCTGCTGGAAGCCGGCGACGATCCGCTCGCCGCCGAAGCCGCGATGCTTGACGCGTTGTCCACCTTGCTGGTTCGCTACTCGGAAACGCAGCCCGAACCGTCGCGCCTCGCCGCCGACGACGCCCGTGTCGCGACCATGCAGGAGTGCTTGACGGGTGACCTCGCCGAGCCCGTCACGCTGGCCGAGGTCGCGCAGGCAGCGGGATTGTCGCCATTTCACGCCGCACGTCTTTTTACGCAGACAACCGGCTTGCCGCCGCATGCGTGGCGCAACCAGGTGCGCTTGCAACGTGCGCTCGCGCCTTTGCGAGCGGGCGTTTCCGTGACGGATGTCGCCGCGGCAAGCGGTTTCACGGACCAGAGCCATTTCACGCGGCATTTCCGGCGCATGTTCGGCGTGCCACCGGGACGCTGGCAAGGCGGCTGACGCAAGACTCTCGGACGGCAATGCGCCGACAGTCGTGCAGCAATGCAATCTCAGGTCCGACCTCTTTTGAGGCTCCGCTCCGCGCCGACCCGATTCGCCCCGCCATCCGCCGCCAGCCGCCAGCCGCCTCGCAAATTGCATCGGGCGTGGCATCCCGCAACCGTCCACCACGGCATCCACGCGCTCACCGCAAGAACGTACAAGCCCCGCCCGCTTCCACTCGCTATGCTTCCCGAATCAAGGAGGCAAGATTGACCCATCCCAACCCCGGCCGGCCCTCAGGCACAGGCCATCTAAAGGAATTCACCGCCGGCGCGCGCGACATCATCCCGATGATGGTCGGCGCGGCGCCCTTCGGCGTGATCTTCGGCACCCTGGTCGCGACTGGCCCGCTGCATCTATGGCACGGGCAGTTGATGTCGCTCGTTGTGTTCGCCGGCTCCGCGCAATTCATCGCGCTGGGTCTGATCGCCGGCCACGCCAGTTTTGCGGTGATCTGGGCGACCACGCTCGTCGTCAATCTGCGTCACGTGCTGTATAGCGCGACGCTCGCCCCGCATGTCGCGCATCTGCCCCCGCGCTGGCGCTGGGCCCTCGGCGCACTGCTCACCGACGAAGTCTTCGCCGTCGCGTGGGAACACTACCGGCACCGGGAGCCCGGCACGGTCGGCCCACACTACTTCTTTGGCGCGGGTCTGGCGATGTACCTGAACTGGCAGATCTGGACCCTCGCCGGCCTGCTGTTCGGCGCGGCCTTTCCGGGCCTGCAGTCGCTCGGGCTCGATTTCGCGATGGTCGCCACCTTCATTGCGATCGTGGTGCCGCAGCTCGTCGCGCTGCGCTATATCGCGGCGGCCGTCACCGCGGGCACGCTGGCGTTCCTCTGGCAGGCCTGGCCATACAAGCTCGGCCTGCTCGGCGCCGTGTTCGCGGGCGTGGCAATCGGTGTTTTGCTGTCGTCGCCGCGACTTCGGCGAGGCGCGCGGGGACATCGCGAATCCTCGCAAAATGCGTCACCCGAAACCTCGCAGGAAGCCCCGCAAGAATCCCCTCAAGAATCTCCGCGGAAAATCTCGCAAACACCCTCGCAGGAAACCGCGGGAGCGTCGCAATGAACTACGTCGTTCTGATCATCGGCATGGCCGCCATTACGTGGGTGATCCGCGCCGCCGTCTTCGTGCTCGGCGACCGGCTGGTGTTTCCGCCGCTCGTACGCACCGCGCTTGACTTTGTGCCCGTCACCGTGCTGACGGCAATCATCGTCCCGATGGCGGTCTCGCCACACGGCACCGACGCCGAATTGACCTGGCGCAATCCGCAACTGGTCGGAGCATTGGCCGCCATCGTCGTCAGCGCGCTGACGCGGCGGCCGCTCCTGACCATCGCGGTCGGCCTGACGGTCTTTTTTGTTTGGCAAGGGGTCGTGCTCAAATAAGCGCGGTTCGAGGTCCACACCGCGTATCGAAGGCGCCCACGCCGTCATGGGCGCCAGGCGCGCCTGGCTCGGCACGGGGCGGCGGCGGCCACCGCCCGCCGCGCTCGCAGGCGACACATCTCTCTAAAGCCGCCGCCCAGGCCTTCTGCACCCTTAAGTTTCCCTTCAATCCGCCGATATGCAGTCGAGGTCCGCTCATCGGGATGCATCCCGCTGGTTACGCGGCAACAGGCAGGAATCAACCGCGCCGGCATTTGGCGTCGCGTCTCACTGGGCCCGGATGCAATCGGGCGACATGACGAGGCCGCGCGGCAGGACCAAACGGGATAACACATGGGTCAAATCACCCTCACGCTCAAAGACGAGACCATTGCGACGCTGCGCAAGGACTTCGACGCTTTTTTGCGGGTTTCGCTGAAGCTCGATCCGCAGTTCGCGACGCCGTCGTTTGAGGACTTTTTGCGCGCCAAGCTGCTCGACAATATGGTGCCGCTGACAGAACACGCCGTTCAGCGGATGTTGCAAGGTGGCCAGTACGCGTGGGCAAAACGCACGCTGGACAAGGAATTCCCGGACGTCGTCGCGATTCTGATGCGGCAGGCGGAGGAATTCGGCTTCGGCTTTGCGGCCCGCTCGGAATGGACGCCGGAAGAGCTCGCCAAGCAATGCCGCGACTGGGCGGCGGCCATCGTCAAGGAAGCGGAAGGCGACGCAGCACTGATCGATCCGCTCGCGGCGCAGATCAAGGGCGCGGCGCAGGACATCCAGGCGCTCGAGGAAATCATGCAGACACCGGCCTGGCGTCTGGTGGAATCGCTGCGCCAACGCGTCTACGAAGCCAAAGTGGCGTGCGAAACCGGCGTGGGCAGCACCGCGCGTGAAAAGCTCGGCGAACTGCGCGGCCTGTTGCGCCTCGGCATTTCGCACGGCTCTTTCCAGAAGCAGGAAGCGCAGCAGATCATGGAGTACCTGCGCTTGTTGAAGCCGGAGATTTTCGTCGAAGAACCGTATGACGTGTTCTCACGCCTCGCCGCATGGCTGCGCAATTTCTTCGTGCCGCCGCGCCCGGCGCCACAGCAGCAACAACGGCAGTCGCGGTAACCCGGTCAATCCCACATCTTCCTGAGCCGGGCCCCAATCTCGATCTTCGCCCGCGCCGCCGCGGCCAGTCCTGCCGCCGTCGGCGCGCCCGGCACCGCCACGCGGGGCCAGGCGTAGGCGTCGAACAAAGGCATCAGATGCGCCGGGATGAACCGCGTGCGCGACGCCCACACGTGACGGTCGCCCATATGGGTCTGGTTGTGCACGTAAAAGCGCTGCGGCACGACGATCTGCAGATCTTCTTTCGCGCGCGTCATCGCCACATATAGCAGGCGGCGCTCCTCGTCGATTTCCTCTTCGCTGCCAGTGCCGAGATCGGACGGAATACAACCGTCGACGCCATTCAGCACGAACACGTTGCGCCACTCCTGCCCCTTCGCCGAATGAATCGTGGACAGAATCAGGTAGTCCTCGTCGATCAAAGGCACGCCGGATTCGCCACTGGTGGCGTCGGGCGGATCGAGCGTCAATTCGGTCAGGAAACGCTCGCGCGACGGGTACGTGCCCGCGATGCTTTCCATCTGCAACACGTCCGCATGACGGATCGCCGCGTCCTCATGATTACGCTCGAGATGCGGTTCGTACCAGCGCCGCACCCTCTCGAACTCGGCCGGCCACGGCGTCTGCCGCCCATAAACGCTCGACATCAGCTTGACGAACGGATGCCAGTCTTCCTGAGCACGAGCGGGCGGCGCAAAGGCAGCCAGCGCACCACCGGCGCTATGAGCGAGATCGGCCGGATTGCCGGCGCCGGCCCGGGCCGCGACCTCGTCGAGCACTTTCGCGGCGGTGGCGGGCCCCACGCCCGGCAGCAGTTGCACGACACGAAAGCCCGCGACACGGTCGCGCGGATTCTCCGCCCAGCGCAGCACGGCGAGCACATCCTTGACATGCACCGAGTCGAGAAACTTCAGGCCGCCGAACTTCACGAAAGGAATGTTGCGCCGGGTCAGTTCGATCTCAAGCGCGGCGCTGTGATGGGCGGCCCGAAACAGCACCGCCTGTGACTTGAGCTTCATGCCCTGCTCGCGCGCCTCGAGCACCTGTTCGACGATGTAGCGCGCCTGATCCGCTTCGTCGGCGACCGTCACCAGACGCGGGCGCTGCGCCGAGGCCCTGTCGGTCCACAGATTCTTTGTGTAGCGCTCGCTGGCGAGCTCGATCACCGCATTCGACGCAGCCAGAATCGGTTCGGTCGAGCGGTAATTGCGCTCGAGCGTGATCTGCCTCGCCGGCGGATTGAAGTGCGCCGGGAACTCGAGAATGTTGCGCACCGTCGCACCGCGAAACGAGTAGATCGATTGGGCGTCGTCGCCGACCACGGTCAGGCCGCGGCCATCAGGCTTCAGCGCGAGCAGGATCGACGCCTGCAAGCGGTTGGTGTCCTGATACTCGTCGACCAGAACGTGATCGAAGCGCGCCGACAGGTCGGCCGCGATGGCTGGCTCGGCAGCCATATGCGACCAGTAAAGCAGCAGGTCGTCGTAGTCGAGGACGCTCTGCTTCTGCTTGGCATCGACATAGGCGGCGAACAGCATGCGCAGATCGGCCTCCCACTCGCGGCACCATGGAAACGCGCCGTTGAGCACGTCGGCGAGCGACGCGCCCGTGTTCACCACGCGCGAGTAGATCGAGAAACAAGCGCCCTTGGCCGGAAACCGCCGCTCTTTCGCCGACAAACCGAGCTCATGGCGCACGAGATTCATCAGGTCAGCGGAATCCTCACGGTCGTTGATCGTGAAGGCGGGTGCGAGGCCGATCAGGTCCGCGTATTCGCGCAATAGCCGCGCGCCGACGCTATGGAAGGTTCCGGACCACGTCAGCCCTTGTGCCAGCGCGGCGCGCGTGCCAAGCGCCGCTGCGGCGATGCGCGTAACGCGGCGGGTCATTTCGAGCGCGGCGCGGCGCGAGAAGGTCAGCAGCAGGATACGGCGCGGATCGGCGCCCTTCACCACCAGATTGGCGACCCGGTGCGCCAGCGTATTGGTCTTGCCGGAGCCGGCCCCCGCTATCACCAGCAGCGCGCCCGGCGGTGCGTTGGGACTGTCGGCGCCGTATTCGACGGCTGCTCGTTGCGCGTCATTGAGCTTGGCCAGCCATGCGGCGGTGTCGGTACCGGAATCGGTACCGGAATCGGACGGCGGCGGAGATTCAGCGACGGGGAGCACGGTGGATTTGGGCCTGAGAGGGAGTGGACGCGGCGACGCATACTGTATATCCATACAACCTTCGGAGACAATCGGCCCTTTTTTCCTTACCGTGCACAAAAAATGGCCCGGGCGCAATTGCGCTCCGGGCCATTCTGGTTCGGCGCGGCGGCTCAACTTGCCGTCACGCCCGTTGCGTTGAGACGCGGGTTAGTGCTTGACGTCAGCGCCGACGTCCTGATCGGCTGCCTGGCCTTGCATGTTCATCTTCATTTCATTGTTGGCAGTCTGCTTGTCAGCCTTCTGGTTGATCTTGGCGTCACGCACCTGCTCGTTGTACTGCGACTTGGCAGCCTTTTGCTGTTGCGTCAACTCCGCCTTGGACGCCTTCTTCGACGCCTTGTATGCGGCATTGGCCTGTGCGTCGGCGTCGCGCTTCTGCACCAGCGGATCGGTCGAGCCCGATGCCGTGAGATGCGCCGGAGCCGGCGTCGCCGGTTGCACACCGTGCGCGGCCGGTGCTGCGGGCGCCAGATCGGTGCCCTGGGTCTGGACCTGTGCCTGGCCGTTCATACCGGCGGCCGGTTGCGCGGTCTGCGCGACCGCAGCGGTTGCGGCAAAAGCAGTCAGGGCGGTACCGATCAGGAGCGTACGAATCTTGGTCATGGCTAAATCCTCTCTAAAATTGTTGTGACATGGGCGCCTTATCCGGCACGGCACGTTGAGATGCGTTTCATGCGCGCCTCACCCGGTCTGGTCTTTGCCGGAAAAGATCCAGCAGGCTTTACTACAGACCCCCACTTTACGAGTGAAGTTCGTAACTTACGACCGGTGTTACGGAACGTTTCATTTTCTGACAACTACATAACATCTGCTTGCAATTGCCTGAGCGAAGTCCGGCACCACAGTGGCTTTCATTCAGGGCAAGCTTCTGGCTTATGATGCGAACCCTTTGCTTCAAGGCGCAAACGCTATGCCCAACCTCGATTTCACACTGACCGGCGATTACGTCGAACTGCACAATCTCCTGAAGATAACGGGGCTCGCGGACAGCGGCGGGTCGGCGAAAATGATGGTCGCGGACGGCGCGGTGACCGTCGACGGCCGGGTCGAAACGCGTAAAACCTGCAAAATCCGCGCGGGTCAGGTCGTGCTGCTCGGCGATACGCGAATTGCAGTGCATGAGGCTTGATGCGTTGCATCGCCAGTCCCGGGTCACATTTGCAGGCAAAAAACGCTAGCCCGGCGACTGGCGGCAAAGAGCCCCAGGTCGAAGACCGCCGGCCAACGGTCCGTCATCCAGGCCGTCGAGTCCGAAAACTCGGAAGACCGCACGCACCAAAATCGTGCTTCCTCCATCGACATCCCCGCGCCTAAGCAATAAGCTGTCAGTTTCGACAGACAAACAATCGGCTGACAGCCGCCCTACGCTTTCGGTGAGCCTCCGCATTCCGCCACCCACCGGCAGCGCGCACGCCCCGCGAATCGTCCGGCTCGCGTCCGCCGCCACGCTGTCGCCCCTTCCGCTTTCAAGCGCTCCATGACTCAATCCGGCTTCACCCGGGTGGCCGCCCGGCCGCCGACCCTGACCCGCCACGCCGCCGACACCGCCCGGCTCGCGGCCCCGCTCGCCATCGCGCAACTTTCGCAAATGGCGATGGGCGTGACCGACACGATCCTGCTCGGCTCGCTCGGCCCCGACGCGCTCGCCGCCGGCGGCCTCGGCGCCAACCTGTTCTTTGTCGTGGTCACGCTGCTGCAGGGTGTACTCACCTCCGTCAGCGTGAGCGTGTCGCATGCACGCGGCGCGCAGGACGAGGGCCGGGTGCCGCATATCTACTGGACCGGCTTTGTGTTGTCGGTGCTGCTGTCGGTGCCCGCGTTCTTTCTGCTGTCGTTCGCCACGCCGATCCTGCTGGCGTTCGGCGAACCCGCGCTGCTTGCGCACAACGTCGGCGAATACGCGGCGGTCTTGCGTTGGGGCTCGCTCGGCAGCCTGATCGGCGTTGGCCTGATGCGTTCATTCCTGCCGGCCATCGGCGCGGCCAAGCGGCTCCTGTGGGTGTCGATTGTCAGCGTGTTCGTCAACGGTTTTCTCAATTACGGACTGATTCACGGCGTCTACGGACTGCCGCGCTTAGGTTTTCTCGGTTCGGCGGCGGCCACCTCGATCACCGTCTGGCTGAGCGCGCTGGTGCTGATGGCTTTGCTGCATCTGCGGCCACGCTACAAGCACTTCGTCGTCGCGACGCGGCCGAACGTGCCGTTGATGGGCGAGCTATTCGGCATCGGCTGGCCCGTCGCGATCACCTACGGCGTCGAGTCGACCCTGTTCCTCGCCACCGGCCTGATGGTCGGCCTGCTCGGCGAATCGCAACTGGCCGCGCATCAGATCGCGTTGAACGTCGCCTCGGTGGCCTTCATGGTGCCGCTCGCGATCGGCCAGGCGGCGAATGTGCGGGTCGGCTACTGGTCGGGCGCCGGCCAGCCACTCGCCGCGCGCCACGCGGGTTTCGTCGCGCTCGCGCTCGGCGTCGGCTTCATGACGCTGTCAGGCATCGTGCTGATCGCCGCGCCGCACTGGATCGTCGGCCTGTATCTGCATCTCGACGACCCGGCCAACAAAGCGACGGTCACACTGGCGAGTTCGCTGCTCGGCGTGGCCGCGATCTTCCAGATCGTCGACGGCATGCAGACGGTCGGCTCAGGCTGCCTGCGCGGCCTGAAGGACACCCGCGTGCCGATGATCGCCGCGACCTTCGGGTACTGGGTCATCGGCTTTCCGACCGGTTACGTGCTGGCATTTCACTTCGGGATGGGCGCGCGCGGCTTGTGGTGGGGACTCGCGGCCGGCCTCGCGAGCGTTGCGCTGCTGATGACGCTCCGCTTTCACAAACTCAGCTTGCGGCGCGTGCCGGTCACGCCAGACGCACCGCCTGCCCCGGCGAAGTGACCGAGGCAAAGCCGAAGCGGCGCGTACGGTCGAACTGATCGTGCCGCCGATCTTGAAGGCTCGCACGCCCGATTCCCCTTAGAATGGATTCCCCGACAGCGTGATCGAGCCGTATGCGCTGCCGCCATGAGAAGCCTGCAAAAGGGAGAAACAGCGTGTGGTGGCGTCACAATCACAATCAGACTGCGCTGCATCGCGAGGGCGCGTTCGGCACGCCCTGGGAGAGGTCCTCCACCCCGTCGGAAGTCCTGAGCCCGGAAGAAGATTCGCTGCTCAAAGGAACGTCCTCCGCACCGAAGAAAGCCGCTCGCTCCGAAAGAGGTCCCCTTTGGGGAGTGGGAGATTGGGTGGTTGGGGGAATGCCGCATTGGCGCTCGACAAGACATGTCTTCCTGCTGTGCTGCGCAACTGCATGCCTGACCGCTTGCGCCACCAAGCCTCCCGCCACCGCGTTCGACCGTCCGGTTACCCACGCACTGCCCGCCACTGAAACAACGCCACTTCACACGGCCCTTGCACCGCTCGAAGCCGCGCATCCGAACGAATCCGGTTTCCGGGTCCTGTCGAGCGGCACCGACGCCTTGCAGATGCGCATCGCGCTCGCGCGCGCGGCGACGAAAACGCTCGACATGCAGTACTACATCGCCAACGAGGACACCACGGGCAAGCTGCTGCTCGGCGCCGCCCTCTACGTGGCCGACCACGGGGTGAAAGTGCGCATGCTGGTCGACGATCTGAACTTCGACGACATCGACCGCACGATGGCGGGCCTGAACTCGCACGACAACATCGATATCCGCGTCTTCAATCCGTTCGGCAGCGCGCAGGAAGGCATGGTCGAAAGCACGACCAACGTCTTCACGCAGATCGGCCATTTCACGCGCCGCATGCACAACAAGTCGATGATCGCCGACAACCAGTTGGCTATCGTGGGCGGCCGCAATCTCGGCGACGAATATTTCAGCGCCAGCGAAACGCTGCAGTTCCGCGACCTCGACGTACTCGCCGCCGGCCCGATTACCGCCGACGTCTCCGCCAGTTTCGACGACTACTGGAACAGCAGCATCGCCTATCCGCTGCGGGTGCTGAACAAACAGAAGTTCGACGCGAAGGAGCTCGACCAGACCCGCGACGATTTACGTCAGCACTGGCGCACCAACGCCGATCCATACAACGCGAAACCGCTGAACGCGACGCCGCTCGCGTCGCAGATTGCCAACGATCAACTCGGCTTGACCTGGGCGCCGGCCGAATTCAAGGCGGACCGGCCGGAGAAGATCGAACATCCGTCGCCGGACTACGTCAGCCCGCCCATGCAGCGACTGGGCGAGCTGATGCGCGACGCGCAGAAAGATTTTCTGATCATTTCGCCCTATTTCGTCCCGCACGAGACCGGCGTCAAAGCGGCCGGCGAACTGACCCATCGGGGCGTACGCATCGCCGTGCTGACCAATTCGCTCGCCGCAACCGACGCGGTGGCCGTGCAAGCCGGCTATAGCCCTTTTCGCGTGCCCCTGCTGCAACAGGGCGTGGAGTTGTATGAATACAAACCGCAGCAGAAAGCGTCGCGCACCGGTCTGATTGGATCGAACTCGCGAACCAGCCTGCACGCAAAAACCTATGTTATCGACCGCAAGATTCTGGTGATCGGTTCGATGAATCTCGATCCGCGCTCCGCCAATCTGAACACTGAGCAAACGCTGGTGATCCATAGCCCACCGCTCGCCGAACAGGTCGCGCAGATCTTCGAGCGTGCAATCGCTCCCGAAATCAGCTATCGCGTCACGCTCGCAGACCCGGCGCAACTCGCCTATCTGCGCTCGATCGGCGCACCTCTTTCGCCGCTCGTCTGGACCGACGTCGAGAATGGCGCGCGCCGCACCTATATTTTCGATCCGCAGGCGGGTTTTTACCGGAACGCGCTAACGGGTCTATTCTCCCTATTGCCTGTTAACGCACAACTTTGAGAAGCGGAGTTGAACCATGACCGAAGACGTAAGAATGGAGCGCGACACGTTCGGTGAGATCGCAGTGCCGAACGCTCGTTTGTGGGGCGCACAGACTCAGCGCTCGCTGCAGAATTTCCGCATTTCGTCAGAGAAACAATCGCCCGAGCTGATCACCGCGCTGGCCGTGATCAAGCGCGCCGCCGCCGAGGTCAACGAGGGTCTGGGCGTGCTCGACGGGAACAAGGCGAAGGCGATCATGGAGGCGGCCGACGAGATCATCGACGGCAAGCACCCGGGCGAATTTCCGCTCGCGGTCTGGCAAACCGGCTCCGGCACCCAGACCAACATGAACCTGAACGAGGTGATCGCGAATCGCGCGAGCGAGCTGCTCGGCGGCGAACGCGGCGAAGCGCGCAAGGTGCATCCAAACGACGACGTGAATCGCGGCCAGTCGTCGAACGATGTGTTCCCGACGGCGATGCACGTGGCCGCCGCCTACGGGATCGTCAAACATTTGCTGCCCGCGCTGAAGACGCTGCGCGATACGCTCGAGGTCAAGGCGAAAGCCTTCGCCGACATCGTCAAGATCGGCCGCACGCACTTGCAGGACGCCACGCCGCTGACACTCGGCCAGGAGTTCTCAGGTTACGTTGCGCAACTCGATCACGGCATTCGTCACGTGGAATCCGCGCTGCCGCATCTATACGAACTCGCGCAAGGCGGCACGGCGGTCGGCACGGGGTTGAACGCGCATCCGCAATTCGCGGACAAGGTGGCGGCCGCGATCGGCAAGCTGACCGGTTTGCCGTTCGTCTCCGCACCGAACAAATTCGAAGTCATGGCCGGGGCCGATGCGCTGGTGTTCGCGCACGGCGCATTGAAAACGGTGGCGGCGAGCCTGAACAAGATCGCCAACGACATTCGCTGGCTCGCGAGCGGTCCGCGTTGCGGACTCGGCGAACTGGCGATTCCGGAGAACGAACCGGGCAGCTCGATCATGCCGGGCAAGGTCAATCCGACCCAGTCAGAAGCCTTGACGATGCTGTGCGCGCAAGTGTTCGGCAACGACGTCGCGGTAAATATCGGCGGTGCGAGCGGCAACTTCGAATTGAACGTGTTCCGGCCGATGATCGCGCACAACGTGCTGCAATCGATCCGTTTGCTCGCCGATGGCGCGCACAGTTTCAACGACAACTGTGCCGTGGGCATCGAGCCGAATCGCGAGCGCATCGATACGCTGCTGAACGAATCACTGATGCTGGTGACGGCGCTCAATCCGCACATCGGCTACGACAAGGCCGCGCAGATCGCGAAGAAAGCGCACAAGGAAGGCACTACGCTGAAGGCGGCGGCGCTCGCACTCGGCTACGTCACCGCGCAGCAGTTCGACGAATGGGTGCGGCCGAAAGATATGGTCGGGCATTCGGCCGGGTGATCATCGGATGACCGGCGCCGCTTAAACCTTCCCTTGCGCCACTTCTTCCGGCTTCAATTCGACGATCGCGTCGAGCGCTTCTTTCACGTCCATTGCGTACTTGGCGAGGCGCTTCTGTTCATCCGTTTCCGGCACGAAGGCCGGCACCGGAACCGGGTGGCCGTTCTCATTGACGGCCACCATCACCACCAGGCAATCCGTGGTTTGCAGCAACTCGCCGCCCTTCGGATCGCCGGCCTGCACCGACACGTGGATGTGCATGCTGGTGCGGCCCGTCGTCACGACGCGCGCGCGCAATTCGACCAGGTTGCCGACCAGAATCGGCCGGCGAAAGCGGATATTGCCGACGCTGACCGTCACGCAGTAACGCCCCGACCACACCGCCGAGCACGCGTACGCGGTCTCGTCGATCCACTTCATCAACGCGCCGCCGTGCACCTTGCCGCCAAAGTTGACCGAGCTGGGCTCGGCTAAAAAACGGAAGGTGGTTTCGGAACGGTCCAGCGGCGCTAAGGCAGGGGTGCTCATGTTGACTCCGGTCAATCGGATGCGTGTAAAGGAGGCGATTATACGAGCGCAATATTGACTGCGTCGCGGGTTGAGTGGGCTTATCCTGCTTTGCGCGCCCTGACCGCCCCCTCACTGAGCCATTTAACTCGCCTCGGCGGCCGCGCTAGCCGACTCACGATGCGGCACAACGGCGGACTCGAAACGCTCCCGATACTCGAGCGGCAAGACGCCAAAGCGCCGTACAAACGCGCGCCGCAAGTTCTGCTCACTGCCGAAGCCGCAATCGAGCGCAATCCGCTTAAGCGGCCGGCGCGACTCCGCCAGCACCCGCGCGGCCGCCTCCAGACGCAATGCCGACACGGTTTTAGCCGGCGTGCGACCGATTTCGTCGACGTAGCGCCGCGCGAAGGTCCGTGGGCTCATCTGCGCGCGATCGGCTAGTCGCTCGACCGACAGGTCGTCGCGCAAATGGGCCGCCATCCAGCTGTGCAGCGCCTCGAACGGCCCGCCCGCCGAAGCCTGTGCAGCCAGCGCAGCGCTGAATTGCGACTGGCCGCCGGGCCGCTTCATGAACACGACCAGCCGTCGTGCCGCCTGCATCGCGACCGCGTGGCCGACATCTTCTTCGATCAGCGCCAGCGCCAGGTCGATGCCCGCCGTCACGCCCGCCGATGTCCAGACGGCACGCTCGCCTTCCCCGTCGCGCACGTCGCGGATGAAGATCGGATCGGCGTCGACCCGCACGTTGGGGAAGCGGCGCGCGAGATGCGGCGCTTCGCGCCAGTGGGTGGTTGCGCGGCGACCGTCGAGCAGGCCCGCCGCCGCCAGATAAAAGGCGCCCGTGCAGACCGAGCACACACGCCGCGCCTGGGGCGCACGGCGTCTGATCCATGCGACGAGTTCCGGCTGCAGCGTGCAGTGTTCGTCGATCGGAACGCCGGGGACGATCAGCGTGTCGATCGGCTGGTCGTCGAGCGAATCAAGCCGTTCGGTGACGACTGGCAGACCCGGGAAGGTTTGCAATACGCCGCCGTCGATCGACGCGACGGTCGCGCGATAGGCTATCGGCCCGGCGGGTTTGCTGTTCGAGTTGATCGAGCCCGTTGCGCCGCCTGATCCAACCGGGTCGTCGACTCGGCCCGCACCGGCCAACCCACCTGCAACGCCAGCCGCAGCCGCCATCGTCAATTCAGCGCGCCAGAATGCTTCGAGCGGCCCACACGCATCGAGCAACACAAGCTCGGGCGCCACCGCAAAAACGATATGACGTGCAGTCATCAGGAAACCCCCTCCGCGGCGGATTGCCGCTTACTCGACCACGCATACGCCAGCGTGGCCAACGCCGCCATCCCGAGCAGCGGAAAAATCGCGGCATTGATCGTCGCCCAGCCAAAACGCGCCAGCAATTGCCCCGCGAACAGCGAGCCCAGCGCGGAAAACGCAAAGGTCGTAAATTCGCTGGTTGCCTGCGTCTTGGCCCGCTCTGACGGCCGGTACGATTGGGCGAGCAGCGTCGATCCGCCGACGAACATCAAATTCCACCCCACGCCCAGGCACGCGAGCGCCGCGTAGAAGTGCGGCAGATCGGTCGAGCGCAGCGCCAGCACACCGCACAGCGCCGACAGTGCGATCCCCGCGCCGATCACCCGCAGCACGCCGAAGCGCCCGATCAGCCGTGCGGAAAACAGCGACGGCGCGAACATGCCGACCAGGTGCCATTGAATGATCGCCGCGCCGTCGCCGATTGTGTGGCCGCATGCGACCGCCGCAATCGGCGTCGCGGTCATCACGAACATCATCACCGCGTAGCCGAGCGCATTGTTGGCGAGCGCGGCGGCAAAGATCGGCTGCCGGACGATTTCGCCGAGCGGCCGGGCCGGCTCGCGAGTCACGGCTACGCTCGCGTGCGGTCCAGCGTCGCGATAAAGCAGTGCCAGCATGGCGATCGATACGAGTCCGAATCCCGTGACAAGTGCGTAGGAGCCCGCGAACGCGACCGGCGCGAGCCAGTCCTTGCTCCATGCGGCGAGAAGCGGCCCACACACGGCTGCTACTACGCCGCCGGTGAGCACGGTCGAAATCGCGCGGCTTTTGCCTTCGATTCCGACAGCGTCCGCGGCCGCCAGCCGGTAGTACTGCGCGAACGCCTGAAATACGCCGACAGTCGCCGTGCCGGCGCAGAAAGCCCAGAAACTGTGATGAAAGATCGCCCAGACGGAAACGGCTCCGCCCAGCGCCCCGACGCCCGCGCCGAGCACGAAGCCCGCGCGCCGGCCGATGCGCGCCATCAGGAACGACGCGAAGATCGTGGTCAATGCGGCGGAGACGGTAATCAGGGAGAACGGGAGCGTCGCGAGCGCCTTGTCGTCGGCAAGCGTGTAGCCGACGAGGCCGGTCAAGGTCAGATCGATCGAGACAGATGAGGTGTAGAGCGCCTGGCAGACTGCCAGGACGCGCGCGGCGCGCCGGCCGCCGGGATCGGAATGGCCGGAGCCGGTTTGACTGGCGGCGAAACGAGAGGCGGTGGTGGGAGCAGCGGCGGATGGTGGCATCGGTCGGCCTCGGGCGGCGAAAGTGGCGATGCGCAGATCGTCACATGGCCGGTGATGGCAGAAATGACAATGATGCATCAATTCCAGCCAACCGCGACCCTCACCGACCTGAAAAAGCGACCGAGGCCGGCTCGGGCTTACTTGTGGACCGTAATGCCTTCGTCGATCGTGCCGTACATCGTGATACTGCCCGTGCCCGCACCCGAACTCGAACCGGAACCGCCCTGCGCGCACGCGCTGAACAGCAGAACCGCGGCAGCGGCGGCAAGTAGAATTTTCATGACAGCATGTTCCCGCAAGGACAGGGTTCGATTCTAGCCTGGCGGCCTGGCGCGGCTCCGAAGCGGCTCCGAAGCACGGAAGTAAGCACTAACCTGCCGAGCCGCCGGATTTTCGTAGCCGCCGCATTCGACAATTCACGTTAAGCTGAAACATCGAATACGGCAGCCAGATACAGTGGGTTGCCTGGCGCCCTGCCCGCGCCGCCAACCGGAGACGCACGATGCCCGCACATTTCGCCGACGAGCAAAACCACTTTCCAGGCTTGAGCCGCATCGGTGCGCTGCTCGCCGATCCGGGCCGCGCCGCGATGCTGTGGGCGCTGATGGACGGCAGCGCCCGGCCGGCCGGCGAACTGACGATGATCGCCGGGCTTTCGCCGTCGGCGGCCAGCGCTCATCTGGCGCGTCTGACCGACGGCGGCTTGCTCGCGCTCGAAGTGCGCGGCCGGCATCGCTATTTCCGGATCGCCTCGCCGGATATCGCCGCCTCCATCGAAGCACTCGCCAACGTCGCGCAGGTCAGCGCCCCGCAACGGGCCGTGCCGCGTCCGGTGCGCACTGTGCCGGTCGACATGCGCTACGCCCGCACCTGCTACGACCATATGGCGGGCGAACTGTCGGTGCGGGTGTTCGAACGGCTGGTCGAACGCGGTCTGCTGACGCTGCACGGTTCGTCGCTCGAAGCCACTGCCGACGGCGCCGCCCGTTTCACCGATTGGGGCATCGACATGTCGGTGCAAAAGAGCCGCCGGCGCCGCTTTGCCTGCACCTGTCCCGACTGGAGCGAACGGCGTCCGCACCTGGGCGGTGCGCTCGGCGCGGCGTTGCTCGATTCATGGTCGGCTCATGGCTGGGTCGAGCGCACCGACCGCCCGCGGATCTTACGCATCACGCCAGCGGGCCACCGGCATTTCGACGCGTTTCTGGCCGCGTAAGTCGTGCTTAACCGCTTGAGACGATTACAGAATTTTCGCAATCAGCTTACGAATCGCCTTATCGAGACCTTTTGTTACACGCTCGCGAGGGGGCCTTACAAAGTTGGGGGTCTTGAAACAAACCGTACGGGTAGAGTGATTCTCACAGATGCTGCAAAATGCCGCGCCCGTCGGAGATAAATCATGAGAACACTGACCACACCCCAACATTCGAAGCGCCGGATTACTGGCTACACGCTGATTGCCGCTGCGGCATTCCTGTTCGCGGCGCAAGCCACCTTGGCGCAGGAAGCCGAACAGGCGCCGCCGGGCGCTGCCTCGCAGAATACCGATCCGCCGGGGCGCGTGGCGCGTCTTAACTACACGGCCGGCGCCGTGACCACCGAGCCTGCCGGCGCAACCGACTGGTCGTATGCGCAAATCAATCGCCCGCTCACCACCGGCGACCAGTTGTGGAACGATCAGAACGCGCGCTCCGAGCTGCATATCGGCTCGACCGCGGTGCGCCTCGGCCAGTCCACCAGCCTCGACGTCCTCAATCTTGACGACAACAGCGCGCAGCTGAAGGTCGCGCAGGGCACGTTGTCGGCGCGGGTACGCGATCTGGCACCCGGCTCCTCCTATGAAATCGATACGCCCAATCTGGCGCTCGGCCTGAACGGCCCCGGCGACTACCGCGTCGACGTCGCGCCGGACGGCAGCAACACCACCGTCACCGTGCGCAGCGGCAGCGCGACCGTGTACGGCGACAGCGGCCAGGTGCCGGTTGCGGCCGGCCAGCAGGTTCGTTTTGCCGGCACCAACCTGCAACAGGTCGCCGACAACGGCGCGCCCGGTCTCGACGGTTTCGATCAATGGGCGGCGAGCCGCGACGCTACGGAAGACCGCTCGGTGTCGGCGCGCTACGTGTCGCGCGACATCCCCGGCTATCAGGATCTCGACGCCAACGGAACGTGGCGCAGCAGCCCGCAGTACGGTGAAGTGTGGGTACCGCGCGCAACCCCGGCCGGCTGGGCGCCTTATCACGACGGCCACTGGGTGTGGCAAGCGCCGTGGGGCTGGACCTGGGTCGACGATGCGCCGTGGGGCTTCGCGCCCTACCACTATGGCCGCTGGGCCTACGACGACGACCAGTGGGCGTGGGTGCCGGGACCGGTTGAAGTCAGCGAACCGCCCGTCTACGCACCGGCACTGGTTGCCTTCGTCGGCGGCGGTGGCGGTGGGGTCAACTGGGGTGTGAGTCTCGCGATCGGCGGCGCGGTCGCGGCCGGCGTGGCGTGGTTCCCGCTGGGCCCAGGCGAGCCGTGGCACCCGCACTGGGGCGATCACGATCACTGGAGCCCCGGTTACTACAATCGTGTCAACAACACGACCGTCGTCAACAACTACAACCGCAACGTGACGAACGTGAATGTGACCAACATTCACAACACGTATATCAACTATCGCGCGCCAGGTGGCGTGACCGCCGTGCCGGCAACGGCCTTCGTGCATGGTCAATCGGTCGGCCGCTTCGCGCAGAAGGTCGACCCGCAACAGTGGCGCAACGCGAAGATCAATCCGGGCGGCCCGGGCATCGCGCCGGTGAAGGAAAGCTTCGGACCGGGTCTGCGTAACGCGAACTACCGTCCGCCGGCTGGCGTGATGGCGCGTCCGGTGGTCGCCACGCGTAGTCCGGCTGTGCCGGCCGCGTATCACGACAGTCTCGCGCAGCGCTTTGCGCAGAGCGGCGGACGGGTGCCGGGTGCGGGCGAGCCGATCGTGCGGACCTCGGTGCCGGCTCGCATGGCCGGCGCTCCGGGAGCCATGCCGGCGCAGAACGTGCGGGTCGTGCAGTCGCATATGGCAGGCCGGACGCCGGGTGCAGCGCCGGGTGCTCCGGGTATTCCAAACGGCATGCAACAGGCTGGTCAGCGACCCGGCGAAGCGCCGGTCAACGGTCAGCCGCAACGTGGCGGCGAACCGCAAGCCCGGCCGGGCATGCCACCGCAAATGGCCAACCTCCACCAGCAACCCGGCGAGGCGGTTCGTCCGTCCAATGGCGTGCCGCGTCCACCGCAAGCGAACGGCGGCAACCCGAACGCTAATGCGCAGCAGCACGGCATGCCAGGGCAAGCGGGACAACAGCCGGGCGCGGAAGGACGGCACGAACCTGCATGGACGCAGCCACACACGCCGATGGCCCAACAGGCGCAGCAACATGGTGCCCCGCAGGAGCAAGCACGCCAGCCGCAGGGCCAGGCCCGTCCTGAGCCGCAGCAACAGGTTCAGCGTCAGCCGGAAGCACAGCCGCAGCGGGCGCCTGATGTACGCGCTCAACCGCAGGAGCCACGGCCGCAACCGACGCAACAGGCGCTGCAGCAACCGCGTCAGGAATTTCATCCGCAGCCGCAACAGGCACCGCAGCCGCGTCCTGAGCCGCAACCGCAACAGGTGCAGCAGCCGCGTCCTCAACCGCAACCGCAGCAGGTGCAGCAGCCTCGTCCGCAACCGCAACCGCAGCAGGTGCAGCAGCCTCGTCCTGAACCGCGTCCGCAGCAGGTGCAGCAGCCTCGTCCTGAACCGCGTCCGCAGCAGGTGCAGCAGCCTCGCCCTGAGCCGCGTCCGCCGCAGGTTCAGCAGCCTCGTCCTGAGCCGCGTCCGCAGCAGGCCCAACAGCCGCGTCCTCAACCTCAACCGCAGCAGGCTCAACAGCATTCGGGCGGCGGCAACCGTGACGAGCACCACAAAGGCTAACGGTTACCCGCGCAGCTAACAGCGCGCGCAACCTGACGGCCGCAAGGCGGTAAGAAAAAACCCCCGCGATTCGCATCGCGGGGGTTTTTCTTTGAGCAAGCTGCGAGCAGGCGCTCAGGACGTATTCAGACCGCCATCGGCGCCGTAAGCGGCTCGTGGTGGCGGTAGCCGACCAGCGAGAAGTCCGACGGTTCGATTTTCTCGAGCCATTCCGGCTCGTACACGCCGGTTTTAGCGTAGTCCGGCACGCGGTCCGATATTGCGAAGGCCGGGCTTTCATACGGTTCGCGCTTGAGCTGTTGCTGCAGCATATCGAGCTGGTTCTCGTAAATGTGCGCGTCGCCGATGAAATAGGTGAACCAGCGCGGTGTATAACCCGTCAGGCGCCCGACCAGATGCAGCAAGGCCGCGCCTTCGGTCAGATTGAACGGCGTGCCGAGGCCCACATCGTTGCTGCGAATGTACAGGCACAGCGAAATTTCACGGCGCGCGACGTTCGGCAGGAACTGGTAAAGCAGGTGGCAAGCCGGCAGCGCGATCTGGTCCAGCACCGCGGGGTTCCAGGCATGAAACAAAATTCGCCGGTCGGCGGGGTTCTGCATGATCGTGTCGAGACACTGCCGCAACTGATCGATCGCTTTGTACAACAGCACTTTGCGGCTGCCGTCTTCCTCGAATTCCGTCACCACCTGGAAGCCGCGCGCGGCGGCGTCGGCCCGTTGCGCGCTCGCGCCTGCGTCCAGCACCTTGTAGGCCGGCCACTGGCGCCACTGCACGCCGTAGACGTCGCCGAGGTCGTCCGGACCCTGACGATACGGATTGGCAAGCCACTGCGGATTCTGGTTGGCGTTCGCGTCCCACACTTTGCAGCCCAGATCGCGAAAGTCCGCGGCACTGCGCGAGGCGCGCAGAAACCCGACCAGTTCGCCCACCGCCGACTTGAACGCCAGCTTTTTCGTAGTGACCGCGGGAAAGCCCTGCTGGAGGTCGAAGCGCAACATGGCGCCCGGCATGCTGATGGTGCGGATGCCGGTGCGGTTCTCCTGCCACGTGCCGGTGTCGAGAATCGTGCGGACGAGGTCGAGGTATTGTTTCATGCGGGTTCCTTCGACGAAGCGCGCTCCGGCCCTTGGGTCAGGAGCATGCGCCACGGATTGAGCGGAAAACCCGATTTTAACAAGCGCGGCCGGACGGCGCCCGGTCGGGGCGCGCGGCGGAGAAAATATCGGCTGAAAAGTCCGTCAAAGATGCGGCACCGAGACCGGCAGTTCGCCGTGCGGTGTGGCCAGCGGTTCGCCTTCCATATGGCGCATGCCGTGTGAGCACAGCAGGCGGTACAGCGTCACGCGCGAAATGCCGAGTTCATGCGCGGCGTCGCCGAGACGGCCACGATGACGCAGCAGCGCAAGCTCGATCGCCTGACGTTCGGCCGCTTCGCGCGCCTGCGCGAGCGACACGGGTACGATCTCCACGTATTCGGCCAATTCGAGATCGCGCGCCGTGATCGCGCGCCCTTCCGACATCACGATGGCGCGCCGCACGCGATTGATCAACTCGCGCACGTTGCCCGGCCAGCCGTAGTTATGCAGCGCAGCAATGGCGTCGGGTGCGAAACCGCGCAACCGGCGGCTTGCATCTTTTTTGAAACGTTCCAGCATGTGCCGGGCAAGCAGTTCGATATCCTTACCACGTGCGCGCAACGGCGGTTCGTCGATTTGCAGCACGCACAGGCGGTGATACAGGTCGGAGCGGAACCGTCCCTCGATCATCGCGGCTGTCATATCTACGTGGGTGGCCGAGATGATGCGCACGTCGACGTCGATCGAACCGTGGCCGCCCAGCCGCTCCACTTTGCGTTCCTGCAGGAAGCGCAGCAGGCTCGCCTGGCTTTCGAGCGGCAGATCGCCGATTTCGTCGAGGAACAGCGTGCCGCCGTTGGCCGCTTCCACGCGGCCGATCTTGCGCTGATTGGCGCCGGTGAACGCGCCGCGCTCATAGCCGAATAGTTCGGATTGCAATAGATGCGGCGGAATCGCGCCGCAGTTGATCGGGACGAAAGGCGCATTGCGGCGCGCCGAGCGTTCGTGGATCGCGACCGCGGTCAACTCCTTGCCCGTGCCCGATTCGCCCGAAATAAACACTGGCGCGTCGGTCATTGCCACTTTGCGGATCGAACGGAACAACGCGAGCATCGCGTCGCACGACCCGACCATTTCGCCTTCAGCGCCAGTCGACCCATCGTTCGATGCCGGCTCGCCGAGCGAGATCATGCCGTACGCGTGACCGACCGAATCGACGATCCTGTCGCCCGAGTAAGGCACCGTTACGTAGTCGAAACAATAGTCCCGCACGAGCCGGCGCAAGGCCGCGTCCTGCAATTGTCCGGGTGTGGTGGCCGCAACCCAGCCGACGTTCGGGATGGTCAGACAGGACTCAAAGGCGGCGATTTCGTGTGGCTGAAATTCACTAGACAGATCGAGCAAGCCACCCGCTGCCATTCCGGCGCGAACAGCACGGCGTACCTCGCGCGCCGACCCCACGACTTCGACATGCCAGCCGCGTTGAAGGAAGCGCGTATTCAGTTCCGCGCTCGGATCGCGTGAAACGTAAATCAGTTGCCGCGTTGCGGGTTCCATTATTCAGATCCTCTCGTCAACGAACGTTAAGGATGACGCACGCACCTGAACCGGAGTTCAGACACGCTGACTCGTTCGGGATTCGCGAAATAGCAAAACCCGAACGGCCATTCCATTCCGTGCGGACAGCTGATCCCCAAGAAAGCGGCGTGTGTGTTTGAGACGGCCCGTTAGCGGGCTTTTTTAAATCTGAAGCTGTTTTCGAGAGCTTACTATACGCGCGCCACTTGGAAAACAATTATGCGAATTTAATCGGAGACCCCTTGTCCAGCAAGGCAAGGAGGGCGATCAATACTTATTCAGCTTATGAATAAAAGCATTGTGGAAGCGCTTTTCCTGGCGTTCACCCCAAGTGGTTCATTCCGTCGGATTTAACGAATTACAGGTATTTTCTGCCTGCCGTTTCAGCGCTGAAACGTTTTTACCCGATTTCTCAGTTGTTACTCCGCGGTAAGCGAGTCCCCTCCAGACGCACCAATGGATTGCGACTCATGGCACACGTTTCGCTAAATGCTGTGCACCAAGGAGACACATCATGCGACTCGTTTTCCGCATCGACCTGAGCAACTTTGCACCTTGCGCCACATTGTGCGCCGCCGCGATGGCCTTGATCGTGCTGCCCGCCGGCGTCAATGCACAGGAATCCGCACTGGTTCAAGCGGCCACGATGAGCGAAACCGCGGATGCCGGGTCCGTCACCCTCGCGAGCACGACACTCGCAGCGGTGGCGGCCCCGGACATCGCGGCCACCCAAACGGCGAGCGCCGCCGCGGTGGACAACGCCGTGGCCGGCACGGACGACCGCGCCGCATCCCGCAGCGATCTGGCCGGCAACGCGCTGAGCATTCCCGCCGACGCCGCGTCGCCGGACAACCTCGCGCTGGACGATCAGGCGTTGTCCCGCCAGCGCGGCGGCTTCGGCGGCATGTTGATGGTCGCGGCTACCCCGCAAATGATGCGCAGCTTCAATAGCGGCAGCAACGGCGTGACGCTGTGGGACGAGATCGCCCCGCCGTCGCAGGTGCCGGTTCCCGTCGACGTTGCGCGCTCGGCGCAAGGCAACGTGACGAGCTACCAGAGAAATTAGTGGAACGACGCCCGCTCGACGCCATAAGCCGCGCCGGCCGAACGTCCGCCTGCAAGGAACTGACATGAACGCCTCAACCCAGATGCCGCGCACCCGCAGCCCCCGCGCAGCCCTGCTGTCCGTGCTGATCGGCGTGCTCGCTGCCGGTGCCGCGACGAGTGCCGCCGCGCAGGCGACCCAGCCGGGCAACCTCGTCATCGAGCGTGACATTACGCCGCGAGATGCGTTTGTCCCGGTGCCGAGGAACCAGGACCCGATTTCCGTGCAGGTTCAAACCTTCCCGAAGGCGGCTTTCGATGGCTCGATCGGCACGATGGCGAGCGATCTCGACCTGAACAGCGCGCACGGCACCACCGGCATCACCGGCAACGGCTTTATGCCATCGCTGGTCGGCGCAAACGGCATCCAGCACATGCTCGCGGGCAACGGCAACGCCGTTCCAGTGGGTGCAGGCGCCAGCTTCGGCGGCGCCGGTGGAATCGGCAGCTCGATTGCCCAGTCGGTCAACGGTGCCCTCGCCCCCCTGGGCGCTGCTTTAGGAGCCATGAAATGACAACCTCACGCGCACCGGCCAGGCGCCTTCCGTCACGCAAGCAATCGCGCTGGTCCCTGCTCGCCTGGGCATTGCTCGGCTGTGCAAGCGTCGCGGCGCATGCTCAAACGCCACCCGCGCTCGTCGACGCGCAGGCGCTGATCGGGAACGCTGCGGCCGCCGGCGCGACGGGTGTCGTGGCCATCAACGAAGCAGCGGGCCTCGACAACGCGCAAGCGAACCAGGGCGTGTTCACCAACGGACGAGTCCCTCTCAATCTGATCGGCAGCTCGCAAAGCGCGGACACGAACGCCAGGACGACGGCCGCGAAAAGCACGATCAGCAGTAATGCATTTTCAAACACCTCTGGCCTTATCGAAGTGAATCAGTCGGCGGGTGTAGGGAATCTCCAGCGGAACAGTGCCGTCGTCGGCTCTGGACCGACTGGAGCGGAGATCGTAGCGGATGGGGTGCTATCCGCTACGACCGCCAAAGGCGGTGGTCTGGGAAGGCCTAGCGATAACCACGACGCACGCGAGGTATCCATCGGTGCGGACGCGCTCAAAAACGTCAGTGGGATTGTGCAGATCAACCAGACAGCCGGCTCAGGTAACGTCAGTTCAAACAGTTTTGTGCTCCGTCCCCCGGCGGGCACCTTTTTCTAACGAGCCACACTCTTTATCGGAGCGTCATCATGAAGCGCACACTCATTGCAGCGGCTGTCCTGTCAACGATGGCAGCAGGTTCGGCTTACGCCGAAGGATGCACGGCCGGCTGCGACCCGGCTGAGCTCTTTACGGCAACGAACGTCTATACCGACATCGGCGAATTCGGCTTCATTACGCTGCGCGGCAAGGTCGACGTGTCGAGCAGTTCCGGCGCCACGGTCAACAATACCCAGAACGTGAGCATCGGCGGCGTCGACATGAAAACGCCACCGCAGAGCTACACCTCCGGCAAGGTGACCACCACGATCGACACGACGAAGGCCTGGGACCATGAAAGCGGCAGCGGCAGCGGCTGGGGGGTGAGCCAGTCGTATAGCAACAACGCCTGGGCCTACAACAAGAGCAACACGCAAACCAGCTCGGCCTCGTCGAGCGCCGCGTTTATCGCAGGCGGCGGCTTCGCGACAGGCATCGAATCGTCGTACAGGGGCTACAACTATGTGAACACCCATGCCTCCGCGAACGGTTTCCTCGCAGCGGGGTTTATCGCCGGTCTTGGCGGCGGCCCGGGCGTGATCTTCGGCGGCGTTGCAGCAGGCTTCGCTGGGGCGCTGAACACCCACGCGTCGGAGAACTTCGGCGGCGGGCTTGCTGCCCAGGCAGCCGGCTACGGCGTGGCGTACGGCGGCTACGCAGCAGCCAGCCAGAGCACCGCGACGCAAACTCGCAGCGGCTATGGCGACGAGGCCCATGCCAGCTTCTCGGAAGGCAGCCACGCCTATGGCTGGTCCCATAACTTCGACGAAAATTCGGGATCGGTCACAGTCATGGGCACCATCACCCAGCACATCAACACCGAAAAGGCGACGAAGATGACCGCCAGCATCGGCAGTGGCGCGCTGGCCAACGTAAGCGGCAACATCGGCGTCAACATCTCCTCCGGCGTAGACAACGCCCAGTCCAACGACGCCGCGCTGTCGAACATGGATGTCGGCCCCGTGTTCGGTACCGCTCAGATCTACTCGACCCAATCGTCGATGGGCACGGCGAAAGTGGGAGACTTCAACTTCGTTGCTTCCGTCGGCGCAAACGCACTGGCCAATGCAACCGGCAACATCGGCGTGAACGTGGCCTCGGGTGTGGGCAACGTGCAAAACAACAGCCTGGCAGCATCGGCTACGACCGACAGCAGCAGCAGCGGTATGGGCTGGGATCATGACAAGGGCAGTATGCAAGGTGGCGAAGTCATCGCCAGCGACCAGAACTGCCAGACGGCCGATGCAGGCGTCAATGGCCATTTCACCGGCTCGGCGACGCTCGGCGCGGGTGCGCTTAACCACGCTAACGGCAACATCGGCGTGAATATCGCGTCGGGTGTAGGCAACCTGCAACACAACGGCCTTGCAGTCGCCAGCGTGTCGCATCAGTAATTAAAGCTGCATCGCAGGAAGACACCGGTCAGCCTTCGGGCTGACCGGCTGTCTCCGCAGTGGGGGGGATAGACCATGTTCGGGGTGAGCAGGGTAACGCGTGGCTTTTTTATGGCACTCTTCGCTGGACTCGTGCTGTCGCAGACGGGCCACGCGCAGAGTGCCCTTTCCATGAACGCTGCTGCGGGCGTGCCGTTCGATATGAACGTGCGCTCGATCCGCGAGCTACGCTACAACCACATCGTTTCGCAGCGTTACGACTACAGCTGCGGCTCGGCCGCTCTCGCCACGTTGCTGAAGTACGGCTACGGCATCGACATTCCCGAAACCGAAATGATCCGCCGCATGATGGTGTTTTCGACACCCGAAGTGGTGGTGAAGAACGGCTTCTCGATGCTCGACATGAAGAAGTTCGTCGAAACGATCGGCCTGCGCGGCCGGGGTTTCCGCGTCACCTCCGAAGCGCTCTATCACCTGCAGATTCCCGTGCTCGTGCTGATGAACAGCGACGGCTACGAGCACTTCGTCATCGTCAAGCACGCGGAAAACAGCCGCGTCTTCATTGCCGACCCAGCGCTCGGCAACCGCATCGTCATGGAAGACGACTTCGTCAAGAAATGGAACGGCCTCGTGTTCGCGGTCGTTGGCAAGCCATTTATGGAGGATTCTCCGCTCTTGCAAGGCAACGAGTCGCTCGCGCTAAAACTGCGCGAACGTGCGCTGGAAAACGGTACGGCTGCGACTCCCTTTGTTGAATACGGTTTGATAAAGGCAGAGTTGTTCTGACTCATCATGGACCGAAACTTAGTCACCATAGGCTGTGCGTTGTGTTTCACAACGTGCGGCCTTGCTTCAGTCGCACATGCTGCCGAGCAGACGTCGACAGTGTTTGAAGACGTCAGCGCCCTCAAGCTGCAACCCGTCGACGACACCATCCTCGCCAACCAGACCGGCAAAGGTATTGTTGGGGACATCATTTCAGGCGTTGTCATCACCCTGCTGTCGCAATGGCAGTTGCCCAATGGCGCCACCGCTGTCGCCTCGGGCGCACTCGCCATCGGTACCAACAACCCCAACCATCCGAGCGTCCAGTTCAATTCATCGGCCTCCGTGACCGGCCCGAACGGCCCCTCAGGCAGCGGCGCCAACCACAACGCCCACGCGAGCGGCGGCCAGAACGTCAACGTCAACGGCGTCTCGCAGATCGCCCAGGTGGCCGGCAACGGCAACCTCGGCACCAACCAGGCGCTGATCGATTTCGACGCCTCGCCAGGCAGCTTGACGGGAGGGTCCTTTAACAACGCAACGTCGGCCGCCGCAAGTAATGCGAACGGCTCGGTGAAAGCCTCCGTCACACTCGCCAACGGCGGCATTTCGATTGCGCTGCAGACACCAACCGGTATCGCCACCCAGACCGTCGCGCCAGCCAGCGCGCAACAGGCCGGCATGATCGCCCAACTCTTGCAGATTGCAGGCAATAACCAGCAAGTCGCCAACCAGTTGCAACTGCATTTGCAGACGCAACAGATGTCGGCCTCGATGCTGCGCCAGATAGGCGTCCTGCAAGCGCTGCAAAACACCGTAAGGAGATAACACGGGCCGCCCACCCGATCAGAAAGGAGACCAGGCATCAAAGCGACCGCTCGACGCACAAGGAAACACGCGACGCGCGGTCAGAATACCGGGGGAACAAAAATGATCAGATTCTCAAGGACCAGTGCGCCGCGCATGGCGTTAGCGGCGATTCCAGCCGCAGCCATGCTGTTTGCGCTATCGCAGGGGGTCAGCGCGCAGGCGCTCGCCGATCAATCGGTTGAAGACCGGCTGAACACGCTCATGCGCGTCGTCAGCGAGCAGCAAAAGCAGATCGTCTCACTCGAACGGCAGGTCACGAACCTCGAAATGGCGCAGCGCGGCCGGGGCGCACCGGGTTACGGTGAGCCGACCGGCAATGGCGCTGTCGCCGAGCAACCCGGCGCGGACGGCCTGCCTGTGCCGCTGCCGCCGCTGGCCCAGGTGAACCCGGGCACGCCCGCGCCGGGCAGCAGCACGGCAACCGGCGTGCCGGTCAATCCACCGGTGCCAGACAACAGCAGCGGAGGCGGCCTGCCGGCAGCAACCGACGGCAGCGGCGCGGTCGGCCAGACGCAGAAGGCCGCGCAACCGGTGCGCACGCAATCGGAAGACGCGGTGGTGCAGAGCCAGCAGCACACGCCGCTGTTCGAGCACAAGCTGACCCTCGACTGGGGTATCAACGATACCTACTACGACCGCCGCCAGTTGCAACTGTCCGGCTTCCTCGCGCTCGACGCGATTTTCCTCGGCAACATCAACCTCGGCGAAACCAAATCGCACCAGGTGATGGCCGACCTCGACACGCGCTACGGTCTGACCGACCGCATCAGTGTCGACGTCGACGTGCCTTATATCTACCGGCATAGCAACTTCATCGTCGGCGGGGCCGGCGGCGCGGCGAATACGGTCTCGGACGCCTCGGCCAATTCGAGCGACATTGGCGACGTCAACTTCGGGATCTACTACCAGTTCCTGAAGGAAACCAACAATCTGCCGGACATGGTCGGCAGCCTGCGCATCAAGGCGCCGACCGGTTCGTCGCCGTTCGGCATCAAGCTGGCGCAGGTCGATGCCAACAACACCAACCTCGTCGCCCCCACCAAGCTGCCCACCGGCACCGGTTTCTGGAACATCACGGCGGGTCTGTCGGTGTTGAAGACCTACGATCCGGTCGTGCTGTTCGGCAGCGTTTCGTACACCTACAACATTGCCCGCTCGTTCTCGGACATCTCGTCGGTCATCGGCCAGACCGAACCGGCGACGGTCAAGATCGGCGACGTCGTGCAGTTCGGCGGCGGTGTAGCACTGGCGTTCTCGGACAAGGACTCGGCCAGCATCTCGTACACGATGGCGCTGGAACCCGAGTCGCAAACCAAGGCGCCAGGCGGAACCTATTCGAAGGTGCCGGGCAGCGAGACCACCGCTGCCGCACTGACCTTCGGTTTGAATCACGTAGTGAACAAGCATTTGACGATCAACGGTTCGGTGTCCGTCGGCCTCACGCCCGACACGCCGAATTTCGTGATCGGTGTGCGCTTTCCCTACACTTTTTGACGTGTCAACGATACGAGGTTGATCGTGCGCGAATCACCCCATCTGAGCAGCGTTACACCGCCCTCCGGCGCTCATCTTTCGATTGCCCGGGCGCAGGAGGTTCCTGTGAAACGAGCAACGGAAATCCTCGGGAAGCGCCCGTCGGAAGTCTCTTTGGCGCTCCCTCAGGAGGCCGCTACGGGGCGCATGCACGAGCCTTCTGCCGCCGCCACGAAGGAGACCGGTCTGCCGCACACGCAGACCGAACGGGTGTTGCTGTACGTTGCGCGCACGCCGGACGAGACGCTGATCGCGCATCTGAAGAGCCGCGGCTGGCACGTGACGGCGGCCCGTTCGGCGCATGAGCTCGCGCGCCTCTCCAAGCCTGATGTGGTATGCGCCGGCATCGTCGACCTCGCCAGCTTTGCGTTGCGCGATCTTGGCGGCCTCGAAGCGAGCCTGCGTCAACAGCAGATCGGCTGGATCGCGCTCGCCACGTCAGAACGCCTCACCGACCCCGGCGTGCGGCGCCTGATTCGCCACTATTGCTTCGACTACGTCAAGATTCCGGTAGCTCACGCCACGATCGACTACCTCGCCAGTCACGCATTCGGCATGGTGACGCTGTGCGATACGGACGATATCCCGCCAGCCGCGCCCGCCGCCGACGA
Organism: Paraburkholderia haematera; assembly: GCF_905220975.1. Taxonomy (GTDB): domain Bacteria; phylum Pseudomonadota; class Gammaproteobacteria; order Burkholderiales; family Burkholderiaceae; genus Paraburkholderia; species Paraburkholderia haematera. Next base: position 122,964 of record NZ_CAJNBK010000015.1, on the reverse strand, counting down.
CGAAGACGAAATGGTCGGGACCTGCGAAGCGATGCAGCAACTCTTCCGCACCATCCGCAAAGTCGCCAATACCGACGCCAGCGTCTTCATCTCGGGTGAATCCGGCACCGGCAAGGAACTCACCGCGCTGGCGATCCACGAACGCTCACCGCGCCGCAAGGCGCCGTTCATCCCCATCAACTGCGGCGCGATTCCGCACCATCTATTGCAGTCCGAACTATTCGGTTACGAGCGCGGCGCGTTCACCGGCGCGAACCAGCGCAAGATTGGCCGGGTCGAAGCCGCGGACGGCGGCACCTTGCTGCTCGACGAAATCGGCGACCTGCCGATGGAAAGCCAGGCCAGCCTGCTGCGCTTTTTGCAGGAAGGCAAGATCGAGCGGCTCGGTGGTCGCGAATCGATCCAGGTGGACGTGCGAATCATCTCGGCGACCCACGTGGATCTCGAAGTTGCGATGCGCGACGGACGGTTCCGCGCCGACCTGTTCCACCGCCTGTGCGTGCTGCGCGTCGACGAGCCGCCGTTGCGTGCCCGCGGCAAGGACATCGAAATTCTTGCGCATCACATCATGCACAAGTTCAAGACCGACAGCGCGCGCAAGATTCGCGGCTTTACGCCCTCGGCAATCGAGGCGATGTACAACTACAACTGGCCCGGCAACGTACGCGAGCTGATCAACCGGGTGCGCCGCGCGATCGTGATGGCGGAAAGCAAGCTGATTTCCGCCGACGACCTTGACCTCGCGCAGTTCACCGAGCAACAGACCATGACGCTCTCGCAGGCGCGCGAAGCCGCCGAGAAGCGCGCGATCGAAGCGGCGCTACTGCGGCATCGCCACCGGCTGAACGAGGCGGCGACCGATCTGAATATTTCGCGCGTCACGCTTTACCGGCTGATGGGTCAGCACGGCTTGCGGGATCCAAGCGCGGCCGACGAGAAAGCGTCGCTTGAATCGTTCGCCGCCGACGAGCCTTTGCAGGAATGAAGGGGGCGCCTAGCCGGAGGCGCCTAGCCGGGGGCGCCTGGCGCCGCGCCTGGTGTGGCAAGGCCGCGGTAACCTGCAGCACCGGCTGACTCAGCAGCGCCCTCTTGCGCCTCAGGTAGAATCATCCCGGTTACGTTCCCCTTTCCATTCGATGACGACGCTCACCCTGATCGTCGCTCGCGCCAATAATGGCGTGATCGGCCGCGACAACCAGTTGCCCTGGCGACTTCCCGAAGACCTCGCGTTCTTCAAGCGCACCACGATGGGTGCGCCCATCATCATGGGCCGCAAGACGCATGAATCGATCGGCCGGCCGTTGCCGGGACGCCGCAACATTGTCGTGACACGAGATGCCGCGCGGCGCTTTCAGGGCTGCGACGCCGCCACCACGCTCGAAGATGCGCTGAAGCTCGCTGCCCAGGATCAGGCGCCGGAAGCGTTTCTGATCGGCGGCGCACAACTGTATGCGGAAGGACTGCGTCAGGCGGACAAACTGATCGTCACCGAGATTTCCGCCGACTTCGAAGGCGACGCCACCTTCCCTGAACTGGATGAAAACGAGTGGGAAGAAGTCGCGCACGAAACCCATCGCGCGGATGCGCCGAACGATTTCGATTATGCGTTCGTGACGTATAAGCGTAAGGGCGCATGAGCTTATTGCGCGGCACCTGACTGGCGGGCCGCGCTTCGCGCATTGCTCCTTCGCCAGCGGACATGACGCATGCAACCATGCACGCATAAAAAAACGCCACGCAGTTCTTTGCGTGGCGTTTCTGTTTGCAGCCTTCCTGCGGCCCGGCTGCGGCCGCTTCGTGCGCCTGGCTTACTGCCCCGCGATCGTCATCCGTTCGATCAGCACCGAGCCCGTTTCCTTGGTGCCACGCGTGATCGTATCCGCGCCGATCGCGACGATATGGCGGAACATCTCCTGCAGCGTGCTCGCCACAGTGATTTCCTCGACCGGATACTGGATCTTGCCGTTCTCGACCCAGAAACCCGACGCGCCGCGCGAATAATCGCCCGTCACGTAGTTCACGCCCTGCCCCATCAGCTCGGTCAGTAGCAGGCCCGTGCCGAGCTTCCTCAGCATTTCCTCGAAGTCGTCTTCCGGACGCGTCTCCGAGCTGCGCAGCGACAGATTGTGCGAGCCGCCGGCGTTGCCGGTGGTCTGCATGCCAAGCTTGCGCGCCGAGTAGGTGGACAGGAAGTAGCCCTCCACCACGCCGTCTTTCACCACCGAACGCTGTTTGGTGCGCACACCTTCTTCGTCGAACGGCGCACTGCCCATTGCGCGCGCGACGTGCGGATCTTCGACCACCTGGACGTGCGGCGCGAACACCGGCTTGCCAAGGCTATCGACGAGGAACGAGGTCTTACGGTACAGCGCGCCGCCGCTCGTTGCCTGAACAAATGCGCCGAGAATGCCGGCGGCGAGCGGCGCTTCGAACAGCACCGGCACTTTGCGCGTGTCGAGCCCGCGCGCGCCGATGCGCGAAAGCGCCCGTTGCGCTGCGTAACGGCCCACCGCTTCCGGATTGGCGAGGTCTGCCGCGCTGCGGGTCGACGTGTACCAGTCGTCGCGCTGCATGTTGCGGCCGCTGCCGGCGATCGGCGCGCACGCAACGTAGTGGCGCGAGTACGGATAGCCGGCGAGGAAGCCGCGCGAGGTGGCCAGCACGAATTGCGAGTGCTGCGCCGAGACGCTCGCGCCCTCCGAATTCTTGATCTGCGGATCGGTTGCGAACGCGGCGTCTTCCGAGCGGCGGGCGATTTCCACCGCTTCGTCCGCGGAGAGATTCCACGGGTGATACAGATCGAGATCGCGCGGTGCGGTTTCGAGCAATTCCGCTTCGGCGAGACCCGCGCAGTCGTCTTCTGCCGTGAAGCGGGCGATGTTGTACGCCGCCGCGACCGTGTCCTTCAAAGCCTGCGACGAAAAGTCCGAAGTGCTCGCGTTGCCGCGCTTGTTGCCGATGAACACCGTCACGCCGACCATCTTGTCGCGGTTGTGTTCGATCGTCTCGACTTCGCCGCGCCGCACGGAGACGGACAGGCCGTCGCCTTCGGAAATCTCGGTCGCCGCGTCGGTACCGCCGAGCGACTTCGCGTGACGAAGGATGTCCGAGGCGATTTCCTTCAGTTCATCCTGGGTATGCGGAAAAAAGCGCTGCTTGACGTCCATGTCTGCTGCCATTGTCGTTGCCGTCCTGTTCGGGGCCGAGCGGCCCTGTGTGTTCGCCTATGCCACGCACGTGCGCTCGCATTTTACGCGCGCCTGTGCGTGCTCATTTGCTTGCTCATTTGCGTAGTGACGCATCCCGCGATCATAGCAAGGTACGCGAAGCTGTACCTGGCATTCGCTGAGCCTTGCCCGGGCTCGGCGCTGCCCCGGACTTTGACCTGGCTTGCCGGGTTTGCCGGATTTGCCGCGGTCCTCAAAAACGCGCGCGCGATGCCTTGTGCACAGCAGCACGGCGGGTTCACGGTGCGCGGCACGCTACAATATCGGTATGACACGCAAAACCCGCATTCAACCCATCGAATCCGCCGAGCCGGAAGTCGACGAGAACGGCTACGACCGTCCCAGCAAGTCCCAGCTCAAGCGCGACATGCACGAGCTGCAGGAACTGGGCTCGGCGCTGATCGCCCTGCCCAAAGACGCGCTCAAGCGCATGCCGATGCCCGAAAAGCTCGACGACGCCGTGCGCGAAGCGCGCCGCATCACCGATCACGAGGGCAAGCGCCGTCAGGTGCAGTACGTCGGGCGCGTGATGCGCTCGCTGCTGGACGAGGAAACCGCCGCGCTGCGCACCGCGCTCGACACCTATAACGGCGTGAACAAGGCGGAAACGGCCAAGCTGCACTGGATCGAGCGCACCCGCGAGAAACTGCTCGCCGACGACGCCGCGCTGACCGAATTCATCCGTCAGCACCCGAACGCCGATCCGCAGCAGGGTCGCACGCTGATCCGCAACGCCCGCAAGGAAGCGCAGCAAAGCAAGCCGCCGCGCTACTTCCGCGAGCTGTTCCAGTGGATCAAAAACGCTGACGGCCCGTCAGCCGGCACCGATTCCGATGCCGAAGACGGCCTGGAAGAAGATGATGACGACCGCGACGCGTAAGGTGGCACGTCAGCATCCGGACGAAATCGTGATCGGCCTCGTGTCGATCAGCGACCGCGCGTCCACCGGCGTGTATGAGGACAAAGGCATTCCGGCCCTGCAGGAATGGCTCGGCGCCGCCCTGACCTCGCCGTTTCAGGTCGTCACGCGCCTGATTCAGGACGACGCGCCCACGATCTCCGCCACGTTGATCGAACTGGTGGACGAGGTAGGCTGCGATCTGGTGCTGACCACCGGCGGGACCGGCCCGTCACGCCGCGACGTCACGCCGGAAGCGACCCTGGCGGTAGCAACGAAGGAAATGCCGGGTTTCGGCGAGCAGATGCGGCAGATCAGCCTGAATTTCGTGCCGACCGCGATTCTGTCGCGCCAAGTGGCGGTGATTCGTGAAATCGCGGAACATGCGGCGCTGATCGTCAATCTGCCCGGCCAGCCGAAGTCGATCAAGGAAACGCTCGAAGGCTTGCGTGACGCCGAAGCGGGCGGCGCCGTGAAGGTGCCGGGCATTTTCGCCGCGGTGCCCTATTGCATCGACCTGATCGGCGGCCCGTATGTGGAGACGAACGCCGACGTGGTGAAGGCGTTCCGGCCGAAGAACGCGCAGCGCGCGCCTCGGCAGGATTGAAGCTGAAACGGCCGCTTCCGGGTTATTCCGCGGCGGGCGTTTCCGGGACCTGCGAGGCCGCCGGAATCAGGAAGTGCTCGCGGTAGTACTTCAGCTCGTCGATCGATTCGTGGATGTCGGCCAGCGCGGTGTGCATCGCGCGTTTCTGGAAACCCTTGTAGATCGCCGGTTGCCAGCGGCGGCACAGTTCCTTCAGCGTGCTGACGTCGAGATTGCGGTAATGGAAGAAGCGTTCCAGATCCGGCATCCAGCGCGCCATGAAGCGGCGGTCCTGGCAGATCGAATTGCCGCACATCGGCGATTTGCCCGGCGGGACATAAGCGGCAAGAAAGTCGCGAATCTGTTCGGTGGCGTCGGCTTCGCTCACCGTCGACGCCTTCACACGGTCGATCAGGCCCGAGCGGCCATGCGTGTTCTGGTTCCACTGATCCATTTTGGCGAGCGTCTCGTCGCTCTGATGAATCGCCAGCACTGGGCCTTCGACCAGCCGGTCGAGCGTCGAATTCGTCACCACCACCGCGATTTCGATGATGCGGTCGGTGTCCGGCTCGAGCCCGGTCATTTCCATGTCCAGCCAGACGAGATTCATGTCGCTGCGCACGAGCGGCGGCTGTTCGGTGGATGCGAGGATGTCAGTCATGAAGGGAACCCTGATAGCCGGGCAAACAGCTTCACTGGAAGCGAAGCTTGCCGCGGCGATTGTTCGTATGAGATTGGTTTGAGCCGGTTTGGCCCGGGTTTGAGCCGGGGTTGGGCCGGGGTTGGGCTGTGTTTGGGCCGGGTTTGGGCTCATCCCCCCGCCGCCAGGCGGGAAGAAACATATAATTCTCGCATAGATACCACGGAATCCCCGGATGCCTACCCTGTACTTCACTGTTCTGTTCGTCGTCGCCGTCGTGGCGATGGTCGGCACCAAACTGTGGCTCGCGTCGCGGCAGATCCGCTTCGTCGCCGGCCATCGCGAGCAGGTGCCGAACCAGTTTGCCGGCACCATCGCGCTCACCGCGCACCAGCGTGCCGCGGACTACACCGTTGAACGCACGCGCTTCACGATGATCGAGATCGTCGTCGGCGCGGCGGTCCTGATCGGGCTGACGCTGCTGGGCGGCGTTCAGGCGCTCGATCTGGCGATCTCCGACTGGCTCGGCCGTGGCTACGCCGGCCAGATCGCACTGGTCGCTGCGGTCATCGCGATCACCGGCGCGATCGATCTGCCGTTCGAGTACTACCGGCAGTTCGTGGTCGAGCAACGTTTCGGCTTCAACCGGATGAGCAAGGGTATTTTCTTTCTCGACCGTCTCAAGGGCCTGCTGCTCGGCGCCGCGTTCGGCCTGCCGCTGCTGTTCGTCGTGCTGTGGCTGATGAACCAGGCCGGCAGCCTGTGGTGGCTGTGGGCGTGGATCGTCTGGGTTGCGTTCCAGATGCTCGTGCTGGTGCTGTATCCGTCGTTTATCGCGCCGCTCTTCAACAAGTTCGAGCCGCTCACGGACGAAGCGCTGAAAAGCCGGATCGAAGCACTGATGCAGCGCTGCGGATTCGCCGCGAAAGGCCTGTTCGTGATGGACGGCAGCCGCCGTTCGGCCCATGGCAACGCCTATTTCACCGGCTTCGGCGCGGCCAAGCGGATCGTGTTCTTCGACACGCTGCTCGCGCGCCTGTCGGGCAACGAAATCGAAGCGGTGCTCGCGCACGAACTCGGCCACTTCAAGCGCCGTCACGTGATCAAGCGAATGGTCGTCATGTTCGCGATCAGCCTCGCGATGCTTGCGCTGCTCGGCTGGCTGACGCAATGCGTGTGGTTCTATGAAGGACTGGGCGTGCGGCCGTCGCTGATCGGCGGCAATAGCGGCCTCGCGCTGGTGCTGTTCTTCCTCGCGCTGCCGGTGTTCCTGTTCTTCGTCACGCCGCTCGGCAGCCTCAGTTCGCGCAAGCACGAATTCGAAGCCGACGCGTTCGCCGCCACGCAAACCGATGCGCAAGACCTCATCAACGCGCTCGTCAAGCTGTATGAGGACAACGCGTCGACCCTGACGCCCGATCCGCTCTACACCGCGTTCTATTACTCGCATCCGCCGGCGTCGCAGCGGATCGACCGACTGCTGCGGCACGCATGAGCGGCCGCTCCCCGAAAGCGCCGCGCGCGCCATCCAGCACGCGCGTAGGCGGGCTCGTGATTGCCGCGCATGGTCGCCACTACCTGGTCGCGCCGGAAGACGGCAGCCCGATGCTCCAGTGCTTCCCGCGTGGCAAGCGCAGCGAAGTCGCGGTCGGCGATCGCGTGATTTACGAGCCGACTTCGGCGGATCAGGGCGTGATCGTCGAGATCGGCGAACGGCGCAATCTGCTGTATCGCTCGGATCAATACAAGTCGAAGCTGTTTGCCGCGAATCTCGATCAGTTGCTGATCGTGCTCGCGACCGAACCGCATTTCAGCGAGGACCTGCTTGGCCGCGCCTTAGTCGCTGCTGAGGCGAACGAACTGAAGCCGTTGATCGTGCTGAACAAGATCGACGTGACCGGTGCGCTGGAGGGTGCGCGCAAGCGACTCGAGCCGTACCGCGCGCTCGGCTACACCGTGGTCGAAGTGTCGATCAAGACGCAGCCTGACGCCGCACGACCCGCTTTGCTCGAACATCTGCAAGGTCACTCAACGCTGCTGCTCGGCCAGTCCGGCATGGGCAAATCGACGTTGGTGAATCTGCTGATTCCGGATGCCGAAGTCGCCACACGCGAGATCTCGACCGCGTTGAACAGCGGGCGGCATACCACGACCTTCACGCGGCTCTACCCTTTACCGGGTGGCGACGGAGGTGCGTTGATCGATTCGCCGGGCTTCCAGGAATTCGGCCTGCATCATCTGACCGAAGGGCGGCTCGAACGCGCGTTTCCCGAGTTCCGGCCGCTGCTGCCGAACTGCCGCTTCTACAACTGCCATCACTTGCAGGAGCCGGGCTGCGCGATTCTCGAAGCGGTCGCCGATGACCGGATCCGGCGCGAACGGCACGCCCTGTACGCGCAACTGGTGCACGAAGCCAGCCAGATCGTCCGCTAACGCGCGTCGCCGCCAACCCATGGATTCACGATGAAATTGATGCGCGCGCCGAATCTGATCATCGGACAGCATTGGGTCAATGTGCTGCAGACGGCAGGCATCGCTTGCGAGTTGCATAACCGTTATTTGAATGGCGCGCTCGGCGATATTCCGGCGGATCAGTGCGCGCCGGAGCTATGGCTCGTCGATGAACGCGACGAGGCGATGGCGCGGCGTCTGATCGATGCGGCTTCGCATGGGCCGGCCGCAGGCTCGCCTTCGTGGCGATGCCGCCAGTGCGGCGAGATGCTCGAAGCGCAGTTCACGGTGTGCTGGCAGTGCGGGACGGCGCGTGATCCGCTCGATGGTTGAAGCGGGTGGGCGCGGCGCGCGTGACAGGCGGTGAAGCCGCTGCGGCGTGAGCCATAGAAAAAGCCGGGTATGAACCCGGCTTTTTCTATGGCATTGCGTTAGTTACACGCTGATTCAAGCGAACCGCTTCAGGCGAGCCAGACCGCAATCGTCAACATCAGTAGCAAGATCATCCACAGCACCACTGCGCGCCACACGAGACCGACCGCCGATTGCAGCGTGCGCGGCGTGCAGTCGTCGCCGACCTGCATCGGGCCGCCGTCGCCCGTGGCGAGCGCGTCGAGGCTCGACGGCTCGGCGAGCGGCCCGCTCAGACGTGCGCCAAGCGCCCCACTGCCCGCCGCCAGCAACACGCCGTCGTTCGCATCCGGCCACTGACGCGCGTGGTTGCGCCATGCATAAATCGCGTCTTCGAAATTACCCACGATCGCAAAGCCCAGCGACGTGAGCCGCGCCGGCACCCAGTCGATCACGAAAAAAGCGCGCTGCGCGAAACTCGAAAACGCCACGGTGCGATCGTCGACCGGCCGCGCCCATGCACGCGCCAGATACTCGGCGATCCGATACAGCACCGCGCCTGCCGGCCCGACCGGAATCAGGAACCAGAAGAACACGCCAAACACATGCCGATGCGAGGCGACCACGGCGTGAATCAGCGTATGACGCACGATCTCGCTGACGGGCATGTCGACGGTGTCGAGCCCGGTCCATTCGTGCAGGATTTCACGCGCGCGCGGCACGTCGTCGTTGTTCAATGCGAGGTGGATATCGGTGAAGTAATGGCTGAACTGCCGGAAGCCGAGCGTGAAGTACAGCACCGCGACGTTCCACAGGAACGCCAGCGCAAAGTGAATGTGATAAAGCACGTAGTAGACGAGCGCGACAGCCAGCGTCCACGGCACCACCACCACCAGCCACGCGAGCAGGCCATGCTTGGGCTTGCCGGCATCGAATCCGTGCGCCGCCGACTCCGCATGGTATTGAAGCAACGCGGACACCGGATTGTTCGGCGATAGCGCGCGCACCTGTTCAATGATCAAAGCCAGCAATACGGAGAAAAAAGTCATGCGATGCGCCGTGCTTTTCGAGTTTTTACGATTGTTTTATAACGATAGCACAGGGTCGGATGCGACTGAGCGCAGACGTTGACAAACACCCAACAACTGCACAAACGGCGCAACTCACGCCGCAAGAAAGCGATAGAAGTTGCGCAGCATCGCCGCCGTCGCGCCCCAGATGAAATAATGGTCGCCCAATTCACGCTCGCGATCTTCAGTTTCCGCCGACGCGGCCCGCGGATAGGGCATGGCGAAGAAGCGGCGCTCTCCGCCTTCGTAACGAAACACGCGCTCCTCGTGATGCGCGGGGTCCATCAGAAAAGCGAGTGGCACTTCGAACACTTCGGCTACTTCGAATTCATCCGGTTTCAACGTGAAGGGTAGATGCACGAGACCGATCACTGGCGTCACGCGAAATCCGGTGCCCGTCAGATAGTCGGGCAACGCGCCGAGAATTTCAACGCGCGACGGATCGAGACCGACTTCTTCCTGCGCCTCGCGCAATGCCGTGGCGGTCGCATCCGCATCGAAAGGTTCGTGACGGCCGCCTGGAAAGCTCACCTGGCCGGCGTGATCGTTCAGATGGTCGGCACGCTGGGTCAGCAGCACGGTGAGACCGTTGTCGCGTACAACCAGTGGCACCAGCACGGCGGCGACGCGCGGATCGACGTGCTTATCGCGCCAGGGTGCTTCGATAATCGGTTCTGGCGTCCAGTCAAGACGCTGCTTGAAACGTCCACGCAGACCATCGGGCGTCAGGCGCCCGGCAAGCACCGGTGGCAGATCGGCGCCCGTCGCTTCGACAGGCAGAGTTTCAGGCTCAAAGGCGGGGCGGATCAACGGGTCTCTCGGAATGAGCGGATAGGGGACATGCCGCTATTTTGACCTGGCAAACAAAAAAGCACCCGCGAGGGGTGCTTTTTCTTACAGCTTTTACGCTTCCGGAGCAGCGCGGTCTTTCTTCGCGACCAGCTTTTCCTTGATTCGAGCCGACTTGCCCGAACGGTCGCGCAGGTAGTACAGCTTCGCACGACGCACATCGCCACGACGCTTCACGACGATGCTTGCCAGCAGCGGCGAGTACGTCTGGAACGTACGCTCGACGCCTTCGCCCGACGAAATCTTACGGACGATGAACGACGAATTCAGACCACGGTTACGCTTGGCGATCACGACGCCTTCGTAAGCCTGAACACGCTTACGCGTACCTTCAACCACGTTCACGCTGACGATCACCGTATCGCCGGGGGCGAATTCGGGGATGGTCTTCTCGCCGAGGGCACGGCCGATTTCTTCCTGCTCGAGTATTGCAATCAGATTCATCACTGACTCCTAAGTCCATCTTGTCGGCGTTCGTACCTGCCGCGCGCTGGTTTTACCTGTTGCGCTTGGCTACGGCCCCGATAGAGGATGGGTTCACATCTGGCACCGTACACGCATGTGCGGCGCCGCCTATGTCCGCTCGAAAGACCAAGGCTTTACGCCTTCGACACTTCCTTCGCGAGACTCGTAAGCCATGCCTCGTCGGCACGGCTCAACATCTTGTTCTTTCTGGCCTTCACGATCAGATCGGGCCGCTTGTTCAACGTATTGCGCAAAGCCTCACGCCGGCGCCACGCTTCGATTTCCGCATGATGGCCGCCGAGCAGCACATCGGGTACACGCACGCCGTTGTATTCTTCCGGGCGCGTGTAATGCGGACAATCCAGCAGCACGTCGACGAAACTGTCCTGCACCGCCGATTGCGAATCGTTCAGCACGCCGGGCAACTGACGCACTACGGCATCCATCAACGCCATGGCCGGCAATTCGCCGCCGGACAGCACGAAGTCGCCGAGACTGACTTCTTCGTCTACCACACGGTCAAGCAAACGCTGATCGATCGCTTCATAGCGTCCGCACAACAGGATCAGACCGGGTTCGGCCGCGAACTGCATGACACGATCGTGATTCAGTGTGGCACCTTGCGGCGACATCATCACGACGCGCGACGCGCCGATGCCCTGCTCCGCCTGCGCCGCTTTCGCCGCGCCAATCGCGTCTTCGAGGGGCTTGGCCAGCATGACCATGCCGGGGCCGCCGCCGTAAGGGCGATCGTCGATTGTGCGGTAGTTGTCCGTGGTGAAATCGCGGGGATTCCACGTACGCAACCCGTAGCGCTCCTGCTTCGCCGCACGGCTGGTGATACCCCAGTCGGTCAGCGCACGAAACATGTCAGGAAAGAGCGTCACGACATCGAACTGCATCGCTCTCTCCAGTCAGCGAGTTATTTAGTAATCGGCTTCCCAGTCGACGATGATCTGCTTCGCCGCCTGATCCACCGTTTTGACAAAGACGCCGACGAACGGGATCAAGCGCTCGCCGGTGACCGGCTTACCGCTTTTGTCGGTATCCGGGTATTCGATGCGCAACACCGAGTGCGCACCGTTGTCGATCATGTCTGCAACCTTGCCGAGGTTGACCCCGGCAACGTTCACCACATCCAGGCCGAGCAGGTCGACCCAGTAGAATTCGTCGGCTTCGAGGGCCGGAAATTCGCTGCGGCTGATATAAACGCGCGTGCCGCGCAGCGCCAATGCCACATCGCGGTCAGTTACGCCGCCCAGATGGGCCACGACACTGTCGCTATGCGTTTTTGCCTGCAATGACGGCGCCGACTTGCGCTCATGGCCTTTCATCAGCCACCAGCGCTTTGCGCTTAGCAATGCGTCGCCGCCATGCCCGGCATCCGCATGAGCGGCTACCTTGACCCAGCCTTTGAGGCCGTAAGCGTCGACGATTGCACCGACCTCGACCGCGTCGGCCGGCCAGCTTTCCACCGTTTCAGCTCGCATTTCTGCTGCGCCGGAAGCGGCGTCTGCAACTTTGGCTTTCGCCTTGCCTTCGGCTGCCTCGACCGGTTTGCGGACGAATGCACCGAACGGCGCCTGACCAGACGTCTTCGCGCGCGTGGCTGCTACTTTTGCCTTTGCGCGACCTGAACCGCCGGAATCACGCTCAGACATAAGAACACCTCGAAGAGAACCTCGCTGCCAACTTCGACGTCTGCTTCAGCAAAACTCGCGCATCGGACTGCCCACGCAAGCTGCGCGAGCCGCCGGCCGAACCGACGACGATACGCATGCTAGCTACCATTAAGCAGCCGGCTGCGCCTTTTGCGCTTCTTTCACGAGACGCTCGACGGTCGGCGACAGTTGTGCGCCAACGCCTTGCCAGTACGTCAGGCGGTCTTGAGCGATACGCAGCGACTCACCCTTCGTAGCGACCGGGTTGTAGAAGCCAACGCGCTCGATGAAGCGGCCGTCACGACGGTTACGCGAATCGGTTGCGACGATGTTGTAGAACGGGCGCTTCTTGGAGCCGCCACGAGCCAAGCGGATGATGACCATATTAGAATCCTTGAAAACCGGGGTGCGGAACGACTGAAACACGCGATTATAGCGGGAAACCGACGCCATAACAAACACTTACCGCGATAAACTGAGCGGCGGGGTTGCGCCGGCCAGACAGGCGGGAGCCTCGGACCACACTGACATGCCCGAATTACCTGACGGAGCGCCCGTGAAACTCCTGCTGCCGCTTGCGTTTTGCTCCGCTTCACTCGCCGGTTTCTCGCTGCTTGCCGGCTTTTCGAACACCGTCCGTGTTCGGGCCCTGCGAGCCGGCGCAACGTTGTTGCTCGCCGCTACGACCCTGCCGGCGCTAGCCGCACTGCCTATCGAACGCATCAAACTGCCGCCGGGCTTCCATATCGAGGTCCTTTCGGACACGGTACCCAGCGCGCGGGGCATGGCGCTCTCGCCGAAAGGCATTCTTTATATAGGCAGCCTTGATGGCCACGTCTACGCACTCGAATTGCAGAATGGGCGCGTGACGGCCCGCCACGTAATCGCCTCCGGGTTCGAAACGCCGGCGGGCGTGGCGTGGCGGGATGGCGCGCTATATGTGTCCGCGGTGTCGAAAATTCTACGCTTCGACGCGATCGACGCCCATCTGAATGACCCGCCCAAACCGGCCGTTGTCACCGACACACTGCCGACGGAAACGCACCACGGCTGGAAATTCATCGCTTTCGGGCCGGACGGCAAGCTGTACGTGCCGCAAGGCGCGCCCTGCAACGTCTGCCTGAAAGACCGCGACCGCTTTGGGCTGATCGGCCGCATGGACCCGGACGGCAGCCATTACGAGGTCGTGGCGCGCGGCGTTCGCAACACGGTTGGCTTCGCCTGGCACCCGGTGACACATGAGTTGTGGTTCACCGACAACGGCCGCGACATGATGGGCGACGACGTGCCGGACGACAAGCTCAACCGCGCGCCGCGCGGCGGGATGGACTTCGGTTTTCCGTACTGCCATGGCGGCGACACGCCCGACCCCGAATTCGGCAAAGACCATCCGTGCAGCGCCTTCACGCCACCGGTTGTCAAACTCGGTGCCCACGTCGCCTCACTCGGCATGCGTTTTTACAGCGGCGCAATGTTTCCGGCCGCCTACCGGGACAATATTTTCATCGCCGAACACGGTTCGTGGAATCGCAGCAAAAAGGTGGGTTACCGCGTCGTGCGGGTGATTACCAACCCCGACGGCAGCAACGCGCATCAGGAAGTCTTTGCCGAAGGCTGGCTCCAACCGGGCGAAGTCGTATGGGGCCGCCCAGCCGACGTCCAGCCGATGCCTGACGGTTCTCTCCTGATCAGCGACGACTACGCCGGCGCGGTCTACCGTGTAACCTACTCAGCGCCGCAGCCGTAGCCTTAGCCTTAGCCGTAAGCGCGCCGCGGGCGTAGAATGCGCGTCGATCCGCGCCCACCGGCGCCCTGCTCCTTTCGACCGCCCGCCACTCTGCTATCGCCTACATGTCCACCCTTGCTTCGACCTCCTCGCACTTCAGATCCAAGACGATTACCGCCGCGCTGGCCTTCTTCTTCGGGAGCCTCGGCGCCCACCGCTTCTATCTGTATGGCATGCGCGACATTTACGGATGGGCTCATCTGCTCGGCACGCTGATCGGAATTCCGGGCGCCATGCTGGTGGTGGCAAGCGAGCGCGCCTCGATGCTCGGTTGGGTACTCGCTTTTTTCGGCGCCGTTTCGCTGCTCTCCGCCTTTCTGGCTGCGATCGTCTACGGCCTGCGCCCGGATGAAAAATGGGACGCGCAGTTCAACCCGCAAACCCAGCGCAAAAGCCGCTCGGGCTGGACCGTCATTTTCATCGTGATCTTTTCGCTGCTGATCGGTGCGTTCCTGCTGATGACGGGCCTTGCGATCTCGTTCCAGACTTACTTCGAAGGTCAGGTCCAGGCCGCCAAAGCGCTGTCGCAATGAGCTCCCGCGCGCCGCGCTAAAAAAGCCTCAACTGCGGATTGTCGCTTGGCGGCGGTTCAGCACGCACCGCCTCGACACGGCGAAAGTGCGACATATCGAGAATGCCGCGATCGCGCCGGTTTAACCCGAGCCGGCGCGTGGCCTTCTGGAAGCGTTGCTTCAGCAGGTCCGCCCACAATCCCTCTCCCTTCATTCGAGTCGAGAAGTTCGAGTCGTAGTCTTTCCCGCCCCGCATATCGCGCACGCGACTCATCACCCGGTCGGCACGATCGGGAAAATGCGCCGAGAGCCAATCCTTGAATAGCGGCGCGACTTCCCACGGCAGGCGCAGCACAATGTAGCTCGCATTGCATGCACCGGCCTCGGCGCACGCTTCCAGCACACGCTCCATGTCCGGCTCGGTCACAAATGGAATCACCGGCGCGATGCTCACGCCAACCGGAATACCCGCCTCGCTCAAGGTACGGATCGTGCGCAATCGACGCGACGGCGTAGCCGCGCGCGGCTCAAGCGTGCGTGCGATGTCCGCGTCCAGCGTGGTGATCGTGACGGCCGCCATGAACTGCCCGCGTGCCGCCATCGGCGCGAGCAGATCGATATCGCGCTCGATCAGCGACGATTTGGTGATCGCCGCGAATGGATGGCCCCGCTCGCTGAGCACTTCGACCACCCGCCGCGTGAGCCGCAAATCGCGCTCGACGGGCTGCCAGGCGTCGGTATTGACGCCCAGCGCGATCGGCTCGGGCACATAGGACTTCTTCGACAACTCGCGTTCGAGCAACTCCGGCGCGTTGATCTTCGCGTAGATACGGCTTTCGAAGTCGAGACCGGGCGACAGCCCTAGATAACTATGTGTAGGCCGCGCGAAGCAGTAGATACAGCCATGTTCGCAGCCCCGATACGGGTTCAGCGACACGCTGAACGGAATATCCGGCGACGCATTGCGCGTAAGAATGGTCTTGGCCCGCTCCTCGAAAACCTGCGTGCGCAAGACCTTGGGTTCGCCATCTTCCTCCTGTGACGAAAGCCAGCCGTCGTCCACCACTTCGCGGTGGTCGACTTCGTAACGGCCTTGCAAGTTCGTCACCGCGCCGCGCCCCTTGCGGGGCGCTGGCGGAGCGATCGGAAATTCGTTAGCGGAGTGGGTGTCGGAATCGGTCACGGCTGGAGCACGTAAAAACAAAGGCGGCGCAAAATACCTGTATAAATATACAGTGTTTACGCCGTTTGTCGAGTCCAGCTACGCCCCTCCAGCGTGAACTAATCGCCAACCGCGATCGTCAGCGTTTCCTTGATCTCTTCCATTACCACGTAGCTTTTCGACTGCACCGCGCCGGGCAGTTGCAAGAGGATGTCACCCAGCAGTTTGCGGTAGTCGGCCATTTCGCCGATGCGCGCCTTGATCAGATAGTCGAAGTCGCCGGAGACGAGGTGGCACTCCAGCACCTCGGGGATCTTCTGCACCTCGCGGCGGAACTGGTCGAACATGTTGCCGCTTTTGTGGTCGAGCGTGATCTCGACGAACACCAGCAGCGCCGCGCCCAGCTCAGCCGGGTTCACCCGTGCGTGATAGCCGGTGATGACGCCGTCGCGCTCCATCCGTTTGACGCGCTCGATGCAAGGCGTCACAGACAGTCCGACCTGTTCGGCAAGGTCTTTCATCGCCATCCGGCCGTCTTGCTGCAGGAGCCGCAGGATCTTGTGATCGAGTTTGTCGAGAGCCCGGACCGGTTGGCGCTGTGTACGCATAGTGTTTTTGCTGAAAATCTTGAAAATACGATAACAAAACCTGCCTGACTGTTAATAGTATAGCGGTTATCACTGGGCGAACCGCGTTACACCTCGTTAATCGAATGAATTCCAACGAATCGACGAGCGCGCCGCCCTCAGACCTTTCTCTGGAGCAGCTATGCGAGTCGTCGTTTTGGGCAGTGGCGTCGTTGGGGTGACGAGCGCTTATTATCTGGCGCGCGCCGGTCACGAAGTCACGGTGATCGATCGCGAGGCCGGCCCGGCGCTCGAAACCAGCTTTGCCAATGCCGGCCAGATCTCGCCGGGCTACGCGTCGCCGTGGGCGGCGCCGGGCGTGCCGCTGAAGGCCGTCAAGTGGATGTTCCAGAAGCATGCGCCGCTGGCGATCCGCCTCGACGGCACGCAATTCCAGTTGCAATGGATGTGGCAGATGCTGCAGAACTGCACGTCGTCGCGTTATGCGGTGAACAAGGGCCGCATGGTCCGTCTCGCCGAGTACAGCCGCGATTGTCTGCAAGCGCTGCGCGCCGAAACCGGCATCCAGTACGAAGGCCGCACCGGCGGCACGCTGCAGGTGTTCCGCACGCAACAGCAGTTCGACGGCGCCGCGAAAGACATCGCCGTGTTGCAGGAAGCGAACGTGCCGTATGAACTGCTGTCGCCGGCCGAACTCGCGCAAGCCGAACCGGCGCTCGCCGCGGTCTCGCACAAGCTGACGGGCGGTCTGCGCCTTCCGGGCGACGAAACCGGCGACTGCCAGATGTTCACCACGCGCCTCGCCGCGCTGGCCGAACAACTGGGCGTCAAATTCCGCTACAACACGCCGATCGACGCACTCGCCATGGCGGGCGACCGCATTGCCGGCGTGCAATGCGGTGCTGAAATGGTGCGCGCGGATTCGTTCGTCGTGGCACTCGGTTCGTACTCGACGAAATTCCTGTCCGGCCTCGTCAAGATTCCGGTCTACCCGCTCAAGGGTTATTCGATCACCGCGCCGATCGTCAATGAAGCGTCCGCGCCGATTTCCACCGTGCTCGATGAAACCTACAAGATCGCGATCACGCGCTTCGACGACCGGATTCGCGTCGGCGGCATGGCGGAGATCGTCGGCTTCGACAAGTCGCTGCGCCAGGCGCGCCGCGAAACGCTGGAACTGTGCGTGAACGATCTGTTCCCGGGCGGCGGCGATACGTCGAAGGCTACGTTCTGGACCGGCCTGCGTCCGATGACGCCTGACGGCACGCCGATCGTCGGCCGCACTCCCGTGCCGAACCTGTTCCTGAACACGGGGCACGGCACGCTGGGCTGGACGATGTCGTGCGGCTCAGGTCAATTGCTGGCCGACGTGATGTCGGGCAAGCAGCCGGTGATCAAGGCGGACGATCTGTCGGTGCATCGCTATCTCGGCGAGACCGGCGGTGCGCATCGCCCGGCTTATGCGTAAGGATTGACGATTTACCGCTTCGCGAGCGGTTACGCCGGTTGGTCGTGATAGACGGACCGGCGTGACAAAAACAAACGGCGCCTCACAGGGCGCCGTTTGTTTTTTCGCACGAGCTTTCGCTACATGGATCGAGAGCAGAAATGCAACATCAGAACTGATCTTCCGACAACGCCAGCACCCCCTCCCCACCCTTCGCGCTGACAATCGACGCTTCCAACGCCGACGCCAGCGGCAGAACATGCTCGGCATAGAACTGCGCGGTCGCGATCTTCGCGCCGTAGAACGACGGATCCTCGGCGCGCTTTTCAGCCGCCACGAGCAACGCACGCGCCATCTGCCAGCCGCCCAGGACAACGCCCGCCAGCTTCAGATACGGAACGCTGCCGGCGAACACCGCGTTCGGATCGCTCTTCGTGTTGGCGACAACAAAATCGACCACGGCGCTCAGCGAGCGATGACCCTGCGCCAGATACTTCTTCATCGAGTCGAACGCGGCACCTTGTTGCGCGCCGAGCGCCTCGATCGTTTCCGCCACATCGGCCAGTAGCGACTTCGCGACCTTGCCGCCGTCGCGCACAGTCTTGCGGCCGATCAGATCGTTGGCCTGAATCGCGGTTGTGCCTTCGTAGATCGGCAGAATGCGCGCGTCGCGGTAATACTGCGCAGCGCCGGTTTCCTCGATGAAACCCATGCCGCCGTGCACCTGCACGCCGAGGCTCGTCACGTCGATCGACAGTTCCGTGCTCCAGCCCTTCACGATCGGCACAAGGTATTCGTAGATCTCCTGATGTTCAGCGCGCGAGGCTGCGTCAGGATGACGATGCGCGATGTCGCTGTGCGCCGCGGCGACATACGCCAACGCGCGCGATGCTTCCGTGAGACCACGCATCGTTGCGAGCATGCGGCGCACGTCCGGGTGCTGAATGATCGCCACCGATTGTTTCGCGGAGCCATCCACCGGACGGCTTTGCACGCGATCCTTCGCATACGCGACGGCCTTCTGATACGCGCGATCGGACATGGCAACGCCCTGCATGCCCACCGCGAAACGCGCCGCGTTCATCATGATGAACATGTATTCGAGGCCGCGATTTTCTTCGCCGATCAGATGACCGATCGCGCCGCCGTGGTCGCCGAATTGCAGCACCGCGGTCGGGCTCGCCTTGATGCCGAGCTTGTGCTCGATCGAGACACAATGCACGTCGTTGCGCTCACCGAGCGAGCCGTCTTCATTGACGAGAAACTTCGGCACGATGAAGAGCGAGATGCCCTTCACGCCTTCCGGTGCATTCGGCGTGCGCGCCAGCACGAGATGGGCGATGTTCTTCGCCATGTCGTGCTCGCCCCACGTAATGAAAATCTTGGTGCCGAACAGCTTGAACGAACCGTCGCCTTGCGGTTCCGCGCGTGTGCGCACCAGCGCGAGATCGGAACCGGCTTGCGGCTCGGTCAGGTTCATCGTACCGGTCCACTCGCCGGAGATCAGCTTCGGCACGTAGGCCTGCTTCTGCGCTTCAGTGCCGGCCGTCAGGAGCGCTTCGATTGCGCCGTCCGTCAGCAGCGGGCACAGTGCGAACGACAGGTTGGACGCGTTGAGCATTTCAACGCAGGGCGTCGCGATCAGTTTGGGCAGGCCCTGGCCTTCGTAGTCGACCGGATGTTGCACGCCTTGCCAGCCGCCTTCGGAGAACTGACGGAACGCGTCCTTGAAACCGGGCGTTGCGGTCACCACGCCATCTTTCCAGCTGCTCGGATTGCGATCGCCTTCGACGTTCAGCGGCGCCAGTACTTCTCCGCACAGTTTCGCTGACTCTTCGAGCACGGCCTGCGCCGTATCGAGGTTCGCGTCTTCGAAGCCTGGCAGCGTCGCGATGTCTTCGAGACCGGCCAGCTCTTTCATCACGAACAGCATGTCCTTGATGGGCGCCGAATAGCTCATTTTAGTTCTCCTCCTGACTTTCGATAAAAAAAGGGCGCCGGACTTGATAGGTCCCGCGCCCTCTCGCGTGCTGCCAGACGCCTTTTTACGGCGTTGCGGCGCTTAGCCGAGCTCGCTGACGAGCTCCGGCACGAGCGTGAACAGATCGCCCACCAGACCGTAATCGGCGACGCTGAAAATCGGCGCTTCCGGATCCTTGTTGATCGCGACGATGACCTTCGAGTCTTTCATGCCGGCCAGATGCTGGATCGCACCCGAGATGCCGACGGCCACGTACAGTTGGGGCGCCACGATCTTGCCGGTCTGGCCGACCTGATAGTCGTTCGGCACGAAGCCCGCATCGACTGCCGCGCGCGACGCGCCCAGCGCCGCGTTCAGCTTGTCAGCCAGCGGCTCGAGCACCTTGGTGTAGTTCTCGCCGTTGCCGAGACCCCGGCCACCCGAGACGATGATCTTCGCCGAGGTCAGCTCCGGACGGTCCAGCTTCGTCACTTCGCGGCTCACGAATTGCGAAAGGCCCGTGTCGGCTGCCGCTTCGATCTTCTCGACCGTTGCGCTGCCGCCTTCGGCTGCAACCGGGTCGAAGCCCGTCGTGCGAACCGTGATGACCTTGATCGGGTCAGCCGATTGCACCGTAGCGATCGCGTTACCGGCGTAGATCGGGCGCTCGAACGTGTCGACCGAGTCCACTGCGGTGATGTCGCTGATCTGTGCGACGTCGAGCTTCGCGGCGATACGCGGCGCGATGTTTTTGCCGTAGGCAGTCGCCGGCGCCAGGATGTGCGTGTAGTCCTTCGCAATGTTCAGCACCGTCGCTTCGACGTTTTCTGCGAGACCCGCTGCGAGTTGCGGCGCGTCGGCCAGCAGCACTTTGCTAACACCTGCAATCTTCGCTGCCGCATCCGCTGCGGCTTGCGCGTTGTGACCCGCCACCAGCACGTGAACGTCGCCACCAATCTTCTGCGCGGCTGCAACCGTGTTCAGCGTCGCGGCCTTGATCGACGCACCGTCGTGTTCTGCTATTACCAGATTCGTCATTTCGTCCGTCTCCTTACAGCACCTTGGCTTCGGTCTTCAGCTTCTCGACCAGCGTCTTCACATCCGGCACCATCACACCGGCGGAGCGCTTCGGCGGCTCGACAACCTTCAGCGTCTTCAGGCGCGGCGTGACGTCGACACCCAGGTCTTCCGGCTTGACGACTTCCAGCGGCTTCTTCTTCGCCTTCATGATGTTCGGCAGCGTCACATAGCGCGGCTCGTTCAGGCGCAGGTCGGTCGTGATCACGGCCGGCAGCGTCAGCGACAGCGTTTCAGCACCGCCGTCCACTTCGCGCGATACCGTTGCCTTGCCATCAGCCACGACAACCTTCGAGGCAAACGTGGCTTGCGGCAGGTTCGCCAGCGCAGCCAGCATCTGGCCAGTCTGGTTCGAATCGTCGTCGATCGCCTGCTTGCCGAGGATCACCAGTTGCGGCTGTTCCTTGTCGACCAGCGCCTTCAGCAGCTTGGCCACCGCCAGCGGCTGCAGCTCTTCGTTCGACTCGATCAGGATGGCGCGGTCCGCGCCGATCGCCAGCGCCGTGCGCAGCGTTTCTTGCGACTGCGTCACGCCGCACGACACGGCGATCACTTCCGTCGCCACGCCCGCTTCACGCAGACGAACGGCTTCTTCAACCGCAATTTCGTCGAACGGATTCATCGACATCTTCACGTTCGCGATGTCGACGCCCGTGCCGTCCGACTTGACCCGGACTTTCACGTTGTAATCGACCACTCTCTTGACTGGCACCAGGATTTTCATGCACACGCTCCAAAGTTACGAATACGTCAACCCAACGAACATTATAGCGACTGCCCTTTCGCAGCAGCCGTGTCGCGGGTGCTCTAGCAGGAGGATATCGCTCCTCAGCGGCGTGACGGCAATATCGAACGGTCGTTCTATTTTAATCTCGAAAAAACCCGGGCGACAACCCCGGGTTAAGACGGACGACTCTAATTTTGCGCTGCCGTCGTGTCTTGCCATGCCAACAGTCGGGAAAAACGGCCAAAAACCCGGCCGTCCGATCACCAGGCGGTAATCACCGCCCCGCCGAACTTGCTCTCGACGAACTGCTTCACCTCCGGCGAATGATACGCCGCGACCAGCTTCGCAACCCAAGGCTTGTTTTTGTCAGCTTCGCGGATTGCGATGATGTTCACGTACGGCCCCTTCGGGTCTTCGATTGCAATGGCGTCCTGTCTGGGCTTCAGGCCCGCTTCCATCGCAAAGTTCGTATTGATCGCGGCGGCGTCCACATCGCCCAGCGAACGGGGGATTTGCGCGGCGTCGAGTTCGACGATCTTCAACTTCTTCGGGTTGTCGACGATGTCGAGCGGCGTTGCCTTGAGACCTGCGTCCGCGCGCAGCTTCAACAGACCCTGCTTTTGCAGCAACAGCAATGCCCGGCCGCCATTGGTCGGATCGTTCGGCACCGCGATCTTCGCGCCCGGCTGCAATTCTGCCAGCGTCTTCACTTTCTTCGAGTAGATGCCCATCGGGTACGTAACCGTATCGGCGATGCGGATCAGCTTGTAGCCGCGGTCCTTCACCTGGGCCTGCAAGTACGGGTCGTGCTGATAGCTGTTTGCGTCGAGGTCGCCGCCGGCGAGCGCCGCGTTCGGCTGCACGTAGTCGGAGAATTCGACGATCTTGATGTTCAGACCGTTCTTTGCCGCAACCGTCTTCACGACTTCCATGATCTGCGCGTGCGGGCCGCCCGTCACACCGACCTTGATGATGTCATCAGCGTGAGCCGCCGTGGCGGCGGCGAACAGCGAGGCGGCGCCGAGCGTGGCGGCCAGTTTGAGAATGAAACGACGTTGCATGTTGGACCTTTTTGCGACTTTGTTTATCGCTGTTTACTTATGGCTCAAACGACGCACGAGCCAATCCCCGAACGACTGCACCAGCTGCACGAAGACGATCAGAATCACGACGACCGTCACCATCACCTCGGGCAGGAAACGCTGATACCCGTACCGAATGCCCAGATCGCCGAGCCCGCCGCCGCCGATCGCACCGGCCATCGCCGAATAGCCGACCAGCGACACGAAGGTAATGGTCAACCCGGCGACCACGCCCGGCAGCGACTCCGGCAACAGCACCTTGAAGACGATTTGACTGGTGGTTGCGCCCATCGCTTGTGCCGCCTCGATCAGACCGCGATCGACTTCGCGCAGCGCGGTTTCGACCAGACGCGCGATAAACGGCGCCGCGGCGATCGTCAGCGGCACCACGGCCGCAGCCGTGCCGATCGACGAACCCACCACGAGGCGCGTGAACGGAATCACCGCGACCAGCAAAATGATGAATGGCGTCGAGCGCACCGCGTTGACGATCACCCCCATCACGCGATTCACGGCGATGTTCTGCAGCACGCCCTGGCGGTCCGTCAGATACAGCAGCACGCCGAGCGGCAGCCCGACTGCTGCGCCGACCAGTCCGGAGATGCCCACCATCACGAGCGTTTCCCAGAACGACTGGACGAACATATCGAACATTTCACTCAACATACGACAGCTCCTCCACCACCACACCCTGTTCGCGCAGATACGTCAGCGCCTCTGCCACCTTCGCCGGTTCGCCGCCCGCGAGCACCGCGAGCGAGCCGAATGCCTGCCCCTGAATCTCGTCGATCTGGCCGTGCAGGATGTTGAAGTCGAGTTCATAGCGGCGAATCGTTTCCGACAGGATTGGCTGATCGACACCCGAGCCGGTGAACGCGAGGCGCAGCAAATGGCCGCGGCCGGTCTTCAGGCGTTCAGCCACGCGCGCCTTCATCGCGGGCGGCAGTTCCTGCGCGATCACGTCGCCGATCAGCGCGCGCGTGACTTCATGATGCGGTTGCAGAAATACGTCGATGACCTTGCCCTCTTCGACCACACGGCCCGCGTCCAGCACCGCGACGCGGTCGCAGACCTGCTTGATCACGTCCATCTGGTGCGTGATCAGCACGATCGTCAGGTTCAGTTCGCGATTGATGCGCTTGAGCAGTTCGAGGATCGCGCGCGTGGTTTCGGGATCGAGCGCCGAGGTCGCCTCGTCGGAGAGCAGCACCTTCGGCTTGCTCGCCAACGCACGCGCGATGCCGACGCGCTGCTTCTGGCCGCCGCTGATTTGCGCCGGATAACGATCCTTCTGCGCCGACAGACCGACCAGTTCGAGCAGCGGCAGCACGTTCGCTTCAATTTCATCGCGCTTCATGCCGGCGAGTTCGAGCGGCAACGCCACGTTCTCATACACCGTGCGCGAGGACAGCAGGTTGAAGTGCTGGAAGATCATGCCGATTTCGCGACGCGCCTCGCGCAATTGCGCGGCGGGCAGCGTCGTCAGATCGCGGCCATTGACGACGATATTGCCTTCACTCGGACGCGTCAGCAGGTTGAGGGTGCGCACGAGCGTACTCTTGCCCGCGCCGCTGCGGCCGATGATGCCGAACACCTCGCCCGCAGGAATCGACAGATTGACGTTGTGCAGCGCCTCGACCCAGCCCCGGGGCCCGGCGAACCGCTGAGAGATATTGCGTATTTCGATCATGGAAAAACAAAACGGCGGAGTTTGCCAACGAGCGTCGTGCGCTCCCGACAAGCGGCCGCCGTTGCTTTTATTAGGATTTGAGCCCGCAATTCTACCGCAGCGTCGTCATTCCCTTTAATAATCAATTACGATCTTTTCATAACCACAGGGCATTAGAGGCGCGCCCGGTGCCCGATGCTCACGCATGCGCGCCCGCTGCGACTATGATCGGGCGATTCAGAATCAGGACACGTAGAGGACAAACCGCAGCTATGGAAACCACTCGACCCGGCAATGTGCGTCCCGCAGCGAACGCCTCTGTGAACGCCCCTGCAGGCGCCCCGAAAGGCGGCGCCGCGGTGCGCTCGACAGTCACGACGAGCGACGGCGTCGAACTGCCGCTGTATCGCTGGCCCACCACGACACCGTTGCGCGGCACCGTCGCACTGGTGCATGGGCTCGCGGAGCACGCGGGGCGTTATGCCGCGCTGGCGGATCGGCTGAATTCGGCCGGTCTTGAATTCGTCGCCATCGATTTGCGCGGACACGGGCATGCGCCGGGCAAACGCGTGTGGGTGGAGCGCTTCGACGACTATCTGCTCGACGCTCAGGCCCTGCTCGATGAAGCAGCCACAAGCTGCGCGCCGCTGTTCCTGATGGGCCACAGCATGGGTGGCGCGGTCGCGGCGCTGTACGCGATCGAACGGCTGGAGGCAAGCGGGCGCCGGCTGAGCGGCCTGATTCTGTCGAGTCCCGCGCTCGCGCCAGGCCGCGATGTGCCGCGCTGGATGCTCAAGGTGAGCCAGGTGATCAGCCGCATCTGGCCGACTTTCCCGGCAATGAAAATCGACGCGGCTTTGCTCTCGCGGCTTCAACCCGTGGTGAACGCCAATCGCAACGATCCGCTGGTTCATCACGGCGCGATTCCGGCGCGTACAGGCGCGGAGTTGTTACTGGCGATGGCGCGCATCGAACGCGGCCGTGCGGGGCTGCGCGTGCCGCTGCTGGTGTATCACGGCACCGCCGACAAACTCACCGAACCCGAGGGCAGCCGCGATTTCGGCGCGCACGCGGGTTCGCCGGACAAGACGCTCACAATGCACGAGGAAAGCTATCACGAGACGATGAACGATCTCGACCGGGATCGCGTGATCGGCGCGCTGATCGACTGGATCGAGAAGCGGCTGCCCAAAGCCTGAGTACCGGACGCCGGACGGCATGCAGGCAAAGCTCAGGCTTTGGCACTGCCGGGCGCTGAACCGGCCCACGCCGCGAGCAGTCGAGCCCGGCTAGCGCTTCCAGTCGGGCGGGCGTTTGTCGATAAACGCCTGCACGCCCTCGAGCGCGGAGTCGTCCATCATGTTGCAGGCCATGGTCTGGCCGGCTAGCTGATACGCCGCTTCGATGCCCATTTCGAGCTGGCGATAAAAAAGACCTTTGCCGGCGCTCACCGCTTCGACGGGTTTCGCGCAGATGCTTTTCGCGAGCCGCGCCACCTCCGCGTCGAGCGCGTCCATCGGCGCAATGCGATTCACGAGGCCCTGCTGCTTCGCCTGGATAGCGTCGATGAAATCGCCCGTGAGCAGCATTTCGAGCGCCGCCTTACGTGACAGATTGCGCGACAGCGGCACCGAAGGTGTTGCGCAGAAAAGACCCAGGTTGACACCCGAGACGGCAAAGCGCGCGGTATCGGCAGCAACTGCCAGATCGCACATCGCGACCAGTTGACAGCCAGCTGCCGTGGCGATGCCGTGCACGCGCGCAATCACAGGTTGCGGCAGACGCTGGATCGTCAACATCAGTTTCGTGCAGCGCGCGAACAAATCCTGGTAGTACGCGAGCGACGGCGCCGCGCGCATTTCCTTCAGATCGTGCCCCGCGCAGAAAGCGCGGCCGGCGCCGGCGATCACCACCACCCGCGCATTGGACTCCGCCAGCGCGGTTAGCGTCGACTGCAACGCTTCGAGCAACGCTTCGGAGAGCGCGTTGAAGGCATCGGGCCGGTTCATCGTCAATCGGACGACGCCCGGCACGCCGTAAGCGTCGTGTTCGATTTCGACCAGCGAAGCACTGCGCACCTCGGCATTCATGGCTCGCTCCTCGTTGAATTCATGCGGTTCGCGGCGTTCACGCGACGCTTGTAGCGTTTCGGCTCAGATCCCTGCCAGCGAACGCACGTGCGCGACCACGCTGCGCCCGAGCGCCGACAGGTTGTACCCGCCTTCGAGACAACTGACGATCCGCCCACGCGCATAGCGCTTCGCGACCTCGCGCACCTGGTCGGTGATCCAGGCGTAGTCGTCTTCGACGAGACCCATGTTGCCGAGATCGTCCTCGCGATGCGCGTCGAAGCCGGCCGAGATGAAGATCATCTCCGGCTTGAAATCATGCAGGCGCGGCAGCCACAGCATATCCACCGCTTCGCGCACCGCCATGCCTTTCGAGCGCGCCGGCATCGGCACGTTGCACATGTTGGGCGCCTGATTGTCGGCGCCGGTAAACGGATAGAACGGATGCTGGAAGATGCTGCACATCAGCACACGCGAATCGCCCGAAAAGGCCGCTTCAGTACCGTTACCGTGATGGACGTCGAAGTCGACGATCGCCACGCGCTGCATGCCGTGTACTTCTAGCGCATGCCGCGCGGCGATCGCAACGTTGTTGAAAAAGCAGAAGCCCATCGCGCGTGCCGGCTCCGCATGGTGGCCTGGCGGGCGCACGCTGCAAAACGCGTTGTCGTAGCGGCCTTCGATCACGGCGTCGGTCGCGGCCACCGCGGCGCCCGCCGCGCGCAACGCGGCTTGCAAGGTGTGCGGGTTCATCGACGTGTCAGGATCGATTTCGGCGAGACCCTCGGCAGGCGAACGGCTGCGGATGTAATCGACGTGGGCTTGCGTATGCACGCGCAACAGCGCGGCTTCATCGGCGAGCGGCGGCGATTCGCGCTCGATCAGCGAGTCGATGCGGCTCGCGATCAATTGATCTTCGATTGCCTGCAGGCGCGCCGGGCATTCGGGATGCCATTGCCCCATATCGTGCAGCAAACAATCGGCGTGGGAGTAAAAGCCTGTTGCCATGATTCTCGTCTGCGGCGCGACGCTTTCAAAGCGCGCGCGGCGTGTCTCCGTCCATGGGCGCGCACACCAGGCGCGCCAACATTTGCCAAGTTACCACACGATGCGACTATGACGCTCTGGGCAAGGATTTGCGGAAGCCGTCGGGTATACTGCCCCGATCCGTTTTCCCCCGTCTCTTTCGCACTGCGCCCCTAGCTCACTATGACCGTCAAGCTTGCTCTGTCTGCACGAAACCGGCTACGCACGAAGGCTGTAGCCACCGCACTGTCTGTCGCATCGTGCATGTTCATGGCAACCAGTCCGGCAACGGCGCAAAGCACCGCGACGAAGCCGCCGCTGCTGCTCGCGCAAAGCCAACCGCAACCGGCGGTGCCGCAAGGGCAAACCTTCGAAGAAGAGATCATTCCGCAGCGCTACGCGAACAATCCGAACGTGGACGCGTTCATCAACGACATGTCCGCACGCTACGATTTCGACGAAGCCGCACTGCACGCGCTCTTCGCACGTGTGAGCTATTCGGCCACGGCGGTCAAGCTCGTCACGCCGTCACCCTCGCCGACGATCAAGAACTGGCGCGTGTATCAGTCGCGCTTTCTCGACCAGGTGCGTATCAACGCCGGCGTGCGTTTCTGGCGCGCCAACCAGGCCACGCTGCAGCGCGCCTATGAAGAGTTCGGCGTGCCGCCGGAAGTGATTGTCGGCATCATTGGCGTGGAGACGATCTACGGGCGCTTCATGGGCAACTTCCGTGTGCTCGACGCGCTGACCACGCTCACCTTCGACTATCCGAATACCGCCAATCGCGCGGATCGCCAGGCGACCTTCCGCAAGAATCTTGAAGACTACCTGGTGTGGACGCGCGATTCGCAAATCGACCCGACCACCGTGCTCGGCTCCTATACCGGCGCGATCGGAATTCCGCAGTTCCTGCCGAGCAGCATCGTGCAATACGCAGTGAGCTACGACGGCAATAAGCAGATCGATCTGCGCACGAGCCAGGCGGATGCGATCGGCAGCGTGGCGAATTATCTGCGCCAGAACGGCTGGGAAAACGGCCGGCCGGTGGTGTGGAAGATCGGCACGGACGCCGGCAGCCTGGGCGTGGCGCAAGCGGCGGCCGACGGCAAGCCGGAGCCGCATTGGCCGCTGGACCAATTGCTGCGTGCCGGACTGCTGCTGAACGAACCGGGCGTCGATATCGGGTCGGAAGCCGGCACGCCGGTGACGGTAGTGGATCTGCCGTCGCCGGGGCGCGGTACCGAGTACATGCTGGGCTTGAAGAACTTCTATGTGCTGACGCGCTATAACCGCAGTTTCTTCTACGCACTCGCGGTTTATCAACTGGGCCAGCGGGTCAAGGCACAGATGGAAGCGAGCGACGCGGCAAACGCCAGTGGCAATGCCGCGGCACCTGGCGCGGCTTCGCAATAAGCCGGGCGGCGGGTGGCAGACACTCGCCGCGTCATGAACGGGTATTGAGCAACACAAAAAAAGCGCCGGTTAAACCGGCGCTTTTTTATTGCCCAACTCAGATTGAGGCCGCTTGGAGCGGCGAAGCGCAATCACGCCGGGAACACACCCGTCGACAGATACCGGTCACCCCGATCGCAGACGATAAACACGATCGTCGCATTCTCGACCTGGCGCGCGACCCGCAGCGCCACCTCACAGGCCCCGCCCGACGAGATGCCGGCGAAGATCCCTTCGACCGATGCCATGCGCCGCGCCATTGCTTCGGCGGCGGCCTGGCCCACATTCTCGACACGGTCCACGCGGCTACGATCGAATATCTTCGGCAGATAGGCTTCCGGCCACTTGCGGATGCCCGGAATGCGCGACCCTTCTTCCGGCTGCGCGCCAATAATCTCGATCGCCTGATTCTGTTCCTTCAGATAGGTGGACACGCCCATGATCGTGCCGGTCGTGCCCATCGACGAAACGAAGTGTGTGATGCGCCCTTCGGTGTCGCGCCAGATTTCCGGGCCCGTGCCTTCGATATGCGAGGCAGGATTGTCCGGGTTCGCGAACTGGTCGAGGATGATGCCCTTGCCTTCGCGCTGCATCTGTTCAGCGAGATCGCGCGCGTATTCCATGCCGCCCGTCACCGGCGTCAGCACGATCTGCGCGCCGTACGCGGCCATGCTCTGACGGCGCTCCACCGACAGATCTTCCGGCATGATCAGCACCATCTTGTAGCCGCGGATCGCCGCCGCCATCGCCAACGCAATGCCGGTGTTGCCGCTGGTCGATTCGATTAGCGTGTCGCCCGGCTTGATGCGCCCGCGCGCTTCCGCTTTCTTGATCATCGACAGCGCCGGGCGGTCCTTCACGGAACCCGCAGGATTGTTGCCTTCGAGCTTCGCAAGGATCACATTATTGCGGCTGCGGATCTCGTCGTCAGGGAGCCGGACGAGTTGCACGAGCGGCGTATTGCCAATCGTGTCTTCAATCGTTTTGTAAGCCATATCGGTTCTGGAGCAGTCGATGCGCGGAGTCTCAATCTATCGATTCTAAACCACCGTGCGCACCGCTGCCGTACGGCCCTTCTGGGCGCATGGATGCACACGCTGACTGGCATGCGAGCGCAACGCAAAAAGCCCGCGGCTGAGAACCGCGGGAGCCAGTCATCTGCATGACAGCTGAAGGAGTGTTCTTACCCACTCCGACCATGAAGGGGAACGACGCTAACAGACCCGCCGCGGGACCAGGCGCGCAGAGGTGACCCGCCTCGCGCGCACGGCCCGCGTCAGGTTATTTCTTCACCGCTACAGTGGCGTTGCTCTTTTGAGTCGTGGCCGCATTGCCTGAGTTGGCCACATTCGCGCCATTGCCCGCAGCGGCCGCGCCTTTGGTCTGTGCAGACGCCGCAGCCTGCGTGTTAGCAGCCGCGCCAGCCGGACCGACAGCGAGACCCTCCGCCTGCAGGCGCTCGACGGTATGCCCGCCCATGCCTTTGACGCGCTTGCCGAGATCGGACGGGTCCTTGAACGGACCATGCGCTGAACGCTCTTCGAGAATGGCTTTCGCTTTGGCAGGACCGATGCCCTTGATGCCGCGCAGCGCATCCTCGTTAGCCGTGTTGACGTCGACCGCGGCATACGCGTGGCCAAAAGCGGCCAGCATGGCCGCGGTAACCAGAATTTTTCGAAACATATGGAATCTCCCTCGTACAACCGGTTGGCGACCATCACCAACCGGGAGATTCCAGTTTAAAGAGGTATCCGAAAGATTTACACCTGGCCGAATAGCCAACGTACGTATCGATCGACACCTTCCTGCACGCTCATAAATGGCGCGTCATAGCCGGTCGCGCGCAGCTTCGTCAGGTCGGCTTGCGTGAAGCATTGATACTTGCCACGCAATGCATCGGGGAACGGAATGTATTCGATCAACCCGCGTTGCACCTGATCCGCGAGCGACAACGGCGGCTCGTTGTTCAACGCACGCAGCGTGTTGACCACCGTGCTCGCGATGTCGTTGAACGGCTGCGCCCGGCCACTACCCAGATTGAAGATGCCCGACTTGTCCGGATTATCGAAGAAGAACAGGTTCACTTTGACCACGTCTTCGACGGAGACGAAATCGCGCGTCTGCTCGCCGGCGGCGTACCCGTTGTACTCGCCGAACAGCTTGACCTTGCCTTCCGCGCGGAACTGGTTGAAGTTGTGAAACGCCACCGAGGCCATGCGCGCCTTGTGGGTCTCGCGCGGCCCATACACGTTGAAATAACGGAAGCCGGCGATCTGGCTCTTCGCGGCAGGCAGCACCCGGCGAATCACCTGGTCGAACAGGAACTTCGAATAGCCGTACACATTCAGCGGCTGCTCGACTTCGCGCTCTTCGACGAAGCGGCTCGAGCCACCATACGTTGCCGCCGAGGACGCATACAGAAACTGGATGTTCTGCGCCAGACAGACATCGAGCACTTCGCGGCTATAGCGGAAGTTGTTGTCCATCATGTAGCGACCGTCAGTTTCCATCGTGTCCGAGCAGGCCCCTTCGTGGAAAATCGCGCGCACCCGGCCGAAGTCGCCCCGCTTGAAGCGCTCGACGAATTCGGTCTTGTCGAGATAGTCGTCGATCTCGCAGTCGACGAGATTCTTGAACTTGTCCGCGCGCGTGAGATTATCGACCGCGATGATGCGTTGTTCACCGCGCTCATTGAGCGCCTTCACGAGATTGCTGCCGATAAAGCCGGCCGCGCCGGTGACGATGAGAGTCATGATGATTCTGCCGTAATGAGCTTTGCATGGGATTAGAGTCAGCGCTAAAGCGCTAACTCCGATCGACATGCTCAGTTGACGCCCCGCGGATTCCTGTTTTACACCGCTGAGACTGCAGCGCGTAAAGCAAGGAAGCCGGCAGGCCGCATCAATGAAAAAGTTCGTCGTAGTTGACGGTGGCGGTGCCGAGTTTGCCGACCACGATGCCAGCCGCGCGATTCGCGAGCCCAACGGCCTCGACCAGCGTCAAACCCGCGCCGAGCATGGCGGCGAGCGTGGCGATCACGGTGTCGCCCGCGCCCGACACATCATACACTTCGCGTGCAACGGCCGAGGCGTGCAGGATGCCGTCGTCGGAGAAGAGCGTCATACCCTCTTCCGAGCGCGTCAGCAGCAATGCCTTGAACTCGAGATCGGCGCGCAGTTTCGTTACGCGCGCGATCAGATCTTCTTCGGACTTCCACTGTCCGACCACCTCGCGCAACTCGGCGCGATTCGGCGTGATCAAGGTGGCACCGCGATAGCGCTCCCAGTCGTCCCCCTTCGGATCGACCAGCACCGGTTTGCCCGCCGCATGCGCCTTGGCGATCATCTGCGTGACGTGCGTGAGACCGCCCTTCGCGTAATCGGACATCAGGATCACGTCGTGCGACGGCAGCAGGTCGTCGAAGCGCGCGAGGCCCGCGAGCAGCACTTCATGCGCCGGCGAGTTTTCGAAGTCGACGCGCAGCAACTGTTGCTGACGCGACAACACGCGCAGCTTGATGGTGGTGAGCAGATCCGGATCGCGTTCCAGATGCGGCACCACACCGCTTTCGCTGAGTAATTGCACAATGCGCTCGCCGGGCTCGTCGTGGCCGACCACGCACAGCAAACCCGCTTGCGCGCCGAGCGCCACTGCATTGCGCGCGACGTTCGCCGCACCGCCGAGGCGGTCTTCCTGGCGCTGCACGTGCACGACCGGCACCGGCGCTTCCGGCGAAATACGGTTCACGTCGCCGAACCAGTAGCGATCGAGCATCACGTCGCCGACCACCAGCACGCGCGCCGCGCCGAGGCGTTCGCGCGGCACCACGGTCAGTGCCGTCGTGGGTACGGACTGAGCAGTCTCAGGCATTGCTGGAGACATCGGCCGGAAATTCAGAGGGCTGGGCATAAGGGCGTCCGATCGAGTGATAGTCGATGCCGAGTTCGGTCATCGCGTCCGGCTCGTACAGATTGCGGCCATCGAAAATCAGCGGCGACTTCAGCACTGATTTCAGATGCACGAAATCCGGACTCTTGAATTCCTTCCATTCGGTGAC
Organism: Paraburkholderia haematera; assembly: GCF_905220975.1. Taxonomy (GTDB): domain Bacteria; phylum Pseudomonadota; class Gammaproteobacteria; order Burkholderiales; family Burkholderiaceae; genus Paraburkholderia; species Paraburkholderia haematera. The sequence goes on along the minus strand of NZ_CAJNBK010000015.1, from coordinate 90,153 downwards.
GACCACCAGCGCGTCAGCACCGGTGAGCGTTTCGTCCTGGGTGCTCGTGAACGTGAGACGCGCTTGCTGCTCCGGCGCATCGTGCAGATCGATCGCGAACACGCGGCGCGCTTCGGCCACCGCCACCGGATCGTATGCGCGCACGTGGGCACCACGCGCCAGCAACTCGGCGATCACGCGGCGGCTCGGCGCTTCGCGCATGTCGTCGGTATTCGGCTTGAATGCGAGGCCCCACACGGCGAACGTGCGGCCGCTCAGGTCTTCACCGAGCTTGCCCGTGATCTTCTTCACCAGCACGTCTTTCTGCTTGTAGTTCACTTCCTCGACCGCTTCGAGAATGCGCAGATTGTGGCCGCTTTCGCTGGCGGCGCGGATCAGCGCCTGCACGTCCTTCGGGAAGCACGAGCCGCCGTAGCCGGCACCGGCATACAGGAAGTGATAGCCGATGCGCGGGTCGGAACCGATGCCGCGACGCACCGCTTCGATATCCGCGCCAACCCGGTCCGCCAGATTCGACATCTCGTTCATGAACGAGATGCGCGTGGCGAGCATCGCATTGGCTGCGTATTTCGTGAATTCAGCCGAGCGCACATCCATATACAGCGTGCGTTCGTGATTGCGGTTGAACGGCGCGTACAGACGCTTCATCAGTTCGCGCGCGCGCAGGCCCGCTTCGTCTTCATCGCTGCCGAGCACAATGCGATCGGGGCGCATGAAGTCGTCGACGGCCGCGCCTTCCTTCAGAAACTCAGGGTTCGACACCACCGAGAAACGATGCTGTTCGCTATGGGCGAGCCCGCGCTTGGCCAGTTCCTCTTCGACCACCGCGCGCACGCGTTGCGCCGTGCCGACCGGCACCGTCGATTTGTCGACGATCACCTTGAAACCGTTCATCGTGCGGCCGATGTTGCGCGCCGCTTCGAGCACGTATTGCAGGTCGGCCGAGCCGTCTTCGTCGGGCGGTGTGCCGACGGCGATGAACTGCACCTCGCCGTGCGCCACGCTCGCTTCGATATCCGTCGAAAACGTGATGCGGCGCGCCGCGCGCGTGCGGGCGATGATCTCCAGCAAACCCGGCTCGTGGATTGGCACGCCGCCATTGTTGAGGATTTCGATCTTGCGCGGATCGACGTCGAGACAGAAGACGTCATGGCCGATTTCGGCGAGGCACGCGCCGGTGACGAGGCCAACATAGCCCGTGCCGATAATGGTAATTTTCATACGCTTTCCGGTAGAGGGTTCCGGTGAGGGTTTCTCGTAGTGAACAAGGCCGTCATGATCCCGCCCGGCTTAATCCGCCTGACGGGCCGCCGTCGTTGCGGCGCGGCTATACGGTTGCATTCGCGATTGCAACCGCGATTGCATCCGCGATTGCATCCGCATCAATTCGACGCCGTGATCGGTTCGACGCGACGCGGCGCATAGGTTTCCCAACCGCTGCAACCCGGGCACTGCCAGTAAAACAACCGCGCCCTGAAACCACAATTCTGGCACGTATACCGTGGCAGATTTTTGGTGCGCTGACGAATCAGCGTACGCATCAGTTCGAGCTCGCTGCGCCGCGGCTCTTCCGCGACGGCCTCCTGGGCTTCCAGAAGACGCGTCATGCCTGCGAGATTCGGCGACTTCTGCATCTGCGAGCGCGCCAGCGCATGCGCGGCGTCGGGCCCGCGTACCGCCGCAATGTGCTGGTAGGTCACGTCGAGCAGATCATTCGACGGATAGCTGTCTACCCACGTGATCAGCAGATCGGCGCCATCCTGCGGACGGCCGAGCGCCTCATAGGCCTTCATCAGCTTTTCCGCGACGAGCGGCAGATAGGCAGAGTTCTGTTCCTCGACGCGCCGCCAATGGACGATCGCTGCCTCGTGCGAACCTGCCGCCGAGTCGACGTCGCCGAACAGGATCGTGGCGCGTACATTGGTCGGGTTCGCCTTCAACGCAAAACCTAGCTGACGGCGTGCCTCATCGGCGTTTTTCTGCTGAAGCGCTTCCTGGGCAAGCTCGCAATGAAACTGCGCGATTTCCTTGTCGAGCGACTCGGCGCCCATTGTTTCCAGGTGGCGCGCGGTGTCGATCGACTTAACCCAGTCTTTCTCGATCTGGTAGATGGTCAGCAGCGCACGCTGCGCACCCAGCGCGTAATTGCCGGTTTCGAGCGAACGGAAAGTCTCCTCGGCGCGATCGAGCAAACCGGCCTTCAGAAAGTCCTGACCCAGTTCGTACAGCGCGTGATCGCGCTCGGTGACAGGCAGATCGGTGCGGCTCAGCAGGTTCTGATGCACGCGAATCGCGCGGTCTGTCTCACCGCGGCGGCGGAACAGATTGCCCAGCGCAAAGTGCAACTCAATCGTTTCCGGATCGAGCTTGACGACTTCGATAAACGCGTCGATTGCCTGGTCAGGCTGCTCATTGAGCAGGAAGTTCAGGCCACGGAAGTATGAACGCGGCAGGTTGGCGCTTTCGGACAGCAGCGCCTTGAGGTCGTAGCGTGCGGCCATCCAGCCGAACGCAAAAGCGACGGGTACGGCGAGCAGCCACCAGAAGTCTAGATCCATGCGATTAATGCAAATGTGCGGGACAGCGGAAACGGGAAGCCGCGCTTCAGAAGCGCGGCAGAAGACAACTTAGATCAGCGGCGGCATGGGCGGTTGTTCGACCACTACCGGAGCTTCGCGCGCCACACGCAACTCGCGCTTGAGCCGGCCATTCTCCATGCGCAGGCGCACCATGGCCGGCATCGACGACACCAGTCCGGCCAGCAGCCCCACCACGAAGAACGCGAGGCCGATCAGAATCAAAGGCGCCGACCACGCATAGCCAGCGAGGAAATTCAACGTAGCGGGTTGTGTGTTGGAGAGCGCGAGCACCAGCAGGAGCACGAACACCAGCACACGGATCAGCCAGACGATAAATTTCATGAATAGGTCTCTTGACGGCAGTTGCTGGGTGACGCCGGCTTGATGACGCGTCGCGCCACGGTGTAGCCCGCGCCGAAGTGACCCGTATTGTAATTGAAGCCCTCGCGGCTGGGCAGGAACTGGCTGATAGAGGACTTTCGCGCGGACTTACCTTACCGCAAGCGCGCGCCTTGACAGACGTATGCGATTTTGGGGCGCGCCGCGCTTTGGAACGCGCGGCCAGCAGCCCACAGACAAACTCATAACAAAAACGACGGGCGAAAAAAAAGCGCCCGAAGGCGCTTTTTCTGGTCTTTTGCCGTCTGGCTTTGGCCGCTGACGCTACCAATGCCATGCTGCGAACTACACAGCAAAGCATTTACAGGTCGTCGTCATCCGGCTCATCGGCCTTCAGCGGCTCGCCCGAACGTCGGTCTACCCGTTCGCGCAACTCCTTGCCCGGCTTGAAATGCGGCACATACTTCTCAGGTACCAGCACTTTTTCGCCCGACTTCGGATTACGCCCGACGCGGGAGGGACGACGATTAAGGCCGAAGCTGCCGAAGCCGCGAATTTCGATGCGATGACCGTTGGCAAGCGCCTCCGACATCGCATCAAGCATCGTCTTCACCGCGAAATCCGCATCTTTAAGTACAAGCTGCGGAAATCGCGTAGCCAGCTGGGCGACCAATTCCGATTTGGTCATACTGCAGCAGACCTCTCTAGAAAACGCCGAGCTTACTGATTCTGACCGTCGAGCTTGGCCTTCAGCAGCGCGCCGAGGTTCGTCGTGCCGGTAGCAGCCGAGCTCGAATCCGACGAAGCCAGGCCGCGGATCGCTTCCTGTTGCTCAGCCGAATCCTTGGCCTTGACCGACAGGTTGATGCCACGCGACTTGCGATCGATGTTGATGATCATCGCGTTGACCTTGTCGCCTTCCTTCAGCACGTTGCGAGCATCTTCCACGCGGTCTTGTGCGATTTCCGAAGCGCGCAGGTAGCCTTCGACTTCAGCCGACAACGTAACCACTGCACCCTTCGCATCTACCGTCTTGACCACGCCGTCGACGATCGAACCCTTGTCGTTCATTGCAACGAAGTTGCTGAACGGGTCGCCTTCGAGCTGCTTGATACCCAGCGAAATGCGTTCCTTCTCGACGTCGATGCCGAGAACGATCGCTTCCACTTCGTCGCCCTTCTTGTACTTGCGAACGGCTTCTTCGCCCGTTTCGCTCCACGACAGGTCCGACAGGTGAACCAGACCGTCGATGCCGCCCGGCAGACCGATGAAGACGCCGAAGTCGGTGATCGACTTGATTGCGCCTTGCAGCTTGTCGCCCTTCTTGAAGTTGCGGCTGAAGTCGTCCCACGGGTTCGGCTTGCATTGCTTCATGCCGAGGCTGATACGGCGGCGGTCTTCGTCGATTTCGAGAACCATGACTTCGACTTCGTCGCCCAGCTGCACAACCTTCGACGGTGCAACGTTCTTGTTCGTCCAGTCCATTTCCGACACGTGAACCAGGCCTTCGATGCCCGATTCCACTTCGACGAATGCGCCGTAGTCGGTGATGTTGGTGACCTTACCGAACAGGCGCGTGCCCGACGGGTAACGGCGCGAGATGCCTTCCCACGGATCGTCGCCCAGTTGCTTGATACCCAGCGAAACGCGGTTCTTCTCTTGATCGAACTTGAGGATCTTCGCGGTAACTTCCTGGCCAACCGACAGAACTTCGCTCGGGTGACGCACACGACGCCATGCGATGTCGGTGATGTGCAGCAGGCCGTCGATACCGCCGAGGTCCACGAACGCGCCGTAATCGGTGATGTTCTTCACCACGCCTTCCACGATCGCGCCTTCCTTCAGCGTTTCGAGCAGCTTTGCGCGCTCTTCGCCTTGGGTCGCTTCGATCACGGCACGGCGCGACAGCACGACGTTGTTACGCTTGCGGTCGAGCTTGATGACGCGGAATTCCAGCGTCTTGCCTTCGTACGGGGTCGTGTCCTTAACCGGACGCGTGTCAACCAGCGAACCCGGCAGGAATGCGCGGATGCCGTTGACCATGACGGTCATGCCGCCCTTGACCTTACCCGTGATCGTGCCGGTCACGAGTTCGTTGTTGTCGAGAGCCTTTTCCAGCGACAGCCACGAAGCCAGACGCTTCGCCTTGTCGCGCGACAGGATCGTGTCGCCATAGCCGTTTTCCAGCGCGTCGATCGCGACGGAAACGAAGTCGCCCGCCTGCACTTCTACCTCGCCCGCGTCGTTCAGGAACTCTTCGAGCGGGATGTAGGCTTCGGACTTGAGACCAGCGTTGACGACCACGAAGTTGTGGTCAACACGCACGACTTCGGCGGAGATCACCTCGCCAGCGCGCATGTCTTGCTTGGTCAGCGACTCTTCGAACAGAGCCGCAAAAGATTCGGTATTCGGGTTGGAAGTTTGCAGGTCGGACATAAAAATCAAAATTTGCATGGTTCTCGCGGTGCCCGGCTGGCCGGACGGTCAGCAACTACGGCAAGAATGCGAATGCCACGCGGGGTTAAGGGGTTTAAACACGCTCCACGACACATGCCGCGGAGCACCTACTGACAACGCTACTTCTACTGCGCCCGCTACTCAAAGCGCTGCTCAAAGACTAAGCAAACATCAAGCATGCGGGACCCATTCTTCATACCACTGCACCACCTGTTCGACCGCCTGGTCGATGGACAATGCGGAGGTATCAAGAAGCTTTGCATCCGCTGCAGGCTTGAGCGGCGCGGCCGCGCGCTGACTGTCACGCTCGTCGCGCTCACGCAGATCACGGAGCAAGTCATCTATATTAGCAGAAAATCCTTTTTGGATCAATTGCTTATGCCGGCGCGCCGCGCGAGCCTCGACACTGGCGGTCATGAACACCTTCAGCACGGCGTCCTGGAAGATCACGGTGCCCATATCGCGGCCGTCGGCAACCAGCCCCGGTTCCTTACGGAAAGCCCGCTGACGGGCCACCAGCGCGGTTCGCACCGGCGCGTGCACGGCAATCGCCGAGGCCCGGCTGCCGACTTCCTCGGCCCGAATGTCGGCCGACACATCGGCGCCGTCGAGCTGCGCCAGCCCCTCGCGAAAGGTGATGTGCAGATCGTCGATCAGTTTTACGAGCGCGTCGACGTCATCCGCCACGATGCTGTAGCGCATGCTGGCGAGCGCCGCCAGCCGGTACAGCGCACCGCTATCCAGCAAATGGAAGCCGAGATTCGCGGCAACCAGCGCGGCCACGGTGCCTTTGCCCGAGGCGCTGGGGCCGTCGATCGTAATGACGGGCGTTTGGTGAAAGGGACGGATCGGTTTCATCGAAAAAGTCGCACGTCAGTCGATTCGGGAGCGAATCAGGGTTGAGCGAGCGCGGTGAAGCGCTCGAAATAATCGGGGAATGTCTTACCGACGCACTTGGGGTCGTTGATCCGGATCGGCACGCCGGCGAGGCTCACGAGCGAGAAGCACATTGCCATGCGGTGATCGTCATAGGTGTCGATCGCGGCGTTCGGAATCAGCTTTTCAGGCGGTGTGACGACGAGGAAATCCTCGCCTTCCTGCACCTTCGCGCCGACCTTGCGCAGTTCGGTGGCCATGGCGGCGATCCGGTCGGTTTCCTTCACGCGCCAACTGGCAATATTGCGCAGCGTGGTCGTGCCGTCCGCGAACAGCGCAGCGACGGCGATCGTCATGGCGGCATCCGGAATCAGGTTGAAGTCCATGTCGATCGGATCGAGCTTGCCGTTGTCGTTGCCGACACCGCGCACTTCAATCCAGTCGTCGCCCATCTGCAGGTTCGCGCCCATCTTGATGAGCGCATCGGCAAAGCCGACGTCGCCCTGGATGCTGGCTCGGCCCACGCCTTCCACCCGCAATGGGCCGCCGCCGAGCGCGCCGGCCGCGAGGAAATACGACGCCGACGACGCATCGCCTTCCACCATGATGGTGCCCGGCGATTGATAGCGCTGCCCCGCCGGCACGACGAAACGGTGCCACTCATGGCGCTCGACCTTGATGCCGAAGCGCTCCATCAGCTTGATCGTGATCTCGATGTACGGCTTCGAAATCAGTTCGCCGTCCACCTGCACGGTCGTCACGCCACTTTCCGTGCGCAACAGCGGCAAGGTCATCAGCAGCGAAGTCAGGAACTGGCTCGACACGTCGCCACGCACGAGGATCGGTGCGTCAGCCATGATTTGCGCCGGGCGAATCCGCAGCGGCGGATAGCCTTCATTCTCTTCGTAGTCGATCTTCGCGCCAATCTGCCGCAAGCCGTCGACCAGATCGCCGATCGGCCGCTCGTGCATGCGGGGCACGCCGTGAATACGATAGTCGCCGCCATTCACCGCGAGCGCCGCCGTTAGCGGACGCACCGCCGTGCCGGCATTGCCGAGGAACAGATCGGCTGTGCGCGCGGTGAACGCACCGCGCGTACCGGTCACAACACAGGTGTCGCCCTCGCGTTTCAGACGCACGCCGAGTTTTTCGAGCGCGTCGAGCATCACGCGGGTGTCGTCGGAGTCGAGCAGATTCGTGATCGTAGTTTCGCCTTCGGCGAGCGCCGCAAGCAATAGCACACGATTCGAAATGCTCTTCGAACCGGGCAAACGAACCGTGCCGGACGCACGAGAAAAGGGTCCGAGATCGAGGAATTCCATGATTGAGTCCAGTTCCGGTTATTTCGAGGCGTCGCCGAGGGCCGCCCCTGCAGTGCGCTGTTCCTGCCATTCGCTGCGCGCGACCCGCGAGCGCGCGAACACGGCTTCGAGCGCGGCGCCGTCGCCCGCTTCGATCGCCGCGCGCAGGCGTGCAAGCACCGCCGTGTACGCATCGAGTTCGTCGAGCAACGCGGCGCGATTCGCCACGCACACGTCGCGCCACATTTCCGGACTCGACGCGGCGATGCGCGTAAAGTCGCGGAAACCGCCGGCGGCAAATGAGAATTTCAGCGCGGCGTCGGGCGAACTGAGAATCTGCTCGACTAGCGCGAAAGACAAAACGTGGGGCAAATGGCTGACCGAGGCCAGCACGCGGTCATGCTGCTCCGGCGTCATGTCCCGCACGCAAGCGCCGGTAGCGCGCCACATCGCGGCAATGCGCTCGACCGCCTCCGGTGCATTCTCCGGCAACGGGCACAGCACGACGTTGCGATTCACGTACAGATCGGGCAACGCCGCATCCGGGCCGCTGGCCTCACGGCCGGCAATCGGATGCCCCGGCACGAATTGGCCGATGCGCGCGCCGAGCGCCGCGCGTGCGGACGCCACCACGTCGGACTTGGTGCTGCCGGCATCGGTGACGATCGTGCCTGCGTCGAGAAACGGCGCAATGCGCTCGAGCAGCGGTTGGGTCTGCGCAACTGGCGCGGCAAGCAACACGATATCCGCGCCGGACAGCGCAGCACGCAACGCGGCTTCGTCGTTCAATGCGGCGGATCCGTCGATCAGGCCCAACTCCAGCGCGCGCGCTGTGGACGCGGACGAACGCCCGACACCGATCACCGCGCGCACGCCTGTCACCTCACTCCGCTCGCCACGTTCACGCAACGCGCGCGAGAGCGATCCGCCGATCAGGCCGACACCGAAAATCACCAATTTGTTAAAAGAGAACGCGGCCACGTCGGTCACAGAAAAAGCGCGCCTTCCGTCAAGTGAGGCGCGCGGGTCAAAGTCAACCGCTTACGCGGTGGCGAGCGTCTTTTCGAGCGCCGCGAGGAACGCTTCGTTTTCTTCCGGCAGGCCGATCGTGATGCGCAGCCATTGAGGCAAACCGTAGTTGCCGACCGGGCGAACGATCACGCCCTGCTTCAGCAACGCGAGGTTGACGCGGTTGCCGGCTGTGTCGTCGTTTCCGACGCGCACCAGCACGAAGTTGCCGTCCGAAGGCACATACTCGAGGCCGAGTTTATCGAACGCTTCGGTCAGACGGCGATAGCCTTGCGCGTTCAGCGCCGCGCTCTTTTCCAGAAACGCCTTGTCGTTCAGCGCGGCAATCGCCGCGGCTTGTGCGAGCGTGTTCACGTTGAACGGCTGACGCAGACGGTTCAGCAGATCGGTCAATTCAGGCTGCGCGATGGCGAAGCCGACACGCAAACCCGCGAGGCCAAACGCCTTCGAGAACGTGCGCGACACCAGCAGATTCGGATAACGGCGCACCCATGCGATCGAGTCGTAGCGCTTTTCTTCCGGCAGATATTCCGTGTACGCCTCGTCGAGCACGACGACCACGTGACGCGGCACCTTGTCGAGAAACGCTTCGAGCCTGGCGCCTTCGATGAACGTGCCGGTCGGGTTGTTCGGGTTTGCGACGAAAATCAGCCGGGTGTCGTCAGTGATCGCGGCGAGCATCGCATCGAGGTCGTGGCCGTACCTGACAGCCGGCACGACGACCGCACGCGCGCCCACGCCTTGCGTGGCGAGCGCGTAGACCGCGAACGAGTATTGGGCGTAGACGATCGACTGACCCTTCTCCACCAGCGCATGCGCGGCAATTTCGAGAATGTCGTTGCTGCCGTTGCCGAGCGTGACCCAATCGGCCGGCACGCCGTAACGCTCGCTCAGCGCCGTCTTCAGTTCGAATGCGTTCGCGTCCGGATAGCGGCCGAGTTCGCTGGCGGCTTGCGCCATGGCGCGCTGCGCCGATTCCGGCATGCCGAGCGGATTTTCATTCGACGCGAGCTTCACGATGGTCGCTTCGTCGAGGCCAAACTCGCGGGCCACTTCCGAAATCGGCTTACCGGCGATGTAAGGCGCGATCGCGCGCACATAGGAAGGACCGAAGGACGTTGTCATGAAAATCTCCGAACGACTAATTAGTAGTAGATGAATTCGCGACAGGCACGCTCGAGCTACATGAGCGTGCCTCGACAGACATTAGCGGGCGCGCGGATACGAGCCGAGTATCTTCAGGAACGCGGCCTTCTGGCCGAGTTCGGTCAGCGCGGCGGCGACCGCCGGCTCGTCGCGATGGCCTTCGACGTCGACATAGAAGTAGTACTCCCACGTGCCGACGCGCGCCGGCCGCGACTCGAAACGGGTCATGGATACGCTATGGCGCGCCAACGGCTCCAGCAACTTGAACAGCGCACCCGGCTCGTTCGCCACCGAAATGATCAACGACGTCTGGTCGTACCCGCTAACGCCGGTGCGCTCCTTGCCGATCATCACGAAACGCGTGCGGTTGTGCGGATCGTCCTGGATCAGGGCGTACGCGACTTGCAGTCCGTAGTGCGTGGCGGCGCGATCGCCGGCGATGGCTGCGACGGTTGGATCTTCCGCCGCCATGCGCGCAGCTTCTGCATTGCTCGACACCGCCTGCCGCTCGAGATGCGGCGCATTTGTCGCGAGCCAGCGCTGGCACTGGGCGAGCGCCTGCGCATGCGCGCACACCCGCGTCACGCCGGTGAGACCGCCGTTCAGCGTCAGGAGATTGTGGTGAATCGGCAACGCCAGTTCGCCACCGATCGTGAGCTGGGTTTGCAGCAGCAGATCGAGCGTGCGCGACACGGCGCCTTCGGTCGAATTCTCGACCGGCACAACGCCGAATTCGGCTGCGCCGGCTTCGACCGAGCGAAATACTTCGTCGATCGATGGGCAGGGCAGACCTTCGATCGACTGACCGAAGTACTCGTGCATGGCCTGTTCGCTATACGTGCCGACCGGGCCGAGATACGCGGCTTTGATGGTCTTTTCGAGCGCACGGCTCGCGGCCATGATCTCGCGCCAGATCGCGCTGATATGCTCACCGGCCAGCGGGCCGTCGCTCATATCCTGCAGGCGCGCGATCACCTGCTGTTCGCGCTCCGGGCGGAACACCGGCGCGTTGAAATGCTTCTTCACCTCGCCCACTTCGAGCGCCACGGCGGCGCGCTGATTGAGGAGCGCGATCAGCTGCGCGTCGATCGCGTCGATGCGTTCGCGAAGGGGCTTGAGTCGGGTATTGAGTTCGTCGTCCATGCGTGAAAACGGCCCTGCCGGTAGCTGCTACACAAATGCGTGCTGGAAAGGATGCGCGTGCCTGAATATCGAAGACGATCAGGCGCTGCGCTGCTCGAATTCCTTCATGTATTCGACAAGCGCTTTGACGCCTTCGAGCGGGACGGCGTTATAAATCGACGCCCGCATGCCGCCGACGGACTTGTGGCCCTTTAGCTGCACCATTCCCCGCGCTTTCGCGCCGGCCAGGAAATCTTCGTTGCGCGACTCGTCGGCGAGGAAAAACGGTACGTTCATCCGCGAGCGCGAGCCACGCTCGACCTTGTTCCGATAGAAGCTGCTCGAATCGATCGCGTCATACAACAGCTTCGATTTTTCGAGGTTACGCGCTTCCATCTCGACCAGGCCACCCTGCTTCTTCAACCACTTGAACACCAGCCCCGCGATGTAAATCGCATACGTGGGCGGCGTGTTGTACATCGAATTATTCTCGGCGACGGTTTTCCATTCGAACGCCGACGGGCAGATCGACTGAGCACGGCCCAGCATGTCTTCGCGCACGATCACGACCGTCACGCCCGCCATGCCGATGTTCTTCTGCGCGCCACCGAACAGCACGCCGTATTTGGCGATATCCATCGGGCGCGACAGGATGTGCGACGACGCGTCCGCCACCAACGGAATATCGCCGAGGTCGGGAATCTCGAACGTCTCGACGCCGTGAATGGTCTCATTGGTGCAAAGATGCACGTACGCCGGATCGTCCGACAGTTGCCATTCCGAGCGTGCCGGCGCGCGCGTGAAACCTTCGGCCGTCTGACCGCTCGCCGCCAGATGCACCGTGCCGTACTTTTGCGCTTCCTTGAACGACTTCTGCGACCACGAACCCGTCACAACGAAGTCCGCGCGCGCTTTCGCACCCATCAGGTTCATCGGCACAATCGCGTTTTCGCCCAGCCCGCCGCCCTGTAGAAACAGGATGCGATGGCTGGCGGGCACCTCGAGCAACTCGCGCAGATCGACGAGCGCTTCCTCGTGGATCGCCATGAATTCTTTACCGCGATGGCTCATCTCCATCACGCTCATGCCGCTGCCCTGCCAATTGAGCATCTCCTCGGCTGCCTGACGCAGCACTTCTTCGGGCATGGCAGCCGGGCCGGCGGAGAAATTAAAGACGCGCATCGTGAGATCCTGGAAGCTGGCGCGAAAAACGAGCAGATCGCGCAAAAATCGGCGAAGTTAGCAACCGCGAAGGCGGCCGCTGCTACGGCAGCCGCAGCAATAGCAGCCATTGCAAAGTTAGCGCCGCGAACTCGACAACGTGAAGTTGACGACGCACGTTTGACAACAATTTCGCGCCCAAAAAGAAAATGGCCGTCTGCGCGTGTGCGCAAACGGCCATTATCGCATTGTCATCGCCTACCCGCCAAACCCGGCATGCCGAATGGCTTGCCAAGATCCGGCTAGCGCGATGTCAGCGCAGCCTTTCGACCTCTGGACTGAACCGCTGGCTTACTTAGCCGGCTTGACCGAAGCGACTTCCTTGTCAGCCTGGTCACGCGTTGCCTTGATCGATTGCGGCATGTACTTCTGCATCAAGCCATTCACGACGTCGCGGCCAACCTGGTCTTGCACCTGGATGAACTTGCGGCCGGTCGGGCTCTTGTAGAACGCTGTCAGATCCTTGATTTCCGACGTGCTGTAGTACTTCGCGTAAGCGTCGTACTGAGCTTGCATTGCGTCTTGACGGAAGGAATCCGTTGCGAACACCTGGCCTGCGCCGTCAACCAGCTTCGGCACGGCGTTCTTTTGCAGCGCCGGGACGGAAGCCTGCTTCTGCTTGTCCGTCATCGTTTTGTTTTCGCTCAGGGCGTCCGACAGGATAGCCGGGACCAGTTGCTTGGCTTGCATTTGCGCGCTGTTGCCGATTGCGCCGACCAGCTTCTGTGCGTCGATTGCGTCCAGCAGGTCCTTGATTGCAGCCTGCTTGGCCGGATCAACCGGTGCAGCGGCAGCAGCCGGAGCCGCCGGTGCCGAGCTCTGCAGAGCTTGAGCCATAGCGAAGGTCGGCACGAGAGCAGCCAGCAACATCAGTTGTTTGAATCGTTTTTGCATCATCACTCCCTAAGAGAAATTAACTTGAACTGCAAGCTGCGCGGGATGCGTATCTGTCCGACACCGGCCCGACACGCCATTGTTCCCTGCGCAGCTTTCAACCAATAACTGAGACTGAAAACCGTCGACGCGGATCAGGCCGCACCACCCTCTTCACCGCCGTTGTCGCCTTCGGCAGGACCTTCGGTGTCGCCTTCCACATCACCCTCTGCTTCCGCCTCAGCAACCTGTTGCAGACCTGAAAGCTTGGTCCCTTCGTCAAGGCTGATGAGTGTAACACCTTGGGTTGCGCGCCCCATTTCTCGAATTTCCGATACACGCGTACGAATCAGGACGCCCGTATCGGTGATCAGCATGATCTGCGCTTCCTGATCCACCAGCGTGGCGGCGACGACCTTGCCGTTACGCTCCGACGTCTGGATCGCAATCATCCCCTTCGTACCGCGCCCGTGACGGGTGTACTCGGTGATCGGCGTGCGCTTGCCATAGCCGTTTTCGGTTGCGGTAAGCACCGACTGCTGCTCGTCGCCGGCCACCAGCAGCGCAATCACGCTCTGGCTGTCTTCGAGCTGCATGCCGCGTACACCACGCGCCTCGCGGCCCATCGGACGGACATCGTTCTCGTCGAAACGCACTGCCTTGCCTGAATCCGAGAACAGCATCACGTCATGCTGGCCGTCCGTGATGGCCGCGCCGATCAGGTAGTCGCCGTCATCCAGACCGACCGCAATAATACCCTTGCGCAATGGCCGGCTGAAGGCTTCCAGCGGCGTCTTCTTTACCGTTCCTAACGCGGTGGCCATGAACACGAATTTATCTGCCGTGAACTCCTTGACCGGCAGCACGACCGTGATCTTTTCGCCGTCCTGCAACGGGAACATATTGACGATCGGACGGCCGCGCGAGTTCCGCGACCCCTGCGGCACTTCATAAACCTTGACCCAGTAGACCCGGCCGCGATTCGAGAAGCACAGGATGTGGTCGTGCGTGTTGGCGATAAAAAGCGTGTCGATCCAGTCGTCTTCCTTCATGGAAGTCGCCTGTTTGCCGCGACCACCACGCTTCTGGGCGCGATATTCGGACAACGGCTGGGACTTCACATACCCGGCGTGCGACATGGTCACGACCATCTCTTGCGGCGTGATCAGGTCTTCGGTGTTCAGTTCGGTTGCGTTCAGCTCGATCTTCGAGCGGCGCGCGTCGCCGAATTCGGCCTTGATCGACGTCAGTTCGTCGACGATGATCGCCGTAATGCGTTCCGGGCGAGCCAGAATGTCCAGCAGGTCGGCGATTTGCGCCATCACTTCGCGGTACTCGCCGATGATCTTGTCCTGCTCCAGACCCGTCAGGCGCTGCAGACGCATCTGCAAGATTTCCTGAGCCTGGGTGTCGGACAAGCGGTAGAGGCCGTCGGTCTGCATACCGAAGGACGGGTTCAAACCGTCAGGGCGATAAGCCTCACGACCACCGGCCGACGCATTTTCCGTCTCGGCGCGCGACAACATTTCGCGCACCAGCGACGAATCCCACGGACGCGCCATCAATTCCTGCTTCGCGATCGGCGGAGTCGGTGCGGCCTTGATGAGCGCGATAAACTCGTCGATGTTGGCCAGCGCAACCGCCAGACCTTCGAGCACGTGGCCACGTTCACGGGCTTTGCGCAGTTCGTATACAGTGCGCCGCGTCAGCACTTCCCGGCGATGCGACAGGAAGCACGCCAGCATTTCCTTCAGGTTCAGCAGCTTCGGCTGGCCGTCGACCAGCGCGACCATGTTCATGCCGAAGGTGTCCTGAAGCTGGGTCGCCTTGTACAGATTGTTGAGCACGACTTCCGGCACTTCACCGCGCTTCAGCTCGATCACGACGCGCATACCGCTCTTGTCGGATTCGTCGCGGATGTCGGAGATGCCCTCGAGCTTCTTCTCGTTGACCAGTTCGGCGATGCGCTCCAGCAGTGAGCGCTTGTTCACCTGGTACGGCAATTCGTCGACGATGATCGACATGCGCTGACCGCGGTCGATTTCCTCGAAGTGCGTAAGCGCGCGCATCACCACGCGGCCGCGGCCGGTGCGATAACCGTCGCGCACGCCGGCCACGCCGTAGATGATGCCGGCGGTCGGGAAATCAGGCGCCGGAATGATCTCGATCAGTTCGTCGATCGTGGCTTCCGGGTTTTTCAGCAGGTGCTGACATGCGTCGACAACCTCATTGAGGTTGTGCGGCGGGATGTTGGTCGCCATGCCGACCGCAATACCGGACGAGCCATTGATCAGCAGATTGGGAATACGCGCCGGCAGGATGGCCGGCTCGTTTTCGCTGCCGTCGTAGTTCGGCGTGAAGTCGACCGTTTCCTTGTCGATGTCGGCCAGCAGCTCGTGGCCGATCTTCGCCATGCGGATTTCGGTGTACCGCATTGCCGCGGCGTTGTCGCCGTCGACCGAACCGAAGTTGCCCTGACCGTCCACCAGCATGTAGCGCAGCGAGAAATGCTGCGCCATCCGGACGATGGTGTCGTAAACAGCCGTGTCGCCGTGCGGGTGATATTTACCGATAACGTCGCCGACAATACGCGCCGACTTCTTGTAAGCCCGGTTCCAGTCGTTGTTCAGTTCGTGCATCGCGTACAGCACGCGCCGGTGTACCGGCTTCAGGCCATCGCGAACATCGGGAAGCGCACGCCCCACGATCACGCTCATCGCGTAATCGAGATACGAACGGCGCATTTCCTCCTCTAGGGAGATTGGCAGAGTCTCTTTGGCGAATTGATCCATTATCCGTATCTTTTACGTGCCAAGGCGACGGCGTGAAGCTCGCTTGAAGCCCAACTCGCCGCGCCTTCGCGTAAGCATTGCAGGCGCAACGCATCACGCGATTCTAACATGTCGCGCATCCGCCCCCGACTGGGGTACGTATACCTATTAGCAGGCGAACGGAAACGGCGCCTGGACGCCCCATTATCGAATCGGGGGCAGGCTCGATTCGTGCATGCGCCAATCCGCCGCTCAGCCATGACTGGCGGTGCGTACAGCGAATTGCTTCTGTTGCGCATGCACCACAATTGGAGGGCGATTTGATCGGGGGCAGATTTTTTTATCGTGGGAAGGGAACGATATGGCAAAATGCCAACGCACAAAGAGTTAGACACTGCTCGAAGTCTACACAGCACGTTTTTTGTTCTACACCGATGTTATACTTCGAGCAATGTATGACTTGTCTTCGTCAACAGGCTCGCAGTAAACCTGCGGTAATCTCAATTTCGAGAGGAGAAATATGAATAAACTTTCAAAGCTCGCGTTCATTGCAGCTACCGCAGTTATGGCTGCATCCGCCATGGCGCAATCGGTGCCGGCGTCGCGACAAGCTACGAACGACAACTGGGTGAATGGTACCGGCGAATACGTGTGGATGAACGGCACGAACGAGCTTTGCTGGCGCGATGCATTCTGGACGCCGGCAACGGCCAACGCTAAGTGCGATGGCGCCCTGGTTGCCCAGGCTCCGACCCCGCCGGCTCCGGTCGCACCTGCACCGGCTATTACGAGCCAAAAGATTACGTATCAAGCTGACGCTCTGTTCGACTTCGACAAGGCTATCCTGAAGCCGGCTGGCAAGGAAAAGCTGGACGATCTGGCATCGAAGGTCGGTTCGCTGAACCTGGAAGTCATCGTCGCAACGGGTTACACGGACCGTATCGGTTCGGACAAGTACAACGACCGTCTGTCGCTGCGCCGTGCTCAAGCTGTGAAGTCGTACCTCGTCAGCAAGGGCATCGAATCCAACCGTATCTATACGGAAGGCAAGGGCAAGCGCAACCCGGTCACGACCGGTTGCAACCAGAAGAACCACAAGCAACTCGTCGCCTGCCTCGCACCGGATCGTCGCGTGGAAGTCGAAGTTGTCGGTACTTCGAAGCAGTAAGCTACAAATTACCGCAGTATCAAAGCCCCGCTTCGGCGGGGCTTTTTTTATGCCGCTACTGCGGGCGCTGCTCGCGCTCTCCTCCGAGCACGCGCCCGATCTGCCGGAACAGGACGCGCCAGCCGCTGCGCGGCATTTTGCCGCCCCGCCGCTCGGCCTATATACTCCGGGTTTATCCTCGAGCGCCCGCTCAACGCCCTTATCGAGGCAGTTTCCGCTATGACCAACGCCGATCCCCACGAACTGCAGAAATTTAGCGACCTCGCGCACCGTTGGTGGGACCCGAACGCCGAATTCAAACCGCTGCATGAACTCAATCCGATTCGCCTGAACTGGATCGACACGCACGCGCATCTCGCCGGTAAAACCGTGCTGGATATCGGTTGCGGCGGCGGCATTCTGTCTGAGTCGATGGCTGGATTGGGGGCGCACGTGAAGGGAATCGACCTGTCGAGCCAGGCGCTCGGCGTGGCGGATCTTCACAGCCTTGAAAGCGGTGTCACCGTCAATTACGAAGAAATCGCCGCTGAAGCACTCGCGGCCCGCGAACCGGGCACTTTCGACGTCGTCACCTGCATGGAAATGCTCGAGCACGTGCCCGAACCGGCCGCCATCGTCGAGGCATGCAAGACGCTGGTGAAACCGGGCGGCTGGGTGTTTTTCTCCACACTGAACCGCAACGTGAAGTCGTATCTGTTCGCGGTAATCGGCGCCGAATATATCGCGCGGATGCTGCCTAAGGGCACGCACGATTACGCGCGCTTCATCCGTCCGTCGGAATTGGCGGGCTTCGTGCGCGCCGCCGGCCTGCGCACGGTGGACATCAAAGGTATCGTTTATAACCCGCTCAGCAAGCATTTCACGCTGTCCGCCGACACGAGCGTGAACTACATGCTCGCCTGCCGCCGCGACGTCTGATCCGCCCCGACCTGCCGGAATCAATCCAATCAATGAGCGATCCCACGCCCCTGCCCCAACGCGAAGACAACGACGACACGGTCGGTCTTTGCCAGGCTGTCCTGTTCGACCTCGACGGCACGCTGGCCGACACCGCGCCCGACCTGGCGGCTGCCGTCAACAAGATGCGCCACGATCGCGGCCTGGAGATGGTGCCGCTCGAAGACCTGCGGCCGCTCGCGTCGGCGGGCGCGCGCGGGCTGATCGGCGGGGCCTTCGGCATTGGCCCCGAGGATCATGAGTTCGCGTCGATGCGCGAGGAGTTTCTCGCCAACTACGAAGCGGACTTGTGCATCGAGACCATGCTGTTCCCCGGTATCCCCGAATTGCTCGACGATCTCGACGCACGGGGCGTGCGTTGGGGCATCGTGACGAACAAGGTGGCAAGGCTGACTGAGCCGCTGATCACGCAACTCGGCCTCGAAGAGCGCGCCGGCTGCGTGGTGAGCGGCGATACGACGCCGCATTCGAAGCCGCACCCCGCGCCACTGTTGCACGCCGCGCGCGAACTGGATGTAGTGCCGGAGCGCATCGTCTATGTCGGCGACGACCTGCGCGACGTACAAGCGGGTTTCGCAGCTGGCATGAAGACCATCGCGGCCGCCTACGGATACTGCGGCAATGACATTCCGCCGACGCAATGGCACGCGCAGCATGTCGTGCAATCGCCCGCTGAATTGCAAAAGCTGCTGTGCGACATTGGCTGAGCGCATGCAGCATGCAAAAACGGCAGACACGGCGCGCGCAACACCAAGCAGTGCCTTGCCGCCTCACCGCAACCGCGCAGCAACGCGTCGAAACGACAAGGCAATCAGCCAGGACGTGGCCGTCAAACTATTGTAAAATCTACGCTGGCCCATAAGTATTGGGCAACGAACCGTGGGGGCGACCTGGTTTCGACAGGGGTTGCGAAGCGGCTAGGGCATACCGAGGACCCGTCACCTCGTTAATCAATGGGAAAAACGTAACTGCAAACGACGAAACGTTCGCACTGGCAGCCTAAGGGCCGCCGTCCTCTGCCTAGTTCACTGACGGGCTAGAGTCGCAAGACCGGTAGCAATACCGACAGAGGTCATATACGTCAGTTAAGTCTTGGCGGCGTCACGACGCCAAGGTCGAAAATCTAGTGAATCGCCGTCACGCAGCGTGTTCGTCCGCGTCGTGGTGGTTAAATCAAATGACAGAACTAAGTATGTAGAACTAGTCGTAGAGTGCTTCTGGACGCGGGTTCGATTCCCGCCGCCTCCACCAGAACACCTTTTTCAAGTAGTTTCAAGCTGCACCGTCAAGACTCACTCAAAACCCGTAAGCGGCCTGCTGCTTGCGGGTTTTTTGTTGGCTGCCTATAAAACAGAAGGCCCGCTCATCAAGCGGGCCTCTTTGCTCGCGGGTATCGCAGCCGCGCGAAGCGAAAGGAATAAACGAACCCCTTCAATCGTTCATTCCCCACGCGCGCCCGCACGCCGCGTTCCGCGCGAGACCAACATCAAAATCAGGAGCCACCATCATGCGCAAGACTCTCCTCTGCCTCTCCACGCTGACTCTCCTCGCCTTGCAACAGACCGCTTTCGCCGAAGCCCCAAAAATTGTCGACGGCCGCTTCGTCACCGCCGACGGCATGTCGCTCTATACCTTTGACAAAGACACCACGCCAGGCGTGAGTGCCTGCACTGGTGGCTGCACGAGCTACTGGCCGGCAGCCGTAGCGGGACCGTCGGACAAGCCGTCAGGCGACTGGACGCTGATCCCTTCCGCCGACGGCAAACAGCAATGGGCATACAAGGGTCACCCGTTGTATCGCTACGCGGCGGACAAGCAGGCAGGAGAAATGAAGGGGGACGGCTTCAAGGACATGTGGCACACGGCGAAGCCATAACCAATAGTTGTTGAAAGACGGGCCAGAGCCGAATGGCTCGATATAAGGCACCGACGAAGACACCCAACGAAAAACGCCGGCAGCATGCCGGCGTCTCAAACAAACACTAAAGCGGAACCCGGCCGCGCCGGCTCGCGCGCTTATTCGTCTTTAGGACACTGCAAATTACACCCGTTCGGGTCACCATTGTCGCCGCGCTTGCGCATGGCTGACTTTTTGTTGGACTGGTATTTGTCCGACGGCGCAGACGCCGCAAACGGCATCTGCGGATGTTCGGCAAGACGGAATTGATCTTGCAGGATACCGCCCGGCACACCCGGCGAATTCTGTGCGTAGGCAACCGAAACGGTGGCGAGAAGCACGCCAGCCGTTGCTGCCGCAGCACAAGCGTGAAGAAGAGCTTTCATATCGATTCAGCGCGGCACAGCGCGCGGTTAAGGCGTAAGCGGAAGGTTAGAGATTATCCCAAACAAACGCCCCATGCAGTGGCGGCAGCACCATTTTGTTTACAGTCGCTTACACCGTAGTTGGGCCAAGCCCCGTATCGAGATCGAGCAGTTTGCCGCAGTCATGCGGATCGTAACCTTCGAGCTGATCGACGCTATGCCGAAACGCGGCGCCGCGCAGCAAACCGAGCACCGTTGCAAGCGGCGTGCGCTCAAGCCGGGCGCGGTCGCAGGCGAAGTAATAGTCTTCGTCGACGATCGGAATGAAGTCGAGCCCGAAGTGATGCGCCGCCGGCTCCACGCCGAAACCCACATCCGCCATGCCGCTTGCCACGAATGCCGCGATCGCCGAATGCGTGAGTTCCGCCGACGCATAACCGTTGACCCGGTCCGGATCGACGCCGACTTTTCGTAGCGCGAGATCCAGCAGCATGCGTGTGCCGGAACCGGGCTGACGATTGACGAAGCGAATGTCGTCGCGCGCGAGGTCGCTCAGACCGCCGATTCCCTTTGGATTGCCCTTGCCGAGAAAGAGGCCCTGCTTGCGCTTCGTCAGATGCACGAGCACGTGGCGCTGCGGATCGAGCCAGCGCCGATAAGTATCGGCGCACGCCGCGCGAAACTCGCCCAGCGGCAAGTGGAAACCGGCCAGATCGCATTCGCCACGGGCGAGCGCGCTCACCGCGTCCGCGCTGTCGCGGTATTTGATATCGACCGGCAGTTCGTTCGCGACCAGCGCCGTCACCAACGCCGCCACAGCGTAACCGTGCGACGCGTAGATCCGCACGTCGTCGGCAGGTGGCGCGAGCCAGCGGTTCAGGTCGCTGGCGACTTCGCTTGCAAGCGCCTGCATGTTGCCGTCGAGCCGCTCGCCGCACAGACGCTGCGCGCGCAACACGGCCTGCCCGAGTTCGGAGAGCACCGAGCCGCGCCCACGCTCCTTCGCGATCAGCGGACCACCCAACCGCTCCTCGATGCTGCGCAACAAACCCCACGCATGACGGTAGGACAAACCCTTAAGCGTCGCCGCCTGCGCGATGCTGCCGGATTCGTCCACCAGCGCGAGCAGCGGCACCACGTCCGACAGGCTTGCCTCGCGGCCATCCGGGCCTTTGACAACCAGCTGCGCCTGGCACTCGACTCTGATCATATATGTTCAACCGATTCCTATTGCACGAGGCGTATCACCCGCCTATTGTTCCGCTATCCCATATCGAATAAACAAAGCATAAGTGCACACATTATGAATGACAAGTGCATATATGACTTTGGAGGAGCCCCCACTTGGACGATTCCATCGCCATCGCGCCTGACCAGTTGGTGCAGCGTCACGCACAGCCGGGCATGTCGCTGCTCGCCGTACTGCACGCCATTCAGGACGCGCTCGGCTACGTGCCGCCCGACACGGTTGCGCCTCTCGCGCGCGTCATGAACCTGTCGCGCGCGGAAGTGCACGGCGTCATCACCTACTACCACCACTTCCGCACGCAGCCCGCGGCCCCTGTCACCGTGCAACTGTGCCGCGCCGAAGCATGCCGCAGCATGGGCACCGAGGCGCTCGCGCAGCATATCGAAGCACACACCGGTTGCCGTTTTGATGCAGAGCATCGGCATGGAGCGACGGTCGAGCTGGAATCGGTCTACTGCCTCGGCCAATGCGCGCTGTCGCCGGCGCTGATGCTCAACGGCACGCTGCACGCGAAAGTGACGCCGAAAAAGTTCGACGCGCTCTTTGCCGCTGCCAACACGCGTGTGGAGGAAACGGCATGACGCGCATTTACGTTCCCTGCGATTCGTCGGCGCTTGCACTCGGCGCCGACGCCCTCGCTCAGACGATCGAAGCTGAAGCCGCACGCCGCGGTGTTGAAATCGAACTGGTTCGCAACGGTTCGCGCGGTTTGCTGTGGCTCGAACCGCTCGTCGAAGTTGCGACGGCTGAAGGCCGCGTCGGCTATGCGAACGTCGAAGAGAGCGACGTTGCAGCGCTATTCGACGCCGGTTTCATCGAAGGTGGCGAGCATGCCCGCCGTGTCGGTGTGGTCGATGACATACCGTATCTGAAGAAACAGCAGCGCCTGACCTTCGCGCGCATCGGCATTACCGATCCGCTTTCCATCGACGATTACGTTGCCCATGGCGGGCTCGAAGGTCTCAAGCAAGCCTTGAAAACCGACGGCGACGCCGCCTGTGAAGCATTGATCGAATCCGGCCTGCGCGGCCGCGGCGGCGCAGCCTTCCCCGCCGGCATCAAATGGCGCACGGTGCGCGGCGCCAAAGCGGCGCAGAAATACATCGTCTGCAATGCGGACGAAGGCGACTCCGGCACCTTCTCCGACCGCCTGGTGATGGAAAGCGACCCGTACGTGCTGATCGAAGGGATGATTATCGCGGGCGTCGTGACCGGCGCGACGGTCGGCTATATCTACGTGCGCAGCGAATACCCGCACTCGATCGCGACGCTCGAAGCCGCGATCGCCCGCGCGCGCGCCGCCGGTTGGCTCGGCGATAGCGTGCTCGGCTCGGCGGCGCATCGCTTCGACCTGTTTGTCGCGAAAGGCGCGGGCGCTTACGTCTGCGGCGAGGAAACCGCCCTGCTCGAATCGCTCGAAGGCAAACGCGGCATCGTGCGGGCCAAACCGCCAGTGCCGGCGCTAGTCGGCCTGTACGGCCAGCCGACCGTAATCAACAACGTCATCACGCTCGCGACGGTGCCGATCATCTTCGCGCGCGGTGCTGCGTTCTATAAAGACTTCGGCATGGGCCGCTCGCGCGGCACGCTGCCGTTCCAGATCGCCGGCAATGTGAAGCAAGGCGGTCTGGTCGAGCTCGCGTTCGGCGTCACGTTGCGCGAACTGCTATTCGACTACGGCGGCGGTACGGCAAGCGGGCGCCCGGCGCGCGCGGTGCAAGTCGGCGGCCCGCTCGGCACCTATCTGCCGGAAAGCCAGTGGGACATCCCCATGGACTACGAAGCGTACGCAGCCGTCGGCGCGGTGGTCGGACACGGTGGCATTGTCGTGCACGACGACACGTCGAACCTCGCCGAACTCGCGCAATACGCGATGCACTTCTGCGCGCTCGAATCGTGCGGCAAATGCACGCCGTGCCGGATCGGCTCGACGCGCGGCGTCGAAGTGATCGGACGGATCCGCAATGGCGATACGTCCACGCGACAAGTGCAGTTGCTGCGCGATCTATGCGACACGATGGTGTCCGGTTCGCTCTGCGCGATGGGCGGCATGACGCCGTACCCGGTACTGTCCGCGCTCGACCATTTTCCCGAAGACTTCGGTCTCGATAACGTGCACCACCACGCGCCCAAAGCGGCTGCGGCCTGACCCAGGAGCCTCACATGTCCGATGTGCTCAACTCCCCTGCCGGCGCCCCGAAGGAAGTCTCTTTGGGGGGCGGCTGCGGCTCCGGCAACTGCGCGTGCAAATCGCAAGCAATTGCACAACAACACGCGCCCCGTTCGTTCTTTGACGACACCGACTACGGCACGCCGGCACGCCATGCCGACGTCGACGTCACACTGGAAATCGACGGCCAGGCCGTGACGGTTCCGGCCGGCACGTCCGTGATGCGCGCCGCCGTCGAAGCCGGCGTCAACGTGCCGAAGCTCTGCGCGACCGATTCGCTCGAACCGTTCGGTTCATGCCGTCTATGTCTGGTCGAGATCGAAGGCAAGCGCGGTTACCCTGCTTCGTGCACGACGCCCGTCGAAGCCGGCATGAAGGTTCGCACGCAAACTGATCGCCTGCAATCGCTGCGCCGTAACGTGATGGAGCTGTATATCTCCGATCACCCGCTCGATTGTCTGACCTGCCCCGCCAACGGCGATTGCGAATTGCAGGACATGGCCGGCGTCACCGGTTTGCGCGAAGTGCGTTACGGCTTCGACGGCGCGAATCACCTGAAGGACAAAAAGGACGAATCGAATCCGTACTTCACGTACGACCCGTCGAAATGCATCGTCTGCAATCGCTGCGTGCGCGCGTGCGAGGAAACCCAGGGGACGTTCGCGCTGACCATTGCCGGACGCGGCTTCGAATCGCGCGTCGCGGCCAGCGAAAACCAGCCGTTCATGGAATCGGAATGCGTGTCGTGCGGCGCATGCGTTGCTGCGTGCCCGACCGCGACCTTGCAGGAAAAGACCGTCATCATGCTGGGCCAGGCCGAGCATTCGGTCGTCACCACATGCGCGTATTGCGGCGTGGGTTGCTCGTTCAAGGCCGAGATGAAGGGCAACGAAGTCGTGCGGATGGTGCCGCACAAGAACGGCCAGGCCAATGAAGGGCACGCGTGCGTGAAGGGCCGCTTCGCCTGGGGCTACGCGACGCACAAGGACCGCATCACCAAGCCGATGATCCGCGCGAAGATCACCGATCCGTGGCGTGAAGTCAGTTGGGAAGAAGCGCTCAGCTACGCGGCATCGGAGTTCCGCCGGATTCAGGCGAAGCATGGCCGCGATTCGATCGGCGGTATTACGTCTTCGCGTTGCACGAACGAAGAAACCTATCTCGTCCAGAAGCTCGTGCGCGCCGCGTTCGGCAATAACAACGTCGACACCTGTGCGCGCGTCTGCCACTCGCCGACGGGCTACGGCCTGAAGACCACGCTCGGCGAATCCGCCGGCACGCAGACCTTCGCCTCGGTCGACAAAGCCGACGTGATCATGGTGATCGGCGCGAATCCGACTGACGGGCACCCGGTGTTCGGCTCGCGCATGAAGCGCCGCATCCGTGAAGGCGCGAAGCTGATCGTCGTCGATCCGCGGCGCATCGATATCGTCGATACGCCGCACGTGAAGGCGTCGCATCATTTGCAATTGCGTCCGGGCACCAACGTCGCGGTGGTCAATGCCCTCGCGCATGTGATCGTGACCGAAGGGCTGCTGAACGAAGCGTTCATCGCCGAGCGCTGCGAAACGCGCGCGTTCGAGCAATGGCGTGCCTTCGTCGCCCTGCCCGAGAACGCGCCGGAAGCAACCGAAGAGCTGACCGGCGTGCCCGCCGCATCCCTGCGCGAAGCGGCCCGCATCTACGCTACCGGCGGCAACGCCGCGATCTATTACGGTCTTGGCGTCACCGAACACGCGCAAGGCTCGACGATGGTGATGGGCATCGCGAATCTGGCGATGGTAACCGGCAATATCGGCCGCGAAGGTGTCGGCGTGAACCCGCTGCGCGGTCAGAACAACGTACAGGGTTCGTGCGACATGGGCTCATTCCCGCACGAGCTGCCGGGCTATCGCCACATTAGCGATTCGATCACGCGCGCGCTGTTCGAAGAAGCATGGAACGTCACGCTGCAGCCCGAACCAGGACTGCGCATTCCGAACATGTTCGATGCCGCCGTGCACGGCACCTTCAAGGGTCTGTACTGCCAGGGCGAAGATATCGTGCAGTCCGATCCGAACACGCATCACGTGTCGGCGGCACTGTCGTCGATGGAATGCATCGTCGTGCAGGACATTTTCCTCAACGAGACCGCGAAGTACGCGCACGTGCTGCTGCCGGGTTCGTCGTTCCTCGAAAAGGACGGCACCTTCACGAACGCGGAGCGCCGTATCTCGCGCGTGCGTAAAGTGATGCCACCGGTGCCGGGTTACGCCGACTGGGAAGTCACCGTGCTGCTCTCTCGCGCGCTCGGTTATGAAATGGACTACACGCATCCGTCGCAGATCATGGACGAGATCGCACGTCTCACGCCGACTTTCCACGGCGTGTCGTACAGGAAGCTCGACGAACTCGGCAGTATCCAGTGGCCGTGCAACGAGAGCGCGCCCGACGGTACGCCGACCATGCACATCGACACCTTCGTGCGCGGCAAGGGCAAGTTCGTGATTACGAAATTTATCGCAACGCCTGAAAAGGTCACGCGCAAGTTCCCGCTCCTGCTGACCACGGGCCGCATCCTCTCGCAGTACAACGTCGGCGCGCAAACGCGCCGTACCGAAAACTCGCGCTGGCATGACGAAGACCGGCTGGAACTGCATCCGCACGATGCGGAAGAGCGCGGCATCAAGACCGGCGACTGGGTCGGCATCGAATCGCGCGCGGGACAAACCGTGTTGCGCGCGAAAGTGACCGAGCGGATGCAGCCGGGCGTCGTCTACACGACGTTCCACTTCCCCGAATCGGGTGCGAACGTGATCACCACCGATAGCTCGGACTGGGCTACCAACTGTCCCGAGTACAAGGTGACCGCGGTGCAGGTGATGCCGGTCGAACAGCCGTCGCAATGGCAGCAGGATTATTCGCGCTTCAACACGGAGCAGCTCGATCTGCTGAAGCAGCGCGAGTTGGCCAACGCAACGTCGGGTAAGTGAGGCAAGCCATGGACAATCAGAATCTGATCGACATGGCGAACCGGATCGGCGATTTTTTCGATTCGATGCCGGATCGCGAAGAAGCGCTCGCCGGCATCGCCGATCATATCCGCCGCTTCTGGGAGCCGCGTATGCGACGCGCCTTGCTGGCGGCGCTCGATGAGCCGGATGCGAACGGCATCGAGATGTCGGCCATTGTCAGGGAAGCGCTCGTCACGCATCGTGACGGGCTGACGCCGGCCGCTCCCGCTACGGTATAGGCGAGTCGCCGCCGTTCAACCAGCGCATGGCGGCCCCCGTCACAGGGCCGCCTGCTCCGGTATCACGCCGCCCTCTGTAAACCACGCTTCGCAATGCCGCAGCAAGCCGTGCAGATCGGAACCCGTGCGCCCACGCGCGCAGATGTAGCCGTCCGGCCGCACCAGATAGAACGACGGCCGCGTGCGTCCATACGCTTCAGAGAGCGCCGGAGCGCCCTCGCCGCTCGTATCGGTCACGCGCCAGATGCGCACCCCGTCCGGCAACAATCGCTCGACTTCCGCAACCAGTCGCTCCAGTTCCGGATCCGGCGCCGGCGCATGCTTGGCGGCAGGATCGAGCGGCGTTTCGTCAGCGGGCAGCGGCTGGGCTAGCAGGAACAATGAGAAGAACGCGGGATCGTGCAGATCGAAAATGCAGCCGACACCCGGCGCGCGCCCGAGCGGCCCATCCACCACATGCACCAGCGCATCCGGCGCCCGTTCGCCGGCACGCGGACCGCCGTCGAGCACGCGCTCGAGCGTCAGCGGACTGCGCCGATACTGGATCGACAACTCGCTGATGGTCATTCGCGCCGCATCGCGCAGCGGACCGAGCGCGGCCAGCACCGGCATCACGCGATCGCGCAGTAGCTTCATCGGACCATGATCGGCTTCGGCCATCTGCGTGATGAAGCCGGTTTGCCGCAGCACGTCGCGCTCGATGGGATGCCGTTCGTGATGGTACGTATCGAGCAGGCGATCAGACGCCGCGCCTTTCAAAACGCGCGCGAGCTTCCAGCCGAGATTGAACGCTTCCTGAATGCCCGTGTTCATCCCTTGCGCGCCGGCCGGGCTGTGCACGTGAGCCGCATCGCCCGCCAGAAAAATGCGGCCGACGCGCAGTCGCTCGACCATCCTGCTGCTCAGATGAAAATGCGACGACCATGCCAGCTCCGACACGTCGACGCGTTCCCGCACACGCCGGGCGATCAGCGCCTTGCATTCGGCCAGCGACGGCGGCAAAACCTGATCGAGCGGCGGCTCACCGAGCACGGCGGGCGTCGCCGGCGCAGAGACGGTGGCCGGTTCGGCCGAATGATCCGCAATCAGACGATGGCGGCCATGGCCCATCGGAAACAGCGCAACGAGACCTTCGCCTGAAGCGAAGATATGGAATTCGTCGTCGGGCCAATCGGTCTCGGCATGCACGTCGGCAAGCAGAAACGTCTGCTCGAAGGTATTGCCCACAAAGCTCAACCCGAGCCGGTGACGGATCGTGCTATGCGCGCCATCGGCGGCGATCATGTACGACGGGCGAAGCGTCTCCGTGTGGCCGTCCGCGCGACGCAACGTCGCCTGCATGCTAGCGGAACCCTGCGAGAACATCGTCAGTTCGACGCCGCGCTCGACCGTTACGCCAAGCGTCGCGAGATGCTCCGTCAGCAAACGTTCGGTCACGGATTGATCGAGAAACAGCAGATACGGATAGCGGGTACGCAGAGGATCAAAATCGAGGCGCGCGAGACGCGTGCCATTGGAAAAAAGATTGGCGATGCGCGCGCGATGACCGAGTTCGAGAAATGGCTCGATCAGCCGGTGCTGTTCGAATAGTTCGAGTGTGCGCGCCTGAATGCCGATGGCCCGCGAGTAAGGATTCGGTTGCAGCGCCTTGTCGACCAGACGCACGGGGATGTGGGCACGCGCAAGACTCATCGCCGCGGCGAGCCCGGTCGGACCCGCCCCGACGATCAGCACCGGCGACGTATCGTGTGCGGCAGCGTCCATGCGGGCCTCCGGAGACATCGGGACGTCCTAGTGTACGCCGCCCGGAATCCGCTCAACGGTGCGCTGCATCAATCGCGCGGATGATTCATTGCACATTGATGCTCGGTGGTGCCGAGGTCGACTTGCAGCGTGGCGTGCTGCATCGAAAACCGTTCGCGCAATGTGACGACAATGCCGTCAAGCGATTCGTCGCCGGGATGGCCGGCCGGCATCACCAGATGTGCGCTGAGTGCATTGCCGGTGGTCGACAAGGCCCAAACGTGCAGATCGTGCACGTCGGTGACGCCCGGCTGCTCCGCGAGATAATCGCGGATAGGCTGCAGATCGACGCCGGGCGGCACGGCGTCTAGCGCCATGCGCACCGAATCGCGCAGCAGGCCCCACGTGCCGTAGACCACCACCACGACGACGAGCAGGCTCATCACCGGGTCGAGCCACGTCCAGTTGGTATAGAGAATCACAAGGCCGCTGATTGCGACCGCGGCGGAGATGCCGGCGTCCGCGGCCATATGCAGAAAAGCGCCGCGAATGTTCAGGTCTTCTTTCTGGCCGCGCATGAAGAGCCACGCCGAGAAGCCGTTCACCACTACGCCGACCGCCGCGACGACGAACACCACCCCTCCCGCGACCGGTCCCGGGTTCACCAGGCGCCCGATCGCCTCGGCGACGATCACGCCGCACGCGAACAGCAATAGCGCCGCGTTGGCGAGCGACGCCAGGATCGACGAACTGCCGTAGCCGAAGGTATAGCGTGCCGACGGACGGCGCGTGGCGAGCCAGGCGGCGCCCCAGGCGAGCAGCAGGCCGAGCACGTCGGAGAGGTTGTGGCCGGCGTCGGCGAGCAGCGCGGTGGAATGCGCGATCACGCCGTAGACGGCTTGAATCACCACGATCGCTACGTTCAGTGCGACAGCGAGTGCGAAGGCGCGGCCGTGGCCTGCGGCGGGTGCATGGGCGTGGTGATGGCCGGCGTGGCTGTGGCCGGCGTGGCCGTTGCCCGCGTGGCTGTGGCCCGCGTGATTATCGTGGCCGTGGTCGCTGCGGCTTTGCCCGCTTCGGCTCTGCCCGGAGTGGCCGTCGACGTTTTGGCTGTGGTCGTGGTCGTGACTGTGGCCCGGGTCGTGGCTGTGGGGATGGCCGGTCTCGGCGCCATCGTCGTGCGGACCGCGCACGCGTGCACCATGATCCTGCGCGCCGCCCTCCTGCACATCGTCGACATCTCGACGAACCGAACCGTGGCGATGCCCGTCCTGACCATGAGCCCCGTGCTCATCGCCCTCGACCTGTGCATCTTCG
Source organism: Paraburkholderia haematera (assembly GCF_905220975.1). GTDB lineage: Bacteria > Pseudomonadota > Gammaproteobacteria > Burkholderiales > Burkholderiaceae > Paraburkholderia > Paraburkholderia haematera. The sequence goes on along the minus strand of NZ_CAJNBK010000015.1, from coordinate 60,341 downwards.
CCATCAATCCCGTCGGACTCCCCTTCGAGCCACACCGGCGCGTGGTCATCCTCGCGTTCTTCGGCGGCCCGGTTTGAGGGCGTAATTTTCTTCATGACGGGTCCAGAGGAAATTCGCCGGCAGGCTCCGCGACATGCTCCAGCATGCCGGCCAGCATCGCGCTGATATGACGGTCGGCAGCAAGATAGAACACCTGCTTGCCCTGCCGCTCCGCACGCACGATCCGCGCCGCGCGCAACAGCCGCAGATGGTGGCTCACCAGCGACGGCGACAAGCCCAGCCCCTCCGCAATCGCACCGACCGCGCGCCGCTCGTCGACGCACGCGAGCACGATGCGCAAGCGCGTCGGGTCGCCGAGCAGGCGAAACAGGTCGGCCAGCGGCACGATCGTCTCCACGGGTCGGTCCTCGAAACTGACAGGCGGTGTGGCGGAAGCCATGGTTGAGGCCATCATGGACATACATATGAACAGGTATTCACATGTTATAGATATTGAGACAACAGGTCAAATTGGAGGGCACCCCGGCGAGTGTGGGAAAATGCGGCGTTCGCCCTACCCGAAATCCCATCCCCCGTCATGCAACAAGTATTTGACCGCGCTTTCGCGGCGCATCGTGACGGCCGCCTCGACGACGCCGAACGCGGCTATCGCGCGACGCTCGACGGCAATCCCATGCACGTCGATGCGTTGCACCTGCTGGGCGTTCTGCGCCACCAGCAGGGCCAGCACGCCGAAGCCGCCGAGCTCGTGCGGCGCGCGGTGAACCTGCGCCCGGAAGACGCCGCGCTGCAACTGAACCTCGGCAACGCACTCAAGGCGCTGGGCCAGATCGACGACGCCATCGAACAGTTCCGCAATGCGCTGACGCTGGCGCCGTCTTTTCCTATGGCGCACTACAACCTGGGCAATGCGTACGCGTCGGTGGGCCGCCACGAAGACGCCGCCGACGCCTTCGAAAAGTCGTTGCGCCTGCAACCGAACGACGCTTCGTCGCATAACAATCTCGGCAACGCATTGCATGCGCTCGGCCGTCATACGGAAGCGATCGCGTCGTTCCAGCGCGCGCTCGAACTGCGCCCGGGGCATGCGGGCGCGCTCAACAATCTGGGCATGTCGCTGAACGCGCTCGACCGCGCGGACGAGGCGATCCCGTGCTTTCAGGCGGCGCTGGCGGCCGAACCGCGTTTCGTCGCCGCGCACTTCAATCTTGCCAATACGCTCGACGCCACCGGCCGCCACGAAAAAGCGGTCGCCTCTTTCCAGGCGGCGCTCGCCTTGCAGCCGAACCTGCCGCCCACCATCTTCGGGCTCGGCAACGCGCTCGCGGCGCTGGGACGCCATGCACAAGCGCTGCCGTATCTCGAACGCGCGGTGGGTCTCGATCCGCAATTCGCGCTCGCATGGCTGAGTCTCGGCACAGCGCATCAGGCGCTCGGCGCGCACGCCGCGGCGGTGCGGGCATTCGATCAGGCGTTGCGCTTGCGCCCCGATCTCGCGTCTGCGCACATGAACCGCGCGCTCGCCTGGCTCGCATTGCGCGATTTCGGGCGCGGACTGCCGGAATACGAATGGCGGCTGCAGACCACCTCGCAGCCGGTCATCCAGACGTTGCCGCGCTGGCACGGCGAGCCGATCGAACAACGTACGCTTTTCGTCCATGCCGAGCAGGGTTTCGGCGATACGTTGCAATTCGTGCGCTTCGTGCCACTGGCCGCGCAGCGTGCCGCGCGCGTCGTACTCGAAGTGCAGCCGCAACTGCTGCCGCTGCTCGCACCGGCCGCGCAAGCATGGCGCGTCACGCTGATCGCCCAGGGCACGCCGCGGCCCACAGCAGATCTGCACTGCCCGCTGCTGAGCCTGCCGCTCGCGCTCGGCACAACCTACGACACCATTCCGGCCCGCACGCCTTATCTGAGCACGCCGCCGGCTTACGGCCGCAAATGGCGCGGTTCGCTCGGCGGTCATGCGAAGCGCAAGATCGGCATTGCGTGGTCGGGACGCATCCAGCAGAACGAAACCCGTTCGATGCCGCTCGAGGCGCTTGCGCCGCTGTTCGCGCTCGAAGGGATCGACTGGATCGTGCTGCAACCCGAATTGAGCGCCGAAGAACGCGCGGTGCTCGACGCGCATCCGCGCGCGGCGTCGATTCATCGGTTGGATAAACGGATCGGCGATTTTGCGGATACCGCGGCGATCATTGAGCGGCTCGACGCGGTCGTCTCGATCGATACGTCGATCGCTCACCTCGCCGGCGCGCTGAGAAAACCGCTGTGGCTGATGCTGCCGTTCGCCGCGGATTGGCGCTGGTTCGTCGGCGAGACGCGCAGCCCGTGGTATCCGGGCGCAACGCTGCTGCGCCAGCCACAACCCGGCGCGTGGGGCGACGTGGTGGAGGCGGTGGCCAACGAGTTGCGCCTTGGATAGCGAGACGTGATGAAAGCCGTTGCAAACGACTTGCGCCTCGGTTAGCGAGACGTTCTCATCGAAGCTGAATGCCAGGTGTCGATGCGACACCCATGAAAAAACCCCGCGTTCTCACGAACGCGGGGTTTTTGTTTGTCCGCTTGAGCCGTGAACCTTCAGCTCGACCTTAAGCCGTTCGATACTGATCGCGCGACTCGGGCGTGCGATACAGCACCAGCGTCGCGATCAGCCCACAGATCGCCGCCACGCCCAGGAACAGGCCAGGCGCGGCCTTGTTGCCAGTGTTGTGAATCAGCAGCGTCGAGATGGCCGGCGTGAAACCGCCAATCGTTGTAGCCAGGCTGTAGGCCAGCGAGAAACCGGCGGTCCGCACTTCGACCGGCATCACTTCGGTCAGCGCCACCACCATTGCACCGTTGTAGCTGCCGTACAGGAACGACAACCACAGCTCGACGGCCAGAAGGCGAGCGAACGACGGCTCGGCGACCAGCCATTGCAGCGCCGGATACGCGGTGACGATCGTCAGGATCGTGAAGGCCAGCAGCACCGGACGGCGGCCGATACGGTCCGACAACGCGCCCGAGAGCGGCAACCAGACGAGGTTCGACAACCCGATACAGACGGTGACGACGAGCGTATCGATCGACGACAGCTTCAGCACTTCCTTGCCGAAGGTCGGTGTGTAGGCCGTGATCATGTAGAACGACACGGTGGTCATGATGACCATGCCCATACCGCCCAGCACGATGCCCCAGTTCGCGGCCATCGTCTTCATGATCTCGCCCATGCTCGGATGATGCTTGCGCGCCGTGAATTCCTCGGTTTCCTGCAACGAGCGACGAATCAGGAACAGGAACGGCACGATCAGGCAGCCGATCAGGAACGGCACGCGCCAGCCCCAGGCCGTCATCTGGTCAGCGGGCAACCACTTGTTCAGGAACACGCCGATCAGCGCGGCGAACACCACGGCAACCTGCTGGCTGCCCGACTGCCATGCGCAATAGAAGCCCTTGTTGCCCTTGGTGGCGATCTCCGACAGATAGACCGACACGCCACCCAGTTCGACCCCGGCGGAGAAGCCTTGCAGCAGCCGGCCACCAAGCACGAGCACTGGGGCAAGTACGCCGATGGTCGCGTAGCCTGGAATCGCGGCGACCGTGAGCGTGCCGAGCGCCATCAGGCCAAGCGTGAGAATCAGGCCTTTGCGTCGGCCGTGATGGTCGATGTACGCGCCCAGCACGATTGCGCCCAGCGGGCGCATCAGGAAGCCCGCGCCGAATACCGACAGCGCCAGCATCAGCGAGGCAAAATCGTTGCCGCTTGGAAAATAGGTCTTGGCAATCGCGGACGCGTAATAGCCATAGACCATGAAGTCGTACATCTCAAGAAAGTTGCCGCTGACCACGCGGAACACTGTCTTGACCTTGGATTCTTTGGATGAAGCGGTAGCGTGTGACGCAGTAGACATGACATTCTCTTATTAGCCCGTCGCCACGCAGACTCGGTGGCGCTCAGGCAGTTGAAACGATCCACTGTGTTCGGCAAGCGGATGCCACAGGCAGCTTGATTGGACGCGCCGGGGGCGCTGCATTCTCATGCCGAACGCATTCGCGTGGTATCAGGGTAAACGTTGAGAAACAGCCAGAGACCGCAGCACGTAATGTTACCGTTCATGGCACTGTCGCGCATTCCATACAGTTTCATTACAGACAACGTCGGCTCACCCTTGCGGTAGACTTTTTGCAGACAGGCAATTCCCGTTGACCACCCTCCCGATGCCAACCTCCCGCGCACTTTCGCTGCGCCCTGCGACTCTCGCGGATGCAGCACTGATCGCCTCGATCCATAGCGCTAGCTGGCAGGCTACCTATCGCGGACTGCTGCCGGACGCATTTCTCGACGGCGAAGTGACGCGGGAGCGCGCCGCCTATTGGGAAGCGCGCCTGCGCGCACCGGGCGGCGAGCGCCGCATGGTCCTGATCGCCGAACTCGCGGGCGAGCCGATTGGCTTTGTCTGCGTCGAGAGGCAACCGGAGTCCGCATGGGGTGTCCTGCTCGACAACCTGCATGCGCTGCCGGGGCACCAGGGCATCGGCGCGGGCAAGCTGTTGATGCGCGCAGCCGAAGACTGGGCTCGCGCGCGGGGAGAGACGCAGTTGTACCTTTACGTGCTCGAGGGCAACACGTCGGCGATCGGTTTTTATGAAAAGCAGGGCTGGCAGTTTGTCGGCGCCGAACCGGATCACATGGGCGGCGTGGATATTACTGCACTGCGCTATGTGTACCGGCTGGATCGGTGAAACAGGCGCGACCTGTTTGGCCGTCGTTCAGAAGGGGCAGACTCTGAACGAACCGGCGCGCCTTTTCGGAACAATCCGATCGTTAGTTCGGCTGCTTGCAGGCATCATCTTCGACACCCCGATGGCTTCTCAGTGACCGCTCACGCGGCGGCGCGCTCGACCTGAGCGCGGCGTTTCCATATGGCGTTGCGTACCGCGCTTTCATACGTATCGCTCCGAAGCCAGAGCCCCTGAGCCGCCAGCCCGCGGCCCCTTTACGAGGCGCTGCGAAGATACCGATGTCGACCACCATCCCCCTCACCCTGATCCAAGGCTCCATGGCGCTGCCGAGCCTGTCGCCGCTGGGCCGCCTGCTTCCCGCACCATTCGGCCGCGATTGGGCGCTGCTGCCGCCGGCGTACAGTTTGCGTGCGGAACTCAAGGCGCTCTATGCGGCCGTGTTGCGTACCTTCTGTCTGAATGCGGAAACCATCCGCGCGCTCTGCCAGTGGGATTCGTTGCGCAAGCCGCCGGTTGCGTCCTCAAGCTTCGCCTCGCCTGCCACCTCGACAACCGTATTCGACGCACCGGCCGACGAATCGTTGCGAATGTCCGCTGAAGCAGCAGCTTTCTCGCCGGTCGGCGCACCGTCGGTTCCTGCCTCTCCGCGCGGCGGGTCGATGCATTGGGGTGCGCTGGCGGGCGGCGCTTGTGCGCTCGGCGGCGCGGCGATGCTTGCATGGGTTGCGTTCGACCATCTGACGCAGCGTCAAGCGACTAGCGATGCCAGGCTAGCGGCAAACGCCCCAGTCCGTCAGGAGGCGCAGTTGGCGAATCGTCACTCGCCGGATGCCGCTGTCACGCCCTACGCCGATGCTAGCAACCGTGCAGCGGCGCCAGCATCGGGCGCCGCGTTGTTGCCTGTGGATATGGCGAGCGTGGCGGGTGCGGGTGCATCTGTCTCCGCATCCGCAGCCGCGTCGCCTGATACTTCATCGCAGGCACTCGCCGCGACTCGGCGGCGCGATTTTACGGCGAGTCCCGCCACGGAAATCGTCGCGACAGTCAAGGCAGCACCGCCGCACGCTACAGCCGGCAGAAACGTTTCGCGACGCAGGGATAGGCTTCGCGAAAACGCCCCGAGCCGGGACGAACGAAGCGGGCGCAGTTCGCAGGCCATCGTTGCGACTCAGGTGTCACCGCAGTTGCCGAGCATCTCGTCGACAAATTACGAAACGCCGCAGATCACAGTGCCGGCGAATGCACAACGAACGTCGCCGAAACCATCGTCGGCGGGTCCCTACTCGCCGCTCGCGCCATCGCAACTCGGCACCGACGAATATGCATCGATGACCATGTCAGCTGGCACACACCTGCGCAATATTGCGCCGCCATCGCGCCCTGCTTCATCGATCAACGCACCTGAAAACGGTGGGACAGAATGGGTCAATCAGATGTCGCATCGTCGCGTAACCGAGGTGCCCGATCAGTTCGTGAAGTAAGCTCGTCAAGCAAGCGCGCCGTTATCGCGAAGTCACGGCACAAAAAAGCCCGGCAATTTTGCATTGCCGGGCTTTTTTACGCTCACGCGCTTACTTCAGGGTGGGCAATCCGAATTCGGTCTGCCGCTGCAACTGCATCACTTCGCCTTGCACCTGACGCAACTGCGCCTGCGCCTTTTCCTTTTCCGCGTGCAGCGCAACCGCCTCGCCTTGCGTCTGCCGTTGGTAGTCGTTGACCTTGGCCTGCTGTGTACGCGCGACATCGAGATCGGCCTGCAACCGCTTGGCGCGATCTTCCGACAACGCGATGATGTCTTCGATATACGCCTTCTGCGCCTGCAACTGCGTGCGGCGAATCTCGACGTCCGCGAGTTGGGCTGTCTGCTGGACAAAGCCGGCGTAGACCGCTTCAGCACGACCTATGTCCGCTGACTTGATCACGCGCCAGAAATGCTTGTCCTGAAAGAGCGCGACGTAGTACGTCATTTCCTGCGGATAGAAAAACAGACTCGCACCGTAACTGCCGTTATACGTGGTGCGTAATTCGCTCAGCTTCGCGTCGTGAATCATCTGCATCAGTTCGGCAACATTGCCTTGCGCGTCGCCAGCGGCAGCGGGCGTGCCTGATGCCGCACTGCGCAGCGCAGCGGCGACCGGTTGCGGCGTTAGCGTATTCATGGCCGGGCGGGTACCGACCAGAGGTGCGGCCTCGCCACTTTGCGCTGCCAGCACGAACCCACCATGCTGCAACAGCGCACACGAGGTCGCGAGCAGCATGGCGCGCCGTACAATTAAGGGGTACTTCATACGTGCATGCTCCATGCGAATCCAAAACAGCCGCAGATTATCGCGCGGATTAGCCGTTAAGCGAAGCACTCTGGTGTCGCATTGACCGACTTTAAATCGAGATAAATCGATAACGAATGATTTGACCGAATGGACTCACCAGTCGCGAAATAAAAAATTTCAGATAAGACAAAAACGCAACAATCTGACTCATGCATGCCTCATCAGACGTTTCCTAATCTGCACAGCGTTCGCGCGATTCCACCGTCAAGCAGAGCGACAATATGGAGATAGATAGCCAGATAAGTAGATTGCTTGACCTGCGCGTTTTTCATTTCGCACAAGCTCGATAAAGAGGAGGCGGCATAAGGTCCGTCGGAGAAATCGCCTTGTGAAATCTCGAGCGACTTGCGCGCCCCGGTCGACAATCACTCGTCATCCTGGCTATCTTTATAGCGCGTCGCCGATGACCGGTGAATAGCAAACACCGCGTCTATAGAGAAGCGAAGACGAAGGAAAAACCGGAGTGAGAAAGCAACCGCGCGAGGCGCGCCGCCGAACATGGCGGCAACGCCCCGCAAGAATTCGAGCCTGAGCGACCAGACCCGAACGCGCGGCCTAAAGGCGCAGGATTAAAACCGCGTTTCGCGCGCAACCCTGAGGAAGGTATCCAGCAACGGCGTGCAATCGAGCAACTCCGGGCCGCCCGCGCGATGAAACTCCGGATGCCACTGCACCCCCATCACGAACGGCGCACGCCGATAGCGCACGGCCTCAATGATGCCGTCCGACGCCGACACCGCCTCGATATTCAGATCGCGGCCAAGCGTCTTGACCGCCTGATGATGAATCGAGTTGACGATCGCCTCACGCCGGCCCGGAAACATATTGACGAGAGTCGAACCATCCGGGAAATGAACGCTGTGCCGATGCTGATCGTAGTTCTCGTTGACGTGCGCACCGGCGGTCGGGACGTCGGTGGCAATGTCCTGGTACAGGGTGCCGCCGAACGCCACATTGATTAGCTGGCAACCGCGGCACACACCGAGCACCGGCTTGCCCGATTCGATGAACTCGTGCAGCAGTTCAAGTTCGTACATGTCGCGCACGCGGTCGCCCGGCCACTCGTGGCTCGTCGCCTGTTCCGCATAGGACTGCGGCGAGACGTCCGCGCCGCCCTGCAGCAGCAGACCGTCGAGATGCTTTGCATAGTCGCGCAAACGGATATTGCTCGGGTGCAGCATGCCCTGATGGCCGACTGTCGGAATCATGAACACCAGCACGTCGCGCGACATGACCCAGTGCGCGATCGATTCCTCGAGGTATTGCAGCGTCTTGCCTCGCAACCCCTTCGCGCCCGGCTCCGGATGGAAGATGCGCGCCGACACGCCGATGCGCAGCGTGCGCTGCGTGATCCGTTGGCCCGCGCGATCGAACAGTTGACGCGCGCGCGCCGCGATGATGCGGCCGAACACGGTCCACGCCGAATCGCTTTGCTTCAGATAGCGTGGCGGCGACGGCGGCAACGCGTTCGGTGGCGGCGGGTTCGATGCAGTGAAGTCTGGCGCAGCGCCAAAACCCGGCGGCGGCGAGCCGGCCGGGCGAGCCGCGGCGGCTGCTTTCCCCGCTTCTTCCACATTCCCTTCTGTTTCCGTGACGGCAGTCTCCTCAACCGTCACGCTCAATTCGCCAACGAGCGGATCGCTGCCTCCGACCGTAATCGGACGCGAAACGGGACCTTTGGCGACATAACCCGCCCTGCTGGCTGCCTCGCGCTCATGGGCCTCGGCCTCCTGCTTCGCGGTCGACGCGGCAGCCGCACTGCGCGCTTCAGCCGCGTCGCGTTGCTGCGCCGTTTGCGCACTGGTGGGGGGGACGGTGAAGGCGCTGTCGGGATCGTCGGTCGACGACCTCGCTTTGGCCTCCTCAGCCGCCGGCGTCACGATATCTTTGATCGCGGACTGAATGGAATCTTCATGGGAGACCGGTAGCGAGGCCACCGGCTCGGGCGGCAAAGTGTCGGGCTTTGACCCGCCGGGGGTTGTGCCGGACGACGTTGACGACGTCGAAGGCGTTGGCGTCCCCGAGGGCGACGATGGGCTGCCGGGCTTGCCGGCGTTTTCAGGTTTGTTTTCGCTCATGACTGTCAGACAGGCGCCTTCCACGCGAACGAATGAATATGCCCTGATTATCCGCTAGCGCGGCAAGCCCGGCAAACCCGCACACAATTACTCACATTGTTGCGAGCCAAAGTGCGGAACCGTCTAATTCAGGGATCCGGCTGTTCATCGAACGTTTCGCGCAGGGCAATCTGCATCGCCGCGTGGATTTTCACGCACCAGCGCCAAACCAGCGCCAACAGCAGCGCGGCGCAAACCAGCACCGCGGTCAGGAGACCCGTCGGCGGCAAAATGCTGCCGGAGAGCGCCGCGAGCAGCAAAAACACGCCGACCATCGAGACCACCGGCACCAGGTCGGAGATCGCGTAACGGATCGCATGGTTCAAGCGCCCCGCCGTCGCCGGCTGCACGCTCACCTCGGCGAGCAACAGCGCGAGCGACTTGGTCTTGCGATAGACCGCCACCAGGAACGGCATCGACAGCACCAGGGCAATGCTCCACAGCACCACACGCTGTATCGGCTCGGAAGCCATCCAGTGTGCGAGCAATGTGCTGGTGTACGGCGCGCTATACGAGACGATCAGGAAAATCGCCGCGACCAGGGCGAGATTGACGGCGATCTGCAAAATGATCCGCCGCGTCATGCTGAACAGCGTCGGTTCGCCGGTTCCGGTGCTCAAACTGCGCAGCCACTGCCCATACATGCCGAACACGTTGGCGAGCGTGCGCGGCATTGCGTGCCCGAGGCGCTGCGTCAGCGGATCGGCGGCGCGAATCAGATAAGGCGTGAAAAGCGTGGTCAACGCAGAGACGGCTACCGCGACCGGATACAGAAACGCGCTCGTCACCTTCAAGGTCAAGCCGAGCGACGCGATGATGAACGAGAACTCGCCGATCTGGGAGACGGTCATGCCGACCCGCATCGCCGTGCGCCCATCCTTGCCGGCGAGAAAGGTGCCGAGGCCGCACGAAACGATCTTGCCGACGATCACCGCCACCGTAATCACCGCAATCGGCCATGCGTAGTCGACCAGCACGGCCGGGTTCAGCATCAGGCCGATCGTCACGAAGAAGATCGCCGAAAAGGCGTCGCGCAGCGGCGCGATCAGGTGCTCGATCCGATGCAGATGGCGCGACTCGGCCATGATCGCGCCGATCAGGAACGCGCCGAGTGCCATGCTGTAGTCGAGCTTCACCACCAGCAGACAGAAGCCGAAACAGAACCCGAGCACCGACACCAGCAGCATTTCGTCGCTTTTGGCGCGCGCCACGTAGTTCAACGCACGCGGCACGACCAGAATGCCCACCACCAGCGACACCGTCATGAAGAGCAACAGCTTGCCGAGCGTCATAACGGCGAGGCCAGCGCTCAATTGCCCGGTCTGCGCAATGCCGGAGAGCAGCACCAGCATCGCAATGGCGAGAATGTCCTCGACGATCAAAATGCCGAATACCAGTTGCGCGAAGCTCTCGCGCTTCAGGCCCAGCTCCGACAGCGCCTTGACGATGATAGTCGTCGACGAGATCGCGAGAATCGCACCGAGAAACAGCGAGTCCATCGGGCTCCAGCCGAACGCGCTGCCGATTTCGTAGCCGATCCACAGCATCAGCACGATTTCAGAAAGCGCCGCGACGATCGCCGTCGCGCCAACCTTGAAGAGCTTGCGCAGACTGAATTCGAGCCCGAGCGAAAACATCAGGAACACCACGCCGAGTTCGCCGAGCGTCTGGATGGTCTGCTCGTCGTGGATCAACTGGAATGGCGGCGTGTACGGCCCGATGATCACGCCCGCGGCGATGTAGCCCAGCACCACCGGCTGTTTCAGGCGATGGAACAGCACGGTGACGACGCCGGCGAGCGCCATCACGACCGCCAGATCCTGAATGAAGCCAATGCCGTGATGCATGAACGCATTTCCTTACAAATAGTAATGTCTCAAAAAACGCAGTGTAACGCACGCATGCGTCGCACCGCATCGCGCAAACGTCGAAAGGACATGGGATTCGCCGAACTACAAGACATACAAGGCGCGCAGCTAACCGCTTCTTCCGAAACTTTTTTGACACGCTGGACACAAGTGAAATATCACAATAATATTTGAAGCATATTTTCTTGGGAGTCGAGTGATGCAGCAGGTGTCGTTCAATGTGGTAGATCGTTCCGGCGAGAGTCGCGCCGATAGCGTCGAAGTGAATCGTCTGACGATCGCCGGCTGGGCCGGGCGCGATCAGGCGGCGATCGAGCATCACATCGCCGAACTGGCCGAACTCGGCGTGAAGCGGCCCTCGACCACCCCCTGCTTCTATCGCCTCGGCGCCGCGTTGCTGACGCAGGCCGAACAGATCGACGTGGTCGGCGTGAAGTCCAGCGGCGAAGCGGAGTGCGTGCTGGTGCGCTCGAAAGCGGGGCTGCTCGTCACCGTCGGCTCCGATCACACCGACCGTGAAGTCGAGGCCTACGGCGTCACCGTGTCCAAACAGGTTTGCCCGAAGCCGGTCGCACGCGACGCCTGGCGTTTCGACGATGTCGCCGGCCACTGGGATCAGCTTGAACTGCGTGCTTTCGCGGTGACGAACAACGGCGAGCGCCGCATCTATCAGCAAGGCAGCGTCGCCTCGCTGCTGCCGGCCGCCGATCTGCTGGAGCGCGCGCCCGTGGCAGTTGGCGCTGCGATGTTCTGTGGCACGCTGGCCGTACAAGGCGGGATCGTCGGCATGGCGGACGGCGACGCGCTCGAACTCGAACTGCACGACCCCATCCTGAACCGCACGCTGCGCCACGCCTACCGCGTGACCGCGCTACCTATCGTCGAATGAGGCACCCATGAGCTCCCCTTCGCTATCCGGCAACGCCGATGCGTCGTCAGACGCGTGGCTCGAAGCCGCCGCCCTGCGCAAGATCACCTGGCGCATCATGCCGTTCCTGTTTCTCGTCTACGTGTTGTCGTACCTGGACCGCGTCAACATCGGTTATGCGAAGCTGCAGTTCACCGGCGACCTCGGCCTTTCGAACGCGGCGTACGGACTCGGCGCGGGGATCTTTTTCTTCGGCTACTTCGTATTTGAAGTGCCGAGCAATCTGCTGCTGAAGAAGTTCGGCGCCCGCGCCACCATCGCCCGCATCACGATGCTGTGGGGGCTGCTGTCGTGTCTCATGATGTTCGTGCGCTCGGAAACGATGTTCTACGTGCTGCGCTTTTTCCTCGGCGTCGCCGAGGCCGGGCTCGTGCCGGGCGTGGTGCTGTATCTGACCTTCTGGTTTCCGTCCGACCGGCGCGCGCGGATGGTCGCAGTGTTCATGGCGGCGATTCCGGTCGCGGGCATCATCGGCGCGCCCTTGTCAGGCTTTCTGATGTCGGCGCTGCATGAAGCGCACGGCTTGCGCGGCTGGCAGTGGATGTTCCTGATCGAAGGGATTCCGTCGATCCTCGCCGGCTTCTGGGCGCTCGCCGTGTTGCGCAACACGCCCGCCGAAGCCGCCTGGCTCACCGACGACGAAAAGCGCGTGATTCTCAGCCGGCTCTCTCGCGAAAACACGGCCGCCGCGGCAGCCGGCGCCGAGCATAGCTTGAAGGTCGCCTTGCGCTCGAGCCGCTTCTGGCTGCTGACGCTGATCTACTTCTGCCTCGTCACGGGTAATGCGGGTTTCTCGTTCTGGCTGCCGCAGATCGTCAAGGACCTCGGCGTCACGAATCTCGTCACGAACGGCTTCGTCACCGCGATTCCTTATCTCGCCGCGGGCATCGGCATGATCCTGATCGGCCGTTCGTCGGATATCACGGGCGAGCGGCGCTGGCACTACGCCGTGTGCTGTTTCATCGGCGCGGCGGGCCTGCTCGGCAGCGCCTCGGTGACCAATTCGATTCCGCTCGCCGTCACCGGTTTGTCGATCGCCTATATCGGCATTCTGGCGGGCTTCGGCATCTTCTGGTCGATGTCCACCACCTTCCTGCAAGGCACGGCGGCCGTTGCCGGCATCGCCGTGATCAACTCGATTGCGAATCTGGCCGGCTATGTGAGCCCCTATGTGCTCGGCATCGTCAAGGACGCGACGCATAGCGTGACCTTCGGGCTGGTGCTGATCGCGGGGGCGTTGATCGTCGGCGGACTGGTTACATTGATGATGCCGCGCGTGAAGGTGCAGCACGCCGCGGCGGTGACGCCGAGGAGCGCCTGACATACTTTGATTGAGGTGACAAAGGACCACGCATCACGCGCAGACAGCGCCGGCAAGCAAGCTCCCGCCAGGCGCCGTTTGCGCAAAACCTTGCTCTACAATGCGGACGACACCGCTCGCTCCCTGTTCACATGACGCTTTTGCAGACTGCCCGCCGTTCCAGTGCCCCCCGCGAGACCGCCTCGGCGAGCCTCGCCGAACAGGCTTATGCCTTCGTCAAGCGCGAGATCATCACGATGCGGCTGCGCCCAAGCGAGGTACTCAACGAAGCGGAATTGATGGCGCTGACGGGCATCGGAAGAACGCCGGTTCATCAGGCGCTGCACCGGCTGGTGCACGAAGGCATGCTCACCATCATGCCGAGAAAGGGCATCATGGTCCGCCCGGTTTCGCTCGACGATGTGCTGGCGATCATCGACGTGCGGCTCGTCAACGAAAGCTATTGCGTCGAACTGGCCGCGCGCCACGCGCAGCAACACGACTTCGACGCGATGCAGGCCTTGCTTGAGCGCTCCGAGCGTTGCGTCGCCGCGCACGATATTGAAGGCATGATGGATATCGACCGCGAATTTCATCTGGCGATTTCAGCGGCGTCGCGCAACGCGGTGCTGGCCGACATCCTGCGTGGTCTGCATGAACGCTCGCTGCGTTTCTGGTTCATTTCGCTGTCCGAGCCACATCATCTCGAAGACGTGCACGAAGAACATCTGGAACTGTTTCGCCTGCTGCGTGAACGCAATGCCGAAGGCGCCCGGCAATCGGTGCAAAAGCATATCGAAGCGTTCCGCGCGACCTTGTTCAGCCGCATCTGATCGACCGAATTTCATCGACCGCAGCCAATCGACCACAACCGGGTTCACCCGGTTCAACCGGATTCTCCCGACATCATGGCCACTGAATTCACACCCTTTCCGCCGCTAGCCCAGCTTGCCGCCGACCTCGCCGCCGGCCGCACCACGAGCCGCGCGCTCGTCGAAACCGCGCTCGAACGGATCGCCGATCCGGCCGGCCAGGGCGCGGTCGCTTTCATGCACGTCGACGCCGACAGCGCCCGCGCCGCGGCTGACGCGCACGACCGCCTGCGCGCCGCCGGCACCGTCCTCTCGCCGCTCGCCGGGATTCCGGTGTCCGTCAAAGACCTGTTCGATATCGAAGGCCAGCCGACTCGCGCCGGCTCCGTGGTGCTGGCCGACGCGCCCGCCGCCAAGGCGGACGCAGTCGCGGTTGCGCGCCTGAAACGGGCGGGCGCGGTGATTGTCGGGCGTACCAATATGAGTGAGTTCGCGTTTTCCGGACTCGGCCTGAACCCCCATTACGGGCATCCGCTGTCGCCGTATCAGCGCGGCGTGAAAGGCGATGAGCGGATTTCCGGCGGTTCGTCGTCGGGCGCGGCGGCATCGGTCGCCGACGGCATGGCCGCCATCGCGCTCGGCACCGACACCGGCGGCTCCATCCGCATCCCGGCGGCGCTGTGCGGCCTGACCGGCTTCAAACCGACCGCGGATCGCATCCCGAAACAAGGCGGCGTGCCGCTTTCGCCGACGCTCGACTCGTTCGGGCCCATCGGCGTCTCGGTCGCCTGCTGCGCGCTGGTCGACCGCATGCTGGCCGGGCTCGAGCCCCGCATTCCGGCAGCCCGCCCGCTTGAAGGCGTGCGCATGGGCGTATTGACGAACTTCGTGACCGACGGCGTCGAACCGGCCGTCGCCGCCGCGATCGACACGGCGCTCAAGCATCTGGAAGCGGCCGGCGCGATCGTCAGCGAAGTGCGCTTCGCGCCGCTCGACCGCCTGCCCGAAATCAACCGCTTCGGCTTTTCGCCGATCGAAGCGTATGCATGGCACCGTCCGCTGCTGGAAAAGCATCGCGAGCAGTACGATCCGCGCGTGCTGGTGCGCATCCTGAAGGGTCAACCCGCCAGCGCCGTCGACTATCTGGACCTGGTCGCCGAGCGCCAGGCCATGCTCGACGAAGCCGCGCGCACGCTATGGCAGCGTTTCGACGTGGTGGTCGCACCAACCGTGCCGGTAGTGCCGCCGCGCGTGGCCGATCTGATCACCGATGACGACGCGTTTGGCCGCACCAACGCGCTGATCCTGCGCAATCCAAGCGCGTTCAATTTCCTCGACGCCTGCGCGCTGTCGCTGCCCTGCCATCTGCGCGGCGACCCGCCGGTCGGTCTGATGCTGGCAGGCGCGCCGCACGCCGACGACGCCTTGCTGGCAATCGGCCGCGGCGCCGAACGGGTGCTCAACGCAATTCGCTGATCGGGATCTGAGCAGGCACTGATCGGACACGGAGCGGGATTGCACCTTAAAAGTGCGATAAGCGCCGGGGCGGGGGTTCGCGCTAAAATCGCGGGCACCCCCGCCCTTTCCGTTTCCAGACAGCCACACGATCCATGAATAACGACAATGCGATGTTGCGCCGCGAGCGCTCCCTGCTGGTTCTGCTTGGCCTGATCTGCGTCGGCCTCGTCGCCGGCGCGCTGTATCTGCAATACGGTTTGCATGAAGACCCCTGCCCGCTGTGCATCATCCAGCGCTACTTCTTCCTGCTGATCGCGATTTTTGCGTTCCTCGGCGCGCGCTTCAATAGCTGGCGTGGCGTGCGGCTGCTCGAAGTGCTGGCGGCCCTGTCGGCGTTGGCCGGCATCGTGAGCGCCGCGCGGCACGTGTATGTTCAGGCGAATCCGGGTTTCAGCTGCGGTTTTGACGCGCTGCAGCCGATGGTCGACAGCTTGCCGCCCGCGCATTGGCTGCCGGGCGTCTTCAAGGTCGCCGGGCTCTGCGAAACGGCCTATCCGCCGATTCTCGGCCTGTCGCTGCCCATGTGGTCGCTGGTTGCTTTCGTCGTGGCCTTCGTGCCGCTGGCGCTGAGCCTGCTCAAGAATCGCCGCCGGTTCGGCTGAGCCAGTAGTTCCGAGTAGATTAAGCGGCTTCGCGCCGGCCCTTGCACCGTCTTTTACGGCGGCGCGAAGGCCGGCGTTTTCACATCGGATCCGGCCCCGTGAATTCGGCTATGCCAACCCTCGGCCAGCCCAGCCAGTAATCGCTGCGCCTCGCTTTTGCGATAAGAAGACGCGATTGGCAAGCATCAATGCCGAGCCGCAATCACGCGCTTCTTCCTGCGTCTTGCTGCATCTTGTGCGCCGCAGCAACGGCCATGAGCCCGCTCACTCCCCCACTCCGTCTGGTTTCCCCCAATCCGCCCCCACTCACGCAACTTCCCGGCACGGCGCGAATCGTACTTATCACATGACCGCTTCCGAATAAGCTTCATGCGAGTTGGGAAATCTTTTCGGGACAAGGTAGTGCTATCTTCGGAACTGGATGGCGATCTACGTGCGCGAGGCCGGCTTTGGCGCGACCCCATGCGTAACGCGCGCCCGGTCCGCACTGTCTTTCGGATTCGCCATGACAACGCAAACCATCCGCTTTTATCACCAGGGGTCCGTCCGTGAGGTCGCGGGCGTCCCGGCGTCGCGCACCGTGCTTCAGCACCTGCGCGAGGATTTGCATTGCACGGGCACCAAGGAAGGCTGCGCGGAAGGTGACTGCGGCGCCTGCACGGTTGTCATCGGCGAACTGGATGCCCAAGGCGGCGTCGCGCTGAAAGCGGTCAACGCCTGCATTCAGTTCCTGCCGACGCTGGACGGCAAAGCCCTCTTCACCGTCGAAGACCTGCGCGCCGCCGACGGCGCCCTGCACCCCGTACAACAGGCCATGGTCGATTGCCACGGCTCGCAGTGCGGCTTCTGCACGCCCGGCTTCGTCATGTCGATGTGGGCACTGTACGAAAACCAGCCGGCCGTAGCGGGCCTCCCCACCCGCGATGAAATCAACGCCGCGTTGTCCGGCAATTTATGCCGCTGCACCGGCTACCGGCCGATTGTCGACGCGTCGCAGAAGATGTTCGACTACCCGCAATACCCGCGCGTGACGCTAGACCGCAAGGCGGTCGCCGACACGTTGCGCGAAATCCAGCGCCGCGACACCTTCGAATACAGCGCGCCCGACACGCGCGGCGCCGCGTTCGGCTCGCCCACCTTCTACGCCCCGGTCACGCTCGATGCGTTCGCCAGACTGCGCGCCGACCATCCGCACGCACGCCTGCTGGCCGGCAGCACCGATGTCGGCCTGTGGGTCACCAAGCAGTTCCGCGATCTCGGCGACATTCTGTATATCGGCAACGTCGCCGAATTGAAGACGATCGAGCGCGACGCGCAGACGCTCACGATCGGCGCCGCCGTCACGCTCGAAGACGCCTACGCGGCACTCGCCGCCGATTACCCCGAACTCGCCGAGCTGTGGACGCGTTTCGCGTCGCTGCCGATCCGCAACGCCGGCACCCTCGGCGGCAACGTCGCGAACGGTTCGCCAATCGGCGATTCGATGCCGGCGCTGCTCGCGCTCGGTGCCGAGGTTGTGCTGCGCCACGGCGCCAAAACCCGCACGCTGACGCTCGACGCGTTCTACCTCGGCTATCAGAAAACCGCGCTCGCGGCCGGTGAGTTCGTCGCGGCGCTGCGGGTTCCGCGTCCGGCTCGCGATCTGCGCTTCCGCACCTACAAGGTATCGAAGCGCTACGATCAGGATATCTCCGCGGTGTGCGCCGCGTTCGCGCTGCACATCGGCGAAAACGGCACGATCACGGACGCCCGCATCGCATTCGGCGGCATGGCCGCGACGCCTAAACGCGCCGCGCAAACCGAGGCCGCGCTGAATGGCGCAACATGGAACGAAAGCACCGCGCGGCAAGCGATGAACGCACTCGTCACCGACTACCAGCCGCTCACCGACATGCGCGCCTCGAGCGCCTATCGACTGAAGGTGGCGCGCAACCTGCTGTGGCGCTTCCACCTCGAAACGCGCGATGACGCGCCGCTCGCCCTCTTCGACGTGAATGCGTTCGCGTTCGAATCCAGCGTGCCGGACGCTGCCGTCGCGAAGGAGTCGTCGTGATGAACCGGACCGATGCTTTCGTCGAACATGCTGCAAGGCACGCGGCGGCTCAGGAAAGCGAGACGGCGATCGGCGTGTCGTTGCCGCACGAATCCGCCACGCTGCATGTGAGCGGCGAAGCCACCTACACCGACGACGTCCCTGAATTGCAAGGCACGCTGCACGCGGCGCTTGGACTCTCCCGGCATGCGCACGCACGGATCGTGTCGCTCGATCTGGACGCCGTCAGAAAAGCCCCCGGCGTCATCGCCGTGCTGACCGCAGAAGACATCCCCGGCGAGAACAATTGCGGGCCCGTGCTGCACGACGATCCGATTCTCGCCGTCGACGAAGTGCTGTATCTCGGCCAACCGGTGTTCGCGGTGATCGCCGAAACGCATGAGCTCGCGCGCCGCGCCGCCGCGCTCGCTAAAAGCGATGACGTCGTGCGATATGAACCGCTCGAAGTCGTTCTCACGCCCGCCGAAGCGAAAGTCAACAAGCAGTACGTCCTGCCGCCGCTGCATCTGAAGCGCGGCGAACCCGACGCGAAAATCGCCGCCGCGCCGCATAAGATCCGCGGCACGTTCGAAGTCGGCGGCCAGGAACAGTTTTATCTCGAAGGTCAGATCGCGTACGCCGTGCCGAAGGAAATGGACGGCATGCTCGTCTACAGTTCGACGCAGCATCCGAGCGAAATGCAGCAGGTCGTCGCGCATATGCTCGGCTGGCCGGCGCACAACGTCGTGTGCGAATGCCGGCGGATGGGCGGCGGCTTCGGCGGCAAAGAATCGCAATCGGCGGTGTTCGCGTGCGTGGCATCGTTGGCGGCGAAGCTGCTGCACCGCCCGGTCAAACTGCGCCCCGATCGTGACGACGATTTCATGATTACCGGCAAGCGCCACGACGCGGTGTACGAGTATGAAGCGGGCTTTGACGATAGCGGCCGCATTCTCGGCGCGCGGGTTGAAATTGCGTTGAGAGCAGGCTATTCCGCCGATCTTTCAGGCGCGGTCGCGACACGCGCCGTCTGTCACTTCGACAACGCGTACTACCTGTCCGACGTCGACATCGTCGCGCTGTGCTGCAAGACGAATACGCAGTCGAACACCGCGTTTCGCGGCTTCGGCGGCCCGCAAGGCGCGCTGGTGATGGAAGTGATGCTCGACAGCATCGCGCGTCAATTGCACTGCGACCCGCTCGATGTGCGCCTCGCCAACTACTACGGTATCGGCGAACGCGACACGACGCCGTACGGACAACGCGTCGAAGACAACATCATCGCGCCGCTGACCGACGCGTTGCTCGAAACCAGCGACTACCGCGCCCGCCGCGAAGCGATCGCCGCGTTCAATGCACAAAGCCCGGTGCTCAAACGCGGCCTCGCGTTCTCGCCGGTGAAGTTCGGCATCTCGTTCAACGTGCCGTTTCTGAATCAGGCCGGCGCCCTCGTCCACGTGTACAAGGACGGTTCGGTGCTCGTCAATCACGGCGGCACCGAAATGGGCCAGGGGCTCAATACGAAGGTCGCGCAGGTTGTCGCGAATCAGCTCGGCTTGCCGCTTTCGCGCGTGCGTGTGACAGCAACCGATACCTCGAAGATCGCCAACACCTCAGCGACCGCCGCCTCCACCGGCAGCGACCTGAACGGCAAAGCCGCCGAAGCCGCTGCGCGGACCATTCGCCACCGGCTCGCCAACCTCGCGGCGAAGCAACTCGGCGGTGCCGCCGACGCGGTGGAATTTGCCAATAGTGAAGTGTCGGTGAACGGCGGTGCGATGCCGTTCGAGCAACTGGTCGCCGCAGCGTATCTGGCGCGCGTGCAGTTGTGGTCGGACGGGTTCTATACGACGCCGAAAGTGCACTGGGATGCGAAAACGCTGACCGGTCACCCGTTTTATTACTTTGCGTACGGCGCGGCGGTGTCGGAAGTGGTGATCGACACGCTGACCGGCGAATGGAAACTGGTGCGCGCGGACGTGTTGCACGATGCCGGTCAATCGATCAATCCGGCCATCGATATCGGCCAGGTGGAAGGCGGTTTCATTCAAGGCATGGGCTGGCTCACCACGGAAGAATTGTGGTGGAACCGCGATGGCCGCCTGATGACGCACGCGCCGTCGACGTACAAGATTCCCGCCGTCAGCGATACGCCCGCGGCGTTCAACGTGCAGCTTTATCAGAATCAGAACGCCGAGCCGACCGTGTTTCATTCAAAGGCCGTAGGCGAGCCGCCTCTGCTGCTGCCGTTTTCGGTGTTCCTGGCGATTCGTGACGCGATCGCGGCTGCGGTGCCGGACGCGGAAAACGCGCCACCGTTGCGCGCGCCCGCGACGCCCGAAGCGATTCTCGATGCGCTGGACGCGTTGCAACCGCTTGGGACGACGACGCAACCCGCGACAGGACAATCGGTGGAACAAGCAACGGACGCGACAGTGACGGCCACAACCGCAACTGCGCCGGATTAGCAACTAGCAACTTGACGCAATTTAAGCAACGTTAAGCCATTCAAGCCAAGGCCCGACGCGACACGAACGCGTCCCGCCACGCTCAACCGGCCGCACGGACACCCCGCGCGGCCACGTATGGAGAATCGCCGGATGCAAGCCTGGCTACCTGACCTGCAACAACTGCTCGCGCACGGCGACGCCGCCGTGCTGGTGACGGTCGCACGCGTCGAAGGTTCGGCGCCCCGCGAAGCCGGCACCAAGATGATCGTCACGCGCGATTCGGCCAAGCACACGATCGGCGGCGGACATCTCGAATGGAAGGCCATCGAGACCGCGCGCCAGGTGCTCCGCGACGGCATGCGCTCACCGCATATGCGCCGCCTCGAACGCTTCGCGCTGGGTCCCAGTCTTGGCCAATGCTGTGGCGGCGCCGTCATTGTCGCCTTCGAGCGCCTCGACATCGGCGACCTCGGCTGGATCACGTCGCTCGCGAAACGCGTGGCCGCGGGCCAGTCGACGGTGCGTAGCGTATCATTCGGCCCCGCACCGGATGCGGTGATGCTGTCCGACCCCGAGCCGGGCGTGGATGCCGCCGACTGCCTGCTGTGGGACGGCGCCGGTTTCGACGACAGCGGCGCGCTGCTCACCGAAACCATCGCGCCAGGCGACTTCCGGGTCGTCCTGTTCGGCGCCGGTCACGTGGGCGCGGCGCTGGTTCGCGTGCTGGCCACGCTGCCTTGCACCGTGCGCTGGGTCGACGAGCGCGACGCGCAGTTTCCGCCCGCAGAAACGCTGCATGCGCCGAACGTGAAGATCGATCCGAACGACGCACCCGACGAAGCCATCGACCAGGCCGCGCCGCACACGTACTTCATCGTGATGACGCACAACCATGCGCTCGACCTCGAGTTGGCCGAGCGGATTCTGCGGCGCGGCGATTTCGCGTTCTTCGGCATGATCGGCTCGCACACCAAGCGCAAGCAGTTCGAACATCGGCTGGCCGCGCGCGGCATCGATCCGTCGCAGATTGCGCGGATGAAGTGCCCGCTCGGCGTCGACGGCATCGTCGACAAGTCGCCGGAGATCATCGCGATCTCGGCGGCCGCCCAGGTATTGCAGGCGGTGGAGGCGAATGCGGGCGCGCATGCGGTGCAGACGGTCTGATTTGCCGCACAATCGACCTGCCGCCCCAAGCGATTGCACCCTGTCCTGCATCCCGCATCCGGCGCGAACCGACTCCAACGAACTCCTGACCGACCATGAATACAACAACCGCTACCTCTACGCTCATCGAGAAAACCGCTCGCGCGCCAAAGGCCGAGCTGCACATCCATATTGAAGGTTCGCTTGAACCCGAGCTGATCTTCGCGCTCGCCGAACGCAACGGCGTGAAGCTTGCGTACGACTCGATCGAAGCCTTGCGCGCCGCGTACGCGTTCACCGATCTGCAATCGTTCCTCGACATCTATTACGCCGGCGCGAGCGTGCTGCTGCACGAGCAGGACTTCTACGACATGACCATGGCGTATGTCGAACGCTGCCTCGCCGACAACGTGATCCACAGCGAAATTTTCTTCGATCCGCAGACGCACACCGAACGTGGCGTGCCGATCGCAACCGTGGTGGCCGGCATTGACCGCGCGCTTGCCGATGCGGAAAAGCGCGGCATGACGAGCAAGCTGATTCTGTGTTTCCTGCGCCATCTATCGGAAGAGGATGCACTCGCCACCTTCGAAGAAGCGCTACCGCTGTTCGAGCAATACAAGCATCGCCTGATCGGCGTGGGTCTCGATTCGTCCGAGCGCGGCCATCCGCCGTCGAAGTTCGAACGCGTCTTCGCTCAAGCACGCGCGCTCGGTCTGAAGCTGGTCGCGCATGCGGGCGAAGAAGGTCCGCCGTCGTATATCTACGAAGCGCTCGATCTGCTGAAAGTGGATCGCGTCGACCATGGTGTGCGCAGCATTGAAGATCCGGCACTCGTCACGCGCCTCGCCGACACGCGCGTCGCGCTGACCGTGTGCCCCCTGTCGAACCTCAAGCTCTGCGTGTTCGACGACATGACCAAGCACACGCTAAAGGATCTGCTCGATCGCGGCGTCGCCGTCACGGTGAATTCCGACGATCCTGCCTATTTCGGCGGCTACGTGAACGCCAACTATTTCGCCACCATCGACGCGTTGAAGCTCAACGATGCCGAGGTCTACACGATCATCCGCAACAGCTTCGAAGCGTCGTTTGTCACGCCCGAGCAACGCAGCGAACTGATCGCGAAGCTCGACGCGCACTGGCACCCAGGCGGCCCGCACTGACGGGCCAATGAATAGCAGCCGGCGGCGGCACGGGTTCGTTTCAGAGCCAGAATGAAACCGTCGTCCGTGCTGCTTAGCTCCTCACAAATACGGAGACGGTTTTTCATGACTCAATCGGCACAATCAGCCAAACCCGCCCAATCAGCATTCCGCGCGCAACTGCTGACCTTCAACGGCGATCCCGCGCAGTCGCCCAACGCGGCGGTCTTCAACGAGGACGGCTTGCTGATCGTCGAAGAAGGCCATGTCGTCGCAGCCGGCGCGTATGCCGCGCTCGCGTCGCAACTCGCGCCGGGCACCCATGTGCAGGAGATGCGCGACAAGCTGATCGTGCCGGGTTTCATCGATACGCACATCCACTATCCGCAGACCGACATGATCGCGTCGCCGGCGCCAGGGCTCTTGCCGTGGCTCGACACGTACACGTTCCCGACCGAGCGCCGCTTCACCGATCCGGCCTATGCGCGCGACACGGCGAGCTTTTTCGTCGAGGAACTGCTGGCGTGCGGCACGACCACCGCGCTCGTGTATTGCACGGTCCACAAGGAATCGGCCGACGCCCTCTTCACCGAGAGCGAAGCGCGCAATCTGCGCATGGTGGCCGGCAAGGTGCTGATGGACCGCAACTGCCCCGAGTTCCTGCGCGACACCGCGCAATCTGGCTATGACGACAGCGCCGAACTGATCGGACGCTGGCACAACCGTGGCCGCCAGATGTACGCACTCACGCCGCGTTTCGCGCCGACCTCGACCGAAGCGCAACTCGAAGCGTGCGGCGTGCTGGCGGGCAAGCATCCGGACATTTTCATCCAGAGCCACGTTGCCGAAAACACCGACGAGGTGAAGTGGGTCGCCGATCTGTTCCCGGGACACCGCAGCTATCTGGACATTTACGATCACTACGGCCTGCTGCGCCGCCGCGCGGTGTACGGCCATTGCATCCACCTCGACGAGGAGGACCGCAAGCGCATGGCGCAAACCGGCACGGTCGCGTCGCACTGCCCAACCTCGAACCTGTTCCTCGGCAGCGGTCTGTTCGACTTCGACAAGGCTGACGAAGCGGGCATGCCGATCGCGCTGGCAACGGACGTCGGCGGCGGCACCTCGTTCTCGATGCTGCAAACCATGAACGAAGCGCACAAGGTCGCGCGTCTGACCGGCCATCATCTGACGGCCACGCGCATGTTCTATCTGGCCACCGCGGGTGCGGCGCAAGCGCTCGATCTGGCGGACAAGGTCGGCACGTTGAAGCCGAAGTCGGAAGCCGACTTCGTCGTGCTCGATCCGCAAGCCACGCCGCTGCTTGCGCGCCGTACCGCACGCACCGAATCGCTCGAAGAACTGCTGTTCGCGTTCGCGCTGCTCGGTGACGACCGCGCGATCTACGAAACGTATGCGGCGGGCAAGCGCGTGCATCGTCGCGACGACGTGCGTCAGCATGCGCCGCGTACGGCGAAAATCGCGGCCTGACTTGATTGCTGAGCTGAGGACCGCGCTGATTCAGACGGTCGAATAAAAAACGGCGCTTCCTGAAGGAAGCGCCGTTTTCATTTGCTCGTGCCGTGCGGCCCGATCACGGGCGGCTGCACACGTCGTGCAACGCATTCAGACGGCGCACCGGATCGGCGACATAGGGATTCGTTTCATCCCACGCGTAACCCGCCAGCACCGCGCTGATCATGCGACGGATCGAGGGCGTCTGGTCCGGATAGAAAATGATGTCCTGCAACTCGCCCGTGTACCAGCGCTCGACGAAGGCGCGGAACGTATCGATCCCCTTGCGCAACGGCACGTCGTAAGCGGCGGACCAGTCGACCTGCTCCCCATCCAGCTGCCGGTTCAACGTCTGCACCGCGAGATGCGCGGAACGCAGTGCGATCGTCACACCGGACGAGAACACCGGATCGAGAAATTCGCCTGCATTGCCGAGCAAGGCATAGCCCGGTCCGTGCAAACGCTCGACATTCGCCGCGTAGCCGCCGATATGACGCACCGGCATCAGGAACGGCGCCTCGCCTATCAAGCGGCAGAGTGTCGGCTCCTGCTGGATCAATGCGCGCAGTTTCGCCTCACGCTCAGCGTCCGGCGCATCGAGAAAACTGGCCTCGGCAACGCAACCCACCGAGGAACGGCCGCCCGCCAGCGGAATCATCCAGAACCACACGTCGCGGCGCTCCGGGTGCGTCGCCACGCAGATCTTGTTGCGGTCGGTCGCGCCGGCCGGAATACTGTCCCGCACATGCGAGAAGATCGCGGCGCGAGTCGGCATGCGCGTGGGTGCTTCGAGGTTCAGCAAGCGCGGCAGCACGCGGCCGAAGCCACTTGCGTCGAACACAAAATGCGCTTCGACTTCATACGCGTTGTCCGCTGCGTCGATCACGTCGAGCACCGGCTTGTTGCCCTGCGTGGCCGGATGCATCGCACGGACCGTATGACCGAAGCGCACGTCGGCGCCCTGCTCCGCCGCGCAGCGAATCAGAATATCGTCGAACACCGCACGTTCGACCTGGTACGTGGTGCCCCACCCGGTCGAATGCTTGTCGCGAAAGTCGAATGCCGACGACTGATCGCGATAAACGAAATGCGCGCCGTTCTTGTACTGGAAACCGGCTTCGACCACCGCCTGCAGCATGCCCGCCTCTTCGAGGTAGGCCATGCTTTGCGGCAGCAGACTTTCCCCGATCGAGAAACGCGGGAAATGCTGGCGCTCCAGCACCAGCACCGAGCGGCCTGCCCGGCGCAGGAGCGCCGCCGCGACTGCGCCTGCCGGGCCCGCGCCGATGATCGCTACATCGACAGTCATGCGCTTTGACGAATGTGTACTCAAAGTTGCCTCAATCGTTTGCTTGCCTGGAACTGCTTTACGCTGCACTCTTACTTCTCGTTACAATTACGCGTTGCAGCAAGAACAATATTTCGCCGGAGAGCCCAGCGTGTCGCCATCCGAAACATCCAGAGTGCCTTTCGTGCCGGAAACGGCCTTCGGGATCTGGTTCCTGCGTACCTATACGTGGGAACATCATGTTCTGCGGGTCGCGATCAACGACCTCAAACGGCTGATCGACGCGCCGTTGCCCACCGCGCCGGTTATCGTCGACGTCGGCTGCGGGCAAGGCATTTCGTTCCGCCTGCTCGCCGACGCGTTCAAGCCGCGCCGCATTGTCGGTGTCGATTTTCACGAACCGTCGCTGACGCTTGCCGCCCATGCAGCCTACGCTTGCCGCGGCAAGCTCGCCGACATCGACGTGCTGCACGGCGACTGCGCGCAATTGCCGCTGCCCGATGCCGGCGCCGACATCGTGTTCTGCCATCAAACCTTCCACCATCTCGTCGAGCAGGACCGCGCGCTCGCCGAATTCCGCCGCGTGCTCAAACCAGGCGGCATCCTGCTGTTCGCCGAATCCACCGACGCGTACATCAAATCGTGGGTGATCCGGCTGCTGTTCCGCCATCCCATGCATGTGCAGAAAAGCGCCGACGGCTACCTCGACATGATTCGTCGCGGCGGTTTCAGCTTCGGTCATCGCAACGTCTCGCTGCCGTATCTCTGGTGGAGTCGCGCAACAGACTTCGGTCTGCTTGAACGCCTCGGCCTGTACCGTCCGCAGCCTGGCAAGCGGCGTGAAACGCTGGTCAATGTCGCGGCGCTCAAGGCGGATTGAATCTGCTCAGGCGATGGCGCGCCATCGCCTGAGCGAGCATCAAGGCGCGCTGACTTTCGCAGCCTCGCCCATTTCCAACCCGGTTTAGTTCGCTTCCAGCACGACCAACTGGCCCTTCACCGCGATCGCGGCAGCGCTCGGGCTCACGCCGCAGGTGAAGTCGGTCGACGAGTTGGTCTCGGTGCTATGAAAGCGCGTCGATACGTCGATCACGGCATTGGCGTTGCGTGCATGGGCCGCCGTGCGCAGCTTCTGCACGGCTTCGGCCAGCGCTTCGTGGCAGGCGTCTTCGGGACTCAACACCTTGCGCGCAATCCGCACTGAGTAGGATACGTCGCCCAGATTGGCCGTCACCGCGGGGTGGTTCTGCTGGCCGAAATAGACCGGCACACCGCCGCTCGACTGGCCGCCCGCCGCCGCGAGCGGCAGCGACTTCACGTCCGTGGCACATCCTGCCTGCGTCAGCACCACGACTGCCAGCGCACCCAGCACAAAACGTTTTTTCATTTTCATTACCCTCGTTTTTTTAGATGACGGCCGTTTTAACCGCCCTGCCACACTTCAAACATCAGGCTCGCGCAACTGCCGCCGAACCCGAATGAAATTGACATCGCCGTACCAATGCGCGCGTCGCGCGTCGTGCGTACGAGCGGCATGCCATCGACGCCCGGATCCGGCGTCTCGATGCCCGCCGTCCCCGCGATGAAACCGTCGCGCATCATCAGCATCGTGTAGATCGCCTCGTGCGCGCCGCATGCGCCAAGCGGATGCCCGGTCATGCCCTTGGTCGACGAGAACGCAGGGACCTGACTGCCGAATACATCGCTCAAGGCCCGCAGTTCCTCGACATCGCCAAGCGGCGTCGACGGTGCGTGTGTGTTGATGTAGTCCGGATCCTTGCCCGCTTCGGCCAGCGCACCGCGCATCGCGCGCGCGATGCCGGCCGCACGCGGTGCAACCATGCCGGCAGCGTCCGTGCAATCGCCGAAACCGGTCAGCTCGGCGTAAATACGGGCGCCGCGCGCCAACGCGTGATCGAGCGATTCGAGCACCAGCACGCCACCGCCCGCAGCGATCACGAAGCCGTCGCGCGCCATATCGTAGGGACGCGAAGCGTGCTGCGGCATGTCGTTAAAGCCGCGCGACAACGCACCCATGGCGTCGAACATCAGCGTCACGTTGTCGTGCAGCGACTCGCTGCCGCCCGCCAGCACAATCTGCTGGCGGCCCGTCTGGATCAGCTGCATCGCCTGGCCGATCGCGAGCGTCGACGTCGTGCACGCCGACGACGGCGAATAGCTCACGCCTTCGAGTCCGAACACCTGCGCGACATTGGCCGACGCGGTGCTGCTCATCGTATGCGGAACCGTGTACGGCGGCACTTTGTCGACGCCGCGGGTATTTCCGATCGACACGGCCGCGTCGTAACTCGACAGCGCGCCGACGCCCGAACCGATCACCGCACCGGCGAGCGGCGAGCGCAACGCGGCGGGATCGAGCCCGGCATCGCCGATTGCTTTCTTCGCTGCGTGGCACGCAAAGCGCGCGGTGTCGCCCATGAAGCGTTCGAACTTGCGCTCGAACGGCGGCTCCTGCGCGACCGATGCGACGCCCGCCACCTGCGAGCCGAAACCGCGCTCACGCCACGCTTCGATCCGCTCGATGCGCGAGCGGCCCGCGCGCAACGCGGCGGACACGTCGTCGAGCGTATTGCCGAGGCACGACACGATCCCCATGCCGGTGACGACGACGCGTTGCAGCGGCATGCTCATCGAACGCGCCTGAAAATCAGCGACGTGTTGATGCCGCCGAACGCGAAGTTGTTGCTCATCACATGTTCAGCGTCGATCTCACGCCCCGTGCCGACGATGTAATCGAGCGGCGCGCAGGCCGGATCGACGTTCTCCAGGTTCAAGGTCGGCGCATACCAGTTGCGCTTCATCATTTCGATGGTCCACCACGCCTCCAGCGCACCGCATGCGCCGAGCGTATGGCCGACATAGCTCTTGAGCGAACTGATCGGCATGCGTGCGCCGAAGGTCTGCGCGGTCGCATGGCTTTCAGCAATGTCACCGCGGTCCGTCGACGTGCCGTGCGCGTTCACATAGGCGATCGCTTCCGGCGGCAGCTGTGCATCCCTGAGTGCGAGCTGCATGGCAAGCGCCATGGTTTCGGCGGTCGGCTGGGTCATGTGCGCGCCGTCCGAATTGCAGCCGAAACCGACAATCTCTGCATGAATCCGCGCGCCGCGCGCCACCGCGTGTTCATATTCTTCGAGCACCAGCGTCGCCGCGCCTTCGCCGACCACGAGGCCGTCGCGCGCGGCATCGAACGGACGCGGCGTGAGATGCGGTTCGTCGTTGCGCGTGCTGGTCGCGTACAGCGTGTCGAACACGGCGACTGCCGGGCCCGAAATTTCTTCCGCGCCGCCCGCGAGCATCAGCGTCTGCTTGCCGGCCTGGATGGCTTCATACGCGTAGCCGATCGCCTGACTGCCCGACGCGCACGCGCACGAGGTCGGGATGATCCGCCCCTTCAGATCCCAGAACAGGCTAACGTTGACCGCCGTGGTGTGCGGCATCATCTGTACGTAGCTGTTCGACGTGACGTCGCTCATCGAGCCGGTTTCGAGCATCGTGCCGAACGCGCGAATCGGCTGTACCGAGCCCGACGACGAACCATAGGCAACGCCCATGCGACCGTCCCTGATGCTGGCGTCTTCGGCGAGGCCGGCGTCGGCTAGCGCCAGTTCGCTCGCGCGCACCGAGTACATGGACACCGGTCCCATCGAGCGGGTTTTCTTGCGCGGATAATGCGCGGGCGGCGTGAAGCCCGGCAACGGACACGCGAGCCGCGTATGCAGCGACTCGAAGTAATCCCACTCTGGCATCCGGCGCACTGCGTTCACGCCACGCTTCAGGCGCGCTTCGATCACGTCCCAGCTATCGCCGAACGCCGTGACGCCCCCCATGCCGGTAATGACGACGCGCTTCATCACACCATCCCACCGTTGACGCCGATCACCTGGCGCGTGACGTACGAGGCCGCATCCGACATCAGAAAGCTGACCACGGACGCCACTTCGGCGGGCTGGCCGACGCGGTTCATCGGCACCGTCTTCAATGCATGTTCGAGCGGCATCTCATCGAGCATGCCGGTTTCGATCAAACCCGGCGCGACGCAATTGACGGTGATATTGCGCGTGGCCAGTTCGACGGCGAGCGCCTTGGTCGCGCCGATCAGGCCGGCTTTCGCCGCACTGTAGTTGACCTGGCCGCGATTGCCCATCACGCCGGAGACCGACGCGATCGTGACAATGCGCCCGCCTTTCTTCGCCCGCACCATCGGCATGGTTAGTGGATGGACGACGTTGTAGAACGAGTCGAGACCCGTTTCGATCACGATGTCCCAGTCTTCCTCGGTCAGCGCGGGGAACGCGCCGTCGCGGGTCACGCCCGCGCTGCACACAATGCCGTAGTACGGGCCGTGCGCCGCGACATCCGCTTCGAGCACCTCACGGCACACGGCGCGCTCACGCACGTCGAATTGCAGCACGCGCGCCGCGCCGCCTTGCGCGGCGATACCCGTTGCGACAGCTTCGGCTTCAGTGCGGCCCGTGCGGCAATGCACCGACACCGCGAAGCCGTCGGCGGCCAACTTGTACGCAATCGCACGGCCAATGCCGCGGCTTGCGCCGGTAACGAGAACACGCCGGCTCATGAACTGAAACTCCCTTCGATGAATGACTGAAAATCAGGCGGCTGAAAGACCTTGATGACCGCCTCGACGCAACATACATCGCCGTGGTGGATCGTGCATTCGTAGGCGCCGTGGCCTTCTTCGCTGCGCAGTAATTCTGTGGCGTGGATCAGCAACTCGGCTCCGCCGGCAAATGACGCCTGCAAAGCTTTGTAGCTGCGCGAGCCGAGCAGGACACCGGGACGCGTTTTACCGCCACCGCGCATGGCGAGCAGCGCGACGTGCGCGGCGATGGCCTGCGCCATCAACTCGATACCGATCCATGCCGGCATCGCGCCGTCGGCGTCGGCATACCAGGCGTCGGCACGGACCGTTGCTCGCGCGCTGAGCGCCTCTTCGCTGAAGGTGCTCACAGCGTCGATCAACAGCATGGTGCCGCGATGCGGGATGATCGCTTCGATCGGTTGCAGGACGAGATCCTGAATGGAGGGCGTCTGGGTCATCGCGCGCGTCACCGTTCAAGGATCAGGCTGACATTGCTGCCGCCGAACGCAAACGAATTGCTCATCACGCATTGCGTTCCGGCACCGCGCGGCAGGAAGCGCTCGGTTTCGACCAGATCCAGCGCCGGCAAAGCGGGATCGGCGTCGCCGTCCCACAGATGACGCGGCAGCGGCACGTTCTCACGCGCAAGCGTCAGCCACGCGAAGGCGAGTTCGGTTGCGCCCGCCGCGCCGAGCTGGTGACCCGTCAGCGGCTTGGTGCCGCTCGTCGCCACGCCGTTGGGGAAGACGCGCGCCATCAGCTTCGCTTCCATGTCGTCGTTCTTGCGCGTGGCGGTGGCATGAAGATTCACATAGCCGATCGCCGACGAAGCGACGCCCGCATCGGCCAGCGCCGCGCGCAGTGCGAGTTCCCCACCCACACCTAGCGGGTCAGGCGAAGAAATATGATGCGCATCGCTCGATTCGCCGACGCCCGCGAGCCGCACTGGCGCTTCGTCGCGGCTCATCAGGAACACCGCCGCGCCTTCGCCGACGTTGATCCCGCAGCGATTGCGGCTCATCGGATTGGTGCGCACGCCGCTGGTCGATTCGAGCGATGCAAAACCCTGCACCGTCAGCTCGCACAGCGAATCGACGCCGCCCGCCACCACCGCATCGCATAGCCGCAATTGCAGCAGCCGGCGTGCCGACGCAAAAGCCTTCGCGCTCGAGGTGCATGCGGTCGAGATCGTAAACGCCGGGCCTTGCACACCGAGCGCGGCGGCGGCAAACGGCGCGGCGGTGCCGATTTCCATCTGCCGATAGTTGAAGTTGGCGGGCAGGTCGCCCGCTTGCGCCTGGTAGACGAACGCGGCTTCGGCCGCTTCGATGCCCGACGTGCTAGTGCCGAGCACCACGCCGATCCGATGCGCGCCGTAACGCTCGCGCGCCGCTTCGACCGCCGGCGCGATCTGCGCCAGCGCGGCCAGCAACAGGCGGTTATTGCGGCAGTCGTAACGCGCGAGCGCGGCCGGCGGCGCCAGATCGAGCGGCGCGAGCACGCTGCCGACAAACGCTTCGCCAATGCCCGTATGCGCGTTCGCCATACCGGGAGCGTGAGCGGCGGCAAGCGCCGGGACGATTGCGTCGAGGTCGCTGCCGAGGGCATTGATCATGCCGAGCGCGTGCAAATATACCGATGGCGCCTTCATGCGACCCTCCTTGATTCCGATGGCATGCCGATCGGCGCGAGCAGCACCGATACCGCAATGCCGAGCGCGAGCGTGGCGCCGAAACTCTTCAGCGCGGGCATCGCACTCATGCCGAGCATGCCGAACGACAGCAGCGTGGTGGCCGCTGAAAGCAGCACGCCGGTCCACACCGCGCCGAGATCGGCGTCCGCGCGCAAGCAGCCTTCGCGCAGAAACACCGCATAGTTTGCGCCAACGCCGAGCACCAGCATTAGCGCGAGCCAGTTGAAAAGATTGAGCGGCACCTGAACGTAACCGAACACGGCGAGCGTGACACCGACCGCGAGCAACACAGGAAGCGTCACGGCAATGCCACCGCGCACGCGGTCCGCCAATCCCCCAAGGGGACTTCCTTCGCGGCCGGAGACTGTCTGCGGGGCGCCCTCCGGGAGGACCTTCTTTGGGGCGTACCGCAGTATCAGCAGGACGAGCACGAGCGCGAGCGCCCCGCCGAGCCACCAGCCGCTATCCACCCGATACGCGCCGAACAGTTTCGACACGCTCGCCGCCTTGTCGACGAATACAACGCCGGGCAGCGACTGCGCGGTGGCGATCAGTGCGGGCTCGTTCTGCGGCGTCACGCCTTGTGGAATCACGACTGCGGCATACGCTTTGGTGGCCGAATCGACAACACCCAGCCACAGATGCCTGTACGGCTGCGACCACGGCGCGGCGAGCCACGTGTCGACCGTGAGCGGCGGCTGCGGTTTCGCATAGGCGGCGAGCCAGGCGTCGGCGACTTCGTCTTTGAATCCTGCCTGCAACAGCGTGGCGCGCAATGCCGCGGGATCGTTGAACACATGCTGCGCGAGCGATGCACGATCTTCGTTCTGCTGTTTCGCGGACGGCACGAATTGCGCTACCGACTGATAGCTGCCGACCTTGTTCGCCGTGCCGTTCAAGCCGTCCAGCTTCGCGCCCAGCGCTTCAGCGCGTTGCAACACGATCTCCGGCGTATCCCCACGCACCACGAAGAACTGTGCGCTGTTATCCACGCCGACCGCCGCGCGCACCGTGTCTTCCTGCGCAACCAGCGAAGGATCGCGCTGGATCAGCAAATGGATATCGTCGTCGCTGGTCAGACGCAACCAGCCGGGAATCGCCACGATCAGCAACAGCGCCGCAACGAGCCATGCGCACTTGCCGCCGATCGTGCGATGCCAGCGCGCCAGCAGCCGCGCCGCGCCGGTGAACACGCGCTGCGGGCCGCGCTTTGGCGGGCGCGTGAGCAGCGCGGGCAACAACCCCAGCACGGACGCAAACGCCGTAACGATGCCCGCCATGGCGAAGCAGGCGATCTGCTTGAGCGCGGGGAACGGCACCCACATGAGAATCGCGTAGCCGAGCAGGCTGGTGGCCAGTGCCACCGTCAAGGCCGGACGTACCGCGCGCGCACCGCGGCGCGAATCCCAATCGCGCCCCGCGCCGAGATAGACCACGAAATACTGGATCGAATAATCGACCGCCTCGCCGATCAGGCTCGCGCCAAACACCAGCGTCAACAGATGCAATTGGCCGAACACCAGCATCGTCACCGCGAGCGCGCAGACAATGCCTAACGCCGTCGAAACGAAACCGAGCAGCAACAGCCGCGGCGAGCGGAACACCCACATCATCAGGAGCGCAATCCCGCACAGCGACGCCACGCCGATCAGGTGCACCTCGTGTTCCGACGCGCTGCGTGCCGATTCCGCGTAAAACACCGCGCCGGCTCTCGCCACCGAGACGTCGGGGAACGCCTGCTTCAACGTACTCTCACCTTGTGCGAGCGCGGCGAGCACCGCGTGCTGCGTCTTCGATTCGTAGGCCGAACCCGGCAGCGTGGCGACAATCAACACGCTCGTGGCCGCGCCGCGATGCGACACCAGCATGTTGTCTTCGAGTTCGAGATTCGACGTCGCGAGCGGCAAACCGCCGAGCCAGTGTTCGAGCCAGCCGAACGGATCGTCGGCGAGCGGCGTGCTCAAGCCGCCGCGCAATGGGCTGTAGATGCGCTGCGCGAGCGAGTCCCTCAATCCCGCAAGGGGACTTCCTGCGGGGAGGGGGACTTCCTTCGGGGCGCCCCCCAAGGGGACTTCCTTCGGGGCGTCGTGCGAGGTCGCGGCTGAAGCATTGCTCCCTGCGAGTGCTTCGCGGTCGGCAGGCGTCAGCAGACCGAAGCGATAGGGCATGTATAACGCAGCGATCTGCGACAGATCGAACGGCGGCAACTCCGCTGTCACCGAGCCGAACGCCCCGCTCTTCTGCAATGACGCGCCGAGTTGCTTCGCTGCCGCTTTCGCGTGCGCGTCATCGTTGCTGGTGACCAGAAAAACAGTGCGGTCGCCGAGCGCGCCCGCCAGCGTATCGACCGCCTTTTCGGCAACCGGATCCGCTTCGGTGGCAGGCAACAGCGCCAGCAGATTGGTCTGCAGCGGCGATGGTCCCGCGAAACGCCAACCGCAATACAACGCCGCGGCAAGCGCGAGCAACAGCCACGCGGCGCGCATGCCCCACGCGTGTTTCGCGGACCGCTGTTGCAGCACCTGCATTACGGCGCTCCAAGCAAGCTGCGCTCGGCCGGCGTCGGTTCCGTCACCGCCGCGCTTTTCGCAAAGTCGAGCTTCGTAACGTCGCCGTTCGCGAGCGTGATGCGCAGGCTTTGCAGATAATCGCCGCCATTCATCTGTAAGCCTTTGATCGACTGCGCGATCTGCGGCTGGTTCGGCGTGAGGTGCATGCGCCACTGCGCGGCGCTGCCTTCGGCCTGCACGTCGAATTGCGAGTACAGCGCCGACAGATCGCCGCCCAGCATTGCGCGCATCATCTTCGAAACCTGTGCGACGCCGCGCGTGCCCTGGGCACTGCGAGCCGTCACGCGCTGGCCGTTCGCGTTGACTTCGGCGACGCCCGCGTCGGTGATCACATAGGTGGCTTTGTGCGGCGTGTCGATCTGCCAGATCACGCCACGATCGCGGAAGAACAGCAGCGAACCGGTGCTGACGAGCGGCTGCTTCATCGCGGCGAGCGTCTGCGTCTGCGTGAATTGCGCGCGAACGCCCTTGGCTTGGGCGAGATGCGAGGCGATTTGCGAGACCAGCGCGGGGTTACCGGCGGCCTGCGCTTCCTCTGCCGCGGACGCCGCCGCCGGCCACGCTGCCAGGCTCAATGCGCTTAGGGCGCCGAGCGCGAGCAACGCGCCCGCTGCCATGCCGCGCAGGTTCATCGTCCCCATACGCGCTCCAGCTTTTCGAATACGACCGGCGGCGACACGAACTGCAATTCCTGCGTCGCGGCGTCGACGGCGACCTGGATCGTGTAACCCTTCGTCAGCCGCGTACCGGTCGCGCAATCGACGATTTCATAGCCTATTTTCAGGCGGTTTTCGTGTTCGAGCAGTTCGGTGCGCACTTCGATCGCCTGGCCGTAGGTGGCCGGACGCACATACTTCAGATGCGCCTCGACAATCGGCCACAGGTAACCCGAGGCCTGCATCTCGCGGTAGTCGTAGTCGAAAATTCGCAGGAGCGCCGCGCGGCCGATCTCGAAGTACTTCAGGTAGTGCCCGTGCCAGCACACGTTCATCGCATCGACGTCGTGAAACGGCACTTCGACCGTTGCGCTTGCTGTCAGCACTTTTGGGGAACCGGTCATGCGCGCGAGCCTCCGAAATAGTCGCTCAACACATCGCACGCAGCGATGCGCGCGGTCAGGGCGCGCAAGTCGCTTTCCAGCGCGCGGTCTTCGTCGACGAACGGCGAGTGCGCCGTCACGCTATCGATGAAGGCTTGCAGCGGCGCAGGAACCGGTGTGGCGCTGTCGATCTTCAAGCGCAAACGCGCGGCCTGCACCGTCGCGAGCGTATGCGCGGCGGCGACCTGCTCGGTCAGCTCCAGCACGCGCAGACAGTCGCGCGCGGCGATCGTGCCCATGCTGACCTTGTCCTGATTGTGCGCCTCGGTGGAACGCGAGAAAACGCTCGCGGGCATCGTGTTCTTCAACGCCTCGGCCGTCCATGCGGACGATGAAATCTGCACGGCCTTGAAACCATGATTGATCGCGGCACGCGCGGGGGCCGCACCCGACAGGTTACGCGGCAAGCCGTTGTTGAAATTCACGTCGACCAGCAGCGCGAGCTGCCGATCCATCAGATCGGCGAGATTGGCGACCGCGACCTTCAGCGAGTCCATGGCGAACGCAATATGGCCGCCGTAAAAGTTGCCGCCGTGCAGGACGCGCTCGTTGTCGGGGTCGATCAACGGGTTGTCGTTCGCGCTGTTCAGCTCGTTTTCGACATCGCGGCGCACCCACGACAAGGCATCGCGCGTGACGCCGATCACATGCGGCGCACAGCGAATCGAATAGCGGTCCTGCAGACGATGCCCCGGCGTATCCTCACGCCCGGTCAGATCGTCGCGAATCCATGCCGCAGCTTCGGCCTGCCCTGCGTGCGGCTTCACTTCGAACAGAGTTGCGTCAAAATGCGCGGCGCGGCCGTCGAGCGCGACGGTGGAGAGCGCCGTGAGACGCGCGGCGAGGCGCGTCAGATGATCGGCGCGCGCGAACGCGAGACAGGCGAGGCCTGTCATCACCGCGGTGCCGTTCATCAGCGCGAGGCCTTCTTTCGGCGCGAGCGTCAACGGCTCGTGACCCAGTTCGGTCCAGACCTCGCGCACGTCGCGCAGCGAGCCGTCGAACATCACATCGCGTTCGCCTGCCAGCGCGGCGGCTACATACGAAAGCGGCGTCAGATCGCCGCTTGCGCCCACCGACCCTTCCGACGGAATGCGCGGCAACACGCGATGATTGATCAGATCGGCGAGACGCTCGAGCAACACGGGCCGCACGCCGGAAAAACCGTAGGCCAGCGAGTTCAGCCGCGCGGCGATCACCGCGAGCGTTTGCGCGTCGTCGAGATACTGGCCCATACCGCAGCCGTGGTAACGCGTCAGTTGCAATGGCAGGGCTTCGACGAGTTCCATCGGCACGTCGACCACGCACGCATCGCCATAGCCGGTGTTGACGCCATACACGGTCGCGCCCGCCTCCAGATGCCGGCGCAGAAAATCCGCGCCGCGCTGGATACGCGCGCGCCACGCGGGATCGGCGCTCAACGCAACCGGCGCGCGATGCCGGGCGATTGCGACGACCTCTTCGATCGTCAGCTTGCGCCCGCCGATTGTTACCGCCATCACCGCCGCCGCGTTCGCGTGGGTGTTCTCGCTTGCGCTGCCATTCGGCGCCTCGATCAGATCATGTTCGGCCATGTGTGCCTCGCTTGGGGCTGGCCCAGAAATCGAAAAAATTGAACCATTGATAAGGTGCCTTGCGGCAAAAGTGTTCGAGGCGCGCCGCGTAACGCTGCGCCCACGCGGCCAGATGCTGCGCGCGTTCGCGGCGCGGCAACTCGATGCGCTCGGCAAACGGTTCGAAGTACAGACTGTAACCGTCGTGCTCTTTCAGGCAGAAGAACAGATAGACAGGACAGCCCAACGCATGGGCGAGCACGTAAGGGCCTTGCGCGAACGGGGCGGTCGAGCCGAGAAATTGCGCTTCGGTCGTGCGGCCCGCTTCGTGTGCCGGCACGCGGTCGCCGACGATCACCAGCAGTTCGCCCGCGTCGACGCGCTCCTGCATCATCATCGCTGTCTCGGGACCGAAGTCGCTGACTTCGAGCAGATGCCGCGCGAACTCGCGATTCGCCGACGCCAGTACGCTATTGAAGCGCCGCGCATGTTCGGTGTAGACCACGGCGGTGACTTTCGCATAGGCGCCTTGCGCCGCGAGCGCGCGGGTCATTTCCAGATTGCCGAGATGCGCGCCGATCACGAGCGCACCTTTGCCGCTCGCCACCAGGGCTTCGAATGCCGATGGATCTTCGAATTTGACGTCGGCGTTGTTGACACGGCCGGACCACGCCGCGAGCTTGTCGAAGCCCGATTGCGCGAACGCCAGCATGTGGCGATAGGCGGACAGCCAGCCGGGGCGCGGCGTATCGCCATTCGGCGCGGCCTCGCCAAGACGCGTGAAGTAGTTGCTCGACGCCTCACGCGCGGCCCGGCCCGTCAGCAGAAAATACGCGACGATCGGGTGCAGCCACAGCGAGGTGAAGCGACGGCCGAACAGCTTGCAACTGAGCGCGAGCAGCGACATGCCCAGATGGCTGCCACGTTCGGCGATTCGCCACCAGTCCTGCGGGCTCTGATCGCGTGATTCGGCCTGCTTGCCGGGCTCGCCCGGTTCACCCGGCTCGCTTGCCATGGCCGCGCGGCGTGGCATCGCTTTGTGCGCGAGCAGCATCGGCAGTCGCCACAGCATGCCGAACACGAGGCGCGTATGGCTGCGGCTGATGCGCACGTTGTCCCACAGCACGTCGAAATGCGAGACGCCATCGGTTGCGTACGTCACGCGCGTTGGAATCGAGCGGAACGCCGCGCGCCGCCAGTGAAGACGCACGAGAATTTCGATATCGAAGTCCATCCGCGTCGGCAGTTGCACGCTATCGATCAACTCGCAGGCAAGCGCGAGAGGATAGAGGCGAAAGCCGCACATCGAATCGCGAATCGTCAGCGAGAGCGTTTCGATCCACACCCACACGTGCGTCAGATAGCGGCCGTACAGGCGCGATTTCGGCACGCTCTCGTCGTATACCGGGCGGCCGAGGATCACTGCGCCCGGTTCGGCAAGCGCCGCTTCGATGAAATGCGGCACATCGGTCGCGTCGTGCTGGCCGTCGGCATCGATCTGCAGCGCATGGGTGTAGGATGCGGCGCGCGCGGCACGCAGCCCCGCCATCACAGCAGCGCCCTTGCCGCCATTGACCGGCAAGCGCAGCAGCGTGAGCTGCCCCGCGTACTGTTGCGCGAGCGCGGCGAGCACCTGCTGGGTCGCCTCATCGCTGCCGTCGTCGACAACAAAGATCGGCAAGCCGTGCACCGCGAGGTGCGCAACGGTCGCGCCGATCGCGTCCTTGTGGTTGTAAATCGGAATCACAATGCACGGAGCGAACCTCATCATGCAGGCTCCCGATACACAATCACGCCGGACGCGCATTCACGCCCGCTCAGCCGGTACGTGAACTGCACGCGTCCACGCGCTGCGTCGTGAGCAAGCGTCAGATTCAGCACCGCGCCCGGCAGCACCGGCGCCATGAACTTGAGCCGGTCAATCGATGCCAGCGCGCGCACCGCGGGCACGTGCTCCGCGGCCAGATGCATGGCCCAGTGCAGTTGAACGACGCCGGGCAGAATCGGCAGGCCGGGGAAGTGGCCAGCGAAATGCACGAGCGTCGGCGGCACGCGCAGTTCGTAGTGCAAGGTGTCGGCACTGCGGGCAACGGCCAGCACTTCCACACCATCCGCGCGCGGCTCGAAAGCCGCCGCGACCGCTGCCACCGGCAGTTTGCCGCGCGCGTCGAACGGCAACGTGAGACGAAACCGCCAATGACGCGGCAGCACCACCGCATCGAAATAGGCGGCGAGATGACGGCGCAGGGTTTGCGCGAGCAGTACGCGGCCTTCATCGCGCAATGCCGCACTACCGGCTTCGGTCAGCGCCACCACGGCGCCGACGCGCTCGCGCGAAGCGCCTTCCAGCGGCACGATCGACGCTTGCGCGACATACGGATGCAGGGCGAGACGCGCTTCGAGCTCCGGCAGCGACACACGCTTGCCGTCCAGCTTGAGCACGCGATCGAGCCGTCCTTGCAGGCGGAAACGGCCGTCAGCGTCGAGTTCGATTTTGTCGTCGGTGCGATGCCAGGCGGCGTGATCCAGATGCGGCGAGCGGACGTTTAGCGCCCCCTCTTCGTCGCGGCGTACTTCGACGCCGGCCACCGGTTGCCAGGCATCGGTCTGGTCCTGACGACGCCAAGCGATGCCGCCGGTTTCCGTACTGCCGTAGATTTCGAGCGGCGCGGCGCCGTAGGCCGTCGCGTATTCCTGCGCGGCTTCGAGAGCGAGCGGGCCGCCTGAAGAAAAGAACGCGCGCGGCGCCGGCGTCAACGTGGAGAAGCCTGGCAATGCGGGCCAACGCGACAATTGCGCGGGTGTCGAGACAACCACCGTCGCGCCGCATTGCTCGATCTGCGCTTGCAAATGCACAGGTTCGATGCTGATCGCGCGGTCGAACGCGCGGCCCGCGGCAAGCGGCCACAACACGCGAAACAGCAAACCGTAAATGTGATGATGCGGCACGCTCGCGAGCATCGTCGCATCGCCGACCAGAGCGCCCCACTGCTTTTCGAGCGTGTGCACTTCGGCATTGAATTGCGCGAGCGTCTTGCGAATCGGCTTGGGGGTACCGCTGCTGCCGGAGGTGTAGAGCGTCAACGGGGCTTGCGGGTCGATCGTATGGAAGGCGCCTCGCGCGCCGCAGGTGGCATCGGCATCGGCGTCGGCACCTGCGTCTTGCGCGCCATGTGGCAGATCGGCGCCGGTCAGCACGGCGTCGTACGCGTCGGCGAGATCGGCGAGATAGCCGGGCGTCGCATTTGCCGGGATCACCGGCTCCTTGCCGCATGCGAATAAGGCAAACAGCGCGCAGGCGAAATCGAACGGATCGTCGATGCACAACGCGTAGCGTTGCGCGTCCTGCATTTGCATCAGCGTGATCAGAGCCGAGACGCGCGCGCGAAACGCAGCGCGGTCGAGCACCGTCGCGCCGTCGCGGCATACCGGCGCGTTCGCGCCGGAGGCCTCATGGCTCGCCGACAACAGATCATGCAACGCAATCATGCCGCCTCCGAAC
The DNA here is from genome assembly GCF_905220975.1 of Paraburkholderia haematera. GTDB lineage: Bacteria > Pseudomonadota > Gammaproteobacteria > Burkholderiales > Burkholderiaceae > Paraburkholderia > Paraburkholderia haematera. Next base: position 19,527 of record NZ_CAJNBK010000015.1, on the reverse strand, counting down.
GCGCGGCTCGTGGCAGCACGACCAGATAACGCCAGACGACCTCGGCCACCAGCAACACGCCGATTAAGCCATAAGCAATGGCGCCGTTATAGAGCGACCAGCTTGAGCGGCTCCAGTACTGCGCCGTATATGCAGAAAACGCACCGTTCAGCGCGAAGAATCCGCACCACACCTGGGTCACGCGCCGCGTATGGCGCACGGCGCCCGGCAACAGGTTCGGATTGCCCAGCCGCGCGAACTTTTCGATCATCGACGGCCCGCGCACGAGCGTCGCGCCGAACGCGATCAACAGGCCCAGATTGACGAGCGACGGATAGAGGCGCAACAGCAGCTCGCTGTTGGTGAGTACGATTGCCGCCGAGGCGCAGCTCAGCAAGCCTACGACTGCCCAATCGATCGAGGAGAGCCGGCGCAGCGAGGTCGCGACCGGACCGCTGCCGGCCCAGCGCTGCAGCCACAGAATCGCAAACAGCATGCAGCCGACATAGCGCGGCGTGTCCCAGCGCCAGGCACACAGAATCAATGCGGGATAGGCGAGTTTCAGCAGGACCTGCAGCACCGATTTGGCCCAGTGGCGCTCAGTGCCGGGCGATGCCCCGGCGGGCCGGCTCGCCGCCGCTTGCATTCGCGAGCGCAGGGATGGCATCAGCCTTGTGCCGCCAGCAGGGACTCGACCGCACCGATCACATCGCCGACCGTGCGCACCGACTTGAATTCTTCCGGCTTGATGCGGCGGCCGGTCATTTCCTGCAGTTTGATCGCAAGGTCGACAGCGTCGATGCTGTCGAGGTCGAGGTCTTCAAAGAGGTGCGCCTCGGGTGTCACGTGCTCCGGCTCAATCGCGAAGTTCTCTTTAAAGATGGCGCGGATGCGTTCAAGAATCTCTGCCTCGGACACGGTTAATCCCCTTTTTTTGTGGTTTCGTTCACAGCATGCGCCGTTTCGCGTTGACTCGCGACCAGCGCGGCCAGCGTGCTGATCGAGCGGAAGTGTTCGCGGGTGCGCTCGTCGTTCGCTGCGAGGGTCAGTTGATATTGTTTGCGCAGCACGATGCCGATCTCGAGCGCGTCGATCGAATCGAGACCGATGCCGTCGGTATCGAACAACGGTGCGTCGTCGTCGATATCGGCCGGGCTCAGGTCTTCGAGATCGAGCGCTTCGATCAGAAGCTGTTTAATTTCCAGTTTTAAAGAATCCATAATCGAACAGGTGCTGAGTAATGTGTGCTTCGATGGCGCTGGTCACGCTGCGCGCCGCGAGTGACGGTGAAGTGTCGTGGTCCGCGAGCTGCTCGACGCCAAGCGGCTCGAGCACGTTCACGCGCATCCGGAAAGCGCGCGCCGGCACGTCGTACCAGCGCATCTGCTTGGTGAATGCTGGCGGATCGCAATCCATCAGCACCGGCACGATCGGCGCGCCGGCCTTCAACGCCATGTGAGCGAAACCGCGTGAAAACGCGTGCAGCCGGTTCGGCGCGGGGCTGCGCGTGCCTTCAGGAAAAATAATCATCGTGTAGCCCGCCGCGAGCTGCCGCGCACCGGCTTCGACGAGCTCCAAGGGGTCGGCATTGCTCACATATTCCGCCGAGCGCACGATTCCCCAGAAACACGGATTACCCCAGTGCGCGTTTTTCACCACGCAACAGGCACGCGGCGTGAGCGACAACAGCACCATCACGTCCAGGTACGTCGGGTGATTGGCAACCACGATCGCCGGCCCGCCGGCACGCAATACCTGCGCGCCCGACACCTCGAGTTCCATCACACCGATGCGACGCAAGACCGTGACCAGCGCGCGGAAGAACCAGTGGATCACTGTCGTCACCGCATGCTGACGCGACGCACGATGTGGCCACAGCCACGCGAGCGGGAACACCAGCACCGAAAAAAGCACACCGCAGATGCCGAACACCACGAAGGCCATGCCGGTGGCGCAGAACCGCCAAAGGTAATCAAGCCGCGCGTTCATGCCACCTCCAGTGCCAGGCGCTGCCGGCGCCTTGCCAGACGGCAGGCCTGCCCGTTTCCAGACAGTGCAGCAGTGCCTGGCTCTGGGTCGCGAAACTTTCGTCCGCGTCCGCCTTGCTTGCCGCGTCTGCGTGGCTGGTCCGCTGCGCGGCCTCGACGGCCTCTGCTGCCAGCGGCTCACCTGCGCCGGACAAGCTGCAGACCAACTGCCCCGCCGACGCTTCGCCGCTCAGCAGGATCGCGATCGCGCCACCCTGCACTTCGTCTTCAATCGTGCCATACGCCGGATCGGCCGGTTCGTCAGCGTACACCAGCAGCACCGGCGAATCGGGCTGCGTTGCGTATTGCGCGTACGCTTCCAGCAGCGCGTAACCAAGCGTCTCAGCACCGGCCGAGATCGCGCTGGCAGCGGAACGGTCACCGCGCGCGATGCCGAACACGCCGGTCATGGCGTTCAACACCGACAGGCTGAAGGCGGTCGGCGAGACCGGTTCGCCCGTGCTGATGGTGCGCAGGATGTCGGTAGTGCGCCGCAATTCGCCATGGCGCGAAGCGAACACGACCCGGACCTCATTTTGCGCCACGCAATCGTGCGCGACCTTCAGGGCGACTTTGGACAGCGTGCTCAGGCGACGTCGCACGATCGGCTCGATAAAGCCGATGTCGGGTGCGGCAGATGCGGCAGCAGGCCAGCTAGACCAGCGAGCGACCGGAATGGTCCAGTACAGATCGGGCATATCGGTGTTCGCGCGTAGAAGCGAGGAGAGGCTAAGGGCGCCTGACGGAATACGCAGCCGTCACAGCGTATGCGCGCCGCGCGGAACGACAATCTCCAGCCGGAGGGCAATCCAATCTTCTTATATAGGGTTCAGCGATTTAACGGCACTCGGCCCCGATTATTTAGGCGCCTTTGCCAATTGGTCTGATGGATTGACTCAGGCTCCCTGTGGTCGCCGGAATCATACTGAATATTCTGGATTAAATCAGCCACAAAAGACGTATCTATCTGTATCCGTATCGCCGGCACGACGAGTGACTGGACGGTGCAAAAATGCAGGCCTGACGGCCCTTACGCAGCTTGGGACCAGGTCGGAAAGCCGCTGCAGGCGGAGCTTCAAGGTCCAACAGAACCCGGTCGCGTCCACAAATAGACACGAATTCTTTCATTTTACTTTCCGGGCGAGTGTTTCGTTTCGGAACACTTCATGGCTTCGGGCCCCATGTACTGACCATGCGGCCCGCATTGTCCAACTCTCACTCGCGGCTCGCCGCGCTTACCGCAACGCCATTTTTGCGGTAAGCGCGGCGCAAGCGGATTTTGGCGGAGGGGGGCCGCCTGTTATACTCCGTCCCGCATTGGGGAGTAGCCGCCCCGCGGCATGTCCGCACCGCTGTCATACGGGTGCGTCGAACGTGCGGTTCGCGGGGGCGCCTGTCAACAGACTTGGCCTTTATGGCCATGGCAGCCGCAGCTTCTGGCCTGGCGAGACCGATGATCCACACGCACCGTAACAGGGCCCGGCGTGTCGTGGGTCGTCGCTCGTTCATATCTCGGCCCGAGGAATCAACACACCGTGGATCACGCTTTCCTCATTTCGACCGGAGCGGTCGCGCTCGCTGAAATCGGCGACAAGACGCAACTGCTCTCGCTCGTTCTCGCTGCCCGCTATCGCAAGCCGGTACCGATCATTCTGGGCGTGCTGACCGCTACGCTCGTCAATCATGCCTGCGCCGGCGCACTAGGCGCCTGGCTCGGCTCGCTGCTCACACCGACTTTCATGCGCTGGGCATTAGCCGCGTCGTTCATTGCGATGGGCCTGTGGATTCTCGTGCCGGACAAACTCGACGACGAAGAAGCCAACACCAGCCGCACGCATTTCGGCGTGTTCGGCGCGACCGTGGTGACCTTCTTCCTCGCGGAAATGGGCGACAAGACGCAGATCGCGACGGTCGCCCTCGCCGCGCGCTTTCACGACTTTTTCGGTGTCGTGGCCGGCACGACGCTCGGCATGATGATCGCCAACGTTCCGGCGATCCTGCTCGGCGACCGCTTCGCCCACCGGCTTCCGACGAAAACGGTACATGCCATCGCTGCAGTCATGTTCGTGATTCTGGGGACGATGGCGCTGTTCGGCGTGGGTGTTTAGTCGGACGCCGAAGGGAGGCTGCCGCGTGGCAATCACGCGGCCCCGCCGCCCCGCGCGGGTTTGGCAAGCAAAACGGCCCGGCAGGAATACCCTGCCGGGCCGTTTTTTGTTGCATCGCAACGTGAGCCGCCCGACGCAACGGCCTGGCGCTTACTGCACGACCTTCGCGCCCGACGCCGTGGCCGGCGCCGCTGCGGATCCGGCGCCCGTCGCAGCGACTTCGTTCGAGATCCCGCCGTTCTTGCCGACGGGAATCTTCACGGTATGGACCGCACCGTTGCCGAGCGGGAAGTCGGCCAGCGCGCTGCGCGCCAGATAGGGCATGGCTCTCACCAGCGACGACTCTTCATCCGAGTTGCGCGCCGTCACGTTATAGACCTCTTTGCCGCCGGCACGCTCGGTGATCCGCACGCCGAGCAGGTGCGTGAAAATCGGGTAGCTCTGGTTCACGTACGCGGTCGGATACGGACCCCATGGACCCCACGGGCCCCACGGATCGAACGACCGGCCCCAGTACGGCGCCGGCCAGGGGTTGTAATACACCGGCTGCGCGACCGTCACCATGTCCGAACGAATCCCGTACGACAGCCCGACCAGATAGCGCGCCTGGGCCAGGTCGACCTGACGGAATGCGTGCGTGGCGAGTTCGTTGCCGACCACGCGCTCGTAGGTGGTGAGTTCGAGATTGTTCTGCTGATCCGCGGCCCGCGTGAAGGCATAGGTACGGGTGGCGTCGTTGCCGCTCCAGTCGGAGAAAGCCGTGACCTGGGTCGTCACGTAGCTCGTACAGCCGGACAGCAATACCGTCAGCGTGGCCAGCAGCAGCGTCGCGCGGCGGGTCCATCGATCGAATTTCATGGTCTACCTCGTGTTGCCTGTTATCGCCAGTCTTGACCGGGTTTGTTTGCGCGCCGCCGTTGCTGCGCGGGGCCCGATAATACGCTGACCAGGCGATTCGGTAAAAAGTTCGAGCCGCACGATCCGCCGAGCCTTTGTACAATGGCTCGACACGCCCGGCTCGCGCGCCACAAGCACGCGTGACGGCTCGAGTCCCATCACTACAGAACGCCATGGCCGATACCGCAACGCCCAATGTGATCCGCCGCGCCGATTACGCGCCGCCCGCCTTCCTCATCGACACCGTCGCTCTCGAGTTCGATCTGGTTCCCGAACGCACCGTCGTGAGGAACACGATGCGGGTGCGCCGCAACCCGGACGCGTCCCACGCGGCGAATCTCGAACTGATGGGCGAACAACTCGAGTTCGTGAGCGCCATGATCGACGGCGCCCCGTTCGCCCACGCGCATGCGCACGAACACGGCCTCACGCTCGACAACGTGCCGGATAACTTCGAGCTTACGCTTACCAGCCTCTGCAATCCGGCGGACAACACCACGCTGTCGGGCCTGTATGTGTCGGGCGGCAACTTCTTCACGCAGTGCGAGGCCGAGGGCTTCCGCCGCATCACTTATTTCCTCGACCGCCCCGACGTGATGGCGACCTACACGGTCACGCTGCGCGCCAGCAAGGCCGACTATCCGGTGCTGCTGTCGAACGGCAATCTGCTCGAAGAAGGTGAGCTGCCGGACGGCCGCCATTTTGCCCGCTGGGAGGATCCGTTCAGGAAGCCGAGCTATCTGTTCGCGCTGGTCGCGGGCAAGCTGGTCGCGCTCGAAGAACGCGTAAAAAGCGGCTCGGGCAAGGAAAAGCTGCTACAGGTGTGGGTCGAACCGCACGATCTGGACAAGACCCGTCACGCCATGGATTCGCTGGTCAACTCGATCCGCTGGGACGAGGCGCGTTTCGGGCTGGAACTGGATCTGGACCGCTTCATGATTGTCGCGGTGAGCGACTTCAACATGGGTGCGATGGAAAACAAGGGGCTCAACATCTTCAACACGAAGTATGTGCTGGCGAACCCCGAAACGGCTACGGACACCGACTTCGCGAACATCGAGGCGGTGGTCGGCCACGAGTACTTCCATAACTGGACCGGCAACCGCGTGACGTGCCGCGACTGGTTCCAGCTGAGCCTGAAAGAAGGCCTGACGGTGTTCCGCGATCAGGAATTTTCAGCCGACATGGCAGGCGGTGCGACGGACGAAGCCGCCCGCGCCACCAAACGCATCGAAGACGTGCGCGTGCTGCGCCAGATGCAATTTGCCGAAGACGCCGGTCCGATGGCGCACCCGGTGCGTCCAGAAAGCTACGTCGAGATCAACAACTTCTACACGATGACGGTCTACGAAAAAGGCTCCGAAGTCGTGCGGATGTATCAGACGCTGTTCGGCCGCGACGGCTTTCGCAAGGGCATGGACCTGTACTTCAAGCGTCATGACGGCCAGGCCGTGACTTGCGACGATTTCCGTCACGCGCTCGCCGATGCGAACGGCCGCGATCTTGCGCAATTCGAGCGCTGGTATAGCCAGGCCGGTACGCCGCGCGTCTCGGTACGCACGAAGTACGACGCCGCGCAGCAGCGCTACAGCGTGACGCTCACGCAAGGGTACGGCGAGGCCGCACCGGCCGCGCGTGAAACGCAAAAGGGTCCATTGCTGATTCCGTTCGCAATCGGTTTGATCGGCAACGACGGCCGCGATCTGCCGCTGCAACTGGAGGGCGAAACCAAGGCTTCGGACGCCACCACGCGCGTGCTGGAATTCACGCAGACCGAACAGACCTTCACGTTCGTCAACGTCGCGCAAGAACCGCTGCCTTCGCTGCTGCGCAACTTCTCGGCGCCGGTGATCGTCGAATACGACTATTCGGCCGACCAGCTCGCGTTCCTGCTCGCGCACGACAGCGATCCGTTCAACCGCTGGGAAGCCGGCCAGCGGCTCGCCACGCGCGAGTTGCTGACGCTCGCAGGGCGCGCCGCCTCCGGCATGTCGTTGCAGCTCGACGATTCGGTGGTCGCCGCGTTCGCCCGCGTGCTGACCGACGAAACGCTCTCGCCCTCGTTCCGCGAACTGGCGTTGATGCTGCCGTCGGAAGCGTATCTGGCCGAGCAGATGGCCGAATCGAATCCGGCTGCCGTGCATGCGGCACGGCAATTCGTACGCAAGCGCCTCGCGAATGCGCTCAGGAAAGACTGGCTCGCCGTGTACGAAAAGCACCGCACGCCGGGCGCCTATGACGCCACGCCGGATGCATCCGGACATCGCGCGTTGAAGAATCTTGCGCTGTCGTATCTTGCGGAAATGGACGATCCGGCTGAAGCCGTGCGTCTCGCGTCCGCGCAGTACGACGTCGCCAACAACATGACCGACCGCTCGGCGGCACTCTCGGCATTGCTCAATGCATCGGCGGCGAACGGCGGCAGCATCGAGGCGCAGCAGGCGCTGGACGACTTCTACCGGCGCTTCGAAAAGGAGCCGCTCGTCATCGACAAGTGGTTCGCCTTGCAGGCCACGCAACGCGGCAGCGCGCAGCGTCCGGTGATCGAGATCGTGCGCAAGCTCATGGCACATCCGGCGTTCAACCTGAAGAACCCGAATCGCGCGCGCTCACTGATTTTCAGCTTCTGCGCAGCGAACCCCGCGCAGTTCCACGCCGAAGACGGCTCGGGCTACGCGTTCTGGGCCGACCAGGTGATCGCGCTCGACGCCATCAATCCGCAAGTGGCCGCCCGCCTCGCCCGTTCGCTGGAACTGTGGCGCCGCTTTACGCCGGCGCTGCGTGACGGCATGCGCGCGGCGCTGGAGAAAGTGGCGTCGCAGGTGAAGTCGCGCGACGTTCGCGAGATTGTGGAGAAAGCGTTGGCGTGATGATCGTCTGAAGCGCTTCCCGCATCGAAAAGCCGGCACGTGTTGCCGGCTTTTTTTCGTCCTGAATTTCGGTATGAGACGACGTGCGGACCTCGACTGGGGACATCAACGTTAGCCATCTGGACGACTGTTCCTATCGACTCGGCAGGGTGAAAGTAAACGCATTCATTTAACGGTTTACGTTTAACGCTACGCGTTATATCATCCCATGATCACGACATTCGGCGACAAGGCCACCGCGGCAATCTTTCAGGGCAAGTTCGTTCATTCGCTGCCGCTTTACATGCAGGCGCTCGCACGCCGCAAGCTGCTGATGATTGATGCCGCTGAATCCATCCGCAGTCTTCACGCACCACCGGGCAACCGGCTCGAAGCCTTGCAAGGCCGGCGCAGCGGGCAATGGAGCATTCGCATCAACGCGCAGTGGCGCATCTGTTTTTATTTTGTCGACGGGGAGGCGCTGAATGTCGAAATTGTCGACTATCACTGATTATTGGGAGACCGGTATGGTCATCAAACGCTCCGATCTGGGCAGCATCGATTTCTCCGACATCGCCACGGGAGAACCCATCCCGGAGATTCATCCGGGGGAGATTCTGCGTAGCGAATTCCTCGAACCGCTTGACATGTCCGTCAATGCGCTCGCCCTTGCGTTACGCGTACCGGCGCCGCGCATCAACGACGTCGTGCGCGGCAAGCGCGCCATCTCGGCTGACACCGCACTACGGCTCGAACGCTACTTTGGCGCGAGCGCGCAGTTCTGGCTGAATCTGCAGATCGCCTACGACCTGCGCGTCGCCACTGCGGCAGCCGGCGAGCAGATCGAACGCGAAATCGAGCCGATGCCCAAGGCGAACCGGCCGAAAATGCCAAAAATCTCAGCTGAGCACGCCCGCGCCGCGGCGCTTGCCACCCGCGTCGCCGACCACGTCACGGCCATCAAGGCTCGCCGCAAGGCCTGAAATTCACCGCTCTCTACCGGACTCGGCAACACGGACACACATCCTTGCATCTCAAAAGCACGGAACCGACACAGCGAGCGGTTAAAATCGAGACATTCCCCAAGCCTTCCCGGAGTAGAGAAATGGCTTTGCAACGTCGTACCACTCTCACGAAGTACCTGATCGAGCAGCAGCGCGAGACCAACAACCTGCCGGCCGACCTGCGCCTTTTGATCGAAGTCGTCGCGCGCGCGTGCAAGGCGATCAGCTACCACGTCAGCAAGGGCGCGCTGGGCGACGCGCTCGGCACGGCGGGCAGCGAGAACGTCCAGGGCGAAGTGCAGAAGAAGCTCGACATCCTGTCGAACGAAATCCTGCTCGAAGCGAATGAATGGGGCGGCAACCTGGCGGGCATGGCGTCCGAGGAAATGGAGCAGTTCTTCCCGATCCCGGCCAACTACCCGAAGGGCGAATACCTGCTGGTGTTCGATCCGCTCGACGGCTCGTCGAACATCGACGTCAACGTGTCGATCGGCACGATTTTCTCGGTGCTGCGCTGCCCGGACGGCCAGCAGCCCACCGAACAGTCGTTCCTGCAACCCGGCACGCAACAGGTCGCGGCGGGTTATGCGGTGTACGGCCCGCAAACCGTGCTGGTGCTGACCACCGGCAACGGCGTGAACTGCTTCACGCTCGACCGTGAACTGGGTTCGTGGGTGCTCACGCAAAGCGATATGCGCATTCCGGTTGAAACGCGTGAATTTGCGATCAACGCGTCGAACGAGCGCCACTGGTACGAGCCGGTCGAGAAATACATCGGCGAGCTGAAGGCAGGCAAGGAAGGTCCGCGTCAGAGCGACTTCAACATGCGCTGGGTCGCGTCGATGGTGGCCGACGTGCACCGTATCCTGAACCGCGGCGGCATCTTCATGTATCCGGCCGACAAGCGCACGCCGGACAAGCCGGGCAAGCTGCGCCTGATGTACGAAGCGAATCCGATGGCGTTCCTCGTGGAGCAGGCAGGCGGCGCCGCGACCAATGGCGAGAAGCGTATTCTCGACATCCAGCCGAAAAGCCTGCACGAGCGTGTGGCGGTATTCCTCGGCTCGAAGAACGAAGTCGACCGCGTCACCCGCTACCATCTCGAAACAAAAAAGTGATCGCAGGGGCTTGCCAAGTTCGTAAAAAAGTCCCTATAATCTCGTTTCTCCTGATGCCGGAATAGCTCAGACGGTAGAGCAGCGCATTCGTAATGCGAAGGTCGGGGGTTCGATTCCTCTTTCCGGCACCACAAGATTCAAGCAAAAAGCCCAGTCATTGCGACTGGGCTTTTTGCTTTGCGCTGCCTATTTTTGCGTTTCTTTCTGCGCGCTTCCCCGGCTCCTGCTTGTCCTTTGCCCCCGCTTTCCGGCATCCGCAGAGACTCGACCCGACCTCCCGGTCAAGACGACTGCCGCAATGACCAACAGCGGCTCCATTCACCCACCAAAATCCAATCGATCGCAACGCGCGGTCATGCCGAGATTGCGAGCGACCACCGCATCTTCAACGATCACGTTCTCGCTCAACTTCGTGCCATACGCCACAACCGCCTCCTGCGGCGCTGACGGAAACCACAAAATCCGGCCGGCGCACTCGATCCCGACCTGGCGTCCTTTCCAGTAGACAGCGTTTTCCATGACGAACTCTCCGAAGGGCGAAGACAGCCATCTTCCGCGCCATACTTAGCGCGTCCGTTATCCACCGCACTCTGCGCCGCGGATAGTTGTTTCAATGATAGGCGGCGGAAACGCGGCAGAAACGCGGCGGCATGATCGTGGCGACTGGCACGCTGACTGAGGTTGAGGTTGCGTGCACCGGCGCAAGCCGTGTGGCGGCCTATCTGACGCTACGCGCGAGCATTACCTGACTCCGCGCTTCTCCCCCAGGAAATCGATCAGTGCACGCAACTTGAACGGCATCTGCGCGCGGCTCGCCGTGTACAGGTAAAAACCCGGAAAGCTCGGGCACCATGCGTCCAGCACACGCACTAACCGGCCGTCTTCGAGTTGTTCATTCACGTAGTCGTCGATCACGTGGAGGAGACCCACGCCCTGCTCCGCCGCCCGCACCATCGTGCGCAGATCGTTGGTTACAAGACTCCCGCGCGTCTCGACTTCGAACACGCGCGACGAATCGTCGGGCGACGCAAACTCCCATCGATAGATACCGCCGCTGGTCGAGAAGCGGTAGCGCAGGCAATCGTGAGCGGCGAGATCGGCCGGCGTCGCCGGCGTTGAATAGCGCTCGAAATAGGCCGGCGATCCGGCTACGACCATGCGGATCTCCCCGCCCAACGGCACCGCCACCATGTCTTGCGCAACCCGTTCGCCGAGCCGGATGCCCGCGTCGAAGCCTTCGCCGACCACGTCGGCGAAACCGTCGTCGAGCGTCAGGTCGAGACGGATCTGCGGATAGCGGCGCGTGAACTCGGCCAGATGCGGCAGCACGAGCAACTCGCTCGCGACCCGAGGCAAGTTGATGCGCAGCGTGCCGGCGGGCTGGTCGCGGGTTTCATCGAGCGCCTCGAAGGCCGCCTCCAGTTCCCCCAGCGCAGGCGCGACGCGCGCGAGAAACTGCGCACCCGCCTCCGTCAGGGCGACACGCCGGGTGGTCCGGTTGAACAGGCGCACATTCAACTGCGTCTCGAGCGCGCGAATGCTTTGCGACAGCGCTGACGCCGTCACGCCGGATTCAGCGGCCGCGCGCGTGAAGCTGCCGTGGCGCGCCACACACGCGAACGCCATCAACGCCGGCAACTGGGCTGAGTCCATCGCAATCTCCATTGTTAAGCCATACTTGAAAATCCTTGCAGACAGACGGTATTTTTCCAAGTAAAAAATCGGCGCACGATAGCGCCATCGATTCAATTCTTCCCGTCTGACCGCTCAAGGAGACTGACATGACCATGGACCGCTACAACCTGCTCGGCCGCTCAGGCCTTCGCGTGAGCCCGATCGCACTCGGCACGATGACCTTCGGCACCGAATGGGGCTGGGGCGCCGACGAACAATCGGCGCAACGTCTGTTCGACCTCTACGTGGATGCCGGCGGCAACTTCATCGATACCGCCGACCTTTATACCGAGGGCACCAGCGAAAGATGGCTCGGCAAATTCGTCGCGGCACGCGGTCTGCGCGACCGTCTCGTGATCGCCACCAAGTACGGCTACAACGCCGAGACCGGCAATCCGAATGCGGGCGGCAACCATCGCAAGAATCTGCTGCGTGCGCTCGACGGCTCGCTCAAGCGTCTAGGCACCGATTACATCGACCTGTACTACCTGCACACATGGGATCGCGTCACGCCGGTGGAAGAAGTGATGCGCGCGATGGACGACGCGGTGCGCGCGGGCAAGATCCGCTACGTCGGCCTGTCGGATACGCCCGCGTGGTTCGCGGGGCGCGCGCAGACGCTTGCCGACTGGCGCGGTTTCGAACCGGTCGCGGCAATGCAGCTCGAATACTCGATGATCGAACGCAACGCTGAAAACGAATTCGCCGATCTCGCCGCCAATCTGGGTATGGGGCTCGTGCCGTGGAGCCCGCTGGGCATGGGGGTGCTGTCGGGCAAATACCGCCCTTCGCAAGGGGGAGCGGCGAGCCCTGTTTCCGGCAACGGGCGGCTGGCGAGCGTGGCCAGCGCGCCGCCGCCCGGGTTCGACAAGCTGACCGAGCGCAACTTTCGCATCGTGGCGGAACTGGAGGTCGTTGCGAATCTCGTGGGGCGGCCGATGGCGCAAGTCGCGTTGAACTGGCTGCATCAGAAGCGCGGCGTCTCGAGCATCATCGTCGGCGCAACCCGGCCGGAGCAGTTGCAGGAGTCGCTCGGCTCGCTCGATTTCACGCTCGCGCCGGAATTGATCGCACGGCTCGACGCCGTCTCGGAACCCGCCCGTCCGTTCCCGTACTACATGTTTGCTGACGGTCATCAGGCACGGATTCACGGACAAGTCCAAGTCGCCGACAAACCCGCGGCCTACTCCGCGCCCGTCAAAATTCCTGCGCCGAACGCGTAAAGATCGTCCACCGCAAGCGCCGCGCCTCGTCCAGAACGCGGCGCTTTTTTATCCGTGAAAAATAATTGGAAAAGTATTCCCGCTCGTCAACGAAGTGGCGCAATCGTTCGTTTACAAACAATTAGGGGGCTGAATGAACGCACTGAACCAATCAGTAATTAACGAACGTTCGGCCTAACGCAGAGAAAATCATTTCAATGCGGCAGTGCACAAAAATCACGGTGATTTGTTCATATCAACACATGTGAACACGCAGTGCTGTGACGCAACAAAGATAATGCTCGGAAGGCTTGCGGGGCAAGGCTGGGAAGGGAACGGCGGAGATATCGGACTGTTTCGGATTGGTAGCGGCGAATTCGACTATGCGCAGCCAACCGATAAATTCTATTCAAACATTCCGCTCCCATGTCGACCTGTACCGTTAAAGCAACACCCAACATGCGAGCCGCATCAGACACTGGTGCAAAACGGGGACTGAGGCAGATAATCGGTTTGTAAAGGAGAAAGATCATGGATGCCAAACCACCGAAGATTCCGACCCCGGATAAAGTTTTTAGTCCGGATCCGGAACCCGCTGGCGTCGAGTTTCTGGGTGCCGAACTGCCTGAGCATGTTCGCGCATTTTTCGACGAACAACGCAAGTCGTGCGACTCGAAGTAATTGTGCAGTGGCGCGATGCAGCATCGGCGTCCGCGCGTCCGGCGCGCGGCGCAAGCTTGCACGCGCCCCTACGATTGTCTTTCGCCGCTTTCGCGGCATGGGTTGTGCCTGCTTGATTGCTGTGCCTGGCTGATGCGGCCCGGCGCTGTGGCAGCGCGCGTCTCTGACGAATGCCTTTGAGCCTTTAGAAATCCCTATCGTTTATTTTCGATCGATCGGTGCACCCGCTCGATGGGCGCATCGTCTATTCTTCAGGCTTTTCTTCTGCGGCCGACCGGTCACTCCCGACTTCCATGAATCGCTCGTATCGCTTTGGAGCGTCATGCGCTCTCGCGTTATTCACCGCGCTTGCGCTCACGCCCGCCCCCGCCGTTGCTGACGGCGACGACACCGCGCTGACCAATCTGATAGCACTGGCTTCGCAGCGTCTCGCGCTCGCGGAACCCGTTGCGCGCTGGAAATGGGCGAACCATCAGCCGATTACAGATACGCCGCGCGAGAACGCGTTACTCGCCGATGTCGAAAAGCGCGCCGTCGCCGCGAACGTCGATCCGGCGTTTGCCCATGCCTTCTTCCAGGATCAGATCGACGCCAGCAAGGACGTGCAAAACGCCCTGTTCGACAACTGGCGTAGCATGCGCCCACCCGAAGGCCCCGCGCCAGACCTCGCCACCAGCACCAGGCCGCAATTGGACCGGCTGACGCAGTCACTCGTGGCCGGGCTAGCGCGCGTGCAACCGCTGCGCACGGCGCAGGATTGTCCGTCGCGCGTGGCGCAGTCGCTTGCTAACTGGAAATCGCTGACGCGCTACGATTCGGCGCATTCGAGCGCGTTGACACGCGCTCTCGGCCACGTGTGCGAAACGGGTGGAGTCGGCGCGACGGGCTAGTTGGTCCATGCGATCCGTGCAGTCGAACCGGAGGCTTCGCCCCCCGTTGCTGCGCAGGCCTGGTGTGAATTGAACGCGGGCGAAACGGCGGGTTCTGCGTAAAAACCGCGTTAAGCCGCACTCGGCACGGCCGCACCGCTTGAGATGCTCAGCGGGATCACCCGCAAGCCGCGCGCAAGATGGCTCTGCAAAAGTCGATAGGTCGACAGTTCGAACGGCCCAGCTGCGCTCGATGCATGCAGCACAGCCGCCTGCGCGAGCGAAGGTGCATGCCCGAGGTAACGCCACCGGTCGACGACATGAAAAGCGCGCGCAACTGACGCTTCTTCACGCTCTTCAAATACGATCGGACCTTCGAATGGCCAGGGCGCATCCACCGGATCGCTCTTCGTGACGCGCGGCACCCGATTATGGCCGGGGCGCAGCGTCGCGATCAGTTGCGCCTCCGCGAGCATGGCGCCTAGCTCACCGCCCGTCGCGCGCCACTCGACGCGCCGCACTTGCTGCGCGAGCCGCACATCCTTCGACGAACGCCGCTCACCCGTCAAATGGGAACGCAGCCGCTGACGCACACGGACGCTTCGCCCGACATACAACGGCAGATCGCCTTCTCCATAGAAGGCATACACACCGCATCCGGCCGGCGCTGTGTCGAGCAGGTCTTCAGTGATGTCGCCGGCAAGCCGGTAGCGCCGGGTGGTGCGTTCGATCTGCGCCTGCAACACCTCCAGCGGCACGAGACCGCCATACAGGCGCTGCCAGAACTGCCAGATCAGATCGGCGTCCGCTAGCGCGCGGTGACGATCGGACGGGACAAGACCATGACGTTCCACCAGCGCATCGAGCCCGTGGCGCTTTTCCGCCGGAAACAATGCGCGCGACAGGCGCACCGTGCAGAGTACATCTGGATCGAACGCGAACCCGGCCCGGCGAAACTCGCCGCGCAGAAAGCCGCGATCGAAACTGGCGTTGTGCGCCACGAAAAGTTTTCCGTTCAGGCGTTCGAACAAGGCCGGGGCAATGGCATCGAACGTCGGCGCGCCCCGCACCATCGCGTTCGTGATGCCGGTGAGCTGCTGAATGAATGACGGAATCGGTTGCTGAGGGTCGACCAGGCTGCTCCAGCGCGACACGCCGGCCGGCCCTATTTCAACCACGCCGACTTCGGTGATGCGATGCTCGCTGGTCGAGCCGCCGGTGGTTTCAAGGTCGACGAAGACGATCGGCACATCCAGGGCCGCTTCTGGCAAAAACTGTTCAGACATGGAAAGGAATACTTTGGACGCGTGGCTTTGCGGCAAGTATGCACCAGTTAGCCGTCGCGCACCCAGCCAGCTTTGCTTTGCCTTTGGCGCCATGCGGCGCACAGACCGCATTTCTGCGCGATCCACGAACCATCCATAAGGCCGCGAATTATTATATTTTTATTACACCGGCCTTAAATTCAAAAAATATCTTTTGACATTCCACCGTCTTCCTATATTTAATCCGAACCAGATAGTTAATAGCATCAACTACACCGATAATAACGAACGGCAATAAAAAAAGCCTTCGATCTCACGAAGGCTTTTTGGCGATCAGACTGCCCGGCGACATGCGCGGAGCAGCATAGTACGGCTTACAGCGGCTGGATATTCGCCGCTTGCTTGCCCTTCGGGCCAGTCTTGACTTCGAAGGACACGCGCTGGCTTTCCTTCAACGACTTGAAACCTTCCGAGCGGATCTCCGAAAAGTGCGCGAACAGGTCTTCGCCACCCGAATCCGATGTAATGAAGCCAAAGCCCTTAGCATCGTTGAACCATTTGACGATACCAGTTTCCATGTTCCAGTTTTCCTCGATGATTTATCAAAATCGGGCATTGCCCTCAAGCTGAATTTCACGACCGTTTCATCTGCGATCGAGCATTGCCGTTATACGGGGAACGATGAATCAACGTCAAGCGAATTTTCATATGCTCTTAGCACACTGCGCGATAACTCGATGCACAATGAATCGAAAACCACGGCAGCCTATTCGGTAACAACAGAATAATGCCTCACGTCAATATTACCCACGCAATGCCAGGCACAATATAAATCGGGAAAAACTTCTGCATACCGGCGAGAGCATGTAACAAAACATGTTTTTAGTAAGTGTTTGTCCGAGTTGTTGCGCTGCACTCATGGCAGCATGATGGAAATCAGTAGTGAGAAGTAATGCGCGTCAGGAGATTGCCATGCTGTTCAATGAATTTCGCCGCCTCATCACCTGGCTTACCCAAGCGCACACAAAGACGATTCCCGCTCAATCCGATCCGACCCCTGCGTTACCTTCGGCCTTCGAATTCGATCCTATGTGGCACGGGGATCATTGGCAAAACCTGCTGTCGTCCCCCATGGACGCGCGCCGCTATGTCATGGAAGACTGGAGCATCCCGGTGGCGGCCGACTGGAGCGATGTGGACGGCGCCGCGCCGGCGCACTGACCGACGTTCGCAAATCGGTAACCGGAAGGCAAAAAAAAAGCGCGACTGGGAAGTCGCGCCGACAAAGGTTTGGAGATCTTTTTCGTCAACGAAAAAGTCTGCTTCGGAAAGCAGAAGTTCCAGTATAACGGCTTTGGCGATATCGATTATTCGCATAATCAACAACCATCTATTGCTATAGCGACAACAATCTCTGTTTACGGTTTATCGCGTTGTTTTTTTGCATCGATTACTGTCGCAAATGAGCAACGCGACTCGGTTGATTCGCTTTCCACTCCCCGCCAATAACGCCGCAAGCCTTTACCAGCAAGGCTTAAGTGGCATTCGCCTATCGTTTCACATCTAGTAATTCTTTATTGCGAAAATCGGAACGTCCGCTTTGCGAGTGTCTCTCTACACTCTGCCTAACTGGAAACCAGCGCGGCTCCCATACAGCGCGCCTCTCACGCGGATTTCGCCTCTCGCAGCGCCCGTGTGAAGGTCTCCTTAAGCCTGGGTTCAAAACCCACTCTCGCTCTCGGAGTTACAAGATGAAAAAGACTCTCATGGTCGCGGCCCTCACGGGCGTTTTTGCAACGGCAGCACACGCCCAGAGCAGCGTCACGCTGTATGGCCTGATCGACGCCGGCATCACCTATACGAATAACCAGCACGGCCACAGCAACTGGCAAGAAACGAGCGGTTCGATCAACGGCAGCCGTTGGGGCCTGCGCGGCGCTGAAGATCTGGGCGGCGGTCTCAAGGCTATCTTCACGTTGGAAAACGGCTTCAGCATCGCTAACGGCACCCTGGGGCAACATGGCCGCGAATTCGGCCGTCAGGCATTCGTGGGCCTGGCAAGTGACCAGTACGGCGCCGTGACCCTCGGCCGTCAATACGACAGCATGGTGGATTTCGTCGGCCCGCTGTCCCTGACCGGCACGCAATACGGCGGCACGCAGTTCGCCCATCCGTTCGACAACGACAACCTGAACAACTCGTTCCGCGTCAACAACTCGGTCAAGTACACCAGCGCAAACTACGGCGGCTTCAAGGGCGGCGCTATGTACGGCTTCTCCAACCAGGCTGGCGGATTTGCGAACAACCGCGCATACAGCGTTGGCGGATCGTATAACTGGGGCGGCCTGAACGTCGCAGCCGCGTTCATGCAGTTGAACGGCAGCGGCACGGCGAATACCGGCGGCGCGGTGTCGGACGACTTCACGTTCGCAGCAAAGCGTCAGCAAACCTGGGGCGCAGGCGCGAACTACACGTTCGGCCCGGCTACGGCCGGCATCCTCTACACGCAGACCAACCTGTCGGGTCTGACAGGCCTCAGCGCAGCCGCATCGGGCTTCTCCAATGGCGTCACTCTGCCGAGCAACAGCGCTCACTTCCAGAACTTCGAAGTGAACGGCCGATACGCCTTCACGCCGGCACTGAGCCTGGCAGGCTCGTACACCTACACGCACGCGAGCCTGAATGGCGTGCGTCCGAACTACAACCAGTTCAACCTGCAAACGGACTACGCGCTGTCGAAGCGCACCGACGTGTATCTGCAGGGCGTGTACCAGCGCGTCAACGAAGGTTCGGGCCTGGTTGCGAACATCAATGGCCTGGGCGCGGCGTCGTCGTCGAACAGCCAGGTCGCTGTGACGGCAGGTCTGCGTCACCGCTTCTAAAGCAGCTGGCAACATCAGCAGCATCGAAGGCGCCGTTCGCGGCGCCTTTTTTATGCCCTATCGAAAACACGCCATGTAAGCGAGAACGGGGTCGGCACGCTGTTGGGCACCGAATGGGCGCGAATCGCCGGCGATTGCTTCGAAACAGTCTGAACCCGGCGCCCCCCACCTCATTCGACACACCGAGACATCGGCCTAGCCACCGGCATCGCGCGGCGGATACTTGACGTCCAGTATGTCGATCGGCTGCGGGCCAGCCGGGGTGTACAACGTCACCGTATCGCCGATTTTCGCCTTGAGCAAAGCGCGCGCGATCGGCGAAATCCAGCTCACGTGGCCGACATCCAGATCGACCTCGTCGACGCCGACAATCGTCAGGGTGTGCGCCTCGCCGTCTTCCGTTGCGTATTCGACGGTTGCACCGAAGAAAACCTGATCGACGTTTTCCTGTTTGCTGCTGTCGACCACTTCGGCGATGTCGAGGCGCTTGGTCAGAAAGCGGATCCGCCGATCGATTTCTCGCAGACGGCGTTTGCCATAGATGTAATCGCCGTTTTCCGAGCGGTCGCCGTTCGAGGCAGCCCACGACACCAGCCTGACCACCTCCGGCCGCTCGACATCGATCAGATGCAGCAGTTCGTCGCGCATACGCCGGTGACCGGCGGGCGTGATGTAGTTTTTCGTACCCGGTGGGATTTCGGGCTGGGCGACGTCGAGATCGTCGTCATTCTCTTCACTCGACTCTTTGACAAAGGCCTTGTTCATGATGGTCCTGATGGTCCGACAACTGCAGCAATCGACTGCCTATCAAGGGTACACGATCACGGCAATGAGACAAATCGCAGTTACATGCTTCCCTTTTTGAAAACCTTTGCTATAATCTCGTTTCTGCGTGCGGCTGTAGCTCAGTTGGATAGAGTACTTGGCTACGAACCAAGGGGTCGTGGGTTCGAATCCTGCCAGCCGCACCAC
>NZ_CAJNBK010000014.1 GCF_905220975.1 Paraburkholderia haematera | reverse complement strand
CCGATCCGGGACTGGAAAGCAGCCCTGAACCGCTTCACCATCCAGTTCGAAGAACGGCTCGTGCCGGGTTAAACACAAACCCGTTTACACAAAATTCGGGACACCCCCGGCGGCACCTACTTTTCTTTGCCTGCCGCAAAGAAAAGTAGGCAAAAGAAAGCGGCTCACACCGCCAGCTCTTAAGCGGGTCCCCCGCACAGTCGCGGTAGTGGTGCATCTGGAATCTGTGCCCTCGCACATTCGGTGTCAGTGACAAGGCTGTCATGCTTCCCGCCTCGCACGATGTGCTCGCCGGAAAGGTTCCTCCGAAAACATGAGGCTTTGCTCGGGCGTGGTTAGGGGCCATCGGCTTCGCCTCGGCGAAATGCCAATGGGCCCAGCGCTTCAGAATTGCCACCGACGCCAAACGTACCATCGGCATACGAAGTGCCGCGCGTGCCGAAATGGCAAGCCGCCTTTTGAAGTGTCATGAACATCAAATGCGGCAGGCGGGTTGGTGAAGTGCCGCGAGTATCAAGTACGGCACGCAGCCTTGTGAAGTACAGCGAGCATCGAATAACACCGACTGTTTAATAAAGTACCGCGTCGGCGCGCGCAGCGCCGCCGGAAGTATGACGGCCTTGTCACTCACGCCGAATGTGCGAGAGCACAGATTCCAGATGCACCACTGCCCCCTCCAAGCCTGGGGATCCGCTTATGAGCTGGCGGTTTAAGCCGCTTTCTTTTGCCTACTTTTCTTTGCGGCAGGCAAAGAAAAGTAGGTGCCGCCCCGCACAGGGGCAACGCTAATAAACCAATAACAAATCAAGGAAAGGCCAAAGATTCCAGATCAAGGAAAGGCCAACGCCCCAGGCAAACAAAAAAACCGCCGAACAGGCAACCAGCCCAAGAAAAGCCCACCGCCGCAAAGGCAAAAAACCACCCTCAACACCAACAGGAGTTTGAATCGTGATTGACAGAATAACCGCAATGCGAACATTCATCCGAATCGTGGACACCAACAGCTTCACCCGCGCAGCGGAGTCCCTCGACATCCCCCGCGCGACAGCGACAACCATCGTCCAGAACCTGGAGGCCCTGCTAGGCACCGCCCTCCTAACCCGCACAACGCGGCGCCTGAGCATCACCCCAGAAGGCGCAGCCTATTACGAACGCTGCGCGCAAATCCTCGCCGACATCGACGAAATGGAAGCGAGCCTCCGTCACTCGACGGATAACCTCACCGGCCGCCTGCGCATTGAAATGCCCGGCGCGGTAGCGAGCGCCATCGTCCTGCCGGCACTGGACGACTTCCACACCCGCTATCCGAACCTCGATCTGGCCATCGGCATCAGCAACCGCACGGTCGACCTGATCTCGGAAGCAATCGACTGCAGCATCCAGTTAGGCGAATTGCCGGATTCAAATCTGGTCGCGAGGCAATTAGGCACGCTAGAACACGTAACATGCGCCAGCCCAGCCTACCTGGGCCGTCACGGCACGCCCACCGACCTCGACGATCTGCGCGGACACGCTGCCGTCAATTGCATGTCGCCGCATAACGGCCGCGAAGTCGACTTCGATTTCGAAGTGGACGGCGAAGCGCAAAACGTCAAGGTCAAAGGCTTCGTCAAAGTGAGCGACGAGCAGGCCTACCTCACCTGCGGATTGCAAGGCCTGGGCCTGATCCAGCCCGCGCGAATCGCCGCACAGCCCTACCTCGATTCGGGACTGTTGCGCGAAGTGCTGCCGCAATGGAAACCCGTACCGATGCCGGTTTCGGTCGCGTATGTGAAGAACCGCCGTGTGTCGCCGCGCGTGCGTGCCTTCGTCGACTGGCTCGCGGAGTTGTTCGAGCAGACCGAACACGTCGATCAGGACCTGTCGCGCGTCCGTCAATTGTTGCGTGGCCTGCATCCCGCCTGAGGCGGGATTCAGACAGGCCCGCAACATCGCGGACGCGTTAGTTCGGAAACCTCACCATCAGCGGCACCAGACGCGTCAAGAAATCAACGAAGAAATTGAAAAACCTCGGACTGTCCAAGAGTTTGACGTTCGTCCTCTTCTACACACCCGCCAGCGGCGAAAGGGTGTAAGCGACCGACTGACCGTCATTGGCCCCGAACCTCATATTCACACCCACCTATTCGTCCACCGTCCGCGTCGCAAACGATCACCCCAAGTGGATCCGTCTGTGCATTGAGATCACCGCCGCCAGATTCGTTGGACTACCCAACGAACAGCCGCCCACCACCGAAGGCAGGATCGCTGACCAGCACAAGCCGTCAAGTGCAGCGCGTGGCACCCCACCGTACGTCACAGCCCCGCCAATCTACCAGTGCGCAACCAGTTGCGATTCAGCTTTGCACGGGCGACGAGCGGCTCGCGGTTGCTTGACGCGAAGCAACGCGGGATCGACGTGTTTGCGGAAGATGAGGCGCAGGTCGGCGATGGTGAGACGCCGCGCGCAATACGAGCCTGGTTGCCGCGAGTCACGAGGACGCGCGGCACATTACCTGAACTTACGGCTGGCGCGCCTGAGGCGCCGCCCCCGGACAAGCGGGGTCTTTACCCCAATGTCCGTCGCACACGCGCCAGCGGCACAACTGATCCTCAAAGAAGCCGCGTTGTCCGCACTCTTTCACGCGTTCGGCCAACTTGGCGTTCCCAGGGGTCGCGGATGCACTGACCTTGGTGGCCGTGCTGCCGTCGGCGGCTTTCGTATCGGCCGGTTTGGTTCGTGCCACGAGTGCCGCCAATAGATCGGCATCCGAATCATCTTTCGAAGCACTACCGGCCGTGCGCGGTTTCTTTGTTTGAGCGACCGCGGTCGGCGCGCTAGCGTGATGATTACTTGCGGTCGCGGTCTCCTTCTTGCCGTGCGTCGCCGTCGCCGTGTCGTGTTTCGCATTGCTGGCGACAGCCGTTGCGCTCTTACCGTGCTTTGCCGCCGGCACCGTGACCGCCGACGCGGCCGTTGCGGACGCAACCGGTGCAGATGCGTTGCTCGGCTCGGCGCCATTGGCGAGCGCGCGCGATAAGCGGCTTTCATCGCCGCTTGCGGGCGCACTCGCGGATCCCGCAGGCGTTTTGCTATCGCTGTCGTCAGCAACAATCGTCGCCGCTTGCGACGAAGCCGCAGCCGGTGCCTCCGCTTTCGCGGTCACCTGTGGCGCACCGCTGGCGGCGGACGCCGGCACGGCGGCCTTCTCGGCACTGGCCGGCGTAGCCGAAGCCAGCGACTCGGTCGTCCCACGTTGTTGCATATGCCACGCACCCCAACCGCCGGCCGCGATCACCAGCAAGGCGACCAGCACGAGCGGCGCTTTGGACCGGCGTGGTTGGTCGGTAGGCGGCGCGACGCGGCCTTCCAGATTCGCGAGAATTCGCGAACCATTGGCGTCAACGCCCTTAGCCTTATCGGATAACAGGCTAGGTGGGGCTTTGGAATTCGAACTTTCCGGCGCACTCATTCACTGTCTCATTGAATCCTGGATTATTTCGCCGTGATAATACCGTTCCGGCTCCTCTCCGAGCAGGCCTGATTCTAAGAGCAAGCTTTACAAAATACAATTGTTTCCAATTTCCGGGGTCGACTTTGATTGCCGTAGTACTTCTCGCCTATTTCGCCATTGCCGTTGTGATCGCCGCCATGCTGCTATTGCCGGCGGTACGCGCCTCTTTATTAGGCGCCGCACTCGCCATTCATGGCCGCGTTATGCGTGGAGCATCGCAAGGTGCATCACGTGCTCGCGGTCAATTAGCGCGCTCGGCAAAAATTTCGCAATCGACTGCAGTCGATATGCAAAAGTTACTGGCAAAGCGGCGCTTGCTGATTTTTACCACCACAGGTATTCTTGCGACGCCGCCATTGGTGGCATTGGCTTTACGCGGTCGGCAATTATTCCAATTCGATGACACTGCACGAGTACCGGACGAGAAAATTGCCGCGTTATTGAATGGCGAACAGCTCGTGCCCCCGCCGCCGCTGCCGCCCGAGGTATTTGCAACGCAGGAAGTGGAGCAGATTCGGCCCGCGCTGAAAGACGCGAGCCGCGACTGGAATTTGCTCGACGCCGATTTCAGAACGCGTTTGTTGCTCGTATACAAAATCATGCACGAGCAATACGGCTATGAAATGGCATTGCTGGAAGGTTATCGCAGTCCGGAGCGGCAAAACCGCCTGGCGCAAATGGGGGGCAACGTCACGAATGCTGCAGCGTTTCAGAGCTATCACCAATACGGTCTTGCCGCGGACAACGCGTTTTTGCGCGATGGCAAGCTCGTCATTTCAGAAAAAGATCCCTGGGCCATGCGAGGCTATCAGTTATACGGACAGACGGCCGAACAGGTCGGCCTGACGTGGGGTGGCCGCTGGAAATTGATGGATCTCGGGCACGTTGAATATCACAAGCCCGGTTTCGTCCTGGGGCGCGGTCATTAAGGCAAGGCGGGCAATAAAGAGGTTGCAATGGGGCGTTCAATCAATATTTCTGGCAAAAGGCGGCAATGCCGCGTGCATAACGGCATTTGTCCAATCGCCAATGGCGGGACATCCCATGGCGGATTTAACAATTCGCCCGCATTCACCTTCGCCTGAATATGCTTTCATTTTGTTTCAAACGCGGCGCCGGCAGACTTTGCCCGTGCTCGCGTCATGCTGTTTGCCACACACGCGCCACAACACACATCACCAAGACCTGAACGGCTTATGCGACGCATTCTTAACGTGTTGACCCATACACGCACGCTCTCGATCATCGGCTTGCTCGCGCTCGCTGCTGTTTTATTCATCGGCGCCGATACCTTGCAGATCGACCCGATGTGGCCTGCCATCGTGCTCGGCGCGGTGATCGCGCTATGGCTGCTGGTCTGGGTGGTGCGTCGCCTGCGCGCGCGGCGCGCGAACAACAAGCTCGGCGAAATGCTCGAGCAACAGGCTGAGAAGCAGACCGAAACCGGCCCCGCGCCCACGCCCGCGCGCCAGGCCGAACTCGACGTGCTGCGTACGCGCCTCGTGGATGCGGTGAAAACGATCAAGACCTCGAAGATCGGTCAGATGTCCGGCGGTTCGGCGCTGTATGAATTGCCCTGGTACATCGTGATCGGCAACCCGGCCGCGGGCAAAAGCAGCGCCGTGCTGAATTCCGGCCTGCAATTTCCTTTCGCCGACAAGAACAACGCGGTGATTCACGGCATCGGCGGCACGCGAAATTGCGACTGGTTCTTCACCACGGAAGGGATTCTGCTCGACACCGCCGGCCGCTATTCCGTGCACGAGGAAGACCGCACCGAATGGCTCGGCTTCCTTGGCCTGCTCAAACGCTTCCGGCCGAAAGCGCCGATCAACGGCATCATCGTCACGGCCAGCATTGCCGAGTTGACCGGCAGCAAGCCCGAGTTCGCGATCAATCTCGCGAAGAACCTGCGCCAGCGCGTGCAGGAGTTGACTGAGAAGCTCGAAGTGTTCGCGCCGGTGTATGTGATGTTCACCAAGGCCGACCTGATCACGGGCTTCACCGAATTCTTCAGCGGCAGCGAGCGTCACGAGTACGACCGCGTGTGGGGCGCCACCCTGCCCTACGAACCCGACGAAAAGCGCGATGTGGTTGGCCTCTTCGACGAGCACTTTGAAGAGCTTTACGACGGCCTGAAAGAAATCAGCGTCGCGCAGATGTCGATCAGCCGCGGCAACAAGCTCTCGCCGGGTCAGTTGAGCTTTCCGCTCGAATTCTCGACGATCAAGCCCGCATTGCGCGCGTTCCTCGCCACGCTGTTCGAAACCAACCCGTTCCAGCACAAGCCGATTTTCCGTGGCTTCTACTTCACGAGCGCATTGCAGGAAGGCGAAACCAACAGCGCCGCCGCCACGCGCATCGCCAACCGCTTCGGCCTCTCCGCGGACAGCCTGCCCAAGCCGCAAAGCGCGTTCTCGAAGAACGGTTTCTTCCTGCGCGACCTGTTCTCCAAGGTGATCTTCGCCGACCGGCAGACCGTCAAGCAGTTCGCCAGTCCCGCCAAGACGCGCATGCGGTATGCCACGTTCTTCGGCTTTGTCGCGGTGCTCGCGTTGGCGCTCGGCGGCTGGACGTGGTCGACGATCGGCAATCAGCAGCTCGCCGACAATGTCAAAGCCGACCTCGACAACGTGGTGCGCCTGCAGCAGAACCGCAACGACCTGCAATCGCGTTTGCAGGCCATGGACATTCTGGAAGACCGCATCGACCAGCTAGAACAATTCCGCCGCGACAAGCCGCTGGCCGTGTCGCTCGGACTGTATCAAGGCGACCGCCTCGAACAGCACCTGCTCACCGAGTATTACAGCGGCGTGCGCCAGATCCTGCTCGATCCGGTCTCGCAGAATCTCGCGTCGTTCCTGAAGGACGTCAACGCGCACCCCGATCAGCTCGCGCCGCTGAACCGCAATCCGGACGCTGCCGCACCGATTCCCGTATCGGCGCACAACGCGATGGCGGCAAACAGCCAGGGCGGCCTGTATAGCGACGCCTCGCCGACCAATGTCGAAGATGCGTATAACGCGCTCAAGACCTACCTGATGCTCAGCGACAAGCGTCACGTGGAAACCGCTCACCTGACCGATCAGGTCGCACGCTTCTGGCGCGGCTGGCTCGAAACGAATCGCGGCAACATGCCCCGCGACGAGATGATCCGCAGCGCCGAGCGCATGATCACCTTCTATCTGTCGCGCGTATCCGACAACGACTGGCCGATGATCGACCAGAACCTCGGCCTCGTCGACCAGACCCGTGAAAACCTGCGCCGCGTGGTGCGCGGCATGCCGGCCCGTCAGCGTGTCTACGAGGAAATCAAGGCGCGTGCGTCAACCCGTTTCGCGCCGATGACGATCGCTCGCATCGTCGGCGAAAACAATACGGCGCTGGTGGCCGGCAGCTACGCGATCCCCGGCACCTTCACGCGTGAAGCGTGGTTCCAGTACGTGCAGCCGGCGATTCGCGATGCCGCCACGAAGGAATTGCAGGCCAAAGACTGGGTGCTCAACACCTCGGCGCATGACGACCTGACGCTGGAAGGCAGCCCGGAACAGATCCAGAAAGCACTCGTCGCCATGTACAAAACCGAGTACGCGATGCACTGGCAGAAGTTCATGCAAGGCATTGCCGTGCAGAGCTTCGGCAGCTTCGGTCAAGCCGTGGATGCGATGAACCGTCTCGGCGATCCGCAGGATTCGCCGATCCGCAAGGTGCTCGAAACCGCGTACGACCAGACCTCGTGGGACAACCCGTCGCTCTTCAACGCGAACCTGAAGCGCGCGCAAACTGGCGTGAGCAGCTGGTTCAAGAACTGGTTCTCGCGTGCGCCGACCGGCCAGATTAACGCCAACATCGACATCAACGGCAATCCGGTTGAAGTGCCGATGGGGCCGATCGGCCAGGAGTTCTCGGCATTGGGCCGCATCGTCGTCTCCGGCGACAACGGCTCGATGTTGAAGGGCTACATGGACACGCTCTCGAAGGTTCGTACGCGCTTCAATGTCATCAAGAACCAGGGCGATCCGGGACCGGGCGCGCGTCAGTTGATGCAGCAGACGCTCGACGGCAGCGGCTCCGAGCTGGCCGATTCGCTGAAGTACGTCGACGAACAGATGCTGACGGGCCTCACCGATTCGCAACGCAAGGCACTGCGCCCGCTGCTGGTGCGTCCGCTGATGGCAGCGTATGCGGTGGTGATCCAGCCGGCCAGCGTCGAAGTCAACAAGGTGTGGAACGCACAGGTCTATCAGACCTTCCAGAGCTCGCTCGCGAACAAGTATCCGTTTGCCAGCGATGCGAAGGTCGAAGCCGGCGCCGGTGAAATCGCCCAGGTGTTCGGGCCCGACGGCGCGATCGCCAAGTTCGTCGGCACCACGCTCGGGCCGCTCGCGGTGCGCCGCGGCGACACGCTGACCTCACGCACATGGGGCGATATGGGTCTCGCGCTGACACCCGACTTCACCAGCGGTTTCGCGCGCTGGGTGGCGCCGCTCGCCGGCGGTGCAGCGGCCTCGTCGGGTCAAAGCTCGGCCGAACCGCAGACCGTGTTCCAGATCCTGCCGCAGCCGAGCAGCGGTACCACGGAATACACGCTCGCGATCGACGGTCAGCAGATGCGTTACCGCAATACGCCGCCGCAGTGGACCAACTTCGTGTGGCCGAATCCGTCGGGCTCACCTGGCGCGACACTGAATGCGACGACTTTCGACGGCCGCACGCTGCAACTGGTCAACGAGCCGGGCCGCTACGGTCTGGAGAAGCTGATCAATTCGGCGCAGCGCAAGCGCCGTCCTGACGGCACCTTCGATCTCTCGTGGACGCAAGGCAACGTGACGGTGGCGGTCAGCATGCGCATCATCAGCACGTCGCAGGCCTCGGGCGGCAGCAGCGACGCACCGCAACAGCAAAGCTTGCGCGGCTTGCGGCTGCCTTCCTCGGTGGCGGATGTGAGCGCGGCGGCGAACTCGGTTAATGCAACGGCTGCGGGTGGAGCGGTTTCAACGGGCCCAACAGGAACGGCGGGCGCCACGCCGGCCTCACCAGCGGCACGGCCGGCGACGGCCGCCGCCGCGGTTTCGAACACAGGGGGTGCGCAATGACGCAAACCGTGCAGGCGCAAATCGCCTATTTCGGCAAGATTCCGTCGCGCGGCGACTTCGTCAAAAGCGCGCATAACCCGCAGTTGCTGGCCACGCTCGATCGCTGGATCGCTGAGGCCATGGAGTTGCTCACCGAGGATCCGCGCTGGAAGATCGTCTACGAAAACGCCAAGCCGATGCACTTCGCGTTCCTCGGTTCGCGCAGCAAGCTGGCGATCGCCGGGCATATGGTGGCGAGCCAGGATCAATCGTCGCGCCGTTTTCCGTTTCTTGCCGCGACCGCGCTGGAAGTTGAAAAACCGCTGACGTTTCTGGCGCACAGCCCGCTGGCCTTTGCGCGCCTGTGGTCGCGCATTGCCTCGCAGATGAAGCCGCTACTTGGCGTGGGCGAGCCGGCCGGTGCGCTCCAGGCGCTCGGCGAAACGCAAGTGCCTATCGAAATCGGCGGTGGCCCCGGCAATCCGCACGACGGCACCTTCAACGACTTCGTCGAGCATCAGACCCTCTCCGGCCTCGAACAGATGCTGCTGGCGAGCGGCCATCCG
Organism: Paraburkholderia haematera; assembly: GCF_905220975.1. GTDB lineage: Bacteria > Pseudomonadota > Gammaproteobacteria > Burkholderiales > Burkholderiaceae > Paraburkholderia > Paraburkholderia haematera. The sequence continues at coordinate 144,846 of NZ_CAJNBK010000014.1, read as the reverse complement.
GTGCGCTTGCGCGGGGCGATGCTGGCACTCGGTTCGCTGCTGCGCCCGGTGATGCAGAGCGGTTCGTCGCATCTCGAACGCGGGCTGACCCTGCCGTTGCCGAACGATCCGTTCTATCGCTCGCTAGTCGCCGCGTTTTGGCTCGAGCTGATCGCACCGTTCGTTTCGCAGGCCGATTTCGAACTGGCGATTTTTATCGGCACGATTGCCGAGCGCGAACGGCTCATCATCGGCTTTAACGGCGCCTCGGCCAAAACGCTGCATAGCGTGGTCGATCCGCAGGCGTACGCGGCACATAACATCGATATCGACGATCCCGAGTGGATCGACGAACACGCACAAAACGATCATGGCATCAGCAAGCTCGTCAGCTACCTCGACCAACCGCAACTGTCGTTGCGTGTCAGCATCGACACGTTCCGCGAAGCATTCACGGGAGCGTGACACGATGTTGAGCAAGCACACGCGCATGGCCTCGCTGCTGGCGGGCCTTCTCATCAGCGCCCTCGCCCATGCCGACAACGACGGCCCGGCACGCGTCACGCCGGTCGACAACAGCGGCGTCGCCATTCGCACGACCATTCTTCCCGCGTCTTCTTCGGCACAACCGGGCAATGCCGGGCCCGCAGTCAATACGGCCGGGCTCGCCAGCGGCACCACGGGCGCCGGCACCGGCGCGATCAGCGCGTCGCCGCCGCCCGCCAATGCAACGCCGGGCCAGGTCGTGGCAGGCGGCAAAGTGCCGGATGAAGCAACCAAGGCCGCGGTACTCGCGCGTCTGCGCGACACCTACGGCGCGGCCAACGTGGTCGATCAGATCGAAGTCGCCGACGTCGCGACGCCGCCGAACTGGTCCGCCAACGTGCAAAAGCTGATCGGCCCGCAGTTGAAGCAGATCAGCAAAGGCCAGTTGAAGATCGACGGCACGCAGATCGACGTGAAAGGTGAAGTGCGCAACGAATCGCAGCGCCAGCAGCTCGCAAGCGATATGGCGAATGCACTGAATCCGACCTACACGATCAGGAACGGCCTGCGCGTCAGTGCGTCCGAACAAGGCCTGCTCGATCAGACGTTGGCGAATCGCACGATCGAGTTCGAGACGGGTAGCGCGACGCTCACGCCGCAAGGCCGCGCGATTCTCGATCAGATGGCGGCAGTCCTCTCGAAGATGCAGACCAGGACGGTGGCGATCATCGGCCATACCGACAACTCGGGCAATCGCACCTCGAATATCGCCCTGAGTCAGGCGCGGGCGGACGCGGTGAAGGGCTATCTGGTCGCCAAGGGCATCCCGCCCGAACAAATGACGACCACAGGAGTTGGCCCGGATCAGCCGATCGCATCGAACGATACAAACGACGGACGCGCACGCAACCGGCGCATTGAGTTTCGCGCGGGGTCTTGAGTTGCCGTTTGTTTGATCGCAGCGTGATTAAAAAAGCCTGGCACCGGTGATGTTCGATGCCAGGCTTTTTATTTGCGCTTAAGGACGTTCTAGCTATTTTCCTCGGGCTTCACGCCCAGCAGTTCGCGAATATGCGCGAGCGACCCATCGTCCTTCACGACCGAGGAAAGCCACTGATGCAAAGGCATATCCGCGCATTCCGCCGCCTTGTCGGCGAGGTAAGCCGCCGGATTGTGCGGCTCGGTACTGCGAAAGAACTTGGCCACGGCACGCAACTGCGCGACGGCTTGCGCACGGCTCTGGATTCCTGCAATCGGACTGATCGTGGTCGGCATGGTCGTCAACACGGGTTCCTCGCGTTGCGGTGAAGTCTTGAAGGTAGGCTCGGCGCGTTCGGATTCTTCCGGCTTCGGCGCTTTCGGCGGCGCTTCAGCGCTGACCCCCAGTTCGCGCGCGAAACGTTCCGCCAGCCGGTAGACGCTTTCATATGCATCTTTCGCCTGACGGAAGCTCGGTGCCGAATCGGCCGCGCGCCGGTCCAGTTCCTGTTCGAGCGCGAGCATCGCCGCTTCGTACGCTTTCAGCTCGATCAGCAGTGTTGAATAGAACGCCGGAGGCGTGGCGCGTTTCGACGCCTCGATCTGTTCGATGGAAGGCTTGCCGCGCGCGATATCGTCGGCGTGATCCGGATCGCGCTTGACCGCTTGCGCAACGTGCGTGGCCACGTCCCAATCGATCGTGCTAAACGAGCTGCCTTGCGACGACGTAAGCGGCATGGCCCGCAACAGATCGCCGGTGCGGCCAACCAGCCACGCGACGTTGCCGAGGCGGTACTCGGTATCGTCGCCTTCCGGCAGTGGATGCACGTGATCCCAGTACTTTTCGCACAGCCCCGTTAGCAGCGCATAACCTTGAGTGAGACCGGTCACGCCCTCTTCGATGGCAAGCGCCTCGGTGAGCCAGACCGCGAGGCGCAGGTCTTTTGTCTGCGTCTGCAGCAGACTGCTCGCGCGTTCGACCACGAACGGCCAGTCGGCTTCTTTAATATCCGTGACCCATTCGCCCTGATCCAGCGACGGGTCTTCAAAACGGCGCGCGTGCTGGATCGCGTCGAAATCCGCCGAAAACAGCAGGTCGTCGCCACAAGGCGAGGCTTCGCTGATCGGCGCCAGCAGCGTGTTCAGATTAGTCGACATGACAGAAAGCAATAAGTATCCGGTACGGCATTAAAACAGATTGGCAAGCAGACGGGGCAAGCCTGCTCACACAACCGTGTATTCGAACTCGCCCGCGTCGCTCGCACGCACCGCGATGCGTTCGATGGCGGCGCCGTTGGCCATGCGCTCGAGCACCTGCTGCGCGACTTCAGGCAATAGCGTGCCGTTCAGAATGTGGTCGACATTGCGCGCGCCGGAGTCCACTTCGGTGCAACGCGCCAGCACGGCGTCGACGAGCGAATCGTCCCACTCGAACACCGCCTTGTGATTCGACTCGATGCGGCGGCGAATCCGCTCCAGCTTCAGGTCGATGATTTCGACGAGCACGTCGTCTGAGATCGGGTAGTACGGCACCACTTTCATGCGGCCGAGGAACGCCGGCTTGAATGCCTTATACAGTTGCGGTCGCAGCGTCTCCGCGAGCCCGTCCGCATCCGGCAATTCTTCGGCGCTCTTGTTCAGGCATGCCTGCATCACCGCCTGCGAGCCGACGTTCGAGGTCAGAATGATCAGTGTGTTGCGGAAATCGATTTCGCGCCCTTCGGCGTCGTCCATTGTGCCCTTGTCGAACACCTGGAAGAACATTTCCAGCACGTCCGGGTGCGCCTTTTCCACTTCGTCGAGCAGCACCACCGAATACGGATTGCGCCGCACGGCTTCGGTCAGCACACCGCCCTCGCCGTAACCGACGTAGCCCGGCGGCGAGCCCTTCAGGCCGGACACGCTGTGCGCTTCCTGGTACTCGCTCATGTTGATCGTGACCATCTTGCGCTCGCCGCCGTATAGCACGTCAGCAAGCGCGAGCGCGGTTTCGGTCTTGCCCACACCCGACGGCCCGACGAACATGAACACGCCACGCGGTTTATTCGGATCTTCGAGACTCGCGCTGGCAGTGCGAACGCGTTGCGCGATCGCATCGAGTGCGTGGTCTTGCCCAATCACGCGTGCGGCCAGCAGCGGTTGCAGATTCAGCACGGTCTGGATTTCGTCCTTGATCATGCGGCCGAGCGGAATGCCGGTCCACGAGGCGACGATTTCGGCGACCACGTGGCCGTCGACCTGCAAGGGGACCATCGGCTGACCGCCCTGCAAGGTGTGCAATTCCGCAACACGCGTGGCCAGCGTTTCGCGCGCCTGCTGTGCCTTGTCGGCCTGTGCAGCATCTGCGCTGCTCACGCGCGCGGCGTCTATCTCGGCACGCAAGCCGACGATCTCCGTCACCAATGCGCGCTCCTTGTCGTAGCGCGCTTCATCTTCCGCGAGGTCTTTCACGTCTTCTTCGCGCAGGCTGCGCAGTTCCGCGAGCCGTTCGTCGTGCAGCGCGCCGCTCGCCACTTCGCGTTCCAGCGCGGCGATTTCGGCGTCGATCCGCTCGAGCCGTTTCTTCGTGTCGTCGATCGCAGCGGGTGTCGAACTATGCGCGAGCGCCACTTTCGCGCAAGCGGTGTCGAGCACGCTGATCGCCTTATCCGGCAGTTGACGGCCGCTGATGTAACGATGCGACAGACGTACCGCTTCGGTAATCGCGTCGTCCATCACACGCACGTTGAAGTGCTTTTCCATCAACGCTGCCATGCCGCGCAACATCGCCGCCGCAAGCGTCTCGTTCGGTTCTTCGATCTTCACGACCTGGAAACGCCGCGCCAGCGCCGCATCTTTCTCGAAGTACTTTTTGTATTCGCTCCACGTGGTCGCCGCGATGGTGCGCAATTCGCCACGCGCCAGGGCCGGCTTCAGCAGATTCGCCGCATCGTTCTGCCCGGCCTGGCCACCGGCGCCAATGATCGTATGCGCTTCGTCGATAAACAGAATGATCGGATGCGGGCTCTTCTTCACCTCGTCGATCACATTTTTCAGGCGGTTCTCGAACTCGCCTTTGACGCTCGCGCCGGCTTGCAGCAGCCCCATATCGAGCACGTGCAGCGCGACGCCTTTTAGCGGCGCGGGCACGTCGTCAGCCGCAATGCGCAGCGCGAGTCCTTCGACCACCGCCGTTTTACCGACGCCCGCCTCGCCCGTCATGATCGGATTGTTCTGCCGGCGACGCATCAGAATGTCGATGGTCTGGCGAATCTCGCCTTCGCGACCAATCACCGGATCGATCTTGCCTTCACGCGCACGCTGCGTGAGGTTGCTGGTGTAGGTGTCGAGCGCGGGGGTTCTGGAAGGCGCGCCGGGCGCCGAGCCGGGAGCCACTGCGTCGCTCACGTCTTCTGCCGCGCTCTGTTCAGCGTTACTCCGTTCGACCTCTCGCGACCCTGCGGTCATGTCGTCGAACTTGTGCTTCAGATCCGTCACCCGCACGTCGCGCAGCAGCGGCGACATGCGCTCGGCGAACTGCGCGAGGTCAGGCGCCGTCAACAATGCTAGCAGCAGATGCCCCGAACGAATCCGTCCGATCTGCGAATCGAGTGACGCGATCAACCACGCCTGTTCGAGCAAATCGATCAGGTGCTTCGAAAACACCGGCGTACGCGTATTGCCCGTCTTCAGTCGTTGCAATTCGCGCTCGATATCCGCACGCAAAGCATGCGCGTCGACCCTGCTCGCGCGCAGCGCCAGCGTGACATCGCTCGCCGGTTCATCCAGCAGCGCCAGCAATAGATGCTCGAGGTCGACCTCGTAGTGACCGCGCGCGAGACAGTTGTTCGCCGCGAGCAAAGCCGCCTGACGGCAGGTCGGATTCAGTTTGGCGATCAGGGTATTGAGGGACGTGCTCATGTCGTGCGATCCGGGTCCTGGTTCAATCGTTATGGTCAGTGAATCACGTGCAATTCGTAGCGGGCATCCGCGCGGTCACGGTCGACTTCTCTCGTGCACAGAAATGCGTCCCAGCCGAGGCGCGCGCCGCCGCTCAACATGCTTGGGCCCACTTCCGCGCGGCGCAGCACCAGCGAGACCTCGTATTCGAGCGTCACGCCGGCCAGCAGCGTCAGCATGCGCTCGAGCGCCACGGCACGGTCGGCGCCGGGTAAAAACGCTTCGTAGTCGGCTTTGTCGAGCGGGCCGATCACGAGCCGCGCGCGCATGTCACGCTGCCAGACCCGCTCGCCCGCCAGCGCCGTGGCGCCGAGCGTCGCGTTGACGCCGCCGAGCACGGTCAATTGATCACTCGGCACGTCGTACCATTTGCCGACGAACTGTTCGACGCGCACCCGCACCTTGAAGTACTCAGAGAGTGTGCGTTGCAAATAGGCCGCTGAAACCGGCCGGTGCCGCGCGGCTAATGCATAGCCGGCGATCGCTTCGTCGAATAGCGCGCCGTCGCCGTTTTGCAGACTGTTGCGGGTGTCGTCGTCGGCGACGCCTGCCAGTGCCAGCAATAGCGGCAGATAACGTTCGTCACGATCCAGTTCGTAGTGAAACGGCAGCCGGTACTTCTTCCACGCCGCGTAGAACAGTGCGGTCGCGCGATTCGAAAACACGTCGAAGAATTCGCGCGCGGCCCGGTCGCGCTTGATCTGCTCACGCGCGATGATCTGCTCGGTGTAGTGCAGCGGCAAAGCGCCCTGCCCGCCGAGCAAACCAAAAAACGCCGGCGTGATATCCACCTTGTGGAGCGAACCTGCTTCGAGCGCAGCGCTGCGTTGCGGCTTCTCTTTCAGCGCCGTGCCTTCATCATCGAAAGACTGCGCGCTGTGAATTTCGCTCGGGGGAAACGACATCGACAGTGAATTGCGAAAGGCAATTCGCTGAGCGACGATTTCGCCGGGACGTCCGTTGCTCGATGGCGCTTGCTGCGCGAACCACTTCTCGAGAATCCGCACCGCCTGAAAGAATTCGAAGCGATGCGGTTCGTCGAGAAGTTGCTCGACTACGCCAGGATCGATTCGCCGCTTCGCGGTTTGCATCGCAGAATCTCCTCGCCGGTGCGCTTCGACACGACGACCAGTTGCACAAAGCTGTTCAGATGCACGTACAGCCCGAAAAACGTATCGATCACCCGCACGAACGACGCGAGACTCGTGCCGACGAAATGCTCTTCATCGATCGTCAAACGAATCTCAATGCCGCGCACGAAGGTCGCGAACGGCTTGCCCGGCAGCCATTGCACCGCCGCGCGCTGCTCGATGCCCACCAGGCCGTCGATATGCCGCGCCGACACCGCCGTGCGCCGCAAATCGTAAAGCACCAGCATTTCCTTGAGCGCCGACAGGCCGCTATTGGCGAGCGACACATGATTCAATGCCAGATGCGAAATCAGCCGCCAGTGGGAGGCGCGCCCGCGCTCGAAGCGTACGCTAGGCGTCGGCCTGCGCAGCATCGCAATGCTGCCGGTCAGCGAGCCGCCTTCCAGAAACAGATCGCCGCCTTCGAGACCCACGGCGAGACCGGCGGGCAAGTCGCGATTGGTACACGTCAGATCGAGACTCAGCGTATCGGTTTGCGGTGCGGCCGGTTCGAAGTCGATATCGACGATCGATATTTCAGTCTCGTAACCCGGGCTTTTCTGCGCAACCCAATCGTTACGCCGTGCGAACCAATAGTGCCCCGCACGCGCCGCTTCGCCGTGATGCAGCGAATAGAAAGGCCGGAACTCGATCACCGATTCTTCATGTGCCTGCTGCCGAACGAGTTTCACCGAGTCGATCGAATAGACCTCATATGCGAACGCGCGGCGCGCCTCGGCGATCACCGGGTACGAAATCGCCTGGTGGCTGATGCGGATCGGCTCGCCGTGCTGTTCGAACAGATTCACGACCGGCGTGCAGAACAGACGGAAATGATGCGCGGACAACGAATCCAGCAGACGCGCGACGTGCGAATCGTTGCGTACTTCCTTGAGCACAATGTGCAGCGTCAGACGCTGACAGCGGCCGCTCGCGCGCGTCATCGCCGCCAGATCGAAATCGGCGAAATTGAATTTTTCGGGGAACGCGAAGTATTCGGTCAGCAACCGGTACGCCGGATGCGATTTGGCCGGATAGTCGATCAGCGCGTCGTCTTCGTCGAAACCGGCTTGTACGACGGGCGATTCGCGCACTTGCTTCCACACGCCGCGGCGGTCGGCTTCGACATACGTGGCCATCGCGTTGACGAACAGGCAGTCCGCCAGCGCCGCGATAAACGATTGCTCGCCGTGCAGGTGGGTGCGCAGCGTGCCGACTTTCAATGCGGAGAGATCAAGCTGCGCGGCCGTCGATTCGAACGTGATCGACACGATCGCCGTAGCGTTGCCCGGCAGGACGGTCGCGCTCGGCGCCATGGCCACCGACGTGTACTTCGCCTCCGAGATGCGGATGGGCGCTAGCGTCACGTCGTAGGCGGTTCGGAACCGGCACTGCACGCCGCGAATCGGGCGCGACTTGAGTTCAGTGCCGCGCTCGACCAGAACCGGTTCGGTCAGGTGACTCAGCGCGGCCGAAGTGCCTAGCTGCGCGATCGAACAGGACGGGAACGGCCGCAGATAGTGCGGATAGAGCACTTCCAGCAGCGCTTCGGTGAATTCGGGGTAATCGTCGTCGAGCTTCTTGTTGATGCGCGCGCCCAACAGCGCGAACGATTCGATCATCCGCTCGACGTGCGGATCTTCGCAGTGCTCGCCGGACATCGCGAGACGCGCCGCGATCTTCGGATAGCGTTCGGCGAAATCGCGCGAATAGCGCCGCAGAAATGATAATTCGCGCTCGTAATACGGCAGCAACTCTTCCATCGATCTATCCCCGAACCTGAACCCTCTCCGCTCAAACTATCGCCACCGGTGCGCGTGAGCGGCGGCAAAGCGGTACTCAAGATACTAAAACGCCGGTACTAAAAACTCAGCCGCCAAAATCAGGTACTAAAGCTTCGCACGTGCGCGCGTCACCGAATATTGCAGCGTAGACGGCTGCAGCATCGCGTCGAAACTCACCGGTTCTTCCGCCGGGTGCACGACCAGCAACGCCTGAATCGCAAAGTTCAGCGCGTTGGTGGATTGTTCGTTCAGTTCGAGCGTGACCGCCACTTGCTGCAGGCGCGGCTCATGCCGTGCGATTGCCTGCTGAATCGATTTGCAGATAAACGTACGGTCGTAGTGACTCGCGAGGCTTAAGCCCGCGAAATCGTTCAAGCCGTAGGTAAGCACCGAGCGCTGACACTCCGGCAGCGCCGCGAGTTCGTGCTCGGTCAGGGCGATCCGGGTGTTCAGGATCGCCTCGACGTCGCGCGCGACAGTGGCCTTCAACTCGTCCAACGACAATTGCCGCATCGCCGGGGAAGCCGGCAGATGCGGTTCGTCGTCGAACAGCTTGTCGAGAAAGCTAGGTTCGAAGCGTTTCATCAGCGTCCGAAGAACCGGTGTTCGACGCGAGGCGCGCGCGGCGGGCGTCAGCCTTTTCAGGCACACGCCGCGTGCATCCCGGCATCAGACCGCGTAAGTCTTGTCGTTCTTCGTCAGGCTCCACGCGCCTTGCGCATTGCCACCCTGGTTGCCGCCGATCTTCTGCTGCGTGTACTTCCACTGCACGGCAGCGTATTTCAGCGAGAACTGTTCGCTCGGCAGGCCTTCGCCCACCACGCTCGGCGTGGCGCTCGAGATGATCACGTACTTGAGCTTCACTTCCAGGTACTTGATGCGGTTGCCTTCGCCGTCCGAACGCATGAAGTCGATCGTCACTTCGTCGAACGTCGTGCCGCCCGATGCGTGTTGATAGATCAGCGGGCTGACCACGTCGATGTCTTTCGTGAACTGCATGTCAGCGTGCTCGCAACGCTCGGACGTATGACCGCCCGCCGTCGAAGCCGTTGCCGAGCGCGGTTGCGTAATCGAGTGGCTCCACGAATCGATTTCGATCCAGCCAGCATGATCTTTATCGGCGGACTCGCCTTTGATCGCCGGATTGCCGAATTTTAAATAGATGTCCTTCATAACTCATCGACTCCCCAAAGAGGTGGTTTTAACAGCCAACCCGCGCGGCCGGCACGGGTTTTTTTACTTCGTTTATGAATTTGCCGGTTTCGGCAGGTCGGCAACAAGCCGCAAAGAGATCGACAGCTCGTCCAGTTGAAAGTGCGGGCGCAGGAAAGCGACCGAACGATACGCACCAGGCTTGCCCGGAATCTCCGAGACCTGTATCGATGCCTCACGCAGCGGGAACTGCGCTTTCTGCTCCTGGGTCGCGTTGTCGTCCAGCAGGACGTACTGCGAGATCCAACGGTTCAGGAATACTTCGACGTTCTGTGCCGATGCGAAGCTGCCGATCTTGTCGCGCATCATCGCCTTCAGGTAGTGCGCCACGCGCGACACTGAGAAGATGTACTGCAGTTGCGCGGACAGCACGGCGTTCGCATTTGCGCTATCGGTGCTGTACTTCTTGGGCTTCTGTACCGATTGTGCGGCGAAGAACGCGGCGTAATCCGAGTTCTTGCAGTGCACGAGCGGAATGAAACCGAGGTCGCTCAGTTCCTTTTCACGGCGATCGGTAATCGCGATTTCGGTCGGGCATTTCAGCGCGACTTCGCCGTCGTCGGTCTTGAACGTGTGGGTAGGCAGGTCTTCCACCAGACCACCGCCTTCCACGCCGCGAATCGCAGCGCACCAGCCGAAGTCGTCGAATGCGGCAGTCAGCCGTGCGGCGAATGCCCACGCTGCGTTACACCACAGGTATTTGCTGTGATCGGTGCCGTCCACCTCTTCAACGAAGTTGAAGCCTTCAGCCGTGGCGCCGTCTTTCGGATTGAAAGGCAGGCGGCCGAGAAAACGCGGCAACGTCAGGCCGACATAGCGCGAGTCTTCAGAGTCGCGGAACGACTTCCACTTCGCGTATTCGACGGTGTCGAACACCTTGCCGAGATCGCGCGGCTTGCCGAGATCGGCGAATGTTTCGAGCCCCATCAGTTCGGGCGACGCCGAGGCGATGAACGGTGCGTGCGCCGCGGCCGCGACGTGCGCCATCTGTTCGATGAAGTACACGTCTTCAGGCTGACGCGTCACCTCGAAGTCGCCAATGATCGTGCCGAACGGTGCCCCGCCGAAAGTACCGAACTCTTCTTCATAAACCTTCTTGAAGAGTGCGCTCTGATCGAATTCGATAGCGTTCTTGAAGTCGCGCACGAGGTCGCGCTTGGGCGCATGCAGCGCCTTGATCTTGACCGTCGAGCCGGTATTGCTTTCCTTGCACAGGTAGTCGAGGCCGCGCCACGTGCTTTCCATGCGCTGAAATTCCGCCGCATGCATCACCGCGCTCAGTTGCGAGGAGATCAGACGGTCGAGTTCCGCGACGCGCGCGTCGATGGTGGCCGACAGGTTATCGGATACCACCACCGTGCCGTCGAGCACCTGGTGCACGAGTTCACCGATCAGGTCTTTCGCGCGCGCGTGTTCGGACTCGGACTTGGCCACGCGGCTTTTCTCGACGATTTCGTCGAGCAACGTGGATTCCGTGCCGCTCTGCGCGGTGCCGAGTTGGGCTGCTGCCGTTTGCTGATTCATCTCACACCCCGTGCGTACTTATTCGCCCTGCTTGTCGTGATCCGGCGCGCCGGCGTGCTGGTCTGCCGCGTTGCCCTGGTCTTTCGCCAGTGTCTGCAACTGCTGCGTGTTGTTGAGCACTTCGCTCAGCAGGTCCTCGAGTTTGTCGTTGCCGGCCAGCTTGTTGCGCAGGTCGGCCAGCTTGGAACGCGCTTCGAGCAGACGGCGCAGCGGCTCGATCTGCTCGACCACCTCGTCCGGATTGAAATCGGCCATCGACTTGAAACGCAGGTCGACGGCGAATTTGCCACCGGCTTCGCTCAGGCGGTTTTCCACCTGGAACGCGGCGCGCGGCTCGATCGCTTTCATCACGTCGTCAAAATTGTCGCGGTCGATGTTGACGAACTTGCGATCGCGCAGCTTCGGCTGCTCGACTTCGGACTGCCCCGCCAGATCGGCAACCACGCCGACGACGAACGGCAGTTCCTTCACCTCGATCGCATCGCCACGCTCAACCTCATACGTGAGTTGAACGCGCGGTGGCCGCACTTTTTGCAAGCGTTTCTGAATACTTTCTTTCTTCGCCATCGTCGGCTCCCGAATGCAGATAGATCAGGCGTGTGGCTCAGCGCAGCGCGCTGAACGGATCGGACGCGCCGCCGCTTTGCGCGGCTTTGGCGGGCGCTGCAGCCTTGGCGGGCGCTGCAGGCGCTGGCGCGGCCGGTGCAGCGGGCGCCGCCGCCGTAGCAGGCGCCGGCGCCGTAGTGGCCGGAGCCGCAGCGCTGGTGGTGGCATCCGGCGTTTCTGCGGGCTTGCTCTTGGCAACGTGGCGAACGATGCGTTTCTTCTTCACAGCAGACTTGTCGTTCGGGTCAGGCGGGAACAACGTGGCTTCGCCGAGCGTGTCGCGCAGCTGCTTGGCGAGCGCTTGCGCGTCCGACTTCGCATCGCCCGCGAGCGACGCGTCCTGACGCAATTCGCCAAGCGATTGCGTGGCCACGCGCAGGCCAGCCACTGCCAGCACGCTCTTGGCCTGACGATCCGTCTGGTCGCGCTGCAAGGCTTCTTGCGCGGCGACAATGGCCTGACCGTAGTGACCCTGCGTGAACTGGATCTGCGCAATGCGCGACCACGGCTCTTCACGCGTCGGATCGGATTTGGAAAGTTGCTGGTAAAGCGCGATGGCGCGATCCTGATCGCCACCCTTGGCGACGGTATCCGCGTCCGCGAGTTGCTTATTAAAAGCCTCCGGTGTGGTCGCTGTGTTGTTGCCCTGTGTCGCGCAGCCGGCAATCACGCCGCATGCCAACACTACCCCAGATAGTTTTACTAACAGACGCTCATTCATCGTTTTTCACCGACGTGCGATTTTTTTAATTCAAGGAGAAACCGGAGTTTTGCTTTGCTTCAACTGCGCGGGTATAGTACAGGCCAATTTTCGATAATTCAACTTTCGTGTGAAGAAGCATTGCACAAAAAAAATGCATGCGGATGATTTAAACGAAGCATGCAGAAATTGTTTCCTGGTGCAATAGCCGGATTGCGAAGGGCGGAAAAAATTTCCGCATACTGCACGGCAAACACGCAAGTGACGGAGAACAATGCAGTTTGCATAAAGCGGCATTACGCGGCATAGCGTTGTTGCAAATTTGCCGGATTGATTTCGTTATTGATGTTTTGACGGGGGACGGCGCCGAGCCGGTCGATGTATATGAATTCGCGTCTTGTTCGCCATGCATCGCTATTGATCACCAGTGCCGTGGCGTGCGCGCTGCTGGGCGGCTGCGCGGCCGCCGTGCCCGCGCTGGGAGCCGCTGCCAACGCGGTTTTGCAGGCGAGCGGCCTCGGCAAGCCCGACGTACCGGATGCGCAAAAGCCGCCACGTAATGTCGGCCTCACCTTATACGCCGCGCCGAATCTGAATGCCGCCAATGATAACCGGCCACTGGCGCTGGTCGTGCGGCTTTACGTGCTGAAAGACCCCACCTCATTCCAGCAGGCGCCATTCGATGCATTTACCGACCCGGCCAAGGAAAAGACCACGCTGGGCGGCGATTTGCTGGGCGTGCGCGAAGTGACGCTGATCCCCGGTCAACGTTACGTCGTCACCGAAAAAGTCTCGCGTGAAGCGCAGGCATTCGGTATCGTCGCTCTATTCCGCGATCCGGCAATGCAGCGTTGGAAATTCGCCTTCGACCCGGCGAAGTCGGAGAAATCCGGCATAATGATCGGCCTGCATAACTGCGCAATGACGGTAACCAACGGCACTGTGATCCCGGCTGAACAGGGACTGCCCGCCCAACCGCTGAATATGCTTTCTTCAGTAAGCTGCGGTTAAAGATGCTGGACAAATACGATTTAACAATTTTTAGAGAATTAACAATGCGGCGCTCGAATCGGTTTATCTCCGGGCACGCCATACGCTGAACGCATATAACAGGTTTGAGATGAGTTATTCCGCAAAAGTGCTCTGGGGGGAAGGCCTGTTTCTGAGGCCACAGCATTTTCAGCGTCAGGACGCCTATCATGAGGCGCGCCTGTTCGAATCGATCCAGGCGATCCAGCCGTACAACTGGGGGGTGCGCTCGGCGCGTCTCGACCGCGACGCACTCGGCAGCAATGTGCTGCGCGTGAGCGAACTGTCGCTGGTGTTTCCGGATGGGGCGCTCTACTCCGCGCCGCAAGCCGACGACCTGCCACCGCCCATCGCACTTGACACGCTGCCCGACGGCATCAACGAATTCACGTTCTATCTGGCGCTGCATCCGCTGCGCGAAACCGGCGCGAACTATTCGCAAGACAGCAATGCGGGCTTCGTCTCGCGTTATGTCAGCGAGCAAACGCCGGTGGCCGATCATTTCACCGACGCCGCCGAAGCCGACATCACGTTCCTGAAAACCAGCGTCAAACTCATTGCGCATAGCGAACCGCGCGACCAGTTGCTGTCGGTGCCGCTTGTGCGCGTGCGCCGCACCGCCACGTCGGGTTTTGAAATCGACGACACGTTCGTGCCGCCCTGCCTCGCGATCGACGCATCGCCGATCCTGCATCAGCGGCTGCGTCAACTGATCGACGCGCTGCAGGCCAAGGTCAACGCACTGTATGGCTTTCACCGCGAGCCGACCAAGAACATCATCGAGTTCCGTTCCGGCGACATCGCGTCGTTCTGGCTGCTGCACACGGCGAGCGCCGCGTTTGCCTCGCTTGCGCACCTGTATCAGCATTCGGCGCTGCATCCGGAGCGTCTGTTTCAGGAATTGCTGCGACTGGCCGGCCAGTTGATGACGTTTTCGAAAGGTTATGCGCTGTCCGACCTGCCCGCTTACCGGCACGACGACCCGGGGCCCGGCTTTGCGCGCCTCGACACGATTCTGCGCGATCTGCTCGAAACCGTGATCTCCACGCGTTACTTCGCGATCGCGCTCGAAGAAGTGCGCCCTTCGTTCCATGCGGGCCGTCTCGACTCGGGCAAGATCGACGACAAGACCCTGTTCTATATTGCCGTCTCCGCGGACATGCCGACCGCCGAGCTCGTCGAAGCCGTCCCCGCCCGCTTCAAGGTCGGCGCGCCGGACGACGTCGACAAACTGGTGCTCTCGGCCATGCCGGGCGTGCGCCTCGTGTACACCCCGCAAGTGCCGCCCGCCATTCCGGTACGACCGGGCGCGTGCTACTTCTCTTGCGAATCGCGCGGCGCATTGTATGACCGCATGTTGCAGGCCCAATCGGCAATGATCTACGCGCCGTCGGGCATCAACGATCTTCAACTCGAACTGATCGCCGTCACATCATGAGCTTCGCGCCCTCCCTGTTTGGCGGCAGCACGCCTGCCGCGACGCCCGCCCCCGTGACCGAGCCGAGCTACCAGGTTCGCTCGCTGCTCGATCTGCTGTACGACGGTTTCTTCATGCTGTTTTTGTTGAAGAACGGCCGCGAACCCGGCGACGCGCAGGAATTCAGCCAGCGCATCCAGCAGTTTCTCGGCGACTTCGAGCGCGGTGCGAAAAAGCTCAATGCGTCGGCGGAAGATGTCTACGCATCCAAGTTTGCGTTCTGCGCAGCGATCGACGAATCGGTGTTGTCGTCGACATTCAAGATCCGCACGGAATGGGAGCGCCGACCGTTGCAGCTGGTGCTGTTCGGCGAGCAACTGGCGGGCGAGAAATTTTTCCAGTACCTTGAGGAATGCCGCGCCCAAGGCGCCGCGCGTTTGCAGTCGCTCGAAGTGTTTCACATGTGCCTGCTGCTCGGCTTCCAGGGCAAGTATCTGCTCGAGGGGCCGGAGAAACTCGCCTATCTCACCGCGCGCATCGGCGACGAAATCGCCCATATGAAGGGCAAGCGCGCACCGTTCGCCCCGCATTGGCCGTTGCCGGACCAGGTCGCGCACCGGCTCAAGCGCGAGGTGCCGTTGTGGTCGATCGGCGCGGTGTTCGCGCTGGTTGGGCTGCTCGCGTATCTTGGCCTGAACACTTATCTGCGCGATCAGACGTTGCGTACGCTTGCACCGTATTCGCAAGTGGTCAAGCTGGGTCCGCAATCCGCTACGTTGACGATTTCGCTGCCGTAATTCAGCACAGCAGCACATAACAAAAAAGGCGGCCCGCAAAAACGGGCCGCCTTTTTTCTCTGCGAAACAAACGCGTCAAAGCGTCGACGGATCGCCGACGCTTAACAATTGCCCGCTTACTGCGATTCTTCCGCCCACACGGCGTTTTCACGCGCCATCAGCGCCGTCGACGCAGCCGGCCCAAACGTGCCTGCCGTATAACCACGCGGCTTGTCGCCCGACTTGCTCCAGCCATCCAGAATCGGTTCGGCCCATGCCCATGCGGCTTCGAGTTCGTCGCGGCGCATGAAGTGCGTGAGACGTCCACGAATCACGTCGATCAACAAGCGCTCGTACGCTTCCGCGCGACGCTCGGTGAAAGCCTGCTGCAAGTCCAGGTTCAGATTCACCGGCAACATGTGCATGCCGCTACCGGGTTCCTTCGCGAGCATTTGCAACTGGATCGACTCTTCCGGCTGCAACTGGATCACAAGACGGTTCCCGTAATTACGCCCACCGCTCGGAATGATCGAGAACGGCAATTCGGAAAACTCGATAACGATTTCCGATACCTTCTTCTGCATACGCTTGCCGGTGCGCAGGTAAAACGGCACGTTGGCCCAGCGCCAGTTGTTGATATGCGCGCGCAACGCGACGAAAGTCTCGGCGCGGCTGCCGGCCGGCACGTTGTCTTCCTCGAGGTAGCCCTTCACCGGCTCGCCGTTTACCGCACCGGCCGTGTACTGGCCGCGCACGGTATCGCGCGCGATATCCTCGGGCGTCATAGGGCGCAGCGAGCGCAGCACCTTGAGCTTCTCGTCGCGCACCGCATCCGGATCGAGCGACACCGGCGGCTCCATGGCGACGATGCACAGTAACTGCAGCAGGTGGTTTTGCACCATGTCGCGCAGCGCGCCGGTTTTATCGTAGAAACCCGCGCGGCTGCCCACCCCGACCTCTTCGGCTACCGTGATCTGCACGCGCTTGATATACGGGGCCTGCCACAGCGGACCGAAAATCGCATTGCCAAAACGCAGCACCATCAGGTTCTGCACGGTTTCCTTGCCGAGGTAATGATCGATCCGGTAGATCTGCGCTTCGCTGAAATGCTTGCCAACCGCCGTGTTGATCTCCTGCGCGGACGCCAGATCGTGGCCCAGCGGTTTCTCGAGCACCACCCGCGAATTCTCGTCGACCAATCCCGCCGCCGAAAGGTTTTCGCAAATATTCGTGAACAGATCGGGCGAGGTCGCAAGATAGAACACGCGCCGCACACCTTCGCGCGACACTTCTTTCAGACGCTGGTAGTCCTCGACTGAATCGACGTCCATGCGCACGTACTCGAACAGCGCCAGGAATTTGTCCCAGGCGGCGGAATCGAATGCTTTCTTTTCGATGAAGGGCTTCGCCTTCGCTTCCATGAACTCGCTGATGTACTCCTCACGCGACCACGGCTTGCGGCCGATCGTGAGAATGCGGGTATCCGGCGGCAGATTGCAGTGCAGATGCGCCATGTAGAGCGCGGGCAGCAGCTTGCGAAACGACAGGTCGCCGGTGCCGCCGAAGATGATCATATCGAGCGGCAGATTGGGAGTGGCTGAAGCGTGTTGGGTCGTCATAGCGCGGTCGCGGCGTCGTGATAGGCGTCAGTTCAAAGGACAAGGGGCAAAAGCGCCGGCAAACCGGCGCTTTTTTCCGGCAAACGCCTATGGTGCAACGTTTTGAGATTGTTTGCACGGCAACATGTGCCGCAGGTTGGCGCAAGATGCCAATGGAGACCGGCGAACCGCCATGCGCCGGGCGCGGCAAACGGTCCGCGATCAGCCGCCTGACAAGGCTTCGCGCGCCACGCGGCACGCCGCCAGATCCCATGCCGCGCAGCCGACGCTTTTAAAAACAATCGGTTTTTCTAGCGGCAACAACGTGGCATTTTCCACCACTGCGGCGATTCCGCCGACCTGCGCCCAATCGACACCGGCTTGGATGAAATCACCGGCCTCATGCCTGGCGCCGGCTTCGTCGTCGACGAACAGCGCGCTGCCTGCAATCGTGCGCGCGCCGATCTCGACCATGGCCGGCGTGAACGCGCCAACGCCGATCACGAGCCGGTCCGTGCGGGCCGGTTCGTTGTAGACGGCCTGCTTGCTGGTGGTCAGCGCGATTACCACGTCGATCGAATCGGGGATGGCCGCGTTGGGGTCGGTCAACGGTTTCAATTCGCGCACTTTGCCAGCGTGCGCACCATGCGCACCATGGGCACCACGCGCCGCGCAAAACGCTTCGGCCCGCGCGGGCGCACTGCCCTTCACCCACACGCGCGCGTCGGGAAACAGCTCGCCGATCGCTTCCAGATGGTTTGCTGCCTGCGTGCCGGTGCCGATCAGCAGGAATTCGCGCGGCCTTGTCGGTGCGAAAGTGTGTACGCCGAGCATCGACATCGCCGCCGTGCGCCGGCCGGTCACGGTCGGGCCATCGAGAATGAAGAGCGTCTCGCCGGTGTCGGCGTCGAAGGCCATCACCTGGCCGTGGATCGTCGGAATGCCGCGCGCTCCATTGCTCGCGCACACGTTGACCAGCTTGTGGATAGCGAGATCGGGCGCGGTAGCCGGCATCGACAGCATGATGCCGCCCTCGTTGAGCGGCACGACTAGCCGTTCAGGACTCGCGATGCGTTGCTGTGCATAGTCGATGCTCGCGCGCTTCAATGCGTCGACAAGCGTCGCGTACGGGATCAGCCGCGCGGTGGCGGCGGCGTCGAAAATCTGCGTGGTCGGGCGGGTCATAAGCGGGCTTTTCCTGTCCTTGCGAGAGGATGCGTTGAATTCAGCGCACCTGAAAACCACCTGAAAAAACTGTCAATCAGCGGATCGCGTTCGTCGACGATCCAGTTGGCAAAACCGGTCGCGCGCCGGGCAGGCGCGGACTCGCTGTCGGACGCTTCGTTCACGCGTCTTTCACATTGCACTCGCGTGGCGCGACGACTGGATGACCATCAGCAGATCGTCCGGCTCGATCGGACACGGCTCGTCTTCATAGAACGACAGCATGCGCCCCGCGCGTATCAGCCCGATCACCACCACGCCCGGCAACGCATTGCTCCAGCGGCCGACTTCCTGCGCGGTCGCCGGACGTTCCACCAGATTGACACGGCCACGCGCCGACAGCAGATCGTTGACGAACGGCACGATGTAGTTACTGTCCACTGCGTCGGCAAGCAACAGTCCGCCGATCTTGGTCGACGAAACGATCACGTCGGCGCCGGCCTGGCGCAACTGGCGCTGGTAGGTTTGCTCCTGAATCCGCACGACGATTTTCGTGTCCGGCGCGACGCTGCGCACGGTCAGTGTGAGCAGGATCGCGATGGCGTCGTCGCTGACGGCGATGATCACCGCCTTGGCGATGCGCACCTGCGCCTGCTGCAACAGGTCCTCACGCGACGGATCGCCGAGCAGGCCCGCCACGCCCAACGCCGTGGCCGCTTCGAGCGCCTCCTGCTGTGAATCGATGACAACGATCGATTCCGCGGCGAAACCGCTTTCCAGCAGTTCGCGCACCGCGACCGACCCGCTCAATCCGTAGCCGCACACCACGACGTGATCGCGCAGTTGTTTTTGCAGGCGTTTCATGCGGAATTCCTCGATGACGCGTTGAATGACGAACTGATAGGCGGTGCCCAGAAACACGAACCAGATGACGATACGGATCGGCACGATGAAGAACGCGTCGATGAGCCGCGCGCGGGCGGTGACCGGCACGATATCGCCATAACCGACAGTGGCGACCGTGACCATCGTGAAGTACATCAGATCGATGATGCCGAGCACCTTGCGGTTGGCGTCACGCAGACCGTCTCGATCGAGATAGAGCACCGCGAAGGCAAGCACACACAGGCCAAGCACGAGGTAGACACGCTGCAGCAGCACGCGCTGCGGCGACGCCGCGGGGCGCGTGAAGAGCGTGCGGGCGCGCGGCGCCTGCCAGGGCGTGCGGGCACGGCGCGGCAGGCGAAAGCGCGGTGGGCGTGGCTGCGGGTGTGGTTGATCAGACACGCGTTACTCCGGGAATCGGGAACAAGCGATTCTACGACGCCCGGCGCGCCGTGGGGCCGGATCGCGGGAATGCGAAGGATGTCCGTGTGAAGTCCCTTGACAGAAACCGGGCTCGATCAGTGCATTCGCCGTACGGCGTGCCTCCGCCACATCTAGCGCACGATGCGGGTGAGCGTCATGCCACGCCCTGCGTAGAAACGCGCCATTGTTGCGAACGACAGATACACATCCGCCTGGTGAGGCGCGATGCCCGACGGATTATGAAACCAGACGCCGTCGCGATCACGCCCGTGCAGCAGAATCAGATGCCCGCCCTGGCGCTGATTCGGCCGTTCGGGGTAGCGAATCTCGGGGCTCACGGAGACGATCGCCAGCGTGTCGCCGTCGATGCGCACGGCGAGTTCTTCAAGCCGCGCCTGCGGCAGCACCTCGACCTGAATGCCGAATGCCTCACCGATCCAATCGGCGAACGGCCGGTAGATCAAGCCGTCGACGCCGCCGTCGTCGCGCAGCCGGTATACGCCGTGGCGCAACGCGTCATCCAGCAATGCGGCGCGCGGCGCGTGTTCGATGCCCCAGTAGTCGAGCGCGGATTCAAGGCAGGTCAGACCGCACAGGCGTTTGGCCCAGAAACGGTAACGCTCCGGGTCGGCGAAACCGCTGCGCTGCCAGTATGGGTCGTCGCATGGGTCGCCTTGTTGTTCGACAATGTGGCGCACCCAGTCGGGGCTGCCCCATTGCGTGTAGTACGGCACGTCGTTATGGCGTAGCGTCGGTTCGTTCATGAGTCGCGGAGTCGGTAGAAGATGTTTTTACAGCATGCTACACGGCCATCCAGCAGGGACGCACGCAGATGAAATTTATTCGTCTCGCAGATATTTGCCAATTATTCGCCAGACAGATATTTGCCGAATATGCGTCACACGAATATTTGACAAATATCTGTGTGACGCATAAAATGCATTTATTCGTCTCGCGGATAATTTGCCATGATCCACCTCGTCGCCACACCGGACCAGATGGCCCAACTGCTGGCCGCCGGCCGGCGCCAGGCCGGTCTCACCCAGGCCGAAGCCGCCGCGCGCGTCGGCATCAGCCAGAGCCGCATCTCGGCGCTCGAAACCGACGCCACCGCGCTCACCCTCACGCAATTGCTGGCGCTGTGCGGCGCCTACGGCCTGCAATTGCAGGTACGCGACAAGAACAAGCCGGCGCCTGAGCCAACGCCTTTGATCGAGTGGTAAGCATGGGCCGCCAAACGCATTCCCGGGCGCTTTCGGTGTGGGCCAACGGCGAGCGCGTCGGCGTCTGGCGCCTGCCCACCCGCGGCCCCATGGAGTTCACTTACGACCCCGCATGGGTCGCCTCGCCTGCTGGCAGGCCGCTTTCGCTCTCGCTGCCGTTCGCGCCGAGCAACGTGGCGCACAAAGGGCCACGGGTGCTCAACTATTTCGACAATCTGCTACCCGACAGCGAGGCGATCAGAAAGCGCATCGCCCAGCGCTACCAGACCGATACGCTTGAGGCGTTCGACCTGCTGCAAGCCATCGGCCGCGATTGCGTGGGCGCCGTTCAGTTGCTGGCCGCTGACGACGCGCCGGCCGGCGTCGAACGGATCGAAGGCACGCCGCTCTCCGACAGCGAGATCGAGGCCATGCTGGCGCGCACCGTCAGCAACTCCGCCCTTGGCCCGCCCGGCGAAGCAGACGATTTCCGCATCTCGCTCGCCGGCGCGCAGGAAAAAACCGCCCTGCTGTGGCACGACGGCAAGTGGCAACGTCCGCATGGCGCCACGCCCACCACACATATTTTCAAGCTGCCGCTCGGGCTGGTCGGCAACAGGCTCGCCGACCTCAGCACTTCGGTCGAAAACGAATGGCTGTGTTTGCGGATCCTGCGCGCCTACGGCCTGCCGGTGGCCAACACTGAAATCATGACGTTCGGCAAGCAACGGGTGCTGAGCGTCGAACGCTTCGACCGGCAACTGCATTCGAGCGGGCAATGGCTGCTGCGCCTGCCGCAGGAAGACTTCTGCCAGGTGTATGGCGTACCGTCGCATCGCAAGTACGAAAACGAAGGCGGTCCGGGCGTGCTGGACCTCGCGCGGATTCTCCAGCAATCGGCGTCGGCGCAACAGGACATCGAAACGCTGCTGGCAAGCCAGATTCTGTTCTGGATGCTGGCGGCGCCGGACGGCCACGCCAAGAACTTCAGCATTCGCTTGCTGGCGGGTGGCCAGTACCGCCTGACGCCGCTTTATGACGTGATGTCGATCTGGCCGGTAGAAGGCAACGGCCCGAATCAATGGTCATGGTTCAAGGCCAAGCTCGCCATGGCGATGTGGTCGCGCAGCAAACACGACGCCTTTCGCGATGTGCAGCGGCGTCACTTCAACGCCATGGCGCCGCGGTGCTCGTACGGCGCGAACGCCGAGCCGTTGATCCAGCGGCTGATCGAACAGACGCCGGAGGTCATCGCGCGAGTCTCGGCCGAATTGCCCGGCCGGTTTCCGGGCAAGGTCGCCGAGCGGATTTTCAAAGGTCTCAAAAACTCGGCGGTGAAACTCGATACCATGCCGCCTGCATAGGCGCCGCATAAGGAAAACACCAGCCGGACTTATTTCTCTATAAATGCCGAGCGGTTTCATCGGTAAAATACATTCGATGCTAAAAGCATAAACGGATCGCCGAATTTGCCCGTTCGCACCTCGCACCGGCACGTTCGGCGGCGGTCAGACAAAAACACAGGCCGCGATATTTTTTACGGTACATTTGCTGTCCCCTGCTTAGCTGCGTCCACGCGCATCCAATGTGCATGGGCGCGCTGCGCGCGTCGTACGCACGCTCCACAGCCACCCTTCAAGAAGGCAGATTCTCACGCAGTATGACCAACGAAACACACTCACCTGACTCCATCGCAGTCGCCGAGCGCGTGCGCGAGTTGATGAGCCGGCATGGAATCGGCAAACGCCAGCAAACCACTGAGCTGTGCCGCATCCTCGATCTGAGTTTTTCGCAGGGACACCGCAAGCTGCGCGGCAACAGCCCATGGACCCTCTCGCAGATCAAGAAGGTGGCCGAGGTGTTCGGCGAACCTGCCGCTCAGCTATTCGGCGCACAATCGCTCGATCCGGGCATGGTCGGCGCCATCGCCCAGGAGGCGGTGTTCTGCGTCGGCGCGATCGAGCTGGCCTGCACCGCGTGGGTCGGCGCCGCGCTCGAACCGGGCAGCCGTCCTGAATTTGTCGCGTACCCGAAGCTCGGTCAATGGCGCGTTGCGCGTCACGACGGCACGCTTTACCAGGGCGCGTACGAAGTCCACAAGATCGAGATCTATCCGCGCCGCGCTGAAACGGACAAGCCGACCATCGCCGTGGTCGACGACGATCAGGCCTCCGCCGACAACCTGCGCGACTATCTCGAGCGCAGCGGTTTCACGGCAGTGGCGATCTACGGCCTCGCCGCGTTCACCGAACAACTGCAAACACAGGTTTTCGACGGCATTGTGATCGACTGGCTGTTCGGCTCGCAGACCTCGGCGGCGGCGATCCGTGCGGTGCGGGCGTCGGAGAATCCAGACGCGCCGATTTTCGTGCTGACCGGCGAATTGCTGACCGGCAAGGCCAGTGAATCGGAGATCAGCCAGGTCATCCGCAACTACGACGTCGCGTGCTATGAGAAGCCCGCGCGCATGGCGATCCTGGTCGCCGACCTGTCGAAGCGCCTCAACCGGCCCTGACGCATCGGCAAGACGGCTGAAGGTGTGTGCTCAGGTTGAGCCCTCCTCCATCCGAGGCAACCGCGGCAACTGTGAGTCCCCAGGCGTCGCATCACACCGTATGCCGCGAAGCCAACGCACGCTGCAATGCGCTGCGCAGTTCCTCGTAATGTACTGGCTTTAATAACGCTTCGAAAATCGGCTGCGAGCCCCCTTCTCCTCCCGCACTCACCACGCTATCCGCCTCCGGCGCATACGCGCTCACGACGATCACCGGAACGCCCGACGACGGCCCCCCGCGCGCCGCGAAATCCGCAAGGAACGTATAACCGTCGCGATCGGGCATATGCAGATCGAGCAGCACCACGTCACAACGGCGAGCGTCGAGCCACTCCAGCGCATCGTCCGCATTGGAGACGGCGTGCGCGTCGAAATCCATGTGCGCGATCATTTCGCTCAGCGACTCGCGAATCAACCGGTTGTCGTCGACGATCAACACGCACGGGCGCGTGCCGGCCGGTTCAGCGTGCGCCGCCACGCCGGCCGGCGCGGTTGCTGCGACCTGCGTGACCGGGATCGTCACCGTAAAGATGGTGCCCTTACCCACGGTGCTCGCCACCTCGACAGTGCCGCCAAACAGCCTGACGAGCCCTTGCACGATCGTGAGCCCCATCCCCGCGCCCTCGAAGCGGCGCGTGCGCGACGCGTCCAGTTGCGTGAACTCCTGGAAGATCAGCGGAATCTGCGCTTGCGGCACGCCCGGCCCCGTGTCGCTCACGACGAAGTTCAGCACCGCGGGCCGCTGCCGCAGTTGCACGCTCACTGTGCCGGTTTCGGTGTAACGGATCGCGTTGGTGACCAGGTTGTTGACGATCTGGCGGATGCGGTGCGGATCGGAATCGACGAGGCCGCTCATGCCGCTCGCCTCGCTTTCCAGCTTGAGGCCGCGCGCGGCAGCCGACATCGCGTGTTCGTCGACGATCGATGCCAGCAGCTCGCGCGGCTCGAAATGCTCGTGACGCAGTTCGAGCTTGCCGGCGCCGAGGCGCGCGTAGTCGGTCAGGTCCTTCATCTGCGCTTCCAGATGCCGCCCTGCGGTTTCGAGCCGCTGGATCACCTTGCGGTCGGCCTCGGAGTGATAGTTGAAACCCAGCAATTCGATCGACGACACGATCGCATGCAGCGGCGTGCGCAGTTCGTGGCTGATCATGCCGAGAAACGCGTCCTTCGCGAGACTCGCCTCACGCGCCGCGCGGCTCGCCTGATGCTCCGCTTCGAGCGCCGCATGTTGCTGATGCATCAGACGCGTACGGCGCCGGCCGTTGAGCACCAGCAGCATGGTCGCGGCCGCCGAGAGCAGCAGCAGCAACAGGCCGCCCGCGAACAGCATGCGGCGCTTGTCGATGAAATCGCGGTTCATCGCCTCACGGTCGGCCACGTCGGCGAAACGGCGGCTCAACGCGAGATCGTTGACCTCGTTCCAATGCTGGCGCAACGCGACGACGATCTGATTGGCGCGGCTGCGGTCCTTCGGCAAGGCATCCACCTCCGGTTGAATCTCGTCCAGAACATGATCAATCGAGTGGATTTCGTCCAGTTGCCGTTGCAGCAGCGCGAGCTGTGTGGTCAGCCGGCGCGTGGAACCGGCCATCACATGCAGCTTCGATTGAAGCAACTGGTAGCGCAGCATGAGCCGCTGATAGTCGTCGTCGACGCCGGATTGATACAGCAGCAACTGGTTCTCGAAACGTGCGTAGGCAATCTGCAATTGCGCGGCGTCCCAATAGAAGCCGTCGTACTGACCGGTCAGCTGTTCGGTGGCGCGCGGATTGAGCAGGTTCGCGTACAACAGATAGCCGATTGCGCCGGCCGGCGCCGCGAGCGCAGTCAGCCAGATCAGCACATAGAGGACACGACGCCAGGGGCGGCGCGTTGTTATTTGATGATGAATGCCTTGATCTGCCATACGAATTTCGAGTCGCCCACCGCGCCCATGAGTTCATCAGGGAACGCGTCGCGCGGATACATAAGAAACAGCGGCCCGAAGTCGCTGATCTTCAGCCGCCGGCCGTTCATGCTGTAGGCAACGATCACGCCGTAGCGATCGCAGTCCGACACCGGAATGGTGTACGTATAGTCGTCGAGCGTATGGATCTCGACCGCGCTGCCGGATGCGCCAACGGCCTTCAGGATATCCGCGAGCAACGGCCCTGTGAAGGTGGACCGCGGCGTCCAGGTGGTGGCGGTCGTAATCGAATGGACCGGCAGCGCCAGCAGTTGTGCCTCGGTGAAGTGATACAACTGGTGCGCCGCATCGTTGGTCTTGCTGATTTTGCCCGTCACGTCGAGCGATAACGGCAACGACTCTGCCTGAGCCTGTGCCTGCATGCTCCACGCGGCGAACACGAGGAGCAGACCCAGCCCCCACCATGCGCCCCTGTACACACCGTTCCTGCCGCCCACCGCTGCGTTCATCTTGGTCATCTGCCTGGCTTATTCCATCGTTTGTTATTTTTTCGGGCGGCGCGAGACTGCGCCGGCTCAACCTGCCAGCGAACCTGCAGCGCCCCTTTTTCCGCCGCGACGGTGGTCGTTGCGACACGCCCCGCTCGGCGACGCGCATCACCCCGACGCGCGATCTTTGAACCGCATGCATAATATCGCCAAAATTCTTAGTCTCAAAAACGAAGACCTGCCGCGGCGCTGCGCCGCGCGCCGCTCTCCATTTACTGGACACCTGCCCTACGCGCGCAACGCGACGCCCAAAGAGTCATGAACAAGCCCGTTTTGCCCCTGACGTACGAACAACTCGATCACTGGATCGAATCGCTGCAACCCGCGTTGCTGGCGGAGCGCTTCGCGATGGCGATCGGGATTCTGCGTGGCGGCGCGCCGCTTGCGCTGATGGTTTCGCATGCGGCCGGCACCCCGGTCGCCTTCCTGCGCTACGAGCGCCAGTCGCGCACGGTTGCCTGGGACTCGACGCTGCCGATCCCGCCCGCGGGTTCGAAAGTGCTGCTGTGCGAAGACATCGCGGGGCGCGGCTTTACGCTGGCCGATTGCGTCGCATTCCTTCAGCAGCATGGCCTCGATGTCAGGACACTGACCGCCGCGGTCGACGACCTGAGCCGCATACAACCCGATTATGCGATCGACGCGCGCGGCTACTTCGCGCTGTTTCCGTGGGAGCGCCAGGCCTACACCGAGCGTTATCGCGAAGACTGGGAGCGCGTTGAAGCCGGCGCCGCGCCCGCCATGGCGGACGATCACGAATACGCCACCTACGCGATCGACCTCGACGGCATTCTGCTGCCCGACGTTCCGCTCGCGCGCTACGACGAGGATCTGGCCGCGGCGCTCGCCGAACGCGACGCGCTGCTGCCGTTCGAGGTGCTGCCCGGTATCGATCTGCAACGCGTGCGTACGATCATCACCGGCCGGCCTGAACTGGATCGCGCGCGCACCGAAGCGTGGCTCGCGCGGCATGGCTTCGGTCATATGCAACTGGTGATGCGCACGCCCGGCACACACGATGAAAGTGCCGCCGGTGCCGCCGCTCACAAGGCCGCTGCCGCGTTGCGCGGCGGCGTCACGCATTTTGTCGAGAGCGATCCGGTGCAGGCGCTGCTGATTGCCCAGCAGGCGCCGTTGCTGCGCGTAATCTGGTGGGACGCGCTCACGCAAACGGGCATGCTGGTCGGGGCGCGCGCGTGGAACGAATGAAGCGCTAGGCTTCTTTCGCCTCCCGGACCTTTTCCATCTCTTTACCGTCACGCAAATTCAGTTGCCGCGCGGCCCGCTGCGAGGCGACGATGATCAGCTTCATCGTCGCACGCGTAGCGCCGACGAACAGTTTGCGCGCAATACGCTCGTCGAACGACTCGAAGTCGAGTTCGGTGAGAATCACGCAAGGCGCGGCCTGCCCCTTGAAGCGATAGATCGACTCGAACAGCACGTCGCCTTCGCGGTACGCCGGGTTGCCAAACAAATCGTATTGACCCGTAAAACTGCGCAACCGGTGCGGGCCAAGATGATCCTGCGCGGACATCGCCGAGCCTTCGCGACCGCGAAACGAGAGCACCGCGATGTCCTGTTTGCGAAAGCCGAGTGACAACGCCTGCGTGATCGCCCGCTTGGTGGCCTCGATGCTGCCTTCGGCGGCATTCGCTTCGTCGTAGACAGAGAGCGAAATATCGGAGCCGTCGAACGGACTGCCCGACGCCAGACCCGCCGCGACCGGCACTGAAGCGCCCACCACGTCGCGCACATAATCGAGAATGTCGCGCGGACTGCGGTAGTTGGTGGTTTCTTTCAGTGTGGTCCAGCCGGACAGTTCGACCGGCTCGCGCATATACAGATTCTGCAGCGGATCTTCGAGCCACCACCACGCGGCGCCCGGCCGCAACAGGCGCTCGAGAGCGGCCACCCACGGCTGCTGGAAATCCTGCCCTTCGTCGACGATCAGCACGTCGTATTGCCAGCGTGCGTCGATCGGCGTGTCGGCGAAAGTCGTTTCGAGCCGGTCGAACACGTCGCCGGACTGAAAATCCGGCTCGCGACCCGCGTCGCGCGCAATCCAGTCGCACAACTGGTGATAGTTCGCCACCTTCGCTTCAGGTGGCGCCACCCGCGCGATGTGATCCGCCAGCGGCCGGTTGAAACACACATACAAAGGCCGCTGCCCGCGCGCCACCGCGTCTTTCATCACCTGCACCGCGAGTTGTGTTTTGCCAGAGCCGGCCGTGCCGATCACGCGCAGCCGGAACGGCGAAAACTCGATCCGCCGCGCCCAGGTCGCAAGACCGCCCGCCAGACGCGTGACGAGCGTGCCGGCCTGGCCGACCAGCGCGCTGGCGTCGGGCGTGAGGGCAAGTTCGTCGGCGAGAAAGTGGTGGATTTTCGGGGCGCAGGCAAGGCGCGCTTCGTCGGCCGGCAACGCTTCGCGAATGATCGCGGCAAGCCGGTCCTTACGCGTCGCGTCGACGATCCGCGCGGGATTGACGCCGGCAATTGCCGCGTCCTTGACAATGTGGTCCGGGCAATACAGCAGTTCTTCGATGAAATAGGTGCCCGCGCCGAACGCCGCGGTGAAGCGCCGGTGCAGCGTTTCGACGGTGTGCGCAAGCGCGATCGCCACGTTGCGTTCCGTCTGAAGATAAACCTTGACGAGTCCTTTCGGCGTTTCGCGCAGAAAACCGGTTTTCTGTTCGACAATCATCACGCGCCCGGCCGGGCTGACGATCACAAAATCGGCTTCGCCGAACACCGAAAAGTTCTGGTTCAGGCGGGTCCAGTGCACGCCGTGATAGACGGTGTAGCCATCAGGAAGCGCGTCTTCCAGCAACGCGAGGGTTTCGCGTTCGCGTGCCGCCGCGCCGGTGGCGGCGAGGCTCTTCCAGTCGTCGGGGACAATGCGGGCCATGCGGTGCCTCGTCGTATTCGGGTGCGCTCATTGTACGCAACGCCCGCGCGTTGCCGGCACGCAAACCCATGCCATCGTGTATCGTTACTGGCTGAACGCCGCGCGCCGCGCACGGCCTGCCAACCGTCATGTAAAAAAGGATTTGCCGGATGATTACGATCTGGGGACGCACCAACTCGGTCAACGTACAAAAAGTCTTGTGGTGTTGCGACGAACTGGTGCTGCCATATGAGCGCATCGACGCGGGCCTGCAATTCGGCCGCAACAACGAGCCCGACTATCTGGCCATGAACCCTACGGCCAAGATTCCGACCCTGGTCGACGACGACTTCGTGCTGTGGGAATCGAACTCGATCCTGCGCTATCTGGCGCTGCAATACGGCGAATCGAGCCTCCTGTATCCGCCCGAGCCGAGACTGCGCTCCAGCATCGACCGCTGGCTCGACTGGTCGCTCACCACGCTGCAACCCGCGGAACGACCCGTGTTCTGGGCCCTCGTTCGCACGCCCGCCGCCGAGCGCGACACGGCCAAGCTCGCCAGCGACTTCGCCGCGGTCACGTTGCTGTGGCGCCTGCTGGATAACCATCTGCAAGGCCGCTTCTTCCTCGAAGGCGAGAAGTTCACGCTCGCCGATATCGTGATCGGCGCGTACGCGAAACGCTGGTTCGGGCTGGACGGCGTCGAACGTCCCCCGCTGCCGAATCTGGAGCGCTGGTATTCGCGCATTGCGACACGCCCGGGTTTCAGGAAATACGTCGATTTTCCGCTGACTTGACCTATCCGGCGGCCATTCGACATGACAATCACGCTTTACGCATGGGGCACGCCGAACGGCCGCAAGGTCAGCGTCGCGCTCGAAGAAATGGAACTGCCGTACACCGTCCAACCGGTCAACATTGGCCGTGGGGACCAGTTCCAGCCTGATTTTCTGCACATCAGCCCAAACAACAAGATTCCTGCAATCGTCGATATGGACGGACCGGACGGTCAGCCGATCAGCGTATTCGAGTCGGGCGCGGTGCTGCTGTATCTTGCGGAAAAGACGGGCAAATTCTTGCCGAAGACGCTGCGCGAACGCGTCCCGGTGCTCGAGTGGCTGATGTGGCAAATGGGCGGTTTCGGACCGATACCGGGTCAGGTGCACCACTTCGCCGCGCTCGAGTCGGTCACCGACCGAGCCTATGGTCTCAAGCGCTATTCGGATGAGACCCACCGCCTGTACGGCGTGCTAGACCGGCGCCTCGCGCAAACGGAGTTCGTGGCGGGGGAATTGTCGGTGGCGGATTTCGCGATTCTGGGCTGGGCGTGGCGTCACGAACGGCACAAAGTCGACCTGGCCACCTACCCGAACGTGCAACGCTGGTACGCGGCGCTGTTCGCGCGGCCCGGCGTGCAGCGCGGCTTTGCGGTAAAGCTGGATTGAGGCCGGCAACCTCATGCCTCGCGGCTGCGCCCAGCCGCGACCGGCACGCGCACCGCACGGCGGCACAGCAAAGCACGATGGCCTTTATAATCGACGCATGAAGACCGCCAAGCCCGCCGCTACCGCCGACAAAACCACCCTTGCCGCTTCCGCTCATCATCACGAGCCGGGGCACGCGCATGGTGAGCACGGTGGATCGCAGGAATCCGCACTGACTCTCGCGGAAGAATATTGCCGCGAACGCGGCGAAAAACTCACGCCAATCCGCCGCAAAGTGCTCGAATTGCTGCTTAATTCCGGGCGCGCCACCAAGGCGTATTCGTTGCTGGACGACATGCGCCAGATCCATCCCGGCTCGGCACCGCCCACGGTTTACCGGGCGCTCGACTTTCTGCTCTCGGCAGGACTTGTCCACCGCATCGAATCGATCAATGCGTTCACGGTCTGCCACGACCTGACGCAATGCCAGCACGGCATTCTGGTGGTCTGCCAGCAATGCGGCAACGTCACCGAACTGCATCAGCCCAAGCTGCGCCAGGCGCTCGTCGCGCAAATCGAAGACTCGGGTTACCGCCTTGCCAGCGATGAAATCGAATTGAAGGGATTGTGCGCCGCCTGCCAGGCAGCGGAGGCGGCCAGCGCCGGTGCCGCAACACCGGTTGCCGCCGTCAAATAACAGCAGCGCCGGCAATCGGATCTTGAACCTGATTGCTGTTTATTGCGCCGCGCGAAAGCTTGCCGCCAAAGATGCGGCGGCAAGAGGCAGCCACCCGGCCGCCACCCGCCTGCGAAACCGCTCAGCCCGCCGCGCGCGCGTCGATCGCGTCGTGCAATAGCGTCACGAGGTCTTCCGGCAAAGCCGGTTTGGTCATGAAATGCTGGAAGCCTTCGCCGATGCTGCGCAAGCGGTAAGCGTCGTCGGTATGGCCCGTGAGCGCCACGGCGACCGAAGGCGCGTGGTCGCCGCGAATCTCGTGATCGCGCAGCCGCTGGATCAGATAAAAGCCGTCCATGGCCGGCAATTCGAGGTCGCACACCACGGCGTCAGGCAACAGCCGCAGCGCCGCTTCGACACCCTCTTCCGCATCCGCCACTGCGACGACATGCGCGCCTTCCGCCTCGAGTAACAAGGCTAGTGATTCCCGGCTATCCGGGTCGTCCTCGACGAGCACGATCGTGGCCTGATCGAGTCTCAATGCTCCGTTCATGTGCTGTTGTTGCTCTAAAAAACCGGTTGGGCCGTCAGACGCGGCCAACATATCGTCCTGCTGTTTGCCGCGAAGTTGCGCGGCTGCGGTATTGCTGCTCATGGTTCCGACTCGATTTGATGCGTCGAGTTGCATGCAGGCCCGCGATTGTAAAACATGGCCCTGGCGCAACGCGTGCGCACAGTAACGCGCCAAAATTGCACGCGGATGAAAAACCGGCCCTCGGCGCCGTTGCTCCGGCAGACAGATGCCGATATCCGATTCGCCGTGACCACTGACAGAAACCCGTGTGCACCGCCCTGTACGCGAGGCGTGTGCTCTGAACATTCATGCTCTTTGCGACACCGGCGCGCTTGCGTTTCACGCGCGGCGGCCACCTCCACGCTTCAGGTAGCATGCCGCGTGCCTCGGCGCTATTCGTCAGGTGTGCCGGCATGGTTGCGCGGGCCTGCTTCACGATCCAAGGCGGCGCTATCATCGGGTGCGCGAAACCGCCGTGGCTGCGTTCAGCCGCTGCGACGCAGCACGGCAGATGAACGCCATCTCCCCGCCCCCAAACCTGAGGCCGCCCGACACCATGTCCGATCTCGACTCCGCCACGCTTGAAACACTCCGTCATGTCAGCACCGCCACGCTGACCACCCAGTTGTTCAAGCGCGGCTTGCGCAATACGTTCATGCAGGGTGTCGCGCCGCTCGCCGCGCACAGTGGCGCGAATCTGGTCGGCCCGGCATTCACGCTGCGCAATATTCCCTCGCGCGAAGATATCGACGTGCTCGAACTCTTTGCCGATCCCGAGTACGCGCAGCGCAAATGTGTCGAAACTATTCCTGCCGGCCATGTGCTCGTGCAGGATTGCCGCGGCGAGCGCGGCAGCGCCTCGTTCGGTTCGATCCTCTCGCAACGGTTGCAGGTGCGTGGCGTGGCGGGCATGGTCTCCGACGGTCCGGTACGCGACAGCACGACGATAGCCGCGCTCGGCATGCCGGTGTTTTGCGCCGGGGCAAGCGCGCCGCCGAATCTGATCCGGCACCATGCGGTGGATATCAATGTGCCGATCGGCTGCGGCGGCGTAGCCGTGTTTCCGGGCGACGTGATCGTGGGCGATGCGGACGGCGTGGTGGTGATCCCGCTGAAAATGGCAGCCGAAGTTGCACAGGCCGCGGCCGAACAGGAGCAACTCGAAGCGTTTCTCACTGAGCGTATTCGCGACGGCGCTGCCTTGCCGGGCACCTATCCGCCTAACGAGAAAACGAAGGCCGCGTACGAGGCGTGGCGGCAGAAACGTCATTCTGAATGAGTGGGTTGGGGGTCAGTCCGCTTTGCCCGGACCGATGCCCTGCACTAGCAAGGCCACCGCATGCCGGGCGATCTCCGCGCCGCCGATCTTGCGCCGCACGGGGTCGTTACGCCACAGCTTCGAGGTGGCCAGCGGCAGAATCGTCAGGCCCAGCAGGGTGACGAATACCAGCGACGGCTCCAGCCCCGCATTCAGGCGCCCTTCCTTTTGCCAGCGCGCGATGGACGACAGCGACGCCTTCTGAGGCGCGTCGCCGAACCGCTCATGCATGCGCTGGCGCAGCAGGCCGCCGTCGCTGATCACTTCACGCACCCACAGCGAAGGAAACCACGGGTTGTCGCTCGCCACCTGCACCAAACGCTGCGCAAGCTGCGTGATTGCCGTTATCGGGTCGTCGGGATGTTCCTGGAACGGCAGGCCGATCGCCGCGCGTAACGGAACGAAACGCTCGTCGATCAGCACGTCGAGCAATTGATCGCGCGTCTTGAAGTAGTAATGCATCATCGCCGGCGTGAAACCCGCCTCGCGGGCAATCTCCCCGAGCGTCGTGTCGACGATGCCCTGCCGCGCGAACAAGGCGAGCGCGGCGTCCAGCAGGCGGCTGCGTTGCTCCGTGCCGCCCGCGGAACCCGAAGGCCTGCCGGGGCGCCGTGCGGGTGCCGCCTTCGCTGATTCGCCCACGGCGGCCGACGCCGCCGGCTTCGCAAGCTTTCGTGCCTTCACGGCGGCCGTACTGCGCGGTGTGCGTTTCACTTCGTGTTCATCTGACGGAATCCTTGCCATTGCATTCAATTTGACGAGTGACGCGATGTCGCCTATATTAATCTCCGAATTAATTAATTTCAACATCGTGGTGCCATGGATCAATTGACAACGACTCAACCCGCCGGGCCCTTGCAGTCGGACGTGCAGTCGGGCGTGCAGCCAGCCGTGCAGGCTGGCGCGCAGGCGAGCGATCACCCGCCGATCCGCCTCCTGTTTCCGGCGTTGCTGCTGGTCATGCTGCTCGCCGCGCTCGATCAGACGATTGTCTCGACCGCGCTGCCGACCATCGTCGGCGAACTCGGCGGACTCAACAATCTCTCATGGGTCGTGACCGCCTACCTGCTCAGCTCGACCATCGTCGTGCCGCTGTATGGCAAATTCGGCGACCTGTTCGGCCGCAAAATCGTGCTGCAGACGGCGATCATCGTATTTCTCGTCGGCTCCGTGCTGTGCGGCATCGCGCAGGACATGACCCAGCTGATCGTGCTGCGCGCGCTGCAAGGACTTGGCGGCGGCGGTCTGCTGGTCGTGACGATGGCCGCCATCGCGGACGTGATTCCGCCGGCTGAACGCGGCCGCTACCAGGGGGTATTCGGCGGCGTGTTCGGTCTCGCCACGGTGATCGGCCCTCTGCTCGGCGGCTTTCTTGTCGAGCATCTGTCATGGCGCTGGATTTTCTACATCAACCTGCCGCTCGGCATCATTTCGCTGGCCGTGATCGGCGCGGTCTTCAAACCGCACGTGCGGCACGTGAAGCACACGATCGACTACATGGGCGCTGTGTTTCTCGCCGGCGCACTCACCTGCATCATCCTGTTCACGAGCCAGGGTGGCACGATCCTGCCGTGGTCGTCGCCACAGTTGTGGTTCACGTTAGGGATGGGGCTCGTGGCGATCTGGGGTTTCATTCACGAAGAGCGCACCGCCGTCGAACCGATCATGCCGCTCGAGCTCTTTAAACAGCGCACGTTTTTGCTGAGCAGTCTGATCGGCTTCATCATCGGCGTGTCGATGTTCGGCTCGGTCACCTTCCTGCCGCTCTATTTGCAAGTAGTCAAAGGCTCGACACCTTCGAAAGCCGGCATGCAAATGCTGCCGATGATGGGCGGCCTGTTCGTGATGTCGATGGTGACGGGCCGTTTGATCAGCAGGATCGGCAAGTACCGCATGTTCCCGATCGCCGGCACGTTCCTCGTGGCCTTGGCCATGCTGCTGCTCGCGCGCCTGCAGATCAGCACGCCGATTTATGTGATGTATATCGACATGGGCATTCTCGGCTGCGGCCTTGGCATGGTGATGCAGGTGCTGATTCTCGCCGTGCAGAATACGGTCGAGTTCAAGCACATGGGCGTCGCCACGTCAGGCGCGACGCTGTTCCGTTCGATCGGCGGCTCGATCGGCGTGGCCGGTTTCGGCGCGGTGTTTTCGAATGGCCTCGCCGCGCGCCTGGAAAAACTGATTCCGCCCGACACCGAATTGCCGCACGCGCTCGGGCCGGCGACCATTCACCAGTTGCCGCAAGCGTTGCGCGACGATTATCTGCAGGCGTTTGCCGGCGCGTTGCACACGGTGTATCTGTCGGCGACCTGCGTGGTCGTGCTGGCCTTCGCGCTCGCATGGCTTCTGAAGGATCACCCGCTGCGCAAGCACTGATTCCGTATCGCGCTTGCTGCAAGCGTTTTCTGCAAGCGCTTGATGACGAGGTCGAACGCCGCGGGCTTCGACCTCGTTCTGTTTTCATCGCCCCCCGCGTTTTACCGCTTCCGTTCCGCCGATCCCGCCGCCTTGCGCTAGCCTCCTTGCCATGACCGCGCAGGCGGCGTGAAAAAAACGATCCGCCTCTTCGTTCTCACGACATATGAAGTGTTTCGTCGTACCTACAAATGTTCTTTTTCTGCGCCTGAGGTAGGTGAGAACGTCGATTGACGTTCTCACCGAAACGCCACATATTGCAAGCAGCGGCACTGCAAGCGAGGACTTGCGTCCCTAGGCTCTCCAGCGCATGTGGATCGTGATTTCCGCGGACATTCCTCCTGCCTCAACACGATCTGGAGCATGCCGTAACGACGTTGTTTTCCACAGGTGGGTCCACAGTATGTCCACCCAGACAATACTCGGCCATAGTTTCCCTATGCCCTGCAAACGCTGTGGCGGCGCCCTGTATCGGCAAGTCGACTATTGTCCATATTGCGGCGCGGTGCATCCACTCGAAGCGGGCCCACACAAGCGCACTGTGATTCCCGGCAGCCGCGCCAGCGCTAGCGCGACGAGCAAGACGGCGCAGAAAAGCGATTTCGATCCGGCACAGCCGGGCGAATCCGAGTTCACCGCGCAGACCGCGCAGACCTCGTTCAGCGACGAAGCCGCCCCTGTCGAACCTCCGATGCAACTGCCCGTACTCGCGTCGCTTCCTCCGCGCACCGATCCGCCACTTTCCGCCGATCCGCCGCACGCTCAAGGCCTCACTGCTCTCCCGCTGCGCTGGGTGCTGCTCGCGATCGCGGCCATTGGCGCAATCGGACTAGCGTATGTCGCGTATGCACTATTCAGCGAAAATCGCGAATCGCAGAACGGCAACGCCGAGCAGACCGCAGACACCGTCCAGGACGCAAGAACGGCAACCGGCACAATTGCGCTCTACGCACCGGCTCAGTCGACGAAACCGGCGACAGCGAGTAAGCCCACCGCCCCTGCCAGTCCAGTGAAGGCCGCGCCGGCGACACCCTCTACGCCCATTGTGGCGCCGTTGGCCGCGGCCCCAGTGAAACCGGCAACGCCGCAGTTCCGCGATGCCGCGCAGGCGCTGCAGGCAGCGCGTCTCGCCTTCCGCGCCAACGATCTGTCCGCTGCACAAGCGGCGCTCGGCGCGGCGCAAACGCTGCAACCCGCCAATAGCGACGCGCAAAGCCTGCAGACGGAATTGAAGCCGCTCGCCGCGCGCCGCGACGCCGCATTGCAGGCAGCGCAAGCGTGTGCGGCACAGCAGTCGTGGAACTGCGCACGTCAGCACGCCAACGAGGCGCTCGCGATCGACACCGGCAACGACACCGCGAAAACGATCCTCGAACGCGTGATTCGCGAGACAGGCTGGGCGCCGCTCAAACCGCATGCCGCGATAGACAGTCCGGTCAACGATAGATCGTTTGGATACCGAATTTCATAGCAGCGCGCAGGACCGGTTTTACTGGCTGACTGCCCGAATCACGGCGCGCGATTGCACTGCCACCGCGTGCACTCTGAGCGGCAACAGACGGACATGGCACGCGCAGCGGATTGAACATCAGGGAGCAAGCCGGCTCACCGGCGCTTCGCGCGTGCCGGCGCGAGAAGCTGTTCAACCCTGACCGATAGGAAGGTAGACCATGCTGAAGAGACTTCTGGCGGGATGGCTGGGGCTGCTGCTGATGATCGTGTCTTCGATGGCCGGCGCCGAGCCTGCGCACTACAAGATCGTCACCGGTCCGGAACGGGGCACGTATATTCAGATCGGCCAGGATCTGTCGAAATGGGTTGCGCAGCCGGCGGGCATCGATCTGGACGTGGTGGCGTCGAAAGGCTCGGCCGAGAATGTGCAGCGCATGCGCTTCGAGCCGGGCGTGAAACTCGCGCTGGTGCAGTCCGACGTGTATCAGGCTTACATCGACATGGCCAATGCGGGCAATGCCGACGCAGGCACGGCAATCCGGCCGCTACGGCTCATCATGCCGCTCTACGACGAGGAAATTAACGTCGTGGTGCGCGCGGACTCGCCGATGAAAACCTTCGCCGACATCAAGGACAAGAGCATCAGCGTGGGGCTGATCGGCAGCGGCACCGCTCAATCGGCCACGACCCTCTATCACCTGATGTTCGGCCAGGCTATTCCCGAGCAGAACATCCAGCATCTGAGTAACGAAGACGCGCTGGCCGCGTTGATCGTCAAGAAGGTGGATGTTGCGATCATCGTGGTCGGGCAGCCGGCGAAACTGTTTACCGACATGAACCCTGAACTGCTGCAACAGATCCGCCCTCTGAGGGTTGATCCCAACGCGCCCGAAACCGCTCGTGCGAAGCAAACGTATTTTCCCGCGACGCTCCGCGCGACCAGCTATCCGAACTGGCTGAAAGAAGACGTCCCTACGCTGACCGTGAAGGCCTTTCTCGTTACCTACGATTACGGTCTGCGCGATACCGTCGGCAATCTGAATCATTTTGCCGACTCGCTGTGCGCCAACTTCGACAATCTGCAGGAGCACGGGCATCCGAAGTGGAAGCAGGTGAAACTCGAATTGCCGACGCTCGTGCGCGGATGGAAATACTACGGCCCCGTGGAGAAACATTTGCGCGTGTGTATCGCGAACCGGAGCGCGGGAATCAAAGCGGCGACGGCGCAAGCCCAAGCCGCGCAGAAACCGCACGCCGCCTGCACGGATCAGGAGCGTCTGCTTCTGCTGTGCAAGTAAAGCTCGCGCGGCGAGGAGCGCGCGCTCAGGCGTGCTCTTTCGCCGTGGCCGACACATCCATCGCCCGTTGCAGCGCCTCGTACACTTTCGGCCGGTTGCACTGCGACACGTTAAAGCGCAGGAAGCCGGCCGCCGATTGCGACGCACTGAACACATTGCCCGGCGCGAACACCACGCTCTCCGCTAATGCGTGACGCGCGATGTCGGCGGCGTCGAGCGCATCCGGCAAGCGCGCCCACACGAAAATGCCGGCGCGCGGCCGCGTCCACACCTCAAGGCCCGCGTAGCCCAGCCGTCTGATCGTCTCTCCCATGGCGTCCGCGAGCTTCGCGCGCATCGATTCCAGATGCCGGCGGTAGGTGCCGTCCACCAGCAGACGATGCACGACGCTCGCCGCAAGCTGGCCGTTGCCGAACGAGGTGGCCAGCTTCAGATCGACCAGCGGCTCGATCCATTCGCTGCGCGCCGCGATGTAGCCGCAGCGCACGGCCGCGGACAAGGTCTTCGAGAAACTGCCGATCGAGACCACCCGCGCGAGACCGTCGAACGCCGCGAGACGCGGTGCCGGTTCGTCCTCGAAGTCGGCGAAGATATCGTCCTCGACGATCAGCAGATTGTGCTCGCCCGCCAGCTTGAGCAGCCGATGCGCGACGGCCGGCGCAAGCGTGGCGCCGGTCGGATTGTGGATCGCGGAATTGGTCACGTAGAGCCGCGGACGGTGCTCGATCAGCGCCCGCTCGAATGCCGCCAGATCGGGCCCGGACGGCGTATAAGGCACCCCGACGATGCGGGCACGATGCGCGCGCAGCAGCGCCTGAAAGTTGAAGTAGCACGGATCGTCGATCAGCACCGTGTCGCCGGGTTCGAGCAGAAAACGGCAGACGAGATCCAGCGCATGCGTACCGCCGTCGGTCAGCACGATCTGTTCGGGCGGCGCTTCCACGCCATGCTGCGCGAGCCGCCAGGCGAGTTGCTGGCGCAGCGCGGGCAAACCGAGCGGGCTCGCATAGTCGGCGAGCGGCGACTGCGGATCGCGCGCCACGGCACGCAACGCGCGGCGCACGCCGTCTTCCGGCAGCCATGAAGGCGGCATCCAGCCGCAACCCGGCTTGAACACCTTTGCACCGGCCTCCAGCGACTGCCGCGTGAGCCACAGCGGATCGACCTCGCGATCCAGCCGCGGCCCGAGATCGGCGAGCGCGAGCGGCGGCGCATGACCCGACACGAAGAAGCCGGAACCGCGCCGCGCTACGATCACGCCTTCCGCGACCAGCCGGTCGTACGCTTCCACGACCGTCGACTTCGACACGCCGAGGGTCTCCGTCATCACCCGGATCGACGGCACGCGCGCGCCCGGCATCAGCGAACGGCTCGCGATGCGCTCGCGCAAGCTGTTCATCACCGTGCCGACCCGCGTGCCGGTTTGTGTGCCGGTTTGTGTGCCCGAGGCCGCCCGCTTGCTATCGCTTTCCGCCATCTGTACTGCTCCATGTTCGGTACAGTTTGTACGAATTGTACTGATCCATAGCTTACCCTTTGCAGCCGGAAAGCGGATGCTATGCATTCTATTTTCGATGCGCGTGGACTTTTCGATGGACAAGACAACGAACGGCTGGGTGAGCGGCATGGTGGGCGTGTTGATTTTCAGCGGCTCGCTGCCCGCCACCCGCATCGCCGTGCAGGGCCTCGATCCGGTGTTTCTGACGGTCGCCCGCGCGACCATTGCGGGCACGCTGGGTCTGTTGCTCCTGCTGGTGTTTCGCGAGGCGCGGCCCGCAAGGCGCGATCTCATTCCGCTGGTGGTGGTCGCGCTCGGCGTCGTGGTCGGCTTTCCGCTCCTGACCGCCCTCGCGCTGCGTCACGTCAACGCCGCGCACGCCGTGGTGTTCGTCGGGCTTCTGCCGCTCTCCACCGCGATCTTCGGCGTGCTGCGCGGCGGCGAGCGCCCGCAGCCGGCGTTCTGGCTGTTCTCGGCGCTCGGCAGCGGCGCGGTGGTCGCGTTCGCCTTGCGCCACGGCATCGACGCGTCGCCAATCGGCGATGCGCTGATGCTGGCGGCGATCGTCGTCTGCGGCCTCGGTTATGCCGAAGGCGCGCGGCTGTCGCGCCATCTCGGCGGCTGGCAGGTGATTTCGTGGGCGCTGGTGCTGTCGCTGCCGGTAATGCTGCCGCTCGCCTGGTGGACGCGGCCGGCCTCGTTTGAAGGCGTGAGCCATGCGGCGCTGTGGGGGCTCGCTTACGTGTCGCTCTTCAGCATGCTGATCGGCTTCGTGTTCTGGTATCGCGGACTGGCGCTCGGCGGCATCGCGGGGGTCGGGCAACTGCAGTTGCTGCAGCCGTTTTTCGGCCTGCTGCTCGCCGGCTTGCTGCTGCACGAACAGGTGCCGCCCGCGATGATCCTGGTGACCGTCGTGGTGGTGGCGTGTGTAGCGGGCGCGCGGCGCTTCTCCCGGACCGCACCGGCGCGGCCGGCAGTCTGAACGGTGCCTCGCCCGCGCGCGCTTCCTGATTTTTGGGACCGCGCGGTCGGCTGTCGGTTGAATATGTCATCATCCCGGTGATCGATCCACTACCCGCACCGCGACTACGATGCCGACCGCTTTTGCACAAACCGTCGAAGCCCGCTTTGCCGAACTCACGCCCACCTCCAAACGCGTCGCCAGTTACATGCTGGCGAATCTCGAGCGGCTCGGCCTCGAAACCGCCGACCAGATCGCCCAGCAAGCCGGCACCAGCGGCATCTCGGTGGGCCGGTTCTTACGCAGCATCGGCTACCAGAACCTCGACGACCTGAAGCGCGAACTGCGCGGCGCACAGGAGCGCCCGTGGCTGATTACCGACCGGCTCGACGCATTTCGCCGCACCTCCGGCCAGCACGACGAAGCCCCCCTCGCGGCAAGCGAGCCTCGCGCCGCCAACTCCGCTCCCAACCCGGCTCTCGCCCACTCGCTCGAACTTGAAATCGGCGCGATCCAGCATGTCTACCAGCTTGCGCAATCGCCGGTGTTCGCCCGCGTGGCCGAACGCATCTCGAATGCGGACGCTGTCTATATCCTCGGCATTCAGTCCACGCGCGGCATCAGCAACGCGTTCTACAGTTACCTCGAGTACATCCGCCCACGCGTGTTCTATTCCGACGGCATGTCGGGCTCCTATGTCGATTCGCTGAACTCCGAGTTCAAGTCACCGTATCTGATCATCACCGACACGCGCGCCTACTCGATGATCGCGCGCCGCTATTGCGAAGCCGCCACGCGCCGTGGGCTGCCCTTCGCGCTCGTCACCGATATTTACTGTCCGTGGGCACGCGAATTCGACGGCGATCTGTTGCAGGTGAAAACCGATGTCGGTCAGTTCTGGGATTCGCTGGCGCCGCTCACCTGCCTGTTCAACCTGCTGATCTCCGCGATTGTCGAACGGCTCGGGCCCGGTATCGACGAACGCGTGGCACGTAACCGCGAACTGCAAAGCGAGTTCGATCAGTTCGATCTTTGAAGCCACCTTCGCCGTACGCCAGATGACAGCGGCGCAAGCGGTCCGCCGCGCTTGATGAAGGGCGTCGAAGGAGCCAGAGGCCGCATTGCGGTATCCTCACCGGCTCGTTCAGAAGGAGAATGGATCAATGAAGTTTTCGATTTGCGTGGCGGTTGCCGCCCTGACACTGTCCGCCACCGCGTACGCCCAGACCTCGCAAACCTTTCGCTTCGGCGAAGGCCAGACCACGCTGCCGTCCGGCAATGCCCATCCGGCACCCGCGCCGGGTGCGCAGGCCCAACAGCCGCAACAGCCGCAACCGATGCAAGCCCAGCCTCAACCGCAGCCGCAATCGCAAGCCGCGGGCCATGCTCCGGCCAAGGCCCAGCCAAAGCACAAGGCAAAGCATCACCGGCATCACCGCGGGCACGTGACGCAGCCGGATACGTATTCGCATAGCTGAGCGCCGGAAAGCACACCGCGTGCATGCGTCTTCGCAACGGGAATCCGGAGCGCCCGGCACAGCCGCATGGCCGGGCACTACGCGCGACACCTCGGACGCACCGGCCACTTATGCATGCGCGGAACGTGCCATACCCCGGTCGCGCCAGTCACCTACGCATACGCCGATACCGTCAATAGATCGCGACGATTTTTGACTCGCTTCAAATTCGGGCGCGCGGCGGGCATAGTAAAACGTATCCGCAGACTCACCGGCTACGACAGGAACACGTATGAGCACCACCCGCCCCTCGCCCTCCACGCCCCATTCAGCCGACTCGGCCGCCACCCCGCCGCCCACGGCGCCTTTGATCCGCGACGCCACCGAAGCCGATCTGCCCGCGATCCAGGCGATCTACGCGCACCATGTGCTGACCGGGGTTGCTTCGTTCGAAGAAACCCCGCCTTCCGTCGACGATCTGCGCACGCGGCTCGCGTCGGTGCGCAGTCATGGGCTGCCGTACATGGTGGCCGAGATCGACGGCGAAGTCGCCGGCTATTGCTACGCGACGCCCTACCGGCCTCGCGCCGCCTATCGCAACACGATCGAAGATTCGATCTATGTGAGCGACGCGTATCGTGGACGAGGCCTGGGACGCGTGCTATTGCAAGCGCTGATCGAACGCTGCGAAACCGGACCGTGGCGCCAGATGGTCGCCGTGATTGCGGACGGCGGCAGCGGCGGTTCGCTGTCCCTGCATACGCAACTGGGTTTCGAATTGACCGGCACATTGAAGGCGGTCGGGTTCAAACACGGCCGCTGGCTCGACACCACGCTGATGCAGCGTCCCTTGGGCGTGGGCGATTCGAACGCGCCGGACGACGTGGCGCAGGGCCGCGGATAAAACGCCTGGCGTTACGCCGGCCTCAGGAATGGCGGCTTGTCGCGAGGCTCCCTTTTTCCGCCGCCTCACTCCTCAAACCGCTGCGTGGATGGGCACCCTGGCCGTGGCATTCGTGGCATTGGCCGACGCACGAACCGACGCACTAACCGACGCATAGGCCGCCGCGTTAAAATCCCCCCATGCCCAATACGCCGCCCCCCTTTCCGCCCTTGCCCGCCGACTCGAGCGTTCGGCCAAGCGACGCGCCGCCCAACGAATACACGGTCGACGAACTCGCGCGCGTCACTGACAGCACCGTGCGCAACGTGCGCGCCTATCAGGACCGCGGCCTGCTCGCACCGCCGGAAAAGCGCGGCCGGGTCGGCGTGTATGACGACACGCATGTGTCGCGTCTGAAGCTGATCAACCATCTGCTCACGCGCGGCTACACGCTCGCGAACATCCAGGACCTGATCATGGCGGTGGACGAAGGCCACGATCTGCGTTCCATCCTCGGCCTTGAGACCGCGATCGGCGGCCGCTGGTCGCGCGAACGGCCGAAAAAATACTCGCTGATCGAGCTGCTGCACATGTTCGGCGACAAAGCCTCGCCGAGCGCGCTCGGCAAAGCGGTCGATCTGGGTTTGCTGGAGCGCAACGGCCTCTCCTTCGTGTCCGGCAGCCCCACGGCGCTGGCCGCTGGCGCGACCATGGCGAAAGAAGGCATTCCGCTCGCCGACCTGCTCGACGCCGTGGGCATCGCAAGGCCGCATTTCAATGCGGTCGCCAAGGCGCTGGTCGATCTGGTGGTCCGCCAACTGGACCGCTACGACGCCGACGCGCTGCCGCCGCCCGCCGACGTGCCCGCGCTGGTCGAGGCGATCTGGCGTGTGCGGCCCCTGGCAATGGTATTGGTCGAAAGCGAAATGAACCGTGCGCTGGAAGAAGCCTCCGGCGATTATCTCGGCGACCGCGTCGCGGCGATCATGGAAAAGAAGCTGGGCCATCCGGCCGAAGGCACAGCCGCCAAGAAGAGTAAACCGAAAAAATAGTCATTCCTGCGGGCGCTCGCGGCCATCCGCGTTGCAACCCGCGTTGTAACACGCGCCGTTCCTGTCTCCGCTTATACGGGCGCTTCCATGCGCCACTTCGCGTGCGCGTCATATTCAAATCTGCATTGCTTCGTTTGATCGGCGAAACGTCCGTGCGAGGATCGTCGATCAATCGAACGCAATGGAGATTCGCCGGATGGCCCGTCATACCCGTGTTTCGCTTCACGTCGCCGCCGCGCTGCTGGCGGCGCTCACCACATTGAGCGCAACAGCTCAGAACAGCAGTAGCGGCAACGGCACCGAGCCGTCCAACGTGCTGCGCATCGGCTATCAGAAATCGGGCTTGCTCGCGGTGCTCAAGGCGCAAGGCTCGCTCGACGAAAAGCTCAAGCCGCTCGGCTACAGCATCAAGTGGTTCGAATTTCCGGCCGGCCCGCAATTGCTCGAGGCGCTGAACGCCAACAGCATCGATTTCGGCTACACCGGCGCACCGCCGCCGGTGTTCGCGCAAGCCGGCGGCGTGCATTTCGTGTACGTCGGCGCAGAGCCATCAGGGCGTCACGCCGAAGCGATTCTTGTCCGCAGCGATTCGGCGCTGCATAGCGTGGCGGAATTGAAGGGCAAGCGCGTCGCGCTGCAAAAGGGTTCGAGCGCGAACTACCTGCTGCTCGAAGCGCTGAAAAAAGCCGGCCTGCGTTACGAAGACGTTCGCCCGGTCTATCTGGCGCCCGCCGACGCGCGCGCGGCCTTCGAAAGCGGCACCGTCGATGCATGGGCGATCTGGGACCCTTACTACGCGTCCGCGCAACAGGCGTTGAACGCGCGCACGCTGGTCGATTATTCGGAACTCAACAGTCCCTATAACTTCTATGAGGCCACGCGCGACTTCGCCCAGCAGCATCCCGATGTGGTCGGCGCGATTCTCGGGCAGTTGCGCACCGCCGGCCTGTGGGTGAACGCTCATCCGGTGGAAACCGCCGCGCTGATCGCGCCGAAGGTCGGTCTCGATCAGAAGCTGGTCGAAACCTGGGTGCGCCGCTATCCGTACGGCACCACCGCCGTCACCGACGAGATCGCCCGCTCGCAGCAGGTCGTCGCCGATGCGTTTTATGGCGCGCATCTGATTCCGCAAAAGATCACCGTGAAGGACAACGTCTGG
Organism: Paraburkholderia haematera; assembly: GCF_905220975.1. Lineage (GTDB taxonomy): Bacteria > Pseudomonadota > Gammaproteobacteria > Burkholderiales > Burkholderiaceae > Paraburkholderia > Paraburkholderia haematera. Next base: position 99,949 of record NZ_CAJNBK010000014.1, on the reverse strand, counting down.
CAAAACCGCGAGGTGGCCGCGAGTCTTGCGGGAAAATAGACGTTGGTCGCCCGAAAACACAGGGCAACCCATTACTTCGTCATCCGTATCAAATAATGCATTGACGCTGCGTCAGCCAGAGGAAGAATTTCTCAGGCTGACGCCACATTTCAATGGTCACCCGTCATTCAATCCATGACGGCGCCACGTCAACACACCCTCTCACGTCGCCATTGCGCGCCGCCCGCCCTTTCGTATCCGGAAACTCAATTTGTTAAAAAGAGTGTACCGGCAGAACTTTCCATTTGCGAAACGGTCCCTTTTTTGCGCGCTTTAATCGCGTCATTCTCCGGATACCTGCCCGTCGCTCGTGTTGCGCGGACACACGGTATTCATGCTTCTTGTGAACCAGGCGGCGAACCATACGCCGTCGCTTAAAAAATCAGGACCGTCAAGGCCATGCAGAATTTACTCGCTGAGATTCACCCTGACCGGTGGACCTTCCTCTGGGACGCACTCTCCACGATCTCGATGCACCTGTGCGCGGCCGCATTGATACTGGTGGTGGGCTGGTGGGTCGCCCGCCGCGTCGCACGCTCGCTCAACCGGCTGCTCGCGCGCCAGTCGCGCATGGACGCCACGCTGCGTCCAGTCATTTGCGACACCTGCCTGTGGAGCATTCGCGTCGTCTCGATCATCGGCGCACTGTCGCAACTGGGCATTCAGACGGCGAGCATCGTCGCCGTGCTCGGCGCCGCCGGCCTCGCTATCGGTCTCGCGCTGCAGGGCACGATGCAAAACATCGCGGCCGGCATCATGCTGTTGCTGCTGCGGCCGTTCAAGGTGGGCGATTCGATTGAAGCCGGCACAGGCACCGTCGCAGGCACGGTCGAAGAAATCAGTCTGTTCACGACACGCCTCACGAAAGCTGACGGCATTTGCGAATACGTGCCGAACAGCGCGCTGTGGAGCAATTCGATCCGCAATTACAACCGCAACCCGACCCGCCGCCTCGATCTGGAAGTGGAAATCTCGGTGCGTGACGACGTCGACCAGGCGCTAGCCGCCCTGCGCAATCTCGCCGTTGCCGACCCGCGCGCGCTGCAGAAACCCGCGCCGCAGGTGATGGTGGCCCGTTTCGACGACAGCACCGTGGTGCTGAACATTCGCGTGTGGGCGAACATCGACGCGTTCTGGGACATGCGCTGGGACCTCGCTCGCCAAGTCCGTCAAACGCTCAACAACGCCCAATGCAGCTTGCCGGTTCGCACACGTGAACTGCATATCGTGCAAAGCAACGACGCCGACGAGTCTGCCGCGACTCGCGTGACTGCCGCACCTAAGGCTTCGGTGCAATAACGCGCTAAAGCTGCTGTACGGAGGGCGGGTTTTCAAAGCGAATCCGCCCTGCATTTTTCACATGACGGAATGACCTGCGCTTCCGCATCCGTCTCAAAGCCCTGCCCGGCCAGCGCCGTCGCCGCCTGGGCCTTGCGCCACAACGTTCTCCGCTCCATAGAGTTTCCCGTCTAACCCGCTGCTTGCGTCATCCGTTGACAGCCTCTATTGTTACATCACCCAATGTAACAGTTAAGAGCGAACAACAAGGAGACGGATCGGATGAACGCACGCATGATGCCCCTCGACGACGCGGCGCCCAACGCATCCGCGCCCATCGATACCGACATCGCCATCATCGGCTCCGGCTTTGCCGGCCTCGGCATGGCGATCCGCCTGCGGCAAGCCGGCATGACCGACTTCATCATCGCCGAAAAAGCCGAGTCGGTCGGCGGCACCTGGCGCGACAACCACTACCCCGGTTGCGCCTGCGACGTGCAATCCCACGTCTATTCGTTCTCTTTCGCCCCGAATCCGCGCTGGACCCGCATGTTCGCGCGTCAGCCGGAAATTCGCGCGTATCTGGAACAGTGCACGCAGAAGTTCGGCATCCAGCGCCATCTGCGCTTCGGTCATGAACTTGCCTCGGCGATCTACGACGAAACCCGCCACCGCTGGCAGTTGACGTTCGCAAACGGGCAGCAATGGTCGGCGCGCGTGCTGATCTCGGGAATGGGCGGACTCTCGCGCGCGGCCGTGCCGGACATTCCAGGCATCGAAACATTCAAGGGTAAGGCGTTCCACTCACAGCACTGGGACCATACGTATTCGCTCGAAGGCAAACGCGTCGCGGTGATCGGCACGGGAGCGAGCGCGATTCAGTTCGTGCCGCAGATCGCGCCGCGCGTCTCGCACCTGAACCTGTTCCAGCGCACGCCGCCGTGGATCATGCCGAAGGCCGACCGCGCGGTGAAGCCGTTCGAACAGTGGTTGTTCAGGCATCTGCCGTTCACGCAGAAGATCATGCGTTCGGCGCTCTACTGCATGCTCGAATCGCGGGCATTCGGCTTCGCGATTCATCCTTCGCTCATGAAGACCGCGCAGAAAGTCGCGGAGCGGCATCTGCGCCGCCAGGTGCTTAATCCGCAATTGCGCGCCACGCTCACGCCGAACTACACGATGGGCTGCAAGCGCATCCTGATCTCGAACGACTACTTCCCCGCGCTGTCGCGCCAGAACGTGTCGGTGACGACCACCGGCATCGCCCGCGTGGAAGCAGACGCGGTGATCACGACCGACGGCACGCGTCATCCTGCCGATTGCCTGATCTTCGGCACCGGCTTTCAGGTGGCCGATCCGTTTCCAGCGGGCGTGGTGCGCGGCCGCGGCGGCGTCGATATCGTCGATACGTGGCGAGACGGCGCGCATGCCTATCTCGGTACGACACTGCCTGGTTATCCGAACTTCTTCATGATTGTTGGCCCGAATACCGGCCTCGGTCACAACTCGATGGTGTTCATGATCGAGTCACAGGTCGAATACATCCTGCGTGCACTGAAGACAATGAGCGCGGAACGCGCTGACGCGATCGAAGTGCGTCCGCATGTCGAGCGTACCTACAACGAACAGATCCAGCAGAAACTCGGCCGTGCGATCTGGTCGACGGGCGGCTGCAAGAGCTGGTATCTCGATCCCAAGACCGGCAAGAACACGACACTGTGGCCGGGATTCGCTTACAAATTCCGCCAGGCGACTCGCACCTTCAGCATGGACGACTACCTCGCGTATTCGCCCACGGCGCAGCCGCTGAGCGGGCACGCGGGCTCGCAGCAGCCTGCGCATGCGCAGGCGCAGGCGCACGGCAATGCCGTTACGACGGCGGCTGCGACGTCTGCGGAAGCAACCTGAAAAACATAACGACAAGGCACCGCTCAGAGAGGACAGGAGATAAGCCAATGAAGAACTTTACCGACAGAGTGGCCGCGATCACCGGTGCAGGCTCGGGCATGGGCCGTTCGCTCGCGATCCGGCTGGCGCGCGAAGGCTGCCACCTCGCGCTCGCCGACCGCAATGGAACCAGCCTCGCCGAAACCGCGCAACTCGCGCAAGCTGCCGCGCCGCATATCGTCGGCTCGCCGCTGCGTATCACCACGCGGGTGCTCGACGTGTCGGATCGCGCCGCGATGTTCGAATGGGCCGCCGAAACGGCCGCGCAGCATCAGCGCGTGAACCTCGTGTTCAACAACGCGGGCGTGGCGCTGTCGAGCACGATCGAAGGCATGGAGTATGCGGACCTGGAGTGGATCGTCGGCATCAATTTCTGGGGTGTGGTGCACGGCACGAAGGCGTTTCTGCCATATATCAAGGCGTCGGGCGCGGGGCACATCGTCAATACGTCGAGCGTGTTTGGCCTCTTCTCGCAACCCGGCATGAGCGGCTACAACGCGACCAAATTCGCCGTGCGCGGCTTTACCGAAGCGTTGCGCCAGGAGCTCGATCTGATGAAATGCGGCGTGTCGGCGACCTGCGTGCATCCGGGCGGCATTCGCACGAGCATCGCGCAGTCGAGCCGGATCTCGTCGAACATGGTCGGCTTCATGCTGGAAAACGAACAGCAAGGCAAGGACGATTTCGAGAAGTTTTTTATCACCACCGCCGACGAAGCCGCACGCGTGATTCTCGACGGCGTGCGCAAGAACAAACGGCGTGTGTTGATCGGCCGCGATGCGCGCGCCGCCGACTGGCTGGCGCGCACGTTGCCGGCGGCCTATCAGGCGCTGGTCGTGATGCAGACGCGCCGCATGAAGCGCATTGCGGAAAAACGCGCGCGCCGCGCCGCGCAAGTGGACGGCCGGCGTGCGTGACGCCGCGTCTATCTAACGCAATGCAAAGAAACCGATCAGCACGATCCGCACAATCAGCAGCACGTAAAGAATCACAAGGAGAAAGGCCATGATGCCGGTTCGCCGCGACCTCCGTTTCAATTTACCGCAGGAACGCGCCTGCGATTGGCACGTGCAGGGCTCGCATGTGACACACTTTTTCAACGCGCTCTCGCTGCTGTTCCCGGCCGGCGAGCGTTTCTTCATGGACAGCGTGCGCAACTACCGCGATCAGATCGACGACCCCGTGCTCAAGAAGCAGGTGCTCGGCTTCATCGGCCAGGAAGCGATGCATACGCGCGAGCACATCGAATACAACGATCTGCTGCAGGAAGCCGGCTTGCCCGCGCATAAGCTGGACAAGCGGCTGTGGGCGATTCTCAACTTCTTCCGCAGAGTCCTGCCGCATTCGTATCAACTCGCGGTGACGGTCTGCCTCGAGCACTACACGGCGATGCTGGCCGGCTTGCTGCTGGAAGACGCATCGCGTATCGGCGGTTCGGTCGAAGGCTATACGCAGATGTGGACGTGGCATGCGCTTGAAGAAACGGAGCACAAATCGGTCTCGTACGACGTGTGGAACGCCGTGCTGAAGCCCGGACTCGGACGCTACCTGCTGCGCACCGGCACGATGCTCACCACCACGCTGACCTTCTGGCTGATCGTGTTCGACTTTCACGTGCGTCTGCTCATCGCCGATCGCAAACGCGGCGGCCATATCCGCGGCATGTGGCGCGTCGCGAAGTATCTGTATGGCCCGCGTCACGGCGTGTTTCCGCGTATTGCCCGTGAATGGCGGAGCTTTTTCCGGCCGGGCTTCCATCCGTGGGATCACGACAATCGCGCGCAACTGGCGCGCATCGATGGTCTCGTCGCCGCTGTCGACGCGAGCAACGCGGCCACGCCAGGTACACGGAAAGCCACGCGACGCGGCGTGCGGGCGGCCGCGTGATACGCGACACGCTGTGGGTCGAAGCCGGCGACGTGCGGCTCGCGGTCTACGTGAGTGGACCGCGCGACGCGCCGCCGATCGTGCTGGTGCACGGTTATCCGGATTCGGCGGCGGTGTGGGAACCGGTGCGCGCGCAACTCGACGCACGCTACCGCGTGATCAGCTATGACGTGCGCGGCGCGGGAGCATCCGGCGCGCCGCAGTCGCGCGCGGCTTACCGGCTCGAGCGGCTGGCCGCCGATCTCGCGGCCGTCGCCGATGCAACGAGCGGCGCACGGCCGTTTCACCTGGTCGGTCACGACTGGGGTTCGATTCAATGCTGGGAAGCGGTCACCGACCCGGCCTTTAAAGGCCGCATTGCGTCTTACACGTCGATCTCCGGGCCGTGTCTCGATCACGCGTCGTTCGACTTGCGCGGCGGCCCTGGCGCCGGCGCTGGTGCGGGTCATGCGGGGCAGCCCAAGGCACGTCAGGCGGCAAAACGGCCATTCGGCAGCGGACTGCGGCAAACGCTCAAATCCTGGTACATTTTCTTCTTTCACCTGCCGTTGCTGCCGGAGCTGGTCTGGCGCGCGGGCGGCGCACGCCTGTGGCCGTTGTGGCTGCGGCTAACGGAACGGGTGCGCCCTGAACGCGATCCCGCGCAAACGCGCAATGCGATCAATGGCCTGAATCTCTACCGCGCCAATTTCATCGACAAACTGCTGCACCCGCGCGCACGTCATGCCCATGCGCCGGTGCAATTCATCGTACCGCTGCGCGATCGCTACGTCGGGCCCGAGCTCTCCATTGGGCTCGAAGGCTGGCTCGGTCCGTATAGCCGCACGGAAATCGATGCCGGCCACTGGGTCGTCTTGCGCGAACCCGAGCGTATCGCGGCTGGCATCGAGCGCTTTGTCGAGTTGCACCGGGGGCAGCGTCCGGCAGACAGCGCCGGCCCCGGCACATCGACGATCAACGCCCGCGCGGCAGGCGTGTGAACAGCGTCGGGTAGTCGATTACGAGGCCGTCTTCATCCACCGTCAGGTCCGCGGTGAAATTGCGGAAAATGCCTTCGTAGCGATACACGCGATTCAATTCGATGCACGAATACGCCTGCTCGGCACGCGTGACCTGCAAATCCGGCGTCGAAATATAGGCCACCGAAATCGGCTGGCGCTCGCCTTCGGCCTGTTGCAGCCGGCGGATCGGCAAGGTGTTCGTATAGGGCGTGGCGGCGATATCGATATCGATGCACCCTTCAATCGCGCTCAGTACCAGGCCATGGCCATCGTGCCAATGGCCGGCGCCGTCGCCGTGCAATTCCACCTCGCCACCGCCAACAATCTTCAACCACGCATAGGTGGTGCGCCATTGCGCATCGCAGCGCACCTTGTAGTAAAGGCCATACTCTTTGCCGTAGCGCTGCCCGACCACGACGCTTTCCACCGCAAAGCCGTCCGCGCGCGCGTCGAACGCCAGGTGTTCGAAACCCTCGCCCTCTTCCGATTCCCACCGTAATTCACGCATCAGTCTGTCTCCTTCTGGAACGAAACAAAACGGAACGGAACGGCACGGCAAGCGCGCCGGATTGATATCGTAGCGCGAAAGCTTTCGGTTCGCCGACGGACCGCTTGTCGGCTCGCAGCGCCTGGGTGCGCATGTGTCGCAAATAGCCACTATCAACGCCTGGCAATGCCCGCCGCGCGGCAAGTGGCCTATGCTCGCGGTTCACACTCAACCTGACCTGCTGCGTGCACTTGATTTGCGCGCGGCCAGGTCGCGCCGCATCGAATTCGCCGCCTTTAAACCATGCACGCCGCCGCAACCGAAGCACAATCCGCCGCCTTGCGCACCTTGTTGCGCAGTTTCGGCCAGATCGTGCTACAGCCGAACGCATTCACCGGTGCGTGCCTGCTCGCCGCATGGCTGCTATGCGATCCGCGCCTCGCATGCGCGGCGCTGATGGGTGCGATCGCGGCTAACGTCAGCGCGGTGCTGGCCGGCTATTGCGAGGACGACACACGGGCCGGCCTGCACGGCTTTAACGGCGCGCTGGCCGGTCTCGCCGCGTTCAGCTTCATCGCCGACAACGCGACGGCCGCCGCCGTGGCGATTCTGGCCGCGACAGGCACTGCGTGGTTGCTGGAACCGTGGTCGCGCCGGTTGCGCGCGCGTGGGCTCGGTTATTTCTCCAGCCCTTGCCTGCTCGTCACGTGGCTTTGGCTGCCGCTGGTGACGCGCGTCGCGCAGCAAGCGAGCCTCACCGCTGAGCACGCGCTCGGCGCGGCGCAATTGAGCCGCGGCGTACTCGCCGGTTTCGCGCAAACCGGTTTTGCGTCCGGCGCGCTGCCAGGTTTGCTCGTGCTGGCCGGCATCGCCGTGGCGTCACGGCGGCACGCGCTGTGGGCGTTGATCGGCGCGGGTCTCGCGAGTGCCACGCATCTGCTGCTCGGCGCGAGTACAAGCTCGTTCGACGCGGGCCTGTTAGGATTCAACGGTGTGCTGAGCGCGATCGCGCTGGCCGATTACGGTATTGCGGTGACGCTCGGCGGCGTTGCGATTTCGGTCGTATTGCAGGCGACGGCCGCTTACTATGCGTTGCCGGCCATGACTGCGCCGTTCGTACTCGCAACGTGGAGCATGCAGTGGCTCAATGGCCGGCTTACACGCGGTGCGGCGGTCTCCGAACCGGCCGAGCGTGCCGAAGCCGGACGGCGCGTCACGTCGCCAGCATCGGCCAGGTCGCCGGCGTCGGTCAGGCGCGCGGGTTAGCGCTGCTGTTTTGGGCGGCAGGTTTAAGCCATAGGTCTGGGTGTCGATTCAGGCCGCAGATTCAGGCCGCAGACTCAGGCCGCAGACTCGGACCGCAAACTCAGCCCGCCGGTTGAGTCCGCACAGTCCGGCCGCAGTCACAGTCCACCAGGCAATCTCAGGAGACACACATGTCGTTCACCCACACGCCCGCCGGCCGTGTCGCCGAGGCGGGGCCGATGTCCGAAGCCGAACAGCAGACCCGCGTCGATCTGGCTGCCGCCTATCGCCTCGCGGCGCTCAACGGCTGGGACGACCTGGTCTACACGCATATTTCGGCCAGCGTTCCTGGCGAACCCGGCCATTTCCTGATCAATCCGTTCGGTCTCGCGTTCGACGAGGTGTGCGCGTCGAACCTGGTGAAGATCGATATCGAAGGCAACATCGTCGGCGCGAGCTTGCATCCGGTCAACGCCACCGGTTTCGCGCTGCATGCCGCCGTGCACGCCGCTCGCGCCGACGCTTTCTGCGTGATGCACTTGCACAACACGGCAGGCGTGGCGGTTTCCGCGCAGCCGGCCGGTTTGCTGCCGGCGTCGCAGCACGCGCTGCGTTTTTACGGCCACCTCGCGTATCACGATTACGAAGGCCTCGCCTTTACGCCGACCGAGGGCGAACGCCTCGTCGCGCATCTCGCCGACAAACCGGCCATGCTGTTGCGCAATCACGGCACGCTCACCACCGGCCGCACCGTTGCCGAAGCCTATGTGCTGATGGCCACGCTGATCAAGGCCTGCGAAATCCAGTTGCAGGCGCAGGCATGCGGCAGCGCGCTCGTCGTGCCGGGCGATACGGTGGCCGCACGGACGGCTGAGCAACTGGTCGACGGCGGTGCGATAGAAGGCGCGCTGGAATGGCCTGCTTTGCTACGCAAGCTCGACCGGCTCGATCGCACGTACCGCGATTAGTTTCACTTATCGACGTCCTTATCGACGTCCTTATCGCCGTCACCTACTGACGTCACTTATCACGGAGTCACGCAATGCCCACGTTTCATATCGAACTCTTCGAAGGCCGCTCGCTGGAACAGAAGCGCCAGTTCGTCGAAGCCATTACCAAAGCGACCTGCGAGTCTCTCGGCGTCGAGCCGAACTCGGTGGACATCATCCTCACCGACGTCAAACGCGAAAACTGGGCAACGGGTGGGCGTTTGTGGTCCGAACCGGACGCGTGAGCGTCGGACGGCGTTCGAGGGTTATCCGGGACGCGGAACTCGAGTGCCGAAATGGTCGCGATGGGATTCACACTCAGCCGGATCGGCGAGCCCGATGCTCGACGGCCGTGCGCCGCCGACAATGCTGCGCGCGTTGCGCGCGCAGCGGGTGCTTCTGAGCGACGCGCATCCGACACGCGTCGCCGTGGCGGCGTCGACAGACGCCGCCACTATCCTGCCCGCTTAGAAGCGGTGAATGATACCCACGCCTGCAGCGAACTGGCTGCGTGACGAGGACGGCGCGCTGTTCTGGCCGTCGCCGATATCGGCCGTTGCGTCGATGATGCTCGTGGCGGTGCCGGCCTTGTTCGGGACCAGGGTCTTGCCGCCCGCACGCTGGTAGGCCTCCAGCGCATACAGGCCGGTCCGCTTGGAGAGGCTGTAGTACTGCGAGAGATTGAACTGCTGATAGCTGGCCGCGCTCGTGATGCCGTTCGACTCCGTTGCGCGCGTATAGCTATAGCCGGCGGCCAGGTCCAGCGCCGACAGCGGCTTGAAGTGCAGCACCGCGCCCGCGGTGTTGAAAATCGCCTCGTTGTGGAACGCCGAGTGGATGCCCGGGATGTACTGCACGTTCGAATACGAGAACGACACGTCCCATTGCGAAGTGAACGCATAGCCGCCCGTCACCGCAACGCGCTGTTGCGCCTGCGCCGTCTGGTAGCCGTTGTTGATGCCCGACACCGCCGTCTGCGCGCCGTTATTCGACGTCGTGGAGTTGGGGTCCCACGCACCGCCGCCCGACGCCGCATTATTGATGCGCTGGTAACCCGCCGCGATCCCGAACGGACCGTTCAGGTACTGGACCGCCGCACTATACGTCGATCCGGCATTGGTGCTGCCCGCCACGCCGCCCAGCGAATACGAACCGCTCACCGTCAGGCCATGCAGGCTCGGCGACGTGTACACCAGCGAGTTATTCGCGCGGTACAGCGTATCCAGCGAATCGATGTCGCCCGGGTGTGCGCCGTATGCGCCCGTCAGCCACGTGGTCGGGCTATAGGGCGACAGCAGCGTGTAGTACGACGTGTACTGGCGGCCGGCCGTGAACGTACCGTACATCGCATTGGTCACACCGACGTAGGCTTGCCGGTTGAACGCCAGACCGGTGACCGACTGCGCGCCGGTTGCACTGTTAAAGCCTTCTTCCAACTGGAAGATCGCCTTCGTGCCGCCGCCCAGGTCCTCGCCGCCCTTCAGGCCGAAGCGGCTGCCCGCCCAGACGCCGTTGACCATCTTGACCACCGAACGACCGCCGGTCGTCGAACCAAGCGACGTCTGGCTGCTCTGATAGCCGATCCCCGCATCGACGATACCGTACAACGTCACGCTGCTCTGAGCGTGCGCGCCGAGGGCGACCAACCCAAGGGCCGAGGTTACCAATGCCTTTTTCATTTCTGCTCCTCTTTAAAAAAATTATTCTTTGCGTCTGGCAGTGCCACACCGGCGCCGACTCTTAATCAAGCGTTCAAAACACCGGGTGGCCATTAATCAGGCTAGGCAACCACGTCGAGAACATGGGCACATAGGTCACAATGTTGATCGCGCTGAAGATAGCCAGGTAATACGGCCAAGCCACCTTGGTGGTTTCACCTATCGACACATTGCCGATCGCGCAGCCGATAAATTGCACCGAGCCGATAGGCGGATGCACGAGGCCCAATGCACAGTTCAGCAGAATCATGATCCCGAACTGCACCGGGCCAACGCCGGCGTGCATCGCCATCGGCAGGAACAACGGCGTGGTGATCAGGATGTGCGCCGCCATGTCGACGAATGTGCCGAGGAAAATCTGGATGACGTTGATGTAAAGCAGCATCAACCAGGGCAGGCTCGTTGCACCGTCGAGCATGTGTTCAATGGCGTCGGGAATCTCCAGATAGGCCATCTGGTAGCGCAACATGTTCGACACGCCGATCAGCAGCAGCACCACGCCGGTGGTTTTAGCCGCCTTGGACAGCGCGTGAGCGAGCTTCTTCATCGTCATCGTGCGGTACACGACGATGGTCAACACCAGCGAATAAGCCACGGCAATGGCTGCTGCTTCCGTCGCAGTGGCGATACCTCTCGCCACGCAGAACAGAATGATCGCGATCACCATCAAGCCGGGCAATGCGCCGAGGAACGTCCGGGCTACCGCGAACCAGCCGGGAAAGCGCTGCAATTCGCTCGAGCCGTCAGCGCGGCGCGGATAGCCGAATTTGACCGCTTGCCAGTACGCGGCGATGAGCACGAAACCCATCACCCACAGCACCGGCAATAGACCAGAAAACAACAGATCGCCGATCGACACGCCGCTCATCTGGTGACCGTTCAGCGTCCCGGTGATGCCTTGGGCCGCAAACGCATAGATGATCATGTTCGTCGAGGTGGGCATCAGCGCGCCCGCCAGCGACGAATGGGTCGTCACGTTGACCGCATAGGCCGCGCTGTAGCCTTCGCGCTTCATCAGCGGAATGACGACGCCGCCCATGGCGGATGTGTCGGCCGTCGGCGAACCGGACACGCCGCCGAACAACGTGCACGCGACCACGTTAGCCATGCCGAGTCCACCGCGGAAATGGCCCACCGTGGCCTGCGCGAAGCGCAGGATGCGGTCGGCGATACCGCCGTGCAGCATCAACTCGCCGGAGAAAATGAAGAACGGGACCGCGAGGAACGAAAACGCGTTCATTCCCGAGATCATCGACTGCATGGCGGTGGCCGCCGGCAAGCCTTCATACAGATAAGTCAGGACGCACGAGAGTCCCAGCGCAAACGAAACAGGAACCCCGAATACGAGGAAAACGAGGAAGCTAACGGAGAGGATGGCAAGTTCCATGATTCTTCTATTTGTGTTTCTGTGCGAAAAGCCCCAGCAGGTTCTCGAACGAGAACAGGGCGATGCAGGCGCTGGCAATGACCGGGATCACGTAACGAAGCGCTTCCGGAAGGCCCAGAATCGGGATCTTGTCGTCCATCGTCGTCTCCGCCATCTGCAAACAGCCGAAGAAAATCGCCACGGCCAACGCGATCAGGCACAGGTGCTGGAATGCATGGGCGATCACCTGACCTTTCGGCGGCAGTTTCTTGACCAGCGAGTCAAGGCCGATATGGCCGCCTTCGCGAACCTTGAGCGCGGCGCCGAACATGGCGATCACAATCACCAGCAGGAGGGCAATGGGCTCGACGAAATCCGGTGCGTCGCTGAAGGCATAGCGCATCACCACGCTGTAGATCACCAACAGGCACAACGCGGCAAGACTCGCCGACGCCACGACAACCAGCACGCGGAAGAGAAAATCATTTGGGCGCTTCATGAATCTCATTGACCCCATCCTTGCATACGGCGGACTTAGTTTTAATCTTCAGGAATCCTGCTAACCACCACCATCGGCTCAGGAAACCGCGCGGCGCGAAAAACCCCGCAGCGCCTGGCTGCAAGGCTTTTCGCCACCGCGTTACTGCCAAGCTTATTTGACTGCCTGGATTTCGTCGACGATCTGCTTCATTTGCGGCGTCTTTTCGTACTTTGCCCAGACCGGTTGCATCGCTTTCACGAAAGCAGGACGGTCGATCTGCGCGGCGGTAATGATCGTCGCGCCACCCTTGGTGACCGTCTTTGCCGCATCCGCTTCACGCGCGGTCCAGAGCTTCTCGTAGTAAGGCACGGAATCAGCCGCGGCCTTCTTGATGATGTCCTGCTCCTGTGGCGTCAGTGTGTCCCACACCTTCTTGGAGAACACCAGGACTTCCGGTGTCATTGAATGCTGGGTTTCGGAATAGAACTGCGCGACTTCAAAGTGCTTGGTCTCTTCGTACGACGGCAGGTTGTTTTCCGCGCCATCCACCAGACCCGTCTTCAGGCCCGTATAGACTTCGGCGAATGGCATCGGTGTGGGCGTGCCGCCCATCGCCCTGATTTCGTCGACCATCAGATCCGAAGGCTGCACGCGCACCTTGAGGCCCTTCATGTCGGCCGGCGAATGGATCGCCTTCTTCGCGTACATCGAGCGCGCGCCGCTCTCATAGAACGTCAGCGCGATCATGCCCTTCGCCTTGAAGGCGTCGAGAATCTTCTGGCCTTCCGGGCCGTACATCACTTTGCGGAAATGGTCGATGTCGCGAAACAGGAACGGCAGCGACGGAATCATCGATTCAGGAACGATCTCGTTGAACGCGGCACCGTTGGCGCGCGCCATGTCCAATGCGCCGATGCGCACCTGATCGATCGTGTCGTTTTCGGAACCCAGCGCGCTGTTGCCGAAGACCTTCACGGAATCCTTGCCACCGGTTGCCTTGCTGATTTCTTCACCCATGTACTTCACGGCCATATTGGTCGGATAGGTGTCGCCATGCACGTCCGACACACGGAACACGCGAGCGTGTGCCGACGCGGTGCTGAACGCCAGCACGGAGGCCGCGACAATCATCGAAACACGGGAAGAGGCAAACTTCTTGTTCATCGTGACATTCCTTGAAATTAGATCATCCGATCGATTGCGGGGGGCCGCCTGCTGCGGGCCGCTATCGGATGCGACATGGTTTTGATGCGTCTCCCGGCTCCACGCGCGCTTCCCTACTCGGGAAGCAAGCGATTTGCCGTGCTGGCCTGTTTTACTTCCCCGGCACAGATGCTCAGCACTCCTGTCAGACAACTCGACTTCTTTACTACAACTGCATCGGCGTGAACCCCGCGCGAGTTGGTCACACGCGCAGCGAACGCCGCCCTCTTTGTCCAGCGGCCAAAACTATCTTGAAATGAATTTGTTTGGGCTCATATGTTGTACGACGACATATGAAGTCTATAAAACGTAATCTGAGTTGTACAGCCGGTATTTACCCGCACCGCGACGGATTGGACGTAAATGTTTCCGGATCGAAATAAGACACCAAAGCTATGCCAGAAGGGAGGGCGCGCAAGATCTCCACCTCGCGGATTTATATTTTTCGTGGAGAGGAAGATGACCTGAAAGTGGCATTTTTGCCACTATGTTGTACGACAAGCGATGAATAAAAGGTTGCAACTGTTGGACGCCGGCGTGCTAATAGCCCGGCGCCCCGTCTCAAATACGTCGTTTATTCAGAGTTCGCCCGCGTATTCGGGCTCGGGCAGCCCGGTCACGCCGGGGCGAATGGCAAAGAGATGGCCGTCGTGTTCGCTAGCGCCTGTCGCGGGACGAATCGACGTCACGAACAAGGTATCCAGATTGCTGCCGCCGAACGCGCACATGGCCGGCTTCATGGCCGGCACGGCAATCTGCCGATCGAGCTTGCCTTGGGGCGTAAAGCGCAGCAATAGACCTGCGTCGTTCGCGCAGATCCAGTAGCAGCCATCCGCGTCCACTGCGGCACCGTCCGGCCGGCCGGCATAGTGATGCAGATCGGCGAATACACGCCGGTTACGCGGCTCGCCTGCTTCGATGTCGTAATCGAACGCCCAGATCTGTCGGCGCAGAGGATGCGAGTCCGACAGATACATCGTGGTCCCATCCGGCGACCACGCGAGACCGTTTTGCGTGATCAACGCTTCGACGACCGGCTCCGACAGCACGCCGCACTCGTCGAAGCGATAGAGCGCGCCCGCAGGATTTGCAGCCGCCATGTCCTGCACCATCGTGCCGGACCAGAAGCGCCCCTGCCGATCGCAACGGCCGTCGTTGAAGCGCATATCGTCGAATGCGAAGATCGGCGCGGCGAGCTTTCTGCCCGTCACCTTCGTGGGTTCGCCGCCGGGCGCGCCTTCGGTCAGCGCGACCGCGAAGAGCCCTGTCTCACAGCCCGCCAGCACCGTGCCGCGACGATCGAAGGCGATGCAGGCTACCTTCTCCGGCAATTGCCATTCGGAGCGCTCTCCTGAATCGAGCCGTAGCCGCACAATCTTTTGCGCCGGAATATCCACCCAGTAGAGCGCCTGCTCCGCGGCGCGCCACACCGGGCTCTCGCCGACCGACGCGGGTGCCTGCCCTGCCGCCTCGACGCGCTCAACGCGCGGGTTCGCCACGGCGCTCATCGCTTCGGCTCCATCGGACCGGCCAGCACGAACGGGCCGCCCTGGAAATGCTGCGTCGGATCATCGAGCTCGGCGGTGGGTGCCGTGACCGGGAAAAGATGCTCGAATTCGATCGAACTGTCCTGCGGACGAAAGCCGAGGAACGCCGCCCTGGTGTTATCGACCCACTTGGTGCGATTATCCGAGACGCCATAAACGATGGCATGCCCGACCCGGTTGGTGAACAGCGAGCAGCGCACCAGTTCGATAAAGTCGCGGAAGCTCAGATAGGTGACGAGCATGCGCGGATTCTTCGGCTGCTCGAATGATGAGCCGATCCGCAGGCACACCGTCTCGAGACCGAAGCGGTCGAAGTAATAGCGCGACAGCGATTCGCCGAAACACTTCGTCACGCCATACAGGCTGTCGGGACGCAGCGGCGCGTCGGCATCGAGTACCGATGTCGTGGGATGAAAACCCACCGCGTGATTCGAGCTCGCGTACACGATGCGCTTCACGCCCTGCTTCTGCGCGGCCGAATAGAGGTTGTACAGGCCGCGGATATTCGCTTCGAGCAGATCTTCGAACGGCGCCTCGACGGAAATGCCGCCAAGATGGATGACCGCATCCACGCCTTCAAGCAGCGCGTGAACGGCGGCTTCATCGGCGAGGTCGACGATCGATGCTTCTTCATGATCCGCCACGTCGCCGAGCGGTGCGATATCGGTGACGCGCACGACATCGGCCCACGCCGCGAGCGCACCGCGCAACTGCTGGCCGAGGTTACCGGCGGCGCCGGTGAGCAGAAGACGGCGAAAAGGTTTTTGCGCCGCCGGGCGCTCAGGGTTCGAGTCGGTCATGTTCCAGTCTTTTTCGTAATTACGTTCAGTACTATCAGGTCACCGGCGCCGGATTGAACAGCACCAACGCGTTGTGAAGCTTGAGCTTCTCCGCGCAGGTCTGCTTACGTCCGCTTGCCACATCGAGCATCAGGCGGAACAGCTCCCAACCCACGTCCTCGATCGTCGCGGCGCCGGTTGCAATGGTACCGGCGTTGATATCCATCAGATCATGCCAGCGGCGCGCGAGATCCGAGCGCGTCGCGACCTTGATGACGGGCACTTCCGCGAGGCTGTAAGGCGTGCCGCGGCCCGTGGTGAACACATGCAAGTTGATGCCCGCTGCGACTTGCAGCGTGCCGCAGATGAAATCGCTGGCCGGCGTGGCCGCGTAAATCAGGCCCTTCTGCCTGACCTTTTCACCCGGCGACAACACGCCGGAGATGGCCGAGTTGCCCGACTTGATGATCGACCCCATCGCCTTTTCAACGATGTTCGACAAGCCGCCCTTCTTGTTGCCCGGCGTGGTATTGGCACTGCGGTCCGCGCCGCCGCGCTTCAGATAATCGTCGTACCACTGCATCTCGCGGATGATCGCGGCAGCCACGTCGGCGTTAGCCGCGCGCGCCGTCAGTTGATCGACGCCGTCGCGCACTTCGGTGACTTCGGAGAACATCACCGTCGCCCCGGCGCGCACCAGCAAATCAGTGGCGAAGCCCACGGCGGGATTCGCGGTCAGCCCCGAAAATGCATCGCTGCCGCCGCATTGCACGCCAATTACCAGATCGGAGGCCGGGCAAGTCTCGCGGCGGCGATTGTTCAGCCGCTTCAGATGGCCGTCGGCCATTCGCATGATCGACTCGATCATCGACTGAAAGCCGACGTGCGCTTCGTCCTGAAGCACCACCACATCGCCATTCAGATCGGCCTCGACGTCGCCGATGTCGGCCACTTCGGCGACATTCGCGGCAGCGGCAATCGGAATCGTGCCCGGCGGCATCAGGCGCTCAGGCTGCAGCTTTTCGCAACCGAGGCTGACCATCATCACTTCGCCGCCGAAATTCGGATTCAGACTGATGTTGCGCACGGTGCGGATCGGCACCATCGCGTCCGGCGCGTCGATCGCGACGCCGCAACCGTAGGTGTGCCCAAGGCTCACCACATCGTCGACGTTCGGATAGTGCGGCAGCAGCTCGGCCTTGATGCGTGTGACCGCGTGCTGAACCACGTCGGCCACGCATTGCACCGTGGTCGTGATCGCCAGAATATTGCGCGAGCCAACCGAGCCGTCGGCATTGCGGTAGCCTTCGAACGTGAAGCCCTCCAGCGGCGGCATCTCCGGCGCCTTGATCGTGGCGATCGGCAGATCTTCCAGTCCGGGCGGGCTCGGCATGCGGATGACGTGTTCGTTGATCCAGCTGCCCTTCGGCAAAGCCTTGAGCGCGTAACCGATCACCACGTTGTAGCGGATGACCTCGTCGCCTTCCGCGAGATCGGCCAGCGCGACTTTGTGCCCTTGCGGAACACGCTCGCGTAGCGCAAGGCCATCGGGAAATACGGCGCCCTCACCCAGACCGCCGTCGTTGACGACGATCGCGACATTGTCATTGGGGTGCACACGAATGTAGAGCGGGGTTTGTTCCATTGCATCGATCCTTATGGCGGTTTCACGCCTGCTGCAGCGATCATTCATACGTCATCCTACAACATAGAAGATTGCCAGGACGTTCCGTATTTACCCTATGACGTGCATTATGCCGTGAAAACACCGTTGAGTTAGTCGATTTGTTGTTGTACGATGACGTATAAGAAATCTCCATTTCTCAAATACCGACCCTATTCGACGCCCTGGATACTCATCATGACGACACCGCAGGAACTGAAGCAGATCGTTTCCGAAGGCCTTCTGTCCTTCCCCGTTACCGACTTCGACGAACAAGGCGATTTCCGCGCCGATACCTATGCCGAGCGCCTCGAATGGCTCGCGCCTTATGGCGCGTCGGCCTTGTTCGTCGCCGGCGGCACGGGCGAATTCTTCTCGCTCACGCATAACGACTACTCGAACGTCGTGCGCACGGCAACTGAAGTCTGCAAAGGCAAGGTGCCGATTCTCGCCGGCGCCGGCGGCCCGACCCGCGTGGCGATCGCGTACGCACAGGAAGCCGAACGTCATGGCGCGAACGGCATTCTGCTGATGCCGCACTACCTGACCGAAGCCTGCCAGGAAGGCATCGCGGCGCACGCGGAAGAAGTCTGCAAGTCCGTGCCGAACATGGGCGTGATCATCTACAACCGCGCGAATTCCAAGCTTAACGCCGACATGCTCGAAGGGTTGGCCGAGCGCTGCCCGAACCTGATCGGTTTCAAGGACGGCGTGGGCGAGATCGAGAACATGGTGTCGATCCGCCGCCGCCTTGGCGACCGCTTCTCGTACCTCGGCGGCCTGCCTACCGCTGAAGTCTACGCCGCGGCGTACAAGGCGCTGGGCGTACCGGTGTACTCGTCGGCCGTGTTCAACTTCATTCCGAAGACCGCGATGGATTTCTATCGCGCGATTGCCGCGGACGACCACGCGAGCGTCGGCAAGCTGATCGACGAATTCTTCCTGCCGTATCTGGCGATCCGTAACCGCCGTCAGGGCTACGCGGTCAGTATCGTGAAGGCCGGCGCGAAGCTGGTTGGTCACAGCGCGGGTCCGGTGCGCGCACCGCTGACCGACCTGACCGAAGAAGAAATGGCGCAACTCGACGTGCTGATCAAGAAGCTCGGCGCGCAGTAACGCAGCAAGGCGCCCAGCCGTGCGAACCGGGTTCGCGCACACGGCACCGCTAAGAGCGCCTGGGACGGTAACGTCGCCGGGCGCTTTTTACTGATAAGAATTCAGGAGATGACGATGGAAATGAGCCGCACTGCGAGCCCCGCCCATGTCGCCAGGCGCACCAAAGTCCGCTACGCGATTTTGCTGCTGATCTTTGTGATCACGACATTCAATTACGCGGACCGCGCCACGCTCTCGGTGACCGGGTCCGCGATGCGTGCCGAATTCGGCTTCGACGCGATCAAGATGGGCTACATCTTCTCCGCGTTCAGCTGGGCCTATGTTCTGTCGCAATTGCCGGCGGGCTGGCTGCTCGACCGCTTCGGCGCACGGCGCGTCTACGCGGCGAGTATTTTCCTGTGGTCGCTGTTTACGCTGCTGCAAAGCTCGATCGGCCTGCTGGGCAGCGCTGCCGCCGCTGTCACCGGGCTGTTCGTGCTGCGCTTCGCGATGGGCGCGGCGGAATCGCCGGCGTTTCCGGCCAACGCCAAGGTCGTGGCCAGCTGGTTTCCCACCAACGAACGCGGCACCGCCTCCGCCATTTTCAATTCGGCGCAATACTTCGCGGCGGTCATTTTCACGCCGCTGATGGCGTGGCTGACCCATGCGTTCGGCTGGCACGCGGTCTACCTCGTGATGGGCGTGACCGGACTGTTGCTCGCCATCACCTGGCTGAAGGTGATGAAGAACCCCGCGGACCACCCGCGCGTCTCGCGTGCCGAACTCGACTACATCGAACAGGGCGGCGGCGTGGTGAACGGGCACAAGCAGACAGCCCGTGCCGAGGACATCGCCAGTGCCGGCGGCTGGTCGCTGGTGCGTCAACTGCTGAGCAATCGGATGCTGCTCGGCGTCTATCTCGCGCAGTACTGCATCAACGTGCTGACCTACTTCTTCCTGACGTGGTTTCCGATCTACCTCGTGCAGGCGCGCGGCATGACAATTCTGCAAGCGGGTCTGGTGGCATCGCTGCCCGCGATTTGCGGCTTCTCCGGCGGCGTGCTCGGCGGCATCCTGTCCGACGGGCTGATCCGGCGCGGTCATTCGCTCACCATCGCGCGCAAGGTGCCGATTGTCGGCGGCATGCTGCTGTCGGTGTGCATCATCGGCTGCAACTACGTGTCGACCGACTGGATCGTCGTCGCGCTCATGTCGCTCGCGTTTTTCGGCAAAGGCATCGGGGCGCTTGGCTGGGCCGTGGTGGCGGATACGTCGCCGAAAGAGGCCCTCGGTCTGTCGGGCGCCATCTTCAATATGTTCGGCAATGTCGCCGGCATCGTGACGCCGATCGTGATCGGCTACCTCGTCGCGAAGAGCGGCTCGTTCAACGGCGCGCTGGTTTTCGTCGGCCTGAATGCCCTGCTGACGGTGTTCAGCTACCTCGTCATCGTGAAAGACATCAAACGGGTCGAACTGCGCGCGGGCTAGCCGTCAGGCTGTTATCGTACTTCCCAGGGCGCCGGCAAAGCCTGGCGGCTGGCCCGCCTGGCGCCTGAACCCGGGCATCGGCGCCGAGTCTGACGTCGATGCCGAAAATGATCCGGCGTTTATATAATCAGTCGTCAGACGACGGTATAATAGACAACAGGAAGTATCTGCAACTATCTGATTCGAGGGGCGTTTTCGATGGCTACACCACTGGCATCCGCGGCACCGCCACGACGCGCGCGCAATCTTGCCGAGTTTGTCGTCAGCTACGTCACCGAGCAAATTGCGTCTAACGCCTTGAAGCCCGGCGACAAACTGCCGACCGAATCACAGCTGATGGTCACGCTGAGCGTGAGCCGCACCGTTATCCGCGAAGCGATTTCACGCTTGCAGGCGGGCAAGATCATCGAGACGCGCCACGGCATCGGCAGCTTCGTGCTGGAACCGCAGCGCGAAAAGCTGGGCATCGACATGGTGCCCGCCACCACCTTGCGCGATGTGCTGTCGATCCTGGAACTGCGCATCAGCCTCGAAACGGAATGTGCCGGCCTCGCCGCTCAACGGTCCAAGCCGGACGACCTCGCGCGCATGCGCGCCGCGCTCGATGCGATCGAAGCCACCCGCCACAACGGGCTGGACAGCGTCGATGCCGACCTGCAGTTCCATATCTCCGTAGCGCGTGCAACCGGCAACCGGTATTTCGTCGATATCCTCACACAAATGGGCAGCGCGCTAATCCCGCGCAACCGGCTCGACTCGGCGGGGATCGCGCGCGCCGAGCCCGACGCGTATCTGTCGCTCGTCAATCTGGAGCACGAAAGCATTCTCGAGGCGATCACGCGGCACGACGCCGAAGGCGCGCGCGCGGCGATGCGTATGCATCTGTCCAATAGCCGCGAGCGGCTGCGGCGCGCCAACGAAAGTGCAGAAGCGAATAGCTGAATCGGTGTACTGAGCGACAGTTGATTCGTCACGCTGGGCGCAAAAAAAATGGCCGGGATATCCCGGCCATTTTTCTATCTTACGCGGCGCCCGCTCGGGCGCCGCTCATATGCCGCTCATATGCCGCTTAGCTGCGCGTGATCTCGCCGTCGCGACGCCGCCACAGGTCCAGCGGATTACCGTCGGCCAGCGACACCGGCAGCAGATCGGCCGGGAAATCCTGATAGCACACCGGACGCAGGAAGCGCTCGATCGACGTCGTCCCCACTGACGTCGCCCGGCTATCGGACGTGGCTGGGAACGGGCCGCCGTGCACCATCGCGTGTGAAACCTCGACGCCGGTCGGGAAGCCATTGACCAGAATCCGGCCCGCCTTGCGCTCGAGGATCGGCGCAAGC
Organism: Paraburkholderia haematera; assembly: GCF_905220975.1. Classification (GTDB taxonomy): domain Bacteria; phylum Pseudomonadota; class Gammaproteobacteria; order Burkholderiales; family Burkholderiaceae; genus Paraburkholderia; species Paraburkholderia haematera. Next base: position 78,396 of record NZ_CAJNBK010000014.1, on the reverse strand, counting down.
TTCTTCGCTGCTGCCAGATCAGCGCTATCCATTTGCACCGTGGCGGTCAACTGACCGGCGAAGTGCTCGGCAACGGCGAGCATTTCCTGCTCGTCCTTGCAACGTACGACGGTCGACGCAGGCCCGAAAACCTCGTCCTCCAGAGCCGGCGTGGACAGGAAGGTCAGCGCGTCGGTCACGAACAAAGCCGCGCGCGCTTGCGTGGGGCCCTTCGCGTCGACACCTTGCGCGAGCGTTTCGACACCCCTCGTTGCCGCCAGCTTGCCTTCGCCCTCTTCATAGGCCGCGTGAATGCCGGCAGTGAGCATGGTCTGGGCCGGTTTGCCGCTCAGCGCCTCGGAGGCCGTCACGACGAAACGCTTGAGTGCGTCGCTATCGACGGCGATTGCGAGCCCCGGGTTGGTACAGAACTGCCCCGCGCCGAGCACCAACGAATCGACAAAACCACGTGCGATTGTGTCACCGCGTTGCGACAGCGCATTCGACAGGAGGAACACCGGGTTGATGCTGCTCATTTCCGCGTAGACCGGAATCGGCTCGGCCCTAGCGGCCGCGACACGCATCAGCGACGTGCCACCGGCGCGCGACCCCGTGAAGCCGACTGCCTTGATGGCCGGATGCGCGACCAGCGCTTCACCGACGGAATTGCCGGCGCCGACGATCATCGAGAACACGCCTTCCGGCAGGTCCATGTCCTGCGCGACCTGTTGAATCACACGGCCGACCATCTCCGAGGTGCCCAGGTGCGCGCGATGCGCCTTCACCACCACCGGGCAGCCCGCCGCGAGCGCCGCAGCGGTATCGCCGCCCGCCACCGAAAACGCGAGCGGAAAGTTGCTGGCGCCGAACACCGCGACCGGGCCCAGCGGAATCTTCTGCATCCGCAGGTCGGAGCGCGGCAAGGGCTTGCGCTCGGGCAACGGCGAATCGAGCGTTGCGGCGAGCCATTGGCCGGCACGCACGACTTGCGCGAACAGTTTGAGCTGACCCATCGTGCGGCCGCGCTCGCCTTCGAGACGCGCCTTCGGCAAGCCCGACTCTTCGTGCGCGCGCTGGATCAGCGCGTCACCAAGCGCGGCGATGCCGTCCGCGATACGCTCGAGAAACTCGGCGCGCACCGTGAGCGGCAGATGCCGGTACGGATCGAACGCTTGCCGCGCGAGTTCGCAGGCGCGCTCAACATTCGCGGCCGAGCCGCTGCCGAACACCGGCTCGGCGATGTCGGATCCCGTGGCGGGATTGAACGCGCGCAAGGGTTTTTCCTCGCCGCGCACGGCTTGGCGGCCAATCAGCATTTCGCCGGTAATAGACATTTCGCTTTCCTTGAATGGACGTCACAGATATAAGTCATCCTACAACATTGAGCGCCATACGTGCAAGCCGAAACCCCTGTCTCGTGAGGAGTTCGGGTTTACGTGGCAGTTACAAGCAGATGAGCCAATGCTAATCTTCAACAAGACGTACGACAACTTATGACACTCGATTTAGCAACCGTCGGAGCATGCCCGGTTAATTTTGCAGTTTGAGGAGACATCCCCATGACAGCCGCCACGCCTTACCAGCCCTTACCCAATAGCTTTCGCCGCGCCGTCTGCGGCGGAGAAACCCTGATCGGCTGCTGGGCTTCGCTCGCCAGCCCGATTGTCACGGAACTGCTCGGCATGGTCGGCTTCGACTGGATGCTGCTGGATGCGGAACACGCTCCGAACGACGTTTTGACGCTGATCCCTCAGTTGATGGCGCTCAAGGACAGCCCGAGCGCGCCGGTAGTGCGCCCGCCGGCCAACGACAGCGTGTTTATCAAACGGCTCCTGGACAGCGGTTTCTCGAATTTTCTGGTGCCGTTCGTCGATAGCGCCGAAGACGCGGCGCGCGCTGTCGCCGCGACGCGCTACCCGCCGCAGGGTATCCGCGGTGTCTCGGTGGGCCAACGGGGCAATCGCTACGGGACCGTCGCCAATTACTTCGACATCGCCAACGACAACGTCTGTGTCATCGTTCAGATCGAAAGCCACAAGGCCGTCGACAACATTGACGAGATTCTCGCGGTCGAGGGCGTCGATGCCGTTTTCGTCGGACCCTCGGATCTCGCGGCGGCCTACGGCCACATCGGCAACCCGAACCATCCCGAGGTGCAGCAAGCGATTGCGCGCGTCTTCGAGCGCGCCCATGCCGCCGGCAAGCCAAGCGGCATCCTCGCGCCCATGCAGGCCGATGCGGAGCGCTACATTTCAATGGGCTGCCGCGTCATCGCGGTGTGTGCGGATATGGGACTGCTGAAAGCCGCCGCGCAGACGGTCCAAAAACACTTCATGCAGAAATAAGCGGACCGGAAACAGAAACGGCCGCCCTGACATCTCCGGAGAATTCCATGCAAAAAGCAGGCTTTATCGGACTCGGCATCATGGGCAAGCCCATGGCCGCCAACCTTCTCAAGAATGGCGTGGCCCTTGCGGCATTTACGCGCAGCGGCGTGCCCGACGATCTCATCCAGGGCGGGACTGTCGCGTGCGACAGCCCCGCCGCCGTGGCCGCGCATGCTGACGTGATCTTCGTCATGGTGCCGGACACGCCGGACGTCGAACGCGTGCTGTTTGGCGAACACGGACTCGCCGACGCCTTGCACCCGGGACAGATCGTGGTCGACATGAGCTCGATTTCGCCGATGGCCACGCGCGACTTCGCCGCCCGCGTGCGCGAGCACGGCGCGGACTATCTGGACGCACCGGTTTCGGGTGGCGAAGTCGGCGCCAAGGCCGGTTCGTTGACCATCATGGTGGGCGGCGAAACGGCGACCTTCGAGAGCGTCAAGCCGCTCTTCGACATGATGGGCAAGAATGTCACGCTGATCGGCGCCGTCGGGGCAGGCCAGGTGTGCAAGGTGGCGAATCAGGTAATCGTCGCCGCGACGATCGAGGCCGTCGGCGAAGCGTTGCTGCTCGCCTCCAAAGCCGGCGTCGATCCGGCGCGCGTGCGCGAAGCCCTGATGGGCGGCTTTGCGTCCTCGCGCATTCTCGAAGTGCACGGTGAACGGATGACGAAGCGCACCTTCGATCCGGGATTCCGGATCGAGCTTCACCAGAAGGATCTGAATCTCGCGCTTTCGACGGCCCAGGCACTCGGCGTCTCCCTGCCGAATACGGCCACCTGCCAGCAGCTCTTCAGCGCCTGCGTGGCGCACGGCGGCAAGGCATGGGATCACTCCGCCATGGTGCGCGCGCTCGAAATACTCGCCAATCACGAAATCGGCCAGCAGCCCGCCTAAACCCGCAAACCTACTCCACGCGCCGCTCCATCCCCTCTATGCAGATAGAGAAGATGGAGCGGCGCATCCGCACGTTCACAGCCTGAGCGAGCGAGTCTCCACGACAAAAGCTTCGCGCTCATTCCCAGCCTTTTATTACAAATATTAAGGATGCCTTACTAGAAGAAAGGCTGCCTCGATAACCACCGCCGATTCGGGCGATGGATTGAAGCACCGCGCCCCATCGAGTACTGACGATCACTTACAACGCCCGCAAAGGGCAAGGAGACATCCGTGGCAACTAAAGATAAAAACAACCGCAAGCCGGCAACATCGAGAATCCGCGGCCAGGACGAGCCGAACTCGCTTAAACGCAGAGCGTTTATGGTGCTCGCAGGAACCTCCGCAGGCGCAACCATGCTAGGCGGACTGTCCGCTTGCGGCGGCTCCGTCAACGCTCCCGCCACGACGCCACCGGCAACGCCGCCGGTGGTACAAGACCCGATCTGGGGCACCTCGGGCGCCGCGACGCAGATCATCGCGTCGCTCCAGAACATCACGCAGGCCATGTTCCCGGCGCGCGATTTTGTGGTCACCCAGTACGGCGCAGCGCCTTGCGCGGTCGTCGCCGCGACCAATCCGTACACCGGCGCGACTTCAGTTGCGAGCCCGGGCTCGGCACAAACCAATGCCGCGAACGCGCCCGACGCGAGGCCCGCGTTTCTCGCCGCGATACAGGCATGCAATGCGGCCGGCGGCGGCCGCGTGGTCGTGCCAGCCGGCACGTGGTATTGCGCCGGCCCGATCGTCCTGCTCAGCAACGTGAACTTCCACCTCAGCGCGAACTGCACGATCTATTTCAGCCCTAACCCGGCGGACTACGCGAAAGACGGCCCGGTCAACTGCGGCGCGAACGGCAACCTCTTCTATAGCCGCTGGCAGGCGAACGACTGCCTCAATTACGGCTCGCCGGTCTACGCACGCAACCAGACCAACATTGCCCTGACCGGCGAAGACGCCACGTCAATTCTCAACGGCCAGGCGATGACGCCGTTCGCCGGAACCGGCAATACCGCCACCTGCTGGTGGACCTACAAGGGATCGAACGGACTATACGGCTGCGTGAACTCGTCGACACCGTCGCAGGCCTACATCAATCCGAAGAACGTCGACCTTAAAATTGCTGCGCCCGGCATCTCCAACGCGCTGTACGCGCTGCTGACAAGCCCTACGACACCCTGGCAAGAGGATCAGAACTACCTGCCGGCTTTGTCCGAAGCGGGCGTACCGATCGCACAGCGGATTTTCGGCATCGGACATTATCTGCGGCCGTGCATGGTCGAGTTTATTGGTTGTACGAACGTACTGATGGAGAACTATCACACCAACAACACGCCGTTCTGGCAGCACCACCCGACCGATTGCAAGAACGTCGTGATTCGCGGCGTGATGGCTGACAGCATCGGCCCGAACAACGATGGATTCGATCCGGACGCGTGTAACAACGTTCTCTGCGACAGCGTCACGTTCAACACCGGCGACGACTGCATCGCGATCAAGTCGGGCAAGGACCTCGATACGCAGTATGGTCCCGCGCAGAATCACGTGATCCAGAACTGCACGATGAATAGCGGCCACGGCGGCATCACGCTCGGCAGTGAAATGGGCGGCGGCGTGCAGAATATCTACGCGCGTAATCTGCAGATGCTGAATCAGAACTGGGCCACCAATCCGCTGAACATCGCGATCCGCATCAAGACGAATATGAATCGCGGCGGCTTTGTGAAGAACTTCTATGTCGATACGGTCACGCTGCCCAACGGCATCAATCTGAAAGGCGGCGGCTACGGCAGCGCGTTGCTGAGCGGCAGTCCGATCAATGGCACGGTGCCGGTGGGCGTCGTCACGGCGACGGCGGGTAATCCTTCCGCGTCGCAGGGTGGCCTGATTACGTTCGACTGCGACTATCAACCGGCAAACGACGCCATCCGCACTCGCCCGGCGGTCGTACAGAACGTGAACATTTCCAACGTGCAGGCGAGCAACGTCACGCTCAACGGGGTAACGGGTTCATGTTTTCAGGCGATCGTGGCTCAGGGACCGGTCGCCTTCGACTACAACGGGCCCGCCCCTACACCGTCCATTCCGCCAATCAGCGGCGTCACGATCTCGAACTGCAATCTGGGCACGGCGGTCTCCGCCGGGCCCGCAAGCGCTACGACGCCGGGACCGATCTATGCCTACAACGTCAATGCAATCACGTTAAAAAACGTGATCATCGGCTCGACGACTTACAACACGACGGTCGTCGATCAGCGTTAAACGAGAGATAAAACAAATGGCGGCGCCCTCGGGCGCCGCCATTTTTCTTCATTACCCGGCGCGATTCGCGCCAGGGTCCAAATCGTTACTCACTTGGCCACGGCACCCGCCCCCGCCCAGCGCGGATCAGGCACCTTGTCACTGCTTCGGGCCAGCAGGCACACCACGGCCGCCGCGATGATGTCGAACACCGCCAACACCACGAACAACGGGCTGTATCCGATCTGCGTGACCAGCACGCCGAACAGCGCCGTGAATGCCGCCGCGCCGAGGTACCCCGCCATGCCGCCCATGCCCGTGGCGGTGGCGACTTCGTTCTTGCCGAACATATCGGAAGTGATCGCGTAGAGCGCACCCGACAGGGTCTGGTGAGCAAAGCCGCCGACACACAGCAGCGCAACGGCCGCATAAGGACTCGCCACCAGCCCGACGCAGGCCGGCCCGATCATGCAGAGCGCGCCCACGACGAAGACCATCTTGCGCGACGTGAACAGCGAGACCTTCGCGTACTTATGAAACAGCGGGCTGAGGTAGCCGCCGAGCACGCAGCCGATATCCGCGGCCAGAAAAGGCATCCACGCATACAGCGCGACTTCCTTCAGGTTCATGTGCCGCTCGGTCATCATGTACAGCGGGATCCACGCGTTGAAGGTCTGCCAGGCCGGCTCGGAAAGAATCCGGGGAATGCCGATTGCCCAGAAATCGCGGCTGCCAAGCATGGAAACCCAACTGCGTTTGACCGCGCCGGCGTCGCTGTGCTTCGCCTCCTGCCCGCTGAGAATGTAGTCGCGCTCGGCGTCGCTCAACAGCTTCTGTTTCTGCGGGTGCTTGTAAAGCAGCATCCACAGCACGCTCCAGACAATCCCCGCCACGCCGACGATCAGGAAAGCCCATTGCCATTCACCGTGCAACAACGCCCAAACGACCAGCGGCGGCGCCAGCAGCGCACCCACGGACGAGCCGATATTGAACCAGCCGATCGCAACGGAACGCTCCTTGGCCGGGAACCACTCGCTCGTCGCCTTGACGCCCGCCGGGATGCCCGCCGCTTCGGCGATACCGAGCACGCCGCGGAAGAACGCCAGGCTGCGCCAGCCCGTCGACCATGCCGCCGCGGCACAGGCCAGCGACCAGGCGATCGCGAACGCCGCAAAGCCGATCTTGGTGCCAACGGTGTCGAGCACGTAGCCCGCGACCGGCTGCATGAACGCATAGCAAAGCTGCCATGCCACCACGACGTGCGAATACTGCGCGGTCGTGATATTGAGGTCCTTCATCAGCGTCGGCGCCGCCACCGACAACGTATTGCGCGCGAGGTAATTGATGATGAGCCCGGCCGCGACCAGACTGACCATCCACCAGCGGATGCCCTTGATTTTCATGACTATGTCTCCTCGTATTCCTTAACCAATCAGACGGGGCGGCCCGCGGTGTCGCTGCTCGCGGCGTCGTCGCGCGAGTAATCGATGCCGACGAAGCTGCCGCCCTGGTAACGCTGACCCAACGCATCGAGCGGATTCGGTCGTGACAGTATTTCCTCGGCGTAGACCTCGGCGTCCTGAGTCGGCTGATAACCGAGGCGCGCGGCGCCGCTGTTGTCCCACCAGCTACGTTTGTTGGCCGACACGCCCCACACGGTGATGAAACCGATGTCTTCTGCCTCGACACAGCGGTCGAGGAAATGCATCAGGTCGCGATGACCGAACCAGGTGCTCAAGTGTCTCTGCTCGGTCGGCCGCTCAAGACAGCTGCCGATGCGCACGCAAATACTCTCGATGCCGTGCTTGTCCCAATACATGCGCGCGAGCGCTTCGCCCCACACCTTGCTCAGGCCGTAGAAACCGTCCGGGCGCAACGCGCAGTCGAGAGCGAGATGTTCGGTGACCGGATACATGCCGATCGCATGGTTGGAGCTGGCAAACACCACGCGCTTGACGCCTTTTCGGCGCGCGCCTTCGTACACCTCGACCAGCGCACGCAGGTTGTTGTCGATAATTTCCGGCAGCGGGCGTTCCACGCTCGTGCCGGCGAAATGAATCAGCACGTCGACGCCCTCCAGCAGGCGATCCACGACGTCGGGATCGCGCAGGTCGCCGCGCATCACGTCCTCGCCCTCCATCAGAGGAACCAGCGCCCTGGAACCCGCGGCCGAACGCAAGGAGACGCCGCGCGCGATCAACGCCGCACGCACTACCGAGCCGAGCTGTCCGCCGGCCCCACTCAGGGCAATCTTCTTCATAAGGTTCCTTTACAGCGCTGCGCGCGATTGAGCCGGAGGACGGCAAGCGGTCGAGCCGTGAGGGCATCGAGCCGAGAACGACCGGCTAGTTGTACGATAACGTACTATCAACGATCCTAGGACGGATTTCAACTAGGCACTTACCCGCACTGGTCTTTGTAGTTCAGTCATTTGTCTTTGGAAAACAAACACGTACGATCGTTACATTGATACGACATCGTATAACATAAGGCAAGAATTGATGCCAGGTCGCACTCCGGTTGGCTTGATGGGCATCGCCGCTCGGGCACTTATCGTCAAGCGCGCGTAGACTTGACGCGCATGCGCGTGATCGAACTGCGGCGCGCCCGCGGTAAAGTCGCCCTTCTCACCACAATCTATTTTTCAGCACAGCATCTTCCCATGCCAGACGCCAACCACTCTGTGCTTTCCGTCGCTGTGCCGGCCGAATCCGGCATAGCCCGCCTGTACGATGCCCCGGACCTCGCGGACGCGTACGCCGTCCGCTTGCCGGACGACGCAATTGATGATCCGGAATTACTCGCGCGTTTTCTGTTCGCACACCAGGCGGGATGGGTTGGGAAGCTGCTGAGGCTGCGCGATGCGCTGGTCGCTCGCTTCGGAATCAAGACGTCGAAGCAATTGCGCGCGGCAAGTTCGTATGGCTCCAGAGAGCGCGTCGACATCTTCAGAATCTACACGCGCAGCACGCGCGAGATTATCCTCGGCGAGAACGACAGCCATCTCGACTTCCGGCTTTCGGTGTTGCAGCAAACACGCGACACGCGTGAGGGCAGCGCCCGTTATCTGATCCTGACCACGGTTGTGCACTGTCACAATGCGTTCGGGCGTTTCTATATTTTCGCCATCGCACCGTTCCACCGACTGGTGGTTCGCTCGTCATTGCGCCGGGCGGCGCGCATCGGCTGGCCGACTGCCTGAGCGGCGCCGTCGCAGGCGGGCACGGATGCGGCTGACGCAAGGCAATCGCCTCACGCCGGCCGCACTCGCTACACCTGCGTATTACGCGCTGATAAATTCCAGCAGATCGGCATTTACCTTGTCCGCCTCGACGGTGCACATGCCGTGCTGCCCGCCCGGGTAGACCTTGAGCGTTGCGTTCTTCACGATCTTCGCCGTCTTGCGGCCTGCCGCGTCGATCGGCACGATCTGGTCGTCGTCACCATGCAGTACCAGAGTCGGCACATCGATCTTCTTCAGATCTTCCGTGTAGTCGACTTCGGAGAACTGCTTGATGCAGTCGTACAAGCCCTTGATCGAACCCACCATGCCTTGTGCCCAGAATGAATCGATCACGCCTTGCGACACTTTCGCGTTCGGACGGTTGTAGCCGTAAAACGGCAGCGCCAGATCCTTGAAAAACTGCGAGCGATCGTCGACCACACCCTTACGGATGCCATCGAACACATCGATCGGCGTGCCCTCGGGGTTGCTCTCGGCCTTGACCATCAGCGGCGGCACCGCACCGATCAGCACAGCCTTCGCCACGCGTTTCGTGCCGTGCCGGCCGATGTAGTGCGCGACCTCCCCGCCGCCGGTCGAATGACCGACCATCGTGGCGTCCTGCAGGTCCAGGTGCTCGATCAGCGCGGCGAGATCGTCGGCATAGGTATCCATGTCGTTGCCGTCCCATGTCTGCGCCGAACGGCCATGACTGCGCCGGTCGTGTGCGATCACGCGAAAACCTTTGCTGCCGAGGAACAGCATCTGCGCGTCCCAGGCGTCCGCGGACAACGGCCAACCGTGCGAGAAGACAACCGGGCGGCCTTTGCCCCAGTCCTTGTAGAAGATTTCCGTACCGTCTTTCGTGGTGATCGTGCTCATCTGCTGACTCCTTTGGATGAAGTCTGCCGTCGCCGGCAGGTGGATGAAGCGTGCCTCTCAAACCATTCGGGCGCCACGAACCGTGCCGCCCGACGAAAATCGTTAACCGCGAATGCAGGACTCACTCGACGCGCGTGGAGGGAACATGGGAGAACAACGACCGGCGATACGCGGCGGTCATGCTTACTCAAGCATGACACGGCCTGCAACACACTTTGATGACGGACCCACGAAGAACCGGAGCGGTTCACGCGGTATTCGAAACGACTACCAGGAATGAAACAGCGGATGGCGATGCTGCGCTCATCCATCTCGAGCATACGGCGACTTTCGGAGGGGCCGCCGGTTAGCAGCTTGCATGGTAGAAGCAAACTAGCCTGATGGCTAGCTGACAGGCTAATAGAAAGTCGGCATGAACGGAGTTATTGTCGGTTGGTGACGAGCGGCCCTTGATTCGTTATTCCCGCTCAACGAGCCGATGTCAAAGGAGACCTCCACCGTGCCGCGCCCAAATTCGCGTCCCGCACGACTCAGCCCAGCCGGACAACTAGTTGCGCCAACGCCGTCGTAACCGCTCATCGCGGTCCTGCCTTCGCCCTCTTCCCGTCGTTCGATCCCGTGCTGTGCAATGCCTCCTCCTTTTGCTCAATGACAGCAGCAAACGGCAAGGTGGCCTGCTTGCGCACAAATAACATATTTGTTATCATCAATTCCAATGGCATTTACGATCGGTTTCTACAACGAAAAGGTCAAAGTGAACGTTGCCTCCTTGCCGAAAACGCTGCTCGCGCGCTTTATCGCGCTGGTCGATCGCATGGAGGAATACGGGCCGAACCTCGGTGAACCGCACACTGCATCAATGGGTGGTGGTTTGTTCGAGATGCGCCTGAAAGGTGCTGAGGGCATCGCCAGAGTGTTCTACTGCTCGATCGTGGAACGGAAAATCGTCATGCTTCACAGCTTCGTGAAGAAGTCGCAACAAACGCCGCGTAACGAACTGGACGTGGCGCGCAAAAGACTGCTGGAGATCAGAAATGGCAACCTATAAGGCAATGCGCGAACGGGCGCTCGCCGATCCCGAAGTACGCGCTGAATACGAGCGGCTGAACCGTGAAGAATTCGCGCTGCTCGATCAGATGCTCGCCGCGCGGCGTGAGGCCGGTTTGACGCAGGCGCAAGTCGCCGAGCGCATGGGCACGAAAGCGCCGGCCATCACGCGGCTGGAACGGGCGCTTGCTTCGGGCCAGCACTCGCCTTCTATCGACACATTGCGCAGATACGCCGCCGCGTGTGGCAAGCAACTGTTTATCTCGATCGCGTAGCTGGTGTGTTCGTAGCGTCCTGCCTTCGCGGGGGCTGCTTCTTGCGTGGCAACACCGGGCCGGCGCAAGTCGCCGCGAAAGCGCCGGCATCGCGTTGCTGCAGCGCGGTCTATTGCCGCAGTTCCATGCCGGCTGCGAGAAACACACGCAAGCACGCAACACGGAAAACTTGATGCCCATCAAGGCTTTGCCGTCTCAAAAACGAAGAACCGCGCAAAACAACGTGGTTTTTTGACGCACGTCGCATTGCAGCAAAATTTCCACTCATCCCCTACTCTTGCGTCATCTGCCCAGCGCAGTGCGCACCGACAACGGTCGACGCGCGTAGTCCGCCCCCACGGGCATCACGACCTTCACGCTCATGAACTCCGCTCTATCGGCATTCGATCTCGCCCGCATTCAGTTTGCGTTCACCGTCTCGTTTCACATTGTTTTTCCGGCGCTCAGCATCGGTCTCGCCAGCTTCATCGCCGTACTCGAATGGCGCTGGCTCAAAACCGGCAAGGCGTACTACAAAGATCTTTGCCTGTTCTGGTCGAAGATCTTCGCAGTGGCCTTCGGTATGGGCGTCGTGTCCGGCGTCGTGATGAGCTACCAGTTCGGCACCAACTGGTCGGGCTTCTCCAGTTTCGCCGGCCCGATCACCGGACCGCTGCTGATGTACGAGGTGATGACCGCGTTCTTCCTCGAAGCGGGCTTCCTCGGCATCATGCTGTTCGGCTGGCAGCGTGTGAGCCCGCGCGCCCACTTCGGCGCCACGCTGATGGTGGCGATCGGCACGCTGATCTCGACCTTCTGGATTCTCGCGTCCAATAGCTGGATGCAAACGCCGCAGGGCTTTGAAGTCGTGGATGGCCATGTCGTGCCGCTCGACTGGTTCAAGATCATTTTCAATCCGTCATTCCCGTACCGGCTCGCGCATATGGCGCTCGCGGCGTTCATCGTCGCGGGGCTGGTGGTGGCAGCAGTGGGCGCATGGCATCTGCTGCGCGGCCGGCGCGATCCGGCGGTCAAGAAGATGTTCTCGATGGCGCTGTGGCTGCTCCTGATCCTGACGCCGATTCAGGCATTCGTCGGCGATCAGCATGGTCTGAACACGCGCAAGTATCAGCCGGCCAAGATCGCCGCGATCGAAGGCCTGTGGGAAACCGAGAAAGGCGGCACCGCGCTGAATCTATTCGGCATTCCGGATATGCAGGCGGAGACCACGCGTTATGCCGTGTCGATTCCGCACCTCGGCAGCCTGATCCTCACGCATAGCTGGGACGGCGAGATTCGCGGCCTGAAGGAATTTCCGCCAGAAGACCGGCCGAACTCAACCGTCGTGTTCTGGAGCTTCCGCATCATGGCCGGGCTCGGCGTGCTGATGATCCTGATGTCGCTGGCGGCATGGGCGCTGCGTCGCCGCGAGCGCCTGTTCGAAGCGAAGTGGTTCCAGCGCGTTGCGGTCGCGATGGGCCCGACCGGCTTCATCACGCTGCTGGCGGGTTGGGTCACCACTGAGGCCGGCCGTCAGCCGTGGGTGGTGTACGGCGTGATGCGCACGTCACAAGCGGTGTCGCCGCTCACCACGCAGCAGGTCGGCATCTCGCTGATGGCGTTCGTGATCGTCTACTTCCTCGTGTTCGGCACCGGCATCTACTACATGCTCAAGCTGATGCGCTCGGGCCCGGCACTGCCGGGACACACACCGCACGGCGTGCCTGACCACACGCCGAATCAGACCGCGCGCCGCCCGCTGTCCGCCGCCGATCGCCTGATCGATGCCGCCTAACCTCTTCTGCCTGCGAGAAAGAAAATGGACGTAACCGTAGCGTGGGCCGCGATTATTGCGCTGGGCCTATTCATGTATGTGGTACTCGACGGCTTCGATCTGGGCATCGGCATCGTCTTCCCGTTCTTCCCCGATGAGAAAGAACGCGACCTGATGATGAACACCGTCGCGCCCGTGTGGGACGGCAACGAAACCTGGCTGGTGCTGGGTGGCGCCGCGCTGTTCGCGGTGTTTCCGGTGGTCTACTCAACCGTGCTGTCCGCACTGTATCTGCCGCTGATCTTCATGCTTGTGTGCCTGATTTTCCGCGGCGTGTCGTTCGAGATCCGCGCCAAGGCCAAGCGCACGAAACATCTGTGGGATCTGGCCTTCATCGGCGGCTCGGCGGGCGCGACCTTCTTTCAGGGCATCGTGCTGGGCGCGTTCCTGCAAGGCATTCCGGTGATCGACGGCGGCTATGCGGGCGACGCCTTCGGCTGGCTCACGCCGTTCAGTCTGCTAACCGGTCTCGGTCTGGTGATCACCTACGCGTTGCTCGGCTGCTGCTGGCTGGTCGCGAAGACCGAAGGCGATTTGCAACGCCGCCTGCATCGCGTAGTGTGGCCGCTGACGCTCGTGCTGCTCGGGTTCATCACGATGGTGAGTCTGTGGACGCCGCTGCAAGATCCGACCATCGCACAACGGTGGTTCCACGACAACCTGTTCTATCGTCTGCTGCCGGTGCCGTTCCTCGTAGCGATCTGCGCGTTCTTCATGCACCGCGCGGTGCGTGCGCGGCATCACAACACGCCGTTCGTGCTGGCGCTCATGCTGGTGCTGCTCGGTTATGCAGGGCTGCTGGTGAGCCTGTGGCCGTATGCGATTCCGTCGAGCCTGACGCTCTGGGAAGCCGCCGCGCCGCGCTCGAGCCAGATGTTCACGCTGGTCGGCGCAGCGGTGATTCTGCCGATTATCATCGCCTATACGACGATGGGTTATTGGGTATTTCGGGGCAAGGTGCGACATGGCGACCAACATCACTATCACTAAGGACGCGGGCACGAACGCCGCCTGCAAGATGCCTTCAACGCCGGCGCGCCGCCTGCCCGGCTGGCTGTGGTTCGTCGCGCTGTGGTGCTTCGGCGTGGCCTCGGCAATGTCGCTCGGTTTCGCGTTCAAGCTTCTGATGAATGCGACGTTATTTGCAGTCAAATGAATCACGCATTGGCGTGATTCGATCTGGCGCGCATAACCTTCGGATTCCTGCGTTGAAAGCTTCAAAATTGTGTCAGGCGGCTCGTCTACGTAGCAAGCCGGAACCTATGCGCGGGAGACCTGCCTTACGCATCATGCTGGTGCAGCAAACCAGCCGGCGATCATATAAATATGACTGACAATTATGCGGCGAACCGTAAGGCGCGCCGCGCCACCGATCGGCATATGATCGCGGGGAAGCCGGACATGACGCGAATCGAAAATAGAAGTAAAACGGGAAGTAATCTCAGCAGCACAGCGGCGGTAGTCCACAACGCGCAGGCCCGACTCGCGGAGACATCATGAAGTTTCTTGTGGCCGACGACCATGAACTGATCCGGCAAGGCGTCAAGGGGCTGTTGCGCGGCCTCGATCCCGACGCGCAATTCGACGAAGCCGATAGCTGGGAAACACTCGCTGCCGCCGCGCGGCCCGACGCCGACCACGATCTCGCGATCGTGGATCTGCATATGCCGGGCATGAGCGGGGCTTCGTCGCTGGAATTGCTGTTGAAGGCGAATCCCGCGCTGCCGGTCGTCGTACTCTCCGCTGAAGAATCGCCCGACGAAATGCGCGCGGTGCTGGCCGCCGGCGCGCTCGGCTTCGTGCCCAAGCGGCAGCCGGCCAGCGTCATGCTCAAGGCGATCGAACTGGTCCTGTCTGGCGGCGCCTATGTGCCGATGGAAGCGCTCAGCCTGCTGGGCGCGCGGGACACGCATGCGTCACCCGCGCGCGCCGACGCGGCGGCTGAGTTTGCCGCTGGAGGTGCCTCTCAGGGTGCGCCCCACGCCTCGACTCAAGGGGCCGCCGCGCTTACGGAGCCGATCGCGCAAATCCAGGCATTGCAGCCGCACCAGCAACATTTGCTGGAAAACCTGTCGCCAAGACAGCAGGACATCATGCGGCTCGTGCATCGCGGCTGGACCAATAAGATGATCGCGCGTGAACTGGGCGTCGCGGAAGGGACGGTCAAGGTCCATCTGTCGGTGATCTTCCGGGCGCTCGGCGTGCACAACCGCTCCACGGCGATCGCCGTGATCAACGGCTGGCTCGAAGCCGGGAGAACCCTGTAACAACGAGTCGAAGGGCGGCGCTCATGCCGCCCTTCATGCAATCCTTCACGCCGCCCGCCCTTTATCCAGCTCCGCCTGCTGCCACAGCATTTCCAGGGTACGCCGCAAGCGCGCCGGCGTGACCGGTTTGTGCAGCACCGGAATCCCTTGCAAGGCCAGCGCCGCCAGTTCCGCGGACGCCATATCGCCGGTGATCAGCAAGGTCACCACGCCCTCGTGCCCCGCCCGCGCAAGCACATTGCGCACGGCCGACAGCGCTTGCGCGCCGGTTCGGTGATTGGCCAACTGGTAGTCGCATAGCACGGCATCCGGCACGAAGCCGTCTTCCAGCGCGACGAGCGCGTCGACCTCGTCGCGCGCACCGTGCACGATACACCCCCAGCGTCCGAGCAGACTGGTGAGGCCTTCGAGAATCGACGGCTCGTCGTCGATGCAGAGCACGCGCCGGCCTTGCGCCGACAGCCCGCCCGCCACCGTCTCGTTCAAGCTCGCGACAATTCCGCCGGCCTCGCCCGCCTGCACGGGAAAGCGGAACACCGAGCCGCGCCCGGGCGCCGAGCGCAGTTGCAATTCGCCGCCGAGCATCTCGATCAGACGCTTCACCGTCGGCAAGCCCAAACCGTGCCCCTGGCGCGCGTCGCGCTGCGGATTGGCGACCTGATAGAACTCTTCGAAGATGTGCTCATGCTCCTCGGCCGGAATGCCGATACCGGAATCGCGCACCTCGATGTAGCCGCCCGAAGGACGCCCGGCGCGGCGATAGCCCACCCAGATCGCGCCTTCCTCGGTATAGCGCACCGCGTTCGAGAGCAGGTTGCTCAGCACGCGTTCGAGCAGCACCGGATCGTCATGCAGGATCACCGAGGACGGTGCGATCCGCAGCGCCAGACCCTTGGCCGCGGCTTGCGGACGGTACTGGCTGCCGACCCGCTCGAACAGTTCCGAAAGCCGGAAATGCAACCGGATCACCTGGGTCACGCCGCTTTCGAGCCTGGCGAGATCGAGCACCTGGTTGAACAACTGGTTCAACGCCTCGACGTTATAGACGATGTGCTGGGCCGTTTTCACATGCTGAACCGGCGTCGCCGCCGTGTCGTTGAGCGAAGCCGCCAGCAGCCCGATCGCGTGCAGCGGCTGGCGCAAATCGTGGCTCGCGGCGGCAAAAAAGCGCGTTTTGGCAAGGCTGGCCTCTTCGGCGACACGCTTTTGCGCCGCCAGCGATTCCGCCAGGTACTGCTGATCGACGCGCGCCTGCACGACCTGCTGGAAGAGCTTGCGGTAGCTCAGCGCATAGACGTTGATAGCGCAGAAGAAGAACGCGAGGACGATCGCGAGAATCGTGCGATCGAACGTGTGCGTGCCGAAATGCAGCACGATCGACGGAAACAGCAGAAACGGAATCGCGGTCGAAAAGTTCAGCAGATCGAAGCCGTTCGACATGAACACGCCGGCCGCCAGCGTGACGAGCATCACCGTGTGCAGCAGCGGCAAATCGGTTTGCGGACTCTGAAACGCGAACCACACCGCCAGTCCCGGCGCGCTATACAGCAGCACACCGCGCACCGCGTGCAGGTTGATCCAGCCGCGCGGCGTGACGAGATGCGGGTAGCGGCGGTTGCAGATCCAGAGCGCGAGGCCGCCGCAATTGGCCACCGCATAGAACCCGAAGCACGCCACGAACAGATGCGGCGACGGGACGTTCGGCCAGTAGATCGCCACCAGCACCGCGATCGAAAACCAGTGCGAGAAGAAGGCGATCGGATCTTGCGCGTAGAGCACGCGCACCAGGTCTTCGTCGATTGCACGCTGGATCGGGTCGGCCCGCGTCATGCGGTCTCCTTTGTCGGCAGGAGTTAGCGCTTTAGCGCTTACTCCTGCCCCATGCAAAGCTGTCGGCAGGAGTTAGCGCTTTAGCGCTTACTCCTGCCCCATGCAAAGCTGTCGGCTGGGGTTAGCGCTTTAGCACTTACTCCAGCCCCATGCAAAGCTGTCGACCGGATGGTTTACCCGGCAGTTTACCCATCAGCTACCACTTAATCCATATAGGCGAAACCGTCGCCGGAAACCATACTGGGTTCACATTCCAGCGCGGCTTAACAGTTCCAACACCCCCTTCTTCGCCTGCAGTCGAGGCTCCCCGCGCTCCTTGCCTTTCCCCTTATGGAGGTTTTCATGGGCGCAGTTCCGAGCCACGCGTTCGTCCGCAATCTCGACGATGCGATCCTGCCCGATCTGTGGCGCCGGCGTACCCGGTTGTCCGCCGACGAGATGGTGTCGATGGTCGATCTGGTCAAGCGGGCGCTGCGCACCTATCACCCGCTTGAATTGCAGGCGCTCGGCGAGGACAAGGAAGAACTGGTCGCGCAGTTCATCTACGCGAAAGTACTGCGCCTCGCGCCCGGCCACACGGAAACCCATGCCTGCGCCGATAGCGCGCCGTCCAATGGCTACGCATTGTGCGCGTATTTTCGCCGTTACCTGATCGACTGCCTGCGCAGCGCCGGCCATCAGCGCAATGTGTCGATGGAAAACGAGGGCATGGCGCAGGAAATCGACCTGCATGCGCAAGCGCTGGAAGACCCCGTGGAAAGCGTGTTGCTGCAATACGGCCTCGATGAACAACGCGTGCGGCTCGCGGCGCGCGCCTTTATCGACAGCCTCGACGAGCCGGAGCGCATCGTGCTGGCCGGCAGCCTCGGCTGGTGCTCGGAAGGGAAAGGCGGCCTGTCGGCAGTCGCAGCTCAGCATCGGGTGCCCTCGTATCACTATCGCGCCGTCAAACTTGGCGTCACCATGAAAAAGACGGCCGGCGCCGACGAATTTTCCAATACCAAGATCGGCCGCTGGCTGACCGACGAACTCGGCATCGAGATCGTCATCGACAATCGCGCGGCGATTCTGCTCGCGTTGAACCTGCTGGCCGCCGAATCGAGCGACAGCGAAATGAATGAAGTAGCCGCGTAATAGCGCACCGCACAGACCAGCGCGGGGTGACGGCGGTTTTTTCTTCCTTCCGGACGTCGAGCACACTCCACGCACGCGCCACGTACGATGCGCCTTTTTTTGTCATCGCGCACCGCCTACGATAAAAAAGCCGCAGCCGCACACCGTTTTCCTTCCGAAGTCCGGGTTCCCCTACCCGGCATCCCGTTCCTGACGAGGTGGTCCTGATGAACCGCTTATCGAGCGCCCTGACAGCAATGCAGCCGCATTACGACGTGGTGGTGGTGGGTTCGGGATATGGCGGCGCGATTGCCGCGAGCCGGATGGCGCGCGCCGGCAGAAGCGTGTGCGTGCTGGAACGCGGCCGCGAATTCATGGCCGGCGACTATCCGCGCACGCCGCTCGAAGGCGCCGCGCAGGTGCAATACAACACCGCCCTCGCGCAAATCGGCTCGCCGCTCGCGCTGCTCGAAGTACACGTGAATGAAGACGTGAATGCGGTGGTGGGCTGCGGACTGGGTGGCACGTCGCTGATCAACGCAAACGTCGCGCTCGAAGCCGAACCACGGTTGTGGGACGACGGCCGCTGGCCAGAGGCGCTCCGCGCCGACAAGGCGGGACGCGATAAGGGCTACGAACTGGCTCGCGCCATGCTGCAGCCGTCGCCGGTGTCCGGCGATTTCTTACAGTTACCGAAACTGCAGGCGCTCAAACAATCCGCGCAGGCGCTCGGGATGGAGGATCGCTTTTACCCGCCGCCGGTCACCGTCACCTTCGAGGACCGTATCAACGCTGCGGGCGTCGAGCAGAAAGCCTGCGTCGGTTGCGGCGATTGCAACTCGGGCTGCAATTACGATGCGAAAAATTCGACGCACATGAACTATCTGCCCGATGCGGTCGCGCACGGCGCCCATATTTTCACGGGCGCAGCGGTGCATTCCGTGTTGCGCGACGCAGCCACGCAGAAGTGGACCGTGGGCTTTCAGGAGGTAAGCCTCGGCCGCGAGAGCTATGACGCGCCTGATCTGTTCGCGAGCGCCGATATCGTGATCGTGTCGGCCGGCACGATCGGTTCCACCGCCCTGCTGTTGCGTTCGCGCAAGGTGGGACTCACCGTATCGGACATGCTCGGCAAACACTTCACCGGGAACGGCGACGTCCTCGCTTTCGCCTACAACACCGAGGAGCCGATCAACGGCGTCGGCTGGGGTGTGCACGAAAAGGGCGAGATCCCGCCGGTCGGGCCGACCATTACCGGCATCATCGACCACCGGAATACCCCGAACGTGAAAGACGGGTTCGTGATCGAAGAAGGCTCGCTCGCCGGGCCGGTAGGTGCCGCGATGGTCGCCCTGCTCGGCGGCGCCGCGCCGCTCGAAGGTGTCGACATTCCCGCGCCGCGCGCCGCTCACGAACCACTCGGTTACGACGCGCGCGTGATCGAGGGCCTCCTGCGCGGGCCCTATTACGGCGCCCTCAACCACACGCAAACCTACCTGGTCATGGCGCATGACGACGAAAGCGGCCAGATCAGCGTGAACGACGCAGGCAGGCCGCGCATCGACTGGCCGAACGCCGGCAAGCAGCCGATCTTCAGCACCGTCGAAGCAACGCTCGAGAAGGCGCAGGCGCCGCTCGGCGGCAAATACGTGCGCAACCCGATTTCGACCAGGATCCTCAAGAACCGCACCGTCACCGTGCATCCGCTCGGCGGCTGCGGGATGGGTGAGGACGCGGCGCGCGGCGTCGTCGATCATCAGGGCAGGGTTTTCAGCAGCACGACGGGAAATACGGTGCACGAAGGCCTGTATGTGATGGACGGCGCGGTCATGCCGATGTCGCTCGGCGTCAATCCGCTGCTGACGATTTCCGCGCTAGCGGAGCGCAATTGCGCGCTGCTCGCAAACGCGCGGGGCTGGAACATCGACTATCTGGCAAAGGGCACGGCCGCGACACCGCCGCCCCAACAGATCGGCCTGCGCTTCACCGAGACGATGATCGGCACGTATACGCCGGCCGTCGTGGGTGACGCCGCCAACAGTCCGATCGAATTCACGCTGACCGTGGAATCGGACGATCTGGCCAATATGCTAAGTAATCCGCAACATTTGGCCCACACCACCGGCACGCTGACTTGCCCCGCGCTCTCGGCGCAACCCATGACGATCACCGACGGCACTTTCAATCTGTTCGTGGTCGATGAATCGGACGTGGACGAGCGCAACATGAACTACCGCATGACGCTCAATACCACCGAAGGCAAGACGTACTATCTGAGCGGACAGAAGATCATCACGCGTACGTCGCCAATCAATCTGTGGGAACAGACCAACACGCTTTACGCTGAAATCCGCGCGTCGGCGCAGGCGGACACACCGGCAATCGGCAAAGCAACGCTGATCATCACGCCCGAGAATTTCCTCAAGCAGCAACGCACGCTTGAAGTCACCAACGCGCCCGATCTGACAACGCGCCTCGAATGGACCCTGAAGTTCGGCAAGTTTTTCGCGGGTGTGCTGTTCACCGAATACGGCGGCGTGGCCGCGCCCCTGCAGTTTTACGATCCGAAGGCGGCGCCGCGCCTGAAGCGCGCGCTGCGCGCGCCCGCGCCGCAAGTGGTCTTCTTCGACACGCCCGACGCAACCACCCTGCGACTCACGCGCTACGCCGGGCCGCCTGACAAACCGCTGCGTCCCGTCCTGCTGATCCATGGCTCTGGCGTGTCGAGCCGGATCTTCTCCACCGATCTGATCACGACCAACCTGGTGGAATTTCTCTGTGCGGCCGGCTACGACGTATGGCTCGTCGATCTGCGCGTCAGCATCGAAATGCCGAGCGTGCTGGTGCCGACAAACGTCGACAAGGTCGCTCGCGAAGACATTCCGGCTGCCGTCGCCAAAGTGCGAGCGTTGACCGGCGCGCCCGACATTCAGGTGCTGGGCCACTGCATGGGTGGATTGGCGTTGACCATGTCGCTGCTATCGGGCCTCGAGGGCGTGCGCTCGGCGGTCATCTCGCAGGTCTCCGCGCATCCGGTGCCGGGCACGCTGGAAAAGATCAAGTGCGGGCTGCACGTCCCGGACATCATGGCGCATCTCGGCGTGCTCGATCTGACCGCTTTTACGGAGCACCGGGCGTGGCCCCAGAACCTGCTCGACGAAGCGTTGCGGCTCTACCCGGTCAATCACAAACAGGGCTGCGGCAGCCCGATCTGCCACCGTGCGACTTTCCTTTACGGCCTGCTCTACGAACATGAAAAATTGAGCGAGACGCTTCACGCGAACCTCCAGGAATTGCTTGGCGTGCATGACGTCGAGGTATTCAGGCATCTGGCCGCCATGGTCCGCGCGGGCAAGGTTGTCGATGCCCAAGGCAAAGACGTCTACCTCACGGGTATGGGCGGCATGAAGGGTCTGGAAGGCATGCGTCTGCCGATTGGTTTTATCCACGGCGAAAAAAACGAAACCTACCTGCCACGGAGTACCGAGCTCACGTACGACATGCTGATCAACCGGTTTCCCGAGCAACCGTATGAGCGGCATCTGATTCCCGGCTACGGGCATATCGACTGTATCTTCGGAAAGGACGCGGTGGTGGATGTTTATCCGGTGATTGCAAGGTATCTGAACGCACATTGAGGCACGCTCGCCGGAACACTCTTTTACGTTCGATTCACAAAGGGGCTTAGAATCTGCCCGGCGGGATGACAACATAAACGAACGGTGCGAGTGATCGACATGCGGCAGATGAGTTTCGGTGAATGCGCCGGTAAAGCGTGGTTGGGTACGTGGCAAATCGTAACAACGATGCCGTTTTTCTTGCTGAGCTTCATGGCGGCACTGGCCTGCACGTTCGCCTTCCCCGATATTCTCGCGGCCGCAGCGGCACCACCGGATGCAGGCGTTCAAGAGGCGATGCGAGCCGCGCCAGGGTCGAGCGTGATGAATTTTGCGCGCGTGTTCATCGGCGCCCTGCTATCCGTCAAGATTCATCGCACGGTGTTGCTAGGTGAAGGAGAAAAACCCCTGTTTCCCGCCGAGCGCCGCGTGGTGCCGCGCTATGTCGGTCTTTATCTGCTGATCGGCGTAGCGACGCTGGTGTTTGCCATCGCCATCATGCTGACCGGAAAATTCGTCTTCAATCTGCCTGTTGCTTCGCCAGCCACACTCCTGCTTTCATTTGCCGTCGGCCTGTTCATCGCGGTACGGCTCAGTCTTCTGTTTCCCGCCTTGTCGCTCGGCAGCCGCTTTGCGTTGAAGGCCGCCTGGCGCGACAGTCGAAAGCACTTCTGGCAAATCGGCGGCATGATGTTCTTCGTGTCAGCGCCGCTGATGGTGATCGGCATTGCCGCCGCGCTCGCCTTGAAACCGCTCCTCGAAGGATTGCATCCGGTGCAGCAACTCATGCTCATCGCGGCGGGCCAGGCGTTTTTGAGCACGCTGTTCTCGGTGCTGAGTGCCGTCACGCTGTCGTGGCTTTACGCCCGTTTCGCCGGCGAACTGCGCACGCTCGTCAACGACCAGCCCGTTGGCGAGCTCGCATCCTGAACGGGCCGCGCACGCGCCGCCTCGCTGATTAGAACAGCTTGCCCGGATTCAGAATCCCGTGCGGGTCCAGAGCGTGTTTGATGGCCGCCATTGCGGCCAATTCAGCGGGCGAGCGCGAGATCGGCAAGAACTCGCGCTTGAGCAAGCCGATCCCATGTTCCGCCGACACCGATCCGTGCAAGGACCTCAGCATCTCGTAGACGAACGCATACACCGCATGGTGGTCGACACCCGGAATCGAATGACCGTCGACGGTGACATGAAGATTCGAATCGCCGATATGACCGAAGAAATACGACACATTGCCGGGCCACTGCTGATCGAGCGCCGCGCGGCAACGGTCGACGAAAGCGCCGATCTCGCCGATAGGCAAGCTGACGTCGAAGTTGATCGCATCCAGCCGCACCGGAAACTCGGCGGTGCATTCACGAATCGCCCATAACGCCCGCACGTCGGCCACCGATTGAGCGATCACCGCGTCGCGGATCACGGCTGAGTCGAGCGCTTCGGTTAGCGCGCAGGAGAAGCGTTCGCCGTCGTCGCTTGCGTCGAAGCTCGCGTGTTCGATCAATGCATAAAGCGGATGCGGGTCGGCGAACGGCGAGCGCGTGCCGGTCAGTTTCACGCCGAAATCGTAGAAATCCGGCCACATGATTTCGAACGCGCCGATGTCGTTGCCAAAGCGACTCGACAGGCGGCGCAGCAGATTCACGGCCGCGGCGTAACCGTCGAGTGCGACGAGCGCCGTATGGCGTGCCGCGCGCGGCGGATGGAGCCGCAGCACCGCGCGCGTAATCACGCCGAGCGTGCCTTCCGAACCGATGAACCAGTGTTTCAGGTCGTAGCCCGTATTGTTCTTGACCATCTTGCCGAGCGATGTCAGCACGTCGCCGTTGGCGAGCACGACTTCGAGGCCCAGCACCTGGTCGCGCGCGGTGCCTGACTGGATCACGCGATTGCCGCCCGCGTTAGTCGCCAGATTGCCGCCGATCTGGCACGAGCCGCGGGCGCCGAGATCGAGGGCGAGTTCGAAGCCGGCTTCGGCGGCGGCTTCCTGTGCGGTTTGCAAGGTCGTGCCGGCGCGAACGGTTAGCGTGGCCGAGGCGGCGTCGATTTCTTCAACGCCGGTGAGCCGTTCGAGCGACAAAGCAATATCGGTCGAGCGGGCAATCGCGCCGCCAGCGAGGCCGGTCATGCCGCCCTGCGGCACCACCGGTTGATGCGCCGCGTGGCAAATCGCCAGCGCGCGCGAGACTTCTTCCGTGCTGCGCGGCAAGAGCAGCGCGGCGGGACGCGTGGGATCGTGACGTGTCCAGTCGGTCATCGCATGTTCGCCGATCTGCTCGCCGATACGCACCGCGTCGTCACCGAGTGCGGCACGTAGCGCATCGAGTGTTGCCGGAAGCGGCGCGGTGCCGCGGGTTGCGTTGCTGCTTATGTTGCTGCTTATGTTGCTGCTTATGTCGCCGCCCGAGTTGCTGGTTGAGTTGCTGCCCGCGCTACTCGCCACGCCGCTTGCCAAACGGTTATCTGTCATACCGGAGTTCCTTGCGTGCCTTCAACGGCCGCTTTCTTCCGATAACCCATGGAATCGTTGATTCGCCCGAGGATGTAATCGCCCGCGGAGACCGGTTGGTACTTGAGGTCTGTATCGCTCGTTCCAAGCTCACGTGGATCGACCATCGCACCGTAAGTGGGATCATAAAACGTCGCGATCGAATAGCGCTCGCACCCCGATGCATTGATCACGCGATGCAACGTGGAACGGAAACGGTCATTGGTCCAGCGCGCCAGCAGATCGCCGACGTTCACCACGAAGCTCCCTTCGATCGGCGGTGCATCGACCCATGTATCGTTGGCGATCTCACGCACCTGCAAGCCGCCCACCTGGTCCTGCCACAGCAAGGTAATGCACCCGTAGTCGGTGTGCGGCGCGACGCCGAACTGATCCGCGTCCGACTGGGGTGGCTGCGGCGGATAGTAGACCATCTGCGTACGCTGCATCCGCTTCGTGTAGCGCGGCGTGAAGAAATGCTCGTCGACACCGAGACTCATTGCCACCGCCCGCAGCAAATCGGCGCCGCATGCCGCCACCGCTTCGTAGTAACCGTAAAGCGCGGGCCGCAATTCGGGCATGAAATCCGGCCAGTTATTCGGCCCACGCAGCGCCTGGCCCGCGCGCACGTCGGGATCGTCCTCCGGCAACTCGAGGCCGATGCTGAAGAACTCCTTGTAGTCGGGACGCTTGGCCTGATACATGGTGGCGTCGCCGAGCGCGTTGAAACCGCGATGCCTTTGATTGACCGCCACGCGCCGCTTCGTCTCGACAGGAAACGCAAAGAATGTGCGCGCGGCCTGTTCGGCGGTATCGATCACTGTTTGCGGCACGCCGTGATTGACGATGTAGAAGAAGCCGATTGTCATGCATGCTTCGCGGATTTCGTCCGCCACACGCGTCAAAGCCTGCGGGTCGCCCGCGCGAACGCCGGCAATATCAATGATCGGAATGCGGGTCACGGGCATTGCGCTGCTCCCTGAAAGGCGGGCCTATTCAACTGATTAAAGAGGTTTGCGAATCACTCGCGACAAACTCGTGCGTCCTCGTGCATCTTCGTTGTATATACCGCCAAAAGCGCCCCCGCAAGTTGCTTCACGGAGCTTCATATAAGGGCTTTTCTCTAGCCACGCGATTATTTATTTTGTGCTGAAACTGCGGTATATACTGCCTCGCATAACTCGCGCAAGGTCCGCTGACGAACCGCTTTCGCGCGACACCGCTTTGCCAACCGGAGAATCCCATGAGCATCCTTGCAGGCTGGAAGTGTCGTTTGGTCATGCTGGCGTTGTGCGCGGCAAGCGTCGCCGCCCACGCGGAGGACCAGCTCGCCAAAGTGAAGAAAGCCGGCGAACTGGTGGTCGGCACCGAGATGCAGTTCGCCCCCTTCGACTTCCTTGAGAACGGCCAGCAGGCGGGCTTCAATAAGGATCTGTTCGCCGAGGTCGGCAAGGAAATGGGCGTGAAGGTGCGCTTCATCGACTTGCCGTGGCCGAGCGTGCTGCCGGGTCTCGAAGCCGGCAAGTTCGATATGGTGGGCGGCCCGCTGACGGTCACCAAGGCGCGCATGGAACGCTACACGTACACCCTGCCGATCGCGGACGCTACCGACGCGTTGCTCAAGCGCGCCAACGACGCCTCCGTCAAGCAATCGTCGGATATCGCCGGCAAGACTGTCGGCGCGGGCAAAGGCTCGGCCCAGCTCGACCAGTTGAAGACCTACGTCGCCACCTTGCCGAAGCCGCCAGAAATCCGCGAATACGTGGACAACAATCAGGCCTACGCCGACCTCGCCGCCGGCCGCATCGCGGCGGTCGCGAACTCGATGACCAACATCGCATACGTCGCCAAGCAACGCCCCGAAACCTTCGCCGTCGTGCAGCCGCCGTTCGGCGCGAAAGTGTACTTTGCTTACTGCCTGCGTAAAGACGCGGATAGCAAGCCGCTCGCCGACGCCTTCAACGCGGCGCTCGTGAAAATGCACAACGACGGGCGTCTCGCGACCTTGCAGAAAAAGTGGTTCGGTGTTGCGATGGATGCGCCGACTACGATGCCGGCGCCGAACTATTGATGCATTAGTCTAGCGAGTGCGACGCTTATGTTCAGCACGACCGTCTTCGCCCAGGGTTTGCCGCTGCTGCTGCATGCGGCGCTCGCCACCGTCGGCATTTCGCTGACCGGTCTCCTGATCGGTTTCTTCGTCGCGATCGGCGTGTGTGCGGCACGCCTTTCGCCGAAGCGCGCCGCGCGCATGTTCGGCGGCGCTTACGTGTTCTTTTTTCGCGGCGTGCCCCTGCTGGTGCAACTGCTGCTGGTGTACTACCTGCTGCCGTTCGCCGGCATCAATGTATCGCCCATCGTCGCGGCGATCAGCGCCGTGTCGCTGTGTTCCGCTTCCTATATCGCCGAGATTCTGCGCGGCGGTTTCCTCAGCATTCCGCCGGGTCATATCGAAGCCGCGCGCATGCTCGGTCTTTCACCGTTCGATATGCTGCGGCGCATTCTGGTGCCGCAGGCGTTTCGCCTGACGCTGCCCTCGCTCGTCAATGAAATGGTGCTGCTGATCAAGGCTTCCTCGCTGATCTCGGTGGTGGGGGTGGCCGAGTTGACGCGCACCGCGCAGAACATCGCGGCCAGCACCTATCGGCCGCTCGAAGCCTACCTCGCCTGTGGGCTGATTTACTTTGTGATCTGCGGCAGCCTCGCGCTCGTTGCGCACGCCGCCGAATACCGTTTGCAGCACGCCTGACCGACCCTGAGCTTGAGATCGAATAAGCCATGCAAACGCTCGACCCCACCGTCATCACGCACAATCTGCAGCCGATTGCCGCCGGTCTCGCGACCACGCTCGGCACCTGGGCCGCGGGCGTGGCGATCGGCATCCTGATCGGCTTTCTGATCGCCGTGCTCCAGATCTTTTGCGGACGCTGGGTGCGTGGCGTATTGCGCTTCTATATCGAACTCTTTCGCGGCACGCCATTTCTGGTGCAACTGTTTTTGCTGTACTACGGCGGCCCTTCCATCGGCCTCACGCTCGAACCGATGACGGCCGGCGTGCTCGGCCTGGGCCTCTACGGCAGTGCGTATTTCGCGGAAGCATTCCGCTCCGGTTTTCAATCGGTACCGCCGGGTCATCTCGAAGCGGCCTCCTGTCTTGGGCTCACCCGCTGGCAAGCCGTCCTGCGTATTCAGGTCCCGCAAATGCTGGTGCTGATCGTGCCCGCGCTGACCAATCTGATTATCGTGCTGAGCAAGGAAACCGCGGTGCTGTCGATCGTCACCGTCCCAGAACTCACGTTCGTGCTGACCGGCATCGGTTCGGCCACCTTCGCTTTCGTCGAAACGCTGCTGGTGCTGTGCGTGTGCTATCTCGCGCTAGTTGAATTGACCTCGCGCTTGGGGCTGTGGGCCGAAACCCGCATCGCGCGCTTCATGGCATGAACGGAATCCGGACCCTCTTATGAACGCCATTGCCGATATGCCCTCCTCCGCGTCCACCGTTGCCTACGATACGCCGCGCGGCGCGCCGCTAATCGAAGTACGCGACCTGAAGAAACGCTTCGGCGAAGTCGATGTGCTGCGCGGCGTCGATCTCGAGATCGCCCGCTCCGAAGTGGTCTGCATCATCGGCCCGTCGGGCTCGGGCAAAAGCACGCTGTTGCGCTGCCTCGCCGCGCTCGAAACCTACGATCAGGGCGACGTGCGTATCGAAGGCGAACTGCTCGGCTACAGCGAGCGCAATGGAAAACGCGTACGAGCGACGCAAAGCGAGATCAACCGCGTGCGGCGCAACGTCGGCATGGTGTTTCAGCAATTCAATCTATGGCCGCACATGACGGCGCTCGGCAACGTGATGGAAGCCTTGCTGCGCGTGCGCCATCTATCGCGTGACGAAGCGCGCCGCCGCGCCCATGCGATGCTGGAAACAGTCGGCCTCGCGCATAAAGGCGAGGCCTACCCGTCGAAGCTCTCGGGCGGCCAGCAGCAGCGCGTCGCAATCGCCCGCGCGCTGGCGATGGAGCCGCACATCATGCTGTTCGACGAGCCGACCTCGGCGCTCGATCCCGAGCTGGTCGGCGAAGTGTTGCAAGTGATGAAGCAGCTTGCTCGCGACGGCATGACGATGGCCGTGGTTACGCACGAAATGGGTTTTGCCGCGCAGGTCGCCGACAAGGTCATGTTCATCGACCAGGGGCGCATCGCCGTCCAAGGCAAACCGCGCGAAGTCTTTCACGATGCCGGGCAGCCGCGCTTGCGGCAGTTCCTGCAAAACTACTTCGACCGCAATGCGTTCTGGGCGCGCGGTCCTGACGATGCAGAGCCGCAATGAAAACCGCGCACGTGACCACCGAGGCACCGGCCGCCCGCTACGAGCAGGTCAAAAACCACATCCGCCAGATCATCGAATCGGGCGGCCGGCAAGCGGGTGAGCGTCTGCCGTCCGAGCTGGAGCTGGTCGCGACGCTCGGCGTGTCGCGCATGACGGCGAACCGCGCGCTGCGCGAACTCGCCGACGAAGGGCTCGTCACCCGCGTGTCCGGCGTCGGCACCTTCGTCGCGCAAAGCAAGCCGCAATCCACGCTGCTGATGATCGCCCATATCGGCGACGAGATCCGCTCACGCGGTCACGAATACAGCTACGACACGGTCCTTTCGCAACGCGAAACCGCGCCGGTGACGGTGTCGAACGCGTTAGGGCTTGCGCCCGGCGCTTCCGTGTTTCATGTGATTTGCGTGCATCGGGAGAACGGTTTGCCGGTGCAGCTCGAAGACCGCTACGTCAATCCGGCAACCGCACCTGACTTTCTGAAGCAGGACTTCTCCACGACGAGGCCGTCCGAGTATCTGTTCGTGACCGTCCCGGCGCACGACGTCGAGCATGTCGTCGACGCGGGCCTGCCGACACGCGCCGAAGCCCAATTGCTGGAAATTGGCGCTGACGAAGCGTGCCTGACGCTGATGCGCCGCACGTGGACGAACGGCGTTTCGGTCACGTTCGCGCGTTTCGTGCATCCGGGCTCACGCTACCGGCTGGGTTGCCGGTTCACGCCGGATCTGTCGCAGCGCCAGGGCTAGCGGCACACATGCCGTGCCCTCGCGCGCGTCTTGCCGCTCACACGTTGCCGGCCAGATGAAAACGCGAGGCCGGATGCCACAACTGCACCGACGTCGCCACATCGTCGCCGACCCATGTGCGGCGCCATAACTGCAAGCAGGGCTCGCCGATATCCATTGTCAGATGCCGCCGCACATACGCGTCGGGCTTCTGCGCATAGATGCGAAACTCCGCGCGCTGGATCGGCGCGAGCCGCACCATGTAGTGATTCGGCGTCTCGACGGTGAAGTCCTGTTGCAGGTAGTCGGGGAACACCTTCGGATTGACGTAGCGGTCTTCGTACTGGATCGGCTCGCCCTCTTCGCTGTGCACGATGCACGAGTGAAACGCCGGGCCGCTGGTGAGGCCGAGCGCTTCGAGCGCGTGCGGATCGTCGCTGGGCTCGAGCGTCAGTACACGCGCTGAATGGCGATGGCCGCGCGCGGCGATTTCGTCGGCAATATTGCGGATTTCCAGCACCGTCGATTCGTAGCGCTGTGGCGCGACGAACGTGCCGGAACCTTGTACGCGCGTCAGCACGCGTTCCGTGGTGAGTTCACGCAATGCGCGCGAAACCGTCATGCGCGCGACGCCGAATTCCTTGACCAGCTCCGTTTCGGATGGAATCAGGCCGCCCGGCTTCCAGTCGCCCTCGCTGATGCGCCTGATCACGTAGCGCTTGATCTGCTCATAGGCGGGCATCGCCTTGGCGGGTGTCTCCTGGGTACGGCCAGGACGGTCCTGCGTGTCTACGATTTGCGCGTTTGTAATAGTGTTCACGTCGACCTCGTGGGTGGTACGCGGGTGGTGCACGGGTGATGCACGGTTCGTCCACATTCGTGCCGGCTCACCGGCGGGTAAGCCCGTTCACCGGCTCTGTCTCCATCAATACCGTTCCATCGATACGGTTCCATCAACTCGGGCCCTGCACCTGCGCCCGCTCAACTCGCGTGGGCAGCCGCCAGACCATCATTGGCCGCCGGGTCGGCGCCGAGCTTGCCCGCTGCGGCAACGCCCGTCATGCTCGCCAATGCGGCAGGACCCGCGCCGCTGACTGAAGCATCCGGCCCGGGCCGAATATTACCCGGGTTTGGCAACGGTGGCGGCATTCCGTCGGCGATCATGCGAAATGCGACCGTCATGTCGTCCGCGAGCGGCCGGTCGTCGCGATAGGTCGGCACGACGCGGCGCACGCTTTGCCAGAGTGCGTCAGTGTGCGGCGCGCGCGGTGCGTCGATGCTTTGCAGGTCGTAAGCCTGTGTCGCCGCCAGCAGTTCGATCGCGAGGATACGCCCGGCGTTGTCGACGATCTCCAGCGCTTTCAGCGCGGCGGGCGTGGCATGGCACAGGTGGTCCTCCTGGAGCCCGGACGTGATGCCGCCGTCGAGACTCGCGGGCATCGCGAGTCGCCGGTTCTGCGCGACCAGCGAAGCCGCCGTGTACTGCGAGATCATGAAACCGGAACACGTACCGCCCGGCTCCGCGAGAAACGCCGGCAAACCGCTCACGAGCGGATTGACGAGGCGATCGAGGCGCCGCTCGGCCATTGCCGCGACCTGCGCGATGGCGGTGGCGAGGCTATCCATCGCGAGGGCGATCGACGCTCCTACCGCGTGCGCCTGCGAATAGACGCGTGGGTCCTCCGGCGTGCCGGCGACGATCGGGTTGTCGGTAATCGATGCGAGTTCGCGATTGAGCACTTCCGCGGTCGCGGCCAGCACGTCCCGCGCGGCGCCGTGCACGTGCGGAATGGTCCGCAAGCTCAACGGGTCTTGCGTGCGCTGGCCAGCCACCGCAGCGAGAATCCCGCTGCCGGCAAGCGCCGCGCGCATCCGGTCGCCGACCAGGCTCAGACCGGGCGAGATGCGCAACGCCAGCGATTCGGCATCGAACGCGGCGAGCTGGCCGCGCAGATTCTCGAAACTCATTGCCGCAACCATGTCGCTCCAGTCGAGCAGGCGCTCGGCGCGTGCCAATGCCAACGCCGCGAGACCTGTCACGCACGGCGTGCCGTTGACGAGGCTCAGACCTTCCTTGGCCTGGAGCACCAGCGGTTCGAGCCCGAGCATCTGCAACGCGTCGCGCCCTTTGAGCCGTTCGCCGCGATAGCGCACATAGCCTTCGCCGATACATACGAGCGCGATATGCGCCATATGGCTCAGATATCCGACCGAGCCGAACGCCGGCACCTCAGGCAGGCAATCGGCGTTGATCAACGCGACGAGCCGGTCAGCGACTTCGAGGCGAATCCCCGAAAGTCCGTGTGCATAATTGTTGACGGCCGCCACCATGATCGCGCGCGTTTCAGCACTCCCGAGCGGCACACCGACACCGACTGCGTGGCTCATCAGAATGTTGCGCGACAGCGTGTGCTGTTCGGAAGGCGAGACGATCACATCGCACAATGCACCGACGCCGGTATTCACACCATACGCGCGAATGCCGCGCGCGACGATCTGCTCGACCAGCTCGCGCGACGCGGCGATCCGTGCGCGCGCATCGGCGGAAAGCTCAAGCGGCTCGCCGGCGGCAACCGCCGCGACCTGCTGCCAGTTGAGAGAACGATCGGAACGGATGACGGTCATGATAGTGCTCAGCCCGGTGAAATGACGAAGTGGCGACCCGCAATTACGGATCGATTAGTTAGTCGTGCGATCCTGGTGGCTCGATACGAATTGGCGAAAGCGATCCGACTTGCATTCGACGAACACTTCGTCTGGTGTACCGTCGGCTTCGACCTGACCTTGATGCAGAAACATCACGCGATTCGACACATGACGCGCGAAGCCCATTTCATGGGTGACGACCAGCATCGTGCGACCTTCTTCGGCGAGCGAGCGCATCACGCGCAGCACTTCGCCGACCAGCTCAGGGTCGAGCGCCGAAGTCGGTTCGTCGAACAGCATCACCTTCGGGTGCATCGCCAACGCGCGTGCGATCGCCACACGCTGCTGCTGACCACCGGACAAATGGGCCGGATAGTGACCGCGTTTTTCCGCGAGACCGACTTTCGCGAGCAGCGCTTCCGCTTCTTCAACCGATTCGGCGCGGCTGCGCTTCTGTACGCGCATCGGCCCTTCGATCAGATTCTCCAGCACGGTCATATGCGACCACAAATTGAAGTTCTGAAACACCATGCCGAGTTGCGAGCGCACGCGGTCCACCTGGCGGCGGTCGCTCGGTTGCAGCTTGCCGTCGCCGCGACGCTTCATTTTCAGCTCTTCGCCACCGAGCGCCACTGAGCCGTCATCCGGCGTTTCGAGCAGATTCAGGCAGCGCAGGAAAGTGCTCTTGCCGGAGCCGCTCGCGCCGAGAATCGAAATCACGTCGCCTTGATGGGCGTCGAGCGAAATGCCTTTGAGCACGTGGTGGTCGCCGAACGACTTATGAATGTTCTTGACCGACAGTGCAACAGGTGCCGTAGCGTTCATGGAATTCTCCAGATTCTGCAAATGGTGCAATCGTTCAGTGCGCGGCGCGGCGGGCTTCGGTCGTGGTTGAAACCGGCCGCTTCGGCGAGCTTTGCGCGGGCGCCGCACGCAGATGGCGCGATAGACGCGTCTCGAGGAAGCCGAGCAAACGCACGATGACGAAATTCAGGAACAGATAGATCAACGCGGCGCAGATGAATACTTCAGTGGTGCGATACGTTTGCTGAATGATCTGCTGTGCGACGCCGGTCACTTCCCACACGGTGACAAGACTCGCGAGCGCGGTGGATTTGACGAGCAGCACGGCCTCAGTCGAGTAGGCGGGCAAACACTGGCGCAACGCAATCGGACCGATCACGCGGCGCAGCAGCGCGAAACCCGACAGGCCGATCGAATAGCCCGCTTCGATCTGGCCGACCGGCACAGCCATCAAACCGCCGCGGATAATCTCGGCGGTATATCCGGCGGTGCACAACGCCAGGGATAAAACCGCGCACATGTACGGCTCGCGCAACACCGGCCACAGGAAGCTCTCGCGAATCACGCCGAACTGGCCCATGCCGTAGTAGACGAGGAACATCTGGATCAGCAGCGGCGAGCCGCGGAACACGAGGATATAAGCACGGGCGAAGCGATTCGGCAGCCAGTGCGGCGACACGCGCATCGTGACGATCACGAGGGACAGCAGGCCGCCCAGAATCAACGAGCAGAAGAACAGCCCGAGCGTGGTTGGCACGGCCGCGATCAGTTGCCGCAGCGTGTCGAGCAGAAAATCGAAGTCGAAATGCATGATGTCCGGTCCTCGTCAGTTGCGCGCGAAGTTGCGCTTGAAGGATCGGCCCACGCGCGCTTCGGCGCGGTTGAAGATCCGGTTCGAGATGCTGGTCATCACAAGATACAGCGCGCCGCCCACCACGAAGAACGTGAAGTACTGATGCGTCGAACCTGCAGCCACCTGGCTGGCGCGCAGCAGTTCGGCCAGTCCTGTGACGGAAATCAGCGCCGAGTCTTTCAGGCTCAATTGCCAGACGTTGCCGATGCCAGGCAACGCGAAACGCAATACTTGCGGAATCAGAATGCGGCGCGCCATGGTCATGGTGGGCATGCCGATCGATCGCGCCGCTTCGAGTTCGCCGCGCGAAACCGCGAGCACCGCCGAGCGATACACCTCGGCCTGATACGCGCCGGAAATCATCCCGACCGCGAGCGCGCCGACCACGAACGGCGGCACGCCGACAAAGCCTTCCGCGCCGAACCATTGACCGATCGTGGTCACGAGCGTCGAGCCGCCGAAATAGAACAGATAGATGACGAGCAGTTCAGGCACGCCGCGAAACACGGTGGTGTACACATCGCCGATCACGCGCAGCGTGCGAAATCGCGACAGCTTGGCCGCCGCGACCAGCGCGCCGAACACCGCGCCGACTGCGAGCGCGGCCAGCGTGAGCACGACCGTCATCAATGCCGCGAGCAGCAACACGCCGCCCCAGCCTTCCGGCCCGAAGCCGAGCATCTCTATCAGAGCCATTCCCTATCCCTCATCCATGACGGCGGATCGAACCGCCGGCCTGCGCGGCGTGACGCCGCGCGGGGCCGTTACAACTGAACGCTCAGGCGAATCAAGGCGTGACGTCGGTGTTGAACCACTTGGTGGAGAGTTTCCTGACGGTGCCATCGGCAATCGCGGCACTCAGCGCGGTATCGAACTTCGCTTTCAGGTCCGCGTCCTGTTTGCGGAATGCGATGCCTTCACCCGGACCCCAGATCGGGCCGCCAATCTTCGGACCGGCCAGGAACACCGACGTGGCATTTTTCTTGTCGATGTTGGCGGCGTAGTAGGTCACGTCGTCGAACGAGGCGTCGATACGGCCGTTAGCCAGATCGAGGTCACGCTCAGGCGAAGTTTTGTAGACGCGGATCGTGGCAACGTCCTTGAAGCTGTCGTTGATGAATTTCGTGTAGACCGTGCCCGACTGAATGCCGATGGTCTTGCCCTTCAACTGTTTGCGCAACGCGTCGACGGTGGGCTGATCGGTTTTCGGATCGCCCGACAGCTTGACGACGGCCGCGGTCGGCACGGCCTTGGGCAGCACCTTCACGTCAGTCACGGCGAACGTGGCCGGCGTGGCGGCGTACGGCTTCGAGAACGCGATGATTTTTTCGCGTTCCGGCGTGATCGAAATCGCGTCCATCAGCACGTCGAACTTGCCCGCTTGCAGACCGGGGATCATGCCGTCCCAGTCTTGTGCAACCAGGTTGCACTGCAGCTTGATGCGCTCGCACAGATTGGCGACCAGCTCAGGTTCGAAGCCGCCCAGCTTGCCGCCCGGCAAGGTCAGGTTCCACGGTGCGTAACCGCCTTCCAGCGCGATCGTCACCGACTTCCAGTCTTTAGCCTGCACCGGTGCCGCGAAAATTGTCGCGGCGCCGAGAACGGCGCCCATCAATGCTTTTGCTAACGTCGTGCGCTTCACTTTCACGTCGAAACTCCTTGGATTGAGGAAACCGTCGAGGCGGGTTGTTTAACTGCTGCTGAATTTGTATAGACAAGTCTGCATCAGTCAAAAAGCCCCCGCAAGAGGATTTGTTCAAAATCGCGGGAATCATCGGGTAAGCCCCTATAAGATGCGGCGCAGCAAGGCTTTTAAGGGAGTCTTGAAAGTGTACAGACAACGCACCGGTCGAAACCGGATGCGTCAGCGTGGTGCGCTTTGTCTAGACAGGTTGGTGCGTGAAGCGTCGACGCGCTTCGAGTTGGCGCATTGCGCGCCCTACCAGATGAACGGCACGAAGCGGTAACGCACGCGTGAGGTGTAGGCGATATAGCCGTCGAGTTGCGCGGCCAATACACGCTCCTCGCGTACCGCGCGCCAGCCGATGCCGATCACCAGCAGCGGCACGCAGGCCAGCCCCCACCATGAGCCAAGCAGCAAAGGTGTGCCGACGAATATCAGCAATGCGGCCGAGTACATTGGATGGCGGACGATGGCATACGGGCCGGTGTCGATGACTTTATGACCGCGGTTCGCCTGAATCTTCACGACCGGCGCGGCATAGCTATTGGCCCGAAAGACGATCAGGCACATGAAAATACAAAGGAAGATGCAGAGCGAGCCCAAGCTCACCAGCCAGACCGGCAACGGTGCCGACCAGCGATAGCGCATGGCGTCGAGTGCCATCAGGACGAGCCAGGCGCACCACATCACCGCCACGCCCACCATAAAGAAGCGGTCCCAACGGCTTTGTTGCGCCTGGATAATTGGCGCGAGACGTTCGGCAAGCAAACCGGGATCGTGGCGCGCCAGCCAGAAACCGACCCATAAACTCAGCCCGCCGGTCTCGATCAGATACCACCACCCTGCAGGCCAGGCGAACGTGCCCGCGGCGCCGAACAGCAGCGCGCCCATGCATGCCAGCCAGACCACGGTTTGCAGGACAAGGCGTGTGATCATGGTTGGCTCGTGGCGCTCGTGGGTGATGGAAGGCGGTTGTGGGTACGCGTCACGCTCTAGTCTCAGGCGGAAGTCGCCGCGAGCGAACGCACACGCGCGAATACGTCTGCAATGTCGATATCGCCCGTGATCAGACCGAATTGGTCGCGCAGGCAAGTTGCGAGTTCGTCTGCGGTCTTGAGTTGCCGCTCGCCGAAGATCTGGCCATCTGCCGTGCGTTCATTCAGTTGGTCATTGCGCAATGTCAGACGCGATTCCGGCAGCACCCGGCAGACAATCAGGTTGCTCAGGAAGATGGAATCGGGTGCGCTCGAGGTGTACCAGTTCGAGGTCTCGTAGTCGATCCATTCGACCGGATGCAAATCGAAACGGTAAACGCGAGCCCAGGTTTCATCGCGCGATTGCACTTCGAGATTGAACGCGCCGTGCGATGCATCGGCCAGACGGAACGTGCCGAGTTGCGTGTGCTGCGCGGTGCCGGCGATCAGCCGCAGCGGTGTTGTTAGCGTCATGCTGCCGAAGCCGACGTCGGCGATCCAGGCTTCGTTCTTGATGTCGACACGCAAGACCATGTGCGTGCGCGGGGGGATCGCGCCGGATTCGCGGCCCCACAAGACTCGCCCGATTAGCGGAATGACGTTGAAGCCCAACTGCGTCAGGACGTTCGCGAACAGGGCGTTCTGTTCGAAGCAGTAGCCGCCGCGTTTTTGCGTGATCAGCTTGTGTTCGACTGATTCGAGATCGAGTTTTACCGCACGGCGCGTGAATGGATTCAGGTTCTCGAAGGGAATCGATCGGGGGTGCAGCTTATGGATTTCCTGGAGGACTTCCAGCGTCGCCGCGCGGGGCCCTTCATAGCCTATGCGGGTGAAATAATTTTCCAGATTCACGGTGTGCGGCATCGGTGTCGTCCCGGTATGGTTTGGCGGCTGGGCACTTAAAAGCTTCGCGCCAAGGCGTGGCATCGGAAGATGATCATAGCTGCTTTTGATGCCCGCCCTGCACGCGGGCCTTTCTTGTTTCCGTAGTGACCCGCGCCGGTCCATTGGCGCCGCCCTTGCGCAGGGCGGCGCCTACTTCAGAAAACGCTGCTACTGCCCGCCCTTCAATGCCGACGTCGCGATCGACGGCACACTGATCCCATGACTCGACGCGAACTGCACCGCCGAGCTCAGCGTCGACATCAGCGACTGCAATTGGCCGGGCGCCGATTGCGCGATATAGGACGCGCTCTGCGCCGTCTGCGGATTCATCCCCGCCTGCAACAGCGACGACGGATTCATCTGGCCGATACTGCCCAGCCCCGACTGCAAACTCGAATACTGGCTCACGCCCTTCCCCAACGACGACAATCCATCCGTGAACGCCTGTTTGTTCACCGGTGTTGCCGACGCGCCGCCACTCGCGCGGCTCGCGAACGCCTGGGTCAACGACTGCGATAACGACTGCTGCGTGCTGCCCATCTGCGTCAACTGATTCACCGACGGCGTTCCGCCGCTCAGCAATCCCGCCGCCTGCTGCGCCTGCCCCGCAGCGCTCGTCATGCCCATCGCCGATGCAAGACTCGACTGGCCGCTCAGTACCTGCTGGTTCGCGCCCACGTAGGTCTGCAACAACTGCGATACGCCGCCCGACGAAGCAGTTGCGCCTGCATCCGCCGAACTATTGCCGCCGCCTATGCCGAACTGCTTCAGATTCAGTTGCGCGTTCGATACGCCGCTCACCAGCAAACCGGCGCTAGCCAGCAACGAAAGCAAAAGGATGCGTTTGTTCATCTCTATCTCCTGACATTGGTCTTTCGGGGTACTCGTGCCCTTCGACACCGCTCTTCCGTACCGGTTCGATATGACCACATTCATACTAAAACATTACGCTTATATTCCATTTAACTTTCAAACAAACAGCCTTTAGCCGCAGTCCGTAAAACTCAAAATTACACATCGGCAATATTGATACGAATCGTTCTCATTTGTGTTGACGCACCTATTCCGCATGCGTACGATCTCGCCATCTGCTGCATCTGGCGTCGCGAACCGATGCGGCAGATCGCAGGCACACGGCAACGTAGTGCCGCGATAGTCAGATCAGTCGATACAACACAAATAAGGATTTCGATGAAGTTCGCCCAATCCACTGAACCCGCCGGCCGGGCGCGTTCGTTTCGCGACTCCACCACCGGCGCCGTGCGTCGCTCGCGTTTGCCTTCGATGCGCCGCGCTGCGCTCTGCACGGCTTTCGCCTGGGCCTCGTTGACCGCCGGCGCAGTAATGGCTGAAGCCAATCCCGATGCCACACCGGAAGCGCCGGAAGCCGACCTGAACATCAAGGCAACTCAAACGAATCAGTGGACCGGCTTCTGGAATCGTCCGACCATGCTCGGCGACATCGGCGGCCTTCGCCCCTGGCTCGGCAAATACGGCGTGACCTTCGCGCTCACCGAAACGAGTGAAGTGCTCGCCAACGTCCGTGGCGGTCTGGCGCGCGGCGCGGACTACGACGGCCTGACAACAGCGACCGTGCAAATGGACACGCAAAAAGCGTTCGGTTTGCCGGGTGGCCTGTTCAACGTCAGCGCCTTGCAGATCCATGGCGCCAACCTCAGCGCGAACAAGCTGGGTACGCTGAATACGGCGAGCGGTATCGAAGCCCAGGATACGACCCGCCTGTGGGAACTGTGGTATCAGCAATCGTTCCTGAACAAGCGCATCGACGTCAAGATCGGTCAGCAAAGTATCGACCAGGAATTCATCACCAGCACGAACTCGGCGCTGTTCGTGAATACGATGTTCGGCTGGCCTGCCCTGCCTTCCTACGACATGCCCTCCGGCGGTCCCGCTTATCCGCTCGCCGACCTCGGCGTGCGTGTGCGCGGCCAGATCACGCCTTCGTTGACGGCGCTCGCGGGTGTGTTCGATGGCGATCCGCTTGGCAACAACCCGAACAACCTGAGCGGTACCAACATCAACCTGCACAATGGCACGCTGTTCATCGGCGAGCTGCAGTACGCGATCAACCAGCCGGCTGACGGCGAAATGGTCGGTGCGGGCGGCGGAGGATTGCCTGGCACCTACAAAGTCGGCGTCTGGTACAACAACGGCAGCTTCGCTGACCAGCGTTTCGACAACACCGGCCTCTCGCTTGCGAACCCGGCGAGTACCGGCGTTGCGCAGAATCATCGCGGCGACTACAGCCTCTACGCGGTCGCCGACCAGATGATCTGGCGCCCGGATCCGGACGGACCGCGCAGCCTCAACGTTTTCGCGCGTGTGATGGGCGCGCCTGGCGACCGCAACCTGGTGAGCGTTGCCGCCAATCTCGGCATCGTGATGAAAGCGCCATTCGCCGGCCGCGACAACGACAGCGCCGGTATCGCCCTTACGTACATCAAGATCGGCAACCACGTGAATGGTCTCGATCAGGATAACCGGGCATTCAGCGGCGGCCCCTATGGCGTGCGCACCAGCGAAACCGCGCTCGAAGCGACCTACCAGTATCAGGTCAACCCGTGGTGGCAGTTGCAGGCCGATGCGCAATACACGTTCAATGCCGGCGCCGGCCAGAATCCGAGCGATCCGGCGCAGCCGCTGCGCAACACGTTCGTCATCGGCGTGCGGACCAACATCACGTTCTGATGCCGTTTGCCATGACTACATTTGCAAACTCGTACGCAAATCCGCACGCTCAAGAAAAATCGAATCCCATGCTTTCGATCATGACCGCAACTATCGCTTTGTGCGCAGGCACGGAGGCTCACTCATGAACAACCCCACGCGCTCTTTTTCACCGCGCGCCGCGCGGGCCCTGATTGCTGCAACCGTCAGCGCCGCCGCATTTGCGACGGCAGGCGTCGCGCACGCCGAACCGCAAGGTTTCCTCGAGACCGTCAAGCATCACACCACGCTGATCAACACCGTGCCGGAAAACGGCGATCAGAATCCATACGCGGTAGTGGTTGCACCGGCCACGGCAGGCACCATCAAACAGGGCGACGTGCTGGTCGGCAACTTCAATAACTCGACCAATCTGCAAGGCACCGGCAGCACGATCATCAACTATCATCCGGACACCAAACAGATGACGGTGTTCGCGACGGTGCCGCGCGATCTGAAGGAATGCCCCGGCGGCATCGGCCTCTCGACCGCGATGACGATGCTCAAGTCGGGCTACGTGATCATCGGCAGCACGCCGAGCAATGACGGCACCACCGGCACCAAGGGTGCCGGCTGCCTGATCGTGATCGATCCGAACGGGAAAGTCGCGTCGACTATCACCAGCCCGAACATCAACGATCCGTGGGGCAACATGGCGGTCGTCGACAACGGCACGAGTGCGACGCTGTTCGTCAGCAACGCCGGCTTCGGCGTGGGCGGCGCGAACGGCGAGCCGCCGGTGTTCAAGCAGGCCACGGTGCTGCGTCTGGACCTCGACGTGCCTACGGCCAAACCGCCTGTCGTGAAGAAGGAAACCGTGATCGGCAGCGGCTTTGGCGCGCAGGCGGACAAGGGCGTGTTCCTCGTCGGTCCGACCGGCCTCGCGCTCTCGGGCGATCAGAAACTGCTGTACGTGTCCGATGCGATCGGCAACCGCATCACCGAGATCGACGAACCGATGACGCGCGACACCAGCGCCGGCGTGGGCCGCCAACTGACCGCCGACGGTCTGCTGCATCGCCCGCTCGCCATGGTCACCGCACCGAACGGACACCTGCTCGTCACTAACGCACTGAACGGCCAGATCGTCGAAATCGATCCTGCCAGCGGCAAGCAGATCTACGCGCGCTGGATCGACACCGACAAGGCGCAATCGCCCCCGGGCAACGGCGACCTGTTCGGTCTCGCGATGACACCCGAAGGCGACGGTTTCTACTTTGTGCAGGACGACGTGAACACACTGGTGCTCGCGAAGTAAATCAAACAAAGACGGACGCAGATCCGGCCACTGAGCCGGACGCAACCCCGGCACCCCCACACGGCCAAATGAAGGTGATGTAATCATGGCAAACGATCAACCCCCGCGGCCCTCACGGCGCGGCTTTCTGAAGGCCGGCAGTGCGGCGGTCGCGGCGGGCGCAAGCCTCGGTGCGACCGGCGTCGCCCAGGCCGCGCTCGGCAAGACGCCGGCGCACGCCGCCGATCCGACCATGGCGGTCGAGCCGTTCTACGGCGCGCATCAAGGCGGCATCGTCACGCCGCAGCAAAGCCACACGTATGTCGCCGCCCTCGATCTGACGACCGAGAAGCGCGATGACGTGATCGCCCTGCTGCGCGCCTGGACCGACGCCGCTGCCCGCATGACGCAAGGCAGCACGGCCGCGCCGTTGCCGCCGGCCGACATGACTAATACGGCTACTAATATGGCCGATGCGGCCAATGCCAATGGCACGTATAACGCAGGCAGCAATAAGGGCGCCCCGGATTCCGGCGATGTGCTCGGCCTCGGTCCCTGCGGCCTGACGATCACCTTCGGCTTCGGCCCCGGCCTCTTCACGCATGAAGGAAAAGATCGCTACGGGCTGGCCGCGCGCCGCCCGGCCGCGCTCGTCGATCTGCCGCGTTTCAATGGCGACCAGTTGATCGCCGAGAAGACCGGCGGCGACCTGTTCATTCAGGCTTGCGCGAACGACCAGCAGGTTGCGTTTCACGCGGTGCGTCAACTGTCGCGCCTCGCGTACGGCGTCGCGACGATGCGTTGGGGCCAGTCCGGCTTCCTGTCCGGTCCGCGCGGCCAGACGCCGCGCAATCTGATGGGATTCAAGGACGGCACCAACAATCCGTCGACCGCGAAGCCGCAGTTGATGAATGAATTCGTCTGGGCCGGCGCCACCGCCGACGCACCGTGGATGGAAGGCGGCACCTACACCGTGGTACGGCGCATCCGCATCACGCTGGAACACTGGGACAATAC
Organism: Paraburkholderia haematera; assembly: GCF_905220975.1. GTDB lineage: Bacteria > Pseudomonadota > Gammaproteobacteria > Burkholderiales > Burkholderiaceae > Paraburkholderia > Paraburkholderia haematera. The sequence goes on along the minus strand of NZ_CAJNBK010000014.1, from coordinate 36,417 downwards.
GGAAGTCGACTTCCAGGAACAGGTGTTCGGCCGCCACAAGTACAGCGGCGCGCCGATCGGCAAGAAGAACGAGTTCGACGCCGTGGACCTGAAGGAAGAAGACAAGGACGGCAATCCGGTGATTCCGGAGAACTCGCACGTGCGTCTGTCGAATCAGGCCAGCAACAACGGTGCGCAGATTCTGCGCCGGTCCTATTCGTACAACGACGGCACGAACTTCTATATCGAGCGCTGGCCGCCATGGCGTCAGGAAACCGAATACGACGCGGGCCTGATTTTCGTGGCTCACCAGAGCGACCCGCGTACCGGCTTCATTCCGATCAACGATAAACTCGCGAAGTTCGACATGATGAACCAGTTCACGACGCACGTCGGCAGCGCGGTGTTCGCTGTGCCGCCGGGCGCGAAGCCGGGTTCGTATATCGGCGCGGGTCTGTTCGAGACCTAATGCAAGCCGCGAAGCAAGCCACCATGCCGTGAGGCATGGCGGCGCATCAAAAACCAACGACAACATCATCAACGGATTTTAGGATCATGGCTCATTCCTGGTTTGGCTCCCGCCTGCGTCTCGTCAGCAGCGCTGCCGCGCTCACGCTGGCCGCCTTCGCAACCGTGCCGTCGACTGCCCACGCTGCGTCGATCACGCTGTACAACGCGCAGCACGAACAGGTCGTCAGTCGGCTTGCCAAAGACTTCGAGAAACAGTCGGGCATTACGGTGAAGATCCGCAACGGCGAAGGCCCGGCGATGGCCGCGCAAATTGTCGCGGAAGGCGCGGCGTCGCCCGCCGACGTGTACTTCACGGAAAACTCGCCCGAGCTGATGCTGCTCGAAGAGAAAGGCCTGCTGAACAAGGTGGACGGCTCGACGCTCGCCACCGTGCCGGCGCGCTTCAGCTCGCCGACTGGCGTATGGGTGGGCGTGAGCGCGCGCGAAAGCGTGCTGGCCTACAACACGGCCAAGCTGCAGGCTTCGCAACTGCCGCAATCGCTGTTCGATCTCGCCAAGCCGGAATGGAAAGGCAAGGTCGGCATCGCACCGAGCGATAGCGACTTCCTGCCGCTGGTGAGCGCCGTGCTCGCGCTGAAGGGCGAAGCACAAACTGTCGCGTGGCTGAAAGGCCTGAAAGCCAACGCGCAGATTTTCGACGACGACGAAGGCGTGGTGGCGGCCGTCAATCGCGGCGGCGTCGCGACCGGTCTGATCAACAACTACTACTGGGCTCGCCTGCACGCCGAACTCGGCGATGCGAAAACCCGCAGCGCGATCTATCACTTCGGTAATGGCGACGTCGGCGCGATGGTGAACGTGTCGGGCGCAGCGGTGCTGAAGTCGGCCCACAACACGGACGGCGCGCAGAAGTTTCTGGCCTATCTGGTCAGCGACCGCGCACAGCAGTTGATGGCGAACAGCCACGTCATGTTCGAGTATCCGCTGCATGCAGGCGTTGCACCGGACCCGATCCTCAAGCCGTTCGCTGAACTGAAACCGCCGGCGCTGACAATCCAGCAACTCGGCGACGACAGCCAGGCAGGCAAGCTGCTGCGTCAGGCAGGCTTGCTGTAAATGAGCGATGCCGTGTCAGCCGCCCCTCCGGCTGTAACCCCCGCCCCGGTGCGCGCCCATTCGCGCGCGCCGCGCGGGTTGTTCGCGGCAGCAGCACTCAGCGCTTTGCTGGTGTTGCTGCCGATTGCGTTTACCTTCTGGCGCGCGGCGAGCTTCGGTATCGGCGAGGCGGTCGATCTCATCTTCCGGCCGCTCGTCGGCGAACTGCTCGTCAATACGGTGCTGATCACCGTATCGACAACGCTCGTCTGTGCTGCCGTCGGCACGGCCGCTGCATGGTTTGTCGAACGCACGCACCTGCCTGGGCGTCGAATCTGGGCTGTGCTCGCCGCGGCGCCGCTCGCCATGCCGGCGTTCATTTCGAGCTATGCGTGGGTGTCGCTGAGCCTGGATCTGCAGGACTTCAACGGCGCGTTGCTGGTGCTGAGTTCCGCGTATTTCCCGCTCGTTTATCTGCCGGTTGCCGCGGCATTGCGCAGCATGGATCCCGCGCTCGAAGAGAGCGCGCGTGCGCTCGGCTGCAACCGCTGGACCACGTTCATTCGCGTCGTGCTCCCGCAACTGCGTCCGGCGCTGCTCGGCGGCATGCTGCTGGTGGCGCTCGGCGTGCTGTCCGAATTCGGCGCGTTTACTTTGCTGCGTTTTCGTACCTTCACCACGCAAATCTACGCGGAATACCGCACCAGTTTCGATGGCGGCGGCGCCTCACTGCTCGCGTGCCTGCTCATCGTAATCTGTCTGGTCGTGCTGGCATTCGAGTTTCGCGTGCGGGGCGCCGCGCGTTATGAACGCGTCGATCGCGGCACACGCCGCGCGGTTTTGCGCTACGACCTCGGCGCATGGCGCTGGGCCGTCGTCGCCGGCTTCGCCGCGCTGGCGATCGCAACGCTTGGCGTGCCGCTCGGCATGATCGGCTACTGGCTCACACAACCGGGCGCGGCTGCCGTCACACCGGTCGACGTGTCACCCGAACTGCTATTCAACGCGACGATCTCGTCGCTCGGCTTCGGGCTCGCCGCTGCCCTGCTGACCACGCTGCTGGTCGTGCCGCTCGCGTTCCTGCTGGTGCGCTATCCGACGCGTTTCGCAACGCTGTTCGAGCGCACCGTGTTTCTGGCGCAAGGCATACCGGGGCTGGTGATCGCGCTGGCCATCGTGTCGCTCGCGGTGCATGCGCTGCAGCCGCTTTATCAAAGCGCGACGCTGCTGGTGATCGCTTACGCGATGCTGTTCATGCCCGTGGCGCTGGTGAGCGTGCGCGCCGCCTTCATGCAGGCGCAGCCGCGACTTGAAGAGACTGCACGCGCGCTCGGCCTGACCTGGACGCAGACCCTGTTTCGCGTGGTGTTGCCGCTCGCGGGCCCAGGACTCGGCGCGGCCGCGGCGATGGTGTTCATCTCGGTCGTCACCGAGCTCAACGCGACGCTGCTGCTCTCCCCGATCGACACGCAAACCCTCGCGACCCAGGTCTGGGCCGACACGTCGACGATGGCGTTCGCCGCCGCAGCGCCCTATGCTGCACTGCTCACCGGCATCTCGCTGTTCGCCTCCGGCCTCCTGTTCGCGTTGCTCGGCAAATCGGCCTTACTCGGCGAACGCAGCTGAACGCCGCGCGCCATCGCCTGTTTTTTCCATCGGATTTTCATGAGCGAACTTCGTATCAGCGGACTGCAAAAATCGTTCGACGGCCATCCGGTGCTGCACGGCATCGACCTCTCCGTCGAACGCGGCACGCTGCTCGCGCTGCTCGGACCGTCCGGCAGCGGCAAGACCACCTTGCTGCGCCTGTTATGCGGTTTCGAACGCGCGGATAGTGGCAGCGTCGAAATCGACGGCCGCCGCGTCGCCGGCGACAACCTGCATGTGCCTTCCGAGCAGCGCCGCATTGGCTATGTGCCGCAGGAAGGTGCGCTGTTTCCGCATCTTTCCGTGGCGGACAACATCGTGTTCGGCTTGCCGCGCCCGCAGCGCCGCGCGCGTCATCGGGTGGCCGAATTACTGGAGCTGGTCGGCCTGCCAGCGAACTTCGGCGCGCGCGCGCCGCAGCAGTTGTCGGGTGGCCAGCAGCAGCGTGTCGCTCTCGCTCGCGCGCTCGCGCCGTCGCCGACACTGGTGATGCTCGATGAGCCGTTCTCGTCGCTCGACGCCGCATTGCGGCTCGAAACGCGACAGGCGGTGGCAAGTGCTTTAGCCGCGGCCGGCGCGACTGCCGTGCTCGTCACGCACGATCAATCGGAAGCGCTGTCGCTCGGCCATGAGGTCGCGGTGCTGTGGAACGGCAGGCTGATCCAGACCGCGACGCCGGAGACGCTGTACCGCCGGCCGGTGACGCGCGAGCTTGCGTCGTTCGTCGGTGAAGCGGTGCTGTTGCCGGGCGTGGTCAAGCAAAATCGCGTCGACTGCGAACTCGGCGATTTGCCGCTGTGCGAGCCGATGGGCAACGGCGCGGTCGACGTCATGGTGCGGCCTGAACAGATCCGCCTGTTGCGCGCCGAAGAAACGATGCCGAATGGCGCGGCGTCACATGACGCCGTCGTGCAGGAGGTGATCTTTCAGGGACAGGACGCGGGCGTCGCACTGCAATTGCAGTCCGGCGCGCGGACGGTGGTGCGCGCTCGCGTGCCGGGGTATCTCTCGCCGCGGCCGGGTGAGCACGTGCGGCTTGCGGTGGATGGTGAGGTGACGGCTTATCCGCGGGGTTGAGAGGCGCACGCGGTTCAGTCACGCGCCAAAATCGCGCGTTCGAGCCACGCAGTAAGCTGCGCGCTCAAGTAACGCCCTTTACGTCCATCGCCGCATCATCACGCCGGCGCCGCCGCCCCGCGCGTTGGCGTGCGCAGCGACAAATCCTGCACCATCTGCGCGGCCAGATAATCGCACGTCGGCCGGTCCGATTTGGCGCTGCGCGCCACCACGATTTCCAGCGGTGCGATTGTCGGCAAGCCTTGCGCTTCACCGAGTATCGCGAGCCGCGGCGGCACGCTGCAGCGCGTGAGCGCGATCACTGACAGCCCCGCATCCACGGTCGCCACCAAACCCATCAGACTTGCGCTGCTGAACGCTGCCCGATAGCGGATACGCGCACCGTCGAGCGCCGCCAGCGTATGCTGGCGCGCGACACAGCCCGGCTCGTACAGCCCGACCGGCAACGGCGAGGCCGCCAGTACCGGCGTATCCACCGACGCCCCCACCCATACCATCGGTTCGCTGCGCACAAATTCACCGCGCAATTTGTGGTCGCGCGTGACGAAGGCGAGATCGATCTTGTTATCGGCCAGCATGGGTGCGAGCGACGTGCTCTGGGCGCAGACGATCTCGATCTCCACGTGCGGATACAGATTCGAAAAGCGCCGCAATACCGGCGAGAGCAGCGACGACACGTAATCGTCCGGTGCGCCCAGCACCACGCGCCCGGTTACCTCGGGCCGCACGATCGCCGACCACGCCTCCTCATGCAACGCCAGCACACGCCGCGCGTATTCGAGCAGCGTATTGCCGGGCCGCGTGAGCGAAAGATTGCGCGTGTTGCGGGCGAACAGCGTGGTCCCGAGCATGGTTTCGAGCCGCTTGATCTGCATGCTGACCGCCGCCTGCGAACGATGCACGGTGGCCGAAGCCTTCGTGAAGCTGCCCGTTTCCACCACCGCGACGAAGGTGCGCAGCAAATCGACGTCGAATTCCGGATGCATGATTTATCAATCCAGCTTATGGAATTTCTCAATTTAATTCGTTTGTCGACAGGAGGCAAGCCGCGCAATACTTGTGGCTCCACTTGATGTGACCCACTTCCGGAGCCGCCTCGCATGTCCCTCACGCAACGTCAACAAGGCGCCATTACGCTGGCCAGCGGCGGGCTTCTGATGGGCACGATCGGCATTTTCGTCGAGGAAGCGCGGCTCGGTGCGCTGACGCTGGTGTTCTTCCGCTGTCTGTTCGGCTTCCTTTCGCTCGCCGCGTATTGCGCGTGGAAAGGCTTCTTCACACGCGCGCATTTCACGCCGCGCACCGTCGCGCTCGCACTGATCTCCGGCGTGCTGATGGTCACGCAGTGGGTCGGCTTCTTCGACGCGATCCATCGCACCAGCATTGCGGTGGCGACGGTGGTATTTCATGTGCAGCCGTTCTGGGTCGTGCTGATGGGCGCGGCGCTGTTCAATGAGCGCCTCGGTGTTGACCGGCTCGGCTGGATCGCGACCGCGTTCATCGGGCTCGTGCTCGCCTCGGGCGTTTCGGCCGCCGCGAATCTGCAGGGGCATACGAGCTATCTGATCGGCATCGGCGAGGCATTGGTAGGTTCGGTGCTATACGCGAGCGTCACGCTGATCGCCAAAGGGCTCGGCAATTTGCGGCCGCATCTGCTGACGCTCGCGCAATGCGCGGTCGGCGTGGTGTGCCTGCCGTTCATTGCGCCGCTCACCGCGGTGCATATCGGGCCGATGCAGTGGTTCTGGCTGGTCGGCATGGGCGTGCTGCATACGGGGCTTTCGTATGTGCTGATCTACGGCGCGCTGCCGAAGCTGACCACGCCGATCATCGCTGTGTTGCTGTTCGTCTATCCGCTGACGGCGATCGTGGTGGATGCCGTGGTGTATGGCAGGGCGCTCTCGCTGCCGCAGCTCGCGGGCATGGCATTGATCGTGATCGCCAGCCTTGGCGTGAATCTTGGTTGGCCGCTACTTTCGATATTGCGTCCTGGAGGACGAGCGCGCAGCACGCGTTGATACGTTAAACAAAAAAAACCGGGCGGCTCGGTTGCGCCCGGTTTTTTGTTTTAGTCGTCGTAGTGGAAGCGGCAAGCAAGCACATAGATCCTTCCGTCTCTTGGCAAGTAGATCAAACGATCAGCATGAGTAATGCGTCTTGACCAGAAGCCGCTTAGGCTGCCCATCAGCGCTTCCGGTTTTCCCGTGCCGCGGTAAGGATCGCGCCGACATTCCTCTAGCAACGTATTGATCTTGCGCAAGACCTTTCGATCAGTCTCTTGCCAGTACAGGTAGTCGTCCCACGCTTCGTCCGTGAACATAAAAACACTATTAGCCTTTGCGGCCTCCTCGTTGCGGCTTTTCTGTTTGTTCACCGGTCAGCAGGTCGCGCGAAACCGCACTGCCGGCATTCAACTGAGCGATGGATTTGGCAAGCCGCTGGGCGTTCTTCGACGAACTCAACAGATACAAGGTTTCTTGCATCGCGTTGAAATCCTCGAGCGAAACCATGACCACATTTTCGCCACTCTGCCGGGTTATCAGCATGGGCGTGTGATCGCGGCAAACGTCGTCCATCGCTTGCTTAAAGCCAGCGCGTGCCTCGCTATAAGTAAGGACGTTCATTCGTTTTCTCGATCTGAGAGGTTTCCCTCCAGTCGCTCCTGTCAAAAAGTTAGAGACGTTTCCGCCGCAGAACGGAGTATTTGTACCCCGAAGGCTGCCAAACGAGGCGGCAGCTCGCAGCAATAAAGTCGCGCTGAGCCACCACAATCATTGTACAGAGCACTGTACATATCAGCAAACCCAAAACTGCGTAGGAAGATGTCGTCCAACCAATAGGAAGCATGCCCGCCAGCGACCTCGCCCGCCACTCAGCCAAACGGCCAACCTCACTGCGGCAGCACCTCGCCCTTAGTCTCCGGCGCGAACGGAATCACGAACAGGCCTGCGATAAACGCCAGCGCCGTGAGCGCTACCGGCACGCCGAGCGTATGCATATGCAGCACCGCCGCGCCAAGCAGAAAGTTGACACCCGCCCCAACAAACCGTCCGAACGACGTGCAGAACGCGAACGCCGTAGCCCGTACGCGGGTCTCGAACTGCTCCGGCAACCACAAGCTGAACAACGCGAAATTACCGCCGAAGAAGCCCAGCACGAAGAGCCACGCGATAAACGGCGCGAGCCCATTCGGCAGATAGAACGCCCAGCCGAAACTGCCGGCAATCGCCACCGCCATGCCGGTGAAGTAAAACGCCAGGGTCTTTTTGCGGCCGATGCGCTCGGCCATCGGCGGCAACGCAAGACAACCGAGAATCGTCGCAATCGACAGCAAGCCGGTTGCCAGCGACGCCGTCCTGATCGCATCGTTCTTCGCCATGCCCGCCTTCGTGGCCAATTGAATCACCGCCGACGGCTCGTACACCGCGCCAGCCCACAAACCGACAATTGCAATCGTCAGCAGAATGCATGCAACCCACGTGCGGCGCCGATACACCGGCCCGAAGATTTCGCGCAACGGTTTGACGTGCTCGGTGCCTGCATCCGCCTTCTGCCACTTCTCCGTTTCCTTCACCCGCAGCAGCACCAGAATCGCGACCACGACCGGCACCGCGCCGGTCAGGAACATCGCGCGCCAGCCGAAATGCACGCCGATGGTGTAATTGAGCGCGGCTGCCAGAAAGAACCCGGCGTAGTAGCCGGTCTGCAGATACCCGGCGCCCATCTTGCGGCGATCTTCCGGCCATGACTCAGCCACATACGTTCCCGCCAACGCCCACTCGCCGCCAATGCCGACGCCGGCAATGAAGCGATAGATGGCAAGCTCCCAGACGTTGTGAGACGTCGCGGCCAGTCCCGTGAAAATGGCGAACGTGAAAATGGTGCCCGCCAGCACCTTGGTGCGGCCGAAGCGATCCGCCAACGGCCCCCAGATGAACGACAGCCCCCAGCCGACCAGAAACAGCGCGAACAGAATCGACCCGGCGAGGCCGACATTCGCGGGCGTGGCGGCGTACCCCGAGCGCGGCAACAACTCGGTCAACGCCGGCGTCAGCACGAGCGCGTAGATGAACGAGTCCATCCCGTCGAGCGTCCAGCCGGCCCAAGCTCCCCAAAAACCTGCGATCTGCGAACGATTGAGCGGCGTGCGCCGCCGCGCGGCTGACACGCTCTCGGTAACTGAATTCATCATGCTCCTCCGGCCCTGCGGTTGGCGTACGTGGCGTACCTGACGTACCTGGCTTGCTTAAAGGAAACGACGAGACGGCGCGCTTGCTGGTGGATCGAGGTGCCTCGTTCGTATAACGTTGAGAGGACTTCACAGGCGCCGGTGGTGAAAAATTTGCGGGTTTGCCCGTCTTCAAATTGCGCATTTTTATATATAATATTTGAAATTATGAACGACGCAATCGATGGTTTTCCCCTGGACGCACCGTCGCGCAGCCCGCTCCTACCCGCGGCGGCGCCGCGTGAGAGCACGTCCCACGTCATCGCGGAGGCGCTGCGCGCGGCGATTGTCGACGGCACGCTGGCGCCTGGTGCGCCGCTGCGGCAGGACGCGATCGCGCGGCATTTCTCGGTCAGCGCAATTCCCGTGCGCGAGGCCTTGCGCCAGCTCGAAAGCGAAGGCTGGGCGAGAGCCGCCGTGCATAAAGGCGCGACCGTCGCGCCCTTGTCGGCGGATGAAGCGCGTGAAATCTATGAGATCCGTTCCGCGCTGGAGAGCCTCGCCATCGGGCTCGCGATTCCGAATCACACCGCCGCCACGCTGCGCGAATCCGCGAGGCTGTGCCGGGCCGCCGAACGCGAGCCGGACCCGTCGTTGTACGTCGCGCGCAATGTGGCCTTTCATATGAGCCTGTATGCCCCCGCCGCCCGTCCGCAACTCGAGGACATGATCGGCACGCTGCATCGGCGCGGCGAACGGTATTTGCGCCTCAAGTTCGGCTTGCCGTCGTACAAAGGCGAGTCGGACAACGAACACGCCGCCTTGCTCGACGCCGTACAACGCCGTGACATTCCTGCTGCGCAGTCTCTCGTCGTCGCGCATCTGCTCGGCACGGGCGACCTGCTCCATCGTTTCCTGACCGAACGCGCGCAGGCGGAAGCCGCGCTTGCGAACCAACCCAAGCCGCGCGCTCGACGCGCGCGCACCACCACCGGGAGCTGAATCCGCCGATGAACCGACCCGCCGAAGCCGCCGAAGCGTCCACCGCCGCACGCTCGTGGACCACACGCCGCGACGAAAAGAACCGTCGCCTTGCGGCCATCGCACCGTGGCTGGAAGGCGGCATCCTGCCGACAAATCGCATCGTCGATGCACTCCAAACGCTGATTCAACCGGGCGACCGCGTCGCACTCGAGGGCGACAACCAGAAACAGGCCGACTTCCTGTCGCGCTCGTTCGCCAAGGTCGATCCACAAAAAATTCACGACGTGCATCTGCTGATTTCGAGCATCAGTCGTCCTGAACATCTGACGCTGTTCGAGCGCGGCATCGCGCACAAAGTCGATTTTTCGTTTGCGGGACCACAGAGTTTGCGCGTCGCGCAGTTGCTCGAAGACGGCCAGCTGGAAATCGGCGCGATCTACACATACGTCGAGTTGTACGCGCGGATGTTCGTCGATCTCACGCCGCAGGTCGCCCTGCTGTGCGCGGAAAAGGCCGACCGTCACGGCAATCTGTACACCGGCCCCAACACCGAGGACACGCCGACTATCGCCGAAGCCGCCGCGTTCCGGCACGGCATTGTGATCGTGCAGGTCAACGAGATCGTCGACGAACTGCCGCGCGTGGATATTCCGGGTTCGTGGGTCGATGTGGTCGTGCAAGCGGACAGGCCGTTCGCCGTCGAGCCGCTCTTCACGCGCGACCCGCGCCATATCGGCGATCTGCAGGTGCTCACCGCGATGATGGTGATTCGCGGCATCTACGAACCGTATGGCGTGAGCTCGCTGAATCACGGCATCGGCTTCGATACCGCGGCGATCGAATTGCTGCTGCCCACCTATGGCGAATCGCTCGGTCTGAAAGGCAAAATCTGCCGCAACTGGACGCTTAATCCGCACCCCACCATGATTCCCGCGATCGAATCGGGCTGGGTCGACAGCATCCATTGCTTCGGCAGTGAAGTCGGCATGGAGGCGTATATCGAGGCGCGCCCCGATGTGTTTTTCACGGGCAACGACGGCAGCCTGCGCTCGAACCGTGTGCTGTGCCAACTGGCCGGTCAATACGGCGTCGATCTGTTTATCGGCTCGACTTTGCAGATCGACGCGGACGCGAATTCGTCGACGGTCACGCGCGGGCGTCTTGCCGGTTTCGGCGGTGCGCCGAACATGGGCCACGATCCGCGCGGCCGGCGTCATTCGAGCGAAGCATGGCTCAAGCTGCTAAAGGATCAGGGTCCGGTCTCGCGGGGGCAGAAGCTGGTTGTGCAGATGGCCGAGACGTACAAGAAAGGCGGCGAGCCGACCTTCGTCGATGAGCTCGATGCGGTCGCCGTCGGCGCGAAAAGCGGCATGCCGATTGCACCCGTGATGATCTACGGCGACGACGTGAGCCATGTCGTTACCGAGGAAGGCATCGCGTATTTGCACAAGGCCGAAGGCATCGACGAGCGGCGCGCGGCGCTGGCAGCGGTGGCCGGCGTCACGCCGATCGGACTGCGCGCGAGGCCGGAGAAAACGGCCGAGTTGCGCCGGCGCGGCATCGTCGCGTATCCGGAAGACCTCGGCATTCGTCGCGGCGAAGCGAAGCGTTCGCTGCTGGCGGCACGCAGCATCGACGATCTGGTGACGTGGTCGGGCGGCCTGTACGCGCCGCCGGCCCGCTTCAGGAGCTGGTGACGATGGCGCCCGCCGCTTTGCTCGAGCGCGAGGCCACGGTAAACAGGCCAACGGTCATCGCACGGACAGCGCCGTCCGATGCGCAACTCGCGCGCTTCGCCGTCACCGCGCTGATCGAAGAAGCGCAACTCACGCCGAAACCCGCGCTGGTGGACCGGCGCGGCAGCGGCGCGCATCGCGACCTCGATCTCGCCACCATGCTGCGCTCGGCACACGCGCTCGAATTAACTTTCGCCTCTCTCGCACGCGCGGCGCACCGCCATAGCGAACCATCCGCGCTTTTGCGTGCTGAACTCGCGCAAATCGGCCGCGCCGGCGAACTGGACATGCTGCGTGCCACCGGCGGCAGCAACGCACATCGCGGCGCAATCTGGATCGTCGGCCTGCTGGTGGCAGGCGCCTCGATGACAGGCGACACCAGACGTCCGAACGCGTCGCATGTCTGCACGCTCGCCGCGCAGATCGCGTGCTTCCCGGATCGCTTCGCCGCTCCGGCCGATAGTCATGGCGAGCGTGCACGGCGGCGCTATCAGGTGGGCGGAGCACGACGTGAGGCACAAAACGGTTTTCCGCACGTCATCGATATCGGCTTACCCGCGTTGCTCGCAGCGCGAGCTAACGGCGTCGACGAAAGCGCCGCGCGCATCGACGCCCTGCTCTCGATCATGGTGTCGCTCGACGACACCTGTCTGCTGCATCGCGCAGGGTTGCCTGGTTTGCACGCTGCGCAACACGGCGCGCGTCGCGTGCTGCAAGCCGGCGGAAGTTCGACACCTGATGGGTACGCCGCCCTCGTTTCACTCGAACATGCCTTGCTGTCGCTCAACGCATCGCCTGGCGGCGCCGCCGATCTGCTCGCCGCCACCCTCTTTCTCGACATGCTGGCGCATTACAACGCCAGTGGGAGCCCAGCCTCATGGAACATCTGACCTTCGACTATCCGGCGCAACGCGTCGTCACGACCCGCGCGCACGTCGGCGTTGTCGGTTCGGGCGATCTGGAAGTGCTGCTGTCGCCGGCTGAAAACAGCGCCGCGTTGACCGCGCATGTGGTCGTGCGGACCAGCGTAGATGGCTACAGCCACATCTGGAAAAGCGTGCTCGACCGCTTCTTCACCCGTTACGACGGCGCGGCGCAAATCGAAATCAACGACTTCGGCGCGACACCCGGCGTTGTGGCGTTACGGCTCGCGGAGGCTATCGAAGCCGCTGAACAGGGAGACGACGCATGAACGCTGTCGCCACTGTCCATTCCGCGCCGCTGCTGCGCGAAAGCTTCATTGAACTGCCCGCGCGCGAACGCGCCCGCTCGCTGCTCGACGCCGGCACGTTCCGCGAACTGCTCGGACCGTTCGACAAGATCGAATCGCCGTGGCTGCCGCTGCAAGGTGTCGTCTGCCAGGCGGACGACGGCTGCGTGATCGCGCGCGGCACCATCGACGGCGAGCCGGCCGTGGTCGCCGCGATAGAGTCCGCCTTCCAGGGCGGCAGTATCGGCGAAGTGTCGGGCAGCAAGATCGCCGGCGCGCTGGAAATGGCCTTGCGCGACTGCGAACGCGGCAAGATCGTCCGCCCAGTCGTGCTGTTCGAGACCGGCGGCGTGCGGCTTCAGGAAGCCAACCTCGGCCTCGCGGTGATCGCCGAGATTCAGGCCGCGATCGTCGCGTTGCGCCGGCATGTGCCGGTCGTCGGTGTGATCGCGGGGATGGTCGGCTGCTTTGGCGGCATGTCGCTGGCGGCCGCCTTGTGTTCGTATCTCGTCGTGACAAAACAGGGGCGGCTCGGCATGAACGGCCCCGAAGTGGTCGAACAGGAAGCCGGTATCGAAGAACTCGACGCAAGCGATCGGCGCCGCGTGTGGCAGTTGATCGGCGGCGAACAACGCGCCGCGACCGCGCTCGCCGATCACCTGGTCGACGACGATGCGGACGCAGTGCGCGCCGCCGTGCGTTCAGCATTCACTCAAGGACTACCAGCTACGCATCGCAGCGAACAGGTCGACACTTTTCTTGACCGTCTCGCGCGGATCGACCCGGCCAGCGTCACGCCGGAATCGATGCGTGAGGTGTACAACCCGCACGCGCGGAACAACGCGGGCAAGGAGCAGGCATGAGCGATACTTTCCTCAGCCGCGGCGCGCGCTGGTTCCACGCGCTGGCCGGCGAACCGTCCGGTAAAACGCCCGTATGGAGCGGCGATGCGTCGCTCGGCGGCGAGACCGCGCGCTTCATTGCGGTTGTCCCCGATCCTGACAACCGCTTTCCTCGTGCGACCGATAACGTCGTCGGTCTCGAGCAAGGCTGGCAGCTCGCGCGCGCAGTACGCGAGGCCATCGCGCAAGACGAAGCGAGCGCTACGCGCCGCCCGATCGTCGCAATCGTCGATGTCAAAAGTCAGGCGTACGGTTACCGCGAAGAGATGCTCGGCATTCATCTCGCCTGCGCCGCTGCGGTGGATGCGTATGCATCGGCGCGCGACGCCGGGCATCCGGTGATCGCGCTGATCGTCGGGCCCGCCATGTCGGGCGCTTTCCTCGCGCACGGCTATCAGGCCAACCGGATCGTCGCACTCGACGCGCCCGGCACAATGGTCCACGCCATGGGTAAGGAAGCGGCCGCCCGGGTCACGCGGCGCACCGTCGAAGCACTCGACGCGCTCGGCGAGACCATCGTGCCGATGTCGTACTCGATGTCGTCGTTTGCCAAACTGGGCCTGCTCGATCAGTTGATCGAAAATGTCGACGCCAATGCGCCGGATGCCGCACAAATCGATCGCGTGCGCCAGGTGTTGACCGAGCAGATTCGCAGCACGCGCGATGGCAGCCGCGGTCTGTCGCATCGTCTGAAATCGGCGGCGGCCCAAAAGAATCGCGCGGCGTCGATCGAAGTGCGACGGCGTCTCGCCGAACAATGGGACGCCGTGTAATGCAGGTCTGCGCAACGCCGCCGTTTGCAGCCGATCACGCTTTGCCGTGCGATGCGCGTTGGCAGCCGCACGATCTGCTGCGCCTGAACCGTTTGCGGCCGTTTGACGGCGAACCGGCATGGGTTCGTGGGTCATTCGAACGCGCACCGTATGCGGTAGTAAGACGCGCGCCGGCCGCTGACGGCTTCGTGGCGATCGGTTTGCGCGGTGTGGAGCGGTCGCAACGTTACGGCGCGTGGGCGCATCTGGACGATATAGAAAACGTCGTGCCGCCGGAAGCGTTAGCGCGGCGCAGCCCGCTTGCGGAGCGCAATGCGTTGCCTGCTTTCACGGCGCTTGCCGCATTACAACGCGATGCGACCGGCGACGATACAACCGACGCATTGGCCCGATTCGTCTGGGGACCAACCGGCAGCACAGGTTTCGAACTGGCCACGCAGGCACCCACCGTCACTTTATCGAGCGATCTCGACCTGCTGATCCGCGCGCCGGAGAAAATCTCGCACAACACGGCCATTCAGTTGCTGAACTATCTGCAAGCACTCGCACACCGCGCCGGTATTCGCGTGGATGCGCAACTGGAAACGCCCGCAGGCGGCGTTGCGCTGGCCGAGTGGGCAGCGGGCAAAGCACGTGTGATGGCGCGTCATGCTCGCGGCCCTCAACTGCTTACCGATCCGTGGGCGCCCACTCACGGCGATGCCTGATGCTTGCCCTTCTGTTTCCCGGTCAGGGCGCACAGTCGGACGGATTCCTGCATCGTCTGTCGCAGCATCATGCCGTAACCGACACGCTCGAAGAAGCATCTCAATTGCTCGGCACAAACGTACTCACACTCGACACACCCGACGCACTGCGCTCGACCGTAGCCGTTCAGATCGGCTTGACCGTCGCGGGCGTGGCGATCACGCGCGCCCTGGCGGATGAACAGCTCAAGCCGGAGATCAGCGCGGGTTTGTCGGTGGGTGCCTATGCGGCGGCGGTCAGTTGCGGCGCGATTCGCTTTGGCGACGCGTTACGGATGGTGCGAAAGCGCGCCGAATTGATGGAGAGGGCGTACCCGTCGGGCTACGGTCTCGCGGCCGTATCGGGCTTGACCGAGCACCAACTGGAAACGCTCGCCGAGCAGCACGCGGATGCGGGTAATCAACGCGTCTATATCGGCAATGTGAATGCGCCACGTCAGATCGTCATGGCCGGGGCGAATGATGCGCTGGACACGTTTATCGAACGCGCTTTGGCGGCAGGCGCACGCAAAGCAATCCGTCTTGCGGTGAGCGTGCCGTCACATTGCGTACTGCTCGCGCATGCCGCCGACGAGCTGGTCGCATACTCACAGGACGTCCCTTTCCACACACCGCAAAGCACTTATATCGGCAATCGCGGCGGCCGTCCCCTATACACGGCGGATGCCATTCGCGACGATCTCGCGACCAATATGCGCCACACAGTGCGTTGGTTCGATGCGCTCGCCGTCATGCAGGAAATGGGCGCCCGCGTGTTGATCGAAGCCCCGCCGGGCCAGGTGTTGACGGACATTACGCGCGAGAACTTTCCGGATACCACCGCGCTTGCGGCGAGTACTTTCACATTCGAAAGGCTAGTGGCGGCTGCCCGACGGCGCCTCGAGCCAGATTGAACACAAGCACGTCGCCGTTCGTCCGACGCCATGCCTCATGCTCACTCGACAAAAATTTCCTGCAACGTCGACAACGCATTCGATAGCGCCGTATCTGACACCGCGCCGGCTCGCTTCACGAGCCGCGTCTTGTCTACCGTGCGAATCTGGTCGAGCAGGATCAAACCCTTCTTGCGCAAGAAAGTGAGTGGGATTCGAAAAGGCGCGGCATGGCCCGCGGTGGTCATTGGCGCGACGATCACCGTGCGCAAGTGATCGTGCAACTCGGCCGGCGAAACAATCACGCAAGGACGCGTTTTCTGAATCTCGCTGCCTACGGTCGGATCCAACGCAACGAGCCAGACCTCGCCGCGCGCTACCACTCGAGCCCCGCGTCATCGGCATTGGGAAATTCGCCCATCACCAGTGCGTCGTCTTTCGATGCCGCCAACGAACGGCTTGCGTCCGCCCAACCAACACGCGCTTTTTTCTGCGGACGCCTTATCACCAGAGCGTTTCCTTCAACTTGCATATCCACTTCGTCCTCCAGCCCAAGTTGGGTCAAGATCGGTTTCGGAATCAGTACACCATGGGAATTACCCATTCTGCGGATGGTCGTTTTCATGGCTGAACCTGAAGTGAAATCCTAAACGGTCGGGGCATTAAAGTAAACACAATGTTATTACAGTGTAGCACGGCAAATGGCATAAGACGAATGACGTGTTTGCGTGCCTAACGATCAATCACATCACCGCCTCTCAATCAACTGCCGCCCCATCGTCTTCGCATACTGATCGCACGCGCTACGCGCAACACGTGAGGCCGCCAGCACGCCGACGTCGGCGTCGTCGCGGTAATACATCGCAACGTCGATCGGCGGCGGCAGCGGACGCACCTCCAATTGCCCCAGTTCGCCGCTGCTCAGGAAAGGCGCCACGAACAGCGCCGGCACCGCCGCGATTCCATAGCCATCGCGCAACAGTTTCACGATCACCGCCACCGACGGCATACAGGTCACCTGTGTATCCGCAAGCGCCACGCCGGCACGCTTCGCGAGCGTCGCGACAATCGCTTCCACGGCGACTTGCGGTGCGGTGCCACGGCCGAACGTCAGAACAGGTTTGTGCAATACCGTCTGCACATGTTTCGCGCGGCTCGCCGGAATCAGATCGCTGCGCGCAATCCAGCGCACCGGATAGCTCGCCAGCAAGGTCGAAACAATCGACGCTTCCTGCTCGCCGGTTTCCTCCACCTGAATCACGAGATCCAGTTCGCCCGCGCGCAACCGGGGCCCAAGTACGGCACTCGAGTCGACGCTCAGGTCCACGACGATGCGGTGGTACTCGACGTTCAACATCCGGATGTAGTCCGGCAGCCAGCTATGCACCACCGTTTCGATGACGCCGAGCCGCAGCCGCTTCGTCACCTGGGTTTCGTCCTGTGCGGCCAGTTGCAGCGAGCGCGTGGCCTGGACTACCGATCGCGCATGCGCGAGCAGCCGTTCTCCATGCGCCGTGAGTTGAAACTCCGCCGCGTCGCGCTCGATCAATTCGACGCCCAGTTCGGCTTCAAGCGTTTTGATACGCAGCGAAATCGCGGCAGGCGTTGCGTGCATGGCTGCCGCGGTCGCGCGAAAACTGCCTAGACGAGCAAGCGTCAGAAACGTTTCGACAAAACGGGTATTCATTGCATTAGCTCTCCCAGCAACAACTCGAAGCATTCGATCATCGCGGCAAAACGCCTTCAGCACCGTTAAGTTTAATTTAACGAAACACAAGAATAACTCGCTGGATGGATATTTTTGGCGTTACTAATCTGGCTTCCATCAATCACTCGAACCTAGCTGGAGTCGCGCCGTTCATGTCCTGCACGCCGTCCGAGTTTCGTCAGCTGATTCGCAGCCGCCGCCTGTCCGGGCCGACTGCGGGCTACTGCGGCGACTATGCGCAAGCCAATCTCGCCATCCTGCCCAGGCAGTACGCCAACGACTTCCTGCGCTTCTGTACGCTCAATCCAAAGGCTTGCCCGCTGCTCGGCATGGGCGAACCGGGCGAATGGCGCGTCCCGTCGCTCGGCGACGATCTCGACATACGCAACGACGTCCCCGCGTTTTACGTCTACCGCCACGGCGAACGTGCCGAGGAAGTGCGCAGTCTCGACGCACTGTGGCGCGACGATCTGGTGGTGTTCGCGATCGGCTGCTCGTTTTCATTCGAGGAAATGTTGAGGCGCGAAGGCATTCCGCTGCGCCATATCGAACAGCAGGTCAATGTGCCGATGTATCGGACGCGTGAACGCAACGTGAGCGCCGGTGTGTTCGGCGGCAACCGCGTGGTCTCAATGCGGCCAATGAAAGCCGCCGACGCGATCCGCGCCATCCAGATCACCAGCCGTTTTCCCGCAGTACATGGCGCGCCGGTTCATATCGGCGATCCCTCGCTGATCGGTATTCGTGACATCACCCGCCCCGATTTCGGCGATGCAGTCGACGTGCGCAGTGACGAGTTACCCGTGTTCTGGGCGTGTGGCGTCACACCGCAAGCCGCAATAGAAAGCGCGCGCTTGCCGTTCGCAATCGCCCACAAACCGGGACACATGCTCGTCACCGACATCCCCAACACCACGCTGGCGGTCTTCTAGCCGCGGCGTTATTTGACTTGTCCCAACGACGAGCTGCGCGGCACGACGCGGCCACTGACTACGACCGGAGTCCATGCATGAAAACCGAAGCGCAATTGACCGCAGACACCGAGCGCTACGACGCGCACGGTACAGGGAAAGGACCGTTCGCGTGGTATCAGCAGACTTCCACCAGCGAGAAGCGTGCGTTCTGGAGCTGCAAGATCGGCTACGTGCTCGACGCAATGGACACGCAATTCCTGAGCTTCGTGATTCCGACGTTGATCGCGACATGGGGCATTACGCGCGGCGACGCCGGTCTCATCGGGACGGTCACGCTGCTGAGTTCGGCACTCGGCGGCTGGGCGGCCGGTGTGCTGTCGGATCGCATCGGCCGGGTGAAGACCTTGCAGATCACGATCCTCTGGTTCGCCGTGTTCACGCTGGCTTGCGCGCTGGCGCAAAACTTCTCGCAGTTGCTGTGGGCGCGCGGACTGATGGGGCTCGGCTTCGGGGGCGAATGGACGGCGGGCGCGGTGCTGATCGGCGAAGTGATCCGCCCGCGTGACCGCGGCAAGGCGGTCGGTCTGGTGCAGGCAGGCTGGGCGATCGGCTGGGGCGTCTCGACGCTGCTGTTCATGGCCGTGTTTTCATGGATTCCGGCCGATTACGCGTGGCGCGTGCTGTTCGCAATCGGTATTGCGCCGGCGCCGTTCGTGATCTGGATCCGCCGCTTCGTCGAAGAGCCGGAGGTGCATCGGCAGCAGAAAGAAACCCAAGCCGCGGCACAAACGCGCCCTTCACTGCTCGACATCTTCCGACGCGATATTGTCTGGACGACCCTGCGCGCGTCCATTCTCGCAACCGGCGTGCAAGGCGGCTACTACGCGGTCACCACGTGGCTGCCGACGTATCTGAAAACCGAGCGGCATCTGAGCGTGATCGGCACCGGCAGCTATCTGGGTGTGGTGATCGCCGGTTCGTACTGCGGGTATCTGACGGGCGCTTACGTCAGCGACACAATCGGCCGCAAGCGGACCTTCATCGCGTTCGCGCTAGCCTCGTGTGCAATCGCGTTGATCTACACGCAACTGCCACTCGATAACCTCACGATGCTCGCGCTCGGTTTCCCGCTCGGCTTCTGCGCATCCGGCATTTTCTCGGGAATGGGTGCGTTCCTCACCGAACTGTTCCCAACGCGCATTCGCGGCTCCGGCCAGGGATTCTGCTACAACTTCGGGCGAGCGGTCGGCGCGACGTTTCCGTTTCTGATCGGCTACGTCTCGCAGACCATGACCCTCGGTCACGCAATCGGTGTATTCGCCGCCGCGGCATACAGTGTCGTGATCCTCGCTGCGCTGACGCTGCCAGAGACCAAAGGACGTGAACTCAACGCTTAAGCCCCACCTCCGTACGTTCGCGCTACAACGCCTGCTCCGGCGCGCGTCCGATCGCATGCGAATCGGACGCTGTTGCGTCGGCTCGCCCGCGCTCGCGGCCTGGCGTCACGACAGCGCCGGTGCCACCGGGACGTCGCGCCGATTTTGCATGCCGCTCGATCAGCCGTTGCAGCAGGCAGAACGCACACAGCAAGGCGCCGATCACGATGCGAGTCCACCACGAACTGAGCGTGCCGTCGAAGGTAATCAGCGCCTGGATCGTGCCCAGAATGCCGACGCCGAACAGCGAGCCGATCACATAGCCGACGCCGCCCGTCAGCAAGGTCCCGCCTATGACCGTCGCCGCGATCGCATCGAGTTCCATGCCCTGCCCCTGCAGGCCATAACCCGATAGGACGTAGAACGTGAACACCGCGCCGCCGAGCGCCGAACAGAATCCGCTCAGCGCATACACGCCGATCCGCGTACGCGCGACCGGCAAACCCATCAGCAACGCCGAGCGCGGATTGCCACCCACCGCATAGACGTTGCGGCCAAAACGCGTGAAATGCGCGACATAGATTGCCGCGACAAGCGTGACGAGCGCAATCAACACATTGGCGGTCACCGAACCGACGCCGATGTCGAGGCGAAACGCGGAAATCTTCTGGAACGTCGGATCGTTGATGGTGATCGACTGTGTCGTAATCAGAAAGCACAAGCCACGAGCGAAGAACATCCCGGCCAGCGTGACGATGAACGCCTGCAGACGGAAGAAGTGAATCAGCGCGCCCTGTACCGCGCCGAACACCGTCCCCATCATCAACACGATCGGCACGATCAGCCACACCGGCAGATGCCGATGTTCGGACAGCACCGCTTCGACGATGGTGGTCAGCGCCACCACCGAGCCCACCGACAGATCGATCCCGCCGGACACGATCACAAACGTCATCCCGATTGCGACGATCAGCAGGAAGGCGTTATCAACCAGCAGATCGAGCAGCACTTGCCACGAGAAAAAGCCGGTGTACATCACCGAGCCGAAACCGAACAGCGCGCAAAACAGGAGGATGGTGACGGCGATCGGCAGCGTGCGCGGATCGACAATATGGGCCCAGGCGTCGAGGAGTCGTCTCATCGCGCCACCCCGCGCTGCGTGAAGAGCGACATCGCGAGCGCACGCGCCGAGGGCGACTGGATCACGCTCACCGCGAGCACCACGGCCGCCTTGACGACGAGCGTCGCTTCCGGCGGTACGCCGATCGAATAGGTCGTGTAGGTGAGCGTCTGGATAATCAGCGCGCCCAGCACGGTGCCCGTCAAACTGAAGCGGCCGCCGAGCAGCGACGTTCCGCCGAGCGTCACCGCCAGAATCGCGTCGAGTTCGAGCAGCAGACCCGCGTTATTGCCATCGGCGCTGCGCACGTTCGAGCTGATGAGGATGCCCGCCATCGCGGCCGTCAATCCCGAGAAGCCGTACACCGCGAACACCAGTGCCTTCGAGCGCAGGCCGACAAGACGCGTCGCTACCGGATTGATGCCGATCGCGCGAATGAAGAGTCCGAGCGCCGTGCCTTCAACGAGCGCCGCGGTGGCCAGCACGGCCACGCTTGCGATCCACACGGAGCACGGCACACCAAGCCAGTAACCGCCGCCGACGAACAGATAGCCGGGTGCGCCGATCGGAATGATCTGCCCCGCCGTCAGCAATTGCGCTATGCCCCGGCCCGCAACCATCAGGATCAACGTGGCGATGATCGGCTGCATGCCGACGAACGACACCAGCAGCCCGTTCCACATGCCGCTCAATACGCCGACGATCAACGCCGCGATCAGGGCCTGCGCAATCAATCCGGCGCCCGGCGCGGGTTGCGTGGCGAGGATCGTGGCCGCGGCGGCGCCGGCAATTGCCACAACCGCGCCAACCGAAATATCGATACCGCGTGTGGCGATCACGAGCGTCATGCCGGTAGCGACCAGTACCAGCGGCGCCGCGCGATTCAGGACGTCGATCGGCGCGCCGAACAGGTGGCCCTCGAGCATCCGCAGCGACAAAAAATGCGGATTCACCCACAGGTTCAGGCCGCACAACAGCACCAGGGTGACACACGGCCAGATCAACGGGCGCTCCACACCATCGCGCACGAACCAGTTCGATAGCTTCATTCGGCGCTCCCCGCGATGAGTCGATAGATGTTGTCTTCGTTCGACGCCTTGCCGACCACTTCCGCGATCTTGCGGCGATCGCGCAATACCGCCACGCGATGGCTCACACGCAGCACCTCGCCGATCTCCGATGAGATGAACAGGATGCTCAGACCGTTCGCGCACAGCGCCAGCAAGCGGTCCATGATGTCGAACTTCGCGGCGACATCGATACCGCGCGTGGGTTCGTCGAGAATCAGCAGCTTGGGGTCGGTGGCAAGCCAGCGCGCGAGCAGCGCTTTCTGCTGGTTGCCGCCGGAAAGCAGCCCGATCGGCTGTTCGGCGTCGGTCGCCTTGATGCCGAGACGCTCGATCCACATGTCCGCGATTTCATGTGCGCGATTCCGTTTGATCTTGCGCCACCAGCCGCGCCGCGCCTGCAACGCCAGCAGAATGTTCTCGCGGATCGACAGTTCAGCGACGATTCCCTCTTTCTTGCGGTCTTCCGCGCAGTAGCCGATGCCGTGCCGCACGGCGTCCCGTGGCGAACGCAGCCGCACGAGCCGGCCCTCGATCAGGATGGTGCCGCTATCGGCACGGTCCGCCCCGAACAGCAGCCGCGCGGTCTCCGTGCGGCCCGAGCCCAGTAGACCGGCAAGCCCCAGGATCTGGCCCGGCTGCACGTCGAGGTCGACCGGTTGCAGCGTGCCGCGCCGTCCGACGCCACGCAGTTCGATGAACGGTTGAACCGCTTCCTTGCTTTGCGGCCCGTCGTACGCCGCGTGCCCAACATGCGCCGCTTCGCGCAGGCGCGCGCTCATGCGCTCGTGACCGACCATCTTCGCGACCAGCTGATCGGCCGGCAGATCGCGTGCGAGGTATTCGCCTTCACGCTCGCCGTTGCGCATCACTGTGATGCGATCTGAGATGGCATAGGTCTGCTCGATAAAATGCGTGACGAACAGAATGGCGATACCCGATTGCTTAAGATGCCGAAGTATTTTGAAAAGCTGCGCGACTTCGCTGTCGTCGAGGCTGGAGGTCGGCTCGTCGAGGATCAATACACGTGCGTCGACTGACAGCGCTCTGGCAATCGCCACCATCTGCTGCACGGCGATCGGGTAGGCGTCGAGCGATCGGGTGACGTCGAGCGAGACGTCGAGGCGGGCAAGCGCGGCCTGCGCGCGGCGCTTGATGTCGGGCCAATCGATCGCGCCAAACCGCTTGGGCTGCCTGCCCGCAAAAATGTTCTCCGCAACGGAGAGGTTCGGGCACAGGTTCACTTCCTGATACAGCGTGCGCACGCCGGCCGCCTCGGCCTCCTGTGGCGAGGCAAACGCCACCGTCTCGCCACCCAGGCGGATCGTGCCGGCATCGGGTGCGACCACGCCGGTCAGCACGTTGATCAGGGTGGATTTACCGGCGCCGTTCTGCCCCATCAGCGTATGGATCTCACCGGGAAAGAGGCGAAAGTCAACTTGCTGCAGCGCTTTCACGCCGGGGAACGTCTTGCTGACACCGGCCGTGGCCAGAATGGGTTCGAGTGCGTTCGAGGCAACGCCTGCGTGAGGCTCGTCCGTGATGCCCTTCATGGCCGGCGGATTGGGTTCCGATGCGGGATGCGTCATAGACCTCGCTCGATGGGCGGTGCGTTGGTCGGATGGGCTCAGGCGGGTCAAGTTGGACGCAACCCGATTCAGCGGAAAAGAGACCGCCCGTTGCCGAAGCAACCGGGCGGTCAGGCACCGCTGGAGAAACCCCTTCGATCTGTCCGTATTTCGCTTGTGTTCTACGTCTATCGTATGGATAGCTAATCAGTTAGCCACCCTACTCTGCCCAATACTGTGCGCCTCAGTACTTGCGCGTCGGCAGAGTCTGCGCTGCGACGCTCATCGGGAAGACGGTCTCTTCCGTCAGGATCCGCTTGGGCAGCGGCTTGCCGGCCACCACGTCCTTGACCGCCGACATCAGTTGCGGTCCCAGCAACGGACTGCACTCCACGTCGACGTTCATCTTGCCCGCGGCCATCGCCTGAAAGCCGCCCTTGGTCGCATCGAACGAGACGACGGTGATGTCCTTGCCCGGATGCATGCCGGCTTCTTCCATCGCCTGGATGGCGCCGAGCGCCATATCGTCGTTATGCGCATAAACTACATTTATTTTATTTCCATAAGTTTTTATAAACGCTTCCATCACCTGCTTGCCACCGGCAAGCGTGAAGTCTCCGCTTTGCGACGCGATGATCTTGAATTTGGGATCGCTTTTGATCACTTCGATCAGCCCGGAATGCCGGTCGTTGGCAGGCGCTGAGCCGACCGTTCCCTGAAGTTCGGCAATGTTGATGGGACCTTGATCATTTTTATAGTGATCCGCCAGCCAGTGACCGCCGCGCCGGCCCTCTTCCATGAAGTCCGAGCCGATCATCGTCACGTATAGAGACGTGTCTTTCACGTCGATGTTGCGGTCTGTCAGGATCACCGGGATTTTTGCGGCTTTCGCTTCCCGCAGCACCGGCTCCCAGCCGGATTCGACGACCGGAGAGAATGCGATCACATCGACTTTCTGCGCAATGTAGGAGCGGATCGCCTTGATCTGGTTTTCCTGCTTTTGCTGGGCGTCGGAAAATTTGAGCTTGATCTTCGCATCCGCCGCCGCGGACTTCACCGACTCGGTGTTGGCGGTTCGCCATGCGCTTTCCGCGCCGACCTGCGCGAAGCCGAGCGTGATCTGTTTGTCCTGCGCGTAAGCGCCCGGCGTTGTCAGCGCCAGCGCACCGATGCTCGAGCAAAGCGCGAGCGCGCCCAACGCACGGCATGCGGCGCGTCGTGTATTCGCCATGACTGTCTCCTGATCGTTGTTGTTCAAGCGATCCATCGAACCCGCCCGGCGTTCGCGGCCCTCACGGTGCGTGGATCGTGCTGTAGCGTAGTGTCTGGGGCGTTAACCGTCCAATCATATGATTCGCGTCGTCGATACCAATTTTGGTATAGCGCGCAGTCTGGGCTGTGGTGCGGACGTGGGCAATGCTGCGAGGTTCGCTCGAGTTCGGAAGGCGCTGGAGCATGGCGTTGGCGATGCTTTTTTATGCGCTTAAGTGCTCGACGTCGGAGTCGGGCGGGCGGTGAGTGGGCTTCGGGCTTCGGGCCGGCGACTAAACGGCCGACAGCTAACTTGCAAGCTAGCGGACTGCCCCGCGCGGCGTCACCCAACGAAACGTCAGATTGATTCGCTCGCCCGTGACACGCGGCTCCTTCGGCACACGATGCCGCCAGTTAGCCTGCGTGTCGCCCTTCATCGCCAGCAAGCTGCCGCCCTTCAGCGAAAACGACTGTACGACGCCGGTCCGGTTGTGCCGCAAGTCGAAAGTGCGCGCAACGCCCAGGCTGACCGACGCAATCACCGGCTGGGCGCCGAGCTCGGGCTCGCGGTCCGCGTGCCATCCCATGCTGTCCGTGCCGCTGCGGTAGCGGTTGATCAGTACGCTGTTGAAGCGCGCATGGCACGTCGCCTCCGCGGCGGCCCGCAGTTCGGCGACGGTCGGAGTCCACGGTTGCGGTACGTTGCGAATTCCGGAGTAGACGTAGACCGCATCCGGCTCGCCCTGCCAGGCAGTCAGCCGCGGCAGCGGCACACGGCCAGCTGGCGTGCCCATCATGTCCTGACGCCAAGCCACTTCGCTGACGAGTTGCGTCAACGCATGCGCCGCGGCCTCGGGCGAGAGCCACTCGGGATACCAGTCCACGTCGGGGACCGGAAGGTCATCGAAAAGGTCCGCCATGAGATTGCCTGAATGCGATTGCGCGCGCGAGTCGTGAACGATACGTGCGCGAGTGAAAACTCTGGCTATTATGGCGGCATCGACGACGGCGCTCACGCCTCTGGCTTGCGCTGTCATCCGTTTTCTCACTCTGCTACTTCAACGGATTTTCACCATGACGCTTTCCGATCAGGCTCTCAATCAACTCTTTCGCGAAGCGCGCACGCATAACGGCTGGCAGGCCAAACCGGTCGATGACGCCCTGCTCGAACAGCTCACCGAGCTCGTACTACTCGGGCCGACCTCGGCTAATTCGAGCCCCGGCCGCTTCGTCTTTGTGAAAACGCCCGAAGGCAAAGAAAAGCTGCGCCCGGCCTTGTCGCCGGGCAATCTCGAGAAAACGATGGCGGCGCCGGTCACGGTGATCGTCGGCATGGACATGGCGTTTTACGAGCATCTGCCGAAACTGTTTCCGCATGCCGACGCGCGCAGCTGGTTCGCGGGCAACGACAAGGCGATCGCGGATACGGCCTTTCGCAATTCGACGCTGCAAGGTGGCTATCTGATTCTCGCGGCCCGCGCGCTCGGTCTGGACACGGGTGCGATGTCGGGATTCGACGCCGCCAAAGTCGACGAGGCCTTCTTCTCCGGCACGACCGTGAAGTCGAACTTCCTGATCAATCTGGGCTACGGCGACCCGTCGAAGCTGTTCCCGCGCAGCCCGCGCTTCTCCTTCGACGAAGCCGCCCGGATCGTCTGACAGGCCTTAGGCCGCCAGTGCATTTAACTGAAGAGCGCCACGTAGAACACCACCGCGCCGATCACCGCACCGATAAAGCAGAAGCCTTCTTCGGCGTCGTCGCCATTGGAACGCAACCACGCGCCGACGACGCCGAACAGCCCCGCGATGCCGAGCGCGACGCATACCATCACCACGTCGAATAACGCACTTTTGCCCAGCTCGGAGAAGTCGAAGTTGCGCACGCCGAAGTACAAGCCGAGCGCCATCAACGATATGCCCACCAGCGGCAGCATGACGTGGCTGCCCTCTCGTCCGACGTGATGCCCATGAAGTCCGTGGCGTGCGTGATTGCCTGATCCAAGCAGTTTCATGATGCGCCTCCCGCCTCGCCCTCAATCGACGACAAATGAACCGTCTCAAGGACACGATTGCCCTGACGCAAGACGGTTCTATTTGAGAATAGTCCACCCGAAACGCAATTCATAGTCCATTTAATTAGGTGCCGCCGCAGGTCAGACGGCTGGCATGCGGCGAGGGAAACTGCTGCAATGCAATACCCATCTGGCGCGTCAGGCACGGACGTCTTCGGCCGCCCTTGGGCGCAAATCTGGCGCCGTCGGCAAGGGGGTGCACATCTCGGTAGAATGATCCGGCTCGTCCGCTTTTTTCTGGTTTCGGCGGCGAGACTCTGCCGTTGCTCCGTTCGTGTCGGCCCCTTCCCGCCTCTGTGCTCCCTATGCGCCGCTCATCGTTTCTTGTTCGCTTCATCCTGATTGGCATCCTGCTGCATATCTACGTCGGCTTTCGCCTGATTCCCGACGTGCCAGTCAATGCCGCCGGCCGATGGCTCTGCGCGTTGTGGCTCGTGTTGTCGATCTTTCTGATACCGCTCGGCATGCTGGCGCGCACCATCAAGCAGCAGCCGCTCAGTGACCGCCTCGCGTGGGTCGGCCTGCTGGCCATGGGCTTCTTCTCGTCGCTGCTGGTCCTGACGCTCGCGCGCGACCTGGCGCTCGCCTCGCTGCTCACTGTCGATGCAATCTGGCCGAATACGATTGCCATCGCGCACTGGCGCATCGGCTCGGCGGCAGCGGTACCGTTGCTTGCGCTGCTCTCGACACTCGTCGGCCTGTTCAACGCACGGCGCCGCGCCAGGGTGGTAACGATCGAGGTGCCGATCGACGATTTGCCGGCAGCGCTCAACGGCTTCACGATTGTCCAGATCAGCGATATCCACGTTGGCCCGACCATTAAAGGCCGCTATGTGGACGCGATCGTCGACGCGGTGAATCGTCTGAAGCCGGATCTGATTGCGGTCACCGGCGACGTGGTAGATGGCAGCGTGCCGCAACTGACCCGGCACACGCAGCCCCTGTCGCGGCTCAGTGCGCGTCACGGCGCGTTTCTCGTGACCGGCAACCACGAGTATTACGCCGGCGCAAACGCCTGGATCGACGAATTCCGGCGCCTGGGGTTGAACGTCCTGCTTAACGAGCATGTGATCGTGGAACACGACGGTGCGCGTGCCGTGATTGCCGGGGTGACCGATTACTCGGCGGGCCATCATGACCCCTTGCATCGCAGCGACCCGGTTGCGGCCATCGCCGGCGCGCCTGGCGACGTGCTGATCAAAGTCCTGCTCGCACACCAGCCGCGCTCGGCCGAAGCAGCCGCAGCGGCAGGTTTCACGCTACAACTGTCCGGCCATACGCACGGCGGCCAGTTCTTCCCGTGGAATTTCTTTGTGCGGTTCCAGCAGCCATTCACGGCCGGTCTCGCACGGCTGAACGGCCTGTGGGTCTACACGAGTCGCGGCACCGGCTACTGGGGACCGCCGAAGCGCCTGGGGGCTCCCTCGGAAATCACACGACTGCGCCTCGTGCCCGGTGAGCCCGACTGAAGCGTCGATCCAGGCGCCAGGTATCACCGCGCCGAGGTTGTGTTGGATTGCGCGAAAAAAAGCGGATGCCTGTAAAGGACATCCGCGCTCCGGCTCTGATGCGCCGCTTCATCCAGATTGACTTACTGCGCGGGCGCCACGGCCACGCTGACCTGCGGAGCGTATGCCACCGACACTTGCATACCCGGCGTTACGCCGGCGACCTTTGCCGGCTCGCGGCCCTGGATATGAAACACCCCGCCATTCTGGTCCTTCAAGGCCATGATGCCGGACGCGTGGTCGACGGCTTGAACTTCGGCAGTCACGTTCTGTGCAGTGTTCTGATGTACCGGTTGAACAGCCGTGCCGTGGCCGTCGGCACCACGCGTAACGCTGACCACGGCGTTGCGCATCATGCGGATGTGGATCTTGCCGCCCTGCTTGATCTGCGCCAGGTTGCTCGTATCGGTGATGTTGAACGAAGCTTCGCCGCCCTGTGCGTCGATCACGGTCACTGAATGTTTGGCCTGATCGACCGATTTCACGACACCGTCGGCCTGCAGCGTGCTGCTGCCTTCAAACGGCGCGGGCAGGCCTGCGGCGAACGACACGAGGGGAGCCGCAGCAATCAATGCACCGGCAATGATGCCAAGAGCTTTATCTTTCATATATTCCTCAATTGGGTAAACAGCGGAAAAGAGATGATGTCGCGCGGATCGGATGCGCTTGGCATAGCGCGAGGGCAACCGAAAAATTCTGGGCGAAACCGTGAGAGGTAAAACGCGGATTGAGCGCCAAAACGCACGACGAGTTTCGAAGTGTTCCAACAGTGTGTTTTCCGGGATGAACACCGTCAACATTCGGAGTCCGTATTTACGCGAGGAAAATTCTGAGTTTGCCTCGGGAGAATCGGCGTGCATCGGATAATTCGTTCCGCCTCCCTGCTTCGTTGCGGCTTGACTTAACTTTGCAGAATTGCCTAAAATTCGCCCAGTTCATTTAACCGGAATCACGATCTTGGACAGTAGCAGTAGAACCAGTCGAGCTTCGATTCGCCCGATCGCCTGATCGGCAAGATTTCCGCGCCAGCCTTTGCCTGTCGCCGTCTTGCCTTCGGGCCCGACGGTGTACGTCGTCTATACCCTCGTACTGCCAGTGAAGCGCCGCATGGCTCGATGCCCGGCTGTCGCTCCATGACTTTCCCGCGCGCGAGCTTTGGCTCGCCTGCCTCGTCACGCCTGACCGCCGCCGCGCTCCACGTGCGGATACGCGGCTGTCACGCGTAAGGTTCACACTGTGCGAACACGCGCCTCAACCTTTCTTACCGATGACAATTGAATTCGCCCTGCGGCTCCTTGCCGCCTTCAGCTGCGGTGTCGCGATCGGCCTCGAACGGCAGATGCGCCAGCGCAACGCCGGCCTGCGGACCATCACGCTGGTCGCCAGCGGCGCGTGCCTGTTCGTCACGCTCGGCGTGCTGACCGGCAACGGCACGGCCGGTATCACGCAGATTGCGGCGTATGTCGTATCCGGCGTCGGCTTTCTCGGCGGCGGCGTGATCATGCGCGACAAGGGCTCCATTCAGGGGATCAACACCGCCGCGACTTTATGGTGTTCGGCGGCGGTCGGCGTATTGTGCGGTGCGGGGCATTACGGCCCGGCGCTCGCCGGCACCGGGGTCGTCCTGCTGACCAATACGGTGCTGCGTGATGTGAGCCGTATGATCAACGCGACGCCTGTGTCGAACGCGGATCTGGTGCGCGAGTATATGCTGACGATCGTATGCCGGGCGGCTGACGAGATTCACATTCGTACCGCGGTATCCAACTCGATGTATTCCACACCGCTATCGTTCCAGAGCCTGACCAGCGAAGACGTCGAAGACGACACGGAACGCATTCGCGTTACGGCAACCTTAAAGCTGCATCCGAAAGATCAGCCGAAGCTTGAGCAAATGGCGAGCCGCATCAGCATGGAAAAGAGCGTATCGAGCGTCAGCTGGACAGCCAAAGAAGCGGAGCCGACGCCGGAGTGAGCCCCACGCGTAAGCTCCCCATATTCGCGCGCATCGTCTACACTTAGCTTGCAATAGATTTAGACAATGTTAATTTCACGTCCTGAATATGGACTGTCCCATAACCTTCGACTAAGCTCTGTCACCGTGAATTTTTCACACTCAACCATGGAGTCTCGATTATGGAACACGGCATCATTGCATGGCTCATCATCGGCGCGATCGCCGGCTGGCTTGCCGGTGTGCTCGTCAAGGGCGGCGGTTTCGGCCTGATCGTCGACATCATCGTCGGGATTGTCGGCGCATTCATCGGCGGCTGGCTTGCCGGTGTGCTGCACATTTCGCTCGGCGGCGGCTGGATCGGTTCGATCATTACCGCTGTGATCGGCGCCGTCATTCTGCTGTTTCTTATCCGGCTTGTCCGGCGCGGTACCTGAGCGTAGCACCTGATGTCTTACGGCGTCGGCGGCGAATGCCACCTGACGCCGGCTTTACCAAGTATTTAGAGAGACGCCTCCACTGCCGGCAACATCGAGCCGGTGTCACGCAGCCGTGTATGCCAGGCGAAAGCCTGGTCCAACCGATGCGGCGTTTGCCCACCCCATTGCAAGGCCTCCCGATAGTAGTCGCGAAGCAGATCGCGATAGAGCGGATGCGCGCAATTCTCAATGATTAGCGCAGCGCGTTCTCGTGGCGCCAGTCCGCGCAGATCGGCGAGACCCTGCTCTGTCACAACCACGTCCACATCGTGCTCGTTGTGATCGCAGTGCGGCACCATCGGCACGACACTCGAAATGCGGCCTCCCTTCGCCATCGATTTCGTCGCAAAGATCGCGCATGACGCGTTACGCGCGAAATCGCCCGAGCCGCCAATGCCATTCATCATGTGCGTGCCGCCCACGTGCGTGGAATTCACATTGCCGTAGATGTCGAACTCCAATGCGGTGTTCAACGCGATCAGACCGAGGCGGCGAATCACCTCAGGATGGTTGCTGACCTCCTGCGGGCGCAGCACCAGGCGATCGCGATAGCGCTCGAGTTCACCGAACACTTGCGCCTGACGCGCGGCGGACAGCGTGATCGACGCACCCGAGGCGAACGTCACCTTGCCGGCGTCCATCAGGTCGAAGGTCGAATCCTGCAGCACTTCTGAGTAAATTTCGAAGGCGTCGAAAGGTGAATCGACAAAGCCGGCCAGCACCGCATTGGCAATCGTGCCGATGCCCGCCTGCAGCGGCGGTAACTGATGAAGCATGCGCCCGCGTGACACTTCATGCTGGAAGAATTCGATCAGATGGCCGGCGATCAGCTCGGTTTCCGTATCCGCCGGCAGTACCGTGGACGGGCTGTCCGCCTTATCTGTAATCACAATCGCCGCGATCTTATCTAGCGGGATTTCGATCGCTTGCGTGCCGACACGGTCTTGCGGACGCACGATCGGCAGCGGTTCCCGATTCGGCCTGCGGCCCGGAATCCAGATGTCGTGCAGTCCCTCGAGGGCGAGCGGCTGAGCAAGATTGATTTCGACGATGACCTTATCGGCGAGGATCGCGAAGCTGGCCGAGTTGCCGACTGAAGTGGTCGGCACAATGCCGCCGGTTTCGGTGATCGCCACGGCTTCGATAATGGCGACATCGAGTTTGCCGAGCTGATTTGCGCGCAGCATCTCGACTGTTTCAGACAGATGTTGATCGACGAACATCACCTCGCCGCGATTGATTGCATCGCGCAAGGTCTTGTCGACCTGAAACGGCAAGCGGCGCGCCAACACATGCGCCTCAGTGAGCATGCGATCCACGTCATGACCGAGCGATGCGCCGGTCATCAACGTAATTTGCAGCGGCTTGCCTTCCTGACGGGCCCGCTCGGCGAGCGCGACAGGGACAGCTTTGGCGTCGCCCGCGCGCGTAAAGCCGCTGGCGCCGACGCGCATGCCGTCCCGAATCAGAAGCGCCGCCTCGGCGGCTGAAGTGATTTTTCCGCTCAGCGCGGAGCAACGAATCCGGTCTTGGTACATGAAACTGAGTCTCTCCATAGTCATCAGTCCGGTCTACCGGTGCGCACGTCTGCGGTGTGCTTCGCTCAGTAGCCAGATTGTCACGCCAGCCGCGGCGTCTCGATGGAACGGCGTCGCGGCGAGGCGTTTCGTCACGTGCAAAATCCCCGCGACAGGTACAGCGAGTGTTGCTCGTGGCGCTGCCTAGCTGCCGAAGTAGATCGTGCAAAAGCTCACGGGCCCGACGCACTCTTCAGCTTTGACCTTCGGTGCAACGACACTGCCTTGCGCGGCGACGCTATTGGCGCGCGGCGCATTCGCCTGTGCGACCTGTTGTTCCGGCGCGGCCGGCGCCGTCTGCGCATGAGCGACGATAGCGGACATAGAGCAGGCAATCAGAGCAATCTTCAACACATTCATTTCGTTCTCCAGTACTTACGGTTACCGCCGGTAGGAAGTCCCCTTGGGAGACTGCGTGGCAGTGATAAAACTATATGACCGCCACCTGCGCAGATAAACGGGTCTGGACGGAAGTGATCTTTCCATCTGACAGAAAGATCGAGGCGCGCGCCCGATCCAAAGCACCTGGATCAACGCGCATTGAAAGGTGCGTCTTTGTCGAGCAACGCTGTACGGATGAAGTGCAGGCAGCTCAGAATGCGCTGCAGGTCGTGCCGCTTGTCGCGGTCGGCATGAACGGTTTCCAGTACGTCCTGCGCGATCCACGTGGCCGAGCGCACGGATACGAGCGTTTGCTCGAGAGCACGCACGTCCGGCCGCTCGAAAAGCCGCGCGAGGTCATCGCAAGTCCGCGCGAGGCTGCTGCTCCAGCGCGAATGAAGAACCTGTACATAACCGGCACGCGCTGCTTCATTGCGCAGATCGATCACAGCGTGCCCGACTTCGAGCGTGACGAGCATCCAGCGCAAGGCATCACGGCGGCGTCGGGAGCGGCGTGTCAATAGCATGCGCAACTGCGCGGTCAGATCGTGCGTGCTCGACTGAAAGCGCTGATTGAGTCCGGGCAGTTCGTCCTTGCAGGCAGAGACGACCTGCGCGCGCAAATCACCCTTGATTCGCTCAGTGAGCCACGGCATATCCGCGGGAAACACGACCGCGAAAACGATCGCAGCAAGCAACAGCGACGCAGTGATCGCAATGCCGTTGTTGATCAGCAGATCGGGCGCATAGGTGACGACGTTGTCCGGCCCGGCGAGCAGGCAGAAGAACACCGAAAAACCGATGCCAAACCCTGCCGCGCGCTTACGAGACGCGATGAAGGCGCCGAGTGCAAGCACCGGGGCGAGTGTCGCGCCAAGCAGCGGAAAACCGTCGATGCCGGGATACACGTAGCACGTGAAAAGGTAGCCCGTCATGGTCGCCAGCACGGTGCCGACCGCCATCTGCACAGCCATTTTCGATGCATTTGGCGCAGTCGACGTCAACGCACAGACCAGCGCCGCGCCGATTACCGCCAGGCCGCCGCTGGGCCAGTCGGTAGCGATCCAGAACCAGCCGGCGATCGCCATGATCACTGCCGACCGTGCAAAGGTAAACGCGACCACAAAGCCATTTGTCCTGCTCACGTAGCGCCCGGCGATACGCTGCCCGGCGCCCGGCTTGCGCCGCGCCAACGATGCGTAAGTCTCGGAGTAACGGATCCATTCGCCGACGAACCGATAGAGCAATTCTGCGGCCGTATCGAAGTCCGCCAGCGATTCAGCGGGAGCGGCTTCCAGCGGCCGTCTCGTTTCGCGTACACGCCTTGGCAAGCCGGCTTGAAAAAACCGCATACGTGCTGCTGTGCGTGATGCCTCGACGTCCGCTTCCTGAGTAGACGCCAGCAGTGCCGACAACTCTCGGAAGTACGGTGTGATAGCGTCAACCATCCGGCTCGGGCCGCCAGCGCGTAGACGTTTGAGCAGCTGGTGCAGCGCATGCAGTCGCGCGCAGGCGTCCATGAACTCGCCGTTCAGACGGCCGAGATGCTGGCTGCGAGAGCGCATGGCCGGATCTTCGAACGCGGCAAATATTCGCGTCGCTTCAAACCCAACAATCTCGTCGACGAGGTCCGCAAAGCGCCGTTCAAACTGGCCGCGTTCGATTCCACGACCCAGCACCGCGGCAGCGAACGCAGTAAAATTTGTATATCGAATGTGGAGCGTGCGCCGCAATACAAGACTGGAACGTTGCGGCACGATCAGTGCGCTCACGGCACTCGAACACACGATGCCGACTGCCACCTCCGCCGCGCGCGTGAGCGCCGCCAGAAACAGGTCATGAGGCGCCGTGACATTCGGGATGCCGATCAGAGCGGCGGTATAACCTGCCAGCACAAAGCCGTACCATCTGAAATGCCGATACCGGACCGCTGCCGCGATACAGGCGCTCACCCAACCGATCATGCCGAGCATGTACAACTCGGGCTGCTGGACGAACAGCGCGCCGAGCACCAGCGCGGCAATCGTACCCACCGCTGTACCGAGAATCCGATAGAAACTCTTGGCGAGCACCATGCCGCTAAACGGCTGCATCAGCACGAACACCGTGGTCATCGCGATTCGCGGCTGCTGGAGATCCAGCAACATGGCAATGCCCAGTGCCAGCAGACCCGCCGTGACCGTTTTCAGCAGATGCAGCCAGATCAGACCGTCGCTATTTGCCCAGTCGCGAATGGCCGGACTGAGCGTCGGCAACATGACGCTCCACGGCCCGCGGGAATCCGCCGTCGGTTTGATCGCATGCTGGCGTTTCATCAGAAAGCAACGCGTCCCGGTTTGTCGCTGAAAGAGGCACCGGTGAACGCTGCGCACACCGGCAGGCAAGGCGCCGATTGTAGGACCATGCGCTGCGCGCATTAATAGGACGGGCGCGGAACGACCCTTCCAGATCGAACAACAATGGGCTTGCGGGACAGGCGGACAATACGGCTTCTGCCGTGAAATAGAAGGATCGATGGATACGTTACAAAATATGCGAGTGTTCGTGCGCGTGGTTGAAGCCGGTAGCTTTACCGCCGCCGCGCTGTCACTCAACTCGACGACTGGGGCGATGTCCCGCGCGGTCTCTGAACTCGAGGCTCATCTGCGTACACGCTTGCTGAACCGGTCGACGCGGCGGCTCGCGCTCACCACTGCAGGCGAGCGTTACCTGAAGCGATCTCAACAGATCCTTGCCGATGTCGATACAGCGGAAGAAGAGGCAAGTTGCGCGCACGAACGCCCGAGCGGCGCGTTGCGCATGCACAGCTTTGCCAGCATCGGGCAGCATTACGTGCTGCCGGCCATCTCGCGCTATCGCGCGCTTTATCCCGAAGTGACCGTCGAACTGACGTTGTCGCAGCGCATGCCCGACCTGTTCGAAGGCAGCGCCGACGTTGCGGTGATCGGCGCCTCGACTCTGCCGAATTCCGAGCTCGTGTCGCTCCCTCTCGGTACAACTTTCAGCATTCTGTGCGCATCGCCTGCTTACGTGCGCGCTCATGGCGCGCCGCAACAGCCATGTGACCTGGCTCATCACGAGTGTCTGATCCTGCACACGCCGGCATTTCCGCCCCACGAATGGGTACTCGACGGCCCCAATGGCAGCGAAATGATGGAAGTGAACGGACCCGTGCATGTGAATATCGCGGAATCGCTGATCGTCGCGATTCGCGAGGGAATGGGCATTGGTATGGTGCCGCTGTATGCGGCCATCACCGGGTTGCGTGACGGGTCGTTAGTCCGTGTGTTGCCTGAATATACGCTGCAGAAGATGAACGTTTATGCGCTGTATCCGTCACGCAAGTTCATCGATGCGAAGACGCGAACGTGGGTTGAGTTCTTACGTACGCATCTGCCGAAGGTGATTGCACGCGACGAGGCGTTGCTTGCAGAAGTCGGCCAGATGGTTGCAGGTGATGGCGTGGCGCCTGTGGGCGCGGCCAGCACTGGGGACGGAGACGTCGCTGCGCGCTGACGCGGATTTTGAATCTAAAGAGCAGGCCGGACCCGTGTAAGGCAGCGACGCGGATAGTGAAGTGGCGGACCATGTGTGATGGCGTCTATGGTCCGCCAGACAGCGGCGATGTTTTTTTGTGCCTGTTTTTTACGGCCGTAAACGCAAAAACCCCGCCTTTTCGGGGTGGGGTTTCTGTCTGCTGCTAGGGAGCCTGACGATTACCTACTTTCACACGGGAATCCGCACTATCATCGGCGTGGAGTCGTTTCACGGTCCTGTTCGGG
>NZ_CAJNBK010000013.1 GCF_905220975.1 Paraburkholderia haematera | reverse complement strand
CCCGATGCACCCCACGCGGTATCCCATGCATACCCATCCGCGACGCACGCAGTGCGGAGTGGGAGCGAATGACACCCTTGTCACACATGCCGAATGTGCGGGAACACAGATTCCAGATGCACCACTACCGTGGCTGCGCGGGGTGCCCGCTTATGAGCTGGCGGTTTGAGCCGCTTTCTCTTGCTTACTTCTCTTTGCGGCAGGCAAAGAGAAGTGAGTGCCGCCCCGCACAGGGGCAACGCTAATAAACCAATAACAAATCAAGGAAAGGCCAACACCAGAGGCAAACAGAAAAAACCCCCTGCCCATGGCAAAACCCCCCCCCTCTAATGCTGCTTCTTCTTCCCATGCGAATGCACCTCCCCCACTGGCAAGTGCCTCGGCTCCCCCACATCGACGGCGATCGGATCACTGGCGGGAAAGCTTTCCTCGAGTGCCTCATCGAGCCGGCTCTCGACGGACTCAGCGGGTTGCGGCGTTTCCTTTGGGTGAGGTGCCTGTTGCTTCTGCTTGGTCATGACATGCTCCGCTAGAAGTAGAAAGCTGACAGTTCAGCATAGCCCAAAGCGGACCTGCGCGAGCATGAGCCGAGCGTCCAGGGGACTCACACCGTAAGCATTTCCTTCACAACAACCTGACGCTCGAACCCCAAAAACCAGATCAGAAAACAACAAGAAAAAAGCAAAAATTAAAACCATCCCGCATCAAGTCGTTCTCCGAGTGTCGCCGGAAAACAAAAGCAACTGCCGGCCACACCGTCCGGCAAACCGTGAACGGGCAACATCCAGCTCGGGAGGGGAGCAAACAAAACTAGCAAACAAAAGTAGCGAACAACAAGGCAGTGAACGACATGGACCGGAAAAACCCTGCGCGCGCGCAGCGCTTCAACGCATCACACGTAGTGGAAGCCGAACTGGAACATCTGGATTGGGCGACACGGCAACCGGCACTGCGCATGCTGGACGCCGTGTACTGGCGGCGCCGCGTGCTGGCGGTCAAATGCGGATTTGAGCTGACGGACTTGCAGGTGCTGCGACTGGAGAAGATTTTGCAGCGGCTCGGTTTTCCGTCGGAGTAGCCGGCCGCTGAGGCGGCGGTTTATTCGTTGCCGCCGCTGCTACCGCCATTGCCACCATGATTGCTGCCGCCATGGTTGCCCCCGTCGCCCCCGCCCGTGCCGAAAAGACGCCGGCGGCGTGTGACGACCACTGGCCCGTCGGACGTGCTGCTGCTACGATCGGAAGCCGGGCGATCCGAGGCCGGCGCGCCGTACGACTCGCGCGGCTCGCGTGGTTCGCGATGCTCGCGCGGTTCACGCGAGCCGTGCGGGCCGCGCGTGGTGTGCTCGCCGTGCGAAGGCCGTCCGGCGCGCGGCGCTGGACGTGTGCCGGTGTCGAGCTGGATCGTCGAGATCGCGCGCTTGTAGATGCCTTGCAGGCCGACAGGCGTGCGCAGCATCACCAGGTACTGATCGAACGACTCGATGCACCCTGTCAGGCGAATGCCGTTGACAAGATAGATCTCAACGCGCTTTCGTTCTTTGCGCGCAGCGTTCATGAAATCGTTTTGCGGATGCGATTCTGCGGAAGCCATGGACAATTCAAGTTAGTAAAACGGTTGTTCGCCGCGATTCTACCCTGTGTGGGGGCGGAACGCGTCGGCGGCCGAACTGCGTCCACTATAACGGCTTGCGCGCACATAAGCATCTGATAACTATTGACTGTAACGTTGAGTTACGAATCTGCCTACGAATAGCGCCTTCTTCGGCCACGTTTGAGCGGGCCGGACGCGGATGGCGGAAAAAGAAGGTGCCTGC
This sequence comes from Paraburkholderia haematera, assembly GCF_905220975.1. Taxonomy (GTDB): domain Bacteria; phylum Pseudomonadota; class Gammaproteobacteria; order Burkholderiales; family Burkholderiaceae; genus Paraburkholderia; species Paraburkholderia haematera. The sequence continues at coordinate 157,854 of NZ_CAJNBK010000013.1, read as the reverse complement.
CGCTGCCGCACGTGGAATAAATCACTGTCCGCTCGCGTTAAGTCAGACATGGCAGCGTTGCATATCGCACGTTGCGCACATTACGTACGTTGCGCACGTTGCCGGTCGTGGCCAATCGGATCCCCGGCTCGCAGGCGCCGGCCGGGCGCTCATCAGGAGACTCACCATGAAAGTATCCCGTGTTCTTTCTGCCGCATTCGTGCTGCTCGCGCTCGCGCTAGGCTCGCTCGCAACGAGCGCCTGCACCTCCGCGACCGACAGCGGCGCCTCGAGCACCAGTGGTGGCACCGGCAGTGGCGGCGGCTACTGAGCGTTGCCACGCCGGGTGAATTTCGAAGCGGAAGTGATTTCGTGGCTCCCGCAGTTGCGCCGCTATGCGCGCGCACTGACGGGCGACCGCGCATGGGCCGACGACCTCGTGCAGGATACGGCGGAGCGCGCGCTCGCGCGCTGGTCGGCGTTCCGTCCGAACAGCAACCTGCGCGCGTGGCTCCTGACGATCCTGCGGCATCTTTATATCGATCAGTTGCGCGGCCGCCGCGAGATTGCTGTCGACGAGGAAAGCGCGCCATGGCGCAATCTCGAAGCGCCGTATGGCGAAGTCGACGGTCTGGTGTTGCGCGATCTGCAGCGCGCACTGTATTGCCTGCCAGTCGAGCAACGGGAAGTGCTGCTGCTCGTGTGCGTGGAGGAGCTGTCTTATCAGGAAGCGTCGAAAGCGCTCGGCGTGCCGATCGGCACGGTGATGTCGCGGCTGTCGCGCGCGCGGGAACACATGCGCGTGCTGATGACGGAGGGGCCGGTGGAAGGGGGCGCTGTGGGTCTGGCGCGTAAAGTCCAGCCGCTGAAAGTAGTGAGAAATCCGTGATGGATAACAACCACGATTCCAGCTTGCCTGACGGGCCCGATTTGCGCGCGCTGTCAGCGTATGTCGACGGCGAGTTGACCGCTGCGGCGCGCGCCGCGATCGAGACGGAGCTGGCGCAGCAACCGCAGGCTGCCGCAAGGGTGGCCGCGTGGCGCGCCCAGAAAGCGGCGCTGCAGGCGCTGTGCAGTGCGCCACAGCGCAACGAGCACCACGGGAGTGTCGGAAGCATGGGGCAGCGGGAGGCCGACGAGCCGGCCTTCATCGTCGTGCGGCGTTCGACGCCGTGGTGGCAACGCGTCGGCCTCGCGGCGTGCTGGCTCGCGGCCGGCGCGGGTCTCGCACTCGCCTTGGGGCCGCTCGCACCGAGGCTGACGGGCGGCGCGTGGAACGGTCTGGGTGGCCAGCCGCCGAGCTTTGCCGAGCGCGCCGACATCGCCTATGCGGTGTACACGCCCGAGCGGCGTCATCCCGTCGAAGTCGCCGCGAGCGAGGAAGAGCATCTGATCAACTGGCTGTCCAAGCGCCTGAACCGGCCGCTGTCGGTGCCTTCGTTGCAGGAGTACGGTTATTCGCTGGTGGGGGGGCGTTTACTACCCGGCGAAGCCGGACCGGCCGCACAGTTCATGTACGAAAATAGCAGCGGTGCGCGGCTCACGCTGTACGTCACGGGTATTTCTCGCGACGAAACCGCGTTCCGTCTGTTCCGCGACGGTAACCGCCGGACCTTTTACTGGGTCAGCGATCGCATGGGCTACGCGTTGTCCGGGCCGATTGCGGAAGGCAAGCTGCGCTCGATTGCGATTGAGGTGTGCAGCGCGCTCGGCGGCAAACCGGAGACCTGGCAGTAGCACCGAGCTCACCACAAGCACCTGGTCAGACAACGCGCCGGCCCCAAAATTTCGCTGCAACACGCTGTAACAGAAACGCCCTGCACGCGCGCGCGCCGCCGGAATAGCGTCGCGCGGCGTTTCGTTTACTCGCAGCAGGATCATGCCGTCCCGGCTGGCGTGCGCGCCGGGACGGCACGGTCTCGTGCGAGGCAAACCGACGGGGTCTTCACGGTGTCGACATGCTTTTTGCGAGTCGCAACGCCGGCGCGTCGAGGCAGCGAAATCATGCTTACTTTCCATCAGCTCGGCGCAGGGCTGTGCTCCGGCGCCGCGTGTCTGTGCCTGTGGGCCGCAAGCGCTGCGCCGGTCGCGGCGCAATCGGACGACAATGCGCCGTTAAACGACACTTCGACGTGCCGCTTCGTCGTGGGACAGGCGGAAATCGACGGCGTCATGCAACAGATCAGCGGTCGCGCGTGCCTTCAGCCGGACGGCAGCTGGCAGATCGTCGAAGACGATGCCGCCGCGCTGGCATTAGCTCCGGCACCGGTGTATTACTACGATCCATGGTACTGGGGACCGCCGGTGGTATTCGCTGGCGGTGTATCGTTCATTTTCGTGGACCGCTTCCATCATTTTCATCACATGGACCATGTGCGTTATGGGCACGGATCATATGGAATGGGTGCGCATGGCAACTGGCATGGCGGTGGGCCGACTCACGTGTGGAGCGGCATGTCGCATGGCGGTGGAAGTGGGATGCACCGCTAGCCTGAGGTCGTCCATTCAAGCGGCCGCAAAGGAGACACCTTGACGCGCAACTTGCCGCCGAAAGTTTCCGCCGCCGCGTTCGATCGCGCGCTCGCTGCCTGGCGCTCGATTGTCGGTGAGCCGCAGGTGGTGACCTCGGCCGCCGCGCTCGCCGCGTATCTCGATCCGTTCGCACCCGGCGAGCGCGAAGCGTTCTCGGCGTCCGCCGCGCTGCTGCCCGCATCCGTCGACGAAATTCGCGCGGTGTTACGGATTGCCAATCAATTCCGGATTCCGTTGTGGACAGTCTCGACCGGACGCAACTTCGCGTACGGTGGCGCCGCGCCGCGGCTGCCGGGTTCGGTGGTGCTCGATCTGCAGCGGATGAACCGTATCATCGAGGTGAACGAAACACTCGCCTACGCGCTGGTCGAGCCAGGCGTCAGCTACTTCGATCTCTACGCGCATCTGCGCGACAAAGGCTACCAGCTTTGGGTCGATCCGCCCGCGGCGGGTTGGGGCAGCGTGGTCGGCAATACGCTCGAGCGGGGCTTTGGCTATACCGCATACGGCGATCACGCAGCGGCGCAGTGCGGCATGGAAGTGGTGCTCGCCAACGGCGACGTGCTGCGCACCGGGATGGGCGGAATCGAAATCGGCACCGCGTGGCAACTGTATCGACCGGGCTACGGACCTTCTTTCGACGCGATGTTCATGCAGTCGAACTACGGCATCGTCACCAAGCTCGGTGTCTGGCTGATGCCGGCGCCGCCCGCTTATCTGTTGGGCGAAATCCAGTTTCGGCACGAAGCGGATCTCGAAGCGATTGTCGATATCCTGCGGCCGTTGCGGCTCGATGAAACGATCCGCAATCAAGCGGTGGTCGAGGGCGGTTTGCGCCGGGCCGCGGGACTGTCGGCCCGACAGCAGTGGTACGAAGGCAAAGGCGCGATGCCCGAGAACGCCGTGGCGGCGATGCTCGACAAGCTGAATGTGGGCCGCTGGAATCTGCATTTCGCGCTATACGGGACACCTGAATTGATCGACGCGCGCTATGCGATCGTGCAGCGCGCGTTCGCGCGCGTGCCGCAAGCGAAATTTTCGGCCGCTCGCTATGCGGGCGATGCGCAACCCACCGCGGGCGGCGATCGCAATATGGCAGGCATCCCCGCGATGAGCGCGTTCCGCATGCTCGACTGGCGCGGCGGCGCGGGTGCGCATGTGGACTTTGCACCGGTGTGCCCGGCGACCGGGCGCGACGCGCTGCGCCAATACACTATGGTCAAGACGCGCGCGGCGGAATACGGCTTTGATTATTACGGCGGTTTTACGGCTGGCGTGCGTCATCTGCATCACATCTTCGCGGCGATTTTCGACCGCGACGACGCGGATCAGGTCGAGCAGGCGGGGGCTTTACTGCGTTCGCTGATGAGCGATGCGCGCGCCGCGGGTTACGGCGAATATCGCGCGCATCTCGCGTACATGGATTTCGCCGCGGCGCAGTACAGTTTCAACGACGGCGCGTTGCTGAGACTCTCGGAAACGATCAAGGATGCACTCGACCCGAATGGCATCCTTGCGCCGGGCAAGCAGGGGATCTGGCCGGCGGCGTGGCGCGACCGGCGGGGTTATACGTGAAGCCATGGACCGACGCACATTCATGATGACTGGCGCATGGCTTTCGACCGCGGCAGGTGGCGCGTGGCCATGGCTTGCGCATGCAGCCGCTCTCCACGACACCCTCGCCGTGATCGATTCCTCCCTGACAGGCGGCCTCGCATTCGCCGACTACGTTGCGCATATGAAGCTGCCCGTTTTCGAACCCGGCGACGACATGGGCGTGCTCTGGTACTCGACGCTGGCACCGCGCCTCAGCCAAACGCCCGCGTCGCTGATCGGCCTCACACGCGCATCCGATTACTTCGTGCTCAAGGAATTTGCCACCCGTGTGACCCACATGGTCGAGCACCGTTACGAGCAGGGCGCGGGGCCTATCGCGCATGTTGCCTTCGCGCTCACGCCGCGTCTTGTCCGCTAGAACCGCCAGAACCGCTAGAACTTATAGGCCTTGTTCTTCGGATCGAAGGTCGAGTCGTCGAAGGTTTTCGGCGTGATGCTTTCGAAGACGATCTTCTCGAAGATCTTGCCGTCGTTGTTATATGACTCGACCGTGCGGAAATACGGATGCCGCAGATCGAGCCCGAGCGTCTCTTTCTTCGCATAGAACTGCGGCTGGCCATTCGGCGTTTCGAAGGTGAAGGCCACTACGCGCACGCCGTCGATCGTTTTCACTTCCACCTGAGTCGAACGCGGCACGCCGGCCTCGATGTATTTTTTGCCTTCGGAAAGGTACTGATTGGCAATGTACTCGGTGCCGAGATCGCGCACCTGGTGGTTCGATTGCGCACGGGCGAGGGCGCCGTTCAGCGAGGTCCACAGCGGCATGACATTCATGATGCCGCCGAGGTGGCCATACATTTCGTCGGTGCGTCTGGATTCGTCGTAGATGATTTCCTGACCGGCGTGCGCGCCGTCGGGCAGCCATTTCGCGTAGATTCGCAGCGGATCGTGGGCGATGCGCACCAGCATATGATCCGGCTTGTCGGGCCACTGGCCGTGAATGCGTTCCGAGCGTGACATGACGAACTCGTATGAAGGGTAACCGTTCGGCCCTTCCTTGATGTAACGCGGCAACGCCAGCGGATCGAGCGACTGGAACAGGGCGACCAGTTGCGTGTCGTCGAGCTTCTCCATTGCGCCGCTTTGTTGCGCGGCGCGCAGCCACTTGACCTGCTGATCGAGCGTGAGCTTGCCGACCTGCGAGGACGGCGTGACGGGTGCCTTCACGGCGCTGGCGCCGGCGGCGTCGAGCGCGGGCGGCGTGTCGTCGTTCTGCGCGAACACCGGCGGCATGGCCACCGTAGCAACGCCGGCTATTAGCGCGCCGATCAGAGCTCGCCGTGATGAGACCGCGCGTAATGAAGCAGTCAGGGACGCACTCAATGTCGCGGTCTCCGATGAAAAACGGGCGAGGCGCATGAAGGCCGGTGAGCGGCGCGAGCGTACGGACAAGCTGTGCTTCATGAATCTCTCCGAAAAGATAGCCGGCGCGATATCGAACGCCTTGCCTGTCAGGCAGGTTTTTGCTTCGCGAGTTCCTCGTCGCGCAGCGCGCGGCGCAGAATCTTGCCGACGTTGGTTTGCGGCAGCTCGTCGCGAAACTCGACGAGCTTCGGCACCTTGTACCCTGTGAGGTTTTTGCGGCAGTGGGCGATCACCTGTTCCACGGTCAGCGACGGATTGCGCTTGACGATGAACACCTTCACCCGCTCGCCTTGCGCCGCATCGGGCACGCCGATTGCGGCGACTTCGCGCACATCCGGAAGCGTTGCGATCACGTCTTCGATCTCGTTCGGATAGACGTTGAAACCCGACACCAGGATCATGTCCTTCTTCCGGTCGATCAGACGGATGAAGCCGCGCGAATCCATCACGCCGATGTCGCCGGTGGCGAGCCAGCCGTCGTCGTCGATCACCTTGGCGGTTTCTTCCGGGCGATTCCAGTAGCCTTTCATCACCTGTGGCCCTTTCACGCACAATTCGCCCGCTTCGCCGATGTTCGCCCACGCGCCGTCGTCTTTCCTGAAGCGCACTTGCGTGGATGGCGCGGGCAAGCCGATCGAGCCTTCGAAGTCGCGCATATTGCTCAGGTCGACCGGATTCATCGACACGATCGGCGAGCACTCGGTCAGTCCATAGCCTTCGATGATCGGCTTGCCGGTGACCGCCTTGAAGCGATCGGCAACCGACTTCTGCGTGGCCATACCGCCCGCCATCGCGAGCTTCAGGTTCGAGAAGTCGCGCTTGCAGAACTCTTCGTTGTCGAGGAACGCGTTGTAGAGCGTGTTCACAGCTGTCATGCCGGTGAATTTCTCGTGACGGATGATCATCATCACGCGTTTCATGTCGCGCGGATTGGCGATCAGAATATTGCGCCCGCCGAGCCCCATGAAGATCAGCGCGTTCACCGTCAGCGAATAGATGTGATAAAGCGGCAGCGGCGTGAGCACCGTTTCGATCTCGCCGCTCAACTGGCCTTCGGACCACGCCTTCGCCTGCAACAGGTTGGCGATGATGTTCCTGTGCGTGAGCATCGCGCCTTTGGCCACGCCGGTGGTGCCGCCGGTGTATTGCAGGAAGGCAATGTCGTTGTGAGTGGGGCGCACGGGCGTCAGCGGCCGCGTGTAGCCGATCGCGAGCGCTTCGAGCAGCGGCACGGCTTTCGGCAGGTTGTACTTCGGCACCATCTTCTTCACGTGGCGCAGCATGAAATTGAGCAGGCGTCCCTTCAGATTCAGGCCGTCGGCGAGCAGATCGCCGAGGCCGGTCACGATAACGTTCTGCACCTTGGTGCCCGGCAGCGCATCTTCAACGGTCTTGGCGAAGTTCTCGAACACGATGATGGTTTGCGCGCCGCTGTCCTTCAGTTGATGCGCAAGCTCGCGCACCGTGTAGAGCGGATTGACGTTGACCACCACGCCGCCCGCCTTGAGCACGCCGAACAGCGACACCGGATATTGAAACGTGTTCGGCAGCATGATCGCGACGCGCTCGCCGGACTTCACGCCGATGCTTTGCAGATACGCGGCGAAGGCAGCCGCCTTGCGGCCCAGCTCGCCATACGTCATGTTCGCGCCCACGCTCACATACGCCACGCGCTCTCGGAACTGCGCGATGCATTCGTCGAAGAACTGCACGAGCGATTCGTACTGGTTGACGTCGATCTCACGCGGTACGTCTGCCGGATACGACGCGTACCAGATGCCGTCGGTGTTGGGCGCGTGATTCACCGCTTGACCAGGCATCGGGTCCGCTGCGTTTGCGAGCGGTGCGTTTGCGGCGGCGGGCGAGAGCGGGGCTTGCGTGGGCTGGGTCATCGGTCGTCTCCTGAAGCAGGGGCTTCATCCGTTTGTGTGCTGGTCTTGCAGCCAGTCATGAAGTCATCAAAGCAGCGATCAACGCGGTCATTGCGGTCGCCTTGGAAGCCAGGCATTCATTGAAACACGCGCTGAGCCAACCGCGGCGCTCAGCGTTCCAGAATTGCCACCACGCCCTGGCCACCCGCCGCGCAAATCGAGATCAGCCCGCGTGCGGTGCCGGCCGGCTTATCGAGTTGCGCGAGCATTTTCGCGAGCCCGGCGACGATGCGGCCACCCGTGGCGGCAAACGGATGGCCGGTGGCGAGCGAGCTGCCGTTCACATTCAATTTTGCCCGATCGATCGCGCCGAGTGGTCCCGGCAAACCGAGCTGCGTGCGGCAATATTCGTCATCCTGCCATGCGGCGAGCGTGCACAACACCTGCGCGGCAAAGGCTTCGTGAATCTCGTACAGATCGAAATCCTGCAAGGCGAGCCCGGCGCGCGCCAGCATGCGCGGCACGGCATAAGCGGGCGCCATCAGCAGGCCTTCTTTCTTGTCGAAAAAGTCGACGGCGGCGGTTTCGGACCAGCTCAGATACGCCAGCACCGGCAGGTTATGCCGGGCCGCCCAATCCTCGCTTGCCAGCAGCACGGCGGATGCGCCGTCGGTCAACGGTGTTGAATTGCCGGCGGTCAGCGTGCCTGCGTCGCGGTCGAATACCGGCTTCAGACCGGAGAGTTTTTCGAGCGTCAGGTCGGAGCGCAGATTGTTGTCGCGCGCAAGGCCACGGTAGGGCGTCATGAGATCGTTGACGAAGCCGCGCGCATACGCCTCGGTGAGCTTGCGGTGGCTGTCGTAAGCGAGCACGTCCTGCGCTTCGCGCGAGATGTTCCAGCGTTTGGCCATCAGTTCGCAATGCTCGCCCATCGACAGCCCGGTGCGCGGTTCGCCGTTGCGCGGCAGAAGCGGCTTGAAAAACATGCCCGGCCGCAGTTTGGCCAGTGCGCCGACGCGTTGGCCGGTGCTCTTGCCGCGATTCGCTTCGAGCAGGATTTTGCGCATGCGCTCGTTGACGCCGATCGGTGCATCGGATGTCGTATCGACACCGCCCGCGATACCCACCTCGATCTGCCCGAGGGCGATTTTGTTGGCGACAAGAATGGCCGCTTCCAGCCCGGTGCCGCAGGCCTGCTGCACGTCGTAGGCCGGCGTTTCTTTCGCAAGTGTGGTGGACAGCACGGATTCGCGCGTCAGGTTGAAATCGCGCGAGTGCTTGATGACGGCGCCGGCCGCCACTTCACCCAGGCGTTCGCCGTGCAGGTTGTAGCGATCGATCAGGCCTTGCAGCGTGAAGGTCAGCATGTCCTGATTCGACGCGGTCGCGTAAGCGGTGTTCGAGCGGGCAAACGGAATCCGGTTGCCGCCGATGATGGCGACGCGGCGCACGGCGGGTTGCGGGTTGGACATGCTCGGCTCCTTTGGGTCGTTCCCTGGTTATTCAATGGTGCGAATGATGCAAATGGCGTGAATCGCAATTAAGGCTTATTTGCGTTGACGATTCCGTTAGCTCAACAACGATTTTCAGGCGGCTTCAATTCCATGCAGTGACGAAAACTTGCGCGCGGGTGCGTTTGCCTCATAGCAGCCTCCATTGCATGCGACCGCGCAAATGCGGTTTTTCTCCGGCGATGTCGCGTACTTCGATGTCCCGCTCGATCAACGAGGGCAACGCGCTCCACAGCGACGCTTCGCCCGGCAGCAGCATCGGCAATTTGAATTCGGCGGAGAGTGTGGCCTCCGCGAGCGGTTTCGGCGGTTGCAGCGCGGAGACGGCGCGCGCCAGCGTCCACATGCCATGCGCAATGGCGCGCGGAAAGCCGAATGCTTTCGCGGACAGCGCAGTCAGGTGAATCGGGTTGTAGTCGCCGGACACGCTCGCGTAGTCGCGCCCCAGTTGCGGCGGTAGTTGCCAGCGCGAGATGCGCTCCAGCGCGTCCTGCCCGAGTTCCAGCGGATCGAGGGGGCTGCCGCTCGCCGGCACGCTACGTTTCAGATAGACGCTGTCGCCGTCCCATACCGCTTCGCCGCGGCGATACATGCGGGTATGCAGCACGAACGCCTGGCCCTTGTCGTGACGCAGCAGCGTGCCGAATTCCACCTCGACGCGCAACATGTCCTTGTAAGCGAGCGGCCGGCGCAGCCGCACGTGATTCGCCAGATGCACGAGGCCGAGCGCCGGCCAGGGAAACGCGGGGTCGGTCAGCATCAGCAGATGCAGGGGGAAGGCCAGCAGATGCGGATACGTGAGCGGCACGCCGTGCTCGGGGATGAAGCCGCAGACCCGCGCATACCGCCAGACCGGTCCTGGGTCGAGGGCCACCGCGGGACGCACGAGGCGCAACGCCGGCAAGTGCGAGTCGCGCCCGCGTTTGACGATGCCCGACAACGCGCGCCCATACAGCTTCGCCGGCGCCGGCAATTGCTCGATGACGACGGTCTTCGGACGGACCGCGCCCGCACTTTGACCACTCGTGAACGGATCACCCGGCTCAGCCATGCTCACGCTCCAATCAGGCTTTGTCCGCATACGCGCACGATCTGGCCGCTGACGCCCGCCGATCCCGGATGCGCGAGCCACGCGATGGTCTGTGCGACGTCCACCGGCTGGCCGCCCTGGCTCATCGAATTCATCCGGCGGCCGGCCTCGCGGATGGTCAGCGGAATCTTCGCGGTCATCTGCGTTTCGATAAAACCGGGCGCGACTGCATTGATCGTGATGCCGCGCGCGCGCAGATGTGGTGCCATGCTTTGCACCCGGCCGATTACGCCGGCTTTTGACGCGGCGTAATTGGTCTGGCCGAGATTGCCGGCAATGCCGCTGATCGACGACACGCCGATGATGCGGCCGCCGTCGCGCAAGATGCCGGCCGCGAGCAGGGCGTCGTCGATCCGTTCCTGCGCGGACAGGTTGATGTCGATCACGCTTTGCCACGCCGCGTCGGTCATCTTCGCAATGGTTTTGTCCTTGGTGATGCCCGCATTGTGCACGACGATATCCACGCCCTGTTCGTCGAGCGCTGCGGCGATCTGCGCGGGCGCTTCGGGCGCGGCGATGTCGAAGGCGAGGGCGGTGCCGTTCAACTGGCGCATCGTCGCGTCGAGCGCCTCGCGCGCCGACGGGATGTCGATGCCGATGACGTGCGCGCCTTCCGCAGCGAGCACGCTCGCAATCGACGCGCCAATGCCGCGCGCGGCACCGGTGACCACGGCCCGCCGGCCCGCCAGTGGCTGATGCCAGTCGAACGCCGGCATGGTCCCGGTGCCGGCCCGCGCGCCGATGCGCACGACCTGTCCCGACACATAGGCGGAGCGCGGCGATAGAAAGAATCGCAACGTCGCTTCGATACCGGTTTCGGCGCCTTGCTCCACATAGACGAGATTCGCGGTAATGCCGCGCCGTGCTTCCTTGCCGAGCGAACGCGTGAGGCCTTCGAGCGCGCGCTGCGCGGTCCATTGGCGCGGGGTCGCGCAGGCTTCCGGCGGCCGCCCCAGCACGATGATGCGGCCGCACTTGCCGAGCGAGCGCAACGTATCGTGGAAGAAACCATGCAGCGGTTCGAGCTGACTGCTGTCTTCGATACCGCTCGCGTCGAATAGCAGGGCGGTGAGCTTGCCGTGCGAACCGGATTCCGCGGCCTCGAATCGGCCGGTCATCAAACCATGGCGATGCGCGAGCGGCACCCACAGCCCCGCGCTTTCATGCGCCACGCTGGTCATGCCGATGCCCGCCACGAGATTCGCGAGCGCGTCGAGCAGATGCGGCTCGCGGCCCGCGCCGATCGCGATCAGGCCGTCGAACTCGGGCTGGTCCGCGCGATAGCGGCGCAGTACCTCAGGCTTCGGCAGGCCTAACGAGCGCGCGAGGCGCGCGCCGAATGGCGAATTGACGAAGTTCAGATAAGAGTCGTTCATATTCTTGGTTGCTCCGCTGGCCACGGTCGAAGGAAGTCCCCTGGGGGAAGTCGGACGTGTGTCAGTGTGCACCCAGTTTGGGGCATCTGCGTGTGCCCCGCCTGGATGTTTTTTTAAGGTACTCAGGCCGCGAGTTCCAGCGCTTTTTCGAGCGCGTCCTTGCGCTTTTGCAAGTTGGCGAGCATATCGAAGTCGGCGGGGAAGTCGTCGACCTGCACGACTTGCGCGCCATACCGCGCGTAGTCTTCGAGCACGCGGCGATCGTCGGCATCGATCAGGCCTTTGTGCTGGGCCGCTTCGGTCCACGCGGCCAGTTGCGGCAAGCTCTGCGGCATCGGTTCGAGCAGGCCTTGCTTGACCGCTTCACGCAGTTTCTGGTCGATCTGCGTGAAGCGCGGGTTGAGCGCGAACACGAGTTCGCCGTAGCCGAGCGCATCGACATCCGGATGCGGCACATACGAGTCGGACACGAGGCGGTTGCGCGCCGCGCCCGGCGTTTGCATCAGCTCCGCGATCTCGGTGCCGAGGCGATCGGACGGCTCGCGATACGGCAGGCCGAACGGGAAGGCCAGCACGCGCACGAGATTCGCGGCGAGGCGGTTCGGGTAGTTCGCGAGTACGCCGTCGAGCGCATGTTGCGCCTTGTACAGCGAGTCTTCGACGCCCCAGCGCACCAGCGGCAGATCTTCTTCCTGACGGCCTTCGTCTTCAAAGCGCTTGAGTGTCGCTGAGATCAGGTAGAGCTGCGAGAGCACATCGCCCAGACGCCCGGAAATGCGCTCACGCCGTTTCAGATCGCCGCCGAGCACGAACATGGAGACGTCGGCGAGCAGCGCGAATGCGCTCGACATGCGGGTCGCTGCGCGGTAGTACGGCAGCAGCGGCGCGTACGCCGTACGCGGTTTGGCGATGAACGCGCCGCCCGTGATGCCATAAACGAAACTGCGCACGACGTTGGAGAGCGTGAAGCTGACGTGGCCGAAGAAAGCCGCATCGAAATCGCGCAGCGCCCTGGCGCGATCCGTCTCGCGCGTGGCTGCCATTTCCTTCAGCACATACGGATGGCAGCGAATCGCACCCTGGCCGAAGATGATCAGGCAACGCGTGAGGATGTTCGCGCCTTCCACGGTGATCGCGATCGGCACCTGCTGATAGGCGCGCGCAAGAAAGTTCGACGGACCCATGCAGATGCCCTTGCCGGCGGCGACGTCCATGCCGTCGTTGATGACCATGCGGGCACGTTCGGTGATGTGATACTTCGCGATCGCCGAAATCACCGAGGGTTTTTCGCCGAGGTCCACCGCATGCGCGGACAGGCGGCGCGCGGCGTCCATCACATAGAGATTGCCGCCCATGCGGCCGAGCGCTTCCTGCACGCCTTCGAACTTGCCGACGGCGGTGCGGAACTGGCGGCGAATCGCGGCATAGGCCCCGGTGCCACGCACGGCGATCTTCGCCATCCCCACATTCGACGAGGGCAGCGAAATCGCGCGGCCCGCCGCGAGACACTCCATCAGCATGCGCCAGCCGTTGCCGACTTGCGCGCGGCCGCCGATTACCCAGTCGAGCGGAATGAAGACGTCTTTGCCGGAGTTCGGACCGTTCTGAAACACCGCGTTCAGCGGCCAGTGACGGCGGCCGATATTGACACCCGGATGGTCGGTCGGAATCAGCGCACAGGTGATACCCGGTTCTTCATTCGAGCCGAGCAGATGGTCGGGATCGAGCGCGCGGAACGCGAGGCCGAGCACGGTGGCGATCGGCCCGAGCGTGATATAGCGCTTGTCCCAGGTAACGCGAAAACCCAGCGTTTCGCGGCCTTCGAACGTGCCCTTGCAGACGATGCCGACGTCGGGAATCGCTGCCGCATCCGAACCCGCATAAGGGCTCGTCAACGCGAAGCAGGGGATATCGTCGCCGCGAGCGAGCCGCGGCAGATAATGATTTTTCTGCTCTTCGGTGCCGTAATGCATCAGCAGTTCAGCGGGGCCAAGCGAGTTCGGCACCATCACCGAAACGGCGGCGGCCGAGCAGCGCGTGGAGAGCTTCATGATGACCTGCGAATGCGCATACGCGGAGAACTGCTTGCCGCCGTACCGCTTCGGAATGATCATGCCGAGAAAGCCTTGTGCCTTGATGTACTGCCAGGTTTCCGGCGACAGATCCTGCCACACCATGGTGGTTTCCCAGTCGTTCGCCAGATCGCACAGATGCTCGCATTCGACGTCGAGAAACGCCTGTTCCTCGGCGGTGAGCGTGGCCGGGCCGTAGCCGAGCAGGGTGTCCCAATGCGGGCGTCCGGAGAACAGTTGGGCGTCCCACCAGACGGTGCCGGCTTCGATAGCATCGCGCTCGGTCGGTGACATCTCCAGCAGGATTTTGCGGAAGATGTCGAGGACCGGCTTCGCGAGCCACGCGCGGCGCAGTGGTTTGATCGTAAGAACGAGGGCGGGGAGGACGAAGATGATCGCGAGCGCCGTCGTCGCCACCGGGCCCGCTGCTCCGCTGACATGCGCGGCTGCCACCCAGACGATCATGAAGGCAAGCCACCATGAAGCGCGCGCCTGAACGTAGACGAGCGCGAGCGCGGCAATGACGAGCACTAGGATGAACCACGGCATGACGTTTCCTCCTGTTTCGATGGTGCGTGCGAACGCATCCACGGGTCGCGGACGGCTCGCGTTCTGTTGGTCTTCTAACTGGCGGTGTTGCTGCTGCGCTGCGTGCCTGCTTCGCGTTTCGTGTCGTGTTTACAGTTCGACAGCGTGACGTTGCTTAGGTGCGGGACTTAGACGTGCTGCTCGGGTGTGCGGTATTCATGATGTTTTATTTGCGCGCGGACGGCCTGCGGCAGCGCCGCCCGCGCCATTCGGTTCACGCCGTGCCGTGCAACGCGGGCTGAAACGAACTAGCCTCCATGTTGCCGCCGCCGTGTCGTTCACCGTCCGAGGCTCCCGGCTCCGAGGGCTCAAACCCGCCTGACACCTGCTGTATGTCCACAGCCGGGGTCGCGCATTCCATCTGGCCTTCCGGGCCGCCTTCGGTTGCATCGCCCAGCACGGCGGCGAAGGTGGCCAGTTGCGAGCCGTCGGGCAAGGGCGCTTTCAGCGCGGCCACCATCAACGAAGCGAGACGCGCGATCAGTTGCAGATCGTTCATCGACTTGCCCTGTGAGAACTCGGAAATCAGGCTGTCGGTATCGGTGCCGGCCAGCACCCCGGACAGCGCACCGATGGCGAAGTGCAGACGCCAGCCGAGTTCTTCACGCGGCAGATGCGGCAGCGCGCGCTGGAAGGCATCGAAAAAACGTATCGCCACCGACTCGTAATGCGCATTCAGAAAGTCCCGGATGAACGCGGACGGATCCGTATAAGCGCGCCCCAGCAAGCGCAGAAACGCCTTGCCGCCGACGCGCGGATCGCGCGACAGCCGCAGCGCGGGAATGAACATCGCGCCGAGCACGTGCTCGCAAGTCAGTCTCGCGCCGAGCATTTCGTCGAAGCGGTCGAGCAGCTTGAGCCGCTCCTGGTTGAGCCGGTCGAGCCGGCGCGACAGCATCGAGTGAATCAGCGATTCCTTGCTGCCGAAGTGATAGTTGACTGCCGCGAGATTCACTTCGGCACGCGAAGTAATCTGGCGCAGCGACATAGCCTCATAGCCGCATTCGACGAAGAGTGTTTCGGCGGCGTCGAGGATGCGGGACTTCGTGTCGCCGGCATGCCGGCCTGTTGTGCGAACTGCCATTTTGCGTCTCCCAGTTGCCGGGCATCCGGCCCGCAAACAAGCGATTCAAATGACTATTTGAAACAGTCGTTTTTTTCAGGATAAAGAAGGATGAGGACTGCGATCAAGGACTCTGTGTGGACTAACTCCTCTAGAAGACCTGACGAAGGTCCGTCTTTCCAATGCGCGCGGGCGCGTCAAACCGCGCGGAAATAAAAAAGGCCGTTCCGATCGAAATCGGAACGGCCTCGTATTGCTTGCTACCTGTGTTTGGCCTTGCGCTTGCTTTTCTTGGCGGCGGTTCGAGCCGCCTTTGTTTCTATTGTGCCCGATAAAGCGCCGGCGAAAAAGCCGTTTAGTTCGAACGCTTAAAGCTGTCCATCAATCCCCCGATCCCAGGGGGACTTTCTTAGGCGCGTGCTTCGACCTGTTTCGCCGACTGCGTCATGTCGATGCCGCGGCGTTCGCGGCTGAACGGAATCAACGCGGCGATCACCACCACCACGATACCGATCACGACTGCCATGATCAGCGCGTAGTTGTTGCCGTGTGCCTCGGCGGCGCTCGCCTGCAGCGGGCCGTTCACCGACGCGATCAGATTGCCGAGTTGATACACGAGGCCCGGGAACGTCGCGCGAATTTCATCGGGCGAGATTTCGTTCAGGTGCACCGGAATCACACCCCATGCGCCTTGCACGGAGATCTGCATCAGGAAGGCGCCGGCCGCGAGCAGTACAGGCGTGGACGAGAAAGCCCACAGCGGCAACACCGGCAACGCGATCAACGCGGCGATGAAGATCGCGCGCTTACGGCCGATCTTCTCCGAGATATAGCCGAAGAACAGGCCGCCGCAAATCGCGCCGATGTTCAGCGTGATCGTGATCAACGACACGGTATGCGCGTCGAACCCATGCTGCACGCGCAGGAAGGTCGGATACAGATCCTGCGAACCGTGCGAGAAGAAGTTGAACGCGGTCATCAGCACGATTGCATAGAGCGACAGCCCGATGTTCTGCTTGAGCGTGGCGACGAGACCCAGATGCTCTTTCTTCTCGAGTGTCTTGAAGGCCGGTGACTCCGGCACGTGCGCGCGGATATACAGCACCAGCAACGCGGGCAGCACGCCGACGAAGAACATGCCGCGCCAGCCGATGTATTGGTAGAAGACCCCGAACACGACCGAGGCGAGCAGATAGCCGCTCGGATAGCCGGCCTGCAGGAGACCCGAGACGATGCCGCGCGACTTCGCCGGCACGGTTTCCATCGTCAATGCGCCGCCCACGCCCCATTCGCCGCCCATCGCGATGCCGAACAGCGCGCGCAGCACGAGCAGGGTGGTCAGGTTGGGCGAAAAGCCGGACAGCAATTCCAGCAGCGAGAAGCACGCGATGTTGACCATCAGCGTGGGACGGCGGCCGTATTTGTCGGCGAGCCAGCCAAAAATCAATGCGCCGAGTGGACGCATCGCCAGGGTCAGCGTAATGCCGAAGGCGATCGTCGGGATTTTTGTATTGAACTCCGCCGCGATATCTTTCAATACGAACACCATTAGAAAGAAATCGAATGCGTCGAGAGTCCAGCCCAGATAGGCGGCGATCGTGACGTTTCTCTGTTCCCGTGTCCAGCTCATTGATTGTTCTCCTGAGTCTCCAATAACCCGTGTTTCACAACGGGCGGCTCTGCAGCCCCGTGCGGCCTGTGCTGTGGGCTCCGAGCGAGTGTACGCCGAGCGTTAAACGCTTGCATGATTGAACCCACGTTTATCCGTATTAATCCCTGGAGCGAATTTCATACTGAATCTCGCAGCATAGGGATTGTTTGGTAAATGTAATTATTGTATTAATCGTGTCTGACGTTTCGTTTGTTATTTGTAATGTTTATCTGGTGTCGGCGAGTGGCAATACGGTCAATCTGACTTCCGGGTTTCGCGTGCCGGTAGAGGCGGCACTCGTGTGATTCAGATTGGCGGCAGCGGATGCAGGCGGGTATAACAGCGGCTCGCGGCATTCGCGCCGCGCATACAAAGGAAAAGACGAATGACAATTCCGCATCTATGCCTGCTCATCGTGATGGTGCTGCCGTTTCCGTGGACCATGCTCGCGAAGGTCAGCAAGCGCTACGACAACGGCGCGCCGCGCGCTTATCTCGCCGGCCTCGAAGGCTGGCGCGCGCGTACTCACGCGGCGCATCAGAATGCGTGGGAAGCGCTGGCGATGTTTACCGCGGCGATCGTCGTCGCCGGGCAGGCAGGCGGTTCGAGCCAATGGATCAACTGGCTGGCGATTACGTTTGTCGTTACGCGCGTGCTGCATGGCGTGCTGTATGTGGCGAATCTGGCGTCGTTGCGCTCGCTGGTGTGGTTCGTCGGCGTCGTGTGTGTGGTGTCGATGTTTTTCTTGTCGGTGAACTGAGGTAAGGCGAAGAGTGGGGGGATGCCGGTGGATGCGTGCCGCCGGGTCCCACGATCGGGACCGGCTCAGGTATTGACGTTTCCGTTTCCGTTGAAGGAGAGCGGCGCGTGCAATATATGCGCATGACGCATCAGTCGAGCAGAAAAATCAATTTGATTCATGCTGCGGCGCGGAATAACATGACCGCCATCCCATTGATACCACCGGTCTCGACGCGTCATGTCACTCAAATTACTCACTTCCGCGGCCGTGCCGCGCGGGCCAAAACCGCTTGGAGTATTGGCCGCGGTGACGTTGCTGACCGGCATTGGCGCCGGCCTCGGCGGCATGCTGCTCGCCTTGCTGCTGCACGGCATTCAGCATCTGGCCTACGGCTACAGCGTGGCGTACCTGATCGGCGACGAGAGTTTTCTGCAAGGTGTCACCCATGCCGTGCCTGAGCGTCGCCTGCTCGTTCTGACGACGTGCGGACTGGTGGCCGGGCTCGGCTGGTGGTCGCTGTATCGCTTCGGGCGGCCGCTCGTGAGCATTCGGCAGGCCGTCAAATCCGACGATCCACGCATGCCTGTACTGAGTACTGTCGTGCATGCGTTGCTGCAGATTGTGACGGTGGCGCTCGGCTCGCCGCTCGGGCGCGAAGTCGCTCCGCGCGAGATCGGTTCGGTGCTGGCCGGGTGGCTGTCGCAGCGCGCGGGGTTATCGGTCGAGCAAAGCCGGATCATGGTCGCGTGTGGCGCCGGCGCAGGTCTGGCTGCCGTCTACAACGTGCCGCTTGGCGGCGCGGTGTTCGTGCTCGAGGTCCTGTTGGGGACGTTCGGCTGGAAGGCGTTGGTGCCTGCGGTCGTGACATCCGCGGTGGCGGCGCTGGTCGCACAATCCGGTCTGGGCAATGAGCATCAGTATCTGGTGCAGCCGTTGACGTTGAGCGCATCGCTGGTGGCCTGGTCCGTGGTGTGCGGGCCGATTTTCGGTGCAGCGGCGTGGGGTTTTACGGAACTGACGAAGCGCGCGCGTGCGCAGGCGCCGAAGGATTGGCGTATGCCGGTGTTGTCGCTCTTGAACTTCGCGATCATCGGCGTCCTGGCGATGCACTTTCCGCAATTGCTCGGCAACGGCAAAGGACCTGCGGGACTGGCATTCGACGGCAACCTGACGATCGCTCTCGCGGCCATGCTGCTGGTGCTGAAAGTGGTGATTACCGTGAGTAGTCTGCGCTCGGGTGCGGAAGGCGGTCTATTGACGCCAGGGCTTGCGAATGGCGCGTTGTTGGCGATCGTGCTCGGCGGGGCCTGGAGTCTGTTTTGGCCCGGCGCTTCCTTAGGCGCATTTGCCGTTGTCGGGGCGACGGCGTTTCTGGCTGCTTCGATGCAGATGCCGATAACGGCCGTGGTTCTCGTCTTCGAGTTCACCCGGGTGAGCCACGATTTTCTGATCCCGGTTCTGTTTGCGGTCGGCGGCGCCGCGCTGGGTTTTCAGGCGTGCACGAAGTGGGCGCCGGCGATGCAGCTTGGTTCAGGTTTCAATTGGAGTGAGGCGGGCAGAGCCCGGTAGACTTTTTGCCCTCGCTAGACGGCTCTAAAAAGAACCGGT
The DNA here is from genome assembly GCF_905220975.1 of Paraburkholderia haematera. Taxonomy (GTDB): domain Bacteria; phylum Pseudomonadota; class Gammaproteobacteria; order Burkholderiales; family Burkholderiaceae; genus Paraburkholderia; species Paraburkholderia haematera. The sequence continues at coordinate 138,789 of NZ_CAJNBK010000013.1, read as the reverse complement.
GAAACGGACATGACGTACGGCCGCTTTCAGCGCTTCGCGGTTCTTGCTCCGCGCGGCTCAGTCGCCAATGAACTTGCGAAGCAGCCGGCACAATTCCTGGAACTCGGCCTTGGTGAACTTCTTCAGCCGGGCGTTCAACACTTGTGGCGCGATCTCGGGAATCTGGGCCGCGATTTCCTCGCCCTTCGCCGTCAGCGCCAGGTTGACCACGCGGCGATCGTCGCCACTTCGTGAGCGTTCCAGCAAACCGTTGGTTTCCAGCTTGTCCAGCATGCGTGTCATCAGGCCCGTATCGATCCCAAGCAGCTTGGACAGTTCGAACGGCGTTGACGCCGCGCCGCGCCGCATTGAAAGCAGGATGCCCATCTGCTGGCTGGTGATGTCGAGGTCCTTGAGCGCTGAATCCATTTCCGCGGTGATCAGGTTGCGCGCCTTGGTCAGCATGAAACCGACGCTTTGCGTGAGCGTGAAATTCCTGGTCGTGTAGTGGTCCATGACGTCCCCTTGATGTGTTGAAATTTACAATAACTGATATGTCAGATATTGTAAAGGGGAATTTTGACTCCGCTCGATCGTGCTCGATACCAAGCCGCCACTCCACCTCAACCAGAACCACGCGAGTAAAAAAACTAACTAGATCGTACAAATGCGTATAAACCCCGAAAGACATCGGACCGCGTTTGAACAACACTTCGGGTTGGATTGCAAATCTGGGCCACTCAGTGCTCACCCCTCTGCGCATTCGCACCGGCATGCTGGTGCCGGCTAGCGCTACACACCTTGGATTGCCGGGGCGATGACTGGTGTTAGTGATTGAGAATAATTTTTTTAAAGAGGAGCAGAAATGAAAAAGGCATTGGTAACCTCGGCCCTTGGGTTGGTCGCCCTCGGCGCGCACGCTCAGAGCAGCGTGACGTTGTACGGTATCGTCGATGCGGGGATCGGCTATCAGAGCAGCCAGACGTCGCTTGGTTCGACGACCGGCGGTCGTTCGGTGGTCAAGATGGTCAACGGCGTCTGGGCGGGCAGCCGCTTCGGCCTGAAGGGCGGCGAGGACCTGGGCGGCGGCACGAAGGCGATCTTCCAGTTGGAAGAAGGCTTTAACAGTGCAACCGGCGCGCAGTCCGTCACCGGTCTGGCGTTCAACCGGCAAGCCTACGTCGGTGTGACCAATGCGATGTACGGTACGTTCACGGCCGGCCGCCAGTACACGTCGTACTACACGCTGCTGTCGCCCTATAGCCCGACCACGTGGCTGACGGGCGCATACGGCGCACACCCGGGCGACATCGATTCGCTGGATACGCTGTACCGCGCGAATAACTCGCTGGTGTACACGTCGCCGAGCCTGCATGGCCTGACGGTGAGCGGTTCGTATTCGCTGGGCGGCGTGGCGGGCAGCACCAATGCCGGATCGACGTATAGCGCGGCGGTCCAGTACCTGAACGGTCCGTTCGGGATCGCGGCGGGTTACCAGCGCATCAATAATGCGGCGTCGGGCGGCGGTGCGTGGGACCCCAACTCCACGACGTCGAATAACGGCGCGCAGACGGCTGTGTCGGGCATCAACAACGGCTACCAGACGGCGCAGGCGCAACAGCGCGTTGCGGTGACGGGCGGCTATGCGTTCACTTCGCAATGGGACGTGTCGTTCTCGTATTCGAACGTGCAGTACATCCCGGGCATCCACTCGGCGTTCCACAACGAGGCGATTTTCAACACCGCGGGCGCGGTGCTGCACTTCAAGCCGCTGTCGGCGCTGGACCTGGCCGCCGGCTATAGTTATACGCGCGCAACGGAGTCGAACGGCATCACGAGCGCGGCCAGCTATCAGCAGTTCAATCTCTCGCAGTACTACAGCCTCTCCAAGCGGACCGGCCTGTACGCGCTGGAGGCCTACCAGCGTGCGGGCGGCAAGACCCTGGTCCCGAACAAGGCCGGCACCGCCACGAGCATCATCGACGCAACGGCCGATATCGGCGACGGCCAGAACAGCGCGCCGTCCTCGTCACGCAGCCAGTTCGCTGCAGGCGTGGGTATCATTCACCGCTTCTAAGCGGGCAGGGTGGCGGAGTCGCGTGACTCCGCCACCGCAATTTGTTTCCGACACGCGATGGTTGGACTGTGTGCTGCCGTAGCCGGTAACGTCATCTAATAAGGATAACTACGCGTGAACCGAAAAGAAAACCTACTCCGGTCAATTTGAAAGAGTCGCTTCACGTCATCTCTCTTGTCACAGAAGTGCAGATGACCGAAAATTTATCCTGGGTCAAGAGGCTTGAAGAAGCAAGGCTTGAGGGCGGCGCGAGTAATGGGCGACTTGTAGGCATCGATAGCAAGAACGAGCGGCGCAATGTCCGCAGGCTTGGTAATCGCTGGTATGTGACCTTTCTTGTGGCGCGGCACAACGCCGCGCGGTGTCAAGGCGGCGCCATCTTCGCGCAGTCTGGTCTGGACGGCGTACGTCACGATGCCACCGACATACTGCCGTACCTTGGTCGCGAGGTTAGGCGCATGAGAGGCAATCGCTTCGAGTACGGGCTTGACCTCTGGCGTGGCGAGCGTTGAGATGGGTTTCTTGCGGAGCGCGGGAGTCAGGTACTCGCGTACGACAAACTCTGCCTTCCGGTAGGTTTCGTCGGCCCATTCCTTGCGTTTGAAGTCGAGCCACCGCCTGGCCACGAGATGGAAGGCGCCTTCGGCTGCGCGTTTGCGGGCGGTGGACTCGGCCCGCCGATGTTCGACTGGATCAATGCCTTCCTGTGGTCTACAGACCTCTGTTCGCGGGCGCGTCGATGCGTTCGCTGCTGAGATAGCGTCGAAGCCGGAAGCCGGAAGCCGGAAGCCGGAAGCCGGAAGCCGGAACCCTGAACCCTGAACCCTGAACCCTGAACCCTGAACCCTGAACCCTGAACCCAGAGACAGCGAAGGTCATTTCAGTCAACGATCTTCGGTGCCGGCAATGTAGCGTTGGGAGTACGAGCTTGTTCAGGCTGGATTGCTGTTCAAAAAGTATGAACAAGAAAAATAGTTGAACAAGGGAGGTTTGCTGTTCATAATGTCAGTATGTTCACATTTTCTGAACAAGCAAACTTTATGAACGCCGATCCGTATGACCTTCTGGGTTTCGACCGCCCGACCCAAGCGCTGCTCAGCCGGATCGTTGGCGCCGTGACCCGGCGAGGACGCGTTCCATTGCGTATCGTCGGCTTCTATCCTGGCGGGAGAAAAGCCGGGCTAGCCGGAGAGGGGCAACTGACGCTCGATGTGAACAGTGTGATCCAGCAATACACGCTTGCGGCCAGAGGCCGGATAAGATCGCGGGAAGAAGTCAACGCCCTTGCGGCGATGAACCACGCCGCGGCCTTTCCAGTCCTGCTGACCACTGCCTATTTGACACCCGCGTTAGCGGACGAGTGCGTCGAGCACGACCTGCAGTTCATCGATCTGGCTGGCAATCTGTACGTGCATGCGCCTGGCCAGTACATGCTTGTAACAGGCAGGCCGGCGAATCCCGAGATCAGGCGTCTGGCATCGAGATCGGGGAAGCCCGCCGTCTCCGCGAGCGCCTCTGCGCTCAGGATGATTTTTGTGCTGCTATCTGCTCCAGAGTTGCTTAACCGTCCATACCGGGAAATTGCGGCGGCGGCGGGTGTGGCGCTTGGCACCGTTGGCAGTGTGCTGGACGACCTGCGTGAGCGCGGCTTGCTGGCGGGCACGGACGACAGGCGATTGCTCGATCCTGCAGCGCTCTGGGAAGAGTGGGCGATCAACTATGCGCTTCGCCTGCTGCCGAAGCTCAACGTGCAACGGTTCGCAGTAGGCGATCCATCGTGGTGGCAGCATGCCGAGCTTCCTGCAGGGCAGGCGTGGTGGAGCGGGGAGGTTGCTGCTGCAAAACTGACCGGGCAGCTTCGACCGGCCGCGCAAACGCTCTATGTCGAACCCACGGCAAGACTGGCGGTGACGATGGCGCTCGCGAAGCGTCACCGCTTGCGTGCCGATCCCGCCGGCACACTCGAAATCATCGATGCCTTCTGGCATCTCGACGAGGCACGGACGGAAAAAGTGACGGCGCCACCTTTGCTCGTGTACGCAGATTTGCAGCGTACGAGGGAGCCTCGCAATGCGGAGGCTGCGGTGTTGATTCGCAACCAGATGGAGCAGGCGGATGACTCCAGTCCATCTTAAGACGCCGCTACCGGAAGGAAAGCAGGTTCTGCTGACGATCATGGATCGCGTTGCCCGATTGATGGGCATGCGGTATTTCGTTGTCGGTGCGACGGCGCGCGATATCCTGATGTATCACCTCCACGGATTCCCTCTCAACCGCGCCAGTCCTGCATCGGTTTCACTATTCGCCAACCGTGGGAGATGGCTTTCCGGTCGATCTGGTCCCGTTCGGCGGCGTCGAGATTTCTCCCGCGCAAGTGGCGTGGCCTCCGGACATGACAATCGTGATGAACGTAGTGGGCTACGCCGAAGCGCTGGATAGTGCGGTGACCGTGTGCATCGCAGATCACTGTGAGATCCCCGTTGCATCGATACCGGGTCTCGTGATGACAAAGTTGATCGCGTGGCTGGACCGTGGGCAGTCCAATTCGAAAGACGCGGTGGACTTCCGGTATCTGCTGGAAAATTATGCTGCTGCAGGCAACGTCGACAGGCTGTATGGAGAAGAGTTGCCATTGCTGGCCGCGTGCGATTATGTGTTCGAGCGCGCCGGTCCGAGATTGCTGGGATTGGATATAGCGTCTATCGCTTCCGCGGAAAGCAAGCAACAGATCGTCGGCATTCTGGATGCCCCCGACCTGCATGATCGGCTGGTGATGCATATGTTGCGGGGCGAGTCTCACTACGGCGACGCGGTAGGGGAGATTGAGAACCGGCTTGCTGAATTCAGGATCGGGCTGATGGAATGGCCCGGGCCGTGATTTGCTGACTGTGCTCGAGGGAGAGCTGTTGCCTACGAGGCGAAACCGACAGTTAAAGAACCTATCTGCCCCGTCCGAAATAACTTGACCACTACACTCCGCCGTTTCGCAGATGGGGTCCGGTCGGTCAGCAGGTAGGAAGGTTGGTGGCATTGAGCGCCCTCGGTGTGCACCGAACCGACGAGCAACAAACGAGGAATGCCATGCTGGAAAGCCAGATCGTGACGCAATTGGGGAAATTGGCGCTCAAATGGCTTGGGGCGGTCGGATCTGCCTTGGTTTCGTGGGCCATTAAGCCAGTGGTTGGCGGCGCTGGCGCGGTAAGCTCTACAGCACCAAGGCCATCGAGGACGAAATACGGGAATTAAAGCTCCACCTAGCCATGCGTTTCTGTGGCCGATTTGGTCTGGTTGGTTGGAACCCTTGGGATTTCTTCGGTGACGTGGTCGAATATCGGCGCTATCGATATTTGCCAGGTGTAATTCTCTACTCGGCTCTATCGAGTCGTTGGGCATTGACGACTGCGGTTTGGGTGCCTCTTATATTCCGCCGACGCAAGCTGGCGTTCGAGCTCGATGACGATATGCGACGCGCCTCCGAATACGCGTTTCGCCGAGGCAAGGGCGCCCGGCCGATCCAAGCGACTCAGAACGCTGAATCATGAAGCGACTTAAGGTTGTCAGCGTACGAGCTCGCTGACTAAAGAAAAACGAAAGCGTTGCCACCCGAGTCTGTCAGCTAGTTCCAGTCAGTCAGCGGCGATCTCCTGAACTTTCAACGTACTGGCTGTTGTACTACTTGGAGGCTGGCTTGGCGCAGGCGATCTTGCATGTCCAAAAACAAAAAACCCCGCGAAGCGCTAAGGCTTAACGGGGTGCTTTGTTTCACTTGAAGAGGGGTGGTGCCCAGGAGAGGACTCGAACCTCCACGGTGTTGCCACCGCTAGGACCTGAACCTAGTGCGTCTACCAATTCCGCCACCTGGGCACGTCTTCAAGCTAGACAGCTATTTTAGCGTGCTGATGCAGCGTGTCAATCCCCACATGCGAACTAACTATCGCTTCATCAATCGCCCGGTTGAGTCGTGCAGCGAAGCAAAACTTCACTGCTCAAATACGGAGACTCAACCGTCCTGCTAACCACACAATCGGATCGACACAAGCCGAACCGGATCACGCAGCCTCACACAAAAAAATGAAGCCGCCCGAAGGCGGCTTCATTTTCGAATCTGGTGCCCAAGAGAGGACTCGAACCTCCACAGTGTTGCCACCGCTAGGACCTGAACCTAGTGCGTCTACCAATTTCGCCACCTGGGCAGGTGATGAACAGCAAAGAACGCCATTATAGCGACAGATTCAGGGCTGTCAAGCGTTTCTCAAAAGTCGCTTAAACATCGCGGCAGCGAGCCTGCATGCGGCTCACAGCGGCTATTGACGGGCCGCGTGGCGCCCAAGACGGGTGTTAGAATGCCTCGCAGTAGTTCGTTGGCACGGTGCACACGCCCGTCGGACTCAGACTTGAACGAGCCGGACCCGAGCAGTCATTCCAGTGCAATCGCAAGTGCAACTTAAGCGCAACCCAAACGCTTCTTAAGCCGAGCCACATCGCCGACCGACGTCCATGCAACGAGAAAAAATCATCGACAAGCCCTTGAGCAAATTCCCGTATCCGATTCCGAGCCGCGAAGAAATCCTGGGCGTCCTGCGCACGAGTGAAGCGCCGCTTGCCGCGAACGACATCGCCGAAGCCCTGTCGATCAAGCGCCAGGAGCGCGAAGGATTTTTCAAGCGCTTAGGCGCCATGGAGCGCGACGGCCAGATCCGGCTCGATCAGCGCAATCTCTATCAACTGACCCATCCGTCGAACTTTGTCGGGGGCCGCGTACAGGGCCATCGCGACGGCTACGGCTTCCTCATTCGCGACGACGGTCAGGACGATCTGTTCCTGCCCACCGGCGAAATGCAGAAGGTCATGCACAACGATCGCGTGCTCGCACGCATCGTCGGCTATGACCGCCGCGGCAGGCCGGAAGGGCATATCGTCGAAGTCACGGATCGGGCCAACAAGCGGGTGATCGGCCGCCTCCTCAACGAGAACGGCGCGCTGATCGTCGCGCCTGAAGACAAGCGGATCGGTCACGACATCCTGATCACGCAGAACACCAAGAAGGCCAAGGTCGGCCAGGTGGTGGTGGTCGAGTTGACCGATTTCCCGAGCCGTCATTCGCAGCCGCTCGGCCGCGTGGTGGAAGTGCTCGGCGATATTGACGACCCCGGCATGGAAATCGAAATCGCGGTGCGCAAGTACGGCGTGCCGCACGAATTCAGCCAGGCCGCGCTCGACGAAGCCGCCAGGCTGCCCGACGAAGTCCGCCCGGTCGACGCGCGCCATCGCATCGATCTGCGCGACGTGCCGCTCGTCACGATCGACGGTGAAGACGCCCGCGACTTCGACGACGCTGTCTATTGCGAACCGGTTCAGGTCGGCCGCGGCGAAGGCTTCCGCCTGATCGTCGCGATCGCGGACGTCTCGCACTACGTGCACCCGAAGAGCGGGCTCGACGCGGACGCGATCGAGCGCAGCACCTCGGTGTACTTCCCGCGCCGCGTGATTCCGATGCTGCCGGAGAAGCTGTCGAACGGACTGTGCTCGCTCAATCCGAACGTCGACCGTTGCGTGCTGGTGTGCGACATGATCGTCACCGCGCGCGGCGAAGTGAAGGCGTATCAGTTCTATCCCGGTGTGATGCACTCGGCCGCGCGGCTGACCTATACGGAAGTGGCCGCGGTGCTGAAAAACACCAAGGGGCCGGAGGCCGCGCGCCGCGCTGCCTTGTTGCCGCAACTGCAGAATCTGTATGGCGTCTACAAGTCGCTGTTCGCCGCACGGCAGAAACGCGGTGCAATCGACTTCGATACGACAGAAACGTACATCGTCTGCAATGCGCAGGGCAAGATCGAACAGATCATTCCGCGCACCCGCAACGACGCACACAAGCTGATCGAGGAATGCATGCTGGCCGCGAACGTCTGCGCGGCCGACTTCCTCAAGCGCAACAAGCACCCGGGTCTGTTCCGCGTGCACGCCGGGCCAACCGCCGAGAAGCTCGAGAATCTGCGCACGTTCCTGCGCGGCATGGGCCTCACGCTTGCCGGCGGCGACAAACCGCACGCCAGTGATTACGCCGCGCTGATGGCGCAGATCCGCGAACGGCCCGACGCGCAGATGTTGCAAACCATGCTGCTGCGTTCGATGCAACAGGCCGTCTACAGTCCGGACAACATCGGCCACTTCGGTCTGGCGTATGAGGCGTACGCGCACTTCACGAGCCCGATTCGCCGTTATCCGGACCTGCTCACGCACCGGGCGATCTACGCCATTTTGCAAGGCCGCAAGTATCAGCCGGAGCCGCCGCAGGGCGTCGAGTTGAATACGGCGCTGTCGCCGCGTGCCCGCGCGATGCAGCAGTCCGACGAGGAAAAACGAGGCCGTCAGCGCGCGAACAACGTGGCGATCTGGGAAGAACTCGGTCTGCATTGCTCGGCCAACGAACGCCGCGCGGACGAAGCATCGCGCGACGTCGAAGCCTGGCTCAAGTGCTACTTCATGCGCGACAAACTCGGTGAAGAGTACGGCGGCATGGTGAACGGCGTGACGTCGTTCGGCATTTTCGTGCAGCTCGATTCACTGTTTATCGAAGGCCTCGTGCACGTCACCGAACTGGGCTCGGACTACTTCCAGTACGACGAGATCAAGAACGAGCTGCGCGGTGAGCGCACCGGCATTCGCTACCGCCTGTCGGATCGCGTGCGGGTGCAGGTGAGCCGCGTCGATCTCGATGCGCGCAAGATCGACTTCCGCCTCGTGCGCGATACGCCGATCAAGCCGCCCGCGAGTCGTCCGGCTCTCGCCGACAAGGCATCCGGCGAAAGCGGCGGTGCGCGCGTACGTTCGTTGCCGCCGGTAGATGGCGTGGGCGGCGCGGCGGCCGGCGCGGGTGGACGGCGCAAGAAGGCTGCACCGGCGCAAACCGCGGCCGTCAAGGAAGCACGCGCAGCACGCGGCGCGGCGAAGAAGCACGGCGGCGCGTCGGCCAAGCCGGCATCGAAATCGCAGGCCCGAAAAAAGCGCTGAAGTCGCGTGACGGCCTGAACCGCGCGCATCGGGTACGTTCAAACGTACCGGTTGCGCGCGGTCTTCGTTCGTGGTTTTTGTTCGCGGTCTTCGTTCGCGGTCTTCGTTCGCAGTTTTCGTTTTTCGCAATCAAGTCAAGTATCGAATCAGATACGCTAGCAACACGCCAGGCAGGCGCGTATTCATCACAGCAGCGCGCGTTTCGAGGCGCGCTCAATCAAAGGTTTTTCAGTCATGTCACGTCTCAAGGTTCTATACGGTTTCCACGCAGTGACCGCGCGTATGCGGCACGATGCGTCGACGGTCGAAGAGGTCTATTACGACGCTACGCGCAAAGACCGTCGTATGACCGAATTCCTGCATACGGCGAAGGAAGCGGGCGTGCGTCTGATCGCCGCCGACGAAACGCGTCTGTGGGGTCTCGCGCATACCGAGCGTCACCAGGGCGTGGTCGCGCGTGCGACCGACATGCCGCTCGCGCAGAACCTGGCCGAATTGCTTGACGGCATCAACGGTTCGCCGTTGATCCTGGTGCTGGACGGCGTGACCGATCCGCACAATCTCGGTGCCTGCCTGCGGGTGGCCGATGCGGCCGGCGCGCACGCGGTGATCGTGCCGCGCGACCGCGCGGTGGGTTTGAACGCGACGGCCGCGAAGGTGGCGAGCGGCGCAGCCGACACCGTGCCGTACATCACCGTCACGAATCTGGCGCGCGCGCTGCGTGAGTTGAAGGACGCGGGCGTGTGGGTGGTCGGCACCGCCGGCGAAGCCACCAAGAGCCTGTACGAGACTGAACTCGACGGCCCGGTCGCGCTGGTGATGGGTGCTGAAGGCGAGGGCATGCGCCGCCTCACGCGCGATACCTGCGACGTGGTCATGCAGATTCCGATGGCGGGTACCGTCGAAAGCCTGAACGTTTCCGTGGCGAGCGGCGTGTGCCTGTTTGAAGCCGTCCGTCAGCGCTCGGTGAAGAAGTAAATCTACTGATCAATCGACGCCGGTCCGTTCGCCGAGCTCTCAATGCTCACGGCAGGACCGGCTCACATGTCGCCGGAAAAAACGGCGTTCCGGCGCTCGTGGCGATCATTTTTAGCGGCCTCCGCGTCCGATAAAACCAGCGCTCATTCTCGACTCCTGTAAACTTGTCGTTTTTTACGCTCGCCTGCATTCCCCATGACCCAAGACGAACTCAAGCAACTGGTCGGCCAGGCCGCTGCCGATTATGTGAACGCCAACGTGCCGGAAGGCTCCGTGATCGGCGTCGGCACGGGCTCCACCGCGAACTGTTTCATCGACGCGCTGGCCGCCAGCAAGACCCGCTATCGCGGCGCGGTGTCGAGCTCGCTCGCCACCACCGCGCGTCTGCAATCGCACGGTTTCAAGGTGCTCGACCTGAACGAAATCGATTCGCTGCCGGTGTATGTGGACGGCGCCGATGAGATCGACCACAGCGGCGCCATGATCAAGGGCGGCGGCGGCGCGCTGACGCGCGAGAAGATCGTCGCCTCGGTGTCGGACGTGTTCGTCTGCATCGCCGATGCGAGCAAGCGGGTCGACACGCTTGGCAACTTCCCGTTGCCGATCGAAGTCGTGCCGATGGCTCGCACCGCGATCGGCCGCCGTGTGACGGCGCTCGGCGGCGTGCCGGTGGTGCGCGTAACCAAAGAGGGTGTGCCGTTCATTACCGATAACGGCAACGAGATTATCGACGTCAAGGGTCTGCGCATCAGCGACCCGCGCACGCTGGAAATGCACATCAATGCATGGCCGGGCGTGGTGACGGTGGGCCTGTTCGCGGGCCGTGGCGCGAATCTGTGCATGCTCGGCACGGATACGGGCGTCGAGACGATCGAATACAGCAAGAGCTGATTACCGCGGTTTTCCATCCGCCTGCGAGCCTGCTTCTGCGGGCTCGCTCTCCCCGCATCGCCCCGCATCCATCTGCACAAACCCGCATCGGCAAGCACCGGGTTCGCAAGAAGCGAACGGCTGGCCGTCATTATTCGCTCACTGTCGCGCGTTGAATGTGGGCATGCGCACGCACGGTAAATAATGTGGCACTTACACTCGTCGGTATGGCTGTGGGGCGCTTCGCATATCTACAGGTGGGGAGATCATGAACGTGGCGATCGTGCACGACTGGCTCGTCGCACCCGGCGTCGCCGAGAAAGTGCTCGAACAGATCATTGAGTGCTCTTCCGATGCAGATCGCTTCAGTCTCGTCGATTTCCTCGAAGACCGCCGGCCGCTGGGCGGCAAACCCGTCACAACCTCGTTCATCCAAAACCTGCCGTTTGCGCGGCGCCGTTCAAAGTCCTCAACGATCATCTGCAACGCGGGCGCCTTCATGGCGCTAAGTGACGCGCATGATCGCGGCAGAATATGACTGTTCGCATATCGAGAACTTCGCGATATGCGAATAAAATGAGTTTGTTGTACCGCAGTGAGCGATAGTCAGCTGTTTGGCCTATGCCAAATGGCCGACTATCGGTGCTGATCCCGTCCCATTAGCCTTGCAGGTAGAGCGTGCATGTTCAGTGCGCGAAACCATGCGAGGAAATTCGATGCGGGTCATTTCAAAGAAGGCATTGCTGGACTTTATAAAGAGACATCCGCAGGCGCGCAGTGCGTCGTTGGCGTGGTACGCACTTGCGCGGGCTTGCCTCGCGTATGGCTATAACGACCTGACGCAGACGTTCGCGGGTGTGGACTACGTGCCGCCGCACTACATCGTTTTCGATGGTGGCGGCAACCGGTTCCGGATCATCGCGGCGATTCACTACAACAGGCAGTCGTTATTCGTTCGTCACGGTTCGACGCACGCGGAATACGACGTTTGGACGAGGAAGAATATAAACTCATGAATGCCGATCGCCTTCCGGGAGCCTTTCCCGACATCGCTCAAACCTGGTCCGCACTGCAAACGCAGCTGCCGATCACCCCCATTCGCAACGAGCAGGACTATCAGAAGATGGTGCGGCTCGCCAATTCGCTCGCCGATCACCTGAACGGAAACGCGGAGGATCCGCTTGCCGATCTGTTTGCGATCGTCACCGACCTGATCGAAAGCTGGGAAGCGAGCAACGTGACGATCCCGAAGGCGGAGCCACGCGAGGTGTTGCGGCATCTGCTGGAGACGCATGGGCTCAAGCAGAAGGATCTGATCGGTATCGCATCGCCCACGGTGGTGAGCGATATTCTCGCGGGCCGGCGCGCCATCAGCAAAAAGGTGGCGAAGGCGCTGGCCGTGCGTTTTCATACCGACGTCAGCGCGTTTCTATAAGCGGGCCACCTCCTGCAATCCCCGCGCATTGCGGGGAGTCGGCCAACTCGCCATTTGCAAAACGCGAGCGCCGCGCCTCCGCGCCCCCGCGCTCAGATGCCAACGACAATGCGCGCAGGAATCCGCGCTGGCACGCTCAGAAGGCGTTGCGGCCGACGAATCCCTTGAAAATCGTAATGAACACGATCTTCATATCGAACCAGAACGACCAGTTGTGGATGTAGAAGAGATCGAACTTGACGCGCGCCTCCATCTTTTCGACCTTGGTGGTGGCGCCGCGATAACCGTTCACTTGCGCCCAGCCGGTGATACCTGGCTTGATCCGGTAGCGGTTCATATAACCGTACACCTGATCCTTGTAGAGATCGTCATGTTCGACCGCATGGGGACGCGGACCGACTACCGACATCTGACCGAGCAGCACGTTCAGAAATTGCGGCAGTTCGTCGAGACTGGTGCGGCGCATGAAGGCGCCGAGCTTCGTGACACGCGTGTCGTTGCGCGCGGCCTGCGTGAGCTGGCCGTAGGCTTCGTGGTGCACGCTCATCGAGCGGAACTTGTAGATCGCGAACGGCTGGCCGTCCACGCCCTTGCGGGTCTGGCGGAAGAACACCGGCCCGGGCGAGCTCAGCTTGATGCCGATCGCGAGCACGAGGAACACCGGCGCGAGTGCGAATAGGGCGGCCGTCGCGAACAACCGGTCGAAGATCAGTTTGGGCCACATCTGCGGCGACGAGACGGGGGTCGCGCTCAGATTGAGCGTCGGTAAACCGACGACATCAACCAGCGCGTGGTTGAAAAGCGAGAGGCTGCGCACATCGGGAATGAATCGCAGATTCACAAAGTCATGTCTGAAGATACGCGTGAAGCGATAGATCGTATGTTCTTCGGAAAGCGGTAAGGCGAGCCACACCTCGTTCACATGCTCTTCGCGCACCTTGGCGGCGAACGCGTTCGGATCGGTCAGCACCGGCAGGCGATGGAAACGCGCGCCATACATGCCGGCCGCCTCGATGCTGGCGTCGCTAGTATCAAACACGCAGACCGGCTTGAAGCCGGCTTGCGGCGCATGATCCAGATGCGCGAGCAACGTACGCGAGAAACCGGGCGCACCGACGATCGCGACCGTGCGAACGTTCATGCCGCGCCGGCGCACGCTGCGCAAGGCCACATGCACGAGGCACTTGGTGAAGACGATCAGCGCGCCGGAGATCAGTGTGGCGTAACCGAACCACAGCCGCGAAACCGCATCCATGCGGTGCAGGGTGAAGGCCAGCAGAAGGGAGGTCGCGACCACGACCAGCCACGCGGCGGCCACTCTCAATAGCATGGCAGGCAGCGCCTTGCCGCGCCACGGTTCATACACGCCGAAGCCGGGAAACAGCAGCAACACGAGCACGCAGTTAAAGGCGATCAGGAGACGCTCGATGTCCGGCAACGCAATTGGCGTGGAAAAACGCATCCAATGAGCGAGCAGCCCGCCCGCAATCACAAAGAGTGCGTCGAGACATCGCGCAGTATTCCTGAACATGGTGATCTACCCTGTAACCCTGTAGTCGAACATCGCAGCCCCGATTGGCCTGCTTACTCGACGGTTTCAGCCTGGCGCAGGCGCGGCAGCAGACGATCGAATTCGCGTTTGACGAGGCCGTAGCATTCGCAGGCACGAGCCTCGAGGCCCTTGCGATCGAGCACCTTGATATGACCGCGGCTGTGATGAATCAGGCCTTCGTCATGCAGCTTGCCCGCCGCTTCGGTAATGCCTTCGCGGCGCACGCCGAGCATGTCGGCAATCAGTTGCTGGGTGACCGTCAGATCGTTCGATGCCACGCGGTCCACCTCGATCAGCAGCCAGCGGCACAGCTGCTTGTTCAACGCGTGGTGGCGATTGCAGGCCGCGGTTTGCGCGACTTGCGTGAGAAGGGCGTGCATGTACAGCAGCATCAGGCGGCGCAGGAAGTCGGAGCGCGCGAATTGCTGCTTGAGCGCCTGTGCGCTCATCCGGTAGGCGAAGCCGGCGCATTGCACCTGCACGCGGTTCGGCATGGTTTCGCCGCCCGTGAGGACCGGCACGCCGGTCATGCCTTCGCGGCCGACCGCGGCAATTTCGACCGAGCTGCCGTCTTCCATCGTCGAGAGCATCGAGATGATCGCTGTGGTCGGGAAGTAGACGTGATGGATGCGTTGACCTGAATCGCACAGCAATTGTTCGGTGCGCAGATGAACGAGTTCGAGGTGAGGGGCAAGTGCTTGCCATTCGTGGGACGGTAAAGCGCCGAGCAAATGGTTGCCGTGCAGATCTGATTGAAGTGTCAACATGATCGGTCCTCGTTGAAGCCACGCATTGCATGGTTTCGTGTTTTTAATCCGATGCCTGCATCCTTGACTTAACGATGTGCTGCATGGCGAGCAGCAAAGGGATGAACAGGTACGGCCCCGTATTGGCCTGATGCTCCACCGCTGTTCTTATGTCGATCTCGTTGCAACGACGCGGTGTTGCGCTTTACCTTTAGCGAGGAGCGTGCCAACCCTGGGGAAAACGAGTGCTGGTGCGGCGCAGCGAACAAAGCCATAGCGATGCGCGAAGCCAAATGTGGGTTTTTGTTTCAATTCTGTACAACGTCCGCTTAACGCACACTCCCCTCGAGGGGTATTTTTATTCGAGCCAAGTCATTGATCGGATTGGGTTAGCGCCTGTTGCGCATCGCATTGCAGCAGATGTCTCGGAGATGAAATCGCCGTCGCGTGTGCGTTTGAGCAGGCCGTCCAAGATGTGCCGGAATTGATTCAGATGTGTTCCATGCGCTGCGTACGGAGCAGTGCGAAGTGTCTTTTTTGAAGACTGGAAAGTCGCGAATAAACCGACAGTGATTCCGCAGACCAGACAGTTGGTTCGCGCGGCGCGAGGTTTTACGCGTTTTTGAGGGATAGTTAGTTCAAGGACGACATTCAGCCGTAGAACGTGGCCGATAACGCATTGAGAGCACGAACTTCGCCGGCGGGCGTCTCGCATGTTGCATCAGCTTTAAACACCGCATTAGATGCATCTGCAACGAGTTCTTCAATGCGTTGCAGCGGCACGGCGCAGGGGCGGTTCGGCGGCAGATGGAACCAGTCGTGCGCGGCGCGGTAATGTGCGTCAATGATATGAACGAAGCGCGCAAAGCGCTTCGCTTCGATAATCAACTGCCAGCCGTCGGCGGTGCGCTGGGCGCGAGCCGTCAGGCCGAGCTCGTGGCGCTCGCCGGCGTGGCGCTCCGGCAGATGAACCGCTTCTGACACGATCTGGCCGCTCGCCGGATCGCGCAGTGTTGCAATCGTGACGTCGTGGGCGCGCGGGCCGAAGCGGTAGGCGTGCGTGAAATCGAAGAACTGGCCGAGGCATTCCGCCGCGCCGATACGCTGCGTGCTGTGCGGCTCCAGTTCGATTGCGCGGCTGGCCGACACGACCTTGACACAGCCGTCGCGTAAACAGACCAGATCCAGTTGCGCGTGCAACGGTTGAGGACGTTCGTTCAGCAGATGAATATCGAGCCCGTTGAGCCCTTCGTCGGTGATGAGCAGCTGGATGGGTTGCAGCGTGCGCGCAAGCCCGTGCAGTGCGCTTTTGGGCCGTCCTGTGGCGTCGATCAAGCCCCAGCCCGCGCCGGGGCGCAGATCCTGGAGCTGCCACACCAGTGCGCCGCCGCACGTCGAGCCCGCGCGGCGCCATTCGGCGAACACGTCGCTCATCAGCTCGGCGACCACGGCGCGCGACACGTCCAGATAGCGCTCCGGATCTTCGTAACGCAAGCGCGCCGGCTCGATTCCGTAAAGCGTCTGAAGATAATGGTCGCGCACGTCGTCGAAATCCCAGCCGGCGCCGGGATCGCGCGGCACGGCCGCTTTCCAGCGCGGATCGTGCGGATGGATCGTGCCGGTTGCGTCGCTCAAGGTGGCGCTGTCCGGCACATTGGCGAAGGCGAGGCATTCGGCTGCGAAACGTACCTGCGAGCGGCGCACGTCGTCGAGCGGGCGTTGATAGGCGCCCACGCCGTAGTAGTGCGTAATGCCTTCATTAGTTGAGAACGGCCACGCGCCACCCGAGGGGGAGTTGCTCACGTACGGTACATCTGGCCGTTCGCGCGCGACGATGGCGGGTAACAGCCCTGTAAAAAGTGGTTGCGCGCGCATCGATGCAGGCAGGCCGAACATGGCCGCCTGCTGGTCGACTTCGCTGCCCCCGCACAGCACCGCAAGCGATGCGAAGCGCCGCGTGCGAGTCAGAAATTGTGTTGCTTCGCGCTCGATGGAAGCGCCGAAGGCGGCATCGTTCGGGTAGTCGAAATTCGCCAGCGCGAAGTCTTGCCACACGAGCAGGCCGTATTCGTCGGCGAGCGCGTAGAACGTGTCGGACTCGTACACCATCGTGCCGCCGACCCGCAGCATGTTCATGCCCGCATCGCGGGCGAGCGTAAAAGCATGGCGCAGTTGCGCCTCGGTGCCGCCCAGCGTGACGAGGTCCGCACTGGTCCAACAGGCGCCGCGGCAGAAAACCGGCGTGCCATTTACGCGCAATGCGAAGCCCGTTCCGTCCGCGCCGCGATCCGCTTCGATGCTGCGAAAGCCGATCGATCCCAATGAATGGGATGTCGCGCGCGCGTCATCAAGCTGCAACGTCAGAGGATATAAAGTGGGCTCGCCGTGCGTGTGTGGCCACCAGCGTTCGGCATGGGGAACACGTACGCTGCCGGTCAGTGTATATGCATCGCTCCATTTCAAAGACGAAACAGAGCCACCGCAATTCAACAAGGCGTCGCACGCGTTGCCGTCATGCGGATGAAGAAAATGTAGCGTCAGCGAAACAACGCCGTCGTCGTCTTCGAGGCGGCTTCCAAGATCGAGCGTGTCGAATGCGTGCGATGCGTCGCTCAATATCTCAATCGGCCGCCATGGGCCAACCGCTTGCACCTGGGGACACCATCCCGGCATATAACCGAGCAGGGTGGTGCGCACGTTGCGCAAGGTGGACGGCGTGACGAGCCGCGGCCGCCAGCGCGCGCGTGAGCGCTTGGCCGCCAGCGCCGGTGTCAGCGAGCGGAAGCACAGCGCGAGTGTCGCGCTGCCGTGCAGTTCGATGTCAAGATCGTGCGCGACGAACATCGAATCGGAGTCGAGCCGCTTGATGCCGTCGAGCCACACTTCGGCGAGCGTGGCGAGGCCGTGCAGGCGCAAGCGGCGTTTGCCTGTACCTGTCAGCGTGAGCCGGTACCAGTGATCGTCGAAGGCGAGCGGTGGTGGATTCGCGGTGTCCAGCAGGCCCGCGGCACGGCGCGCGCTCGCCACCGTGCCGGGTACTTGCGCGGCGAGCCAGCCCTGCATGGGTAAGTCGGCGGGAGAGGCACATGCGCCGGCCGGTGTGCTGACGCATTGCCAGCCGGTGTCGAGTTGTTGTGGCCAGAGGTCCGAACGCGTCACAGCACAAGCGCGGCAAGTGGCGGCAGCGTCTTTTCATAGGCGCTTTCGAGTACGTCGAAACAGTCTTCACACGAATCGCGGCGCCCGCGCGCGATAGCGCGCACGAGCCGGAACTGCATCACCATCGACTCCGACGCAATGCTCTGCGCCGCCGTCACGATCGAGGCCGGCATCTCGAAGCCTTGTGCCGAGAGCCACAATAGATACTTCGAGAGAAATTCGAAGTTCGCACCGAGCTGCCGCATCAGGTTGAACGAGTATGGGTGGAAGAAGGCCTCGCCGCGTTCGAGCAGCGTTTCCAGATGCGCGGGAAACGCTTCGCGCCACTGCGAGATCGGATTGGTCAGCGGCCGCCGGTTTAGATGCGCGCACAACAATTCCGCCGATGCTTCGGCGAGCGCGGTGCCTTCCAGGGCCGGCCGAACCTGTTTGGCGAATTCTACATACGGAAACAGCAGGTCCGGCTGCTGCGCGAATTGCGGCAGCTTGCGAAATACGCCGTCGTAGTCTTCGCCCTCGAGCAGGTGATAGCCGGTGTTGTGGAAATAGCCGAGGCGGCGCGCCGCGGGATCGATGAAGTCGATCCCGATCGTGGTTTTCGGATGCTCGCGCCGATACGACGTGGCCCGCGTATTCGGCAGGTAATAGCCGTCTACTTCCACCAGCACGGTATGGCCGCGCAAAGTCTGCGCGAGCACGCGTGCTTCGAGTGAGTCGTAGATCGCCAGTTCCTGCACTTGCGTGCCGTACAGCCGCTCGAGGTCTTCGAGCGGGAATTTAAAAAACGTGAACTGATCGCCTTCGAAGTCCTGCGTGACGGTAAAGCCGAATGCCGCGCGCGGATCGAGACCAAAGCCGTGCAGCAGTTCGATCCACAGGTCTACGTAGCAATTGGTCTCCTGCCACACGCGCTCGCCCTGGTGCAGCGCATGCGGCGCGTGCTGGCGCAGCGGCGGCGTTGCGGGCGCGGTCGTGCCATCCTGAGCCGGCAGATCGAGCCGGCGGGACAATGGGAAGGCCGATTGCCCGCCCTTCGGTGTGGGGATCAAGGATGGATTCATACGCGATCTCCGCCACCTTGCCCGGCCACCATGGAAGCCGGCCGCATGGCCTGCATGCCCCGCGCCACGCACGCCCCGGTGTCGCCCCACAGCAGCGCGCGCACCTCGTCCGGCCATGCCTTGACGTCGAGCCCGTGATGACGGAAAAGCGCGAGCGTGATGCGCTCCATGCCGAAGCCGACGCAACCCGTGTGCGCCACCGTGCCGTCTTCGCATGCGATCTTCCAGATCGCGCCGAAGTGCTCCATGTGATAGTTGAACGAGAGACACGCGGTCTTGCCGTCCGCGTCCGCGATCGGAATCAGCAGTTCGAACTTGAGCGCCTGAGCACGCTGGCTATCGGCGACGATCTTGCCGCCGCGGCCGAAGAACGGGTCGTTGGCCAGATCCACTTCCACCGGCAGTTGCAGCAGCGTAATCAGCAGCGAGCCGCGTTCCACCCACATCTGCCGGAACGCCATCACCTGCTCGGCGTTGCCGAGGCGCACGTATTCGCGTTGCCGGAACATCTGCATGCGGCCCGGATCGAGCGACGGCTCGTGACGGAAGCAATACGACAACACGTCGATGGTGCGGCCGCCGGCGGGCAGCGGGCCGCGTCGCGCCATCACCGGATAGATCGGATAGCAGGCAGCCGGCGTGAGGACCACGCGGGTCGGCTTCTGCTGCGCCATCCATTCGTCGCTGCGGTCGTCGTCGCGTTCGGTCATCGCGTCGTCGAGTGCGCGCAGCAGGCGGTGGTGGCCCAGGTCGTTGCCGCAGAACGAATGGATCGTGCCGGCGAGGTTCGGAAAGCTTTTCAGATATTCGCTGTCTTCGAAATCGGTGCGGCGCATGGCGGGCGGAAAGCGCAGCACTTCCGGCTGCTGATCCGCGCCGAGATGCGTGATCGCCACGTTCAGACGCTCCACCACGTCCTCGAAAATCTGGCTGCGGCCATACAGGCCGTTTTCGCCGGTATCGATCAACAGGCCGGCGGCGAGCAGTTCGTCGCGGAACGTGGGCGCCGCGGGTTCCTGAGCGGAAGCGGCCGTTGCCGCCGCCAGCGCGGCGGTATCGGTCATCGTGTTCATGTCAGGCTCTCCCCGGGGCGGCAGGACGCTGCGCGAGCAACAGGCTCGCCGTGTTCTGCGCGATGCGGTCGTTGTTGATCATCAGCGGCGCGGAGTAGAGGTCGCGCAGATGCCGTCCCACGCTGTATTCCGTGCCGTTCTTGTAGCCCGCCATGCCGCAGATCATCAGCACTTCCTGCACGACCTGCAGCGCGGTGGTCGAGACGCTGGTCTTCAGCGTATTCATGTCGGAGGCGAAGCCGAGCATCGCCGAGAGCGGCGCATCGGCCTGGCAGCCGCCGTGCCGTGCGTGGTGGGCAGCGCGCGCCGCGTCGAACGCGACCGACAGGCGTGCCTGCATCATCTGCAGCAGGCCGACCGCTTCGGCGAGGCGCAGGCCTGCCGGCGGAATCGAGCCGGGTGTCGAGCGCGCTTGCGCACGGAAGAAGGCTTTCGCGCGATTCACCGCGTCGCCGGCGACGCCGGTCCATACAGAGGCCCACAGCGTGTGCGAGACCGGCAGCATGGTTTGATCGGCGATTTCGGCGAAGGGTGTCGGCAGGATCTGTTCGGCGAGACCCGTGGCGACGAGCCGGAAACCCTCGCTGCACGTGCCGCGCATACCCATCGAATCCCACCCGCCGCGCTTTTCCAGCTGCGTTTCTTCACGTAACGCGACGATCAGCACCTGGTCGGCCGCGGCCGATTCGGCGGTGCGCCGCGCGGTGACCAGAATGCCGTCGGCGTGTGCGCCGTACGAGATCGTCGGCGCGAGCTTTTCGATGCGAAAGCGTTGCTGACCAGGCGCTCCATCGAGCTCGACCGAGCAGGCGCTGGTGCGCATATTGCCGCCGATGTTTTCTTCAGACGTCGCCGAAGCCAGCAGCCATTGATGCTCGGCGAGGCGCGCGAGCAGTTGCCGCTGCCATGCCGACTCGCTGCCGTGCGCCTCGATGCAGGCCACCTGGATCTGATGCATGGCATACACCATCGCGGTGGAAGCGCACCCCTGCGCGAGCGTTTCGCAGATCGCACCGACATCCGCGAGCGACAGCCCCGCGCCGCCGAATGCGGCCGGCACCATCGCCGACAGCAAACGTTCGCGCTTGAGCGCTTCGAAAGCCTCCTGAGGAAAACGCGCGTCGCGGTCCACCGAATCGGCGAACTGCGCGGCCACGGCGGCGCAGCGCTGCGCCGCCGCACGCCAGCCGGGTTCGGTTTCCACCGCGCTCAGCACGACGCCCGCACCGGCGAGCGGTGCCGTCGCCGCGGACGCGTCCAGCAGCGGGGCGCTCATGCCGCCGCCTTCGCCTGTTGCAGCTCGGCGACCGCGGCGGCCATCGAATCGATGCTCGAGAACAACCGGCGCGTCAGCATGCGGTCTGGAATTTCAATGTCGAATTCGTCTTCGATGGCCAGCATCAGATGCACTGTCGCGAGCGAGGACAGACCCGCGGCGTAGAGGTCGGCGTCGTCGGCCAAAGTGTCCGGCGGGACGTCGAGACGGGCCGATTCGGAAAGGATGCGACGCAGAGCTGTTTTCATATTGGGGTGCCCCCTTGTTGATGGACGGTCTCTCGAGTATTGCTGGCATAAAACGAACGGGGCATGCCACGCCCCGACGCCTCCTCGTATTTAAGAATTGGTAAAGCCCAGCGTCAGT
This sequence comes from Paraburkholderia haematera, assembly GCF_905220975.1. Classification (GTDB taxonomy): domain Bacteria; phylum Pseudomonadota; class Gammaproteobacteria; order Burkholderiales; family Burkholderiaceae; genus Paraburkholderia; species Paraburkholderia haematera. The sequence continues at coordinate 117,206 of NZ_CAJNBK010000013.1, read as the reverse complement.
GCGATGGCGCACGGAAACACGCGTTTCGCGGACGTACCGTGTAGCCATGACAACAAGCCGGCGTGTTGACTCAGGCCGTCGGGGGCGGCGTGCGACGCCGTCCTCGCTGAACTTATTACCGCTGGGGAATGCGATGAATTGGAAAACGCTGGATTTCGAGCAGCTTTCGGCACGTGAGTTGTATCTGATCTTGCGGGCGCGCAGTGCGGTCTTCGTGGTCGAGCAATCGCACGTCTGTCTTGACGCCGATGGCCGGGATGAGAGCGCGCTGCACGTCTTCGCCGTCGAGGATATGGCGCGGCCCATGCCGGTTCTCGCCTACGCACGGCTGCAGCCCGGCGACGCCGAAGATCCGGAAATCACCATCGACAAGGTGCTGACGAGCCCGCTGCGGCGCGGCGACGGCACCGCCGAGCTGTTGCTCGAACGGGTGCTGCAGGCGATCGCCGAACGTTGGCCGGGACATGCCGCTCGCGTGAGCGCGCCGCTCGGGTTGCGCGACTTCTACGAGCAATTCGGCTTTCGCAAGACGGAAGGGCCGTACCTCGAACATGGCGTGCCGTTCATCGGCCTGACCCGCCAGGTGCGCGGCAGCCAGCCGCTCTTCGGGGCGCGGCGCCGCGAGCGCGACGGCGCGGCGTTCGTCAATACGTCCGAGCTCCTGTAATGGTGCGGATGCTGTTCCCGCCTTCCGCGCACATTGAATTGTCCGAATATTTCTTTCCGCCCGGCACGGTCCGCATGCGTGTGAGCAGCACGGTGAACTCGTGCGGTCCATTCCCGGTCAATGCGCGCGATGCCTGTCTGTCGAGTTCACTCAAACCGTCGCTGAACGCTCTTTGGCGGGCGCCATGCGTTGGCGGACGCGTCGTTTTGAAACACCGCTTGCCTGTCCGGAACCGTCCAGGGCGTGAGGATCAGACAATTCGATTCACTACGTGCGTCTTCGCACTATGCAAATTTTGCTACGCAGGCACGCTTGAGACGCAAGCTTATGGCCCGTCAAAACATGCGGCGTTACATGGAAGAAACAATTCTTCAGAGGGATAACCCTCTCAGGACGTTTCCCAACTGGCGCATCCGTTTCGAAGCTAGCAACGTATCGTAAAAGAACCGATACGCATCGATAAAACGACACATCGGGCCGGTTGATCAACAGGCTACGCGGGGGCAAACACCGCTTCGGGGAGAGGGTCATGGAACAGGCAAACAAGGATCGATCGCTGGTCAGCAAAGTCATGGACGGGCTCGTGACCGGCATTGTCGAAGAGAAATACGGCGCCATCCTGCCACCGCAGGATGTGCTCTCGAAGGAGTTCGACGTCAGCCGCACCGTCATGCGCGAGGCGCTGTCGATGCTGCTCGCGCGCGACATGCTGGACGTGCGGCCCAAGATCGGCACGCGCATCCGGCCGATGAGCGATTGGCGCATGATCGACGAGGACGTCGTGAACTGGCGTTTTCGCGCGAAGCCCGATCCGCTTTTTCTGCGCGACGTCATCGAGTTTCGCATCCTGATCGAACCACGCGCCTCGGCGCAGGCGGCCGGACGGGGCAGTGCCGCCGACGTCGCGGCGATTCGCGAGGCCTTCGAAGCGTTCCGTGTGATCCGGCCGGGCGAAGCCGGCTACCAGGCCGCCGACGAACTGTTCCACGCGCGCATCGTGGTGGCGAGCGCCAATCAGTTCTTCAAGCAGATGGCGGCGATCATTCGCGGCGCGCTGTCGACCGTCAACCCGATCGTCAATCAGAAGGAAGGGTTGTGGGAGAAGGCGGTGAGCACGCATCAACGCGTGGTGGAAGCGATCGAACGGCGTGATCCGAGGGAAGCGGAAATCGCCTCGCTGGCGATGATCGACTACACCGCGGAAGAGATTGGCAGCAAGTTCACTTCGGAACCGCCAATGCGCGACTGAGCGCGGCTGCTACGTCGGTTCAGATCGATTTCCCGCAGAGTCTTTTGCATAGCGAACGGTGCGGCAGTGTGCGCGCAGGCGCGCGGCTTGCGTCACAATAGCGCCTGTTCTGAACTGCACGGACTCGAAGGAACGATGACAATCGCAACGCAAGAAACCTCCTCGCGCGGCATGATTCGCTGGGGGATCGTCGGAACGGGCCGCATTGCCCGTCGGTTTGCTCAAGGACTCGCTCATGTGCCGCAGGCGCAACTGACCGCGCTGTGGTCACGTCGCGCGGAACCTGCCTTGGCTTTCGCCGGAGAATTCGGTGGCGAAGTGTGCGCGAGTTTCGACGCATTGCTCGCGAGCGGTATCGACGCGCTGTATATCGCCACGGTCCAGGACAGTCACGCCGACTACGCGATCGCCGCGTTGCAAGCCGGCCTGCACGTGCTGTGCGAGAAACCCGCCACCATCAACAAGCCGCAACTCGAGCGTGTGCTCGACGTCGCGCGCGCCAGGCAACGGCTTTTCATGGAAGCCATGAAGCCGCCGTTTTATCCGCTCTACAGAAAGTTGCGCGCGCATCTGGATGCCGAGCCGATCGGCGAAATCGGTCTCGTGCGTGCCGGCTGTTCGGTGCCGGGTGTGCCGGACGATCATCCGTCGCTGTCGTTCGAGCACGCGGGCGGCGCGCTGCTCGATATCGGGGTCTATGAGATGTTTCTCGCGGTCGACTGGCTTGGTGCGCCGCGTGAGGTGCAGACGCTCGGGCGGCTCGGCAAGACCGGCGTCGATACGTTCGCGAGTCTGAACAGTCAGCATGAGCGCGGGATCGCTCAGTTGTTTTGTGGACTCGATCTGCACGGCAAGGGTGACGCATTGCTGATGGCCACCGGCGGGCATGTCACGATTCATGAGCCCTGGTGGAATCCGGCACGCGCGACGATCCGCTACGCCGATGGTCGCGTGGTCGAACTCGAGGAACCGTTCGAGGGCGGCGGTCTGAACTACGAGACCGCGCACTTTTGCGAGCTGATTCGGGCGGGGCAGATCGAGAGCCCGCTGATGCCGCATAGCAAATCGTTGCAGATGATCGAAATGGCCGACGCCGCGCGCGCCGCGCTGGGGCTTAAGTTCGCGGGAGAGTAAGGGCGCGTCGCCGCGGTGCTTCCAGTGGCGGTGGTACGATTTGCACGGGCGCGCGGACTCGAAAAAGGGCCGCGTACCCACAGCTTTCGATTCCCCTTCCTCCGGAGCCGCCTGCAATGCGCATGCTTGGAAAACTGTGGCGCGACAACAAGAGCCTCATCGCCTTTCTGTTTCTGATGGTGCTGTTCCGCAGCGCCGTGGCCGACTGGAACGTCGTGCCGAGCGGTTCGATGTTGCCGACGATCCGCGAAGGCGACCGGATTTTCGTCGACAAGATGGCCTACGATCTGCGCGTGCCGCTCACCCACATCACGATCGCGCATCTGCACGATCCGCAGCGCGGCGATATCGTCACGATCGATTCTTCGGCCGCGCATGAGTTGATCGTCAAGCGTCTGATCGGCTTGCCCGGCGACAGTGTCGCCATGCGCAACAACGTGCTGTATGTGAACGGCGTGCGCGCGAATTATCGGCCGCTGCACCTGAAGCCGCTGCCAGGCGATGCAACTACACCTGGCGACTATCTGACCGAGCGCTTCGACGGCGTTGCGCACAGCGTGCGGCTTGCGCCCGAGGCGCCGAGTCCGCGTAGTTCGTTCGGGCCGGTGGTTGTGCCGCGAGGCGAGTATCTGATGCTCGGCGACAATCGCGATAACAGCGCCGACTCGCGTTACTTCGGCTTCTTTCCGCGCAAGGAACTGATGGGCCGCACGCGTCACGTCGCGTTTTCGCTCGACCCGGATCACTACTACAAGCCGCGCTTCGAGCGCTTCGGCGCGTCGCTGGATACGGCGTCGCTCGCCGTCAGCCGGTAGGTTGGCGGCGAGGTGCGGGGCTTCAGTGGCGTGACGGCAGCGCCAGGCGCTTTTCGTACCAGTGCTGCACCCATTCGAGCACCTGGCACAGCACCCAGTACACCGCGGCTGCCGCGAGGTACAGCGGCAGCGGCTGATAGGTCGACGCGATGATCTCCTGCGCGCTGCGCAGCAGTTCGGTCACGGTTATCACCGACACCAGCGACGTATCCTTGATCAGGCTGATCAAGCTGTTCGACAGACTCGGCACGGCGATGCGCAAAGCCTGCGGCGCGATCACATAGCGCAGCGTCTGGCGTCGCGAGAGTCCCAGACTATAGGCGGCCAGCCACTGGCCGCTGGGAATGCCGAGAATCGCACCGCGCATGCTTTCCGACAGATACGCCGCCACGTTCGCCGACAACGCGATCACGCCCGCGGGCGTGGGGTCGAGCGAAATGCCGAGACTCGGCAAGCCGTAATAGATCACGAAGATCTGCACCAGCAGCGGCGTGCCGCGAAACAGGCTGACGTACACGCGCGCGATCCAGTTCAGCACGCGGCTGTGGCTGATGCCCATCACCGCGAGAACGGCGCCTGCGAGCAGGCCGAAGATCATCGACAGGACCGCGAACTTGACCGTCAGGACGGCGCCCTGTGCGAGCACAGGAAGCGATTGGACGAGCAGGGAAGTGATAGACATGAGCGGTGGGAAGGGTTGGCGCACAAAGTGCACATCGAAGCGCACATCATAGACAAAAGCGAAGGGCGGCATCGTCGACGATACCGCCCTTCGTTTCATCCAGCGTGCGTTACTTGATCGGCTTCGTGACGTCGATGCCGAACCATTTGTCCGAGATCTTCGAGAACGTGCCGTCCGCTTCGAGCTGGCTCATCGCGTCGTCGATCGCCTTGGCGAACTTCGGATTGCCCTTTTTGAACGGAATGCCCGACGGGTTGCCCGCGCCGACCGTCGCGCCCGTGCGCAGCGGCAGTTGCGAGTTCTTCATCAGATACGCGAGCATCAGGCGGTCGTTCAGCGCCGCGTCCAGGCGGCCGGCAGCCAGATCGCGCAGGTATTCAGGCGCGCCCGGATACGTCTTCACGTCGATGCCCGGCACCGACTTCGCCATGTCCATGTAGTTCGTGCCCAGACCGACGCCGAGCTTCTTGCCCTTCAGCTCGTCGAGCGATTTGAACTGGCGCGTGTCGTCCTTACGCTGGATGAGCTGCGCGGCCGAGTACGTGTACGCCGGCGAGAAGTCGAGTGCCTGCTTGCGCGCGTCCGTGATGCCGACCTGGTTGACGATCACGTCGAACTTGTTCGCCTGCAGACCGGCGATGATGCCGCTCCACTCGGTGGTGACGAATTCCGGTTTCACGCCGAGCTTCGCGGCCACGGCCTTGGCGATGTCGACGTCATAGCCGACCAGTTCGCCCGACGGCGCTTTCGAATTGAACGGCGGGAAGGTGCCTTCCAGGCCGATGCGCAGCGTGCCGCGTTGCTTGACCTGGTCGAGCAGGTCGTCCGCGTGGGCGGTGACAGCGGTGAATGACGCGCCGATCAGGCCGGCGACGAGCATCTTCTTCAGCAAGCCAAATTTCATCGTGTTCCTTTATTGTTCGTCTGGCGTTTTAACAGACAAAAGCATAACAAAGCAGACTATCGAAACGTAAATACCGTTTGTTTATGTCTATATTACTGATGCGGATTGGGTGGGGAATCCGTGAGGATGCGGCGGGCGGCCCAGGCACGGCCCGCGGACGCCCGCACGCCGCCGCTTAGCGCAGTGCCTGCGCGCATTCGGCAACGAGCGCCGGCCCGCGGTAGATGAAACCGGTGTAGAGCTGCACCAGCGAGGCGCCCGCGGCCAGCTTCGCGCGCGCATCCTCGCCCGAGAAAATCCCGCCCACGCCGATGATCGGCACCGTCTCGCCGACTTCAGCGCGCAGCTTGCGAATCACCTCGTTCGACGCGTCGAACACCGGCTTGCCCGACAGGCCGCCGGCTTCGTCGCCGTATTGCATGCCGGTGACGGCGGTACGCGAGAGCGTGGTGTTGGTGGCGATCACGCCTTCGAACTGGTGGCGCAGGAGCGTATCGGCGATCGATTTGACCTGTTCGTCGTCGAGGTCCGGCGCGATCTTGAGGGCGAGCGGCACCAGCTTGCCGTGCATGTCCGCCAGACGCTGCTGCTTGTCCTTCAGGGCGGCGAGCAGCGCGTCGAGTTCGCCCGCGCCTTGCAGCTGGCGCAGATTCTTTGTATTCGGCGACGAGATGTTGACCGTCACGTAGCTCGCGAACGGGTACACGCGTTCGAGGCAATACAGATAGTCTTCGGCGGCGCGTTCGATCGGCGTGTCGGCATTCTTGCCGATGTTCAGCCCGAGAATGCCGCGATAGCGCGCGGCCTGCACGTTCTTGACGAACTGGTCGACGCCCGCGTTGTTGAAGCCCATACGATTGATCACGGCATTCGCCTGCGGCAGGCGAAACATGCGCGGGCGCGGATTGCCCGGCTGTGCGCGCGGCGTGACCGTGCCCACCTCAATAGAGCCGAAGCCGAGTGCCGCCAGTCCGTCGATGCACGCGCCGTCCTTGTCGAGACCCGCGGCGAGCCCGACCGGGTTCCTGAATGTCAAACCCATCACGGTGCGCGGCGCGTCCGGCACGTGTGGCGCGAGCACGCCAGCAAGGCCGGTGCGACCGGCGGCGCCGAGGATGCGCAAGGTCAGGTGGTGAGCGTCTTCCGCGTCCATGCGAAAGAGTTGGGCGCGTACGAGCGGGTAGAGGGAACTGAACACGGGACGAAGCCGGGCGGCCGGAAAATGGGAACCCGCCATTTTACCGGCTTTAGGGCGTTAATGAGACTAACTGGACAGAGCGCGAAGGCGTGGGCGCCGGGAGCGCCCGCAGCTGTTACGGCCGCAGACGTTACGGCCGCAACGGTCCGCGCCGGCCCTGAATCGCCAGATCGACCGGCGGCAGATCGATGCTGGCCGGATCGAGCACTTTCCAGGCGCCGTCGATCAAGCCTTCGAGCGGCCGGAAATTCGCCTTGTAGGCCATCTTCGGACTCTCGCGAATCCAGTAGCCGAGATACACGTAGGGCAGCTTGAGGCTCTTCGCCTGCTCGATCTGCCAATAGATGTTGTACGTGCCGAAGCTGGTGTGCGGCATACCCGGTTCGAAAAACGTATAGACCGACGAGAGCCCGTCACCGAGGATGTCGATCATGCTGATCATGCGCAGAATGCCTGGCGCTCCCGGATGATCCGGCAGCGGTTCGCGAAACTCGACGAGCCGCGAGTTGATCCGGCTCTGCAGCAGGAACTGTTCGTATTGGTCGCGGCTGTCGCGGTCCATGCCGCCGCCGGCATGCCGTGCCGACTGATAGCGCATGTAGAGCGCGTAGTGCTCTTCGTCGTAATGCAGTGGGGCGACCGTTGCGATCAGTTCGCCGTGCTTCTTCCAGACGCGGCGTTGCGTACGGTTCGCCTGAAATTGATCGACCGGCACGCGCACCGGCACGCAGGCGCGGCAGCCATCGCAATACGGGCGGTAGGTGAACACACCCGAACGGCGGAAGCCGGCTTTGACGAGATCGGTGTAGACGTCGGAGTTGATCAGATGGCTCGGCGTGGCGACTTGCGAACGCGCGATGCGGCCATCCAGATAGCTGCAGGGATAGGGCGCTGTTGCATAAAATTGCAGCGCGGAAAGCGGGGAAAGAGGCAGCTCGTTGGGATGAGTCACGTTGGCAGCTCTCGAAGCGTCTCTGGTGTTGCAAACCCGGCGTGCCTGACGGCTCGTGACCCGCGGCTCGGTGGGCGACGGATCCGGATTCGGCCTGATTCTTCCTACGCCGCCGGCTCGACGACATCGCGCAATACGCTCTTGTCGAATCGCCAGGGAATCGGCGGTGCATCGACAGACGCGCGAACATGCGCAATGAACGCTTTGCGCGCTATCTCGCGGCCGCCCAGCGACGCCAGATGCGACGTGTTCTGCTGGCAGTCTATCATTTCTATTTCGTGACGGCGCAAGTGTCCGACAAGCGCGGCCAGCGCCATTTTCGACGCATCGGTGACCTCCGCGAACATCGATTCGCCGAAGAACATCCGGCCGAACGACACCCCGTACAAACCGCCTACGCGCTTGCCTTCGAACCAGGTTTCGATGCTGTGCGCATCGCCCATTCTGTGCAGCGACGAATACGCCTCGACCACGTCGGCGGTGATCCACGTGCCGCGCTGGCGGTGCCGTGGCGCCTGCGCACAGGCGCGCATCACGGCGGCGAAATCATGGTCGACGCGGATTTCCCATGCGTCCTCTCGCAGCACGCGCTTGAGGGTCTTGCGCAGCGACGGCGATACTTTGAACTCGGCGGGGCGCAGGATCATGCGCGGATCGGGACTCCACCACAAGACCGGCTGGCCGTCCGAATACCACGGGAAAATGCCGCGCCGATAGGCGTCGATCAACCGCGACGGCAGCAGGTCGCCGCTGGCGGCGAGCAGGCCGGGTGCGCCGCTTGCCGCGCCGAGCGCGCGCTCGACGGAGGGAAACGGATCGTCAGGTCCGAGCCAGGGAACCATGCGCGCCGCTCAACCTTCGCGCAGCGAGCGGAAGATATCGCCGGTATGCAGGCCGAAGCTGCCGGCGGCACGGTCGGCAAAAAAGAAACGCAGGGTCTGGCCGACGGTCGGGAAGGCGATCTCGTCCCACGGAATGTCGCGTTCCTCGAAGAGTTTCACCTCGAGGCTTTCCTCGCCGGCAGCGATGTCGAGATCGAGCAGGCGCGCCATATAGAACAGATGCACCTGATGCACGTGCGGCACGTTCAGCAGCGAGAACAGGTTCTGCACCTCGACGCGCGCGCCGGCTTCTTCCAGCGTTTCGCGCGAAGCCGCTTCGGCGGTGGTTTCGCCCATTTCCATGAAGCCTGCCGGCAGTGTCCAGTAGCCGTAGCGCGGTTCGATCGCGCGGCGGCACAGCAGCACTTTGTCGTCCCAGACCGGAACGGTGCCGACCACGTTGCGCGGATTCTGATAATGCACCGTGCCGCAACTGCCGCATACGAAGCGCTCGCGGTTGTCACCCGGCGGAATGCTCAGGCTGACGCCGTGGCCGCAGACAGAACAGAATTTCATAGGAAGGGGACGAGAAAGAGTGATGGGAGTTTATCACTGGGGCGGAGTTTGCTGAGGTCCGGCGAAGGCGGTGTGCCGCCGCTGGTGCGAAGGCGCGGCCTGCACCGGCACGCGCGCCGATGACGCCTATTCAGGACGCGTGCGTATGTGTCGGAGTGCAAACAAATTGAAGGGGCAGAGCGCAGAACACACACTACCGCAATGAAAAGCGAAGCAGAAAACAAAAAAGGCCTGCCGGTTGGGCAAGCCTTTCATCGTGTTTCGACGCTTCGAACCGCTTTAGCTACTTAAACGCTATTTGGTTGCGGGGGTAGGATTTGAACCTACGACCTTCGGGTTATGAGCCCGACGAGCTGCCAGACTGCTCCACCCCGCGTCCGTCGAAGAAAAGATTATAGGACAAAGCGACAACCAGCGCAATAGCTATTTAAGAACCGGCTTCAATACAGGCCAAAGCGACGCGACTTCCCGGGCGCGGCGCGCTCCAAAGTCGCGGCGCGCATTGCTCGCGTCGCATACCGGAAGGCTCTTGAAGGGCGCTGCGCTAGAATTCAGGTTCTCATCGCGGCGCCGGGATGCCAGTGCAACGGCCCGCGCTTCACTTCTTACCCTGCTATGAACTCCATGGATATCGCACACGATCTACAGGTGATTGCCGCTCAGGAACATGCGCTGGTGTTCCCGCAATTCGATGCCGACCGCGCGTGGCAGGTGGGCGCCTATCTGCACGAGGTCGCGAGAGCACGCGGCATCGCCGCCGCTATCGACGTGCGCACGTTCGGTCAGCCGCTGTTCTTCAGCCTGCTTAACGGCGCGACGCCGGACAATGTCGACTGGGCGCGCCGCAAGGGCAACACCGTCGCGCATTTCCGGCGCAGTTCGTACGCGATCGGTTTGAAGATGCAACAGGCGGGCAGCACGCTCGCCGACAAGCACGCCTTGCCAAACACGGAATATGCGTCGCATGGCGGCGCGTTTCCATTGACGGTAGCGGGCGCCGGCGTGATCGGCTCGATCACGGTATCCGGGTTGCCGCAGCGCGCGGATCACGAACTGGTGGTGGAAGCGCTGTGTGCCCACCTCGGCCACGACTACAGCAAGCTCGCGCTTGCAAAGGCCTGAGCCGATGCGGACGCCTCCTTATGCGTTGCTCGCGATTGCGATCGTCGCCGAAGTCATCGCGACCTCCGCGATGCGGGCGTCGGAAGGTTTTTCGCGGCTGGTGCCGGCAACGGTCGTGGTGATCGGCTACGGCATCGCGTTCTATTGCCTGTCGCTCACGTTGAAGACTATTCCGGTGGGTATCGTCTACGCGGTGTGGTCCGGCGCCGGCATCGTGCTGATTACGCTGGTCGCTGTCGTGCTGTACCGGCAGGTACCTGACGTGCCGGCCATCATCGGGCTCGGGCTGATCATTGCCGGGGTCGCCGTGTTGAACATGTTCTCGAAGATGCAGGCGCACTGAGCCTGACCACTGAGCGTTACTTGCAGCGCACGATCATCGAACGGTTTTTCACATTAGCCGAGACGACGTTCGTGATGCTGCCGCCCGCGGCGCCGCCTTCGTCGTTGTCTTTCGAGATGATGTCGTAGCCGGTCGCGCCACATGCCTTGCCGGCCTGCACGTAGCAGGAGGCCCAACTTGAAGCGGCGTCGGCGCCGCTGCAGTTCACCGCAAAACCGGTCTGACCGTTCGGCAGATTGATCAGCGAAGTGGTGTTCGACGACGCGCAGCCGCTCAGGCCCGCGCCGAGCAGCACGGCAGCGGGCAGGGCGGCGGACAGGGACACCCTGCGGACCAGAGCAAGCGCGGCACTGCCGGGTCGGAATCGGCCGGAACGGCGCAGTGGTGTCATGAAATGCATCGTGAAGTTTTCCTTTCAAATAGGGTTCGAGACTCAGATAGCGAAACTCGCCGCGCACACCGGAAGTGAGCGCCTGGGAGGCTAAGCCGTTTCGATCGTGATGCCTGCCGCGCTAACCTGTTGGTGGCTTTCCACGCCGCTCCCGGTCGCCGCGTCTTCCCAGATGCTGATGGCTTTCGGAATGTCGATACCGTGGCTTTCAGCGTAGGCAAACCATGCATTTGCCGCATCCGGCTCAGGCAGTTCGCGGTTGTTCAGAAAATATTTTCCCATATTGCGCTCGTTGAATTCGAAATGGCGTCATTGCGCCAGCACCGGTGTGCTGGTGAACCGGTTCGACAGAGGCAGGCGGCACAAGTGCAATCTGGCGTATCACGGCGTATCGTTTCGCATGCGGAACCTGTCTGCCCGGGGCACGCGCCATCGGGCAGAAGGGCGAGGGAGGCTGGACCGCGGTCCAGCCGCGCGAGTACCATAACGGGCATGTCCGGGGGCGGCCGGTTTATACCGGCGTCCCTTTACTGCCGGATACTTCTGATGAGGCGGCCATGGAAATTAGGTTTCCCGCGGATGCGCCTGCTTACCGCGATTCCAATCTGACGGTTGTGTTTCCCGCGCTCGTGGACGGCGAGCCGGTGCCGTGCGCGATCTCGGTCGAGGCGCTCGAAGATCACTTCGGCGCGTACTCAGAGGATCTCGATGGCTGGATGCGCGCATTCGACGCCGGGCGCCCGCGCATCGAGGCGGTTGCGCGCGAACATTTGCAGATCAGCAATGGCACACCCGTGCTGCTCAGGAGCGGTCATTTCCCACCCGGCAACATGGCGGTTTAAGTGGCGGCTCACGCTGCCTTTGCCGTCTTCCCATGTGTCGCGGTGCTCATCGACGCCGCCTCGCGCGCAGCGTTGAACGCATGACGGATACCTTCCTCGTATGAGGTTTTTGCGATTGGGCCGATCAGCTTCGTCAATGCCGAGTCGTCAAGCACAACCGGTTCGGTCAGCAGATAGTTCATCTCCACCAGTTCCCGCATGATCGGATTGAAGAGACCGAGCACGCGCAGCATGGTCTTGCCGGCAACCATCATCTTCGGCTCGCGGCCCGCGAGCGCAAAAGTCTGTCTCACCACCTCGCGCTGGGTGATCGTGCCTGTCCCGGCCAGATGCCACCACCGGCCGTATGCGTCGGGTGTGCGCGTGAGCGTCTCGACCACAGGTCCGATATCCGGCAGGTAGATGAATTCGTGCGGCACATCCACCGGCCCGAGCACTTGCGCGCGCTTGCCGTGTGCCGCGCCCTCGAACACGCCGTTCAGCAGACTGCGTTCGATGCAGGGGCCGTAGAAATCCGGCAGGCGCAGCACCAGTGTCGACAGGCGGGTCGACCCGCTTGCGCGCCCGTGTGCCGCCAGCACCAGATTTTCCTGCGCGAGCCGCATCTTGCCTTTGAACGTATGGGGTTCCCGCGGATGATTTTCGCTAATCGGATTGCTGCGCGCCCGGCCGTACGGATACACGGTGCCGATCAGAATGAAGCGCTCGACACCCGCCGCCGTCACGCCGGCGAGCGTTTTTTCCATGAGCGGCGGATGCGCGGCGAACTGATCGTAGGGCACGCCGACCAGATAGATCACGGTTTGCAAACCGGCTGCCGCGGCCTTGATCGAAGCCGGATCGTCCGGATTCCACGTGACGATTTGCGCATGCGGGTCGTGGCCGAATGCCGCCTCGAGCGGCGCGCGCGAGCGGCCGACCACCCGGTAATCCCGGCCCGCCGCGCTCAGCGCGGCCGCGATGACTTGACCTGCCGCGCCCGCGGCACCGAATAAACCCACCGTTCCTGTGGTTTGCATGACGACTCCTGAAGGTGGCGCCGTATCGCGCCCGGATGATGCTGGCTGACCGATGAGAATTTACTGAACACCGTTCAGTAAACAGTGTTCAGTTTAATTTGACTTTTCAGTTTGTCAATCTGAAAATGTATCGCATGGGAATCGTCGAACGAAAAAGCCGTCAGAAACAGGCGCTGCGTGAGCGCATCCTCGATGCAGCGCGGCGCATCGTCATGCGCGAAGGCTTTGCCGCGTTGTCAATGCGCAAGATTGCCGACGCTATCGAGTATTCGCCCGCCACGCTGTACCTTCACTTCGCAAGCCGCGATGAGATCGCCCAGGCGTTGTGCGCGGAAGGCTATGCACAATTGCTGCAGACGTTCGTGCCGCTCGCGCAGATCGCCGATCCCACTGAGCGCCTGAAGGCGCTCGGGCGTGCTTATGTGGCATTCGGGGTCGAACATCCGGAAACCTACCGGCTGATCTTCATGGAAGATCCGAGCTACACGGGCGCGGCGCTGGGCGCCGCGGCGGCTGCATCGGGGGCAGCGGGGGCGGGCACGCCGGTGGCCGCAATCGCGGATACGGGGGCGCCGGTCGAAGCAGCCGGGATCACGGCGCCGGAAACCGCGGCCGTGGGTTCTGCCGCGTCCGGACAAGCGAGCCTCGCGCCGCCGAAACCGGACGACGACCCCGGCGACGCCGCCTTGACCATCATGATCTCCGCAATCGAGGAGTTGAAAGCGGCGGGGCGCTTGTCCGCGTCGATGGACGTGGGGGTGTGGGCGGAGGCGTTCTGGGCGACTCTGCACGGCATCGTCGCGCTCAATCTCACCTGCCCCGTGTTTCCGGGCGCGCCGCTGGATACGGTGGTGGGTGTCGCGCTCGATACCTGGCTCGGCACGCAAGGCGCCGGGCAGCCGCGAGACGTCACAAGCGTTTCCCGCTCGCGGAAAAAGAAGTCTGCCGAAGCGGATACTCAATCCAACGCCAAACCCGCCACCCGGCCCAAAGCCGCGAGTGCGTGATAACGTTCAGTTCCGATTCATTTTGCGCCACTGTGCCTAGCTCTCCATGTCCATTTCCACCTCGCCTGCCGTCAGCGACGAAGTCGCAACTTACGTAGCCAACCGCATCGGGTTCATTGAACTGGAAAGGCCGAAGGCGCTCAACGCGCTGTCGACCGGCATGATCCGCGCGATGCATGCGGCGCTCGATCAGTGGCGCGAAGATCCCGACGTGCTCGCCGTGGTGGTGCGCAGCGCGCATCCGCGCGCGTTCTGCGCGGGCGGCGATATCCGCTTTCTATACGAGTCGGCGCAGCGCGGCGAGCACGACGCGCGCGATACGTTTTTCACTGAGGAATACCGTCTCAATCACGCAATCTTCACCTACCCGAAGCCGTACATCGCGTTGACGAACGGCGTCGTCATGGGCGGCGGCGTGGGGATTTCGCAGGGCGCGCATCGTACCGGCGGCCTGCGCGTGGTAACCCATTCGACGAAGATGGCGATGCCCGAGACCCGCATCGGCCTCTTTCCCGACGTCGGCGCGAGCTGGTTTCTGGCGCGCACGCCCGGCGCGCTGGGCCGCTACCTGGCGGTCACCGGCGAAACGATTGGCGCAGCCGATGCGCTCTATGCGGGCCTCGCCGACGCCTATATCGACGACGCGGCCTTGCCCGCGCTAGTCGATACGCTGCGCGCCGAACTGTTCGAGCGTGGCGCAGACGTGGTGGCGTGCATCGAGCGCGAGACAGCGGCGTATCAGGTCGTGCCGGCACCCGAAGCTTCGCTGCTGGCGAGCACGCGTGCATTGATCGACCGGCATTTCGCATTGCCGGACATGAAGCAGATTCTCGCTTCGCTGGAGCAGGAACGGGAGCAGGGCGGCGAGGCCGCCGATTGGGCCGAGCAGACGATCGCCGTGTTGCGCGAACGTTCGCCGTTGTCGATGGCCGTGTCGCTGGAAGTGGTGACGCGCGCCGAGGGTTCGATGGCGGATGTACTGCGCTGCGATCTCGATCTGACGCGCACGAGCTTTGCACAGGGCGACACGATCGAAGGGATTCGCGCGCGCATTATCGACAAGGACAACGCGCCGCGCTGGCGTTTCGCGCGTATTGAAGACGTGAGCGACGCCGAGGTGACGGCGATGTTCGAAAGCCCGTGGCCGGCAAACGAACACCCGTTGCGCGATCTGCGGGCTTGAGCAGGTTCGGGCAACCGTGACAGCAGCAGTAGAAGCCCGGCCGGTTACCCGGGCAGCATAGCCTTGCGAGGCGGCGTAAAGACGCTCAGCCCTCGCTCAGTCCCCGCTCATTCTTCGTCTTCGCTCGCCATGAAGGCGCGCATGAACACCAGCGCGCCCCAGCCCCACATGGCGTTCGCCGCGAAACCTACCGCGAGGCGCGGCAGCATGTTGCCGCTCGGCCAGATGCCGCGCAGCGGATCGACCACGAACACGCTCGCCGCCGTCAACGCAATGCCGCCGAATACGAAGGCGGGCACCCATGGCGCGCGCCGCTCCGGCGCAACGCGCAATAGCCACGCCATCAGCACCGCCCAGAACGCGCTCCAGATTGCGTTTGCAATGAACTCGGGCAACCCGAGTGGCAAAAACGGTGCGGTCGAAAAACCGGTTGGGTCGATCAGACCGGCTGCATGCAGCAGCGCCAGGGTCGATTCATGAAAGAACAGCGAAGCCAGAAAGCCGGCGACGAACGGCAGGATGAGTTTTTGCATGCATTGCACCGCGAGAGCTCAGGCGGCGCGGTTCGCGCGGCCTGCACCGGATTATTGGAAATGTGGCGCCATTATATATAGGGGTATCCCATTTTCAGCGTGAGTCAGACGCAACATCCGTATGCTTGAACGTCGGGCTAATCACGAAAGTGGAAAACCTAAGCTAAAAAAAATCGTTCAAAAGCCGGGTCCCGATCCATAGACTGTTTCTCCATGCAGACGGCGTTTGCCGCCGTCGCCTGTTTAATCGAGCGCGTCACGCGCACGTTTGGTCGAGGGAAGCCGTCGCGATGTCCTGCCTGATGCCGATCTTCAACTGCTCCATGGCGCACGCGCGTTTGTGGATGCGCTGTCGGAACTAATCCGCGTTTCACCGCAGTATTTCCGTCCTTTTTTGAGCCTGCATCTCCGGCCTTGTGCCGGAGGGATGCGCGCGGCCAGCGGTGCGCGGCCAGCGTGTGCGCTTTCACTCGACGCACCGTCGTTATACACGTCTCCATTCAATTCAGTTTCGACTATGCAGGAGCAGCACATGAATGTGTTCTGGTTCATTCCGACTCACGGCGACAGCCGCTATCTCGGCACGGCCCAAGGCGCACGCGCAGCCGATTACGACTATTTCCAGCAGATCGCCGTCGCCGCCGATACGCTCGGCTACGAGGGCGTGCTGCTGCCGACCGGCCGTTCGTGCGAAGACGCATGGGTCGTCGCGTCGAGCCTGATTGCCGCGACCCAACGCCTGAAGTTTCTGGTGGCGATCCGTCCGGGCATTTCGTCACCGGGTCTGGCGGCGCGCATGACGGCGACCTTCGACCGGCTCTCGAATGGACGTCTGCTGATCAACGTCGTGACGGGCGGCGATTCGACTGAACTGGAAGGCGACGGCGTGTTCGTCGATCACGACACGCGCTATGAAATCACCGACGAATTCCTGCATATCTGGCGCAAGCTGCTCACCGCCGCGCACACCAACGACGCAATCGATTTCAACGGCAAGCATTTGACCTCGAAGGGCGGCAAGGCACTGTATCCGCCGGTGCAGAACCCGCATCCACCGCTATGGTTCGGCGGTTCGTCGGCGGCTGCGCATGACATCGCGGCGGATCACATCGATACGTACCTGACGTGGGGCGAGCCGCCCGCAGCCGTCGCGAAGAAAATCGCCGACATTCGCGCCCGTGCCGAAGCGCGTGGCCGCAAGATCAAATTCGGCATTCGTCTGCACGTCATCGTGCGCGAGACCGAAGAAGAAGCATGGGCCGCCGCGGACAAGCTGATCAGCAAGCTCGACGACGAAACCATATCCCGTGCACAGGCTTCGTTCTCGAAGATGGATTCCGAAGGACAGCGCCGCATGGCCGCATTGCACGGCGGCAAGCGCGGCGGCCGCGCGGAGCTCGAGGTCTATCCGCATCTGTGGGCGGGCGTGGGGCTCGTGCGTGGCGGCGCAGGCACGGCGCTGGTCGGCAATCCCGAGCAGGTGGCGGCGCTGATGAACGAGTACGCGGCGCTCGGCGTCGACACGTTCATTCTGTCCGGCTATCCGCATCTCGAAGAGTCGTATCGCTTCGCCGAACTGGTGTTTCCGTTGCTGCCGGGCCGTCAAAGCAAGACTTCGGGCGGTCCGCTGTCGGGGCCGTTCGGCGAGATCGTGGGCAACAACTATCTGCCGAAAGCGGCGAGTTCGAGTTGAGCGTTTTCGCTCGGTTCGGCAAGGACTCCCATCGATAAGCACTGAGGACAATCATCATGGCTCAATCCACTGTGAGTGCGCAACGAGGCACAAACGCAGGCACGCTTACAAACGTCAATGCGGACGTCAATGCGGACCTGAACGCAGGCACGCGGCCACGCGCGGGCCGGGGCGCGAGTCTTGCCGTATTGCGCCGCATCGGCGCGCATGTTGCCCCGTGGCTCGCGCCGCTGGCGATTCTGCTGGCGTGGGAATTCGCGGCGAAGAGCGGCATTCTCTCCACGCGCGTGCTGCCCGAACCGCTCGCGGTCGTGAAGGCCGCCTGGTCGCTGATCCAGTCCGGCGAAATGTGGGCCGATGTGAAGGTCAGCACGTGGCGCGCGGTGTCCGGCTTTGCGATCGGCGGCGGTATCGGACTCGTGCTCGGGCTCGCGACGGGTCTTTTCAAACCCGCCGAAATCGCGCTCGATTCGACCGTGCAGATGGTCCGCAACATTCCCGCGCTGGCGATGATCCCGCTCGTGATCCTGTGGTTCGGTATCGAGGAGGAGGCCAAGGTGTTTCTCGTCGCGCTGGGCGTGTTTTTTCCGATCTACGTGAACACGTTTCACGGCATCCGCTCGGTCGATGCCAACCTGATCGAAATGGCGCGGAGTTATGGCGTGAAGGGTTTCGCACTTTACCGGCACGTGATTCTGCCGGGCGCGTTGCCATCGATTCTGGTCGGCGTGCGTTTCGCCTTCGGACTGATGTGGGTCACGCTGATCGTGGCTGAAACCATCTCCGCGCAATCGGGCATCGGCTACATGACGATGAACGCCCGCGAATTCTTGCAAACCGATGTGGTGGTGGTGGGCATCCTGCTGTATGCAGCACTCGGCAAACTCGCCGACGTGCTGGCCAAGGGTCTCGAGCGCGTCTCGCTGCGCTGGCATCCGGCCTATCAACGAGGAGCGAAAGCATGAACGCAACGACTTTGTCGGCGTCGTTCGGCGGCATCGCGGGCAGCGATCTCGAGGCCGAACTGGCGCAACCGCGCACCGTAGACCACAACGCGGACGAGGCTGCCGGCTTCGACCGCGCGGATCCGGCGCGCGATCACCATCGCGTGGGCGTCGTGCCCCTGGCGGCGGGAGCATCGGCGCGCAACGACGCAAGCCGGTCCGCCGATTATTCGGTCGAACTGCGCGGCGTCGGTAAGCAGTACGGCGAGCGCCAGGTGCTGGCCGATTTTGATCTGTCGATCGAGCGCGGCAGCTTCGTGGCCATTGTCGGGCGCAGCGGTTGCGGGAAATCGACTTTGCTGCGGCTGGTCGCGGGTCTGGAAAAGACCACGTCGGGCGTGCTCGAAAAGTGCGCCGAAGACGGCCGGCCGCTCGACACCCGCATCATGTTCCAGGACGCGCGGCTTTTGCCGTGGAAGAGCGTGCTGCAAAACGTCATGCTCGGCCTCGGCCGCAGCGCGCGTGAAGATGCGCGCGCCGTGCTCGCCGAAGTCGGCCTGCTTGAACGCGCCAATGATTGGCCCGCGCAACTTTCCGGCGGTCAGCGTCAGCGTGTGGCGCTGGCGCGTGCGCTGGTGCACCGGCCGCAATTGCTGCTGCTGGACGAACCGCTCGGCGCGCTCGACGCATTGACGCGCATCGAAATGCACGCGCTGATCGAACGCCTGTGGCGCGAGCATCAATTTACCGCGCTGCTGGTGACGCACGACGTGCATGAAGCCGTCGCGCTAGGCGACCGGATTCTGCTGATCGAGGAGGGCCACATCGCGCTCGATCAGCCGGTGCCGCTTGCGCGTCCACGGGCGCGTGCATCGGCCGGTTTTGCCGCGCTGGAAGAACATGTGTTGCAACGCGTACTGAAGACGGCGCCGAACGACGGCGCGCTGTCCCATCGCGCTGACGTCGCACGTGACGAGGGCCGCCTCACGCGGCCGACAGACGTCCGCTGGGCCGTCTGATATCCCTTGACTGACTGTTCTTAATCGCTTTTTTGGAGTCACTCGACATGAGCATTTCCGCAATCAATGTACGCAATCAGTTCAAAGGCAAGGTCAAGGAAATCATCCGCGGGCCGGTGGTGTCCGAGGTCGATGTGGATACGCCGTTCGGCATCGTCACCTCGGTGATCACCACGCGCTCGGTCGACGAACTCGACCTGAAGGTCGGCTCGGAGGTGGTTGCGCTGGTCAAGTCGACGGAGGTGTCGATCGCGCGTCTGTAAGCCCGGTTTCGCCATACTTCGACACGCCCCTGCGTACTGCCGCGAAACTTGCTACGATAAATTCAGCGTCACGACGGAGACGGCCATGTCGAAGTCATTAAGTCCTGAAGCGATTGAAGCATTGCGGCGCCTGAACGATGTCGGCGTCGGACAGCCCATGCCGAAGTTTGTGCAATCCGTCACGGCGGAGTTGCTGGCGAGCGGGCTTGCCGCCGAAGCGAGCGGAGGCGACGTCGAAATCACCTGTAGCGGCCGGCAGTACCTATCCGGCGATTGCGACTGATCGTCAGATGGGGGCCAGCCGGTGCGTATTCCGAGCCGCGACGACGGCCCGGTGGACAGGTGTGGCCGCGGTTTCGCGAGGCACACGCACTACACCAGGGAGACGATCATGGAGCCGAAGGGCCTCGACATGGGCGACTACCAGGAGCGCTATCGGGACTACGACATCGAAGTCGCGGTCGAACAGGTGCTCACCGGTGTCAAGGCGCATTTTCGGGTGTTGCGCAACGACGCCGTGGTGGTCGACTGGCGGCTGGTGCGTATCGACACCTTATGGTCCACCGAGCATGGCGCGGCGGAGGCGGGCTTCAGGGCGGCGCGCGAAACGATCGATGCCGGCCTCGCCACCTAGTCAAAAGCACGCGAGCCGGCAAGCGCATTCTATTAAGCTGACGGATCTTTCAACCGACTAGGGACCGCTGTGCACCTGGCACCTGCCATTCCGATCATCCGCATTTTCTCTGAAGAGAAAGCCAAAGAGTTTTACGTGGACTTTCTCGGCTTCACCATCGACTGGGAACACCGCTTCGAGGCCAATTTTCCGCTCTATGTGCAGGTGCGCCGGTCCGATCTGATTTTGCACTTGAGCGAGCATCATGGCGACGCGACGCCGGGCTCGACGATTTTCGTGCCGGTGCAGGACATCGGCGCGTTGCAAGCCGAACTTCAGCGTAAAGACTACAAATACGGGAAACCGGGTGTTGAAGCGCTGCCGTGGGGGAACGTGCTGGAGACGGTCGATCCGTTCGGCAACCGGATTCGTTTTTGCGAATCGCCGAAAGAGGAAGCGCGCGGGGCGTGATGAAGCGGGGCTGGGGCTGGGGCTGGGTGTTGCGGGCGCAGCCGCAGCAGCAGCAGCCGTTTAGCCGGGGCAGTCAACCGGACGGTAAACAGCACTGGGCGCCGGCCTGCATCGCTGCAAACGCGGCGCCCAGTTCGGCTGACGTCTTGTGGACGTCAGCCTTCAGCGGCGACAGATTACTGGCCGAAGAAAACCGATTGCGGGCCCGACGAAGCCGGTGCACGCGTACCCGATTGCGACGACACGTTCTTCACGCCGCCGTATGCGTTCGAATCGGCGTTAGCGCGTTCAGCCGCCACGGTTTGCGCGCTCTGGCCTTGTTGCGAAGCCGGTGCGCCGACCGACGGGCGATAGAACGGTGCCGGGCCATAGCCGCTAGCAAATGCGGGGGCAGCGATCGAGGCAGAAGCAGCAACCAACAGGGCGGCGATAAGCTTGGTCTTCATGGTATGACTCCGGTAACGTTTCGATTTCATTTCAGGAAAGCGTCGCAGGGGCCGATGGGTGGTATCTGCAACGTCGATGGAAGGCAGTGTATACCCCTACTATCGAAAATTTGTATCGATAATCTGAAATTACTGTTCTTGCTACTGAAATAATCGCCTGGAGGGTTATGCGACAGGCGTTCGCGGTGGTCCGACCCCGCCGGCCAAGCGTTTTCGGCGTTGAAAGACCCGCTTGGCAGGGCGGGTTATCGGCTGTATTTCGGGGGAATTCCCGGCTTGTGCTCGGCGTGTCAGGGGCAGTTGGCCACTTGCGGTAAAATTGCGGTTTGATTCAAGCCGTCTGGCCGCCCCATGTCTTCAGCTCAAACTCCCAGTCCGCGCCGCGTTAGCGTCGCGCCGATGATGGACTGGACCGATCGTCACTGCCGCTCGCTGCATCGCGTGATATCGCGCCATACGTGGCTCTACACCGAAATGGTCACCACCGGCGCGTTGCTGCACGGCGACGTGCCGCGCCATCTCGCGTTTACGCCCGAAGAAGCGCCGGTTGCCTTGCAACTCGGCGGCAGTGAGCCGGACGACCTCGCGCGTTCGGCCAGGCTGGGTGAGCAATGGGGCTATGACGAGATCAATCTGAATTGCGGCTGCCCGTCCGAGCGCGTGCAGCGCGGTGCGTTCGGCGCTTGCCTGATGAACGAGCCGAAACTCGTCGCCGATTGCGTGAAGGCAATGCGCGATGCCGTGTCGATACCGGTGACGGTCAAGCACCGGATCGGCGTCGATGCGGTGGAAGAATATGGCTTTGTGCGCGACTTCGTCGGCACGATAGCGGATGCCGGTTGCAACGTGTTCGTCGTGCATGCGCGCAACGCGATTCTCAAAGGCTTGAGCCCGAAAGAGAACCGTGAGATTCCGCCGCTCAAATACGACTACGCGTATCAGTTGAAGCGTGAGTTCCCGCATCTGGAGATCATCATCAATGGCGGCATCAAGACGCTCGATGAAGTGGAGACGCATCTCCAGCACGTCGATGGTGTGATGCTCGGGCGCGAGGCCTATCACAACCCCTATGTGCTGGCCGATGTCGACGCACGCTTTTACGGCGCCACTGATGCGCCGCTCACGCGCGAGCAGGTCGAAGCGAAGCTGATCGAATATTGCGCCGCCGAAATGGCACGTGGCACGTACCTTGGCGCGATCACGCGTCATGCGCTCGGTCTCTACCGGGGCGAGGCCGGTGCGCGTGGCTGGCGCCGTGTGCTGTCCGATAGCAAACGCCTCGCGTTGCGCGATCTGAGCATCTTCGACGAGGCAAGACAGCATCTGCGGGAGCCCATCGAAATTTTTGAATAAAGGGCTAGGCAAATGGAATTCTTGTTCGTATAATCTCGTTTCTTCATCGACGAGCCAAGTTTCTCAGCAATGAGTTGCTAAGCAAGTCAAGCAGATGTCAGTGGTGGCTGTAGCTCAGTTGGTAGAGTCCAGGATTGTGATTCCTGTTGTCGTGGGTTCGAGCCCCATCAGCCACCCCAAAAGAATCAAGCACTTAGCCCAGTCAATCGACTGGGCTTTTTGTTTTCTGGAATCCATGTAGGCATCATGTAGGCATTTCCGGTCAACGCGGCGGGGTTCGTGCGAGCCGTACGCACATGCAGTTCGCTTTTTGCGATGCTCGATCCCCGTTGTGAAGTAGTCGCCTAGTTGTATATGGCTGATGCGCAAGGGCGAATTCATCGACCTGTCAGCGGTGGGCGACACCCTCATGGAAGACCTTTTCGTCAAATACGCGGCGGAGGTTTCTGCTTTCAAAAAAGCGCCGCGCTGTCGAGGAAGTCCGTTTAAATGCCACGCGCTCAGTCACAGTCAATTGCAATCACAATCATTACACGCGCTGCGTCCGGTCCAGCGACCGGGCAAGCATGCTCAGGAAACTCAAGTATTCCACGGCGCGTTCGGGATGGTCGTCAATTATCCCGTGCGCACGCGGGTTACGTAGTGCCAGCACCGCACCTTCAAACAGGTGCATCATGCCCTCCTGTTCGCTTCTTCCAGTTTCGCTTTGCAGGTCGTTGTACGTCAGGATCGGCGTCTTCACGCTAAAGACTGTACGCATTAGTGCGGTTCCGCTCAGGTCGTTTTTTAAGCTTCGCCGTTGCACCAGCATCTCCAGCACCTTGCACGCGGTTTCGACTGCCGCCGAATAGTGACCATCCTCAAACAGCTTTGTGGATTCTTGCGCGATGTCGGGATGAAGATCGAGATCACCGAACGCGCGGCGCGCCTTGGTCGCTGGCGTCTCGCTACCGTCTGCAAGCTTTTCTTCGAATGACTCAATGATGGCCTGTAGATTGGCGATTTCGCGCGCCTTGCTTTCAACTAGACTCGCCATCACCTCTGAAAGCGGGATCGGATAGGCAAGGTTGTAGCCAGCGCCGTCAAGGTCGCGCGGCGCGTACCTCAAATATTCCTGCGTACCCATGCCGAATATGCTGGCTATTGTTTCGTCCAGCTTCTTGTCTAGCGTCTCGATACGGGGATCGCTTCGTTGTTGGATTGACGTAGGATCAAACGTCCTTAGCTCTTCAATTCGACGGTGAAGCGTGGGAATGGCCGCGCGCATCTGATCGGGTCTGAGATTAGCGGCCTGCGGCTGTGCGGACTGTGCCTTTCCTGCTGCCATGTTTCCCCCATGTCGTTATCTGCATTGCAGCAGACTAACGCAATTTCAGCACAGCTTGCCGGTTCTGCCTGCACCGGATCGGCGCTAACCGTGGCAGGTCAGTTGCGAGCGTTGCGATAGTCTGCATTTTGTAATTATTGACAGGTAGAAGGCGGTCTGGGCGCTAATTTGACGATAGCCGATTGCCGCGCGGCACAGCGATGCATGCCACGGTGCTAGAGTTCGGAGACAATCACCGGAGACCAAAAGCATGTACAAACTAATCACAGTGCGCGAAGCGGGCGATGACATTGGCGTTGACTTCGACATGGAAATCGATGACGGCAAGATTCAGCACTTTCAGGTTAGCAGCGAAGCGATTGAAGATTTGGTCAAGGCACCTCAAAAGCTCCACGGCGCGGAACTCATTGATGCGTTTCATCGGGTTGGGTCTCGCGTCTGCGAAGTTGCCGCCCGCAAAGATGGCTTGCCAAGCAATGCGCGCGCACTTCTGAAGACAAGCGATTTTTGACTGACGGTCATCGGGGAAAACAACAATGAAAAATGCGTTGCTTCTTGTGGCGATGTTGCTGGCAGGATGCGCGAGCGTTTCGGATATCGATACGAGCAAGGCCGATCCCGATTGCGCCCACTCTTGCACGGCGAACTATTCCGAATGTCTGGGCAAGTTCACGCTCTTCCCCCTCATGGCGCAACACCAATGCACGGATGCTATGCAACTATGCGTTCAGGCCTGTCCAGCGAGAGGAAGTGTCGCCGCGACCCCGGCATTGAATTCATCACAACGGCTCGCGAACTTGGACGACCTTTACAAGCGCGGCCTCATTAGCAAGGATGAATATGATGCAAAGCGCGCCGAAGTTTTGAAGGGTCTATAGGCCGCTCGTTTACGACCAGCAGACCGACACGCCAGTTAGGCTTGCCTTCCCACAAAAACACAAACAACGCACCGCCTATGTCAAACCAAAAATTCTCCGCAGCAGAGCGAGAGGCCTTCTATGAGGCGCATTCTGGAAAGTGCCCTTACACACGCCAGTTGCTAGATATCAGTAGCTTTCACATTGATCATGTCTTACCCGAAAGTCTCGATGATGGACGCAACGACATCCGCGTACTTTGGCAGTCGCTTCGGCCTGAAGGGCGTGGAGGATCTTGGCGGGGGGATGACCGCGCTGTTTACGCTCGAAAACGGATTTAATGCGGCAAATGGCACGCTGGGCCAAGGAGGGCTGCTGTTTGGCAGGCAGGCGTTTGTCGGCTTGTCGGCAGCCGCGGGGCGTGTCACGTTTGGCCGCCAGTATTCGTCGCTGTGGGATTTCGTGTCGCCGCTCGCGGTGATTACCCAGTGGGCCGGCTATCTCGGCTCCCATCCGGACGATCTCGACAATATCGGTGGTACGAATCGGCAGAACAACTCGCTCAAATACACCTCGCCCACTTGGAACGGCGTGAGCGCCAATGAACTGTATTCAGCCGGGGGCGTCGCGGGTCGTTTCTCGGAGAATCAGATCTGGTCCGTCGGGATGGGTTATACGGGAGGCGCGCTGCGTCTGGGGATCGCGTTTGTGGATGCGTTTGAGCCCAATACGTCGATATATGGATCAACGCCAACAGCGGGCAGTGCCGCCACGAACAATTTTGGATCTTTCGGTTCGGCGACAACCGCGCAGCGAAACCCGATTATCGCGGGTTACGCTTCGGCGCACCGGGAGCAGATCTTCGGTATGGGCGGTTCGTACGTGGCTGGCCCGGCAACTTTGGGCCTTGTTTATACCAACACGCGGTTTGCCGGTTTGGGTTCGTCTTCTGGACCGAATCCGCTGTCGTACTCGGGTAGCTCTACCTTCAACACGGTTGAAGCGAACCTCCAATATCAGGTGACGGTACCCGTATCGGTGGGACTGGCGTATTCGTTCACCAAAGACGATGGTCCCAATGATCAGAGTGCCCGTTATCAGCAGGTGACTGCCGGCGTCCACTACTTCTTCTCCAAACGCACAGACGTGTATATGGTCGCCGCCTATCAGCGTGCCTCCGGAACGAACTCGCTGCGACAAAGCGCGGTTGCTTCGATTGCGGGGATGACGCCGTCGGCGAGAAACCAGCAGGTTGTGGATACGATAGGGTTAGCCCACCGTTTCTAAGGGCCGTCTAAAGCCCGTCTGAAGCCCGTCCAGGCCTCGATCTCCGGCGGTCCTGCCACTGGGGTCCGTATCGGGGACCATCACTTTTCCAGTCAGTTGCTAACGGCGAAGCGTCATCCTCATCTCATTGCCTGTCACGCAAAAGTGCATTGCCTCGCGTTGCCATTCCGGTCGGCTGGCAGCCGCGCTATTGTGCTTTTGCAAACAATCCCTTTTGGAGATGTTCGATGAACAGGTTGAATATTGAGGTTACCTACGATTTCATTTGTCCGTGGTGCTGGATTGGCGAGGAAAAGCTGAAGAAGGCGATTCGCGAGGCGAACGCCGGCGAGCAGACGAAACTCGTGTTCGTTCCTTACGAATTGAATCCGACTATGCCCGTGGGCGGTCTCGACCGTAAAGAATACCGGTCGGCGAAGTTCGGGAGCTGGGCGCGCTCGCAAGTCATGGATGCTCAGGTCACGGAGGCCGGACGTCAGGTCGGTCTTGAATTCAACTATGCGCTGGCGCAGCGCACGCCGAACACGCTCGCCGCACATCGGCTTGTTTGGGTGTTGCAGGAAAGACATGACGTGACCGGGCTGGTGGAGGCAATCTTCCATGCGTATTTTTCCGCCGGCCGCGATATTGGAGACGTCGCCGTGTTGACGGAGATCGCGGTAGCCGCGGGCTTCAAGAAAGACAAGGTCGAAGCGTTTTTCGCATCGGAAAGTGGCGTGGACGAAGTGCGTGCGCTTGAAGCCCGGCAAATCGAGCATGGTGTCAACTCGGTACCGTCGGTGAAGATTGGCGACGAGGTTATCAGCGGCGCACAGTCTGTCGCGCTGTTTCGGGCAACGCTTGAAGGTGCCTTGAAACAGCGTGCGATCGCTGAATAAGCTGCATCGCGGTGGCCATGGGCTGCTTGCCTGGAAGGTCGGGCGGCAGCCCGGCTCGCGCTACACATTCAGAAACTTTAATTCGACTGCGAGATTGCATTGGGTCAGCATGCACAGTGAACAATGTGCAGCGATGCCGCCCACGCAAGGCAATCTCGACGGGCGCGGCGGATTTGCAGCGGAGGCGGGCGATGGACGGCGCAAGCGTGGTCAGGGTTCTGGGCGCGGCACACAGCAAGGAAGCGTATGAGATCCGCGACTTCCTCTCCCGAGGCGTCGTCGAATATGAATGGTCCGAAATCGCGTCGAACGAAGCGTGCCTCCGGGAGCTAGGCGTTGCTAAATTTGACGAAATAGACTGGCCCGTTGTCGTCTTTCCGGATGGCTCGAGGCTGGAGGCGCCGAGTTTGGCGGACATTGCCGCCAAGCTGGGATGGGTGTCGCGCCCGCGCTATCAGGAGTACGATCTTTCGATATACGGCGCTGGGCCCGCGGGATTATCCGCTGCGGTCTACGCGGCATCCGAGGGACTGCGGGCCGTCGTCATTGAACGGGCTGCGGTGGGCGGCCAGGCGGGCACCAGTTCGCTCATTGAAAACTACATGGGTTTCCCGCAGGGCATCGCCGGTGCGGAGTTGGCGGAACGTGCGCGTCAGCAGGCCGTGAAGTTCGGCGTCGAGCTGCTCATGATGCGCGAGGGTGTGCACGCCACCTTTGTGAATGGAAAGATTGAAGTCAATCTCGCGGACGGAACCTTGCTCAGGGCAAGCGCCAATATTTGCGCAACGGGTATCGAGTACCGCAGTCTGGGAATTCCCGACGAGCAAAGGCTGTTGAACGCGGGGTTGTATTACGGCGCTGGCGCAAGCGAAGCGCCCATGTGCGCCGGCAAAAGGATTTTCATCGTAGGCGGCGGAAACTCTGCGGGGCAGGCCGCGATGAATTTCGCGCGAACCGCAAAGTGCGTCACCTTGATCGTTCGCGGCGAGTCTCTTGCCGAAACGCTCTCGCATTACCTGCTGGATCGCATTGCCCACACGAGCAACGTCCGGGTTGTTTTTGAATCGTCTGTCTCGGCGATCTATGGCGACACCCAGCTTGAAGCGCTGCAGATCATGAACAGGTCGGGTGGCACTCAGGTTGTTTCGGCGGATCGCCTTTTCGTGTGCATTGGCGGCGCACCGAACACGGAGTGGGCAAAAGACACCACGATCGTCCGGGACCGGAATGGGTATCTTGTGACAGGCGCCGATCTGAGCGACTTTCCCCAGTTTGGGACGTGCTGGCCGCTTGAGCGGCGCCCTTACTTTCTGGAAACGAGCATCCCCGGCTCCTTCGCGGCCGGCGATGTCCGCTACGGGTCAGTCAAGCGGGTTGCGTCGGCCGTTGGGGAAGGGGCGATGGCGGTCACGTTCGTTCACCGGTATCTGGCGGAATCGGGGGACTCGGGGCGTTGAAGGACAGGCGCTGGCGGTCAATGCCCATGCCCCCCGTGGCCGCCGCTACTGCTCCACGACTCGCCGCCGCCGTGGGAGCCGCCACTCCCGCCGTGCCAGCTGCCACCGCCGTTGCCATGCCAGCCGCCGCCGCCGTGCCAACCGCCGCCGTGCCACCCACCGCCATGCCAGTATCCGCCATGGCCGTAGTAACAGCATCCGCCACCCCAACCGCCCCAGATGTCCACCGCGCCGTAAGGCGGGCCATACACCGGCCCGTAGGCATAACCGTAGTCGGGGTAATACGGCTGCGCGTA
This sequence comes from Paraburkholderia haematera, assembly GCF_905220975.1. Taxonomy (GTDB): domain Bacteria; phylum Pseudomonadota; class Gammaproteobacteria; order Burkholderiales; family Burkholderiaceae; genus Paraburkholderia; species Paraburkholderia haematera. Next base: position 88,864 of record NZ_CAJNBK010000013.1, on the reverse strand, counting down.
GGCGTAGTCATAGCCCGGTGCGACCACACACCCGGTGAGACTGGCCGCCACGGCCAACATCGCGACTGATGCAACGAGCCTGCTCACGATCTTCTCCCGCGTTCCCGCCTATAAGATTCAGAAAAATGGCGTGCCCGGGAGTTCAGCCGGATTTGTGTCGGCAAATTACGGGGCGGATGCACCATCGTGCCTCCACGATGCCCGCGCCCCGATCCAACGCCATAGCGGCTGCGCGTTGCGGCAATCTTTCAAACCATGACGGATTCATTGCCTTGTAACAGTTAGTAAAATTTTCGAAACGTAACTGTAGGGTACGCCTGATATTTTCCCGTCAGACAATTTCCCCTTGAATCCAGACTCATGCCTGCGCTGACGCTGGACGACGACGAACGCATTCCACATTGCCTGGCCGCCTGATGCGAAGCCTGCAAAAACCTGGCCGTCAATGAAGCACGATCCACAGCCTGCAACCGCATCTGAATGGCTCGCCGAAGGTGACGCCTTAGCCGCTCGCGGCGAACTCCAGGCCGCACTCCAATGTTTCGAGGCAGCGCGCGCGCTCGATCCCGCCGACGTCGTCCTCCATGAGCGCATCGCCGCGACGCTCGCCGCGCTGAACCGCTTTTCCGAAGCCATCGCCCGCTATCACGAAGCCATTGCGCTCGATCCGTGCAACACGGATTTGCATCACGGCCTCGGCTGGTCGCTCGAGCAGATGCACCGGCTCGAGCAGGCGATAGACGCTTATCGCGAAGCGGTTCGGCTGGATCCGAACGCAGACGGCTCGTACAACAATATGGGCAATTGCCTGCAGGCACTCGGTCGCATCGACGACTCGCACGAAGCCTATCGCCGCGCGATCGAAGCCGCCCCGCAGGTGCCGCTGTATTACCGCAACTTCGTGCAATCCAGGCGCCTGACCGCCGACGATCCGGTGTTCGCCGCGCTTGAGCAACTCGTCGGCGTTGCCGCTTCGCTCACGCCCGCCAATCAGGCGGAGATTCACTTCGCCTATGGCCAGGCGCTGTCCGATCTGGGCCGCAACGATGCGTCCTTCGACCACTTCCTGAAGGGCAACGCATTGCACCACGCCGGCGTACGCTATGACGAAGCTGCGTCGCTCGGCCTGTTCGCGCATTTGCCCGAGCTTCTGACTTCAGAGGTGCTGGCGGACAAACGCGGTCTGGGCGATCCGTCGGCCGCGCCGATTTTTATCGTCGGCATGCCGCGCTCCGGCTCGACCCTGATCGAACAGATCCTCGCGAGTCATCCGCAGGTTCTCGGCACGGGTGAGCGAACGGAGTTCGGGGAGGCGCTGGTCAATTGCATCGGCCGCGATCTGGACGATCCGTTGCGCATCGATATCGAAGCATTGCAGGGCGTCGGCGCCCCGCAATGGCGCACGCTCGGCGCCGACTATTTGCGCCGCATGCACACGTCGCTGCCGGAAATGCAAAGCGGAGCATCGGGCTACCCACGCTTCACGGACAAATATCCGTTCAATTTCATCAACGTCGGGCTGATTCATCTGGCGCTGCCGAATGCGCGCTTCATTCATAGCAGCCGCTCGCCGCTGCAAAGCTGCCTGTCGATTTTTTCGCGCATTTTTCACGACGTGCCGTTCAGCTACGATCTCGGTGAACTGGGCCGCTACTATCGTGCGTACGATGCGTTGATGGCACATTGGCAATCCGTCTTGCCCGAGGGCACGATGATGGAAATCAAGTACGAAGAGCTTGTCGAAGATCTCGAAGGCAATGTCCGGCGCCTGCTCGCGCATTGCGGACTCGACTGGGACGAGCGTTGCCTGTCGTTTCACCAGGCCACGCGGCAGGTGAGCACGGCCAGCGCCGCGCAGGTGCGCCGTCCGCTCTACAAGACGTCGGTGCAGCGCTGGCAGCCGCAGCAGGCGTTGCTGCAACCCTTGTTAGAGGGGTTGGGACCGGCGTTGGCGCCGGCTGACAGCGTCAGCATGCATGGTTGTGCGCCTCTGGCGGATGTCGGCAGCGTGGCACCGGGCTCGGAGCGGAAATCATGAGCGCATCGTGCGGGGCCGTCATATGGATGACGGGTTTGTCCGGTGCCGGTAAATCGACCCTGGCCGATACGTTGCACCGGCGTCTGAAAGATGCCGGGCGTGCTTCGGTTGTGCTCGACGGCGACGCGTTGCGGCGCGGCCTGACCGCCGACCTCGGCTTTACCCCCGAAGACCGCGCCGAAAATCTGCGGCGGGTCGCGCATGTCGCGGCGCTGTTCATGCAACAGGGCTTCATTGTGATTGCGGCGGTGATCTCGCCCGAGCATGGGCATCGGCGCATGGCGCGTGAGATCGTCGGCGCCGGGTTCGTCGAAGTGTTCGTGAATGCGCCGCTGACGGTGTGCGAATCGCGCGATGTCAAAGGGCTTTACGCGCGTGCGCGGCGCGGCGAGATTCCACATTTCACTGGTATTTCCGGCCCGTTCGAAGTGCCGCTGGCCCCCGATGTCATGATCGAAACCGATCGGGTTTCGGTCGAAGAGGCGGTAGACCGCCTGCTTGTGCCTCTGATCGCCATGGGTTGCCTGCCGGGAGAGAGCGGGCTTGGCAAGCCGCGCCTCGCGAAATAGTCAGTGCGGGGGGGCCGTGTCGCTTTTCTAGCGCGCAAATTTTCCACCCGGCGCCAGACATTTCGCTATACCTTTCCGGCTACTCGTGAATGGAAGGGGTGATGCGTCGATGCCGACATTGTCGATACGAAAAATCAGGCTGAACGTCGAAACGCTCGTCCTGGCGGCCGACCTGGCCGGCACGGTGGTTTTCGCGATCGAGGGCGCGCTCAGCGCTTGCGTAACGGCTCGATCAGCGCCGACAAACCGTTGTGATCGATCTCGTGCATCAAAGCCAGCAGACGGCCGATTTCGCCCGGCGGAAAGCCCTGGCTCGCAAACCAGTTCAGATAATGACCGGGCAGATCGGCGATCAGCCGGCCTTTGTATTTTCCGTAGGGCATCACGCGCGTGACCAGCAGTTCGAGGTGTTCGGGATTCATCGCAGATGGGGTGGCGGAAAGTTCGTTGAGCGCGGTGGTGCGAGCGCCTGCTCAAGCAGCATTCTAGCCTGCGCTGCAGGCATTGCGCCGGCGTGGTAACGTCAGCGGTTTCCGCATACACAATCAACAGGACAAGTTCGATGGAATACCGCAGACTCGGCGACTCGGATGTGAAGGTTAGCCTGATCGGTCTCGGCACCATGACGTGGGGCGAGCAGAACACCGAGCAGCAAGCGCATGCGCAGATCGACTATGCGCTCGACCACGGCGTCAATCTGATCGACGCCGCGGAAATGTACCCGGTGCCGCCGCGCCCCGAGACGCAAGGCTCGACCGAGCGCTATATCGGCACATGGATCGCACAGCATCGCGGCGCGCGCGAGAAGATCGTGCTGGCCACCAAGATCGCCGGTCCGGCGCGTCAACCGCATAATCCGCGCCATATTCGCGGCGAGGGCAACCAGTTCGACCGCAAGAACCTGACCGAAGCGCTGAACGATAGCCTGAAGCGTTTGCAAACGGACTACGTCGATCTGTATCAGTTGCATTGGCCGGATCGCAGCACGATGACGTTCGGCCGTCCCGCCTATCCGTGGGTCGACGACGCGTACACGGTGCCGATCGAAGAAACGCTGTCGGTGCTCGCCGAATTCGTCAAGGCAGGCAAGATTCGCCATATCGGCGTGTCGAACGAAACACCGTGGGGCGTCGCGCAGTTTCTGCGCGCGGCGGAAAAGCTCGGCTTGCCGCGCATCGTCAGTATCCAGAATCCGTATAGCCTGTTGAACCGCACGTACGAAGCGGGCTTGTCCGAGTACGCGCATCGAGACAACATCGGCTTGCTGGCGTATTCGCCGCTCGCCTTCGGCTGGCTGTCGGGCAAGTATGAAGGCGGCGCGCGTCCGGCCGGCGCCCGCATTTCGCTGTTCGAGCGCTTTCAACGCTACAGCAAGCCGCAAGCGGTTCAGGCCACCACGCGCTATGTGGAACTGGCGAAGCGTCACGGGTTGTCGCCCGCGCAGTTCGCGCTGGCTTTCGTCAACAGCCGGCCGTTTGTGACGAGCAATCTGATCGGCGCCACGTCGCTCGATCAGCTGAAGGAAAACATTGCCAGCGCCGAGGTGAAACTCTCGCCGGAAGCGCTCGCGGAGATCGACAAGCTGCATGAATTGCAGCCTAATCCGGCGCCTTGACGTAGTTGTCGGGAGCAAGGCGAGTTGACTCGCCTTGCTCGCTGCAAACTTGCTCAATCGCAGTCACTGACCTCGGTCAATCCCGCTCAATTGCACTCGCTCACGCGCGATTAATCCCGCTCCTCGCTCAGCGAATCTTCAGCTTCGAGCGGACCGCATAGAGTGCCAGCAAACTCGCCACCGCGCAGAACATCAGATAGAAACCTGGCGCGAGTTTATTGCCGCTCGCGTCGATCAGCCAGGTGATCACGAAGGGCGCAAAGCCGCCGAACACAGTCACGCCGATGTTGTAGCTGACCGCGAGACCGGTCGCGCGCGTCTGCGTCGGGAAAATCTCGGACATCAGCGCGGGCAGCGCGCCGAAGTACGTCGCCTTCAGTACGCCGATCCAGATCAACGCCAGCAGCATGGTGGCGAACGACGGATGCGCATTCATATACACGAAGGCCGGATAGACCGTCAGCAGCATCAGCGTCGCGGCGGCCGCCATGATGCGGATCCGTCCCACGCTGTCGGACAGATGGCCCGCGAACGGCGTCAGCACGGTCAGCACGATTCCCGTTGCGAGCGTGGCCGCGAAACCGGTCGAAGCGGACAGGTGCAGTTGCTTGATCGCGTAGGTCGGCATGTACAGGATCATGTAGTTGGCCGCGGTCGAAATGATTAGCGAGCCGACCGCGAGCAGCATGCGGACCTTCTGCGTGCCGAACAGATCGCGCAGCGGTGTGAGTGTTTTGGGCTCCGTGTCGAACTCGGCGCCTTCGTCCACGTAGCGGCGAATATAGAAGCCGACCGGGCCGATCGCGAGGCCGAACAGAAACGGAATGCGCCAGCCCCACGATTCGAGTTGTGCCGTCGTGAGCTGGCTCGTCAGCAGCGCGCCGAAACCGGAGGCGAGCAGCGTTGCGAGGCCTTGGCTCGCGAACTGCCAACTGCCCATGAAGCCGCGCCGCTCCGGCGCATGCTCGACCAGAAACGCGGTGGAAGCCCCGAACTCGCCACCCGCCGAGAATCCTTGAACCAGCCGCGATAGCATGATGCCGGCGGGCGCCCACAAACCGATCGCGGCATACGGCGGCATGACGGCGATCGTCAAGGTGCCGATCATCATGAGGCCGATCGACAGCAGCAGCGACGCCTTGCGTCCCGCGCGATCCGCGAGCGAGCCGAGCACGAGTCCACCGAGCGGCCGGATCATGTACGAGATGCCGAAGGTGCCGAGCGTGAGCATCAACGAAATCGCTTCCGTACGGGCAGGGAAGAACAGCTTCGCGATCGTGACCGCGAAAAAGCCGTAGACGACGAGGTCGAACCATTCAAGCGCATTGCCGATCGATGCCGCGAGAATGATGCGATGGACCTTCGCGGCGGACGGCCGCGCGGCGCTGGCGGGCAAGGTGGACGTGATCATCGTGGGCGTGCCTCGTGGCGGATGCGGCTAACAGGGAACTGCTGACAAACTGCGGGCGTGTTGCGCTGATCGCTCAGGCAGTGGCTTTGGGTGGCGTTGCCGTTGCGTGCGGCGCGTTCTCGCCCAGATCCCAGAACAGCCCCGCCATGATCTGCAGACCCTCGCGCACCACCGGTCCGAGCAGATGCTCGTTTGGCGCGTGCTGCGAGCAGGCCGGGTAGGAATGCGGCACCCAGATGGTCGGCAGGCCGAGCGTATCGGCGAACACTTCGTTGGGCAGCGTGCCACCGAGATTCGGCAGCACCGCCGTTTTCTTGTTCGTGGTCTGTTCGAGCGAGGCGATAGCCCACTTGACCCACGGGTCGTCGGGATTCAGACGGGTTGCCGGCGCACCGCGCTCGACGCTGATCTCGACCAGCGAGAAGCCATGCGCATCCAGATGCATGCGCAGGTGCTGCTCGAGGTTTTCCCAGTCCGTGCCGACCACGAAGCGCAACTGGCAATGCGCGAACGCCGACGACGGAATCGCGTTGACCGGGTTCTCCGGATTGCCCGCCTTGAAGGCCAGCACCTCGAAGCTGTTCCATCCGAACACGCGTTCTGGCGGCGTGAGACCGGGCTCGCCCCAGTTATCGTCGACGGCCGGGTCGCCTGGGCCGCCGCCTACCGTGATATCGGCCAGTGCACGACGCACCGCCTCGGGAATCGGCGGCGGACGCAAGCCGTCGACCGCGATGACGCCGCGCGCGTCGACCAGACTGGCAAGGGCGTTCGCCAGCACGGTGGCCGGATTGCGCAACAGACCGCCCCAGTTGCCCGAATGGTGCGCACCATCGCGCAGATTCAGCGAGAGCTTGAAGTTCACCGAACCGCGCGAGCCGAGGAACACGGTGGGGCGGCGGGCGGCGAGGCGAGGGCCATCGGAGGCGATCAGCACGTCCGCAGCCAGTTCCCGTTTGTGCTGATGGCAGATCGCGTCGAGCCCCGGCGAGCCGGTTTCCTCGCCCATCTCGATCAGCAGTTTCGCGTTGAAGCCGAGCTTGCCGTCGCGCGCGGCCAGCACGCTGGCGAGCGCGGCCAGGTTGATGGAGTGCTGGCCTTTGTTGTCGGCGGTCCCGCGGCCATACCAGCGCTCACCTTCAATGGTCACGGCCCACGGCGTCAGCGGTGCGCGCCACTGGCTGTCGTAGCCGCGCACCACGTCGCCGTGGCCGTAGATCAGGACGGTGGGCAGACGGTCGTCTTCGTGGCGATTGGCGAGCAGGAAAGGCCCGGCGCCCTCGACCGGGTTGTCGGCGATGCGCGTGCTGAAGCCGAGCCCTTCGACTTCCGGCGCGATTTCGTCGGTCAGATACGCGCGCAGCGTGGCGTCGCGGTCGCTTTCCTGGCTCTCGGTGCGAAATCCGACGCGCCGGTTGAGGTTCTCAAGAAAGGCGCCGGATTCGAAATGATGGGTGGCGTGTTCGATGGCCTGGTCGCGGCTCATGGTTGTCTCCGAGGCTGGGTGCGGGGATGGCGGCGACGCGGCGCCCTACGGGGCGCCTCTGGTTCGCGGCTATCAGCTTCGAAACGATTCTAGGAGGCCGTTATTTTTGTCACAATGATCGTCTTTCGAAGCTTGCGTTGCCGAAAAGGCAAAGCTTAAGCACCTCCGGACACAGCCGCATACGCTCGCGCGTTCACCCGCATAGGCATCGCTCATGGCTCTTTCATTGCACGGCATCGCATTGCGCTACTTCGTTGAAGTGGCTCGCACCGGCTCGATCAGCGACGCGTCCGCGCGGCTGCATGTGGCGGTTTCGGCGATCAGCCGGCAGATCGCGCGGCTCGAAAGCGAGCTCGGCGTCGCGCTGTTCGAGCGCCGGCCGCGCGGCATGTCGCTTTCCGAAGCGGGCGAGCGTCTGCTTGCCTACGCGCAGCGCAGCCTGCTCGAAGCGGAGCACGTGATGAAGGAGATCGGCGGCCTCGAGGCGTTGCACGGCAGCATGATCAAGGTCGCGAGCTCGGAGGGTTTCGCCGCGGACTTCCTGCCCGGTGCCATGGCGGCGTTCCGCAGCCACTATCCGGGAATCGACTTCACGCTCTCCGTGGTGCCGCCGGGCGAGGCGACTCGCCGGGTGCGCGATGGCGATGCCGATCTCGCGCTGACGTTCAGTCTCGCGCCGGAAAAGGGCGTCAAGGTCGAACACACCGAGCGCGCCCCCGTGCTGGCGCTGTTGCGCGCCGATCATCCGCTGGCCATGCGGGCGCGGGTGTCGCTTGCCGACTTGCGGCGCTATCCGCTGGTGCTGCCGGAGCCGGGCACGACGATCCGGCAGTTGATCGACATCACCTGCGCGCTCGAAGGCGTGCTGCTCGAGCCGGATCTCACCTGCAACAATAGCGGCGCGATGTACCGCTACGCGCAGAAATCCGGGGCGATCATGTTCACGGGGCTGCTGTCGGTACGCGACCGTTACGCCGGCGACGGCTTCGTCGCGATACCGTTGACGCACCCGCAGATGCGCCAGCGCAGCATTCAGGTGCAGACGATGGCCGGACGGGAGTTGCCGCCGTCCGTGAAGGCGTTCCGCGACCATCTGATCGCGGAAATCGGCGGCGCGAAGCCTGCGGATGCTGCAGTGCCGAAGACGGCTCGAAAGCGCGGCCGGACACTTTGATCGTTTTGAAAGGCAAATCTCCCTGCCGGACGGCGAATCACGTCCTAAACTGTGGGGACGGGACGGGCTGTACGGCATCTCCTGTGCGGCTCGCGAGGCTGCGGCCCACACCAGTGGTAGGATTCAGCCCGAAAAAATGGAGCGCGGCGCGCAAAGAATCGGCGTGCCGTCCACAACAGAGCAATAGGACTCAGGACATCGAATGGCGCAACAAAAAACAAACCCAAAACTTGAGCAGGCTCTGACGCGCGGGGATCTTGCAATTCGCCAGGCCAACTCGGCGCGGGCAACTGCGTTGCTGCGCGCGTTGGGCAAGATGATTGTCGAGGCATCGGCCACCATCGGTGTAGAGGCATTCACACTGATTCCGGACGGCGACAAGATTTACGATCCCGCCGACGGGCTATGGCCACAGGAATTACAGGTCTCGCTCGACGGTCCCGTCGAGGAAGCCGATCCGGACGAAGTTCGAACGGTCAGGTTGATTGCCGACGATCCTGCCACGGTGTTCAGGGTCGAATGGCAGCGGGCAGATGGAAAGATCGGACGTCAGGATGGCGGGCCGTTTGCAACGGTGGCCTTTATTTCCGATGTGGATATTCCCTGGACGGATGATGAGGATTAACGGGGGCCTTTGCTGCGCGTTTTGATTGTGAACGGACGGCGTTGGCCCTTCCTTGACTTGAACCTGGAAAGGCCAATGCCGCAGGCATACAGACAGGCACGGGTCGCGCAGGCGGAATCCCTCAAACCTTATAGCCGATCCGAACCGCACCCCAATGCCGCCCGGCAACAAACACGGGTGCCGATGCATCTTTCATCAAAACAAACTGCCCACCGCCCATATCGCGGCGATACGTTTGCAGCAAGAATTTCTTGACATGCGTAGCAGCCGCAATCCCGGTGCGATCGTCGAACATCCGCCGATTCCGGCAATTGGCCATATTCCAGACCCCATCCTCGCGCTGCGGCAAAGAAAACTTCAGATTATGCGTAGGCAGATAACCGCGCGCATCGACAGCAGCACAAAACGCGACGCGTGGATCGAGTCCGAGTAACGGCTCCTGAAGAGCGGGCAAGACCCGGTCGGTAAAAGCGGTAAACCGGGTAACGAACTGAGCCGGATTGCTCCCCGCAATGGGCACATAGTGCTGATCGAACAGATCCTCGATCGACACTTCGCCCCGGGCAACGGCCGTTTCGAATGTCTTGCTCACCGAGGCCGCGGCCTGCTGCACGGCGTCGATAAACCGCGTATCGCTCGTCTCTACTCCCGTTGCCGCAGTCAACTCGATCAACGTCTCAGACACGCCGAGCAAATTTCCCAGCCGGTCCTTCGCCTGGACAAAGTTCTCGCTCGAATCTTCGACACCGCTCGCCATCTCCAGCACCTGCGCCTCAAGCCCGTTGCATTGCGTTTCGATCTCGCCGGTCAAAGCGGCGATCTGCCCGGCCTCATCGTTGAGCTGCGTAATCGCATCGCCCGTCGCATGCACGACGTCGCCAATCTTGCGGGTGCCTTCGCGTACGCGGTGCGCGCGCGCCGTGTTCACCGAGCCCTCGCTGATCAATTTCTCGGTCTGCTGGGTGAGCTGCGCCAGCGTCGTCTCGATCTGGCCCGTCGCCTGCGCGGTCTTCGCCGACAGGTTCTTCACCTCGGCTGCCACCACCGCGAAACTCTTGCCGGAGTCGCCGGCGCGGGCGGCTTCGATCGCTGCGTTCAGCGCCAGCAAATGCGTCTGGCGGGCAATCAGCGAAATCTCCTCGGAGACGCGGCTCACATGGGCCAACGCGCTACGCAACGCGCCAATCTGGCTCTCGATCACCGTGACGCCTTCCACCAGCCCGTGGATGTCGGCGAGCGATGCCTCCAATGTCTGCTGCGACGCCTGCACGCCAGTTGCGGCTTCAGCCGACACGCTGCGCATTTGGCGCGCGGCAGTGGCAATGCGATGATTGCCCGCCAGCGTCTGTGCGGCGGATTCGCGCAGTGCGCGGCATACCTGTGCCTGATGCTGCACGCGTGCGGCAACTTCTTCGACGTGTCCCGATACGTCGCAGATTTCAATTCCCAGTTTGCCGGCTTGCGCGGCAATATCGCCGACGACCGTTTGTGAACGGCCGGCCCGGCGAAAGCTGAAACGCGACATACCCGTCTCCTTCATGGCGCGGTGGGTGCGATTGGTGCGGTTGGGTTCGATTGGGTGCAATCGATTAGCGCGGTCACCCGGTGCGGATGCCGCGTCTTCTCAATGCATTGACGGCACACTTTCGTTCGACTTGATACGGGGTATCCCGCAGTCGTTATGATGTGTACTCGCCGTGCAAGCCCGCCGCCATTCGTTTTCCTACCAGCCAGCCATGATTGACTCCTTCGCACGCGTTTCAGGTTGGCAGCAGCTCTATCACCTGTGGGAGCTGATCGTACTGCTCTGCAAATTCCTGTGGGGACTGCTGCGCTTGCTCGGGGGCGGTTGAGCGCACCCCGCGCAATCGGCCACGGTCAGACTTGCGCGCGGCGCGTGTCTTCGGTCACGGGCGCTACGACGGCGTTCGTGCCGAGAAACGCGCGCAGATCGGTCATCACGCGCTCGGGCGCTTCTTCCATCGGAATGTGGCCGAGCCCTGGGTACATCACGGATTTCGCGCCTGGAATGCGGCTCGCAAATTCAGCCGCGTGCGCAGTTGGGATCCAGCGATCTTTCGCCCCCCACAGGATCAGCGACGGCACCTTGAGCGTCTTCAGCACGTCGGTGTCGACGTCCTTGAAGTCGAGCGTCGGCACCATCTTGCCGATTGCCGCGCGCGTGCCTTCGCCGTGGAAGAATTCGATGTAACGCCGCAGCGTCACCGCATCGAGCTTGCGCGCATCGCCATACACGTTGCGCACCGCGCTCCTGATAATGGCTTCGGGCAGCCACCACGGCGAACTGACCCGCACCAGCGCGCTATTGAAGAGACCGATGTAAATGGGCAGCTTCATTGGAAAACCGGCCGAGTCGATCAGGACGAGCCGTTCGACGGCATCGCGATGGCGCACGGCGTAATCCCACGAAATCAGGCCGCCGAGCGAGTTGCCGATCAGCGTCGCGCGCGAAATGCCGAGTGCCTGCATGAACGTGTCGATGAAACGCCGGTAGGTGGGCAGGTTCATCGTTTCGATTTCGCCGGCGCTGGAGCGCAGCGGCCCGGTCACGCCGAACGGCGGCAGGTCGAGGCGGATCACGCGATGCTCGCGCTTGAGTTCGTCCGCGACGCGATTCCATGTATGCAACGAAGAGGCGAAACCGTGAATCATCACGATCGTGTCGCCGCTGCCTTCGTCGACGTAGTGCACGTCGGCGCCCATGATTTTGACGAACTTCGAACCGCTCTGTGTGTAGCGCCGCTGCAATTCGGCGCGCGGCACGCTGGTGATGCCGAGGCGCGCGGCGAGCGAGCGGGGCGGCAGCGGTGCTGTTGATGCGGATGTCGCGGATTCGATGCTTGCCATGGTTGTTGTCTCCCTTTAGTTCGAGTTAGATCGCATCCGTCTCATCCTCGGCCTGCGCATTGCGAGCGGTCCCTCAACCGCCCCACGCGGTTTCAAGGCGCATCAAGGCGCTTCAAGGCGCAAAACGATAATCGCGCGGCCGTACACGCCGCGTGCGTTTGCGAAAGCTGAATGTGAAGCCCGGCCACAACGCGGTGACCTTGCCGCTCTTCGTCTGATACCAGCTATGGCAGCCGCTGACCCACACGGAGTGCTGCATCTGCCTTTGCAGACGGTCATTGAAATCGCGCTGGACGTCCGGCCGCAGGGTCATCGTGCGCGCCTCGCGTCGGCGCAATACGCGCAGGCAATCCGCGATGTACCGCACTTGCGACTCGATCATGTAGATCATCGAGTTGTGACCGAGCCCAGTGTTCGGGCCAACGATCATGAAGAAGTTCGGGAAGTTGGCGACACTGGTGCCGAGGTAGGCCTCCGGCCCGTCGCGCAGCCACATCGCGCCGAGATCCGCGCCGTCGAGCCCGGTCACCTCGAATGGCGCGCCCACGTCGTTGACCTGAAAACCCGTGCCGCAGATGATCGCGTCGGCCGGGTGGTGCGCGCCGTCGTCGGTCACGATGCCGCCGGCGACGATTTCACGGATGCCGCTCGTCACCACGTCGACGTTCGGCTGACCAAGCGCCGGATAGTAATCGCTCGACAGCAACACGCGCTTGCAGCCGAGCCGGTGGTTCGGCGTCACCTTGGCGCGCAGCGCGGGGTCCTTGACGCGCCGCTCCAGGTAGCTCAGGCCGAACTTCATCGGCAATTTCATCAGTTTCGGATTGACGACGAACGCAATCGCGCGCGATTCGAGCTGCCAGTAGATCGTATTGCGCACGAAGCGCTGCGTGAACGGCAGATGGCGGAACAGCCAATGCGCGCGCGGACCGACCGGCTTGTCCGGCTTCGGCATGATCCACGGCGCGGTGCGCTGGAACAGCTCGAGGCGCGCGACGCGCGGCTGGATCCGCGGCACGAACTGGATCGCGCTGGCGCCCGTGCCGATCACTGCGACACGCTTGCCTTCGAGCGGATAGTCATGGTCCCAGCGCGCCGAATGAAACAGCTTGCCTTCGAAACTGTCGAGCCCCGCGATCTGCGGCATGGCCGGCCGCGATAGCGGACCGCTTGCCGCGATCACCACATCGGCCTCGATGCTTTCGCGTGTGCCGTTCGATTCGATCTCGACTTGCCAGGTTTGCCGCGTTTCGTCGAAACGGGCCGAGGCCACGCGCGCATTGCAACGCACATGGCGATCGACGCCGTATTTGCGCGCGCAATGCTTGAGGTACGCGAAGATCTCCGCCTGGCCGCCGAACGCACGCGACCACGCGGGATTCGGCTCGAACGAAAACGAATACAGATGCGACGGCACATCGCAGGCCGCGCCGGGATAGGTGTTGTCGCGCCATGTGCCGCCAATATCGCCGGCCGCCTCGTAGACCGTGAACGACGTCATGCCCATTCGCAGAAGACGGATCGCCATGCCAATGCCCGCAAACCCGCTGCCGACAATGGCAATGCGTGGCGCGGCGGGTTGGGCGGATGATGCAGGCGTCACGGCGGGTCTCCGGAGATAGGCAAAATTCGGGTGTCTACATATGTCTACACTCGCATAACGCGCAGGGTAGACAACTGTACACGTCGCGTCAAGATCGTTTAGAGTACGACTATTAAACGCGCGAGCCGCGCTGTGACTGAATGCTCATGAACCCCGTACCTGAAGCGCCGTCCGCCGCCGGCCATGGCGCTGTTGCCGGGCAGGACCTCGCGCCCGGCAAGCGCAAACTGATCGAAGCCGCATTGCGTCTGACCGCGGGCGGGCGCAGCTTCGCAAGTCTCGGCCTGCGTGAACTGGCGCGCGAGGCGGGGCTGAATCCCAACACGTTCTACCGCCACTTCGACACACTCGACGACCTGGCGCGCGAGGCGGTCGAATCGGTGAGCCGCCGCTTGCGGCCGATGCTGCGGCGCGAGCGCTGGCTGGCCGCGCACGACGAACCACAAAGCGTGCCGCGTCGCGCGTGTGTGGCGTTCTTTGCGTTTGCGCTCGAGAATCGCGAGGCGTTTCTGAGCGCGCTGGCCGAGTATCACGGCACCTCGCGGGCGCTGCGTGAAGCGGTGCGGGCGAATCTGCACGAGGTGTCGGCGGAAATGGCGGACGACGTCGTGCAGTTGGCGCTGATGCCGACGCTCGCTCGCGCCACCGTCGATGAAGTCTGCACGCAGATCGTGCTGCAGCTGTTTCATCTGTCGGCGGAGTATATCGAAGGGGATGCGGCGCGCCAGGAAGCGCTGATCGCGTATTCGGAGCGTTTCATCGTCCGGCTGTTCGCGGGTTCGGTGCTGCTGGCGCAACATGAGCCGGCGAGGGCGCCTGCGTCAGTGAGGGCCTGAAGAGAAATGGAAAGGGAATCGGCATAAAAAAACAGGCTCCGTGCAGGAGCCTGTTTTCATTGCAGCCTGATTGTTCAGCGTTTGATTAGCTGCATCTCAAGCAAATTAGTGCTGCGTTGCTCAGGTATCGCTCCAGCCGCCGGAGTCGTCGTTACTGCCCAGGTCGACGCCACCGCCGCTGTTGTCGCTCCAGTCGTTCGAGCCCTGGCCGAAGTCGAGGCCGCCGCCGTTGCCGCCGTCACCGCCTCGGCGGCGCGCTTCGTCATCGACGATAACCTCGCGCTCCACGACGCGATCACGCCCGGAATTCAGTGCCTCGCCGAGCAGCACGCCGGTCAGCAGACCGCCCATGCCGCCGCCGAAACCGCCACCACCTTGTTGCACGATAACCTGCGGCTGCTGCTGCGGATAGGGCGCCTGCGGCGGGTTGCCGAAACGCTCGGCTTCCTGCGCATAAGGCGATTGCTGCGTGGCGGCTGCCGGTGCGGCATACGGATCGGGACGCCCCTCGGCGCGCGCGCGCATGCTGCCGATTCGTTGCTCCAGTTCGTCGAGCTGATACGGCGGCACCGGATTCTTGCTGTTCGACAGGGTTTCGACGAGGCCGCGCAATTGCTCTTCGGTCGATTCGACTTCCTTCTCCAGCGCCTCATGACCTGGCAAGGTGGAGAGCTTCACGTCGAGCTTCAACGAGCGCACGGCGTTGAGCATCTCGGTTGCGCGCTTGAGCTGCACACGACGATCGTCCTCGGCGCGCGAATCGTCTTGCGAGCGGGCGCGACGCAATGTCCAGCGCAGCACCAGCGCGATCACGCCGATCAGCACCAGGATGCCGACCCACATGCCGATGCCAGGACCGTGCCGTTGCGGCGCTTGCGGGATCATCGCCGACTGCTGCTGCACGGTCGGCGAATTCTGCTGCACGAACGGATTGGCCGCGCGAGTGGTGGTGTTGCCGCCGGCGGCGCCGGCACGTTCCGCGTTCTTGCGGATCCGCGCTTCGGTTTGCGCGAAGCGGGTCGGGTCGGTGAAGCGGATTTGCGGGTCGAGCGTCTTGGCCTGTTGCACCTGGGCGAGGGCGTCGGCAGAACGGCCTTCGCGATCGAGCACCTGGCTGTACAGATAGTGCGCGCGCGCATTGTTCGGATGCGCCTGCAGCACTTCGCTCAAACCGGCGTCAGCCTGCTGCCAGTTGCCTTGCGCCATGGCGGATTCGATCTGCTGGACCGTCGGCACAGCGAACGCCGCGGCAGACACGAACATCAGTGAGGCGAATGCGCTTGCGAGAAATTTTTTCATTTACGGACCGGGTGCGGTGCACCCGTCTCCTTCAGTCGATTCCGGTGGCCGGCACTCCGGCGGCCGGCGCTCCGGTGGCCGGCACTCCGGCGGCCGGCGCTCCGGTGGCCCGGCAGACCGGCTGCGCTTGTCGCGGCAGCCGGTCTTCACTGCTGACACAATTACTGGGCAGGCGTGTTGATCTGCTTCTTCAACGCTTCGAGACGATCTTCGACGGACGGGCCGCGGCTCAGATCCGCGAGCTTGTCGTCGAGCGCCTTGCCGCTCTTCACGTCGGCCGTATTCAGGCGCGCGTCGGAACGGGCATTCGACAACGCAACCTTGTCTTCCAGCTTCTGGAAATCTTCGGACAGATTCTTGCCGCCGATACCGCCCAGCGCGGTGGCTGCGACATCTTTAGCCTGGGCGATCTGCTGCTTGGCTTGCAGAATGTTCGAGCGCGCGTTCAGGTCGTTACGACGCGTACGCATGTCGTCGATCTGGCTCTTCAATTGATCAACCGACGGCTCCAGCGTGGTCAGTTCTCTCGCCAGCGCATCGCGCTCGGCTTCGGCCGTGGCTTGCGCACCGAGGGCTTCGCGCGCGAGCGCTTCGTCGCCGGATTGCAGCGCGCGCTTCGCGCCGTCTTCGTATTTCTTGGCCTTGTCGGCGGCAACGTCGCGCTTGCTTTGCTGCGTGGCGACTTGCGCCTGAATCTCGATCAGCGAGTTCTCGGCTTTAGCGATGCTCTCGTCGAGTTCGCGCACGATCTGGCGCGAATCGCGCGACGGGTCTTGCACGGAATCGGCTGCGTCGTTCAGGAGACCTTTAAGCGTGCGCGAAATGCTGTCAAAAAGCGACATGAAAACCTCCAAAGAATGAAATCGGCGCTGAATAATTCCCACGCGCTTTAACTGCTTTCAAATGCTACTTTACGCCGCTGCGCGAGAAGCTGCGCAACGTTCGGACCGGATTTAGGGGCGCGTTCGCCAATTGCAATAGCGGCGCCGTAAATTTACGTTTTTGAAACTGAATTGCAAACAGCGTTTTGCAAACAGCCTCGGCAGTTAAAACGCGCGGTGCATCATTCAGCCGCTCGCGGATATTACACCACGCATACTCTTAAAACCGTCTTAAAGGGCGCGATGACGCGATTGCCCGCTTTGAGCGCGGCGGGCATCCGAGCGCGAGTGTCCGCGCGACGGGTGTCGCGCATGTGAACAGGCGAGGCACGTGGGGGGTGTGCCTGCGCTTTGGCCGCCGTACTTCGATGCAAGTCGATGCGCGGCGGCCCACGCCGTTTGGCCGCGCAGCATTCGATTCAGGCGAAGCGGCCGCCTTCCGTGCTCGGATCGCTTTGCGGATCGTCCTCGTCCCGCGCGGCGCCGGCGCGCGGGCGCTTCAACACGTTGCGCAATGGCGCTTCCACATCGCCCGGTTTCGGCGCCGAGTCCGCAATGGACGCTGCTTTGGCAGCGGCGACGCGCGCCACGGCTTCGGCTGCCGCAGCGGCTTCTATTTCCTCGGCGGTAGCGGTGAGCGCGGCCATGACACCGGCCGGCAGCAATGGCCCTGGGCTCGCACCCGCAGGTGTGCCCAGCAATGCATCCGCTTGCGATGCGGCCGCGCTTTGCGCCGGTGCGGGGGCTTCGTTATCACCGTGGGTTTGCAAGGCCGGCGGGAGCGCCGCCCGGGCATGGCGCGTGCCGCGCGCGACACGCTGCAGCGCCGCGTCGAGCGCATCCGGCGCGCGCGGCGCACGCAACCGGTCGACGATGCTGGCCGCCTTCACCTGCTCGCTGGTGGCACCGAAGCTCAACACCGCGCGGCGCATCAGTTCGCTGACACTAATGCCCAGGTCTTCGGCGGTGGCGGCTATCGCGCGTTTCTGCGCGGCCGTGACAAATACGACGATGCGTTCGCTGGGCTTGTTCATGGTCGGCTCGCATACTTGTTAGCATTGGCGGTTCAAGGCGTGTATTTGGTGTACGCCGTCGCGCGCGCCGGTGACGACTCGCGCGCCGAGTCCATCATATGACGAGTTGCACCGATGCGGAACGGGCGCGACATGAAAATCCCGTGACATCAAGGAGTTGTAGCGTTTCCGGCGGGCTTGTCCACAGGCCTTTCAACATTTTCTGGGGATAACCCCGGCAGGCGGCGCCGGGCACTTGTCTGACTGCCGCGATCTACTGTCGCGACATCACACGAAGGGAATTCTTACAAAAAAACTGTCTTGGACGGCGCTTGATTTCTTTAAAATGCGCTGTTACGTTGCGCCGGACGATGCTCTGGGCGTGCCGTGCGGCCGCCCGGGGGCGTAAGGGCCGCGCGGTGCTTTGCGCCTCATGCAGCCCGCTTGCAGTGACGCGCCCACTATTCCAGTCATGCCAATCATCAAACGACCGCATTCTTCAAATTCTCCGGCCGGTGAAGACCGGAACGCCTACCACCGCACTCCAGGACGCAACGCTGCTTCGCGCGACGCCGAGGCCGGCCGCCGGTCGATCGGTGGGGCCATCGCCATCTGGTTCGTCGGCCTGCTGGCCACTGTCGCCGTGGTGGGCGCGCTGATCGTCGGTTACGCGCTCGTGGTCATGGGGCCGCAATTGCCGTCGCTCGACGCGTTGACCGACTATCGCCCGAAGGTGCCGTTGCGCGTCTACACCGCGGATCACGTGTTGATCGGCGAGTTCGGCGAAGAACGGCGCAGCATCGTGCGCTTCCAGGACATTCCCGATCAGATGAAGAAGGCGGTGCTCGCGATCGAGGACTATCGCTTCTACGAGCACGGCGGCGTGGACTTCGTCGGCATTTTGCGCGCGGGTATTTCCGACATCACGCATGGCGGCGCCTCGCAGGGGGCGAGCACGATCACCATGCAGGTGGCGCGTAACTTCTTCCTCTCGAGCGAGAAGACCTACACGCGCAAGATTTACGAAATGATGCTGGCGTACAAGATCGAGCGCGCGATGACCAAGGATCAGATCCTTGAGGTCTACATGAACCAGATTTATCTGGGCGAGCGCTCGTACGGTTTTGCCGCGGCCGCACGCGTGTATTTCGGCAAGGATCTGAAAGACATCACGCTGGCTGAAGCCGCGATGCTGGCGGGCTTGCCGAAGGCGCCGTCCGCCTACAACCCGGTGGTCAATCCGAAGCGCGCGAAGATTCGTCAGGAATACATTCTGAAGCGCATGCTCGAACTGAAATACATCAGCCAGGATCAGTACGACCAGGCCGTCAAGGAAGAGATTCACACCAAAAATTCTGGTAACGAATACAGCGTGCATGCCGAGTACATCGCCGAAATGGTTCGCCAGATGATGTACGCGCAGTACAAGGATGAAACCTATACGCGCGGCCTGAACGTCACCACCACGATCGATTCCGCCGACCAGGACGCCGCCTATCGCGCGGTGCGCAAGGGCGTGATGGATTACGAACGGCGCCACGGCTATCGCGGACCGGAAGGCTTCGTGCAACTGCCCGCTCCGGGCGACGACCGCGATCAGACTATCGACGACGCACTCACCGATCACCCCGACAACGGCGAAATCATCGCCGCCGTGGTGACGGACGCGAATCCGAAGCAGGTGAAGGCGCAACTGGTGGACGGCACCGAGGTGACGATCAGCGGTGACGGCCTGCGCTTTGCAGCGGGCGCGCTCTCCGCGCGCGCGGCGGCCGCCACGAAGATCAAGCCAGGCTCGATCGTGCGCCTCGTTGCCGACCAGAACGGCAACTGGCAGATCACGCAGCTTCCGCAAGTGGAAGGCGCCCTGGTTTCGCTCACTCCGCAGGACGGCGCGATTCGCGCGCTGGTGGGCGGCTTCGACTTCAACAAGAACAAGTTCAACCACGTCACGCAGGCGTGGCGCCAGCCGGGTTCGAGCTTCAAGCCGTTCATCTATTCGGCCGCGCTCGACAAGGGGATCGGACCGGCCACGATCATCAACGACGCGCCGCTGTACTTCCCGCCGAGCGCGCCGGGCGGCGACGCCTGGGAGCCGAAGGACGACGACCAGCCGGACGGTCCGATGCCGATGCGCCTTGCGTTGCAGAAGTCGAAGAATCTGGTGTCGATCCGCATCCTGTCGTTCATCGGCACCAAGTACGCGCAAGATTTCGTCACGCAGCGTTTCGGTTTCGACGCCGACAAGACTCCGCCGTATCTGCCGCTGGCGCTCGGCGCCGGCCTCGTCACGCCGCTGCAATCGGCGGGCGCCTACTCGGTGTTCGCGAACGGCGGCTACCGCATCAATCCGTATCTGATCAGCGAGGTGACGGATGCACGCGGCGAGCCGCTTTCCAAGGCACAGCCGCTGACTGCCGGCCGCGATGCGCCGCGCACGCTCGAACCGCGTAACGCGTACATCATGAACAGCCTGCTGCATTCGGTGGCCACGGCCGGCACGGGCGCGGGTACCAACGTGCT
Organism: Paraburkholderia haematera; assembly: GCF_905220975.1. GTDB lineage: Bacteria > Pseudomonadota > Gammaproteobacteria > Burkholderiales > Burkholderiaceae > Paraburkholderia > Paraburkholderia haematera. The sequence goes on along the minus strand of NZ_CAJNBK010000013.1, from coordinate 68,923 downwards.
GCATCGTTCGGACTTGCAGGGCAAGACGGGTACGACCAACGACGCGAAGGACGGCTGGTTCGCCGGTTATCAGCAATCGCTGGTGGCGGTGGCGTGGATGGGTTACGACCAGCCGAAGAGCCTCGGCAGCCGCGAGTTCGGTGCACAGCTCGCGTTGCCGATCTGGGTCGAGTACATGCAGCGCGCGCTGCGCGGCGTGCCGCAAGGCGAGCCCGCGCAGCCGGACGGCGTGACCGCGGTCGACGGCGAACTGTTCTACACCGACATGACGCCGGGCAACGGTTTCGTGGCCAGCATCGGTCTCGATTCGTCGAATCCGACTGCCGGCGCGAGCGACGCGGTGGGCGGCGTGGGGCCGGCGGGTATGACACCGCCAGCGGTGCCGCCGCCGAGCGTCTCGTCGAATGAAAAGAAGCAGATCATGGATCTGTTCGAGACGAACAAGCCTTGATATCCCCAATCCCCAAAGGGGACTTCCTTCGGGGAGCCAGCCAGGGGCGTAACGAGTGTGTGCGGCTTGTCCAGGCCGCACACGCAAGTTTCTGAAAGGGCAGGGAAATCGCTGCCTGGCGCGGATGGGGCAGCGCTATTCGGGTAAGCCCCGCCAGCAGTTTTTGTGCCCACCTTCCGCGGTGTGTTTTAATCACGTCTGTGGCGCTTTTATAATATTGAGTCCATATTGGGTCTTATAGGGACGCTCGAGTCCTAAGAGGTATCAGCCTCCAGCGCCGTGTTGTCTCGCCTCGAGCGAGGCAGCCACCTTCGAAAGTCGCGCCGCGCAAGACCCGTTTGACGCGCGCGCTTGCCACTTCGCCCGTGGCAACTATCAGGTTGCCGCGGCCGGCGTGTTTGTCATCTAGCATCCACCGGGTTTTTACCGCGTGAAAAGTCGAATTCTCATCTGTCTGATGACAGCTCTGCTGCGTGCGTTTGCCTTCCTGCCGTACGGCGTTGTCGCGCGTATCGGCACTGGCATCGGTGCGTTGTTGTACCGGATTCCCAGCGCGCGCCGGCGCGTCGTGCATACCAATCTGAAGCTATGTTTTCCCGACATGAGCGACGAGGCGCGTGAACGCCTCGCGCGCGCGCATTTCGGTCATGTGATCCGCAGCTATGTCGAGCGCGGTCCGCAATGGTTCGGCAATGCGCAGGCGCTGGCGCGTCTTGTCGAAGTGGAGAGTGCGATTGATCTCAACGATATGGAAGGCAAGCCGACGATTTTTGTCGGCTTCCATTTTGTCGGCATCGAAGCGGGTTGCATGATGTATTCGACGCGGCATCCGGTTGCGTCGCTGTATACGCCGATGTCGAATCTTTTGCTCGATGCGATGGCCAAGCGGCAACGGGCGCGTTTCGGCACGGAGATGATTCCGCGTAGCGATAGTGTGCGGAAGGCTTTGCGTGCCTTGCGTGATGGTACGCCGGTGATGCTGGCTGCCGATATGGATTTTGGGCTACGGGATTCGGTGTTTGTGCCGTTTTTTGGCGTGCCGGCTTGCACGCTGACTTCTGTTTCGCGGATGGCCAAGGCCGGCAATGCGCGGGTGGTGCCGTTTGTGACTGAAGTGTTGCCGGATTATCGTGGCTATAAGCTCACCATTTTTGATGCGCTAAGCGATTTTCCTTCGGATGATGTGACGGTTGACGCACGGCGGATTACCGAGTTCCTCGAGACGCAAGTGCGACGGATTCCTGATCAATATTATTGGGTGCATAAGCGGTTTAAGAATCGGCCTGTGGGGGAGGCTGGGGTTTATTGATCGGGGTTTTTTGCGCGTGGCGCTTGGGGGGCTGTGTTTTTATGGTGTTGGCCTTTCCTTGTTTTGTTAGTGGTCTATTTGCGTTGCCCCTGTGCGGGGCGGCACCTACTTTTCTTTGCCTGCCGCAAAGAAAAGTAGGCAAAAGAAAGCGGCTCAAACCGCTAATTTTTAAGCGGGTCCCCCGCGCAGCCACGGTAGTGGTGCATCTGGAATCCGTGTTCTCGCGCACTCCGCGTCAGTGACAAAGGCGTCATTCTTCCGGCGGCGCTGCGCGCGCCGAGGCGGTACCTCACATGGCCATTCGCTGTGGGCTGCGTCCGTAATATCTACGTCCGATTCCGTTGCGCATTCAACGACTTACGGTGGATGTCCAGGTGTTATCAACACGCCTCTCCACAAAATCTGTGGATAACGTCTCTCCCCCGCAATACGCCCATCCCCGCAAACTGCCCGGTCGATCACCCCTGCGTTCGCCCGCACCGCAAGCAACAAACCGATCCGCATCAAGCACTTAAGCGCGTAGCCCCGGAGTTATCAACAGCCCTGTCAACATAAACTGGGGATAACTCCGCTGCCGTCAGTACGGAATCCCAGGTTTAGTTGGATACCCCCACGCTCGACGCTGGAACCGCCGATGCCGATGCCGTCGCGGAGGGTCCCGGCTCCAATGGCGGATTTCCCATCGCCTGGAATAAGGCCGCAGTGTCCGTCAGCCGCGCGCTCGTGTAACGGATCTCGTCAAGCTGCGCGTTGCGGAACTGCTGCTCACTCGTCCGTGTCGACGCAATCGGTAACGCACCCAGCCGGTACCGTCCCGATGTCTCGTCAAATATTCCTTGCGCCGAGCGCGCGGCAATGCTCGCCGCGTCGAGCGATTGCGTGTCGTGCTGCAACGCTGCAAGTGTATCGGCGACGTTCTGGAACGCGGTCAGCACAGTCTGCTTGTACTGCGAAACCGTGGCGTCGTAGGTGTCGACCGCCGCGCGGCGCTGTGCGAACAGGGCGCCGCCGTGAAACAGCGGTTGCGACAGCGACGCGCCAAGGCTCCAGATGGCCCCGGCGCCGGATAGCGCCACCGGCCAGCTAAAGCCGCCTTGGCCCATCGATGCACTCAGCGAAAGACTCGGGAACATCTGCGCGGTCGCGACGCCGACGTCGGCCGCCGCGGCCTTCAGGGCGGCGTCCGCTGCCTGGATGTCGGGCCGGGTGCGTAGCAGCTCGGATGGCACTACGACGGGCACCTGCTCAGGCACGTGCAGTTGCGCAAGATCGAGGTCGTCCGGGGCCGTGTCCGGGGTGCGGCCGAGCAGTACCGCCAGGGCATGGCGCGTCGTCAGCCATTGCTGCTTCAAACCCGGCAAACTCGCGGACAGACTCGCCGCACTTTGTTGCGCGCTCAACTGATCGGCGTGCGAGACGGCGCCCAGGAGGTAGCGCCGTTGTGTGTCGCGCGCCTGATCGTTGGCAAGCGTCACGAGCCGCTCGGTCGTGTCGATCTGTGCATGCAATGCCGCACTCGTGATCGTCGCCGTCACGATGTTGGCAGCCAGCGCGCGGCGCGCGGCATCGAACTGATAGGCCTGCACATTCACGCGAGCCGCGAGCGCGGTATCGGCGAGACGCGAGGCGCCGAACAGGTCGAGCGTATAGTGCGCCTGCAATTGACCGACGAAGATGTTGTACAGGAACGTATTCGGACCGGCCTCGGGGATCGCCAGCGCACGATTGCGGGTGGCCTGGCCGCCGGCGTCGATGGTCGGCAGCAGCGAACTGCCAATCTGCGCGCGCAGTTGCTCGCGCGCCGCGGCGAGGCTCCTGTCGGTCGCGGCAAGCGTCGGGCTGTTGCGCAAGCCTTCGTCGACCAGCGCATTCAGCGCCTCCGATTGATAAAGCTTCCACCATTCGGGCACGGGCTTCGCGCCGACCACGAATTGCTGGGTGACGCCTTGTGCGGGCACGGTCTGCGCCGGCTGCGCTTCGGCGCCGTAGTGGGCCGGTTGCGGCATCGCGGGCGGCTCGCCGCTCGGGCCGAACGAGCAGGCGGCGAGGGCCAGTGCGGCGCCGCTGAGCAGCGTGAGACGCAGGTGCAGAGGGAATGCAAAGGTAGCCATGATCTCAGTTCCCCGAATGCGTCGTGCCGGGCGGCGGCGGTGGTTCGCGCTCGTCGTCGCGCACTCTGAACGACATTGCGTACAGGGCCGGCAGATAGAACAGCGTGAGAATGGTCGCGCTCGTAATGCCACCCATCAGCGCGGTTGCCATCGGGCCGAAAAAGTTCGAGCGCAACAGCGGAATCAGCGCGAGCACGGCGGCCGCCGCGGTGAGCGTGATGGGCCGGAAGCGCCGCACCGTCGCGCCGACGATCGCGTCGAAGCGCTTGTATCCCGCAGCGATGTCCTGCTCGATCTGATCGACGAGAATCACGGAGTTGCGCATGATGATGCCGAACATGGCAATTACGCCGAGCATCGCGACAAAACCGAATGGCTGGCCGAAAAGAAGCAGGGTCAGCACCACGCCGATCAGGCCGAGCGGCGCGGTCAGCACCACCAACAGCACCCGCGCGAAACTCTGCAACTGGATCATCAGGAGCACCAGCACGGCGATGATCATGATCGGCATCTGTGCGTTGATCGACGTTTGCCCCTTGCCGCTTTCCTCGACCGACCCGCCGATTTCGATCCGGTAGCCCACCGGCAGCGCGGCGCGAATCTGGCTCAATGCCTTATCGACGGCATGTGTCACGTCGATCCCTTGCGCGCCCGGCGCGACGTCGGACTGCACGGTGATGGTGGGCTGGCGGTCGCGTTCCCAGATCACGCCGTATTCGAGGTCGTTGCGCAGATGACCGAGCGTGCCGAGCGGCACGGGACCGTTCGGCGTCGGCATCGCCAGCGTGATCAGCTTCGCGGGGTCGACGCGTTCCGCTTTGGGTGCGCGCAGGTCGACGCTGATCAGCTTGTCGCGCTCGCGATACTGCGTGACGGTGTAGCCGGAGAGCGTCATGGCGAGGAAACTCGACACGTCCTCAGATGTCACGCCGAGTTCGCGTGCTTTCTTCTGGTCGACTTCGAAGCGCACCGAGCGCTCGGCAGGCTCGTCCCAGTCGAACTGGACGTTGCGGGTGCCGCGGTCGGCGCGCAGGGTCGCGGCGACGCGCTCGGCGATCGAACGCACGGTGGCAATATCGTCTCCGCTCACGCGGAACTGCACGGGATAGCCGACCGGCGGCCCATTCTCGAGGCGCGACAGGCGTGTGCGGATCGCCGGAAAGTTATTACGCAATTCCGGTTCGAGCCATTGCGCGAGCTTCTCGCGATCTTTCACGGATTTGGCCGTGATGACGAACTGCGCGAAATTCGGCTGCGGCAATTGCTGATCGAGCGGGAGATAGAAACGCGGCGCACCGGTGCCGACGAAGTCCACCGTATGATCGATTTCCGGGCGGCCCACCAGCGCTTTTTCCAATCGCTCTGCCTGGCGCAGCGTCGCATCGTACGAAGCGCCTTCGGGCAAGCGCACATCCACCAGCAACTCGGGACGGTCCGAGCTCGGGAAGAATTGCTGTGGCACCAGCGTGAAGCCTGCCATGGCCAGAATGAACAGTCCGACGGTGATGGCCAGCACGACAAAACGCCGCTCGATGCACCAGCCGATCCAGCCACGCAGCCGCTTGTAGAAGCGGGTGTCGTAGATGTCGTGTTCGTGATCTTCCGCTTCGTGTTCCTGACGTTTGCGCTCCGGCAGCATGTGATAGCCGAGCAGTGGAATCAGCACCACGGCCGCGAACCACGACGCGATCAGCGCGATCGCCGACACTTCGAAGATCGAGCGTGTGTATTCGCCGGTGCTCGACTTCGCCAGCGCAATCGGCAGGAAACCGGAGACGGTGACGAGCGTTCCGGTCAGCATCGGAAAGGCGGTACTGGTGTACGCAAAGGCGGCGGCGCGCGTGCGGCTCCAGCCTTGCTCCAGTTTCACCGACATCATCTCGACCGCGATGATCGCGTCGTCCACCAATAGCCCCAACGCGAGCACCAGCGTGCCCAGCGAGACCTTGTGCAACCCGATGTCGAACAGATACATGCACAGCGCCGTGACGGCGAGCACGACAGGTATCGAGATCACGACCACCATGCCGGTGCGCACGCCCAATGACAGCAGGCTGACCACCAGCACGATCGCAATCGCTTCAGCGACGGCTTCGAGAAAATCGTCGACCGAACGCGCGACCGCGTTCGGCATGCTCGATACTTCGACCAGTTGCAAGCCCGCCGGCAGGTAGGCCCGCAGTTTGACCGTTTCCTGATCGAGCGCTTTGCCCAGACGAATCACGTCGCCACCCGGCTGCATGGTGATGCCGATGCCGAGCACCGCCTTGCCGCCCGAGCGCATTTGCGTGGCGACCGGATCGTCGTAACCGCGCTTGATGGTCGCGATGTCGCCGAGACGGAACGAGCGGTTGTTGATGCGGATCAGCGTGTCGGCGAGCGCATTGACGTCCTTGAACTGGCCGGTGGGGCGCACGAACACGCGGTCGTCGGTGGTGGTCAGCGTGCCCGCGGGCGAGACGCTGTTCTGCGAATTGATGGCCTGGCCGAGTTGCTGCGGCGAGATGCCAAGGCGCGTGAGTTGCGTGTTGGTGATCTCGATGTAGATGTGCTGATCCGGATCGCCGAAATAATCGACCTTGCCGACGCCGGGCACGCGCAGCAACACCGTGCGCAACTGGTCCGCGTAATCGTGCAGTTGCGCGGCGGAAAAACCGTCACCTTCGAGCGTGTAGATATTGGTGTAGACGTCGCCGAATTCGTCGTTGAAAAATGGACCTTGAATGCCCGGCGGCAAGGTCGCCGCGATATCGCCGACTTTCTTGCGCACCTGATACCAGGTTTCGGGCACGTCCTTGACCGGTGCCGAGTCCTTCATCGAGAAGAACATCAGCGATTCGCCGGGGCGCGAGTAACTGCGCACGAAATCGATGGCGGGCGTTTCCTGCAATTTCCGGCCGATACGGTCGGTGACCTGCTCCTGGACCTGGCGCGCGGTCGCGCCCGGCCAGAAGGTGCGGATCACCATGACGCGGAACGTGAAAGGCGGGTCTTCAGATTGGGCGAGACGGGTATAGGCGAGAATGCCGAACGCGGTTGCGAGCGCGATCAGGAAGACGACCAGCGCCTGATGGCGCAGCGCCCATGCGGACAGGTTGAAGCGTCCTTCTTCATGCGTATTGCTCATGAAGCGAAGTCCTCGGGATGCAACGGCGGGATCACGTGGACTTTTTCGCCGGCGGTCACGGTATGCACGCCTTGCAGCACGACGCGTTCACCATTTTTGAGCCCCTGGCCGATCACGATCGTGCGCTCGTTATAGCGGATGACCGTCACGCGGCGCAGTTCTAGCGTACCGACGCCCGGCGCATTGTCCGCGGGACGCACGACCCACACAGCCGGCTGCGTGCCGTCGTGGAACAGGGCGGTGGCAGGCACGGTGAAGGAACTGCTCTCGCCCGTAGCCGAGTTCGCATCCGAGTTGCCGGAGGAGTCCGAAGGCGAAGCTGCGGCGAGCGCGATGTCGGCGGTCATGCCGAGACGCACGTCCGGGCCGGCATTGTCGAGCGTGAGCTTGGCGCGATACGTGCGGCTTTGCGGATCGGCGGCGGGCGACAGTTCGCGCACGCGCGCGGTAAAGCTGCGGCCCGGCAGCGCGGCCAGCGTGACCTTTGCGGTCTGCCCGATCGAGAGCGCGGCTAGCGCGCTTTCCGGCACGTCGCAGACCACGTCGATATCGCCGCTCCACGCGAGGTTGTAGACGGCCTGACCGGCGGACACATTCTGACCGGTGTCGGCCTGTTCGGCGGTAATCACGCCGGCGTGATCGGCAACCAGCGCGGTGTACTGCAACTGGTCTTTCGACAACGCCGCCTGTTGCGCGGCCTGATCGCGCTGCGCGGCGGCAGAGGCGTAGGCGTTGGTGGTCTGTTCAAGCTGCGCGGGCGCGATCAGGTTTTCTTTCGCCTGGGCCTGATCGCGATCGAGTTGCTGCTTCGCATACACGAAACCGTGTTGCGCGGCTTCCAGCTGAGCCTGCGCGCTGGCGGCATTCTTTTGCGCATCCGCCGGATCGAGCCGGGCGACGATCTGCCCATTCTTCACCACGTCACCCAAACGTACGCGCCGTTCGATGATTTTTCCGCCGACGCGAAACGACAGCGGTGTGGAATAGCGCGCCTGCACGTCGCCCGGCAACGATGCCGCGGCCAATGCGCTGCCGTCTGACTGCACGGCAACGGCGACCACCGGACGCGGCGCGGGCGCAGGCGGTTCTTTCTTCGAGCAGGCGGCGAGCGCGACGATACCGGCGAGAGCGAGGGCGAATGCTGCGCGGCGCAAGTGCGCGGGACGGGCATGCGGAAGGAACTGCTGGCGCATCGCAGGCGATGCGGGAAGACCGGGACGCTTCACAATTACCCCAACTGGAGACAGCAAACGAGCACGGCAAGCCGCAGCGGCCCGCCAGCGAAGACGCGTGGGCCGAAACATGCATTTGGCATACGCGTCTGACTTCGAATGGATGGCTGAATTCTAATACACACCTGTATCTGAATGTTGATGTGAATTGGAAATCTTTTCGGTGCTAGACTTGCGCCCATGAAACGGCAACGACTTACACGCGAGCAGAGCAAAGACCAGACGCGCCAGCGTCTGCTCGACGCTGCGCAGGCGATTTTTATGAAGAAAGGCTTTGTCGCGGCGAGTGTCGAAGACATCGCCGGGGCGGCGGGTTATACGCGCGGCGCGTTCTATTCGAACTTCCGCAGCAAGAACGAGTTGTTCCTCGAACTACTGCGGCGCGACCACGAGACCATGCAGGCGGGGCTGCAGGCCATCTTCGAAAGCGCGGCCTCGCGCGAAGAGATGGAAGAGCGCGTGCTGCGTTATTACGGCAGCCTGCATCGCGAGAACAAGTGTTTTCTGCTGTGGGTGGAGGCGAAGCTGCTCGCCGTGCGCGACGGCCGCTTCCGGGTACGCTTCAACGCGTTCCTGCACGAGAAGCTCGAACAGTTGAGCGCGTACATCCGCGAATTTTCGGCGCTGGTCGGCACGCCATTACCGTTGCCGGCAGAGACGTTGGCGATGGGCCTGATGGGGTTGTGCGACGGCGTGCAGTTTTTCTACACGGTCGATCCGCAGAACGTGTCGGGGGAAGTGGCTGAAAAGGTGCTGACGGGGTTTTTCGCGCGCGTGGTGTTCGGGCGCGATGCGTAATACGAATTGCGTAATACCAATGCCGGCGAATCAGCTCGCCGGCAACTGCGCGCAGGCGTCCGCAACCGGCGTGGCGCAGACGAACGAATACTGCCCGCTGTAGCGCAGGACTTCTTCACCCGCGTGCAGGACGACCTTGATGTCCGGGCACCGCTCGTAAGCGATGAAAGCCGAACAGGCCGCGGCGGACCAGCAAACCAGTGAAAACGCGATTTTTTCGAAAAGCTGAAAACGATGTGGCATAGCGATAAATTTCCTTTCGGGCGCTATATTACCAGCATCTAAGGGTTTATACCTACCCAATATCCACAATTCGTCCGCAATTCGTCCACAGTACGCCTCGCAATAGTGTCGCGAGCGCCTCGGGAAACTGACCGGATTGTCATGTTCGGGTCAGGGTTGGGACAGGTCGGATCGATACAATCGAATCGTTGGGCAAACCCGTGCGCACCTTGTCGTTCGGGTCGACACAGGCGGCAGCGTCGCGCCGGCCCGGCTTCACCGAGGCAGGAGTCGTCCCATGAATCAATTGCAGTCGATGCGCGTTTTCGTCAAGGTGGCTGATCTGGGCAGTTTCGTTGGCGCGGCGGGCGCGCTGGATCTTTCCACTGCCGTCGTCACGCGTCACGTCGCGGATCTGGAAGCGCGTCTGCGCGTGCGGCTGCTCAATCGCACGACGCGCCGTCTCTCGCTGACCGAATCCGGCGCGACCTATCTGGAACGCGTGCGCCACATTCTCGACGACCTGGAAGGCGTCGAGCAGATGGTGGTGGCGCGTAATCAGGAACCGGTTGGGACCTTGCGCGTCGTCGCGCCGGTGGTGTTCGGGTTGCACAGCCTCGCGCCGGTGGTGCAGTCGTACGCGGAGCGTTATCCGGACGTGATGCCAGACGTCACGCTGGCGGATCGCCACGTCGATCTGGTGGAGGAGGGTTTCGACGTGGGGATCATGGTGGCGCGGCAGATGCGCAGTGCGAGCATCGTCACGCGGCGTCTGACCACCGGCTATATGACGGTCTGCGCGACACCCGCTTATCTTGAGCAGCACGGCACGCCAACCCGCCCTGAAGATTTGCTGACACATCCGTGTCTGAGCCGGCCTGCCGAGCAGGGTAGCGACGAGAAGGTATTCACCGGACCGGACGGCGAAGTGCGGGTGAGGCCCACCAACGCGATTGCGGCGAACAACACCGAGATGCTGCGGCAGTTTGCCCTGTTGGGCATGGGCGTGGCGATTCTGCCGAGCTATCTGATCGGCCGGGATCTGGCGTCCGGGCGACTCGTGCCCTTGCTGGGCGACTACCATTTGCCGAAGATCGAAATTACGATTGCCTATCCGAGCCGCCTGCATTTGCCGGCGAAGGTGCGCACGTTTATCGACCATCTCGTCGCGCATTTCCAGCAGACCGAAGCTCAATCGCGCGATCCGCGAGCTATGACGCCGGTGCGTTCGGCTGGGCGGTCCCCGGTTGCCGGGGCGCCTGTCTATGCGGACGACCTGCCGGTGTCGGCATTGCCGCCCGTCGAGGGCGCGCGGCCGTTGCGCAAGCCTTCGCGCGGACACGTCGCGGCACCTTCGCCAATTTGACGGAATCGCGGCGCGCCGGCGTCTGACGTGCGCTCCCGCGCGTGTTCGCGCCGTTCAGCACGGGCTTTCACATCCGGGTTATCTTCTTCGGTTCCGAGGGCGGCATCGTCGCGTCAATCCCAGAGAAGATCCGGAGAGCCGAAGCGCATGAACCTGAGTTTTGCCAACACCACGCACGCCGACGTCGATACGCTCGTGAACATCCGTATCGCGGCGATGCGAGAGAGTCTGGAACGCATCGGCCGCTTTGATCCCATTCGGGCGCGTGAACGCTTTGTTGCGTCGTTCGATCCCGGTTTTTGCCGCTTCATTCTGGCCGACGGAGAGCGTGCCGGCTTTGTGCTATTGAGGCACAACGCCGACCATCTGCTACTGGATCATCTGTACGTCGTTCCAACGCAGCAAGGCAGAGGGATCGGCCAGGCCGTGCTGGCCGAACTGTTTGCCGAGGCGGATGCCAAATCGCTGCCGCTCAAAGTGGGCGCGCTGCGCGACAGCGATTCGAATCGCTTTTACCAGCGGCATGGCTTCGTCAAAACGGCCGAAAGCGAGTGGGACATTTACTACGAACGCGAGCCACGAGCGTGACTCGCTTCAAATCCACACGTCGTTCGCCGCCGTGCGTTCGTTGCTTTCTTCGCCGGTGTTCTTGACGCCGCGCGGTTCGATCAGCAATAGCTTGACTTCGCGTTCGGCGTACGGCTTGTGCTCCGTGCCTTTGGGCACCACGAACATTTCTCCTGCTGACAGAAGCACGGATTCATCGCGCATGTCGATGCGCAATTGCCCCTCGAGCACGATGAAGGTTTCGTCGGTGTCGGCATGTTCGTGCCAGACGAAATCGCCTTCGATCCGCACCAGTTTGAACTGGTAGTCGTTCATTTCGGCAACGACGCGCGGCAGCCACTGGTCGTTGATAAGCTGCAGTTTTTCAGCGAAGTTGATGGCGCGGTAAGGACGTTGAATCGCTTGAACGTTGGACATTGCGGTGCTCCTCCTGAGCGGTCAGTTCCAGCCTGGAGCGTAGGGCGTGAGGCGCTGTCGGGTCTTGTACGTTTGTGCGCGCGGCTTCAATGCGGCGCTAGGCCAGGCGGTTCATCGCCTCGTGCATCCCGGTACCGGTACCGGAAGCCGACGGCCCCAGCATCTTCAGCCACTGTGCCGGCGCGACGCCCCATGCGCGCTTGAAATGCCGCGTCATGTGGGCCTGATCGGCGAAGCCGGCTGCCGCCGACGCATCGGCAAGCGATATCCCCTTGACGGCGAGTTCCCGTACGAGATCGAGACGCCGCATGGTCAGATAGCGATGCGGACTGGTGCCGAACAGCGCACGAAAATCCCGTGACAAACTCCAGCGGTCGCGTCCGGCGGCCGCCGCCAGTTCGTCGAGCGTCACGGCGCTATCGAGCGAGCCGAGCATATACTCGCGCGCCCGTTCCGCGGCGAGGTAATCCACCGGACGGCGCGTCGCAGCCGCACCGGCCACGGCGTCGAGCGCGATGGCGAGATCGTAGAGCGCGTCGTCCTGTTCGAGCGAATCGATTGCGCGATCCATGGTGCGCAGCAGACTCTCGGTCGCGGCAAACAGACGCGGGTCGTTCGACAGGCCGCCTTCGAGAAACGGCAGCGGCTTGCCGCCGAGCGCCTGCTGGAACAGCGCCGGATCGACATAGATCATCCGGTAGCGAAAGCCGTCGCGGGTGCCGGCCTGGCCGTCATGTGGCTCATCGGGATGGAGCACCATCGTGCCGCCCGGCAAATTGCTACGCATGCTGCCGCGGTAGCGGAAGCTCTGCACGCCAGCCAGCGTGCGGCCTATCGCATAGGTATCGTGCCGGTGCATGGCATAGCCGGCACGATGAAAGAAGGCTTCGATCCGCTCGATGCCGCCCGTGCCGCCCGAATGCGGCGACCGATGAATCCAGTCGGCAGCGGGCTTCGGATCGGACGAAAGCGAACCCAGCGTTAAGACCCGCTGGCCGCTCATGCGCCCAGACCCGGCCCGTAATTGCCGCCGATCAGGCGCGTGATCGACGTGACGTCGGCGTAATCCTGCTCCGGCAAGCCGTCGAGCATCGACAATACTTCATTGCTCGCGCCGGCTTCGCGCGCGGCGTCGACTAGCGCGTCTTTGTAAGTCGGGAAACTGACTTCGCGCAGAATGTCGGCGATCTGCAAATCGATCGATTCGCCGGGAATAGCCGATGCCGTCATGCAAGTGCTCCCAAGGGCTGTTTTCAGGTCTGCAAGTGCTCGTTCTGGCCCGTGAAGCTTCGCTCCAGATGCCGCGACTTGGGCAGCGCGATGTGTTGCCATTGTTGCGGACGTGTGTCGTCAGTGGCAGCGACGTCCGGCGCTGCTGGAGCGACGGGTGCGGCGTTGGCGCGTTCGGCAAGGCTATTGGCGGCAGTGCCGTCCAGCGCGGTATGAACCGGTGCGGCAAAACACGAGGCCGACAGCGTCACCATGGTCAACAGTGTCGAGGTTTTCATCGCCCGACCTCCTAAGCTCATGCGGCGCTGACAGGGTGAGCAAGCGCTACGCCACCCCCCGCGTCGAAAGGAGGGCGCAACCTACACGCGGCGTTTCCCTATGCGCGCAGCGTATATCTACCATCTTAGATGGCAAACCGTTCGGCCGCGCGCACAAAAGAGACAAAACCTCATTGTAGGTTTCACATGATGGCAGGAAAAAGGCAATGCAGTCGCGAACGATCGTGCAGCATTTATGTTGCGCTGCAGCGGGCTGCTTATAGTCGCTTATAGGCGTTTTTAGGCGCTCCGCCTAGCGCAGCACCTCGAAACGCGTCCATGGCCATGACGGGCGGTCGCGCATATAGCCGTTGAGCCAGTTCCACTGCGGATGGCGCTTCATAAACGCCTGGGCGTCGAACGGCCGGCCGCACGGGTGCCCCCAGCGCGCGGTGAAGGCCATGGCGCGCGCCATGTCGCTATCGACCACCTTGCCGTCGTTGGCGCCCCACGGATTGAACGGCCCATGATCGGTGCCGCCGAAGCGCGCGTCGTCCAGTTCCAGATGCCCGCAGATGGTGCGCGAGCACGGGTTGTCGTTGCGGTCGAGATAGACGTCGTGGTGGTCGGCGATCATCTCTTTCGCGAGTTCGACGTCGATCTTGCCGTGATGCATTTCTTCGAGCTGCATGAAGCGCAGGCGGCGCGCGCCGTTCTTGCGCACGTCCGTATAGTCTTCGCCTTCGCCGATGCATTCCTGGTTGCGGATTTTCAGATCGGTCGCGGTGTTGTAGCCGCTATAGAAGCCGTTTTTCGTACTCTCGAAACCGGAATAGTGCAGCCCGAGTTCATAGCGCGCGATCTCGCCGGTCTTGGTGTCGCCAAGCAGCCAGCTGTTCGCATACCCGCCGTTATTGGCGACCGCGAACATCTCGCACCATTCGCCGATGTTGCCGGCGTATTGCGACGCGCGCCGCGAGCGATAGAACTCCGGCGCACCCGCTGCGTTGTAGCCGGCAAAGTTGGAGATGGTGGTTTCAGTGACCATCAGGCCGGCTTCGGTCACCCAGAAATCGGTGAGGCTGGAGATGCAGCCCGGCAGGCCCTGCATCAGGATGCGGTTGCCGCGATCGGGCACGATGTCGAACACGACGTTGAACGCGTCGCCCGCGGCATAGCGGTCCCACGAGTTGTGCGCCATGACGATGCGGCCGTCCCGGGTGGCATTGCCGGTTGCGATGAACGCGCTGCAGTGATGGCCGCGGCGTCCGCGCCACGGTTTCAGGCCGAGCTGCGGTTGCTGGGTTGCCGCGTGGCTCGGCCACCAGCTTTGCAGCAGATCCATGTAGCCGTTCCAGGCCAGCACTTCGGCGAACGGCAGCTTCGCGCCGTCGGCGACGCCCTGGATTTCGTCGGCGAATTCGGTGTCGAGTTTGTTGGCGAACTGGGATACGGCGGCGTCCACGAAGGTATCGAAGTCTTCGCCGGTGTCCCATTTTGCAAGGTAGCGGGCGGTGCGGATCGCGTTCTGGATTTCAGTGGCGAGCAACTGGCCGTGCTGCTCGCCGCGATCGTACGGCTCGCCTTCGATATGCAGGAAAATCCAGCCCGCCTGGTCGCGGCGCACGGCATCGAGGGACGGTTCGCTCATCTTCGCTCCGATCGAAAAGCGGGCGTCTCGGTGCGCCCGTCCTGGCGTAACGCGCGCTGCGCACAATCGCTGCAGCGGTTTTCCCATTGTAGGGAATCTTCCGCGCTTTGCACGGGCCGGGAAGGCGGTGTTGGTGAGGCGCCGCGCGTTGCCGCGTGGGCCCGGCCAATGACTCAGCGATCAAACGTCCCGGCGCTCGAATGCCTGAACTTTGGCCTAGCGCGTCGGATTCATGCGGAAGTAGGCATCGAGCAGCGAGGTCTTGTACACCACCCCCGCCAGCTTCGGATCCGCAGCGCTTTCGACCACCGGCAGCCGCTCGCCCTGAAACGCCATGAAGTGCTGCAACGCAACGCCGAGCGGCATATCCGGCGTGAGCACGTCGAAATGCGCCTGCAGATAATCCGCGGCTGTTTTCGCGGCGGTGTCGCGCTTGTCGAGCAGATCGGAGGTGATGTCCTTGAGTGCGACCACGCCGAGAAACGCGCCGGACTCGTTGGCCACATACAGATACTTCACCGGATATTCGAGGAACACGCGCGTCATGTCCTGCACGGTCGCGTTCGGTGCCACGACGGTCTCGGCGGGGCGGATCAGCTCGCGCATCTGCGTCGCGCGCAGACGGCTGCGCTCCTGTTCCTCCTGATTGCGGCGCAGCGTGATTTCGTACATCGACGTCTTGCCGATCGCGCGCGACACGAAATATGCGACCACGCACGACAGCATCAGCGGCAGCACCACCTGATAGCTGAGCGTCATTTCGAAGATCATCAGGATCGCCATCAGCGGCGCCTGCGTGGCGCCGGCCAGAAACGCGCCCATGCCGACCATTGCATAAGCGAACGGCGCCGAGGTGCCGTGCGGCCACAACGCGTGCATGCCGAGGCCGAACAGCGAGCCGACCACCGCGCCGACGAAGAGCGTCGGCGTGAACACCCCGCCGATCGCGCCTGAACCCACGGTTGCCGACGTCGCGACGATCTTGAACGCCAGCACGAGGACGAGCGCGCTCCACGTCCACGGTGAATGCAGAATGGAATTGACCACGCTGTAGCCGTTGCCCCACACCTCGGGCGTCCACACCGACAGAATGCCGACGATCAGACCGCCCAGCGCCAGCCGGATGGGCAGCGGCACGGGCAGCTTGCGAAAGTTGGCTTTCGAGAAGTCCATCAGCCGTAGAAACTGCGGCGCGGCCGCACCGCACAGCAGCCCGAGCGCGACGAACAACAGGACTTCGGCACCCGCCACCGGCGGAAACACCGGCATTTCGTACGGTGGCTTGTAGCTGGTGAACTCGCGCATGGTGATGTTGGCGACCACCGCCGAAACCACCACGGGGCCAAAGCTTTCCATCACGATCGAGCCGAGCACGATTTCAGTGACGAAAAACGCGCCGGCAATCGGCGCGCTGTACGCGGAGGTAATCCCGGCTGCCGCGCCGCAGGCGACGAGCAGGCGCAGACGCGGCGGATCGAAATGCACCCAGCGGCCGATCAGCGACGCGGCCAGCGCCGCCAGTTGCACCATCGGACCTTCGCGGCCGATCGAGCCGCCGCTCGAAATCGTGAACAGCGACGACACGCTGCGCCAGAAGCTCAGCTTGACCGGCACCACGCCGTCGCCGATCGCGACCGCTTCCATGTAATCGATGTGATTGCATTTGTCGACGTGACGTTGCGCGATCAGCAAAAAGAAGCCGGCGATCAGGCCGCCCGCTGCGGGCAGCCACACACGCACCGTCCACGGCAAGCCGCGCGCCATTTCGACGAAACTGCCGGACTTGCCGACAACCGCCAGTTGCAGCAACGCAATGCCTTCGCGAAAGGCAATGGTCGCGAAGGCGCCCGCGACGCCGACCACCACCGACCAGACCAGCATCGTATGGGCGTCGGACAGACGGAACAGGGTTTGGGCGCGGGTGCGCAGCTTCAGCAGGAATGAAAGCACGTCGGCAGGAGAGGGTGGGTTGGGTGGATGGAATGCGCGTACGGTAACAGCATCGCGCCCGCTGGCGGAAGCGGGCGCGATGCGCAGTGTTCGCGAAGGCGGGCGGCGCGGATCAAGCCGCCGCCTTGTCGAGTTCCGGGTAGTGCCGGAAGATGCAGGCTTCGTTATGCTCGATGCGCCGGTTGGACTGCAGATAAGCGGCGATGTTCGGCCGCTCGATCACCGCGTCGTGCAACGCCGCGAGGCGTGGATAGTGTTCGCCGAAACGCTTGAGCGCGCGCGGAAACGCGTACAGCAGACCGTCGATCAGCTGGAACATCGACAAGTCGACGTAAGTGAGCGCGTCGCCAACCATGAACGTGTCGCCGGCCGGGTTCTGTTTCAGCACGCGCTCGAAGTACGTCATGAACTTCGGAATGCGGTTGTCGATGAACTCGTGCGCGCGCACTTTGGCTGCGTCTTTCTGGTCTTCGTAATACAGGGCACTGGCGAGCGGATGATGGGTGTCGTGCGCTTCGGTCACCATATCGGCGATCGTCAGTTGCAGCCCGTTGGCGACGTAGCGCAGGCTTTCGTCCGACGGCGCGAGTTTGAGCCTCGGGCCGAGGTAGAGCAGGATGTTGGCGGTCTGCGCGATCACCAGATCGCCGTCTTTCAGAAATGGCGGCGCGAACGGCGGGTAGGGCTCGTTCCTGCTCTTCATCAGCGTCATCATCGCGTTCGTGCCGAGGCCCGCCGACGGCTCGCCGCGCGCCACTTCCACATAGTCCGCACCGGCTTCTTCCAATGCCAGCCGCACGAATTCGCCGCGGCCTTGCAGGCCGTCCCAATAATAAAGTTCCAGACTCATCGATCGGTCCTTATCCCGGTTGCATGAAGAAGTTTGCATGAGCGAACAACGTCGGCAACCAGTATGCCGCGCGTGCGTGCCGGATGGGTCTCCTGAATGCACAAAACCCCGCACGCGGCGGGGTGGGTCGGAAGGCGGGGGCGATTTAGCCGAGCAGGCGCTGGACGGCCCATGTGATACCCAGTCCGCCGGCAATCAACCACACATACAGGATGAAACCGGTGGTCAATGCGCGGGGTCCGGCCTGACGAATCTGCGCAATGCGGGTTTCGATACCGAGCGCGGTCATGGCCATGGTGAGTGCGAAGGTGTCGAGCATGTTCAGCGTGCTGGTCGCGCTTTCCGGCAGGACGTGCAGCGAGTTGATCACGACGAAGGCGAGGAAGCCGAGCGCGAACCAGGGAATCGCCAGCTTGCGCGGAGCGTGGTGCTTGCCGTCTTCGGCCGTGGCGGCGCTGCGCGCCGAGCGGTTGACCCACATGCCGACCACCAGCAGCACCGGCACCAGCAGCATCACGCGGGTCATCTTGACGATGGTCGCGATGTGGGTCGCTTCCGGGCTCACGTTGCTGGCCGCGCCGACCACCTGCGCCACTTCATGAATCGTGCCGCCGAAGAAGAGGCCTGCGCCAACCGTGTCGAGATGCAGCCAGCCCGCCTTGAACAGCACCGGGTAGAGGAACATCGAGAGCGTGCCGAACAGCACCACGCTGCCCACGGCCATGGCGCTCTTATGCGGCTTCGATTGCAGCGTCGATTCGAACGCGAGCACGGCGGCCGCACCGCAGATCGCGCTGCCGGCGGCCGTGAGAAGGGCCGTATCGCGATCGAGTTTCATGATCTTCATGCCGGCCCACGTGCCGATCACCAGCGTGCTCACGACGATCAGCACCGATTCAGCGAGACCGGGCAAGCCGACCTGAGCGATTTCCTGCAGGCTCACGCGCAAGCCGAAAAACGCCACGGCGATGCGCAGAAGTTTGCGCGCCGAGAAGTTGACACCGGCCGCCCAGCTTTCGGGCATGCCGTCGCGCAGTGCGTTGCCGTAAATGGCGCCCGCCACGATGCCGACGATCAGTGGACTCAAACCCAAGCCGGCGATGGCCGGGATCGACGCGATGCGGGTCACGGCAGCGGCAAACAGGGCAACGAAGAGAATGCCGTTGAGCTGGCCACGGGTGGACGACGCCGAAGATCCGGCGGATGCGGCAGAAGCGGTGAGATGTGGCGTGGACATGGCGTAGTGCCTTCCTATGACTGACTTGATTCGATAGCCCTAATCCTAAATTAGATATATCGATATGAAAAATCGTGATTTAGAATGTAAAGTATCAGTTGTGCGGATACTTTGACCACCATGACCCCGGACCAACTTATAACGTTTGCCGCCGTTGCCGAACATCGCAACATCAGCCGGGCGGCTGTGGCGCTGCATTTGTCGCAGCCGGCCGTGTCCGGACAATTGCGGCAGTTACAGGACGAATTCGGCGAGCCGCTTTACCTGCGCGACGGGCGCGGCGTGCGCCTCACGCCCGCCGGCGAGCAACTCGCCAGCTATGCCACCCGGCTTCGGGATACGTGGCGGCAGGCGCATGCGTATCGCGACGCGTTGCGCGGGCTCGAGCAGGGCACCTTGCGCATTGGCGCCAGCACCACGCCGGCGAGTTATCTGCTGCCGTACCTGATTGCCGACTTTCATCGCCGCCATCCCGAGGTGACGCTGCATACCGCCGATGGCAACACCACGGAAATCGTCGGCGCGCTGGGCTCAGTGGATATCGCGATGATCGAAGGGCCGGTCGGCGCGGATCTGCCGCCCGACACCGCGGTGCATGCGTGGCGCGAGGACGAGATTGTCGCGATCATGCCCCGCACGCATCCACTGGCGCAGGCGGCCGGCGCGGATACGGAAGATGGTTTGGGCATCAACGGCGGCCGGGTGGCGCTGGCGGCATTCGGCCCGCATCCGCTGGTCTTGCGCGAAGCGGGCTCGGGCGTGCGGCAGATTGTCGAGCGCGCCTTTGCCCGGGCGGGCGTGCCGATGCGCGTGGCGCTGGAGATTGCCGGGGTCGAGGGCGTCAAGGAAGCGGTGCGGGCGGGCATGGGCATCGGTTTCGTCTCGGCCATGTCGATGCGGCACGAGGACGGCGCGCTATGCCTGTTCTCGCTGGGCCCCGAGCCGCTGACACGGCGGCTGTCGATTCTGGTGCCGCATGCGAGTGCGCCCTCGCGGGTCGTCGAGCAGTTCCTCGCGCTTTGCCTCGCCGATGGAACCTGATCGAGCCGGCCTGGGGATTTCCACTATGGTGCATGACGGCGCGCCCGGCGCACTATTCGGGCATCGCAAGCGCCTCGGCGCTTTTTTTAGAAATGTGTTTGGAACCGGTTCCAATCGCCGATCAAATGCTGATATGGCACAGATTTGAGTAAATTCGACATGACTGACGCAGTGGACGTGGTGATCGTTGCAAGCGCATTCGGGATGGACGCGGTCCGTCAGGGCGGTCATCTGAAGTGGGCCGGCGCGAGCAAACAGGCTGGCGCGGCGGCGTTCGAAGTGCGCCGCGAACTGTTCGCGCACGAAGCCGACGTTGCGCCGCAGGCATTGAGCGCGCTCGGCAAGTCGATCGCCGGACTGGGCTTGTGGTCGGTGTATTCGACCCCGGCTTCGCTGTACACGTCAGACGGACACCTCGACGCCGGCGCACTGCGTCTCGCGCTCGATGAAGCGACAGCATTCGGTGCGCGCTTTGTGAAGCTGCAACTCGGCGGATTCGCTACCGAGGCGCATGGCGCGGCGATTGCCGACCATCTGCGCGGTGCGAGTGTGCGTCTTGTTGTCGAAAACGGCCAACTGGCCGAAGGCGGCTCGCTCGCGCAATTCATTGGCCTGTTCGACGCGCTGGCGCGTGAAGGCCATACGGATCTCCTCGGCATGACCTTCGACATCGGTAACTGGGCCTGGCGCGATGTCGCGCCGCTCGATGCCGCCGGGCCGCTGGCCGCGCATGTCGAATACATCCATTGCAAGACGGCGGTGGGCGAGGGCGCGCGGCGCTTTCCCGCCGCGCCGGCTGTCGGCGACACGCAGTTCGCCGCGGTGCTCGACACGCTGCCGCGCCACGTGCCGCGCGGCATTGAATTTCCGTTCGACACGAACCGTATCGATGCGGACGCGGCGCATTACGTCACGTGGCTGGCGGCCGCGTGAGCGGCGCGTACAACCTTGAAAGAAATACGCAGGAGCAAGGTATGAACAACACAAACGCAGCACTCGACGTCATCACCTACGGCGAAGCGATGGCCATGTTCGTGGCCGCCGAAACCGGGGCGCTCGCCGGTGTCGGGCAGTTCACCAAGCGCATTGCGGGCGCCGATCTGAATGTGGCGATCGGTCTGTCGCGCCTGGGTTTCAAGGTGGGCTGGATGAGCCGGGTCGGCAACGATTCGTTCGGCCAGTACGTGCGCGACACGCTGGCGAAAGAAGGCATCGACCAGCGCTGCGTCACCACCGACGAGCGCTATCCGACCGGTTTCCAGCTGAAGTCGAAGAACGACGACGGCAGCGACCCAGCCATCGAGTATTTCCGCAAAGGATCGGCGGCGAGCCACCTGTCCTTGGACGACTACGCGGCCGATTACGTATTGCCCGCGCTTCACCTCCATCTGACGGGCGTGGCGCCTGCCATCTCGGCGAGTTCGCGCGAACTCGCCTTCCATCTGGCGCGTGAAATGCGGGCCGCGGGCAAGACCATTTCGTTCGACCCGAACTTGCGCCCAACGCTGTGGCCCTCGCGCGCCGCGATGGTCGAAGGGTTGAACGCGCTCGCCGCACTGGCCGATTGGGTGCTGCCCGGCATCGGCGAAGGCGAGATTCTGACCGGCTATACGCAGCCGGACGACATTGCAAAGTTTTATCTCGATCGGGGCGCGCGCGGCGTGATCATCAAGCTCGGCGCAGAAGGCGCGTACTTTCGCACCGCCGACGATGCCGCCGTGATCGCAGGCCAGCCGGTCGCGAAGGTGGTGGACACGGTTGGCGCGGGCGATGGCTTCGCCGTTGGCGTGGTCAGCGCGCTGCTCGAGGGCAAGACACTGCCGCAAGCGGTTGCGCGCGGCAACCGCATCGGCGCGCTGGCGATCCAGGTGATCGGCGATTCGGAAGGCCTGCCGAGCCGCGCCGCGCTTGACGCGCTCGAACGTGCCGATGTTTCGCGCGTTGCCACCGCGGCCTGAGCGTGGCCTGAACATGAATCTGCCACGCCCAACGCCGCGTTCAGTGTATTCAGCGCATCTAGCGCATCCAGCATTAGCTGGCTCGATAACAGCAAGAGCGCTCGAACAGCGCCGCATAACCGCCCTCAGTGCTTCGGGAAGCCGTTAGCAACTATCTTGCATGGGACCCGAGTAAGTGCTTTGCACCAACTCTGGTCGACAAAGGAGACTTCCATGACTTCATCGCTCGCGATTCGCCGTTGGTGGACGATCATGCCGATCGTATTCATCACGTACAGCCTGGCTTACCTCGACCGTGCGAACTTCGGTTTCGCATCGGCTGCCGGCATCAACCAGGATCTCGGCATCAGTAAAGGACTGTCGTCGTTGATCGGCGCGTTGTTCTTTCTCGGCTATTTCTTCTTTCAGATTCCCGGCGCGATCTACGCGGAACGCCGCAGCGTGAAAAAGCTCGTGTTCTGGAGCCTGGTCCTGTGGGGCGGTTGTGCGGCGCTGACCGGCATGGTCAGCAATATCCCCTCGCTGATGGTGATCCGCTTCGTGCTCGGCGTGGTGGAAGCAGCGGTGATGCCGGCGATGCTGATCTTCATCAGCAACTGGTTCACGAAGCGCGAGCGCTCGCGGGCCAACACCTTCCTGATTCTCGGCAATCCGGTGACGGTGCTGTGGATGTCGGTGGTCTCCGGCTATCTGGTGCATTCGTTCGGCTGGCGCCACATGTTCATCGCCGAAGGTGCTCCCGCGATCCTCTGGGCGGTGTGCTGGTGGTTCATCGTGCAGGACAAGCCGCAACAGGTCTCGTGGCTCACGCAGCAGCAAAAAGACGACCTCGCCGAAACCTTGCGCGCCGAACAGGCCGCGATCAAGCCGGTGCGCAATTACAGCGAAGCGTTTCGCACGCCCGCGGTCATCAAGCTGTGCGCGCAGTATTTCTGCTGGAGCATCGGCGTATACGGTTTCGTGTTGTGGCTGCCGTCGATCCTGAAGAACGGTTCGACGCTCGGCATGGTCGAAACCGGCTGGCTCTCGGCGCTGCCGTATCTGGCCGCCACGATCGCCATGCTTGCGGCTTCGTGGGCATCGGATAAACTCAACCGCCGCAAAGTGTTCGTGTGGCCGTTCCTGCTGGTCGGCGCGATCGCGTTCGCGGCGTCGTACGCGCTCGGCTCCACGCACTTCTGGATCTCGTACGCGTTGCTGGTGATCGCCGGCGGCGCGATGTACGCGCCGTATGGACCGTTCTTCGCGATCGTGCCGGAATTGCTGCCGAAGAACGTGGCGGGCGGCGCGATGGCGCTGATCAACAGCATGGGGGCGCTTGGTTCGTTCGTCGGCTCGTACGTGGTCGGCTATCTGAATGGCGCGACCGGTTCGCCCGCGGCATCCTATGCGTTCATGAGCGTGGCGTTGCTCGCCGCAGTGATTCTGACGCTGATCGTCAAACCGCAGCCGCAAGCAGAGCCGTTGACCCAGGGCGCCACGCTCGCTACACCGTTGCAAGGAAAATAAGCTGATGAAGAAGATCGTCGCCTGGAAATCGTTGCCCGAAGAGGTGCTCGCCTATCTGCAACAACATGCGCACGTCGTGCAGGTCGACCCCGCGCAGCACGACACGTTCGTCGCCGCGTTGAAGGACGCGGACGGCGGCATCGGTTCGAGCGTGAAAATCACGCCGGCAATGCTCGAAGGCGCGAACCGGCTGAAGGCGCTGTCGACCATCTCGGTGGGCTTCGACCAGTTCGATGTTGCCGACCTCACGCGCCGCGGCATCGTGCTCGCGCACACACCGGACGTGCTGACCGAATCCACCGCGGATACGGTGTTCTCGCTGATCCTCGCGTCGGCGCGGCGGGTGGTCGAACTTGCGGAGTGGGTGAAGGCGGGGCAGTGGACGCACAGCATCGGACCGGCGCATTTCGGCGTCGACGTGCAGGGCAAGACGCTCGGCATCGTCGGGCTGGGACGGATCGGCGGCGCGGTCGCGCGGCGCGCGGCGCTTGGCTTCAACATGAAGGTGCTGTACACGAATCGCAGCGCGAACGTAGAGGCGGAGCAGGCTTACGGCGCGTGCCGCGTCGAATTGGCGGAACTGCTCGCTACCGCGGACTTCGTCTGCCTGCAGGTGCCGCTCTCACCCGAAACGAAGCACATGATCGGCACGGCCGAACTCAAATCGATGAAGAAGAGCGCGATCCTGATCAATGCATCGCGCGGCGCCACGGTGGATGAACAGGCGCTGATCGAAGCACTGCGAAACGGCACGATTCACGGCGCGGGTCTCGACGTGTTCGAGACCGAACCGCTGCCGGCCGACTCGCCGTTGCTGAAAATGGCGAACGTGGTCGCGCTGCCGCATATCGGTTCGGCGACGCACGAGACTCGCCATGCGATGGCGCGCAACGCGGCTGAAAACCTCGTCGCCGCGCTCGAGGGGACGCTCGCCACCAACATCGTCAATCGCGAAGTGTTGAAGAAATGAGTACGCCGCCGCTTGCCGCCGCGCGCCGCGCGACGATTACCGACGTCGCGCGCGAAGCCGGCACGGGCAAAACCAGCATCTCGCGCTACCTGAATGGCGAGATGAGTGTGCTGTCGCCGGAATTGCGCGCGCGCATCGAGGCGGCTATCGAGCGTCTCGACTATCAGCCGAACCAGATGGCGCGCGGCCTCAAGCGTGGCCGCAATCGCCTGATCGGCATGCTGCTCGCCGACTTGACCAATCCGTACACCGTCGAAGTGCTGCAAGGCGTGGAAGCCGCTTGCCATGCACTCGGGTTGATGCCGCTGATTTGCCACGCGGCCAACGAAGTCGAAATGGAGCGGCGCTATCTGCAACTGCTGACCACGTATCGCGTGGAAGGCGTGATCGTCAACGCGCTCGGCGTGCGTGAGGAAACGCTGCGGCCGGTGGGCGAAGGAGGAATTCCGGCGGTGCTGGTCGACCGTTCGGTGGAGGGGCTCGTCGCCGATATGGTTGGGCTGGACAACCGGGCGGCCGCCGAGCTCGGCACGCGGCACCTGCTTGACAATGGGTTCGACGACATCTGGTTCGTCGTGCAACCCTTCGAGCAAGTCAGTTCGCGCCAACTGCGCGAGGCGGCGTTTCGCGAGGTGATGAACGGCGAGAGCGGCAAGCGTGATCTGGGCGGAACGGGCGGCGCAATGGGCAAAAGCGGCGAAGGCGGCAAAGGCGGCGAAGGCGGTGCGCGTGGGCACACGCTGGTGCTGAACCTTGCGGAGCCGGCCGCCGTGGAGCGTGCCCTCGCCGAACTGGACCGCGCAATCGACGCGGCCGGCGGTCCCGGCGCGGCCGTGAGCAGCGCGACAGAACACACCGCACGCGGCGCCACAGATCACGCGGCAGGCAACACCCTGGCTAGTGCCACGCATAGCGCCACCCGCAACACCCGGCGCATCGCCTTGTTCGCGGCCAACGCGCCGGTCGCGCTGTGCCTCGCCCTTCATCTGAAAGCGCGCTATGGCGCGGATTGGCAGGCGCGTGTTGCGCTGCTCTCGATCGACGATCCCGAATGGGCCGAATTGACCGGCGTCACGACCATCCGCCAGCCGACCTACGAGATCGGCTACCGTGCGGTCGAGTTCCTCCATGAGCGCATCGAAGGGGTTCAAACCACCGCGCGCGACTGCCTCCTGCCGGGCGAATTGATCGTCCGCGCCTCAACTTTGCGCTGACTTCGCGCTGATCTGCGATCATTCGGGCTGCGGCGCGCAGCGGGTGCGCGCCGGTCATCGCAAGGAAACTCATGGTTGTTGCACCGCTTACCCTCACGAGCCTCGCCCTCGCGACCCTGCTGGTCGCCGTCTTACCGTTCCTGATCTACCGCCGTCTGCGCCTGCCGTTCGCCCTGAACCATCGCGACGCAATCGCCGGCATCGCCGTGTTCGCGCTGTTCGCCATGGTGATCGAGCGCGCGCTGAATGACTACGTGCTGCACCGGAACGAAGCGACCGCCACCTTCCTGTCCCATCCGCTCGCCTTCGTGGTGTATGGCGCGCTGGCTGCGGGGATCTGCGAAGAAGTGGGGCGTTTCATCGGCCTGCGCCTTGTGCTCAAGCGCACGGCAGCGAAGTCCGCGGCCACCGCGAACACGGGTGACGGCTCGGCGCTGGCCTACGGCCTCGGCCACGGCGGCGCTGAAGCCTGGCTGGTCGGTGTGATGGTGCAGGTTCAATGGATCCTGTTTGCTATCTTCGAAAACCGCGGCGAGCTGGACGGCTTCCTGAGCAACCTGCCGACCGGCTCGGTGATGCGCATCCACCTGATCCTGGCCAGCCTGACGCCGCAGATGGCCGGCATTTTCGCGCTCGAACGGGTGGCGGCACTGGTGTTCCAGATTGGTTTGTCGGTGCTGATGTGGCGCGGCGTGCGGGCAGGCTGGCGTGGCATCCTGCCGCTTGCGATTGCGCTGCATGCGCTGGTCGACGTGCCGGCTGCGTTGTTCCAGGCGCAACTCGTGCCGCTCGCCGCGGTGGACGGCGTGTATGCGCTGGGTGCGGTGATTGTTGCGGGCTTGTTGTTCAGAGTGTGCCGTCGCGCGGCGCCGGCTGCTGCGTGAGCGTGTTGTGGGCCGCTTGTGGGGCGCTCATGAGTCGCTTATGAGCCGCTTATGAGCCGCTTATGAGCCGCTTATGAGCCGCTCGCTCCACAGACCCTCCGCGATTCTCTAACTTTCGGCGTACCCTTTCGGTACACCGCTCAGGCTCACCTTTTCGGCACACTTCATGGAAAGTTACCAATACGACTGCGCGAATCCCGAGTTCGAGGAATTGGCGCGCGTCATCAGCGATCTGTTTCCCGAGCAGACACAGTTCATCCAGCGTGCGGGCGAAGACGGCACGCCGACCCTGGCAATTCACTGGGTTGCCATGCGTTTCGGTGCGGCTGCGCGCCGTATCGTGATGACCGTGGTGATTGCGCCGACGGCATTGGCGCGTTATCGCGCGCTGCCGGCACGGCTGCGTGGCCGCAGTTTCGCGGTGCTGCGGGCGTATGTCGAAGCGAGCATCGGCTCGCTCGAAGAGCAGTATGCGAACGGCGAGGCCGTGCCGCGCGACGTGACAGTGGATCTCGGCGACGAGTTTGCTTAAGTCAATCGGCGAGCCGGTAGACCTTCGCGAAGCGTGCCGCCTGCACCACGCCGTAATCGCCGGGCGCGTATTGCATGATCCAGTCGCCAGCCGCACCGTGCAGCACGTCGCCGCCACTCGCTGAGCGGGCCAGCGAGAATGCTTCATTCATCTGTTTGGCGAGCACGACGGCCGGCCGGTTGCGGTATGCGCCCGGATCGCCATGGGCGAGGGCGCTGTCTTCCGGCAGGTATTTGGCGTCGAAGCGTTCGCGCGAGACGACCCAGCGGTCGCCCGTTGAACCCGTGATCAGCGCGTCGTCGCGGGCATAGCGATTCGGGCCTTCAAGGCTCATCAGTTCGCCTTCGGCAGCAGCGAATTCAACGCTCACGGTTTCGTTTTTTACAACGCGTTGGGCGTCGGCATCTTTACTCAGATCGAGATTTTTGAGTTCGGTCATGAAGCGAGTGGGTGTAGGGAGAGTGACAGCCGCGCCGGGACTTTGCGTCTCGACGCCACATACTCGCAATCATGCCAGATGCATTTGACGACTGGCTTTTTTTGACGTTGGCGAGGAAGGCGGCGGACAGGCCGGGTTTGCATTCCGCGCTCGCCATCACCTGGCCACCAGGCCAGCAAGCCACCAACGGCAAAAGAACCGGGCGCGCAGCGCAGAAGTCCGTGCCGCGCGCGATCAACCACCCGATCAGCCTATTACGGCTTCACAGTCCCATCGTTCTCCGGCGCCTTCTTGGCGCCGCCCTTGCCGTGGTGACGATGGCCGCCTTCAGGTCCGCCCTGACGGAAGGTCACGTCGGCCAGCTTCTTCTGTTCCGGCGAGAAGCCGTTGTACAGCGGATCGAACGCGTCGACCAGTTTCTTCACGCCGTCAGCATGCGCTTGCGCGATCGTTGCGTATTGCTTCATGTCGTCGAGCGCCGACAGGTTCGTATCGGCTTTGCGCTGCTGGAACAACTGCCCCATTGTCTGGCCGTTGTTGCGCATCACATCGGCGAACGCGTTCCACTGCGATTCCTGCGCCGGCGTGATCTTCAGTTGCGTGTGCAGGTAGGCGATGCGGTCTTCGACATTGCGCTCGTGGCCAGCTTTTGCGGCGGGTGCCGAAGCCGATGTGCCGGGCGCCGATGCGTTCATCGGTGCCGATGCCGGAGCGGAAGTTTGTGCGAACGCGCCGCTCATGGCGACTGCAGTGGCCAGCATTACGAGTGCTTTTTTCATCGAAACTCCTGATGTCTATTCGAATTGTGACAAGGCGAGCATGGCGAGCGGCCCAACGCGCGTCGGCATACCGAAGCAAGGTGGCTGGATGCCCACTTCGCCGTCGACGCTATTTGTATCACGATATCTCTACAATGCGGCTGCGGTGCGACAAACGCTTACAACCGAAACGAACAGGAAATAGCGGGTGGACAAATTCGTCAGCATGGAAATCTTCGTCGCGGTGGTCGAAGCGGGCAGTCTCACTGCGGCAGCCGAGCGATTTGACATTTCGTCCGCGATGGTGGGCAAGCACATCCGCTCGCTCGAAACCCGGCTCGCGACGCGGCTCCTGACGCGCACCACGCGCCGTCAGAGCCTGACAGAAATCGGCCGGCACTATTACGAGCAGTGCAGACGCATTCTGGCGGACGTGAAGGAAGCGGAGTCTCTCGCCGAGGCAATGGCAGCCGCGCCGCGCGGCGTGCTGAAAGTGACCGTGCCGCTGACGTACGGCGTCGAAGTCTTTGCTCCGGCGATGACCGACTACCTGAACGCATGGCCGGACGTGAGCCTCGAACTGGATCTGTCGAATCGCGTGATCGACCTGGTGGAGGAGGGCTTCGATGCGTCGGTGCGAATCGGCCACTTGCCGGATTCCGGTTTCGTCGCGCGGCCGTTGAAACCTTACCGGATGCGCGCATGCGCGTCGCCGGCCTATCTGGAACGCGCCGGCACACCGCGCACCCCGGCCGATCTCATGCAGCACGAATGCCTGGGCTTTCTGCATTGGGGGCGCGAGGGATTGTGGCGGCTAGGCGGCGAGACCGCGAACGAAAACCAGTTGCGCGCCGGACGGTTCCGGGCGAACAACGGCCAGGCGCTCAAGGTTGCCGCATTGCGCGGCTTCGGGCTGGTGCTGCAGCCCGAAGCACTGCTGGCGAGAGAGATCGCCAGCGGCGAACTGGTCTCGGTACTGGAAGACTTTTTACCCGAGGGCGCGCCCGTGCATCTGGTCTACCCGCGCGACCGCCGCGCCACGCCGAAGCTCACCAGCTTCATCGATTTCGTGATCGAGCGGTTCGGGGTGTGATCCTTCGGGGTTCCTCTGCCTGCCGCCCGATGCCCAAGACACGCGATAATCCTCTCCACTGCTGACCAACTTCCTGCCCCCGATGAGACCTCCGCGCCTGGACCAACTCGACGACCTCGACCGCAACCTCGTTGCGCTGCTGCAAGCCAACGCGCGTGAGAGCGTCGCCAATCTCGCGCGTCAGCTAGACGTGGCGCGCACCACCGTGATCGCCCGGATTGCAAGGCTCGAGCGCAGCAACGTGATCGGCGGCTATAGCGTGCGGCTTGGCCAGGACGTGCTCGACTCGAGCATCCAGGCGTACGTCGGCATCATCATCGCGCCCCGGCACGGGCCGACCGTTCAGAAGCGTCTTGGCAAGATGCCCGAGGTGCAACTGCTATGCGCGGTGAGTGGGGAGTTCGACTATGTGGCGTGGCTGCGTGCCGATTCGCCCGACCGTCTCAACGATCTGCTCGACGAGATCGGCGGACTGGAAGGCGTTGAACGAACCACGACGTCGATCATTCTCGCGCGCAAGATCGACCGCGGCATGGTGTGATCTCGCTGCCTGATTTTTACGCGGTTTTGACAAGTTTTCGACATATCGACTGATTGAGTCGTCATAACGTCGAATTTCGTGGTCATAGCGCAGCATTATGCGCGTATGAACTGTTTTTGCTTCTCCCTAAACTGTGTCTCAAGGGTTCAGCCCGCCGGGCGCAGCGCCTAAGCGCCGCGCACTTCCCAAGCTGGAGACAGCTCACAGATAACTAGGAGAAGCTCATGAAAGTAGCCATCGTTGGCGCAGGTTTGATCGGTCACACTATCGCCCATATGTTGCGCGAAACAGGCGACTACGACGTCGTCGCGTTCGACCGCGATCAGCATGCGCTCGATAAGCTCGCCGCCCAGGGCATCCCGACCCGCCGCGTCGATTCCGCCGATGCCGCCGCGCTGCGCGCCGCCATTCAGGGCTTCGACACGCTCATCAACGCGCTGCCGTATTACCTGGCGGTGAACGTGGCCACGGCGGCCAAGGGCGCGGGCGTTCATTATTTCGACCTGACCGAAGACGTGCGCGCCACCAGCGCGATTCGTGCAATCGCGGACTCCGCGGATCACGCTTTCATGCCGCAGTGCGGTCTGGCACCGGGCTTCATCGGTATCGCCGCGCATGAACTGGCGAATCGTTTCACCGAAATCCGCGACGTCAAGATGCGTGTCGGCGCGCTGCCGGAGTTCCCGACCAACGCGCTGAAGTACAACCTGACGTGGAGCGTGGACGGCCTGATCAACGAATACTGCCAGCCGTGCGAAGCGATCCGCGACAGCCGCACGCAGTGGGTGCAGCCGCTCGAAGGCCTCGAACACTTCTCGCTCGACGGTACCGAATACGAAGCCTTCAATACTTCCGGCGGGCTGGGTACGCTATGCGAAACGCTGGCGGGCCGGGTCGAATCGCTCGACTACAAGTCGGTGCGCTATCCGGGTCACCGCAACCTGATGCAGTTCCTGCTGGAAGACCTGCGTCTTTCGAGCGACCGCGACACGCTCAAATCCATCATGCGCCGTTCAGTGCCCTCGACCGCGCAAGACGTCGTGCTGGTGTTCATCACCGTGTCCGGCATGCGCGACGGTCAACTGGTGCAGGAAGTGTTCACCCGCAAGATCTTCGCGAAGACGGTGTGCGGCGTGCCGATGAGCGCGATCCAGATCACCACCGCCGGCGCGATGTGCGCGGTGCTCGATCTGTTCCGTGAGCAGAAGCTGCCGCAAAGCGGCTTCGTGCGTCAGGAACAGGTGTCGCTGCGCGACTTCCTCGCGAACCGCTTTGGCCAGCTGTACGAAGGGCAGTCGCTGGATGCGATGGCAACGGTGTAAGCCGCGACTGTCGCGTTGAGGCTCAAATCCGAGGGCCGTGCGACGACGCGGCAAGGACTGCCGCGTTCAATGAAAAAAGCCTCGTAGAAGGCCGTCTGATGAACGCCCCGCAATGCGGCTAATGCCGTTCAGTTAACACTGAACGGCATTTTCATTTGCGGAACAGGAATAGGTTGTAGACGGTGCGCCGGGATGTTAACTTTTCGGCGCGATGGTCGTGCGCGCCCTGCAGATCCAGTACGAAATGATGTGAGCCGCGATAACGCCGGCCTATGCGAAATGCCTACCTGTCTGGAGCGCCTGCGTGAGCGTCTCAAGTCGCGCCCCAACGAGAAACGACCCGGCTGCGCATGCGACCGGGTCGTCAACTTCCGACCTCACCGTTATACCGTTCCTTTCTGGAAGAAGGACCTTAACTAAACAGCATTACCGCCTAATCGGGGTAAAGCCTCGGCTGGGCGTGCCTTTAATCGCGCCGTGAAGTGCAGGGAAATTCAGCTTATTGCCCGTTTCCAAGGTGTCCGGGCAGATTACTGTAACGGTTCGTATGCAGCTTTGGGCGCGAGGATTGCGACGCGGGCGGCTGCAAAAGGATGGTTATCAAAAGCTCAGCGCAAACCACAAAAAGAATTCAATCGAGGGCACGAGAAGAATCAGGAACAGGACGAGCATCGTTCTACTCGCCCTGTCAACTACAGCAAACCACATTGCTATAGAAATCGTTACCAGCCACCCTGCCAAACAGTAAAACGAAAGCTGCATGCTCAGAGGCCACGCCCCGCCAGCAAAATCAATTTCCCTCCACGAAGCTCGCCTTAGCCAGCCAGCCATGAAAATCAAAAGCAACTGAACAAGGGCAAGGGTGAAATAGCGCTTCTTCAATGGTTAGCCTGCTTCGGATAATAGTTCTTTTTTGAGAGACGCTTCGATTTCTCTAGCACGGCATCTAGCTCCGCCGGCGCTACCGGCGTGGGGAGCCAGCGTGGGTCATGAGCCAGAATACCAATAGTTTCTAGTACGTCGGCCACATTCGACGAGCAACTATTGTCAAATAGACTGTACGTACTTTCACTCGGATGTGCCCGCTTGAACGCTCGATCTACATTGATACGTCGCTCTAGCTCGCGCTTTACCTTCTCCTTTTCGGCTGGAGATACTCTGAGCACCAAGCCCACATTGTCGCGCCACAAATTTCCGCCGGTTCGTATTGACCCGTTGGTTAAATTGACGACGCCACCATAAAAATAGGTGTGTTTATCTATTTTTACGTATTCTTCATGAGCGCGACTATAGACGATTCCGTCAATATCTATGGCGACATGTCCCCACTGTGAGCCCACACTGAAGAGCCGGGAGTCGCTAATAACGACTTCTATGGTGGTGGAATCTACAATGATTTCTTTTGCCGAAGCGTTTTTTGTCGGCGTCGTTGTTTTGGATGCTATCAAACGGTATTTCACCCCGTCCGGGGAGACGTGAGTCTGCTCTGACATGGTTATCCTGCAAGATAAACGTTTATGTTCTCGGCGGCGGCAACTGACGACAGCAAATGTGTGTGTCCTTTCGCGTCTGTTTCGCCGTATTCAAATCCACCGGTTTCCCGTCGCAGCGCATACGCGGTGTTTGCAAGCGGGCGGCCAACGGCATCTCGCAGGATGAACCGGTCGTCATAGGTCATGACCGATGCACATGTTGCTGAAGTGGATTGGGCCGCGCTTGCCTTGCTGCTCGCACCTGCCGAACCGTGGTCCGAATTGAGAAAGTATCCCGGATTGCTACCGACGATTACCCGGTTCTTTCCGCACGGACAGAGTACCGAATCACCGTCAACAACTACGTTGCGCCCCTTGTCGGATATTCCCTTGCCGGTTCCAAATATCCTGTGGGTTCCCTTGCAGTTTCCACAGGTAGCGTGATCGTCATTCAGGGCAACCTTTTTTGCCTTATCGTTAATGCGGGTTGAAGTGCCAATGACATACCCACCCGTTGTCGTTGGATCACCGTTCCGTACGGCTGCCTTACGCATGGTTCGGCCCTCTGTTCGCGTCAATGCTCAGGCGCGGCATATAGGCCGGATCAAACAGGCATGGAATGAGTTCGCCGTGGCGAACCGATATGCCGTGGCCGTCCTGTAGTGTTTGCGTGATCGCGTCGCCACTACTCAGACAGGAACCTTCCGGCGCGGAGGTCAGCGCTTCCTCGTGTTGATCGTTACTCATTGCTCCTTCTCCTGATAAATGGGTGCGAATCGCCCACGCCACGCCACGCTAACGCGAAGGAGAAGGAGAAGTCAGTATCAATCGGACACGTCTGATTTATTTTCTGAGGATTGTTAATCGTTTTGACTAACGCGCTTCCTCGCAGAAACGAAAAAACTACCGTTGCGGGGTCGGCCTTCGTGCCATCTTTCCGGCTGTCAGATTGCGCTGCAGCGAGTGCGGCAGTATTTTCGACCAAGGCACGGGCGATATCTTCGCTGCCGCCCTACAGGTTTTGGAGGGCGGCGCGCGGACTGTGGCGTGTGTCCGTCGCTCTCTCTTTTGGGGGAAGATTCAATCACTTGCGGTATCACGCAGCAGGTTATTCATACAGCCGTCTGCGTCGGCGCTGCGCGTATGTCTGCTAGACCATCCTTGAACAGGGCAAAGATGAGAATCTGGGCAAGCGTTGAGAGTTCGGAGAATTGCTCAGAGACTTCCTCCAGACTCAACAACCCCGCCAGCGAGCGCAATTGATCCATGCGGATAACGGCGGCGTCAAACGGGGTGCAATCCTGTTGACGATCAGCGTGCAGAAATTCAGTCATGACGCGCCGACATTGCGTTTTCACATGCGGCAATGAAGGCAAGTACAGTGGCGCTACACAGGCACCGGCGGCATCGCCGACGACCCATGCGGTTCGCCTACGAGGTGTGCGAGCAACGCTTCATAGTCTGCGCGGCTCGGCGCGGTGTTGTCGAACATCACCAGATCTTTGCAAATCTCGCCGCTCGGCACGAAGCGGCGCTGCCGGTACTCGTCCCAATGCGCGAGCTTGTAGGCGTCGTTCGGATTGCCGCGCTCGGCGATACGCTGATGCGCCGTCTCTTCAGACGTGTGGATCCACACCACCCGCAGCGCCACGTCCGTGCCGATGCCCAGCCAGGCGCGATCGAAGAGGCGCCGCTCGCGCACCTCGCGCGACAGCGGTCCGACTACCAGCGCGCTGATGCCGAGTTCGAGATTGTCGCGGGCGGTGTCGAGCAGGCCGCGATACTCGGGGTCGCGCAGGTGCTGCAGGAAAAGCGGGCTGTCGCGGTCGTTCGGATCGCCGGTCAGCATGCCCATGGCGGCCGCGCTGTAGCCGCCGAACAGCGTATCTTTGTCGAGCAGGCAGAAGGGCGTTGCGCTCGCCCGCATGAGCGGGCCGATCAGCTTCTTTGCCAGAGTGGTCTTGCCGGTACCGGCATGACCACAGAAGAAAACCAGATGGGTCACGAAGACGTGTCCTCGGGCGCGGCGGGCGCGGTGCCGGCGTGCTGCGGGTCGCGCGCGAATTTGCCGCCGGCCTCCAGCCACATCACATTGATGATGCCGAAGCCCAATGCCACGCCGATGCCGAGAATCCAGGTGAAATACCACATTGCAGTCTCCTTGATCGTATGTCCGGCGAGGCAGGCGGTGAAGCGTTGCGCATGGCCGGTAGAGAGAAGCAAACATGCTGACAGACAAAGGTAGCATGCAGCGGGTCCGAGGGTAAATCCGCAGCGTGCGGCGCCCACAGCGCAGCACTTTGCAGCGATCATGAAGAAGAACGCGGTTCGGTGCAAGAGCGCGTGTAGAGGGTCGGCCGTTCGGCCAGGATGGCGCAATGCGCCTATAACAAGAGCAGCACCACCCACAATACGGGAGACCCAGCATGCCGATGCGTCAGCACTTTCACTGCAAAGCCGCGCTGCTTGCGCTGGCTATCGCGTCGCTCGCCGGTTGCGCCTCGACCCCTGCCGAACCCGTCCCGTTCAAGGAGGTGCCGCAAGCGCGCATCGTCCAGCCCGGCTACACGCAGCCCGGCACCGGACTGGTTGCCGTGGACGTGCGGCGCGAACGCTCTCGCGACCTTATCGTCCGGTTCCGCGACGCCCTGGTGTATATCGACGGCGAGCAGGTCACCGATCTGATGAACGGCGAACATGTGGTCTTCTATCTGAGCCCGGGCGTGCATCGCGTCGGTGTTTCGACGCAATTCGATCCGGTTGTGGAAATGCGCTTCACGGTCACGGCCGATACGCGCTATACGAACCGCGCGTCGGTCACCTTCGACCAGGATCACCGCATCGCTTTGCGCAGGGTTGCCCAATAGCGCAGGGCCGCGACTGACAACGCCGCACTGCGGCGGCCCGTGTCGAACTGTGCCCGCGGCCGCAACGGCCACCGCCACTGCCGTGCCCAAGCTCTTTGACAATTGGATACAGTACGTTCACGTCTAGCCTTTAACATGGCGGCTAGCGCGTATTCGTTCATGCAGATCGGCCACCGGGCCTGCGCACGTCGCGAAGCCGGCCGGTCTGTTCCGTTTTCAAGGAAATCCAAAATGCTGATCAATTGCGCCGCCTATCAGGACGGCCGGAAGCTGGCTGACATCGATATCGATAGCATCAGCGACTACGTGGCGCGGCCCGAATGCTTCGTCTGGGTCGCGCTGAAAGACCCGGAGCCGGATGAACTGGCCGTGATGCAACACGAGTTCGGCCTGCACGAGCTCGCGATCGAGGATGCGCAAAACGGGCATCAGCGTCCGAAAATCGAAGAGTACGGCGAGTCGCTGTTCGCCGTGATGCATACCGTGGAAATGGATGAAGACGGCGAACTGCTGATCGGCGAGGTCGACGTGTTCGTGGGGCACAACTATGTGCTGTCGGTGCGCCGCGGCACGCGCGCCGGCTTCCAGAACGTTCGCGCCCGTTGCGAACGCGAGCCGCAATTGCTCAAGGAAGGCTCGGCGTTCGTGCTGTACGCGCTGGCCGACGACATCGTCGATCGTTATTTCCCGATCGTCGAGGCGATGAACGCCGAGATCGAAGCACTCGAAGACCGCATTTTCGAGCGCAATAATTCGGCGGCGTCACGGGTGATTATCGAGGATCTGTACTCGTTGAAACGCCGTCTCGTGATCTTGCAGCACCACATTTCACCCTTGCAGGAAGCGATCGGCAAATTGACGGGCGGCCGCATTCCGAGCATCTGCGAAGGTATGCAAGCCTATTTCCGCGACGTCTACGACCACCTCGAGCGGATCGTCAAAATCATCGACGGCCGGCGCGAAATGGTGGTGACCGCGGTGCAGGTCAATCTGGGGATGATCTCGCTTGCCGAAAACGAGGTGACCAAGCGGCTCGGCTCGTTCGCCGCGTTGTTCGCGGTGCCGACCATGATCGCCGGCATCTACGGGATGAACTTCCAGAGCATTCCCGAGTTGCATTACAAGTATGGTTATCCTGTCTGTATTGCCGTGATGCTGACCGTGGATCTGGTCCTGTTCTGGCGCTTCCGTAAGTCCGGCTGGCTTTGAGACACCGGTAACCCGTCGCGCCGCGCTGATCCCGCTTGCACCGTACGCGATAAAAGTCCAGCATCGACGCACTTTGCGCGTACCGGTGCACCGCAATACCGCGAATCGTTGACAGTCCGAACCGGGCGCGCTGAGAATAGGCCTCGCAAACGTTTGCGAAAAGCGGTTTGCGAAAAACGGTTTGCGAAGAACTAAAAATACGGCTCGCCCGCGAGTCCGATCGACCGCGAGTCCGATCGAGTGCGAGCCCGATAAACCCGGAGAGATGCATGAGCCATCGTATTCGCCGCCGCATGCTGGCGGCCGCCGTTCTCGTCACCGTCACCGCCGCTTTGCCGTTTTCCGCCGCTTACGCGCAAAGCACGCCCGCCCATAAGCCGAAGGTCGCGCTGGTGATGAAGTCGCTCGCGAACGAGTTCTTCCTGACCATGGAAAACGGTGCGAAGGACTACCAGAAACACAATGCCTCCCAGTTCGACCTGATCATCAACGGCATCAAGGACGAGACTGATACCGCGAACCAGATCCGGATCGTCGAACAGATGATCGTCTCGAAGGTCGACGCGATCGTGCTGGCTCCGGCCGACTCGAAGGCGCTGGTGCCGGTCGTCAAGAAGGCGGTCGATGCGGGCATCATCGTCGTGAACATCGATAACCGGCTCGACCCGGACGTGCTCAAGTCGAAAGACCTGAACGTGCCGTTCGTCGGTCCGGATAACCGCAAGGGCGCGCAGAAGGTCGGCAATTACCTGGCCAAAAAGCTGAAGGCGGGCGATGAAGTCGGCATCATCGAAGGCGTGTCGACCACCACCAACGCGCAACAGCGCACCGCGGGCTTCAAGGACGCCATGCAGACCGTCGGCGCCAAGGTCGTGTCAGTGCAATCGGGCGAATGGGAAATCGACAAGGGCAACGCGGTGGCGTCGGCCATGCTCAATGAGTATCCGAACCTGAAGGCGCTCCTCGCCGGCAACGACAACATGGCGATCGGCGCGGTCTCGGCGGTGCGCGCGGCAGGCAAGCAGGGCAAGGTGCTGGTGGTCGGCTACGACAACATCAACGCAATCAGGCCGATGCTCAAGGACGGCCGCGTCCTTGCCACCGCCGACCAGTACGCCGCCAAGCAGGCCGTGTTCGGCATCGACACCGCGCTTAAGGCGATCAGCGAACACAGGAAGCAGTCGCAGTTGTCCGGCGTGGTGGAAACGCCGTGCGACCTGGTGACGAAGTAAGCGTCACGCGGTTAGTGCCGAAATGCGGACTGCGAGATGCACCGCAGGAAGCACCGCGACACACCGACGCACACCGCGCACACCGACGCACGCGGGTTCGCACCCACTCCGTTTCATGCTGAATGCATGGAAAAACGCAAGAATCCGTACCAATTCAACAAACGCTCAAGAAACCTGCTGCGCCGCCGTTAAATCCAGAGGTAAGCGCCCGACATCCATGAAGCAGGGAGTCTGTCATGACCGGTCAATCGGTGCGTGAAGCATCGGGTGGCAAGCCGGAGGCGCGTCAGGACGGGGCAGCGGCCACGCCGCCCGCCGACCCGTCCGCGCCGCTGGTTGGTAAGCGGCAAGCCGGCCAGCACGCTCACCGGCCGATCGGGAGCAGTTGAAGCGGGAAGTGCAGAAATTGCTGTAAAGCGTAAGTATTCATGGGTTTGGTCTGTCTTCGATGAAGATGTCCGGTAGGTTGCCAGGTGGCGTGGCCGGCGGGAACAACAGGCAGGAGAGCAACAGGTTATGGCGACGATCAAGGATGTAGCGGCCGTGGCAGGCGTGTCGTTCACGACGGTATCGCACGTGGTGAACAACTCGCGGCCGGTGTCGGCCGACGTGCGCGCGAAGGTCGAGCACGCGATCCGTCAGCTTCACTATGTGCCGTCGGCGGTGGCACGCTCGCTCAAGGCGCGCGCGACGGCGACGATCGGTCTGGTGGTGCCGAACAGCACGAATCCGTATTTCGCCGAGATGGCGCGCGGTATCGAGGATGGTTGCTCGCGCAACGGCTACTGCCTGTTCTTCTGCAATTCCGACGACGATCCGGCCAAGCAGCGTAACTATCTGCGCGTGCTGCAGGAAAAACGTATCGACGGACTGATCGTCGCCTCCGCGGGCGATGACGCGGTGCTGGCGCAGACGCTCGCCGACTCCCACGAACCGCTGGTCGTCGTGGACCGCAATATCGAAGGCATCAACGCGGATCTCGTGCAGATCGACCACGAGAAGGGCGGCTACCTCGCAACGCGTCATCTGCTCGAACTGGGGCATGTGCGGATCGGCTGCATCACCGGGCCAGTGAAGACGGCGGTGAGCGCCATGCGCTTGCATGGTTTTATCCGCGCCATGACGGAGCGCGGCATCGAGATTCCGGCCGGTGCGATTGTCGAAAGCGATTTTTCGGGAACAGGCGGCCATCGCGCGGCTGGACAGCTGTTCGATACCGTGAACCCGTCGGCGATTTTTGCCGGCAACGACATGATGGGCATCGGCGCGTTGCGCGCTGCGGCGGAGCGCAATATCAGCGTGCCGCGCGATTGCTCGATCATCGGTTTCGACGATATCGAACTGGGACGATTCACCTATCCGGCGCTCTCGACCGTGGGGCAGTCGGTCCGCGCGCTCGGCGACATGGCCGCGCAGACGTTGATCGAACGCATCGCCGGGACCTCGACGGGCAGTCCTCCGCGCGCGCCGGGCCGCCGGCGTGTCGTGTCGCCGCGCCTGATCGTGCGCGAATCCACCGCGACATGGGCCGGCGTGGCCCGGCGCGATCTGGCGGCCTGATAGCGCGCGCTGCTCTGCCGGGCGCGAGCCGGAAGGCATCGCACCCGGTCTTTCGTGCTGTTTTTGCACTGCCGATCGTGCGGGAAAATCGGCCATACAGCCAGGCGTGAAGGCTTTGCGCCGGTGCTTAAGCGCGTCATTGTGTCCCGCAAGCCGGGCGCTCCGCTCGGGCGCTCCATTCACACCCCTGCCTTACACCTCCCACCTATCCGATCCTGGCCTTCCGGGCCGTCGGAATTCACTTCTCTGGCTGGCAGAAACGCTGCGAAACCTCTGCGCAGGCGGCGCCTGTCATCGGTTTGTAAATTCTTCCAATTGCTTACAACGGTTTTCTTCATACCATATAAAACCTTCAAGTCCGCAAAGGGAATGCCGTAAACCTGACTATTAGAGCGCGGCTTCAAATCAGCGCCATACAGGCAGACGCCACACGCGATTTCGCGCTGCGCACGCAGCCTCTCATTTGCTAAGACCAGGAACAAGCATGTTGAACAAAGGCATCACGATCAAGGCGCGGATTGGCCTCACGATGGCTTTTCTCGCCGCGCTGCTGGTGGCCATGGGCGTTTTCGGTTTGTTCGGCATGAGCCGTTCGAACGACGCTTATCAGGACACTTTCACGAATGCCATGCCGAGCGCTGTCGATATCGGCAACGCCGAGCTGTATGCGGCGCGCGAGCGGCTGGCGCTCGACCGGGCGGCGTTCATGATCGGCACGCCGGACGCGGCGTCGGCGCTCGAGCGTGCGCGTGGAATGCGCGCGACGTCCGACACGTGGTGGAAAAAGTATATGGACCTGCCGCGCGACGCTGAGGAAGACCGTCTCGCGCAGGACGTCATCGCCAAACGCGACGCGCTGCATCAGCAATTGGACGCGTTTGCGGCGGTTATCGCGGCGAATGACCAAAGCAAGGTGGTTGACGCAGCCAAGCGCTTGCAGGTGACCTACAACGAACTCGCCAACTCGGACGACGCGCTGCGCAAGTTCCAGTTCGTTTCCGCCAAACAAGGTTACGACTCCGCGCAAAGCAGCTTCGAAGTATTCCGCATGGTGAGCGCCGGTGCTCTGCTGGTCGGCGTGCTCGCCGCTGTGCTGTCCTATCTGACGCTCAGCCGCGCGATCGGCCGCCCGCTCGACGCAGCCCTCGGTCATTTCGACGCGATCTCCGCCGGCGATCTGCGCCGCCCGGTCGTGGTCACCTCGCGCGACGAAATGGGGCGGTTGCTTGAAGGCATCGCCAAAATGCAGCGCAGTCTCACCGAAACGGTGCGTACGGTGCGCAGCGGCAGTGAGTCGATCGCGACGGCCACGCGCCAGATCGCGGCCGGCAATATCGACCTGTCCTCGCGTACGGAAGAACAGGCCTCGGCGCTGCAGGAAACCGCGTCGAGCATGGAAGAGCTGACCGGCACGGTCAAGCAGAACGCCGACAACGCTCGCCAGGCGAGCTCGCTGGCGGCCAATGCGTCCGAGATTGCCAACAAGGGCAGTGCGGTGGTCGGCCAGGTGGTCGGCACGATGGGCGACATCAATCAGAGTTCGGCGAAGATTGCCGACATCATCTCGATCATCGAGGGGATTGCGTTCCAGACCAACATCCTCGCCCTGAATGCGGCCGTGGAGGCGGCGCGGGCCGGCGAAGAAGGGCGCGGATTCGCGGTGGTGGCGGGCGAAGTGCGCAGCCTCGCGCAGCGTTCTTCGGCGGCGGCCAAGGAGATCAAGGAGCTGATCGACACCTCGGTGGAGCGTGTGCAGTCCGGCTCGGCGCTGGTCGACGAAGCGGGCCGCACCATGACCGAGATCATCAGTGCGGTGCAGCGCGTGACCGACATCATGGGCGAGATC
This sequence comes from Paraburkholderia haematera, assembly GCF_905220975.1. Taxonomy (GTDB): domain Bacteria; phylum Pseudomonadota; class Gammaproteobacteria; order Burkholderiales; family Burkholderiaceae; genus Paraburkholderia; species Paraburkholderia haematera. Next base: position 27,701 of record NZ_CAJNBK010000013.1, on the reverse strand, counting down.
GCGGCGGCCTCGGAAGAGCAAAGCAGCGGTATCGACCAGGTGGCGCGCGCGGTCACCCAGATGGACGAGGTGACGCAGCAGAACGCCGCGCTGGTCGAGGAAGCGGCCGCGGCGGCGTCTTCGCTCGAAGATCAGGCCGGCAAGCTGCGTACCGCGGTCGCGGTGTTCCAGCTCGAAGAAAGCGGCTACAAGGCGCCGGTGAGCGCGGCGCCGAAGCGCGCGGCCGCGCCGGTTCGCTCGACGGCGGCACGCAAAGTGTCACATTCCGCGTCGCAAGCGGCTGTGCAGCCCGCTGTGAAACCCGCTGTGAAGCCCGTTACAGCCGCCAAGGCACCGGCGGCACCCGCCGCAACGCCGGCTGCCGCCGCGCCGACGAGGGCGCCCGCCAAGGCAGTGGCAAGCTCCGGCAGCGATCAGGACTGGGAAACCTTCTGATCGGCCACCGTGCTGCAACATTCGTTCCCGATGCAGCATGAGACAGAACCACGTTGATGCGGATCGGCCGCATGACGATAAAGACCGCGATTGCACATGCAACCGCGGTCTTTTTTCATGGTCTGCGGACTAAGTGACGTTCATAAACGTGGTCGGCACCCTGGCGAGCGCCGTGATCCGGTACATTGACGGGCGCGACTACCGCTCGTATCGGTAACCTCGCCGCTGCCGACAGTCAGCGCGCGGACCGTGAGCCCGCTTTTCCCAACTGTCGCAACACTGCGCGGCAGTCCACCGTTCAACGCGCCAGCCCACCGCTCAACGCGCCAGCCATAAAGGACCGACATGACGCAATACGACCTCGCGCACCGCCTCGTCGAAGCCCGCCGGCAGCATCGCCCGATCGATGCGCCCCCGCTCGATAGCCTCCCGCCTGACGCGGCAACCGCCTACGCGATCCAGCAGGCTGTCATCGCAGGTCTCGGCGACGCGACGGGAGCGTGGAAGATCGGCGCCAGAGCGCCGGGCGGGGCCGCCTCGGGCGCGCCGATTCCGGCTTCGCTGGTGGTGCCGTCGCCCGCCCGGGTGGGCCATGCCGGCTTCTTCCGCGTGCTGGTGGAGCTGGAGATCGCCTTTCGCTTTGCCGAGGCAATCGAGCCGCGCGGCCGGGCTTATGCGCGTGACGAGGTGCTCTCGAAGGTGGGTGTCGTGCTGCCGACCATCGAGATCGTGGATAGCCGCTTCGCCGAATGGCCCAATGTCGCGCCGCTCGCGCAACTGGCCGACGCACAGAACAACGGCGCGTTGATCACCGGCCATCCGGTTGCCTATGCGGGCCTCGCCCGCGGCTTCGATTTCGTGTCGCCTGAACTGGAACTGAGCTTCGACGGCGACTCGCTGGTGCCGGACACCACCGGCAACCCGGCCGGCGATCCGCGCGAACTGCTGGTGTGGTTCGTCAACCATTGCGCCGCCATGGGCATCACCATCGAGCCGGAATGGACGCTGACCACCGGTTCGTACGTCGGTGCGCACAATGTGGACAAACCGGGCATTGTGCGCGGGCACATCGACGGTCTTGGGGAAGTGGAGATTGAACTGACCTGAGCGTGGCGCGGGGTACCGCACCTCACGTGTAACGGCCCGCCAGCTACTGCCGGTGTGTTACCGCCTATTACGAAGCATCGAGCAAACGGCTGCCCGCGGGCAGCCGTTTTACATTTGGCGCATCTGCGCGGGACGCTTTGCCGTATACACCTATGAATCGGCTCATTGTGCGGTCGTCATCCAGTTATACGTCCGGCCGACCATGCCGCCGGTACGGTTAATACCGGGGCTCCGCGTGAGCGGCAAGCGCGGCGATACACATGCACGCCATGGCAAACGGCATGGAACAAATCCACCAGTGCGTTGACGAACCTCCAGGCGATGCACCCGTGAACAGCGCTTCTGGTCAGCACGGCGAACGAACATGTAACACCATGCTTCGCGCTGTAGACCAAACGGCGATGCCGCACGTTGATAAAAAAGTACCATGGCACACGAATTTGCATGACGTCCGCGTTCGATGCGACAAAGTGTGCGCGTGCAGACAGGCTGTCCGGTGCAGCAGCGAGATCGTTCGATGAATGAGGCGATTCGTGTAACAGGGGGATGCGAACTGTGCTGAACAGCACGGCGAGCAGAGGGTGTTGGACGGGCAGCAACGTGAGCCGGCAGTCGTTGCGTATGCGCTGCAATGCGAGTGCAAGATTGTAGGTGAGCGTATCTGTGTTTCCAAGTGAGGATTGTAGGGGGGCCAACACGGCACGATTTTCATCACGTAGTCCGTGAAAAAAAATTTAAAAGGGTTTAGGATGAATTCGAGCGATGTCGTTTCCGAATAGCGCGCCGCGCACGACATCGGTCTAGACTTCGGCGAGGAGGTAGCATGGATATCTACAGCAGTTTCGCGACCCGCTTCGAGAAAACGCGAGAAGACGAACTCTCGCTCGAGGAGTATCTCGCGCTCTGCAAAGACAATCCCGCCGCGTACGCCACGGCCGGCGAACGCATGTTGACGGCAATCGGAGAACCAGAACAGATCGACACTCGCAACGATCCGCGCATGTCGCGCATCTTCGCGAACAAGGTCATCAAGGTATACCCCGCATTCCGTGAGTTCTACGGAATGGAAGAGGTGATCGAGCAGGTGGTCGCCTACTTCCGGCACTCGGCCCAGGGGCTCGAAGAAAAGAAACAGATTCTGTATCTGCTGGGACCGGTCGGCGGCGGTAAATCGTCGATCGCGGAACGTCTCAAGCAACTCATGGAACGCGTGCCGTTCTACTCGATCAAGGGCTCGCCCGTGAACGAGTCGCCGCTCGGTCTGTTCGATTACGACGAGGACGGTCCGATCCTCGAAGAGCAATACGGTATTCCACGCCGCTACCTGAAAAATATTCTGAGCCCGTGGGCGGTGAAGCGCCTCCACGAATACAACGGCGACATCCGCAAGTTTCGCGTGGTGCGCCGCTACCCCTCGATCCTTCGTCAGATCGGTATCGCCAAGACCGAACCGGGTGACGAAAACAATCAGGACATTTCGTCGCTGGTCGGCAAGGTCGACATCCGCAAGCTCGAACAGTACGCACAAGACGATGCGGACGCATACAGCTACTCCGGTGGCCTGTGCCTCGCGAATCAGGGCTTGCTCGAGTTCGTCGAAATGTTCAAGGCGCCGATCAAGGTCTTGCACCCGCTCCTGACCGCAACTCAGGAAGGCAACTTCAAGGGTACGGAAGGCTTCGGCGCGATCCCGTTCGACGGCGTGATCCTCGCCCACTCGAACGAGTCGGAATGGAAGGCGTTCCGCAACAACCGCAACAATGAAGCACTGCTCGACCGGATCTTCGTCGTGAAGGTGCCGTACTGCCTGCGCTATGGCGAAGAGGTCAAGATCTACGAGAAGCTGTTGCGCAATTCATCGCTGGCCAGTGCGATCTGCGCGCCGGGTACGTTGAAGATGATGGCGCAGATGTCGGTGCTCACGCGCTTGCAGGAACCGGAGAATTCCAGCCTGTTCTCGAAGATGCAGGTGTACGACGGCGAGAATCTCAAGGACACCGATCCGAAGGCCAAGTCGTATCAGGAGTACCGCGATTTCGCGGGCGTGGATGAAGGGATGACCGGCGTGTCGACCCGCTTCGCGTTCAAGATCCTCTCGCGCGTGTTCAACTTCGATTCGACTGAAGTCGCGGCGAATCCGGTGCACCTGATGTATGTGCTCGAGCAGCAGATCGAACGCGAGCAGTTCCCACCGGAAACCGAACAGAAGTACCTGTCGTTCATCAAGGACGTGCTCGCTTCGCGCTATGCCGAGTTCATCGGCAAGGAAATTCAGACCGCGTATCTGGAGTCGTATTCCGAGTACGGTCAGAATATCTTCGATCGCTACGTGACGTATGCGGACTTCTGGATTCAGGATCAGGAGTTCCGCGACCACGACACCGGCGAGAGTTTCGATCGCGCGGCGCTGAACGCCGAACTGGAGAAGATCGAGAAACCCGCGGGTATCAGCAACCCGAAGGACTTCCGCAACGAGATTGTGAACTTCGTGCTGCGTGCGCGTGCTGCGAATGCGGGGAAGAATCCCGCGTGGATCAGCTACGAGAAGCTGCGCGTCGTGATCGAAAAGAAGATGTTCTCGAACACGGAAGAACTGCTGCCGGTGATCTCGTTCAACGCCAAGGGCTCGGCGGAAGAACAACGCAAGCACGAAGACTTCGTCAACCGGATGGTGACGAAGGGCTATACGCCGAAGCAGGTGCGCTTGCTGTGTGACTGGTATCTGCGCGTGCGCAAGTCGTCATGATACGCACTGCGTGCCGCCCGCGCGGCCCAACCGCGCGGGCACCTTGCGAGACGCATGTTGCATGGACATAGCGTTGCGTTTGCAGACATGCCTATGCGACGTGCGTCTCGCGCAGCCGAAATTACAGCTGGAGACCGGGCGTGCTTCATCAAATCATCGACCGCAGGTTAGCTGGTAAGAACAAGAGCATTGCAAATCGCGAGCGCTTTTTGCGACGCGTTAAGAACTACATTCGTCGCGCCGTTTCGGAAGCCGTGCGCGACCGCAGCATCAAAGATATCCAGAACACCCAGAGCATCACGATTCCGCGCAAGGACATCGCGGAGCCGTCGTTCCGGCATGGTCCCGGCGGCAAGCGGGAAATGGTGCATCCGGGCAACTCCGACTACATCCGCGGCGACAAGATCCAGCGCCCGCAAGGTGGCGGCGGCGGAGGCGGGGGCAGTCAGGCCAGCAACGAAGGCGAAGGTCAGGACGACTTCGTGTTCGAGCTGAGCCGCGAAGAATTCATGCAGTATTTCTTCGACGACCTCGAACTCCCGCGTCTCGTCAAAACCCATCTGATGGCCGTGCCTACGTGGAAAAGCATCCGCGCCGGCTGGGCGGCCGAAGGCACGCCGAACAATATCGACGTGGTCCGTTCGCTGCGCAGCGCGCTCGGCCGCCGGATTGCGCTCGGTGCGCCGCTCGTCAATCAGTTGCACGAGATGGAACGGCAGCTCGACGTGATGAAGGCCGATCCGGCCGACCGTCGCGAAGAGATCAAACTGCTCGAAGAGGAAATCCACCATTTGCGCGGGCGCATCTGGCGCATTCCGTTTATCGATCCGTTCGATCTGCGCTACGTGAATCGCGTGAAGCAGCCTACGCCGTCGAGCCAGGCGGTCATGTTCTGTCTGATGGATGTGTCCGGTTCCATGGACGAGCAGCGCAAGGATCTCGCCAAGCGCTTCTTCATCCTGCTGTATCTGTTCCTCAAGCGTAACTACGAGAAGATCGAGGTGGTGTTCATCCGCCACCATACGCGCGCCGAAGAAGTCGACGAAGACACGTTCTTTCATTCGACGGAAAGCGGCGGCACGGTGGTGTCGAGCGCGCTGGAACTGATGCAGAAGGTGATGGACGAGCGCTATTCGCCGACTGAATGGAATATTTACGGCGCTCAGGCTTCCGACGGCGACAATTGGACCGACGATTCGCCCAAGTGCCGCAAGATACTTTCGGATGACATCCTGGAGAAGGTGCGCTATTTTGCGTATATCCAGGTCACGCCGGAAGAGCAGAACCTGTGGCTCGAATATGCCCAGTTGGCGCTCAGCCAGCCGCACATGGCAATGAAGAAGGTCGAAACCGCGGCTGACATTTATCCGGTGTTTCGGGAATTGTTTGAGAAGCAGGTGGCGTCTTCATGACCAAGCACCTGCACAACGAAGCGCGCGGCTATCAGCCGGAGCGTGGGAAAGGCGTGCCGCAGCAGCAACAGTCGGGGCATGCCAAGGCGAAGGCGGACGATACTGGGGCCGCCCCAGCCGGAGCAGTCGACGCCGCTGCAGCACGGGGACACACCGGAACGCCCACTGAGGGGCAAAGGGAAGTCCGTATGAACGTAGCCGATAGACGGCCTTTGCCGTGCCCGTCCGACTGGACCTTCGAATTGATCGAAGAGTACGACTCCCATATCGCTCTTGTTGCAGAGCAATATGAACTCGACGTGTATCCGATCCAGCTCGAACTGATCAGCGCCGAACAGATGATGGACGCTTACGCGTCCGTCGGCATGCCGGTGAACTACCGTCACTGGTCGTTCGGCAAACACTTTCTCTCTACGGAAAAGAGCTACCGTCGCGGGCAGATGGGGCTGGCGTACGAGATTGTCATCAATTCGAACCCTTGCATCGCGTACCTGATGGAAGAGAACACGATGACGATGCAGGCGCTCGTCATCGCGCACGCGGCCTACGGGCACAACTCGTTCTTCAAGGGCAACTATCTGTTCAAGCTGTGGACGGATGCGCACGCGATCATCGATTACCTCGTCTACGCGAAGAATTACATCGCGGAGTGCGAGGAGCGCTTCGGGCTCGACCGGGTGGAGGAACTGCTCGACTCGTGCCACGCGTTGATGAACTACGGCGTGGACCGTTATAAACGTCCGCAGAAACTGTCGCTGGAAAGGGAGTTTGCGGCGCGCCGCGAACGTGAGGCTTATCTGCAATCGCAGGTCAACGAGTTGTGGCGCACCTTGCCGACCCGGCATACACCGTTGCCGGAGGAAATCGAGGAACGTTACCCGCCTGAGCCGCAGGAAAACCTGCTGTATTTCGCGGAGAAGAACGCGCCGCTGCTCGAGCCGTGGGAGCGGGAAGTGATCCGCATCGTGCGCAAGGTCGGGCAGTATTTCTATCCGCAGCGGCAAACCCAGGTCATGAACGAGGGCTGGGCCACGTTCTGGCACTACACCTTGCTCAACACGATGTACGCCCAGGGCAAGCTGGAAGACGGTTTCATGATGGAGTTTCTCCATTCGCACAGCAATGTGGTCTACCAGCCGCCGGTCACGAAGCCTTACTACAGCGGCATCAACCCGTACGCGCTCGGTTTTTCGATGATGAGCGACATTCGCCGGATCTGCGAGGCGCCGACGGAGGAGGACCGCAAGTGGTTCCCCGAACTGGCGGGCAGCCCCTGGCTGCAGGCGATGCACTACGCGATGCGCAACTTCAAGGACGAGAGTTTCGTCGCGCAGTATCTGTCGCCGCATCTGATCCGCGAGATGCGTCTATTCTCGGTGCTCGATGACGATATGCGCGATGCGCTCGAAGTGTCCGCGATTCATGACGACAGCGGGTATCAGTACGTGAGGCAGGCGTTGTCGCGGCAGTACGACATGCATCACCGGGAGCCGAATATTCAGGTGTGGGCGGTGAATACACGTGGCGACCGGAGTCTGACGCTGCGGCATTTCATGAGCGACAACCGGCATCTCTCCGGCGATAGCGATGAAGTGCTGAAGCACATGGCGCGCTTGTGGCAGTTCGACGTCTTTCTGGAAAGCGTCGATGAGAACGGCACGGTGAGGAAGCGGTATGAATGTAAGTATGTGCCTCCGGCGATAAGGGTTTGAGTTCGTTCGGTCTTGTCACATGGAGGCTGGTTGTTGAGTTGTCAGAGGCCCCTGTTTGTCTACGACGAACAGGGGCCTTTTTCGTGCAAAGTCTGGTGGATGACTCGGCGCCCGTTTTTCAGTAATTCTCGAAAAACTACTGAAAAACACGCGGACTCACGTTTTTCAGTAAAATATAAAAAATTACTGAAAAATCTCATGTCGCCTTTTCCTCTCTACGAGCAGCAGGAACAAGCCTACTGTTCCCAGTTCGCCAACATCGAACAGGCAGCGGCCACTCAGGATAGGGTCCTGATGGGCGCGCCCGGAACGATTATCGAGCACAAACGGGGCGAAGCCGTCTACTACGCCCGTCAATATATGGGGCCGGAAGGCAAGAGGCAGGAGGAGAGCCTTGGCGGTCCAAAGGGCGATCCTGAGGTGGACCGCCGCGTGGAAGAGGTGCAGCACCGCATCGATCTGAGCAAAGATCTCATTTCGCGAATCCGCGACCTGGGCAAGCTGGGCTTCCAACTGGCAGACAACGAGACCTACGCTACCGTCGGCGTTCTTTACAATTACGGCCTTTTCGATGCCGGGGCCGTGTTGGTCGGCTCGCACGCCTACGCCGTGATTCTCAACGCGCTTGGCATCAAGGCCGTCTCATACGAGACCGAGGATATCGATATCGCGCGCCGGCATCAGCTCGCGCTCGTCAACGTTCCCGAAGGCGGACTGCTCGCAATGCTGAAAGAGACCGGCATTAACTTCGTGCCAGTCCCCGCCATGAAACGCGGTGAGGCATCCACATCGTTTACAGAAGCAGGAAAGTCGCGCTTTCACGTCGATTTGCTGGTTCCCTCGCATGACGACTCGTTTCCCACGGTGCAGGTCGCCGAGCTCAACACGCATGCCACGGGCTTGCCGTATCTGGCCTATCTGCTGGGCCGCTCTCAGACCGGAACGCTGGTGTCACGGCATGGTGCCGTGCCCGTGCGCGTACCTGACGCGGCCCGTTTTGCAATCCATAAACTACTCGTGTCGCGCCTGCGTACGAACACGCTCGTCAAGTCGCAAAAGGACGTGCGTCAGGCGTCGGTATTACTGGCTATGCTCGGCGAACATCGCACCGGCGATATCGAAGACGCCTGCGCCGACCTTCCGCGGTCGGCTCGCGCACTCGTTCGCCGCACCTTGCCCGAGGTCGAAGCGCTGATGCGCGACGCTCACGAAGCCGGGCTCGACGAACTCGCAACCAGTCTCGCCGGATAGTCCCTAACAAACTCCCAACTTTTTCTTGCCATTCTGTAAAATTCGCGGCACGCGCGTTACGGATGCCACTGCGGCACCTGGATGCACGCGTTGTGAAGGCGGCGCCACGACCGCTTCCTCCGTTTAAAGACAAGGAAAGAAAACAGCATGACCGACCTAACCGACCAAACCGTGGCCACGGTCCACGACGCACACGACACCCGGCGCCGCATTTTCGCGATCGTTGGCGCTTCATCGGGCAATCTAGTCGAGTGGTTCGACTTCTACGTGTATTCGTTCTGCGCGCTGTATTTCGCGCCGGCCTTCTTCCCGAACGGCAACACCACCACGCAGTTGCTCAATACCGCCGGCGTCTTCGCCGCGGGCTTCCTGATGCGTCCGATCGGCGGCTGGTTCTTCGGCCGGCTCGCCGACAAGCGTGGGCGCAAGACCGCGATGATGGTGTCGGTGTTCATGATGTGCGGCGGCTCGCTCGTGATCGCGCTGCTCCCCACGTATGCGCAGATCGGCGCCCTGGCGCCGGCGCTGCTGCTGGTCGCGCGTCTGTTCCAGGGCTTGTCGGTGGGTGGCGAGTACGGCACCAGCGCTACCTATATGAGTGAAGTCGCGCTCAAGGGCCGCCGCGGTTTCTTCGCGTCGTTCCAGTACGTCACGCTGATCGGCGGGCAGTTGTGCGCGCTGCTGGTGCTGGTGATACTGCAACAAACCCTCTCCACCGAAGAACTGAAAGCGTGGGGTTGGCGCGTGCCGTTCGTGATCGGTGCATTGGCGGCGCTGGTCGCGTTGTATCTGCGTAAATCGCTCGAAGAAACGACCACGGCTGAAACGCGTCAACGCAAGGAAGCCGGCACGCTGCGTGGCTTGTGGGTGCACAAGGGCGCATTCGCGACGGTGCTCGGCTTCACGGCCGGCGGCTCGCTGATTTTCTACACGTTCACCACGTACATGCAGAAGTACCTGGTCAACACGGCCGGCATGCACGCCAAGACGGCCAGCAACGTGATGACCGCGGCGCTGTTTGTCTATATGGTCATGCAGCCGGCGTTCGGCGCCTTGTCGGACCGTATCGGCCGTCGTCGTTCAATGCTGTTCTTCGGCTTCTTCGCGACCATCGGCACCGTGCCGCTGCTGCACGCCTTGAAAGACGTGACGAGCCCGTATGCGGCCTTCGGCCTCGTGGTCGTGGCGCTGGCGATCGTCAGTTTCTATACGTCGATCAGCGGCCTGATCAAAGCCGAAATGTTCCCGCCGGAGGTGCGCGCGCTCGGCGTGGGTTTGTCGTATGCGGTGGCCAATGCGATCTTCGGCGGTTCGGCGGAATACGTCGCGCTGTGGCTGAAGTCGGTGGGCAACGAGTCGATGTTCTACTGGTATGTGACCGTGCTGTGCGCGATCGCCGGTCTCGTATCGCTGCGCATGCGCGATCCGTCGAAAGAAGGGTATCTGCGTCACGAACCCTGAGCGTAAGCGATACGCTCGAACAGCGCGCGTGAGCGCTGCTTGAGGACGGCGGCCAGGGGCAACCCGGCCGCCGTTTTTTTATCGCATCGGCAAGCACCGCGAGCACGGCGCCTGCTCAAACCACCACGATCTCCGTGCCCAATACATGCAGCAGATCGCGCAGCGCCTCGGCTTGCGCCATCTTCGCATCGCTGCGCAAATGGATCTGCACGGCCCGTCCCGCGATTCCATCGACGGGATGCGCGAGCCACAATTCCACCCCAAGCCCCAATCCTTCCGGCTGATTGACGACAACCGGCTCGATCACACGCGGCTTGAAACAGGCACTGTCGGACATGGCGAATCACCTCGGGGCTGATGACGGATCGAGGTCCATCGTAATCAGCCGCACGCACAAGACCAAGCGACAAATACACGTTTGCTAATGAGCGGATGCTTAGCAGAAAACGCGCTTATAACAGGAGCATTTCCTGATTCGGTACGTGCTGCGCCGCTGCCGATGTGGTGCCCATGCGCGGCGATCGGCTGCATCTCGCGCTTGCGTCAGCGTTGCGACGGATAACGCGCCAACTTTCGTTCGTGAATCAAGGGGTGTCGCTGGTGAAGGACCGCTCGGTTGCCTATTCGGCTACCGCGGCGTCAGATCAGTTCGGATCGATCGGTCACGAGCTCCGTCACACGCTCCGTTACGGCAGCCAGCGGCTCGACGGCGACAGCAGGTGCTGCTGCGGCCACACCCGTCACCGCTGCGTGCTGCCGCATCTTCACCGCCGCGCGTGAGAGCATGAGCAGGTGGTAATAGAGGCGCATGCTGAAACCATAGTTGTAGGCGAAGAGATGCGTGAACGCGATCTTCAACCCGAGCGCTGCGTGGCGATTTTTCGCATGAACCGAGACGACGACCGGCGCGAGCCGGCGCAATGCCAGCTTACGTGACGGCTCCAGTTGCGGGGGCAGTTTCAACGCCTTGACGAACGCATACGCACTGACGGTCGCGGCAACCGCCGTGCCGCGCGTGCTATGCGAGATCGAGGTTGCCGTCTTCCGATACACCGACACGTATTCGTGCAGATAAAACACCTCGCGGGCCGCGAGACAGAGTTCGGTGCCGAACACGAAATCGCAGCACATGCCGTACTGATCCTTGTAGCCGATCCGCCTGACAAGGTCCGCGTTGGCCATCCAGCCGTTGTTCGGGAACATCTGGATCAGCCCGGTTCTACCCGGCAAAGGCTGCAAGCCTTCGGCGTCCTTCGTGCGGCGAAACGCGGTGTTCAGGCGCAGGCTCGCGTCGAAATCGATTGCGCCGTTGTGATCGGCCTCGTATTGATCGGCGAATGCTACCTCGAGTTGCGGATGAAGCGCCCATAGCGACACGAGCTTCTCGATGCCGTCGGTGGTGAGCAGATCGTCGTCGTGAATCAGCAGAATCTTGTCGCCGCGTGCGCGCTCGAACAGGCTCGCGACATTGTGCGCCTGGCCGAGCGGCGGCTGGTTCTTTGCATAGCGGATGCGCGGCTCGTTCGCATAGCGCGTCGCCATCAACTGCTGCGTGCGAGTGTCTTTAGAATCGTCGCCGATCACGATTTCCAGATTGCCATACGTCTGCGCGAGGCACGAATCAATGCACTCGACGATTAGCTCAGGCCGATTGCAGGTTGGCAGGCAAATGGAAACCCTGGGAGAGGGATGGGACGTCGGGGCGGTAGTGGAGAAGGTAAGCACGGGCGTCTCCTTTTTTATCTGTTAAGGGGAGCAACCTGTTCGCCTTGCGCACACATTGCTGCATGCAGCAAATTAGTCCATCACAAGAAAAAAATAATCTGTAATAAATCGGAAAAAATGTCTGCGTTATGAAAGGGGTTCGAAGGGGAAAATTTGTGCGATTTTGGTGCTAAAACGCAGCAAAGCCGCTTGGGTTGGTGCTAGGTATTTTAGTTGAGTGGCGGCTTGCGTTCGGTGGTGGGGGTTTTTTGCCTGCTCGGCGGGTTGTTTGTGGTTTTGTGGTTTTGGCCTGTTCTTGATCTGGAATTCTTGGCCTTTCCTTGATTTGGGGTGCTTGGCCTTTCCTTGATTTGTTAGGGGTTTATTAGCGTTCCCCCTGTGCGGGGGGGCACCTACTTTTCTTTGCCTGCCGCAAAGAAAAGTAGGCAAAAGAAAGCGGCTCAAACCGCTAATTTTTAAGCGGGTCCCCTAGCTCGGAGGAGGTAGTGGTGCATCTGGAATCGGTGCCCTCGCACATTCCGCGTGAGTGACAAGGCAGTCATACTTCCGGCGGCGCTGCGCGCGCCGAAGGGTATTTCACCAACCATTCGATCGTTTCGCGTCCGTTTTCGATTTGGTACGGCAGCGCACCGTCCGGCCGTGAACGCGCTCCCCCAGGCTCACACTGCCGCACACCGGTCTGTCGTACTGCTAGGTATGCGGACACGGCGTCTCACCGAAGCATGTTCCCCGTCGCGCTAAACGGAGCCACCGATTTCCAATGCGGACTCGCGCGCGCCGAGGCGAAGCCGATGGTTCCCACCGGGCCCAAACGAAGCCGTTGGTTCCCCACGCCAATCCGTTTTCGCCGAGGCAAAGCCGATGGCCCATCACGCCCAATCAAAGCCTCAGGTTTCCCATACATACCCATCCGCGACGCACGTAGTGCGGAGTGGGAGCTGATGAGTCCTTAGTCACTAACGCGGAGTGTGCGGGGGCACGGATTCCAGATGCACCACTGCCTCTTCCAAGCCAGGGGACCCGCTTAAAAATTAGCGGTTTGAGCCGCTTTCTTTTGCCTACTTTTCTTTGCGGCAGGCAAAGAAAAGTAGGTGCCCCCCCGCACAGGGGGAACGCTAATAAACCCCTAACAAATCAAGGAAAGGCCAAAACCACAAAACCACAAAACCACAGACAAACAAGCGCCAGCAGGCAACCCCCCCCAAAAAAAACCATACCCCCACCTCAAGCACCCGCTTCCCGCACCCCCCCTCCAGTCAACGAAACAACAAAGTCAAAAAACACCCGAACCTTAGCCGGCGGATGATGCCGCGAAGGATAAAGCGCATACAGCGGATAAACCTCATCCCCCCAATCGGGGAACAACTCCACCAACTTGCCATTGGCAAGCAACGACTCGGCCCCCAGCGCAAGAATTTGCGCGATGCCTTGTCCGGCACTACACACGCTGTGCAAAGTACCAACGTCATTCACGGTAAGCCGCCCCCGCGGGCTCGTCACGATCTTCTTGCGTCCGCGATGAAACTCCCAACTGAACGGATAACCCGTCAGCGGATCACGGAACTTGATGCACACATGCTTGCCGTTTTCGAGTTCCGCGGGGCTTGCCGGATGCCCGTGCTTCTTCAGGTACGAGGGCGCAGCCACCGTCAGAATGCGCGTGTCGAGCAGCTTGCGTGCAATCAAGGTCGATACGGGCGGATCGCCGAAACGGATCGCAAGGTCGAAGCCGTCGGCGACCATGTCGCCTAACTGGTCGCGCGTGATCAACTCGAGTTGCAGATCGGGATGCTTATCGATGAAGCCGCCAAGCCTCGGCCCCAGCACGAGACGCGAAAAGAACGGGTCCATGTTCACGCGCAAACGCCCGCGAACCGCAGTGGCGCCCTCAGCCGCGGAAGCAGCCGCTTCCTCGAGCCCGCCGAGCAGCGGCACGATCTGTTCGTAAAAGCGCCGGCCTTCGTCTGTCAGCGTGACCGAACGGGTGGTGCGATCGAATAGCCGGATGCCGAGGCGTGCTTCAAGCCGTGCAACCGAACGGCTGACCCCCGATTGCGACATGTCGAGTGCTTCGCCAGCCGCCGCAAAACTTCCGCAGTCGACGATCGCCGTCAGCACGCCCATGCCGTTCAGCATGCGCTCGTCAAATGGCATGTGATATTCCTTTGTTATGCATTAATGCATGACATGCTAACGCGAAACATCGTTTGATTTCATGCGCCGCTATCGGGAAACGCGACCCGTCCGGCCGCATCGATGACGCTGCATCATGAGTGGAATATCAGCCACGCTACGGCGTCAGGCACCCGATTGACGCCAATCCGGATGAGCCCGCCTGATGCACAAAGGAATGCGGTTCTCGTCATGCGTCAGGCATATTTATGCCGATTAACGGAGAACGCCGTCGTGGACTGAAAGACGCTATTCAGCGTCCCGCGCTTTGGGTCGTCTGGCCACGCACGTCGCGCGTAACGGGCGCTTCGTCGAGATGGCGAAAAATCCATGCCGACACCAGCGTAATGACGCCCACGCACACGAAGCTCAGGCGGAACCCGAGCGCGGCCGATCCCCATTGCGCCGAGAACAGATTCACCAGCCCGCCGCCGATCGAAACGCCCAACCCGATCGCCAGCATCTGCACCATCGAGAAGAGGCTGTTGCCGCTGGCGGCATCTTCATGCGAGAGGCCTTTGAGCGTGACGCTGTTCATCGCCGCGAATTGCATGGAGTTGGCCGCGCCGAACACGGCCAGAATCACGATCCCGACGATGAGCGGCGTACCACGCGTAATCAGTGCAAACGCAACGATCGCCGACCCCACGATCACGGTGTTGACGAGCAGGAACGCGTCATAGCCATAGCGCCGCACGAGCGGCGCGATCCAGCGTTTGGCAAGAGTGCCGGCAAGTGCGGCGGGCAGCATCATCAGGCCGGAATGCAGCGGCGAGTAGCCGAGTTGTAGTTGCAGCAGCAACGGTACGAGAAACGGTACGGCGCTCGAGCCGACGCGGCATACCAGGTTGCCGATCAGACCGACGCTGAAATTCGGTTCGCTAAAGAGCGAGAGCTTGAAGAGGGGAGTGTTGCGGCGCTTTGCGTGCGGAATGTAGGCGAGCGCGCTGATCACCGCGAGCGCAAAGAGACCCGAAGACCATGCCACGCGGTGCGAGTCGACGGGGGCGTCGACGGCCAGCGAAAACGCGATCATGCACAGCGACAGCAGCCCACAGCCGACGAAGTCGAACGGCGGCGCGCGGGTTTCATCATGCGCCGGTAAAAACCGCTGTACCGCGTAGAGACCCAGTGCGCCAATCGGCACATTGATCAGAAAAATCCAGTGCCACGTGATGGCCTGAACGAACCAGCCGCCGAGCGTTGGACCGGCGATCGGCCCCAACTGGCCGGCAATCGAAATGAACGCGAGTGCCGACACGTATTGCTCGCTCGAGACGCTGCGCAAAACGGCGAGCCGACCGATCGGCAGCAGCATCGAGCCGCCCAGCCCCTGCAGCACCCGCGCCATCACCAGTTGGCTGAGCGTATGCGCGCTCGCGCAGCAGACCGAGCCAAGCACAAAGACGAGAATCGCCGCGAAATAGACCCGCCGCGTGCCGAAGCGATCGGCGAGCCAGCCCGAAGCAGGCGTCAGCATCGCCATGGTCAGCGCGTAGGCGACCACGATCGGTTGCGTGGCAAGTGGCGCGACGTGCAGGCTGTTCGCAATCGACGGCAACGCGGTGTTGACGATCGTCGTGTCGAGCGACTGCATGAAGAAGCCGGCGGCGACGATCCAGAGCAGCGCGGTCTGGGCGGAATCCTTGTTCATGTTCATTTGAGCCACGGGGCGGCGGGCCGTGCTCGGAGCAATCGTTGGGGGGATTCCGTCATCATATTGACATCGCCGTCAATCGGGAACCCCACTGGAGGCGTTGACTGTTATCGACTTTGCCGATAACCAGGAACACAATGACGCATGCTCAATCCCATCTGGCTCAAGACCTTCGCGACAGTCGCCGCCTGCCATAGCTTCACCGAGGCGGGGCGGCAACTCGATCTCACGCAGTCGAGCGTCAGCGAACATATCCGCCGGCTCGAACAGAGCGTCGGACGGCGTCTGTTCGTACGCGACACCCATTCGCTCGCAATGACCCCGGACGGCGAGGCCATGCTCGCGCACGCCAGCGTGATCCTGCAAGCACTCGCACGGGCCGAGTCGCAGTTTCGCGCGCCGCGGCTGAAAGGGCGCGTGCGGCTCGGCTCATCGGACGACGTCGCGCTCGGGCCGCTGCCCACGGTGCTGGCGGCGTTTCGCAATGCGCATCCCGATGTCGAACTGGAAATCACGATCGGGATGACCGGCAAGCTGTATGAGTTGCTGGACGCCGGTTCGATCGATCTGCTTGTCGGTAAGCGGCGTCTGGGTGACCGCCGCGGCGTGCCGCTTTTTACGGGGCGCCTGGAGTGGCTGGCGCGCACCGGCACACTGGTCGATCTCAGCCAGCCGTTGCCGCTGATTCTGGTCGCCGAGCCGAGCGTGACGCGCGCCGTGGTGCTCGACGCGCTCGCCGAAGCCGGTTTTAGCTGGCAGGTGGTCTGCACCAGCAGCAGCCACGCGGGCTGCATCGCAGCCGCGCGCGGCGGGCTCGGCATAACGGTTCGTCCGCAGTATCTGGCTGCCCGGGGCCTGACGCCGCCGCTCAACGCGGCCGGTCTACCGGCGCTGCCCTCGGTGGAATTCATCGCGCTGGCCGCCAAACGGTTGAGCCGTCCGGCGGGCACGTTGCTGCAATTGCTGCACGACAGCGATTTGCGCGGTTCGTGGATTGGTGAATGAAGCTGGGCGGGTGGCGTGACCCGGGGCGTTCGTCGACTTAAGCGGGCAAGGCTGCCGCCAACGTATCGAATTCCGCGCCCCATGCCGCGCGCCATGTGTGTCGCGTCGTTTCATCGATCCATGCGCCGTCGATGCCGTTCAGCATGAACTCCCGCAACTCAGCGATGCTGAAGCCGAAGTGGCTAACCATCAATTGCCATGCTTCGCTCGGCGTCACTTTGTGCAGCGTGGGGTCGTCGGTGTTCGGGTGAATTTTCAGGCCCAGGCCCGGCATGCGCCGCATTGGATGCTGCTCGGCCCAGACCTCGGGGGCGAGCGTGCGTAAATAGTAGGAGTTGGTCGGCACCACGGTGAAGACGATGCCGCGCTCCGCGTAACGCGCTGCCAACTGCGGGTTGTCGACGATCGTATAGCCATGATCGATCCGGTCGCATTGCAGCAGGTCGACGGCCGTCTCGACATTGCGCCACGGCATGCCGAATTCGCCTGCATGCGCAGTGGTCCTGAAGCCTGCGTCTCGCGCATTGCGGTATGCCTTCCAGAACAACTCAGGTGGCCTGTCGTTCTCGCGGTAGTCGATGCCGAGACCGGCCACTTCGTTCGCACGATGCGCGCACATCCAGTCGACCAGCGCGACCGCTTCGTCGGGATCGGCTTCGCGGTCGATGCTCGGGATCAGGCGCGCGCTGATGCCGAAGTCGCGCGCGGCGTCGCGAATCGCGGCAACGATGGCCGCCTGGGCATCCGCATAGGGAATCTTTGAAACGCGCACCGTACCGGTAGGATTCCAGAAGAATTCGCTATGACGCACCTGGTGTGCGGCGGCGTCGGCGAGGTATTCGTAGGCGATGCGATGCAGGTCGTCGGCATGCGTGAGCAGATGCTCGTCGAGCGCGCGCAGCACACGCAGCACGCCGACGGGTTTTTCGCCGCGCGTATAGAACGCGTCGATCTCGTCCCGGTCGATTGGCGCGTGGCTCTTTTCGGCGAGCGCGACGAAAGTCTCGTGACGCACCGCACCCAGCAGGTGGCAATGCAACTCGACCTTCGGCAGGGCAGTGAAGAAGGCGCGATGGGCATCGGTGAGCGTAATGCCGAGGCGCGATGCGGGCACGTTGCCCAGTGTCTCTTTCATGTCGGTATGATGTTCGGTAGTGCGTACAACTCGACGCAAACTCGGTTTAGTGCAAATGCAGGATCAAAACGTGCTGCTGCGCAGGGTCACTCAGATCAGGAACTCAATGCGGTTTGACCACGGTATAGAAGTAATAACCGAGCGGCACGGCCAGCACATAGAGACCCCACGGTACTTCACGGAAACGTCCGGCGAGCAGTTTGACGAGGACGTAGCAGAGCAGGCCGCCCGCGATGCCGGTGCCGAAACTGTTCGACATCAGTGTGAGCAGCACCATCGAAAGAACGGGCAGCGAGTCGCTGAAGTCGTCGAAATGCGTATGGCGAATCGTGCTGAACATCGACAGCCCAATCAGGATCAGCGCCGGCGCAGTCGCTTCTTTCGGAATCGCCAGCGCGACCGGCACGAACAACAGCATCAGTGCGAACATGGCGGCCGCGGCGAGCGAGGAGAGGCCGGTACGCCCACCCGCTTCAACGCCTGCCGCAGATTCGACCAGCGCGGTGAGCGCCGGAATGCCGAACACCGGACCGAGCGTCGCGGCAATCGAATCGACGAGGAACGGTCGGTTGATGTTCGGCAGATTTGCGTTTTCGTCGAGCAGATCCGCTTTGGCGCCGACCGCGAGCGTGGTGCCTAGTGTCGAGAAAAACTCCGCCGCGAAGAACACGAACAGATACGGAATCGAGGCCACACTCAAGGCGCTCGCGATGTCGAGCTTGAACGCGATCGGTACGATGCTATGCGGCCACGACAGAAACGACGCGGGCATATGCGTGACGCCGAGCGGGACACCGGCGGCGGCCGCGATCAGGATCGCCCACAAAATCGCGCCGGGCACGCGGCGGCCTTGCAGCACGACAGCCGCGCCGAGGCCGATCAATGCCACCAGCGTGCCGGGCCGCGAGAAATCACCGAGCGCGAGTGCATTGGTTTTCGCGTTGGCGATCACCATGCCGGCGTTACGGAAACCGAGCACCGCGATGAACAAACCGATCGATGCACCGAGCCCGAGCTTGATTTGCGCCGGAATCAGGCGCACCACGAGGCTGCGCGCACCCACCAGGGTCAGGATCAGGAACAGTACGCCGGACACGAACGCAATGCCCAGACCCGTTTGCCATGCGACGTGTTCGCCCGCGAGCGTGATGCCGAGAATCACCGAGCCGCCGATGCCGGGTCCCACCAGAAACGGCAGATTCGCATACAGCGCCATCAGCACCGTGCTCAGCACGAACACGAGAATTGTCGCGGTGGTCGCCGCGCCGCGGTCCATGCCGCCCGCCGACAGCAGCGACGGAATCACCACCAGCAAATAGGCGGCCGCGAGAAACGAGGTGATACCGGCGATCGTTTCGATACGCACGCTGGTTTTGCGCCCGGCGAGCGCGAAACGCCGTTCGAGCCAGCCGCCGTGTGCGGCCGGTGCCGGGTTTTGGGTCTTCGGCATTGTAGATTCGTTATTGATCAATTGATTCATCCTGTAACCACGCCATTACCACGCCATTTATACTGCTGCGCATTGTGTCGATGCATTGCGCTCCATGACCGACCGTTCCTCCCTGCTGCCCGCGCTCACGCTGCGGCAAATCCAGTACTTCGTCACGCTTGCGCATGCGCGCAGCTTCACGCAGGCCGCGCAGTCGCTCGCTCTCACGCAGCCCGCATTGACGGCGGCGATCCGGCAGATCGAGTTCCTGCTCGGCGGCCCGCTGTTCGCGCGCTCCGCGCATCGGCTGACGCTCACGCATGCGGGCGCCAGCGTTCTGCCGCTCGCTGAGCGCCTGCTCAATCAGGCGCGCGGCACCTTCGACGATATGGCGAGTACCTTCGCCGAACGCGTGCAGACGGTGCGAATCGGACTGATTCCGTCGGCTGCGGCGCGCCTGTTGCCCGCGCTCGCCTCGTTGCGCGCACAGCAACCGTCGCTGCGCTTCACGCTGAACGACATGCCGAACACCGCCTTGATCGATGCCGTGCGCCAGGGCGCGGCCGATTTCGGCGTCGGTGTGCATGAGCCCGATGCAACCGCAGCGGACAATGACGGCGAAGCCGCGCTGCGCTACCAGGATCTGTTCGAGGATCAGATCGTGGTGGTGGTGCGGCGCGACGATCCGCTCGCGCAGAAGAAGAGCCTTGCGTGGGCAAAGCTGGTGGGCCGAGATCTGGCGGTGTTCGTGCGCGGCAGCGTCAGCGACGCGCTGCAGCGCACCGGCGGGGCCGAAGGTCTGCAACTGACGGTCGCCTACCGCGTCGAGTACACGGA
Organism: Paraburkholderia haematera; assembly: GCF_905220975.1. Taxonomy (GTDB): domain Bacteria; phylum Pseudomonadota; class Gammaproteobacteria; order Burkholderiales; family Burkholderiaceae; genus Paraburkholderia; species Paraburkholderia haematera. The sequence goes on along the minus strand of NZ_CAJNBK010000013.1, from coordinate 7,617 downwards.
ACCGCTGTACGAACTGGTACGCAACCGTCTGGCGATTGCGGTGCTGCCCAGTCTCTACACCATGCATCTGCACGACACGGAACTCGTCGCGTTGCGCCTCGACAAGCCGCGCGTCACCCGTTCGATCGCACTGATTTCGCTTGCCGGCGAGGACCGCGGCCCGCATGTGCGAGCTTGCCGCGAATGGATCGCCGCGCATATCTGACGCAACGTGCGTTGTATCCATGATCGTTATCGACCCTTTCAGGGGTGCACGGATGTGCCGGCTCACGGCAGCGTAGCGAGCCGGGCGCGCAAGGCGGCATAAAAACCGTCCGCGTCGACTTCGGCGATCCAGGTCGCGTTCGGCTTACGGCCGCTGTGTCCGCTCCAGTCCACCACGGTTTCACCGAGCGTCCATTCGCCGATCGTCTCGATCATCACGTTGACCTCGCGTCCTTTGAACAGGGACGGCTCGATCAGGTAGCCGGTCGCGCAGGGGTCGTACATGGGGGCTTCTTCGACACCCTTGCGTCCCTTCTGATAAGCGACTTCCGCAGCCATGATGTCGGCGGCCATCGTGCCGCAGCGATTGCGGAGCGCGCGAATCGGCGCGATCCGTGCCGGTGTGATCATCGCTTTCACGGCGACGTCGCGCGGCAGCACGACGATCGGTACACCGCTGGCAAACACGACCTGTGCGGCTTGAGGGTCGACGTAGATATTGAATTCGGCCGCGGGCGTGATGTTGCCGCGTTCAAAGAAGGCGCCACCCATCAGCACGATTTCGCGGATGCCGTCGCGGATCTCCGGGGCTTCGGTGAACGCGGTGGCGAGGTTAGTCAGCGGCCCGAGCGCGCACAGCGTCACGCTATGCGGCGCCGCCGCGCGCAACGTGTCGATCAGAAAAGCAACCGCGTGCTGCGGCGCGAGAGGCGCGAGCGGTTCATGCAGCGGCACGCCTTCGAGGCCGGTCTTGCCGTGCACGTTGGCGGCGGTGATCAGTTCGCGCGTGAGCGGGCGCGGGCAGCCCGCATACACCGGCAGCGATTGCGTACGCCCGGCCCAGTCGCGCACGATGCGGGCGTTGCGTTCGGTGAGAGCGAGCGGCACGTTGCCCGCAACCGTCGTGATCGCGCGCACGTCGAGCCGGTCGCTCGCACCGAGGGCGAACAGGATGGCAATCGCGTCGTCCTGACCGGGATCACAATCGATAATCACGTTGCGGCGCGCGCCGTTTTTCGCTTCGATGGCGGCCGCAGAGGACGTGCCACTTGCCGCGTTAGCGGTGTCCGCACCACCTGAAGCCGCGCTTGCAAGCATCGGCCATGCCGATGCCCCCGCAGCGAGTCCCATGGCCGTGCGCAAGAACGCGCGCCGGTCTTGCGTTGGATCGAAGGCGTTCATCATCGTCAGAACACGTGACGCATGCCGACCGTCGCGATCATCTGACGTATGCCGGTGGATTGAGCGTAGGCAAAAATCTGCGCGTGTTGCGCGTCGCCGGCGGCTTGTTGCGCGACCACCGTCAGCGCGACGTCGGTGCGTTTCGAGAGGTAATAGTCGGCTTGCAGATTGACCTGATGCCATTTGGGGCTCGTGTTGATCACATCGTATTTGCCGTCAGTGAAGGCATACGCTGCGCCGAGAATGAACGCGGGGCTCACGTGGTAGTTCAGGTTCAGGTTGTAGTTTTGCAAATGCAGATGTGAACCGTCGAGATAATCGTAGTGGACATCGGTGAAAAGCGCTGCAAATTGCGCGGGACCGACCGTATAGAAGCCGCCCGTGCCGAAGATGCGCTGCTTGCTCGCATACGCGGCCGGATGCAGCGCGCTCTTCGCGAAGATCAGCAGCGACGACGCGTAGTCATTCGAAATCGCACCGTCAGGATTGGTCGCGCTGAACGGGTGGTTGTACTGCGCGTAGACCACGCTCCACTTCAGCGGGCCGTTCTCGTAGCCGGCGCCGAAGCTGTACGCATTGTTGTTGGCGAAACCGGTGGCGTTGCTGAAACCGTATTCGGCAGTGGCCTTCAGGCCGCGATAGTCGGGTGTCACGTACTTCACCGCATTTTGCACGCGGATGTCGTTATAGCCGTTGTCGTTGTCGCCGATGTTCACGCCGTTGCTCGCGATAATCACCGGGCCGACATAGTCATGCACGGTGTCGTATTGACGGCCGAAGGTCAGCGTACCGAATGTCTTGCTGGCGAGCCCGACGTAAGCCTGCCGGCCGAATTCCCGGCCGTTTTGCGACGCCGTGCCGGTCATCACGTTAAAGCCGTTTTCCAGCTGGAAGATCGCGCTCGTGCCGCCGCCCAGATCTTCGACGCCCTTCAGACCCCAGCGCGGATTCTGGTTGGTCCCCGAGAGTGCCTGCCACGCGTTCTTGCCGCCCTGATTCGTCGCGTAGCCGATGCCCGCCGAAATCAGGCCATACAGTGTCACGCTGCTTTGCGCATGGGCGGCGCCGGAGAGCGCGCCGGCGATCGCGAGAGGGGCGAACTTGAGTAGTTTCATCGTGGTCCAGTAGCGGGAAAGGAGGGCGCCGGGCAGAGGGCGCATTCGAACTGGGCTCGACTATACGAAGCCGTCGTCTATAAAAATAATGTTGTTTTTTTATGGTTCTATAAATTTAATCTATTCAATCAAGCCGTCGTTGGCCACCGGTTGCGTGTATCGGCAGCATTCTGGTGGGTCTGACGGTAGCGTTCATCAGCTGGCGCACGTTGCGTCCATGCAGGACAAGCTGGGCGCGACCGTCACCAGGGTGCGCGCCGGTTCGCATTCGATCGATTCATCGACACAGTCGCCGCGCATTGCGGGCTGAATGTCGCCAATCAGCGCTTAGGAGCGCCAGGCACATGCTCATGCAACACAAGGGCAAGTGCCTCGATTCAGGAGGACGTCCGCCACCCAAGCGTCCTTACCGCCTGTAATGGCATCGTTGCCGGGCTTCCGGCGATTCTGTATGGTGGATCATCGACCTACTCGACGAGATCCCGAATGACGCCCGCCGCAGACTCTCTTCCGCAACCGATTCGCTCCGATGTCCTGATCGTCGGCGCCGGCCCCGTAGGCCTCTTTGCCGCTTTCGAAGCGGGTGTGATCGGCCTGTCGTGCCAGATCGTCGATGCGCTCGACGAGATCGGCGGCCAATGCACGGAGCTCTATCCGGACAAGCCGATCTACGACATTCCCGCCATTCCGTCATGTACCGCGCGCGAACTGGTCGAGCGTTTGCTGGTGCAATGCAAGCCGTTCGATGTGCCGATTCATCTCGAGCAACGGGTTGAGTCGGTCGAGCAGCGCGACGATGGGCGCTGGACCGTGCGTACCGACCGCGGCCTCATCTTCGACGTGGCGGCCATTCTGCTTGCCGCGGGCAATGGCGCATTCGTCCCGCAGAAACTCACGCTTGCCGAAGCCGTGCCGCTGGAGTCGCGTCACGTGCACTACAGCGTGCAGCGTCTCGCCGATTTCGCCGGCAAGACGGTGGTGGTGGCCGGTGGTGGCGATTCCGCACTCGACTGGGCGCTGGCATTGCGTAAGGTCGCGCGGCGCGTGACGCTGGTGCACCGTCGCAACGGCTTCAGCGCGACGAATTCGAGCGTCGAGTCGATGCGGCGCGCGGTCGAGGCAGAGGAGATGGATTTTGTCGTGGGCGCGATTTCGGGGCTCAACGTCGAGGGCGATGCGTTGAAATCGATCGCGCTGCGGCAGATCGAAGGCGAAACACAGCTCGACACCGAGCACCTCGTCGTGCTGTACGGGTTGGTCGCCGATCTTGGGCCGATCGCGCAGTGGAATCTGTCGATCCACGGCGGCCGCGTCGATGTGGATACGTCCAACTACGAAAGCTCGCGGCCCGGCATTTTCGCGGTCGGCGACATCGCCAACTATCCGAACAAGCAGAAGCTGATTCTGTCCGGCTTTCACGAGGCCTCGTTAGCGCTGCGCAAGGCGTACGCCTACGCCTATCCGGAGAAGAAGCGGGTGCATGTCCATTCCAGTTACGACGCGAAGCTGGCGGAAAAGATCGGCGCGGCGGCGGGGTGAGCCTGTTCGGTAAGAAGGCCTGAGAAGGCTGGTCTTTACCCTCGACCGCCTCGCGAGATGTCTTCACCGGCGCGATGCGGCATGCGCAGCGTGACCGGAATCGACGCGAACGAGCACAAGCCCACCACCAGAAACGCGGGCCAGAAATCCGACCACGCGATGCTCGGATGCCCATGCAGCACGCGCGAAATCTGCAGCACGATACCGCCCACCGTCACGCCGAGACCGAGCGACATCTGTTGCACGACGCTGCCGAGACTCGTCGCGCGCCCCACGTCGCGGCTGGCGATTTCCGCATAAGTGAGCGAGTTGAGACTCGTGAATTGCAGCGCGGGGAAGAAGCCGCCGAGCAACACAACGAACCAGATGATCCAGGTCGGCGTGCCCGGAAAAAACAGTCCGCATGCGGCGATTGATATCCCTGAGAGCGCCGCGTTCACCACCAGCACCGAACGGAAACCGAAGCGATGCAGCACGCGGGAGGCGAACGTGCGCATGAACATGCCGCCGAACGCGGAGGCGCAGGTGATCAGGCCGGACTCGAACGCGCTCATGCCGTGTCCTTCCTGCAGCATCAGCGGCAGCAGAAAGGGCAGCGCGCCGAGGCCGATGCGAAACAGCGATCCGCCGAGCACGCTCGCCTGGAACGTCGGCACCTTGAAGAAGCGCAGATCGAGCAGCGGAAGTTTGACGCGCTGAGCGTATGCGACATAGCCCACGAGCAGAACGGCGCCGCTCGCGCACATGCCGAACGCGTCCTGATTCGACATGAGTTCGCCGCCCACTAGCGACAGTCCGAGCAGAAGCAGCACCGCGCCGGCTGCCGACAGAAAAAAACCGATCCAGTCGAGCGGCCCGGGATCGGGTTCGCGTGTGTTGGCGATATGCCGGTTGGTCAGATAGATACCGAGAATACCGATCGGCACGTTGATGAAGAAGATCAGACGCCAGTGCAGATAGGTGGTGATGAAGCCGCCGAGCAGCGGCCCGGCGGCCGGTCCGAGCAGCGCGGGGACGCTCAGATAGTTCATCGCGCGGATGAAGTCGGACTTATGGACCACACGGAAGATGATGATCCGCCCGACCGGCACCATCATCGCGCCGCCAACACCTTGCACGAATCGGGCGAGAGTGAAGGTGGCCAGCGAGTTCGACGCGGCGCACAGGAGCGAGCCGGTGACGAAGATGCCGATCGCGGTGCGGAAAATGGTGCGCGCGCCGAATCGGTCCGCGAGCCAGCCGCATACCGGAATAAAGACGCCGAGACCCAGAACGTAGCTCGTTACCGCAATTTTCAGCGTGACCGGATCGCGCCCGAAGTCGCGCGCCATGGCAGGCAAGGCGGTGACGATCACGTTCGCATCGACGCTTTCCATGAACATCGCGCATGCGACGATAAGGGGCGCAATCAGGGCTTTCTCGGCGACGGTCATGAGGGACGGGCGGTCCGCGGCGGATGGTCGCAGGCAAAGGGGACATTATTGCACCTGTACGGTGCGGATGGTTAATAGCGCACCGCCGGATGCCGCCCCTTTTCGAGATCGCGCGGATCGCGGATGTGACCGTGGCACACCGCACCGTGACTTTATTGATATTTGTTGCGGTGCGGCACGAGAGGGCTATAATCGGGTTATTGCCTAGGTATAAACCCTATACAGGAGTCCGCCATGAACACTGCTTCCAACGCCGCTACCGTCCGCACCGCACCCGCCGCTAACACCACGTGGCTGAGCAAGCTCCGCGCACTGGCGCTGCATGCGCTCAACCTGCATCTGCAAAACTGCGCCGTGCTTGCCGAAGCGCATCGCCGCCCGCAGTAAGCGCAACGCGTTCGGGCAAGCAACGGTATCGATCGTTACCGGCCCGGAATCTCGAACACCAGACAGGTTGTTGTGGCATGCGCGTAGAGCGTGCCGTCGGGGCCGACCAGGCGAGCTTCCGCCGTCGCCAGTTGCCGCCCGCAATGAATCACTTTGCCTTCGGCGCGCACGCGCTGCACGCGCGGCGTGACGGCTTTCACGTAGTTCACGCTCAGCTCGGCGGTGGTGTAGCCGCGGCCCGGCGGCATCATTGTGTGCACCGAACAGCCTAGCGCGGAATCGAGCAAGGTGGCGATCCAGCCGCCGTGCACGGTGCCTAGCGGATTCAGGTGCTGCGCGAGCGGGGTGCCCTGAAACACCGCGTGCCCCGCACTGGCTTCCACGATCATAAAGTCGAGTGTGCGCGCGATCGCGGCGTACGGTAGTTCCCCGTTCATCATCGCCTGCATGAATTCCAGGCCGGTCTTGCCCGCCGCCTGTTCGGGGCTTGCGACACCGGGGCCCGGTCCGGCGTGAATCGCCGCCAATACTTCCTGCTCGCGTGCGAGCCAGCGTTCGAGTTGATTTTCGTTCGTCAATCCGTGTCTCCAGTCCTGAGGGAAGCGTGCTTCGGAATCGATGCATCGTTCCCGATTAAAGCACCAAACCGCTTCAGGGCGCTGGAGGGCCGCCTCTGGTTCGCTGGCACGCGCTGCGCCCGTGCCGTTCACAGTGAGGCCCGGATTGCCCGTGCATTACTCCCTGATACGCGACACGACCGGCCGCCGCTCTCGGGTCGCTCGCGCGGACAACGCGCTCATGAGAAGTGCAATCGACACCAACCCGACCAGATACACACCGGCCATCACCCAATCTTGATCCGCCATCGTCATTCCCCTTCGATTACCGTCATTCCTGCTACGAAAGCTCAACATTGCGCCGTGCTATTGCTCTCGATTACGGCACGCGAAGCGAAAATCTTGATGGAGCAAATCAGTCTTTAAATCAGTGCGCGATCGCGCGTTGCCGGTGCGATATTGGCGCGAGCTCGAATCTTTGTCTCGCCGGACTCGATAAGCGTTTAAACTCCTGCCCCCTGTCGAGCGCAGCGGCCCACACCAGCCCGGCAGCCCAATCGGCAATATCGACCGTTTATTGGCGCGTATTGCCTGGCCACCTCGCTCTGCCATGCCGCGAAGCACATTCCGCTTCAACGACGGCCCAGATTAAATCCCGGTGAGTTGCCTGACGCTGTCAACCTTTTCAACACTTTGCCGTTATCCATTTGTAATCGCCGAAGTAAGGCGACGCCGCGGCAGACGATCCGTCACCGCGACAGCTCCACGCAAGGCCCGCATTGACCATGTTCCACCGATATAACAATAAGTTCGACCAGCTAGGCGCGATGTTCGACCGTGTATCGAAGACGCTTGGCAAACGGAGCATCCTCTCGCCCGTGCTCGCACTCGTCATTTGCGGGCTGCTGCTGGTCGTCCTGCAACATCTCTCGCAAGCGGTCGACTATCGCTCGATCATGCGCCAGCTGCGTCACCTGACAGCGGGCGAGTGGGCCGGCGCGCTCGGCGCGACCGCGCTTAGCTACATCGCGCTGGTCGGCCGCGACGCGGTCGGCTTGCGCTACCTCGGCGCCACGGTGCCGCGCGCGGCGCTGTGGATCGGCTCGACCGCGGGCTCCGCGCTCGGCAATGCGACAGGCTTCGGCGCGCTGACGGGCGGCGCCGTGCGCGCGCGCGTCTATGGGGTGTCGGACGTCACGC
>NZ_CAJNBK010000012.1 GCF_905220975.1 Paraburkholderia haematera | reverse complement strand
ACTGACTTCCAGCATGGTTGAGCCGCCTGTGGTGCGCTAACCCAGGCACTCGCGCCCTCCATGCCAATCCTCGTGCAGGTTGCTCAATCGTGCCGGTCGCGAGGACGACTCGTGCGCGCAAAATGCTCCCTGCCTCTGACACTTGCTACCTTGAGCACCTGTTCGCCGCTTGACTTCCAATACGGTTGCTTTTCTTTGCGGCAGGCAAAGAAAAGTAGGTGCCTGCCCCGCACAGGGGCGACGCTAATAAACCACTAAGAACACAAGGAAAGGCCAACGCCACAGGCAAACAAAAAAACCGCCAAAGGCAAAAACCCTCACCTCATGCCACAGGCCCCTGCCCACCCCTCCTCCTCAAAAGAGCATACAAAACAATCGCCCCAAAGGTAGCAGTCCCAATCCCGCCAAGCCCAAATCCACCGAGCTTCAAAGAAAAATCCCCAGCCCCAAGCACCAGCGTCACAGCCGCAACAATCAAATTCCGGTTGTCAGAAAAATCCACCTTATTCACGACCCAAATCCGCGCACCAGTCACGGCAATCAACCCAAACACAACAATCGACACACCGCCCAGCACGGGCCCGGGAATGGTCTGAATCACCGCCCCAAACTTCGGCGAAAAACCAAGCACAAGCGCAATCAGCGCAGCAATCACAAACACCAGCGTCGAATAAATCTTGGTCACCGCCATCACGCCGATATTCTCGGCATATGTCGTCACCCCGGTGCCGCCAGCAAAGCCCGACAACATCGTCGCGAGTCCATCACCGAGAAATGCACGGCCAACGTAACGGTCCAGGTTCTGACCGGTCATCGCGCTCACTGCCTTGATATGCCCAAGATTTTCTGCAACAAGAATCACCGCAATCGGTGCGAGCAAAGCCATGGCCTGCATGTTGAAAACCGGTGCGGTGAAGTGCGGCATGCCGAACCACGCAGCATTACCCACAATCGCAAAGTCGATCGGCTTACCCATGCCGAGACCATTTGTGACGATTGCATAAATCACGTATGCCATCAGCAAACCGACGAGAATCAGCAATCGCTGCAGCATACCGTGCGCAAACACGGCGACCGCGCCAACGCACAACACCGTCACCAGCGCCATCCACGAGTCGAAGTTGCTGCCGCTCACGCCATGCACCGCGATCGGCGCAAGATTCAGCCCGATCACGCAGACGATCGCCCCGGTCACCACAGGCGGCATCAGCGTTTCAATCCATTTTGTACCAACGGCCGATACGATGAGGCCAATGATCGCGTACACCGCCCCGCACGCAATGATCCCGCCCAACGCCACCGGAATATTCATATTCGGACCGTGGCCGCCATACCCCGTCACCGCGATCACCAGACCGATGAACGCAAAACTCGAGCCGAGATAGCTCGGTACACGCCCCCCGACCAGAATGAAGAACAACAGCGTGCCGATCCCCGACATGAAGATGCACAGGTTCGGATCGAAGCCCATCAGCAACGGCGCAAGCACGGTCGAACCGAACATCGCGACAACGTGCTGAACGCCCATCGCAATCATCTGCGGCCAGGCGAGCCGCTCGTCAGTGCCGACAATGCGGCCCTCGGCAGCGTTCGGCTGGGCGCGCCAGCGTGGGAAGTAGGAATCGGCCATGGCGGGGGTTCTCCTCTGTCGGCGTTATGGTGGGCGGCGCCGGTCACTGCGCCGTCTGTGAATTACGCGCGAGTGTACGGAGAGCCACCAGGCCTGGCAAGGGTGGCGAAATTCGCGCAAAAAGCGCTACGCACGCTGCGCCGCCAAATATCACGAATGTAGCCGGGCACCGCCCTGATCTATCACCGACGCGAACAGCTATGCCCCCGGGCATCATCAGCGCGACCAGCACACCCCGGATCCACTACCGGCGCAACCAGTAACGCCCTAACGATGACCTGCGCAGTCAGCAGCGCCCCTTGTGTTCACCGACTCGATCAACCGTGCCGCGCGTCCAGCGAGAACACCGTGACAGCCGCTTGCAGTTGCCTCGCCTGATCCGCCATCGACGCCGCCGCGGCCGCCGCCTGCTCGACCAGCGCCGCGTTCTGCTGGGTCACGTCATCCATCTGCGCGACCGCGCGGTTCACTTCCTCAATACCGGTGCTCTGTTCCCGCGACGCCGACGAAATCTCACCCATGATGTCGGTCACGCGTTTCACCGCATGCGTGACTTCCGCCATCGTCTGGCCGGCCCGCTCGGCCAGCTCAGCACCACTGCCCACGCGCGCCGTCGAACTTTCGATCAGCTCCTTGATCTCCTTGGCCGACACCGCGCTGCGCTGGGCCAGTGAACGCACTTCCCCCGCCACCACCGCGAAGCCGCGACCTTGTTCACCGGCGCGTGCGGCTTCCACCGCGGCGTTCAACGCGAGAATGTTGGTCTGGAACGCAATCCCTTCGATCACGGCAATGATGTCGGTCATGCGCTTCGAACCCGCTGCCAGCTCACGCATCGTTTCGACCACATCGCCGACCAGGCCGCTGCCGCGCGCCGCCACTTCCGACGCGCCATGCGCGACACCGCCCGCCTGCTGGGCGTTCTCGGCATTCATCTTCACCGTCGAGGTCAATTCCTGCATGCTCGACGCGGTTTCCTGCAACGCGGCCGCCTGCTCTTCGGTGCGTTGCGACAGATCGGTGTTGCCCTGCGCGATCTCGCCCGAGGCCATCAGGATCGATTCGCTCGACTCGCTGATACCCGACACGATGCCCGCGAGCCGCTCACGCATGTTGCGCAGCGCGAACAGCATGCTGCTGCTATCGCCCGCACGGGTCTCGACGCGCACGCTCAAGTCGCCATCGGCAATGCGGTTGGCGATGTGCATGGCGTAATCCGGTTCGCCGCCGAGCTGACGCGCGAGGCGTCGTGCGATCACCATCGCGAGCAACATGCCCGCGGCGATTGCGCTCAGCACCAGCGCGAGCATCACGATGCGCATGTGCTGATAGTCGGCGCTCGCTTCCTGCTGGGCTTCGTTGGCCTGTTGACGGCGATAGTCGATCAGCGCCGTGATGCGATCGCGCAGCGCTTCGCTCGACGCAATCGCGCGGCGCACCAGTTCGTTGTTGTCGACGCCGGCGGGAATCGGTTCGAGGCCGATCTGCTGGTGCACGATGCCCTCCCACACGGCCGACTTGCGCAGCACGGCGTCGAACATCTCCTGACCCTTGGCTGTCGCGATGGTCGCGCGATACTGGTCGTAGGCACCGTGCATCTGCTTGAGCGATGCGACGATGCTGTCCTTCAACTTTTGACGGCCGGCGTCGTCGGCTGCGTAGCCGAGATTCGCGGCAGCAAGATCGGAATCGATCTTGTGACGGTTCGCCTCTTCCATCCAGTAGAGGCCGTTCATGTGCTGGTCGCAAATGACGTCGGTAATCTCATGCATCGACGACAACGTCTTCAGCGAAGTCCCGCCGATCACGACGCAGAACCCAATCACAACGGCAAACGCCAGCAGCAGCTTCCTGAATACGGTCATGCGGTCGAACCACTTCATCTCACCATCCTTCATAAGTCCTGAGGGGAGGCTCGCGCCGCTGCGCCATGGCGAAACACTTCGCGCTTTTTCAGATACGTGGCGACGCTCCCACCTCTTTTACGGCGGCCATAACGGAGACTTGATGCGATAAATGGCGGGCATAACCGGGACAGGATAATGTAAGCAATGCTAGGCGCACGGGGCCGGATTGCCAAGTTCATGCGCCTTGCACGTCGGCGCGGTGATTGGGATTTGTCTGATAGTTGGGGACGAGCTCAGCTTTTAGACTTTGTTTGCTGCGTTCGTCCCCATGAGCGCATGTGATGTTGTTGTAACTCTCCGACTTTCCGCTCACGCTTCCCCGGCGTGAGCGGTTTTTTTTCGTCTTTTTTCGTCTTTTTTGTCGATAGGCTTCGTTGTCCGCGCCCTCGTCGATGCGCGTTCGAATTTATGGATGCCTGGCGAAAGCATCTGCGGCGAGATGGAGTGCGTGGTTACGCACGTCCTCTGGCCATTCCGCGACGATGCCGTCAAAACGCGCGCGGTCGTCGGCGTACAGCGCGCGCGTTGCATCTTCATAGTCAGGCAGATTGCCGGCGAGCGCGGTCATGAAGCGATACACCGCTTCTTGCGCTGCGCGTTTGCGGTCCTTGTCCTCGCCTGCAAGCCGCGCCGCCTCAACCAGTTTTCGCAACGCTACCGAAGCGCCCCCCGATTGCGCGTTGAGCCAATCCCAATGGCGCGGCAGAAGCGTGACCTCTCTTGCCACCACACCGAGCTTGGGCCGGCCACGGCCACGCGGAGTGTCGTCTTCCTCAGCGTCAGCTATCGGTGCGGCCTGTTCGCCGGGTACCTGGCTTGCCAGCCGCGCGAGAACCTCTTCAGGCGTGCCGCGCAAATCAAACTCGACCGGGTAGCTCGTGATGTTGTCGAAAATCAGCACAGGTGCCTGTTCGCCGCGCGCCAGCACTTCTCGTACAACGAGCGCCACGTCGGCCAAGGGGCCCGAGGCAATGCGGCGGTGCCCCTCGAAGGCGGTGCAGGTAGCAGGATGGGGGGTCATGACAAACTCCGGAAAGATGAATTTGTCGAATTATACCCGGGTATAAAATAAAGGCAATAAATTACCCGGGTAAAATTTATCGAGACCACGCGCGATACGTCACGCATCTATCAGCGCCAGTCTGCTGCTCGAACCCGATGCGCTCCGCGGACTAGCACACCGGCGCACCAATGAAACGTGAAGCGCTCCCGCCTCACTGAGCCGGCGACACGGCGTCGCTCCTCCGATCCGCCCGCGCCGCCACCGGATAGCACAGCACGCGGTTGCGGCCGGCGTCCTTGGCCTCGTAGAGTGCCTCGTCCGCGGCGTTGACGAGTGCGCGGCTCGTCGCGAATACCTGGTTGCTGGTGCACGCAATGCCGATGCTAATGGTCAGCACATGGTGCGAGCTCGAAACATGGCGAAGCTCGAGCGCCTGAACTGCGGCGCGGATTTTCTCGGCGATACACGCCGCCCCGGCTTCGTCAGTATCGGGCAGCAGCACCGCGAATTCCTCGCCGCCGTAGCGCGCCGCGGTATCGCCCGGGCGACGCACGCTCTGCCCGATGCAGCGTGCCACGGCAATGAGCGCATCGTCGCCGGCCGAGTGGCCGTATAGGTCGTTGAAGCCCTTGAACGTGTCGACGTCGATCAGCAGCATCGACAACGGCCACCCGTTGCGTTTCGCGCGACGCCACTCCTCCTCCGCATGTTCCTCGAAGGTGCGGCGATTGCTCAAGCCGGTCAGTCCATCGGTACTTGCCAGCACGCGCAACTCTTCTTCGGCCGCGCGGCGCTGCCGCAGTTGCTGCGAGAACAGGATGGCAAGCGCAATGATCGCCAGGTCGAGCGCCGCGATCAGCACGCCGATAATCCACGCGCGATGCCGCCATTCCACATAGATATCGCGCGTAGAAAGCGCCACGTCGAGTATCAGCGGATACATATCGATATGGCGGAACGCGTACCAGCGCTCGACACCGTCGATCGCTGCCGTGCCAAAGAAATCTCCGCTCGGCTGCAGCAGGAAGCGTGAGTAGTTCGCGGTGCCGGTCAGGCTTCGGCCGATGATTTTCGGATCGTAGGGGCGCCGCATCAGCATCGTGCCGTCGCTTAGCATAAGCGCCATCGACCCGCCCGCGCCGAGATTCATGCCGGCGAAAAGGCGCCTGAAGTAAGTGAGACGCATGGTGCCGACCACCACGCCGCCGAAGCTGCCGTCCGGCCGGGTGATGCGGCGGCTCAACGCAATGCTCACGTCCTTGCCGGTCACCTTGGGCATGAATGGATGGCTAACGTACAGGCCGACATTGGGCGAGTCGCGCTGAACCTGGAAGTAGTCGCGCTCGGCCAGATTGATTCGACGCGCAGGCGTGGACTGCGAATCGAAGATGACGTTGCCGGCTGGGTCGATGACGAAAATCGAGCCCATGTCTTTGGCGCTGGCGGAGCCGTCGAACAGCACCATCTGGCGGATTGCCGGCGGCAAGTCCAGCACGCCGGGTTGTTTGAGGCCGTCCATGACGGCCCGCAGCGACAGATCGTAGATCTCGAGATTGCGCGACACGTCGCGTTCGACCAGCAGCGAGACGTTGAAGACGGAATCCTGCGCGCGCCGCAGCGCGTCATCGCGCATCTGCGCCAGAACCCACACCGCAATCGCAAGTATCGCGCTGGCCAGCACGATACTGATAGCAATCACGATGTTCGGTCGACGCGTGACCATGAGCTGTTCGTTCGAGCATGCGCGGACCTACGCGCGTGAAGTAATTGGCCGCGTCCGGAAGGCGCGCCCTGCGAAACCGTAGCCTACCAGAGGCGGAGGCGCGTCAAACGGCGGAATGGACAGGTTTTGAGCGGATTAGGCGAAAAAATTTAACAATTGGGTACCCCGAGCCGCCGGCGCGGCGTCCTGCCTCAGAAACAGCACGGGCGTTAGATTGTGTGCCTGAGTTTTACGCTCGCACACGTTTGCCCAGCAGGAGGCGGGGTGGCGCGCAGACGTCACATCGATCGCGTTGCTCAGCTGGCGTGCAGATCGAGCGCCGGCTCGGATGCGGCGCGGCTGAGCGCACGGATGTCGGCGACCTCGAGCACCGCTTTCGGGGCGCCATGGCGTGCGACCGCCAGCATCGCCTGCCCGATGTCCTCGGTACTCAGGATGTGGTTGGGGAAAAGCGCGCGCAGCATCGGCAGGAGAAACCGGGCCGCCGTATAGAAAAGCCGGTAGGAGCGTGTCTTGGAACGCGCGCCGTTCAGCGGTTCAATCACGCCGGGACGAAACAGGTAGACACCTTTGAACGGCAGCCGCTGCAGCGCGTTCTCGGTTTTGCCCTTGACCCGCGCCCACATGCTGCGGCCGGTTTCGGTGCTGTCGGTACCCGCACCGGACACATAGACGAAAGTCATGTGCGGATTGAGACCGGCGAGCGTGCGCGCAGCGGCCAGCGTCAGGTCATAGGTAAGGCGCGCGTAGTCGGCCTCCTGCATACCTGCGGACGACACACCCAAACAGAAAAAGCACGCATCGAAACCGGTCAACGAAGCCTCGACCGCCCGGTAGTCCATCAGGTCCGGCTGAATCAGTTCGACAAGGCGCGGATCCAGCTGACCGGTGCGGGTGCGGCCAACCGTCTGAACCACCTCGACATCGGGCGCGCGCAGGCATTCGCGCAATACGCCCTGCCCGACCATGCCGGTCGCGCCGAAAATCAGAACCTTCATGATGTGTGCTCCATGAGCGCGCCTGGCGAGCGCGCGTTGGTTAGTCCTTCGGATAGGTCCTACAAGCGGGCGGCGACCGCTTTGACCTGAGCCTGGTGCCCGGTCGGCAAGGCGTCAGCGCTCGCACTGGCCAGCGCAAGCGCCGTCTCGAAACCGAGGCCGCCGATTGCGCCGGTCTCAACCACGAAGGATCGCGAGGCGGCCGGTCTGACGCGGAATGTCCGCCGTGGTCCCGTCTGTCATGCCGTTCGTCCTCAGGTTACCCTGAACTGAGTTGCCGGCTCAGTGTTCAGGCATTCGCCGATGCGAGGGGAAACGCCGGCAACGTCGCCGACGCGGCGAAATCGGTCGCGGTACTGACCGTTCGCCAGACTTCGGCGCTCGCAGCGCGCGCCTTGTCGCCTTCTCCTGCGTAATGCAATGCGTCACTGCCGAGCAAGAGATGCGCCGGCAGTGCATCGTGATAGGCAAGCTTCAGGACGACTTGCGCAACCTTCGCGGGATCGCTGGTCTCATGGCCAATGTGCTGCGAGAGCATGTCCACCACGGCGCCCACCGAAGGCACATAGTCCGGCAGCAACGCCGGCATCGCGCCGCGCGCCTCCGTGCCCCACTCTGTTTTCATACCGCCGGGCTCAAGCGCGCTCACATGGACGCCGAACGGCGCGAGTTCCTGGCTGAGCACCTCGGTGAACCCGCCAACCGCCCATTTGGCAGCTTGATACGCACTCAACCCCGCAATCCCCACACGACCGCCGACCGACGAAATCTGGATCACATGACCCGATCGTTGCTTCCGCAGCACCGGCAGCGCCGCACGCGTGACGTTAACGACACCATAGAAGTTGGTGTCGATCTGCGCGCGGAAATCGTCCTCGGTAGTTTGCTCGAACGGTGCCAGGTGACCGAAGCCCGCATTGTTGACAACCACATCGAGCCGGCCGAATGCATCGACAGCCGCCTGCACCGCGTTGCGTGCCGCCTCCGGATCCGTGACGTCCAGTGCAACCGCCCGAACCTGCTCGCCATGGCGTGCCAGCAGATCTGCCAACTGCCGCGGATCGCGCGCGGTGGCGACGACACGCTCACCGGCGCGCAACGCGGCTTCGACAATTTCGCGCCCAAGCCCGCGGGCACTTCCCGTTACCAACCAGACCTTCGACATCGTGCGCTCCTTAAGTTAAATGAGCAAGTAAGCGCTCATTAATCAGATAAAAAATTTAGTTCTGGGCAATCGCGTGCCAGAACGCTTCAAAGCCGGCCTTGCGATAGCGGTCGGCGCTGGCCGGTTCGCGAGCGATGAAATCCATGGTGGTTTCGGCCAGTGCCGCCATGATCGCCGACAGAAAAGCCGGCGGATGATCACGCAATGCGCCGCTCGCCACGCTTGCCTGAATCATTGTGTTGATGTCCGCAAAGGACTCCATGCCCATTGCGCGCGAGCAGTCAGTCAGCCGCTCCGACACGGACAGTTGCGCCATTGCCCGGCGTTTTTGCGGCTGCGCCACGCCCCAGTCGACGAACTTGTTCCACACGTGTTGCACACGATCGCGCACGCTGGCTTGCTTCGGGTAAGTCGTCATCATCACTTCGCGCAGTTCCGCCTTGATATCCAGGTAGAGCTGGTTCAGCAACTCGTCCTTGTTCTCGAAGTAAGTGAACAACGTTCCTTCAGCCACGCCCGCGAGTTTCGCGATGCGCGCGGTGGGCGCGCCCAGGCCCTGCTCGGCAATGACCTCGGCGGCAGCGGCAAGGATGGCGTTGCGTTTGTCTTCGCTTTTCGGACGGGCCATACGTGGATAGGTGGTTTGCTTCGACGACAAACAATAAATGAGTGATTGCTCAATCATAGCCATGAGCATTCGTTTGTTCAAGCCATTTTTTGTTGCTTGACGCTCGCCAGGCAGTCATTTGCTCACCACAGCACGAAAATGAAATACAAATGTAAGACTGATGTTTTCATTAGATGCCTAAATATACTTAAACCCATAGAAAATGGCACCGTCTTCGCGCATCGCATGCAAGCTTAATAGAGAAATACCCGCTATTCCTTCAGTATGTGAGAATTCGATCCGATAACCGGTAAATGGGATACCCATTTATTGCCCAACGTTTGACGCGCCTTGGCGACGCGTCTTATGAGCGGCACGAGGGGTAAACCGCGCGGGGCTGCCGCGATGATCGGCAGCCAGATAGACGCTCCCATGCCCGGACCTGAGAGTCCATTGCGAACACCTCAACGTTTCGTTATTGGAGAAAAAAATCGTGGCACTCAAAAACCTCACCATCAAGACCAAACTCATTGCCGGCTTCGGCATGCTGTCTTTCATTGTCGTCGCGGTTTCCGGCCTTTCCCTGAAGGCGCTGAGCGATTCCACCGATGGGTTTTCCAACTACGTGCACGGCATCAACGCACGCGCCGACATGGCGGTACAGGTTCGAACCGCAGTTGATCGGCGGGCGATCGCAGCACGCAATCTCGTGCTCGTGACCAAACCTCAGGACCTCGAAATAGAGAAAGCTGATGTAACGCGCGCGCACGAAGACGTGCAAACCGACCTGAAAAAGCTCAACGACATGATTGCGATTGCGACCGATACGTCGGAGAAAGCACGCAGCCTCGTCGCCGAGATCAATCGGGTTGAATCGGCTTATGGTCCGGTTGCCCTCAACATCGTCAATCTCGCGCTTACCAACAAGCGTGACGACGCGATCGTCGAGATGGACGATCATTGCCGGCCGCTGCTCGCCTCGCTGATTCGCGCGACCAACGCGTATGCCGATTACACGCGCTCGCGCCAGGAACAACTGGTCAACGAGTACACGGCGCATTACGAAAACCAGCGCAATCTGTTGATCGCGATCTGCCTGATCGCGTTAGGGCTCGCCGTCGGCGCATGTGTGGTGATCACGCGTTCGGTGACAGGACCGCTGCGTTTTGCGATCAACGTCGCGCGCACCGTGTCGGAAGGCGATCTGCGCACGCGTATCACCGTCGACGGTAACGACGAAACCAGCAAACTGCTGACAGCTCTGCGCGAGATGAACGAACGGCTGACGGCAATCGTCGGACGCGTGCGCGACAGCAGTAGCAGCATTGCCGGTGCGGCACGCCAGATCGCGGCGGGCAATATGGACCTGAGCCAGCGTACCGAGCAGCAGGCGGCGTCGTTGCAAGAAACCGCCTCCAGCATGGAGGAACTCACCTCCACGGTTAAGCAGAACGCCGACAACGCGCAGCAAGGCAGCATGCTGGCGGCGAATGCATCGTCGGTGGCGCAAAAGGGTAGCGAGGTTGTCGGCCAGGTGGTGAACACGATGCACGACATCAGCGATAGCTCGACCAAGATCGCGGACATCACGGGCATCATCGAAGGCATTGCGTTCCAGACGAACATCCTCGCGCTGAACGCAGCCGTCGAAGCCGCGCGGGCGGGCGAGCAGGGACGGGGTTTCGCGGTGGTCGCAAGCGAAGTCAGAAGCCTGGCGCAACGTTCATCGAGCGCGGCAAAGGAGATCAAGGATCTGATCGCCAACTCCGTGGACAAGATCCGCGATGGCTCGGCGCAGGCCGGCGAGGCGGGCAAGACGATGGCCGAAGTCACTCAGGCAGTCGCGCGAGTGACCGACATCATGTCGGAGATCGCGGCGGCATCCATTGAACAAAGCCGTGGGATCGAGCAGGTCAATCTGGCGATTACCCAGATGGACAACGTCACGCAGCAGAATGCGGCACTGGTGGAAGAGGCGGCGGCGGCATCACGGTCGATGGAAGACCAGGGGCAACAGTTGAATGAGGTTGTGGCGTTTTTTCAGCTGAAGGATGCCGCGCCCGAGGTTGCAGCTGCGCCTGCCCGACGCGAGGCCCCGCGGAGCGAATTTGCCGCGGCCCCGAAGCGCGCTGCGCGGACTACTGGTGCTGCTGCGCCGGTCGCAGCGCTTGCTACGGGAACTGTCGCCGCCGGCGATGGGTGGGATAAGTTCTGATCGAGTCTTCGGCGAACGCGTTTTACGCGGGCGGCGCTGATCGGCTTCATCAGGCGCTCGCCCTCGCCCATGGCTGCTTGCGCGCAATCTGATTGCGCCGGGTAGCCTTCGGTTTTACGGCGCGATTGGTGCTGAAGCCGGGCGCCGGGCGGAATTCGGTGAGGCTTTTTACGAGAATGGGGCGAAGCGCTGGAGCCAAATGCAAAACAACGCACTGCATCGAAAGATGCAGTGCGTTGTTTTTAAAGCGTTCCGTGGTGGAGAGGAGGAGGATCGAACTCCCGACCTTCGCATTGCGAACGCGACGCTCTCCCAGCTGAGCTACCCCCCCAACGTGCAAACAATTCTAGCATAAGCATTTTCCATTTTGCCAAGCCCTCGGGGGTGGCAAAACGAGCGGCAAAACATCACCTGGCCGGCGCGCCAGCCAGCACCCAATCCACTACCGAGCGGATGTCCGCATCGCTCATTGATTGGTGCGCCGGCATCGGAATCATGCCCCATACACCAGCGCCGCCGTCCTTCACTTTGCGCGCCAATTTTGCCGGCGCTTGCGCATCGCCCTTGTACTTTGCAGCGACCTGCTGGAACGACGGGCCGACCAGTTTGCGGTCCACCGCGTGGCACCCCATGCAGGCATTCGAGTTCGCAACGACCTGACCGCGCGGCGCATCGGCTGCGCGTGCTGAAGAGGTAAAAGCACCAGTCAACGCGCTAACCGTCAACATCGCGGCAACGAAACCAACGCGCCGCTTCATGGCGTCGTTGCCTTTGGATTACCCGGATGCACCGCGTTCGAATTGCTGACCGGCGCCGGCGCCTGCTGATCGAGCGGACGCGAACTCACCGATGAATCGGGAATCGCGCCAACGGTCGGCGCGCCCGCGTCAGGCTGCGAAGCGGTCGCCGGTGTGCTTGCCGCGGCGGCCGCCGCCGCCGCTTCCTGCGGCTGAATGTACTGGAACACCTTCACAACCTGCGTCACACCCGGCACCCGGCTCGCCACGTCGGCCCCGCGATTGCCTTCGTCCATCGTGACAAGACCCATCAGATACACCGAGCCACGCTCAGCCACAACCTTGAAGTTGTTCGCCGAGATGTTCTTTTCGGCGATCAGCGCGGTCTTCACGCGCGTTTCCAGGTAGGTATCATTGGTGCGCGAGGAGAACGAGCTCGCCGGCATGATTGCCAGTTCGTTGACGATCGTGTTCACGTTGTTCAAGCCACGTACGATAGTCTCCGCGCGCTGCTTCGACACCTCCCCCGCCACTTCGCCGGTCAGCAGCACGCGGCGGTTGAACACCGACACGTTGACGTGCGCATTGTCGGGCAAGTTCTGGCTGATCTGCGACAGTGCTTTCACCTGCAACTCGCGATCCTCGGTCTGCGCGCCGAGCGTGCGCCGGTCGGTCGCCACCAGCGCGCCGCCGCCCGCCGCACCGGCAACGGCCAGAAAGCAACCCTGCAACGTCGCGGACAATCCCGCCGCGAACCCAACCACCAGCACGGTTCTCACCAGTGTCTTCTTGACGCGGAATACGCTCATCAACTAGCTCTCCTTCGGAATCAGTCTTCGCCCAGCAACATGGCATCGATGCCGTCGCACAGACAATGGATGGTCAGCAAATGCACTTCCTGAATACGCGCGGTGCGATCGGACGGCACACAAATGTGGATATCGGTATCGCTTAGTACTTCCTGCATGCGGCCGCCGCCCTTACCGGTCAGCGCAACCACGATCATTTCGCGCTCGTGCGCGGCCTCGATCGCGGCCAGTACATTGGCGGAATTGCCGGACGTGGTGATAGCCAGCAGCACGTCGCCGGGCTGGCCAAGGGCCCATACCTGCTTCGAAAAAATCTGCTCGAATGAATAGTCGTTGGCGATGGCGGTGAGCACGGACGTATCGGTGGTCAGCGCGATCGCCGGCAGGCCCGGGCGCTCACGCTCGAAGCGGCCAATCAGTTCGGCGGCGAAATGTTGGGCGTCGGCCGCCGAGCCGCCGTTGCCGCCGTTGCCGCACGCAAGAATACGGCTGCCGTTGGCAAGCGCACCGAACATCGTGTCGATCGCAGCGGCGATCGGCATCGACAGGGTTTCGAGGGCTTCGAGTTTGACTGCCGCGCTATCGCGGAAGTGTTGTTGAATGCGTTCGACTGACATCGAGTCTCTATTTTCTACCGCGAATGGACCGCAGTGCGCGGTCGTGTTGTGAAGTCGTATCGCTCCGATGAACCCTGCCGGCAACGCTGCGCGTAAGCGCAAAATCATCGCGAAATACGCTGCTTCCTCGCTGCGTTCTCTATGCCGGCGCCGTCCATGAGGCCCGTACGCGAGCGCAAGTTTATCGCACTCACGTGCGTTCTCCGCGCACCGCGTCAGACTTCGTCGGCGCGAAATGCGTCGCGCAGCCACACGAGCCGGCCCGCTTCGAATGCAATTACGTCAAAACGGCACGCTGGCTCATCGTGCGAATGCCTGCTGTGGGTTGCGAGATAGTGCCGCGCGGCACGCACGATGCGCTGCTTCTTTTGCCACCCAATGCTCGCTGCCGCGCCGCCGTAACGCTGCTGCGCACGCGCGCGAACTTCGACGAACACCAGTGCGCCGTCGCGCTCGCGCATCACCAGATCGATCTCGCCGCCCCGGCACAGCACGTTGCGCGCGACGAATCGCAAACGCTGCCGTTGCAAAAACTCCATCGCACGTGCCTCGAACGCCGCGCCGACGAGTTTGGACCCGGTCGGTCCCGAAAAGTTGTGTGAAGGGATTGGGTGGCACAATGGCGGCCTCGTTCTGTCTGTCTGCGTCTTCTGCCTCATGACTCCTCTCTCCGAACTCGCGCAAGGGCAGCAGTACCCTGCCGCCGCGCTCTATGTGGTGGCCACGCCGATCGGCAACATCGCCGACGTCACGCTGCGCGCGTTGCATGTGCTCGGGCTGGTGGATCGCATCGCCGCCGAAGACACCCGCAACACAGGCCAATTGCTCGCGCGCTACGGCATCTCGAAACCGCTCGTCGCGGTTCATCAGCACAACGAGCGGGCCGCGGCGCTGCGCCTGATCGAACACCTGCAAGCGGGCGAACGCGTGGCCTATGTGTCCGATGCGGGCACGCCCGGCATCTCGGACCCCGGCGCGAAACTCGTCGACGCGGTGCGTGAAGCCGGTTTCGCGGTCATTCCACTGCCCGGCGCAAGCGCGCTCGCCACCGCGTTGAGCGCGGCCGGCGACTGGGTCGCGACGTTCTCGTTCCTTGGCTTCCTCCCGCCGAAGGCAAAAGCACGCGCCGCGGCACTGCAAGTGCTCGCGAACCATCCTCACGCGATGGTGTTCTACGAAGCGCCGCACCGCATTGTCGAAACGGTGCAGGCGTTGGCCGACGTATTTGGCGGTGAGCGCAAGCTGCTGATCGCACGGGAATTGACGAAGTTACATGAAGCGCTGCACCGCGGCACCCTGGCCGAAGGGCCAACGTGGCTCGCCGCCGATCCGAACCGGCAACGCGGTGAGTTCGTCCTGGTGGTGGAAGGCGCGCAGCCGGAAGCCGAGGGCGAACACGATCACGACGCGCTGCTGGGCATCCTGCTGGAAGAGTTGACGGTGAGCAGCGCGGCAAAAGTCGCGGCGGCCATCACCGGCGCGTCGCGCAACGCACTCTACACACGCGCGCTGGCGCTAAAGAAAGACGAGGAATAAAGCCGACAGGCAGAAGGAAAGGCAAAAGAAAAGGGCCGCACGATGCGGCCCTTCTTCTTTCGGCAAACACGGCAGAGTTGCCGCCGTGTAGCCCGGCGTCACGAACGCACTTGCGGTGCGCCCGCGGCCGTTACATTACTTCTCTGCGCCCGAAACCGAGTTCGACGCCAGTGTTTCATTCAGCTCAGCACGTGCTTCCTGCTGCGTCAAACCTTCAATCTTGACCTTCGCCGTACCGGCATGGCGCATGTTGAGCGCGGTTGCGGCTGCCATCGACAGGTCGATGATCCGGCCGCGCGCATACGGGCCGCGGTCGTTGATTCGCACAACCACCGAGCGCGAGGTGGCCGGATTGGTCACGCGGACATACGACCCGAGCGGCAACGTACGATGTGCCGCGGTCAGCGCGTGCATATCGAAACGTTCGCCGTTGGCAGTGCGGCGGCCATGGAAGCCGCGGCCGTACCACGAGGCACGACCGGTCTGATGAAAGTCCGAAACGTTGGAACCATCGTCAGTAAGCGGCTGGGCATCGGCTAGCGATGTGCCTCTGGCGGCTGCGTCGGAAGCCGGCGCGCTGCCAAAAGCTTGCGGGCCGAAGGAACCTGCCTGCGCTTTCTTCGTGCTCAGCGGCATGCCGCTTTCGGACGTAGTGCCCGCGCCCGGCGGCGTGGCACAACCGGCCAGCACAAAAAAGGCAAAAAGAGTCCCCAGACCACGGGATAACCGAGTTTTCATAAGACGTGCAATCAAATTGTCGAGCCGCATCACGCGAAAAGTTGAGCGTGTTGCCTGCGACTCCGGCGGCAATGGACGACAACGCGCCGCGCTGAAAAGCGCAGTACGTCAAAGCCCGGATGCGGCTCACCCAGCCGCTACCGCACGGTTAATTTTCACGTCTGGCGCAACCTGTCCCCGGCAGCCTGACCAGACCCCACATGCCGCCATCGAACGTGGCAAACACGTTCTTGCGCGCGGAACTCAGCGCGCAGGAACAGCGGCGTAGGCCCCACCCAGCGTCACGGCATTTAAGTCCGTTGCAGGCGCGCGGCGCCTGGCTGGGTAAGACGTGTGCATCGAATGCATCGATACCTGATGGCCGCCCAAAACTGCGACAGCCCATACTTGAGTGGCAATCCGCGTGCCCATTTTTGATGGGGACGCATCGCCTTGTGGCATACACAATTCCTTGTGCATGGAGGCCATTATACCCAAAAGAAAATTTTGGGATGGCAAGCGACTGAAAACCTTGATGAATTTTCACTCCTGCTGCAAAAATGGGCAGCCAAAAGCCCGCTGCAGCAAGGTTTCAGCGCCCCCGGCGAGCGTCGGCGAGACGCCGGTACAATCAACATTTTTCCAGCGGCGCCGTCACCCATGAAAGTCACCTTGATCCCTGTCACGCCGTTCCAGCAGAACAGCTCGCTGCTCGTTTGCGAGGCAACCGGACGTGCGGCTGTCGTTGATCCGGGCGGCGACCTGGATATCATCCAGGGCGAGATCGCGCGCCAGAACGTGACGGTCGAAAAAGTATTCCTCACGCATGGCCATATCGATCACTGCGCCGGCGCGAAGACGCTTGCCACGCATTACGGCGTGCCGATCGAAGGTCCGCATCCCGACGAGCGTTTCTGGCTCGACAAGCTGCCGGATCAAAGCACGCGCTTTGGCTTTCCTGCGGCCGAGGCGTTCGAACCGGATCGTTGGCTTCAAGACGGCGAGACCGTGCAATTCGGCGACGAAACCCTCGAGGTGTATCACTGCCCTGGCCACACGCCGGGCCACGTGGTGTTCTTCAGCCGCGCGCACCGGCTCGCGCTGGTGGGCGACGTGCTGTTCGCCGGCTCGATCGGCCGCACGGATTTTCCGCGCGGCAATCACGCCGACCTGATACGCGCGATCCGCGAAAAACTCTGGCCGCTCGGCGACGATGTCACCTTCGTTCCGGGCCACGGCCCCACCTCCACGTTCGGCGCCGAGCGCCGCTCCAATCCGTATGTGGCCGACGGAGTCAAAGCATGAGCAGCGAAATCTATGTGAGCACCGATGTCGAAGCGGACGGCCCGATTCCCGGTCCGCATTCGATGCTCAGCTTCGCCTCCGCCGCGTACACGGAAGACAAGCAGCTGATCGCCACCTTTTCGGCGAATCTTGACTTACTCGAAGGCGCCAAGCCGCATCCGGTGCAGGAAGCATGGTGGAAGACGCAGCCGGAAGCATGGGAGGCCTGCCGCAAGGATTTGCAGGATCCGCAGGCCGCGCTGACGGCCTATGTCGAATGGGTCGAGGCGTTGCCGGGCAAGCCGGTGTTCGTCGCGATGCCGGCCGGTTTCGACTTCACCTATATGTTCTGGTACATGATGCGGTTTGTCGGCCGCTGCCCGTTTTCGTGGTCGGCGCTCGACATCAAGACGCTGGCCTTCGCACTGACCGGCCTGCCGTACCGCAAGAACATCAAGCCACGGTTCCCGAAGCACTGGTTCGACGAACACCCGCACACGCATGTCGCGCTGGACGACGCGATCGAGCAGGGCGCGCTCTTTTGCAACATGCTCAAGGATCTGCGCGCGGTCCAGGCGGCCACGCTGGCAGCCGGTCAAGATGGGGACGGCTCAGGACAAAACGCCGCTGAGGAACCGGCAAATTAGGGAATCTCCCTCGTCGAAGCCGTTTTACATTGCGTTTCGTTTTCGAGCCCTCTACCATGCGTTGATAAGGCGACGCCAACGGAGGCGCAGTTGACACTCGATACGTTCTCTCAAAAAATCCTGCGCCTGTTGCAGCTCGACGCACGCCGGTCCGTGCAAGAGATTTCCGACCAGGTCGGCCTATCGAGCACCCCATGCTGGCGCCGTATCAAGGATATGGAGCAGTCGGGGGTGATCCAGCGCTACACGGCATTGCTGGATCGCGAAAAGCTGGGGCTGCACGTCTGCGCGCTCGCGCATATTCATCTCACGCGCCACACCGAGGGCGGGGTCGAACAGTTCGAGCGGGAAATCGCCACCTGTCCGGAGGTCACCGAGTGCTACAGCACGACCGGCGAATCCGACTACATCCTCAAGATCGTCGCGCCGGATATCAAGGCGTACGACAGCTTTCTCCACGAACGCATCTTCAAGATTCCCGCTGTCGCACAGGTGCGCACGAGCGTCGTGCTGCGCGAAATCAAATTCGATACGCAGTTGCCGCTGTAAGACCGTGAAGCGGCGGCTCGAGCCTTCCGGGCGGTTCGGCTCGAATAACGTCAGTCAGGCGGCGCCATGCGGTTCGGCAGCCTTGGCGCGAGCGATCGAGCTCCCGGGCCCGGCTTCCGCCGAGACGCCGCTTTCCGCCGGCCGTGTGTCCAACCCTTGCAGCACCTCCAGCTTGCGGGCACCCAGGCTGCGCCTGAGCGCGTCCAGATCGACACGAGCGAGACCGGCCGCATCACTTGGGGCCGTGTGTAAACCCGTCGCCGGCAAAACCACTTCAACATCGAGCCCCGTGCTCAAGTAGTGCATATTGACCGACGCGGCCTTCACGCCGCCCGCGGCAAATGCCGCGTCGACTTCGGCGACGACCCGCTCCCGGGTCGGCAGATTGACGGGCGGGCGCGCAACCGCGTCGTTCTCCGGGTCGACATGGATCAGCGCGTCGAGCACGCGGTTGTCCGCCAGCACGCGCAAGCGTGCCGATTCAGCGATGTAGTGCCCTTCCGATACCGAGATCAACGGGTCGACCAGAATGTGCGCGTCGACAAGCGCGAAGTCGCCCATCTTGCGGGTGCGCATTTCGTGCACGTCGCGCACGCCGGGCGTTGCAAGCAACAGCGCGCGCATGTCGGCGGAAGCGGCTTCGTCGAGTGCACGGTCGGAAAGGTCTTGCAGCGCGTCCCAGCCGAACGTCCAGCCCATGCGCGCCACCATAAAGCCGACAATCGCCGCGGCGATCGGATCGAGCAGGCGCACGCCTGCGAGACTCCCGACAATACCAAGCGCGACCACCAGTGACGAAGCGGCGTCAGAGCGGGCGTGCCATGCGTTCGCAATCAACATCGCGGAACGCACGCGTTGCGCTTCGCGCAGCATGTAGCGAAACAGGCTTTCTTTGGAAATCAGCACCAGAACCGCGACCGCGAGCGCGCTCATATGCACGGCGGGGATGCTTTGCAAATCGGCGAGACGCGTCCCGGCTCGCCACAACATACCGACGCCGACGACAATCAGCAGCGCACCCAAAAACAATGACGCAACCGTTTCATAGCGACTGTGTCCGTAATTGTGATCCGCGTCGGGCTTGGCGCCGCTGTGCCGATTAGCGATTAGCACCACAAAATCGGAAATCAGATCGGCTAACGAATGGATACCGTCGGCGACCAACGCCTGCGAATGGGCAAACACCCCGATGACGATTTGCAGCGCCATCACCACCGTATTGAGCGCGATACTGACAAAGGTACTTTTGCGCGCGACGCGATGTTTCTCGGCGGACTGGACAGCGGCGGTGGATGGCATCTCTGAAACGGCGTGAAAAGTTCAATGCCTGTATTCTACCCGGCGCACCTCGATATGCGTGGAAGAGACCACAAAAAATCCTTTTAAATCAGCTGCTTATCTAAACGAAAAGCATTCGCGTTCCAGTTTCATGGAGTGCGTGTGACAAAGAGTCACTGCAATTCGCAGAGGCAATAAAAAAACCGCGCCCTGACGGTACGCGGTTTTTTCTGGTTACAGCGGGGACTGCGAGCGCCGCTGATTGACCGTATTGGTATTACTTCTGGATCAGAAACTTCTCGCGATCCAGACCTGCGATCCAGCGCGGCGGCTTGCCACGG
The DNA here is from genome assembly GCF_905220975.1 of Paraburkholderia haematera. Taxonomy (GTDB): domain Bacteria; phylum Pseudomonadota; class Gammaproteobacteria; order Burkholderiales; family Burkholderiaceae; genus Paraburkholderia; species Paraburkholderia haematera. The sequence continues at coordinate 161,391 of NZ_CAJNBK010000012.1, read as the reverse complement.
CCCGACCACGTGCTGCCGCTATCCGGGTCACGATACTTCGGCGCAACGCCTGCACGCGGACGACCGGCTTTAGCCGCTTTGGCACCACGGCCACCGCCGAGTTCAGTCAGCGAAATGCCGTAATCAGCCATTTTCTGCTTGATCTCATTCAACACTTCTGCGTATTCACGCGACTTTGCTTCTTCGATCTGCTTTTCGAGCTTCTCGCGCTGGGCGAGTAGTTCCTTGTAGGAAGACATAGGTTCCTTTGTGGTTTGCATAAATGACTGCCAGTCTCAAGCCAGCTTGCCCTTTGAAGTGATCTTGCCTCGGAATTTGATGGCGAGATTAACACAAAATAGAAAAACTACAAAAGCGCCGCTGTAAAATTAATCACAATTCGTTTCAAAAAATTTCATTCGAACGCGATGTTACGCGGACCCTTTCAAATAGATAATTTCGCATTTTGCTGAAAAACGTGGCCGCAGATCAGCAACGATTGAATTAACTATCAAAAAATGAAATTTAAGATAAGAAATCTGCTTCAACATTTCACGCCATGAAAGCTTTAACATGAAACGTCGGATCATATTGCAACACGCGCGCAGCACCGTTAATGCGGCATGAGTGTTTTCCCGAAACAGCAATCAAAACTTAATCGGCGTGCCGCTGGATGCAATCTTCGAGCGCAGCATGCAAGGTTTCGATATTGCGTTTAGCGTCGTCGAAGGCGAAACGGGTGCGCACACCGTCTAGCGTCAGATCGGCACCATATCGATCTACGCCGAGCAGTTGGAGGCCCCGGGCACTCGAGAAATGACCGGCGAAGTGCATGATCAGCGCGTTTTCTTCATCGAAGCCGAGTGGCGGCAGCGGGTCGAGTTCGGCGCCGCCGAGCCAGCCCATTGTGCCGAAGCCGCCGATGTAGCGCAGCCGTTCAAGCCTCATCACCCAGAACGTGAAATCGCCGAGAACCAGGTATCGTTCCGCGTCCGCGTGATAGCGCAGATAACGCTGCACGACGTCGGGGGTCGAGTCGACCGGTTCGAACGTGCCGAGCAAGGTGACGCGCTGGCCGCTCAGCACGTCACCGTCCGGTGCGTCGACAACCAGAAAGCCGGCGCGCGGGTCGGCGTGCAGATTGTGCGTATGCTCGGCGAGCCGGCTCACGAGGATCGTCGGGCGATGCTGGGGGTCCGGTGCGAACGGCAGCACCGAAGGATAAGGAAAGCCTTCCGGCTGGCGCGCGTGAGTCGCGAGCGTACCGATAGCAGCCCTATGCAGCAGATGCAGCGGAGCGTGAGCGGGAATGTTCAAGTGCGCGGCCCTCGATGGATAAGTGGTGGATCAATCCGCTTCAAGCATAAGACAGCGCGCTTCGTTAGAATCGGAAATTCGCTTTCAGCGCGCTTTCTTATGCGTGCCCTCCACGAGATTTCAGTGTCCGACCGCTCCTCCGAATTTGCCCGCCTCCCCGCCGCTCATCGCGATCTCTCCGACACCGCACGGCAGCGCGCCCGGGTCGCCACCATGGCGGTGTTCTTCATCGCCGGCATGATGTACGCGTCCTGGGGTGTGCATGTGCCGACTGTGCGCGACCGCTTCCATCTGAACCCGGCGCTGCTCTCGTTCGCGCTGCTGGCAGTGGCCGGTGGCTCGATCGGCGCAATGGCGGCGAATGCCTCATGGATCGCGCGGGTCGGTACGCGCCGCGCCTGCCTGACCGGCGGCCTCGTGATGACGGCGTGTGCAGCGCTGATCCTGATCGTGCCGGCTTACTGGATGTTGCTGATCGTACTGGCCATCTTCGGCGCCGGCATGGCCACGCTCGACGTCGCGATGAACGCGGAAGCCAGCGCCGTCGAGAAGGCGCTCGGCAAGCCGATCATGTCGTCGCTGCACGGCATGTTCAGCGTCGGCGGGATGTTCGGCGCGGCCGTGGGCGGCGCCTTGCTGTCGCGCGGCATGGCGCCGGCTGTGCATCTCGCGCTGGCTGCCGCCGTCAGCGCGCTGGTGCTGGTCGCGGCCTGCCCTTCCGTCCTGCCACACGTACCGCACGCCGATCATCCCGACGCCGCCACGCCACGTGCCAACCGCTGGCGATCGCCGGCCTTGTGGGCGCTCGGCGCGATGGCGCTGGTCGCGTTGATCGCTGAAGGCGCGATGTACGACTGGGCCACCGTATACATGCGCGACGTCGTGCTGTCCACGCCGGCCCTGGCGAGCGCGGCCTACGCAGCGTTTTCAGGAGGCATGGCAGCGGCGCGTTTTGCCGGCGACGCCGTGCGCGCCCGCTTCGGCGCACCGCAACTCGTGATGGCGAGCGCGTCGCTTGCGTGCGCGGGGATGGTCGGCGCGCTGCTGCTGCCGAATCCGGTGGCCGCGCTGATTGGCTTCACGCTGATGGGTCTCGGACTCGCGAACATGATGCCCGTCCTGTTCGCGGCAGCGGCGAGCGTCAAAGGTATTCACGCGGCCGAAGGGCTCGCGCATGTGGCCGGGCTGGCGTACTTCGGGCTGTTGCTCGGGCCGGTGATCATCGGCGCAGTGACGCAGGTGACCAGTTTGCCGATCGGGTTGTCCGTCGTGGCCGTGTGTTCCGCGCTGATCGCGATCGCGGGTCCAAAGGTGCTGCGGCGTTTGAAGATCTGACGGGGACGCGCCCTGTTGCTGCATCGGCGGATGTCATGCCATATGAAAACTCTCGACCTTACGTTACGTTACGTGGGGCGGGCGCGCTGATGTGTTCCTCGCCACATCGGCTGCAGCAACCTCTTCACCATCTCACGCCAACACCCATAACCTGTTGATTTGTATTAATTTATTCCGTGCGACGGTCATGCAGGCATAAATGGCATAGGCCTTGCAGTTAGCTCCCCAACAGTTTTCAAATTACGGGGGAGCAAACCATGAATCGCAATTTCAAAATGTCGGCGATCGCCATGTGCGTGACGTCGATGATCGTTCTAACCGGATGCGGAAGTACGCTGGTCAAGCCCACCATCCCGAACGGGGCCGGTAGCGGCGCCGGTGGTGGTACGGGCGGTGGTGCCGGCGGCGGCTCGGGTTCCGGATCGGGAAGCGGAGGCGGAACGCCGACTCCGACTCCGACTCCGACGCCGACTCCGACTCCGACACCGACACCGACGCCGACTCCGACTCCGACTCCGACTCCGACTCCGACACCGACACCGACACCGACGCCGACTCCGACTCCGACTCCGACGCCTACTCCGACGCCTACTCCGACGCCTACTCCGACGCCCACACCGACGCCGACGCCGACGCCGACGCCGACGCCGACTCCGACGCCCACGCCCACGCCCACGCCCACGCCCACGCCCACGCCCACGCCCACGCCCACGCCCACGCCTACTCCGACGCCGACGCCGACGCCCACACCGACGCCCACACCGACGCCCACACCGACGCCATCCAGCGCCAATCCGATCGGCATCGTCGTCCAGAACACCGGCAACGTAGTCACCACTGCCGGCCAAACCGTCTCCGCGGTCGGCAGTCAGATCGGTCTCACGCCGATCCCCGGCGCGAACCCGGCCACCACGACCGCGCTCGGCAACGTCGTCTCGAATCTCGGCGCCGGTGTAACGGCAGTCGGTACAGGCGCAGTGAACGGCCTCGGCCAGCTCGGCAATTCCAAGGATCCGCTCGGTACGACGCTGGCGAGCAGCGGCAACCTGGTTTATGACGCCGGCCAGGCCGTCAACAGCGCAGGCCAGCTCGTGACGAGTCTCGGCAGCGGTCCCACCGCGCCGCTCAGCCCGCTGACCACGCCGCTCGGCAGCACGGTCTCGACGCTCGGCAATGCCGTCAGCGGTCTCGGTACGCAACTCGGCTCGCAGCTGACAAACGGCCCGATCCAGCAAGTGACGCAAACCGTCAGCACCGCGATCACGCCGATCACCAGCACGTTGGCGCAGACGACCCAAACCGTCGGCGATACGACCGGTCTCGGTTCACCGCTGAACGGCCTGCTGTCGACCATCGGTCATGGCCTCGACAGCGCGGGCAGCCAGGTCAGCAGCGCGACCAACAACGCGATCGGCCAGAACCTCGGCAATGTCGTGACCAAGCTCGGCGACACCGTCACGTCCGCCGGCGGCCTGCTGACCGCGGGCGGCTCGAGCAGCGGCAACCCGCTCGGCGGCCTCACCGGCATTCTGAATCCGGGCGGCGGCGGCGGTGCTTCGGGCAATCCACTTCAGCCGTTGACCAGCATTCTCACCGCGTTGCCCGGCACCTTGAGTGGCGGCCTGACAGGTGGCAGCGGCTCGAGCAGCCCACTTGCACCGCTGACCAGCGTCCTCAATACGGTAACCGGCAGCCTCGGCGGCCTCTCCGGCGGCTCGGGCAGCCCACTTGCACCGCTGACAGGAGTGGTGAGTTCGGTCACCGGCGCATTGAGCGGTGCGACAAGTAGCGGCAGTGGCGGCAGCAGCGGCAGTGGCAGCGGCAGTGGCGGCACCAGCAATCCGCTCGCGCCCATCACGGGTCTGCTGAACACCGTCACCGGTGCATTGACCGGTACGGCGGGCTCGGCGGGCGGTACCACGGGTGGCGGCTTGCTCGGCGGTCTGGGCAGCCTGGCGACAAAGAAGTGACGAATACGAATAACGACAGTAAATAACGGCGCGATAAAAACAAGCGTCGAAGGGGGGCGGCGAGCCGGGTCAACCGGCTCGCCGTTTTTTTATCTTCGCAACCGGCAGGGGTACAGTCACAGTTCGTGATACGTAACGTAATCCCGCGAGAAGTCGTTACGCTGCAGAAAATTGGTGAACGTCATCGTCACCGACGCATCGAGCCCTTCCACGTAATGCCACCAGCCGATCGGCAGAAACAGCAATTCACCGGGTTCGAGCGTGCATTCCATCAAATGCGCATTGCGCATCGACGGGAAACGTTCGTAGTCGATCGCACTGCCGTCCACCTGCGAATAGCAATGCAGCGTGTTCGCCATATGCGGTGTATCGGACAACGGAACCAGCTTGATCAGTTTGCGGCCAATCACCTGCGCCATGAAGTTATTGGTCAGATCATGGTGAAACGGCGTCTTCGTTCCAGCCGGTCCCATCCAGAAAAAACCGGTATCGGGCGATCCGGCATCGAGATATTCGCCGATCGCCGGCACATCGGACCATAACGCTGCGAGTGCCGCGCGATTCTGCGAGGTGTTATTGGCGGTCATGTAGAAATCGTTAGTCGGGCCACTGCGCTCGACGAGATCGACATAATCGGCAAAGCGCATCATGCGCTTGAGCTTCGGCTGATTGATCTCATAATTCGCGTCCGACTCGCGGCCGAACTGCACTTCGACTTCGCAATCCCCGCAACGCTCGCGAAAGTAGTCGAAACTCCACTGCGTGCGCGCCGGCCAGAAATCGAAAGCGCCGGTGATGATGACCGGCCGGTTCTGAAAGTAGTACTGCTCAAAAAACTCGTCACGCGATAGACACTCGCGCCTTTCGATCACACCGCTTCCAGCACGCATGCGATTGAGCGTGCCGTACACCGACAATATCCATTCGCGTTTGCGCAAACGATTGCGCAAACGCACGGCCCCCTCAAAGTAAGGACTCGCGAGCGCTGTCTCGATTTCGCGGGCGGCCTCGGCCGGGTCGAAACCATGTCCGACAAGTGCACCGTGCATGGCAGGCGGCGGTGCGTCGAGCAGCAGATTCTCGGCAATCCAGCGGCGCCAGCCGTTATCGATCGAACGTATCTCGGTGGTCACGGCATTCTCCCAATCAATGTTCTCAAACCCGTCAGCCTCGCACGCGGATGCCCAAAAGAAAAGGCACGCAAGCCTTGCGGCGCGCGTGCCTTTTAACTACTTGACCGAAGACAAACAAAGCTGCCTTCGGTCATGCGGTTTTTACATCTTCACTACGTCGAGCAGCGTCTTCTTGCCGCCCTTGTAGTTGTACAGCGAGATCACGCCGTGCTGAAGGTCGCCCTTCGAGTCGAACGTGGTTTCACCGATCACACCCTTGTAGTCGGTGCCCGGCATAGCTGCCAGGATCTTCGCCGGATCGGTCGAGTTCGAACGCTTCATAGCGTCGACGATGATGTACACAGCGTCATACGTGAACGGAGCGTAGATCTGGATCGGCTGACCGAAACGCTTCTGATACTTGGCAAGGAACGCTGCGCCGCCAGCCATCTTCTCGAGCGCCATACCGGCTTCCGAGCAGACGATGTTGTCGGTTGCGTCGCCAGCCAGGTCCGACAGCTTGTCGGTACACACGCCGTCGCCTGCCAGAACCTTCGCGCGCAGGCCGAGTTGCTTGGCTTGCTTGGCGAACGGGCCGCCGGTTGCGTCCATACCGCCGTACATGATCGCGTCCGGGTTTTCGCCCTTGATCTTCGTCAGAATTGCGCGGAAGTCGACGGCCTTGTCGTTCGTCGCATCGTGCGACATCACGTTCATGCCGAGCGACTTGGCGGTCTTCTCGAATTCGTTGGCGAGACCCTGGCCATAAGCGGTCGAGTCGTCGACGATTGCGACGCTCTTCATCTTCATGGTCTTGGATGCGTAGTTAGCCAGTGCCGGACCTTGTTGCGCATCGGTCGCCACGACGCGGTACGTCGTCTTGAAGCCCTGTTGCGTGTAAGCCGGGTTCGTTGCCGACGGCGAGATCTGCACGATGCCTGCATCGCTATAGATCTTCGAAGCCGGGATCGACGTGCCCGAGTTCAAGTGGCCGACCACTGCGACGACCTTATCGTCAACCAGCTTCTGCGCGACTTGCGTAGCCGTACGCGGGTCAGCTGCGTCGTCTTGTGCGTCGAGTTGCAGCGTGATTTTCTGGCCGCCGATCGTCAGGCCCTTGGCGTTGATTTCCTCAACTGCCAGGCGCGCGCCGTTTTCGTTGTCTTTACCCAGGTGAGCGATACCGCCGGTCAACGGTGCGACGTGGCCGATCTTGACGACCTCGTCCGCCACCGCGCCGGTTGCCAACGACGCAAACAACATGGCCGCAGCGCTGATCGGCAACAGCTTTTGAATCTTGATGTTCATGTAAGTCTCCAGTTTCGGTCCCAAAAACAACGTAATCGCCCTGTGCCCCCGCGTCCCTACACGTGTCGCTCAGTCCCGTGGACGACCACGCCGGTTGCATCGTTCATGCACTTGGCCAGCACGTTCACCGAACTGTTTGTGGCAGGCGGCAAACCGTACTTGCGCGCAAGTGTAGGCCATCAAATTAAATTGTGGGACTTTTTTGAGGAAGTGGGATGAACACTAATAGCGTTTATCCAACAGGAGCCGATTCCGACTGGAAGAACAGGCTGGAAAGCACCAGCCCATGCGGGTTTCCGCTAGGTGAGCCTTTCGTCTAACAGCGCGGCCTAAAGCTTTTAGCGTGTTAAACCGTTAATGTTTCGAATAGGCTTTGTGCTTAAAAACAAGGCGCATCCCAGGTTGCTGCAAGACGCGCCTGAGCTATGCCGAATCAACGTTTATGCGCCGCGATGAATGATCGGGAATGTTTCATTCGCCTTACGCGATTGTTGCCGCGCCGGGCGCGTCCTCAGGCCGCGCCCGGCCTCGCTGCAAGGCGTTTCTTTTGATGGCAAACTGACCGGCCGCCTCGGGCGTTCAGGCCTCTGGCATTCATTCAGACCGACCTCGCGCATCAACGCACGGGTCAATGGAGAGCAACATGAGCACGACTTCCCGCTGGATCGACATTCCCGCCGGCAACGACAGTTTCGGCGGTTATCTGGCGCTGCCCAAAGGCGGCAAGGGACCGGCCGTCATCATCATTCAGGAAATCTTCGGCGTGAACAGCCATATCCGCTCGATCGCGGATCAGTACGCGCAAGACGGCTACGTCGCGCTTGCACCGGACGTGTTCTGGCGCGTGCAGCCGCGTGTCGAATTGACGTATGACGGCGCGGATCGCGAGAAAGGCATCGAGCTGATGCAGAAGACCAACGTCGACCAGGCAGTGGCCGATATCGGTGCAGCCGCCGCGGCGCTGCGCGCCATGCCGGAAGTGACCGGCAAGATTGCGGCGATCGGCTTCTGCTTTGGCGGTCAGCTCGCGTATCTGGCAGCCGCACAAGGCTCGCTCGACGGCGCGGTTGCCTACTACGGCGGCGGCATCCAGAACAAGCTCGATCAGGCCGCGAAGATCAAAGTGCCGATGCAATTCCACTACGGCGAACTCGATGCGCATATCCCGCTGTCGGCGGTCGGCCAGATTCAGGAACGCTTCGCCGGCCGCACCGATGCGGAGTTCAACATTTATCCGAACGCCGATCACGGCTTCAACTGCTCGGACCGCGCGTCGTATAACCAGCACGCTTCGGCGCTGGCGCATGGCCGCACGCTGACCTTCCTCGGTGAGCGGCTGTAACTCGCGGCAGTAACCCACGTCTGCAGCCCTCGGCTGCAACTGGCAGACCCAAGACTCGATCAAGAGGGCCTTTCCGTCGTGCAAACAGACTATCTCGCCCATGACGCCATCGGCCTCGCCGAGCTGGTTCGAAGCCGCGAAGCAAGCGCGCGCGAGTTGCTGGACATCGCGATCTCCCGCGCCGAGGCGGTCAATCCCGCGATCAATGCGATTGTCCTGAAGGACTACGACGCCGCACGTCAACGTGCCTCCCGTGACGATGCGAGCAGAGCCAACGGCGCGAACCATGCGGATGGCGGGAGCGCGCAAGCGGCTCTAGCGGGCGTGCCCTATCTGATCAAGGACCTGGGCGCTGCGGTCGCCGGGTTGCGGATGACGATGGGCAGCCGCCACTATCGCCACTTCATTCCTACCGAGGACGCTCCGGTCGTCACGCTCGCGAAAGCGGCCGGCCTCAACATCTTCGCCAAGACCAGCACCTCCGAGCTCGGTCAGATGCCTTATACGGAGCCCGAACTGTTCGGCGCGTGCCGCAATCCGTGGAGTCTCGACCACACGCCTGGCGGCTCGAGCGGCGGTGCGGCCGCGGCGGTCGCCGCGGGTATCGTGCCGCTCGCGCATGCATCGGACGGCGGCGGCTCGATCCGCATTCCAGCTTCATGTTGCGGACTGTTCGGCCTCAAGCCTTCCCGCGGACGCGTACCGCGTGCGACACCGACGGCCGCGGCCGGCGAGCTCGGCGTCGATCACGCGGTATCGCGCAGCGTGCGCGACAGCGCGTTGCTGCTCGACCTGCTGGCGGGCAATGCAGACAGACCGCCCGGCGCACCCGGCACTTTTCTTGGCGCGAGCCGCGAGCCATGCAAGCGGCTGAACATTGCCTATGTCACTGATTCGATGCTGGCGCCCTCGCTCTCCGCCGACTCGCGCGCCGCGCTCGAAGACGCCGCGCAACTCGCCAGTTCGCTAGGCCATAACATCGAACCCGTGTCGCTCGGTATCGATTTCGCGGCGGTTCGGCACGCGTTCCTGATGCTCTGGTCGGTGACGGCGGAAGAAATGGTGCTGCACGCCGATCGCGTCACCGGCCGCAAACCGCAGCGCGACGAATTCGAGATCTCGACGTGGGTGATGGCGCACGTCGGCCGCAAACTCGGCGAGCGCGGCCTGCCAGGCGCGCTCGAAGAACAGCGCCGCATCACGGAACGCCTCACCGATTTGCTGAGCCGCTACGACGTGCTCCTGTGCGCGACGCTCGCCAGTTCACCGATCAAGATCGGCGAAATGCAGCCGACACCCGCTGAGCGCATGCAGATGCGCGCCGTCGCCGCCATGCCGCTCGAACCTTTGCTGAAGAAGCTGCTGACCGAAGCGTCGAACAAGGCGTTCGCATGGGCGGGATGCACGGAGTTGTTCAATCTGAGCGGACAACCGGCGATGTCGGTGCCGCTTTACTGGAACGCGCGCGGGCTGCCTGTCGGCGTGCAGTTCGCCACGCGCAACGGCGGTGAAGCAACACTGCTGCGCCTCGCCGCGCAACTCGAAGCGGCGCGGCCATGGTTCGACAAACGGCCGCCGCTGATGCAGGCGCGCAGCTAGACGAATCAACTCGAGCAGCCGCCCGACTTAGCGCTCAAGCCGGTTTGCGCTGCGCATCGAGATCCGCGTGCCGCTTGCCGGGAATGCACGCCACCGCGACGATCGACAGCGCCAGTCCACCCATCACGTAATAAGTCGGCGCGAGCGGCGAACCCGTGGTGTTGATGAGCCATGTCACGACGAAAGGCCCAAAGCCGCCGAACAGCATCACCGCGACGTTGTACGCGAGCGATAAACCAATCGAGCGCACGTTCGCCGGGAACAGTTCGGCGATCAACGCGCCGAACGGTCCGTAGTATCCGGACAGCGTAATCGACAGTAGCGCCTGCACGAGAATCAGTTTCGACACGCTCGGCGCCGCCGCGAGCCACGCGAACAGCGGGTAGATGATGACGAGCGTCAGTACCAGCGACCACAGCGAGAGCCCCTTGCGTCCGATCCGGTCCGACCATGCGCCCGTCAGCGGCGAGAGCACCGTCAACAGCAGATTGCCGACGATCACCGCGTAAAAGGATTGCGCATAGGGCAGCTTCAGCTGCTTGACCGCGAAGGTCGGCAGATAGCTGATCAGCACGTAGATCGTCACGGTGAGCGCGATCACCGCACCGAGTCCGCACAGTACGTCGCGGCTGTGGCACTTGAACACTTCGCCGAGCGTCGCGCGCCGCGCCATTTTTTGCGCGTGCAGAAAGGCCTCGGAATCGGAGAGATGCCGGCGGATATAGAAGCCGATCGGCCCGATGATCAAGCCCAGAATGAACGGTACGCGCCAACCCCAGGACTTCAGCGCTTCGGGTGAAAGGCCGCGCGTGATCAACGCGCCAACCACGGCGCCGAGCAGAAGCGCCGCCGCCTGGCTCGCCATCTGCCAGCTGCCGTAGAAGCCGCGTTTCGAGAACGGCGCCGCTTCGATCAGCAAAGCTGTCGAACTGCCGAATTCACCGCCGGCGGAAAAGCCCTGCAGCAAACGCCCGAGCACGATCATCAAAGGCGCGCCGATGCCGATCGCGGAATACGGCGGGGCAATCGCCAGCAGCAGAATGCCGAGCGTCATCAGCGCGATGACGAGCGACAGCGCCGCCTTGCGTCCCGCGCGATCCGCGTAAAGTCCAAGTACGATGCCGCCGATCGGCCGCATGACAAATGCGACGCCGAAGGTCGCGGTGGTCAGCAGCACCGACGAATAGTCGCTGTTGGTCGGAAAGAACAACTGTGCGATCACCACCGTAAGGAAACCGAACACGGTGAGGTCGTACCATTCGAGCGCGTTGCCGATCACGGCCGCCGCGACGGCGCGTGTGTGGAGGCTCTTTGACGCTGCTGCCATTCGAATCTCCAGCCTGCGAAAAGTGTCGCGTGGTACGGCGTCTCAGCGTGGATGTGCGTTAGCGCGCTTTGGCGTGACTGGGAAAAAGCGGCGCTGGCTGCAGCAATCGCATGGAGTGTAAAGAGCGCGCAAGCTGTTTTCAAGCAGCAAAAAGGCGTCTGCCGTGCAGGACGGCAGACGCCTCGATGATTGGACCGCAGTCCGGCGCCGTCATGTTGCAGCGCATTTGGCGCACCGCTGAGCGTGCGCGCGGCCTGAACGAAATCAGGCCTTCTTGTTATATGCGCTGCACCAACCCTTGCCCGCGACCTGTTTGCCCGCGAACATCGGGCAACCCGCGTAGGCGTCGGTCGGCTTGCCTTGATAGAAGCTGCAGTTGCCGCAGTCCTGGCCCGCTGCGTATTTCGCGAACTTGGCCTTGTCGACTTTGGTCGCGTCGGCTTTGTAGCCGAGCGCTTGTGCGGTCGGATCGGTCTCGGCGAGTTTCGGTGCGTCGGCGAAAGCCTGGCGCGACAGGGCGAAGGTGGATGCCACACCAATGCTAGTGATCAAAAACGTACGACGGGAAGACTTCATGGGGACTCACTCCATTTATATTGAACTGATCGCCGTTCTGGTGACAGCGGTCCCCAAGGATAGCAACGAAGCCGCCGCGCGTGAGCGCTCAAATGATAGAGATAAGCGAATCGGTACGACGCCGCGCTCAAATATCGAGCGCGGCATGCCGATTGATCGCATGGCGCAAGAACCCGGGAAAAACCCGGGTGCGACGATTAGGCGCGCCCGCTCAGTTCGCAGACGCGCTGCGCAATCGCCAGCGAGGCCGTGAGTCCCGGCGACTCGATACCGAACAGATTGACGAGCCCGCGCACGCCATGTGCGGCCGGACCTTGAATCACGAAGTCGGCGGCGGGCTCGCCCGGGCCGGAGAGCTTCGGGCGAATCCCCGCATAAGCGGGCTGCAGGGCATCGTCGGGAAGCGCGGGCCAGTAGGCGCGAATTGCCGCGTAGAAGGATTCCGCGCGATGCGGATCGACGTCGTAATTGATCGCATCGACCCATTCGACATCGGGACCGAAGCGCGCCTGGCCACCGAGATCGATCGTCAGATGCACGCCGAGACCGGCTTCGTTCGGCATCGGATAGATCAGCCTGCTGAACGGCGCGCGCCCCGAGATGCTGAAGTAGTTGCCGCGCGCGAGGTAGAGCGGCGGCACATGGCGCGCGTCGAGGCCGCGAATCCTGCGCGCGAGCGCGTTGGCCTGCAAACCGGCGCTATTGATCACGCAGGCGGCGCTGATCGTGGTCGGCGCGCCGCCGCCCACCTTGATGATGAAGCGGCCGTTGCTCGCCTCGATCGCCTCGACCGGTGCATGGAACGCACACACCGCGCCGTCGCGCTCGGCGTCGCCCTGAATCGCCAGCATCAACTGGTGACTATCGACGATGCCCGTCTGCGGCGAAAACACGGCCTCCACACATTCGAGCGCGGGTTCGAGCGCTTGCGCCTGGTCGCCGTCGATCCGCATCAGGTCGAGTACGCCGTTTTCACGCCCCTTCGCCATGATGCTTTCGAGCTGAGGAACCTGATTGCGCGAGGTGGCCACCAGCAGTTTGCCGCAACGCGAATGCGGCACATTGTGCTCGACGCAGTAGTCGTAGAGCATCTCCCGGCCGCGCACGCAGAGCGCCGCTTTCAGCGAGCCGCGCGGATAGTAGATCCCCGCGTGAATCACTTCGCTATTGCGCGAACTGGTGCCCACACCGATCGCTTCGGCCGCTTCCAGCACGATCACCTCGCGCCCGCGCGCCGCGAGAGCGCGCGCTACCGCGAGACCGATCACGCCTGCGCCGATCACTACACATTCGATTTGATCCATGTCCCTTGACGCGGCTGACTTCGCCGCGCGCTGCCTCGTTCACCCGATAACCATGAAGACAGGGTGCGGCTATCGTGGACCGCACACCGCTCGCTGTCGAACGCACCTGGCCTTACGCAACCACTTTGCAAAATTGTACGACGCGGCACAGACAGAAATGCCCGCAGCGGACGACTGCGGGCATTCGGTCTTGAGCAGGTCTAATACGTATGGGCCGGACAAGATCAGTGTACGCCGTCGACGCGCCCGGCGCCCGACTCTTCATGCGAGCGGGACGCCGTGTGGCGAGTTGCCATTGCACCTCACAAATAGCAACAATTGTCTGAGCATTCATCGCGTTCTCGGCATGGACACCCGATTTGCGATCATAGAAAGTCCCCGAATGGCAATTTTCAGGCCAAGAAATGGCAAAAAAACTTCAAAAACCAATCGGTTTTCGGCGATTTCCGTAATCCAGCCGGATATCGCCGGCTTCGATCCAATCGCGCCCGTCGATGCGTGCCGCGCCGAACCCATTGAGAATCGCGCGCCGCATTTCACGCGGCGAGGCCAGCTTCAGCGCGTCGAGCGCGGCGTCGCCGAGCGTCTCGGGAAAGCGCAGACCCCAGTTATGCGCCGAGCGAATCTCGTCGTAGATCGATTGGGCGATCCGTCGAGCGCCGTCACGATCCGGCGGCGGAATCTCGTACACGTTCATCCGGTTCAGGATCGGCTCAGGAATCGACCGCTCGTCGTTCGCCGTTGCAATCCAGATCACGTGACCGGCATTGATCGGAATCTCGGCGAATTCGTCGATGAAGGTCTGCGCGGTGTCGTGCTCGAGCAGTGCATAAAGCGCACCGAGCGGATCGTATTGCGAATCGCCGGTGGCCTTGTCGATCTCGTCGACGGCGATCACGGGGTTCGCATAGCTGCCGTTCACAAGCGCATCGAACACCTTGCCTGGCTTCGCGTTCTTCCACTGCGACGACGCACCCGACAGAATCCACCCCGCGGTCAGCGAACTCATCGCGACGTATTGATAGGCGGTGCCGAGCAGCCGCGCCAACTGCTTGGCAAAGTGCGTCTTGCCGATGCCCGGATCGCCGAGCAGCAGGATTGGCATCAGTTCAAGACGGTCTTCAGTCTCCAGACACAAGGCGACCTGCTTGCGGATGTCGTCGAGCGGCGCTGAAAAGTTGGGCAGCGCGTCGATCAGATCATCGATCGACGGCATCCGGTTCGGCTTGACGCAGAAACGCATATTGCCGGTTTTCAGCATCTTTTCGTAAGTGGCGCGCAGCGCCTCGTTCGCGCCTTCACCGAGATCGTTCAGCGCGTGCTCGACCTGATCGAGGTCGTACACCCGGCTGAACGACGCTACGGCGATTTCCTGTTTGACCATTGCTGTTGTCATGGCTCACCCCGTCTGACTGGCCCTGCTGCTGCGGCACCTTATTGGCGCCGTTTCAGGTCCAGTGTAACGAGGACATATTCGCGTGCAAGCCAGCAGTCGTGCGGCTCTGCTGCTAACAACGGCGTGTTTCCAGCAACGCCCCCGAAGAAGTTCCCCTGAAGATTCCCAGCCCGCCTGAAATGGTGTATTGCAGAACCCGGTCCCGTTTGAGGTGTCAGAAAAGCGTTCAGCCCATCAGGCGTAAGATGGCCCTCTGACTACTCTGCCGGACGCAATGACCGGAGACTCTTTTTATGTGGAAAACCAGTATCGCCGCCGTGCTAGCCGCCGCGCTGTTCGGTACCTCGCCGATTGCGAACGCACAAGGGTCGTCGCAGCAGGTCGTGCAATGGCAGTTGCAGGTCATGCGCGACGGCCAGCAGATCGATTCATTCGACGGCACGACCACCGTCGGCCAGGCGCGCACGGATACGCATCACAAGGTGGTGCAGCATAACGTCGGCTGTAAAGACCAGCCCGGCGGCAGCATCGATCTGGCGCGCACGCTGACGGTCTCGCCGCTGCAGGCGGATGCAAAAGAGGTCACGCTGTCGATCGAAGCCCAGGAAACGTTCGAGGAAGACACCGCGCAGCAAACCGATACCGGCTGCAAGCTGCCGCCGCAACCGCGTCAGGTGAGCGCGAGCCATCCCGGCCTGAAGGTGCCGGCCGGCCAGTGGACGAGCTGGACAATCGTCGACAAGAATCCGAATCTGGTCTATCGCGTGCGTGCGAGCCTTTCGAGCAGCCCGAGCTAAGGCAACCCGGCAGCCAATCCGCGCGAATTAACGCCGGCTTAAGCAAGCTCAGGCAAACTCAAGCGAATAACCGAAGCCCCAACAGGACACGTGGACAACGCGGCATGCGAAACCCAGAAGAATTGATCCGCGAGAGCGTCGCGCCCAAGGATTTCATTGCGGTGAGCTGGAATCTGCATAAGGGCCGCACGCCGCTCGGCTTTCAGGCCTGGCAGGCAATGCAGCGCTGGGTTCAGTCGACCCATGCGGACGCGTATTTTTTGCAGGAAGCGATGGCACGGCGCATGCCCTCACCGATCCTCGCAAGTAGTTTCGGCTCGCCGATCGCCGATCCGTTGAACGATGTTTGGCATTGCCAGGCCACCGAGATCGCACGTGCGGCCGAACTCGAGATCGCGCTTGGGCCGAATGTCTTCAAGCCGTCGTGGCGGCATGGCAATGCGATTCTGTCGCCGCATCCGCTCGATCTCGGCGGACGCTGGGACATCTCCGCACATCGCTTCGAAAAGCGCGGACTGCTGGTGGCGCGGGCGACCTTCGGCGGTCATTCAGTCACGCTGCTGTGCGCGCATCTCGCGCTGACGCGCTCGGCGCGCTTGCGGCAGATGAGCTGGATCGCGCACTGGATCGCAAAGGAAGCACCGGAGGGCCCGCTGGTGCTGGCCGGCGATTTCAACGACTGGCGTAACGACTCCGTGCCGCTCTTCGCCGAACACGGCCTGCGGGAAGTGGCCACGCTGCTCGGCGAATCCGGCCGCACCTTCCCGGCCTTCTCCCCGGCGCTCGCGCTCGACAAGATGTTCGTGCGCGGGATGGAGCCGGTCGAATGGATCCAGCCGACGCAGGAAACCGCGTGGCTGTCCGATCATTTGCCGTATATGGCACGGTTGCGAGTGGAGTGAACTAGCCTCTTCGCGGGGTCCAGTTCAGCGTCGCCGCGATCTCCTCGCCTGGCTGCAACACGCAGCCGCCCACCTGCTCCTGCATGCCGGCCACGTTGAAGCAATCGGTGGTGTTGGTCACCGGTTCCACGCATAGTTGCGACTCGTTGGCGGGCGCGAATACCACCATATGATCGAAGGGTGCTTCGGCGGTCATCGTCAATTGACGGTGTTCGTCGGGCCACGCAATGGTCGCCTCGCGCGACCAGTTGGCGAAGTTGTTGTCGAGCGCGAATGCGTCCGGCGACATGCCGTGGCGCAGCGCCTCGACCGCGGGGTGCGGGCCGAAATGGGTGGGGAGCACGTCCGCGTCGGCGTGCCACATGCCTTGCACATCGGCGTAAATACGGGTCTGCGCGGTGCGTGGATAGTACGGGTGATGTCCCATGCCAAAGGGCATCGGCCGGTCGCCGAGATTCTGCGCGGACAATGTAATGCGCAGCGCGTCGCCAATCAATGCGATGCGCTGCTGCGCGCGATAGCGGAACGGCCAGTCGCCAGGCCGCTGCGAATCCGGTTCGTGCTCGAAGTGCAACTCCACCGAACTCCCCGTGCGCGCCCCCACCCGCCAGGGATGCCGCCACGCGTTGCCATGCAGCGCGTGCGCAAAACGCGGGTCGTTGCCGCTCAGATCGACTACGGCGCCGTCGAACTGGAAGCGCGCGTCCCGAATCCGGTTGCAGTAGGGAAACAGCGGGAAGCTCGCCATGCGTAGCGGATCGCGTTCATCGAATGCGGCTCGCGTGGCCGGCCGCAGCCAGTGCAGCGGACCTTCGGACGTCGACTCGTAGTAAGCCGCCAGCGCGCCGCCAATTTCAGGCGCGACCACCACTCGCATCGCGCCCGCCGTCAGCGTGACCAGCGTTTGCGCAATCGCGGGGTCGTCGAGCCATGTGAGCCCGGTCAGGACCGGGCGGATCGGATTCAAGGACACGTCGCGCATGGTCAGCAAGGGCGGCGGCTCTGGCGGTTGGCGGTATGAACGCCCATCGATATCTCCCATGACGGACCGCGCACCGCGCGCGGCCGGCGAACGGTTAGCGTCCGCGCGACCGAGAATCGCACGCCAAAGCATATCGGTCAATATTATTAGTAATAATTTTTTGCTGGAACAAGTCAGCTCACGCCTGATCCAATCTCCCAAATGGCGGGTTAGCGTGCGTTGCCGCACGCATATTATTAGTGGTACCGTCAGCACCACCCATGCCACCGGCATGCCCCTGCTTTCGCGCCGACGCAGCGCGGCCCGCACAATGAAAAAATCGACTCAACGCCGTCCGACCATGACCGACATCGCCAAGCTCACTGGCGTGTCGCAATCCACTGTCTCGCTGGTTCTGAACAACGCGACCGGCGCGAAATTCTCCGAGGCCACCCGCAACAAGGTGCTGAAGGCGGCGCACGACCTCGGCTACCGGCTGTCGCTACGCGAACCGGTGTCGGTTTCGGATGACGAACGCAACCTGATCGTCTATCTGGCCGACGAGATATCGACCAGTCCACACCCGGTCGTCAACGTCGACGGCGCGCGCGATGCGGCCTATGCAAGCGGCAAGATGCTCGCCGTCTACTCAACGCACGGCAATGCCGACATCGAAAAGCAGGTGCTCGACGCGACGCTGTCGAACCCGCACGTATTCGGCGTGATCTACGCAACCGTCTACACCCGCAAGGTCACCCTGCCGGCGGCGCTCTCGCGAGTGCCCACCGTACTGCTCAACTGCTACACGAGCGAAGGCGGGGTTTCGTCCGTGGTGCCCGCCGAGGTCGCGGGCGGGCATCTGGCGACCGACTATCTGCTGCAGTCGGGGCATCGGCGAATCGGCTATATCAACGGCGAGCCGTGGCAAGACGCCTCGAAAGACCGCCTCAAGGGCTATCGCACCGCGCTCGCCACCGCCGATCTGCCGTACGCGCCGGAACTGGTGCGCGACGGCGACTGGAGCTCGGGGCTCGGCTTCGAAATGACGCTCTCGCTGATGCGCGAGGCGCATCCGCCGACCGCCATTTTCTGCGGTAACGACCTGACCGCGCTGGGCGCGATCGAGGCGCTGAAACAACTCGGCCTGCGCGTGCCCGAAGACGTTTCCGTGCTCGGCTACGACGACCAGGAAATTGCCCGCCACACGCATCCACCCCTGTCGACGGTGGTGCTGCCGAACTACGAACTGGGACGCTGGGCCGTCGAAACCTTGCTGCAGGAAGAACACAACCGCGCAGCCGGCGCCCCCGTGCGCCATCGTCTCGTGAAACTGGATGGACCGCTCGTCGAGCGCGGTTCGGTCAGGGTAATTACCGAGGCAGAAAAGCCAATAATTAATATTATTAGTGATTGACCGATAATAATTCTCGATGAAATAATCGGCACGTCTGGTCAAAGTGAAACAGCGCGGCCGACAGGAGAAACACTAAAAAGCAAATACACCTCACCAGGTACTGGAGGAAGACAATGGCGTCGCTCAACACGCAGTCGCGCAAGCACGCGCGCACGCAGCAGATTCGTCCGCTGGCAGGTTCGCTGCTGGCTCTGGCCATCGGGTTCGGCGCCGCCACGGCGCACGCCGACGATGCGTTGCCGAAGTTGCCCAGCAAGACTCCGCTGAAGGTCGGCTTCGCGCAGACCGAAAGCAACAATCCATGGCGTCTCGCGGAAACCAGGAGCTTCAAGGACGTCGCAGCAAAGTGCGGCTGGCAGATCGTGATGACCGACGCCAACGGCTCCAACTCCAAACAGGTCTCGGACATTCAAAGCATGATCGCGCAGCACGTCGATCTGCTCGTGTTCCCGCCGCGCGAAGAAAAACCGCTTGCGCCGGTCGTGCTGCAAGCTAAAAAAGCGGGCATTCCGGTGATCCTGGTCGACCGCGACGTCGATCAGTCGGTGGCCAAGGCGGGTCGCGACTACATCACCTTCATCGGCTCGGACTTCATCGATCAGGGGCATCGTGCCGCCGACTGGCTGGTCAAGGCGACCGGCGGCAAGGCGAAGATCATTGAACTCGAAGGCACCACCGGCGCGTCCGCGGCGAACGATCGCAAGAAGGGTTTCGACGAAATCATCGCGAAGAATCCGGGCATGACGATCATCGCCTCGCAAAGCGGCGACTTCGCGCGCGACAAGGGCCGCCAGGTCATGGAAACGCTGTTGCAGGCGCATCCGGACGTGACCGCCGTGTACGCGCATAACGATGAGATGGCGCTCGGCGCGATCGCCGCGATCAAGGCGGCCGGCAAGCAACCGGGCAAGGATATCCAGATCGTCACGATCGACGGCACCAAGGGCGGCATGGATGCGATCGCCGCCGGCGAACTCGGCGCAAGCGTGCAATCGAGCCCTTTCTTCGGCCCGCTCGCCTGCGACGTTGCCCAGCGTTACGCGAAGGGCGAAAAAATCCCGACGTGGGTCAAGGTGTCGGACCGCTTCTACGACAAGAGCAACGTGCAGCAGAGCATGCAGTACGGCTATTGATCGACAACCGGCCGTCGTGGGTACGTGCGGTTAGCTTGAGGACAGGGCTTTAACGGAGTGTCCACGCGCTCCGTACCCCGAAGAAAGCCTCTTCGGGAGCCGTGCCCGCAGGACGTCCCCGCCCCGAGTCAATCTCCTCGGAGGGGCGGGTGACGGGAAGGGTTCGGAGCGACGCGTTCGTGGCAGCACGGGCCGTCGCTTCGCTTTTATGCGGCGTAACATGGTTCGCGATGGTGCGGAGATACGGCCCGCATAGCGCCCGAACGAACGGCCCCAGCGGCTCGCACGAGCAATGCATACAGCGCACGCAGCACATGAAGCAGCACTCGCATCAGGAGGACACCCGTGACGGAATCCGGCACGCAGACACCGCTCTCTCCCCTTACCCGTTCGCCGCTGCTGGAGATGCAGGACATCGGCATCAGCTTCGGCGGCGTACCCGCGTTGCGCAGTGCCAATCTGAGCGTGGCAGCCGGCGAAGTGCACGCGCTGATCGGCCAGAACGGCGCCGGCAAATCGACCATGATCAAGATCCTGACCGGCGCGTATCGGCGTGGTTCGGGCAACGTGCGCTTCGAAGGCCGCGAAGTCGATTTCCGCACCCCAAAACAGGCGCGCGAAGCCGGCATCAGCACGATCTATCAAGAGATCAACCTCGTGCCGTTTCGCTCGGTGGCGGAGAACATTTTTCTCGGCCGCGAACCGCGACGCTTCGGTCTGATCGACTGGCGCGCAGTGCAGCAACGCGCCGCCGCCCTGCTTGAATCGTTCGGTTTGCAGATCGACGTGAAGAAACCGGTCGGCCGCTATTCGACCGCCATTCAGCAGATGGTGGCGCTGGCGCGCGCGGTGTCGTCGGATGCGAAGATGGTCATCATGGACGAGTCCACCTCCTCGCTCGACGAACGCGAAGTGGAACTGCTCTTCACCGTGGTGCGCAAACTGCGCGACGACGGCCGCGCGGTGATCTTCGTGTCGCACCGGCTCGACGAACTGTACGCGCTGTGCGATCGCGTCACCGTGATGCGCGACGGCCAGACGGTCGCGCAAAGCACGATGGCGGAGATGGACAAACTGCAACTCGTCACAACCATGCTCGGCCGCACGCTTGCCGCCGTCGTACAGGAAGACGCCGCCGCGCGCGAAGCGAATCTCGCGCGGCGTGGCAAGCAGGCGATCGCCGCGACGCATCTGGGCACGCATCCGAAAGTAAGCGACGTGTCGCTTGAAGTGCATGCGGGCGAAGCGGTGGGTCTGGCGGGCCTGCTCGGCTCGGGCCGGACCGAAACCATGCGTCTGATGTTCGGCGCCGATCCTCTCGAACACGGTTCCTTGTCGATCGGCGGCGAGGTGGTGGCGTTGAAGTCGCCTCAGGACGCGATCGCGCGTGGCCTCGCTTACCTCACCGAAGACCGCAAAGCCGAAGGCATCGTCCCGGAACTCTCGGTGCGCGACAACCTCACGCTCGTCTGCCTGCGCACGCTGGCGAAGAACGGCGTGGTCGACGTGAAGAAACAGCAGGCGATCGTCGACCGTTTCATTGCATCGCTCGGCATCAAGCTGCGCTCGGCCGATCAGCCGATTCGCGAGTTGTCAGGCGGCAATCAGCAGAAGGTGCTGCTCGCGCGCTGGCTCGCCGCGCAACCTTCGTTACTGTTACTCGACGAACCGACGCGTGGCATCGACGTCGGCGCCAAAGCGGACGTGGCGAAGATCGTGCGCGAACTGCGCGATGCGGGCCTCGCGGTGCTGCTATCCGCCTCCGAACTCGAAGAACTGACCGCGGTGGCCGACCGCGCAGTGGTGATTCGCGACGGTCGCACCGTCGCCGAACTGAATGGCGCCGACATGAGCGAGACCGCGATCATGGACGCCATCGCCTACGGCAGCGAAGGCCCGTCGCAACTGGTCGAAGCCGCCCAGGCCGCCCATATCGAAGACGCGTTGGAGGGCGACCGTCATGGCGCTTAAGTTGCACACCGAGTCGTTGCACAACGAAACCGCACCGCCGATGCAAGCCTCTGCCGCGCCACGCGTCACGCCCGCATCGACGGCAAAGACATGGCGGCGCCTCGCCATGCAACGCGAAGTGATCGTGCTGCTCGCGATGGTGCTCTTCAACCTGATCTTCACCCCGCACTTCTGGTCGCTGCAAACCTTCAACGTCAACATGACCCAGGTGGTGACGATCGTGATCGTCGGCATCGGCATGACGCTGGTGGTGGCGACGGGCGGCATCGATTTGTCGGTGGGCGCGTCGATGGCGATCTCGGGTGCGCTCGCGCCGATGCTGTTCCTGAACATTGCGGGGCCGGGCGGCATTGCGCTCGCGTTTGTGCTGCCCGTGCTGGCGGCAGCGGCGTGTGGCGTCTTCAACGGCTTGCTGGTGACGAGGCTATCCGTGCAGCCGATTGTCGCGACGCTGGTGCTGTTCATCGCCGGGCGCGGCATCGCCCAGGTCGTCACCGACGGCAGCCTGCAGGCGTTCAACACGCCCGCCTTCCAATGGATCGCCTTGGGCAAGGTCGCCGGCGTGCCGTTTCAGGTGCTGCTGATGCTCGCGCTGGTCGTGCTGTTCGCGTGGATCGTGCGCAAGACGCTGTTCGGCCAGTATCTGCTGATCACCGGCGGCAACGAAAAGGCTGCCTATCTGTGCGGTGTGCCGACGGCCACCGTGAAGCTGATTGCTTACACGGTGTGCGCCGCGCTCGCGGGGCTGGCGGGGCTGATCTCGATCTCGGTGAATTCGTCCTCGGATGCGAATGTGGTGGGGCTCGGCGTGGAACTCGACGCGATCGCCGCGGTGGCGGTCGGCGGCACAGCGCTGACGGGCGGCAAGGCGTCTATCGGCGGCACGCTGATCGGCGCGCTGATCATCCAGTTGCTGCGCTATACGCTGCTCGCGCACGGCATTCCCGACGCGGCGGCGCTGGTGGTGAAGGCCGGCATCATCGTCGCGGCGGTTTATGTGCAGCGGCGCTCGCGGTAACCCCAACGCTTCAGGGACACTCCCGGATTCGATGCGATGAAAAAGAACCTTCCCATCCTGCTTGCTCTCGTCGTGCTGATCGTGCTCGGTCTCGTGCGCTACGACCATTTCGGCTCGGCCTACAACATCACCTCGTTCTGGCGTTACAACTCGATGTTCGCGCTGATCTCGATCGGCATGGCTTTCGTGATCATCACGGGCGGCATCGACCTGTCGGTCGGCACGGTAGCCGCGTTGGCGAGCGTGGTCGCCGCGTTGACCAGCGTGTACGGCGGCTGGGTCGCGGTGCTGGCCGGCTGCGCGGCCGGCATGGCCGTCGGCGTACTCAACGGCCTGATCATTACGCGGCTGAAAATCCTGCCCTTCATCGTGACGCTCGCGACCAGCCTCGGCGCGCACGGCGTCGCGCTGTTGCTCGGCAAGAACGATGCGGTCTCGATCGCGTCCGACTCGAACTTCGGCAACTTCGGCCAGGGCGATCTGTTCGGACTGCCGATTCCCGGCATCGTCGCGGTTGTAGCGGCGGTGGCCGGGTGGCTCGCGCTGCGCAGCACGCGCTTCGGGCGGCATTCGCTGGCGATCGGCGGCAGTGAGGAAGCGGCACGGCTGATGGGTCTGAACGTCGACCGCACACTGGTGACGGCTTATGCGGTAAGCGGACTGCTGGCGGGCATGGCAGGCGTGATCCTCGCCGCGCAATTCGGTGCCGGTCAGCCGAACGAAGGGGTAGGCTGGGAGCTGTTCGCGATTTCGGCGGTGGTGCTCGGCGGCACCTTGCTCACCGGCGGCGAAGGCTCGATCGCCATGACGATTGCGGGCGTGCTGTTGCTCGGGCTCGTGTTCAACCTGCTGAACTTCGAAAACGGGCTCGGGTTCATCAGCTTGTCGGCGTATTGGCAGTCGGTGATTCGCGGGGTGTTCCTGCTGCTGGTGATCGTGCTGCAAGCGAGAGTGCTGAAGCAGCGTGGCAAAAGGCGTTCGGCGGCTCCGGCGTGACCAAAGTACCAAACGCTACAATGCTTATGCAGATTGAGTTTTCGGCGGCCTCGACGCCCGCCTGGCAACCTTTGTGTACCAAAACAGCCGGCTAAGTCCACACAGTCACATCTCGCGGCGCGTCTCGACCGGTTCAGACCCATTCCTCACCTTTCCAGCCCGTTTTCTCCACTTTTGCCAGTTTTATCAGCAGGGTCAATGCTGCGGCGCACGGCGGGTTTCGGTATCATCCTGAAAATGTTGCCCGCGCGGCGCGCCTATCCGGCGCATGCCGGACAGCCGATGGCAGCCACCCTGCGCGGTTTTCGCCCATCGCCGTATCCTTGCTGAAGCGCGGCTGCAGCCACGCCAACGTACTTCGCGGCGCCGATCGTAACAACCGGCGGCGCCGACGCTTCGAGGTCCGGTAACCCGCTTCACCACGCTCAACCGCCGCGCCGCAGCCCACAGGCAGCGGGCGCGGTAAAATAGCGGATTGCGCGTGATTCCCGACCTCGGGTTAGCGCAGCATCGCCCTTGCCGTGCCGGCCGGCTAAAACGACTGGCCGCCTTTGTTTTCGCACTATCCAAGAAGCCATGAGCAACCTGAATTCACAAACCGTCCTGAGCGTCCATCACTGGACCGATACGCTTTTCAGCTTCACCTGCACGCGCGATCCGTCGTTCCGTTTCGAAAACGGCCAGTTCACGATGGTGGGCCTCGAAGTCGAAGGCAAGCCGCTGATCCGCGCCTACAGCCTTGCGAGTGCGAACTACGAAGAGCACCTCGAATTCCTGAGCATCAAGGTGCAGGACGGCCCGCTCACGTCGCGTTTGCAGCACTTGAAGGTCGGCGACGAAGTCCTGATCGGCAAGAAGCCGGTCGGCACGCTGATGGCCGACAACCTGCTGCCGGGCAAGACGCTGTGGCTGCTCTCCACCGGCACGGGTCTCGCACCGTTCATGTCGATCATCAAAGATCCGGACATTTACGACCGCTACGAGCGCGTGGTTCTCACGCACACCTGCCGTTTCGTCGACGAGCTGGCGTACAAGGAATACATCACGGATCACCTGCCGGCGCATGAGCATCTGGGCGAGCTGGTGCAGGAAAAGCTGCTGTACTACCCGACGGTCACGCGCGAAGCGTTCGAGAACCGCGGCCGCATCACCGAACTGATCGAAACCGAAAAGCTGTTCGCCGACCTCGGCGTGCCGGGCTTTTCGCTCGAAAACGACCGCGTGATGCTGTGCGGCAGCCCGCACATGCTGCGCGACACGCGCAAGCTGCTCGACGACCTGGGCTTCCAGGAAGGCAGCAACAATGCGCCGGGTCACTACGTGGTCGAAAAGGCGTTCGTGGGTTAAGCGGACACAGGGATCGAGCGGCTCACGCCGCGTCATCACCAGAAAGGAGCCTTCGGGCTCCTTTTTTGTTGCGCAGTTACAAATCGATGCCATCTCATTTACATTTGGCGTCGGTATTATTCCTACAAACCCCGCGTGACAAAACATCAACCATTGCGTGAGATGTACGCGCTAACCCTTGGTGTACCTGCATTTTTTCTTTTTTTGAGATATCATCGCGGCGCACGATCGGCTGGTATACCTACCTGCCCTGGTACAACTTGCATGTTACTGAATGTAAATTTCGTTACGCCGCACCGTAGTACTTGTCCGTCGCGCACAGCGCGTCAGGGACATCACTGGAGGCCAGAGACTCGCATGCGTTCTTTTGTCTTCGCGCCGCCGACGCGCATCCGCTTTGCCGTCCACACTGCTTCCTGAGAGGGAAAGTCATGGATCCGTCGACTGTCGTCCCGTTTAGCGCCCCTATTCCGCCGTCACTTGTACACGCCGCGCCGCAATCCGCTGCTGAGCGCGAACTTGCGCTGCTGCGCGCCCGCGTGCGCGAACTGTCGGCTGAACTTGTGCAGGCGCAGGAAGCGGCCTGCCGCCATGTGGCGCGCGAGTTGCACGACGGCGTGGGCGCCGAGCTGACCGCAACGCGGTTCGCGCTTGCCGGCATTGAAACCTGGCTACCCGCCGATGCGCCGCCGCAGTGCGCCGCCGCGCTCGCCGTCGCGAATCGTTCGCTCGACGCCGCGTGCGCCGCCAGCCGCCAGGCCGTAGCGGAACTGCATGCGCCGTCGCTCGAGGCAGGCATTGCCGGGGCGCTGGCGCAATGGACCCGCGACTTCGCCGCACGCACGAACCTGCGCACGAGTTTCGTTTGCGCCGCCGACGCGCGGCTCACGCGCCTGCCGGCTGACGCCACGCTGGCCGTGTTCCGGGTCGCCCAGGAAGCACTGAACAATACCGCCAGGCACGCGCGCGCCGAATCCGCCGACGTGCGAATCGAAACCGGCCGCCGTCACCTGACGTTGATCATCAGCGACGACGGCATCGGCCTGGCGCGCAACGCCCGAAGCCGTCGCGGTCATTTCGGCCTGAGCGGCATGCAGGCGCGCTGCGCCGCCTTCGACGGCACGCTGCGCGTCAGCGCCCGTCGCGTCGGCTCATGCAGCGCCGACGGCGACGCGTCGCGCGGCACGCTCGTGCACGCACGCTTCGCTTGGGATGCGATGCTGGCAAGCGCATCGGGCGCCGGACGCCGCGTGCTGCAATCGTGAGTACGTCAACATGAGCCTGCGCATCCTGCTCGCCGACGACCATGCGGTCGTTCGTCAGGGCGTCCGCCAGTTGCTGCTCGACCGCGGTGTGGCGCGTGAAGTCACCGAGGCTCAAAGTGGCGCTGAAGCGCTCGAGGCTGTTGCCCAACATAGTTACGACGTGGTGCTGCTCGACATTTCGCTGCCCGACATGAACGGTGTCGAAGTGCTCAAGCGTCTGAAACGCAAGGCACCGCGCGTGGCCGTGCTGATGTTCTCGATGTACCGCGAGGACCAGTACGCCGTGCGCGCACTGAAGGCCGGCGCCGCCGGCTACCTGTCGAAGACGGTCGATGCCGCGCAGATGATCGGCGCGATCCAGCAGGTCGCGGCGGGCCGCAAATACGTCAGCCCGGCCATGGCCGAAGCGCTGGCGGACTACGTCTCCTTCGACGGCGAACAATTGCCGCACGAAAAGCTCTCGGACCGCGAATACCAGACGCTTTGCATGCTCGCTTCCGGCAAGCGGCTGACGGATATCGCCACGACGCTATCGTTATCGGTCAAGACCGTCAGCGTGTACCGCACCCGGCTGCTCGAGAAAATGAAGCTGCGCAATAACGCCGAGCTGACCTTCTATGTGATGAGCAACCGTCTCGTCGATCTGAATCCGGCGATGGCCGGCTGACCCTCACCTTCCGCGATCGCTGCATGGCATGCGATCGCGACGGACAAGCTGACAAGAGCGCGATTCCCATCCGGTTGGACGTACGGCGGCCGAAAGCCTTTCCGTGGCGCGACATCTTCAGACAAATAACGCGCCCCATCTTCTTTCCAAAGTATTTTCCGCCTGCCGCGCAGCCGGAAAAAACACCGTCCCAGAATGGTGCACAAGCGCGTATCCGCTAAAATCGACGGTTTTCCCGACATTCGGCGCGCAAGATGCGTGCACTACTGGAGACCCACCGCCAATGTCCCTGTTTCGCAAGAAGAGCGTCGAGCACATGATCGCCGCGAGCGCTCAGAACGCCGGCCTGAAGAAAGCGCTCGGCGCGCTCGATCTGACTTTCCTTGGCGTCGGCGCCATTATCGGCACCGGCATTTTCGTGCTGACCGGCACGGGCGCCGTTCAGGCCGGCCCGGCGCTGATGGTGTCGTTCCTGATCGCGGCGCTTGCCTGCGGTTTCGCCGCGCTCGCCTATGCCGAGTTCGCGTCGACGATTCCTGTTGCGGGATCCATCTACACGTATTCGTACGCGACGCTTGGCGAACTGGCCGCATGGATTATCGGCTGGGACTTGATGCTCGAATATGGGCTGGCGACGTCGGCGGTGTCGGTCGGCTGGTCGGGTTATCTGCAATCGTTGTTGTCGGGCTTCGGCGTGAGTCTGCCGGTTGTGCTGACGGCGGCGCCGGGCGCCTTGCCCGGGCACGAGACATGGTTCAACCTGCCTGCTTTCCTCGTGATGATGGCGATCACGGCGCTGTTGTCGCTTGGCGTGCGTGAATCCGCGCGGATCAACAACATCATGGTGGCGATCAAAGTGATCGTAGTGTTGCTGGTGATCGGCGTGGGTGTTTTCCATGTGACGCCGGCGAACTGGCATCCGTTCATGCCGAATGGCTGGAACGGCGTGTTTGGCGCGGCGGCCGTGATGTTCTTCGCGTTCATCGGTTTCGATTCGGTGTCGTCCGCGGCGGAAGAAGTGAAGAATCCGAAGCGCGATTTGCCGATTGGGATCATTGCGTCGCTGGGCGTGTGCGCGGTGCTGTATGTCGCAGTCGCCGCTGTGGTTACCGGTATCGTGCCGTCGGCGCAGTTCGCGAACATTTCGCATCCGGTGTCGTATGCGTTACAGGTGGTGGGTGAGAAGTGGGTTGCTGGTTTTATCGACCTCGGCGCTGTGCTGGGCATGTTGACGGTGATTCTGGTGATGGCGTATGGTCAGACGCGCGTGATTTTCGCGATGTCGCGGGATGGGTTGTTGCCTGCCCGGCTTTCTCGTGTGCACCCAAAGTTCGCTACGCCGTTCTTTACGACGTGGCTCGTGGGGATTTTCTTCGGGCTGATTGGCGCGCTGGTGCCGTTGAATGTGCTGGCTGAACTGATCAATATCGGCACGTTGGCCGCGTTTTCGATGGTGTCGATTGCGGTGCTGGTTTTGCGGAAGACGCATCCTGAGTTGCCGCGGGCGTTTCGGTGCCCTGGGGTGCCGGTTGTGCCGGTGTTGGCTGTCGCCTCTTGTCTGTTTTTGATGGTGAATCTTCAGGCTGTGACCTGGGTGGCGTTTGTGGTTTGGTTGCTCATTGGGATGGTTATTTATTTTGGCTATTCGCGGCGGCATTCCAAATTGGCCAAATGAAAATTTGAGGTTTTTTGCCTGTGAGGCGCTCGTTTCTGTTCGCCTGCGGTGTGGGCCTTTCCTTGTTTTCTTAGTGGTCTATTAGCGTCGCCCCTGTGCGGGGCGGCACTCACTTCTCTTTGCCTGCCGCAAAGAGAAGTAAGCAAGAGAAAGCGGCTCAAACCGCTAGTTCTTAAGCGGGTCCCCCGCACAGCCACGGTAGTGGTGCATCTGGAATCCGTGCCCCCGCACATTCGGCCCTGGTGACAAAGGCGTCATTCTTCCGGCGGCGCTGCGCGCGCCGAAGCGTATTTCCCCGAACCATCTGTCTGGTTTCGCGCGCGAGCTTCGCCCGACGCCGTGGCTCGCCAACATTTCTCCAATGCGCCAGCGCTTCCTTCGAAGTACGAATTCACACCTGCATGCGCTCCCACGGCTTGTCGCCGCTCGGAGCCCCAGGCGGCACTTCTGGAAACAGATGTATTTTCTGGCACCTCGCTGAGGCAAAGCCGGTGACGCCACGGACCTCGACCGAAGTCCCACGTTCGTCTTGCAGACCCGACAGCGCCGAGGCGAAGCCGATGGCCCCCACCCAGGCGCAAACGAAGATGGTGGTTTCTCATGTAGACCCATCCGCGCCGAGGCGAAGCCGATGGCCCTCACCCAGGCGCAAACGAAGCCCCGGGTTTCCCATGCAGACCCATCCGCGACGCACGCAGTGCGGAGTGGGAGCTGATGAGCCCTTGGTCACTAACGGTGAGTGCGCGGGGGCACGGATTCCAGATGCACCACTACCGTGGCTGCGCGGGGGACCCGCTTATGAGCTGGCGGTTTGAGCCGCTTTCTCTTGCTTACTTCTCTTTGCGGCAGGCAAAGAGAAGTGAGTGCCGCCCCGCACAGGGGCAACGCTAATAGACCACTAAGAAATCAAGGAAAGGCCAAAACCATAAAACCACAGACAACCAAGCGCCGAACAGGCAAAAAAATTCAAACAAAGCCCACCGCCACCGGCAAACAACCAAACCAAAGCGCCGCAGGCACACAACCCAATAGCGCCGCCAGGCAATTTGTGCTTTACTTTTCGGCAGACCCATAAAAAAAACGAACCGCAAAAAGCAACAAAACCGCAGCCCCCTCATCGGACCCCACGAACAGGCAGCTGAAGGCAGGAAAAACAAAGGTCCGGTTTCACCCCATAAGGAGACAACTTCATGGCGATCAGCATCAGTCTGATGGTGAACGGCGCGCCCATCAGCGCCTCAATCGACCCTGGCACCCTGCTTGTCCAGTTCCTTCGCGATCAACTTCGCCTCACAGGAACGCACGTCGGCTGCGATACCGCCCAGTGCGGCGCATGCACCGTCCACCTGAACGGCCGCGCGATCAAGTCCTGCAACATCCTCGCGGTCCAGGCCGAAGGCGCGGACATTACCACCATCGAAGGACTCGCCAAAGACGGCGCCCTGCACCCGATGCAAGCCGCCTTCAAACACTGCCACGGTCTGCAGTGCGGTTTCTGCACGCCCGGCATGGTGATGAGCGCGATCTCGCTCGTCGAGCGCCAGCCCAATCTCACCGGCGACGACGTGCGCGCCCAGCTCGACGGCAATCTCTGCCGCTGTACGGGATATCACAACATCGTCAAAGCAGTGCTCGAAGGCGCCGAAGGCATGAAGTCCGCCAGCACGGCCAACGCCGCTGCCACCGCGCCCGCCACCGCCTGAGGAGACGACGATGAACGCACCCGACACCCATCTCATCGGCGCTTCCGTCGAACGTAAGGAAGACTATCGGTTCCTCACGGGCAACGGTCAGTACACCGACGACATCGTCCTGCCGCAACAAACCTACGCCGTGTTCCTGCGCTCGCCGTACGCACACGCAAAAATCAAACGTATCGACACCACTGCCGCCAGACAGTCGCCCGGCGTCGTCGCGATCTTCACCGGCGCGGACATGGCCGCGGACAACGTCGGCGGACTGCCGTGCGGCTGGCTGATTCACAGCACCGACGGCAAGCCGATGAACGAGCCGCCGCATCCGATCATCGCGCACACGAAAGCACGCCACGTCGGCGATCAGGTCGCGCTCGTCATCGCCGATTCGATCAAGGCCGCAAAAGACGCCGCCGAACTGATCGAAGTCGATTACGACGTGCTGCCGGCCGTGGTCGATACCGCGCACGCGGCCGATCCAGGCCAGCCCGCGGTTCACGACGAAGTGCCGGACAACGTCTGCTACAACTGGGGCCACGGCGACAAAGCCGCGACCGACGCCGCCTTCGCCAAAGCCGCGCACGTCACCACGCTCGGCATCGTCAACAACCGCCTGATCCCGAATGCGATCGAGCCGCGCGCGGTCAACGCGAGCTACTCGATGCAGGACGACAGCTACACGCTCTACGTCGCGAATCAGAATCCGCACGTGGAACGCCTGTTGATGGCCGCTTTCGTGCTGTCGCTGCCGGAATCGAAACTGCGCGTCATCGCGCCGGATGTCGGCGGCGGTTTCGGGTCGAAAATCTTCCTGTACGCCGAAGATGTCGCGCTAACGTGGGCATCGAAAAAGATTCGCCGCCCGATCAAATGGACTGCCGAGCGCTCGGAAGCGTTCGTGTCCGACGCGCACGGCCGCGACCACGTGACCAAAGCCGAACTGGCGATGGACGCCGACGGCAAGTTCCTCGCGATGCGCATCCATACGACCGCCAACATGGGCGCGTATCTGTCGACCTTCGCCTCGAGCGTGCCGACCATCCTCTACGCCACGCTGCTCGCCGGCCAGTACGCGACACCCGCCATCTACGCCGAGGTGAAAGCGGTCTTCACCAACACTGTCCCAGTCGATGCCTACCGCGGCGCAGGCCGTCCGGAAGCGACCTATGTCGTCGAACGTCTGGTCGAAACCGCCGCGCGCGAGATGAAGCTCGATCCCGCCGAAATTCGCCGCCGCAACTTCATTCGCACGTTTCCATACGCGACGCCGGTCGGCCTCACGTACGATACCGGCGACTACGAGGCCACGCTGAGCCGTGCGCTCGAACTCGCGGATGTGAAAGGCTTCGCCGCGCGCAAGCAGGAATCCGAAAAGAACGGCAAGCTGCGCGGTCTCGGCTACTCGTGCTACATCGAAGCCTGCGGGTTGGCGCCGTCGAACATCGCCGGGGCACTCGGTGCACGCGCTGGGCTCTTCGAAGTCGGCCAGATTCGCGTGCATCCGACCGGTTCCGTCACCGTGTTCACAGGCTCGCACAGTCACGGCCAGGGGCACGAGACGACTTTCGCGCAAGTGGTCGCGGACCGCCTCGGCATCGCGCTGGAAAGCGTGGAGATCGTTCACGGCGACACCGGCCGCATTCCGTTCGGCATGGGCACCTACGGCTCGCGCTCGATTGCGGTCGGCGGCTCGGCGATCATGAAGGCGCTCGACAAGATCGAAACGAAGGCGAAGAAAATCGCCGCGCACCTGCTGGAAGCCGCAGTGGAGGACATCGAGTTCAAGGACGGCATATTCCGCGTCGCGGGCACCGATCGGACCAAGGCATTCGCCGACATCTCGCTCGCCGCCTACGTGCCGCACAACTATCCGCTCGACGTGCTCGAACCGGGTCTCGAAGAGAGCGCGTTCTACGATCCGAGCAACTTCACGTATCCCGCGGGCTCGTATATCTGCGAGATCGAGGTCGATCCGGAGACCGGCGTGAGCCGCATCCAGCAGTTCACCGCAGTCGACGATTTCGGCAACGTGATCAATCCGATGATCGTCGAAGGCCAGGTGCATGGCGGGCTCGCTCAGGGCATCGGGCAGGCCATGCTGGAGCGCTGCGTGTACGACAACGAGAGCGGCCAGCTGTTGTCCGGCTCCTATATGGACTACGCGATGCCGCATGCGTCCGATCTGCCCAACTTCACCGTCGAAACCGCGAAGGGCACACCGTGCACGCACAATCCGCTCGGCGTGAAAGGCTGCGGCGAGGCGGGCGCGATCGGCTCGCCACCGGCGGTGATCAACGCGATTCTCGACGCGCTCGCGCCACTCGGCGTGACCGACCTGCAAATGCCGGCATCGCCGCATCGCGTATGGTCCGCGATCCAGGCCGCCAACCAACCCCACTGAGATCCTGAGCGGAGCATTCGACATGTATTCATTCGAGTATCAACGCGCGACGGATCCGAAAGCGGCCGTCGCCGCCCTTGCCGCCGACAGCGAAGCGAAATTCCTCGCCGGTGGACAAAGCCTGTTGCCGACCATGCGTCTGCGGCTCGCGCAGCCCTCGCAACTGATCGACGTGACGCGGATTCCGGCGCTTAAATCGATCACGGTGGATGCCGGCAAGGTGACCGTCGGCGCTGCCGTCTGTCACGCGGACGTCGCCGATCACGCCGAACTTCGGCGCGTGCTGCCGGCGCTCGCGGACCTCGCCGGACACATTGGCGATAGGCAAGTGCGCGCGCTCGGCACCATTGGCGGCTCACTCGCGAACAACGATCCTGCTGCCTGCTATCCGTCTGCGGCGATGGCCTTGGACGCGACCATCGTCACCGATCGGCGACGAATTTCGTCGAGCGATTTCTTCGTCGGTATGTATGAGACCGCGTTGGCGCCCGACGAGCTGATCGTGGCCGTCGAGTTTCCGGTGCCGGAGCGCGCGGCCTACGTGAAGTTCGAGAATCCGGCTTCGCACTTCGCGCTGGTCGGTGTGTTCGTTGCGAAGTTCGCGAGCGGCGTGCGTGTCGCGGTGACAGGCGCGGCGGCCTCGGTATTTCGCGTGGCCGACCTGGAAAGCGCGCTATCGGCGAATTTCACGCCCGAGGCTGCGCGAGCGGTAACCGTGACGGACGCCGACCTGAACACCGACATGCACGCGAGCGCTGAATATCGCGCGCATCTGATTCCGGTGCTGGCCGCGCGAGCGGTGACGAAGGCGAACGGTTAGCGATCCTTGCGGTTGGCGGCTGACGTGACGTGCCTCGGCATGGTGCGTTAGCCGCGTTTCCGGCCGAGGCTGTCCGTCACTGCCAAGGCTGCGGACCTGAGCTTCTGGTCCGTCGCGCCGCGGCCGCGCTGCCTCTGCCCCGCGCCTCCGCCGCTTCAGCCCGTTCAGCGTGCAGAACCCGTCTCACCGTGCAGATTCAGGAACCCCATGCAGCCTGCTTCAATCGACGACACCCTCGCGCAACTCGTAGCCCAGAACTACTTCGCCAGCCGCGAACTCGCGACCGCGTTGTATCTCGCCCTGCGCATGGAGCGGCCGCTGTTCGTCGAAGGCGAGCCGGGGGTGGGCAAAACCGAACTCGCCAAAGCCGCGGCGGGGATGCTCGGCACTTCGATGCTGCGGCTGCAATGCTACGAAGGACTCGACACCGCCAGCGCGCTCTACGAATGGGACTACCCGCGCCAGATCATGGCGCTGCGTCTGGCCGAAGCCGCCGGCGAGCGGCCCGGCAACGACACGCTCTATCGCAGCGAATTCCTGCTGAAGCGTCCGCTGCTGCAAGCGCTGATGCCCGACGAACATCACCCGGGCGCGCGGCGCGTGCTGCTGATCGATGAGATCGACCGCGCCGACGAACCGTTCGAAGCTTTCTTGCTGGAGCTGCTTTCGGACTTCCAGGTATCGATTCCCGAATACGGCACCGTGCGCGCGGTTCAACCGCCGCTCGTCGTGATGACATCGAACCGGACGCGCGAAGTACACGACGCATTGAAGCGCCGTTGCCTGTATCAATGGATCGGCTATCCCGAGCGCGATCGTGAACTCGAAATCGTGGCCGCGCGTGCGCCGCAAACGTCGGCGGAATTGCAACGGCGTGCCGTCGATTTCGTGCATCGGCTGCGTGGCATGGATCTGTTCAAGGCGCCCGGCATCGCCGAAACGATCGACTGGTGTCGCGCGCTAGAGGCACTATCGGTGACGGAACTCGACCCGCAATCGGTGCAGAACACCTTGGGAGTGCTGCTCAAGTATCAGGACGATCTGGCGCGCGTCGATGCCGCGCAGATCGCACAATGTCTCGCGGTGCCGGGGTAGCGGCGATGGCACAGGCAACGGACGGAAACAGCGACGCGTCGGCTGGCAACGGAGTGCCCGCAGACGAGGTTGGCGCGCGTTCGATGCATGCCTCGATCGACAGTTCGGCCGCACCGATCGATACGCCCACTTTGGCCCGCAACGTCGTGCACTTTGTGCGCGTGTTGCGCGGCGCAGGCTTGCCGATGTCGCCGGCACAATCCGTCGATGCACTCGCCGCCTTGCACTGGATCGACCTCGGCCGGCGCGACGATGTCCGCGCCGCGCTCGCCACGCTGTTGGTCTGCGCGCCCGACGAACGCGACCTCTTCAACGCCGCCTTCGATCTGTTCTGGCGCGACCCGGATTGGGAAGGCAAGCTGCGCGCGCTACTGCTGCCGAAAGTTCGCGACGGCCTGCCGCCGCCTAAACGCAACAACCGTCTCGCCGACGCGCTTGCTGTACGCGCGCCGCCCTCGCCACACCACAAAGCGCCGCAGGAAACCGAACAGCACGACCTGCACGCACACGTCACCTTCAGTGCTGAAGAGCGGCTGCGTCATCGCGATTTCGACACGCTTTCCGCTGACGAATGGCGCACCTTGCGTCACCTGATCCGCGGCCAGCGCCTGCCGCTCGCCACCGAACCGACGCGCCGCCTGAAGGCCGCTTCGCACGGCACGCATGCGGACTTGCGCGCGAGCGCCCGGCACGCGGTGCGCGCGGGCGGCGACTGGACGGTGTGGAAATATCGTGCAGTGGTGGAACGCAAACCGCCGCTGGTACTGCTGCTCGACATCTCCGGTTCAATGAGCAGCTATTCACGCGCGGTGCTGTACTTCTGCCACGCGTTGCTGCAATCGCGTGAGCGCCTGCAGGTGTTCCTGTTCGGCACGCGCCTGACCAACGCGACGCGCGCGCTGCGCGAGCGCGATCCCGACGTGGCGATCGCGACGCTCACCGATCAGGTGGTCGACTGGTCGGGCGGCACACGGATTGGCGCTGCGCTCGCCGAATTCAATCGACGCTGGGCACGCCGCGTGCTGACTGGCAGAGCCACCGTGCTGCTCGTCACCGACGGCCTCGATCACGAAGCGATCGATGTGCTCGACACCGAAATGGCCCGCCTGCACCGCTTCGCACACCGTATCGTGTGGCTCAATCCGCTGTTGCGTTTCAGCGGTTTTTCACCGAAAGCGCGCGGCGTGCAGGCGATCCTGCCGTATGTCGACGCGCATCGTCCTGTTCACAATCTGGACAGTCTGGCGGCATTCGGCCGCGATCTCGCGCAACTCACGCGCGCGCCTCGTCGCGACGTTTCCGCCACGACAACTGCAGGAGCAACGCCATGGAATTGAGTGAGACCCATACGCTGCCGGTTTCCCAGCAGCGCGCCTGGGATGCGCTGAACGATACCGACATCCTGCGCGCGTGCATTCCCGGCTGCGAGAGCATCGACCCCGATGGCGAAAATGCGTACGTGGTGGTGTTGAGCGCGTCCGTCGGCCCCGTGAAAGCACGGTTCAAAGGGCGTATGGAATTGACCGACATTGAGGCGCCGAACGCTTACACCATCGTTTTCGAAGGCCAGGGTGGCGCCGCGGGCTTCGGCAAGGGCAATACGCGCGTCACGCTCGAACCCGAGGGCGACGCCGCGACCAGGCTCAGCTACACGGCGACGGCCCAGGTCGGCGGCAAGCTTGCGCAGATCGGTTCCCGGCTGGTCGACGGCGCGGCGCGTAAAATCGCGGGCGAATTTTTCAAGCGCTTTGGCGCGCAGGTCGGCGGCGGCACTGAAGGCGCAACGGCTCCGGACGAGGGGGTCACTGCAGCCACTGACGAGGCGGCGCACAATACGGAATCGAATGAGGCTGCGGACGCGGAGTCTGGCGGCGACGGAACAAAGAGGAAGAAATCATGGAAAGCGTGGATCTCGAAGTTCTGAAGTCCAGCGCACGTTGGCTGGAAGAGGGACATCGCGCGCTACTGGTGACGGTGGTGAAGACGTGGGGCTCGTCGCCGCGTCCCGAGGGCGCGATGCTCGCGGTGCGTGACGACGGACTCGTGGTGGGGTCGGTATCGGGCGGCTGCATCGAAGACGACCTGATCGACCGCGTGCGGCAAAGAGGTATTGAACAGACACGCCCGGAGGCGGTGAAGTACGGCATCACAGCGGAAGAAGCGCATCGCTTTGGCCTGCCGTGCGGTGGCACGATCCAACTGGTGCTGGAGCCCTTGACGCCGCAAAGCGGGATTGCCGATCTGTGCCATGCGGTGGAGGACGGCCGTCTGATGGCGCGCGAAGTCGACATGGTGACGGGTGCGGTGCGGCTCGATGCGGCGCAGGCGACGGACGGCGTGCATTTTGACGGCGAACGTCTGCTGACAATTCACGGGCCGCGTTACCGGATGCTGGTGATTGGCGCGGGGCAGTTGTCGCGCTATTTGTGCAATATTGCGGTCGGGCTTGATTATCAGGTGACTGTTTGCGATCCGCGCGAGGAGTACACCGAGGAGTGGGATATTCCCGGCACGAAGATTGTGCGGACGATGCCGGACGATACGGTGATCGAGATGAAGCTTGATGAACGATGCGCGGTGATTGCGCTGACGCATGATCCCAAGCTGGATGATCTCGCTTTGATGGAGGCGTTGAAGACGCCGGCTTTTTATGTGGGTGCTTTGGGGTCCAGAAGGAATAATCAGGCGCGGCGCGAGCGGTTGAAAGAGTTCGATCTGAATGATGCGGAGTTGGCCCGGTTGCATGGGCCGGTTGGGATTTATATTGGCAGCCGGACGCCGCCTGAAATTGCTGTTTCTATTCTTGCTGAGGTGACTGCGGCTAAGAATGGGGTTTCGTTGCCGACTTTGTTGCAGGTTGAAGGGGCTAAGGCCGCGCGGGAAGTTGCGGCTTCGGGGGGCACTGCTTGTAGTGTCTAGTCGCCATTTTTTTGCCTGCTCGGCGCTTTTGGGTTGTTTGCCTGGGGTGTTGGCCTTTCCTTGATCTGGCTTCTTGGCCTTTCCTTGTTTTCTTAGTGGTTTATTAGCGTTGCCCCTGTGCGGGGCGGCACTCACTTCTCTTTGCCTGCCGCAAAGAGAAGTAAGCAAGAGAAAGCGGCTCAAACCGCCAGCTCATAAGCGGGTCCCCCGCGCAGTCACGGTAGTGGTGCATCTGGAATCCGTGCCCCCGCACACTCACCGTTAGTGACCAAGGGCTCATCAGCTCCCACTCCGCACTGCGTGCGTCGCGGATGGGTCTGCATGGGAAACCTGGGGCTTCGTTTGCGCTTGGGGGGCTATCGGCTTCGCCTCGGCGCGGTGCCAAAAAATACATCTGTTTCGGAACGTGCCGCCTGGCGCTCCGAGCGGCGACAACCCGAGGCAGCGCATGCAGGTGTGATTCGTACTTCGAATGAAGCGCCGGCGCATTGGAGAAACGTTGGGGATGCCACAACGAGCCGCGGTCGCGGTTGAACCTCGCGCGAAACCGAACAGACGGTTCCATGAAATACGCGTCGGCGCGCAGCGATCGGTTTTATAAAATGGGCTTCGGCGCGCGCAGCGCCGCCGGAAGTATGACTCCCTTGTCACTCACGCCGAATGTGCGAAAACACAGATTCCAGATGCACCACTACCGTGGCTGCGCGGGGGACCCGCTTAAGAGCTAGCGGTTTGAGCCGCTTTCTTTTGCCTACTTTTCTTTGCGGCAGGCAAAGAAAAGTAGGTGCCTGCCCCGCACAGGGGCGACGCTAATAAACCACTAAGAACACAAGGAAAGGCCAACACCACAGGCATACAAAAAAAAGCGCCGCACAGGCAAAAAAAAACCACTACATCAAACCACAAACCACAGCAGCAACAACCGACCCCCCAACCAAAACCACCCCCACTACACGCCGCTTATTCAACTCAGTCCAAAGCAAAACCCCCGTCAACGACAACAAAACCATCCCCCCCGCGATCGTATCGATCAACAAAACCCACCCAACACTCAACCCCACCCCGCGATGCAAATTATTCATCGTCGTGAGAAACGAGTTCTGCGTGCGTTTCACCGCAACAAACCCATTCCCAACCCAATACTCAGCCTGCACATTCTGACCAGGCCCAACAATCCCGACCTGCCAGAACTCCGGCTGCATCGTGCTGCGATCGCCCCACGCCACCGGATGCGCAGGTTCCCGCTTCACTCGCCCCGGCTTGCCGTCAATCTTCAACTCGCCCTTGAGCCACTTCGCCATCTCCATCGGCGAACCCAGGTTTTTCTGCGGCACAGGTATCTGCATCTCTTCAACCTGCGGCTCACCAGACGACACCTTCAACGGTCCGCCGCGATGGTTCAGCAAGAACCCGGTCGCGCCGAACATCAAGCCCAACACCGCGCCCCACAAACCGACCCAGCCATGCACCTTGCGCAACCACTTGATGAAATTCGCCCGCCGCGAACGCTGGCGCCGCGCCGCCTGCTCGGCGTCGTCCATCACATGATGACCGCGCTCCGGCGTATGAGCGGTGTATTGCGTGCCGCCGCCGGCAGCAGGTTTCATATCGATCGAATCAGGCGCGTTCACATCCAGGCTCCAGGCGCAGCAAGTTAAACCCCAGCCGACAGGCGACGACAATGCGCTCGCTCACATCAGCAATAAAGGAAAGTTCGAAAGGAAGAGCCGGACCAACCCGGCTTGCGGTCCAGGCCGTCCGGCTGAGAGGCTGGCTGGCAGTCACAGAGGAGGAGAAATGTGACAGAAAGCTGGCGATGCCTTTCAATTGAGAATGGATATCATTACACAATTAGGACATTTGCTCAATCGCAAAGCGCGCTAACCGCTTGACATCCGCGCGGCGCAAACCGACTCTAGCTGGCGATCCCGTCAACGTTGCCGTTCCGGATACCTGACTGCCATGCGCCTCGCCTCCTGGGTCTGTCTCGCTTCTCTCGGCTGGCTTGCGTGCACCCACGCCGCGAGCGCGAGCATCGCCGCCAAACTGGACGATCCCTATACCAACGAAGGCGAGACGCAGACCTTCACCGTCAACGCCGACGGCTCCTTCTCGAAGCTCGATTCGATGACACTGCGCGTGAATAACGAGGCAGGCGTCGCGCGGGTGGCTCAACAATACGTCTGGTTCAACCGCAATATGGCGGACGTGCAGATCCTCGAGGCATACACCACCACTGCCGACGGCGTGCGTCACGACGTGCAGCCCGAGCAGATCCGCGACGTGCAGGAAGCACGCTCGTTCGACGCGCCGATGTTTCAGGACATCCAGGAAAAGGTGATCGTGTTTCCCGCCGTCGAGCCCGGCGCGCGCGTGCACCTCACCTATCGCAAGACGCAAAAGCAGCCGATCGTGCCCGGCGAATTCAGTGATTTCACGCCGCCCGATCTCGCGCCGACCCACAACTTTCACCTCATCTACGACCTGCCCGCCGAGAAGCGGCTGTATGCGGATGCGCGCGGTTTCACCGTGCTGCAACCGGTCACGCACGAGGGCCGCACCCGCTACGAATATCGTTACGACAAGGCACATTTCAGCCGGCTCGAGCACGGCTCGATCGCGTATGTATCGTATGGCGACCGGTTGATGGTTTCGACCTTTCCGGACTACGCCGCATTCGCCGCGAGCTATAGAGCGTCGAGCGCCGACCCGAGCACGCGCGAGCCCGCCGTCACGCGCCTCGCGCAAAACCTCACCGCGCGCGACCACACCCCGCACGACAAAGCCAAGACGCTGTACGACTGGGTGCGCCGCAACGTCCGCTATGTGGCGATCTACGTTGGGCGCGGCTCGGTGGTCCCGCACAGCGCAAGCGCGATCCTCGCGAACCGTTACGGCGACTGCAAGGATCACGTAGCGCTATATGGCGCGCTGCTCGACGCGGTCGGCATTCGCAACGAGCCGGCTTTGATCAGCAGCGGCTCGATCTATACGCTGCCCAGCGTGCCGGGCTACGGCGTCATCAATCACGCCATCACGTGGCTGCCGGACTTGCAGCAATACGCCGACTCGACGGCGTCGAATGTCGAATTCGGTTTTCTGCCGTCGTCCGATATGAACCGGCCTACCGTGCTGGTGAGTCAGAGTGTGCTCGCGCAAACGCCGGCCACCGAATTGACGACGCGCAGCAGCGACCTGTCGATCAAGGTCGAACCGGACGGCTCGGCGAGCTTCACGTATCGACTGGAGGCATCGGGCGCCACCGCCGAACAGGCGCGCGCGATGTTGCGCACGCAGACGCCCGCGCAACGTGAGGACTCGATCCAGGCGGAACTGCGCAGTGTCAACCTGCGCGGCACCGCCACGCTGACCACCAGCGACCTCGGCGTGACCGACGGCCCGTTGACGATCACCATGAAAGGCACGTTCGAAAGTCTCGTGGTGCCGGGCGCAGCGGCATCGATTCCGGCGCTGACGAGTCTGGCCGGTGGCTTCGAAGCGGACACCCGCTATTGGCTCGGCGAACGGCAGCGCACGCAGCCGTTCATCTGCCACAACCTGAAGCTGCATGAACGCGCGCGCATTGAATTGCCCGCGAATTTCCACGTGCTCGAGATGCCGGAGGCGAAACGAACCCAGGACCGCTTCGTCGATTTTCAGTCGCAGTACACGTTCGACCCGCTCAGCAACGTGGTGACGATGACGCGCGACGGCGCCACCCATTTCGACAGCGACGTCTGCACACCCGATGACTTCGTGCAGATGCGTCCCGCGATCGAAGCAATCGGGCGCGACGTGCGCGCCGAAGTGATTGTCAAATCGACGCTGGTGGAATCGTCGAGCGTGGCCTCGCAGGCGCCGTAGAAGCGCAAACGTTCAAACCGGCCAGAGCGGCCCTTCCTGCATCGCGCCGAGCTGCTCGCGCAATTCGAGAATACGGTCTTCCCAATAGCGCTGCGTGTTGAACCACGGAAATGCCGCCGGGAACGCCGGGTCGTCCCAGCGGCGGGCGAGCCACGCCTGGTAGTGAATCAGCCGTAGCGTGCGCAACGCTTCGACGAGATACAGTTCGCGCGGCTCGAAGTCGCAGAAGTCTTCATAACCGGCGAGCAGATCGGCAAGCGCTCGCGAAGCCTCGGCACGCTCGCCCGGCAGCAACAGCCACAAATCCTGCACAGCCGGACCCATGCGGCTATCGTCGAAGTCGACGAAATGCGGGCCCGCGTCGGTCCACAACACATTACTCGGATGACAGTCGCCGTGCATTCGCAACATGCGAATATCGCCGGCACGCTCGAACGCGCGTTCAACACCTTCAAGCGCGAGATTCACCACGGTTTCCCACGCGGCACGCACATCGTCAGGCACGAAGCGGTGCGACAGCAGGAAATCGCGCGGCTCGTAGCCGAACGTGTCGATGTCGAGCGTGGGACGTTCAAGGTAGTTCTGCGTCTGCCCAACCGCATGGATGCGGCCGATAAAACGCCCCAGCCATTCGAGCGTATCGCGCCGGTCCAGATCGGGTGCGCGGCCGCCGCGGCGTTCGAAGATCGCGAAACGGAAACCGTCGAAGGTATGCAACGTGCGGCCTTCGAAAACACGCGCGGTCACCGCCGGGATTTCGCGCGCGGCGAGATCGGCGACAAAGGCGTGTTCTTCGAGAATGGCCGCGTCGGTCCAGCGCTCGGGACGGTAGAACTTGGCGACTACCGGCGGACCGTCTTCCACGCCCACCTGGTACACGCGGTTCTCGTAGCTGTTGAGCGGCAGCATGCGGCCGTCGGTGTACACACCGACGCTGCTGAGCACGCTGTCGAGCGCGTCGAGCACGATTTCCGGCTTGAGCCGGGCGAAAGGAACGGCGCTATCGGCGCCGTCCTGCAGGTCGAGATTGTCGTCGTTCATGTCCGCATTGTGCGCCGCGCCGCCGTCAAAGACGAGGGCGCCGGCTCACCTTGCGGTTGACTGCCAGCTGCAACGACGTGGCAACACCATGAATCGGACTCAAACAGCTTCAATGCACCTGCGCGCTCGCCGGGCGTACCTGCTCGCCCGTATCGATCAGATCTTCAAGGAAAAAGGGTTCAGTGTTCAGATGCTCCGACGTGCCGGGCTCGCCGGCATACCAGGCCACCATCGCCATGTCGCCGAGAATGCGCATGACAATCCCACGTGCATCTTTCGGCACGGCGATATGCACCGATCGGACAATGGAACCGATTTGCATGATGTTTCCCCGTTTCTCCTATAGCCGGCTTTATGGTTTCCGCGCCGGTCAAGGTGATGATAAAAGCGCCGCTTCGCCAATAACGTTGCGTACGCACCCAATCTGCTGCGCGTAAGACGCGTGAGAGGTTCGAGTCATTGTTCCCGATTTGCGGGGCCATGAAAAGTGCGAACTCGGGGCTGTTCACCCGTCGTTTCGCCCTATTCCCATTACAGCGCGCCGGGCCGATGATCTGGGCGTAAAGCGTCGTAACGAGACCATCATAAACCCTGCCGGGGTGATATATCAAAATCATGCACCGCCAGAACGATCCGCCTGATCCGCCCATGGCGCATGCCACCCCGCACGCCGGCCTGCGCGATGGCCGCTGTGCGGGCCACGCCGGCGGCGCCCGCTTTCGTCGACCTCACTAGCCATGTGGATCGTTCGCCTGGCGCTGCGGCGCCCTTATACATTCGTCGTGCTGGCCCTGCTTTTGCTCATCGTCGGTCCGCTGACGATCCTGCGTACGCCGACCGACATTTTCCCAAATATCGACATTCCGGTGCTGTCGGTGATCTGGTCGTATAACGGCTTGCCGGCCGACGAAATAGAAAAGCGCATCGTGCTCAACTACGAGCGCGGGCTGTCGGTGGCGGTCAACGATATCGAGCACACCGAGTCGACCTCGCTGAACGGCATTGCGGTGGTCAAGATTTTCTTTCAGCCGCACGCGAATATCGATGAAGCGCTCGCCGAAGTCACCGCGCTGTCACAGGCACAATTGCGCTCGCTGCCGCCCGGCATCAACCCGCCATTCATCCTGCGCTACAACGCCTCGACGGTGCCGATCCTGCGCCTCGCGCTGTCGTCCGCTTCGCTCACCGAGCAGGAGCTATACGACTTCGGCAACAACTTCCTGAAGACGCAGCTCGCCACCGTGCCCGGCGCCTCCGCACCGTTGCCGTACGGCGGCAAGCAGCGGCAGATCATGGTCGATATCGATTCGCGCAAGCTGCAGGAGCGCAATCTGTCGCCGATGGACGTGGTCAACGCCGTCACCGCGCAGAATCTGATCCTGCCCTCCGGCACCGCGAAAATCGGTTCGACGGAATATTCGGTGGAACTGAACGCCAGTCCGGATTCGCTCGCCGGCCTCAATAACATTCCGATCAAATCCACCGCTAACGGCACCGTCTATATCCGCGACGTCGCGCATGTGCGCGACGGCTTCCAGCCGCAAACCAACATCGTGCGCGTGAACGGCCAGCGCGCCGCCTTGCTGACCATCAACAAAAGCGGCAATACATCTACGCTCGAAATCGTGGATCGCATCAAGCAGATGATGCCCACGCTGCGCAATCTCGTGCCCGCCTCGCTGAATATCGATCCGGTCGCCGATCAGTCGCTGTTCGTGCGCGCCTCCGTGCAGGGCGTGCTGCGCGAGGCGCTGATCGCCGCGTGCCTGACCGGGCTGATGATTCTGCTGTTCCTCGGCAACTGGCGCGCGACGCTGATCATCGCCGTGTCGATTCCACTGTCGATGATCACCTCGATCATCGCGCTGTCGATGCTCGGCGAAACCATCAACATCATGACCTTGGGTGGGCTTGCACTCGCGGTCGGCATTCTGGTCGACGACGCGACCGTCGCCATCGAAAACATCAGCCATCAACTCGAACAGGGCAAGACGCTGGAGCAGGCGATTCTCGACGGCGCACACCAGATCGCGATTCCGACGCTGGTCTCGACGCTCTCCATCTGCATCGTATTCGTGCCGATGTTTCTGCTGACGGGCGTCGCGCACTATCTGTTCATTCCGCTCGCCGAAGCGGTTGTGTTCGCGATGCTGGCGTCCTACTTCTTCTCGCGCACACTGGTACCGACGCTCGCGAAGTATCTGCTGCGTTATCACCACACGCCGGCCGACCTGCATCACGCCCCCGTGCAGACACGCAATCCGTTCATGCGCGTGCACTATTCCTTCGAGCGCGGCTTTGCACGTTTTCGTGCGCGCTATCGCGTGTTTCTCGAAGCGCGGGTGGCACGGCCGGGTCTGTTTGTGACGCTGTTTCTCGTCTGCTGTGGCGCCTCGATGCTGCTGATGCCGTTTCTCGGCCGCGACTTCTTCCCGCAA
The DNA here is from genome assembly GCF_905220975.1 of Paraburkholderia haematera. Taxonomy (GTDB): domain Bacteria; phylum Pseudomonadota; class Gammaproteobacteria; order Burkholderiales; family Burkholderiaceae; genus Paraburkholderia; species Paraburkholderia haematera. The sequence goes on along the minus strand of NZ_CAJNBK010000012.1, from coordinate 116,408 downwards.
GTCGATGCGGGCACCATCGCATTGCATCTGCGTGCGAAAACCGGCATGCGGGTCGAAGAAACCGCGGTGGTGACCGATCGCGTCGACACGCGGATTCGTCAGTTGATACCGGCGGGCGAACTGCATTCGCTCATCGACAATATCGGCTTGCCGGTCTCCGGTATCAATCTGTCGTATAGCAACACCGGCACGATCGGCACCTCGGATTCGGATGTGCTCATTACGCTGAATCCCGATCATCATCCGAGCGCGAATTACGTGCGCACCCTGCGCCGAACGCTCACCGATGAATTCCCCGGCGTGCAGTTCGCCTTCCTGCCCGCGGATATCGTCAGTCAGACGCTCAACTTCGGCTTGCCTTCACCGATCGATATTCAGATCGTCGGGCGCGACGTAGCGGGCAATCGCGCCTTCGCCGCGCAATTGCTGAATCGCCTGCGCACGGTGCCGGGTCTTGCCGACGCGCGCGTCCAGCAGCCCGCCGATTTGCCGCGCATCTTTATCGACGTGGACCGCACGCGCGCCCAGCAAGCGGGCTTCTCGCAACGCGACATCGCAAGCGATCTGCTAATTACGCTGTCCGGCAGCCAGCAAACCACACCGACGTTCTGGCTCAATCCGCACAACGGCGTCAGCTATAACGTGATCACGGAAGCGCCGCAATACACGATCGATTCGCTGCAATCGCTCGCGAACATTCCGCTGAATGCTAACGGCCGCAGCAATATTCTCGGCTCGCTCGCCACGATGAAACGCGAAGCCGGCAACGCGGTGCTCACGCACTACAACGCGCAAACCACCATCGACATTTTCGGCACCGCCGACGGCCGCGATCTCGGCGGCGTCTCCGACGACATCAGCAAGATCATCGCGGACGCCAAAGCCGATCTCCCCAAAACCTCGACCCTCATCGTGCGCGGCCAGGTGCAGACGATGAACGAATCGTTCTCCGGTCTGTTCGCCGGTTTGGTCTTTGCGATCCTGCTGGTGTATCTGCTGATCGTGGTGAATTTCCAGTCGTGGCTCGATCCCTTCATCATCATCACGGCGCTGCCGGGCGCGTTGGCGGGCATCGTGTGGATGCTGTTTCTCACGCACACCACGCTGTCGATTCCGGCACTGACCGGCGCGATCATGTGTATCGGCATCGCCACCGCGAACTCGATTCTCGTGATCAGCTTCGCACGCGAACAGTTGCTCGAACACGGCGACGCGCCGCGTGCGGCGATCGATGCAGGCTTCACGCGTTTCCGTCCGGTGCTGATGACAGCGCTCGCGATGGTGATCGGCATGGTGCCGATGGCGATCGGTCTCGGCGAAGGCGGCGAGCAGAATGCGCCGCTCGGGCGCGCGGTGATCGGCGGTTTGACGGTCGGCACGCTGGCCACGCTGATCTTCGTGCCCGTCGTGTTTTCGATGATCTACCGGCGGCTCGCGGCACGGCGTCAGCGTGCGGCCGAGCATGTGGTGCAAAAGCCATGACCTATAGCGCGACACACGTCATACGACGCACAAGAGGCGGCTTCGACCGCCCGGGCATTCTGACAGGGGAAGCTTGATGGAAGGAAAACGTCCAGACGGATCCGGCGCCACGCTCGATGCAGCGAAGAGCAAGCGCACGCGCTGGGTGATCGTGGCCGTGGTCGTGGTGATCGTCGTACTCACGGCACAAGGCATCTGGTCGCGTCATGATGCGCATGCGGCACTCGAACGCGACGCCGAGCACGCCAGCCAGACGAGTGTCGAAGTCGTGCGCCCGCAAAAGTCGACGGCGGGACTCGACCTCGTGCTGCCCGGGAACGTGCAGGCGTTTCTCGACACGCCGATTTACGCACGCACCAACGGCTATCTGAAGAAGTGGTACGCGGACATCGGTGCGCATGTCAGCAACGGCCAGTTGCTCGCGGAAATCGACACGCCTGAAGTGGACGATCAACTGCGCGCCGCCCGCGCCGATCTGGCGAATGCCGAGGCCAACTACGCGCTCGCAAAAAGCACCGCCGACCGCTGGACCGAGATGCTAAGAAGCAAATCGGTCTCGAAGCAGGAAACCGACGAGAAGGTCGGCGACATGCTCGCGAAGAAAGGCACGCTGGACGCCGCGCGCTTCAACGTGGCACGCCTCGAGAAAACGCAGTCGTTCCAGAAGGTCTACGCGCCGTTCGACGGCACGGTGACGGCGCGCAATGTCGACGTAGGTGCGCTGATCGATGCGGGCAGTTCCGGCGGACCGGCGAAGGAACTGTTCCACGTCGCGCAGGCAGACAGATTGCGCGTATACGTGAACGTGCCGCAGGCCTATGCGCAGCAGGTCCACGCCCAGCAGACGGCATTTCTGACGCTGACCGAGACGCCGTCCAAACATTATCCGGGGACCGTGGCGCGCACCTCGGGCGCCGTCGATCCGCAACAACGGACCATGCTAGTCGAGGTCGACGTCGACAATCGCGGCGGCGACCTGCTGCCGGGCGCGTACGCGCAAGTGCATTTCGCTTTGGGCGCAGGCGCCGCGCCGTTCACGCTGCCTGGCAATGCGCTGCTGTTCCGGCCGGATGGTGTGAAAGTCGCCACTGTGGATCCACAGCACAAGGTGAAACTGCTGCCGGTTTCGCTCGGTACGGACTTCGGCACGCGCGTGGCAATCGCATCCGGTTTGCACGGCGATGAGCAGGTGATTCTGAATCCGCAGGATTCGATCGTCGACGGTGCGCCGGTGCGGATCGTGCCCGGGAAAGCGAGTGCGGAAGCCAGCGCGGGTGGTGCATCGTGAACACGCTTGCCTGCACCGCGCGCGTCGCGCTGCTTGCCGCGGCGTTCGCCTGCACGCTCACTGCCTGCACCGTAGGCCCCGACTACGCCAAGCCACCGGCCACCACCGCCGCGACCTATAAGGAACTCGAAGGCACCGGCTGGAAGCCCGCGCAACCCGCCGACACCCTCGCGCGCGGCGCATGGTGGAACGTCTACGCGGACCCGTCGCTCGACGCGCTCGAACAGCAGGTCGCGAGCGCGAACCAGAACGTGCAAGCCGCCGAGGCACGCTTTCGCGCCGCCCGCGCGACGGTCGCGCAATATCGCTCGAACTTCTTCCCGCTCGTCACCGCGAACGGCGATTATTCGCGCGCGAGGACATCGGAGAATGTGCTGCACAAATCGACCGCGGGTCTCGCGCTGAACGATTACCTCGTGCAAGCGGACGCTTCGTGGGAACCCGACTTGTGGGGCCGTGTGTCGCGCAGCGTCGAAGGCGCGAAAGCCGAGGCGCAGGCGAGCGCCGCCGATGCGCAGGGCGCGCTCCTCTCGATGCAGGCCGAACTGGCGACCGACTACTTCGAACTCCGTGGTTACGATCAGGAGCGCCAACTTCTCGACGACACCATCAAGGCCTACAAGGAAGCGCTCGATCTGACGCAACACCGCTACGCCGGCGGCATCGCCACCGACGCCGATGTCGCACAGGCGGAAACACAGTTGAAGACCACCCAGGCGCAGGCGCTCGACCTCGGCGTGCAGCGCGCGCAACTCGAACACGCGATCGCGATCCTGACCGGCCAAACGCCCTCAACATTTTCCCTGCCGGTTGCACCGCTCACCGCTGTGCCCGTGGTCGCGGCGGCCGGCGTGCCATCCGCCCTGCTCGAGCGACGCCCCGACATCGCGTCGGCAGAACGCCATGTCGCCGATATGAATGCGCAGATTGGCGTGGCGACGGCGGCATTCTTTCCGAACCTGATTTTGTCGGTGACGGGTGGGCTCGAAGCGACGAACTATAGCCAATGGCTGCTGGCGCCGAGCCGTCTGTGGTCGCTCGGGCCGGCACTGGCGGGCACGCTGCTCGACTTCGGCGGACGGGCGTCGGTGAAAGAGCAAGCCCGCGCGCACTACGATGAAAGCGTCGCGCAGTATCGCCAAACGGTGCTGACCGCATTCGGCCAGGTGGAAGACAACCTCGCCGCATTGCGCGTGCTCGAACAGGAAGCCGCCGCGCAGGACGACGCGGTGGCCGCCGCGGAGCGTTCGCTCGCGGTCGTGTCGAACCGCTATAAAAACGGCGCGATCACGTATCTCGACGTCGTAGTTGCGCAAACCACCGCGCTCGCTAACGAACGCAATGCGGTGTCAATTGCGCGCCGTCGTATGGCGGCGAGCGTCGCGCTGATCAAGGCATTGGGGGGCGGTTGGGACGCGTCCGCCTTGCCGACCGACGAACAGATCGTGCATCCCGCCGCGCCTGCGAGCGAGGCGGCGGCGCACGGTTAGCAGCGGTTAGTCTCACTGCGCTCCGCGCGCACCTGCCAGCTTTTTCAGCGTATCCTTAACTTCTTTGAGTACTTTGCGCGCCCCAAGGAGATTTTTTCGTGACCGCATCGCCGGAATCCCACCGGACTGCTACTTCGGCTGTTCCTGCTTCACCTGCTTCTCTCACCTCCACTGCCGCGCCTGACGTGCCCCAAAACCCCTATCTCGAACGCGGCACGCGTGGCTATTGGCGCGCCAGCGTCGCGCTGCTGTTCGCCGGCTACGCCACCTTCTCGCTGCTGTACTGCGTGCAGCCTCTGCTGCCCGCGTTCTCCACGGCATTCGGTGTAACGCCGGCACAGAGCAGCTTGTCGCTTTCGCTGACGACAGCCGCGCTTGCGCTCGCCATCTTCGTGGCCGGACTAGTGTCGGAAGGCTGGAGCCGTCACAAGCTGATGACCGCGTCGCTCACGCTGTCGGCGCTATTGACGATCGGTGTCTCGATCGCGCCGCATTGGCATCAATTGCTCGTGTTGCGCGCACTCGAAGGCCTCGCGCTCGGTGGCGTGCCCGCCGTTGCGATGGCGTACCTCGCCGAAGAAGTGCACCCCGATGGACTTGGTCTGGCGATGGGGTTGTATGTCGGCGGCACGGCGATCGGCGGGATGGCGGGGCGCGTGATTACCGGCGTCGTCGCGGATCTGTTTTCGTGGCGCGTGGCAATCGGCACGATCGGCGTGCTCGGCATTCTCTCCATGCTTGCGTTCCGTGCACTGCTGCCGCCGTCGCGCCATTTCGTGCCGCGTCGCGGGCTCGGCTTTGGCCATCACCGCACTGCGCTGTTGAAGCAATTCACGCGGCCGGGCTTGCCCCTGCTGTTCCTGCTCGGCTTCGTGTTGATGGGCAGCTTCGTCACGCTCTACAACTACATCGGTTACCGGCTGCTCGCGCCGCCCTACCTGTTGAGTCAGACGGAGATCGGCGCGATTTTCGTCGTCTATCTGACGGGTGTGGTCGCCTCGCCGTGGTCGGGCCGCATGGCCGACACCTTCGGCCGGGCGCGCGTGCTGACCGGCAGCCTCCTAATGATGGCGCTTGGACTCGCCCTCACGATGTTCCATCCGATTACGGCCATCGCAATCGGGATCGCCTGCGTGACGTTCGGCTTCTTCGCCGGGCACTCGGTGGCAAGCGGCTGGGTCGGACGCCTCGCCAAAGAAGCCAAGGGGCAGGCGGCCGCGCTGTATCTGCTCGCGTATTACATCGGCTCGAGCGTGATTGGCTCTTATGGCGGCCACGTATGGGCCGGGTATGGCTGGAATGGTGTCGCTGGGCTGGTGGGCGCGCTGCTCGTCATTGGCATCGTTGCGGCCACGCGCTTGCGTCAGTGCGAACGGACCGCCGGATAAGGGGACGCGGCTGATCGGCTTCGGGAAAACCGAGCATGGAACCAGGCTTGCATCGCGTGGAGCCCGGTTAGGCGCGAATAATCCGCTGGGCATCGAACCGGTCCAAAAAGTAAGGGCTGCGTAAGCAAACGCTTCACTATTCACGGTGTTTTTGCTGCAACGCGCCAATCGCGGCGGCCCTTGTGGCATTGGGTTCAGCAGGCTGCGAAGACGCGCTGCAGCGCCGCAAGGCATTGAAATGCCGATCTAACCGTCGCCTATACTCGAATCGAGCGTTGGCAGTGCATGACTCCAGAAATAGAGCCACTGCCTTCGCCTTAGACAAGGAGACGGGTATGACGACCTATTTCACGATCGGCGATTTCATCCTGGTGATTCCGATGGCGCTGGCCGGTGCTTTGTTTGTCGGCGCGCTACCGTGCAAGACGGAGTTGCGGCACAACGCATTGCGCGTGCTCGGCGCGCTGATCGGCGTAGTGTTCGCGGTCGTGCTGGTCGAAGGCTTGCCTGCGCTAGTTTAGCGGGGCCTGGCCAAGACGGCCTCTGCGCTTCGCCGATGGTTCGGTCGACTGAACGCAGTCGCTTCGGCCGCTGCGCGGGAAGCGTGCGCGCCTGAATTGCATCGATAAAGAAAGCCGCCTCACGGGCGGCTTTCTTTTTTCTACGACCTGAAACGGTGTGCGATCAGATTGCCTGGTCCGTCGACGGCTTTTCCCACAGATTAATGCCGCCTTCCGTTGCGTAGCGGTCGATCTCCGCCAGCTCTTCTTTCGAGAACGCGAGATTCTTCAGGGCACCGACGTTCTCGCGCACCTGTTCCGCACGGCTTGCGCCGATCAGCACGGACGTGACGCGCGGATCGCGCAGCGCCCAGGCGAGCGCCATCTGTGCGAGGCTTTGCCCGCGACGCTGAGCGATGTCGTTGAGCTTGCGCACGTGTTCGATGTTTTGCGGACTGAGATGCTCCTGCTTCAACGAACCGCCGCCCGGCTTGTTGACGCGCGCGTCTTCGGGCACGCCGTTCAGATACTTGCCGGTGAGCAAGCCCTGCGCGAGCGGCGTGAACGCGATGGCGCCCGAGCCGACTTTTTCGAGCGTGTCGAGTAGCTCGCGTTCCATCCAGCGGTTGAGCATGTTGTACGCCGGCTGATGAATCAGCAGCGGCACCTTGTACTCGGCAAGCAGCTTCGCCATTTCAAGCGTCTTGGTTGCCGAGTACGACGAAATACCGATGTACAGCGCCTTGCCCTGCTGCACGGCGCTCGCCAATGCGCCGGCGGTTTCTTCGAGCGGCGTATCGGCATCGAAACGATGCGAATAGAAGATGTCGACGTAGTCGAGACCCATGCGCTGCAAGCTCTGATCGAGACTCGCGAGTACATATTTACGCGAACCGCCGCCCTGTCCGTACGGACCCGGCCACATGTCCCAGCCCGCTTTCGACGAGATCAAAAGTTCGTCGCGATACGGCTTGAAGTCGTCTTTGAAGAGCCGGCCAAAATTGGTTTCGGCACTACCGTACGGGGGACCGTAGTTGTTGGCGAGGTCGAAGTGCGTGATGCCCAGGTCGAAGGCTGTGCGCAGAATATCGCGCTGCGTGGAAATCGGCGTGGTATCGCCAAAGTTGTGCCACAGGCCGAGCGACAGCGCCGGCAGTTTGAGACCCGACTTGCCGCAGACGCGGTATTGCATGTCCGAATAGCGTTCTGAAGCTGCTTCGTAAGCCATTGCTAGTGTCCTTGATGTTGAAGTCGCCCGGCGATCACGGGCGTGAGGAAATCATCACGTACTGCGGAAGGCGTGCAGGTTTTATGTTCAGATGGGTGAGACCAGACTGCTATGGTAGCCAATCGCCGTGCTGCCTGCAGAGGCCCACTATGCGGGATGGACGATTACTGGCAGCTCCCCTACACTTTGGCCGATCAAAAGCTTATCGAAAGGGGTGGGTTCATGACGAAGGCGATTTCAATCGCGCTGATTGTCGGCGGTATCGTGTTGTTGTATTTCGGCGGGCAGGCGTTCAACTCGGTCAGCAGCGAGGTGTCTCGCGTGTTTACCGGGTCTCCGACCAATAAGGCAATCATGCTGATCGTGGGCGGCGTTGTCGCCACGATTGCCGGCCTGACCGGCGTAGCCCTTTCCGGGCGCAAGCGCTAGAGCGTCGAGTGCCTGCGCGGCGCGAGACCTATGAACGTGCGCGCCGCGCAGCGCAAAAAAACCTAAAAGGCGATTTCAGGCTTGGCCGCCGAGCGGGATCCCGGCAGGGGCACATTGCTCGCCCCGTGGTAGGTAAACACCAAAGAAAATTTCACCTGATCGCTGAGGTTCTTGCCAGCCGAATGCAGTGTGTTGCAATGGAAAAACACCACGTCTCCGGCGTTGAGTTCGGGCGAAACCGCGGTGCGAATCAACGCCTGATTCTCTTCAAGGTCGGAGCGGAAAAACTTGGCTTCGTCGAACCGGTCGGAAGTGAAGGCAGCGCTATGCGACTTCGGCACCAGCCACAACGCCCCGTTATCGACCGTTTCCGATCCAACCGCGAGCCACACTGAGACCAGGTCGTCACGCTCGAACGACCAATACCTCACATCACGATGCCAGCCGGTCAAGCTGCCATAAGCGGGGTGCTTGGTCATCATGCAATTGTGATGCGCCCGCGATAAGCGCGGCTCCTCGCCGAAGTACAACTCCATCCAGCCGCGAATTTCCGGCGCGGTTGCCCATTGCGCAAAATGCGGATGGCGCCCGTACGCATCCAGCAAGCGGCGAACCGTATGGCCGCCCGGCGCATGCTTGGATTCCGGCGCCCCCGGATACCGCAAATCCGCTTCGAACTCGATCGGCGCCGCCGCTTCCTGCAACTGCCGCTGCGCAATCTGCTTCAGCTCGGCGCAACGCTCTGGCGACACCAATCCAGGCACAACGACAAATCCTTGCTCCCGCAACGTTTGAATCTGCTCTTTTTTCGAGTGAAGTGACATGGTGTTCCGTTACTTTCGACTGACCGATGCTCGATTGTAAAACGGGCGCGATCGGATCGTGCGCAGTTTCGCCTGTCGGCAAGCCTGGGCCTTACGCACTACTTTCACGCGAAATGGCGGTTCGCATGGCACGCTGTCAGGGCAAGCACGCACGAAAATCGACCGCAAAGGGCGCGACCCCGCATGCGCGCACGTCGTACTTACCCCGTAAGAACCCGTATTCGCAGGGTAAAAACCGACTTTCTGACGTCACGAATCGCGTGTAGCCTGCACACATGTTGATCGCTACTCCCGCACTTTTGCGGCGCGCACGCGCTGCTGTGGCCGCCTCCGCCATCTTCCGTGCCCTTTTCCACCGAATTCCGGGCTTTCGCGCCGTCCATCGCGACACCGCCATTGGCACATTTGGTGCTCCTTCTGGCGCACACTCCGTCGCGCGACACGTTGCCTACTTGTGAAGCCATGCATACTCTTCTGAGCACCCGTCTTACCCGCGCCGCATTGAAAGCGGCGCGTCCGGCGCGCCGCCATGTCGTGCGCGCACTGCGTCACCATGCCACGCGCACTCGCGCACTAGGCGAACAATGGCGCGAAGCCAAAGCGGTCGACGGCATTCGCACGTGGTTCCACACTTTCTTCTCCGCGCTGCGCCTGCAAGGCAGTTCGCGCCGGTTTTCGCTGCGCACATTGCTGCGCAAACCAACGCCGCTGCGCCTCTCAGCACCGCGCAATGCACCGGTCGCAGCGCCGCAAAGCACGAGCCGGCGCCCGCGCCGTATGTCGACGAACGGCAGCACCGGCTGGTTCGCGTTCGCGTTTGCGAGCCGTTGATACTGCGTCTTCGAGGGTAAAAAAAACCCCGCACGGCTCGCGCCGGCGGGGTTTTTTGCTGAAGCGGACTGCGCGCTGATTAGGCGAGCGCGGCGACCGGTTCCGTGCCGGCGGCTTCGGCCAGCACCAAAGCCTTATCAGTGGCTTCCCACGTGAATTCCGGCTCTTCGCGGCCGAAGTGACCGTAGGCCGCGCTCTTCTCGTAGATCGGGCGCAGCAGGTCGAGCATCTGAATGATGCCCTTCGGACGCAGGTCGAAATGCTCCTGCACCAGACGCGTGATCGTTGCATCCGATACGCGTCCCGTGCCGAACGTGTTCACCATCACCGACGTCGGCTGCGCAACGCCGATCGCGTACGACACCTGAATCAGGCAGCGCGACGCCAAACCAGCCGCCACGATGTTCTTCGCGACATAACGGCCGGCATACGCTGCCGAACGGTCGACCTTGGACGGATCCTTGCCCGAGAATGCGCCGCCGCCGTGCGGCGCCGCGCCGCCGTACGTATCGACGATGATCTTGCGGCCCGTCAGACCGCAATCGCCTTGCGGGCCGCCGATCACGAACCGGCCGGTCGGGTTCACCAGGAACTTGATGTCGCCCTTGATCAGGTCAGCCGGCAGCGTCGGCTTGATGACTTCTTCGATCACGGCTTCGCGCAGCACCGCGAGATCGATGTCCGGCGAATGCTGCGTGGACAGCACAACCGTGTCGATCGAATGCGGCTTGCCGTCGACATAACGCACGGTAACCTGCGACTTCGCATCCGGACGCAGCCAGGGCAGACGGCCGTCGCGGCGCAGATTGGCCTGGCGCTCCACCAGACGGTGCGACAGGTGGATCGGCAGCGGCATCAATTCCGGCGTTTCTTCGCACGCGTAACCGAACATCAGACCCTGGTCGCCAGCGCCTTGATCGAGGTTGTTGTCGTGCGCGCGGTCCACGCCCTGGGCGATGTCCGGCGATTGCTTGTCGTACGCCACCAGCACCGCGCAGCCGCGGTAGTCGATACCGTATTCGGTGTTGTCGTAGCCGATGCGCTTGATCGTGTTGCGCGCGACCTGAATGTAATCGACGTTCGCGGTGGTGGTGATTTCACCGGCCAGCACGACGAGACCGGTGTTGCACAGTGTTTCTGCTGCAACACGCGAGTACTTGTCTTGAGCCAGAATGGCGTCGAGGATGGCGTCCGAGATCTGATCCGCGACTTTGTCGGGATGGCCTTCGGAAACGGATTCGGAAGTGAAGAGATAATCGTTTGCCACGTTGCAGACTCCTGTTGTGTGGTTACGGTTGAGTTTCACGTAGCCAGCTTCGGGAGCCTTGAAGCGGCGACGCTTTAGCGGATTACCTTACTGGCTGGGGCTTTCCAATGGATCGCACCCGCCAGCTTCGCCCCGCAAGTTGTCTATTAACTCGGCGAAGCCTTTATTATAGCGACTTCCATCGATTGTCACAGAGTGATGACCCGTGCCGTATTTCGACCCGTCCTCAGATTTCTTGAGCAAAGCGTCGCTCGACGCCCTACACGGAGGGGCGGCATGCTGAGTCGCCTTGGCGCCCATCTGGCCATTGGACTGCTGAAATTTCTGGCGTTGTTGCCGTACGGTTTCGTTGCGCGACTAGGCGACGGGCTGGGCTGGCTGCTCTACCAGGTCCCCAGCAACCGCAAGCGCGTCGTCCACATCAACCTCAGCTTGTGCTTCCCGGAGTGGAGCGCCGAGCACCGCGAAGAGATCGCGCAGAAACATTTCCGCCACGCGATCCGCAGTTATGTTGAGCGCAGCGTGCAGTGGTTTGGCTCCGCGAAGAAGCTGGAGAAGCTCGTGCAGGTGGATAGCGAGGTCGACCTACTCGATCCTGACATGCCCCCCACCCTGCTGCTCGGCGCACATTTCGTCGGCATCGAAGCGGGCTCGGTGTTCATCAACTACGCGCTGCACCGGCAGTGCGGAGCGCTTTACCAGCCGATGTCCAACAAGGTGCTCGACGACGTGGCGATAGCCGCGCGCGGCCGCTTCGGCGCGGACATGGCAAGCCGCGCCGACAGTGCGCGCATCGTGCTGCGCTGGTTGCGCGACCACAAACCGGTCATGCTCGGCGCCGACATGGACTATGGCGAGCGCAATTCCACCTTCGTGCCGTTCTTCGGCGTCCCGACCTGCACGCTGACCGCCGTGGCGCGTCTCGCGAAGGTCGGGCACGCGCAGGTCGTGCCGTTCATCGGCGAGGTCCTGCCGAACTACAAAGGCTACCGGCTAAAGGTCTTCAAGCCGTGGGAAAACTACCCCACCGGCGACGACGACGCCGATGCACGTCGCATGAACGCCTTCCTCGAAGAGCAGATTCCGTTGATCCCCGAGCAGTATTACTGGGTGCACAAGCGCTTCAAGACCCGTCCGCCGGGCGAGCCGAGCGTCTACTAGGCGGTCCTGGGAAAAAGCGCCTGAACACGGAAATAAAACGGCAAATACATGGCAAATAAGGCGGCGTTCGGCCCACCTGCAGGCGCGTCACTTACAATAGCGTGATGAAACTGAAATTCACCAAAATGCACGGCGCGGGTAACGACTTCGTCGTGCTCGACGGCTACACCCAACCGGTCAACCTGACGCCGGCGCAGGTGCGCGCGCTCGCGGACCGGCATTTCGGCGTCGGCGCCGACCAGTTGCTGCTGGTCGAAAAGCCCACCGTGGAGGGCGTCGATTTCAGATATCGCATCTTCAATTGCGACGGCGGCGAGGTCGAGCACTGCGGCAACGGCGCGCGCTGCTTCGTGAAGTTCGTGCGCGACAGCGGCCTGACCGACAAGCGCAGCGTGCGCGTGCAAGTGCAGAACGGCACCCTCCTGCTGACCATGCAGAACAACGGCGAAGTGCTGGTCGATATGGGTGCGCCCGTGTTCGAACCGGAGCGCGTACCGTTCGCCACCAAGGGCATCGAAGGCCGCCCCGAGGGTGCCGACACGCTCTGGCCGCTCGACGTGAACGGTGTGACGCGCTGGATTTCGGTGGTGTCCATGGGCAATCCGCACGCGGTGCAGGTGGTCGACGACGTCGAAGATTTTCCGGTGCTCGTCGAAGGCCCGGTGATCGAGCGGCATGCCCGCTTTCCGCAGCGAGTGAACGCCGGCTTCATGCAGATCGTCGGCCGCAGCGAGATCAGGCTGCGGGTCTACGAACGCGGCGCCGGTGAAACGCTGGCGTGCGGCACGGGCGCGTGCGCGGCAGTCGCAGCGGGCATTCGCCGCGGGCTGCTGGATACGCCGGTGCTGGTGCACACGCATGGCGGCAAGCTGACCATCACGTGGGACAGCACGCAAGAAGGCGCGCCGCTGCTCATGGCCGGCCCTGCTGCAACCGTCTTCGAAGGCGAGATCGAACTGGCCGACTGAGTCGCGCCAGCGCACTACTCGACGCACTACCTGAATTGACGGCCGAGCGATTGGCCGAGGAAGTACCCGACACGTGGCCTCGAACAGGCCGATGAACGGGCCGATGAAGAAGCCGGACCAAGCGGCTCTTTCACCGGCCGACCGAACTCATGACCGATACGCCGCCCGAAGGCGTCGTCCCGTAGTCCTTTAGCCGAAACCATGAACGATCGCGAAGTCGCCGAATATCTGCTCGCCAACCCCGATTTCTTCGCCGAACACGCGGAAATGCTCGCGACAATCCGGCTTGCCAACCCGCACGGCAAAGCCGCGGTGTCGCTGCAGGAACGGCAGATGGAAATGCTGCGCGACAAGAACAAGCATCTCGAACGGCGTCTGGCCGAGCTGCTGCGCTACGGTCACGAAAACGACAGCATTGCCTCGAAGTTCAATCGCTGGACCATCCGCGTGATGGCCGAGCGCGATCCGTACGCGCTGCCGCGCACGATCGCTACCGGTTTGCGGGAAATTTTCGACGTGCCGCAAGCGGCGCTGCGCGTATGGGACGTCTCCGAGCCGTATGCACAGGCTGAGTTTGCGCGCCATGTCGGTGAGGAAGTGCGAATCTTCGCGAATAGCCTCACCACGCCGTACTGTGGCGCGAACACCGGCTTCGAAGCGGCGCAGTGGCTGGCGCCGGCGGTGTCGGCGGTGAGCGAGGATGGGACCGCAGGCGGTACGAGCGAGTCCGCGCACGCCACCGAATCGATTGCGCTGCTCGCGCTGCGCGACCCGGAAGGCAATGAAGAAGCGCCCACCTTCGGCCTGCTGGTGATGGGCTCGGCCGACGCTCGCCGCTTCCACGACGGCATGGCCACCGATTTCCTGACGCAGATCGGCGCGTTGGCGAGCGCGGCGCTGAGCCGTCTGCTGCCGCGCTGAGCCGCTCAGCCACCAACCCGCTGCCCCGCCGATCCAGCAAAAGGCCATCGTGACCGAAGCCGACCCGATCGCCGCCTACCTGTCGAATCTCGAACATGAGCGGCGACTGTCGGCGCATACGCTGCGCGGCTACACCCACGAACTCGAGGAACTCAAGCTGCTGGCTAAAGGCCGGCCGCTCGAAAGCCTCACCGCTGTCGATATTCGCGGCGCGGTTTCGCGGGCGCACGCCGGCGGTCTGACGGCGCGCTCGATCAGCCATCGGCTGTCGTGCTGGCGGGCGTTTTACCGCTGGTTCGCGGGCCGCGTCGATCTGCCGGCCAACCCGGTCGCCACCGTGCGGGCGCCCAAGCAGGCCAAAGCCCTGCCCAAAGCGCTTTCCGTCGACGACGCCACGCGCCTGATGGAGAGCCCGCCCGCCGCGACGCCCGAAGGTTTGCGCGATCACGCGATGCTCGAACTGTTCTACTCGTCGGGCCTGCGCCTGTCGGAGCTAGTCGGCCTCGACGCCCGTTTTGCCGATGCCGGTGGCTACCGCTCCGCAGGCTGGCTCAAGCTCGACTCCGCCGAAGTCGAAGTGCTCGGCAAAGGCAACCGGCGCCGCATCGTGCCGGTCGGCCGCAAAGCAATCGACGCCTTGAACGCGTGGCTCGCGGTGCGCGGCCAGATGGTCAGGCAGGACCCGCATCCGCTGTTTCTTTCGGCACGCGGCAATCGGCTGTCGCCGAATGTCGTGCGTGACCGTGTGAAGCGCGCGGCGCTGGTCGCTGGCATTCCTGCCAACGTGCATCCGCACGTGCTGCGGCATTCGTTCGCCACGCATGTGCTGCAGTCGAGCGGCGATCTGCGCGCCGTGCAGGAACTGCTCGGGCACGCCAGCATCACCGCCACGCAGGTCTACACCGCGCTCGATTTCCAGCATCTCGCGCACGTCTACGATCAGGCGCATCCGCGCGCCAAAAAACGCGACTGACTCCGCTCCTTGCTTGGTGCGGCTTGCGGTCTCCGCCTTTGCTTCACCTGCCGCGTGCCTCCTTGTCCACGCGGCCAACTGCTCCTGCTGACACCCTGATGAATATCGTTACGCTCAAACCGTCGAAAGAAAAATCGCTGCTGCGCCGCCACCCGTGGGTCTATGCCAACGCGATCGATCGCGTCGACGGCAATCCCGCTCCTGGCGCGACCGTGCTGGTGCGCGCGCACGACGGCCGTTTCCTCGCGCGTGCAGCCTATAGCCCCCATTCGCAGATTCGCGCGCGCGTGTGGAGCTTCGACGAAGCCGAGCCGATCGATCACGCTTTCTTCAAGCGCCGCGTGCAGCGCGCGCTCGCGCATCGTCAAACCATGGTGCACAACACCGGCGCCGTACGGCTGATTTTTGGTGAAGCGGACGGCCTGCCGGGTCTGATCGTCGATCATTACGTCGCCGAAGACGCGGGCCAGCGCAGCCAGCTCGTGTGCCAGTTCATGGCGACGGGCGTCGAAGCGTGGAAGGACGCGATCGTCGCCGCGCTGGTCGACGCGACCGGCTGCCCGAACGTCTACGAGCGCTCGGACGTGTCGATTCGCCAGAAAGAAGGGCTCGAACAGATCACCGGCGTGCTGGCAGGCGATGCGCCATCGGAAGCGCTGATCGCGAGCGAAAACGGCGTGCGCTATCACGTCGACGTGCGAAACGGCCACAAGACGGGCTTCTACGTCGACCAGCGCGACAACCGCTTGCTGGTGCAGGAGCTCGCGCAGGATCGCGACGTGCTGAACTGCTTCTGCTACACCGGTGGCTTTTCGCTGGCGGCATTGAAGGGTGGAGCAAAGCGCGTGGTGTCGATCGATTCGTCGGGCGACGCGCTTGCGATCGCCCAACAGAATGTGGCCGCCAACGGTTTCGACGCCGAGCGCGCCACCTGGCTCGACGCCGACGCGTTCAAAACCCTGCGCCGTCTCTACGACGAAGGCGAACGCTTCGACCTGGTCGTGCTCGATCCGCCGAAATTCGCGCCGTCGCGTGAACACGTGGACCGCGCCTCGCGCGCCTATAAGGACATCAACCTGACCGGCATGAAGCTGCTGCGCCCGGGCGGCCTGCTGTTCACCTATTCGTGCTCCGGCGCTATCGACTCCGAACTGTTCCAGAAGATCGTGTCCGGCGCGGCGGCCGATGCCCGGGTCGATGCGCGGATTCTCAAGCGCCTCGGCGCCGGGGTCGATCACCCGTTGCTCACCGCATTCCCCGAAGGCGAATACCTGAAGGGCCTGCTGTTGCAAATTGCCTGATCGCCCATAGCTTCGGGGTTATTTCCCGCGCTGGCGAAAGGGGTTCGCCCCCTCCGCCAGCGCGGGCCGGGCAGATATGTTTCAATATCCGGCTAGATCGGGCCGCGCGCCGTCAGGCTGCCGCGCCCGGCAAACCGGATTCGCAGACGCATTCGCTGTGGATCCCGCGCCGCACATTTCGCGCTATACATTCGCGCAGCATATTCAGATTACGCACAGACTCACGTACATACAGGCGACCAACATGATCCCAGTCACCATCCTGACCGGCTTTCTCGGCAGCGGCAAAACCACCCTGCTCAAGCGCATCCTGAACGAAAAACACGGCATGAAGATCGCCGTGATCGAGAACGAGTTCGGCGAAGAAAACATCGATAACGAAATCCTCGTGCAGGACACGAGCGAGCAGATCATCCAGATGAGCAACGGTTGCATCTGCTGCACGATCCGCGGCGACCTGTCGCGCGTGCTGGGCGATCTGGCGGCGAAGAAGCAGTCCGGCGAACTGGATTTTGACCGCGTCGTGATCGAAACCACCGGCCTCGCGAACCCGGGCCCGGTCGCGCAGACCTTCTTCATGGACGACCAGATCGCCAACGAATTCCTGCTCGACGCGATCATCACGCTGGTCGACGCGAAGCACGCGAACCATCAACTGGACGAGCATGAAGTGGTGCAGCGCCAGGTCGGTTTTGCCGATCGCCTGTTCATCACCAAGTCCGATACGGTCGACGAACAGCACGTGGACGATCTGCGTCACCGCCTGCTGCACATGAACCCGCGGGCGGCGATCAAGATCGTCAATTTCGGCGAAGCGGACATCAAGGAAATCTTCGACCTGCGCGGCTTCAACCTGAATTCGAAGCTCGAAATCGACCCGGATTTCCTCGCTGAAGACGAACACGCGCACAGCCACGCTCACGCGCATGACGAGCACGGCCACACCCACGCCGATCACGACGAGCACGACCACGAAAACTGCGATCACGATCACGGCAAGTGCGACCACGAAGGTCACGACCACGCGCATCACCATCACGCGCACCATGACGACAAGATCAAATCGTTCGTCTACCGCAGCGACCGTCCGTTCGATCCGAACAAGCTCGAGGACTTCCTCGGCGGCATTCTGCAGATCTACGGCGAACGCCTGCTGCGCTACAAGGGCGTGCTGTATATGAAGGGCGTCGACCGGAAGGTGGTGTTCCAGGGCGTACACCAGATGATGGGCAGCGACCTGGCCGCGAAATGGCAACCGATCGAGAAGAAGACCAACAAGATGGTGTTCATCGGTATCGAACTGCCGCAAGACCTGATCACCGACGGCCTGGACGCCTGCCTGGCGTAAGCGTGACGCCTGCCGCGCCGCGCAGGTGGCGTGGCACGCGGCGTGCTCAGGCCCTGACATCGGGCGCGCACCCTGCAGGCACCGAGGTAATCGTCTGCAGAATACGCGGGGGAGCGGCCGAAATGCCCGCTGAAATGTCCGCTGTGTGAAAAGCACGTGAAAACCCTGCTGTATTAAACCGTGCACGACCATCGCTTTTTGGTCGGGCGCGCGTTATATTTTCGGGATATCAGTGCGCCGCCGGGGGATTTTTACCAGTTGCGGTGCTAGATTGTGATTCAGTTACAATACGTGCCCACTGGAGAATGACAACGAATTGCCCGGTCAGCGCGTATTGCGTGCCGGGCCTGAAACGGCGCCGGAAAATCTTGTCCGGGAATGACGCCGACAATGCCGGCTGGCACAGCTGATAAGGCACGCTGCCGGCAAGCAATGCCTCAGGAGCAATTGAGAAGCGGTTTCCAGAGGAGTTCGGCCCCGCATAGGCGTAGCGACGCCCGGCGCGTGGGCGCAAGGCGCTTTCGCGTCACCGACAGCCCATCGTCCGTGCCCGCCTTGGCGCTCAGCGTCCTCGTGGCGCTTTTGCGGGCAATACGAAATTGCGGGCACTATGTAAGAGTTTTGCCTCACATTGAAGAAGCAAGCCAGATGACGACGAAACGACTCTTGACTGAAGCCGAAATCCTGAAGATGAGCGACAAGGATTACATGAATGAGGATCAGCTCGCTTTCTTCAAGAACAAGCTCGAACAGCTGCAGGCGGACATTCTCCGCAATGCCGGCCAGACGACCGAGAACCTGCGCGAAACAGTAATCGTGCCGGATCCGGCAGATCGCGCAACGATCGAGGAAGAGCATGCGCTGGAACTGCGCACGCGCGACCGCGAGCGCAAGCTGCTGAAGAAGGTGCAGCAATCGATCGCGCGCATCGATTCGGGCGATTACGGCTGGTGCGAAGAAACCGGCGAACCGATCGGCATTCCGCGTCTGCTCGCACGGCCCACGGCTACCCTGTCGCTCGAAGCGCAGGAACGCCGCGAACTGCGCCAGAAGCTGTTCGGCGACTGAACACCTGCGGCGCGGCTTCGGCTCCGCGCCCTTTTAAGCTGCTTCGTCGAGAGGCGCACGGTGATCTGTGCGCCTTTTTTCTTTTGTGCGCCCCCGGTGCGCCCCCAGCGCGCGCCCTTGCGCCCCGCCGCCCGCAGCCCTCTTCCCCGCGCCGAATCCCGTGTTTTTGTCTTATGCCGTTTGCCGGCTCTTGATATGACCGCGCACGCCCTAAAATAAGTCGGACATGCGTTGCACGAGCGCGCGCCAACCGGTTGATCGTTTCAGCGTTGCGCGCCGTCCGCTTCCAGGATTCACAGGATTCGTGCGGTGGTGCTGCGCCACCGTGTCCTACCCGTTTTGCAAAGAGGAACGCATATGGAGCAATTTCACGGCACAACGATCGTTTCCGTGCGCCGCGGCGACAAGGTCGCGCTTGGCGGCGACGGTCAGGTGACGCTGGGCAACATTGTCATGAAAGGCGGGGCCAAGAAAGTCCGGCGCATCTATAACGGCAAAGTGATGGTCGGCTTCGCCGGCGGCACGGCCGACGCCTTCTCGCTGCTCGACCGCTTCGAAGCGAAGCTGGAAAAACATCAAGGCAATCTGACGCGCGCCGCCGTCGAACTCGCCAAAGACTGGCGCACCGACCGCATGCTGCGCCGCCTCGAAGCGATGCTGATCGCGGCGGACGCCACCACGACCCTCGTCATAACCGGTAACGGCGACGTGCTCGATCCGGAAGGCGGTATCTGCGCGATCGGTTCGGGCGGCGCTTATGCGCAAGCCGCCGCGAAGGCGCTCGTTGACAACACGGAGCTGTCGCCGCGCGAGATCGTGGAGAAGTCGCTGGAGATTGCCGGCGACATGTGCATCTATACGAACCATAACCGCGTCATCGAGACGATCGAGTAAGGACCCACGATGAGCACCATGACCCCTGCCGAGATCGTCTCGGAACTCGACAAACACATCATCGGCCAAGGCCGCGCGAAGAAAGCGGTTGCTGTGGCGCTGCGCAACCGCTGGCGCCGTCAGCAGGTAGAAGACCCGCTGCGTCAGGAAATCACGCCGAAAAACATCTTGATGATCGGACCGACCGGCGTCGGCAAAACCGAAATCGCGCGGCGTCTGGCGAAACTGGCCGACGCACCGTTCATCAAGATCGAAGCCACCAAATTCACCGAAGTCGGCTACGTAGGCCGCGACGTTGACAGCATCGTGCGCGATCTGATGGAGATCTCAATCAAGCAGACGCGCGAAACGGAAATGCGCAAGGTGCGGACCAAGGCGGAAGATCAGGCCGAAGACCGTATCCTCGACATCCTCCTGCCAAGCGCGCGGCCGGTGGGTTTCGGCGCGAGCTCGAGCGCCGCGGATACCGCCGACGAGGGCAGCACCACGCGTCAGACCTTCCGCAAGCGTCTGCGCGAAGGCCTGCTCGACGACAAGGAAATCGAACTCGACGTCGAACAGCCGCAAGTCGGCATGGACATCATGGGGCCGCCGGGCATGGAAGACATGACCGAGCAGATCCGTTCGATGTTCGCGAACATCGGCGGCGGCAAGAAAACACGCCGCAAGCTGAAGGTGAAGGAAGCGCTCAAGGTCCTCACCGACGAAGAAGCCGGCAAGATGCTCAACGACGAAGAGGTGAAAGCCAAGGCGGTGCAGAACGTCGAGCAGAACGGTATCGTGTTTCTCGACGAAATCGACAAGATCGCATCGCGTAGTGAAGCAGGTGGCGGTGAAGTGTCGCGCCAGGGCGTGCAGCGCGATCTGTTGCCGCTCGTCGAAGGCACCACGATCAACACCAAGTACGGCATGGTGAAGACCGACCACATTCTGTTCATCGCGAGCGGCGCGTTTCATCTGGCCAAGCCGAGCGATCTGATTCCGGAACTGCAAGGCCGCTTCCCGATCCGGGTCGAACTGGATTCGCTGTCGGTGGGCGATTTCGAATCGATTCTGGTGTCGACCGACGCGAGCCTCGTCAAGCAATACCAGGCGCTGCTGGCTACGGAAGACGTGCACCTCGAGTTTGCCGACGACGGCATTCGGCGTATGGCCGAAATCGCGTATTCGGTCAACGAGAAGACTGAAAACATTGGTGCACGCCGCCTGTACACGGTGATCGAAAAACTGCTCGAAGATGTTTCGTTCGCAGCCGGCAATCACTCGGGCAAGACGGTGCAAATCGACGCGGCGTATGTCGATCGCGCGCTGAACGAAGTGGCGGAAGACGAGGATCTGTCGCGCTACGTGTTGTGATGCTTAGGTCGACGTCGACGTCGATGCCATGTTAAAACCGCACGCCTCGCATGCGGGCGATCGTGTGTGACGTGTAAAAAAACGGGCCGTCTTGTGAAAGACGGCCCGTTTTGTTTGACGGCCCGCAAGCACAAGCAGGCCACAGCACCTAACGTCTGGCTACAGCCTGGCTACAGCCTTACTACTGCTTGACCGGCCGCTTCGCCAACTTCCGCTGCAGCGTTCGACGATGCATGTTCAACGCACGCGCCGTGGCCGAAATATTGCCGCCGTGCTCCGCGAGCACGCGTTGAATATGCTCCCACTCCAGACGCGCAACCGACAACGGCGTGGGATGCTCAATCGCCTCTTCAGCTTGCAGGGCGCTCGCCTCGCTTTGCAGCGCGGACAAAATCGTCTCGACATTGGCGGGTTTCGCCAGGTAGTTATCGGCGCCGTCTTTCACGGCCTGAACCGCCGTCGCGATGCTGGCATAACCGGTCAACACCAGCATGCGCGCGTCAGGCTGCAAATCACGCAAGGGGGCGACGAGCGTAAGACCGGAGTCGTTGCCGAGATGCAGGTCCACCGTGATCTGGCTGAACCTCTGCTGGTTCGCCAACTTGATCGCCTCATCCGCGTTGTGCGCTTCGGCCACCGTATAACCGCGTCGCGTCAACCCGCGGGCGAGGATGCCGGAGAACACCTCATCGTCGTCGATCACCAGAAAATTCATATCGCTCATGCCTGTTTCTCCGTGTTGGATGGCGTAGTGCCTTGACGGCCCGCACCTGATAATTTGCGCGCCGCAAGCGGCAGTCTCAACACTGCACGCGTGCCGCGCGGCTTGATTTCGCTGAAGTCGGCCAGCTCGATCGATCCCTTCAGACGTGCCGCCGCCGAAAATGCCAGATACAGACCCACGCCGTGTCCGCCTTGTGTGCTGTCGACCGGCATCGTGCCGAGCGATCCGCGCAACGCGGCAGGAATGCCCGGGCCTGCGTCGCATACCTCGAACACGATCTGGTCACCGCGAACTGTGAGCGTGCACGACAGCGTGACGTGATCGCGACTCGCGCGCGCGGCGTTGTCGAGCAGAATCGTCAGAATCTGGCTCACGGCAACCGTATCGTCGAGGCTGATATCCGCAGGTGGCACACCGATCCGCTCGAACTTCACATGCGGATGACGCAAGCGCCACTGCTCGGAGAACGACTCGAGCCATTCACCGACCATTTGCCGGTTGGTCGCGGTCGTTGCGCGGCTGCGCAGCCGGGCAAGCGCCGAAGTACACAGCGTCATTTGCTGTTCGAGCAGCTCCAGATCGGCGCTATACGGCGCGAGCCCTTTATCGGTTCGGGCCGCGTCGCGCAATTCTTCGGACAACATCGCAATTGTAGACAGCGGCGTGCCGATTTCGTGCGCGACGGTAGCGGCCTGCACGCCAAGCGCGACGGCGCGTTCATCGTGAAGCAAGCGCTGCTGCGCTTCTCCGAGCGCTGCGTCACGTAGTCGCAGAGCGCGTGACATGCGTGCAACGAACCACGCAATCAGGCCGACGCTGACCATGAAGTTCACCCACATGCCGGCGCGATAGTAGTCGAACAGGTTCGCCGGGTTGTCGAGATTGAGCGGTACGGAATCGAAGCCGAGCACGGCGTAGCAGGCCACGGCGAACGCGGCGAGCCACGCCATCAGATGCCATGGCAACACGGCTGCGGCAATCGCGAGCGACGGCAGGTACAGCGACACGAAGGGATTGGTGGTGCCACCTGAGAGGAACAGCAGCGCCGACAATGCGCCGAGATCGACCCAGATCTGCCCGAACAGTTCGAGATTGGACTCTGGCCGCTGCTGCGAGACACGCCACCACGTGAGTGCGTTGAAGATAACCTCAAGGGCGATCACGAGCAACATGGCGGGCAACGGCAGGTGCACGCCGAAGAAGTTCTGCACGAACGCAATCGTCGTCAGTTGGCCGATGATGGCGAGGCTGCGTAGCCAGAACAGATGACCGAGGTTGACCCGGCCGGTGTTGGTTATACGATGCATGACTTTAGTTTAACTGTTCGGACTAGTCTGACTGACCTCGCGGTCTCGTGCCGGTAGCATGGAATTTTGCGATAGCGCTGCGTGGGCCGATCGTTTATCACCGGTTCTTGCGCAGCCCAAACCCATCATGCTACCTACCTCCGATAGCGAGACGCCCGCCTCGTCAGCTTTCCTGACTTTCCTGCGACATGCTGCCGCAGCCCGACAAAACGGCACAACGGACACAGAGGCCAAGTGGCTCGACATCGCCGCACAACTTCATCCACTCGACGATGAGTCGATCGAATCGCTGATTGCTACGCTGCTCGCGCAAGATCGTCACAATGACGCGATCGGACTCGCCGCCATTATTGCCCAACTCGATCCCCATCGCGCTCTTACGCACTTCCGTTTCGCCTACGCGCTGCAGATGGCAAACCGGCATGGCGAGGCAATCGCACCCTATCGTCGCGCACTCGGCATCGATCCAGCTTTGCCGCAGTTGCGCAACAATCTCGCCGGCGCCCTCGCACTCACTGGCGGAGATCCCAACGAGCAACTCGCCCTACTGAAACGTGCGGTTCATGACGATCCCGGCCACGGCGATGCATGGACCAATCTTACTCAGGTAAACCGTGTCAATTTGAATCTGCCGGGCGCGCTTGAAGCAGGCGCACGAGCCGTGCAATGTGCGCCGCATAGCCCGCTGGCGCATAACAACTATGCGCTGGCGCTACGTGAAGCGCAACGCTGGGACGAGGCGGAGCACGCCGGAAGAACGGCCTGTGCATTAGCGCCCAACGACGCGGCGATGCGCTCCAATCTCAGCCTGTTGCAGCTTATGCGCGGCGATTACGCGCACGGCTGGCAAAACCACGAAGCGCGCTGGGACGGCTCGTTTGAATTGGGCGGCAACCGCCCCTCAATGCCCGCGCCGACCTGGCAAGGCGAATCGCTCGCCGGCAAAACGCTGCTGGTGTGGGGCGAACAGGGCATGGGCGATGTCCTGCAGTTCAGCCGATATATTCCCCTGCTGGCGGAGCGTGTTCATCGCGAGGGCGGCCGTCTCATCTGGAATTCATTTCCGCAAATGGGCGCGCTGCTCGCTCGCAGCCTCACCGATCAAGTGGACGATTACTCGGCCGGCGGCGGCGTCGACTCCTTGCCGCCGTTTGACTATGAAATTCCGTTACTCAGCCTGCCGTTGATCTTCGACACGCGCGAGGAGACTATCCCCGCTGAGATTCCGTACCTGCATGCGGACGCCGCAGCCAGCCAGTCTTGGCGAAAAAGGCTGAGCGGGGAAAGGAGGCTCAAAGTCGGACTCGCGTGGACCGGCAGCCACGGCCATCAGCGCAATCCGTTCCGGCGGGTGGGTTGGGAGCGCTACGCGGAACATTTCGGCGGCATGCAGAACGTGGCGTTCTACTCGTTGCAACCGGGTGCCGGGACGGACGTCGCGGCGGCTCGGGCGGCGGGTCTGCCGATGTCGGACTACACCGCCGAATTCGCCAATTTCGACGACACGGCTGCGTTTGTCAGCGCGCTTGATCTCGTCATCACGGTTTGCACTTCCGTGGCGCATCTGAGCGGCGCGCTCGGCCAGCGCACATGGGTGCTGCTCGACGTCAATCCGCATTGGGTCTGGTTGCTCGACCGGCTCGACAGCCCGTGGTATCCGAGCGCCACACTCTACCGGCAGCCACAGTTCGGTCAATGGGATCCGGCACTAAAGGCCGTCGCACAGGATCTGAGCGTGCTTGCTGCCCAGAGCCACGCAGCCTAGCGAGGCACCGCGGCCACCCAAGCCACGTCGCGCCGCATTCAAGGCGAACCGGCTCCCGGTGCCCGTTGCACGGCTTGCGCAATCTCCGCTGCGAGACATTCAGGACACAGGCAGCGGCCGGACGGATCGAGCCGGTCTGCCGGCAGGGCCGGCATCTCACGGCACCAGCAGTCGAACGGCACCCCATGCATGGCGCAATCGAACGCCTGACCGCAGCGCGGACAAAGCGCGCTGCTTGCGGAACGGGAAGCTGACGATTTCATGACGGACCGCTGATCTCGATTCGGCCTGGATCAGGAAATGATGCCACGACTGGCGTGCCGCCGTCAGTCGGCCATTCGGCCAATTCACAGGCGGTTCAGAACGGCGGTAAGCTCGATCGCCGGCCGCCGCCTCGGGCCAGTCATTGCGCAGTGCGCAAAGCCTGCGCCGCCGGTCACGGGCGTCGGTATCGAAAACCCTGTTGCAGCGCGCCAGTCCTGTACAATTCGCCCTGTTTTAACTGTTCCGTGCCTGAGCCTGCCGCCATGTCCGAGATCCCTGACCTTTCGCAGATCGCGCCCACCCTCAAGGCTGAAATTCTGGCCGAGGCGCTACCTTACATTCGCCAGTATCACGGTAAGACCGTGGTCATCAAATACGGCGGCAACGCCATGACCGAGGAGCGACTCAAGCAAGGCTTCGCGCGCGACGTGATCCTGCTGAAGCTCGTCGGTATCAATCCGGTCATCGTGCACGGCGGCGGTCCGCAAATCGACCAGGCGCTGAAGAAAATCGGCAAGCAGGGCACGTTCATTCAGGGCATGCGCGTCACCGACGAAGAGACGATGGAAGTCGTCGAATGGGTGCTCGGCGGCGAAGTGCAGCAGGACATCGTCACGCTGATCAACCATTTCGGCGGCCACGCGGTCGGTCTGACCGGCAAAGACGGCGGCCTGATCCACGCGCGCAAGATGCAGATGCCGGATCGCGACAATCCGGGCCAGTACGTCGATATCGGTCAGGTGGGCGAGGTCGAGGCGATCAATCCCGCGGTCGTGAAAGCGCTGCAGGACGACGCGTTCATTCCGGTGATCTCGCCGATCGGCTTCGGCGAAGACGGTCTGTCGTACAACATCAATGCGGATCTGGTCGCGGGCAAACTGGCGGTCGTGCTGAACGCCGAGAAGCTCGTGATCATGACCAACATCCCGGGCGTGATGGATAAGGAAGGCAATCTGCTGACCGATCTGTCGGCGCGTGAAATCGACGGCCTGTTCGCAGACGGCACGATCTCCGGCGGCATGCTGCCGAAAATCTCGTCGGCGCTGGATGCAGCGAAGAGCGGCGTGCGTTCGGTGCACATCATCGACGGGCGCATCGAGCACTCGGTGCTGCTGGAAATTCTCACCGAACAGCCGTTCGGCACGATGATCCGCTCGCATTGATTCCTGCCTCACACCCGGCCCACACGGCATGCCAGTCAGGCGTGCCATGTGGGCCGTGCAGTTGCGCTGCGGCCGCGTCCGGCGGTGCACAACGCGCCGCCCTCCGGCGCAAGAACACGCCCTCCTTCTCTATCGTTTTCCGCATCGCGAAGCGTCGTCAGCGTTCGCTGCGCGAAACGGCTGCCTGCGCCTGAACGGCGCCCTCCATCATGCGCACCCCCACTTCCCGGCGACGTCGTCCGCATATTGCAGGCGGCAGTCCGGTCTGGCTGTTCGATCTCGACAACACGCTGCATCACGCCTCGCACGCGATTTTTCCGGCGATCAATCAGGGCATGACGCAGTACATCATCGACGCCTTGCAAGTCGATCTCGACGAAGCCAACCGTCTGCGCACCGGCTACACGCAACGCTACGGCGCGACGCTGCTCGGTCTGACGCGGCATCATCCGCTCGACCCGAACGACTTCCTGAAAGTCGTGCATACGTTCCCCGATCTCGGCTCGATGATCCGTCACGAACGCGGCGTCGCACGGCTCGTCGCGTCGCTGCCCGGCCGCAAGATCGTGCTGACCAATGCACCCGAGACCTATGCGCGCGCGGTGCTCAGAGAACTGCGTATCGAGCGTCTGTTCGAACAGGTGATCGCCATCGAACATATGCGCGATCGCCGCCACTGGCGCGCCAAACCCGACCATTCGATGCTGCGCAAGACGATGCGCGACGCGCACGTCTCGCTCAAAGACGCGATCCTCGTGGAAGACACGCGCTCGCATCTCAAGAACTACCGGCGTCTCGGCATCCGTACCGTGTGGATCACCGGCCATCTGCCACGCAAACCGCACGCGGACGGCGTGCCCACGCGTCTGCCCGGCACTGGCCGGCCGCACTATGTCGATCGATGCATTCGTTCGTTAAAATCGCTGAGACTGGGCACCCGCTCGGTTCGATTGAAGGGACAGCAGACGGGACGCAGCCATGCAGCCGATCGACAAGCCTGACGAAGCCGTAACCGAAGACGAACCCACCTCGCCGGCCACCCCGCGCGCAGCGCGCCTGAAACCGGGCGAGCGCCGCGTGCATATCCTGCAGACGCTTGCCGCGATGCTGGAGGCGCCGAAGAGCGAAAAGATCACCACGGCGGCACTCGCCGCCCGGCTCGGCGTCTCGGAAGCCGCGCTGTACCGCCATTTCGCCAGCAAGGCGCAAATGTTCGAAGGGCTTATCGAGTTCATCGAGCAGACCATCTTCGGCCTGATCAACCAGATCGCCGACAAGGAAAGCAACGGCGTGCTGCAAGCCCGTTCGATCGCGCTAATGCTGCTCAACTTCCCCGCGAAGAATCCCGGCATGACGCGCGTGCTGACCTGCGAGGCGCTGGTCGGCGAGCATGAGCGGCTGACCGAGCGCGTCAATCAGATGCTGGAACGGATCGAGGCCTCGTTGAAGCAGTGTTTGCGCGTGGCTCAGATGGAGGCAAATGCGAGCGCGAACGCAGGTGAAAACGCAAGCCCCAGCGCCAATACACAGGCTGTCCCGCTACCAGCCGGCTACGATCCCGCGATCCGCGCGAGCTTGCTGCTGAGCTACATCATCGGTCGCTGGCATCGGTATGTGCGTAGTGGCTTTGCACGGCCACCCGCCGAACACGCCGACGCACAACTGCTCCTGATCCTTCAATAGTCCGCGCGGCACGCGAGCTTGCAGCGGCGCCCGCGACGCTGCCGCATGAAATTTTCCGCTATACTTTGCGCCTGACCGCGGCTCGCCGAATCATCTGAGACCGCCGTCCGGAGCACCCTGAACACCTTGAACACGTACTATCACGCGCCGATTTGCTGACTCGATTGCGGGCGCGCGAACTGCCGGGAATGTTTCCCGCGGCTCACTATAAATGCGGCTAAAGAGGTCGTCAGCCGCGCACACCGTTTCTCCTCCGTGCCTCGCCGACGCCAATCTAGCCGCCCTGTATTTGTCAAATGGCGGAATGAATGGAATCGATCGGTATCGTCGCTCCCCAAAAAATGCATTTCACCGAGCCGCTGCTCATGCAGAACGGCAGCTCGCTGGCCGGTTACGACCTGATGGTCGAGACCTACGGCACGCTCAACGCCGCACGCAGCAATGCCGTGCTGGTGTGTCACGCGCTCAACGCGTCGCACCACGTGGCGGGCGTGTATGCGGACAATCCGAAAGACGTCGGCTGGTGGGACAACATGGTCGGCCCGGGCAAGCCGCTCGACACGAACAAGTTCTTCGTGATCGGCGTGAACAACCTGGGCTCGTGCTTCGGCTCGACCGGGCCGATGAGCATCGATCCGGCCACCGGCAATCCGTACGGCGCGACCTTTCCGGTCGTCACGGTTGAAGACTGGGTGAACGCGCAGGTGCGCGTCGCCGACGCGTTCGGCATCACGCGCTTCGCCGCGGTGATGGGCGGCAGCCTCGGCGGCATGCAGGCGCTCGCCTGGAGCATGATGTATCCGGAGCGCGTGGGCCATTGCATCGTCGTGGCATCCACACCGAAGCTCTCCGCGCAGAACATCGCGTTCAACGAAGTAGCACGCTCGGCGATCCTGTCGGACCCCGACTTCCACGGCGGCAACTACTACGCGCACAACGTGAAGCCGAAGCGCGGCTTGCGCGTCGCGCGCATGATCGGCCACATCACGTACCTGTCGGACGACGACATGGCCGAGAAATTCGGCCGTTCGTTGCGCCGCGCGGAAGGCGCGGTGGACGCGTACAACTTCAACTTCGACGTGGAATTCGAAGTGGAGTCGTATCTGCGCTATCAGGGCGACAAATTCGCTGACTACTTCGACGCGAACACGTACCTGCTGATCACCCGCGCGCTCGACTATTTCGATCCGGCCAAAGCCTTCGACGGCGATCTGACCGCCGCCGTCGCGCACACCACGGCGAAATACCTGATCGCCAGCTTCTCGACCGACTGGCGCTTCGCGCCGGCCCGCTCGCGCGAACTGGTGAAGGCGTTGCTCGACCACAAGCGCACGGTAACCTACGCGGAAATCGACGCGCCGCACGGCCACGACGCCTTCCTGCTCGACGACGCGCGCTATCACAACCTGATGCGCGCCTATTACGAACGTATTGCGAACGAGGTGAACGCATGAACCAGCGAGCACTCGATTATCTGGCGCTGCGCCCGGACTTCCGCGCAATCGCCCGCTGGGTCGAACCGCGCGCCACCGTACTCGATCTGGGTTGCGGCGACGGCTCGCTGCTGTCGCTGTTGAAGGAAGAGCTGGAAGTGCAGGGCTATGGCATCGAAATCAACGACGCCGGCGTGCTGGCGTCCACGCAGAACGGCGTCAACGTGATCCAGCAGAACCTGGAAGACGGCCTGCGTTTGTTCGAAGACGGCAGTTTCGATTTCGCGGTTTTGTCGCAGACGCTGCAAACCATCCATCAAACGGCCGCGATCCTGCGCGAGACGGTGCGGGTGGGCAAGGAATGCATCGTGTCGTTCCCGAACTTCGGTTACTGGGCGCACCGGCTTTCGGTGCTGCAAGGCCGCATGCCGGTGTCGAAGTCGCTGCCTTACCAGTGGCACAACACGCCGAACGTGCGGGTGCTGACGATCAAGGATTTCGAGGCGCTGGCGCCGGAAGTCGGCATCGAGATTCTCGACCGCGTGGTGCTTCACGATGGCCAGGTGGTGCGGTGGGGGGTGAACTGGCGTGGTAGTCTTGCGGTCTATCGCGTCAAGAAAAGCTAACGCCACTTATCCACATGTCGAACCCGCCGCACGAGGCGCCTGCACTTACCGCTCACGAAGAACATCCCGGCTGGCGCGCGTTCCTGAATACGCGCATGCTGATCTGCGTCTTTCTCGGTTTTACGTCGGGATTGCCGCTGTTCACGCTCGTCTATCTGGTGCAGGCGTGGCTACGCTCCGAAGGCGTCAATCTGAAGGAAATCGGCCTTTTTGCGCTGATCCAGTTCCCGTACACCTGGAAATTCGTCTGGGCGCCGCTGATGGACCGCTACGTGCCGCGTTTGCCGGGCTGGCGGCCGGGCAGACGGCGCGGCTGGATGCTGGTTACGCAGATTCTGGTCGCGGGCGCGATTGCTACGCTCGGATTCGTGTCGCCGAAAGATTCGATCTGGACGGTCGCGGCTTTGACAGCGCTGGTCGCCTTCTTCGGCGCGAGCCAGGACATCTCGATCGATGCGTACCGGCGTGAGTTGCTGAGCGACACGCAGCAGGGTCTCGGCAATGCGGTGCACGTGAACGCGTACAAAATCGCCGCGCTGGTGCCGGGTTCGCTGGCGTTGATTCTGTCCGACCATTTGCCGTGGACCACCGTTTTCATCGTCACCGCCGCGTTCATGGTGCCCGGCATGATCATGACGCTGGTGGTGCGCGAGCCCGAAGTGCACGGCACCCCGCCGAAGAATCTGCGCGATGCGATCGTGCAGCCGTTCAGGGAATTCATTCAACGCGACGGCTGGCGCGGCGCGCTGTTCGTGCTCGGCTTCATCTTCCTTTACAAGCTCGGCGACACGATGGCGACCACGCTGTCCACGTCGTTCTTCCTCGACATCGGCTTTTCGCGCACGCAAATCGGCGTGATCGCCAAGACCACCGCATTCGGCGCGAGTCTGGCGGGCGGGATCGTCGGCGGGATCTGGCTGATGAAGATCGGCATCGGCCGCGGGCTGTGGATTTTCGGCGTCCTGCAGATGGTGTCGACGCTCGGCTTCGCCTGGCTTGCACATCTTGGCCCGGCTTCGCCTGGTCTTACCGCAATTTATGACATCGCCGTCGGGTTGAGCCAGGGCACCTCAAAACTGCTCGCGCTCGTCGGCATCGACTGGACCGTGCAGCTCGATCCGCGCTCCGTCGCGTTGGCGCTGGTCTACGGCCTGGAAACCTTCGCGACCGGTCTGACGATGGCGGCCTTCACTGCTTACATCGCCAGCACCACCGATCCGCGGTATACCGCTACGCAGTTCGCGCTCTTCACGAGCCTGGCTTCGGTGCCGCGCACGCTGGCATCGGCGGCAAGCGGCTATGTCGTCGCGAAGATCGGCTGGTTCGACTACTTCATCGTGTGTACCGCGCTGGGACTGCCCGGCATGCTGCTCCTGCTGCGCATCGCGCCCTGGAGAACCCGGTCGTGACGGTGCGTCAGTCAAGGCGCCTCGCGCGTCCCGAAGCGGCTGTCTCCGGGATTCATTCGCCCAAGACTGGCCGCGCGGTGCTGCGTGCGGCGTTGGCGCTCGGTTGCGCGAGCCTGTCGGCAGCGCCGTTGAGCGCCTACGCAACCGCCATGCCCGCCGTTAGTAGCGGTGCAGCAGCCCCGGCCACCGCCACGCCGGCTCCAGCGCCGGCGGCGGCAAAATCGGCGCCAAACACAGCGAGTGCTGAAAACGCGACATCGGCGGCAGTCGGCGCAACCGGCGCCACGAACGCCGGCAGCGCACCTGCCGCCGCCACGCCGCCCGCTTCGACGCAGCCGCCACCGGCGCCGGTAACGGCCAAAACGCCCGCCGCTACTTCGGCGCCGGCAGCGACCGCAAAAGCGCCTGCCGCAACGTCAACGCCCGCCGCAACCACCAACGCCCCCCCGCCTCCGACTTACAGTGCTCCGAATACACAGCTGCGCTACGGCGGCTACCTCGTGTTTCGCAACCTGATCCCCTCGCCCATGCTCGAGGCGCAAGCCGCCGAAGAGTTCAACCAGATCGTGTACGGCGCAGATCACGCGAACCGTCTGTATGGCGACACCGACGCCCACGTCACGCGGGTGCGCTCGATCGTCGACAAACTGATTCCCTACTCGCTGAAGTGGAACGAGCGGGCCAAAAACTGGAAGTGGGATGTGGCGGTGGTGCGCTCGCCCGATATTCGCATGTACTGCCTGCCGGGCGGCAAGATCGTCGTGTATAGCGGCCTGCTCGATCGCGCGCGTTTGAACGACAACGAACTCGGCATGCTAATCGGTCACGAGATCGCACACGCGTTGCGCGAGCATGCGCGCGAGCGGCTCGGCGAACTGCAGGCGAGCCAGCTCGACTCCTCCGGCACGATCCCGCAGCTATTCGGACTCGCCGATCTGGGCGTGGCACCGCTCGGCATCGGTTCGCGGTTGCTGGAGATGAAGTACGAGAGCACCGACGAAACCGAAGCCGACGTGATCGGCAGCGATATCGCCTCTCGCGCCGGGTTCGATCCGCGCGCGGCAGTCACGCTATGGGACAAGCTGGCCACGGCAACGCGCAGCAATCGCGAGCAGGGCTACATCTACGTGCACCCGTACACGCCGGCGCGGCGCCAGGACATCGTCAAGCGTTTGCCGGATATGCTGCCGCTTTATGCGAAGGCCATCGGCAAGAGCGTCGATGCGCTGCCGGACTATGCCGGCATCGGCCGCCCGCGCCGCAAACCGATCGGCGAGTGAATCTTACTTCTTGAACTTGTGGTCGTAATCGACCGTCAGCGGCGCATGGTCGCTGAACTTGATATCGCGGAACACGTCGGTGCGTTTCGCCTTGCCGGCTATGCCCTGCGTCGCGATCTGATAGTCGATCCGCCACCCCACGTTCTTCGCATACGCCTGACCGCGATTGCTCCACCACGTGTACTGTTCCGGCCGCTGATCGAGCGTGCGGAATACGTCGACATAACCAACCTCATCAAACAGCCTGGTGAGCCACTCGCGCTCTTCCGGCAGGCAGCCTGAATTCTTCTGGTTGCTTTTCCAGTTCTTGATGTCGATTTCCTTGTGGACGATGTTCACGTCGCCACACACGATCACTTCCCGCTCCTTGGCCAGTTCCGCGAGATGCGGCATGAACTCGTCCATGAAGCGGAACTTGGCCTGCTGACGATCTTCCCCGCTCGACCCCGACGGCACGTACACAGAGATCACCGAAAGCTCGCCGAAGCGCAGTTCGACATAGCGCCCTTCCGGATCGAATTCCTCGCTGCCGAAACCGATCACCACTTCATCCGGCTCACGGCGCGTGTACACACCTGCGCCGCTATAGCCCTTCTTCACCGCATGCTGGAAATAGCCAGTAAAACCGTGCGGCGACATGAATTCCGGCGTCAAATCGTCCTGCGAGCATTTGATTTCCTGCACGCACAGCACATCGGCTTTCTGTTCGCCGAACCAGTCGAAAAAGCCTTTCTTTGCCGCTGAGCGGATGCCGTTCAGGTTGGCGGTAATCACACGCAACATGTCGTTCCTTTTATGTTCAATTCGTTTCTGGAGCAAAGGGCCAAAGGCACCGCGTCATTCGACCTTGACGCCCTTCAGCGATTCTTTGGCAGGCGGATATTCAAGCTTCAACGCTTCGAACGTGCGGAGCAACAACTCGGCGACCATCACATTGCGATGGGTCTTCGAATCGGCCGGAATTACATACCACGGCGCGTAATCGGTCGATGTCGCGGCCAGCGCCTCGCGGTACGCCGCTTGATATTGGTCCCACTGCTTGCGGGCTTCAAGATCGGAGACATCGAATTTCCAGTGCTTGTCCGGATCGTCGATGCGTGCCTGCAGACGCTCGCGCTGCTCATCTTTCGAAATGTGCAGCATGCATTTGATGATGGTGGTTCCGCTGCATGTCAGCAGTTCTTCGAACTGACGAATGTGGCAACAGCGTTGCTCGAATGCTTCGGCATCCAGAGTGCCGAGCACGGTCGGCACCAGCACATCCTCGTAGTGACTGCGGTTGAAAATGGTCAACTCACCGGCAGCAGGCGCCTGTGCATGCACGCGCCATAGAAAATCGTGCGCCTGTTCGACGGGCGTCGGCGCCTTGAACGGCACAATGCGCAAACCGAGCGGATCGACTTCTTTAAACACCGCGCGGATCGTACCGTCCTTGCCGCTTGTGTCCATGCCCTGCAGCACCAGCAATACGCGACGCTTCTGCTGCGCGTGCAGGCATTCCTGCAGCGTGTCGAGCTTCGCGCCGATCTCCGACAAACGCGCCCGGTCGGCCTCCTTCGAACCGGTCGAAAAAGGCTTCGCGGTCGGGTCGAAAGCGTCGAGCGAGAAGGCGTTGTTCTTCTTGCCGCCGTCAAAATACGGCACGCGGAAATCGTCGAGTTCGGGTTGTTTCGCCATTCACAGGCTCCGTAATCTGCGTTAAACCATCGCCCGCAAAATGAAACGGGCCGTTGCCCCACTTTCGTTTCCGGCAACAGCCCGCGATGACCGGCGCACTCGCGCCGGCCCGATTGCTTCAACTCAGGACAGCTTCTTCTTCAGCAGTTCGTTCACCTGTGCCGGATTAGCCTTGCCCTTGGTGGCCTTCATCGCCTGACCGATCAGCGCGTTGAACGCCTTTTCCTTGCCGGCGCGGAATTCCTCAACCGACTTCGGGTTCGCGGCAAGCACTTCGTCGATGATCGCTTCCAGCGCGCCGGTGTCCGAAATCTGCTTCAAACCCTTCGCTTCGATGATGCGATCGGCAGCGGCTTCGTCGGTGGCCTTCTCTTCCCAGATCGCGAGGAAAATTTCCTTGGCGATCTTGTTCGAGATCGTGCCGTCGGCGATACGTTGCAGCAACAACGAGAGCTGCGCGGACGAAACCGGGCTATCGGCGATGTCCAGGTCTTCTCGATTCAGTTGCGACGACACTTCGCCCATCAGCCAGTTTGCCGCGACCTTCGCGTTCGACGGACCGACCTTGAGGACGACCGCTTCGTAGTACGCAGCCATGGCTTTGCTCGACGTCAGCACGTTCGCGTCGTACGGCGTCAGGCCGTATTGCGCGACGAAGCGTTGTTGAATCGCGACCGGCAGTTCCGGCATCTCGCCCTTCACGCGCTCGACCCACGCCGCGTCGATCACCAGCGGCATCAGATCGGGATCGGGGAAATAGCGGTAATCGTGTGCGTCTTCCTTGCTGCGCATCGAACGCGTTTCGCGCTTGTCCGGATCGTACAGACGCGTTTCCTGCACCACCGTGCCGCCGTCTTCGATCAATTCGATCTGGCGACGCACTTCGTACTGGATTGCTTCTTCGAGGAAGCGGAACGAGTTCAGGTTCTTGATCTCGGCACGCGTGCCGAATTCCGCCTGACCGACCGGGCGTACCGACACGTTCGCGTCGCAACGGAACGAGCCTTCCTGCATGTTGCCGTCGCAGATACCGAGCCATGTGACGAGCGTGTGCAGCGTCTTGGCATACGCGACCGCTTCAGCCGCGCTGCGCATTTCCGGCTCGGTGACGATTTCGAGCAGCGGCGTGCCGGCGCGATTCAGGTCGATCCCGGTCATGCCCGCGAAGTCTTCGTGCAGCGACTTGCCCGCGTCTTCTTCGAGATGGGCGCGCGTCAGGTTGACGACCTTCTCGTACGCTTCCTTGCCTGCCTTTTCGTTAGCCGGGACCTGAATCGTCACCTGGCCGCCCTGCACGACGGGAATTTCGTACTGGCTGATCTGATAGCCCTTCGGCAGATCGGGGTAAAAGTAATTCTTGCGCGCGAATATGCTGCGCGGTGCAATCGTGGAACCGATCGCGAGACCGAATTGAATCGCCCGTTCGACAGCACCGCGGTTCATCACCGGCAGCGAACCCGGCAATGCCAGATCGACGGGGCAGGCCTGCGTATTCGGTGCAGCGCCGAATTGCGTGGCGGCGCCCGAGAAAATCTTCGATTGGGTCGACAGTTGCGCGTGGGTCTCCAGACCGATCACGACTTCCCATTGCTTGGCCATGGTGCTCACACTCCTGCCGGTGCTTGACGGTGCCAGTCGGTCGC
This sequence comes from Paraburkholderia haematera, assembly GCF_905220975.1. Classification (GTDB taxonomy): domain Bacteria; phylum Pseudomonadota; class Gammaproteobacteria; order Burkholderiales; family Burkholderiaceae; genus Paraburkholderia; species Paraburkholderia haematera. Next base: position 80,717 of record NZ_CAJNBK010000012.1, on the reverse strand, counting down.
GCGCTGGAACGCGTCGGCCACTTGCAGCATCCGGGCTTCATTGAAATAGTTGCCGATGATCTGCAGACCCACCGGACGCTGCGCATTCGCGCCCGCGCCGAAACCGCACGGCACGCTCATGCCCGGCAAACCGGCGAGGCTCACCGACAGCGTATAGATGTCGGCCAGATACATCTGCACCGGATCGTCGCCCTTCGCGCCGAGGTCCCACGCCACCGACGGTGCAACCGGCCCCATGATCACGTCGCACTGCTTGAACGCTTCCTGGAAATCCTGGGCGATGATGCGGCGGATCTTTTGTGCCTGCAGGTAGTACGCGTCGTAATAGCCGTGCGACAGCACATAGGCGCCCACCAGAATGCGGCGCTTCACTTCCGGACCGAAGCCTTCCGCACGCGACTTCTTGTACATGTCGAGCAGATCGTGGTATTCCGCCGCGCGATGGCCGAATCGCACGCCGTCGAAACGCGACAGGTTCGACGAGGCTTCCGCCGGTGCGATCACGTAGTACACCGGGATCGACAGTTCGGTTTTCGGCAGCGAGACTTCCACCAGCGTGGCGCCGAGCGCTTCGTATTGCTTCAGCGCGGCGTCGATCGAGGCGCGCACGTCAGCGGCGAGGCCTTCGCCGAAGTATTCTTTCGGCAAGCCGATACGCAAACCGGCGAGCGGCTTGTCCGCGCTATCGTCTTTCCACGTCTTGCCGATGTAGCGCGTGAAGTCTTCGTCGTCACGCGTGAGGCTGGTCGAATCGCGCTCGTCAAAACCGGCCATGGCGTTGAGCAGCGTTGCGCAATCCGCGGCGGTTTGGGCCATCGGGCCGCCCTGATCCAGCGACGACGCGAACGCGATCATGCCGTAACGCGACACCCGGCCGTACGTCGGTTTGATGCCGGTAATGCCGGAGAACGACGCCGGCTGACGAATCGAGCCACCGGTATCCGTGCCGGTGGCTGCGGGCGCGAGACGCGCGGCGACCGCAGCCGCCGAGCCGCCCGACGAACCGCCCGGCACAGCCAGACGATCCCACGGATTCTTCACCGGGCCAAAGTACGAATTCTCGTTGGACGAGCCCATCGCGAACTCGTCCATATTGGTCTTGCCCACACACACCATGCCGGCGTTCTGCAGACGCGCGACCACGGTCGCGTCGAACGGACTTTCGTAGTTCGACAGCATCTTCGAGCCGGCCGTGGAGCGCCAGCCCTTGGTGACGAACACGTCTTTGTGGGCGATCGGCAGGCCGACCAGCGGGCCGGCGTGGCCGGTGTGAAGCAGCGCGTCGGCCGCTTTCGCCTGCGCGAGCGTCAGGTCGGCGTCGACCTGAATGAAGGCGTTGAGGCTGTTGGCCGCGTCGATCCGCTTCAGATAGAGCTGCGCCAGTTCGACTGCGGAGCATTCCTTGGCTGCCAGTGCGGCGCGCAGTTCGGTCAAGCTTTTTTCATGCATTGCGTTTTATCCTGGGCTTGATTCGCGAGTCTTACTCGATCACTTTCGGCACGAGGTACAAGCCGTCCTGAACGGCCGGCGCCGGGCGCTGGAAAGCTTCACGGTCGACCGTTTCGGTCACCGCGTCGTTGCGCAGACGCAGCGCGACGTCTTCGATCTGCTCGATCGGATGGGCAAGCGGGGCGATGCCGGTGGTATCGACCGCCTGCATTTGCTCGACGAGGCCGAAAAAATCGTTGAGCTGGACAAGCGTGTGCTCAGCTTCGGCGTCAGCCAGTTCGAGCCGCGCGAGGTGCGCGATGCGTTTAACATCGGTCAGGGTCAGAGCCATGCAGTCACCGGAAAATGTGGTGGACCGCCGCAGCACGGGAAAAACGATGCTGCGACAGCGGGTTACGACACTGGAGGAAGACCTCGAAAAAGGGGCCAGCGGCGGCAAAAAGTGCCGTCCGTTTCCTTCAAAACATCCAAAATTATAAGGTATCATTACGCGTTCGACCCAAACCCGGACCGACTTACCAAGGCCTTTCTGAACAATTCCCAAAGATAGTTCGGATTTTTCTGACTTGGCCTTGCACCGGCCTCCGGTAGACTCCCTCGCAGCTTCAAATTCCTGTGGCGCCGCTTGCGCCCGGTTGAAGCTGTTATTTTTTCCGCTGCCGCCCTGCGCATACGTTGCGAGGCCCGGCTCCAAGCGAGACAGGATTTTGAATGTTCGGTTTTCTGCGCAGCTACTTCTCCAACGATCTGGCGATTGACCTTGGCACTGCCAACACGCTCATTTACATGCGTGGCAAGGGTATCGTTCTTGACGAGCCGTCGGTGGTTTCGATCCGCCAGGAAGGCGGTCCCAACGGCAAAAAAACCATTCAGGCCGTCGGTAAAGAAGCCAAGCAGATGCTTGGCAAGGTGCCGGGCAACATCGAGGCGATCCGCCCGATGAAAGACGGCGTGATCGCCGACTTCACCGTCACCGAACAGATGATCAAGCAGTTCATCAAAACTGCTCACGAATCGCGTATGTTCTCGCCGTCGCCGCGCATCATCATCTGCGTGCCGTGCGGTTCGACCCAGGTCGAGCGTCGCGCCATTAAAGAAGCGGCGCACGGCGCGGGCGCTTCGCAGGTCTACCTCATTGAAGAACCCATGGCTGCGGCAATCGGTGCAGGCCTTCCGGTGTCGGAAGCAACCGGCTCGATGGTCGTCGACATCGGCGGCGGCACGACCGAAGTCGGCGTGATCTCGCTTGGCGGCATCGTGTACAAGGGTTCGGTGCGCGTAGGCGGCGACAAGTTCGACGAAGCTATCGTCAACTACATCCGCCGCAACTACGGCATGCTGATCGGCGAACAAACCGCTGAAGCCATCAAGAAAGAAATCGGCTCCGCGTTCCCGGGTTCCGAAGTCAAGGAAATGGAAGTGAAGGGCCGCAACCTGTCGGAAGGCATTCCGCGCAGCTTCACGATTTCCAGCAACGAAATTCTCGAAGCCCTCACCGATCCGCTGAACCAGATCGTGTCGTCGGTGAAGATCGCGCTCGAACAAACGCCGCCGGAACTGGGCGCCGACATCGCCGAGCGCGGCATGATGCTCACGGGCGGTGGCGCACTGTTGCGCGATCTGGACCGCCTGCTCGCCGAGGAAACCGGCCTGCCGGTGCTCGTCGCCGAAGACCCGCTGACCTGCGTTGTGCGCGGCTCGGGCATGGCGCTCGAACGCATGGACAAGCTGGGCAGCATTTTCTCGTACGAGTAAGCGAGCCCGTCTCCATGTCAGTAGCGCGGATCAGGCAAACGGCCCCTTGTGGGCCGGTTTGCCGTTGGCTGGGCCTGCCAGCCTCCGCGCGCTGAACGCGCGTCCCTAACGCGCCGCCGTCTCACCCAACCGCTCACGCCCCCGGCGCCGACCATGGAATACAGTCCGCCGCCCCTGTTCAAGCAAGGCCCGTCCGCCCTCGCACGGCTGGTGTTTTTCGTCGTGCTGGCGCTCGCCCTGCTGATCTCCGATGCACGCTTCAAAACGCTCGAAATCGTTCGCGGCGTGCTCGGCGCGGGTCTTTATCCGTTGCAACGCGCAGCCCTCGTGCCGCGCGACGTCTTCATGGGCGCGGCCGACCTGGCCGTGACCAGCGCCACGCTGCGTAGCGAGAACGACAAGCTGCGCACCAAAGATCTCCAGCTCTCGCAGCAAGCCAATACGGCCGCCGAACTGGCTGCCGAGAACACCCATTTGCGCGCGCTGCTGCAACTCTCGCAGCGCTCGACCACGCAATCGCTGCCGGCCGAAATCCAGTACGACACACGCGACCCGTTCACGCAGAAGGTGGTGATCGGCCGCGGTGCCCAGCAAGGCGTCCAGAACGGTTCGCCGGTTGTCAACGAAGACGGCGTGATCGGTCAGGTGACGCGCGTCTTCCCGCTGCAAGCCGAAGTGACGCTGCTCACCGACAAAGACCAGGCCGTGCCCGTGCAGATCGTGCGCACCGGCTTGCGCAGCGTGATTTACGGCACGCCGAAGGGCGATACGCTCGATCTGCGCTTTGTGCCGATCAGCGCCGACGTGCAAACCGGCGACGAACTCGTCACCAGCGGGCTCGACGGCGTTTATCCGCCGGGGCTGCCGGTCGCCAAGGTCGTGCGGGTCGACAAGCAGGCCGATACGGCGTTCGCGCGCGTGATCTGCTTGCCGGTTGCGCCCGTGCGCGGCGCGCGTCAGTTACTGGTGCTGCACTATCTGAACAATGTGCCGCCGCGACCGGCGGAAGAGCCCGATGCGGCCACGACCGCCAAGGACGCGAAAGCGAAGAAGGGTGGCAAGCCCGCGGACAACAAGGCCGCGGCGGATAAATCCGCTGCCAAGCCTGCCGAAAAACCCGCCGCCGCTGCTGCCAAGCCCGCTGAAAAGCCGTCGGCCAAAGCCACGGCTGCGGAGAAGAAAGCCGCCACCGAAAAGAAACCGGCCGCTGACAAGAGCGCGAAGCCGCAAGCCACGCCGGGGGCACAGCCATGAACCGTCCGCAATACATCCTGCAGCCGGTCAATCCGTACTTCATCGCGTTCAGCCTCGCCGCGGCGTTCCTGCTGAACCTGATGCCGTGGGGGCGCCTCGCCGGCGTGCCGGACTTCGTGGCGCTCGTGCTGCTGTTCTGGAACGTGCACCAGCCGCGCAAAGTCGGCATGGGCATCGCGTTCTTTCTCGGCTTGCTGATGGACGTGCACAATGCCAGCCTGCTTGGCGAGCACGCACTAGCGTATACGTTGTTGTCGTACGGGGCGATTACGATCCATCGTCGGGTGCTGTGGATGTCGCTTGGCGTGCAGACCTTCGCGGTCATGCCGCTCCTGGTCGTCGCGCAACTGGTGCCGTTCGTGATCCGTCTGCTGACGGGCGCGGCGTTTCCGGGCTGGGGTTACCTGATCGACGGCTTCGTCGAAGCCGCGCTGTGGCCGGTCGCCAGCATGCTGCTGCTGATGCCGCAGCGTCGCCCGGCCGATCCGGACGATACGCGGCCGATTTAATCCCGCATCGAGCCCGCCGGCCGTTCCGCTGGAACCCGGGTAGCCGGCCCGCTCGACGCGCATCGCTGTTCATGCCTCCCGGTTTTGGCCGGTTTGGGCGCACACTCATGATGGCCGCCACGCGGCCTTTTGCAGAATCGCATGACCGAATTCAAGGACACTCAGCAACAGCTCTCGAAGTTCCGCCTGCGCGTCGCGGCGGCGGGCGTGTTCGTGTTCGTCTGCTTCGGGCTGATCGGCTTCCGTTTCCTGGTCCTGCAGGTCTGGCACTACAGCAAATACTCGCTGCAAGCCGACGAAAACCGCATCTCGGTCGCGCCAATCGTGCCGAACCGGGGCATCATCACCGACCGTAACGGGGTGGTGCTGGCCAAGAACTACTCGGCTTACACGCTCGAAATCACGCCATCGAAGCTGAACGACACGCTCGAAAACGTGATCGACAACCTGGCCACCGTGGTCTCGATCGACGCACGCGACCGGCGCCGCTTCAAGAAGCTGCAGGAAGACTCGAAGAACTTCGAGAGCCTGCCGATCCGCACCCGCCTCACTGACGACGAAGTCGCGCGTTTCACCGCGCAACGCTTCCGCTTTCCGGGCGTGGAGGTGCGCGCACGCCTGTTCCGCCAATACCCGCTTGGGCCCACCGCGGCACACGTGATCGGCTATATCGGCCGGATTTCGCAGCGCGATCAGGACCGCATCGACGACGCCAGCGATCAGAACGACAGCGATCCGGATCACTACGATCCGCGCCTCGACGCCAACAACTACAAGGGCACCGACTACATCGGCAAGATCGGCGTCGAGCAGAGCTACGAGACGGAGCTGCACGGCCAGACCGGTTTTGAGGAAGTCGAAGTCACCGCCGGCGGCCGGCCTGTGCGCACGCTGTCGCGTACTCAGGCGACGCCGGGCAATAACCTCCAACTGTCGATCGACATCGGCCTGCAGCAGGTCGCCGAGCAAGCCTTCGCGGGCCGCCGTGGCGCACTGGTCGCAATCGAACCGGCAACGGGCGACGTGCTGGCGTTCGTGTCGGCGCCGAGCTTCGATCCGAATTCGTTTGTCGACGGCATCGATCAGCAGACCTGGGACGAGCTCAACAACTCGCCCGACCACCCGCTCCTGAACCGGCCGCTGCATGGCACCTATCCGCCGGGCTCGACCTACAAGCCGTTCATGGCGCTCGCCGCGCTGACACTGCATAAGCGCACGCCAGGCTGGGGCTTCCAGGATCCGGGCTCGTACACGTTCGGCGGCCACACGTTCCGCAACGACGTGCGCTCGGGCCAGGGCTGGGTCGACATGAATCGCGCGATCGTCGTGTCCAACGACACGTACTTCTACATGCTCGCGCACGATCTCGGCGTCAACAACATCGCCAACTTCATGAAGCCGTGGGGCTTCGGCCAGATCACCGGCATCGACATTTCGGGCGAGGCACGTGGCATCCTGCCGTCAACAGAATGGAAGCGCAAGGCGTACCGCAAGCCCGAGCAGCAGCGCTGGTATGAAGGCGAAACGATCAGCCTGGGCATCGGCCAGGGCTACAACTCGTTCACCATTCTCCAGCTCGCCCACGCCACCGCCACACTCGCCAACAACGGTGTCGTCATGAAGCCGCACCTCGTGCGCGACATCGAAAATCCGATCTCGAAGGAGACGCGCCCGGTCGTGCGCGATCCGAGCGACAAGATCGCCGTGAAGCAATCGGACATCGACATCATCAAGCGCGCGATGGAAGGCGTCGTGACCAACGGCACGGCGTCGAAGCTGTTCATCGGCGCACCGTATCAGGCGGCCGGCAAGACAGGTACGGCGCAGGTCTACTCGCTGCAAGGCGCGAACTACAAAGGCCACGCGATCGCCGAACATCTGCGCGACCACGCGCTCTTCATCGCCTTCGCGCCTGCCGAGCAACCGAAGATCGCGCTCGCGCTGATCGTCGAAAACGGCGGCTGGGGTGCGGAGTCGGCCGGCCCGATCGCGCGGCGTGTGCTCGACTACTACCTGGTCGGCAAGAACAAGCCCGGCGCTCAAGCGGCGGCTGTCGCGGCAGCGGCCTCGGCGACCGAGGATGCGTCCGCGCCTGAAGTGGGTGACGCACCGACGCCGCAGGACGCGGCGCAGCCGGTCAAGGTCGCGGCGGGCTTCACCGCGCTGCCGATGCCGGGCGCCGCTTCGGCCGCGGCGGCCGCTTCCGCTGCGGCGGCTGCCTCGGCTCCTGCTGCTGCATCGGCGCCCACTGGCGCCACACCGACGGCTACGGCTGCGGCTTCCGCATCAGGCGCATCGGCGGGCGTCGCCGCATCCGCCTCTGCCGCTGTAAAGAATCCGGCACCGCGTAAATCCGGCGTCCCGCACAAACCCCGCCCAAGCAGCGAGCCGGTGCCGAGCGCCGCCGCCCCGTCGCAGGATGACAGTATTCAGCCTACGTCGCCAGGCCAGCCGGTTTCCGGCGGCATCGACGAGTAAGGAGAAAGGCATGCAATTCGACAAGCGCGCCTGGCTCGACCGCATCAAGCGGATGTTCGTGGGCTTCGACCGGCCGCTCGCCCTGATCGTGTTTCTGCTGCTGTGCGTTGGCATCGTCACGCTATACAGCGCGACGCTGGACATGCCCGGCAAGGTGGAAGACCAACTGCGCAACATCATGCTGACGTTCGTGCTGATGTGGGGGCTGGCCAATGTGCCGCCCACCACGCTGATGCGCTTCGCGGTCCCGCTCTATACGTTCGGGATCGCGTTACTGGTCGCGGTGGCGCTCTTCGGCCTGACCCGCAAGGGCGCCAAGCGCTGGATCAACGTCGGCGTGGTGATCCAGCCGTCGGAGATTCTGAAGATCGCCACACCGCTGATGCTCGCCTGGTACTACCAGCGCCGCGAAGGCGTGATGCGCTGGTACGACTTTCTGGTCGGCTTCCTGATTCTGATTGTGCCGGTCGGTTTGATCGCCAAACAGCCTGACCTCGGCACCGCCGTGCTGGTGTTCGCGGCCGGCTTCTTCGTGATTTACTTCGCGGGGCTGAGTTTCAAGCTGATCGTGCCGGTGCTGATTGCCGGCGTGATCGCGGTTGCTTCGATCGCGGCGTTCCAGGACAAGATCTGTCAGCCGGAAGTGCAGTGGCCGCTGATGCACGATTATCAGAAGCATCGTATCTGTACGCTGCTCGATCCGACTTCCGATCCGCTCGGCAAGGGTTTCCACACGATCCAGGCGGTGATTGCAATCGGCTCGGGCGGCCCGCTCGGCAAGGGCTGGCTCAAGGGTACCCAGGCGCATCTGGAGTTCATCCCCGAGAAGCACACCGACTTCATCTTCGCGGTGTTTTCCGAGGAATTCGGGCTGGCGGGCGGGATCGTGCTGCTCACGCTGTATATGCTGCTGATCGCTCGTGGGCTGTTTATCGCGGCCAATGGGGCGACGCTGTTCGGGCGGCTGCTGGCCGGATCGCTGACGATGGCGTTCTTCACCTACGCGTTCGTCAACATCGGCATGGTGAGCGGGATCTTGCCGGTGGTGGGCGTGCCGTTGCCATTCATGAGTTACGGCGGCACCGCTCTGACCACGCTCGGGGTCGCGATTGGCCTCATCATGAGTGTCGCGCGGCAAAAGCGGTTAATGCAGAGTTAGCGCGGCGCAGGCTCAGACTGCGAAGGCGAACACCGCAGGACGCATGACGCAACATCAAAGCAGGCCACGGAAAGAAGGCCGGACAGACAAAAGGGGCGCACCGTCAGGAGCGCCCCTTTTTCATTGACTGCGATTTCATTTACTGCGGTTTTACTTCCTTCTGATCCCGCAATTGTGCGCTCAGTTGCTGATACTTGAGTTTCGCCGCCGGATCGCCCTGTGCCGCCGCGGCCGCGTAGTAGGCGCGCGCCACGTTCAGATTCTTGTCCACACCGTCGCCACCGCGCTCGTAAAACGAGCCGGTCACGTACTGCGCAGTCATGTCGCCACCTTGCGCAGCCTTCTTGTACCAGATGAACGCCTGCTGGTTATCGCGAGCCGTGCCACGGCCATCGAGGAACTGGTTGGCCAGCGCGAGTTCCGCCTGCACGTGCCCCTGCTGCGCGGCCTTCAGGAACCAGCGATGCGCCTCGACCGGGTCACGCCCAACAAACTCACCGTCGTCGTACATCTTGCCGTACACGTATTGTGCGTGCGACATGTTGGCATCGGCGGCTTTGCGCAGCCACTTCTTGCCTTCATCGACATTGGCTGTGGTGCCTTCGCCGTTGAGCAGCATCATCGCGTAGTTGAACTCGGCAAGCCGGCTGCCACGCTCCGCCGCCTTACGGAACTCAGCGAGCGCCGCGCTCAAATTGCCGGCGTTGTAATCGGCGACCGCGGTTTGCGTTTCCGGATCGGTCGACTTCGCGACGCGGTTGTCCTGCGCATACACCGCCACATTCGCCATCAACGCTGCTGCAACTGCCAGACGCACCGCGACGCCCTGCACCATCCCCTTCATGTCCTCACCTCCTGCAATGCCTGGCGGGTCGCGCGCAACATCCACATGACGTCGGCGGCCAAGGCGATAAAACGAAAACCGGCATCGCGCTGCTGCTTTGCGCTCGCGACATCCATAGCAAAAATTCCCGTGGCAATACCGGCCTTATCGGCGGCGCTGACAATGCGCGCCATCGCCGCCAGCACGTCGGCATGCTTCGAATCGCCGAGGTGGCCGAGGCTCGCGGCGAGATCGGCCGGTCCGACGAACAGGCAATCGACGCCCGGCGTCGCCGCGATCTTCTCGACTTCCTGCAGGCCACGCGCCGACTCGATCTGCACGATGGTTGCGATTTGCGCGTTGGCGGTCTGCACGTAGTCGCGCCGCATGCCGTACGCCGCCGCCCGCACCGCACCGGCGACGCCACGCTGACCGTCGAGCGCAGCGGCGGTCGGATACTGCGTCAGACGCACGGCGTGTGCCGCCTCTTCCGCGGTTTCGATATTCGGGAACATCAGCGTGCGCGCGCCCGCGTCCAGCACGCGCTTGACGAGCCACGCCTCGCTGGCGGGCACGCGCACAACCGGCTCGCTCGGCAGATGCGCAGCGGCGATTGCGCGCAATTGCGAGGTGACGTCGCCGCTATCGTTCGGTGCATGCTCCATGTCGATCAGCAGCCAGTCGAAACCGGCGTGCGCGAGCGCCTCGGCTGCAGAATCGCTGCCGAGCGAAAGCCACAGGCCGAACAGCGGATCGGCTTCTTTCAGACGTTGCTTGAGGGGATTCGTGAAGGTGCTCATTGCCGCGCTCCCTGGCGATGGGACACATCGCCCGAAACGCGGGTGAGGATACTGGCGTGGCGGAACAGACCAACGCCTGGGCCGTGACGGCCTGAATGCTTGCTGCGACGCAATGCGGTGACCGGCATGTCTCGCTCCGTGTGGTTATCGGAGCGATCATACCGTGACAATAACGCGGGGGTTGGGCCGCGGGAGCGGGCCGCACGGGATTGTGCCGGGCGACCCCGGGTTCAATCGCGGACTACGTCGGCCCAGCAGTTCGGCGTCTCGAACAGACGCACCTTATGCAGACGCAGATTCACGCCGTAATGCGCGTCGTAGACATTCGCGAGGATATCGAACGCGACAGCGGCGAGATTTTCAACGGTGGGAATGCGATCGAGCACGACCGTCTTGTGCCCCGCCATGGTGTCCAGAAAGCCGCGCACCTGCGTATCGCCTTCGTAGACGAGAAACGCATGGTCCCATTTGTCGACCAGATGCTCGACCGCGAGCGACTTCACGTCGGCGAAGTCCATCACCATGCCGCGATCCGGCGCGCCTTCGGTGTCGACCAGGTCGCCTTGCAGCGTGATTTCGAGCACATAGCGATGGCCGTGCAGATTACGGCACTGGCTGCGGTGATCGGGGATGCGGTGGCCCGCGTCGAATTCGAGTTTTCGTGTAATCGTCAGCACGGCAAATCAGGGAATGTTCAGATACTTGTGGGTCTGCATCGACAGGCGCCATTGCGGATGGCGTTTGCACCAGTCGATCGCGAGCTTGGTGTTGAGGTCGCGCGACGGGCCATCCATCGGCTGGACGAGGAAATACTGGAAGTCGAGCTTCGCATACTCGGACAAACGCTGGTTGTCCTGCGGAATCACGACCTTCAATTCGTTGCCCTTGGTGACGACGAGCGGCGCATCGGCCTTTGGGCTCACGCAGATCCAGTCAATCGTCTCGAGCACCGGCAGCGAGCCGTTGGTTTCGATGGCGATTTCAAAGCCGGCGGCATGCAGCGCGTCGACAAGCGGCTGATCGATCTGCAACATCGGTTCACCGCCCGTGCAAACCACGAAGCGCTCACCCTCGCCTTCGGGCCATTGCGACGCGATCATCTGCACCAGCTCTTCGGGCGTGCGGTACTTGCCACCGTTCTCGCCGTCCGTCCCGACGAAGTCCGTATCGCAGAACTGGCAGACAGCTTCCGCACGATCTTCTTCGCGGCCCGACCACAGATTGCAGCCGGCGAACCGGCAGAACACGGCCGGGCGCCCGGCATTCGCGCCCTCGCCCTGCAACGTGTAGAAGATTTCCTTGACCGCGTAAGTCATGCTGCTTTCTGCCTTGTGTTCCTGAAAATAATTGCGTGCGCTGCGCCCTGTTCACAGGGTGTGCACGGTGCGCCAGCGCAAAACTGCCGTGCAAGCGCCAGACCGTCACATCGTCAGACCGGCTCGGTCACCTTCTCGCCGGCCAGATACGCTTCATAACCCCGCTTGCGCAAGCGGCACGCCGGGCATTCGCCGCAACCGAAGCCCCATGCGTGCAATTCGGCGCGCTCGCCAACATAGCAGGTGTGCGTTTCGACGCGCACCAGTTCGACCAGTTCGTCGCCGCCCAGCTCATGCGCGAGACGCCACGTGTCGGCCTTGTCGAGCCACATCAGCGGCGTTTCGAGCAGGAAGCGCGTATCCATGCCGAGGTTCAGCGCGACCTGCAAGGCCTTCATGGTGTCGTCGCGGCAATCGGGGTAGCCCGAGAAGTCCGTCTCGCACATGCCGCCCACCAGCACCTGCAAACCACGCCGATAGGCGATGGCCGCAGCGATCGTCATGAACATCAGATTGCGGCCCGGTACGAACGTATTCGGCAAACCGTTCGCGGTGGCGTGAATCTCGATCTCGCGTGTCATCGCCGTATCGCTGATCGAACCCAGCACCGACAGATCGATCATGTGATCTTCGCCGAGACGATCGGCCCACGCCGGAAAGGCGCGCGCCACTGCGTTACGAAACCCTTCGCGGCATTCGAGTTCGACTCGGTGCCGCTGGCCATAATCGAAGCCCAGGGTCTCGACCGTTTCATAACGTTCGAGCGCCCAGGCGAGGCATGTGGCGGAATCCTGGCCGCCGGAAAACAGCACCAGAGCGCTACGTTTAGCGTCTTTGCGGATCACCGTGAAACTCCGTGAATGATGAGTGCCACGTCGCGCTACGCGAGGTGCGCCATGCAAGCAACGCGGCGCGACGCGTGCCGGCACTGCTGCCGGCCCAAAGCAGTATAGGCCGCGCCTTCCGCATGCAGAGTCGCTGGGCGCTTATACCGTTAATCGTCGGGCGAAGGGTTCGGCACCTGTCGCGGCCTTGCCGTGTTACGGCAGAGTGCGCAAAAGGCCCCGCTTCTGGATACGAAAAGACGCCTTCGGTGCGGTGGCGCGCCAGTGGTGCGCTCGCAGGCAAGTCCTTGAACTGGCGCGATTTTATCACGCGACGCCCAATGCCGCCGAGCACGCCATGCCGCCACGAATGCCCGCCAGTAACGGGACAAAAAGGAAAAGCCCCAGGAATCTTGCGATTTCCTGGGGCTGAATCCTGGTGGCCTGGGACGGAATCGAACCATCGACACGCGGATTTTCAATCCGCTGCTCTACCAACTGAGCTACCGGGCCAACGAAGAACGAAATGATATCAAAGGATCAGCAGGTCGGCAAGCCCCCTCTCGAAAAAATCTGCCGCGCCCGAACCGTGTGTGCCGGCACACGCCTGCACACATGACGCGGCCGTTCATTCTCCTTTGTTCTTACCGAGATCGACACCGAGCTGCTTGAGCTTGCGATACAAGTGTGTGCGCTCCAGGCCGGTCTTTTCCGCGACGCGCGTCATGCTGCCATTCTCGCGCGCGAGGTGATACTCGAAGTAAGCGCGCTCGAACGCGTCGCGTGCGTCGCGCAACGGGATGTCGAAAGAGATCGACGCCGTTTGTGCGGCCAGCGCACCGCCGGCCATGCCATCCGCCGACAGCATCGGCAACGCAGCCGCCGATGCCACGGCCGAAGCGCTGACCGGCAACGCCGGCTTCGCGACCGCGCCGCCCGGTACACCCGCGGTATTTCCACGGGCGAGGCCTTGCTCGACTGCCTTCAGCAGTTTCTGCAGCGCAATCGGCTTCTCGAGGAAATTGAGTGCGCCGATCTTGGTCGCTTCAACCGCCGTATCGATGGTTGCATGACCGGACATCATGATCACCGGCATGGTCAGCTGCCCCTGCGCGGCCCATTCCTTGAGCAAAGTTACGCCGTCGGTATCGGGCATCCAGATGTCGAGCAGCACCAGGTCCGGCGCCTGGCGCAAGCGGAATTCGCGCGCTTCCTGCGCGTTTTCCGCGGCCTCCACGACATGCCCCTCGTCGCTCAGGATCTCCGAGAGCAATTCCCGGATGCCCATTTCATCATCTACCACCAGGATGGTTGCCATTTACGCTGCCCTTGTCTGCACTGTTGCTTTTGTCGTTCCCTGCGACGCATTGCCATGCGCCGGCCGCGGCCCTGCTTCAGGTGCCGCTGCATCGTCTGCCAGTTGAAGGAAGAGGATCGAAATCTGCGCGCCTTCGATCACATCACCCGCTTTCATGCGGTTGCGAATGTCGATGCGCGCGCCGTGTTCGTCGACGATCTTCTTGACCATCGCAAGACCGAGACCCGTACCTTTGGCCTTGGTCGTCACGTAAGGTTCGAATGCACGTGTGAGGATACGCGCGGGGAAGCCCGGTCCGTTATCCGACACTGTCAGACGCACCGCGACGTGTACTTTGCCTTCCGCGTCGGGGTCTCCGTATTCTACTGTCCTCGTCTCGAGCAACACACGCGGTTGTTCGACGTCGGCCACGGCATCCTGCGCATTCTGCAGCAGGTTGTGAATCACCTGACGCAATTGCGTCGCGTCGCCGCGAATTGCCGGCAATTCCGCGAGCTCCACCTGAATCGCGCCCTTGCCTTCTTCGATACCGTACAGCGTCAGCACTTCGCTGACCAGTTCGTTCAGCTGCAGATGCGCGAGCACCGCCGGCGGCGTACGCGCATAGTCGCGGAAATTGTCGACCATCTGCTTCATTGCCGCGACCTGGTTCACGATCGTGGTCGCGCCGCGCTTCAGCACATCGGCGTCCGTCGGCGAGAGCTTGTCAGCAAGCTTCATCTGCAAACGCTCGGCGGAGAGCTGAATCGGCGTGAGCGGATTCTTGATCTCGTGCGCCAGTCGCCGCGCCACTTCGCCCCAGGCGATCGAACGCTGCGCGGAGATCACATCCGAAATATCGTCGAACACGACCACATAGCCGGAAGTCTGCATGTCTTCCGCGTCGCGGTCGGTGGCGGACACAAGGCGCGCGCCGCGCACAAGCAAGGTGAGCGGCTCGGTTTCGCCCGGCACCTGCACCGAAAACTGCTGCTGCCAGTGGCCACGGTCGTCGTGACCGTCGCCGCTCGCGGCTTCGCGATCGGCAAACGCTTTGCGCACCATCCCGCCGAATTCGCTCAACACGGCGATCTTCTCCAGCGCCGAACCCAGCACTTCCTGGAACTGCTGACGGAAAATCCGCTCGGCGCCGCGGTTCGCCGTGGTGAGGCGGAACTGCCGGTCGAACACGAACACGCCCGCGGTCAGGTTCGCAAGAATGCTTTCCAGATAGGCCTTGGAATGCTCGAGCGCGATGCGGTTATTCTCAACCGCCGCGCGCGCTTCGGACAGCTGTCGCGTCATCGCGTTGAACGACTGCGTGAGGAAGCCCAGTTCGTCGCGCGATTTGATTTCACGTTTCGGCGTGTAGTCGCCCTCGGTCACTTCCTTGGTGCCCTGCGCGAGCAGGAACAACGGCCGCGCAAGCTGATTGCCGAGCGCGAGCGCCAGCATCATCGCGATGAAAGTGGCGAGGAACAGCGCGAGCGTCAGCGTGCCGATGTACATCTTGCGCAAGCCAGTGCGGCCCAGCGCCTTCTCCTGGTACTCGCGATAGGCGCGCTGCACCGCGTCGGCATTACGTGCGAGCGAGGGCGACACCGGCTGCGTGAGTTGCAGGAAGCGCTCGGTGGGCTGCAACAGCAACGCGTTCGAATCGGGAATGCGCTGCACGATGCGCAGCCGCAGCGCGCCCTTGCTGCCGTGCGCGTGCGGATCGCCGTCGACTTCACCTTCGATCGCCGCATAGCCGCGGCCGCGCGCCTGGTCGATCATCAACGGCGTGGGCAAGTCGTTCGGCACGAGTGTCGCGTAGTTGCCGGACGCCTGCGCGACCACGTGCATATCCGGCGTCGCGCCCGACATGCTGCGCGTAGGTTCGACGATCGTCGCGTCCTGCACGCCGAACTGGTCGCGCAAGCGCAGCAGCGTGAGCGTGGTGCCGGCGGCATCCGCGCTTGCGAGCTGCTCGGACATCAAGCGGCCCTTGGTCTGCAGATCGGACAGCGACGCATCGAGCATGCCGCGGCCCAGATTCAGGCCCGAGGTCAGCGCCGTTTCGACGTTCACGTCGAACCACGACTCGATACTGCGCGACACGAACTGGTACGAGACGACGTAAATGATCCCGCCTGGCACGACGCCTACCAACGCCATGAAAAACGCGAGTTTCGCTAACAGCCGTGTGCCGAACTTACCTTTTTTAAGCCGCGCAATGATGATGATGACGAGCGTCGCCACTACCAGCAAAAAGATCATCGCGACCACAAGGTTGGCCGCATACAGCCACTGGTAATAGCGGTCGAAGAATTCGGTATTCGCGCTCGCGGCTGCAAGCAGCACGAGGAGCAGCACGGCCGTCACGGCGACCGTGGACACCAGCACGCGCACGACGATGCTGCTGACACTGGTGGCGCGGCGCACTCTATTTAGCACGTTCGGTCACCGTGAAGGTAAAACGCTTCCACTCGGACGCGAGGTTCCAGTCGCGGTTGTTCACCGCGTCGATCTGGAACGGTTTGGGCATCAGCGCAATGTCGAGTTGCATGCGCACCGAGGCGTTGTACGTCTCGCCGGCATGCACCTGACTACGGTCGATCACGTGCCACGATGTGATGTGCTTGATCACGGCTAGCGCATCCTTTAGCGTCGTGAAGCCGAGCTGCAACCCGCCCGACGACACGCTCGACACACGGTACTCACGCGTGAGCGGCTGGAACGACAGGCGAATGCTCTGTGACACGCTGACCGGCTGCTCATCGAACCAGTACCAGCGCGGCCGGCTCAGCTCGAAGTCGGTCGTGAAATACAGCGGAATGCCCTTGTTGACCGCGTCTTCGAGATTGCTGTTCAGGTCGAAGTCGAAACGCGCGTCGAGGCTCCAGCCGGTGTTGTCCGATTGCAGCGAGGCGCGCTGCACCGCGATCGAATCGGCATACGCCGCGCCCGGTACCGCGAGCCATATGGCCAGCACGATCCAGAGCACGGCAGCGAGCCGAAGCGGGAAAAAGCGTTTGATGGTCACCGTTTCTGAAAGCGCGCGTAGAAAAATCCGTCGTGGTCTGAGTTCGAGCCGGCGCTATCTTCAGCAGCGTGTCCGGCATGGGACCCGGCCGATGTGTCGGCGGGCGCGCGGGCGACTGAGGGTAAAAGTTGCCCCGGCGCGTCCAATCGTACCGCATCCTGATACTTGTTTCCAAACCACTGCGCCTGCAACTCGCCTTCTTCGGGGAAGATCGAACACGTAACGTAGAGCAACTCGCCGCCAGGCTTCACGAGTGGCCATAGCGCATCGAGAATGCGGCGCTGCTCGGCGACCAGCGCGGGAATATCGGACGCGCGGCGCAGCCAGCGAATATCCGGATGACGCCGCACGATGCCCGAGGCGGAGCACGGCACGTCGGCCAGAATGCGGTCGAACGGCTGGTCGATATCGTCGTGCCATTTGGCCGGCGCGCCCGCGTCGCCGATCCGCACTTCCGCTTCGAGCTTGAGCCGCTGCAAGTTTTCACCGATGCGGCGCGCGCGCGACGCGTCGCTTTCGAGCGCCACGAGTTGCAGGTTGGCGAGTTCGAGCAGGTGGCCGGTTTTGCCGCCAGGCGCCGCGCATGCGTCGAGCACGCGCATGCCGTCACGCACGCCGAGCAGTTGCGCGGCGAGCTGCGCGCCGGCGTCCTGCACGGACACCACGCCGTCATTAAAGCCGGGGATGCGGTCGACCGGCATCGGCGTAGCGAGCCTGACGGCGTACTCGCCGGCTCTGCTCGCAGGGATGTGATGATCGTGCAGCACTTGCAAATAGGCATCGACTGTCGAGCGGCGTGCGTTCACGCGCAACGTCAGCGGACCTTGCGTATTGCCCGAGGCGAGCACGGCTTGCCACGCGTCGGGCCACGCGCCTTTGACCGCGTCGATCCACCACGCCGGGTAGTTCCAGCGCGCGACTTCGTCGGCTTGCGCTGCGCTCAGCAGCGCCTCGCGCTCGCGCAGGAAATTGCGCAGCACGGCATTGACGAGGCCCTTTGCGAACGCGAATTCACGGCGCGCGGCGATTGCGCTCACCGCCTGATCGACGACCGTGAACGGCGAATAGGCGGCGTTCGCTTCGTCGTCGACAAGCAGGGCGAGCGCGCAGGCGAGCACGTGACCGACGTGCGGCGGCGGTGCCTTCTTCACCAGCTTCGCAATCAGCCACTCGACGGTCGCCAGACGCCGCATGGTGCGGTACGCGATATCCTGCACGGCGCCGCGCGCAGCGGCGGCGCTACCTTCAGGCGCGGATACGAATACGGATTGCAGCGCAGCCGGCAAGGCCGCGCCGAGGCGCACGGCGCCGACGGCCTGACCCGCGCCGTCGAGCGCGAAACCGAGCGATTCGGGCGCGAGATGCAGCATCGACAGACGGGATTCGCGCGGACGCGCCGATGGTGTAGCTGAACGCGAGGAAGGCTTTGGAGTCATGAAAGAGGCTAAGGCAGCCCGCACGGTGCGCGCGGCGCAAACAGAACACATTGTAGCGTGGCCCGGGACGGGGGCCGTCGTGGACGGATGACAGTCACCGGCCATAGCCGCTGCCAGCGCGCATTTCCCTATGCCCGAACAAAAAAGGCGAGCCCGCCGACTCGCCTTTCGTTACGTCGGGTCAGTGCGCCCGTTACTCGAAGCGCCCCGTGCGCGCCATCTCCATCAAACGTGCGACGCGCTCTTCAGTGGCCGGGTGCGTCGAGAACAGATTCGCAATACCGCCGCCCGACAGCGGATTCATGATCATCATCTGCGCGGTGGCCGGATGCTGCTCGGCGGCAGGGAACGGAATGCCGCTCGCGTAGCGATGAATCTTGTCGAGCGCCGAGGCGAGCGCCTGCGGGTCGCCGGAAATCTGCGCGCCGCCACGGTCCGCTTCGAATTCGCGTGCTCGTGAGATCGCCATCTGAATCAGCGCACCGGCGATCGGCGCGAGCAACGCGACGGCGATACCCGCGATCGGGTTCGTCGGACGGCCGTTTTCGTCGCGGCTGCCGAAGAACATGGCGAAGTTCGCCAGTGCGGAAATAGCGCCCGCCATGGTTGCCGAAACCGTGGAGATCAGAATGTCGCGGTGCTTCACGTGCGCCAGTTCATGCGCCATCACGCCGCGCATTTCGCGCTCGGACAGCACGCGCAAGATGCCCGTGGTGGCGGCAACGGCCGCATGCTCCGGATTGCGGCCGGTGGCGAACGCATTCGGCGCGTCTTCGTTGATCAGGTAGACGCGCGGCATTGGCAGATTCGCGCGGGTGGCGAGTTCGCGCACCATGCGGTAGAACTGCGGCGCACTGTTTTCGTCCACTTCCTGCGCGTTGTACATGCGCAGAACCATCTTGTCCGAGAACCAGTAAGAAAAGAAATTCATTCCAAGGGCGATCACGAGCGCAATCGTCATGCCGCGCGACCCGCCGATCATCCCGCCGATCACGATGAAAAGGGCCGTGATCGCGGCCATCAACATCGCGGTTTTGACCCAATTGAACATGTCTGCAACTCCTTGCCCTAACGCGGGTTCATATCTGCGCCGCATGATCGCGGCGGCTGATTGTAAGCGAAATGTTAGATATGGGCGCGTGAGGAAAATTCAATCATCTTGATGCGGTGGCAAGCTTGATGCCCAAGCCGACGAATGCGCTGCCGACGCCGCGATCCAGCCACCGCTTCACCGACGGCTTGCCGGAGAAACGGCGGGTCACGCTACCGGCAATCCAGGCGACAAAACTGTTCCAGATCATGCTCATCACGACGAAGACCACGCCGAGCGTGAGGAACGCCAGCGCCTTATGGTCGCTCCCCGTTGTGACGAATTGCGGAAAGAACGACACGAAGAACAGCACGACCTTGGGATTCAGCACATTGGTCCAGAAGCCTTGCAGGAACAACTGGCGCAACGATTTCGGCGCGCCGGCAGCACGCGCTTCGCCCGCCGCCTGGTCTGCCTCCGGTTTGGCGAAAATCAGCCGCACGCCAAGATAGATCAGATAAATAGCGCCGACGAACTTGATAACCGTGAACGCAGCGGCCGAAGCAGCCAGCAGTGCCGTCAAGCCGAACGCGCAAGCCAGCGAATGAACGCAGCAACCGGCGGAGATGCCAAGCGCGGACATCAGGCCCGCACCCCGGCCCTGAGCGACACTGCGCCCGACGATGTACGCCGTATCGGGACCGGGCGTCACGTTCAGAAGAAAGACCGCGACGACAAAAAACTCGAAATGGGTGATGCCAAACATGGGGATCCTCTAAACGCGGGCCGTTGCATAGAGGATTCTAACGCGCCGCAGGGTCGTGGCGGGACTCCTGAACACCGGCCGAATGGACGATGTTCAAGGTGGGCGCCATGCGGTTATTTTGCTTCAGGAAGCTGGAAACGCTGACCCGCGGCCAGCGTCGAGCCGGCGAGGAATTCGCGCACCGGCAAGCGCTTGCCACCCGGCTTTTGCAGTTGCGTGAGACGCAGTGCGCCTTCGCCACAGGCGACTACGACGCCTTCGGCAGAGACACCGGTGATCGTGCCGGGCGCCTCGCCAATTTGAGACTCAGCCGGCACCGCTGCCCAGATTTTGATCGACGTGCCGTCTGCCAGCGCGCCCACTCCGCCGGGGAACGGATCGAACGCACGCACCTGGCGCGCGAGCACTGCGGCCGGCTTGCGCCAGTCGAGCGCGGCCTCGTGCTTGCCGATTTTTTCGGCGTAAGTCACGCCGTCGGCCGGTTGCGGCGTTGCCGCCAGCTTGCCGCTACGTTCGAGTTCGATCAGCGCTTCGACGATCAGCTTCGCGCCGTCTTGCGCCAGGCGGTCATGCAAGGTGGCTGTGGTGTCTTCGCCGGAAATCGGTGTGCGTGCTTCTGAGATCATCGCGCCGGTGTCGAGGCCGACGTCCATCTGCATCAGCGTGATGCCCGTTTCAGCATCGCCCGCCTCGATCGCGCGGTGGATCGGCGCCGCGCCCCGCCAGCGCGGCAACAGCGACGCATGAATGTTGATGCAGCCCAGCGGCGGAATATCGAGCACTTCCTGCGGCAGGATCAGGCCGTACGCGGCCACCACCATCACGTCGTGCGGGGTGGCGCGCAACTGGTCGATCGCAGCGGCGGCTTCAGCCGGATATTTGCCGGCGCGGCGCAGCGAAGCCGGCTGCGCCACGGCCAGCCCATGCTCCTGCGCGTAGCGCTTCACCGGGCTCGCCTGCAATTTCATCCCGCGCCCCGCGGGCCGGTCGGGCTGGCTCAGCACGAGCGGCACCGGAAAACCGGCGCTGTGGATCGCGGCCAGCGCGGCCGCGGCGAACTCCGGCGTACCGGCAAAGATGACGCGCAACGAATGACTCATGTACGGGGGCGGTAGGCGAGGTGGACGCGCATTACATCGCGTGGGCGAGCTTCTTCATCTTGCTCTTGATGCGCGTCTGCTTCAGCGACGACAGGTACTCGACGAACACGCGGCCCATCAGGTGATCCATTTCGTGCTGAATGCACACGGCCAGCAACCCTTCGCAATCCAGCTCGAAGGTTTCGCCCTTCTCGTTCAGCGCCCGCACGCGCACTTTCTCGGCGCGCTCGACGTTGTCGTAAATGCCCGGCACCGAGAGGCAACCCTCTTCCGAGAGCTTCTTCTCGTTGCTCGACCAGATGATTTCGGGGTTGATGAAAGCGAGCAGTTCGTCGTGCGTTTCCGACACGTCGATCACGACCACGCGTTCATGCACGTCCACCTGGGTCGCCGCGAGGCCGACGCCGGGTGCGGCGTACATCGTTTCGGCCATGTCGGCGACGAGCCGGCGAATGCGGTCGTTGACCACTTCGACCGGCTTCGCAATCTTGTGCAGCCGCTTGTCCGGGTAATTGAGGATGTTCAGTAAAGCCATGATCTTGTGTGTGTTTTATCGGCGCCGCTGACCGGTGGAAGGCTCGCGTTGGCCATTCGGCCAGGTTGTGGGCGCATCGCGTTGCGCAGACGATAGCGGGTGTCGAACCGGTTCGATTCAACGCGCCACGTGCGCTACACGACGAGCCCGCGCGGGTGGGCGCGGCGCTGCAGTTATTTCGGATGATGAAAATTTTAGCATGGCGCCCGCCTGCCCGCTGGCCCTGTAAGAGGATCGACTTTCAATGCGTACTTTGCCCGCAACCGATATTGAACTCGCCGCGTGGCTGCGGCTTTCGCTCGCGCCGGGGCTAAAACCCGCCGCCCTGCGCTTGCTACTGAGCGCTTTTGGACTGCCAGAAGCGATTTTCAGTCAATCGCCCGAGGCGCTTGCCGAGGTCGCGGGCGAGACAACAGCGCGTGCCGTACTCGCGCCGCCCAGCCCAGACTTCAACGCGCAACTCGACGCGGTTATCGCATGGCGCGAACTGCCCGGCAATCACGTGGCGACGCTCGACGATCCCGCCTACCCGCCGGCGCTGCTCACCATGCCCGATCCGCCGCCGCTACTATATATAAAGGGCCGGCTAGCTCTATTGCATACGAGAGCGGTCGCCCTGGTGGGCAGCCGCAGCGCGACACCGCAAGGCGTTGAAGACGCCGAACGCTTCGCGCGTGAGCTTTCGCAAGCCGGTGTCACTGTCGTGTCAGGGCTCGCTCTGGGTATCGACGGTGCCGCGCATCGGGGCGGCCTGGAAGGTGTCGGCGGCACGGTGGCCGTGATCGGCACTGGCGCGGACCTTGTGTACCCGTCAGCGCATCACGCGCTGGCGCGGCAGATTGCGGCGCAAGGCGCGATCCTGTCGGAATGGCCGCTCGGCACGCCGGCGCGCGCCGCCAATTTTCCGCAACGTAACCGTTTGATCGCCGGCCTGGTCAGCGGGGTGGTGATCGTCGAGGCCGCCATGCGCTCGGGCTCGCTGATCACGGCCCGGCTCGCCAACGAAATGGGGCGCGATATCTTCGCGCTGCCCGGCTCGATCCACGCACCGTTGTCGCGCGGGTGTCATCGAATCATCAAGCAGGGCGCCAAGCTGGTGGAAACGCCCGATGAGGTGTTGGAGGAACTGGGTTTCGCCAAACCGGCGGCAACGAAGGCCACCAGCAAGCAGACGGCTCTTTGGGACGGCACGAGCGCGCTGAAGTCGCCAAAAACGCCCGCATCGGAAAGGATTCAGCCGGATTTGCCGACGGCGTGCACAGCAGCGGTCCAGCAGGAGTCAGGCGCGGCGCATGCATCACCCACTGCCCCGCCGGCCATGAGCGCCGAGGCACGGCAACTCCTCGACGCACTCGGTCATGCCCCCGCCACGCTTGAAATTCTTGCCACCCGCACCGAGATGGGTGATGCGGCATTGCAAAGCACGCTGCTCCAGCTCGAACTCGCCGGCCAGGTGAGCGCGCTGCCCGGCGGCCGCTTCACACGAGCGACCCATAGCTGACCCCGCATTGACCGTGGTTGACCGCGATTCGGGATCGACCATGCTACATTCGCGCCAAAGCACCCGATAAAAGTACGCAAGGAACGACCATGCCCGCGCTGAATCTCGACACCGACCAAGACCGGATCGCCGAGCGCGTCAATCAACCCGACACGCTGTTCGTTGCCTGCCTGTGCGCGGAGTGGTGCGGGACCTGCCGCGAGTATCGCGATGCGTTCGACCGGCTAGCGGATAAGCATCCGGAGATCTGTTTCGCCTGGATCGACATCGAAACCCATGCGGACCGCTTCGACGACCTGGATGTCGAGAATTTTCCGACCGTCCTGATCGAAGACTCAGTAACGACCCGTTTTTTTGGCACGGTTTTGCCGCAGGCGGCGATTGTGGAGCGGATGTTGTCCGACCTGACGGCCGTGCCCGGCGTCAGCGGCGCACCCAAACTGCGGCCCGCACTGGCCGTCGCGTGAAGGTGGCTACCAGCCGCTGATCCTTGCGGCACGGGCGTTGCGGGCGGTACACGGCGCGTTTTCCATAGCTTGCCCAGTTAGTGAGCACAGAATTATCATGGCGCGCTTTTAATGGCACTTGACACGCCGCTCTCGCGCCGTGTGCTATAAAGCGGTCGTTATTGGGTCGCAAAGGTCGCAAACGAGGGTCGCGCTGGCAAAAGCGCACTCAAGGCCATCAACCCGGATCTACCAACCTCACATCGAGTCATGTCCAAAGCACTGATCATCGCCGAAAAGCCTTCCGTCGCGAACGACATCGCGCGCGCTTTGGGCGGTTTTACCAAGCATGACGAATACTACGAAAGCGACGACTACGTCCTTTCCTCGGCAGTCGGCCACTTGCTGGAAATCGCCGCGCCCGAAGACTATGAAGTCAAACGCGGCAAGTGGAGTTTCGCCAACTTGCCCGTCATTCCGCCGCATTTCGATCTGAATCCGATCGCCAAGAGCGAGTCGCGCCTGAAGGTGCTGACCAAGTTGCTCAAGCGTAAAGACATCGACCGCCTGATTAACGCATGTGACGCGGGGCGCGAGGGCGAGCTGATTTTCCGCCTGATCGCGCAGCACGCGAAAGCCAAGCAACCGGTACAGCGCCTGTGGCTGCAGTCGATGACAGCCGGTTCGATCCGCGACGGTTTCGCCCGTCTGCGTAGCGACGAAGAAATGCAGCCGCTCGCCGATGCGGCGCGCTGCCGCTCGGAAGCGGACTGGCTGGTCGGCATCAACGGCACGCGTGCCATGACCGCATTCAACAGCAAGGGCGGCGGCTTCTTCCTGACCACGGTCGGCCGGGTGCAGACGCCGACGCTGTCGATCGTCGTCGAGCGCGAAGAAAAGATTCGCCGCTTCGTACCGCGCGATTACTGGGAAGTGAAGGCGGACTTCGTCTGCGCAGGCGGCTTCTACGAGGGCCGCTGGTTCGATCCGAAATTCAAGCGTGACGAGTTCGATCCAGAAAAGCGCGATTCGCGTCTGTGGGCACTGCCCGCGGCTGAGACGATCGTCGCGGCCTGCCGTGGCCAGATCGGCACGGTGACGGAAGAATCGAAGCCGTCCACGCAACTGTCGCCGGCGCTATTCGACCTGACCAGCTTGCAGCGTGAAGCCAACGGACGCTTCGGCTTCTCGGCCAAGAACACACTTGGCCTCGCGCAGGCGCTGTACGAAAAGCACAAGGTGCTGACCTATCCCCGGACCGACGCACGCGCGTTGCCGGAAGACTATATGGATACGGTCAAGGAAACGCTCGGCATGCTCAAGGAGAGCAACAACTATCTCCCGTACGCCAAGCAGGTGCTCGACAAGGGCTGGGTGAAGCCGAACAAGCGCATCTTCGACAACTCGAAGATCAGCGACCACTTCGCAATTATCCCGACGGCGCAAGCGCCGAAGAACTTGTCCGAGCCGGAACAGAAGCTCTACGACCTGGTGGTGAAGCGCTTCCTGTCCGTATTCTTCCCGGCCGCCGAATATCGGGTGACGACGCGGATCACGGAAGTGGTCGGTCATCACTTCAAGACTGAAGGCAAGGTGCTGGTCGAACCGGGCTGGTTGCAGGTCTATGGCCGCGAAATCAGCGGCGAAGACGCGAACCTCGTGCCGGTGCAGAAGGACGAGAAGGTCAAGACGGACAAGATCGCCGCCCAGCAACTGGTGACGAAACCGCCCGCACGCTACAACGAAGCGACCTTGCTGTCGGCCATGGAAGGCGCGGGCAAGCTGGTGGAAGACGACGAGTTGCGCGAAGCCATGGCGGCCAAGGGGCTCGGCACGCCGGCCACGCGCGCCGCCATCATCGAAGGCCTGCTCGGTGAAAAGTATCTGATCCGCGAAGGCCGCGATCTGATTCCGACCGCCAAGGCATTCCAGCTGATGACGCTGCTGCGCGGCCTCGGCGTGAAGGAATTGACCGCACCGGAATTGACCGGCGAGTGGGAATACAAGCTCTCGCAGATGGAGCGTGGCAATCTGCCGCGCGACGCGTTCATGCAGGAAATCGCCCGCATGACGCAGACCATCGTCAAGCGCGCGAAAGAGTACGATTCCGACACGATCCCGGGCGATTACGCGACGTTGCAGACGCCGTGCCCGAATTGCGGCGGTCAGGTGAAGGAAAACTACCGGCGCTTCGCGTGTTCGAAGTGCGAGTTCTCGATCTCGAAGATTCCGGGCGGACGTCAGTTCGAAATTCCGGAAGTTGAAGAGCTGTTGCAGAACAAGACGATCGGACCGCTGTCGGGTTTTCGCAGCAAGATGGGCCGCCCGTTCTCCGCGATCCTGAAGCTCTCGCTGGATGACGAGATCAAGAACTACAAGCTCGAGTTCGACTTCGGTCAGGATTCGGGCGGTGAAGACGGCGAACCGCCTGACTTTTCCGACCAGCACCCGGTCGGCGCGTGCCCGAAGTGCAAGGGCCGCGTGTTCGAACACGGCATGAGCTATGTCTGCGAGAACTCGGTTGCGAATCCGAAAACGTGCGACTTCCGCTCGGGCAAGGTGATTCTGCAGCAGGAAATCGCGCGCGAGCAGATGGCGAAATTGCTCGAAGAAGGACGCACCGACCTGCTGACGAACTTCAAATCGTCGCGTACCGGCCGCAACTTCAAGGCGTTCCTCGTCAAGCAGAACGACGGCAAGATCGGCTTCGAATTCGAGAAGAAAGAGCCGTCGGCCAAGACAGCAGCAAAGACCGCGGCGGCCAAGGCTGCAGCCAAGGCAGCACCGGAGTCGGATGACGAAGACGCATCGGTCGCAGTGAAGGTGGCGCCCGCGAAGAAGGCTGCGGCGAAGAAAGCGCCGGCCACGAAGACTGCGGCATCGAAGACCGCCCCTGCCAAGAAGGCGCCGGCCAAGAAAGCGGCAGTGCGCAAGACGGGCTCGTAATTCGGGCGGGGGCTGGAGGGTATTCAGCTTCCGGCCAGCTTCGCGAACTTTCCGATAAAAAAGGCGCAGTCACGTACGTGACTGCGCCTTTTTATTGGGTCGGTCAGACGGCGCTTCCCTCAAGCGCTGCCGGCACCATCGCCGAATCGTTACAGCGGCGACAGAGCAGTGGGGCGGGGACGATTCGTCGTCTTCGCCAAAGTCTTCGGCAGCGGCGATAACTCGCTGTCCAACAGCCGTGACAGCGGCTCAGCGCCATCGAACGCTTCCGGCGGCATGGGATCCGCGGAATCGAGCGCGGCGGACGTGGCGGGCCTGCCAAGCCCGTCCTTGATCCACTGCTCACCAAGCAGACTGTTCGGCGTCTGGCTGAAATGCTCGACCAGATGATCGATGAACGTCCGCACCTTCGCCGGCAAGTGACGGCGGCTCGGATACGCGATGTTGATCTCGACCTGCGGCAAACGGAAATCGCCGAGCAAACGCACGAGCCTGCCGCGCGTCATGTCGCGGCCGATCAGATAGCTCGGCAGAATCGCGATGCCCATGCCGAGCAACGCGAACTGCCGCAGCATTTCCGTGTTGTTCGCCACGATGACGTTGGACGGCCGCACCCGCACTTCGCCTTCCGAACCCGTGAACACCCGCTCGTCGCCCCAATACTCGGACGGCAAGCTCAGGCACGGGTGCTCGAGCAGATGCTCGGGACGTGTGGGTACACCGTGCTTTTCCAGATACGCGGGCGTCGCGCACACCGTCATACAGCCGGTGGTCAAACGTCGCGTGACAATGCTCGCGCTGCGCATCTGGCGCGTGACCACGATCCCCACGTCGAAACCTTCCTCGACCAGATCGACTTGACGGTCGACCAGCGTGACATCGGGAATGACTTTCGGATAGCGCTCCGCGTACGTCTGCAGCACGGGCGCGAGGTTATGCAACCCGAACACGACCGGTGCGACTATCCGCAACGTGCCAACGGGCTCGTGATTGCGCGCGACCACCATCTGCTCGACATCTTCCAGTTCGTCGAGAATCTGGCGCGCACGCTCGAGATAAACCTGGCCGGATTCGGTCAGAGACAGGCTGCGGGTTGTGCGATTGAGCAGCCGCGTACCAAGACGGCCTTCGAGATCGGCAACGTGACGGGTGGCAACTGCGTTGGAAATATCCATCGCGCTCGCAGCGCGGGCAAAACTGCCGAGATCCGCCACTTTGACGAAAACTCGCATCGACTGCAAATGATCCATAGGACAACTCCTGCCGTGTTACAGCGTCCTGACAATTAGTGAAAACCAGTGAAGCGAACTTGGAATTCTCCTACGACTCTTGAAATCGTGCAGAAGTTGCCCGCCAAAGCGGAAATATTGTCGAGATTTGTGCCACTGCGCTCCCCAGTGTGGGATATGAGCCTCGATTGTTCCATGAGGAGCAACAATCTGCTGCACCGCAGCTTGCACTGTCTTTTTTGTTCGACCAGATGCAAAGGCGCCCAGGCATTGTGAAATCAGAAAAAATCGCAATTCGGGGTCTGAGTGGAAAAGAAAAAGCCGCCCGAAGGCGGCTTTCATGCGAAGTGAATACTCACCTAATCAGGCAGCGAGTTTTCCCTCAAGCATGCGTTTTGCCTCTATCAAAGCCGGCGGCAGGCCTTGTTGCAACGTGTCAAACAGGGCCGCATGCAGCGCGAGTTCGTCGCGCCAGGCCGCGTCGTCGACCGAGATCACCTGTTGGAATTGCTCGCGGCTGAAATCGAGGCCGTTCCAGTCGATATCTTCATAGTGCGGCGACACGCCGAACGCGTGTTCTTCACCTTGCGCCTTGCCCTCGATGCGTCCGACCATCCAGCTCAGCACGCGCATGTTCTCGCCGAAGCCCGGCCAGACGAACTTGCCGTCCGCGCCCTTGCGGAACCAGTTGACGCAGAAGATCTTCGGCAGCTTCGCGTTCAGTTTCTCAAGACGCTCGCCGGTTTTCAGCCAGTGCCCGAAGTAGTCGCTCATGTTGTAGCCGCAGAACGGCAGCATCGCGAACGGGTCGCGGCGCACCACACCTTGCTGCCCCGCCGCCGCCGCGGTTGTTTCCGAGCCCATGGTCGCCGCCATGTAGACGCCTTCGACCCAGTTGCGCGCTTCGGTGACGAGCGGCACGGTCGTCGAACGGCGGCCGCCGAAAATGAACGCGTCGATAGCAACGCCCGCCGGGTTCTCCCAGTCGGCGTCGATCGACGGACATTGCGAGGCCGGCGCCGTAAAGCGTGCGTTCGGGTGCGCGGCCTTGCGCCCGCTCTCCTTCGCGCTCGCCGGCGTCCAGTCCTTGCCCTGCCAGTCGATCAGATGCGCAGGCAGTTCGTCGGTCATGCCTTCCCACCAGACGTCGCCGTCGTCAGTCAGCGCGACGTTCGTGAAGATGACGTTTTCCTTCAGCGTGGCCATCGCGTTGAAGTTGGTCTTTTCGCTCGTGCCCGGTGCGACGCCGAAATAGCCGGCCTCTGGGTTGATCGCGTACAGACGGCCGTCCTTACCCGGCTTGATCCATGCAATATCGTCGCCGATAGTGGAGATTTTCCAGCCGTTGAGGCCTTCGGGCGGAATCAGCATGGCGAAGTTGGTCTTGCCGCACGCCGACGGAAACGCCGCCGCGACGTGATGCTTGCGCCCTTCCGGCGACGTCACGCCGAGCACCAGCATGTGTTCCGCGAGCCAGCCTTCGTCCCGTCCCATGGTGGACGCGATGCGCAGCGCGAAGCACTTCTTGCCCAGCAGCGCATTGCCGCCGTAGCCCGAACCATAGCTCCAGATTTCGCGCGATTCTGGGAAATGGACGATGTATTTGGTGTCGTTGCACGGCCACGGCACATCTTTCGCGCCCGCCGCGAGCGGCGCGCCGACCGAATGCACGCACGGCACGAACGCGCCGTCTTCACCCAGCACCTCGTACACATTGCGGCCCATACGCGTCATGATGCGCATGTTGGTGGCCACGTAGGGGCTGTCACTCAATTCGACGCCGATGTGCGCGATCGGCGAACCGAGCGGCCCCATCGAGAACGGCACCACGTACAGGGTGCGGCCGCGCATGGCGCCATCGAACAGGCCGTCGAGCGTCGAGCGCATCTCAGCCGGTTCGATCCAGTTGTTGGTTGGCCCGGCGTCTTCCCGGCGCTTTGAGCAGATGAAGGTGCGGTCTTCGACGCGTGCGACGTCCGACGGATCGGACCATGCAAGGTAGGAATTGGGACGTTTGGCGGGATTGAGTTTCTTGAGGGTGCCGGCTTCGACCATCTGGGCACATAAGCGGTCGTACTCCTCTTGCGAGCCGTCGCACCAGACGATTCGATCGGGCTTGGTCAACGCGGCAACGCGCTGGACCCATTCGATCAATTTTCGGTGCTTGACCCACCCGGGCGCCCCTGCCGACGCCTCGACGGTGGGTTTTCCTTCGAATGAGGGATGATTCATCGACTTGTCTCCGTTTTGAAAGCAATAGAAAAACGGTACAAGCCCAGCGATGCTGCATGCGAGAGGCATTCAATTCGTGGCATCGACTTTTTTTGCAAGCCGACGCGCAATTGTGCAGGTCATCGTGGGCCACACAGCTTGCTGGCGGAGGCGCCAGTAGACGGTGGTCTGCAACCGTCTGTAAAGCGACTTGCCTCAACACGCAACAAACTGTTAAAAACGATGTCAATCGGCCTTGCCGTGGCGTTGCCGTTCTTCGCGGCAACTTCTACGGTAAGGCATTCAGCCAGACCGGCATGTGACCTGGGTCACATGGTGGGACAGTCAGCATAACACTCCGTTCCGCACCGCTATGGTGCGCCGCAAGACACATACCATGAAGATTGCAATCCTCGACGATTACCAGGACGCCGTCCGCAAGCTCGACTGCTTTCAACTGCTGGCCGACCATGAGGTCAAAGTTTTCAACAACACCGTTCGCGGTCTCGGTCAGCTCGCGAGCCGTCTCTCCGAAGTCGACGCTCTGGTCCTGATTCGCGAACGTACCCGCATCAGCTCGCAACTGCTCGACAAGTTGCCGCGTTTGCGCATGATCAGCCAAACCGGCAAGGTCTCCAGCCATATCGATCTGGCAGCCTGTACCGAGCGCGGCATCGCCGTGCTGGAAGGCAGCGGCTCACCGATCGCACCGGCCGAACTGACGTGGGCCCTCATCATGGCCGCTCAGCGGCGGATTCCGCAATACGTAGCAAACCTTAAGCAAGGAGCCTGGCAGCAATCCGGTTTGAAGACATCGGCACTGCCGCCGAACTTTGGTTTGGGCCAGGTGTTGCACGGTCAGACGCTGGGGATTTGGGGTTACGGCAAGATCGGCCGGCTGCTTGCCGGATACGGCAAGGCTTTTGGCATGAATGTGCTGATCTGGGGCCGCGAGCATTCGCGCGAAGCGGCGCGTACGGACGGATATAGCGTGGCCGAAAGCCGCGAGGCGCTGTTCGAGCAGAGTGACGTGCTGTCGTTGCACCTGCGTCTGCATGACGACACGCGCGGCATCGTCAAGCAGGAAGACCTGATGCGGATGAAGCCGACCGCATTGCTCGTGAACACAAGCCGGGCCGAACTGCTCGATGAAAATGCGCTGGTGAACGCGCTGTCGCACAACCGTCCGGGGATGGTCGCGATCGACGTCTACGAAAGCGAGCCGATTCTGCAGGGCTACAGCCTGCTGCGCATGGAAAATGTGATCTGCACGCCGCACATCGGTTACGTGGAGCGCGAGAGCTACGAGTTGTATTTCACCGCGGCGTTCCAGAACATTCTCGCCTTCGACGCCGGCGACACGGCCAGCGTGGCGAATCCGGAAGCGTTGCAGGGCGGGCGGCGGCGTTAATCTCCGGCGCTTATCCCCGGCGCTTGTCCCTCATGGCACCTTCTGGCTTCAAGCTACGCGCCAATCTCGTTGGCGCGTAGCTTGACGCATCATGCAAAGCGCTCAGGAACCGCGCCCGCCGCGGCCACCCACCTCAGCGCGCTTCGTTCGCGCCGGCTTCCAGCAGATCGGGCATGCGCTCCAGAAAGGCCTCGCCGTCGACGCGGCCGAGGTTATATGCGTGCACCATCTGCGACGGGCTCGTGTAATCCCAACTCGAAATCGGCACCTTGCGCGACGGCTGCACATAAAGCCGTTGCTGCACGCCATGCGGCACGACGAACATTTGCGGCCGCGGATAAAGACGCGTGACCATCACCAGTACATTGCCGGGCGCATCCGCGTCGAGCGCGCCGACCGGCACGTTGTCGACCATTCCGCCGTCCAGCACCGGCCGGCCATTGCGCCGCAAAACAGGCGTGAACGGCGGCGTACTCGACGATTGCAGAATCAGATCGGCGAGATCCTCGACCGTCGCACAATCCTGCGCGCGCACGAATTCCGGATGAAAGCCGAGCGTCTGACCCAGCGTCGGATGCAGCGTTTTGCGCACGTATTTCTCGATGTTGTACGCGATCATGCCCGCGGCGACCGCGCTTCGCGCGCCGAGCCAGCGCGGCAGGTGAGACACACCGATGCGGATTTCCGGCGCGTCGGCAAGCGTCGAGAATTTATCGCGGTAGATGTCGAGCAGTGCCTGCCGGTAGATCCGGTAATGCGGAAACACCGATTCGCCACGCAGCAGGTTGCCCCAGTACGCGTTGCGGGTGTTGTGGCGCAGCGCGTCTTCGTAATAGCGCATGACCCAGTCGGAATCGCGCGTGTAAAGCATGCACGCAGTCGCGGCGCCGGCCGAAATGCTGGTGATGACGCGCGGACGGATATCCAGCTCCGGCTGCACCACGTCCCAGAATCCCGCCTGCCACCAGCAGCGATTGCCGCCCCCGGCGAATACGACCTGATCGAACATCTTGGCTTTTTCCTCTAATACGGCTTGCGGGCCCGTTTTCAGTTTTTCAATCGAGCAGCGCATAGGTGGTGGTGGCATGGACGGCCATGTTGCCCGCTTCGTCGAATAACTCGACTTCGCCGAATACAAGATTGCGGCCCATGCGCAGGACGCGCGCGGTGATCATCACGTCACCGTTGCGAACCGCGCGCATGAAACTGATGTTGAGCGAGACGGTGCTCATCGGCTTGAAGCCGCCGAGCGCGGCCGAAATGGCGACAATCATTGCCGTGTCGGCGGCCGCCATAAAGACCTGCCCGGAGATCACACCACCGGAATGGCGCAGCCCGCCGGAAAACGGCAGGCGCAAAGTCGCACTTTCTTCGTCGACCTTGACCGGGGTTAGCGCGAGCGCGCGGACCCAAGGCGCGAGGATGCGGTCGAGCAGCGCGATAATCTCTTTGTCATCCATGGCGGTTCCCGGTCGAAAGCCGCGCGACGGTTCGTGCGGCAGATGTCCGCGACATGATACCGGGACAGCGAACCATGCGCCTTTCCGGTGCCTGACGGCAGATTGCGCACGCGCTGGGGCACCCGGTCAGGATTTTTATAAGAAATCTGCTAAAGGGACTTGGCAATCTCGGAAAGTTACTGCATAATTTCGCTTCTGTTGGGGGCGTTAGCTCAGCTGGTAGAGCAGCGGACTCTTAATCCGTAGGTCGACAGTTCGAATCTGTCACGCCCCACCAAAGAATTCAACAAAAAGCCCGGTCCTTGCGACTGGGCTTTTTGCTTTGCGGCTCACTGTGCTGTGCGAGGAAGCCGACTCCGCATTCTCCCGACATGCCATCGGGACCCACGATTCGAAGCGCCGGAGCCTCACTATGTCCAAATCAAAACTCGACCCCGCCGATCTGGCCACCCCGCTCTCCGAAAAAGAGTTCGACGAACTCGATGAGTTTCTGATTTCCGACCTGACCTCGGAAGAGACACTGACGATCGAGGGGCTCGACGGTTATCTGACCGCGATGGCCATCGGGCCGAATACCGTACCGCCCAGTTACTGGCTGCCGGGTGTCTGGGGCCCCAGCGAGAATGACGCGCCTGCATTCGAAACGATGGATCAGGCTCAGCACATTCTCGGACTGATCTTGCGGAATATGAACGGCATCATTGCGAGCCTGGAAAATGACCCCGATGGCTTCGAACCGGTGTTTGGCTTCTCTCGCGTTGACGACAGTGAGCGCGAATACATCGACGGCGAAGCGTGGGCAGTCGGCTTCATGCAAGGTCTCGCGCTCGTGCGGGCGGATTGGCAAGTGCTGTTCGATAGCGAGCAAGGCCGGGAATCGCTTGGTCCGATCCGTCTGATGGGCGCACTGGATCTCACGCGGGAAGAGGAGAGCTTGATCGGCACGCCGCAACAGGATGAAGCCCTCACCAAACAGATCCCCGCTAGCGTCGCCGCGATCTATCGTTTCTGGCTTCCCTATCGCCAGGCCATTCAAGAGCGAACGCTAGCCGCTACGATTCAGCGCACCGAACCCAAGGTCGGCCGCAACGACCCGTGTCCTTGCGGCAGCGGCAAGAAATTCAAGAAATGCTGCGGCGCTGCGTCAACGCTTCACTGAAAGCAATTTCCTTCAATACACCCCGCCCCACTGCCCGATACCGTTGAGCGTCGCAAATCCTGCGCACTCACGTATCGAGGCATCAGATGACCGTCTTACTCTCAATGGCCGCCTTCGCGTTGGCCTCGTCGATTTCTCCCGGCCCGGTCAATGTCGTCGCACTCAGCGCCGGCGCCCAGCATGGATTCGCCGCTAGCATGCGGCATGTGACTGGCGCGACCGTCGGGTTCACGCTGCTATTGCTGCTCATCGGCCTGGGCCTGCATGCGTTGCTCGCGCATTTCCCCAATCTGATCGACATCGTCAAATGGGCCGGCGTTGGGTTCCTGCTCTATATGGCCTACAAACTCGCCGTCGATGACGGCAAGCTCGGCGCGGACAAACCCACGCGAGGGCCATCATTCGCCTACGGCGCGGCCATGCAATGGCTCAATCCGAAGGCCTGGCTCGCTTCACTAGCCGGCATGGGCGCCTATGCGGCCAATGGCGACGGCCGGCTCGTCTGGCAATTCACCGTCGTGTACTTCGTGGTTTGCTATTTGTCGATTGCCAGCTGGGCGTATGCCGGCACGTTCCTGCGTCGATATTTGCAGGAGCCGAAGCGTGTGCGGCTATTTAATCGTGCAATGGCGGCTTTGCTTGCGGCAAGCGCGTTGTATCTGCTGGTAGCGTGACACGGACTGCGAAACACGCGTCCGCAATTTAACTACGATACTGCCCGGGCGTCGCCGCGACCAGCCGCTTGAAGGTCCGCTGCAAATGCGCCTGATCGGCAAAGCCCGCGTCGAGCGCCACGTCGGCTATCGGGTGGCCGCGCCGGAGTTGCGCGCGGCTGTACTGGATACGCCGATTGATCAGATACGCGTGCGGCGTCATGCCGTAACGCTGCTTGAACGCCCGGATCAGGTGCGAGGCGGAAAGCTCCGCCGCCTTGCAGACATCCTCCAGCCTCAGCGCGCGCGTGCAGTTTTCGGCGATGAACTCGGCGGCTCGCGCGACTTGGCCACTCGCATCGTCATCCGGCAAGGGTGCCGGATTCAGCTTCTGTTGTGCCTCCGAGAAGAACGTCAACGCGGCGCTTTCCTTGCGCATGGGCTCGCTTTCGTCGTCGACGAGGATCGCGTATAGACGGTTCAAACCGTCGAACAACGCCGGGTCCGTCGTCATGGTCTGCGAGAACGCGCGAAACGCGTGGTTGTGGCTGAAACCGAGATCGTGCTGCAGCCCCATGAGCCAATCCACATCGATATGCAGCATCCGATACGACCAGCGCTCGTCGGCAACCGGATTACACGCGTGCGCGTCGTCCGGATTCATCATCACGACCGCACCGGCGCCGATCCATTCACTCGCGTGCCGATTCACATACACGCTATGCCCACCGGTGACAGCGCCGATCGAAAACGTCTCGTGCGAGTGTTTGGCATAGCAGACCTCGCGGCCATCTTCGATAGAACGCGCCTCGATGAACGGCAATGCTTCATCGCGCCAGAACTTCGGCGCCGCAGCCATCACTACTGATTCACTCCGGTCATTCGTCCCGCTCATCGCGTGCTCCTCGGTCATGCGCTTTATCCCATCGCGACTTCGTCGCCTGCGCACGTCGGCGCAATCCCCATCCTAACGGTGGAATCCGTCGCGGACCAGCATGGGAAACGTTACGTCCGCAGGAAACCCCGACATTCCGTTCTTGCCAATCCCAAAATACATAGTTATATTATGACTAGCCAAACAATGACTAGCCTGCAGCCACTTTCACTATGGTCCGCCACTCTCCGCTCGCCCTCGCCGTCCTCTCCATGCTGACTGAATCGCCGATGCACCCGTACCGAATGCAGCAGCTCATCAAGGCACGTGGCAAAGACGAGGTGATCAACGTCGGTCAGCGCAACAGCCTCTACCAGACCATCGATCGGCTATTGCGCGGCGATCTGATCGCCATCCGCGAAACGGAACGCGACGGCGCGTTCCCCGAACGCACGGTCTATGAAATCACCGAAGCCGGCCGCGATACCGGCCGTCTGTGGCTGCGCGAACAGCTCGCGCAACCCGCCCGGGAATTTCCGGCCTTTCCGGCCGCCCTTTCCTTCCTGCCGCTGCTCTCGCCTGACGACGTGTGCCGCCAGCTCGAGACGCGCATCGGCGCGCTCGAGCAGGAATTGATCCGGTTCGACGAAGGCACGAACGAAGCGACCGAGATGCAGGTGCCGCGGCTTTTCCTGCTCGAAGGTGAATTGGTGCGCGCTCGTCTGGTTGTCGAACTGGACTGGGTGCGCAGCGTGGTGACCGATCTGAAGGCCGGCACGCTCACCTGGAGCCAGGAATGGATCGACGAAATTGCTCAACGTTTCACGCTGCCGGCCGGCGAATACAAGTACAGGCTGGCTCAACCCGTCGCAAAAAAGGAGGCGAAATCATGAACCGTGAACCCATGGATGTGATCGTGATCGGCGCCGGCACCGGCGGCCTTTGCCTGGCGCACGGGTTGAAGCGCGCCGGCATCAACGTGAATGTCTACGAACGCGACCGCACGCGCGCGGACGGTTTGCAGGGCTATCGTGTCGGTATCAATCCGCACGGGCTCGCGTCG
This sequence comes from Paraburkholderia haematera, assembly GCF_905220975.1. GTDB lineage: Bacteria > Pseudomonadota > Gammaproteobacteria > Burkholderiales > Burkholderiaceae > Paraburkholderia > Paraburkholderia haematera. The sequence continues at coordinate 44,208 of NZ_CAJNBK010000012.1, read as the reverse complement.
CTGGAAGCGTGCCTTCCGCCCGAACTCTATGCGACCTTTCTCGCAACGTGTGCGCGCACACCCGGTCACTTCAACATCCTGACCGAGCGAATGACCGAATTGCTCACGGTGCCGCTCGAAGACGAATCGATGAGCGGCGGCAAATCCGTCAGCCGGATGACGCTCAGGCAAGTGCTGCTCACGGGTCTCGAAGCGAACGTCCATTTCGACAAGACTTTTACGTCGTACGAACAGCACGCTAACGGCAGCGTTACCGCGCATTTCGCGGACGGCACGCACGTCACCGCGGATCTGCTGATCGGCGCGGACGGCCCGCGCTCGAAGGTGCGCCGCCAGTTGCTGCCCGACGCGCGGCTGGAAAACACCGGCATCGTGAGCGTCGGCGCAAAGGTGCCCATGGACGAAACGTCACGCGCGTTGCTGCCGCCCAAGGTACTCGACGGCATTACGCTGATTAACGCGCCGAAGGGTTATGGCGGCATCGTGCATGTGATGGAATTTCCGTGGCGCGCGGACGGCAACGGAATGAAGGACGGCATCGGCAATAACGACGCCGAGCTGCTCTCGCGTTGGCCGGGATTGCTCTACGACAACACGCGCGACTATCTGATGTGGGCCGTCTGGGGCGCATTGCACAACTTGCCGGCCGATCCCAAATCGCTCGGACAGGCCGCGTTGCTCGCGCTCGCGACGCAGATCACCGATGGCTGGCATCCGAATCTACGGGCCCTGATTCGCGCATCGGATCCGTCCACCGCCTTTAGCGTCGATGTGCGCACGTCGGTTCCTGTCGACGCATGGCCGACCACCAACGTCACGGTCCTCGGTGACGCGGTGCATCTGATGACGCCGGGCCGCGGCGTGGGTGCGAACACCGCCTTACGCGATGCCGCGCTGCTTGCCGCGCGTCTCGCCGATGCACAGCAGGGCAAACTGTCGGGTCACGACGCCGTCGCGGGTTACGAGGAGGAGATGCGCCGCTACGGCTTTCACGCGGTCGCGGAATCGCGCAAGCAGTTCGACGCGAGCGGCGCGCTGCATCGGCCGGTGGTTGGACGGATGGCGTTGAGCGCGATGCGCACCAGCTTGCGCGTGGTGAACAACGTGCCGATGCTCAAGCGCCGCATGGTCAACGCCGAAAACGAATTTCGCGGCGCCGATCGCAACGCGGCACCCGCCGGGCACGGCCAATAAGTTGTCAATAAGTTACTTCGCCGTCACATCGATATTGCCGAGATACTTCGCCGCTAGCGTCTTCACCGTGCCGTCGGCCTGGACCTTCGCAATCGCTGCGTTCAACTGATCACGCAGCGCGGTGTCGCCCTTGCGAATCCCGTAGGCGATGCCGCTGCCGAGAATCTTGTCATCGCGCACCGGCTGACCGACGAACGCGTAATCCTTGCCGTTAGGTCTCGACAGAAAACCCGTCTGTCCAGCCGGTGCAAGGACGAGCGTCGCATCGAGCCGGCCCGCCACGAGATCCGTATACACCTGGTTCTGATCCTGATACGGCACGACGGTCACGCCAACCGGTTCCCAGTGGGTCTTCGCGAAGGTTTCCTGAATCGACGCCTGCAACACGCCGACGCGTTTTCCCTTCAACGATGCGGGCGTCGGCAGCAAACCGCTGTCGCGCTTCGCGATCAGTTGCGTCGGCACGCGATACACGACGGTGGTGAAATCGATCGCCTGACGACGCTGCTCGGTGGCGTTCATCGCCGAATTGATCGCGTCGAACTTGCGGCCTTGCAGCGCGGGGATCAAACCATCGAACGAGGTCTCGACCCATTTGCACGTCATATGCGCGGCGACGCAGACGGCATTGCCGACGTCGACGTCGAGACCTTGCAACTCACCGTTCGGACCTTTCGATTCGAACGGCGGATACTGCGCCTCGAGTCCGAAACGCAGCGTGGATGTGTCGGCGGCGATCGCGCCAGACGACGCAGCAATCGACGCGAGTGCGCAGGCCAGCGCCAATAGAGGTTTGAGCAATTTCATAACGTGTCCCCTTTTCCTTCGATAATCAAATTTCGCACAAACGTCGCGCGCCTTCAATCAAGGTCGCGTCGTCCTTCGAAAAGCTCAACCGGATCAAGCCGGAATCCGTGCCGTCGGTATAGAACGCCGACAGCGGAATCGTCGCGACACGCGCATCGCGAATCAGGCGCAGCACGAAATCGCTATCGCTTTCCTCGGAGAAGCCGCGAAACCGCGCGAGCATGAAGAAGCTGCCTTCGCTCGGCAACAATTCGAAGCGCGACTCGCGCAGCGCATGGGCGAGCAAATCCCGTTTCTTCTGATAGAACGCGGACAGGCCGAGATAGCTCTCGCGATTGGCCAGTGCATCGGCAAACGCGTACTGCATCGGCGTATCGGCAGAAAACACCATGAACTGATGGACTTTGCGAATCTCGTCCATGAGCGCGGCCGGCGCGAGGCAATAGCCGACGCGCCAACCCGTGACGTGATACGACTTGCCGAACGACGACACGATCACGCTGCGCTCCGCGAGTTCGGTGTCGCAGGCCATGCTCTGATGTTTGGCGCCGTCGAACACCACGTGTTCGTAGACTTCGTCGGAAAGAATCACGATATCGGTGTTGCGCGTCACGGCTTTCAGTCGCGCGATGTCGGCCTCGCTGAACACGGTCGCGGTCGGGTTGTGCGGCGTGTTGATGATGATCATGCGCGTCTTTGGCGTGATCGCGGCGGCGACCTCGTCCCAGTTCACGCGGAAGTCGGTCAGCGACAGTTTGATCGGAATCGGCGTTGCGCCTTGCAGGCGGACGATCGGGCCATAGCTGTCGAATGACGGCTCGAAGTAAATTACTTCATCGCCGGGATGCACCAACGCGCTGATCGTCGAATACAGGCCTTCACTGGCGCTGGCGATCACGGTGACTTCGCTCGACGGGTCGTAGCGCACGCCATACAGCGTCTCGACCTTGTTGGCGAGCGCTTCGCGCAGGGCGGCGATACCGGCCATCGGCGCGTACTGGTTATGACCTGCGCGCATGGCTTGCGCGACACCGTCGATCAGTTTCGCGTCGGGCGCGAAATTCGGCGCGCCTTGCGACAGGTTCAGCGCATCGTGTTGGGCGGCCAGCTGGCCGATCACGGTAAAAATCGTCGTGCCTACGTCAGGCAGTTTCGAGCGGGCTTGCGTGGCGCTCTGCATAAGGCTATCTCCCTTTCTCCATCCGGCAGTGGATTCGCGGACCGCCCATTGCGCGGCAGCCCCATCCGGTTCGATGATTAGGCATCAGCCAAAGAACGGTCACAATCGAAACTTTGTCATGCACGGCATGCGTTTATGTCATGGCTCGTGCAATGCCGTGCTGGGGCGGGCGAAGGCAATGAAATCGGGGGTTTAACAGGAGAAATGCAGCCGCGCGGAGAGCGCGTAAAACAGTGGAGGTATGACGTAATGTGATGCGCGGCGGTGCTGCAGACCAACCCGGCTGCGACCAGGCGGTCGCAGCCGTCAAGAGCAAACTAATCGACGATCACGCGTCGTCCATCATGCGGACCTTGACCTTCTTGCCCTTCACCTTGCCGGCGCTGAGCTTGCGCAATGCGTCGCGCGCGACGCTGCGCTCCACCGCCACATAGGTCGACATTTCGGTCACGTTGATCTTGCCGATCTGCGAACCGGCGAAACCTGCTTCGCCGGTCAGCGCACCGAGCACATCGCCGGGGCGGATCTTTTCCTTGCGGCCGCCGAGAATCTGCAGCGTTTCCATTGGCGGCAGCAGCCGCTCGTTGCTCGCCGGCTTGAGATCGGCGAGCTTGTGCCACTCGACTTCACGCTTTTGCGCCTGTTCGAGACTGCCCACGCGACCCATCTCGTTCATGCTGGCGAGACTGAGCGCCCAGCCTTCCTGATCGGCGCGACCCGTGCGGCCGATGCGGTGCACGTGCACTTCCGGGTCCGGCGTCACGTCGACGTTGATCACCGCTTCGAGCTCGGCGATATCCAGACCGCGCGAGGCAACGTCGGTGGCAACCAGCACCGAGCAACTGCGGTTCGCAAACTGGATCAGCACCTGATCGCGTTCGCGCTGATCGAGTTCGCCGTGCAGCGCGAGCGCATGAAAACCCTGCGCGCGCAGCACGTCGAGCAGATCCCGGCATTGTTGCTTGGTGTTGCAAAACGCCAGCGTGCTCACCGGACGATAGTGATTCAGCAGCAGACCGACAGCGTGCAGACGCTGGTCTTCGGTGACTTCATAGAAACGCTGACGGATCTTGGTGTCGTCGTGCCGCTCGGCAAGCTTCACTTCCTTCGGATTACGCAGGAATTGCTGGCTGAGTTTGGCGATGCCTTCGGGGTACGTCGCGGAAAACAGCAACGTTTGCCGCTCTTTCGGGCATTGCTTCACAACGGTCGCGATATCGTCGAAGAAACCCATGTCGAGCATGCGGTCGGCTTCGTCGAGCACCAGCGTGTTGAGCGACTGCAACGGCAGGCTGCCGCGCTCGAGGTGATCCATGATCCGGCCCGGCGTGCCGACCACGATATGCGCACCGTGTTCGAGGCTGGCCGTTTGCGGACGCATCGGCGTGCCGCCGCACAGCGTCAGCACCTTGATGTTCTCTTCGGCGCGCGCCAGACGGCGAATTTCCTGCGTGACCTGGTCGGCGAGTTCGCGCGTCGGGCACAGCACCATCGCCTGCACGGCGAAGTTGCGCACGTCGAGGCGGTTGAGCAGCGCCAGCGAAAACGCCGCGGTCTTGCCGCTGCCGGTTTTCGCCTGGGCGATCAGATCGTTGCCGGCCAGCGCGATAGGCAGGCTCGCGGCCTGAATCGGCGTCATCTCGACATAACCGAGCTGCGTCAGGTTGGCGAGCGTAGCGGGCGGTAGCGGTAGCTGGCTAAACGGCGCGCCGGCTTGAGTGGGGGTGTTCATAGGGTGGTAGCTCGCTGTCGACTGAAGAGGCTGAAGGCCAGGGACTATTCGGCCATGGGGCCGGTGGCGGGGCGGCCTTCGATCTGCTCATACAGCACTGAGCCATCTTCCCCGTCGAAACGTTCGACGTAATTGCGCGCGCCGCACATCGGGCAACGGAACAGGAGCCCCTGCCCTTCATTCTTGATGACGACGTCCGACATTTCCCACTGCTCGCCGCAGGGCTGGTTTCTACAGGTAAACACGTTGATTCTCCAACTGGATTCGATTGTTGATTGGGTGCGCCATTGGCGCGGCGCAGCCGTAAATGCCATCACTACCGCGATCGGCGCCGCCTTCAATGGGGGCGGAACGCGTCAACCCAGATGCGTATGTCGCGCACGCGCTGCGCTCACGTCCATTTCGGTGAGGCCCTGGACGATGCCGCAGTCTTCAACGGCCTGCTCGCCGTGACACTGCTCGCGCAGCGTGGTCAATTGCACTTTCAGTTGCTTCAATTCGTCGATGCGCGTGTCGACGTGCGCAATGTGCTCGTCGATCAGGTCATTGATGCCGCCGCAGCCGTCCGCCGGTGCGTCTGTCAGACGCAGCAACGCACGGATTTCGTCGTGGGTCATATCGAGCGCGCGGCAGTTGCGGATGAAGCGCAGGCGTTCGACGTGCCTCGCCGAATAGCTGCGGTAATTGGCCTCGGTGCGCTCCGCTTCGGGCAACAGGCCCTCTTTTTCGTAGAAACGGATGGTTTCGGTCGTGCAATGGGCGATTTTCGCCAGTTCGCCAATTTTCATGGACCCTCCGGATTGCGGCCTTGACCTTGTAGTGGCTTCAAGGTGTTTACTAGACCACAAATCGAACCAGGAAGCCACCCATGCCTCACGCCAATCTCGCCGAAGCGGACCGCCCGGAACAGGCCAAAGCCTGTACCCATGGGCATGAAGGGCATGCCCACAAGCATGCCGACAATGACGCGGACCTTCATGGGCATGGCGAAAGCTGCGGTCATGGGCACCAGCCGCGTGTTCAGGAAGGCGCTCATGGGCACGGTGAAAGCTGCAGCCATGGGCACGAAGCGCACGACCACGATCACGGCCACACCCACAGCCGTGCCCATAGCCATGCCCCTGCCCACGGCCACGCCGAGGCAGGCTGTTGCGGAACGGCGCACGCTGCAGCGGCGCCGATCAAGCTCCCGCAATCGGAAGCCGTCGGTAGCGACGTGCGGACCGCGATCCGAATCATGCAGATGGATTGCCCGACCGAAGAAGCGCTGATCCGCAAGAAATTCAGCCGCATGCCGTACGTGCGAAGCATGGACTTCAATCTGATGCAGCGCGTGTTGACCGTCGTGCACGCGCCAGATGCCCTCGACCCGATCCTCGCCGCGATCCGTTCGCTCGACTTCACGCCGGAACTGGCAGACGCCGGCAACGGCGCCACGTCCGCGAGCACACCCAGCGTGCCGCCCAAGCCGTGGTGGCCGCTGGCGCTCGCAGGCATTGCTGCGGTGGGCTCAGAGGCCGCTGGCTGGCTTGGCGCTCCCATTTGGCTGGCAGCGGGTCTGGCGATCCTCGCGATCGCCGCCTGCGGCCTCACAACCTACAGAAAGGGCTGGCTCGCGATCCGCAACGGCAATCTCAACATCAACGCGCTGATGAGCATTGCAGTCACCGGCGCGCTGGTCCTGCAGCAGTGGCCGGAAGCGGCCATGGTGATGGTGCTCTTCACGATTGCCGAACTGATCGAAGCAAAGTCGCTCGACCGCGCCCGCAATGCCATTCAGGGCTTGATGCAACTCACGCCCGAACAGGCGAGCGTGCAGCAAGCGGACGGAAGTTGGCAACTCATGGACCTCAAGGCAATCACGCTCGGCGCGGTAGTGCGCGTAAAGCCGGGTGAACGAATCGCGCTCGACGGCGAAATCGTCTCAGGCCGCTCGAGCGTGGATCAGGCGCCGATCACCGGCGAAAGCCTGCCGGTCGACAAGACCGTGGGCGACGCGGTGTTCGCCGGCACGATCAACCAGGCCGGTTCATTCGACTATCGCGTCACGGCCGCAGCTAGCAATACGACGCTCGCGCGCATCATCCACGCGGTCGAAGAAGCGCAAGGCACCAAAGCGCCGACCCAGCGTTTCGTCGATCAGTTTGCGCGGGTCTATACGCCGATCGTCTTTGCCGCCGCACTCGCAGTGGCGGTGTTGCCGCCGCTGCTGTTCGGCGGACAGTGGCACGAATGGGTCTACAAGGCGCTGGTGATGCTGGTGATCGCCTGTCCGTGCGCGCTGGTGATCTCGACGCCGGTGACGATCGTCAGCGGTCTCGCTGCTGCCGCCCGCAAGGGCATCCTGATCAAGGGCGGCGCCTACCTTGAACAGGGTCGCAAGCTGAGCTGGCTCGCGCTCGACAAAACCGGCACGATCACGCACGGCAAGCCCGTGCAAACCGAGCTCGAGACGCTGGCCGACGTCGACGTCGTTCGTTGCAGGACACTCGCTGCGAGCCTTGCGGGCCGCTCGGATCATCCGGTGTCGATGGCGATTGCGGCAGCGGCGAAAAGTGAAAGCATCGCTGGTGTCACGGTCGATGTATTCGAGGCCTTGCCGGGACGCGGCGTACGCGGCGAAATCGACGGCTTGCCATATTGGCTCGGCAATCATCGGATGGTCGAAGAGCTCGGACGCTGCTCGGCTTCGCTCGAAGCGCGGCTGGATGTGCTCGAGGGGCAAGGCAAAACCGTCGTGATGCTGGTGGATGCCGAACGCGTGCTGGCGCTGTTCGCCGTCGCGGATACGGTGAAGGACACGAGCCGCGCCGCCATCGCCGATTTGCAGCGCCTCGGCGTGCGCGCCGCCATGCTCACCGGCGACAACCCGCACACCGCTGCCGCGATCGCGCAGCAAGTCGGCATCGTCGAAGCGCGCGGCAATCAGTTGCCTGAAGATAAGTTGAACGCAGTGGACGGCTGGTCGAACGACGGTGCGACGGTCGGCATGGTCGGCGACGGCATCAACGACGCCCCTGCGCTGGCGCGCGCCGATATCGGCTTCGCGATGGGTGCGATGGGCACCGACACCGCGATCGAAACCGCCGACGTCGCCTTGATGGACGACGATTTGCGCAAGATTCCGCAGTTCATCCGCCTGTCGAAGGCGACGCATTCGGTGCTGGTGCAGAACATCACGCTAGCGCTGGGCATCAAGAGCGTCTTCCTCGTGCTGACGGTAATCGGTCTGGGCACGATGTGGATGGCGGTGTTCGCCGATGTCGGTGCAAGTCTGCTGGTGGTGGCGAACGGCTTGCGGCTACTGCGCAAATAAGCGCGCAGCAGCCGGTCCGCTTCAAATGCTGGACAACGGAGATCGACATGGGATTCTGGGAAAAGATGTTCAGCGGGCATCACGGCAACGGTCACCATGGTAGCGGGCAGCGCAGTGGCGGATATGGTGGCTGGGGGCGCGGAGGCGGCCACGGCTCGTGGGACAACGGTAACGGTCGCAGACCGCCGCCCGCATCGACAGCGGCGAGCGGCGTAGCCTGCCCGGGCTGCCCGGCCGTCAACGCGTCAGGTGCCCGCTTCTGTCAGCAATGCGGCACGTCACTGGCGCCTGCCGCATGCAAAGGGTGTCAAGCCTTGCTGCCGGCTGGCGCGCGTTTTTGCCAGCAATGCGGAACGGCTGCGTAGCGCTAGTGAGCGAACGAACGGTCGCCCGTTACTTGATGAGCGCCAAGCGCGGCCTTTAACGTATCGGAAGGCCGCATGCCAAACAGCTTCCGGTAATCGGTCGCGAACTGGCTCAGATGCCAAAAGCCCCACGCCGCGGCCACATCCTGAACCGAACGCGCTTCGCGCGACGCATTGCAGAGATCGCGTCGCGCGCCGTTCAGGCGAATCGCCCGCAGATAGGTGGCGGGCGCCATGCCGAGCACATCCTGAAAGCAGTATTGCAACGTGCGACGGCTCACATGCAAGCGCTCGCACAACTCCGGCACGCTGATCGCGCGGTCGCGATGGGCCAGCACATACTCGCGCGCTTCCGACACGATCGACTGACGCCGCCCACGTGTGGGCATTTCAACCTGTCCATCGGCCGGTAACGCGCCGACGTCGAACAACGAAGCCAGCACCGACGCCTGCAAATTGTTGCGTGCGAACGAGGACAGCGGCCTGCCGCTCGCCGCGCCGTCGTCGAGAAGCTGCCGCAGCGAGGCGCACAGCCGCTCCTTACGATCCGTGCCGATCGACACGACTTCCTTGTTCGGCAAATGGTCGGCCAGACCAACGCGCTCTACTTCCGCGGCGTATCGGCGCAGCACCTCCCCCTTCACCACCACACCGAAAATCTCGTAGCCCGCCGAGGTCAGCAATTCGAACTCGATCCCGCCCGGACGAAATGCGAGCGCATCGGCCGCGATCACCTGTGAGTCGATGCGGCCGGAACCCTCGGGGCAAGTCGGAATGCCGAACCAGTAGGCGTCCTCCTGCACTTCGCAGGTTTGCCGCAGCGTGTGACTGGTCGTTTCGACGAATACCTGCATGTGGTCGAGGCACAACTCCGTCAGGCCGCCGACAAAACGACCCGCGGTCAGTTGGTCGTAGGTCTGGTTCCAGCCGTGGAGGTTACGCGCCTGCTCGTCGGCATCGTAGGCGACGCAGGTCTGCACGCAAAAGCTCGGCTGTTGCGCGTGCGCCGGTGCTGTCAGGCTGTCGCTTCGGAATTCAATCGTCATACCGGATCTACGAAATCGGAGTGTTGAGGAGAAACGGAAGGCAATTCTCATGCCGAACGACTTCGCCGTATACATTGCCTTGATTGCGGCGGCATGGGCTCGCGCACTGTTCAATTCGTGAACAGCGCTGCGCACACTGCTCAGAAACTAGACGTTCATCCCCTGGCAAGGTGAACACTCCCCCACAGCATGCTTTGCGAGAGTGCCTGCTGCGCGTGCACGGTTCACCAGCGCGGTGCACTGGCACAGTTCTGGCTCTAGCCTCTCGCGGCCAAGCGAAATATCGCGCCGAATATAGCCCATTCAAACATGTGAGGAGCACACAGATGAATCACGCAGAGATGCAGTTTCTGACCACCGAATTCCCGTACAAAAAGCAGTATGCGAATTTTATCGGCGGCGAATGGGTGAAGCCCGTGGGCGGCGAGTACTTCGACAACGTCTCGCCGATCACCGGTGAGGCGTTCACATCGATTCCGCGCTCACGCGAAGCCGATATCGAACTCGCGCTCGACGCCGCGCATCGTGCAAAGGCAGCGTGGGGCAAAACCTCGACCACCGATCGCGCGAATATCCTGAACCGTATCGCCGACCGGATGGAAGCGAATCTGCAACGCATCGCCGTGGCTGAAACGATCGACAACGGCAAGCCGTTGCGCGAAACCATGGCTGCGGATATCCCGCTAGCCATCGATCATTTCCGCTATTTCGCCGGCGCCGTGCGTGCGCAGGAAGGCTCGGTCTCCGAGATCGACCACGACACCGTCGCGTATCACTTTCACGAGCCGCTCGGCGTGGTCGGCCAGATCATTCCGTGGAATTTCCCGATCCTGATGGCGGTGTGGAAGCTCGCGCCTGCACTGGCCGCCGGCAATTGCGTCGTGTTGAAGCCGGCCGAGCAAACGCCTGCTTCGATTCTCGTGCTGCTCGAACTGATCCATGATTTGCTGCCGCCGGGCGTGCTGAACGTGGTGAACGGTTTCGGCCTCGAAGCCGGCAAACCGCTCGCGTCGAGCAAGCGCATCGCCAAGATCGCTTTCACCGGCGAGACGACGACGGGCCGCCTGATCATGCAGTACGCGAGCCAGAACATCATTCCGGTGACGCTCGAACTCGGCGGCAAGAGCCCGAACATTTTCTTCGCCGACGTGATGAACGAGGACGACAGCTATTTCGACAAGGCGCTCGAAGGCTTCACGATGTTCGCGCTGAATCAGGGCGAGGTGTGCACGTGTCCGTCGCGTGTGCTGATCGACGAAAAGATTTACGACCGCTTCATGGAACGCGCATTGAAGCGCGTGGCCGCGATCACGCAAGGCCATCCGCTCGACACGAAGACGATGATCGGCGCACAAGCCTCCCAGGAACAACTGGAAAAAATCCTCTCGTACGTCGATCTCGGCAAACAGGAAGGCGCTGAGTGTCTCATCGGCGGTGAACGCAATACGCTCGGCGGCGAACTGAGCAAAGGCTACTACGTGAAGCCGACCGTATTCCGCGGCCACAACAAGATGCGGATCTTCCAGGAAGAAATCTTCGGACCGGTCGTTTCGGTGACGACCTTCAAGAACGAAGACGAAGCGCTCGAGATCGCTAACGATACGCTCTACGGTCTGGGTGCAGGTGTATGGACGCGCGACGGTACGCGCGCCTATCGCTTCGGCCGGGAAATCCAGGCGGGCCGCGTGTGGACCAACTGCTATCACGCGTATCCGGCACATGCTGCGTTCGGTGGCTACAAGCAATCGGGTATCGGCCGGGAAAATCACAAGATGATGCTCGACCATTATCAGCAAACCAAGAACCTGCTTGTCAGCTACAGCGATAAGCCGCTCGGTTTCTTCTGAGCGTAACGACCCTGTCCGAGCGGGCCGCATTGCGCGGCTCGCTCTTTTTCAACGAGGGCATGTGATGGCTGATAAGAAGGAAGTGGCCCGCGTGATCGCCACGCCTGCTGCGGTCGATTTGATCGATAAACTACGCGCCGAACACGGGGCCGTGTTGTTTCACCAATCCGGTGGATGCTGCGACGGCAGCGCACCGATGATGTTCCCTCAGAGCGAGTTCATGGTCGGCTCGTCCGATGTGAAACTTGGCGCGATTGCCGGCGTGCCGTTCTACATGAGCGAATCGCAATTCGAATACTGGCAGCACACGCAGTTGATTATTGACGTGGTGCCGGGAAATGGCGGGATGTTTTCTCTGGAACGGCCGAGTGGGCTGCGGTTCTTGACGCGCTCGCGACTGTTCGAGGACGACGAGAACGCGTGGCTGGAAACGCATCCGGTGGAGCGGGCGGATGCTTAGCGCTTTTGTGTCACGCCTGATTTTGGATTGTCGCCGGCCGTAGGCGTGCTCATTAGCAGCGCACCGCTAACTTGAATCGCTGCCGGCTGCTGGCATTACCCTCACCTTCTCGCCAGCCGCGCGCGTCTAATTTGAATCGTCGCCGACTGCCGGCATTATCGGCGTACTCGCCAGCAGGGCATCGCTATCGTCCTTCAGGCCGACACCGGTGAGACCGAGGCGCCTTGCATGCGTCAGCAGGTAATGCAATTTGTGCGCGGCCGCCGGATAGTCCAGACCTTCAGGACGCACGTTCGAAATACAGTTGCGTTGCGCATCGCTGCAGCCGACTTTCGGCGCGTACGTCAGATAGATCCCGAGGCTATCGGGCGAACTCAAACCTGGACGCTCGCCGATCAGCATCACCACCAGTTTGGCGTTGAGCAGTTCGCCGATCTCGTCACCGAGCGCGACGCGAGCCTGGCGCGCTACTACTACGGGGCCGATCTTCCAGTCTGTGAGTTTTGTGCAAACGGCTTGCAGCAGCGGGATCGATTGTTTCGACGCAGCGAATGCGGAAAGGCCATCGGCGATGACGAAAACCACCTCGGGTGCGTCGACCTTGAGTTGCCCGAGCGCTTCGCGGCTCTCATCGCTCAAACGCCTGCCGAGATCAGGGCGCCGCAAATAATGCTCGCGATCAGGCGCGGCACTATGCACATCCAGCGTACTGAAACTTTGCGCACGCAACTGTTCGTGCAGCACGTCCACATCGAGCGGATGATGTACCGCGTCGCGCGCCTGCGCGTGCGAGAGGTTGAACGCCAGCAATGGTGCCGTCGGCAAACTATTTCCCGCACGCCCCAACGCGATACGCGCATTGGTGAATTGCCGCAGCGCGTTCCATGGATTCTTTTCGAGGAAGTCGCTCATGCGATACCCATCCAGTCGCGCGCGCCTTCCAGCAGCGGTTGTTGTGTCGACGCGCTCAGCAACGCGCCACGCGCGTCGGTGATCTGCATCGACTCCAGCCATTCTTCGAATTCCGGTGCTCGACGCAGGCCGAGCACGTCGCGCACGTAAAGGGCGTCGTGGAAGGACGTGCTTTGATAGTTGAGCATCACATCGTCTGCGCCGGGAATGCCCATGATGAAGTTGATGCCCGCCACGCCGAGTAGCGTGAGCAGGTTATCCATGTCGTCCTGATCGGCTTCGGCGTGATTCGTATAGCAGATGTCGCAGCCCATCGGCACGCCAAGCAACTTGCCGCAGAAATGATCTTCAAGACCTGCGCGCGTGATCTGCTTGCCGTCGTATAGATACTCCGGCCCGATGAAACCAACCACCGTGTTCACCAGAAACGGATTGAACTTGCGCGCGACTGCGTAGGCGCGCACTTCGCAGGTCTGCTGATCGACGCCGAAATGCGCGTCGGCCGACAAGGCACTGCCCTGCCCGGTTTCGAAATACATCAGGTTATTGCCGACGGTACCGCGTTTCAACGACAACCCTGCTTCATACGCTTCCTGCAATAGCGCAAGCGAAATACCGAAACCCGCATTCGCTTTCTCCGTTCCTGCGATCGACTGAAACACCAGATCGACCGGCGCGCCTTTTTCGATCGCGGCGATTGTGTTGGTGACGTGGGTCAGCACGCACGATTGCGTGGGCACCTGATAGCGTTGGCGGAACTCGTCGATCATCAGCAACAGCTTGGTGATTGCGGCGAGATTGTCGCTGGCGGGATTGATGCCGATCATCGCGTCGCCGCAGCCGTACATCAGGCCGTCGAGCATGGATGCGGCGATGCCTTTTACGTCGTCGGTCGGATGATTCGGTTGCAGACGCACCGACATGTGGCCGGGCAGACCGACCGTATTGCGAAAGCGCGTAATCACCGGACGTTTGCGCGCCGCCGCGATCAGATCCTGATTGCGCATCAACTTCGAGACTGCCGCCACCATCTCCGGCGTGAGGCCGGCGGTGATACGCGTGAGTGCATCCGCATCGGTCGTGTTGCTCAACAACCAGTTGCGGAAATCACCGACCGTGAGGTGCGAGATCTCAGCGAACGCTTGCGGCGAGTGGTCGTCGATTACAAGGCGCGTAACCTCGTCGCTTTCGTACGGGATCAACGCTTCGTTGAGAAACGTGCGCAGTGGCACTTGCGCGAGCGCCATCTTGGCCGCGACGCGCTCTTCCTCGCTCGCTGCCGCGACGCCCGCGAGCTGGTCGCCAGAACGCTGCGGACTGGCTTTCGCCATCAACGTTTTCAGGTCGGCGAAACGGTAAGTGCGGCTGCCGATTGTCTCGGTGTAGCTCATCTTTACGACTCCATCGCCGCTGCTTGCGCAGCGGCTCGATCCGTCACGTCACTCTTCGAGCAAGGCGTCCGACGGCGCTGCTTCGCGTTGATGGCGTGTCAACAGGAAGTAGACGTAGCCGAGCGCGAGGAAGATCGCGAACACGATAGCCACCAGGAAATTGAAGTAGACCATCGTAGCCAGACAAATCACCGCGGCCACCAGCGCGAACGCCGGAAAGAACGGGAACAGCGGCGCGCGGAACGGGCGCTCCATGTTCGGGTCCGAGCGGCGCAGCTTGAACAGCGACAACATGCTGATGATATACATCACGATAGCGCCAAATACGGACATCGTCACGATGTTCGCCGTCAGCGTCTGACCGCCGAACTGGATCAGCTCGTCGCTATAGATCGCGGCGATGCCGACCACGCCACCCGCAATGATCGCGCGATGCGGCGTCTTGAAGCGCGGATGCACCTTGGAGAGCCACTCCGGCAGATAACCCGCGCGAGCCAGCGCGAAGATCTGCCGCGAATAGCCGAGGATGATGCCGTGAAACGACGCGACGAGCCCAAACAGGCCGAGCCACACCAGCATATGCATCCAGCCGCTATGTTCGCCGACGATAAATTTCATGGCCTGCGGCAACGGATCGTTGATGTTCGACAGCTTGGTCCAGTCGCCGGCGGCGCCTGCGAACACCATCACGCCGATGGCGAGCACAACCAAGGTCAGAATGCCGGCGACATAGGCGATCGGAATCGAACGCTTCGGATTCTTCGCTTCTTCGGCGGCCATCGCCACACCTTCGATCGCGAGGAAAAACCAGATGGCGAACGGAATGGCGGCGAACATGCCGTGGAACGAGCCCATGCTGAAGGTATCCGCGCCGGACCAGCCACCTTTTGTGAAATTCGACCACTGGAAGCCGGGCGATACGACACCCATGAACACCAGCAATTCGAAGATCGCGAGCAGCGTCACGCACAACTCGAAGGCCGCGGCGATCTGCACGCCGACGATATTCAGCGCCATAAAGACGAGATATGCGCCCATCGCCGCGTGTTTAGGCTCGAGACCTGGAAACTGCACGTGCAGATAGGCGCCGATCGCGAGTGCAATGGCGGGCGGCGCAAACACGAATTCGACTAAGGTCGCCGCGCCCGCCAGATAGCCGCCGGTCGGGCCAAAAGCGTGGCGCGCGTAGGCGAACGGGCCGCCCGCATGCGGAATCGACGTGGTGAGTTCAGTGAAACTAAAAATGAACGTGGTGTACATCGCCGCGATAAAAACCGCCGTGATGACGAAGCCGAGCGTGCCGGCGCTCGCCCAGCCATAGCTCCAGCCGAAATACTCGCCGGAAATGACCAGACCGACCGCGATCCCCCACAGTTGCCACGTGCCAAGGGTCTGCTTCAACTCGTGATGCGTGACTTTACCGACGTGCTGACTTTTGGATTCTGATTTCATCGGGCGCTCCTGATGTTGCCGCTTGCTCGACGCCGCAAGGCTTTGCGGTGCATGGGCGGACAGGCTTCAGTCGATGGTAGTGAGCCATTATTCGAGGTGTTATCGAAATTCGGCAAAGTTCGGGGGCGTTTGTGTCAGTGGGCGCTTAACTCCGATTGCGTGCGAAATGCGAAATTCGCAGGATTTGGTAAATGGGGACGTGATACTTTGATTCGCATCCATTCGGCATTCTTCTCCGCGTCGGCACCTTAATCATGAACCAATCGGACAATCGGGCGCGCTACGAATCTCGGCTCGGCCGCGTACTGGACCATATTTACGATCATCTCGACGATCCGCTGGATATTGATCGTTTAGCGGATATTGCCTGCATGTCGCCGTATCACTGGCATCGTATCTATCAGGCGATGTATGGCGAGACGGTCGCAACGACCGTGCGCCGCTTACGGCTGCATCGCGCGGCGGGATATCTGGCGAATGGGTCGATGCCGATCGCGGAGATTGCCGAGCGCTCGGGTTATAGCAGTTTGCAGTCTTTCTCTCGCACCTTCCGCGCTGCGTTTGGCGTTCCGCCGGCGCAGTATCGCAAGCAAGGTACACATAGCCGGTTTCGTCCGGCACTTTCAGGAGACGATCAAATGACGATGCGTGAAGTGGTGATTCGTCACGTGGAGCCGATTGAAGTTTTATCGATGGATCACGTTGGGCCGTATATGCAGATCGGCAAGGCGTTCGATGGGTTGTTCGGCTGGTTGGCGAAACACAATTTGCTGGCGGCGCAGATGCGCATGATCGGGATTTACTACGACGATCCGGGTGTTGTTGCGGAGAATGAATTGCGGTCGAAGGCTGGGGTGCTGTTGCCGCATCCTGTTCAGGCTTCGGTGACGGTGAGTCCGCCGGTTTCGGTGGCGCATGTGAAAGGCGGTGAATATGCGGTGCTGCGGCACAAGGGACCGTATAGCGATATGCGGGCGGCGTATGAGTGGTTGTATGGGACGTGGCTCGTACAGTCGGGGCGTGAGGCTGCGGATGCGCCGGTGTTCGAGGAGTATCTGAATAGCCCGAAGGAGACTGCGCCTGCTGAGCTGCTGACGGAGATTTGTTTGCCGTTGGTTTGAGGGTTTGGATTGGTTCTGGTTGTTCTGCCTGCTTTGTGCATGATTACGCGGCGTGGTTTGCGAACACCTCTCTGGTTTTTATAGTCTTTGTATATGTATACGTAGTAATAGTTAACAAGCACCGCACCTGGCTGTGGATAACTTGAATCTTCGTTTACGGATCAAGGGACTGCGGAATCGATAACCCTGCGGAGCGTAGGCGGACAGGGAGGAGGAGCCAGGGAAAACTTTTGACTGACCAGGAGCGGTCGTGGGTTTATCAAAGTTTCGCCCACAACGTGTCAGGTGGTTTTTACAAAAGTTGTCCAGAGGGGGCTGTGGATAAGTGGGCGGCTCTTTACGGGTCGTTTGGTAGCCTGTTGTAACCGGCGACAAGTGAATGTTTGTGCGTGTCGCTGTGACGCTCGTCGTGCCGGGCCTGGTGAGGATCGCGGCAGGTCGAATGGCGTATCGCAACCGTGTTGCATCAGTCTCTGTCCGGCCAGGAGCCGTCACTCACCGTCTGTTCGCTGGCCCGCAGCCGGAACGCCCGGCGCGCCAGTGCCCGCCTCGCTTTGCGGCCGTTGGGCGCCGCAAAGCACAAGCGGCTCTTCACTCGTGCGGCCGGAAAAGGGACAGCCCTGTACGTCCGGTCGGCTATCATGCGTATCCTCTCCGAAGTAGCTTCTTATGATTTCCGTCCGTAATGTCACCCTGCGCCGCGGCGTCAATGTCGTACTCGACGGCGCGTCCGTCACCTTCGCCCCCGGTGAAAAGATTGGCCTTGTCGGCCGCAATGGCGCCGGCAAGTCGTCCTTTTTTGGCCTTCTCAACGGCACACTGCACGAAGACGGCGGCGAGTTCTCGATTCCCGCTGCATGGAAGATGGGCCAGGTCGCGCAGGATATGCCGGAGACCGAGCAGGGCGCGACCGACTTCGTAGTCGAGGGTGACACCATACTGCTGGCCGCGCAGGCCGAAGTAACCGCCGCAGAGGCCAGCGACGACGGCATGCGCATGGCGCACGCCTACATGGCCCTGCACGACGCCGGTGCACATGATGCCCCCGCACGTGCCCAGGCGCTGATCCAGGGCCTGGGCTTCAGTACAGCGCAGCTTAACCAGCCGGTCAACAGTTTCTCCGGCGGCTGGCGCATGCGACTGCAGTTGGCGCGCGCGCTCATGTGTCCGTCCGACTTGCTGTTGCTCGACGAACCGACCAATCACCTCGACCTCGACGCGCTGGTCTGGCTGGAAGCGTGGCTCAAGCGCTACGAAGGAACCATGGTCGTTATCAGCCACGACCGCGAATTCCTCGACGCAGTGACGCAGGTGACCGTGCACGTCGACAACGCCAAGCTGGTGCGTTATGGCGGCAACTACAGCAAGTTCGAAGACATGCGCGCCGAGCAACTCCTGTTGCAGCAGGCCGCGGTGGCGAGGCAGGCGGACAAGATTGCCCACCTCCAGAAGTTCATCGACCGCTTCAAGGCCAAGGCCTCGAAGGCGAAGCAGGCGCAGAGCCGGGTCAAGGCGCTCGAACGCATGGAGAAGATCGCACCGGTGCTTGCCGACGCGGAGTTCACCTTCGAGTTCAAGGAGCCGCTCAACATCCCGAACCCGCTGCTGTCGATGCTGGACGCGAGCTTCGGCTACCCGGCACCGGCCGACGCACCGCTGGACACGCCGCCCACAGTCATCGTGCGGGGCATCAACCGATCCGTGCTGGCTGGGCAGCGCATAGGCATTCTCGGTGCCAACGGCCAAGGCAAATCCACGCTGGTGAAGACGGTGGCGCACGAACTGGCGCCGATTGCCGGCGAAATCAGCGAAGGCAAGGGCCTGAACATCGGCTACTTCGCACAGCAGGAACTCGACGTGCTGCGTCCTCTCGACACGCCGATGGAACACATGATCCGTCTTGCCAAGGACACGCCGGCGAGCATGCGTGCCCCGGGCCAGAGTGGCACGGAACAATCGCTTCGCACCTTCCTCGGGACCTTCAACTTCAGTGGCGACATGGTCCACCAGGCGGTCAGAACGATGAGCGGCGGCGAAAAGGCGCGGCTCGTGTTGTGCATGATCGTGTGGCAGCGCCCCAACCTGCTGCTGCTCGACGAGCCTACCAACCACCTCGACCTGGCCACACGCGAAGCGCTAGGCATGGCACTCAACGAATTCGAAGGCACCGTGATGCTGGTCAGTCACGACCGGTCGCTGCTGCGCGCGGTATGTGACGAGTTCTGGCTTGTCACCAAGGGTGGCGTCGAGCCCTTCGACGGCGATCTGGACGATTACCAGCAGTTCCTGCGCGACGAAGCCCGTCGCATGCGCGAGCAGGCTGCCGGGGAGCAGAAGGTCATCGCCTGAGTTAACCCCCGGCAGTTCCAGTTTGGAAACTGCCAGGGCGTCAATGTGCGGTCGATCAGGGTAACGGAGAAGCTGCAGGCACACTTGGTATCAACCTCAAAAATCGGGCGCTTGAGGCTGATTCCGTAAAAGTATTCCAGAAAGGTGTAGAGAGCGGAGATGCACAGTCAACATCGTTTTTGGAGAACGGATTCAAAGGACCGCCGTCATCAGATCGGCTGTATTTTGTCGGCTTGCCAAACGACCCCGAACGCACGCGCCGCTACGAGCAAATAGGCAAATTCATCAATGATAACGACGGTCCAAATCCGAAGGTCCCAGACATCGACAAGATCGTGCCTCTGCCACCAGCAAAACTGCCGCCTTGGGATGGCACATTCCAGTGGGCGAAAGAGCGGGCGGCGGCCGTACCGCCGCAGAAGCCGTCAGATGAACTCATCGACAAGCTGAGCAAGGAGAAGAATCTCGATCCGGCTACGGGACTGCCGCTGGCCGGAGCCTCGAGCAAGACATCGCAGAACGGGCAGCCGGTAAATGTCGCCGCAAAGGTGCCACTTGGTACTGTCGCGCGCACAGGTGAGCAATGTCCGGAAGACGGCGTCTGGTGCGCGAAACTCGAAGCGGGTCAGACTGACGACGCACAGAGGCGCTTCCTGAAGGGAGACACGCTACCCTCGGTTGTCGTGCATGAGCCGCGAAAGGTTGTATTGCTAGACCGCTGGATCGGAACCCGACAGCATACCGCGCAGGTTGAATGGCAGTTGATCTCCTACAGCGACCAGGCCTGACCGGCAAAGAACAGACCCCAGCACGAAGCGATTTCTGATTCTGATCGGTGGCAACGCTACTTCGAACGGGACTGTCATCGCTTGATCAACCGCACTCGAATTGCAGGGGCGCCAATTGCGCACGGCGACGACGTCTCATGCTCAGGCCGTCATTCGACCTGAAAAATCCCGTGCGACAGGCCGCACCTCGCGATGACTGGACTGGACGATTGACGGGTAGCACTGGGCGACGATCTCTGCATCTGTCAGTGCAATCCGCCACCGAGACTGGTCGACTCTCAGGGTTCGACTTCTATCGAAGTCTAACTTTGAAGGTTCGCAGGTCGTTTTCTACCTTCAGTTTCCATGACGCTCGGCAAAAGCCCCTGGTCCCAAGATATGAATGCGACATCGCCTTGCGTAGAATGCCCCGTTCTCCTAATCGGCCACCAACACAGGCTTGCGATGCTCTCTCTCCAGCTTTCTAGGTAAGCTGACCATCACGAGATAGATACGGACGAGCAGGCCAACAAACCAGAGAGACACTGGCATGCCCAACACCGCCAGGGCGAACAACACACCGTTCGCCCCGAAGTTTGACGACAGTAGTCGACCCAGTATCAGATAGAACGGCGCGATACCGAAGACGATATAAGAATAGATTTTTGGAAACGGCGAGCGCTCTTTATTGAGCCGCTCGAACAGTGCCATTCCGGCTTGGTTTCGATAACGAAAGTCAGATGCGCTCTCTTCAAAGGCCCGTTTGACGAAAGAGGTTTTCGTGATCGTATACATTACCGTTTGCCTCGACATGATCACCCAGTACAGCGTCAACACGATCCCACCCAGTAGCCCCGGCCAACGCAGAACGGATGACATAGGGGCAAACACGAAATAGTAGAAGTAGGCAAATATGCCGAAGAAGAAATACGTGGCAAATGTCGCAATCGATAGTATCAGTCCGCATACCCACAGCAGGTTCGAACGGCGGTACATCATCGAGACAGCAAGCGGTACAAAGAGGCAAACCAACGTAACAAGTAGTCCGATTTTCCATGGCCATCCGGATACTGCAAGATCATCTGCATATGCCGCGTAGGACACGCCAGCGCCCAGTATGGGAAATATGAAGTTCACCGGCGTGGCTTTCTTCGTCATCTCCCAAACTGCGTCTTTCGGTTCGGTCTCGGGTTTCGTCATCAATTGCGATCGTGGCATCTCGGTTCGCTTTCCAGTGGATGCCGTCTCACGGCACATACATCATGGGGTACTGATCATAGTCTTTGGGCATCGACTTTTCCAGATATTCGGCCGCGTGCTTCATCGACTCCCCGATCGATCGAAACCATGACGTCACATGCTCGGTGGTGTGGGTTTTCTTGTCGAGCCAGTCGAGTCCATAGCCTACCGCGACCGCCACAACGATGGTTCCCAAGACGATTGCCGCTACTGGCAGTGCAACGGATCCCGCGAATAGCGCCACGGCCGCGCCGACCGCCATGGACGCAATCGCAGCACTCAGTCCCGCCTTCGCAAGGTCGATCCCAATCTTGCCCAGCAGGTCGGCGATATCCTTCTTTCTCTTTCCGTCCGGGCCGATTTCCTGGTAATCACGCAGCCATTCAGCCGTATCAAGCGTGATGGTAAAAATCAAAGCGATCAAGCCAGCTTTCTTGAATGCTCCTTTGGCCCCCTCCCAAGCAGCAGCCGTGCCCGACCCGGCCGTGCCTGCTCCTCCGGCAATTGTCAGTACCTTTTCGTTCTTCACACCGTACCGTGCGGCTGTCACCAACTTGCGAAGTCTCGGGTTGCCGGTGAAAACAACATAAGTCTTTTCTCCAGCGTTCTTGTGAACGATCTTCATCAATCTGAACTTCTCTCCCCAAAGCTCATTAATCCACTGCTTGTTGTCGTTCAGAAACGCCGTCCCACCAGCCAGTTGTCCTATTAGCCAGTTACGTGTCGCAATCTTGTAAGGGTCGATGGCCGTTTCTTCGGCGCCGCCCGCAGCCAGTGTGTCCACGACTTCCTTGGGAATCGAGTTCTGGTCGACTTCGAAGACATGCGCTTCCTGCATCGGTTCAACTGTGGTGCCAGGCGACAACTTGATCGGCAATGGACACGACCAGAGTTGGTCCGCGCGCAGCGGATCAAACGGCGGTGCAGCGCGCAGATACTCGGGGATCGGCGGTTGCGGGTACGTGATTAGCGGCGCTACGTCAGTCGGCTTCGATGATGCAGAAGCGGTTGGTGGATGCGAGGCGTGATTCGTACCGATCGCGATGATGATCGGCTCAGGCTTCGCTTTCGGCGATGAGTCGGTATTCGTCAAACCGAACATCTGCATCGAATAGTTCTGGTACACCTTGCCGTCCTGCTTGAGTATCAGATGCCCTTTGAAATTTCTGCTGATCCAGAGGTGGTAGCGCTGGCCGTCCTGGAACTGCCCCTGCTTGACGCGCTTCTTCTTGGCCACGTCGTAGATCCAGTCCTCGGTTGCTTCGACGGTGTAGGTTGCGCCTTTCTTCACCTGAATATCGAATATCACGTCGCGGTGCTTGCGGAGCAGAACCGTAATATCAGTCTCGGCCCAGCATTCGACCGGCTCACCCGGTAAATCGATGCATACGGTATGTTGGATCAGGGGACGGTCGCCCATTATTATTCTCCGCTTCGCTTGACTTGGTCTGCAACGAATTTGCCGAAATCGATGCCCTTCAGTTCACCCTTGCCCTCGCCATCGAGAACGACGTTATGCAACGCGCCATCCTCCGATGCGAGCTTGATCGGCTCACCTTCGGGCACATTGCCCTCCGCGTCCATGTAGCGGATTCGCATGTCGGCTTTCTTGCCTTCCGCGTTGTAGGTTCGATCAAGGCTCGTTGGGCCGGCAAAGGAGTGTTGGCTGCCTTTGATATCGATCTTTCCCGGCGCATGAATCTCGATGTTGCCGCCGGATATGCGCACGTACGCGCCACCTGCCGTGAGAAGGATTTCCTGCTTGGCAGCCGCATCGATCCTCTCCGTCGCGGAGAGCAACTTCAGCGTCTTCTGAGCCGTGATTTCAAGGTTGTCGCCTTGCGCCTGGATTTCGACTTTTCCTTTCGCGGCGAAAAGCTTCATACCCGCGTTCTGTGCGAACAGGCTGATCTTTTCGGCAACGCTCACGAGCAGCGACTTGCCTGTCGCAATGTGCGTGCTCTGGCCGCTGACGAAGTTGACATGCTCAGTCGCGGCGACGTGTGCTGACCGTTGTGTCGACATCCCGATGCCCGATGGCGTCGCGAACAGCATGATCGGCTCCTTGAAGCCGTTGGCATTGCCAGTGCCGCCGCCTGCGGTATTGCCACCGCTACCTGTTGCGCCCGCTACGCTGCTCTGTGTCGCATCGGTAAAAGTTTTGAGCGAGTCGTGACCGTCTTTCAGGCTTTCTGCCTGATGGGTTTCGCTTGCCTGGCTTAGCGCTTCGATCACGCTTTCCGAATTGACCAACTGATTACTCGCGTCACGGACGTCGAGAGGCTGGCTTGATGTCCCGGTCGTTGGATGCGTCGACACATACAAGCCTTGCCCCGCCCGGACCGCACCATACGCATCGGACTTCAGATCGAAGCCGCTGCCGAGATAGGCGCCGCGCGAGTTGCCTGCTTGCGCGATCAGATATCCAAGATGCAGTTGGGAGTCTGCGCTCGTGCTGTAGAGCTGCACCCGGTTCTGGCCGGTGGCATCGTCCATCACCATCTGGTTGTAGCCGCGGCCCTGGTATTCCTTCGACTTATATCCCGACAGGATCCCATTCGAATGCCAGTCGGGAGTCTTCGCACCGTTATAGACGCGGCCGGTGACGAGCGGCTTGTCGCAGTCGCCGTCGAGGAACGACACAATGACTTCTTCGCCGATGCGCGGTACGTGTACGCCGCCATGCCCGCCACCAGCATGCGATTGCGCAACGCGCATCCAGCACGACGCGTTCTCATCGCCGGGGTTCAGGCGATCCCAGTGCATCTGCACCTTGACGCGGTTCAGCGAATCCGTGAAGACTTCCTCGTTCGCCGGACCCACCACGGTCGCCGTCTGCATGTGCATCTCGGGCTTCTGATGCTCAAGTGGACTCCGGAACGGGATGGCCTTGCGCTGCGCTTCGACCGTCGCCATGAAGAAGCCTTCACTGCCGTCGCTACCTTTAACGACGAGCGTCCGGTCGGCTCCATGCTGAGCCCGCGCCGTGGTAATCGTCTGCTTGAGACTATGCGGGAAATCTGTTGTGCCACCCGAGACAGGCAGGTTGTTCTCGACGACCCATTCGACGTCGATCACAGCAAACTGCCGGTCCTGCTGACTGCCAGCGTCGTGCTCCGGGTGGTTTTGCAGCTCGAACCAGCGGCCTGCGTCGATGCGACGGACCGCGCCTACGCCGTGGAAACGCTTCGCCCGCGACTCCCACTCTTCCATCCTCACCTTCGAGAGATGGTCGCCGCGGTCCTGCTGTCCGTACGTATACGCGCCCGTGTACTCATACACTTCGGCCTGCTGCGGCAGGTTGCCCTGCGTGGTCATTGTCGGGATCGTCGTGCCCTTGGGATTGGCAGACGACGCCGGCGACTTATAGTCGAATGTCCGCGTGGTGAGCGTAGTGCTTTGCAGCGTGCGCGTGCCGCTCCACTGCACGAAGGCATCGGTTTCGCTGTTCGTGCCCGAACGGTAGAAGTCGACGGTTTGTGGCGAAAGCGGTTGCAGGCTGCCGATATCGTCGGTGATCACCAGCGTGTGCGATTTGCCATCGGCGGCCTGTTCGAAATAGCCGAAGAGCCCTTCCGTTTCCATCAGTCGATGACAGAAATTCCAGTCGTCTTCGCATTGGACGCAGAACGAACGCTGCGGCAACGTATTGCGCAATGAGAAACGGAATGCACCCTGCGCCTGGGGATGCATATTGAATACGTCGGTGAGAATTTCATCTACCGCTTTATCCTGCCAGATGCGCGCATCTTTTCTGAAGCGCAGAAAGTGCATCCAGGAGACAAAACCGATCTGATAGCTGGTTATTGCGCTGTCCGAGCCCAACCGACGGGCGGTGTGGACATAACCGTGATGCGGGGCGTAGGACTGGTCGGTTTGCTGCGTCCAAAGCGTGACGGGCTGAGCGATCAGTGTTTTGAGTTCGACGTTGTCATTCGTGGAAACGGCGTCCAGCGTGAATTCGTAGTCCCGGCCGAGCCTGGAATGCCCCACCAGCCTTTGTGGCAGAAGGACATTAGCGCCCAGTGGCGTATCGAGTTTCAGCAGGCGATCGCTTTGCGCCAGCCCCCCCTTGATTGCCGCGATTATGTCCTGCGCTCCCATACCGCCTCTTATTTATGCAATTCGCGCCCCCGCGCTATCGCGCGATAATACAAAAGATCAGACGTTTACTGCAATCGATTCAACAGAAACAAGTGTTAAATAGGAATTTGTTTCGCTTTTTATTGATGCATCCTGGGAATCGGTAAAAACAACGTTTCGGCACATAAATACTGCGCAAAGATACTCCCTGGCGTTTCGGAGAGGGGGCGTCCCAGCATAAAACAGCCAGCAGCGTACCCACCATCCGCCGGAAGGCACCATATGCTGCGACGACACTTAGCGGGCTAGCTCCTTATAGATTTGCTCATTACCCAGACTTTTGATCGGCACTGAGCGCTCGAGTCACGGTATTTCCAATCGAATGGATCGTTCCGTGGCTAAGGAACTACGGCCGCAAATATCTTATTGTGATGCTGGATTCCCCTGCTCGTTGATCGTAAGAGGCATTCACATTGCCCCACGGGAAGTGTTGCCCATTGATAATTCCTTGCCGGATGAGTTGGTCAACCAGAAATTGCAATTTCTTCTGTTCTTCGGCTTGGCTCCAATTCTCCCAGCCTTTCGCCGAATCAGGATCAGCGACATTAACTGAAATTGACTCAAGCGCGCCGGACAGAAAATACAACGTCGATATGTACTTACAGTTGCCGCATATCGACTCAACTTTATAGGAAACGAAGGGTCCGTTTTCCAAGACCTTCGTACGACGTTGGAACATCGCGCTCACAAGAGCTTCACTCAGCGTCAGGCTCGCTGGAATCACCGCTCCGCAGATCGCCAGGTCACCGCTCGTCGTGTCGATCTTCATCTATCGACTTTCCGCGATCCGCACAACCACACCGCCTGCCTCGCGCACTTCAATCTGGATATCCCTTCCAGAAGCCACAGCCAGAAATGCCACTAAACCTTCAGTCTCCATCACATCGTAGAACACGACATGCTCGGAGCCCATTTGAGCTGGAATCTGCGCCCTGAGTCCCCCGTTTGCGTCAACGATATAGGCGCGATTGGCCGACAGATCATAGGGGGCCTCGACCACGGCGATACCGCTAGCGTCTCCAAGCAGTCTTCCACTCACGCCAGCCAGATTGTGAATGGCGTGTTGAATGCAGTCCGAGTTCCACGTCAGCCCGGGCGACTGGCATCAACTCTGCAATGCTCAATCGCTGCGGGTTGTTTGCCTTGTCGTACCCTGGGTTGCGCTCGACAATCCGCAGATCCTCGGCTTTTTCTGAGTTACTCATTGAAGCGTCTCCGAGCTCCAATCTGAAACCGTTTGAATTGGAGTGGCGGCTGATTTGGGGTGCACAGGGAGGCCGTCACTCGCTTAAATGCGAACGAGACGGCACAGGCAGAATGAACCCATGCTACTTCTACGTCTCTGTCGACATCATCTGTTGGGAAGCCACCAACCGAGGTGGCGGATGGCAACCGCAAATACACAGATCGTCACTTAACGCGGCATGCCGTCCGTCCGGCGCAGTCATGATCTGGCGCGGTCCGTCGCATTGGATCTTCCCCGTTGTGTTACAAGCCGGGCATGCGACAGGATCCCCTTCGTGGGCGACGTCTTTATCGCTCAATTGAATGGAGGTGGTGGCGGCCTGAACGACGCCGTTAGCTGTCGTCTTGTCGCCGTTCAGAATCAGATATCGTTTCATAATGTCTCTGGGGCTTGACGTATTCACTCGAGGTTAACCTGCGTTGGACGGCTGCTAGGTCGCGCAATCCGGTTTCCGTGGCTACTCGGTATAGGCGATAGTGAGCATGACCATCATTGACCGCGGATCGGCGCGTACCGATATCGTCCCCCAGTTGAATACAAACGAATCGACGCCTTGCGAAGTGGCGACGCGCGTTGTTTGCGCTTCTGTCATGATCAGTTTCGCTAACGTCTTTTTTTCACGAACGAGGTCGTCATTTGTCGCCGACCAGTCCTGTTTGCGAATGCATCCGTCATTCCAAAGGCTGTCGATCGCGACGAACTTGCCTTCATGAAAGCGGGCCGACACTGCAAACGAGTGCCGCCAAATCAATATCTCGTTGACGCTGAACGACTCCCACCCGTTGCGAGCGTCCAGCGCCTTCCATCCTGCTGCGATCAAGTCCGGCACGGTCGTGCGGCCCGGCGCGAGTACGAGCCCCGTGCCCACATCCAGTTCACCGGTCGAAAAATTGAAGGTGCCCGACATCATTAACTCCCGAATTTCAATATGTTCCCGCCGACAAGGCTACCCTTATCCTGATCCGAAACGAAGTATTGAGTACCACCGCCTTTACCAAGGTTTGTATTCGCCGATGCCTTGCCTTTAGCGACGCAGATGTCTTTGGTCACCACAAAGGCCCGCAATTGAGATCTCATCGCCCGACCGCTCGGCCAATTCGCAGAATGTGCAACCTGAGTCAAGTCGTTGTACTCCCGGGCTGAGCCACTGCTACCCAAAACTGTGCGAGCATCCGAAAAATAATTTCCGGGCAATGCGGTCGCAATTTTTTCAGGAGCGGCATACGGGTAAAGCGTATAAAGCACGGTGCCTCGTTTTAGTACGGTGTTCTGGTATGAGTCGACCCCATAGTACGGAGCCGAACCTTGCCATGTTTTTGCCTGTGCAGCAGGATCTTTCCCGGCACAAGGGTCCTTCTGGCAGCAATCCTTATTCGGCGTTTGCGCTTTCTTCTTGAGCCCCAGCGGATCGACCCAGCCAGTCGGATTCGGCGCGTACTGGTACAAGTTCCCGCCACCCAACAGCCCAATCGGGTCTTTGGCCGTAAACCGTCCAGTGTCCGGATCATAGTAGCGATGCCGGTTATATGCGAGGCCGGTCTCTTCGTCGAGTTGCTGCCCCTGGAAACGGATCGGGTTGCGCGGAGCGCTGAGCGTCGCCTTCGACACTCGCGCTATCACATCCCGAGCTTCGCCCCACGCCTTGTATTTTGCCTCCCAGACGACCTCACCGAGTTCGTCGGTAAGCATCTGCGGCGTGCCGAGCTGATCGCAGTGGTAGTAAAAGACATGCACGGCGGAGGGGGGACGTACAGGCTTGAGCAGCGGATCGTCTTCCGGCGCGTAGCGATCGGTCTGCTTCCAATCGGGCGTAGCAATACCGGAGATCGGGCCGGAGACGAACTGCGCCAGCGGCACGAACGACCCCGCTTCATACACGTAATGCGTGCTACCTTCATCGGCGCTCTCGTATGCCAGCGTATCGCCGTCCCAGCCGAACGTCGTGCGCGTGCCGTCGACCTCTTTACCGATACGGCGCCCGAACGCGTCGTAGAAGTAACGTGCCTCATGATGGCGCGCCGGCTCAGCAACACTGGCCGCCGTCATCCGGTTGAATTCGTCCCACTCGTAGCGCTGCTCGGCGCCCGCCGAGCGTTTAGAAATCAGGTTGCCGCGGGCATCGTAGGTAAAGTGTTTGCCGGCGTAGTCCTTTAAAAGATTGCCCAGCACTCTCGGCGTCTGCGCCGGCAAGGTACTCAATTGTTGCCCGCCGCCAGTGCGTGCATGCGCCGGACTGCCCGGATCGACGATATTGCTGGCTGGATCAAATGCGAAACGTTCGGTCGCAGAAGGACTCACCGCTTCAATCAGCCTGCCGACGGGATCGTACTGATAACGCGTCACGCCCTGCCGGCTGTCGTCGATCTCTTTGAGCTGTCCCACGGCATCGTATTGATACCGGCGTGCCACGATCGGGGCGGGTGCGCCGGCACGCTTAAGTGCCTGAGATTCCATCCGCCCGACCGGGTCGTAACGCGTGTTCTGCGCGATCCGGTTCGATAGCGTGCGCTGAGTTTCGCGATGCAGGTCGTCACGCTCGAACTGAATCAGTTCCTGCCCGTCGAGCTGCATCCCGTGCACATGGCCCGTGCCATAAACCAGCCAGTCGACCGAATGGCCATCCGGGCGCACGGTTTTGATACGCGTGCCGATCTCGTCGTATTCGTGCCGCCACACGTAGCTGCGACGCTCATCGAACAGTTGCTGCGCGTGATGTTCGCGCACCAGATTGCCGACTGGGTCGAAGAAATGCTGCACCCGGCTGATTGCGTTTTGTGCGTCGATCAGACGACCACTTCCGTCGTACATGAAACGCTCGTCACTTGCGCCGGCGACGCGCCGCGCGAGGCGTCCACCGCTGTCGTATTCGAGCTGAGTCGTTTGTCCCGCTTCATCGACGGTTTGCAACTGGCCAGTCGCTGCGTCGTAGGCGTAGCGGGTCGTCATCCCGTCGAAGGCAATTTCCTCGAGGAGTCGGCCGACCGGATCGTAATGGAACTGGTAGGTCGCGTGATTCGAATCAGTGAGCGCGCTCAGGCGTCCGACCTGGTCATAGCGATAGGTCAGCAGTTCGCCCGATGCATCGCGTCGATTCGCGATCCGCCCGGCGGCGTCGTATCCATAGCGCGTGACGCGGTTCAGCGGATCCGTATGCACCAGGAGCCGGCCCTCCGCGTCGTATTCCAGCTTCTCGATTCCCGCAGCGGATTGGACTTTGGCCAGTTGGCCGTTGCCACCATAACGATAGACAACACTCCGCCCACCCGCGTCCTTGCTCTCGAGCAGGCGGCCCTCTCCGTCATAGGTCCACTGCGTTGTCTTTCCCGAGCAATCGGTATAGCCGACAAGGCGTCCCGCAGCATCATAAGCGAGTGCTTTTGCCCCACCTTTCGCGTCGACGATTTCGGTTGGCTGCCCCTGATCGTTGTAGCTGTATTGGGTTTTGTGACCCAGCGGATCAATCTGCGTCGTGACATTGCCCGCGTCGTCGTATTCGCGGGTCCAGCGATATGTTTGCGGATCGACGATCACAATCATCTGATCCTTTGCGTCGTACTCCATGCGTACCACGCTGCCATCCGGACGGGCCTGCTCGATCAGGTTGCCGCGCGTATCGTAGGTGAAACGCTCGACGCTGCCGTCCGGGTAAATATGCTGCGTCAGATTATGTTGGGCGTCGCGGTAGAACCATTCATTGAGGCCGTCCGCATGAATGATTCGATACGTGTAACCGTCGATATCGAAGTAATAGCGGGTCACGTTGCCGAGGGCGTCACTCACATCGACGAGACGGATGTCCGGATGCCACGCGAGGCGTGTGTCGTAGCTCCCGTCGTCCGCGTATTCGCGAACGCACTTCGCCTTGGGTCCAGAGCCATCCCATTCCAGATTCATGCCACGGCCGGTGCGATCCGTGTACCGGGTCACGAGGTGATGCGTGTAGGCGTACTCGCGACGATTGCCGTGGCGGTCGGTTGCCGCAATGAGGTCGCCATGCTGGTCGTACGCGTAACGCACCAGCGTGCCGATCCGTTCTCCTTCCTGGTCGATCTCCACCGCTTCGACGAGACGGCCGCCTGCATCGTGTGAAAATACGACGATGCTTTGCGCGGTGATCAGCCGCGTAAGCCGATGCGCGTCGTCGTAGTCCAGCGTGACCTGACTGCCGTTGCGATCCTTCAGGAAAGCGAGACGGAAGGCGCCACCGCGTTTTTCATACGCTTCGAGCAGTTCATGCCCGCGCGTGAGCGTGAGCCACTGGTCATCGAGTCGCGCGAGCGTGAGGTCCTCAGCGAGATCGTCGTGCGTCTCGCCCGCCTTGAGCAGTGGGTACTCAAGACTGCGTCCACTCGGATCGTGATACACAAGCTTCGCCGCGTGGATATCGAAGCGCGTGGTGTAGGGAGTGATCCAGCGCGCACCCAGATTGCTTTCGTCATATTCAGAGAGAAATGACCGGTAAGTACGTCGCCACACTACCGGCATCGCGCCGGGCAAGACAAAGTCTTGGTGATCGAAGCGCTCGTCGCCGAGTGCATAGCCGATCGAGCCGCCGCTGCGTCCCAGACCACAGCTCTTGCAGTCGCTCGCCCCTGGGTGCTTCGCCTTCCCCTGCGTGGCGATTGTCTCCAGTTCGCCTTCGGTTTTCTTCAACTCGGCTTCCACCTTGCCGGCTGCCTTGATGCCGACAGTCTGTTTGTGTTTCTGCTTTTCCTTCCACTTAGCCACGGCCTTCATCAGCGCGTCGAGCATCCAGATCAGGCCACCGACATCCGCGCTATTCAAACCCTTGATCTTTTCCGTCACCATCGGAATCGCGTGGCGTGCTTCCGCGGCCATTTGCTTGAGCCGCTGGTTCGTCGATGGCGAGATTTCATTCGCTGCGCGCGAGGCGAGATTCGCCGCGTCCTTGACCAGTACCTTGGTGCCGTCCTTCAGATACGACCACAGGTTCTCGGCAATCTTGCTCGCGTCATGGGCGGCAAAGCCGTCGCCGACTTGCTCCAGATGCTTGTCAGCTGCGCGATAGTTGCCTGACGTGTCGAAGAGCTTGCCCGACGCCGCACCTTCAAAAATCTGCGCAAGACCTTCGAGCAGCTTCTTCGCATGATCCGCGCAGTCGTTGAGCATCTGCGCGAGCTTCGCCTGCACTTCCTGAATAAATTTTTCGATGTCGCCGGCAAACTTCGCGCTGATGTGCGCCACAAGCACCGAGATGACCGTATCGGCGATCATCTGTGCTCCGCCTTCCGCAACGGCCTTTGCGCTTTTCGCGAGCTCCTCGCGAGCGAGCTTCATCAAGGGCCGCGCGCCCATACGGAATTCACCCATCACGGGCGGCAGCGGGATCACGCCAATGAGGTCGATGCCCAGGTTCAGATAGTCGAAGAAGTCTTTCGACTCTGCTTCGATCAGCCGCTTGATATCCATCACGACGTCGACCGCAGACAGAATGTTCGAGACGACGGGAATGTAGTTCGCCAGTTGCTCGACGCGATCGAGGGTGATGTAGCCATCGCTGACGCTCTTGAGCCACGCATCGAATTGCTCGAGTGCGGAACCGACGTCCTCCTTCGCGATGGTGACAAGCGGCGCGATGGCGACTTCGGTTCGGACTACGGCGGTGGTCTGGGCGGCGGCTTCGCTCATGCTGGGTCAGGTCGGTTTAGTTGCTATTAGTAAAGAGTTTGTCGTAACGGCATCCGAGCAGAATCCATCCCGGGCTTTCCTGCTGATCGACAAGCAATCTGATTTCCTTCTTGCCGACCGTCTTGCGATAGTCGACGCCCCGCCATTGAGCGTTCTCGCGTAGTGAAATGGTACCGGCTCCTTCGCTCATGCCGCCGATACGCGCGACCCATTGCTTGGCAACGCTAATTTCATCGCCTTCAGGTGTGGGAATGGCGAGCAGCATCTGCCTTGGCGACACGATCGACACAAGGTTCGACGACGTGCCCCATGCCTGAATCGGTTTCTGCGTTTTCCATGCCAGGTCGACCGCTTTTTCTTGCGACGGCTGACTCGTGAGGCCCGGCACGGCCCCGCTGTCGACACGGTCGATGAAGCTATCTATCTGGCGTGCGTCGAGCTTGCACTCGACGAAGCGGGCCATCGTCTGCAGATCGGTTGCCGACTGGGCGTGCGCGCTTGCGACAATCGCAACGCAGCACGCCGTACTCATCAATGTCTGAACGAATTTCATCGCGGACTTACTTGACCTTGCAGTCAGTCGCTGCCGGATAGCCGGTCGAGAACGCGCCAACGCAATGCAGCGTCACCTTTTGACCAACGCGCGAGCGGATCTTGTCGACGCTTGCTTTATCGGCAAATGTCACGCGCACGGCGGAGTCAGAATCGTCGCCGAGCTTGCCGATGACGTTGTCGGTCAGGCCCGAATCGAGGGATAGCAGCTTGCCGGTTAGCGCGAGCGGTTTGTCGGTGTATTTTGACGCAGCGTCGGCGTCGCTCGCGTATTGCGAGGCCATCGCGGCTGCGGATAGTTTCAGTTCGGTTGCGCCGAATGCCGTCGAAGTGAGTACGAACGCGAGCGCGAGAAAGGCCGTTTTTTTCATGACAGGGCTGTATTTATTTGAAGTCAAATTGTCGGCATCGAATCAGACGATGCCCTTGATTGCCGGCAGTGCGCTGCGTGCCGATTGTGCGATGCTGCTGATTTCCTTGGCGGCACTGGCAGCCTGGCTTGCCTGCGAAAGCGCGGCGCTTGCTTCCGATGGCAGCGCCTTTGTGAGCGCGTTTTGGGCGAGCCCCGTAGCCTGACCTTTTGCCATTGATGCGAGTCCGCTCGTGCCTTGCGAGGCCACGCTAGCGAGGCTCGCAAGTTGCGACGCCCCGCCTGCGGCCGTGCTCATTGCACCTGTTGCCGCGCTCGCCATCGTGCCTGCTGCGCTCGCTGCGCCGGCGGTTCCGGCCGCACTCGCTGCGCCCGACGCATTACCGGCACCCGGCAGGAATGAAGCCATTTGTGAAGCCGCAGCGGTGTCGCCCGAAGCGCTAAGCGGCTCGATCGGCCACTTGATGCTTTTGAAATAGTTAGCCGGCTGGGATGGATCACGAGGATCATTGCCGAATTGCACTTGCGCGACGCCCGGAGGCAAGCCGCTTACGGTCATGCGACCGTTTGCATCGAGCGCGCCTTGCCGCAGAAGTCCGCCGTTGGCGTCCAGCACCGAGAACTGTCCACCTTTGACCGGCTCGCCATTCGCATATTGATGCAGCAGCTCAAGCTGTCCCGGTTGATCAGGACGCGCGGCCGGCAACGGATAGCCCTGACTGGTCGGACCGTTGAAGCTGTGCTGCGCGCCTTTGACATCGACCATTCCCGGCGCATGGATGTCAATGTTTCCGCCTTTAATCCGGATGTACGCACCGCCGCTCGTCAACAGGATTTCCTGATCGGCGGCCGCTTCGATTTTTTCGGTTGCCGACAGCAACCTGAATGTCTTCTGCGCGGTGAATTCGACGTTGTCTGACTGCGCTTTGATCTCTACTTTGCCTTTCGCCGCGAAGAGCTTCATGCCTGCGTTCTGAACGAACAGGCTGATTTTCTCGCCAACGCTTGCAAGTAGCGATTTGCCGGTTGCGATGTGCGTGCTCTGGCCGCTGACCAGGTTTACGTGCTCCGTTGCCGCGATGTGAGCTGATTTTTGCGTCGACATCGCGATGCCCGCGGGCGTCGCAAACAGCATGATCGGCTCTTTGAATACGTTTGCGCTACCGGTACCGCCGCCGGCTGTGTTGCCGCCGCTGCTTGCGGCGCCAGAGATGCTGTTCTGCGTGGCGTCAGTGAAGGACTTCAACGAGTCGTAGCCGTCTTTCAGGCTTTCCGCCTGATGTGTTTCGCTCGCCTGGCTTAGCGACTCGATCACACTTTCGGAATTGACTAGCTGACTGCTCGCGTTTCGAACGTCGAGAGGTTGGCTCGATGCGCCCGTCGACGGATGCGTCGACACGTACATACCTTGCGCCGCCCGGACCGCGCCATACGCGTCCGACTTCAGATCGAAGCCGCTGCCGAGGTACGCACCGCGTGAGTTGCCGGTTTGCGCGATCAGGTAGCCGAGATGAAGCTGCGAATTTGCGCTGCTGCTGTACATCTGCACACGGTTCTGACCGGTGGCATCGTCCATCACCATCTGGTTGTAGCCGCTGCCCTGATACTCCTTCGACTTGTACCCGGACAGGATGCCGTTCGAATGCCAGTCTGGTGTCTTCGCACTGTTGTAGACGCGTCCGGTGACGATCGGCTTGTCGCAGTCACCGTCGAGGAACGACACGATGACCTCTTCCCCCACACGGGGCACGTGGACCGCGCCATAGCTGCCACCCGTGTCTGATTGAACCACCCGCATCCAGCACGACGCGTTTTCATCTCCCGCGTTGAGCCGGTCCCAGTGCATTTGCACTTTGATGCGGTTCAGTTGGTCCGTGAAGACTTCCTCGTTCGCAGGGCCGACGACGGTTGCGGTCTGCATGTGCATCTCGGGCTTGTGATGCTCGAGCGCGCTGCGGAACGGGATGGCCTTGCGTTGTGCTTCGACGGTGGCCATGAAGAAGCCTTCGCTGCCGTCTGGCGCTTTGATGAGCAGGGTGGGATCGCTTGCGTGCTTTGCCCGGGCCGCGGCAATTGTCTGGTTCAGGCTGTGCGGGAAGTCCGTCGTGCCGCCCGAAACCGGCAGGTTGTTCTCGATCACCCATTGAACGCCGATGACCGCGAACTGCCGGTCTTGCTGGCTTCCCGCGCTGTGATCTGGGTGGTCTACCAGTTCGAACCAGCGGCCTGTATCGATGCGGCGCACCGCGCCTACGCCGTGGAAGCGCTTCGCGCGCGACTCCCATTCTTCCATTCGCACCTTTGACAGGTGATCGCCGCGGTCCTGCTTGCCGTAGGTGTAGGCGCCGGTGTACTCGTACGCCTCGGCCTGCTGCGGCAGATCGCCCTGTGTCGCCAAGGTCGGGATCGTCGTGCCCTTCGGGTTCGCGGCTGAGGACGGTGCCTTGTAGTCGAACGTGCGGGTAGTAAGCGTCGTGCTTTGCAGCGTACGCGTGCCGCTCCACTGTACGAACGCGTCGGTTTCGCTGTTGGTGCCCGAGCGATAGAAGTCGACGGTTTGCGGCGACAGCGGTTGCGGGCTGGCGATATCGTCCGTGATAACCAGCGTGTGTGATTTGCCGTCGGTAGCCTGATCGAAATAACCGAACAGCCCTTCCGCTTCCATCAGCCGGTGGCAGAAATTCCAGTCGTCCTCGTACTGGACGCAAAACGAACGCTGCGGTAATGGGTTACGCAATGAGAAACGGAATGCACCCTGCGCCTGGGGATGCATATTGAATACTTCGGTGAGGATTTCATCGGCCGGTTTATCCTGCCAGATACGTGCATCTTTTCTGAAACGCAGAAAATGCATCCAGGAGACAAACCCGATCTGATAGCTGGTAATGGCGCTGTCCGAGCCTAAACGGCGGGCGGTATGCACGTAACCATGGTGCGGGGCGTACGACTGATCGGTTTGCTGGACCCAAAGCGTGACGGGCTGGGCGATCAGCGTTTTAAGTTTGATATTGTCGTTAGTTGAAACGGCGTCCAGCGTGAATTCGTAGTCGCGGCCAAGGCGTGAATGCCCCACCAGTCTTTGCGGCAAAAGAACATTCGCACCCAGGGGCGTATCGAGTTTCAGCAGACGATCGCTTTGCGCAAGCCCCCATTTTATCGCCGCAATAATGTCCTGCGCGCCCATACCGCCTCTCTTTTATGCAAATTGCGCCCCCGCGCTATCGCGCGATAATACAAAACATTACGGGCCTATCGCAATCGCACATCCGAAAACAAATGTTAAATCGGAATAAATTTCTGAATCCAAGGTGGATGGTTCGACATCGGTATGATTGACGTATATCGGTCGAAAATTATGTGCCTGCCGCTGTACAAGGTGTCCACAACGGTGCTGCATCTATGATATGCCCGACGCATATTCAGAATTTTCGAGCGAAATCGTTTTTATTCGTGCTTGATATAAGTTAGCTGGTTGATTTTTCTGAATTTTTGTAGAATCCCGCAGAGCGCGGCGGCGCAATTGACAACAAAGACGAGGCGGTATGGGAGCTCAGGACATAGTTGGGGCAATGACTGGCGGACTTGTTCAGAGCGACCGCCTGCTGAAGCTGGATAGTCCGCTGGGCAACAATGTCCTGCTTCCGCAGCGCATTGTCGGTTATTCTCGGATTGGCCGCCATTACGAATTTACGGCCGATGTTGTTTCCACTTCGGATACGATCGAGCTCAAAACCCTCATTGCCCAGCCCGTTACGTTATGGACCCAGCAAAGCGATAAGTCTTATCTGTCTCACCACGGCTACGTGCACACGGCCCGACGTCTAGGATCAGATAGCGGACTCACGAGTTATCAGATTGCCTTTGCGTCATGGATGCATTTCCTGCGCTTTCGGAGGGATGCGCGAATCTGGCAGGATAAAGCCGTCGACGAAATACTGACCGATGTCTTCAATATGCATCCGCAGGCACAAGGGGCATTTCGCTTTGCATTGAGCAAACCCCTCCCCTCGCGATCGTTCTGCGTTCAATACGAGGATGACTGGAATTTTGCCCATCGGCTGATGGAAAACGAAGGGCTCTTTGGCTACTTCGAGCAGGCCAGCGACGGCAAGTCGCACACGCTTGTCGTGACAGATAGTCTCGATACGTTCCAGCCACTTTCGCCGCAGACTGTCGAGTTCTATCGAGCAGGCACCAACAGCGAAACCAATGCGCTGCTGCAGTGGTCAGGCACGCGCACATTGCAAAGCACGACGCTCACCACCCGCACCTTCGATTACAAAGCGCCGGCTTCATCGGCCAATCCGAAGGGTACAAACATACCGACGTTGACTACGCAGGGAAACCTGCCGCAGCAGGCTGAAGTATATGAATACACCGGCGCCTACACCTACGGCGACCAGGATAGGGGCGACCATCTGTCGAAGATCCGCATGGAGGAATGGGAGTCGCGAGCAAAGCGTTTCTTTGGCTCGGGTGGTGTGAGAGAGGCCGATGCGGGCCATTGGTTCGAGCTCGACGATCACCCTGCCCATGCTACGGATAGCACCCAGAACCGGCAATTCGCAATTATCGAGGCCGCCTGGTTCATTGAAAACAACCTGCCGGTGTCCAGCCAGACTGCGGATTTCCCGCACAGTCTGAAAAGTGAACTGGCTGAGGTCCGCGCAAATCATGCACCTCCAGCAAATGCACTGACGGTCGCGCACGTGGATGGCAGCGAAGGATTCTTCCTCGTTGAAATCGAAACACAACGCAAGGTCGTGCCGTTTCGGAGCCCGCTTGAACATCACAAACCAACGATGTATCTCCAGTCGGCCATTGTCGTTGGTCCGGCCAACGAAGAGGTGTACACCGACCAGCTCAACCGTATCAAGGTGCATTTTCACTGGGACCGCCTCAATGATGGCGACGAAAAAGCGTCGTGCTGGGTGCGGGTCGCCATGTCCGATACGGGTGGTGGATACGGTGGTGTCCATGTGCCAAGAGTCGGTGAAGAGGTTCTGATCGACTGGGCCGGGGGCGATTGTGACAAGCCGCTGGTAGCAGGTCGCATCTACAACGGTGCGACGCAACCGAACTGGCATTCCAATGGCATCCTGTCGGGATACAAGTCGAAGGAATATCAAGGCAGCGGCTACAACCAGATGGTGATGGATGATGCGACGGGCCAAAACCGTGTGCAGTTGTGCAGCAGCAGCACGAATGCGCATCTGCACCTGGGCTATCTCATCGCACAGACTGACAACACGCGTGGGGCATATCTGGGTAGCGGCTTCGACTTGAAGTCAGATGCGTATGGCGCAGTGCGTGCCGGTCAGGGCCTGTACGTCACGACCCACCCGGCAAGCAACCAGCCGCTGGATGCTCGCGAAGCGAGTGGACAACTTGGCAATTCCGAAAGCGCGATGGAAGCGCTCTCTGATACCAGCACCACGCACCAGGCGGAGAGCCTCAAGGACGGCTACGACTCACTGAAGTTATTCACCGATGCAACGAAGAACAGCGTTGCAGGTTCAGCGTCGGGTGGCAACACTGCCGGCGGCGGCACGGGCAATGCCAGCGCATTCAAGGAACCCGTCATGCTGTTTGCAAGTCCTTCCGGCGTTGCTCTGTCTACCCAGAAATCGATTCACATCGCTAGCGATGCACAGACAAACCTCGTGAGCGGCCAGAACACGCATATTGCAACGGGCAAATCACTGATCGCCGGTATTACGGAGAAACTCAGCCTGTTCGTTCAGAACGCGGGGATGAAGCTCTTTGCGGCCAAAGGCAAGGTCGAGATGCAAGCGCATGCTGACAATATTGAGCTAACGGCGCAGAAGACGATAAAGCTGCTGTCTGCAACGGAAAGAATTGAAGCGGCTGCGAAGCAGGAAATCCTGCTGACTTCCGGTGGCGCATACATCCGCATGAAAGGCGGCGACATTGAGATTCACGCGCCGGGAATGGTCGATATCAAAGGCAGTCAGCATTCGTTTAACGGGCCCGTCCGCAAAAACTATCCGTTGCCTAATTGGCCGCAACCAGAAACACAAGGGCCAGTGAAATTCAACATGCTTCTGACAGACACGCCAGGCCCGGATGGCTACCCCCATATCAACACAGCATGGCGCATGGTCTCGGCACCGACGGCGGATGACGCGCTCATGTCCTCCGACATGATTCTGACTGGTCAGAGCGATGCTAGCGGCAAACTTGCCCTTTCGGACGCCGACGAGAAAACCTTGCACGAGGCATATAACAAATCGCCGGGGCAGATGTGGCTCGTCTACGCGGGACAAGTACGCTCATTGTCACTGAACCGAGAGTCGGATAGCTGGACTGAGAGCGACAAGTTTTACGAAGCAATCGACGCTATGGGCTATAGCGACCAAACGTTTTCCGCTCAACAAACTGACGTTGACCAATCCTTTGCTCAATGGGCGCGGCAAGAGTTACAGGCACATAGTGGAGACGCTGTGCTGGGCAAATTGAAAGGAGAAGCTTGATGGCCGACGTTGTCGCTCGCGAAAACCCCACAGGCAAGCTCTTTGATGACGATATTCTGTCGCTCAAACAAATTGTTGATCATGCGGGAACTCCGTACAAAGCATTTGCGACGGAAAACGTGTGGGTGGGCGTGGGACAGCCGTTTTCTCAGCCGCGGACAGGGAATGCACTAAAAGCATTTACCACGGGAAAGGCCTACTTCAGCGACCTTGCCTCCGCTATTCAGGCCGCCGCTCATGTGATCTACATTGCCGGCTGGCAAGTGAATTGGGACGCAGAACTAGAGCAAGGCGTGCGTCTTTTCGATGTTCTGCTGAAGGCCGTAAAAGCCAATGCGCAGCTCAAGGTTTATGTCATGCCGTGGATGCATTCGCCGCCCGTGCAAACCTATGACAATCAAACAAAATCTGTCCTTGAAGCTATCAATGAGATTGCTGGGCGCACGTGTGTGTGGGTCACGCTTGCAGCGTCTCTGGCGGACGACGATCGTAGTTTCTTCAGCCATCATCAGAAACTCATCGTGATCGATGAAAAGACGGCCTACATTGGCGGCATGGACCTGGCTTATGGACGTTTTGATGACGCGACCTATGATCTGAAGGCGGACGCTGAAAACCGGCAGGCGATGAATCGCTACAACGGCTGCATTCCTCATCTGGGACATGTCCCGAAGGACAATCTCGTCGATCCTGACCTGCTGACCGGTATGGTGGATAACCGTCCGACACTGTGGGGGCTTGTGCCGTCCAATCATAGCGACACGCTGAAGAAGATTGAAGGAGGCGGTTATCAGATTGCATACGGGGATGAAACACCCTATGTATCCGCTACGACCCACCCAACCGGCCTACCCTCCAACGACGGGACGCTCGACGCCAGCAGGCAACCCCGCATGCCTTGGCAGGACGTGCATTTTCGTATTGACGGACCGTCGGCGAACGATGTGGCGCGTAACTTTGTTGTGCGCTGGAATAGCGAAGGCGGAGGTAAGCGGGCGCATTTGAATCTGCCGCCTGAGCCAGCCCCGCTGACCGGTGGGTGCAAGGTTCAGATGCTGAGGAGCGCGCCTGCCGCAATGCGCCAGGCTGAATTCAATGGTTCGAGCAGTGCCGACCAGAAATCTCAACCCGCACCTGATGGCAAACAATGTGAAATCGCATTGGCGATGCGTAATCTCATTACCAAGGCCACCTCTTTTATCTATATCGAGAATCAGTTTTTTGTTTCTGGCTTTGGCACTGAGCATACGGATCCCAATACGACCGCGGCCAACGTGACGTCTCAACAGCCGCTATCCGGCCCGGCAGATCAGGTGAAGAAGCAAGGGTTTGGCGAGTGGGCAACCCGGCAAAGTTCAGATCATCCGGAGGAAGCGCCTAAGAATTTCATCTGTGAACTGCTGGGTCATCGAATCGGACGGACGATCATGTCCGGGGTGAAGGAACATTTCCACGTCATCATCACGTTGCCGGTGCACCCCGAGGGCATGTTGAACAACGCAAGCGTCATGACGCAGGTCCACTGGACGATGCAGTCACTCGTGTTCGGCTCCTTTAGCCTGCTGAATCGCGTCCGACGCTTCCTTAAAGCCAAAGAATTGCGTGATGGGAAAGTTCAGGACTGGAGCAAGGTGCTAAGCGACCCGCGCGACACTCGGTATGAGGACGTCGACATCGAAAAATGCCGCAAATACGTTACGCTCCTGAACCTGCGAAATTGGACCAAGCTGGGTGAGCGTTATGTGACAGAGCAGATTTATGTGCACACCAAGATGATGATTGTGGACGATCTGTTTGCTCTGGTTGGGAGCGCGAATATCAATGACCGCAGTCTGCTGGGCTCGCGGGACTCTGAAATCGCCGTTCTGGTTGCGGATAGTGCAATGGAAAAACACAATATCGATGGAAGTGGTCACGTCAAGGTGACCCGGAAATTTGCACGAAACCTACGGCAGGAAGTGTGGAAGAAGCTGTTCGGCATCACAGGTAACGTGCGGCCCGCGCACCAATTGATGGGGGCGATTGATCAGCCCGCTAATCCGGCGAACTGGAGGGCGATACAGAAGGTGGCAGATGCGAATCAGAAATTATATGAAGCAGCGTTTGCCTTTATTCCTCGCAATCGTGGTCTGTCAGCGTCGCCAGACGATCAAGGCGACTTCGCATCTATTTGGCCAACATGGAATCCAGCGGCGAAATCTACCGAGGGGAAGATGCCTTTTGATGACGCCTTCTGGGCGAAACCGCAGCACGAGCAAGCAGCAACCAACCTGTCTCAGCTGAACGGCTTCATCGTTTCGCTGCCAATCGAGTGGACGAAGGGCGAGAACAACAATCTGGGTTTTGCCACGTCACTTGTTGCGGACAATTATCAGGTCCCAAGGCCGGCTAACGCTTATGAACAAGAGGCATCTGCGTCCGACAAGAGCCAGAGCGGGGAACTTAGCTGATGAGACAGTTCACCCATCGCTGGAAATTGATCGCACTCGCGTCGCTGACGTGTGCAATGCAGTCTGTACCGTCTCGTGCTATGGCTGATGCACGCCAAGAATGTGTCGGTCGTTATGAACTGACGATTCCTGGTGACGTTGACGTCGCTCTGACCATCCCCACAGCGTTCTCAAAGCCGCAGGAAAATCCAATCCGGTTTTCAGATGACCAGCCAGCAACGCACTCTGTTTTTATCTATGACGGCACCTTCCGGATAACCGGAACGATGTCGCGTGCTGACTTCGGTTCAATCTTGGGCGGGATTAAGACGCGAGTTTCCTCAAGCACAGCGTCGACGGACGAGAACACCCGGTTTGAAGCGATACCGGTGGGACGCCCGGACTCGTTTGCTTGGGCTGGACATCGCGCCGCCGGGTTCTATATCTATGAGAATGGCCGAGCGATTAGCTTTCGTGAGTCGTCCTCAGACCCGTCTTCTGCAAGGCAACGTACCGAAGATGTCCTAAAGGGGCTGGCAATCCGCCACGCCAACGATATCCCCAAAGGCGATGGCGTATGCCTACCGGACATGTTCATTGCCGATAGCGGGAACGACTCCGCACGCCAGATTGGTGTAACTTTTCGCTTGAAGAACCACCCGGACGTCACGATTTTCTTCCTCGACGAAAAGGCATTGGCCGCAGATCCTAAGCTAACGTCCAAGCAAAAGAGCGAGTTCGTATGGGGCTATGAATACGGGATCGGCAAACGCATCAAGCTTGATGGTCCGATGCCTTATCGGTCCGTCAAGCTCGATGGCCGCGAGGGTGTCGCGACTTCAGCAACCATTACGCGCGACGACGACTCGACGGACTACGGGTACCTTGCCACGGTACAAGGCGACTCCAGCGCGCCGGTCGACACACCCAATTTGCTTCTTCTGGTTGAAAGAAACGCCAAGTACGCGAAAGGGAATGCCCCCGTATCTGCGGACGAACTCGACCAGATAGCGAAAGGGATCGCGGCATCGATCCGGCGTCGGCCAATTCAATAGCGATGCACGTACAACGCCTGATGAGCATCGCTAAGCTAAAACTCGGAAAGGGGTCCTTCGCGCTCGGTTTGCATTTTTTTTCCCTTTCTGCTTTTTCTGAGGGCAGCACGCCCCCGGCCAAGGAAGAATGTTTAGGAAGATATAAGATCACTCTACCCGCGGATGTAGAGGTCGCCCTGTCTACCCCTGACAGCTTGAGCGACGACGTAAAGGATTCGATACGGTTCAGCGATGGCCAAACTGCTCCGCATTCAAAATTCATCTATAACGGTGGGTTTACTATCATCGGCAGCGTACCGCGGAGATTATTTTGTCCGCGCCGAATGAATTTTGAGCCACCGCGCCGATCGAGCTTTGAGCCGGGGTGGAGACCGGCCTGAAGAAGGACCGGTTGTGGATAAGTGTATGGGTTTCCGGAGTGGTTGTCCTCCTTCGTATGAGGATGCATTGCGCAGTGGAAGCTGCGAAGGGCGTAGCCCGTAGCGGCTTCCACTGCGCGGCAAGCGACGATCAGGCCGATTCGTTCGCGCTCGCATCGTCGGCTCTGCGCGCTGCTTCGCGTGAGCGGATACGCTTCTTTGCACTGGCGCTGCTATGG
The DNA here is from genome assembly GCF_905220975.1 of Paraburkholderia haematera. Classification (GTDB taxonomy): domain Bacteria; phylum Pseudomonadota; class Gammaproteobacteria; order Burkholderiales; family Burkholderiaceae; genus Paraburkholderia; species Paraburkholderia haematera. Next base: position 494 of record NZ_CAJNBK010000012.1, on the reverse strand, counting down.
CGGAAACGGTAGCTTTCGTTGCCGGTTTCCACGATGTGGCAGTGATGCGTCAGCCTGTCCAGCAATGCCGTGGTCATCTTCGCGTCGCCGAACACACTGGACCATTCGGCGAAGTCCAGATTCGTCGTCACCGCAACGCTCGTGTGCTCGTACAGGCGGCTCAGCAGGTGGAACAGCAACGCCCCGCCGACCTGGCTGAAGGGCAGATATCCGAGTTCGTCCAGAATGACCAGGTCGAGGCGAAGCAGGCTCGCCGCGATCCTGCCGGCACGTCCCTGCGCCTTCTCCTGCTCCAGTGCGTTGGCCAGATCCACGGTCGAGTAGAAGCGCACCCTCTTGCCGTGGTGCATGATGCCGGACACGCCGATGGCGGTCGCCAGATGGTAAGCGTCCGATCTTGACCGTCTAGATTCTGGTCGCATCGCACCCCATGCTTTCGTTGGGCACAAATGTCACTGTGTCCATAAAGGGAGATCATGGACAGAGTCACTGAA
>NZ_CAJNBK010000011.1 GCF_905220975.1 Paraburkholderia haematera | reverse complement strand
CGATGCCGATCCGGGACTGGAAAGCAGCCCTGAACCGCTTCACCATCCAGTTCGAAGAACGGCTCGTGCCGGGTTAAACACAAACCCGTTTACACAAAATTCGGGACACCCCCGGCCCGCGCGAGCGGGCCATTCATTTTCATCTTTACGCCACGGACTCAGCGGACAAACATCAGCGAAAAAACACGTGCTGCGTGATCTTGGCGAGCGGGTAATGCACGCCCGGCTGAATCTTGGCCGGCAGATCGAGCGGCTTGAGCAGCATCTTCACGCACATGTCCGCCGACAGATTGCGCCGCACCAACGCATTGATGCGAGCCGCGCGCTCGCGGTTGTAGGCCGAATCGTGCACGCGCTCAGGATAACGAATCGCGAAAACATGACGCAACGCGATCTCCGAGTCTTCGTTCTTGATTTCCATCACGCGGCGCATCAACGCGCCGAGAACCGCAAGACGCCCATTGCCTTCGATCTTGTTGTACTTCTTGAAGAACTTGAAAAAGTGCTTGTAGTGACGGACTTCGTCGGTGCGAATGTTGTCGGTGATCTGCTTGAGTACCGGCTCGTCCGAACATTCGCCGATCGCGCGATAAAGCGTTGCGGTGCCCGTTTCCACCACACAGCGTGCAACCATCTCGAGCGCGCGCGTTTTTTCGAAGTCTTCGACCGAGCAGGTCAGCGAATACTCTTCCATGAAATTACGGAACGCGGTGTCCCAATCGAACTCAGGCCAGACGTAAGCGACATAGGTCTTGAGCGCGCGGCCATGCTGCATTTCTTCCGGCTCCCATTCCTGATTAAGCCAGGCGGACACTTCAGGGTCGCCGTGGAAGAAGGTGCTGAGATTGCTGGTGTAAAGATCGGTGCCGCTTTCGATAAATGAAGCGGCGCACAACAGAAGCAGCAGGTCTTCGTTAGCGACTGCTTTCTGGCGATCGATGCGGGTGAGGTCGATATCCTCGATCCGCCAGGGCATCACATGGTTCAGCTCAGTGTGCATTGTGTCATTGCTCCGAAGGCTGCATCGACTCGTGAAGCTCGCTCGAAACCGCCCGCAATCGCAGGGACAGTCCACCGTGTCAGATACAGCACCTTGAATTAGAGTTAACCCCTTGTATCTTGCATCTTAGCCGGTGTTCGGCAACTCTGCAGATAACCCAGCACAGACCGTGCCGGACCGTCGCAGTTCCAATTTCACGATAGTCGAATCCTTCGGATGGTTACAAGCAGCGCACGCAGGGCACAAAAAAAGCCAGCTCGAAGAGCTGGCTTTGACCTGAAAGTAATGCGCGTTAAGCGCGGCAAGGCTCGCTGCGGGGCACAACAATCCCCGGCAAGACCGTCATGCGAGTTGAGCGCCTTCGAGATGCCTGACGCGGCGCATACGCCACGCAACCACGACGAGCGACAACCCCGACAGCACCGCGGCGGTGAGGACGTAATAACTTGGCGCGAGCTTGTCGCCGGTCAAGTGAATGAAGGTCTCCACAATCGTCGGCGCAAAGCCGCCGAAAATCGTCACGCCGATGCTGTAACCGATTGAAAGACCCGTCGAGCGCACCTGCGTCGGGAAGATCTCGGACATCAGCGCCGGCATCGGTCCGGAGTAAGCCGCCTTGAAGATTCCGGCTGTACCTTGCAGCAGTAGCAGCCAGCCGATCGTCGGATGCGATTGCAGCAAAGCGAACATCGGATAGATCAGCACGCCCATCAGAATCGACGTCGTCAGCATGATGCGAATCCGGCCGATGCGGTCGGACAATGCGCCCATCACCGGCGACAGCAGAAACTGCAAGCCGCCATTGAGCACCACCACACCAAACGACGCCGCAGCCGGCATGTGCAGCTGCTTGACGGCATACATCGGCATGTAAAGCTGCAACACGTAAACGCCGACCGTTGATTGCGCAACGATGCCCACGGCCAGCAGCAGGTTCACCCACTGGTTGCTGAATGACGCGCTCTTGTCCTCCGGCATCGTCTGACGCTGACCCGCGGTCTCACGCGCTTCACGCAACGCGAGAAACTCCGGCGTCTCGTCGAGATGCGAACGGATGTAGTAGCCCACGGGCCCGACCAGTAAACCGAACACGAACGGCAAGCGCCAGCCCCAGCTATTGAGTTGCTCGGGCGGCATCCACGCGGTCAGGAGCGAACCAAAGGCCGCCGCGGTGATCGCGGCGAGGCCCTGGCTCGCGAACTGCCAGCTCGCGTAATAGCCGCGCCGCGACGCACTGTGCTCGACCATGAAGGCTGTTGCGCTGCCGAACTCACCGCCCACCGCGAAACCTTGCACAAGCCGCGCGAACAGGATCAACACGGGCGCCGCAATACCGATCGACGCATACGGCGGCATCACCGCCATGGTGAAGGTGCCGACCATCATCAGCGCGATGGCGAGCGTGAGCGCCGCCTTACGGCCCTTGCGGTCGCCGTAGACGCCCAGCACAACGGCGCCCAGTGGCCGCATCAGGAAGGAGATGCCAAAAGTGGCGATGGCGAGCAGCGTGGAAAGCCACTCGTCCTGCATCGGGAAAAACTGTTTCGCGATGATGGTGGCGAAGTAGCCATAGACCAGAAAGTCGAACCACTCGAGCGCATTGCCGACCGACGACGAAAACACGATACGCCGCACCATCGCTTTGGAAAGCGGCGCCGACGTGGAATGGGGCGAAGCTGTCGCGGGTTGCGACGCGGGAATGCTCATGATGCCTCCTGCCCTGCCTGTTTTTTGACGCGCCCGGTGCCCGGCTGTCACGCGCAGTCCATTGCTTGCGCGTGACGCCGCGCTTCTTCGCTTGAGTCGTTCAGAATCCGGCGGCCAGTCCGTCACGACGGCTGTCGCTCGCCGCTACATACCCGCGGTCCGGATCGTTACCGTCGAGCTTCCAGATGTACTGACCGGAGCCGAAGTCCATATACGGATCGTCGACCGACTTGATCGTGTGGCCCAGCTTCTGCAATGCCGCCGCGGTTTTCGGATCGAGCGTCGATTCGATGTCGATGGTGAAGTCGCGGTTGACCTTCCAGCGCGGCGCGTCGCAGGCGGCCTGCGGCTGCTGACCGTAGTCGAGCATCCGCACGATCGATTGCAGATGGCCTTGCGGCTGCATATCGCCGCCCATCACGCCAAAGCTCATCACCGCCTCCTGCTTGCCGTCCACCTGCTGCGTCAGGAACGACGGAATGATGGTGTGGAACGGCCGCTTGCCGCCTTCCACCACATTCGGCGACTTCGAGTCCATCGAGAATCCGCAGCCGCGGTTCTGCATGGCGATGCCGCTGTCCGGCACCACGATGCCCGAGCCGAAGCCCATGTAGTTCGACTGGATGAAGCTGACCATCATGCCGCGCTCGTCGGCCACCGACATGTAGATCGTGCCGCCGGCCTTCGGCATGCCGAAGTCGAACTGCGTGGCGCGCCTGGGGTCGATCAGCTTCGCACGCGACGTGAGGTACGCGTCGTCGAGCATCTGCTCAGGCGTGACTTCCATCGAACGCGGATCGGCGACATAGCGGTAGACGTCGGCGAACGCCAGCTTCATCGCTTCGATCTGCACATGCTGCGACTCGACGTTGTCGACGGCGAGTTCTTTCATGTCGAACTTTTCGAGGATGCCCAAGGCAATCAGCGCCGCGATGCCCTGGCCGTTCGGCGGAATCTCATGCACGGTGTAGCCGCGATAATCCTTGCCGATCGGCTCGACCCAATCGGCGCGGTAGTTGCGCAGATCGTCCAGGGTCAACGCGCCGCCGCCTTCCCGTGCAAACGCCGCGATCTGTTCGGCGATCTCGCCTTCGTAGTACGCACGTGGGCCCTGTTCGGCCAGCTTGCGCAGCGTCTTCGCGTGGCCGGGAAAGCGCACCAGTTCGCTGACTTCCGGCGCGCGGCCGCGCGGCATGAAGGTTTGCGCGAAGCCCGGCAGGTCTTTCAGTTCCGGTACGGCCGCCGCCCACTTGTAGGCAACGATGCTCGCCACCGCATGACCGCGCTCGGCGATTTCGATTGCCGGCTCCATCAGGTCGGCGAACGGCAGCGTGCCGAATTTCTGATGCAATGCTTCCCAGCCGGCAATCACGCCGGGCACCGTCACCGCGTCCCAACCGCGCTTCGGCTGCTTCGCGAGACCATTTTCCTCACCGTATTTGCGCTTGAAATATTCGACATTCCACGCCGCCGGCGAGACGCCCGATGCATTCAGGCCATGCAGCTTCTTGCCGTCCCATACCAGCGCGAAGGCGTCACCGCCAAGGCCGCACGACACGGGCTCGACCACCGTGATGGCGGCGGCCGCCGCAATCGCCGCGTCGACGGCATTACCGCCTTTCCACAGCATCCGCAGCCCGGCTTGCGCGGCGAGCGGATGCGAAGTCGAAACGATGTTGCGCGCGAATACAGGCAGACGCGGCGTCGGATAGGGGTTTTGCCAATTGAAGCCAGTCATGTCGAACACTCTCGAAAGCGTGGCCCGGCGTGTTTTCGAACGCCGGAAACCATGGGGAACGGGTAACAACCAGGGTAACAACGCGGGCAGCAGCGCGGGTAAAGCGCGGAACCATGGATTGCAGCGCGATCCGGCACAAAAAACAAATTCATTTATCAAATGAATAAATGCGCAAATGACCTGAATGAGTCGCCGCAGGGTCGTTGCAGGGTCGTTGCCGGGTCGCTCCGCATCCAACCCATGACGCACGAGTTGGCAGACAGGACGTGCGATGGTCTTACAATACGCTCACCCTCGTTCAGGCATTACCCGTTTTCCGGCTCGGCTTTTCGCGCCGGTGGCGGGCAGAGCCGATAAAAAACCCACTACCCGAGACACATGACCCGAGACCCCCGCCTGACTCTCAACGCCCGGCAACAGGAACTGCTGGAGTGGGTGCAACGCGACGGCTTCGTGACCGTGGACGACCTTGCGGCCCACTTCGACGTGACGCCGCAGACGATCCGCCGCGACGTCAACTGGCTCGCCGACATGAACCTGCTGCGCCGCTATCACGGTGGCGCCAGCCTGCCGACCAGTTCCGAGAACGTCTCGTACACGGCGCGTCAGCGGATGTTCCATGAAGAGAAGCGGCGCATTGCAGCGCTAGTGGCCACTCACATTCCGGACCAGGCGTCCCTCTTCATCAACCTCGGCACGACCACCGAGGAAGTCGCGCGGGCGCTCAACCGGCATCGCGGCCTGCGTGTGATCACCAACAATCTGAACGTCGCCAGCATGATGAGCGGCTATCCCGATTGCGAAGTGCTGGTGACGGGCGGCATCGTGCGACCGTGGGACAAGGGCATCGTCGGCGAACTGGCAATCGACTTTATCCGGCAGTTCAAGGTGGACTTCGCGATCATCGGTACGTCGAGCATTGAAACGGACGGCACGCTGCGCGATTTCGATACCCGCGAAGTGCGCGTGGCCGAGGCGATCATCCAGCATGCGCGCACGGTGTTTCTCGCCGCCGACAACTCCAAATTCGGCCGCCCGGCGCTCGTCCGGCAAGGTCATCTCGACCAGATCGACGCGCTTTTCACCGACGCCCCACCGCCCGCCGAGATGAGCGAAACGCTCGCGGCCGCCAACTGCCAGGTGTATGTCGCCGAGTAATCCAGGCGTCTTCGGCCATGTTGCAGTGCACGCGAAACTTCGAGTGAAATCAAGGATCTGGCCGCTCCTCCAAACCGCCTCTGCAACGCCCAATTGTCAAAGGGAAAATTTACTGGGGCCCCTTTGGTGTTTGTCTGGCGGTTGACTACACTCCAGTTCCCCGGCGTCCGTTCCGCGTTACGCGGAGCGCCGGCAGCGTGAACCTGTCGTGATAGCCGCACCTCCCGCCTGATCCTCTAGCGGACTTCACTGGCATCGTGCCAGTCGCCTGCAAGGCCGTCCGCGTTAGCTTGACATGGAGAGAACGATGCTGAGTCCGCATGAATTCGCCACGTTGTTGCTCGTCAAGGACGCCCCCAATCAAGTCGACATGGAACGAGAAGAGCTCGACGCCCTGCTGGAACGCCAGCTTGTGCAGCTCGAGCGGCTTGCATCGGGCAACGAACAATGGCGCGTAACCGAAACCGGCGACAGCGCACTCCGGGCCATCAAACGTTTTTCCTAGCAGGTTGTATTTTGAAGAAGCGGCCGCTCGATCGGCCGCTTTGTTGTGTCCAATTCATTTACACAGTAAATTGACGCGACGGACCTTCAGCCTTCGCGCATGCCAAAAACGCTTTCCTCCGACGACATCCAGCAATTCCGCGAAACCATGCGGCGCGTGGCCGAAAACGCGTTCGCCACACGCGGCGCGCAAGGCGTGACGATGCGCGAGCTGGCAAAGGAACTGGGTTGCAGCGCGATGACGCCCTATCGCTACTTCCGCGACAAGGAGGAGATCCTTGCGATGGTCCGCGCCGCGGCGTTCAACCGCTTCGCGGCGCGTCTCGAAGCGGCGGCGAAACGGGCTCCTGCGACCGACCACTCCGTCGTCAGCGAAGCCTACGTGGCGTTCGCGCTCGACGAGCCGCATGCCTACCGCCTGATGTTCGATCTGACCCAGCAGGAAGGCGCTTACCCGGAACTCACCGCCGCGTCGCAGCGCGCCTGGCGCATGCTCGGGTCGCACTTCGAACAGCTCGTGGCCGCGGGCATTCTGGAAGGCGATCCCCAATTGATCGGCTATGCCTACTGGGCAAGCCTGCACGGCTTCACCATGCTGGCGCTCGCCAATCAATTGCCATTGCCACAGACGCAACAAAGCGCCGCGAGCAACGCGCCGACGCGCGAAGCCGTGTTCGCGCAGATTCGCCGGATGTTGTGGCGCGGGGCCCTGCCCCAACACGGCTAGCCCCGCATTTGCCGGTCAATTCGACGAGCGCGAATCTCCCGCGGGAAGGACTGGGCGGAGAAAACCGGGCGCGAGCTTCAGCCCGCGCGTAAGGTCGGGTCGGCCGCCGCGCGCCAGCTCAACGCTTTGGCTCGCTGGTCGGTGAAGAACACAACCCACTGATTGCGCACCTGCGGATCGGCACTCACCCCTTGGCTCGCATAGCGCTGCGCAAGCGACGCCTGGAACGCGCAGTAATCCTCCTTCGACAACTTGCCGCGCCGGTTCGCCACGTAAGCGTCGAACAGCGTCGCGTAGACGCCTTGCGCGTCGTTGCCGTAGTCGACCGTCTGGGCACTGCACATCTGTTGCAACGTTGCGAACGAGGGCGCGCCCATCGTCCCATTCAAGCTCGGCGAGCTGACGCATCCCGTCAGGAGCACAGCGGCGCCGATCATCCAAAGTCCACGCATGAATTCACCTCGAAATGGCTGCTGCCGAGAGTATCGTCCGTGGCCGCGCGTTACGCCACCACCCTGACCAACCGCTAGAGGGGCGCCTAAGAAAACCGAACTTTACTTTTTCGAATATGTTCATTAAAGTTCGAAAACGAACACTATCGGTTCGATAGTTTTTCCAAACAGTTTTCCGAAATTGACGCAGGGGACACAGCAGGTGACGCAAGGCTCGAGATACGATTTGCTCGTCGTGGGCGGCGGGATCAACGGCGCAGGCATCGCACGCGATGCGGCGGGCCGCGGCCTGTCGGTGCTGCTCTGCGAACAGGACGATCTGGCGGCTCATACGTCGTCGGCCAGTACCAAGCTGATTCACGGCGGCCTGCGCTATCTCGAGTACCGTGAGTTCGGGCTGGTGCGCAAAGCCCTGCAGGAGCGCGAAACGCTGCTGCGCGCCGCGCCGCATATCATGTGGCCGCTGCGCTTCGTGATGCCGCACATGCCCGATCTGCGCCCGGCCTGGCTCATTCGCGCCGGCCTGTTCCTTTACGATCACCTCGCCAAGCGCGAACTCCTGCCCGGCTCGCGCGGCATTGTGATGCGCAACCATCCTGCCGGCGCGCCGCTGGTCGATTCGATCAAGCGCGGCTTCGTGTATTCGGACGGTTGGGTGAATGACGCGCGTCTGGTCGTGCTCAACGCGCTGGATGCGCAGGAACGTGGGGCAAAGATTCTCACGCGCACCAAACTGCTGAGCGCGGTGCGCGCCGGTGGCGAATGGCGCGCCCAACTCAGGCGCGCGGACGGCACGATTCTCGACGTGCGCGCTGGTTCTATCGCAAACGCGGCCGGCCCGTGGGTCGGCGAACTGCTGCAAGGTGCGCTCGGCCGCGAGGCGACGCATAGCGTGCGCCTTGTGAAAGGCAGCCATATCGTCACGCGCCGCCTGTTCGATCACGATCACGCGTACATCTTCCAGAATCCGGACAAACGGATCATCTTCGCGATTCCGTACGAACACGATTACACGCTGATCGGCACGACCGACCTCGAATATCGCGGCGACCCGTCGAAAGTCGCGATCGACGCAGACGAAACACAGTATCTGTGCGATTCGATCAACCGCTACTTCAAGCAGAAGATCTCGCCGCAAGACGTGCGCTGGACCTACTCGGGCGTGCGTCCGCTGCTCGAGGAAGAAGGCGCGGACAACCCGTCGGCAGTCACACGCGACTACTCGCTCGAACTCGACGCGCCCGCGGGCGAAGCACCGCTTCTGTCCGTATTCGGCGGCAAGATCACGACGTTCCGCAAACTGGCGGAAGAAGCCGTCGACAAACTCGCGTACGCGCTGCATAACAGCACGCCTACGTGGACAGCCGGTGCGCCGTTGCCCGGCGGCGATATTCCGCAAGCGAACTTCGAGCGCTTTCTCGCCGGCTTCAAGCAGCAGAATGCGTGGCTGCCCGCCGATCTGGCGCACCGCCTCGCCCGTGCGTACGGAACGCGCGTGAAGCATGTGATTGGCAATGCGCGCTCGGTGGCGGACCTCGGCCGGGCGTTCGCGCCAGGTCTTTACGAAGCCGAACTCACCTATTTGCGCGACACCGAATGGGCGCGTAGTGCGCAGGACGTGCTGTGGCGCCGCTCGAAACTCGGCCTGCACGTCGAACCGGGCACGCTCGATTCGATCACACACGACATCGACGCGTGGTTCGCCCGCGAACCGTTCCGACAGAGTGCCTAGTTCAGACGGTTAATTAACTCGCTCAGTTAGGCCCTTTATTTAAGCCACTTAGCCGGACCGCATGGCCGACCTGTCTCAACGCGGCACGGCTACGCGGATGACCCCGCACGAACCGAATCGATTTTCACCCCTCGGCTACTGACAAGGCCGGGACGCACAACCTCAAACTGTTGCAGCCCGCTTAGAACGACAAGCCGTTCCTGTCGCCTGATAACAGTCGGGCGACTCATAAAACACATGGAGAAGAGACAATGCAGGATCAATACATCCTCGCGCTTGACCAAGGCACCACCAGTTCCCGCGCGATGTTGTTCGACCGGCTCGGCAACGTCGTGTCGACCGCTCAGAAAGAATTCCAGCAAATCTATCCGCGTCCGGGTTGGGTCGAGCACGACCCGCAGGAAATCTGGTCGACCCAGGCCGGCGTCGCCGCCGAAGCCGTCACGCGCGCCGGCATGAATGGCACGTCGATCGCCGCAATCGGCATTACCAATCAGCGTGAGACCACCATCGTGTGGGACCGTGAAACCGGTCATCCGATCTACAACGCGATCGTCTGGCAAGACCGCCGTACGGCCGACTTCTGCGATCAGCTCAAAGAGCAAGGTCTCGAAGAAAAAGTCCGCGCGAAAACCGGCCTGCCGATCGACTCATACTTCTCCGCGACCAAGATCCGCTGGATTCTCGACAATGTCGAAGGCGCGCACGAAAAGGCGAAGCAAGGCCGCCTCGCGTTCGGAACGGTGGATAGCTGGCTGGTGTGGAATTTCACCAAGGGCGGCTTGCACGTCACCGACGTGACCAATGCGTCGCGCACGATGCTGTTCAACATCCACACGCTGAAGTGGGACGACGAGCTGCTCGAGGCACTCGACATTCCGCGCAACATGCTGCCGGAAGTGCGTGCGTCGTCGGAAGTGTACGGGCCGACCAAGACCACCGTGTTCGCTTCCAAGATTCCGCTCGCGGGCATCGCCGGCGACCAGCATGCAGCCTTGTTTGGCCAGATGTGCACGGAGTCGGGCATGGTGAAGAACACCTACGGCACCGGGTGCTTCCTCGTGATGAACACCGGCGACAAGCCGATCGAATCGAAGAACAATCTCGTGACGACGATCGCCTGGCAGATCGGCGACCAGATCAACTACGCACTCGAAGGCAGCATCTTCATCGGCGGCGCGGTGGTGCAATGGCTGCGCGACGGCCTCGGCATCATCAAGAACGCCGCTGAAATCGAAACGATGGCGCGCAGCGTGCCGCATAGCGACGGCGTGTATCTGGTGCCCGCGTTTGCCGGCCTCGGCGCGCCGCACTGGAACGCCCGTGCGCGCGGCACGCTGTTCGGCGTGACGCGCGGCACGAGTTCGGCGCACATCGCCCGCGCCGCGCTCGACTCGATCGCCTATCAATCGCTCGACGTGCTGAAAGCGATGGAAGCCGACTCCGGCATCCGCATCGGCGAACTGCGCGTGGACGGCGGCGCCTGTGCGAATAATCTGCTGATGCAATTCCAGGCGGACATTCTCGGCGTCGATGCAGTCCGTCCGAAGGTATCGGAGACGACCGCATTGGGCGCGGCGTATCTGGCCGGTCTGGCGGTCGGCTACTGGAAAGACGTGAACGAGTTGAAAAGCCAGTGGGCACTCGATCGCCGTTTCACGCCTGCCCTGCCGCACGCCGATGTCAAGGAATGCCTGGACGGCTGGCAGCGCGCGATTCGCGCCGCGAAGGCCTGGGCCGATACGCCCTGATCGCCTTCCATCCGTCCTATAAGACACCTTTCGACATAACGAAGCCGCTTATCCCGCGGCTTCCCTAACAACTATATTTCGGATAACAAACTATGTCTCCATTCATTGCGGAATTCATCGGCACCGCGCTTCTCGTGCTGCTCGGCAACGGCGCGGTCGCCAACGTGCTGCTCGCGCGCACCAAAGGCAAAGGCGCGGACCTGATCGTGATCGTGATGGGCTGGGCGATGGCCGTGTTCATCGCGGTGTACGTCACCGCGTCTTACAGCGGCGCGCACCTGAATCCTGTCGTAACGATCAGCCTCGCGCTGGCAGGCAAATTCGCATGGGCCAAGGTGCCGGGCTACATCGCGGCGCAGATGCTCGGCGGTATGGCGGGCGCCCTGCTCGTGTGGATCGCGTATCGTCAGCACTTCGCGAAAGAAGGCGATGCCGACGTGAAGCTCGGCGTGTTCTGCACCTCGCCCGCCATTCGCAGCGTGCCGCATAACCTGCTCACCGAAATGATCGCGACCTTTGTGCTGATTCTCGGCGTGCTGTATCTGGCTTCGCCGCAAGTCGGTTTGGGCGCGCTCGACGCGCTCCCGGTCGGCCTGCTCGTGCTCGGCATCGGCATTTCGCTCGGCGGTCCAACCGGTTACGCGATGAGCCCGGCGCGTGACCTGTCGCCGCGTCTGATGCACGCACTGCTGCCGATTCCGGGCAAGCGCGACAGCGACTGGCGTTATTCGTGGATTCCGGTGTGCGGTCCGCTGCTGGGTGGCGCGGCGGCAACGGGCTTGTATCTGTACTTGCACGCGCATTGATTCTGCGGTGCACATAGGGCGCACGTCAAGTGCAGCCTATGTGCGCCAAGGCGCAATAAAGCGCCGACGGAAAGCGACGGCGCCGCGCACGCGGCGCCAAAGCACGTATCATGATGCTTTCAATCTCCGCGCATGAGCTTGCAACTGTCTTGCTCGCGTGCCTCTCGCTTTCCGTTTTAAAGCATGATCGACCACCTCATCTGTGACTGCGACGGCGTGCTCGTCGACAGCGAAATCATCGCTGACCGCGTGATGCTCGAAACGCTGTCCGCCACCTTCCCCGGCCTCGACTTCGAACCCGTCGTCAAGACGGCGTTCGGCCAGCAGACCTCGCGCTTTCTCGAAGGTATCGGCAAGTCGTTCGATATCACGCTGCCTGCCGATTTTCTCAATACGATCGAACACAACGTCGAGCTCGCGCTCGCGGCATCGCTCAGCCCGATCAACGGCGTGCGCGACGCATTGCAACGCGTCACCCTGCCGGCCGCTGTCGTGTCGAACAGCCGGATGGCGCGCGTGAATGCGTCGGTGCGGCGCGCGGGTTTGCAGCAGATTTTCGGCGAACGGATTTTCAGCGCCGAACAGGTGGCGCGGCCGAAGCCTTACCCCGACGTCTATCTGTTCGCTGCAAAGACACTGGGCGTGGAGCCGGCGCGATGCGTCGTCGTGGAAGATAGCGTGGCCGGTTTGAATGCAGCGCGTGCGGCGGGCATGAAGACGATTGCCTTCGTGGGTGCGAGCCATATCCCCGAAGGTTATGCGGATGCGCTGCGCAAGATGGGCATGACGCGCATCATGAAGCATATGGATGAACTGCCCGCGCTGGTCGAAGCCGGCGTGCGCGGTGAGTTTGGCGACGTGCAGTCGTAACGGGCGAAGCAATAAAAAAGCCGGCTGAAATAGCCGGCATCAGGCTTCAGACCGCTGACTAACCCCACGTTTTTTCGAACGTGGGGTTTGTTTTTGCAAACCTCAAACCTCATCGGCGACGCATTCGCGCGCCGTCGCCAGCGCCTCGCGGAATTCCACCAGCTCGGCGATCGTCAGCATCGGCAGATTGTGTTGCGCCGCGAAGCGCTCCACGTCCGCGCCGCGCGTCATGGTGCCGTCCGCGTTCATCAACTCGCACAACACGCCGGCCGGCTTCAGACCCGCGAGAACCGCCAGATCGACCGTGCCCTCGGTGTGGCCGCGCCGCGCGAGCACGCCGCCGGGCTGCGCGCGCAGCGGAAACACGTGACCCGGGCGCACGATGTCGGCAGGCTTCGCCGTGTCGCTAATGGCCGCGCGAATGGTCGTCACGCGATCGAGTGCGGACACGCCGGTGGTCACGCCATCGCGCGCTTCGATCGAGACCGTGAACGCGGTGCCATGACGGCTTTCGTTGTTGACGGCCATGGGCGGCAATTCGAGTGCGTGAATCTTCTCGTCGGGCAGGCACAGGCAGACGATGCCGCTGCATTCGCGGATCAGCAAGGCCATGGTTTCGACGGAAAGACGCTCGGCGGAAACGATCAGATCGGCTTCGTTCTCGCGGTCGTGATCGTCTTGCAGGACGACGGCGCGGCCGTCGCGCATGGCTTGCAAGGCGGCGGCGATACGCGGCGGAACAGCCTCGGTGTCGAGCAGCGGGAGATCGAGCGATGCATCGGGTGCAATCGTCGACGGAGCAGGAAAAGTAGCAAAGGACATAGTTGAAACGCTCATCGCAAAAGTTGGGCGAGAAACGTTTCAGGGCATTGCAAACAGACAAAGACGCGCCGTTGAACGCCGCGCAAAGCGACGCTCGCGCCCCGCTCCAACTGCTAGCGGCGCCACGGAAACGAACATGACTATCTGCACATCTTCTTCCATCCGGACTCTAACCGTCGGCTCTGGCTTCTCACCAGATCTGCTGACCCCATGTCGACCAGAGTTGGCGCTTTAGCGCTTACTCTGGTCCCATGCAACGTAGTTGCACAGTTCCAAACACATTGACGACACGGGCGCTCGCGGGCTCACCGGCTCACGCTTTCGCGCTGCCGGCATACCGCCGGTGGGGAATTTCACCCCGCCCTGAAGACGCACTGATTGCCGGAATTTCCGGCTGGCAAAGCATACAACAGTCGCGCCGCGCGTGCAGCGCAGCCCCACTAATCAGACGGACATCGCTGCTTCACGGGACATCCGCCTGAAAAAAAACGTCATTCGTCAGACCGGCGCGGCCTGCCGTGTCAAATCGTGCGGCGCAGGCACCTCCCAGCGCGGCGGCGTTTCCGCCTTCAGGGTCACGCGAAACGCGCGCGCTTCGGTGTCGCCAGGATTGCGCAGGCTGTGCGGCTGGTCCGCGTCGAACACAATCGCGTCGCCCGTTGCCAGCAATTGGCGCTGGTCGTGCACGCTGACTTCCAGTGTGCCTTCGCTCACCACCAGATTCACCGTGGTGCCCGGCGCGCGCCGCGTGCCGGCCTCGGTATGCAATGGCGCGATTCGCAACTCGTGAAACTCGGCGGCGGTCGGCTCGGCGTCAGGATAAAGCGGCCGGGCCGAGTAGCGCCCATTCGAACTGACGACACGCGACGAACGCTCCGCCGGCAAATGCTCGAAGCCGTTGGTCGCATGACGCCGCAAAAACGCCGCCACCGATACCTTCAACGCCGATGCCACCTTGCACAGCACTTTGATCGACGGCACGCTACGCGCCGACTCGATCTGTGCGAGCATCGCTCGCGAGACGCCCGAAGCACGGGCGAGAGCATCGAGCGAAAGTTGGCGCTCGGCGCGCAAACGGGCGAGATTCACGCCGACCAGATGTTCAAGAGCATCAAAGGGTTCAGCGGCACGCGGCGACGCAGTGGTGTCAGCCGTGGGATCGCGAACCAGCGCAAGCGGGGAATGCATGATTGCCTCCAGGAGCGCCGCCGGACGGCGGGCAAGCGGTTAGTGGAAGCAAGATAGCATCGCGCCTCATCGCGCCCAACGAAGTTATCTTCACACTGTTATCAGCATTGCGGAGGACGGTTCTCGCAAAGCTTGTGCGAATTTTTCATATGGGCGTGCTCGCGCCGATGCGAGCGCCAGGACGCAACCGGGCAGGCGCTTAGACGCACCCCGGGCTCGCCAGGGCGTTCGCGCACACTCAGGCGCTCACCCAAACTCAAGCGCGCTGCGCCACCGCCGACGCCGGTGCATCCATCCGCGCCGCGAACCACGTAAGCAGCAACGCCACCACGCTGACCGCCGCCGCAACCCACGGCAGCGTATCGAGCGAATGGCCGTGATTGATCACCAGACCGCCTAGCCACGCGCCGCCCGCATTGCCCACGTTGAACGCGCCGATGTTCAACGTCGAGGCCAGATTCGGTGCCGCGGCGGCCTTCTCGACCACGCGCATCTGCAACGGCGGCACGGTCGCAAAAGCAGCAATGCCCCATACGAAAATGGTGATCGCCGCGGCCACCTGCGAATGGCTGGTCCGCGCAAAAATCGCCATCACGACCGAGAGCGCCACCAGGATGCCCATCAGCGAAGGCATCAGCGCGCGGTCCGCGAGCTTGCCGCCCACGGTATTGCCGATCGTGAGGCCAATACCGAACAGCACCAGAATCAGCGTGACGCCGCGCGGCGAGAATCCGCTGACCTGCTCGAGAATCGGCGCGATATAGGTGAACACGACGAACACGCCGCCGAAGCCGAGCACTGTCATCGCAAGCGCGGTCCAGACTTGCGGGTCTTTCAGCACGCGTACCTCGTGGCCCAGCCCGACCGGGCCAGAATCGTGACGATTGGGCACCAGCAGCGACACGCCCGCGAGCGACAGCACCCCAAACGCACTGACGATCCAGAACGCCGCACGCCAGCCGAATTCCTGACCGACGAACGTGCCGAACGGCACACCGAGCACGTTCGCGAGCGTCAAGCCGGTGAACATCAGCGCAATGGCACTCGCCCGCTTTTCAGCCGGCACGAGCGAAGCCGCCACCACCGCGCCGATGCCGAAGAACGACCCATGCGCGAACGACGTCACCACGCGCGCGATCATCAGCACCGAATAGCTGGACGCGATCGCGCACAGCGTATTGCCGACGATGAACACGCCCATCAGCAACTGCAACGCGAGCTTGCGCGGCATCTTGCTGGTGACCACCGCGAGCAGCGGCGCCCCGACGGCGACACCGAGCGCATAGCCGCTCACCAGCAAACCGGCCGACGGAATGGACACGGCCAGATCGCGCGCAACGTCGGGCAGCAAGCCCATGATCACGAACTCGGTCGTGCCGATCGCGAAAGCGCTGATCGCTAGCGCGAGTAATGGAATGGGCATTTTTCTACTCCAGGTTCTAAGGTTGACCGTGTTAGCGGCGAAGAGCGTGGCGCTGCGCCGTTACGAATTCGATGACCACACCCGGCGCGAGCGCAGTGAACAATTGCAATTCGGCTTGCTGCGGCCCCATCTGCGGGACTTCGGCGAGCTGATAAGGCACGTCCGCCGCATGCAAGCGCTGCAATAGCGCCTGCCATTCGTCGGCGCTCTCCAGCCGGAAGGCGATATGGTCGATGCGCGGCGCGGTCCTTCCCGTTTGGGCGGGCACCGTCGCGTCGATCAGATGAATCACCGGGCGGCCGTTTGCATACAGCCAGTGGCCGTCGATCGAAAACGGCGGACGCGCGCCGTCCGTCAACCCGGCAACGTCGACGAAAAAACGTCGCGCGGTCTTGAGGTCGGCGGTGACGATCGTTGCGTGATCGAGTTGCATGGCGGGGCGGCACAAAGCACAAAGGGTTTACGAGGAATGCATTGTGAGCGGAACACGTCAATTTGATAATTGGCGTAGCATTTGAAGCATTTTCAAATTCTCTTGAAAAATCGCGATGGATAACCTCGGTGACATCCGCCTGTTTGTCGAAGCGGCGCAGCAAGGCAGCCTCTCGGCAGCCGGCCGCAAGATGGGCCTGACGCCGGCCGCCGCCAGCGCGCGGCTGGCCAAGCTCGAAGCCGGCCTGAAAACACGCCTGTTCGAGCGCACCACCCGTCAGCTCAGGCTCACTGACGAGGGCCGGCTGTATCTGAACTGCTGCCGGCAGGCGCTGCAATCGCTCGACGACGGCGAGGCCGCGCTGCAAGCCGGTCAGGGCGTGGTGCGCGGCAAGGTGCGAATCTCGGCCACGTCGGACTTCGGCCGCAATCTGCTGATGCACTGGCTCGATGAATTCAACGCGCTTTACCCGGAAGTCACGTTCGCGCTGACGCTGTCGGACTCGCTATCGAATCTCGTGCAGGAAGACATCGATCTGGCAATCCGCTTCGGCGTGCCGCAGGACAGCTCGCTCGTCGCCCGCAAGCTGGCGTCGAATCGAAGGGTGCTGTGCGCGTCGCCGGACTACATCGCGCGCAAGGGCGAACCGAAGGATCCGCACGATCTGGCGAATTTCGATTGCATCGTGCTCGGCACCGCGTCCGGACCGGTCAACGAGTGGCGCTTCACACGCGGCGACGAAGTGCAGCACTACACCGTGCCGTTCGAGACCTCCCGCGAAACCAACGACGGCGCCGTGGCCCGGGAATGGGCGCGGCGCGGCTACGGCATCGTCATCAAGTCGATGTGGGACGTGGAAGCGGACTTGCGGGGCGACTGCCTGAAAATCCTGCTGCCCGAATGGCGCTATCCGGACGCGCCGTTGCACGCGCTCTACCACCGCAACCGTTTCATGGCGCCGCGCGTGCGCGTGCTGCTGGATTTCCTGAGCGAGCGCTTCGCGCAGGTGTCGGACGAACTGGAAGGCCTGCTGGGCTTGCCGCCGGAGCGGCCGCGAGCCAAGGCCGCGGCGCAAACCGCATCCGGTGAAGGGCTATAATATTGAGCTACGCTGCAAACGTGCATTGAAAGTGGACCAAAATGGGCTCAAGCAAGCCCCAGCGCCGCCCCGTGGCCCGTCCGCACGTTTTCACCCCTCTTCACCTTTTAAACGACGCCCCCAGGTTAACCACTGCGACCGGCGAAAATCGATGACCAAGAAAGTTTATGTAAAGACCTACGGCTGCCAGATGAACGAGTACGACTCCGACAAGATGGTCGACGTACTCGGCGCGGCTGAAGGCCTCGTCAAGACCGACACCCCGGAAGACGCGGACGTCATTCTCTTCAATACCTGCTCGGTGCGCGAAAAAGCGCAGGAGAAAGTCTTCTCCGAACTCGGCCGTGTGCGCGAGTTGAAAGAAGCGAACCCGAATCTGATCATCGGCGTGGGCGGTTGCGTGGCAAGCCAGGAAGGCGCGTCGATCGTGGCGCGCGCACCGTATGTCGATCTGGTGTTCGGACCGCAAACGCTGCACCGTCTGCCGCAAATGATCGACAAGCGCCGCGAAAGCGGCCGTGCCCAGGTCGACATCTCGTTCCCGGAAATCGAAAAGTTCGATCACTTGCCGCCGGCGCGCGTCGATGGCGCGAGCGCGTTCGTGTCGATCATGGAAGGTTGCAGCAAGTACTGCAGCTACTGCGTCGTGCCCTATACGCGCGGTGAAGAAGTGTCGCGTCCGCTGGACGACGTGCTGACCGAAATTGCCGGCCTCGCCGACCAGGGCGTGCGCGAAGTCACGCTGCTCGGCCAGAACGTGAACGCCTACCGTGCCGGTATTACGCTCGGCTCGAGCGAAATCGCCGACTTCGCCCAACTGATCGAATACGTTGCGGATATTCCGGGCATCGAACGGATTCGCTACACCACGTCGCATCCGAAGGAATTCACGCAGCGCCTGATCGACACCTACGCCAAGGTGCCGAAGCTCGTCAGCCATCTGCATCTGCCGGTGCAGCACGGCTCCGACCGCATCCTGATGGCGATGAAGCGCGGCTACACGGTGCTCGAATACAAGTCGGTGATCCGCAAGCTGCGGGCGATCCGTCCGGACCTGTCTTTGTCGACCGACATGATTGTCGGCTTCCCCGGCGAGACGGAAGAAGACTTCGACAAGATGATGGCGTTGATCCACGAGATGAAGTACGACACCAGCTTCTCGTTCATCTACAGCCCGCGTCCCGGCACGCCGGCCGCGAACCTGCACGACGACACGCCGCACGAAGTGAAGCTCAAGCGTCTGTACCATCTGCAGGCTACGATCGAAGAAAACGTGCAGCGCATCAGCGATTCGATGGTCGGCAAGGTCGAGCGGATTCTGGTCGAACGCCCGGCGCGCAAGGACCCGAACGAACTCGCGGGCCGCACCGAGAACAACCGCGTGGTGAATTTCCCGGCGCCGGTTGCCTCGCATGCGCGGCTGATCGGCCAGATGGTGGACGTGAAAATCGTCCATGCGTACCCACATTCGTTGCGTGGCGAGCTCGTGCTGGTGCACGACGACGCAGCCGCGACCACCCACTGAGCGACGCCCGCCCGGCGTCACGAACCTGACAGGATCGATCCTCCGCCTTGAAGACCACTCAGCAGCATCTGGAATTCACCGCACCGCGCGACGACAACGCGCGGCTCGCCAACCTCTGCGGACCGCTCGACGAAAATCTGCGGCAGATCGAGCAGGCGCTCGACGTCACACTGCAACGCCGTGCCCACCGCATCACGATTCGCGGGCGCGGCGCGAAACTCGCGCTCACCGCGCTCGAAAACTTCTACAACAACGCGCGCGAGCCGCTGTCGGTCGACGACATTCAGCTCGCGCTCGTCGAAGTGCGCCACCCGTCGCGTCATCGTGCGAACGGCAACGGCCATGGCACGGAAACAGTCGACACGCGTTTCCCCGGCAACCCGGATCATCCGTTCGACCAACCGGCCGACAACGGCGACGAAGACCTCGAAGAACTCGGCCCGAAGCTGTACACGCGGCGCGCCGATCTGCGCGGCCGCACGCCGATGCAACGCGAGTATCTGAAGCAGATCATTTCCCACGACGTCACCTTCGGCGTCGGTCCGGCGGGTACGGGCAAGACGTATCTCGCGGTGGCGTGCGCGGTGGACGCGCTGGAGCGCGATCAGGTCAAACGCATCGTGCTGACGCGTCCGGCCGTCGAAGCGGGCGAGCGCCTCGGCTTTTTGCCGGGCGATCTGGCGCAGAAGGTCGATCCGTATCTGCGTCCGCTGTATGACGCGCTGTACGACCTGCTCGGCTTCGACAAGACCGCCAAGATGTTCGAGCGTCAGATGATCGAAATCGCGCCGCTCGCCTACATGCGCGGCCGTACGCTGAATCACGCGTTCATCATCCTCGACGAGGCGCAGAACACCACGCCCGAACAGATGAAGATGTTCCTCACGCGGATCGGCTTCGGCTCGAAGGCCGTGGTGACTGGCGACACGACTCAAGTCGACTTGCCGCGTGGCGCGAAGAGCGGGCTGATCGAAGCGCAACAGGTGCTGGCGGACGTGCGCGGCATTGCGCTCACGCGCTTCACGAGCGCGGACGTGGTGCGGCATCCGCTGGTCGCGCGAATTGTGGAGGCGTACGATGCGCATTCGCAGAAAACCGCCAGTCCGGCGGATTCGCGCTAATTTGCGGCGCTGTTTGCCTCAAATTTCACTGGATATGCCGCAGCAACCCAAGCAACAAGCCGAAACCGCATGAGCCGCGCACCGAAACTGACGTTGAATCTGCAATTCCCCGCCGCCAGGATCTGGCCGGAACACAAGGCGCTGCTGCCGCGCGCCACCGTGGCCGGCTGGATCAAGGCCGCGCTCTTCGCGGACGGCGAGCTGACCGTGCGTTTCGTCGACGCCGAAGAAGGCCGCACGCTGAACCGCACCTATCGCGGCAAGGATTACTCCACCAACGTGCTGACCTTCGCCTACGCCGAATCGGAAGACGATCCGGTGACCGGCGACCTGATCCTGTGCTGCCCCGTGGTGGAACAGGAAGCCGCCGAACAGGGCAAGCCGCTGATCGCGCACTACGCGCATCTGCTGGTGCACGGCACCCTCCATGCGCAAGGCTACGATCACGAGATCGAAGAAGAAGCCGAGGAAATGGAAGCGATCGAAACCGAAATCCTCGGCAAGCTCGGCTTCCCGGATCCTTATCAATAGTCTTTGCCCTCACTCCATCACCGTTAGAAGCCGCCGTGAGCACGTCCTCTCCTGAAGCCGATACCCGAAACACGCCCTGCCCGGACTATCCGCCCGCGCTCGGCGAGTCGCGGCTGCTGACGGACGAGGAGCTGCGCGCGTCGCTAGACTGCGCGCTGCGTGACTGGGACCGCAAGAGCGATCTGTGGCTGTTCGGCTATGGTTCGTTGATCTGGAATCCTGGCCTCCCCACCGCCGAAGCCACCCGTTCGAAAGTGCACGGCTATCACCGCGGCCTGTACTTGTGGTCGCGCGTGAATCGCGGCACGCCTGAACAGCCCGGTCTCGTGCTCGCGCTCGATCGCGGCGGATCGTGCTCCGGCATCGCCTTCCGCCTCTCCGCCGAGGGTGCGATGCCGCATCTGGAAGCATTGTGGCGCCGTGAAATGGCGATGGGGTCGTACCGCCCGGCGTGGCTGCCCTGCGTGCTCGCCGACGGCCGGCGCGTCGACGCGCTCGCCTTCGTGATGCGCCGCGACGTGCCGAGCTACACCGGCAAGCTGCGCGACGAGATCGTCAAAGCCGTGTTCGGCTGTGCGTGCGGCCGCTACGGCACCACGCTCGAATATGTCAGCCGTACGGTCCATGCGCTGCGCGAAAGCGGCATGCCCGACCGCGCGCTGGAAGCGCTGCTTGAACGCTGCTGCGAGGAAAGCCGCGAGGCCGGGCAGAAATAGGACGGCCGCGGGACAACTCAGGAACAGGCGCGCTTTTTTGCTCGAAAACGCTTTTCCTCCTGTAATCAGTTAGGATTGACCTACGCCCCCACCGCACGCGGCCGGGCGGCTTTATTACCGTTTCACTCATCGCCAAACCAGGCGGGACACGGTCCTGCCATGTGCCTGGTGTATCCTTAATGCTCTGCAACAGCGCGCCCAGTCTCGCCGGGCGCACTACCATGAACGACACGTATCCCAGTCGACGTCAAACCGACAAACCGCAAGAAAAACGCTCACTCCTTGAGCGTCTGACCGACTTCATCTCGCCCGAGCCCGACTCGCGCGCAGAACTCCTCGAAATCCTGCAGGACGCGCACGAGCGCAACCTGATCGACGCCGACTCGCTTTCGATGATCGAGGGCGTCTTCCAGGTGTCCGAACTCAGCGCGCGCGACATCATGGTGCCGCGCGCGCAAATGGACGCGATCAACATCGCGGACAATCCCGCCGAATTCATCCCCTACGTGCTGGAAAAGGCCCACTCGCGCTATCCGGTCTACGAGGGCAATCGCGACAACATCATCGGCGTGCTGCTCGCGAAAGACCTGCTGCGCTACTACGCCGAAGAGGAATTCGACGTGCGCGGCATGCTGCGTCCCGCTGTCTTCATCCCGGAGTCGAAGCGCCTGAACGTGTTGCTGCACGACTTCCGCGTGAATCGCAATCACCTCGCGGTGGTGGTCGACGAATACGGCGGCGTGGCCGGCCTGATTACGATCGAAGACGTGCTGGAACAGATCGTCGGCGATATCGAAGACGAATACGATTTCGACGAGGAAAGCGGCAACATCATCGCCTCGCCGGACGGGCGCTTCCGCGTGCGCGCGCTCACTGAAATCGAGCAATTCAACGAGGCCTTCGGCACACATTACTCGGACGACGAAGTCGATACGATCGGCGGGCTTGTCACGCATCATTTCGGCCGGGTGCCGCATCGTGGCGAAAAAGTCCGCCTCGACGATCTGATCTTCGAGATTCTGCGCGGCGACGCCCGCCAGATTCACATGCTGCTGGTGCGCCGCGACCCGCTTGCCGGCCAGCGTGAGCGCGAAGCACAGCACGTGCAAACCTGATCCGCTTCTTTTCTTCGCTTCTCCAACTCCTCACGCCGACCGCGCAACAATGGCCGACCCGATTACATCCCGTTCGCGCCGCGGCGTGAGTGCCCCTGCCGCCCCTGTCACCCGAGACGCGCGCGGCCGTGCGCTGCCCCGCTGGCATTACCTCGTCGCGCTGGCCGCCGGTGCGGCCAATACGCTGTCGTTCGCGCCGACGCCGCATGGCGGCTGGCTCGAACTCGTGATCTTCGTGTTTTTCTTTGCATGGCTCACGCGCACGACCGGCTGGAAAAGCGCCGCGCTGACGGGCGGCGCCTTCGGCTTCGGCAACTTCGTCAGCGGCGTGTGGTGGTTGTACGTCAGCATGCACGACTACGGCGGCATGTCCGCACCGCTCGCGGGCGCGGCCGTCGTGCTGTTTTCTCTGTATCTGGCGGTGTACCCCGCACTTGCTGCAGGCATCTGGTCGTTTTGCGCGGGGCATGCGCGCAACGGCACGTCCGGTACCGGGACGTCCGATACCGGCACGTCCGACACCGACCAACCGTTCTCGCCGACCTGGCATGGTGCGCTGGCTTTCGCGAGCGCATGGGCGATCGGCGAATGGTTGCGCGGCACGGTATTCACCGGCTTTCCGTGGCTTGCGAGCGGTTATGCGCAGGTAGACGGCCCGTTCGCGGGGTTTGCGCCCGTGGCGGGTGTGTATGGCGTCGGCTGGATGCTGGCGCTGGTGGCGGCGTTGATCGTGCAGGCGCTGGTGCCGCTGCTGCCCTCGCGTAGACCGCTCGCTGCCGCAAACGGCGGCAAGGCTGTCAACGCGGCGAGCCGTGGCGTCGCGCGCGTCGCGGTGCCGGGGGGCGTCGCGCTTGCGCTGATCGCGGCAGGTCTGCTGCTGCCGCTCGTGCAATGGACCCTGCCGGCCAACGCGCCGCTGACGGTGCGCCTCCTGCAAGGCAACGTCAAACAGGAAATGAAGTTCGAAGAAGCCGGCATGCGCGCCGCGATCGACATGTATCAGCAGATGATCACGTCGAAGCCGGCCGACCTGATCGTCACGCCGGAAACCGCCATTCCGGTGCTTGCACAGCAATTGCCACCGCAGTTCGCGTCAGCGGTGCGCAACTTCGCGGATACAACGGGCACCGCCATCGTGTTCGGGGCGATCGGCGGCACCATCACGCCGGAAGGCCAGGTGGTCGACTATACGAATAGCCTGTTCGGCGTCACGCCTGGCACGCGCGACGTGTATCGCTACGACAAACACCATCTCGTGCCGTTCGGCGAATTCGTGCCGTGGGGCTTCCGCTGGTTCGTGAATCTGATGAGCATTCCGCTCGGCGATTTCGCGCGCGGCGCACCCGTGCAGAAGCCGTTCATCGTGCACAACCAGCCGGTTTCCGTCGACATCTGCTATGAGGATATTTTCGGCGAGGAGATCGCCCGGAGCATCCGCGAGAGCAATACGCCGGCGGGCGTCCTGGTCAACTCGACCAATCTCGCCTGGTTCGGCGACACGATCGCGCTCGATCAACATTTGCAGATCGCGCGCATGCGTTCGCTGGAAACCGGCCGGCCCATGCTGCGCGCCACCAACACCGGCACGACCGCCGCGATCGACGCCAACGGCAAAGTGATCGGGCGCCTGGCGCCGTACACGATCGGCTCGCTCGATGTGGCGGTGCAAGGAACCTCGGGCAGCACGCCCTATGTGACGAGCGGCAACAACACGGTGCTGGCAATTTCGTTGCTGTTGCTGGCATTCGGATTTGCGTTCGGGCCGGGGATCAGGCGGCGGCAAAACGGCAAAAAATAAATTCCGTAACTACGCCGACGCCGTTTATACGCAAAAGCGCCGAAACGAATCGCCGCAAAAATCCGCCTCAATAGAAAAGCGCGCGCTCCGAAACACCGTGAGCGCGCGTTTATAAAAAATCAGGCGTTACTGATTCGACGCAATCCGCTGCTGAATATGCTGCGCGCGCGCCGGAGACGCCGGATGCGAACTCAACATACTCGACTTACCGCCATCCAGTTGCGCGAGCTTGCTGAAAGCCGTCACCAATCCCGACGGATCGAGATTCTTCTTTTTCTGCAAGTCGAATGAATAATCGTCGGCTGCGCTTTCCTGGGCTTGCGAGAACTGCGCATTAATCAGCTTCTCGGAAAAATCGCCAAGCTGCGAGCTGGACAAACTCCCCGCCACGCCGCCCGCCGACGATGCCACCGAGCGCGCCGCCGAAGTCGCGTACGCGACCTGCATCGCCTTTCTCGTATGGCCGAGCGCCACGTGGCCCATTTCATGGCCGACCACGCCGCGCACTTCGTTGTCGTTCATCAAGTCCATCAGGCCGCTATAGACGCGCACGCAGCCATTTGCCATCGCCCATGCGTTGACGTCCTTGGTGACGTACACCTTGTAGTTCACCGGCACGCCATTGATGTTATTGCCCAGTTGCGCGGCGATCTTGTCCAGACGTTTCTGGTACGTGCTGTTCGCGGCGGCAATCTGATTCTGGCTATCCAGTTGCGCGCACGACTTGTCGGTCAGCGCGCGCACGTCGGCGTCGCTAAGCGTGGCGGCCTGAACGGCCTGCTGGCCGGACTGGATCAGCGCGGTCGGATTGACGTTGCCGACGTTCGAACACGCAGCAAACAGTGCACAGGCAGAAGCAGCAATGGCAAAGCGGTACGGTTTCATGTTGGAAGTCTCGGTTGCGGACATTATTGATATCGACGGCACGTTTTCATGCGCCGCCCATTCGCAATGGCCGCATATCACCGGAGAAAAAACCCACGTATGTCGATTGCATAAACCATTGCGTCGCGCGACAGACAAAAAAAAATGCGCCTGACGGGCAGGCGCATTTTTACCACAAACGTAAGCTTTAATTTATGCCTTTGAAAGCTTCAATGACATCATTTTGCAATCTGGCGAATACTTTAGGCATCGGGCATCCAGAAAACCACACTGCTATGCGGCCATGATTACTTCCCTCAACCCGCCGGCACCGTATCAACGAACGACGGACGCAACGACAGCTTCTGGAAATGCTTATCCAGATTCGGATACGATTCGCGCCAGTTCAGCTCAGGCATACGGAAATCGAGGTAGCCCAGCGCGCAGCCCAGCGCGATATCCGCGAGTGTGTAGTGATTGCCCGTGCACCATGGCTTGCTGCCCAAGCCTTGCGACATCGCGATCAGGCCTTCGTCGATCTTGCGTTGCTGCCGCGCCACCCACGCGTCCACGCGCTGCTCGGGCGTGCGCTGGGTGCTTTCGAGGCGGATCAGCACCGCGGCGTCGAGGATGCCGTCGGCGAGTGCTTCCCAGCAACGCACTTCGACGCGCTCGCGGCCTGACGGCGGAATCAGCTTACCGACCGGCGACAACGTATCCACGTATTCGCAGATCACCCGCGAGTCGAACACCGCTTCGCCGTCTTCCATGACGAGGCATGGCACCTTGCCGATCGGATTGAAGGTGTGAATCGTGGTCTCCGGCGCCCAGACGTTCTCGAGCACGAGTTCGTAGTCAATCTTCTTGTCGGCCAGAACGATCCGCGCTTTACGCACGAACGGGCTGGCGAGCGAACCGATGAGTTTCATCATTGCCATCTGCCTTTTCTTGAATTCGGCGAAAGTATAAGTGGTCGGCGGCATTCCCGAGCACGGCGAAGCCGCTTCGCAAGCCGCATGGATGCTCGCTGTGGATGGATTGCAACATTGCCGGAGCGCCCGCGCGCAGTCTACCCGGCCAAATGGCTAATGCGGCTGGGGCGGCCACCTTCTCCCGTCAGTATCCGCGCAAAATAAGTCTCCGCATTGGGCGCTACAATCGCAAAATGAACCAGCCGACCGAACCCATCATCGCCATCGACGTCTATCGCACGCGCCGCGAGCGCGTACTCGCCGCGCTGCGTGCAGCAGGCGGGGGCGTCGCCATCGTGCCCACCGCGCCGGAAAAGCTGCGCAACCGGGACGCCGACTACCCCTACCGGCACGATAGCTACTTCTACTATCTGACGGGCTTCACCGAACCCGAGGCGTTGCTGGTGCTCGATGCGAGCGCCGCGCCCGGTGGGCCGGCTTCGGTCCTGTTCTGCCGCGAGAAGAATGTCGAGCGCGAGACGTGGGACGGTTTCCGTTTCGGGCCGGACGGCGCGCGCGAGGCGTTCGGCTTCGATGCCGCCTTCGCCGTGAGCGAAGTCGATACGCGACTGCCGCATATTCTCGCCGACAAGCCGTCGCTGCATTACGCGCTCGGCACGTCGGCGGAACTGGACGAACAGGTGCGCGGCTGGCTCGACGTTGTGCGCGCGCAAGGCCGCAGCGGCGTCGCCGCCCCCACCGTCGCGCGTGACCTGATCCCGTTGCTCGACGATATGCGGCTCGTCAAGGATCACCACGAACTCGCCATCATGCGCCGCGCCGGACAGATTTCGGCGCAGGCGCATCGCCGCGCGATGGCCGCCTGCCACCCCGGCGTGCGCGAGTACGAACTCGAAGCCGAGTTGCTCTACACATTCCGCAAATTCGGCGCGCAAGCGCCGGCCTATACGTCGATCGTCGCCGCAGGCGCCAACGCCTGCGTGCTGCACTACCCGGCCGGCAACGCGATTGCCCAGGACGGCGACCTGATCCTGATCGACGCCGCCTGCGAACTCGACGGTTATGCATCCGACATCACTCGCACCTTCCCGGCGAGCGGCCGCTTCACGTCGGCGCAGCGCGAGCTGTACGACATCGTGCTGGCCGCGCAGCAGGCTGCCGTCGACGCCACCCGCGTCGGCGCCACCTTCGACGATCCGCACCAGGCCGCTGTGCGCGTGCTGTCGCAAGGGTTGCTCGACACCGGCATCATCGACCGTACGAAGTTCGCCTCGGTTGGCGACGTGATTGCCGAGCGCGCCTATGCGCCGTTCTATATGCACCGTACCGGCCACTGGATCGGTATGGACGTGCACGATGTCGGCGACTACCGCGAACGCGGCGCACCGCGCGACGAAGCGGGCGCGCTGCCGTGGCGCACGCTGCAGGCGGGGATGGCGCTGACCGTCGAGCCTGGTCTGTACATCCGTCCGGCCGAGGGCGTGCCCGAGCGCTACTGGAACATCGGCATCCGCATCGAAGACGACGCGATCGTCACGCCGGACGGCTGCGAGCTGATCACACGCGACGTGCCGGTGGCCGCGGAGGAGATCGAGGCGCTGATGCAGGAAGCCCGCGCTGCCCAGCAATCAAAGCAGTAGGTCACGCAATGAACCAGGCAGTCATTCAGGTAGTGAGCGAAGGAAGCAACCCGCAATGAACGACGTTTCTCAGTCGACGGTAATTCTGAAACCCGCCATGTCCGACCGTCCCTTCGACTTCGATGTGACGATCGTCGGCGCCGGGCCGGTCGGGCTGGCGCTTGCCGGCTGGCTGGCGCGCCGCAGCGCGACACAGGCGCTGAAGATCGCGCTGATCGACGCGCGCGAGCCGGAAGATTCGATCGCCGATCCGCGCGCAATTGCCGTGTCGCACGGCAGCCGGATGATTCTCGAACCGCTGCGCTGGCCCGCCGAGGCCACCGCGATCCAGCGCATCCACGTGTCGCAACGCGGCCATTTCGGCCGCACGCTGATCGACCACAGCGAGCACGGTTTGCCGGCGCTGGGCTACGTGCTGCGTTATGGCGCGATCGTGCATGGTCTCGCCGAGGCGGTTCACGCGAGCGCCGTACACTGGTTCCGCTCCACCTCCGCCGCGGCGCCGACTCAGGACCTCGACGGCGTCACGCTGCCGATCGAAACCGCGGGCGTCACACGCCAGCTACGCACGCGGATTCTGGTCAATGCCGAAGGCGGCCTATTCGGCGACCAGAAAACCGCCGGGCGCACGGGTAGCGCCGCCAGCGGCGACACGCGCGATTACGGGCAAACCGCGCTGGTCGGCACGGTCAGCGTGTCCGCGCCGCAGCCGCATGTGGCATGGGAGCGCTTTACGTCGCAAGGGCCTATCGCGCTGCTGCCAATGGGCGGCGTGCGCGGTGCGAATTACGCGCTGGTGTGGTGCTGCGCGCCCGAAGAAGCCGCGCGACGCGCTCAACTCACGGACGACGAATTCCTGCGCGAGCTCGGTGCCGCATTCGGCAGCCGCATGGGCCGCTTTACGCAAATCAAGGGGCGCGCGTCGTTCCCGCTGGGACTGAACGCGGTCGATACGCTCGTCCAGGGCCATGTCGTCGCCATTGGCAATGCGGCGCAGACGCTGCATCCGGTGGCGGGCCAAGGTCTGAATCTCGGCCTGCGCGACGCGCATGCGCTCGCCGACGCCTTGTCGGCGGAGGGCCCCACCCCGCTCGCCCTGGCTACGTTCGCGCAACGCCGCGCGCTCGACCGGCGCCTGACGATCGGCGCGACCGACACGCTCGCACGCCTTTTCACCGTCGACTTCCCGCCGCTCGCCGCCTTGCGCGGCCTCGCCCTCACCGCGCTCGAATTCGTGCCGCCGGTGAAAACCGCGCTGGCGCGGCAAATGATGTTCGGCCAGCGCCGCTAAACGCCGCCCGCTCGCACTCCACAGCCGCTGCGGCCTTTTTAGGCACCATGATCAGGCACCTAAGCGAGGCCGCACGAGCGGGTCCGGTTCTATGAACCGGATCACTTTCATAGAAGATTTAATGAGTTACGGCAGACCCAAGTCGGGTGCCGACTATCTGTTAACGCTAAAATAGCGGTTTTCCCTCGCATTTCGCGAATGCTCCGATTGACAGAATCTGAAAAGAAACTGAAACGATCGGTCGCAGGCGCGTCCAAGTCATGCCTACTCTCGGCTCCCACAATCTGCGTAACAACCTGTTCGTCGCCCCCATGGCCGGCGTGACCGACCGGCCGTTCCGGCAATTGTGCAAACGGCTGGGCGCAGGCTATGCGGTGTCGGAAATGGTCGCGTCGAATGCGCAGTTGTGGAAGAGCGAAAAGACCATGCGCCGTGCCAATCACACGGGCGAGGTCGAACCCATCGCCGTGCAGATCGCCGGCGCCGATCCGGCCATGATGGCGGAAGCCGCGCGCTACAACGTGGCGAACGGCGCACAGATCATCGACATCAACATGGGCTGCCCGGCCAAGAAGGTCTGCAATGTGGCCGCGGGTTCTGCCTTGCTGCAGAACGAGCCGCTGGTGCAGCGCATCGTCGAGGCGGTGGTCAATGCGGTAGGCATTGGCCCTGACGCCGTGCCCGTCACGCTGAAAATCCGTACTGGCTGGGATCGCGACAATAAGAACGCTTTGTCGGTAGCGCATCTGGCTGAAGCCGCCGGCATTTCCATGCTGACCGTGCACGGCCGCACCCGCGCCGACCTGTATCACGGCGACGCCGAATACGAGACCATTGCTGCCGTTAAAGCGGCGGTGCGCATTCCGGTGGTCGCCAATGGCGACATTACGTCGCCGCAAAAAGCCCGCGAGGTACTCGTCGCCACCGGCGCCGACGCCATCATGATCGGCCGCGCCGCGCAGGGGCGGCCGTGGCTGTTCCGCGAGATCGAGCATTTCCTGCAAACGGGCGAGTTGCTGCCGCCACCGCGCATCGACGAAATCCAGCAGGTCATGAACGAGCATCTCGAAGATCACTACGAGTTCTACGGCGAATTTACGGGTGTCCGCACAGCGCGTAAGCATATCGGCTGGTACACTCGCGGCCTTTCTGGCGCCAATGTGTTCCGGCACCGCATGAATACGCTGGACACCACGCGCGAACAACTCCTCGCCGTCAACGAATTCTTCGACGCCCAAAAGGCGATCTCCGACCGTCTCGTCTACGTCGACGAGACGCTCAGCAAGAACGACGGCGAGCCGGACCATACCGACCGACTAGCAGCATGAGCAAGAACAATATCGAACAATCTGTCCGCGACAGCCTGGGCATGTATTTCCAGGATCTCGACGGCTCCAATCCGCATGACGTCTACGACATGGTTATTTCATGCGTAGAAAAACCCTTGCTCGAAGTGGTGCTCGAGCAGGCCGGCGGCAACCAGTCGCTGGCCGCCGAGTATCTCGGCATCAACCGCAATACGCTGCGCAAGAAGCTGCAACAGCACGGTTTGTTGTAGTTTCAGGCGCCCTGCCACGTTTCCCTTCGGCTTTTCGTCTTCATCATGATCAAGCAAGCGCTCATCTCCGTTTCCGACAAGTCCGGCATCGTCGACTTCGCCAAGTCGCTGTCGGACCTCGGCGTCAAGATCCTGTCGACCGGCGGCACCGCGAAACTGCTCGCGGACGCGGGCCTCTCCGTCACCGAAGTCGCCGATTACACGGGCTTCCCGGAAATGCTGGACGGGCGCGTGAAAACGCTGCATCCGAAGGTGCACGGCGGCATTCTGGCGCGCCGCGACCTGCCGGAACACATGGCCGCGCTTGAAAAGCACGACATCCCGACGATCGACCTGCTGGTCGTGAATCTGTATCCGTTCGTGCAGACCGTGTCGAAAGAAGAGTGCTCGCTGGAAGACGCGATCGAGAACATCGACATCGGCGGCCCGACCATGCTGCGCTCGGCCGCGAAGAATCATCGCGACGTAACAGTGGTGGTCGATCCGGCGGACTACGCGGTCGTGCTCGATGAAATGCGTGCGAACAGCAACGCGGTTTCGTACAAGACGAACTTCCGTCTGGCCACCAAGGTATTCGCGCACACGGCACAGTACGACGGCGCGATCACGAACTACCTGACGAGCCTCACCGACGAACTGCAACATTCGTCGCGCAACGCTTACCCGGCTACGTTCAACCTGGCGTTCAACAAGGTGCAGGACCTGCGCTACGGCGAAAACCCGCACCAGAGCGCCGCGTTCTATCGCGACCTCGCCGTGCCGGCGGGCGCACTGGCGAACTACGAGCAGTTGCAGGGCAAGGAACTGTCGTACAACAACATCGCCGATTCCGATGCAGCGTGGGAATGCGTGAAGACGTTCGACGTGCCGGCCTGCGTGATCGTCAAGCACGCGAATCCGTGCGGCGTGGCAGTGGGCGCGGACGCGAACGAAGCGTATGCGAAGGCGTTCCAGACCGACCCGACCTCGGCGTTCGGCGGCATCATCGCGTTCAACCGTGAAGTCGACGAAGTTGCTGCGCAAGCGGTGGCCAAGCAGTTCGTCGAAGTGCTGATCGCTCCGTCGTTCAGCACAGCGGCTCGCCAGGTGTTCGCGGCCAAACAGAACGTGCGTCTGCTGGAAATCGCTTTGGGTGAAGGCCATAACGCGTTCGATCTGAAGCGCGTCGGCGGCGGCCTGCTGGTGCAATCGCTCGATTCGAAAAACGTGCAGCCGCGCGAATTGCGCGTGGTCACGAAGCGTCATCCGACGCCGAAGGAAATGGACGACCTGCTGTTCGCGTGGCGCGTCGCGAAGTATGTGAAGTCGAACGCGATCGTGTTCTGCGGCAACGGCATGACGCTCGGCGTTGGCGCGGGCCAGATGAGCCGCGTGGATTCGGCGCGGATTGCGAGCATCAAGGCGCAGAACGCCGGTTTGACGCTGACCGGCTCGGCTGTAGCGTCGGATGCGTTCTTCCCGTTCCGTGATGGTCTGGATGTCGTTGTTGCGGCAGGCGCGACCTGCGTGATTCAACCGGGCGGCTCGATGCGCGATGATGAAGTGGTCAGCGCGGCAGACGAGCACAACATCGCGATGGTGTTGACTGGGGTGCGTCACTTCCGGCATTGATTTCGGCTTCGCGGACACCGCCTGATTCTTTCTGATGCGGTAGTCGCTAACACGGCTTGAACGAAACGGCCCGGTGGAAATTTCCACCGGGCCGTTTTCCTTTCGCGCGTGCGAGCGATCCCCCTTTCAACGCACGCAGCAGAAGTATTTATTCCGCCAGCATCGCTGCACACCAACCGCCACACCGAGCGTTCGTTGTAGTATCGCAAGCACCTGGTTTTTACCGCACCTGCGGCACCTCATGAGAATTCTCGGCATCGACCCCGGCTTGCGCGTCACTGGCTTTGGCGTCATCGATCAAACCGGACACACGCTCAGCTACGTCGCAAGCGGCGTAATCAAAACCGCCGACGCCGATCTGCCGTCGCGTCTCGGCACCATTTTCGAAGGCATTTCGACGCTGATCCGTCAGCATTCACCGGATCAGTCGGCGATCGAAAAGGTTTTCGTCAACGTCAACCCGCAATCCACCCTCCTGCTCGGCCAGGCGCGTGGCGCGGCGATCTGCGGACTGGTAGCGGGCGGTGTGCCCGTGGCCGAATACACGGCCTTGCAGTTGAAGCAGGCCGTCGTCGGTTACGGCCGCGCGACGAAGGAGCAGATGCAGCAGATGGTGGTACGGCTACTCAACCTCTCCGGCGTGCCCGGCACCGATGCCGCCGACGCCCTCGGCATGGCGATCTGCCACGCGCACGGCGGCACGACGCTTAGCACGCTAGGTGGCATTGCGCCTTCGCTCGCCAAGAAAGGCTTGCGAGTGCGGCGCGGGCGGCTGGTCGGATAGGCGAACGGACGACGCCGACGCTAGCGGTGCTCAGACGCGCACACACGGGCCACTCCCCCGCAGCACTCAGTTCCGGCTCGCCATTGCCAACCGGCACGCTAGCCCGGCGAACACCGTCCCCAACAAATACTGCGGCACGCGCGACGGCCGACGCCCCGCCGACAACTTGCGGCTCAGCTTGCTCGCCATCAGGATCACCGCGCCGTTCACGCAGAATCCAATCAGATTCAGCACGGTGGCCAACACCATGATCTGCAACGCCACCGAGCCTGCTTCGGGCCGCACGAATTGCGGAAAAAGCGCGAGCACGAACAGCGCGACTTTGGGATTCAGCAAGTTGGTGAAGAGGCCCTGCCGGAAAATGCGTCCAACCGGATAACGGCTCATCGACGCATTCGGCGACAGCACCGTGCCTTGCGTGCGGAACGTCTTCCAGGCGAGATACAACAGGTAGCCGGCGCCGGCGAAACGCACGACGTCGTACGCCATCGGCACGGCCAGAAAAAGCTGCGACAGACCGAAAGCGGCCGCCAATGCATGGCAGTAAGTGCCGACCAGAATACCCGCCAACGACGCAAAACCCGCCGGCCGCCCTTGGCTCACGCTGCGCGAAGCAATCAGCAACATGTCGGGGCCGGGCGTGGCGGTCAACGCGAGACACGCGCCGGCAAACAGCGCGAGAGTAGTGAGGCTCAGCATGGAAGCTCCTTCTGGTTGTGCCGGGTGAGAACCCGCCAAAAGGGATCTCAGTCTAGTGGGCTGCGATACGCGGGTCAACCGCGATTGGGCATAATGCGTCGCGCCCGCCGCGCACTCGCTGCGCTACACTCGCCCTTTCTCTCAAGATTGAATCCGCCATGATCGGTCGCATTGCCGGCGTTCTGCTGGAAAAAAACCCGCCGCATCTACTCGTCGACTGCAACGGCGTCGGCTACGAAGTCGATGTGCCGATGAGCACGTTCTACAACCTGCCCTCGACCGGTGAGCGTGTTGTGCTGCTCACGCAAATGATCGTGCGTGAAGACGCGCATCTGCTCTATGGCTTCGGCACCGCCGAGGAGCGCTCGACCTTCCGCGAATTGCTGAAGATCACCGGCATCGGCGCACGCATGGCGCTCGCCGTGCTCTCCGGCATGAGCGTGCATGAACTGGCGCAGACCGTCACGATGCAGGACGCCGCGCGCCTGACTCGCGTGCCTGGCATCGGCAAGAAAACCGCAGAACGGTTGCTCCTCGAACTGAAGGGCAAGATCGGCGCCGACCTGGGCGCACTGGCCGGTGCGGCGTCGGCATCCGACCATGCCTCCGATATTCTGAACGCCCTGATCGCATTGGGTTACTCCGAAAAAGAAGCGTTGGCCGCCGTCAAGAACGTGCCGGCGGGCACCGGCGTTTCCGAAGGTATCAAGCTCGCGTTGAAGGCGCTCTCCAAGGGTTAAAAGCTCTTGCCGTGGCGGTGGCGTTGCGTGCGATAAGTAAAGCTTCGCACATGGCGGCGCGACGCGCACCCTGGCCGTTCGGCCGAGTTTCGCAACGGGCAGGGCGCGGTACAATGACCGCATGATCGAAACCGACAAACTCGCCGCCGAGCGCATCATCGCGGCCACGCCCGTCTCGCCGAACGAAGAAGCGTTCGAGCGTGCGCTGCGCCCGCGCCAGCTCGAAGAATATGTCGGCCAGGAAAAGGTGCGCGGTCAGCTGGAAATCTTCATCGAGGCCGCCAAACGCCGCTCGGAATCGCTCGACCACGTGCTGCTGTTCGGCCCGCCGGGTCTCGGCAAGACCACGCTCGCGCACATCATCGCGCGGGAAATGGGTGTCAATCTGCGGCAAACCTCCGGCCCGGTGCTTGAACGCGCCGGCGACCTCGCCGCACTGCTCACCAACCTCGAAGCCAACGACGTTTTATTCATCGACGAAATCCACCGGCTTTCGCCGGTCGTCGAAGAAATTCTGTATCCGGCGTTGGAGGACTATCAGATCGACATCATGATCGGCGAAGGGCCGGCCGCGCGCAGCGTGAAGCTGGATCTGCAGCCATTCACGCTGGTCGGCGCAACCACGCGCGCGGGCATGCTCACCAATCCGCTGCGTGATCGCTTCGGGATCGTTGCGCGGCTCGAGTTTTACAACGCAGAGGAGCTGGCGCGCATCGTCACGCGTTCGGCGTCATTGCTGCATGCACAGATCCATCCGGATGGCGCGTTCGAAATCGCCAAGCGCGCGCGCGGCACGCCGCGGATCGCGAACCGACTGCTGCGTCGTGTGCGCGATTTCGCCGAAGTGAAAGCGGACGGCAACATCACCGCGCAAGTGGCCGACGCCGCGCTCAAAATGCTCGACGTGGACGCGGTTGGCTTCGACCTGATGGACCGGAAGCTCCTCGAAGCGATCCTGCACAAGTTCGACGGCGGCCCGGTCGGCGTCGACAATCTGGCGGCGGCCATCGGCGAAGAACGCGACACGATCGAAGACGTGCTCGAACCGTATCTGATCCAGCAAGGCTTTCTGCAGCGCACGCCACGCGGCCGCGTGGCCACGTTGCTCACGTACCGGCATTTCGGTCTCGCCGCGCCAGATGCTTCGAGCCCCGTATCCGGCATGTGGGATTCGGCAGCGACCTAAGCGGATACACGTCGCGTGAGACCGATTTAGAACCGTGCAGCTTAACGCCCAGGTTCTGCCACCCTCTTAAAGCTATCGTCGTCGCTCGGCGCATCGAGATGCGACACGTCCGCCCACGACACGATCGTCGCCTTGCTGGCGTCGTCGGTGTAATCCACCACGTTGACACTCGTGTTCAGCAACGCGTAATCACGCGGTGCATCGAGCGACAAACCACACGCAAACCGCCGCACGCAATCCAGCACGCCACCGTGCGCGACGACACCGATCCGGCCGCCCGGATGCGCGGCCACCAGCGGCTCGATCGCATGCAGCACACGGTGATAGAGCGCGCGCTGCGACTCGCCTTCAGGCGGTGCGAAGCCCGGATCGCGGGTTTGCCAGTGCGCGTATTCATCGGGAAACCGGACGGCGATCTCGTCGCTGTCGTGCCCCTGGAATGCGCCGTACGAGCGCTCACGCAAACCTTCACGCAGTTGCAGCGGCAGGCCGAGCGCGTCGGCAATCGGCTGCGCCGTCTGCTGTGCGCGCTGCAGATCGCTCGAATAAATCGCGTCGAACCGTGCGCCCTCTTTCACCTCATTCGCAATGCGGCGAGCCAGGCGTTGCGCCTGCGCGAGGCCGGTCATCGCGAGCGGAATGTCGATGTGACCTTGAATGCGCTTGATGCGGTTCCAGTCGGTCTCGCCGTGGCGGATGAACAGAATCTGCGTGGTCATGAGATAAGCGTGGGCGTCATTAGCCGGTTATGCCGAGCCGTTATTGTCGCAAATAGCGGCTGGGAGAGTGGATGCGTGCCGCCGCATGCACCAGGCGGCGGCAGTTGAATCTCAAGCGTTTGTCTGCAGCCAGAACGTGACCGGCCCGTCATTGACGAGCGACACCTGCATATCGGCGCCGAATTCGCCTGTCTCGACGATCGGATGCTTTGCGCGCGCTGCCGCGACGAAGTAATCGAATAGCCGCTTGCCCTCATCGGGCGGTGCGGCGGGCGTGAAGCTCGGGCGCAGGCCGCTGTTGGTGTCGGCTGCCAACGTGAACTGCGAAACCAGCAGCAAGCCGCCTGCGTGCCCGGCGCCGTCGAGATTCTGCACGGAGAGATTCATCTTGCCCGCAGCGTCGCTGAAGACACGGTAACCAAGCACTTTGGCGAGCAGCCGGTCAGCGGCGGCCTCGGTGTCGCCGCGTTCGGCGCACACGAGCGCGAGCAGGCCCGCCTCGATCGCGCCGGTCACGCGCTCGCCCACGCGCACTTCCGCGCGCCGCACACGCTGGATCAGCGCGATCATCGGCTCGATTCCGGATGCACTGCTCGAGTCACCATCGCGTTATCGCTGAGCCATCACGCCGTCAGCGTGACGCGCGCGAAACGACGCTTGCCCACCTGCACGACGTACTCGCCGGCTTCAACCTTCAAGCCCTTATCCGACACGGTCGTGCCATCGATCTTCACGCCGCCCTGCTCGATGTTGCGCAGCGCTTCGCTGGTCGACGGTACGAGGTTGGCCTGCTTGAGCAACTGGCCGATTGCGAGCGGTGCGCCCGCGAGCGTCACGGCGGGAATATCGTCCGGCACGCCGCCCTTCGCGCGATGATTGAAGTCCTCGAGCGCGCGCTCGGCATCGGCTTGCGAGTGGAAGCGCGCGACGATTTCCTGGCCAAGCATCACCTTGAAATCGCGCGGATTGCGGCCCGCTTCGATCTCTTTTTTGAAGCCGGCGATTTCGTCCATCGGACGGAACGACAGCAATTCGAAATAACGCCACATCAGCACGTCGGAGATGCTCATCAGCTTGCCGAACATGTCCGTCGGCTTTTCGCTGATGCCGATGTAGTTGTTCTTCGACTTCGACATCTTCTCGACGCCGTCCAGGCCTTCGAGCAAGGGCATCGTCAAGATGCACTGCTGTTCCTGACCGTACTGTTTCTGCAGTTCACGGCCCACCAGCAGGTTGAATTTCTGGTCCGTGCCGCCGAGCTCGAGGTCGGCATTGAGCGCGACCGAGTCGTAGCCTTGCATCAGCGGATACAGGAATTCGTGGATCGAGATCGGCACACCGCCCTGGAAGCGCTTGGTGAAATCTTCGCGCTCGAGAATACGCGCCACCGTGTAGCGCGAGGCGAGCTTGATCATGCCGTCGGCGCCGAGCGGCATCGACCATTCGCTGTTGTAGCGGATTTCAGTCTTGTCGCGATCGAGCACGAGTGCGGCTTGCTCGAAGTACGTTTTCGCGTTCGATTCGATCTGCTCGCGCGTGAGCGGCGGGCGCGTGGCATTGCGGCCCGATGGATCGCCAATCAGCGACGTGAAATCGCCGATCAGGAAAATCACGGTGTGACCCAGGTCCTGCAACTGGCGCATCTTGTTCAGCACGACCGTGTGGCCGATGTGGATGTCAGGCGCGGTTGGATCGAGGCCGAGCTTGATACGCAGTGGTACGCCTGTTGCCGCGCTCTTCGCGAGCTTTTGCGCGAATTCGTCTTCGATCAGCAGTTCGTCGACACCGCGCTTGGTGACGGCGAGCGCGTGACGGACCTCGTCGGTGATCGGGAAGGCGGGGCTAGGCTTGGTGGACTCGGTGGTCATGCTGGAAACGTGAAGTCGCAAAAAAAGGAGATTGTCCCATAGATGCGCGCCGCCGCGCCCACAGACTCAGCCATAAGCACCCTGCTGGCGCATGATTTCGGCGTGGCCGGCCGTGCGATTGGCGCCGTCACACTTTATATTCGGCCGCGCTTGCGCCGATAATCTGCTAAAACAGATCGCAACGAATCACCAAGAGGAGCAGCAACGTGGCGCAAGACCCCGCAGACGGCGTCTACTTTGGATTGATGTCCGGCACGAGCATGGACGGCGTGGACGGTGTGGCCGTCAGATTCGCCGAAGGAAAGCCGCCGGTGGTGCTGGCCGAGGCGTTTGTCGGCTTCGCGGCCAGCTTGCGCGAAGCGCTGTTCGCGCTGCAACAGCCGGGGGACAACGAAATCGAGCGAGAAGCATTGGCCGCCAATGCGCTCGCCACTCGCTACACCGTGTGCTGCCACGAATTGCTGCAAGGCAGCCGCGTACCGGCTTCGGAAGTCCGTGCAATCGGCGTCCACGGCCAGACGGTGCGGCATCGGCCGGAAAAGGGTTACACGCGGCAAATCAACAACCCCGCGCTGCTCGCGGAAATGATGCACATCGACGTGGTCGCCGATTTCCGCTGCCGGGACGTCGCGGCAGGGGGCCAGGGCGCGCCGCTCGTGCCGGCGTTTCACGCCACGGTGTTCGGCGCGAAAGACGAAACGCGGGTGGTCTGCAATCTCGGCGGCATCAGCAACATCACGATCCTGAACGCGACCGGCGGTGTGCGCGGGTTCGACTGCGGGCCGGCGAACGCGCTGCTCGACGAATGGGCGCAGCGCCATCTCGGCAAGCCTTTCGACGAAAACGGCCATTTCGCCGCGGGCGGGCAGGTCGATCGCTCGTTGCTGAACGCGCTGCTCGACGAGCCCTTTTTCTCGCAACAACCGCCGAAAAGCACCGGCCGTGACTTGTTCAATGCGCAATGGCTGGATACAAAGCTCCAACCGTTCGCCGCCCTCGCCCCCGCCGACGTGCAAGCCACACTGGTCGCGCTGACCGCGGTTACGGTGGCGCGCGAAATCGAACGCCATGCGTCGGACGCCAGGGCGGTCTACGTGTGTGGCGGCGGTGCGCGCAACCCGGAGATTCTGAAGGCCCTGCAACAGGCGCTGGAGGACAGCGGCGTAAGCGGTGTGCCGGTAATGACAACCGACGCGCTCGGCGTTCCGCCGAGCCAGGTTGAGCCGCTGGCGTTCGCCTGGCTGGCAATGCGTTGTGTGGCGCGCCTGCCGGGCAATTTGCCGGCGGTCACCGGCGCTACTGCCAAGCGCGTACTCGGAGCGATCTACCCGCGCTAAGCGAAGAGCCAGCGTCATTGGTTCAGGCAATAAAAAACGGGGCCGAAGCCCCGTTTCCTTTTACAACCTCTCGCCTGACCGGCCGGCCATCAAACCGAGAACGACGAGCCGCAACCACAGGTGGTCGTAGCATTCGGGTTCTTGATGACGAACTGCGCGCCGTTGATGTCGTCCTTGTAGTCGATCTCAGCGCCGACCAGATACTGGTAGCTCATCGAATCGATCAGCAGCTGGACGCCACTCTTGTTCATGACGGTGTCGTCTTCGTTGACGGCTTCGTCGAACGTAAAACCGTACTGAAAGCCCGAGCAGCCGCCGCCCTGCACGAAAACGCGCAGTTTGAGGTCCGCATTGCCTTCTTCTTCGATCAGTTGCTTGACCTTGTCAGCCGCTGCGTCGGTAAAAACGAAGGGGGCGGGCATCTCGGTCACGGGTGTATCGGTGACTGCGTTCATTCGAACTCTCCAAAAAGCTTCTAACCGCTATTGTAGGGCTGATCTCAATATCGTGCTGAAGCCCACAAAATCAATGGGTTCTTCCAGGAAACGCTATCGATGGGCGCCTCAGCTGCCTTCAGCCTGCCTGAGCGGACCGAACCACTGCCCCAGCGAGCAAACTGTCGCCGCAAACTCAACGGGGAAAAACCATAAAAAAAGCCGCCTTCGCGAAAGCGTTGGCGGCTTTTGCAGCGCTCCAGCCCGAAAGCCGGATCGCACACGAAGCGATTAACGCTTCGAGAATTGCTTCCGGCGACGTGCCTTGTGGAAGCCGACCTTCTTACGTTCGACTTCACGAGCATCACGCGTCACGAAGCCAGCCTTCGACAGTTCCGGCTTCAGCGTTGCGTCGTAGTCCATCAGCGCGCGGGTGATGCCGTGGCGAACCGCACCGGCTTGACCCGTTTCACCGCCACCGTTCACGTTGACTTTGATGTCGAACGTGACGCCGTGGTTCGTGAGTTCCAGCGGTTGACGCACGATCATCAGCGACGTTTCGCGCGAGAAGTAATCGGCGATAGGCTTGCCGTTTACAATGATCTCGCCCTTGCCAGCCTTGATGAAGACGCGTGCGACGGCGCTCTTGCGGCGGCCCGTGCCGTAATTCCAGTTACCGATCATGTGGGCTCCCCTTAGATCTCGAGCGCTTTCGGCTGTTGTGCCGAATGCGGATGCGTTGCTTCAGCGTAGACCTTCAGCTTCTTGATCATCGCGTAGCCGAGCGGGCCCTTCGGCAGCATGCCCTTGACCGCTTTCTCGAGCGCACGGCCCGGGAAGCGTTCTTGCATCTTGCCGAACGTCGTTTCATAAATACCGCCCGGGTAACCCGAGTGACGGTAGTACTTCTTGTCAGTAGCCTTGTTGCCCGTGACGCGCAGCTTGCCGGCGTTGATAACGATGATGAAATCACCGGTGTCGACGTGCGGAGTGAATTCAGGCTTGTGCTTGCCGCGAAGACGGTGTGCCACTTCGCTGGCGACACGCCCGAGAACCTTATCCGTCGCGTCAATCACGTACCATTCACGCGTAACCTCATGGGCTTTTGCGGAAAACGTCTTCATGATCGATCCAAAAAATTGCTGCGCCCAATGTATTTTTTCCTGCTTGTAGTGTGCGCATCGAGGCGCGTGCAGGCTCTCCCTGGTTCTTCCTCCGCGGGCGCGGATGCGGAAAAGCTCTGAATTATAAAGGAATTTGTCACGCCGAGTCAAAGATTGCGGCGTTTCGGACGAGAAGCGGTGCCCGGCGACGACCGGATTGCGCCAGTCGACGTTCTTCCTGGCTCACCGAACGGCATCAGTTCGGGGAAAACATGGCCGAAAAAAAACCCGAACGAGCGGTTCGGGTTTAATCCACCAAAGGAGGAGGTGGAGGAGACAGCGGAGGTTGCAGAACTGCTGCAACCGATGGGATCGATTATATGAGTCACCCTTGTGCGACGCAAGAACATTTGCATTGCGAAATGCAATCCCACAATGTGGCATCGATATCTGCAGACGAAAAAACACCGAATTCTCTTTAAAATCAAATACCAATCCATTTTTAAGCCGATGCATAAGCAGACATCGACTAGAGTAAAACCCCTAACGCCGTCAGGACATTCCCGAATCGGCGGAACATGCCGCACCGCAACACGCAAGCAGTCATCCGGCATAAGTTCCGCCGAAAGTCCCTTCGGGCGGACACGCAAACGCCGGGCTACAATGCGTTTTCGATATAAGCGCAGCGCGGTGGAGCACAGCA
The DNA here is from genome assembly GCF_905220975.1 of Paraburkholderia haematera. Classification (GTDB taxonomy): domain Bacteria; phylum Pseudomonadota; class Gammaproteobacteria; order Burkholderiales; family Burkholderiaceae; genus Paraburkholderia; species Paraburkholderia haematera. The sequence goes on along the minus strand of NZ_CAJNBK010000011.1, from coordinate 160,566 downwards.
TGGAATGCAAAGTTAGCTGGATGGGGCAAGACGGGATGGCGTTTGCGGCCGAGACGGGCAGCGGTCATCTGGTCACGATGGACGGCGCGCCGGAAGGCGGCGGCCGCAATCTCGCGCCGCGTCCGATGGAAATGGTTCTGCTCGGCACGGGCGGCTGCACGGCGTATGACGTCGTGATGATCCTGAAGAAAAGCCGCCAGGAAGTGGCCGGCTGTTCGGTGACGCTGAAGGCCGAGCGCGCCAGCGAAGATCCGAAAGTGTTCACCAAGATCCACTTTCACTTCACGGTCACGGGCAAGAATCTGAACCCGGCAACGGTGGAACGCGCGATCAATCTGTCGCACGACAAATACTGCTCGGCGTCGATCATGATCGCGAAGACCGCCGAGCTCACACACTCGTTCGATATCGTCGCGGGTTGAGCGCGGCGCTTCGGCGGGCACGCGCAGATAGCCGCGCATTTGACCGAACCAGCGCTTCAAAATAAAAATGCCGGCGTCCACACGGACGCCGGCATTTTTTGTTGGGTGGCAAAGCAGGCCGATAAGCCGGATTCTGTGCACACGCCACGTCCGAAAACGCGGCGCGCGTAGCAGTCATTCCTCTAGGCGCGCCATTACTGACGCGCTCAAGCTTCCTACCCGCAGACGTGACGGGGGCCCCGTCCTGCATCTCGAAGATGCTAGCCTGCCTACTTGGAATTGCTCCGGGTGGAGGTTACCGTGCCGGTCTGCCTTGCAGCAGCCGCGGTGCGCTCTTACCGCACCGTTTCACCCTTACCTGATCCCGGCTTGCGCCGGGCCATCGGCGGTTTGCTTTCTGTTGCCCTGTTCCGCGTGTCGCCACGGATGGCCGTTAGCCATCACCCTGCCCTATGGAGTCCGGACTTTCCTCGCCCTCTTTGGCCGAAACCGCAGAGGCCGCGACTGCCTGGCCTGCTTTGCTGGGGCGCATTTTAACACTGCAGCGAATCTGCGCGGCTTCGACCGCTGGAATAGCCCGATCGCTCCGCTATCCCGCTCAAGCCGCGGCGACGCTTTGACGCAAAAAGTGTCTGCGCGGGGCAATCGCTCAAACCGCGCTTCAACTCTTTCATCCGAAGCGTGTTTTTAGCGCGAACGTCGCCCTGCTCGAAATACGGACGTGTCTTCGTAAAAAGCGGGCGATTCGTTCTCGGCGCACCAACCCGGAATCCCCAGCACGGGCAGCGGCGCAAACAGGCGGCTCGTCAATGCATCCGTGCTCAGGAGTGCCGTGCTGACAGACTCGTCGAGCCATGCGTCGCGCGCAGCGGCGTCCCAGCCAAAGTATTCGGACGGCACGTCCGCAATCCACGCGTGGCCCGTGCACGCCTTGAACGGCGCAATCAGCTTTTCCAGCAGCGCGTGACCGAAGCAGCGCACTTCGCAGCGCGTCCCCCAGGCATCACGCTGGGCAACCAGCAGCGTCTGCCAGTCGAACCCGCGCAATGCCACGCTCAATGCCGGGTCGGCACAGGCGAACAGCAACGCATTTTCGTCGAACAAGGTTAGCGTATCGCGCACGCCGCCGCGGGTCGGACCGACGCCTAACACGTCGATTGCCGCCGACTGCCGCGCGTTAAGCGCCGCCTTGATTCGCGGAAACGCAAACCACATCGACCCGTTGAAGAAGTCATGCAGGTTATGGCGTGTCGGCACGCAGCCCGTCGACGCGATGTGCGCCTCGTACGCCGCGCCCGGCGGCAGATCGTCTTGCGCAATGAACGCGAGGCGCTGACCGCGCCCCGTGACCTGCCGCATCTCACCGGCATCGGCATTCATTTCTGCGAGCAATGCCGCATAGCTCGTCAGCGCGCCCTGCTGCCAGCGCTCACCGCGCGCCGCGAACTGCGCGAACCATGGCCTGGACCAGTCGATATCGGCAAAACCGAAGCCCACGCGCGCCGCCTCTTGCACTTGCATCTAACGCAAGCTCAGACGAGGCGCCAGCCGATCGACTCGCCGCCACGCAGCGGCACAACCGGCGTGTCGCCGACCGGCAACTCAGCCGGCAGCGTCCATTCTTCGCGACGCAGCGTGACCTTCTCTTCACTGCGCGGCAGACCGTAGAAATCCGCGCCAAAGAAGCTGGCGAAGCCTTCGAGCTTGTCCAGCGCGCCGGCTTTGTCGAACGCCTCGGTATAGAGTTCGAGCGCGTGCAGTGCCGTGTAGCAACCCGCACAGCCGCACGCGTGTTCCTTCAAACCCTTCGGATGCGGCGCGCTATCCGTGCCGAGGAAGAAGCGCGGATTACCCGAGGTTGCCGCCTCGACCAGCGCCACGCGATGCGTCTCGCGCTTCAACACGGGCAGGCAATAGTAGTGCGGGCGAATGCCGCCCTGGAAGATCGCATTGCGGTTGTACAGCAGATGGTGCGCGGTGATCGTCGCGCCTAGCAGCCCCGGCGCCACGCCGGCTTCGCGGATGTAGTCGACCGCATCTTTCGTGGTGATGTGCTCGAACACCACCTTCAGCGCCGGAAATTCGCGGCGCAGCGGCGTCATCACGCGGTCGATGAACACCTTCTCGCGGTCGAACAGGTCGATCGACGAATCCGTCACCTCGCCGTGCACCTGCAACGGCATGCCGGTTTCCTGCATCACTTCGAGCGTTTTGGCGCACTTCATGATGTCGGTGACGCCTGCGTCCGAGTTGGTTGTCGCACCCGCCGGGTACAACTTCACGCCATGCACGAAGCCGCTTTCGCGCGCGCGGCGGATTTCGTCCGGCGGCGTGTTGTCGGTCAGGTACAGCGTCATCAGCGGTTCGAATTTCGCCCCGGCCGGGATCGCGGCGACGATGCGCTCGCGGTACGCCTGCGCCATTGCGGTCGTGGTAACCGGCGGCTTCAGGTTAGGCATGATGATCGCGCGGCCGAACTGGCGCGCGGTGTCCGGCAGGACGGCCGCGAGCATCTCGCCGTCGCGAACGTGCAGGTGCCAGTCGTCCGGGCGGGCGAGCGTGATGCTGTCGATGGTGTCGACGGAAGCGAGGGGGGCGTTGGAAGCGGTCATGGCGAGAGGGGAACGAGATTCGGCGGCAAAAAAGCAAATCGGCATGCTCAAAGCGTTGCAAATCAGAGCAAATCGCAACGCTAAGCCCTAAACATACGTCAATTTCGCTATTTGGCGCTTCTGCCTCGGTGATATGCTTGGAAAATCATCATTGTAACGGCTCGCCCCGTTCACAGGCTTACCCGCAACATGTGCCAACTTCTCGGAATGAACTGCGCCGCGCCGACGGACGTCACGTTCTCGTTCACCGGCTTTGCGGCGCGCGGCGGCGTCACCGATCACCACGCGGACGGCTGGGGCATCGCCTTCTTCGAAGACAAAGCCTGCCGCCTGTTCATTGACCATCAATCGTCGGCCACCTCGCCGATCGCCGAAATGGTCAAGCGCTACCCGATCAAATCGAAGAACACGATCGCGCATATTCGCAAGGCGACGCAAGGGCACATCCTGCTCGAAAACTGCCATCCGTTCATGCGCGAACTGTGGGGGCGCCACTGGATCTTCGCGCACAACGGCGACCTGAAAGATTATTCGCCGGCGCTAAACGGCGTCTATCAACCTGTCGGCACAACCGATAGCGAACTCGCCTTCTGCGCGCTGCTGCAAGGCTTGCGCACGGCTTTCCCGGGCACGCAGCCGCCGCTCGACGAACTGTTCGCCGCGCTCGAAACGCTCACACGCGAAATCACGCAATTCGGCGTGTTCAATTTCCTGATGTCGAACGGCCAGGCGCTGTTCGCGCATTGCTCGACACATCTTCACTACATCGTGCGACGCTGGCCATTCTCGACTGCACATCTGGTCGACGCGGACGTGTCGATCGATTTCGCCAAGTACACGACACCGGAAGACCGTGTGGCCGTGATCGCGACCAAGCCGCTCACCGATAACGAAGTGTGGACCGCCTTCCAGCCAGGCGATCTGATGATGTTCCAGCACGGCGAAGTCATTGGCCGGGTCAACGTGCCGGTACCGCCTTCGGTGCTGGAGAAGCTGCGCAATCCGGCGTTGGACGCATCGGCTTCGGCGACCACGATCGCAGCTTCGGTTGAGGCGGTGGCCACGGCCGAGGTCGACCTTGAAGCCGCGGACGACACCGCTGCCTTCGAATCCTGATCCGCGCGCGCGTTCGCTAATGCCCGAACGGCTCCGGCCCACACCTGCGTTCAGTAACTGAAGAACGCCTCAACCGGGGCGTCCTCGCACAAGCTGGACCTTCAGAACGTCAGCAACAAAAAAGCCGCTTCTTCCGAAGCGGCTTTCTTTCTGCATAAGCCACGCCAACCAACCGGCGCTGCCCAGCGACAAGCTCAGTGCAGGATCTTCGCCAGAAAATCCTTCGCGCGATCCGACTTCGGATTCGCGAAGAAATCTTCCTTGCGGTCGTCTTCGACGATCAGGCCCTTGTCCATGAAGATCACGCGATGCGCGACCTTCTTGGCAAAGCCCATTTCGTGCGTGACGCACATCATCGTCATGCCTTCCTGCGCGAGTTCGACCATCACGTCGAGCACTTCGTTGATCATTTCCGGATCGAGCGCGGAAGTCGGCTCGTCGAACAGCATTGCGATCGGGTCCATCGACAACGCGCGCGCAATCGCCACACGCTGCTGCTGTCCACCGGACAACTGCCCCGGAAACTTGTCCGCATGCGCGCGCAGACCGACGCGATCGAGCAGCTTGTAGCCCTTGGTGGTGGCTTCGTCCTTTGAGCGGCCGAGCACCTTGACCTGTGCGAGCGTCAGGTTCTGCACGATCGACAGATGCGGGAACAGCTCGAAGTGCTGGAACACCATGCCGACTTTTGCTCGCAGCTTCGACAGATTGGTTTTCTTGTCGGTCAGCGATTGGCCGTTGATAACGATCTCGCCTTTCTGGAACGGCTCGAGGCCGTTGACGGTTTTGATCAGCGTGGACTTGCCCGAGCCCGACGGCCCGCACACCACCACCACTTCACCTTTTTTGACTTCCGTCGTGCAGTCGGTCAGCACTTGAAACTGACCGTACCACTTCGAAACATTCTTGATAGAGATCATCTTGCGACCTTTTTCTGAAGACCTTTGACGAGGCTCGACGCGATCACACAGATCACGAAATAACATGCGCCCGCGAACAGTACCATTTCGACATTCGTACCGTCACGGTCGCCAATATTCGTGGCGGTGCGGAAGAAGTCGGCAAGGCTGATCACGTAGACAAGCGACGTATCCTGAAACAGCACGATACCCTGCGTGAGCAGCAGCGGCACCATTGCGCGGAACGCCTGCGGCAACACGATGAGGCGCATGGCCTGCGGGTAGCTCATGCCGAGCGCAAACGCGGCATTGACCTGCCCGCGCGGCACCGCCTGAATGCCGGCGCGGATGATCTCGGAATAGTACGCCGCCTCGAAGAGCGAGAAAGCGACCATTGCCGAGGCCAGCCGAATGTCGATATCCGGCGACAGGCCCAGCACGTTTTGCAGCACCTGCGGCACGATCAGGAAGAACCACAGCAGCACCATCACCAGTGGAATCGAACGGAAGATCGTGACATAACCCTTCGCGAACCATTCGAACGGCTTGAACGGCGAGAGCCGCATGATCGCGAGAATGGTGCCCCAGACGATGCCGATCACGATCGCGATCAGCGTGATCTTGATGGTGACAATCGCACCGGTCCATAGCGTAGGCAGTGCGCCCGGAATACCGCTCCAGTCGAAATGATGCATCACTTACCTCCGATATAGCCGGGCAAACGGCTTTTGTGTTCGACCCAGCGCATCAATTGCATCACGACCAGATTGATCAGCACATAGGCCAGCGTTACCGCGATGAACGACTCATACGTCTGCGACGTGTAGTCGACCAATTGACGCGCCTGAGCCGACAGATCGAGCAGACCGATAGTCGACGCGACCGCCGAGTTTTTGAAAATATTCAGAAACTCGGACGTGAGCGGCGGCACGATAATCCGGTACGCAACGGGCAGCAGCACGTAGCGATACGTCTGCCATTGCGTGAAACCCATTGCCAGACCTGCCGCGCGCTGGCCCTTCGGCAACGCGTTAATACCCGAGCGCACCTGTTCGCACACCCGCGCAGAGGTGAAGAGCCCGAGACAGATAATCGACGACGAGAAGAACTGCGCACCCGGCGGCAGTTGCTTGAACCAGTTGCCGATCGACGGCGGCAGCAACTCCGGTATCACCAGATACCAGATGAAGAACTGCACGATCAGCGGGATGTTGCGGAAGATCGCGACATAGAGCGTGCCGATACCCGACGCCCATTTGTTCGGCACCGTGCGCAGCACACCGAAGAGCGATCCGACGATCAGCGCGATCACCCATGCCGACAGCGACACGGTAATCGTCACCCAGAAGCCGGACATCAGCCAGCCCAGATAGGTAGTCGGCTCGCCGGTGGAGACCGGACTCAGCAGAATGCCCCAGTTCCAGTGATATGACATGACCAAGACTCCAGCAAAAAGAAACGGAAGAAGCGCGCGGCCCCTTCCGTCTCGTTCAGCGTTTCAAAAAAACAGCTAAGGTTTAATCGATTGCCTTGTCATTCGGGCTCTTGTAGAGCGCCTTCATGTCATCGCTTTCCGGGAAGTTCAGGTTCAGGCCCTTCGGCGGAATCGGCGATTCGAACCACTTCTTGTAGATTTGATCGGCTTCGCCCGAGGTTTCAACCTTGGCGATCGCGTCGTCGACCACCTTCTTGAATTCCGGATCGTTCTTGCGAATCATGCAGCCGTAGGCTTCATGCGATTGCGGCGTGCCGACGATCACGAAGTCGCCCGGGTTGTTCGACTTGGCACGTTCGCCCGCCAGCAGCGCGTCGTCCATCATGAATGCAGCAGCGCGGCCGGTGGAGAGCGTCAGGAACGACTCGCCGTGGTCCTTCGCGCTGATGATGTTCATGCCCATGCTCTTGTCCTGATTCATCTTGCGAAGCAGGCGCTCGGAGGTCGTGCCGGCGGTCGTGACAACCGTCTTGCCCTTCAGGTCGGCCCAGTCCTTGATGCCGGAGTCTTTCTTGGTCATCAGGCGCGTGCCGATCACGAAGATCGTGTTCGAGAAGGCAGCCTGTTGCTGGCGCTCAGCGTTATTCGTGGTGGAGCCGCATTCCATGTCGACGGTGCCGTTTTGCACCAGCGGAATACGGTTTTGCGACGTGACAGGCGTGAGCTTGACCTTCAGGTTAGGCATGTTCAGCTTGACCTTGACCGCCTCAACGACCTTCAGCGCGAATTCCTGCGAGTAGCCGATGACATTCTGCTTGTCGTCGTAATACGAAAACGGGATCGACGATTCGCGATGACCCAGCGAAATGACGCCCGTGTCCTTGATCTTTTTCAGCGTACCCGCGTCTTGCGCTTGCGCGCCGACCGTAAACAGTCCGAGAGTCGCGAGCAGCAGCGCAGCTTTTTTAACTTTCATGTGTGATCTCCTTGGCCAAGAACCGGCGCCAGTTTAGCAAAGTAATTATTCTGAAAGTATCGCTATCAACCATGTTTGTTGCGTGCCCCCAAAATCCCCCAATCCCTCACGGAGACTTCCTTCGAGGCGGGTGACCTCCTTCGGAGCGGAGGACTTCCTCCGGCGCCCTCTCGGGAACTTCCCCCGGGGCGCACACCGCTACGGGATTATGGCGCTATAACCCGCCAATCCCAAACCCGGCAGATACGCAAAGGCGGGTGGCATCAATACGATGCCGCCCGCCGGGTCATGCACGCAGTCTTGTGGACCGCGTCGAAGCCAGTTTTTGCAGCGGTCCGCGAGGTGGCGGCCCGCCGTTTCACGCAATCAGATCAGGGATACAGGCCGCGCAATTCGCGCGCTTCCAGGATCCGCTTACACGCGACGATAAACGCCGCGGTCCGCACGGACACCTTCTGCTCGCTCGACACTTGCCACACGGCGGCAAATGCTTCGCGCATCACGCGCTCGAGACGCTGGTTGATCTCGTCTTCGGTCCAGAAGAAGCTCGAGAAGTCCTGCACCCACTCGAAGTACGACACCGTCACGCCGCCGGCATTCGCCACCACGTCCGGAATCACGAGGATACCGCGGTCGTGCAGAATGTCGTCCGCTGCCGTGGTGGTCGGGCCGTTGGCGCCTTCCACAACGATCTTCGTCTTGATCTTGCCGGCGTTCTTTTCGGTGATCTGGTTTTCCAGTGCAGCCGGAATCAGGATGTCGGATTCGACTGTCCAGAAATCATCGCTCGCGATTGCATCGGCTTCCGGGAAGCCGCCCACGCCGCCGTTCTTCGCCACGTAGTCCAGCAGCGCGACCGCATCAATACCGGTCGACTTGTACAGCGTGCCGGTGTGATCCTGCACCGCGACCAGCTTCGAGCCCGCTTCCTGGAACAGGCGCGCAGCGATGCCGCCCACGTTACCGAAGCCTTGCACAGCGATACGCGCGCCTTCGATGTCGACGCCAATGCGGCGTGCGGCTTCGGAGGCGACCACGAACACGCCACGGCCCGTCGCTTCGCGGCGGCCCAGCGAACCACCCAGCGCGATCGGCTTGCCGGTCACGACGCCCGTCGCCGTTTGGCCCTGGTTCATGGAGTACGTGTCCATCATCCACGCCATGATCTGCTCGTTCGTGTTCACGTCCGGCGCGGGGATGTCGGTGTTCGGTCCGATGATGATGCCGATCTCGCTCGTGTAGCGGCGCGTCACGCGCTCCAGCTCACCACGCGACAGCGTACGCGGGTCGACACGAATACCGCCCTTCGCGCCGCCGTACGGCACGTTCACAGCAGCGTTCTTCACCGACATCCACGCCGACAGCGCCATCACTTCCGACAACGTCACGTCCTGGTGATAACGCACGCCACCCTTGCCCGGACCGCGCGACACGTTGTGCTGCACGCGATAGCCTTCGAAGTGCGCGACCGTGCCGTTATCGAGTTCGATCGGCACATCGACAACCAGAATGCGCTTCGGGCGCTTCAGGGTTTCGAGCCAGCGGGACAGTGAGCCGAGGTACGGCGCGACGCGGTCGACCTGACGCAGGTAGTTGCCCCACGGGCCGAGGTCGTCTTTATTCAGGTAGGAAGGAACGGACTGCAACGTTGATGCGGATTGTGCGGCTTGTTGCTGGGATGACATGAACGCTCCGGCGTTGATCGAATGACAGCATTGTCGAAAAACGCCGTTTTGAAATCCAATGCCGTTTCCTTATCCGATTATGTTTTTTTTGCATAACCGTTGAGAAGCCGCAAATTCGCGTCGTGGGGAAGCAGGTTTTCAGGCAACGCCCGTGCCTTGCGCGAGTTCCTCCGACACGACGTCCCATAGTTGCCGCACGAGTATCTGCCGCGCATCGTCGCCTTTCGCGGCCAGCTTGTCGCGATAGAGGCGGATCTCCATGGTCAGCGTGAGCTGCCCCTCGGGCGTGCCACGCATGGCGCGATCGAGGCGGATCAGCTTGCCGTCGGCCACCGCGTCTTCCACCGCGCTGTAGGGCAGGAAGGCGATGCCGTGGCCGGCCAGCGCCATCGCCTTGAGTCCCTCGGCCATGTCGGTTTCGTACAGCCGGTCGAGATACAGGCGCTCAGACGCGTTAGCAAGGATCACTTCTGTCATGCGGCCCAGGTACGCGTTCGGCGTGTAGGTGAGATAGGGCGTGGGGGTCTGGGCCGTGCCCGGCAGCGTGTGCCGGGGGCGCCCCGCGCGGCCCGGCGCCGAAAACGGGCTGATCGGCTCGTTGCCGAGCGTGAGCATGTCGTAGCGCGCCGGATCGAGCGCGATCGGGTGGCTCGGATGGTGATAGGCCATCATCAGGTCGCAGCCGCCTTCGACCAGCGCCAAGGCGGCATCGTGCACGTTCAACGCCCGCAGCCGGGTATGGATCGGGCCCATTTGAGCCTCGATGCGCTGCAGCCAGCGCGGGAAGTACGTGAGCGACAGCGTGTGCGGCACGGCGAACTCGATGGTCGCCTGCGGCGTCGCCGTATGCCCGCGCAAGAGCGCACGCGCCTCGTGGAACTGCGACAGCATGGCCAGCGCCTGCTCGTAGAACACCTGGCCTGCCGCCGTCAGCCGCGTCGGGTAAACCGAGCGATCGATCAGTTCCGTGCCCAGCCACGCTTCCAACGCCTGAATCCGCCGCGAAAACGCCGGCTGCGTGACGTGGCGCGATTCGGCCGAGCGGCTGAAACTACGCGTTTCCGCGAGCGAAACGAAGTCTTCGAGCCATTTCAGTTCCATGCGAAGCCTGCTGCCAGCGGGAGAGAGGAAGTCAGCATTCTAGCGGCGCGGCCGGGACGTAGGGTTCCGCGCCAGGCCTGCACGGAACCCGCGTGCAAAGAACCGCGCGAGATCTGCGTGCCGGAACGGCAAGCGAGGCGCGCACGTCCCCCCATCGGTTCGATCGCCGCCAACTTCGGCCGGCACGCCGCACAGTGGTAAAATTCGCGGTTCCCTCCGTTCCCGATCCGCCTCCTGAGCGCTCACGCCCCCATCATGTCCGACACCCGCCCCGACACCCTGTTCGCGCTGAACGCGCTCTCCCCGCTCGACGGCCGTTACGCCTCGAAAACCGAAGCCCTGCGCGAGTGGCTCTCGGAAGCCGCTTTCATGCGCAATCGCGTGACGGTTGAAATCCATTGGCTGATCGCACTCTCGCAAGCCGGTTTCGCCGAAGTGCCGCGCTTTTCCGAAGCGTCCGAACAATTCCTGCTGCAACTGGCCGAGCGCTTCACCGCGCACGACGCCGCGCGCATCAAGGAAATCGAACGCGTGACGAATCACGACGTGAAAGCGGTCGAGTACTGGCTGAAGGAATCGGTGAAGGGTCAGGAAGAACTGGAACGCGCAAGCGAGTTCATCCACTTCGCGTGCACGTCGGAAGACATCAACAACACGTCGCACGGTTTGATGCTCGCCGGCGCACGTGAACACGTCATTCTGCCGGCGCTGCGTTCGGTGCATCAGCGTCTCGTGGCATTGGCGCATGCTCACGCCGAACAGCCGATGCTCTCGCGCACGCACGGCCAGCCGGCCAGCCCCACCACGCTCGGCAAGGAAATCGCCAACGTCGCGGCGCGTCTGGAACGCGCGATCGACCGTGTCGCGAAGGTCGAACTGCTGGGCAAGATGAACGGCGCGGTCGGCAACTTCAATGCGCACCTGTCCGCGTACCCGGAATTCGACTGGGAAGCGTTCTCGCGCGAAGTGGTCGAGCAACGTCTTAAGCTCACGTTCAATCCGTACACGATCCAGATCGAGCCGCACGACTACATGGCCGAACTGTTCGACGCCGTGTCGCGCGCCAACACGATCCTGCTGGATCTGGACCGCGACGTGTGGGGTTACATCTCGGTCGGGTATTTCAAGCAACGCACGAAGGCCGGCGAAATCGGTTCGTCGACCATGCCGCACAAGGTCAATCCGATCGACTTCGAAAATTCGGAAGGCAATCTGGGTCTGGCCAACGCCACGCTTCGCCACCTGGCCGACAAGCTGCCGATTTCGCGCTGGCAGCGCGACCTGACCGACTCGACGGTGCTACGCAATATCGGCGTCGCGTTCGGCTACTCGCTGCTCGCATACGACTCGCTGATCCGCGGTCTGGACAAGCTCGAAGTGAATGCTCAACGCCTGAACGAAGATCTCGACAACTGCTGGGAAGTGCTGGCTGAGCCGGTGCAGACGGTGATGCGCCGCTATGGCATCGAGAACCCGTACGAGCAGTTGAAGGAACTGACGCGCGGCAAGGGCATCACGCGCGAAGCGCTGCAAACGTTCGTGAGCGGCCTCGCGATTCCGCAAGATGCGAAGGATCGTTTGCTTGCCATGACGCCGGGTTCGTATATCGGCAAGGCGGTCGAACTGGCGAAGCGGATCGCTTAAGCTTCAGTCGTCGCTGCCTCGTTGCTTCTTCGGAGGCATAGAAAAGCCGCTCCTCGGAGCGGCTTTTTTTATTCAAGCCAACGGGCTGGAAACTTACCGAAGCTTCATCTGCACCAACACCTCGTCGACGATCTGTTCCGGAGACAACTCGATGCTCACCGTGATCGCTTCATCCGGACCCGGCTCCTCGAGTGTATCGAGCTGGCTTTGCAACAGCGACGGATCGAAGAAGTGACCGGTGCGCGTGCTCAACCGCTCGCGCAGCACCTCGAACGACCCCTTCAGATAGACGAAGCACACGCCCTTATCGCCGTTGCTACCGCCGCGCAGAACATCGCGGTACGAACGCTTCAGCGACGAACACGTGAACACCGCCTTCTCGCCCGCCCTCTGCTTCTCTTCGATCGCCGCACGGATGGTTTGCAACCACGGCCAACGGTCTTCGTCGGTAAGCGGAATGCCGTGGTGCATTTTCTCCTTGTTGGCGGCGCTGTGAAACGCGTCGCCGTCGGTGAACGTGCAGTGCAGGCGCTCCGCCAGCATTTCGCCAATCTTCGTTTTGCCGGCGCCCGACACGCCCATTGCGATCAGAATCATCAAAAACTCCTTACACGACCGTCGCGAGCGCGAAAGTCAAACCCAAGCCCATCAGTGAAATGATGGTTTCGAGGAGCGACCATGTCTTGAAGGTCTGCCCCACCGTCATACCGAAGTATTCCTTGATCAGCCAGAAACCGCCGTCGTTCACGTGCGAGAAAATCAGCGAGCCCGACCCGGTGGCAAGCACCAGCAATTCCGGCGTGACCTGCACGCCGCTGGCGGCTGTGATCGGCGCGACGATGCCGCACGCGGTGGTCATGGCGACCGTCGCCGACCCCGTGGCCAGACGGATCAGCGCGGCTACCAGCCAGCCGAACAGCAGCGGCGACAGGTGCATGGCCGTTGCCACATGGACGATTTCCTTCGAGATGCCGCTATCCATCAGCACGCGCCCGAAACCGCCGCCCGCACCCACGATCAGCGTGATGCCCGCGATCGGCGCCAGACAATCGCCACAGAATTTCTGGATCTGCTCACGCGTGAAGCCGCGGCTCGCGCCGAAGGTCCAGAAGCTGACCAGCACGGCGATCAACAGCGCGACGTCGGAATTGCCGACGAAATGCAGCAGATCGTTCGGCAAGGTCTTCGGCGTGGAGACGAGGTCGGCCCAACTGCCGATCAGCATCAGGATCACCGGCAGCAGGATCGTGAACAACGTGACACCGAAGCTTGGCAGTTCGCGCTTCGGCGCCGCGCTCTTCGCGTTATTTTGCGCATCGTCACCATGACCGAGGAATTGCGCGGCGAGCGGGTTGTTGTTCGGCAGTTTGATGTAGCGGCTGATCAGCAGCGCGAACAGCGGACCGGCCACGATCGCCGTCGGCACGCCCACGATCAGGCCGTACGCAATCGTCTTGCCAATGTCGGCGTGATACGCCTGCACCGCGAGCATCGCGGCCGGGTGCGGCGGAATCAGTCCGTGCACGACGGACAGACCCGCGACCATCGGCAAGCCGACCAGCAGCAGCGACTTGTTGGTGCGTTTGGCGACGTTGAAAGCAATCGGAATCAGCAGAACAAAGCCGACTTCAAAAAACACCGGCAAGCCGACGATGATCGCCACGACCATCATCGCCCAGTGAATGTTCTTCTCGCCGAACCAGTCGATCAGCGTGGTCGCGATGCGCTCCGCGCCGCCGGACTCGGCCATCATCTTGCCGAGCATGGTGCCAAGGCCAACCACCACGGCAATGTGGCCCAGGGTATTGCCGTTGCCGGTTTCGAACGATTTGACGATCGTGCCGATCGGCATGCCGGATGCGAGACCCAGCAGCAACGAAACGATGATCAGGACGAGGAACGGATAAACCTTGTAGCGGGTGATCAGCAGGATCAGAAGTGCGATGGCGATCACCGCGAAGACCAGCAGCATGCTGCCGTGGACAGCTTCCATGAAGCGCCTCCTTTGCGTTATTGATATCGGTGCGGAACACGGCTGGCACCTGTCTCACGGCGACCTGCAGCGGTGCCAGAAAACCCGGCAAGCCGCGCGGACGCTGAATTTTACTGTTTGTTGTCTCTAAAAGCGCGCGAATCCGGCATGCCTATCGAAAAGGAGCCTCGCCGCGACAGCCTGACTGGCTGGTTCGACGAGGCTCCGTTACTCTTTACTTAGGATGCGGCTCGCGGTCAATCCGTGCTTCGACGAAGCTCAATGAGCCGGCGCGGCCAGCTCGCTGGCGGCGCGCGCAAGGCGGGTGACTTCATCCCAATTCTGCGCGGCAACTGCCGCCTTCGGCGTCAACCACGATCCGCCTACGCACACGACGTTCGGTTGCGCGAGGAAATTGATCGCGCTTTCGGCCGTGATGCCGCCGGTCGGGCAGAATTTCAGCGTCGGGAACGGGCCGTAAAACGCCTGCAGCATCGGCACACCGCCGGCTTGCTGGGCCGGGAAAAACTTGACGATTTCATAGCCGAGTTCCAGCGCGGTGATGATGTCGGTCGGCGTCATCACGCCCGGCAGCAGCGGCAAACCCGCATCCTGCGCGGCCTTGTGCATGTCTTTCGTCAGACCCGGCGAGACGCCGAACTGCGCGCCCGCTTTCTTGGCCTGAGCGCAGTGCTCGGGTTTCGTGATCGTGCCCACGCCGACCACGATGTCTTCCGCCAGTTGGCTCGCGCGTTCGATCGCTTCCAGACCGGCTGCGGTGCGCAGCGTGATTTCCAGGACCTTCACGCCACCCGCGTGCAGTGCGCGCGACACGTTCTCACCTTGCTCGACCGAGTCGAACGCGAGCACCGGAATCACCGGGCCGAGGCGCACGATATCGCTTACTGTTTTCGCTGTCATAGTCAGACTCCTTGTTTCAGCAGCGTTTAGCTGGCTTGAGTGGTGCTTGTGTGTTCTTCGGTGCGTGCTTTGATCCGCTCATCGTGTTGCGCTGCGCGCTCGCCCGCCATCGGACCGAATACCGAGGCGCCCTGCTCCGCCGGCGCTGCCGCCGCACGGAACACGCCGAACAGTTCGCGGCCGAAACCGACTTCGTTCTCCGCCTGGTGCTGCGGCAACGCCTCCGGCCGTGCCGTCCATTCGGCTGCATCGATTTCGATGTCGAGCACGCCGGCGTCCGCGTCGATCACCAGCGTGTCACCGGTGCGAACCTTGCCGATCGGGCCTTGCAGCAATGCTTCCGGCGACAGGTGAATCACCGCCGGCACCTTGCCCGACGCGCCAGACATGCGGCCATCGGTGACCAGTGCAACGTGGAAACCTTGATCCTGCAACACACCGAGCAACGGCGTCAAACGATGCAGCTCGGGCATGCCATTTGCACGGGCGCCCTGGAAGCGCACCACGGCAATGAAGTCGCGTTTCAGTTCGCCGTTGTCGAAGGCTTCCTGCACCGCTTCCTGCGAATCGAACACAATAGCCGGCGCCTTCACCTTGCGATGCTGCGCCGCCACCGCGGAAATCTTGATCACGCCGCGGCCGAGCTTGCCTTGCATCAGACGCAAACCGCCGTCCGGCTGGAACGGTTCCTTGATGCCGCGCAGCACTGCCGTGTCTTCGCTCTTTTCCGTGCCCGGCACCCATTGCAGCTTGCCGTCGATCAGCTTCGGCTCTTCCGTGTAGTGATGCAGGCCCTTGCCCGCAACCGTGTTCACGTCTTCATGCAGCAAGCCGCCTTCCAGCAGATTGCGGATCAGGAACGCCACGCCGCCGGCTGCGTGGAAGTGATTCACGTCGGCCTTGCCGTTCGGGTAGATCTTCGCGAGCAGCGGCACGGCTTGCGACAGCGTGTCGAAGTCGTCCCAATCGATCACGATGCCGGCCGCACGCGCAATCGCGACCAGGTGCAGCGTGTGGTTGGTCGAGCCGCCCGTTGCCAGCAACGCAACGATGCCGTTGACGATCGCTTTTTCGTCGATCACGTGGCCAATCGGCATGTAATTGCCGCGCTCCACCGTCAGATCGAGCACGCGGCGCGCGGCCTGCGCAGTCAGCGCGTCGCGCAGCGGCGTATGCGGATGCACAAAAGCCGAGCTCGGCAGATGCAGGCCCATCACTTCCATCAGCATCTGATTGCTGTTCGCCGTGCCGTAGAAGGTGCAGGTGCCGTGGCTGTGATACGCAGCGGCTTCCGCTTCGAGCAGCGCGCCGCGGTCGCACTGGCCGGTGGCGAACAACTGGCGGGTTTTGGCTTTGTCGTCGTTCGACAGACCGCTTCCCATCGGGCCGGCCGGCACGAAAATCGTCGGCAGATGGCCGAATTGCAGCGCGCCAATCAGCAGGCCCGGCACGATCTTGTCGCAGATGCCGAGGCACAACGCCGCGTCGAACATGTTGTGCGTGAGGGCGACCGCCGTGCTCATCGCGATCACTTCGCGCGAGAACAGCGACAGTTCCATACCCGCGTTGCCTTGCGTGACACCGTCGCACATGGCCGGCACACCGCCCGCGAATTGCGCGACGCCGCCGTTTTCACGCGCGGCCTCCTTGATGATGTCGGGGTAGTTTTTGTACGGCGCGTGCGCGGACAACATCTCGTTGTACGAGGACACGATGCCGATGTTCGGCTGACGGATCTGCTTGATGACGAGCTTGTCGTTGCCTTCGAGGCCGGCGAACCCGTGGGCCAGGTTCGCGCACGAAAGCGCGCCGCGCGCCGGGAATTTGCCCTGTGCGTGATGGATGCGGGCCAGATAAGCCTCGCGAGTGGGCTTGCTGCGCTCGACCACGCGTTGCGTGACTTTCAACAATTGCGAATGCGGGGAAACCATCGGAGCTCCTTCGTCGCTGGCGTGGGGCGGGCGCGCACTATGCCAGGTAGGTATCGCGGGGATGTCGGATCAGTCGACGACGCAATCTTAGTAGAAAAACTACACGATCGCAATCACGACTCCTGTTGCATCGCGGCATCCTTGAACGCCCGCATTGCCTTACTGGCTTTACCTTCAAGACATTGGCATCAAAACCTAGGGATTACACCTAGCACTCGATATGTAGTTTTTGTAGCTTCTTGGGCAATCAGATATAGTCCATCCATTCTTCAGCATAGTGCGAGTTTTCCGATGATGCTGTCCCAGGTGGAAGAGATGCGCGACCAGTTGCGCCCGTCCGAGCGCAAGCTGGCCGATTACGTGATCGAGGCGCCGCGCGAGGTGCTGGATCTCTCGATGACCGAGGTGGCCGCGCGCGCGGGCGTCAGCCAGCCGACCATCGCGAGGTTTTGCCACGCACTCGGTTTTTCGGGGTTTCGCGAGTTCAAGATTCGGCTCGCGCAAGGCATTGCCGCGGAAGTGCCCGCCGTCTACCGCGACGTGCGGCCGGATGAGCCGACGCCGGGCGTCGCCGCGAAGGTGCTTGACCGGACCATCGGCGCGCTGATCCAGGTGCGCAACAATCTGTCATCGGACAGCGTGGCCGCGGCAATCGCGCTACTCGCACAGGCACGGCGCATCGAGTTTTATGGCGCAGGCGGTTCGGGCATTGCCGCGTTGGATGTACAACACAAGTTCTTTCGCCTTGGCATGCCGAGCGTCGCGTATTCGGACCCGCATACGTTTCTGATGTCGGCGGCGCTGCTGGGTGAAGGCGACGTGGTGGTGGCGATTTCGAATACCGGCCGCACGCGCGATATCGTCGACGCGGTGAAGTCGGCGCTTGCCGCGGGCGCGAAGGTGATCGCGATCACGCACGGCAATTCGCCGTTGGCGCGGCTCGCCACGGTCGGATTGTTTGCCAATGTCGACGAAGACACGGATATCTTTTCGCCGATGACCTCGCGCGTCTCGCATCTGGCGATCGGCGATATTCTCGCCGTGGGCGTGGCGTTGAGCCGGGGGCCGGAACTGGTCGAGAAGATGGCGCAGGCGAAGCAGGTCATTACGCGCCGAAGGATCGATCCGGGTGCGTAGTCGCTCATAGCTGGGTTGCGGCCGGGTAGTTGCGCCCGTCGCGCCAACGCGCCTCGCATCTCGGCAAGCTCCATCCCGCGCAAGCGGATTGCCCAAGGTGCTCCAGTCGATACGAAAAAGGGCTCCCCGAAGGGAGCCCACTGTCCTGCTCAACTATCTGATCAAGCCAGGTTCGCGAAAAGCAGCCAAACAAGCGCAGCGTTTTTCGCGACCGTCACGCAACGCTTACCACTGATACGACGCACCTGCGCCGACCGTCGTTTCGCTGCCGCTGATACCCGCACCCACCTTGACCTTCACGTTCGACGTGATGCGCGCCGACGCGCCCACCGCTGCTGCCTGATAACCCTTGTAGGTCGCCCCGGCGACACCGATTGCCAGTGTCTTGCCCGGATCGACTTCCGGAATCATCGTCAGCGCGGTGGCGGCTGCGACGCCGCTGTAGGCCGCGCGTGCCGTCTCACCCACGGCCGACTGCATCTGGCCGAGGTTCACCGCATCCGTCGCCGACTTGCCCGGCGCGACGTTCGTGATGCGACGCTCATTGCCTTGCGAGCCGACCGAAAGGGTGTTGGCCTGATCCGCCACCGAACCCGCACCGATAGCAACCGAGTTTTCGCCGCTCGCCTGCGATCCGCCGCCAAGCGCCACCGCATTGGTGCCCGACGCTACGGCCGCTGGTGCGCCTCCCGTGTTGAGCGACATGGCGGCGCTACCCGTTTGCTGCTGGTTCTGCACCGACTGGCTCAGATCCGACAGTTGCTGGTTGGTATTCCACAACTGCGCGCCGGTCACCGCATCGCTGCTGGTTGCCGATAGTTCGCCCTCCTGCAGATTGGTCAGCTTCACCTTCGGCGCATCAGCCGACCCGCCCATCGTCACCTGATTGTGAGCGGCGCTGTCGTACTGCACCGCATTCGCAACCGACGTGCTCATCGTGCCGACGGTCGACTGCAGGCTCGCGATATCGGAGGTGTTCTGCGTCACGCGGCCGTCGATGTTCGTCAGCGCGGCGCCGACGTTGTTCACCGTCGTACCGCCGACGGTGTACACCGGCGCGGAAATCGTGCCGTCCTCGTTGACGGTCGAACCGCCGCCGAGTGCCGCTGCCGTGCCGGCTGCATGCGAATACAGTTGGGCGCCGTTCACCGCATCGTTGCTCGTCGCATTCACCGCACCCGCTGCCACACCCGTCACGACGCGGTTACCCGCCGTGCCGGCCATGTTGACGCGCAGGCCGTCCGTCGTCGCACCGACGAGAATATCGCGCGAGGTCTGGTCTTGCGTAACCATGCCGATGCTGCCGTTGTTGATCTGCGTCTCAAGCGACGACAGATTGGTGTCGAGTGTATCGAGCGCGTCGCCAACCGTGGTCTGCGTGCCGCCTTGCATATGGTACGTCGGGCTGACGATCGAACCGTCCGCGTTGACCTGCGCACCGCCGCCGAGCGCCGCGACAACCGGGCTCAACTGGCCCAGGTTGACCGCGGAGGTAGCGGTCGTACCGGCTGCGACGCCGAACAGCTGACGCGCACCTGCGACGCCCGCGAAGTTGATCGCCGAGCCGCCTGTGCCGGCGGCCACCGTCAGATCGCCGGTCAACGCGTCCTGCTGGACCAGACCCACCGTGCCGCTGTTGAGCTGCTTGGCCAGATCGCTCACCGAACCTTCGACGTTCGTGACGCGAGTATCGAGCGCCGCGATGTTGCCGGTGTTGGTGGCGATGTCGCTGGTGTTCTGCGCGATGTTGTTGGCGTTGGTCGAGATGTCGCTGGCGTTTTGCGCAATGTCGCTCGTGTTCTGGGCGATTTCCGCAGCGTTCTGTGCGACGTTCTGGTTTGTCGTGTAGAGCTGCGAACCATTCACCGCTTCCGCGCTCGATGCGGACAACGCACCGGCCTTCAGGTTGGTGATCGTCGTGCCTGATGCGCCGGCCAACGTGATCGAGTCCTGCGTGGACGAGTCGTACGCTACCGCGCCGGATACGCCGCCACCCAAGCTGGCGAGCTGCGAGTTGATCGTGCTGATATCCGTGGTGTTTTGCGTGATCGCAGCAGTGTTCTGCGCGACGCTCTGGTTCGTGGTGTAAAGCTGCGAACCGTTGATCGCATCCGTGCTCGACGCCGATACTGCGCCTGCTGCCACGTTCACAATCTTGCGCTCCGCGCCTTTCGCACCGACTGACACCGTATTCGCGGTATCGGCAACACTGTTGCTGCCAATCGCCACGGCATCGGCGGCAGTCGCCTTGGTCTTATACCCCAGCGCCAGCGAGGAGTTGCCCGATACTATGCTCTTATCGCCCAGCGCGATCGAACTGGTGCCGGACGAATCGGCAGACGATCCAATCGCCACTGCAGAACTATTTGACGCGCTCGCTCCAGTGCCGATCGCAATCGCGTTCGTGCCAGTCGCCAAAGAATCCTGACTAACCGAGTTCACGTGAAAGTAATTGATACCTGCGTTGCCCGTGGTCAGGCCGTTCACCGTGGTCTGCAGATTGGTCACGTTGGTGTTCGTTGCGTAAAGCTGCGAACCGTTCACTGCGTCTGTGCTTGATGCTGAAAGCGCGCCGGCTTTCAGGTTCGTGAGCGTCGTACCGGATGCGCCGGCCAGCGCCACTGTGTCGTGCGCCGACGAGTCGTACTTCACTACATCCGCCATCTGGCTATTCATGGCGCCGACTTGCGTGTTCAACGTGCCGATATCAGTCGTGTTCTGCGCGATGTTGCCGGCGTTGGTCGCGATATCGCTGGTGTTTTGTGCCATCGTCGCAGTGTTCTGCGCGACGTTCTGATTCGTCGTATACAGCTGCGAACCGTTTACGGCGTCCGTACTCGATGCGGACAACGCGCCTGCCGCCACGTTCGACAGTGTCGTGCCGGATGCGCCGCCCAGGGTCACCTTGCCTTCGGTCGTGTCGTCGTAGGCGACGAACGCGTTGGTTGCATTGCCGCTTGAGTCGACCTTCAGGCCGGCTGCCTGAAGCTGGCCGTAGTTGACTGCATCGGTGGTTTGCTGACCAGCCGCCAAGTTCACGATCTGGCGATGCAGCGTGCTGCTGCCGACGGAAACAGTGTTGTCCAAAGTTGCCACTGAACTTTGTCCAATCGCCACACTCCCCGTCCCAGTGCTCGACGCACGATAGCCGAGCGCCGTGGACCTCAGACCTGAAGCCACCGAAGCGTTGCCCAGTGCGGTAGCCTGACCATTGGACGCGTTTGCGCTTGCCCCAACCGCTGTGGAGTATATTGCAGCAGCGCTCGCCGAGGCGCCGATAGCGGTGGTTTCAGCGTTACTCACTGTCGCGCCGGCGCCGAAGGCTAACTGCGAACGCGATGGATACGTGTTTTTTGCAGGTCCCAGAGGGGACACACCATCAGTGAACGCGATAAGACTCGTTACCCCATACAACTGCGCTCCATTCACCGCATCCGTGCTCGATGCCGACACCGCGCCCGGCGCGAGATTGGTGATCTTCTTACCGCCCATATCAAGCGTATTAAGCATGAACACACCACTATTCGTGATCCGCATCTGATCAACACCGCCCGCGCCGATATGCGCGGTATCCGGATCGGTCACCGTGAAATACGCGCCTGCTGTGCCACTGCTGTTGTAGGACACAATCCCCGCCTGCTGGGTCGCCGCGCTGCAATCGCCGTTCGTGGTCACGGTCGCGCCGTCGGCCGAAGAAATACAAGCCGAGTCGCTCGTGTTGGTACCCAAAATGCCCGCCGCAAACGAACTCGCCGTCGCAGCCGCTTCCGCCTTCACCGCCATACCAAAACCAACGCCCGCAGCCAGCAGAGCCGTCACCAGCACCTTCTGATTCCGGCTCGACTTGCCTTTGCTCCGCGCCACTTCCGAAGCGGCCACATACGTTCCGGTGGTTTCATTCCAAACGGTTTTGTACGATTTATTCATGATTTCTTCCTTCTGAAGATCTGGTGTCGGGGTCAGTGCCGCGTGAGGTGTTTGAAGAAGAACCTGCGCGCGTCATTGGGGTTTCAGAAGGATTGAAATCAGGGCCGTCTCAATGGATCTTTTCGGACCATCCCATTAATCCTTCCGGGATGGCACCACTATAAAATTAGGAATTTCGCTCCTTAATAAGACGATTCTTAAATAAGACCTACAGCAAAACGGAATATTCCCGCGCTCAAAAACAAGAAATATGACTTGATTCGTAGGAACTGCCCGATGCGCAGGGAACTTAGCCTACGCGTCGTCAGATCCGGTGCACGCAGACGAGCGCGGTCCTCACGTAGATTAGGAAAACTCCTAACGGGCGGATCATGTGGATGAACATCTTGAGAAGGCGAAGACAAGCCCCAAAGCCAGGATTAAATCCAACGGCTTCGGGCTTATATCAGATGAGGAAATTCAAAACGAGGTGCGACTAGCGAGTCGCATTTCCACGGCAGCAGATGCCGCGAAATAATAAAACTCGATTAACCGAATTAAATAGCAATATCCGTTTTTTAAAACGGCTTAATCACAACCAACGCAACCGCCGCCAGCATCCCCAGTACCGGCAATTCATTAAACATCCGATACCACTTATGCGAGCGACGATTCTCGCCGCGTTCGAAGGTCCGCAACAGCACGCCGCAATACGCGTGGTAAATGATCAGCAACACCACCACACCGACCTTCGCGTGAATCCAGCCCTGCCCGCTTCCGATGCCGACCGCGAGCCACAGCCATAGACCGCACGCGAGCGCCGGCACCGCGATAAACGTCATGAAGCGGAACAGCTTGCGCGCCATGATCAAGAGACGCGCCGTGGCGGCAGGCTCCGTTTCCATCGCCAGATTGACGAAGATGCGCGGCAGATAGAACAGGCCGGCAAACCAGGAAGCAATCAGAACGATGTGAAACGTTTTAACCCAAAGCATCAGATGTCCTCGTACTGCGTGTCAGCGTGGAAATGAGCGGGGCCACCGGCGCACTGAACGGAGAGCTTGCGTCCATCCCAGTGTCTGCGATAGCGCGCCGGCGACGAAACGTTACTGCCGCCCTTCGCCGTGCCCAAGCACGATGTATTTCAGCGACGTCAGCCCTTCCAGCCCCACCGGCCCACGCGCGTGCAGCTTGTCGTTCGAAATGCCGATTTCCGCGCCCAGACCGAATTCGAAGCCATCCGCGAAACGCGTCGATGCATTCACCATCACGCTTGCCGAATCCACTTCACGCAGGAAGCGCATCGCGCGATCGTGGTCTTCGGTGACGATCGCGTCGGTGTGCTGCGAGCTGTAGGTGTTGATGTGCTCGATCGCGGCGTCGAGATTGTCGACCACCTTGATCGCCAGCACCGGCGCGAGATATTCGGTGCGCCAGTCTTCTTCGGTGGCATCGACGAGCGGGCCGACACCCGCATCCGCCAACACAGCGCGAGCGGCCGCGTCCACGCGCAATTCCACTTCCTTGTCGCGATACAGCTTGCCCAACGGCGGCAGCACTTCAGCAGCAATACCGCGCGCCACCAGCAGCGTTTCCATCGTATTGCAGGTGCCGTAACGGTGCGTCTTCGCGTTGTCGCAGACAGTCAGCGCCTTGGTCAGATCCGCACGGTCGTCGACATACACGTGGCAGATGCCGTCGAGGTGCTTGATCATCGGCACACGTGCTTCGTTCATCAGCCGCTCGATCAGGCTCTTGCCGCCACGCGGCACGATCACGTCGACGTATTCGGTCATCGTGATCAGCTTGCCAACCGCGGCGCGATCCGAGGTGGCCACCACCTGCACCGCGTCCTGCGGCAAGCCGGCGGCTTCCAGCCCTTCGCCGATCAGCCTGGCGAGCGCCGTGTTGCATTCGAGCGCTTCCGAGCCACCGCGCAGAATCGTCGCGTTGCCCGATTTGAGGCACAACGCCGCGGCGTCGATCGTCACGTTCGGACGCGATTCGTAAATGATGCCGATCACGCCGAGCGGCACACGCATCTGGCCCACCTGAATGCCGCTTGGACGGTACTTCAGGTTGCTGATCTCGCCGATCGGATCGGCTAGCGCAGCGACCTGGCGCAGACCTTCAACCATCGTCTTGAGCGCCTTGTCCGACAACGTCAAACGGTCGATAAACGCAGCGTCGAGACCTTTTTCGCGAGCACGCGCGACATCGCGCGCGTTGGCTTCTTTCAGCAGCGCGGCATCACGCTCGATCGCCTGAGCGACAGCGGCAAGCGCGGCGTTCTTGGCGGCCGTCGACGCCCGCGCCATCGCACGCGAAGCGTGGCGGGCGCGGCGGCCGAGGTCGGTCATGTACTGGTCGATATCCATGGTGAGTCTCATAGCGCCGCGCACGTCGAGGTGCGGCGGACAGGCAGAATTAGCGAAAAGATCAACCGATTGTAAGTCGGGTAGCGGCGCTTTGCTTGACGAGGGGCGGCCCGTGTTGCCTGCGCTCTCGCAGCATGGGCACGTTGAACGCACCCAGTGCGAGATGTCATCAAGGCACTAACGGTGACGATCTCGCTGCTACCTGGGCATGAATCAGACCGGGTCTGGCCACATTGGCGATATGGCTCAGACAGGCCTGCGTGCTGGGGCACCTGCTCCGGCGCGAGGTCGCGGCGGTGGCACAGGTGCCACTTTCGCCGGCGCAGCCACCGTCATGGCCAGTTCGAACAAACCGTCCCACGGATCAGGCGGTGGATCGTTGCGATGATTGCCCGGCGTGCCGCCCGACAGCCCCTTCACCTGTCGATCGAGCCGCGCGGCCAAAGCAAGCGCCTTTTCCAGCGCACTTTCTGTGACGCGCGACAGCGCCGGCCCAATCAGGCGCTCACGCGGACCCCACACCCGGTTTTCGCGCACCAGCATCGCGAGCGGTTTGCCGGCCGCGACACCACGCTTGATCCGCAACAAGGTCCGCACTTCCTCGACGACCGCCCACAGCACCAGCACCGCGGCCTCGCCCTCGCCACGCAGCCCGTCGAGCATGCGCGAGAGGCGGCCGACATCGCCCGCCAGCATTGCTTCGTTCAGCTTGAAAACGTCATAACGGGCGACGTTCAGCACAGCGTCCTGAATCTGTTCGAAGCTCAACGAACCCGCCGGATATAGCAGCCCGAGCTTCTGGATTTCCTGATGCGCCGCCAGCAGGTTGCCTTCAACACGTTCGGCGATGAACGCCAACGCGCGCCGCCCTTCTTCACCGGCAGCGACCCGCTGGCCTTGGGCCGCCAGACGCTGACCGACCCAATTCGGCAACTGCGCGCGCTCGACCGGATCGATTTTCAGCGCCACGCCGGCATCGGACAGCGCGGTGAACCACGCGGACTTTTGCGTCGCCGCATCGAGCCGCGGCAAGGTGATCATCGTCAACACGTCGTCATTCACGGCGGCGGCAAGTGCCTTCAGCGCATCCGCGCCTTCCTTCCCTGGCTTGCCGGACGGAATGCGCAACTCAACCAGTTGACGGTCGCCGAACAGCGACATCGATTGGCTCGCGCCAAGCAGCGAACTCCAGTCGAAACCGCGCTCGACGGTGAACACCGAGCGATCGGTAAAACCGGCCGCACGCGCCGTCGCGCGAATCCGGTCGCACGCTTCCTGCGCGAGCAGGTGCTCGTCGCCGTACACGACGTACAGTCCGGCGAGTCCCTTCGCGAGATGCGCTTCGAGCGCGTCAAGTCGCAGTTGCATGGCTAACGATCGGCGAGGTTGAACACGTGCATGAGCGAGTGCATATGCAAGTGCAAGTGCAAGTGCAAGTACAGCAATTTAAACAAAGACACAGCGTGACGCTCACAGCGGCGGCGGCGGCAACGGCGCGCGCGGTGCAACCCCCGGCACCTGCTGACCCGGCGCCGGATGCAGCGAGCGCACCAGAGACAGACGGCGCGTAAGCTGGTCGATCGCGTCATTTTCCATGTCCGCGAACAGGATGTCGGCCTCCGCAGCCTTGGCCTGCGAGTACTGGTCGCTATAGGTCATCGCGCGGTTCAGCGCGATCACGCTTGGCGGAATCAGCACCGTGCCGTCCTTACCGACCAGCGTATAGTTCATCGAGAGATTGATCGCATACTCTTCAACCACGCCGAGTGAGTTCAGCGTAAGCGTATTGATGCCGCGGCCTTCGGTGATCTGCAACGTTGCGTCGGCATTCGCGACGGAACTGACCACCACCGTGTCGCTGCCGCCCTGCACGAGGCGGGTCAGCCGCGCGCCGGCCGCTGCCGAACCGCCGGAGACATAAAGTCGTTTGAATGCGTAGTCCTGCTGGCCGCGCAGCTGGAAGCCGCAGGCGGACAACATCAGCACGCTGCACACCAGCGTCAATAACGATCTGCGAGTCACATTGGCTCCTGGTTCGCAGTAGATTCCGCAGCAATAGGCAAGCGCCGCCATGCGCACCGGCGCTTGTCTGCTGTCATGTTTGGGTGGGCTATCAAACGACCACGTTCACGAGACGGCCCGGCACCACGACGATCTTCTTCGGCGCCTTGCCTTCGCTAAACTTCTCGACCGCATCATGAGCGGCGGCGAGCTTTTCGATCGCTTCACGGGTCGCATCTTTCGCCACCGTGAGCGCGCCGCGCACCTTGCCGTTCACCTGCAGCACCAGCTCGATTTCGGCTTGTTCCAGCGCCTGTTCGTCGACCTTAGGCCACGCTGCGTCGAGCAGCGAGCCGAATTCGTCGGCGTAACCGAGTTCTTGCCACAACTGGAACGTCTGGTGCGGCACGACCGGATACAGCACGCGCAGCAGCACGCTGTACGTCTCGCGCAGCACCGCCGGTTGCGCGCCCTTCGCGCTGTCGAGGGCGTTGAGCATCTTCATTGCCGCCGACACCACCGTGTTGTACTGCAAACGCTGGTAGTCGAAGTCAGCCTGCTTCAGCACGCTGTAGATCTCGCGGCGCAGCACCTTGTCGACGTCGCCAAGTTGTGCGGCGTCGAACTTGCCGCCCGCGCGCAGCGCTGCTTCGTTCGCGTGACCGAAGTTCCACACGCGGCGCAGGAAGCGGCTCGCACCTTCCACACCCGAACCGGACCATTCGAGCTGCTGCTCGGGCGGTGCGGCGAACATCACGAACAGACGCGCGGTGTCAGCGCCGTGTTGATCGATCAGCAATTGCGGATCGACGCCGTTGTTCTTCGACTTCGACATCTTTTCGACGCCGCCGAGTACCACCGGCTGGCCGTCCGAGTTCAGCACGGCGCCGACCGGGCGGCCTTTGTCGTCGAACGAGACGGTAACGTCGGCCGGGTTGTACCAGGTCTTCTTACCCGCTTCGTTTTCGCGGTAATAGGTTTCGTTGAGCACCATGCCCTGCGTGAGCAAGTTCCTGGCCGGCTCGCCGAAATTGATCAAGCCCATGTCGCGCATCACCTTCGCCCAGAAACGCGAGTACAAGAGGTGCAGAATCGCGTGTTCGATCCCGCCGATGTACTGGTCCATCGGCGCCCAGTAGTCGGTGCGCTCGTCGACCATGGTCGAAGCATTCGGCGCCGCGTAGCGGTAGAAGTACCAGGACGAATCGACGAAGGTGTCCATGGTGTCGGTTTCGCGTTTAGCCGCGCCACCGCAGGTCGGGCACTTGCAATTCACGAATGCCTCGGACTTCGCGAGCGGATTGCCCGTGCCGTCCGGCACGAGGTCTTCCGGCAACACGACCGGCAGATCTTTCTCCGGCACCGGCACGTCGCCGCACGTCGGGCAGTGGATGATCGGAATCGGCGTGCCCCAGTAACGCTGGCGCGACACGCCCCAGTCACGCAAACGCCACGTGATCTGCTTGTCGCCGAGGCCGAGTTCTTTCAGATCGGCGGCGATCGCGTCGACCGCCTGCGTGTAGTTCAGGCCGTCGTACTTGCCGCTGTTGATGCAGACACCACCTTCCTTCTCGCCATACCATTCTTGCCAGGCTTCGGTGGAGAATTCCTTGCCTTCGACCGCCACCACCTGCCTGATCGGCAGATCGTATTTCTTCACGAAGGCGAAGTCGCGCTCGTCGTGCGCGGGCACGCCCATCACGGCGCCTTCGCCGTAGCTCATCAGCACGTAGTTGCCGATCCACACTTCGACCTGTTCCTGCGTCAGCGGATGCGTGACGTAGAAGCCGGTGCCCATGCCTTTCTTTTCCATCGTCGCGACGTCGGCTTCAGCCACACCGCCGCGCTTGCATTCCTCGATGAAGGCTTGCAGTTCCGGTTTGTCTTTCGCGAGACGCGTGGCAAGCGGATGCTCGGCGGCGACCGCGCAGAAGGTCACGCCCATGATCGTGTCGGCGCGCGTGGTGAACACGCGCAGCAGCTTCTGTTCGCCGTCGATTTCATACGGGAAGCCGAAGTTCACGCCGAAGCTCTTGCCGATCCAGTTCTGCTGCATGATCTTGACGCGCTCGGGCCAGCCGAGGCCTTCGAGGTCGTTCAGCAGTTCATCCGCATACTGCGTGATACGCATGTAGTACATCGGGATTTCGCGCTTTTCGATCAGCGCGCCCGAACGCCAGCCACGGCCGTCGATCACCTGCTCGTTGGCGAGCACGGTTTGATCGACCGGGTCCCAGTTGACGGTGCCGGTTTTCTTGTACGCAATGCCCTTTTCCAGCATCTTCAGGAACAGCCACTGATTCCACTTGTAGTAATCGGGGCTGCAGGTCGCGACCTCGCGCGACCAGTCGATCGCGAGGCCCATCGACTGCATCTGCTTCTTCATGTAAGCGATGTTGTCGTAGGTCCATTGCGCGGGCGGCACGTTGTTGGCCATCGCCGCGTTTTCCGCCGGCATGCCGAACGCGTCCCAACCCATCGGCATCAGCACGTTGTAGCCGTTCATCCGCAGATAGCGGTACATCACGTCGTTGATCGTGTAGTTGCGCACGTGACCCATGTGCAGCTTGCCCGACGGGTACGGCAGCATCGAAACGCAATAGAACTTGGGCTTGTCAGTCGTTTCCGATGTCTTGTACGCGTCGATGGCGCGCCATTGCCCTTGCGCGGCGGCTTCGACGTCGGAGGGAACGTATTTTTCGTGCATGGTGTGATGAGATCGCTGGGTTCGGTGCTTTCGCACCGGCCGCTTTGGTGCTCTGCTGGATGAAATGGCGTCGTTTCCCCTTCTGCGGGGGAAAGGGCTGATTATACCGTTCGCGGACGGGTGCGCCGCGCGGCGTGGTGCGCGGGGACGACAGGGTTGCGCCTGAGCGGGAGCACGGGGTCGCCAGATGCCACCGCTACGGTTTCGCCCCCGGCGGCGGCGGATCGGTGACGAAACCGATCCGCTCAAGCCCGGCCTGTTGCGCCGCGCCCATCACCTGCGCGATCACCTCGTAACGCGTGGAACGCTCGGCGCTGAGCTGGATCTCCGGCTGGTCGGCTTGCGCCTGTTTGCCGGCTTCCACGAATCGCGCGCGCATCTGCTGCAGCGTGATGATGTTGCCGTTCCAGTACAGCTTGCCGGCGGCATCGATTGAAAGAGAGATGGTTAGCGGTGTTTGCCGCGCGGGCGCGGCCGCGACCTTGGGCAAATCGAGCCGGATCGCGTGCGTGAATAAAGGCGCGGTAATGATAAAAATCACCAGCAGCACAAGCATCACGTCGATCAACGGCGTCATGTTGATCTCGGCCATCGGCGCTGCCGTCTGCTTTTTCTCGAGTCCGCCGAATGCCATGTCGCCTCCTTCTGTCTTGCCGTCTCAGCCGTGCGCCTGGTGAGTCCGGGCCTGGGCTTGCTGAGGCTGGGGCCGGGGCTGATCCGCCGGCGCGCACACATAGGCGTGCAAATCGTGAGCAAAGCCGTCGAGGTCTTCCGACAACTGCCGCGCGAGCCGCCCGAACACGTTATAGGCGAGCACCGCCGGAATCGCGACCACGAGACCGAAGGCTGTCATGATCAGCGCCTCGCCGACCGGACCCGCGACGTTTTCGATTTGTGCCTGACCGCTCGCCGCAATGCTGCCGAGCGCGTGATAGATGCCCCACACCGTGCCGAGCAGGCCGACGAACGGCGCCGTGCTGCCCACCGAGGCCAGCAGCACCTGGCCGAACTCGAGCCGCCGCTGCGACGCGTTGAGCGCCTGACGGAGCGCCCGCAACACTCGCTCGCTGCGTTCCACGCGGGCGAGCAGCGCGCCGGGAATGTCCACTTCGGCGGCATGCAGCGCGGCCTCGGCGAGCGGCGTGAAAACGCGCTCGCGGTCCATGCGCCGCAATGCCGCGACGCCGTCAGACAACGTCGACGCCTGCCAGAACTGCGCAATCGCCGGCACAGCCTGACGTTTGGCGCGCGTGAGGATCCAGCTTTTGACGACCAGAAAGCACCAGCTCGCAATCGACATCGCCAGCAGCACGTACGCGACGCCATGCGTGATCGCGTCGCTGGTTTCCAGGTAGTGGATGATGCCGCTGCTGCCTGCCATCTGACCTCGCCGTTGGAACGTGATTACAGGGGAGCTACAAAAGAGCAAAACGGGGCCACAACCGGCCCCGCGACGCGCTCAACGCAGGCCGAGCACGTCCTGCATGTCGAACAAGCCCGTCTCGTGACCTTCGAGGAAACGGATAGCACGGAGCGCGCCTTGCGCATACGACAGGCGGCTCGCCGATTTGTGCGTGATTTCGATACGCTCGCCAATGCCGGCAAACAGCACCGTATGGTCGCCGACGATATCGCCGCCGCGAATCGCCGAGAAGCCGATCGTGGACGGGTCGCGTTCGCCGGTCACGCCTTCACGGCTGTAGACCGCGCAGTCGTCGAGATTGCGGCCGAGCGCATGGGCGATCACTTCGCCCATGGTCAGCGCCGTGCCGGACGGCGCGTCGACCTTGTGACGGTGATGCGCCTCGATGATTTCGATGTCGTAGCCGGTTGCGAAATGCTTCGCGGCGTATTCGAGCAGCTTCAGCGTCACATTGACGCCCACGCTCATGTTCGACGAAAACATGATCGCGACCTTGTCCGCCGCGGCGCGCAGTTGCGCTTTCTGCTCGTTGTCGAAGCCGGTCGTGCCGATCACCATTTTGACATTGTGGCGCTGCGCGGCTTCCAGATGCATCAGCGTGCCTTCGGGACGCGTGAAGTCGATCAGGTAGTCGGATTCGGCGAAGACGCGCTCGATATCGTCAGTCAGCAGCACGCCCGTCTGTTTGCCCAGAAACGCGCCGGCGTCCTGGCCGAGTTGCGGTGCGCCCGCACGGTCGAGCGCGCCGGACAACGTTGCGCCGGAATCGTTGAGGACGGTTTCGATGAGCATCCGGCCCATACGGCCCGATGCGCCAGCAATGGCAATTTTCATGGCTACGAGGGTTCGAAAGGGGTAAACGCTGCTAAACCCGGCTAACGCGGGCAAAAGCGGCGGCGGGCAGCACACCCGGGCGCCGCGCATACAGGCACAGCCACGACCAGCACAGTACAGCAGAAAGCCTGACGGGCGCTGCGCACGGTGCATTCCGTCGCAGCGCCCGTCTTAACCGTCCTAAGAGAAGGACAGCGAGCTTAGCCGCCCGTTCCCGTAGTGGACGAAGAAGACGTCAACGGCGCGTTGTGCGTCGGGCCGCCGTTGCTGCTTTGCGGGCCGGTCGGACCCACCGGATTGTCCTGCGTGCCCGGAATCTGCGGCGGCGGCGGACGGTGGAACTGGAACTGCGGCTGCCCGGCGGCCGTTGGGCCTTGCGACGGGATACCGCCACCGTTGGCGGTCGGCACGGCCGAGCGCACGGAAGGCTGCGCATTCGACGGCGTCTGCACCGCGTTGGTCAGCCGATTCGCGGCCTGTGCGGCTTCGGCGTTGGCGTCCGTTGACGGCATGGCCGCTGCTGTCGCGGCGGCGTCGACCGACGGCGAACGCGTGGTATCCACGGTATCCGCCGCCCCAGCCACCGGCACGCTGGCGCCCGTTGCAGCGCTTGCCACGTTCGGCACAGCGGCCTTCTTCTTGCCGGCCTTGTCGCCGTCGATTTCCGCCAGCAACTCGAGGTTGGACGGCAGGTCCTCGCCACCCGTCCAGCTGGCGACGCGGTCGCCCGCGAACGTGACTACGAAGTCGCGCTGTTGCACAACGCTAGTCGAGCCGCGCTTGAAATAGAACACGTAGTCCCAGCGGTCTGCATGGAACATGTCGGTCAACAGCGGCGTGCCGAGCAACTGCTTCACCTGCGCGCGCGACATGCCGACCTGCATCTGCGCCGCCGCTTCTTTCGAGACGAAATTGCCTTGCACCACCGTAATACGGTACGGCGTAATGCTTTGGGCAACACGCTGCGTCAGGCTGTCGTACGTGGAACATCCGGCAAGAACCGCGACAGTCGCAACAGCGATCAAGGTACCCCGCATGCGGCTCCCCCGGTAGATCAATTGAGAATTTGAAATCATTTCACTCACCGTGCGAGCCCGCTGACGAGCGCGCGAGTTTCATTCCATCGAAGATGACCAGAACGGCAAAAACACATTACTATGAGAGCCCAGCATTGTACTCTAGGGATCCCTTGTCATGACCAATCCAACCGATCTCAAGAATATCGGGCTCAAGGCGACCCTTCCGCGCCTCAAAATCCTTGAGATTTTCCAGCATAGCCCGGTGCGCCATCTGACGGCAGAAGACGTCTACCGCAACCTGCTGCACGAAGAACTCGATATCGGCCTCGCAACCGTGTATCGCGTGCTGACGCAGTTCGAGCAGGCCGGCCTGCTTTCGCGCAGCAACTTCGAATCGGGCAAAGCCGTGTTCGAATTGAACGAAGGGTCGCATCACGACCACCTCGTTTGCCTCGATTGCGGGCTCGTCGAAGAGTTCTTCGACTCCGAAATCGAGAGCCGTCAGCAATCCATCGCGAAGGAACGCGGCTTCAAGCTGCAGGAACACGCGCTGGCGCTGTACGGCGCGTGCACCAAGGAGAATTGCCCGCATCGCAAGCACTAGGCTGAATTAGTGCGATGCCGGCCGCGTCGGGGTGCGCGGCTCGGTGAGCAACTAAAAAACCCGGCCGATGAAGATCGGCCGGGTTTTTTTCTGCATGCGGCGCTGCGGCAGCGTTGGGACACTCGCGTCTCCGCCTCCCGGCATGTGCGGCATTGCCGCCGCGTTGCGACTCCCGCTTACTCCGCCAACGCGACGCTCGTCTCAGCATGGAACAGCAGCCGCCACGACTCGGCCAACGGCAATTCGTCGCAGTTGGGCTGCTCGCCGCCACGATCCACCACCACGAAATCGCTCACCTGATCGAGCGCGAGCAGCGGATGGTGCCAAACCCCTTTGGCGTAGTTCACGCCCTGCCAGCCGTCGCTCCAGAACGCCCGCATCTGCGCCGGATCAAACTCGCCTGCCGGCGCAACGACCACCAGATAGCGGCGTTCCGTTAAGGGAATGAAAGCCTGACTACCGAGCGGATGCCGTTCCATCATGGCGATTTCGATCGGCAGCGCACGCGGCTGCGCCCGAAACAGATTGATCAGCGACCGGCCGCCGTTTTCCGTCACGTCGACCTTTGCGAGGTCGTGATAGCGCTCGGTCGTGCCACTGTTGATCGGGAAATGGCGCGCGCCATCCAGTTCGATGACGTCGCCGAACGGCGCGAAGGCCGCGCGCGTCAGACGTTCCACAGGCAATGTTTTCATCAAAGCCACTCCGTTATGCGATCTCGCCCCACAAGCGCAGGCGCGATACGCCGCCGTCCGGGAACATGTTGAACCGCACGTGCGTGACCGGCCCGAGGGACGCGATGTCGTCGGTGAACGTGTGCACGTGGTCCATCTGCAACTTCTGTTCGCCGATCAGCACCGGCCAGAACATCGCCTGCGTGATCAGCGAATCGTCCGTGCCGCCCGTCACCGAAGCCGCCTGCAGCGAACAGCGATCCGGATAGTTGCCTTTGAAGTGCGCCGTATCCACTTCGATCTTACGAATCACGCCCGGTCGCGCGAGCGCGACGATTGCCCAGTCGTTGCCCGGCTCGCGACGGCGTCGCGTTTCCCAGCCGTCGCCCATATTGACGCCGCGGCCCGGCATCAGCATCTGCGAGGCCGGCCCGAAATGCTGGTTGTTCGCGGCAACAAGGTACGCGCCGTTTTCGATCGCGGCGAGATCCAGCAGCGTGCCGCGCTCGACGCGCTCCCAGTCGCGCTTCGGCTGGCCGTACACGCGCAGACGCGCCAGGCCGCCGTCCGGATACAGATTCACGCGCAGATGGGTGAAGGCGCGGGCGTCGTTCACGTCGACGTAGTGGTGATGGTTGCCCTGCAGCGTGGTGGCCGGAACCAGCGTCTGCCAGTCGGCATTGTCGGGCGGCACGTCGCCGTCCACGTAGCACGCATCGATCGACGCAGCCGGCGGGAAGTTGCCGGTAAAGTGGCTCGTGTCCAGATCGACGCCGTACACGACGCCCGGCCGGGCAAGCCGGATCACGCAGTAGTCGTGACCGGTGGTCCGCTTGCGGCGGGTTTCCCAGCCGTCCATCCATTTGCCGTGGTCATCGTATTTGCCGGGAATGAACACCGCCGGTTGCGGCTCGAGCATGCGTTCTTTCGGTGCGAAGAATTCGTCGCTCGCGTAGAGCGCCTGCGCGCCCAGACGCGGGTCGGCGAGGTTCATGTAGCGACGGGTGAAAGCGGGAGCGTTGGGGTCGAGGATCGGATTAGCCATAGTCTCAGTCAGACAACGAAAAGTGAGGGAGATCCGGCGAAGTCAGCGCATCCGCCGGGGCAGAACCGCGCGCTGCATTGGCGCGCGGTTGGATAGCTTTGAAGCTGGCCACGGTGCAACGTGGTCGTGTCTCGTTAGACGGCCGGCGCATGTTTACCGGCGGTGGGCTCCGCGTCCGTGATTTCGCCTGCCGGCACGTAGCGCAAAGCTGCATCGCGGTTCAGCACGCGATGAGCGCGCACCCGGTCGATATCGTTTTCCCACACCGCGACGACCACGGTCGCCACACAGTTGCCGATCAGGTTGGTCAGCGCACGCGCGATACCGACGAACCAGTCGACCGGCAGAATCAATACGAGGCCGAGCACGGGAATGGCCGGAATCGCGGACAGCGTTGCGGCCAGAATCACGATTGCCGAGCCGGGAATGCCGTGTGCGCCCTTCGACGTCACCAGCGACACCAGCACCACCACGATCAGGTCATGGATCGACAGCGGCGTGTTAGTGGCCTGTGCGATGAAGATGACTGCCAGCGTCAGATAGATCGAAAAACCGTCGAGGTTGAAGGAATAGCCGGTCGGAATCACCAGCCCGACGGTCGAATCCTTGACACCCATCCATTCGAGCTTGCGCATGATTTGCGGCAGCACCGCATCTGACGAAGCCGTGCCGAGTACGATCGACAGCTCTTCGCGCAGATAGCGGATCAGCTTGAAGACGCTAAAGCCGGCCAGGCGCATCACCACGCCCAGCACCACCGCCACGAACACGAAACAGCTCGCGTAGAACACCAGCACCAGCATGCCGAGTTGCTTGAGCGACTCAACGCCGTAGGTGCCGGTCGTGAACGCGATCGCGCCGAGCACGCCGAGCGGCGCGAGCTTGATGATGAAACCCATCACGCGGAAAAACACTTGCGAAAGCTCGTCGATCAGGCTGCTGACGCGTTGCGCCTTACTGCCCAACAGCGACAGCGCCGAGCCGAACAGCACCGAGAACACGAGGATTTGCAGGATGTCGCCGGTCGCGAATGCGTTGATCGCCGTGTCGGGGATGATCTTCAGCAGAAAGCCGGCCGTGTCCTTGAGGCTCTTCGCGTGCTCCGTGTAGGTCGACAGCGAAGCGGGGTCGAGCGAATGCAGATTGATGTTCATGCCGACGCCTGGCCGCGTTGCGTAGGCCAGCACTGCGCCGATCACGAGCGCAATCGTCGTCATGACCTCAAAGTAGATCACTGCCTTCAGGCCGACACGGCCCACCTTGCGCAGATCGCCAGCATGCGCCATGCCGCTCACCACGACGCAGAAGACGATCGGGCCGATCACCATCTTGATCAGCTTGAGAAAGCCGTCGCCGAGCGGGCGCAGCGATTGGGCGAAATGCGGGAATACGGCGCCGATCACGATACCCGCCACCAGCGCTATGACGACCCGGCCAAACAGTGAATTGAAGAACTTCAACACGGCTTCCTCCTGGTTACGATTCACATCTGTTCAGACTGGTCCGACCAGTTCTGTTATCTCGAATAGTAGGAAGCCGATATACTGACGTCAAGGATTCGTTAAATAGCGTTTACCCGCTGTTTTTCAACGGCTTCGGGCCCGGATTGCGCATATTAGAAGGCCCGTCGTACGAACGTTCAGAACGCGTACTACAATGCTGGTCAGACCGCGCACCCCAAGTGAGCCACGATGAAAAACGTTCCGCATACCGTCACTGATGCCGCCATCGCGACCATCCGCGAACGGATCGAAGGGGGCGTCTATCCGGTGGGCAGTTTGCTGCCGGCGCAGCGTCAGCTCTCCGAAGAACTGGCGATCAGCCGGGCATCGCTGCGCGAGGCGCTCTCTACGCTCGAAGCACTCGGTCTGCTGATGATCCGCCCCGGCAAGGGCGTGTATGTGGAAAGCGCGCAGGCGGTGGCCGCCCAATCGTGGCGTTTTGCAGAGCAATCGTCGCTACCGGATACCTACCAGATGCGTTTCGCGCTGGAAGGCTTTATCGCGCGCATGGCGGCACTAGCCGTCACCGATTCCGACCTCGCCTGGTTCGAAGACAACATCACGGCCATGCAAACGGCGCTCGCCTGCGATGAACTCGACGACGCCGCCCGCCTCGACTACGACTTCCACATGCGTATCGTGAGCATTGCCGGCAACGCCGCGATCGAGTCGATCCTGAGCAGCGCCGCGGAGATCATGAAGGAAAGCCAGCGGATGCCGTTTTACCGGCGCGAACTGGTGCTGTCCACGTACACCGAGCACCGGGCGATTCTCGATGCGCTCAGAGCGCGGGATTCCGCCGCGGCCGGCAAGGCGATCGAAACCCATATCTCGAACGCCGCACAGCGCGCCGGCGTGTATTTTCCAACGCCGCAAGCATAAAAAAAAGCCGCTCCGAAGAGCGGCTTTTTCCTTTCTGCCCGGCTGGCCGCGCGGGCCGCAGGGCATGCGAATCAACCCGCTTACTTCGCGTTGGCCAGCGCCACAGCCGTGTCCAGCATGCGGTTCGAGAAGCCCCACTCGTTGTCGTACCAGCTCGACACCTTCACCAGACGGCCCGACACCTTGGTCAGCGTTGAGTCGAACGTCGACGAAGCCGGGTTGTGGTTGAAGTCGATCGAGACCAGCGGCGCCGTGTTGTAGCCGAGGATGCCCTTGAGCGAGCCTTCCGATGCTTCCTTCATGATCGCGTTGACTTCCTCAACCGTCGTGTCGCGCGCGGCGATGAACGACAGGTCGACGATCGACACGTTGATCGTCGGGACGCGAATCGCGTAGCCGTCCAGCTTGCCGTTCAGTTCCGGCATCACCAGGCCGACCGCCGACGCAGCGCCGGTCTTGGCCGGGATCTGGCTGTGCGTGGCCGAGCGCGCGCGGCGCAGGTCCTCGTGATACACGTCCGTCAGCACCTGGTCGTTCGTGTACGCGTGAATCGTCGTCATCAGACCGTTCACGAGGCCGATCTTGTCGTTCAGCGGCTTGACGAGCGGTGCCAGGCAGTTGGTCGTGCACGATGCGTTCGAGATCACCGTGTCCGATGCCTTCAGCACATGGTGGTTCACGCCGTAGACGATCGTTGCGTCGACGTCTTTACCGCCCGGCGCCGAGATGATCACCTTCTTGGCTCCACCCTTGATGTGCGCGCTCGCCTTTTCCTTGGTCGTGAAAAAGCCCGTGCATTCCATCACGATGTCGACGTTCAGCTCGCCCCACGGCAGTTCTGCCGGGTTGCGGTTAGCCAGCACGCGGATCTTGTCGCCGTTGACGACCAGGTAGTCGCCGTCCACTGACACTTCGCCCGGGAACTTGCCGTGCGCGGTGTCGTATTGCGTCAGATGAGCGTTGGTCTTGGCATCGCCAAGATCGTTGATGGCGACGATTTCGATATCGTGCTTCTTGCCGTTTTCATAGAAGGCGCGCAGCGTGTTGCGGCCGATCCGGCCGTAGCCGTTGATTGCGACGCGAATCGTCATGGTCTATCTCCTGATGGCTGAAAAAAAATCTTCCATGTGGGTCTGATTTGCCGGGATTGCCGCGCGCGTGCGGTGCGCGCGGCAGCCTCGAAGGCAGATCAGCCGAGTGCGGCCTTTGCCGTCTCTACCACGTGCTCGACGGTGAAGCCGAAATGCTTGAACAGCACGCCAGCCGGGGCCGATTCGCCGAACGTGTCAATGCCGACCACGCCGCCTTCCAGACCCACGTACTTGCGCCAGAAATCCGTCACACCCGCTTCGATCGCAACGCGGCGCACGCCGTGCGGCAGCACGCGCTCACGGTATTCGGCGTCCTGCTTGTCGAACACCGTGGTCGACGGCATCGACACGACACGTGCCGCGATGCCTTCGCGAGCAAGCGGCTCGACCGCGTTCAATGCGAGTTCGATTTCCGAACCGGTGGCGATCAGGATGACCTTGCGCGCGACGATCTCGTCATTCCAGTCGCGCAGCACGTAGCCGCCCTTCTCGATGTTGGCGATCTGCGCGTCCGTGCGCTCCGAGAACGGCAGGTTCTGACGGCTGAAGATCAGGCACGACGGGCCCTGATGCTCGACCGCGTGGGTCCAGGCCACCGCCGTTTCGACCGTATCGGCCGGGCGCCACACTTGCAGATTCGGGATCAGACGCAGGCTTGCGACGTGCTCGATCGACTGGTGAGTCGGGCCGTCTTCGCCCAAGCCGATCGAGTCGTGCGTGAACACGAAGATCGACGGCGCTTTCATCAGCGCGGCGACGCGCAATGCGTTGCGGCTGTAGTCCGAGAACGTCAGGAAGGTGCCGCCGAAGGCCTTGAAGCCGCCATGCAGCGCCATACCGTTGATCGCGGCGCTCATGCCGAATTCGCGCACGCCGTAGTTCACGTAGTTGCCGGCAGCCTTGCCTTCAGCGTTCACGCGCACCGGCTTGGCGGCCTTCCAGTTGGTCAGGTTCGAACCGGTCAGGTCGGCGGAACCGCCGAGCAGTTCCGGCAATACAGCCGACAAACCTTCGATTGCCTGTTGCGAAGCCTTACGCGTCGCGACGGTTTCCTTGCGTTCGTTCGCGCCGGCGATGATGGCCTTGGCCTTTTCTTTCCAGTCGGCGGGCAATTGCTTCGCGTCGCGGCGCTTGAATTCAGCGGCTTCCTGCGGGTATTTGGCCGCGTATGCTGCAAACGCCTTGTCCCAATCGGATTCGACGCGTGCGCCGGCTTCCTTCGCGTCCCATGCTGCGTAGACTTCTTGCGGAATCACGAACGGCTCCCACTTCCAGCCGATCGCTTCGCGCGTTGCCGCGATTTCCTTGTCGCCGAGCGGCGAGCCATGCGAATCGTGGCTGCCGGACTTGGTCGGCGCGCCTTCGCCGATCACGGTCTTGCAGCAGATCAGCGTCGGCTTGTCCGACAGCTTGGCCTGCTTGATTGCCGCGTCAACTGCATCGACGTCGTGGCCGACCACGTTCGGGATCACGTTCCAGCCGTACGCTTCAAAGCGCTTCGGCGTGTCGTCGTGGAACCAGTGAACCACTTCACCGTCGATGGAGATGCCGTTGTCGTCGTAGAACGCAATCAGCTTGTTCAGCTTCAGCACGCCCGCGAGCGAGCAGGCTTCGTGCGAGATGCCTTCCATCAGGCAGCCGTCGCCGACGAACACATACGTGTGGTGGTCGACGATCTTCGCGTCAGATTTGTTGAATTCGGTGGCAAGCAGCGATTCGGCGAGGGCCATGCCGACCGCATTCGCCAAACCCTGGCCGAGCGGGCCGGTGGTGGTCTCGACGCCCGGCGTGATGCCGTATTCCGGGTGGCCCGGCGTTTTCGAGTGCATCTGGCGGAAGTTCTTCAGCTCTTCCATCGGCAGATCGTAGCCGGTCAGGTGCAAGAGCGAGTACAGCAGCATCGAGCCGTGGCCGTTCGACAGCACGAAACGGTCGCGATCGGCCCATTGCGGGTTCTTCGGATTGTGGCGCAGGTGGCGCGACCACAGAGCCACGCCGATTTCGGCCATGCCCATCGGCATGCCGGGGTGGCCGGAATTCGCTTTTTGAACGGCGTCCATGGACAACGCGCGGATTGCGTTGGCCATCAGGGAGGTGGGTGCGGGAGACGGGGTCGTCATGTCGAGTCCGGAGACAGAGTCAGAAAGCGGTGTGCGCTTGAGGCCCGGATGCTCGAATGCCAGTCCACTTCGGCGCACGGTGCGGCGCCAGGAGACGCGAAACGGGCAGAGCAAACGGACAAGGCTGAAAGCGTGACATTCTAACAGAACGTTAACCCGCACCCCGCTCGGGAAGCCGCCTGCTTGTGTGGCCTGGCGCGCTCAGCGGGGCCGCGCGGCGCTTCCGCCCTTTACAATTGGGCAACCTGAACCCACCGCGCTCCGAATGGAGCCCGCCATCCGTGAGCGCTCCTTTGCTGTTCCAACCCACCGCCGACGCAGTCTACGGGTTCCCGAACGCGCGGCGGCTTGCGCGCGTCGATTCGCCCTACCAGCGTATCGAGGTGTGGGAGACGCCGCAGCTCGGCCGGCTGTTTACGCTCGACGGCCGCCCGATGACCTCGACCGGCGACGAATTCATCTACCACGAGTGCATGGTGCATCCGGCCGCGCTGGCGCATCCTTCGCCGAAACGAGCGCTGGTGCTGGGCGGCGGCGATGGCGGTGCCGCGCGGCAATTGCTGAAGCACCCCGGCATCGAGCGGATCGTGGTGGCGGAGCTCGACGCCGAAGTCGTGCGCCTGACCCGCGAACATTTGCCCGAAGTCCACGACGGCGCTTTCGACGATCCGCGCGTCGAACTGGTGATCGGCGACGCCGCGGATTACGTCGCGCGGGCGGCCCATGCAGCGACGGAAGTGGCACGTGTAGCGGCTGCCGCTGCCGCTACACCTACGGTCGCATCACGACCGGCAGCGGATGCGGCCTCGTCAGCGGAGCAATTCGATCTGATCGTCTTCGACCTGACGCCGCCCGACTCTCCCGCCGCAGGCCTGTACACGCCGGACTTCTACATGCAGCTCAAGCGCGTCATGAGCCCGACCGCCGTGCTCTCGCTGCATCTCGGCTCACCGTATTTCCATGCTGAACGCGTCGCCGGCCTCCTCGACGATCTGCGCGACACATTCGCCATCGTGCGTACGATGCATACTTTCATCCCGCTCTACGGCTCGCTCTGGATGATGGCCACCGCCAGCGATACGCTCGACCCCGCCACCCTCGCCGTCGAAGCACTCGCCGAACGCCTGGCCGCGCGCCGGATCGACTCGCTGAAGCACTACGACCCGGCCCTGCACGCTGGACTGTTCTCGGCATCCCGGTCCGTGCGCGATAAACTAAGTCAATTCTTAAAGCCATCAAGCTAACGCGTGGGCAGAATGCACGGTTCGGTCGGCGCGCGCTATCGGTATTTCGATACGCGACCGCCCACCTGGCCTCGCAGCATGCATCCCGCAACCCCAAAAGATCCGGAGAACCCCATGACCGCCTCCCGCCCAGCCGGTGTGCCCTGGTTGACCCCCTATCTGACGGTGCGCGACGCGCGTGCCGCGACCGCGTTCTTCGAAGCGGCATTCGGCTTCGAGGTGCGCGATAGCGTCCAGGACGACGGTGTCGTCATGCATGTCGAGATGACCTATCAAGGCCAGCTGATCGTGATGTTCGCGCCGGAAGGCGCGTTCGGCTCGGCAGCGAAAACACCCAAAAGCGCGGGCGCGATTGCACCGCAATCGTTCTATGTTTATGTCGAC
This sequence comes from Paraburkholderia haematera, assembly GCF_905220975.1. Classification (GTDB taxonomy): domain Bacteria; phylum Pseudomonadota; class Gammaproteobacteria; order Burkholderiales; family Burkholderiaceae; genus Paraburkholderia; species Paraburkholderia haematera. The sequence goes on along the minus strand of NZ_CAJNBK010000011.1, from coordinate 118,901 downwards.
GATGTCGACGCGGTTTACACGCGGGCGCTAGCCGCCGGCGCAAAATCGCTGAGCGAGCCACAGGATCAGTTCTGGGGCGACCGGTTTGCCCAGGTCGAAGACCTGGACGGCTACCGTTGGGCGCTCGCTCGCCACCTTTCGTGAACCAATGAGTATTTTTCTGATGCCTCGCTTCTTCGTCGGTACGCCTCTCAAGCCCGACGACATCCTGCAGTTGCCCGATGACGTCACGCGCCACATCCTCGTGCTGCGATTGCAGCCCGGCGATTCGATCGTGCTTTTCAACGGCGAAGGCGGCGAATACAGCGCCGAACTCGTCGAAGTCGAACGCCGCTCGGCCAAGGTGAGAATTCACGAATTCCGCAATATCGAAGTGGAAGCGCCGTACCACCTTACCCTCGCGCAGGGCATTGCCGGCGGCGACAAGATGGACTGGCTCATCGAGAAGGCAGTCGAACTCGGGGCATCGTGTTTCGTACCGCTCACCACCACGCGCAGCGTCGTGCGTCTTTCCGGCGACCGCGCGCAGCGGCGGCACGTGCACTGGCAGGGCATCGTGCGGGCGTCGTGCGAACAGTGCGGACGCAATCGCCTGCCGGAAGTGATGCCGGTGCGTGAAATCGCCACGTGGCTCGGCGCGCTGCCTCGCACACCTGAAGAAGGCGAGATGCGGATTCTGCTGTCGCCGCGCGCCAGCATCAGCTTTTCCGCACTGCCCGCCAACCCGCCATTCGGGCGCGTAACCGTGCTGGTCGGCCCCGAAGGCGGTTTTTCGGCTGCGGAAGAAGCCGCGGCAACCGATCACGGATTTACGGCAGTCGGTCTCGGTCCGCGCGTGTTGCGCACGGAAACCGCGGGTATTGCGGTGCTCTCGGCGCTGGCAGCCCGTTGGGGCGGCTGGTGAGCCAAGGAATTTGAACGCCAAAAGCAAAGGCCCGCCAATTGGCGGGCCTTTGCTTTTTCTGCTTAAGCGTTAACTAATGCTCAGACACCCGATTCAAGCCAGGTGCCCGGGTATGCCTTAGGCAAACGAATAAAACACCCGGAATGCGACCTTGCGCTCGGCCCAGAACTCGGACGCTTCGCGGAACACGTCCAATAGCGTCTCGCGCCCTTCCTTGTCGAACTTTTGCGCCACCGGCAGTTGCTCGAGCACGATCACAAACCCGGGCTGCGCGCCCGCCTTTTGGACGAGATCGGTCAGGCAATCGTAGAGCGCGTCGTAATTCTTGCCGAAATGCTTTGGAAAAAGAAACGACGTCGCGATGGTCTCAAGCACTTCCTGTTTCGACTGGGCATTCGCACAGTACGCGTACAGAAAATGCTGGCCGAGTTGATTGGCCTCGTCAGCGAGATCCTGCACGCGAAACGCGCGGATCGACTGTACGATGTTCGGTCGTACGGTCTTGAAAAGGCTCATGGGCTCCTCGTTCGATGAAAGCACAGTGCTGCCTTCGCTCTGATTTTCCCGGCCCTGGTCGCCGGCGCGCATCCGCATGACGCGCTGGAATAAATTGCCGTCGCCGGCCGCGAAAAGATCCGTCGCGACTCCGGAGTCGTGCGCGTAGACGTTGTCGCTCATGCCGTTCATCCCGATGTCATTCAACAATACGATTAAAACTGGTGTAGTGGTCGTCCGAGTAGTAACAGTTGTCGATCCGCTGTAGCGGACCTCCGCAGACGATGCGACGCGCCCCGCGGTTTCGTGAACGAGGCGTAGGAACGGTGTATTCGTGGTAATAACCGCGCCGATGCGGCGGAAGCAACCGTTCGCGATTGCCGAATACGATGCCGTCCTTCTCATACGGGTAAGGCCCGCCCGCGGCAATCAAGTTCAATGTATTGACCGCTTCGCGCGGCAACTGCGCCGCCGCGATAGTGCCCTGCACCTGCGCTTGTGTATCGGGGGGTGCCGTGTAGTCGCGCGCAAACGCGCCAGGCACGGAGCCGGATAAAGCGCAAAGCGTTAAAGCACCGATCAGCACGCCTTTAATGCGCCGCCACTTGCGTGCCATGAATCAAGGTTCCCCGCTGTTAGATCACGAGTTTGACGACCATGAAAGTCGTAAGGGTATCGCTAAAACCCCACAGAATCAACGTTCACCGGACGGGCAAAAGCCACCAATCGCGCGGGAAAGAGCCACGGAACGGGCTTTGACGACTTTTGACAGAATATTTAGCTTGTGTAAGCTAAAATTAACCTATTGAGGCAAATGATGACAGGCCGATATCCGCAGGGCGCCCGTCGTGCAGCCCATCCTCTGCATTGAAAGCCTTGCGATTCCTGCAATCTCTCGGAGGCGGGATGGTCTCATTCAGCCTTTTTTAGGGTGGCTATCCCCTGTTCACCCGCAGGCGTGCCCATTGCGGGCACGCCTTTTTTTTGCGTGGCGCCCAGTCAGGTGGCACCACGCTTCTCCCGGATCAAGATCAGCGGGAAGCGATCACGTCTGCTACCAGCAGCGCTGTCATGTTCACGATGCGGCGAACCGTGGCCGAAGCCGTGAGCACGTGCACCGGCTTGGCCGCGCCGAGCAGCATCGGGCCAATCGCGATGTTGTTGCCCGCGGCTGTTTTCAGCAGGTTGTACGAAATGTTGGCCGCGTCGATGTTCGGCAGCACCAGCAGGTTCGCGTCGCCTTCCAGCGTCGAGTCGGGCAGTACTTCGCGGCGCAGATTCGCGTCGAGCGCGAGGTCGCCGTGCATTTCGCCGTCCACTTGCAACTCGGGCGCACGCTCGCGCAGGATCGCCAGCGTGTCGCGCATTTTCTGCGCGGAGGGCGCATTGCTCGAGCCGAAGTTCGAATGCGACAACAGGGCGACCTTCGGTTCGATACCGAAGCGGCGCACTTCCTCGGCTGCCATGATCGTGATCTCGGCAAGCTGCTCCGGGGTCGGGTCGACGTTCACGTGCGTGTCGACCAGGAAAATCTGGCGGTTCGGCAACACCAGCGCGTTCATCGCCGCATAGACCTTCGCGCCTTCCTTCTTGCCGATCACCTGATCGATGAAGTGCAGGTGGCGATGCGTGGTGGACACCGTGCCGCAGATCATGCCGTCCGCCTCGCCCTTCTCCACCAGCATCGCGCCGATCAGCGTGGTGCGGCGGCGCATTTCGAGCTTTGCCATCTGCTCGGTGATGCCCTTGCGGGACATCATCTTGTGATATTCCTGCCAGAAATCGCGGTAGCGCTCGTCGTGGTCAGTGTTCACGACCGTGTAGTCCTGCCCCGCGACCAGACGCAAGCCGTAACGCGCGATGCGCTGTTCGATCACCGCCGGACGGCCGATCAGGATCGGCTTCGCGAGCTTTTCGTCGACGATAATCTGCATGGCGCGCAGCACGCGCTCTTCTTCGCCTTCCGCGAACACAATGCGCTTCTTCTCCGGCTCGACGCTACGCGCCAGCTGGAAGATGGGTTTCATGGTCGTGCCGCTGTGATACACGAACTGCTGCAGATGCTGTTCGTACGCTTCCATGTCCTCGATGGGACGCTCGGCAACGCCCGAATCCATCGCGGCCTTCGCCACGGCCGGCGCGACCTTGACGATCAGGCGCGGGTCGAACGGCTTCGGAATCAGATAGGCCGGGCCAAACGAGAGATCCTGGATGCCGTACGCCGTCGCGACGATATCGCTCTGCTCCTGGCGTGCCAGTTCGGCAATTGCATTGACCGCGGCGATTTCCATTTCACGCGTGACCGTTGTCGCGCCCGCATCCAGCGCGCCGCGGAACAGGAACGGGAACACCAGAACGTTGTTCACCTGGTTCGGGTAGTCCGTGCGGCCCGTGCACAGCACCGCGTCCGGACGCACTTCGAGTGCCAGTTCAGGCAGGATTTCCGGGGTCGGATTGGCCAGCGCCAGGATCAACGGCTTGTCCGCCATCTGCTTGACCATGTCCTGCTTCAGCACGCCGCCGGCCGAAAGACCGAGGAAAATGTCCGCGCCGCCGATCGCCTCAGCGAGCGAGCGAGCGTCGGTTTCACGCGCAAAGCGTTCCTTGTCCGGGTCCATCAGCTCGACGCGGCCCTTGTACACCACGCCGGCCAGATCGGTGACGGTGATGTTCTCGAGCGGCAGGCCGATGTCGACCAGCAGATCCAGACACGCCAGCGCCGCCGCGCCCGCGCCCGACGCCACCAGCTTGACCTGCTTGATGTCCTTGCCGACCACCTTCAAACCGTTGGTGATAGCCGCCGCGACAACGATCGCCGTGCCATGCTGGTCGTCGTGGAAAACCGGAATCTTCATGCGCTTGCGGCATTCACGCTCAACGATGAAGCAGTCCGGCGCCTTGATGTCTTCGAGGTTGATACCGCCGAAGGTCGGCTCCAGCGCGGCGATCACCTCGACCAGCTTGTGCGGATCGGACTCGTTCAGCTCGATATCGAACACGTCGATGCCGGCGAACTTCTTGAACAGGACGGCCTTGCCTTCCATGACCGGCTTCGAGGCGAGCGGGCCGATGTTGCCCAGACCCAGCACCGCGGTGCCGTTCGTGACGACGCCGACGAGGTTGCTGCGCGCCGTGAAACGGGCGGCGTTCAGCGGGTTCTCGACGATTTCCTCACACGCGAACGCGACGCCCGGCGAGTACGCCAGCGCGAGGTCGCGCTGGTTGATCATCTGCTTGGTCGGGGCGATCGCGATCTTCCCAGGGGTCGGGAACTCGTGATAATCGAGGGCGGCTTCGCGGAGTTTGCTATTGACGGGAGTCGACATAAGGCGGGCTTCGAAGTGCGGATTAGAATAGATGTTCGACGGCATTGTAGCCCCAATTGCCGGCTCAATTCCTTCAATACGGGTACAACTGCCGCGACTGAAACAATGCGAAAGTCAGACGTAGCGCGTTTCAGGCCAACCACTCGTCGAATCGGAATTGAATGCAGATAGGGTGTCGACCCGCGCGCATTTCCATACAATGCGCGCCGTTAGCGGTTTTTCGTTGCACTTATCCGTTCACCCATTGCCACCATGCTCTCCGAGTTCTCGCTGATCGATCGCTTCTTTGCCCGCCGCGCCGCCGCTGCGGCGTCCCGTGCTGATGAAGGCACGCTCGGCATCGGCGACGACTGCGCCCTGCTCGCGCCGCGCCCCGGGGAAATGCTGGCAATATCGACGGACATGCTGGTAGAAGGCCGTCACTTCTTTCCCGATATCGATCCCGAGGCGCTCGGCCACAAGGCGCTCGCGGTGAACCTGTCGGACCTGGCCGCGATGGGCGCCAGACCGCAAGCGTTCACCCTTGCGTTCTCCTTGCCAAAAGCCGACGAAGCATGGCTTGCCGCCTTTAGCGCGGGCCTCTTCGCGCTGGCCGAGCGCTACGGCTGCGATCTGATCGGTGGCGACACGACGGGCGGCCCGTTGAACCTATGCATTACCGTGTTCGGCAGCGTGCGTCCGCAAGTTGCGCTGCGCCGCGACGCCGCGCAGCCCGGCGACGACATCTGGATTTCCGGTACGCTCGGCGACGCCCGCGCGGGGCTGGGCGTGCAGCGCGGTGAGTGGTCGGCGGATACCGGCGACGCTGCGACGTTTCGTCGCGCCCTCGAACGCCCGGAGCCGCGCGTCTTCCTCGGGCTTGCGTTGCGGGGCATCGCGCATGCAGCGCTCGATCTATCGGACGGGCTCGCCGGGGACCTGCAGCACATTCTGGAACGCTCGAACGTACGGGCGACGGTCGACGTCGACGCCGTGCCGCGTTCGGCCGCGCTGCGCCGCCTCTCGCCGGAGATCCAGCGGCGTTGCACGCTAGCCGGCGGCGACGATTACGAGCTGTGCTTTACCGCACCGGTCGCGGCGCGCGCCAAAGTCGAAGCAGCCGGCCGCGACGTAGCGATTCCGGTCACTCGCATCGGTACAATAAGCGCTCTTCAATCGGCGGGCGACCGCCCGGCGATCGGCTGGCGCAATGCCGCCGGCGCGCCGCTCACTCTGACGTTGCAAGGCTTCGACCACTTCCATGCAGACTGATCCCCCGCTGGTCCCCGCCGACGATCTCATCGGCAATTCGCAGCCCAACGCCTCCGGCCCGCGTGCGCCACGCCCCCAGCCGCGCCGCGCCACCGCGCGCTTTATGCTGTCGCACCCGCTGCACATTCTGTCGCTAGGTTTTGGCAGCGGCCTGTCGCCGATTGCGCCGGGCACGGTCGGCACGCTGTTCGCGTGGGCATCGTTCGCCGTCTTGAGCCGTTACCTGACTGTGGTCGAGTGGGGCGTGCTGATCGTCGTCGGCTTTTTCGCCGGCATTGCGATTTGCGGCTTCACCGCAAAAAAACTGGGCACCGAGGATCCGTCGCCGGTCGTCTGGGACGAAATCATCGCGTTCTGGCTGGTGCTGCTGATGGTCACGCCGGTCACGCTGACCGGCCAGATCTGGGCGTTCATCGTGTTCCGCTTCTTCGACATGGTGAAACCGCCGCCGATCGGCTATTTCGACCGCCGACTGAAAGGTGGCTTTGGCATCATGTTCGATGACCTGGTCGCCGCGTTTTTCACGCTGCTCGTGGTTGCGCTCTGGCGCATGTCGGTTTAACCGTCGCCCGTCGGCCGGTGTCGGCCAACGCGCTACCCGTCGGCCGGCCGCCCTCCGCAGTTCCTCGTTTTCCGGATTGACGTCATGCCTACCGATTCCGTGGTTCACCAGCTCGCGATTCGCGTGAGCAACCGCCTGCGCGACGAGCGCCTGATGCTCGTCACCGCAGAATCCTGCACAGGCGGCATGGTAGCGACCGCGATCACCGATATTTCCGGCAGCAGCGGCTGGTTCGAACGCGGCTTCGTCACCTATTCGAATCAGGCGAAGTCCGAAATGATCGGCGTGCCAGCCGACCTGATCGAAAAGCACGGCGCGGTCAGCGAGCAAGTCGCACGCGCGATGGCCGAGGGCGCGCTGCGCAACAGTCGCGCGCAGGTGTCCGTCGCGATTACCGGCGTTGCCGGCCCGGGCGGCGGCACTGAAACCAAGCCGGTCGGCATGGTTTCATTCGGCTGGAGCAATCGGCTGCATACGTCGGTGGAGACCAAGACCTTCAAGGGCGACCGCGAAAAGATCCGCGTGCAGGCCGCCGCGCACGCATTGCGCGGCGTGCTGGCCCTGCTCGACGAGCGCGAACATTAACCCCCGGTTCAAAACCTGAGGCGCCGCCCACGATGCCCACCACGTCTACTTCACCCGCAGCCAAAGACGCGTTGATCCGCCGCTTCGATCTGAAGCCGCATCCGGAAGGTGGATTTTTCAGCGAGACGTATCGGTCCGCCGAGGCCGTCCGTCGCGACGACGGTTCAACGCAGTCGCACTCGGCGTCCACCGCGATCTACTACCTGCTCTGTGACGGCGCGCATTCGGCGTGGCATCGGATTAAATCCGACGAGGTCTGGCATTTCTATGCCGGCGAGCCGCTGAACGTCCACGTACTCGACGAAGCGGGCTCGCTGATTACGCATAAGTTGGGCAATGCGCTGACGCATCCGGATGCCGTGTTTCAGGCAGTGGTGCCTGCGGGTCTGTGGTTTGCCGCGGAATGCGCGAACCCAGCAACGTTCGCGCTAGTGGGCTGCACGGTGGCGCCGGGTTTCGAATTCAGCGAGTTCGAACTGGCGGATGTCGAGGCACTGAAGGCGCGACATCCGCAGCACGCAGCGTTGATTGAGCGGCTGGGACCAGGCGCTTAGCCCGTCTGCACAGACGCAGTTGGGGCAGGTTGCCTGACCGGCCTCGACAAAAGCGACAGTTCGGGCAAGTTGGCCCAGCCGAACAAAAGCAGAAACCGATTCAAAGGCCGTCGCTCACGACGGCCGTCCTCCATCACCGGAACGCATTGATCCGGTCACGCGTTTCCATGGCGGCTTTTGCTGCGGCCTCGGCGAAATCGTCGTCCTTGCTGGCGTAACTAATCGCCCGCGACGAGTTGATCAGCATGCCTGCGCCGTTCGCCGTGCGGCCGGCATTGACCGTCGCCTGAACATCGCCGCCTTGCGCGCCGATGCCCGGAATCAGCAGCGGCATATCGCCGACGATTCCACGCACCACTTCAATCTCTTTCGGGAAGGTCGCGCCGACCACGAGGCCCAGTTGGCCGCTCGCGTTCCACTTGTCCGCCGCCAGTTGCGCGACGACCTGATACAGCGGACGCCCACCCGTCTCCAGAAACTGCAGATCCGAGCCGCCCGCGTTCGAGGTCCGGCAGAGCACGATCACGCCCTTGCCCGCGTGCTCCAGATACGGCTCGATCGAGTCGAAGCCCATATAGGGATTCACCGTCACCGCATCCGCCTGATAGCGCTCGAACGCCTCGCGCGCGTATTGCTCGGCGGTGCTGCCGATATCGCCGCGCTTCGCGTCCAGAATCACCGGCAGGCCCGGATGGTTCGCATGAATGTGCGCGATCAGTTGCTCGAGCTGGTCTTCCGCGCGATGAGCGGCGAAGTACGCGATTTGCGGTTTGAACGACGACGCATACGGCGCGGTCGCATCGACGATGGTGCGGCAGAAGTCGAAAATCGCTTCGGGACGGCCCGCGAGCGCGCCCGGGAATTTGTTGGGCTCGGGATCGAGGCCGACACACAGCAGCGAATTCGTGCGCTGCCAGGCGTCGTTGAGTGTCTGGATGAAATTGGACATGGTGGGTCTCGCGGCGAGCCAATAACGGAAGAGACGCGTATTTTACCCGTCCTGCGCGGCAGACCGCGGTCAAGCGTCATACCGGCTCGGGCCCGAGCGTGACGGGTACGTCGTGCCGCTCCGCCCGGCTCAGCGGCTACTGCCGCCGCGTGCCACGCGCACCCGGCATCGAGCGCAAACCGGTGCGCTCGACGCTGAAGCGGAACGTGCGCGTCAGGCGCTCGCCGCGTCCCAGCATCGTCATGCCGTTCTCGCACGCGCCGCCCGCCAGATTCATCGCGTTGATCGGGTGATCGACCGGCTCGAAGCAGAAGAAGTCTTCACCCGGTGGCGTGTACAGCACGTAGTAGTCGGTGTCGGCGGCAATATTCAGCGACAGGCGACGCTTCGGCCACACCACCGCTGCCTGCCCGCTCCAGCCCGTGAACGCGTGATTGACGATGGTTTCCGGCAGCGGATACGCCACGCCGAATTGCCACGCGGGCGGCGCCGGCACGTGACGCACCGGCAGCCAGTCATCACCGGAGAGCCACAGGCCGCCGGCCGCCGCGGACAGTTCGGTGTGCCCGTCGCGCACGAAAAAAGGATGCACGCCCAACCCGAAAGGCAGCGCCTCGCGGCCGGCGTTCTCGATTTCCAGCGTAATGACGAGCGCGGGGCCGTCCAGCGCATAAGTTTGCGATGCGTGGAAAGCGTACGGTTTGCCGTCACGGCGATCGAGCGTCAGCCGGACATTCTCCCGGTCCGACTCCGCCACCTGCCAGGCGGAGAGCCAACCGTCGCCATGAATCGGCAGGGGTTCGTCGGCGCGATTCTGCGGCACCTCGACACGGCGCCCCGCCACATTGAAATGACCGCCGCCAATCCGGTTCGAATACGGCAGCAGCGGATAGCAGGCTAGCTGGTTCGGCTGGGTATCGGCCGCGACATTGCGGCAGCGCCGGAAGATCGGCGTGAGCGCGCCGTCGTTGCGCCAGTCGAAACGGGTGACGCCGCCGCCGAGCGTCGGCGCGACGTCGAGGCGCAAATGCGCGTTGGCCAGCGTGACGCATGCAAGCTCGCCGCCACTCGTTTCACCGACCGCAACCGCTGACGTACTGGGACCCGGAAGCACCGGATTGGCCGCCGCGTTGAGTCGCGCGCGTCGGCTTTGCGAAGAAGCGGAAACAGGATTCGCAACAGTCATATCTGGCTCCATCGAGAGGCGTGGGACATTGCCGTCATTGCTGACGGATGGTGTTGGGCGAATTTTTTGAACCGCTCGCCTCTGGGTCCGAACTGCATGCTGCCGATTTGCTGCCACTGGTTTTGCGACATCAACGCCTGATGCACTTTCTCAATCACGGCTCGACTACCCGCTGCTGCCGCCTCGACGCCGAGCTGCGTCATTTTGCGCTAGGCGGGCGCGCCTTGAAACACCGGCTCCGGCAAACCTTGTCGCCCGGGCGTTGCGATAAACACGCCGCCCGCATGCGAATCGCTCGCGAGCGCGCTTGCGTCGAGATCGATGCGTGCGCTCGTGATGTATAGCGTGTCCAATTCCACGAAGCCCTGCGCGGGAAGTCCGCTTGGCGGACCGCCAAACGCAACGCAACTCGGCTGCGCGGTCGGCACATCGACGCGCTCGGTTTCCACGCCGTCGGGGCCATATCGCACCACTCGCCTGCCACCCCATTGCGCGTTCCACAATCCACCGTCGCGGTCGATGGTCGAGCCGTCGGGCTCGCCGGTCGCGTCGGTCAATGTCGTGAACACGCGGTCGTTGGCGATGCTGCCGTCCGCGCGATAGTCGCAGACACGAATTTCACGCGTCGGCGAATCGCAGTAGTACATTGTCGCGCCGTCAGGGCTGAACGCGATGCTGTTCGAGATCGCAGGCGCGGGCAGCGGCAAACGCTCCAGCGACAAATCGTGATTCAGGCGATAAAACCCGCCAACCGCCTGCAGCGGCGAGCCTTCGTCTTTCGTACCGAACACGAAACGCCCCTGACGGTCGCAGCGGCCATCGTTCACGCGCGTATTCAAACCAGGTTCGACGTCGGCGATACGCTGCGTCTCGCCGGTTGCCAGATCGAAGAACGCCAGATGGGTCGCCAATCCAAGCAGCAGATAGCGCGGATTGGCGCACAGCGCAAACGTGGCGAGCCGCTCCGGCATGCGCCAGGACGTGCTGCCCCCTTCGCTCGGGTCATAGCGCCACAGGCGCGCGCCTTCGATATCGGTCCAGTAGAAGCGGCCGGTCTCCGCGCACCACGTCGCGCCTTCGCCGAGCGTGCATTTCGTGTCGAGCAGCAGCGCCGCGCTATGTGCGCGCAAACCCGCACTCACGCCCAGCCTCCGTCGACGACGATGTCCTGCGCGGTGATCATCCGGCTGTCGTCGGCGGCGAGAAACAACGCCATGCGGGCGAGATCGGCGGGTTGCAGTTCAGCGTCGATGCACTGGCCTTCCTTGATCGAGCGGCGGCCCGCGTCGTCGAGCCACAAACGCTTCTGCTTTTCCGTCATCACCCAGCCCGGCACCAGCGTATTGACGCGGATATTGAAGTGACCGAGGTCGCGCGCGAGACCCCGCGTCAAACCCTGCACCGCCGATTTCGACATCACATACACCGGATAGCCGCCGTTCTTCAGCATCCAGCTGATCGAGCCGAGGTTGATGATCGAGCCGCTGTTGGCGGCTTTCATGTCTTCCATCACCGCTTGCGCCGCGAAGAACTGATGACGGATATTCACCGCGATGCCGGCGTCGAAAGACTCGCGCGTCACTTCGCCGATCGTGTGGCGTTTGTCGTTCGCCGCGTTGTTCACCAGCACCTGAATCGGGCCGAGCGCGGCCTTCACGTCGGCGATCGCTTTTTGCAGCGCGTCGACGTCGGTCAGATCGCAAGGCAAAAACAGCGGTTTGTGTTTCGAATCGCCGAGCTCGTCGGCGAGCACTTCGCCCGCGGCCGCGTCGATATCGAAGAACGCGACGCGCGCGCCCTGCGCCGCGAAATGCTCGACGAACGACGCGCCGATACCGGTCGCGCCGCCCGTAATCAACACGGTTCGGTCGACGAGACTCGGATAGCGGGCAAACGTGTTATCCGCGAGACGGTCGTTTGCATTGGCCGGAGACGACATCGTTCGATTCCTTTAAGAGCAAAGTGAGTAAGTCGCGAACTGAGTCGCGACTCGGGTCGCGGATTTAGTCCCGTGAGCCGCGGTTCTTCAACTGGTCGAGCAGCACGGCGGCAAGCAGAATCGCGCCGCGTACGAGGTACTGATAGAACGCGTCGATGTTCATCAGGTTCATCACGTTCTCGACCGTGCCCATGATCAGCACGCCGATCACGACACCGGAAATCGTCGCGCGACCGCCGAGCAGCGACACGCCGCCCAGCACGCACGCCGAAATCACGTTCAGCTCGAAGCCTTCCGCCGCATTCGGCTGACCCGACGTAATCCGCGAAGCCAGAATCACACCGGCCAGCGCAGTAACTGCGCCCTGAATCAGGAAGATATAAACGCGCGTGCGTTCGACGTTGATACCGGCAAGCCGCGAGGCTTCCGGATTACCGCCGATGGCCAGCGTATTGCGACCGTACACGGTCTGATTGAGCATCACGCCGAACACGATGAAGCACAACAGCGTGACCCAGATCGGCAGCGAAACGCCGAAGAAGCTCAAACCGCCCAGCGCGATAAACGTATCCGACGACACGCCCACGGCCTGCCCGTGCGACACGATAAAGCCGAGACCGCGGACGATTTCCATCGTCGCGAGCGTCGTAATCAGCGCGTTGATGCGCAGATACGCGATCACCGCGCCGTTGACGAAACCGATCACAGCGCCTGCCGCCACCGCGGCGATGATCGCAATGAACGTGTTACCGGTTGCGTTGAGAACCATCGCGCAAAGCACGCCCGCGAACGCGACCGTCGAGCCCACCGACAAGTCGAAATCGCGCGAGGCCAGGCAGAACATCATCGTGCACGCGACCATGCCGATCTGCGAAATCGACAGCGCGAGGCCAAGCATGTTCTCGATCGAAAAGAAGTGATCGACCGTCAGCGACATCGTGATGAACATCACGACGAAGATCAGAATCAGGCTGTACTCGGTGATCTGCTGCCACCATTTCGCCTTGTCGTTCGACTGCGGAATCAGCGCTTCGGCCGCGCTTTTCGCGGCTTGTTGCGCGAGGTTTTCTCTGGCTTGCATTTTGAAGACTCCTCCCGTTCCCCACGGGTTGCCGGACTTTCGTCCAAATAATGTTCAGGCCGCTTGCTCGGTGGCTGCGGTTCCGGGCAGCGCGGTCGAGCTTTGCGGCAACGCGAGGCCCAACACCGCTTGTTCCGTTGCTTCCTTGCGCGACAGCTCACCGGAAATCCGGCCCTGACGCATCACGACGATCCGGTCGGACACACCGAGCACCTCCGGCAATTCCGACGAAATCATCACGATCGCGCAGCCGCGCTCGGCGAGCTGATAAATCACGTTATAGATCTCGTGCTTCGCACCGACGTCGATCCCGCGCGTCGGTTCGTCGAGAATCACCACTTTCAGATCCGGTTCGGCGAGCCAGCGCGACAGAATCGCCTTCTGCTGGTTACCACCCGACAGGAAGCGAATTTTCTGGCGGCGGCTCGGCGTCTTGATCTTCAGCAGCTTGATAAAACGGTCGGCGGTTTCCGCTTCCTTCTTGCGGTCGAGGAACATCCCCGCGCGCAGATAGTGACGGCGGCAACTGATATTGATGTTCTCCGACACGGTCGCCATCGCGACAATGCCCTCTTCCTTGCGGTCTTCCGGGCACAGCACGATGCCGTGCCTGATCGCCTCACCCGCACTGCGCACCTTGATCGGCTTGCCGTCGAGCACGATTTCGCCGCCCTTCTTGTGATCGGCGCCGTACACGAGGTGCATCAGTTCGCTGCGGCCCGCGCCCACCAGACCGAAGAAGCCGAGAATCTCGCCGCGCCGCACTTCGAAGCTGGCCGGTTGCGCGAGCGCATGGCCTTCGATCGCTTTCGCCGCGAAGCGCACGTCACCCAGCGGACGCGCTGAATAGTTATAGATGTCGGCGATTTCACGTCCCACCATCTCGCTCACGATGGTGTCGCGCGACACGCCTTCGAGCGTCGGATGCGAGGCGATCTTGCGGCCGTCGCGGAAAATCGTGCAGGCGTCGCAGAGCTCGTAGATCTCGTCCATGCGGTGCGAGATGTAGATCATCGCGCGGTTGTCGGCACGCAGATCGCGCACCAGCTTGAACAGCACTTCGGTCTCGCGATGCGACAGCGAGCTGGTCGGTTCATCCAGTGCGATCACACGCGCGTTGCGCAGCAGCGCCTTGCAGATTTCCACCATCTGCCGTTGCGCGATCGAGAGCTTCCTCAGCTTCGCGTTTGGATCGAGCGCCACGCCCATCGCTTCGAGGCGTTCACTCACGAAGCGTTTTGCCTCGCGCTTGTTGACCCAGCCAAGTGAGTTCGGCAACTGACCGAGCAACAGGTTTTCCGCGACCGTCAGATCGGGCACGTATTGCAGTTCCTGGTGAATCACCGCGATCCCCGCCGCGATCGACGACGCCGCGCTCGAAAAGCGCACCTCGTTACCATCGATCATCACGCGACCGGAGTCGGGCTGGTATTCACCGCCGAGAATCTTCAGCAGGGTCGATTTCCCTGCGCCGTTTTCGCCCATCAGGCCGTGCACCTGGCCGACGTTGACGTCGAAGGACACACCGTCGAGCGCGCGCACGCCTGGAAAGACTTTGCCGATATTGTCAAAACGTAGCGTCGCTGACACTTCGCCTCCTTTGTCGACCGGAGTGAGTGCTTCAACACTTACTCCGGTCCCATGCAATTAATTGCTGCTTCGTGTGAACCGTGCTTCTTTGGCGCCGCATGGGCGCAAAGCGTGGCCTGTCTCAACTGCTCATCTTCTATTGCTATTGCCGGCGCGCCCAATCCTTGGAGAAACGACGCGCCGGCAATTCACTTCATGTCACCGCGTGCTGAATCAAACCGCTTAATTTGCCGCGAGGCCCATCTTCTGGCGCACATCGGCGACGTTGTCACGCGTGGCCAGCATGCCGCTCGTCAGCGTAAGCATCGGCGGTTCCTTGCCTTGCGTGATCCAGTCGTACATGAGCGTCGAGGTTTCTTCGCCGTGACGCTTCGGGCTGATGATGACCGTGCCGAAGAAGCCGGTCGGCGTCGGCTTCTTGAACTCGTTCAATGCCGATTCCGAACCGCCGATGCCGATACCGATCATGTTGTCCGCCTTGAAGCCGCGGCCTTCCGCTGCGCGCACGGCGCCGAGCACGCCTTCGTCGTTCAGCGCGTAAGCCACCCAGTGCTTGAACTGCGGGTTCTTGGTGAACGCGATGTTGGCTGCGTTGAAGGCGTTTTCCGTGTCGGTCTTCGCTTGCGGCGCTTCAATCACGTTGGCCTTCGGGAAACCGGCGGCGACGAGCGCAGCGGTTGCACCGGTGGTGCGGTCAACTGCGGTGGGCAACTGGTTGTAGGTCACGTCGATCGCGCCGACGTCCTTCATGTCCCAGCCGCGCTTCTTGATTTCCGCAGCCAGGCCGTCACCCACCTGCTTGCCGATGTTGTACGCCGAGATGCCCATATGCGGCACCGAGGCGATCGGCTTGCCCGCGCCGTCGACGAGGCGGTCGTCGACCGTCATCATCTTCAGGCCGTCGGCCTTCGCCTTGGCGACGATGCCCGGTCCGAGCTTGACGTCAGGCGTGCAGATCACAAAGCCTTGCGCTTTCTGAGCCGACAGGTTGTCGATAGCGCTCATCACCTTCTCGCCCGACGGCGCACCGATCTTCACCAGCGTGAAGCCCTTCTCCTTGGCGGCCATTTCCGCGAACTTCCACTCGTCCTGGAACCATGGCTCTTCCGGCTGCTTCACGAGGAAACCGATCTTGACCGGATCCGCGGCTTGCGCCACCGGCGCGTTGAAGAGCACACCCGCCGCCGCTGCTGCCAGCGTGAGGAAAATTCTTCGTTTCATGATGCGTGTCTCCTGACTAATTGATAACGAGAAGGTATCGGCCGCGTCTTCTTGTACCGGTTGTGACACACGCGGCCAGCGCGTCGTCCGGTGAAACCTGGCTATCGGTTATGACTCGTTCTTGCTGCGGGTCCTGCTTGCTGTTGCGTGGCGGTTCGCTACGGTCAGTCGTGATAGAGCGCCGAGCGGCCGCCATCCACGGTGATGCAAGTGGCGTTGATGAACGGCGCTTCATCCGAGGCGAGGAACACGGCCGTCATCGCCACTTCTTCCGGGCGGCCGATGCGCTTCATCGGTTGCAGATCGAGCGTGGCCTGTTTCGCGGCGGCCGGATCGGCTTGTTCGTTCCACCAGTTGTGTGTCAATTGCGTTTCGATATACCCCGGCGCGATTGCGTTGACCCGCACATTGCGCGGCGCGTATTCGATGCCAAGCGCACGGGTCAAGCCAATCACGCCGTGCTTCGCGACCGGGTACGGAAAACAGCCCGGAATGATCTTGAATGCATGCGTCGACGCGATATTCACGATGCTGCCCGCGCCGCGTTCGACCATGCCCGGCAACACCGCGCGGCAGCCGTTCCACACGCCATCGAGATCGACCGCGAAGCAACGGCGCCAGTCGTCGTCGGTCATGGTCAGCGGATCGCAGAACACGTTGATGCCGGCGTTGTTGACCAGCACGTCGAGCGCGCCGAACGCGTGTTCCGCCTCGCTGACCGCGTGCTGAACCGAGGCCGATTGCGTCACATCCGTCTGCACCGCCAGCGCGCGTCCACCGGTTTGCGCCTTGATCTGCTCGGCTGTCTGGCGCGCCGTTTCGATATCGAGTTCCGCCAACACGACCGCCGCACCTTCGCGCGCGAACGCGAATGCGATCGCCGCGCCGATGCCGCGCCCGGCGCCGGTGATCAACGCGACTTTGTCGGCGAGGCGCTTCATTTCTTCGCGCCTGCGCGGGCGATGCGCAAGCCATTGATGAACGCCTTCGCATGCGAGGCCGTTACCGCCGCGCTCTGCCCCGGCTTATACAGCGCCGAACCGAGACCGAAACCGTTCGCACCCGCAGTCAGAAACGGGCCCATGTTGTCCGGCGTGATCCCACCGACCGGCACCAGCGGCACTTCCGCCGCGATCACCGCGCGCCATGCCTTCACGACCTGGCAGCCGAGTTGTTCCGCAGGGAACATCTTCAATACATCCGCGCCGTTTTTCAGCGCGATGAAGGCTTCGTTCGGCGTCGCGACGCCCGGCGCGCAGGCCATGCCTTGCGCTTTTGCTGCGCCGACGACCTCCGGATCGCTATGCGGCATCACGATCAATTCGCCCCCCGCCGACTTCACGTCGCTGACAAAACTCGGATGCAGCACCGTGCCCGCACCGACGATCGCATCGGCCGGCAACGCCTTGCGGATTGCCGCGATGCTGTCGAACGGCTGCGGCGAATTCAACGGCACTTCGACGATGCGAAAGCCGGCTTCGTATAACGCCTGACCATGCTCGGCGGCATCCGCGGGCGTCACGCCACGCATGATCGCGATCAGTGGGCAGACCTCGAACGCCGCGATCAGACCCGCGTGCGGCATGTACGGGGCGGGCAGATTGATGTGAGGTTGCATGTCGGTTCCTTGTTTCGTGAGCGACGGCGCTGCCGGTTAGCCGGCGTGCGCCGTTTGCGGCGTGGGATTGACGAGCCCCGCCTGGGTCGCGACTCGCCACAAGCCGCGCTCGGTGGCGTGCTTCACCAGTTCTGCGCGAGTGCAGCCGAATTGCGCCAGCGCCACGCGATAGCGCTCGCACAGCGCTTCATTGCCGATCAGGCGCAAGTGCTGCCCGGCGAGCGAGTTTTGCTGTTGTGCGAGCACGGCTTCGAGACCGGCCAGTTCGTGCCCGATCAGCAAGCCCGACAGATAGTCCGGCTGCTGTTCACGCGAGAGTTCTCCCGTGAGCCCGAGCGTGCGAGCGCTGAACACGGTGGCCAGCATTCCCGCCTGACCTTTGTCGCGGGCGATGTTCACGCCGTGAAGGAATGCATCGGTATCCGGACGATCGGGCGTGACCATCGTGCGACCGAGGATGGTGTGCTCGCGCAATGCCGCGAACACTTCACCGGTCATGAAGGTATGAAAACGTTCGATGCGGCCCGCCTGCACGACAGCCCATTTCGCGTGGGTGCCAGGCAAGCCGATCAGCGCGCGCTTGCTGCTGTCTTTATCGTCAGGTTTTCCACTATCTGTCGCGCTTGCGTCCTCGCTGAGCGCGCCGAAAATCTGCGTTTCTTCGCCGCGCATCACATTCGGCAATTCGCCGCGTTGCAGGACGCCCGGCACGATATGCAACGTCACGCCGCACGCTGCCTTTACGCGCACAATGCCGGCGACGAGCGCTTCGGCATTCGCCGGCGCGTCGATATACGGCACTTCGACCCAGCCTTGCGCGCTGCCGACCATGCCTGCTGCGATGACTGGCAAGCCCGGCGTCTGGTCGAGCCAGGCACGGCATGTATCGTCGAAAGCGGCGTCGAAGCCGCCTTGCTCGGCGCTACGCGGCAGATTCATGATGCCGGCCGTCGAGGCGCGCGTGTCCAGCACGTTGCCCGCGGCGTCGAACAGATAGGCGCGCAGCGATGTCGTGCCCCAGTCGAGCGCGATCAGCGCTGCGTACTCTAGGTTCGTTTCGACGGCACCGGCTGCGGCGTAGTTGACTGCCGGCGTGGGAGAACCCGCATGCTTCATCGCTTGATCCTGCGCGTGGCCGGCTGCGGGGCGCGCCAACCGAGTTCTTCCGAGATCGAGCGCGCTTCGCGCTGCACGACCGGGATCAGTTCATCCATGCGTTCGAGCGACATATAAGGAATCGTGCTCGCCACCGATAGCGCCGCCACGACCGCGCCGGACGCATCTCGCACTGGCGCTGCGACGCAACGGATCGACGCTTCGTTTTCTTCGAGGTCGAAGGTGTAGCCGCCGGCGGCGTAGTTGGTCATGCGTTGCATGAAG
The DNA here is from genome assembly GCF_905220975.1 of Paraburkholderia haematera. Taxonomy (GTDB): domain Bacteria; phylum Pseudomonadota; class Gammaproteobacteria; order Burkholderiales; family Burkholderiaceae; genus Paraburkholderia; species Paraburkholderia haematera. The sequence continues at coordinate 100,260 of NZ_CAJNBK010000011.1, read as the reverse complement.
GTCTGTGCGTCGGGACGGTTATCCGGCTTGAAACTGACGCTGGCGAGCGCGCGCCGCGATGCGTCGAACAGCGACTGCCAGACGTCGGGCATGAGGTCGAGCATCATGGCTTTGCCGATACCCGTCGACGCGAGCGGCATCCGGTGACCAACGCGCGAGCGCATTTCCAGACCGCGGGTGCCGGGAATCTTGTCGATGTACAGGACGTCGTCTCCGTCGCGCACGCCGAGGTGGATCGTGTCGAGCGTTTGTTCGGCTAGCGATTCGAGATGCGGGCGAGCGACCGCGGTGAGCGGCATCTGTTCGAGCGCGATGGTGCCGAGTTCGATCAGCTTCGGGCCGAGCAGATAGCCGCCTTGCACCTGACGCAGATAGCGCGCTTGCACGAGGCTGCTCACCAGCCGGTGCGTGGTGCTGCGGGTCGTGCCGAGCGCGGCGCCGAAGGTGCGCAGATCGCGCACGCCGGCGGCGGCGGCTTCCAGAATCGCCAGCCCGCGCAACAGGGTTTGGGTGCCGGCTTGTTGCGGTGTGATGTCGAGCAGCGTGCTCGGCAAGGCGATTTCGTCGGACACAGTCGGTTGCTGAACGCTGGCGCGTAAAACCTTCGCAGCGTTGGCAGCCTGCCGCGGCGCGGCGCTGGAAGCGTGATCGACCTGCGGCGCAAGATCGGCGTCAGATTCGCTTACGGCGTGAGTGGGCATCGCTTTGTTCATGGCGATTCGCTTTCAGGTAGTTTTTTGCGCTTACAGCGCGGGGCCGGAGAGGAGGCCTGTTTTGCTCGCGGCGCAGTGCGTGTTGCCACTGGCGCAGGCATACGGTTGCTGCCTTTGGGTCTTAGGCATGGTTTGGCTTGTCTCCGGTTTTTTTCTTGCTGCTGATCGCGGCCGGTTTTTTTCGGCTAGCGATGCGTGTTGGCTGGATTGTAGGGCGGTTTTTGAGAAAGCTCCAATATGTGAGTGTTGAATTCATATAATGGGATTTGTGCCTTGCCAGGGGGCTGGGTTTGGGTTGTTTGCTTGGGGTGTTGGCCTTTCCTTGATGTGTTTGCCTGCGCGGCGCTTTTGGGTTGTTCGCCTTGGGGTGTTGGCCTTTCCTTGCTTTGTTAGTGGTTTATTAGCGTCGCCCCTGTGCGGGGCGGCACTCACTTCTCTTTGCCTGCCGCAAAGAGAAGTAAGCAAGAGAAAGCGGCTCAAACCGCTAATTCTTAAGCGGGGCCCCCGCGCAGCCACGGTAGTGGTGCATCTGGAATCCGTGTCTTCGCACATTAGGCGTGAGTGACTAAGCGCTCATCAGCTCCCACTCCGCACGGCGTGCGTCGCGGATGGGTGTGCTTGGGAAACCAAGGCTTCGTTTGGGCGTGGTGGGGGCCATCGTCTTCGCCTCGGCGCGCTCGGGTCTACGTTGGAAACTCGGGACTTCGGTTGAGGTGCGTGGCGACCATCGGCTTTGTCTGAGCGAGACAAAAAAAATACATCGGTTTCGGGAGCGACGCTCCGCGCGCCGAGCGACGACAAACCGTAGTAGCGCCTGCAGGTGTGAATTCGTACTTCGAATGAAGCGCCAGCGCATTGCAGAAACGTTGAGATGCCCCGGTCAGCCGCGGCGTTGAGCGATGCGCGAGAAACCGAACAGATGGGTTTTATGAAGTAGGTGTCGGCGCGCGGAGCGCCGCCGGAGGTATGACTGCTGTGTCACTCACGCCGAATGTGCGAGGACACGGATTCCAGATGCACCACTACCGTGGCTGCGCGGGGGACCCGCTTAAGAATTAGCGGTGTGAGCCGCTTTCTCTTGCTTACTTCTCTTTGCGGCAGGCAAAGAGAAGTGAGTGCCGCCCCGCACAGGGGCAACGCTAATAAACCACTAACAAATCAAGGAAAGGCCAACGCCCCAAGGCGAACAACCCAAAAGCGCCGAGCAGGCAAACACATCAAGAAAAACCCACCGCCGCAGGCATACAAACGAACAACCGCCGAACAGGCAAAAACCCAAACCTCAGTCAGGCAACTCAGCCGCCCCCATCCGCCGCGCAATCACACGCGAACGTTGAGCCAGATACCCCGAGCCCCTGTGCTCGTCAAAATACTTAGGCTGCGGCAGCATCACCGCCAATCGGGCCGACTGCCCCGCAGTCAACCTGGCAGCAGAAGTCTTGTAGTAATAATGCGCGGCCGCCTCAGCGCCATAAACCCCATTCCCCCACTCAACGGAGTTGAGATAAATCTCAAAGATCCGCTGCTTATCCATCAGGGTCTCGAGCATCCACGTAATGATCAATTCCTGACCTTTGCGGATATAACTCTTCTCCCGGGATAAAAACAGATTCCGCGCCAGCTGCTGGGTAATCGTCGAACCGCCGCGAACAATCTTGCCCTTGGCCTTATTGCGCTCCCACGCCTGCAAAATGGCGTCCGTCTCGTAACCATTGTTGTTCACGAAGTTCGCGTCTTCGGAAGCAATAATCGCCCGCTTCAGATTGTGCGAAATCTGCTCATACGGCACCCACGTATGCTGCACCGAAAGATCAGGCCGATCCTGCGACAGCCGCCATGCATCCGAGCGCATGAAAGCCGTCGACTGAGGATTCACATAATTCCACACGGCGATCTGCGCGAAGTAAAACACCTGCGTCGCAAGCCACGCGATCGCCACCACAGCGCTCATATAAAACACCCATCGCCCTAGACCGGGCCGGCTCGCGCGCCGCGTTGCTGTCATCGTGCGTGAAGTCCTCAAGTCGGTGAATCGGTGAGTTGGCGTATTCCGGAAAAAAGACAGTCTAGCCGTGCGACGGCGCCGTCAACAACGCTCGCAATTCGGCCAGCACCGGTGCGCCGTCAGGCCGCACGCCTCGCCACACATAGAACGATTCGGCCGCCTGCTCGACCAGCATGCCAAGACCATCGGCGCCGCGCGCACCCAGCTTCCGCGCGTGCTCCATGAACACCGTCGGATGCGCGCCGTACATCATGTCGTAAGCGAGCGTGCCGCTACCGAACGCGCGATCGTCGCACTCGGGCAACGAAGCATCCAGACTGCCCGCCGTCGCGTTGACGATCACGTCGTATGCGCCAGCTTCGATCGCTCGCGCGCTGCCGCCGGTCAGCCGGCAAGCGGCGTCGCGCGCGGCTTGCGCGAACTGGTCGACGAGCGCGTCCGCCTTCGCCGCCGTACGGTTGACGACGGTCAGCGTGTGCGGCGCACGGTCCAGCATCGGCAGCACGACGCCGCGCGCGGCACCACCCGCGCCAAGCAGCAAAATTCGCGCGCCCTTCAGCGAAACGCCGAGATTCACCTCGATATCGCGCACGAGGCCGAAGCCGTCCGTGTTGTCGCCGTAGACACCACTCGCATCGAATCGCAGTGTGTTCACCGCGCCCGCTGCCGCTGCTCGCGGCGACAGGGTATCGGCGAACGCGTGGGCGTCGAGCTTGAACGGGACAGTGACGTTCATGCCGCGTCCGCCCGCTTCGATAAAAGCCTTCACGTGGGGCACGAAAGCATCGACCGGTGCGAGCAAGTGGCCGTACTCGATCGGCTCACCAGTCTGCGCGGCAAAGCGGCCGTGAATGAACGGCGATTTGCTATGCCCGACCGGGTTCCCGATAACCGCGTAGCAGTCACGTGACTCATTCGCGCTCATCGTCCTGGCTCCGCGACATGCTGCTGATCGGCTGCGGCATCGTCGGCGCCCGCGCCCGCGCCGTTTTCGGCGTCGCCCTGCTCAGCCGCACCGCCGTCGAGGTCGGCTTCCGCCTGAGCCTCGGCTTCGCCTTCGGCACTTTCATCCGCCACGTCGATGATTTCCTCTTCGCCCTCGTCGGCTTCTTCAGCCTCGCTGCCGCTCGTCACCGTCGGCGCGTCGAGCACGTGCAACAGACGCACAGACGCTTCGACGGTCAGTTCGTCGATCGACATCACTTCCATCTGCAAGCGCGTGCCGCGTGCGTGCACGCCGAGACCCGGCACGTGCAGCAGCAGCGGAATTTCTTCCAGGCGCACGAGATCACCCTTCACCACCGACGCCACCACCTGCTTCCGGTTCTCCTGCTTCAACCAGCGCAGGCACCAGAAGTACTCCATGCGGCGCTGGTGATCGGCATACGCGCTGTAGGTGTCGTCGAAACCTTGCACGACGGCGAACAGATCGGCGTCTTTAGGCTTGAACGGCGCGGCCAGTTTTGCGGTCACGCCATGCTGCACACAGGCGATCAACTGCCACTGGTTCACGAGGTCGACATAGCGGCGCAGCGGCGACGTGCTCCACGCGTATTGCGTGACGCCGAGACCTTCGTGCGGCGCGGCGTTAGTCTGCATGCGGGTGCGCTTCGGGCCGGTCGGCGCGCCGAACGCGCGTTGCGAGCGATAGATGCCCGGCACGCCGTGATCGTGCAGGAACGCGCCCCACGACGAGTTGGCGAGAATCGCAAGCTCGGCAACGATCGTGTCGAGCGGCGACCCGCGCCGGCGCGGCGTGATCGTGATCTGCTCGCCTTCCACGTAGAAATTGAAATCGGTGTTGCGCTGCACTTCGCGCCGCAGGCCGTAACCGGCGCGCGCGGTTTGACGCTTTTCGAACAACGCCTGCGCGAACGGCCACAGCACGGCGATGTCTTCCTTGTGCGGATAATCGCCCGTGCCGGCGGCCAGCGCCTCTTCGGTAACCAGTTCGTCCAGCGTGTTGTGGCGCAAATTATTCTTCACGAACACGCGCTCCGCGCGCGTTTCGCTCGCCACGATTTCCTGCGTTTCGCGATTGATGATCACATACAGCGACAACGCCGGCCGCAAGCCGCCTTCAGCCAGGGTGAACGCCTCGACGACGCTATCGGGCAGCATCGTGATCTTGTCGCCCGGCATATAGACGGTCGACAAACGCGTGCGGGCAATCGCATCGATATCGTCACCACGCGCGATGCCGAGCGCCGGCGCGGCGATGTGCACGCCGATCCGCACGCGGCCGTCGGCCAGATGCTCGACGGAGAACGCGTCGTCGATTTCCGTGGTGGTGATGTCGTCGATCGAGAACGCCTCGACCTCGGCTTCCGGCAGATCTTCCGGCAACGTGCCAACCGTCACCGGCGGAAAACCAGTGCCGTGCGGGAAAAACTCGGAGAGGAATTTTGCCTCGTGCAACGCGCGTGCCGACGGAATACCGCCGCACTCGAGCATCAGCCGCGCCTGCGAAATGCCGCGCGCCGCAGCCGCGCCTTCGAGCGCCTTGTATTCGATCGTGTTCTTGTCGGGCCTCGTGAGCAAAGCCAGCGCCTTGCTGCCGCTGAAGCCTTCCGGCAGGCGGCCCGCTTTCAATTCATCTTCGTAACCGGCCTGCACCAGCGCCTGCTGACGTTTGCGCTCCAGCCCGGCAAGCGCCATCTTGAGCTGCTCTTGCGGCGCGCGCTGGTACATGCCGCGGCCCTTGCGGCGAAAGTACACCGGCGAGCCGTGCATGCGCAGCACCAGCGCCGCGCGCTCGATGGAGCCATACGCATCGCCGAAGTACTCGGCGCCCAGCGTGGCAAACGGGAATTCGTCATCCGGCGCGCATTCCCACAGGAAATCGAGATCGATGTCCTGTGCGGCGGCGTCAGCCTGCTGCATCAACTCGGCCGCGCTGGGTTTTTCGAATTCGATCAGCACGTCTTTCGCGCGCACCTTGGCGCGCCGCCCGCCCGGCAACTCGACCTGAAAAGCATCGCCCTGGCGCGACAGCACGCTGCCCGCCTTGAAACTGCCCGATTCCTCGAAGAAAACGTTCACTCAATACTCTCGTTCTGACTTGCATCCGCCGGCGCGCCCGATTGGGTTCAGCTATCGGTCACTGCGTGCGCGGCACGGCAACGTGTTCGTGGTAGTGGATCCGCGGCACGATTCGCGCGCCCGCGGGTTGAATCTGGCGATCCGCAACGGCCTCGCTGCTGGATCGTCGGCGTTGTCAGGCCGCTTCGCGCGGCGCCGGCGGCTCGACGTCTTCGGCGTCGCAAAAGGCCAGCACCTCGTCGACGTATTGCGCGAACTCGCTGATCGCGTGGTCACTCCCTTCGATCAGCGTAGTGCGCGCACCCGGATAGTGCCCAAGCATTTCGCGGTAATCGAGCACTTCGTCGCCGGTGGCGGCCATCAAATAATAGCGTTCGGGCCGCGTGATTGAAGCGACACCGAGGGCGCGCAGCTCGTCCAGATGATGCGGCTCGACCGTAATGCTGCCGCCGCCGTGCCACAACGGCTGCTCGCCGAGATAGGCGCTCAGGTCGCGCTGCGGCACCACCGCCGGGTTCAGCAACACCGCCGGCCAGCCATGTTTCTCGGCGAGATACGTGGCGAAATAACCGCCGAGTGAACTGCCGATCACCGTCACGTTGTTCGGTTTCGCGGCCGCCACCAGCGATTCGGCGAGCGCCACGGTCTCGAACGGCGAGACCGGCAGCATCGGGCAGCACCATTCGTCGCTACGGCCGAGTTCGACCAGACGTGCGGCCAGCACGCGCGCCTTGAACGAATTCGGCGACGAGCGGAAACCGTGCAGATAAAGGATCACGAAGTGCCTCGTTTGGACAGGGCGTCGAGCAGCTTCTGATGCACGCCGCCGAAGCCGCCGTTGCTCATCACCAGAATCTGATCGCCGGGGCGCGCTGCGTGAACCACCGCTTTGACCAGGGCGTCGAGATTGTCGAAAGCCTGCGCCTTGCCGCCGAGCGGCGCGAGCGCCTCGCCGAGATTCCAGCCGAGTGCGTCGCGGCCGGCCGGCGCACCGTAGCCGAACACCAGGTCGGCGTCGGCCAGACTCGCCGGCAGTTGCGCTTTCATCACGCCGAGCTTCATGGTGTTCGAGCGCGGTTCCAGCACGGCCAGGATGCGCGTGTTTTCGTGGCCAACGCGTGCGCGCAGTCCGGCCACCGTGGTCTCGATGGCCGTGGGGTGATGGGCAAAATCGTCGTAGACGGTCACGCCGTCGACGCTGCCGCGCACTTCCATGCGGCGCTTCACATTGCGGAAGCTCGCCAGCGACTTCGCGGCTTGCGCCGGCGGCACGCCGACATGGCGCGCGGCGGCGATCGCGGCCAGCGCGTTCATGCGGTTGTGCTCGCCCTGCACCTGCCACTCGACCACGCCAACGCGCTCGCCGTTGTGATAGACGGCGAAACGCTCGTCAACCGGCACGCCGTCTTCCGCCGGCAACGTCTCCCAGCCGCCCTGCACGCCGAAACGCTCGACTTCGCTCCAGCAACCGCGCGTCAGCACGCGCTCCAGCGCGTCTTCACGACCGTTCGTCACGATTCGACCGATGCCCGGCACGGTTCGAATCAGGTGATGAAACTGCGTTTCGATCGCCGCCAGATCCGGAAAAATGTCGGCGTGATCGAACTCGAGGTTGTTGAGAACCGCGGTTTTAGGCCGGTAGTGAACAAACTTGGAACGCTTGTCGAAGAAAGCCGTGTCGTATTCGTCGGCTTCGATCACGAAGAAGCTCGAATCGGTCAGCCGCGCCGACACCCCGAAATTCAGCGGCACGCCGCCGATCAGGAAGCCCGGATTGAGACCCGCGTCTTCGAGCAGCCAGGTCAGCATCGAACTGGTGGTGGTCTTGCCGTGCGTGCCGGCCACCGCCAGCACCCACTTGCCGTTCAGCACATGCTCGCCGAGCCACTGCGGACCGGAAACATAAGGCAGGCCGCGATCCAGGATGGCTTCCATCAGCGGGTTACCCCGCGAGACCACATTGCCGATCACGAACAGATCGGCATTGAGGCCGTTCAACTGCTCGGCGTCATAACCTTCGATCAGACGAATGCCTTGCGCCTCGAGTTGCGTGCTCATCGGCGGATAGACGCCGGCGTCGCAGCCCGTCACGGTATGACCCGCGCCTCGCGCGAGAACCGCGAGTCCGCCCATGAACGTGCCGCAGATACCGAGGATGTGGATGTGCATAAGCCTGTCGTGCCGCGCGGGCGTATTTTTTGCGAGAGTTGGGAGCGCAGAGGAGCGGTCGAAACGACCGTCTGCAAAGGACGCTATTGTAACCGACGCCTCTGAATCGCCCTATGAACGGGGCCGCCAGGGTGGCCGGCTGCCCCACTCGGGCGACGCACCCGGCCCGAACCGGCCGGAAAGGGCTGTCATCATTCTCTAGTATGATTGAGAGATGGTTCGCAAATCACATTTCGATCCGCAGCGCGTGCGCGAGGAAATCGCCATCGCGGCTGCCCGGATGATCGCTGAAGACGGTCTGGACTACGCAACGGCCAAGCGTAAAGCGGCACGGCAGGTAGTCGGCGAGAGCCGTATTGCCGGCGAATGGCTGCCGGATAATGACCAGATCGAAGAAGAAATCCGCGAATATCAGTCGCTTTTCCAGGGCGACAGCCAGCCGGCGCTGTTACGGCGGCTTCGCCGCATTGCGATCGACTGGATGGAGCGGCTCGCGGCGTTCAATCCATATCTGACCGGCGCGGTGCTCGGCGGCACGGCCGGCGAGCACTCGGATATTCACCTTCAGGTGTTCTGCGACAACCCGAAAGAGGTCGCGATCTACTTTCTGAACGCCAACATTCAGTACGACGTTTCAGAGACGCGGCATTTTGCCGGCCGTGGCTACGTCGAGACACTGAGCTTTCTCTGGCGCCCCACCCATGAAGGGCGCGACGCGGAACCGGTCGGGATCCACGTCGCGCTGTACGAAACGGACGACCTGCGCGGCGCGGTACGGGCCGACGCGCGCGGCCGCACTGCCCGGGCGAATCAGCAGGCGGTTCAGGCGCTGCTCGACAGCAGCAGCGTCACACCCTCAACTAATTAGACAGACCTGGAATGAATACGAGTCGGATTCTGGCAGGCGCGCTTGTCGCAATCGCCGCAGCGGGCGGCGGGGTGCTGGCCAATCATTGGCTGAACGGCAGCCAGGAAGTCGCCCATGCGGCGCAACCCGCGTCCACACAAAGCGCGGTCGAACAACTTTGGACCGCGCCCGTCACGAACGTGGACGGCAAGCCGCAATCGCTAAGTTTGCTCAAAGGCCACCCAATCGTCGTCAACTTCTGGGCGTCGTGGTGCGGGCCGTGCGTCGAAGAGATGCCGGCTCTTTCGCAGCTTCAGCGCGACTATGCAAAAAAAGGCATCCAGTTCGTCGGACTTGGCGTCGATTCGGAAAAAAATGTGCAGGCGTTCCTGCAGAAGGTGAAAGTAGCCTACCCCATCTATGTGACCGGGTTCGGCGGCGCCGACCTCGCGCGCGCGTTCGGCAATACCGCGGGCGGCCTGCCCTTTACCGTCGTCATTGACGCAAAAGGCAACATCCGCTCGACAAAATTAGGCCAAATCGACCCGCAAGCGCTGAAACAGACGCTCGACGCGCTCTAATTTTCACATTCTTTTGACGATCGAATAGGGACAAAAGGCGCGAAATTACGCGCAAATCGCTCAAATTTGAGAGAAGATGGGCGCCCGGAGAGGCCGCGAAAGGTCGCCGAGATCAATCCTAACGCGCAGGAAACTAGACAAGTTTCTCTAATCAGCGCTAAAGTGCGCCCAATTCCACGGAAAAAGAAGCGACCATGACGCGACTGCTGGTACTGCACGGCCCCAATCTCAACCTTCTCGGCACCCGGGAACCCGAGGTCTACGGCCACGTCACGTTACCGCAGATCGATCAGGCACTGGCGGACCGCGCAGCGGACGCTGGCGTCGAACTCGCGTCGTTCCAGAGCAATCATGAAGGCGCTCTTGTCGATCGCATCCAATCCGCACGGACTGAAACAACCGATTTCATACTGATCAATCCCGCCGCGTACACGCACACCAGCGTGGCTATTCGGGACGCACTGGCGGGGGTCGGCATCCCGTTCGTCGAGATTCATCTGTCGAACGTACATCGCCGCGAACCGTTCCGGCATCACTCGTATTTTTCCGACCAGGCGGAGGGCGTCATTTGCGGCCTCGGCTGGAAGGGATACCTGTACGCGCTCGAATTCGCGCTCGACCGGCTGTCCGCCGGTTCGTCGCGCGGCTGATTCCAAACACGTCTAATTTGAGCCGGCTGCGTATGCGCCGGCACTTTACGCATTGAAAGGGGCTTCCTGATGGATCTACGTAAACTGAAAACTCTGATCGACCTCGTCTCGGAGTCCGGTATTTCCGAACTCGAAGTGACCGAAGGCGAAGGCAAGGTCCGCATCGTCAAGAATGCGCCGCCGGTTTACGTGCAACCGTCCGCTTCGTACGCTCCGCAATATGCCCAGCCGCTGCCGTTCCAAGGTGGTGAAGCGCCTGCTGCTGCAGCGGGCGCCCCGGCTGCGCCGGCCGTCGCCGCGCCGCAAGGCCACGTGGTGACCTCACCGATGGTCGGCACTTTCTACCGTGCGCCGTCGCCGGGCGCCGAACCGTTCGTCCAGGTGGGCGACACGGTCAAGGAAGGCCAGACGATCTGCATCATCGAAGCGATGAAGCTGCTCAACGAAATCGAGTCGGACAAGTCCGGCGTGGTGACGGAAATCCTCGTCGAAAACGGCCAGGCGGTCGAGTACGGCCAACCGTTGTTCGTGGTCGGCTAACGCGGCACGCTTTGCGCTTTTTTTGCGCTCGCCGCCCGCGCGCCTGCCCTCCCGGGGCGCGCGACCGATCCTCTGAGGCAGCCTGTGTTGTGATCAACCGGGCGCCCATTGATGAGTCGAAAACCCGCTATGTTTGAAAAAATTCTCATTGCCAACCGTGGCGAGATCGCGCTTCGTATCCAGCGCGCCTGCCGCGAACTCGGCGTCAAGACGGTCGTCGTCTATTCGGAAGCCGACAAGGAAGCCAAGTACGTGAAGCTCGCCGACGAGGCGGTCTGTATCGGCCCGGCACCTTCGAATCTGAGCTACCTGAACATGCCGGCGCTGATCAGCGCGGCAGAAGTGACGGACGCCGAAGCGATCCACCCCGGCTACGGCTTCCTGTCGGAAAACGCCGACTTTGCCGAACGCGTCGAGCAGTCCGGCTTCACCTTCATCGGCCCGCGCCCGGATACCATCCGGATGATGGGCGACAAGGTGACCGCCAAGCAAACCATGATCAAGACCGGCGTGCCCTGCGTGCCGGGTTCTGAAGGCGCGTTGCCCGACGATCCGAAAGAAATCGTGAAAATTGCCCGCCAGGTCGGCTACCCGGTGATCATCAAAGCCGCCGGCGGTGGCGGTGGCCGCGGCATGCGCGTGGTCCACACCGAAGCGGCGCTGGTCAACGCAGTCAACATGACGCGCGAAGAAGCCGGCCGTGCCTTCGGCAACCCGCAGGTCTACATGGAGAAATTCCTGGAGAACCCGCGGCACATCGAAATCCAGATCCTGTCCGATTCGTTCAAGAACGCGGTCTGGCTGGGCGAGCGCGATTGCTCGATGCAGCGCCGCCACCAGAAAGTGATCGAAGAAGCGCCGGCGCCGGGTATCGCACGCCGCCTGATCGACCGGATCGGCGATCGTTGCGCGGACGCCTGCAAGAAGATGGGCTATCTTGGCGCGGGTACGTTCGAGTTCCTGTACGAAAACGGCGAGTTCTACTTCATTGAAATGAACACGCGCGTCCAGGTCGAGCATCCGGTGACCGAATTGATCACCGGCGTCGACATCGTGCAGGAGCAGATCCGCATCGCGGCCGGCGAGAAGCTTGCCTTCCGTCAGCGCGACATCGTGTTCAAGGGTCATGCGATCGAATGCCGGATCAACGCGGAAGATCCGTTCAAGTTCACGCCGTCGCCGGGACGTTTGACGTCGTGGCACATGCCGGGCGGCCCCGGCATCCGCGTCGATTCGCACGCCTACAATGGCTATTTCGTGCCGCCGAACTATGATTCGATGATCGGCAAGCTGATCGCTTACGGCGCGACGCGCGAGCAGGCGATCAAGCGGATGCGCATCGCGTTGTCGGAAATGGTGGTTGAAGGCATTTCGACCAACATCCCGCTGCACCGCGAACTGATGCTGGACGCGAAATTCGTCGAAGGCGGCACCAGCATTCATTATCTGGAAAACCGGTTGGCCGCGAAGCAGCAGGCCGCGCCGGAAGAAGCGTAAGTCATGAGCTACCGGGAACTGATCGCCGAGCTGGCACGCGAGCACGCGGAAGAATTCTCCGACGCGCTGCTCGAGTTGGGTGCGCTGTCCGTGTCGGTTGAAGATGCGGACGCCGACACGCCCGACGAACAGCCGCTGTTCGGCGAGCCCGGACTCACGCCGGATCGCACGGCGTGGCAGCGTTCGCGAGTGATCGCACTACTAGCGCCGGAACACGACCCGGCGGTGCTCCTCGCTGCCGCGGCCAATGAAGTGGGGCTGGAAACTGCACCCACGTTCACCGTGCGTGAAGTCGAGGACCAGGATTGGGTACGTCTCACACAATCTCAATTCGATCCGATTCCAATCGGCGAGCGCATCTGGGTTGTGCCCTCATGGCATGACGCACCGGACCCTGACGCACTCGTACTGGAACTCGATCCGGGCCTCGCATTCGGCACCGGCAGCCATCCCACTACGCGTCTGTGCATGGAATGGCTGGAGCAATCGGTCAAGGCTGAGCAATCCGTGCTCGATTACGGCTGCGGCTCGGGCATCCTCGCGATTCTCGCGAAGAAGTGCGGCGCCAATCCGGTGTACGGCATCGATATCGATCCGCAAGCGGTCGAATCGGCGCGTCACAACAGCGAGCGCAACCGGGCGGAAGTCACGTACGGTTTGCCCGACGAATGCCCCACCGGCGCGTTCGATATCGTGGTCGCCAATATCCTCTCCAACCCGCTGAAGCTGATGGCGTCGATGCTGTCGTCGAAGGTCAAGCCGGGTGGCCGGATCGCGCTGTCAGGCATTCTGGCTCGCCAGGCAGACGAAGTGGCGCAGGTCTATGCACAGTGGATCGACATCGGCGTATGGCGCGAACACGAAGGTTGGGTATGTCTCACGGGAACACGCCGCGAAAGCCATTAGAATAAGGCGTATTGTCCAACCAACAGCCTCTCGGCTTACCGTCTCAATATGCTCCTGGCAACACGTTGCCCCTTCTGCGAAACCGTCTTCCGCCTGCAACCGGCGCAGCTCGCGCTGCGCCGCGGTCTCGTGCGCTGCGGGCATTGCCAAGAAGTTTTCGATGCGTCGAGCAGCCTGTTCGAACTGAACGAGGACGGCGACTTCTCCAGAGCCAAACCGGTCGCCGCAGCGGCGGCGATCGAGGCGTTATCCGGTGTGCGCCCCAAGGACCCTGATTTCAGCGCCGAAGCGTGGAATCCGTGGGCGCCGGCGCCCGACGCCGCGATCGACGACCGCCTGCTTCACAACGCCCGCAATCTGCCACTTGCACCGGTCTCCACCGGCGCGGGCGTCGCGGTCACGCCGCGTCATGCTACCGAGCCGGAACTGCCAGCGAGCGCGTTCACCACGCCGCTTCCGGCCGACCACGAACCCACGCTTGCGGACACGCCACGCGAACCCTTCACGCACGAGGCCGACGCCCCTGCTGACGTCCCGCGCGAGCCATTCGCCCAGCCGGCCAATACGCCTGCGGAGGCTGCGCCGCGGGTCTGGCACAAGACCGAGCGCCCTTCTGAACATCTTGCTGATACTGACGAACCGGTTCTGAACGAGCCGGCCACCTTGCATGGCATTCCCGACAATGAACCGCATTTTGGTGCGGCCGGCGTAGGTGCGGCCGGCTTCGGTGCCGCCGGCTCTGCCGCAGCTGCCTCTGCCGCGACCGGCGCGGGTGGCCGCGGCGCACGCAGCGGCAGCGGCTCAGACACCGGAGGCCCAAGTGGCCCGGGCATAGCCACATTTGGATCGAGCGGCGAACCCTTCGCGGTCCAACCTGTGAATGACGGCGCCGATCCCTTCCCGGTGATGCGTGAAACACGCCCGGCCGAACCGCGCCGCCTCGGCTGGATCATCGCCGGCTCGGTGGTCGCAGCCCTGCTGGTTATCGCTTTGCTCGCGCAACTCGCCTGGTGGCAGCGCGAAACGGTCCAGGTCTACTTCCCGCGCTCGCAGACGCTCTATGTCAAAGCCTGCGCGCAGCTCGGCTGCCAGATTACGCCACCGCACGACATTGACGGTTTGCAGGTCGAGCCGTCCGATCTGCGGCAGATCGACGGCCCGCACAAGCTCGAACTGAAGATGCCGCTGCGCAACCGCTTCAATATCGCGCTGGCCTACCCGGCCATCGAACTCACGCTGCTCGACGACCAGAACAACGTCGCCGTGCGCCGCGTGCTGTGGCCGCAAGACTACGTCGCACCCGGCACGCCGATCGCGGCAGGCCTGCCGGCCCACACGACCCAGACCATGATCGTCCACCTCGACACGGGCAATGCGGTCGCTTCCAATTTCCGCGTGCAGATTTTTTATCCGTAACGCATCCTCGCGCGCCCGGCACTGACCGGGCGTATTCACCGTCAATACTGACGAATTTTCGGAGCGCAACAACATGAGTCAAGTCACGCTGGGTGGCAACCCGATCGAAGTAGCCGGCACGTTCCCGACCGTGGGCCAGAACGCCCCCGCCTTCTCGCTCGTGGGCCAGGATCTGAAGCCGGTGTCGCTGGCCGACTTCGCCGGCAAGCGCAAGGTGCTCAATATCGTCCCGAGCCTCGACACGCCGACCTGCGCCACGTCGACGCGCAAGTTCAACGAAGCCGCAGCCAAGCTGAGCAACACGGCTGTGATCGTCGTCTCGGGCGACCTGCCGTTCGCCGCATCGCGCTTCTGCACGACCGAAGGCATCGAGAACGTCGTCACGGCGTCCACGTTCCGCGGCCATGAGTTCGCGCAAGCCTACGGCGTCGACGTGACGAGCGGCCCGCTGACGGGTCTGACGGCACGCGCCGTGGTGGTCGTCGACGAAAACGACAAGGTCGTGCACGCCGAGCTGGTCGGCGAAATCAAGAACGAACCGAACTACGACGCAGCACTCGCCGCGCTGAAGTAAAACCTTCGCGCGACATACCGGCGCCGCGCTTCATGCGCGGCGCTGTCACGTCATCGCGCCCATTTTTCTACTGATTTTTACAGGAACGCTCGCCTTGGCTACGCTGATTTGCGGTTCGCTCGCCTACGACAACATCATGACCTTCGAAGGCCGCTTTCGGGATCACATCCTGCCGGAGCAGGTCCACATCCTGAACGTGAGCTTCCTCGTGCCGACGATGCGCCGCGAGTTCGGCGGCTGCGCGGGCAACATCGCCTACTCGCTGCATCTGCTCGGCGGTAACGCGCGCATCATGGGGTCGCTCGGCGCGATCGACGCGCAGCTCTACATGGACCGCTTCAAGCAGCTCGGCCTCTCGACGGAGAACGTGCTGGTGGTGCCGGACACCTATTCGGCCCAGGCGATGATCACCACCGACCTCGAAAACAATCAGATCACCGCGTTCCACCCGGGCGCGATGATGCAGTCGCATCTGAATCGCGCCGACCAGGCAAAAGGCATCACGCTCGGCATCGTCGCCCCTGATGGCTACGACGGCATGATCCAGCATTCCGAGCATCTGGCAGCAGCGGGCGTGCCATTTATCTTCGATCCGGGCCAAGGTTTGCCGCTGTTCGACGGTGAGTCGCTGCGCCGCATGATTGAACTTGCTACTTACGTAGCTGTCAACGATTACGAAGCCAAACTGGTGAGCAACAAAACGGGTTGGTCGATCGAAGAAATCGCCGGCAAGGTCGACGCGCTGATCATCACGCTCGGCGATCAAGGCGCGCAGATCCATCACGCGGGCGGCATCGAGGCGATTCCGGCGGTCAAGGCACAGCAGGTGCTCGATCCTACCGGCTGCGGAGACGCCTTCCGCGGCGGTTTGTTGTACGGTATCGAGAACAAACTTGGCTGGGCGACCACCGGGCGTCTGGCAAGCCTGATGGGCGCGCTGAAGATCGAACACCAGGGCCCACAAAACTACACGCCCAACCGGGCGGAGATCAACGAACGGTTCAAGCAGGCGTTCGGATACGACCTGCCGTAATACCGCAAGCTATTGGAGTTAGGGAATGAGAACAACGAGTCGCCTGGTCGTGGCCGCCTTGATCGCCGGTTCACTGGCCATGTCGGGGTGTGCGTACAACAGCAGCTCTGCCGACGTTTACACGGCGTCGCAGGCACAGCGCGAAGAAACGGTCCGCATGGGCACGGTCGACAGCGTTCGCGCCGTTAAGATCAGTTCGAACAACGGCCAGCCGAGCGGCTTGGGCGCAATCGGCGGCGGCGCCTTAGGTGCGGTGGCCGGCAGTGCCATCGGCGGCGGCCGTGGTTCGATCGTGACGGGCATCATCGGCGGTCTGGCCGGTGCAGTGGCAGGCAATGCGGTCGAGAACGGCGTCGCGGTTCACGACGGTCTCGAGATCACCGTGCGACTCGATAACGGCGACATGCGCGCCATCACACAAAGCGCCACCGGCGAAATCTTCCGCGCCGGCGAGCGCGTCCGCCTGCTTTCCAGCGGCGGCGTCACGCGCGTCACGCACTAAAAAGTTTCCCCTCTCGCGCGGTCGCGCTTCACGCGCCGCCGCGGCGACCTCAAACGCATGCCCTCCCCTGTGCATGCGTTTTTTTTCGCCTGCCGGTTTTGAAGTCGTTCGTTGAAGCAGGCGCGTTCGCGAGATGCCAAAAAAAAATCCCGTCGCCAGAAACCCGGCAACGGGACCCTGACCGAGTAGCGCTCGGTCATGCTACTTAAGTGCTACTCGATCATCGACACATGGTACGACGTGTCGAAGTACTTCAACAGCTTACGGACGGCTGCCCGTCGGGAACGGCCATGCCGCTGCCGGGTTCAGCGCGGTCTTCACCGTCGCCGCCGGTGCGCTCGAGACAGAAGTCGCAGCGGGTGCAGGAGCCGCCTTCTTGGCAACAGCCTTCTTCGCAGGAGCAGCCTTCTTGGCAGGAGCAGCGGCCTTCTTCGCGGCAGCCTTCTTGGCAGGCGCAGCCTTTTTAGCGGCAGCCTTTTTCGCAGGCGCAGCTTTCTTGGCAGCAGCCTTCTTAGCAGGCGCAGCCTTCTTGGCAGCAGCCTTCTTAGCCGGTGCGGCCTTCTTTGCTGCGGCCTTCTTCGCCGGCGCTGCCTTCTTCGCTGCAACCTTCTTCACTGCAGCTTTCTTGGCCGGTGCTGCCTTCTTTGCTGCAACCTTCTTCACTGCGACTTTCTTTGCAGCGACTTTCTTCGCCGGAGCAGCTTTCTTCGCAGCAACCTTCTTAGCCGGTGCTGCCTTCTTCGCCGCAACCTTCTTCACTGCAACCTTCTTCACTGCGACTTTCTTTGCAGCGACTTTCTTCGCCGGAGCAGCCTTCTTAGCCGGCGCAGCCTTCTTTGCTACAACCTTCTTGGCTGCGGGTTTCTTAGCTGCCGCTTTCTTTGCAGTTGCCATCATTTTCTCCTTCAGGTTTTCAGATGAGAGTCAGTTCAAACTACACCCTTCGTCAAAACCCGCTTCCCGCGGACGCTTCTCAGGGCGCGCGCTACGAAGCGGGCTATTCATCGGCGTACGCAGGTGCTGCGCGCTTACGCTAATGAATGCGGTAAGGCGCGCCGTGCCCTTGGGCACCGCGCGCCAGATCTGGTCGGCGCTGGATCTCAGCGCCGGCAATTGCTT
The DNA here is from genome assembly GCF_905220975.1 of Paraburkholderia haematera. Taxonomy (GTDB): domain Bacteria; phylum Pseudomonadota; class Gammaproteobacteria; order Burkholderiales; family Burkholderiaceae; genus Paraburkholderia; species Paraburkholderia haematera. Next base: position 82,666 of record NZ_CAJNBK010000011.1, on the reverse strand, counting down.
GATCGGGCCGCTGGCGGCGACGCCAGCGGCTTTTTCCGGGGGGAAGTTTGCCCATCCCACTGAAGGGTTCGCAAAGTGCCAGCCATGTTTGTGGGCCGCGAAGGCACGCGGCGCACCGGGCACAATTTGCATCAGGCGGTTCTGCTCCTAACTAAATTGCCGCGGCCGAAGCTCGACGGCATCCCCAAAATGAATGCATCTGCGACTCGAACCCGGATCACTCCCAGGTCAGCGCGCCGCCAGTCTGATATTCGATCACTCGCGTCTCGAAGAAGTTGCGTTCCTTCTTCAGGTCGATCATCTCGCTCATCCACGGGAACGGGTTTTCCTCGTTCGGGTACAGCGGATCGAGACCGATCTGCTGGCAACGGCGGTTGCAGATGAAGCGCAGATAGCTCTTGAACATCGACGCATTGAGGCCGAGCACCCCGCGCGGCATCGTGTCTTCTGCGTAACGATATTCAAGTTCGACCGCTTGCTGGAAGATTTCGCGGATTTCCGCGCGGAACTCAGCCGTCCAGAGTTGCGGGTTTTCGAGTTTGATCTGGTTGATCAGGTCGATGCCGAAGTTACAGTGCATCGACTCGTCGCGCAGAATGTATTGGTACTGTTCCGCCGCGCCGGTCATCTTGTTCTGACGGCCGAGCGCCAGGATTTGCGTAAAGCCGACGTAGAAGAACAGGCCTTCCATCACACAGGCGAACACGATCAGCGAGCGCAGCAGGGTCTGGTCTGCCTCGAGCGTGCCGGTCTTGAAGGCCGGATCGGTCAGCACGTTGATGTACGGAATCAGGAATTCGTCTTTTGCGCGAATCGAGGCGACCTCGTGATACGCGTTGAAGATTTCGCCTTCGTCGAGGCCCAGCGATTCGACGATGTACTGGTAAGCGTGCGTGTGGATCGCCTCTTCGAACGCCTGGCGAAGCAGGAACTGGCGGCATTCGGGCGCCGTGATGTGGCGGTAGGTGCCCAGCACGATGTTATTGGCGGCCAGCGAATCGGCCGTCACGAAGAAGCCCAGGTTGCGCTTGACGATGCGGCGCTCGTCTTCGGTCAGACCGTTCGGGTCTTTCCAGAGGGCGATGTCGCGCGACATGTTCACTTCTTGCGGCATCCAGTGGTTGGCACAACCCGCCAGATACTTTTCCCAGGCCCACTTGTATTTGAACGGCACCAACTGATTGACGTCGGTCTGGCCGTTGATGATGCGCTTGTCGGCGACATTCACGCGCGTTTCGGAGACCGCTGCGGTTCCCGCAGCATGAGCCGCGGCGATGTCTTTTTCGAAAACGTCTTGCGACGCGAAGACGTTTCGAGCCGAGGGAGCGTGGGGAGCGGAACGCGTTCCGACTTGCGAACCGACAGCCGATCCCGCAGCGTTGCGCAACACATTCTGTTGCGTAGCGCTCGAGGGAGTTACGGCAGTGATCTCGTCATCCCAGTTGAGCATAAATGTCACCATCAATTTAGAACGGTTTGTACCATCTTTTCACGAGCGATAAAAGAGTTCGCTGATGAAAAATCCTGTTTTCGATTCGCGTTGCTACGTTCATACAACACTTTGTTCAACAGACTGTGTGCGTCGCCTCATGTGAAGCGTGTTGAACGTGTGTCGTCGAGGTGCTTCGCGAGCTCGAAGAGCAACGTGTCGAAGCGACATTTCGCTGCTCTATCTATCTGTATTGCGGAGTGTGCTTGCGGCGTTTTGCGATTGCTTCCTGCTGCCTCGCGCTGACGTCGCGGATGTCCCGCGTTCGCCTGTTCGTCAGTGCCAGCGAGGTGAAGTTCAATGCAATGTCGAGCGATGCATGTGGCCGGCTACGTTGATCGACCATCGACCGGAGCGTTTGCTGAGCGCTTCATGTCGAGCGCTTCGTCTGTGCTGCCGACTGCTGACTGCTTCATCTACCACTTGCTTACCGCTTGCCTACCGCTTCACGACTTCAGTTGCTTGCCGTGCTTCGCTGCTTTTCGACGAGCGGCGCAACATCGATTTCGTTTCGCCGCGCCGCTCATCTACTTCACGTCTACTTCACTTCTAGCAGGCTCGCTGATCGCTGCATGCGGGTCTTTACCTACAACCCTCAGCCAGGCAGCGATCCTGCCGCCTGCTTCGTGCTCGCCTGGCGCTTACTGGCAAGCCTCGCACTCGTCGAAACCAGCATCACCCGGACGCATCATGCACACCGGACCATCCGCTTCCGGCGCTGCTTCGACGACTGCTGACGTGGCCGCTGCAGCCTGAAAGCCGCCCGGCGTTGCGCCGCCTCCGTTCGCGCCGAAGCCACCCGCTGCGCCGCCTGCCGCGCCACCCGAACCTTCGCCGCCGCCCGAACTCACCGCGTTCAGTTGACCGTGCGCCACCGTCGACTTCTCGACGTGCGTCGCCGCCATCGTGCGGAGGTAGTAGGTCGTCTTCAGGCCGCGCACCCATGCGAGCTTGTAGATCTCGTCGAGCTTCTTGCCCGACGCGCCGCCCATGTAAATGTTCAGCGACTGCGCCTGGTCGATCCACTTCTGACGACGCGAAGCCGCCTCGACCAGCCACACCGGATCGAGTTCGAACGCGGTCGCGTAGATCGCGCGCAGGTCGGCCGGGATGCGGTCGATGCGCGACAGCGTGCCGTCGAAGTACTTCAGGTCGGCGACCATCACTTCGTCCCACAGACCGCGTTCCTTCAGGTCGCGCACCAGGTAGTCGTTGACCACCGTGAATTCGCCCGACAGATTCGACTTCACATACAGATTCTGGAACGTCGGTTCGATACAGGCCGACACGCCGATGATGTTCGAGATCGTCGCCGTCGGCGCGATTGCGACGCAGTTCGAGTTACGCATGCCGTAGGTGGCGATGCGCGAACGCAGTTCGGTCCAGTCCATCGATTCGCTCGAATCGACTTCCACATAGCCGCCGCGTGCGTCGGCCAGCAGCTTCACCGAGTCTTGCGGGAGGATGCCGCGATCCCACAGCGAGCCGCGGTAGCTGGAGTAACGGCCGCGCTCCTGCGCCAGTTCGGTCGACGCGTAGTAAGCGTAGTAGCAGACCGCTTCCATCGACGTATCGGCGAACTGAACCGCTTCTTGCGACGCGTACGGCGTGCGCAGCAGGTGCAGGCAGTCCTGGAAGCCCATGATGCCCATGCCGACCGGACGGTGCTTCAGGTTCGAGTTACGTGCCTTGGCAACCGCGTAGTAGTTGATGTCGATCACGTTGTCGAGCATGCGCATTGCGACGCTGACGGTGCGCTTCAACTTGTCGTGGTCGAGTACCAGGGTGCCGTCGGCCTGTTCCTTCAGGTGGGCGACGAGGTTCACCGAGCCCAGGTTGCAGACGGCGATTTCGGCGTCGCTGGTGTTCAGCGTGATTTCCGTGCACAGGTTCGACGAGTGGACGACGCCGACGTGCTGTTGCGGCGAGCGCACATTGCACGGATCCTTGAACGTGATCCACGGGTGGCCGGTTTCGAACAGCATGCCCAGCATCTTGCGCCACAGTTGCGCCGCCGGCAGCGTCTTGAACAGCTTGATCTCGCCGCGCGCGACCTTGTCTTCGTAAGCCGTGTAAGCCGTTTCGAATTCCGCGCCGAACTTGTCGTGCAGGTCCGGGCAGGTGGACGGCGAGAACAGCGTCCAGTTGCCGCCTTCCATCACGCGCTTCATGAACAGGTCGGGAATCCAGTTCGCCGTGTTCATATCGTGGGTACGACGACGGTCGTCACCGGTGTTCTTGCGCAGCTCGAGGAATTCCTCGATGTCCAGGTGCCACGTTTCCAGGTACGCGCAGACCGCACCCTTGCGCTTGCCACCCTGGTTGACCGCCACCGCTGTGTCGTTGACGACCTTCAGGAACGGAACCACGCCTTGCGACTTGCCGTTGGTGCCCTTGATGTGCGAACCGAGCGCACGCACGCGCGTCCAGTCGTTACCCAGCCCACCGGCGAACTTCGACAGCAGCGCGTTTTCCTTCAGCGCTTCGTAGATGCCGTCGAGGTCGTCGTCGACCGTGGTCAGGTAGCACGACGACAGTTGCGAGCGATGCGTGCCCGAGTTGAACAGCGTCGGCGTGGACGACATGAAATCGAAGCTCGACAGGATGTTGTAGAACTCGATGGCGCGCGCTTCGCGGTCGATCTCGTTCAGCGACAGGCCCATTGCGACACGCATAAAGAATGCCTGCGGCATTTCGATGCGCACGCCGTCGTGATGCAGGAAGTAGCGGTCATACAGCGTTTGCAGGCCGAGGTAGCCGAATTGCAGGTCGCGGCTGTTGTCGAGCGCGGCGCCCAGGCGCTTCAGGTCGAACTGCTGGAGCTTGTCATCGAGCAGGCCGGCGCCGATACCGCGCTTGATGAACTTCGGGAAGTACTCGGCATAACGCTCGGCCATTTCGCCTTGCGTGACTTCCTCTTCGAGGATCTCGCGGCGGATCGTGTGCAGCAGGATACGGGCGGTGACCTGGCTGTATGCCGGGTCCTTTTCGATCATCGTGCGCGCAGCCAGAATCGCCGAGTCGTAGACCTGGGTCATCGGCACGCCGTCGTACAGGTTCTTCACCGTTTCAGCGATGATCGGATCAGCACTCACGGCGTCGCCCAGGTTCGCGCAGGCGGATTCGATGATGCCGCGCAGCGCTGCCATGTCGAGCGGACGCGTCACGCCGTTGTCGGTGACGTTCAGACCCGGCGTGTTGGCGACGATCTGCTCGTCGTGACCGCGCGCCTGGGTGCGCTTCTCGCGATACAGCACGTACGCACGCGCGACGTTGTGCTCGCCGCCGCGCATCAGCGCGAGTTCGACCTGATCCTGGATGTCTTCGATATGGAACGTGCCGCCGTTCGGACGGCTGCGCACGAGTGCGCGCACCACGTTCTGCGTGAGTTGCTCGACCAGTTCGCGCACGCGTGCCGACGCCGCGCCTTGACCACCGTTGACGGCCAGAAATGCCTTCGTCACGGCGATGGCGATTTTCGACGGCTCGAACGACACCACGCTGCCGTTACGGCGGATCACCTTGTAGTCGGCGAAGGTCGCTTGCGGCGCGAGCGCCTGGGCGCCTTGTGCCTGGCCGAAAGCCTGGCCAGTCGGTGAGCCCTCGTACCGGGTCGTCACGTTGTCGGTGGTTTGCATGTGCAAAGCTCCTGGTCTTGGAAATGTTGCGGGAGAAAGCCGCGGATTAAAACGAACGCTGCGCCGCCGCGTGCGCAAGCGATGAGGTGCAGGAAAAAGGCTGGCTCGCCAAGGTGGCGGGATGCGACAGCGATGAAGCCTGGTTCGAATTGATAACGGTCTTCATCATGTGTGTCGCGATCACTTGCTGGCCCTTTTCCTGAATGCTTCTGGACGTTGCCGGTTCTCGCTACCGGCGCCGCCGCAGGAATTTTTTCGCTGCCCGGAATGCTTGCGGCGCCATGCTCGGAGAGTGGGGCGCCGCTGACTTATGCACCCAGTTGTGCACTCGGTTATTCACATGGTTATGCACAGCACAACACAAGATCTAGTGCAAAACTGAATTTCTGGCACCAAGTATAGTGGAGTTTCAAGACAGGTCAAATCGATTTATTTGCTTTCGAAGGCTTGACATTCGCATCGCGCGACGCAAAGCCGCCTCCCCGGAGAACAAGGCAGCGCCTGGTTCTCCTCGCATCACGCCAAGTCGCGCGAAGGGTCGTTACGGCGTTCTGAAAAACTTGAGATAGGGGAAGTACTGATCCGCCAACGCGGTGTCGCGCTGCAGACGCTGCCACTCGAAATGGGGCCCTGGATCGGTCTTGCGGCCGGGTGCGATGTCCGAGTGACCGGCAAGCCCTTCGACCGGATAGCGAGCCTTGAGCGCCGTCACAAGTGCGCCGAGCGTGCGGTATTGCGCCGCTTCGAAAGCAGTCGTGTCACTGCCCTCCAGCTCGATGCCAATCGAAAAATCGTTGCAACGCTCGCGGCCGAAAAAGTTCGACGGGCCGGCGTGCCATGCGCGCTCGTTGCAGGACACGAATTGCTCGAGCGCGCCATCGCGATGGATCACGAAGTGCGCCGACACCCGCACGCCGCGCAGATGCGTGTCGTAGTACGGGTGGGCGTCGCAGTCGAGCGTGTTCAGGAAAAGTTCGGCGATCGCCGTGCCGCCAAACTCGTTCGGCGGCAAGCTGATGTTATGGACGACGATCAGCGTCGGCACAGCCCCATCGGGCCGCGCTTCGAAATTCGGCGATGGCGATTTGCGTGCGGCGGCGACCCAACCGTCTGCGTCGGCGGTAAACGCGACGCTCATCGAGCGTCGCGGCCTGAGGGACGCGCGCCATGACGCTGCGCATGCGCGGCGCTGCAGAACGGCTGCCCCGCCACCACCACGGAGTCGCTCTTCGGCGCGTGCACGCCGCACTCGGCACAGCGGATCATCGGTTCGGCGAGCTGCGGCTGCGCTTGCGGCGCATTCGGCCCACGCGCGGCGCCGTTCGGGCCTTTTGCACCACTGGCACCACCGGCGCCATTCGCGCCAGCGCCCGTGCGCTGCGACGCTTGCGCGTCATGACGACGCAGCGCCTTGACCAGCCATTGGCCGACGATGAACAACAGGATCAGCAGAAAAATTTGTCGCATGGCAGAACACTCACACTACAGCACGGTGCAACAGCACCTCGAATACGAAACGGCTGCCGACGTACGCCAGCAACAGCGCGACGAACGACGCCAGCACCCAGCGCAATGCCGCACGGCCGCGCCAGCCGGACACCTTGCGCGCGGTCAGCAGCGCGCCGAACATCACCCAGGAAAGAATCGCGAAGACGGTCTTGTGATCGAGCCGCAATGCGCGATCGACCAGTTGCTCGCTGAACATGATGCCCGAGAGCAACGTCAGCGTGAGCAGCACGAAGCCGGCGCCGATCAGGCGGAACAGCAGCTTTTCCAGTGTCAGCAGCGGCGGCAAGGTATCGAGCCAGCTCGACAACCAGCCGTTGCCCGCCGCGGCCGCATTCCGTTGCGACACACCGCCGCGCATTGCGTGCAAACGACGCTCGACCAGCAGCATCAGAATCGCGTGCAGCGCCGCGATCGCGAACAAACCGTACGCGATATTGGCGATCAGGAAGTGCAGCTTGAACATCGGCGCGGCCGAATATGGCAGCACGCGCACGCCGTTGAACGCCAGCGGCAATAGAGAAGCGACGAAGGCGAGCGGCAGCACCAGGAGGCGCAGGCCGTCTAGCGGAAAGAAAAAACTCTCGATCCAGTAAATGCCCGCGCCCAGCCAGAACATCGCCGACAGCGCAAACGCGAAACCGAACACCATCGCGTTCTGGGGAAAGATGGTGGTATGCAGCAGCACGCCGTGGGCGAGCAGCGCGACAAACAGCAGCGCGCGGCCCGAGGCGCTCATGCCCGAGGCGGCCGACGAAGCCGCCATGCCCGCGGCAACGGGTACCGGCGGCACGCTCTCGAGCATGGGGCGCACGGCGGCGTGCCGGTGCGAGCGCCAGCCGGCCACAGCAAGACCGCCGTAGAGGAGCGCAGTGAGGGCATACAGTACAATATCCATATTCGAAGTTTACACTAGGCCCCTGCTCCGCGACGTCTCCCGCATCGCGCCCCGCTCCGGCCGCACTGTTCATCGCTCCCCATGCTCGACAATCTGACTCAACGGATGGCGCGCGTCGTCAAGACGCTGCGCGGCGAAGCCCGGCTCACCGAGGCGAACACCCAGGAAATGCTGCGCGAAGTGCGCCTCGCGCTTCTCGAGGCGGACGTGGCGCTGCCCGTCGTGCGCGAATTCATCGCCAAGGTGAAGGAAAAGGCGCTCGGCGAGGAGGTGATCAGCAGCCTGTCGCCGGGCCAGGCGCTGGTCGGCGTGGTGCAGCGCGAGCTGACCGCGATCATCGGCGGCGACTATGAAGGCAAAGCGGTCGAGCTCAATCTCGCCGTCACGCCGCCGGCCGTCATCCTGATGGCGGGTCTGCAAGGCGCAGGTAAGACGACCACGGTCGGCAAGCTCGCCAAGCTTCTGCGCGAAAAATACAAGAAGAAGGTCCTGACCGTTTCGTGCGACGTTTACCGCCCGGCTGCAATTGCGCAGTTGAAGATGGTGACCGAGCAGGTCGGCGCAGACTTCTTCCCGTCGGAACCGGATCAAAAACCGGTCGATATCGCGATCGCCGCGGTGGATTGGGCCAAGCGCCACTACCACGACGTGCTGCTGGTCGACACGGCCGGCCGTCTGGGTATCGACGAAGCGATGATGGCCGAAATCACCGCGCTGCACGGCACGCTGAAGCCGGCGGAAACGCTGTTCGTGGTCGACGCGATGCTCGGTCAGGACGCGGTCAACACCGCGAAGGCCTTTAGCGACGCATTGCCGCTCACCGGCGTGGTCCTCACCAAGCTCGACGGCGACTCGCGCGGCGGTGCCGCGCTCTCCGTACGCCACGTGACCGGCAAGCCGATCAAGTTCGTCGGTGTCGCCGAAAAGCTCGACGGTCTCGAAGTCTTCTATCCGGATCGCATGGCGAACCGGATTCTCGGCATGGGCGACATTCTCGCACTCGTCGAAGAAGCGCAGAAAGGCGTGGACGTACAAGCCGCGCAGAAGCTCGCCGACAAGGTCAAGAAAGGCGGCGACTTCGACCTCAACGATTTCCGCGCGCAACTTACGCAAATGAAGGGCATGGGCGGCCTGTCGTCGCTGATGGACAAACTGCCCGCGCAATTCCAGCAGGCGGCCGCTGGCGCCAACATGGGCCAGGCCGAAAAGCAGATGCGCCGCATGGAAGGCATCATCAATTCGATGACGCCGCTCGAGCGTGCCAAGCCCGACCTCATCAAGGCCACCCGCAAACGCCGCATCGCCGCCGGCGCGGGCGTGCAGGTGCAGGAAGTCAACCGCATGCTGAATCAGTACGACCAGATGCGCACGATGATGAAGAAACTGAAGGGCGGCAATCTGCAGAAGATGATGCGCGGCATGAAGGGCATGATGCCCGGCATGCGCTAAGCTTTAGCAACACGGCGGCGCGCATGCTTCCGTGCATGAACAACAGCATGCGCGGCTGACTCCGGATTTGTGCGGGTTTATTCTGTACCGCACACCGCCGTTCTCACCCACACTATGTATACAGTTACCGCCCGTCAGACGTCATGAACCGCGAAGAAGCTCTCCACATTTTTAGCCACTCCGAAGAAATCGTTTCGGCCGACGACGTCAACGCGTCGATCAGCGGCATGGCTACCGCCATCCGCAACGAGATGAGCGAGGACTTCCCGCTCGTGCTGTCGGTAATGGGCGGCGCGGCGGTGTTCACCGGCATGCTGCTGCCGCACCTCGATTTCCCGCTCGAGTTCGACTACATCCACCTGACCCGCTATCGCAACACCACCAAGGGCGGCAATGAGATGCAGTGGCGTGTGGCGCCGGCCGAGTCGGTGAAGGATCGCGTCGTGCTGGTGCTCGACGACATCCTTGACGAAGGCGAGACAATGGCCGCGATCCGCGACCGCATTCTCGCCATGGGCGCGAAGCGCTTCATGAGCGCGGTGCTGTGCGAGAAGATCATCCCGAAAGCGAAGCCGCTGCGCCCGGACTACTGTGGTTTCGAAGTGCCGGACCGTTATGTGTTCGGCTGCGGGATGGACGCCAAGGGCTACTGGCGCAACCTGCCGACTATTCGCGCGTTGACGGAAGGCGCTTAAAGCCCGACTGTTTTTACGGCGCCATTTATGGCGCGCGCTTCGGCGAAAAGAAAGCGGCCCGCGGGCCGCTTTCTTGTTTGTCAGGCGGTTGATAGCACTACCGCCCCAGCGTGTTGAACCGTGCACCGGACCTTACTCAGAGTTGATGCACAAAAGACCGGATCCCGCCGAGCATCATTTCGACTGAGATCGCCACCAGCACCAATCCCATCAGCCGTTCGAAAGCCATCATCGCGCGCTCGCCTAGCCACGCCTGAATCCGCTCCGCCATCATCAGCACGATCGCGCAGACGACCATCGTGACCGTCAGTGCGCCGATCCACTCGAACATCTTGCCTGGCGCCTGCGATGTCAGCAGCATCACCGTCGCGAGCGCAGAGGGACCCGCCAGTGCCGGAATGGCCAGCGGCACAATGAGCGGCTCGCCGCCACGCGTGTCGCCGCCAAACGGACCGTCCGGATGCGGAAACACCATCCTGAGCGCAATCAGGAACAGCACGATTCCACCACCGATGCGCAACGACTGGTCGGTCAGACTCATCATGCGCAAGAAGCGGTCGCCGACCACCATGAACACCAGCAGGATCGCGAAGGCGATCGCCACCTCACGGAGGATGACGATCGTGCGCCGCTTCGGCGACACGGCCCGCAGGCAACTGACAAAAAGCGGAATGTTGCCGAGCGGGTCAGTGATCAGAATCAGCAGGACGGTCGCGGACAGGAAGGTGTACTCCACCGTCCGCTCCGCTTATTGCGCCAACGCGGCGCGAACTTTGCCGATCACGGTTTGCGCCGCGTCTTCAACCGGCAGCAGTGTCGCTTCAGCTTCACGGCGGCCTTGATACTCGAGCTTGCCGTCCTTGAGACCACGATCGCCGATCACGAGACGATGCGGCACGCCGATCAGCTCCCAGTCGGCGAACATCACGCCCGGGCGTTCACCGCGGTCGTCGAGGATCACGTCGATGCCCGCTTCGACCAACTCCGCATATAGCTTGTCGGCCTGCTCACGCACCGCTTCGCTGCGGTCGTAACCCATCGGGCACAGCACGACCTCGAACGGCGCGATCGATTCCGGCCAGATGATGCCCTTGTCGTCGAAATTCTGTTCGATCGCCGCGCCCAGAATACGCGTGACGCCAATGCCGTAGCAGCCCATTTCCATCGGCTGCGGCTTGCCGGTCTCGTCGAGACAGGTCGCGTTCATCGCTTCAGAATACTTCTTGCCGAGCTGGAACACGTGGCCGACTTCGATGCCGCGGCAGATGTCGATCACGCCCTTGCCGTCCGGCGACGGATCGCCCTTCTTCACATTGCGGATATCGGCAACGACCGGCTCCGGCAGATCGCGGCCCCAGTTCACGCCGGTGGTGTGGTAATCCACTTCGTTCGTGCCCACCACAAAATCGCTCATGTTCGCGACCGTGCGATCCGCGACGACCTTGATCGGCTTCTTCGTGTTGATCGGGCCGAGGTAACCCGGCGGCGTGCCGAAGGTCTCGATGATCTCGGCTTCGGTCGCCATGCGGAAGTCCGCCAGACCCGGCAGCTTGCTCGCCTTGATCTCGTTCAGGTCGTGATCGCCGCGCAGCATCAGCAACCAGATGGTCGGTTCGGCGCCTTCGTTTTCCGTGGCGAGGATGATCGACTTGATGGTTCGCTCGAGCGGAATGTTCAGCAGCTCGGCCACGGCCTCGCACTTTGCTTTGCCCGGCGTTGCGGTCTTCTTCATTTCCTCGGTCGGCGCGGCACGTTCCGCGTACAGCGGCAGCGCTTCGGTCGCTTCAACGTTCGCGGCGAAATCCGAGGTCGGGCAATAGGCAATCGCGTCTTCGCCGGTGTCGGCGATCACGTGGAATTCATGCGAGCCGCTGCCGCCGATCGAACCGTTGTCCGCCACCACGGCGCGGAAATCCAGACCAAGGCGCGTGAAGATACGCACGTACGCGTCGTACATCTTGCGATACGACTCACGCAGGCCTTCCGCGTCTTTGTCGAACGAGTACGCGTCTTTCATGATGAACTCGCGGCCACGCATCACGCCGAAACGCGGGCGGATCTCGTCGCGGAACTTCGTCTGGATCTGATAGAAATTCACCGGCAACTGGCGGTAGCTCTTGATCTGGCCGCGCGCGATATCCGTGACCACTTCTTCATGAGTCGGTCCGATCACGAAATCGGATTGTTTGCGATCCTTGAAGCGCAGCAGCTCAGGGCCGTACTTTTCCCAACGGCCCGACTCCTGCCAAAGTTCCGCCGGCTGCACAGCCGGCATCAGCAGCTCGATCCCGCCTGCCCGGTTCATTTCTTCACGCACGATGGCTTCCACCTTGCGGATCGAACGCAGGCCGATCGGCAGGTAGTTATAGATGCCACCGGCAACGCGGCGGATCATGCCGGCGCGCACCATGAGCTTGTGGCTGACGATCTCGGCGTCGGCGGGCGCTTCTTTCAGCGTGCCGATAAAGAAACGGGAAGCTTTCATTCAGATTTTCCAAAAGCGGCGGCTCCGGAGGGACCGCCCGAAAGGTGAAAACGGTAGGGAAATCGATACAGACCCGGCCTGGAACCGGCACGGACTTGCCGAGCACCCAGCCAAAATCTGGCCAGGACGCGGCTCAGCCCCGGCGAACGGCCCGCACATATACCAGGCAAAACCCCGGCAAAACCGGCCCGATCGCGGCACTGAAGCCGCCGCGCAAAGCCTTTGCAGCAAGGGGTAAGGCACGGAAAGACTGACAGGCTACCGCAAACGCGGGCGTTTTGCGGCGAATCGTTCCAATCTGGTGCGAATCGGTGCGTCGGGTCCGTTATCTGTTTATAATCAAAGCAATTTTAAAGGATTCGAAGGTGGTTGTATGCTGGATCGTGAAGGCTTTCGCCCGAACGTCGGCATCATCCTCTTGAACGCGCACAACGAGGTGTTTTGGGGCAAACGGCTCCGTGAACATTCCTGGCAGTTTCCGCAAGGGGGCATCAAGTACGGAGAGACCCCCGTGCAAGCGATGTATCGGGAGTTACACGAAGAAACCGGGCTGCATCCTGAGCACGTCAAGGTGATCGGTCGCACGCGCGACTGGTTGCGTTACGAGGTGCCTGACAAGTTCATCAAGCGCGAAGTACGCGGTCATTACCGCGGCCAGAAACAAATCTGGTTTTTACTCCGGATGGTTGGACGCGATTGCGATATATGCTTGCGCGCCACCGACCACCCTGAGTTTGATGCGTGGCGCTGGAACGAGTATTGGGTGCCTCTCGACTGTGTGATCGAGTTCAAGCGGGATGTGTATCAGTTGGCGCTGACGGAGCTATCCCGTTTCATGCGCCGGGCTGCGCCGCGTGCGGAAAAACCTGTCGGGCACCATGGGCCCCGCTATCCCCGGATAGCGTCGTCAATGGAAGGTCCGCCGGATTCGACGATGATGACGGTCACCACCTCGGTGACCACGCTCAGCATCGAAACGTCGATTCACACGACGATCGCGTCTGATTGCGGTCAGAGTTCCGGGTCGGTAGCCGAGGTTGGCTCCGAGTCGGAACACGAAGGCGAATCGGATCGCGAAACCGCCGCCGGCTCGCTGTTCCGCCCCGGCGTACGCAATTAACAACTCTGTGCGGCTGTCCACGCCGCCTCCGCTGGCGCGGCTCAATGAGCCGCGCCAGTCTTTCGAGGAAACCATATTGAAAGCACTTGCTCTCGTCGTGGCGTGCGTCGCCACCGGCGCCCTGCTGGCTGGTTGTTCGAGCGCCGGCAAACCCACCAATAAAGACGACAGCGCGTTTACCTACTTGCTGGACCGGCCGACCAATTGGGTTGAAAACAAGGTGGACACGTTGCCGCCGCTGCCGCAAGACTCGAATCTGCTGCCGTTCGAGGTCTCCGGCAACACGCCGCTGCAGTTCGCGATCGATAAAAATTCGCTTAGCGTCGGCACCGACGGGGTGGTGCGCTACACCGTCGTCGTAACAAGCCCAAGCGGCGCGCGCAACGTGAACTACGAAGGGATTCGCTGCGACACGTACGAATGGCGCCAGTATGCGGGGCTGAACGCCGACCACGATGGCTGGGACCAAACCGTCGCCAACGACTTCAGGCGCATCGAGAATGGCGCGCTGAACGCCTATCAGGCAACGCTGTATCAGGATTATCTGTGTACGAGCAAGATGCCTACGGGCAGCGCAAAGCAGATTGTCGAGAACATCCGCTACAAGCGCACACAGACCTCACTGATTCACTAAGCCGGTTTTCGCGAGCGTGCTTCAAATCTGGAAGCCGCCGCGAACGTGAAAAAGCCGTTCCAGTTCACGCTGGAACGGCTTTTTTTGTCTGTCCTGCGAGCCCTGCCCGGGAGTCAGACCAGCACAAGATTGTCGCGGTGGATCACCTCAGGCTCCAGCATATAGCCGAGCACCGATTCAATCTCGCCGCTCGGACGCCGCTGAATCAACTTGGTTTCGGCGCTGCTGTAGTTCGTCAGGCCGCGCGCAACTTCACGCCCTGTCGCGCTCAGGCAAGCGATCACTTCGCCGCGCGCAAACGCGCCCTGCACACCGACGATGCCGATGGGCAGCAAACTCTTGCCGCCTTCAGTCAGCTTTTCGACCGCGCCGTCGTCGATCACCACGTGACCGCGCACTTGCAGGTGATCGGCCATCCATTGCTTGCGCGCCGCCATGCGTGCAGTGCGCGCGATCAACTGCGTGCCGATGGCCTCGCCCGAGGCCAGCCGTGACAGCACATCCGCTTCACGCCCGCTCGCGATCACGGTATTTGCGCCGCTGTGTGCCGCGCGTTTGGCGGCAAGAATCTTGGTCAGCATGCCGCCGCGGCCCAAGCTCGAACCCGCGCCGCCCGCCATCGCCTCGAGTTCCGGCGCACCGGCGTCGGCCTGCTGGACGAGCGTTGCGTTCGGATCCTTGCGCGGGTCGGCGGTAAAAAGACCTTGCTGATCGGTAAGGATAACGAGCGCATCGCCTTCGATCAGATTGGCGACCAATGCGCCCAACGTGTCGTTGTCGCCGAACTTGATTTCGTCGGTGACGACCGTGTCGTTCTCGTTGATGATCGGCACAACGCCCAGACGCAGCAGCGTCAACAACGTGGAACGCGCGTTCAGATAGCGTTCGCGGTCGGCCAGATCGGCGTGGGTTAGCAGAATCTGCGCAGTCTGGATCGAATGCTCGGCAAAGCGGCTTTCATAGACTTGCGCGAGGCCCATTTGACCGACAGCCGCGGCCGCCTGCAATTCGTCGATTTCCCGAGGCCGTTTGGTCCAGCCGAGCCGCTGCATCCCTTCGGCAATGGCGCCCGAACTGACCAGCACCACTTCCTTGCCTTGCGCGCGCAATGCGGCAATCTGCGCGGCCCACCGGCCGATCGCAGCATGATCGAGGCCGCGCCCGTCATTGGTGACGAGGCTCGAGCCGACTTTCACTACCAATCGCCGGGAATCTGCGATGACGGAACGCATTGTGCGCGGTCTCCAAGATGACGCGTGATGCATTGCCGGCTGCCCTTTGCGAGCGCCGGCGCTCAGGCTTGTTATTACTGCGGGTCGACGCCGGCGTCGTCCGAAGCAGGAGCCGGTGCTTCCGGTTTCTCGCGGAAGCGCACGTCAGCGGCGAGATCTTCGGCTTCAGCCGCGCGCTGCGCGTCTGAATGCGCCGCGATGTGGTCGAACACCGCGTAGCAAAGATTCTCGCAACCCTGGCCGGTCAGCGCCGAGATTTCGAACACCGGGCCGTCCCAGCCGAAGCCTTCGAGGAATGCCGCAACGCGCGCTTCGCGCTCGTCTTCGGGCACCATGTCGAGCTTGTTCAGCACGAGCCAGCGGGTTTTCTCATACAGCAGTTCGTCGTACTTGCGCAGCTCGTTGACGATCGCCTTGGCTTCCGCAACCGGGTCAACTGCTTCGTCGAACGGTGCGAGGTCGACGATATGCAGCAGCAGCCCGGTACGCTGCAGGTGACGCAGGAACTGGTGACCGAGACCGGCGCCTTCCGCCGCGCCTTCGATCAAGCCAGGAATGTCGGCAATCACGAAGCTGCGGCTCGGCCCGACACGCACCACGCCGAGATTCGGCGCGAGCGTCGTGAACGGGTAATCCGCAATCTTCGGCCGCGCGTTCGACACCGACGAGATGAAGGTCGACTTGCCGGCGTTCGGCATGCCGAGCAGACCGACGTCGGCCAGCACCTTCAGTTCGAGGCGCACCATGCGGCGCTCGCCGGGCTTGCCGTCGGTTTTTTGACGCGGCGCGCGGTTCGTACTGGATTTGAAATGCAGGTTACCGAGACCGCCCGCGCCGCCCTGCGCGATCTGCACGCTCTGGTTGTGCTCGGTCAAGTCGGCGATCAGCTCGCCGGTTTCCATATCGGAAATGGTCGTGCCGACCGGCATGCGCAGCGTGATGTCGTCACCGCCCTTGCCGTAGCAGTCCGCGCCGCGGCCGTTTTCGCCGTTGCGCGCCAAATGTTTTTTCGCGTAGCGGTAGTCGATCAGCGTGTTGATGTTGCGGTCCGCGACCGCGATCACGCTGCCGCCCCGGCCGCCGTCGCCGCCATCCGGGCCGCCGAACGGAACGAATTTCTCGCGGCGCATCGACGCGCTGCCATCCCCTCCGTCGCCGGCGATGACTTCAATCCTCGCTTCGTCAATGAACTTCATGCGTAACTCCGTCCCGTGGTGTGCTGCTAGATGGTGCTGCTGGGTTGATGCTTTCCGATGATGCTATTTTGCCGCGCCCGCCGTGCGGTGAGCAATCAGCCGATCGGCTAGCCGCGCCGATATGGCCATTCGATCCGCCCATTCTTCGGACAAAAAGCGCTGCAATAAAAAAGGCCCCGCGAACTTCGCGGGGCCTTTTTCCGGTCCTGAAGCCCGTGCCTGATTAAACTCAGACTGCTGCCGGGACGACGTTGACCATGTGCTTCTTCGCTGCGCCCTTCGTCGAGAAATTGACGTGGCCGTCCGTCAGCGCGAACAAGGTGTGATCCTTGCCGATACCGACGTTTTCGCCCGGGTGCATACGCGTGCCGCGTTGGCGAACGATGATGCCGCCAGCGTTGATAGCCTGGCCACCGTAAACCTTGACGCCGAGGCGCTTCGATTCAGAGTCGCGGCCGTTGCGGGATGATCCGCCTGCCTTTTTGTGTGCCATTTGATTTGCTCCTTAACCGTTGCGCTTACGCGTTGATCGCGTCGATGCGCAGTTCGGTATAGTTCTGGCGGTGGCCGCCATGCTTCTGGTAGTGCTTCCGGCGACGCATCTTGAAGATGGTCACTTTTGCGTGACGACCTTGCGACACGACGGTAGCCTTGACGGAAGCCCCACTGACCAGCGGCGTACCGAACTTAATCGATTCGCCTTCGCCCACTGCGAGAACCTGGTCGAGCGTGATTTCAGCGTCAATGTCTGCCGGTATCTGTTCTACTTTAAGTTTTTCGCCGACAGCAACTTTATACTGCTTGCCACCGGTTTTTATGACCGCGTACATTGAGAACCTCACTCTGTGTTCATTTTTCCCACGCACCGCGCGCGGAAACCCGTGATTATACATAGAGTTAGCTGCTCGGTCAAAACTCATTGAGCGTCACCGCGCGCGCCGCCCGGCGCCTTGCCGTTCAGCCCCGGCACGCGGCCTTGTCGCCGCCTTCGTCGCGCCGTGCCGCAGCCCGCGGCCCGGAACTGTCGCGATTCGCCTTATAATTCGCGGCACTACCCAATTCAGCCATCATGTCGTCGACTGCCACCCCCTCCTCCAACGCCGCCAGCCTGCTCGCTCCGATCGCCGAAGACATGCAGCAGGTCAATCGCGTCATACGGCACCGTCTGGCTTCCGACGTGATGCTGATCAATCAGATCTCCGAGTACATCATCAGCGCCGGGGGCAAACGGCTGCGGCCCGCGCTGCTGCTGCTGGTGGCGGGTGCGCTGGGTGAAACCACCGGGCATCGGCACGAACTGGCCGCCGTGGTGGAATTCATCCACACGGCCACGCTGCTGCACGACGACGTGGTCGACGAATCCGATCTGCGGCGCGGCCGCCAGACCGCCAACGCGCTATTCGGCAACGCCGCGAGCGTGCTGGTCGGCGACTTCCTGTACTCGCGCTCGTTCCAGATGATGGTCGGCGTGGGCAAAATGCGGGTGATGGAAATCCTGTCGGAGGCGACCAACATCATCTCCGAGGGCGAAGTGCTGCAGTTGCTGAACATGCACGACGCCGATGTGGACGAAGCGCGCTACATGCAGGTGATCCGCTACAAAACCGCCAAGCTGTTCGAAGCAGCGGCCCAGCTCGGCGCGGTGCTGGCCGGTTCGGATGCAAAAACCGAAGCCGCGGCGGCGGAATTCGGCCGCCGCATCGGCACCGCGTTCCAGATCATGGACGACTGGCTCGACTACACGGGCACGGCTGAATCGATGGGCAAGAACGCCGGCGACGATCTGCGTGAAGGCAAGCCCACGCTCCCGCTGATTTACCTGATCGAACGCGGCACGCCCGAGCAATCGGCGCTCGCGCGGGAAGCCATCGAACAAGGCGGCACGGACCGTTTCGACACTATTTTCGAAGCGATCACGCGCTCCGGCGCGCTGGATCACACCCTCGAGTGCGCGAAGCAGGAAGCGCTTGCCGCAGCTGCAGCAATTTCTTCATTTCCCGATTCCATTTTCAAAGATAGCCTGCTAGAATTATGTTCTTACTCGACGGCAAGACAGTCTTGAACGAGACTGAAACACCGTAAGAGTCCAGCAGTACAGATCGGGGTGTAGCTTAGCCTGGTAGAGCGCTACGTTCGGGACGTAGAGGCCGGAGGTTCGAATCCTCTCACCCCGACCAGATTTGCCTTGTTAGTTCAAGGCTCGAAAAACCGCCCAGCTTGCTAGGCGGTTTTTTTGTTTTGGGTCGCATTTTTTGCACAGGCCCACCCTCAACGGGATGCCGCCTCTCGCGGGCAAGGATCGGTTGCTTGATGCAGAAGCGAGCCACGCAGCGTCGGCCCCGCCCCCCCCACCTTGCGACATTTACTCAAGTAAAGCGCCCGACATCACATGGCTTGCCCGGCCATACCTCTATCGGCTGGGGTCGTCTACAGTCCGAACCATTCCGATCGAACCGGACAGACTGCTGCGCCAATTCCCTTGTCGTCCCATATTTATCGCAGCCTCAAATAGCCATCAATACCGGACGACGAATCACGCGCTTAATATCTACGCCAAGCTAACTTTTGCCTATCCTAATAAATTCATAAAATCCGCCTTATGAAATAATAAAAATTAGCTTGCCATATTGGCAAAGCCGCAATAACATCAGCCCCAACACATTTAATCGCACACACCATTTCGGCATCCTGATTAAATTGACCTTTTGCAATCGCTACCCCTATGCTTCGCCTGCCAGCTGAGCCTGGCCGCGCCGCTCGGCGGGGAAACGTCCCCAAGCGGCCCAGCGGGTTTTAAGAAGATTCCAATCCATTCTTAAAAGAGACGCAGAAAATTGCGCTTAATTAAGAAATTATCTTAACAATTCCTAATAACCAATTTATCAATCAGATTAGTTCCAAATACGCGCCCACCTCAAATTAGTCAGGATCCAGACCCGAGCAAACAGAGATGAATACCGTACTGAGCAATCAAATCGGACCCATCAGTCTTGAACAGCCGTGTGGTGCCGATCTAGAATATGACGCAGCGTTCACCACGTTGCAGCAGGTTGCAACCGGCAGTCGCGAGCAGCAATTTGGCGAAGCCCTGATTCCAGCTGTCGCGCCGGATTGGCCGCATGTGGAGACATTGGCCGTTGCATTGCTCAGCCGCACCGTGGATTTGCGCGTCATCGCGTTATTGACGCTTGCCTGGACGAAGATGACCGGCCTTGCCGGATATGCCCGAGGCCTGTCGCTCGCCGCCTATGTCCTCGATCAATACTGGGAGCATGTCCACCCCCAACTTGAAACAGCGGGCGAATTCGATCCGTTGCCGCGGCTAAACGCAATCGCGGCGCTGACTGACCAGCAGGCACTTGGCCGCAGTGCACGCGGCGCCCCGCTGCTACTCTGGCGGTTCGGTCAACTCTCCCTGCGCGACGCCGCTGCGATTCTCGAACGGAAACAATCGGCAACCGTGTGCGGATTTCCTGCGTCGGACGTCACCCTGCAAACGGAGTTGCGGGCCACGCTCAAAGGCGCGCGCGAGGAATCCATGGTGATTCAACAACTGCTGTACGCGATCGAACGCATCCAGCGGCAGATCTCCGCACACCTCGATTCCTCCTGGGTACCCGACCCAATCGCGGTAGAGGGTCCGTTGCGTGTTGTCTATCAGGCGATCGGCGAACCATCCGACATTGCCTCGTCCTCGCGGTGTGCCGAATCGCCGCTGCCAGTGCCGGCGATCGCCACGCCCACCGAGCGCCCACATGCCGGCAACGTTCACACAGCGGCTGCCGGATCGATGTCGATACGAACGCGTGAAGATGTCATCGCCGCACTGGAAAACGCGTGCGTGTATCTGGAGCGAGCGGAACCCGGCCATCCGGTCCCCCTCCTGTTGCGACGGGCTCAGCGTCTGATGCATATGACTTTTTATGAAATCGTGCGCGAGTTGGCGCCGGCCGCGTTGCCGCAACTTGATGTTCTGACAGGCCAGCCGGAGCGGCTATCAGGTGTTGCGGTCAATTGAGCGGCGCCCACGCAGCGCAAATCACAGCCAGTGAAAACAGTGGAGCTTGAAATGGCCATTTCGAACGGATCGAAAGCAACCCCAGCAAACGCAACTGGACAGAAGTTCATTGCCCGTAATCGCGCACCTCGCGTCCAGATCGAGTATGACGTCGAGCTCTACGGCAGCGAGCGCAAAGTCGAAATCCCGTTCGTCATGGGCGTCGTCGCCGATCTGGCAGGTCAATCCACCACGCTTCTGCCGGACCTGGAAGCGCGCAAATTCATGGAAATCGATATCGATAACTTCGACGACCGGCTCAAGTCGATCCAGCCGCGCGTCGCGCTTCGCGTGCCAAACGACATCTCCGGAGAAGGCATGCTGGCAGTCGATCTGACCTTCCGGAGCATGGAGGATTTCTCGCCAGCCACAATCGCGAGGCAGGTACCGGCACTCGATCAACTGTTGCAAGCGCGCTCGCAATTGTCGAACCTGCTTTCCTATATGGATGGCAAGAGCGGCGCGGAAGAACTGATCACCCAGGCGCTCAGGAATCCGGCCCTGCTCAAGACGCTCGCCGCTCCGTCCGGTCCCGTCGAGCCGGAAGCCGCCGGCAACGAAACGGCCGACAAGCAGTAGTCGCGCCGGCACGAACGCATTCATCCAGGTACGTTCCGGGAATCCTTATGAACTACGCAGAATCCATCGAGCAGCAATCGTCCACCACGGCCTTTTCGGCAGATACTTTTTCAGCTGTACTGATGAAGCAGTTCAATCCGCGCACCGAACAAACGCAGACAGCGATCGACGGGGCCGTCAGAACGCTTGCCCTGCAGGCATTGGAAAACGCGGTGGTTATCTCGAACGACGCTTACCAGACAATCCAGGCCATCATTGCCGAGATCGATCGCAAGCTGTCCCAGCAGATCAACACCATCATTCACGACGAGGCTTTCCAGCAGCTCGAATCATCATGGCGCGGACTACACTATCTGGTGAACAACACCGAGACCGACGAACTGCTGAAGATCCGCTGCATGCCGGTCACGAAGACGGAACTGCGGCGCGTGCTCAAGCGCTACAAAGGCGTCGCGTGGGATCAAAGTCCAATCTTCAAGAAAGTCTATGAAGAAGAATACGGCCAGTTCGGCGGCGAGCCGCTAGGCTGTCTGGTGGGCGACTACTATTTCGACCATAGTCCGCCTGACGTCGAAACGCTCGGCGAAATAGCGAAGATCGCCGCTGCCGCACACTGCCCGTTTATCACCGGCGCGTCGCCGGCGGTCATGCAAATGGAGTCGTGGCAGGAACTGTCGAACCCGCGCGACCTGACCAAAATCTTCCAGAACAGTGAGTACGCCGCATGGCGCCATCTCCGCGAGTCGGACGATTCCCGCTATCTCGGGCTGACCATGCCGCGCTTTCTTGCGCGTCTGCCGTATAGCGCCCGCGCCAATCCGGTCGATGCCTTCAATTTCGAGGAAGACACGGACGGCGCCAACCACCGGCGCTACGCGTGGATCAACTCGGCCTATGCCATGGCAACGAATATCAACCGGTCGTTCAAGCACTACGGCTGGTGCACTTCGATTCGCGGCGTGGAGTCGGGCGGCGCCGTGCAGGATCTGCCCACCCACGCGTTTCCGACCGACGACGGCGGCGTCGACATGAAGTGCCCAACCGAAATTGCCATCAGTGACCGACGCGAAGCCGAACTGGCAAAGAACGGCTTCATGCCGTTCGTGCACCGGAAGAACTCCGACTTCGCCGCCTTTATCGGTGCGCAATCGCTGCAGCGGCCGGCGCAATACCACGATTCAACGGCCACCGACAACGCGAAACTCGCCGCCCGCCTGCCTTATCTGTTTGCGTGCTGCCGCTTCGCGCATTACCTCAAGTGCATCGTGCGCGACAAAGTCGGTTCGTTCAAGGAACGCGGCGAAATGGAATCGTGGCTGAACAACTGGATCATGACTTATGTCGACGGCGATCCGGTCAACTCGTCCCAGGATACCAAGGCGCGAAAACCGCTGGCGGCCGCGCACGTCGTCGTGGAAGACATTGAAGACAATCCCGGCTATTACGGCGCGAAATTCTTTTTGCGTCCGCACTATCAATTAGAGGGACTAACCGTCTCACTGAGACTGGTTTCAAAACTGCCGGCGCTGAAAGACGGCGACATGCCTGCGCACCGGCCTTAACCATCGAGTTCGATTCATTCACAAGGAGGCTGAAAAATGTCAGTGGATATGTACATGCGGGTAGACGGGGTGACGGGCGAATCCAAAGACGCCAATCACAAGGGATGGACCGACATCCAATCTTATTCATGGGGGGCAGCCCAGCCCGGCAGCATGGCAACGGGCAGTGGCGGCGGCATCGGCAAGGTCAGCTTCAACGATCTGCTGGTCGAAACCTTCATCGACAAGGCGGCGCCCGCAGTGCTCAAATTTTGCGCCAATGGCAAGCACTTGCCGAAGGTCGAGATTTCCGTGTGCAAGGCAGGCGGTTCGCAAATCGAGTATCTGCGCATCACGCTGTCCGAGGTCCTTGTGACGTCGGTCCAGCAGGGTGCGGCAAAAGGCTCCGAAGCGGTCAACGTAACCTATGCGTTCCAGGCCGCCAAGGTGAGGAAGCAATACTGGGAGCAGACCGACCAGGGCACCCGCGGAGGCGAAAGCGTGCTCGCGTGGGACATCAAGGAAAACCGGGAAGTTTAAGCAACATTTCATCCTGAGTGGGCGGCGCGGTCAAGTGGACAACGTTGCCTGCACCGACTGAAGCCGACGAGAACCCAGTGAATAAGCCACATTCCTTGCGCCTGCAACGAGACCCGGCGGCAACACCGCGCGACTCCCGATTGGAAGTCTCCCCGTGCTTGCTCGACCGCCTGAGCGGCGAACATTCGCCGATAGCGGCCGGTGCCGACAGCGGGTTCGCGTCGCCGCGCGCGCGCTTGCGCGAATCGCTTTTGCGCGACCTGAACTGGCTCCTGAACAGCACCAACCTCGAAGCCACGGACGACCTTGCCGCCTATCCGCACGTGAGGCGCTCGGTCGTCAACTTCGGTTTGGGCGCGTTGGCCGGTGCGCGAGTGTCGGCGCTGGACTGGGTCAGCCTCGAAAGCGCGATTCGCGAGGCGATTGTCCAATTCGAGCCACGCATTCTTGCAGAAAGCGTTGAAGTACGCTGCATCGCAGGGTCTTCCGCAGAGCCCCAGCGGAGTACGCTGTCGCTCGAGATCCACGGGCAACTGTGCTCGAGCCTGGCGCCGCAGACCCTCCTTCTCCGTTCCGAAATCGACCTCGAAAGCGGTCATATCGCGCTGCGCTCACAGGGGAACGGGTGATGGACCCGCGCCTGCTCGACTACTACAACCGCGAGCTCGTCTATCTACGCGAGCTTGGCGCCGAGTTCGCCAAGACTTTCCCGAAGACGGCCGGCCACCTCGGCATGCACGGCACCGAGGTGAACGATCCGTATGTGGAGCGGCTTCTCGAGGGCTTCAGCTTTCTGACCGCCCGTATTCAACTGAAGATGGACGCCGAGTTCCCACGCTTCTCACAGCGGCTGCTGGACGTCGTCTACCCGAACTACCTGGCTCCTCTCCCCTCCATGACGATCGCCGCCGTACAGCCGAACCTGCGCGAAGGCAGCTTGCATGAAGGCTATACGCTCGCGGCAGGCACACCGCTGCGCGCCCACCTGGCGCAGGGTGAGCAGACAGCGTGCGAATTTCGCACCGCGCACGCGGTCACGCTCTGGCCACTACGCGTCGCCGACGTCAAGTTGGGCGGCGAGCCCGGTGATCTGCCGCTGTCCCTTCTCAGTCCAGACGTCACGGTGCGCGGCGCGTTGCGTGTGCGGATAGAAGTCTGCGGGGCCGCGAGCCTGAAGAACCTGCCGCTCGACAAGCTGACGTTTTTCCTGAGCGGCGCCGAGAGCCAGGCGCTGCAACTGCTGGAACTGGTGCTCGCACGTAGCGTCGGCGTGGTGTGCCATTCCGTGTCGAACCCCGAACACAGCTGCTCGTTGCTCGATCACGAGGCAATCCGCCATGAGGGATTCGACGCCGCACAGGCACTTCTGCCCCACAGCACGCGCTCGTTCCATGGTCACCGGCTGCTGCATGAGTATTTCGCCTTTCCGGCGCGTTTTCTGTTTTTCAGTATCGGCAATCTGCGGCGTGCGCTGCAAACGATCGAGGGCAATGCGTTCTCGCTGACCATCCTGCTCGACCAGACGGTGCCCGACCTCGAACGTTCGGTCGATAGCCGTAGTCTTGCGCTCTTCTGCACGCCGGCTATCAATCTGTTTCCCAAACAGGCGGATCGCGTCGCGGTCTCCACGCGACACCACGAGCATCACGTGGTGGTGGACCGCACGCGCCCGCTCGACTACGAGGTCCATAGCATCGAGAAGGTCACGGGCCACTTGCAGCCTGACGGCAGGCGTTGCCGGTTTCGGCCGTTCTACGGCATGGTCGCGGATGACCCCGAGAGCCACGGCCGCTACTTCTCGGTGCGCCGCGAACCGCGCCTCGCCAGTGCCGCAAACCGGCGCAGCGGCTTGCCAAATGGCTATAGCGGCGGCGAAGTGTTCCTGTCGCTGGTCGACCAGCACGAGGCTCCGTTTTCCGACGACCTGCGCAATCTCGCCGTGGAGGCGCTCTGCACCAACCGCGATCTCGCTGCATTGATACCGCTCGAGGGCAGCAGCGATTTCAGCTTGCGCATTTCGGCGCCAGTCACGGCCATCAAGGTGCTGCGCGGACCGACACCGCCGCGCCCGGCGCTTGCCGATAACGCGCTGACCTGGCGGCTGATCAGCCACCTGAGTCTCAACTATCTGACCCTCACCGATCTGGACGGAGGCCAAGGCGCGCAAGCGCTGCGTGAGTTGCTCGAACTCTATGCCGGTGCGGCACAGGCCGATATTACGCCGCAGATCCACGGCATTCGCAGCGTGCAGATCGATGCCGTCTATAACCAGCTGCCGCAGCCGGGCCCACTCATGTTCGGCCGCGGCGTCTGCGTGTCACTGCTGCTCGACGAACTGGCGTTCGCGGGCGCCAGCACCTATCTGTTCGGCGCGGTGCTGGAACAGTTCTTCGCTCGACACGTGTCATTGAACAGCTTCAGCGAACTCGCAGTCGCGACGCTGCAGCGCGGACACATCAACCGATGGCAACCGCGGATCGGATGCCGCCCGACAGCATGAACACCTCTGCCATCCCATCGCTGCAACGCTTCTGGCAGCAGGTCGCCGCTGCGCCGCACGCCTACGACCTCTACACGCTGTTACGCTGGCTCGACGCCCGCGCCGGCATGCCTGTGCGCATGGGGCGCGCAATCCATCCGGGCGACGAACCACTGCGGATCGGTCAGGAGCCCTCGCTGGCCTTCGCCCCCGCGACCTTGGCCTCGGCTAACCCGGCACCTGAAGGACCTGAAAGCGCCCCGCCGCGCGTGTCGATTTATAGCTTCGGCCTGTTCGGTCCAAACGGTCCATTGCCGTTGCATCTGACCGAATATGCCCGCGACCGCGCGCGCAATCACGACGATCCCGCGCTAACGGCGTTCGCCGACCTGTTCCACCATCGGTTGATTCTGTTGTTCTACCGCGCGTGGGCCGACGCTCAGCCGACCGTCAGTCTTGACCGCGGGCAAGGCGCACGCTTCGACGCTTATGTCGCAAGCCTGATTCATTGCGGCCAGCCGTCGCAACTTCAGCGCGACGAGCTTGCCGCGCATGCGCGCTACTTCATGGCCGGACATCTGGTCCGACAGACGCGCAATCCGGAAGGCCTGCAGCAGATTCTGCGCATGCATCTCGGCGTGCCGGTGGAGATCGTCGAGCTTGTTCCGCACTGGATGACGATCGAACCGGAGCAGCGCCTCCGGCTGGGCGCACGACGCACCACGCGCACGCTCGGCGGCGGCGCGATGCTCGGCATGGCCGTGCGCGGTGTGCAGTCGAAGTTCGAGTTGAGGCTCGGGCCGCTCGCGCGCGAGCAGTACCTGGACCTGTTGCCCGGCACGCGCCGCGCATGGCAATTAGTGCAGTGGGTGCGCCATTACCTTGGCTTCGAATGGAGGTGGGACGCGCGGCTGGTCATGGCCGCCGGCCAGGTCGCCGGCAACACGCTGGGCCGCGGCCAGCAACTGGGCTGGGGCAGCTGGCTCGGCGCGCGCGCGAGCGTGCGCGACGCCGACGACTTCGTCTATTCGCCCGAAGCCTATCCGCCGCGGCAAACCGCCCCGTGCTAAGCGCTACCCGTTCCGCTTCTTCGCGCCGCGCGCCCATCGCTAACAAGGCCCGTCATGAACCACATCATTACCGCTCACACGCCGCTCGATCCGCAGGCGCTCAGGTTCCGTTCGCTGGACGGCCAGGAAACGTTGTCGTCGCTGTACGAATTCAATGTGGAGCTGATCAGTCAATCGGCCTCGCTCGACATGAACAGTCTGCTCGGCAAGCCACTGACGCTGGAAATCGTCACGCCCGACGGCGGTGTGCGCCATCTCGGCGGACACATCGCGCGATGCGCATTCCGCGGCCGCGAGACTGACACGCCCCGCACGTATGTCTATACGGTCACGCTGCGGCCGTGGTTGTGGTACCTGACAAGGACGGTCGACTGCCGCATCTTCCAGAATCTGTCGGTGGTGGACATTCTTCGGCAAGTGCTGGCCAGATACGGCTTCCCGGTCGACGAGCGTTTGCTCGCGAGCTACCGCGAATGGGACTACTGCGTGCAATACCAGGAGAGCGACTTTGCGTTCATCAGCAGGCTAATGGAGCAGGAAGGCATCTATTATTATTTTCGCCACGAAGCGGACCAGCAGGTCTTGGTGCTCGCCGACGACATGAGCGCTCACGACACGCTGCCTAACTACGCGACGCTGCCCTACCTGCCGCCCGACCGGTTGGCCCTGCCGGCTGAAGAAGGTGTCGACCAATGGTATCCGGAGACGGAACTCCGCTCAGGTGCCTATGCCGTCAATGACTACGACTTCAGGAAACCGCAAGCCGATCTGTCCCAGGTGCGCGTCAATCCGCTGAACGCGGAGCACGGCGGCTACGGCAAATACCAATGGCAAGGCCGCTATATCGAAGCCGAGCAGGGCGAACACTATGCGCGCGTGCGGCTCGAAGAAGAGCAGGCTTCCCACGCCCGCATTCGCGCGCACACTCGTCTGCGCGCCATCGCGCCAGGCTATCTGTTCACGTTGAACAACTGCCCGCGAGAGGCGGAGAACCGTTCTTATCTGATCGTCGGCGTCGGCTATCGTTTGCAGGAAGGCGGCTATGCCACGGGCAGCAGCGAAGCTCGCTATGACTTCGATTTCATTGCGCAGCCAGCGGCGCTGCCTTATCGCGCGCCAAGCGCCACGCCGGTGCCGAAAGCAAGCGGTCCGCAAACCGCTGTTGTGGTGGGGCCGGCCGGCCAGGAGATATGGACCGACCGGTATGGTCGAGTGAAACTGCAATTCCGTTGGGACCGCTACGGAACGCGCGACGAAAACAGCTCCTGCTGGGTACGCGTATCCGAGGCCTGGGCGGGCGCCAACTTCGGCAGCATCCATGTCCCACGGATAGGCCAGGAAGTAGTGGTCGATTTCATCAACGGCGAACTTGACCGCCCGCTCATCACCGGACGCATCTACAACGCCGACCAGATGCCGCCGTTCGGTTTGCCGGAAGCCGCCACGCAAAGCGGCCTCGTGACGCGCACACCGGGCGGCACCGGCGCCAACGCCAACATGTTGCGTTTCGAGGACAGGCAAGGCGCCGAACAGGTGAGCCTGCACGCCGAGCGCGACTACGAGGTTTCGGTCGAAAACGACGCGACGCATGACATCGGCCGCAATGAGGCGATCACGATCGCCAACGACGCAAAGCGCAGCGTCGGACGCAACTACGACACGTCGGTCGCAAACAACGAGACGCGCAACGTCGGCAACGACTATCAGGCGAGGATTGCCAACGACGAAAGGCGCAGTGTCGGCAGGAACTACAGCATGAAGGTCGCCAACGACGTGACCCAGAGCGTCGGCGGCAATTCGGATGCTTCAGTTGCCAACAATACGAGCACCACCGTCGGCGGCAATACGAGCAGCACGGTCAGCGGCAATACGAGCACCACTGTCAGCGGCAATACCAGCACCACCGTCAGCGGCAATACCAGCACCACCGTCAGCGGCAATACCAGCACCACGGTCGGCGGCAATACGCACAGCACGGTCGGCGGCAGTTCGGTCAACGTGGTCAACGGCAATTCCACCTCCGCGGTCCTTGGAACAAGCGAATTGTTGGTTTTGAACCAGGTCAACGTGGTTGGCACAGCGTTCGGCATCACGGGATCGGTGATGAACGCGACCGGTTCGAATGTCGCCGCGACCGGCTCGAACGTGACCGCCACGGGCAGCACTGTCAACGCGATCGGTTCTTCGGTCAACACGACCGGTTCCTCGGTCACCAGCACCGGCTCGAGCGTCGCGGCGACGGGCGTGTCGTACACCACAGTCGGCCTGTCGGTCACGTTCTGAGGGCGGCGACGCGCGCGAATCCAATTGAAAATCATCAAACCCACGCCACTCGGCATTCTGACCCGCGCTTACCGGTCGGATGGCCGCGAATATCTCGGCATCGCCATTCCGATGATGGCGACGCTCGGCGAAACACCGCGACTGGTGGGCGAAACGGAACTATGGGACACGGTCGGTGACGCGCTGTCAGGCTACACGCTGGATGCGGCATTGCCGAAGCCGCATGCCGAATTCCTCGTCTCCGGGCATGCCTACGGCAAGTACTGCGGACGCTCCCATGTGTGCCACGTCGGCATCCGCTTCGCGGGCATCGACAAGCAGTTGCGGGTCTCAGGCGACCGCTACTGGACCGGCGGCATGAGCCGGGCGGGAGACGAGGCCACGGCCGCTGAACCGTTCGAGTCCCTGCCGATCGACTGGCCGCTCGCCTACGGTGGCGCAGGCTATGCGGACAATCCGCGCGGACGGGGATTCGCGACCGCATCTGGCGATCGCGCGACGCCGCGGCTACTGCCCAATATCGAATATGCGGCAGATCTGATCCACCGGCGCGAACAGCGCATCGAGCCAGCCAGCTTTACACCGATCGCGCCGGACTGGCCGCCACGCAGCGCGCTCCTTGGCCAATTCGACCAGCCATGGCGCGAAGCGGATTGCCCCGGCTTCCCCCGCACGATAGACCATCGCTATTTCAACGTCGCGCCGCTGGATCAGCAGTTATCGGCGTATACGGCCCTGCCCGACGGCGCCGCCTATGAAATCACGCACATGCACCCCGAGCGCGCCGTAATCGCCGGCAGGTTGCCAGCGTTGCGCGCCCGCTGCTTCGTGCAACGTCAACGCGAAGACGCACTCGCCGAGGTCCCGATGCGTCTGACCACGGCATGGTTCATCCCTCATCGGGAGCGAGTCGTGATGATTTTCCATGGCGCGGCCGAAGTCGAAGAATTCGATGCGCAAGACATCGCCTGTTTGATGATCGGAGCGGAACTGAACGAGCAGCCGCTGTCCGCCATGGATTACCGGCGCGTTTTCGACCTGCGCATGGATAGCAAACGCGGCGCGTTACACGCGTTGCGCGATCGAGACCTCGTGCCCGTGTCGATGCTCGTGCACGCCGGCGGGGAAGATGAAACCACCCACGCGCCATCGCAGAGCGCCGTGCAGCGCAATCTTCTGCGCCGCGCCCAACTGCGAGCCGAACAGGCCGCGGCGTCGGCGCACGGCCCGGCCGCCCAACTCGCGCTCGATGCTATCGCCACAGCGGCCGAGCCGAAGCGCCCACCCCGGCTCGACGAATTGGCGGAGTTCGTTCAGCAGCAGGAACAGCAGGCGGAAGAACAGCGCGCCACCCTCGAAACAATGCGCCAGCAGATCGAAGCAAAGCATGCCGCGTCGCTCTCAATGGCACCGGCTCGACGCGGACCGCCGCCGTCCTCTATCACGAGCGCATGCCTCGCACGTACCGAGCAGCCGGCGCTGCTCGAAATGGCGCGCGCCGCCGACCACAAACTGCGCGAGGCGTACCTGCACGCCGCTCACTATCAGGACGCTGCGCCGCGACTCGATCCGGCGGCAGCGGATACCGCACGCCGGCGCGTCGCGGCCATGTATGCCAATGGCGAATCGCTGGCCGGCCTCGACCTGACCGGCGCGGATCTGAGCGGGATGAATCTGCGCGGCGCGCAACTGTCGGGCGTGCTGCTGGAAAGCGCAAACCTGACCGGCGCCGATTTCAGCGAAGCCACGCTGACGAGCGCCGTGCTGGTACGCGCGACGCTGCTTCGTGCACGCTTCGCGCGCGCGCAGTTGACTCAGGCCAATCTGTCGCTCGCACAGTGTGAGGACACCGACTTCAGCGAAGCCACACTCGATCGCAGTCTGTTCGAGCACACGCATTTTCTGCGCTGCCGCTTGCCGCGAGCGTCGATACACCGCGCTCAATTCAGACATTGCCGCTTCGACGCGGTCGATTTCAACGAAGCTAAGCTGGCCGATCTGGTGTTCATGGAGCAGACTTTCCACGACGTCAGTTTCAACCAGGCGCATATCCGCAAACTGGCCTTCATACAGTGCCGTCTCGAACGAGCCAGCTTTACGGAGGCTGACATCGTCGGGCTGGGATTCGTCGAAACCGACGCCAAGGGTGTCCATTTCGATCGCGCCAGTTTGCGCAAAGCCTGCTTCGTGAAAGACAGCGTGCTAACCGATGCGGACTTTACGCAAGCGCGGCTTACGGAAGTCAATTTGCGTCAGGTGAGCGCACAGCGCGCCAATTTCAGCGGTGCCCGAATCAGCCAGTGCGATTTTTCCGATGCGTGTCTGGAAGCCGCCAATCTGCAAGGTGTGAAGCTCGATAACGGCTACATGGTGCGCACCGATTTAAGCGCCGCCAATCTGGCGCGCGCCGACCTGATCGGCGGCTATTTGAGGCGTGCGAATCTTCGCGGCACAAACTTGCGCGAAGCCAACCTGTTCCGCGCCAATCTCGCGGAAACGTCGATGGATCGCGGCACCCAGCTTGACGGTGCGTATCTCGAGCAAACCGTCCTTTGTCCGTTGTCGAGGTCGGCATGAGTCTCACGCGCGAACAACTTCAGCAAATGATCCACCATGGCGAAATCATCGAGAAGCAGTCGCTCGGGCCGCTCGCGCTGGAGCAATGCGATCTTTCAGGCGCAATCTTTGCAAACGTCACCTTCAACGGCACACGGCTCGCGCAGGCAACGCTTGGCGAATGCGTGTTCGACGCGTGCACGTTCATCGACGTCGATCTGGCGGGTGCGGACCTGTCGAAAAGCGCCTTCCTGACGTGCGAACTGCATCATGCAAGCTTCCTCGACAGCACGCTCGACGATTGCCGAATGCTCCAGACGCGCGCCGGCGGTACGCGCTTTTCAGCCATACGGGCGGCACGGCTCGCTTTTCTGAAATGCGATCTGAGCGGCTGCCGGTTCGATGCCGCGGATATCGAGTTCGGTGTCTTCGACGAGACGCCCATGCCCGGCGCCGATTTCTCGGCGGCGGGCATCCGCAAAAGCCTTTTCTATCGACTGGATTTGCGCGAGGTGAGTTTCGCGCGGACACAGTTTGACAGCACGGTATTCACCGAATCGAATCTGGCGCGGCAAGCGCTTCGCGGGCACACACTGAACCGTTGCCAGTTCATCGACACCGATCTGCGCCACGTCGACTTCACGTCTGCGAAGCTGGCGCAATGCAACTTCCAGGGCGCCACGCTCGAAGCCGCTGTGCTG
Organism: Paraburkholderia haematera; assembly: GCF_905220975.1. Classification (GTDB taxonomy): domain Bacteria; phylum Pseudomonadota; class Gammaproteobacteria; order Burkholderiales; family Burkholderiaceae; genus Paraburkholderia; species Paraburkholderia haematera. The sequence continues at coordinate 50,518 of NZ_CAJNBK010000011.1, read as the reverse complement.
GACGATGTCGACGCGCCGCTCGCCAACTTTTTCGGCGCGAATGTCAGCGGCGCGCAGTGCCGTGGCGGCCGCTTTCCTGACAGCATCTGGGTCGAAGCGCGGGTCCGGGAGACGGATTTCACCGCGGCGAATCTATCCGGCGCCATGTTCCAGCGCGCCGACGCTCGCCAATCACGTTTCATTCGAGCGCGCCTCGAAGGCGCCGATCTGTCGTATGCCGAACTCGCCGGCGCGGACTTCCACGAGGCGCGGTTCGAGCGAACCCGGATTTGCCATGCCGACGCCGACGCCCGCCGCGGCGCCGGTGACGCAGCCTGGCAAGGGCGCGCCGGCGTGATCGGCAACGACACGGCATTACGCGCGGCTGAAGCCTGGTCCGCACAACGGGATACCCACTGACTGCACACATGAACCACGGAGTCGCCATGAATTCGACCGTAGCCGAATTGAGAAGACCCTCACCCACAGCGGCCGGCGAAACCCTCGGCACCGTGCTTGCGATCCTCGAGGAGGACAGCTTGCTGGTGGAGTACGGCGGCGCCAGGCGGCCATGCCGCCGCGCCTTCAGTTGCCTGGTCGCGCCGGAGCCGGGCGATCGTGTGCTGGTCAGCCATGCCGATCCCGAACACGCGTACGTGCTGGCGATCTTCGAACGGTCTGCCACAGGCGGCGCACGCATTCGCATCGACGGCGACCTGCTGCTGGAATCGACCTGCAGCGTCCGGCTTCGGGCCGCGCAGCACATTCATCTGCATGGCGAACGCGAACTGCAATTGCACGGCAGCCGGCTCGAACTGGCGGCCAACGAAGCGGAACTCACCGCCGACACAGCGTCGTTCCACGGCGGCGAACTGCAAGGACGATTCGGCGCGCTGCGCCTGATCGGCAAGACCCTCGAATCCGTATTCGACCGCGTCGTGCAGATCAGCAAGACGAGCTTTCGCACGATCGAGGCCGTCGACCATCTGCGCGCGGCGCATATCGACTACGCCGCCGACGAGAGCGTCCGGCTGCATGGCAAGCATGCACTGCTGACTGCCGAACGTCTGTCGAAGATCGACGCCCAGCAAATTCATCTCGGCTAGGAGAACCTCATGGTCATGGTCAACTCGAGCGCCAACGGCGCCAACGGCGCCATCAGCGTCAACCTGACACCCCCACTCGGCGTGCCGGTTGCGTACGGCAACACGGCGCAACGTCCGCAGGCGATTCCCAACGTCAGCAACATCCTGATCGCCGCAGCCCCCGCCCACAATCTGGCGACCGTCATTCCCGTCACCAGTGGCGACGCGCCCGGCTCGATGGGGGGTGTCATGTCAGGCACCGTCTGCTCGACGTCACGCAACATCAACGGCGCCAACACCGTGCTGCTGCACGGCATGCCGACCACCCGCATGACCGACCCGACCCAGCAGAACTCGACGAATGCGCAGGGCACGGGCACCTCGCCGAGCCAGACGCATATTCTGAATCTGGCCGGGTGATACACGGATGAGCCACGCATGATCCATACACGACGGCGCGTGTTGCTTGCGCTGACTCCGGCGATCCTGGCGGCTGGCTGCGTAGCGACGCCAAAGACAGCGGAAACTTCTTGCGATGTTTATCTCCACGCCAGTTCGCGAGTCAATCCGGACAGCCGCGGACTGCCTTCGCCGATTCTCGTCGGCATCTACAGCCTGAAGTCGACGGCCGCATTCGAAGCGAGCAGCTTCTCCTCCTTGCAGGACCACGCGAGGACGGCCTTGGGCGACGACCTCGTGTCGCTTGAGCAGTTGATCCTGTTACCTGGTGAGCGCAAGTTGATCTCGAAGCCGGACGATCCGGCCGTCCGGCAATTCGGCGTGGTCGCCGGCTATCGGGAATTGAACAAATACGTCTGGAAGGCCACTTTCGCGCCGCCAGCCGACGCGGACCGCGGTTTCTTTTCGTTCTGGCCGTTCGCGTCATCGCGGGTCGCCATGCGAGTGGAACTGGGCGAAGGCGGCCTGGTGGTCAGAACCATGAATCGGACACATTGATGAAGCACTCATATTTGCCGCAGAAAGACTCGGGCGCATCCCGCAGCAAAGTCGTCTGGTCGGAAGGCATGTACCTGCGACCGCAGCATTTCCAGCAGTTCGAGCGTTACATCGAAGACTATGTCCAACAGCGCAGCCTCGGATTGCAGGGGGCATTCTGGGGGTTTCTGAGTCTCGATATCGATCCCGGTGCGCTCACGTTGGGCAAGGTCGCGTTGTCGACGGCGCAAGGCGTATTCCCAGACGGTACGCCCTTCCTTCTGAGCGGTCCCGACAACCTGCCCGCGCCACTCGACATCCCCGCTCACGCAAAAGACGAGCTCGTCGTGCTCGCGTTGCCAATCCGTCGTGCGGACGGCGAAGACACGATCTTCGAAGAACAGGTCGAATCGCTCGCCCGGTACAGCGCACACACGCGCGAAATCGCCGACAGCAATGCGGTCGCGCTGGGACCCGCAACCGTGCAGATCGCCCGGGCGCGCCTGAAGCTGGTACTCGCGTCCGAACTGCGCAGCGAATGGCAGGCGCTCGGCCTGCTGCGGGTGGTGGAGCGGCGCAGCGATAACCATCTGGTGCTCGACAAGCAATACATCCCGCCGATGCTGATAGCCGGACAGCATTCGGTGCTCGGCCATTACCTCAGCGAACTGCATGGCCTGCTTGAACAGCGCGGCGACGCGCTGGCACAGCGTCTGTCACGCCCAGGGCGCGGCGGCGTCGCCGAGGTCAGCGACTTTCTGCTGCTGGCGCTGATCAACCGCGCTCAAGCCGATACTTCGCATGCCCAGGCGTTCGGCCACGTGCATCCCGAGCAGCTCTTTCGTCAATGGCTGCGGCTCGCGTTCGATCTCTGCACTTACACGAGCAGCGAGCGCCGGCCGACGGTCCGTCCTGACTACCGGCACGACGATCTGCAAGGCAGTTTCGCACCGTTGATGGTTGAATTGCGGCGGGCGTTGTCGACGGTACTCGAACAGAACGCCGTTGCGATCGAATTGGAGGAGCGCGCGCATCGCGTGTGGGTTGCACGGATTCCGAGCTCCGAACTGATTCGCAGCGCCGGCTTCGTGCTGTCGGTACACGCCGATCTCCCCGCCGAGACCATGCGCACGCGCTATCCCGCGCAGGTCAAGATCGGGCCCGCCGAGCGGCTGGCCGATCTGGTCAATCTGCATCTTCCCGGCATTGCGCTGCGCCTGCTCCCGGTCGCGCCGCGACAGATTCCGTATCACGCCGGCCGCCATTACTTCGAACTGGATACGAGCGGCGAACTCTGGAAGCAACTGGAGAAATCCAGCGGCCTCGCTTTGCACGTCGCCGGCGATCTGCCGGGCCTGACGATGGAGTTTTGGGCCATTCGCGGCTGAGCCTATGCGGACAAACCAACAAACCTCTAGCGCCGGCAACCCGCTCGTCGCCGCAGCAAATCCGCTGCTCGCTACGCTTACGCAGATCCGCACCAGCACGACGTTGACGCCGGAGCGGCTGCGCGAATATCTGGTCGATGAAATCAGGTGTTTCCAGGCGCGCGCGCAGCAGGCGGCCGTCGCCATCGAAACCATCGTCGGTGCGCGCTATTGCCTGTGCACGGCCCTCGACGAAGCCGCAGCACTCGCGCCGTGGAGCGGCGGCAGCGCATGGTCGACGCACAGCCTGCTGGTCGCGTTTCATAACGAAACCTGGGGCGGTGAGAAGTTCTTCCAGCTGCTCGCGCGCTTGTCGGGCAGTCCTCGCGAACATCGCGACATCATCGAGCTTCAGTACCTCTGCCTCATGCTGGGTTTCCAGGGACGCTATCGCGTGGTTCAGAACGGCGCTGCGCAGCTTGAAACGCTCACGCGCCGGCTGCATAAACTGCTTCACGAAACGGGCGGCGGTTATGCACAACCCCTGTCGCCAGATTGGCGTGCCGCCGACCGCACGCAGGGGTTCAGCGCGCGCCGCTGGTTGCCGCCGTGGACGTGGTTGCTGTTCGCCGGCCTGATCGGCTGCGCGAGTTTCATCGGCTTCCTGCTGGCATCCAACGCACAAGCCGATCGAACCTACGCGGCGATCAACGCGATTCATCTTCCGGAAAGCGAGTTTCGCGCGGCCGCCGCGCCGCCCGTCAACCTTACCCGCCTGCTCGACGCAGACATACGCAGCGGCTCGCTTGTCGTGCGCGAAGATGCGGATCGCAGTGTGATCGCGCTGCGCGGCGACGGCCTGTTCGATTCCGGCTCGGCCACCGCCAATGACGCTTACCTGCCCGTGCTCGCGCGTGTCGCCGGGGTCCTGAGCCGGCTTCGCTCAGATGTGGTGATTACCGGCTATACGGATAACCAGCCGATCCGCGACCGGCGATTCGCATCGAACCTCGCGCTCTCGCAAGCCCGCGCCGCCGCGGTCAGGCAATCGCTCCTCGCAGCGGGCTTCGACAAAACCCGTGCGCTCACCGTAGCGGGGCGCGGCGACGAACAGCCGGTCGACACCAACCGCACGGCCGCAGGCCGCGCCCACAATCGGCGAGTGGAAATCGTGCTGTTTCACGGCGCTGCAAGCAGACAGGACTTTTCGCAAGCGACCAACCGATGAATTCTTTAAAGCGTTTGTGGGGACTTCTGTGGTCCAGGGCGTTATGGCTGTTGGTGGGCGTGATCGTCATCGCCGCACTGATCTGGATGATCGGGCCATTGCTATCGATCGGAGAACTGCGGCCGCTGGAAAGCGACATCTCACGCCTCGTGCTGATCGCGTTCCTGTTATTCGTCTGGTGGGCAAGGTTTGCCTGGCGTTGGCGACAACACGCGGACAGTGAGGATCTGCGCAAGCTTTTGCGCCGACGCAAGGCTAGCCAGCCCGACCACCCTGCCTCCGACGACCGCACCGAACCGCTTGCTGAACTGCGTGCCCGCTTTCGCGAGGCGCTGCACCTGTTGCGTCACGCGGGCGCCCCCACAGGCCGCTTTGCCGCGTGGCTGGACAGACTCACTGGTCAGTATGTCTACCGGCTGCCGTGGTATCTCGTAGTTGGCAGCGCCGGTTCGGGCAAAACCACGGCGCTCGCCAATAGCGGACTTGAACTGTCGATCGCAGAACAAGCCGCGCGCGCCGCCAGCGGCCGCATTGAACCGACGCCCCACTGCGAGTGGTGGTTCAGCAACCATGCCGTGCTCGTCGATACGCCCGGTCACTATCTGGAAGCGGCCGACGCCGACGCACGGCGCGGCGCCGAATGGGGCGAGCTGCTGGGGCTGTTGCGCAAATACCGGCCGCGCCAGCCCGTCAACGGCGCGTTGTTGATGGTCGGCGTCGACGAACTGCTGGCGATGAGCGAGTCCGATCGGGCAGCCTACGCGACGCGGCTGCGCAAGCCGTTGCAATTGATGCAGGCCAAGTTCGACGTCCGCGTGCCGGTCTATCTATGCTTCACCCGGATGGACCGCATCAGCGGCTTTACCGAGTACTTTTCCGGCCTTAACCGCGACGGTCGCGCGCAGGTATGGGGCACGACCTTTGCGGCGGGTGACCCGGCATCGAGCGACGCCGCCGGTTTTGCCCCCGGCGGCGCGTTCGACCGTTTGGCGCAGCGGCTGAACGCCGCCTTGCACGATGTGCTGATCGCGGATCCCGATCCCGACAGCCGTGCACTCGCCTATCTGTTTCCGCAGCAGTTCGCGAGCCTCAAGGAAACGTTGGACGACTTCCTCGTGGCGCTATTTCGGCCGTCGCGCCTGGAAACCAACCTGGTGGCGCGCGGCATCTACTTCACCAGCGCGCTGCAGAGCGGCCCGGCAATCGACGGTGTGCTAACGCCGATCCGACAGCAATTGCAGATGGCGGCTGCGCCGCCGGCACGCGTCGCGCCGAAACACAGCCAAAGCTACTTTCTGAAACAACTGCTGCAAGACGCCGTATTCGCCGACGCAGGATTTGCCGGCGTGAGCCGCGCGTTGCGACGCCGCCGCCTGATGGCACACGCCGCAGTGGCTACCTTGACCGGCGGCGTTCTGCTGGCGCTCCTCACCGGCTGGACGATCAGCTATCTGAACAACCGCGCCTATCTCGACGAAGTGAATGCGCATGTGGCCGCCTTCAATCTGTACGCCAACCGGCCCGTCGTATCCCATCCGGACGCCGTGGCCCCGCTTTCGCCGATGCTCGATGCGTTGCACAGCCTGCCGCACAGCGAGCAATTCGATGTCGACGCGCCACCGCTGTGGCGGTATGGGCTGGGCTTGTATCAAGGCAAACGAATCAGCGATGCAGGCGAGGCCGTCTATCATCGTGCGCTCGACGAAAAACTGTTGCCGCAGGCGGCTGCCCGCATCGAATCGATACTCGCCGATGCACCGGTCACCGACCTCGAGTATTCGTACGATGCGTTGAAAGCCTATCTGATGCTCCACGACGCGACGCGATACGACGCCGGCTTCCTCGCGGCATGGCTAATCCTCGATACCGAGCAGGCGTTGCCGTCGAATACGACGCAGGACGAGCGCGCACGACTCGAAGCGCACATCGCCAATCTGTTCGAGTCGCGCAGGGTCGCTTCGCCGTTCGCGCGCAATGCGCCGCTGGTGGAAAGCGTGCGCGAACGTCTCGGACACGCTTCGCCCGCGCTGCGTGCTTACCACCAGCTCCGCCGCGAACTATTGGCGACGATGCAAGGCGCGCCGGTCAGCGTCGCGAGCGCCGGCGGTCCCCAGGCCGCGCTCGTCTTCAGACGTCGAAGCGGCAGGCCGCTCACCGACGGCGTCAGCAGCCTGTACACCTACCATGGCTACTGGAACACTTTTGAAAAACGCGTGGACGGCGCCGCCGCGAAACTCAAGGACGAAGATCCATGGGTGCTAGGCATCCCTGCAAACGCCACGAGCGACAGCGCACGCCTCGCCCGGGAAATCAGACGCGCCTATTTCAATGACTACATCGATGTCTGGGACAGCTACCTCAACGATCTGGCCTTGATGGACAGCACGTCCATTGCACAGAGCATGCAGATCGCACGCACACTGTCGGCGCCCGATTCGCCGCTCAGACAATTTCTGCTGGTCGCGGCGAATGAGACGAATCTACTGCGCGCGGGCGCGGTGCAGGAGCCGACTGCAAACAGATTGCAAAAGCGCATCGGCGAAGCAAGGCAATCGCTCACTGCGTTGTTCGGCAGCGGTGCACGCGGCGCGCCGCCGCCCTCCGGCGACGACAAACCCGAAGCCATCGTCGACGAACATTTCGAACCGCTGAGACGTCTGGCGGCCTCGACCGCAGGCGGGCCGCTCGACAGCAACCTGCGGGTGATCGACGAGTTCTACAGCTATCTGAGCTCCGCGAGCGCTGCGTTAAGCAGCGGCAACACGCCTCCGCAAACGGATGTATTCAACAGACTCCAGGCGGACGCGGGGCGCCTGCCCATGCCCCTGCGCAAGATGTTCAGCGATCTGTCGCAAACCGGTTCAGCGCAGGTCAGCGGCGCCGCACGGGCCAACATCGCACAGGACGCGCAAGGCGGCATCGGCCGCCAATGCCGGCACATGATCGCCGGGCGCTACCCATTCGAGCGCGGCTCGCCTCGCGACGTCGCGCTCGACGATTTTGCGAGGCTGTTCGCCGCCGGCGGATTGATGGACAGCTTCTTTCAGAAGAACCTGGCCTCGCAAATCGACGTCAGCCGTAGCCGCTGGACCTTCAGGGGTGACGCGGCCGGCGGCGCGCCGGGCGATGCGCGCCTTGCCGGCTCGTTTCAGAACGCCGATACGATCCGCACCGTGTTCTTCCCCGGCAACGCGATGGCGCCGTCGCTGCAAATCGAATTGACGCCGCTCGAAATGGATCCCGGCATCACGCAGTACGTGCTGGACGTCGATGGCCAGACAATCCGCTATGCACACGGCCCGCAGATCCCGGCGACCGTGAAGTGGCCCAACGCGGGCGGCGCCAATCTGGTCAGCTTGCTGGTCAATACGCAAAGCGGCAGCAACAGCCTGCAAACCCACGGCCCGTGGGCTTTGCACCGCCTGTTTGACAAGGCGCGCATCACGCCGGGCGCGGCGCCCGAGAGCTTTGTCGCGAGTTTCGACGTCAACGGAAAAACGCTGGCGCTGCGCGTCACCGCCAGCAACAGCTATAACCCATTCCAGCTGGCGCAAATGAACGCATTTTCGTGTCCGTCATGAGCGCCGCTTGCCATCAGGAGCCTCTCTTCGTGCCCTCCTTCAGCCTCAAATTGACCCTCATTGCCTGTCACGGCAAAGCGCTCGCAAGTGGCGCGAGCGCAGTCTTCGACGCATCCGGCGGGACGATCGGCCGCGACGCCGGCAACACCTTGGTCCTGCCCGACGACGACGGCGTGGTGGCGCCACGCCACGCGGCCGTACAGGCGCTCGCGGGCGGTTGGCAACTGCTGAACACGAGCGAACATGCCGCAATTGCGCTTAACGGCAAGATGCTCGCGCCGGGCGCGCAGGCCAGCCTGAACGCCGGCGATATCCTCAATATCGGTGCGTGCATCCTGCAGACCGAGGCGAGTGCTTTGACGCCAGGCTGGAGTCCACCGGCCGACGCGGCTTGCCCGATTGGGTCATCGTTTGGATCATCTCCAGCCGCCGCTGGTCCCGATCTTCTGCAGAAGTCGCTGCACACGAAGTCGCTGCCCGCCGGCCATTCCGCCGATCCGCTGAGCGGCGCAGCCCTATTGGCCGGCCATCCCGCCGATCCGCTGAGCGGTGCAGCCCTATCCACCAGCCTCCACGACCTTCTCGATACGCCGCTCGACCCACTTGCGCTATTCGGCATGCCTGGCCCAACAACGGCCGACTCGGGCTGGAACGACGCGGGCTGGAACAAATCGGCCAACGGGGGGTTATTCGCCGACCTGGTGGAGGCGCCTCCCAGCAACGGCTTCACGGCGCTGCAACCCGATCGCTCGCCGGGCAATGCAATCCGCGACAACGTGCCGGAGTTCGGCGGCCACCTGCGTTTGAAGATTGCGTCGCCACCGGATAGTGCGCAGACGCCGGAGCCGACCGAGCTGGAGGCCGCGGCTTCGCCTCCCGCGGAATCACCCTCGCTGCCTGCATCCCCAAACCAGCCCGCCGCGTATCGGGACGCCTTTGGCGAAACGCACGAAGCACCCGCCCGCGTCATGCGAACAGCCGTACCGGACTACAGCGGAAGATTTCATACAGAAAACACCCTCCGCAACGACGGACCGGTCAAGTTGCGGGAGCCCTTCGCGCTGCCTGTCCATTCCGCCCCGCCCTCGACGCCGGCAGAAGAATCATCGATAGAGCCCGCCGCGCTCATCAAGGCCTTTCTCGAAGGCGCCGGCGCGACGCCCGACGCGATAGCCGACACAGAATTGTCGCCTGAATTGATGCACACGCTCGGCACGCTGGTCCGCGTTCTCAAACGGCAAGTCACGTGATTCGAGGCTTTTCAATCCCGGGACTGCCTGCGCGGCGGCTCGCCCAGCCTGCTCTGCTATATTCTCTCCATCCCGTCCCCTACTTTCACAACGCGTGGAACAACTTCCCTTATGGGCGCAGATCGGCGCCGTCTTTCTGCTGCTTATCTGCTCCAGCTTCTTTTCGATTTCCGAAACGGCGATGATGGCGATCAACCGCCATCGCCTGAAACACCTCGCCAACCAGAACGCGCTCGGCGCGAAGACCACTCAGGGGCTGCTGGCGCATACCGACCAGCTGCTGAGCGTGGTCCTGATCGGCAACAATCTGTTCAACACGATCATCCCGGTACTCACCACCTCGATCGCGCTGCATACCTTCGGCCGTAACAACGTCGTGCTGTCGATCGCGACAGGTATCGTCGCGTTTCTGATCATCGTTTTCGCAGAAATCACGCCGAAGATTGTCGGCGCGACGTTCCCGGAGAAGATCGCGCTGCCGGCCAGCCTCTTGATCGCACCGATGATGCGAGTCGGCAAGCCGCTCGTCTGGTTCGTCAATCTGTTCGCGAACACGATCTTGCGCGTCCTGCATATCAATACCAAAGGCGCGCACGATCAGCGGCTTTCCACCGAAGAGTTGCGCACCATCGTGCTCGAATCGGGCAGCTTCATGCCGACCAAGCACCGCAGCATTCTGCTGAATCTGTTCGACCTCGAAAATATTTCCGTCGACGACGTGATGATCCCGCGCCGCCGCATTGAAGCGCTCGACTTCGACGCGCCGTTCGAACAGATCCTGCATCAGCTGGAAACCTGTTATCACAACAAGCTGATCGTCTATCAAGGCGACATCGACCGCGTGCTCGGCGTGCTGCACGTGCGCAAAACACTGGCTGCGCTGCACAACCAGGAGCTGGAGCGCGAGACGTTGCGAGAGTTGCTGGCCGAGCCGTATTTCGTGCCGACCGGTACGCCGGTGTTCCAGCAACTGCAGTACTTCCAGGAAAGCCGTCACCGCACGGCGCTAGTCGTGAACGAATACGGCGAATTGCAAGGGCTGGTCACGCCGGAAGACATCATCGAAGAGCTGATCGGTGAATTCACCACGTCGATTCCGCGTGGCGCCAATTCGCGCGGCGGCTGGAACGAGAAGGGAGAATGCATCGTCGCGGGCAGCATGCCGCTGCGCGAACTGAACCGCTGGCTGCATCTCGCGCTGCCGACCGACGGACCGAAAACGCTCAACGGGTTGATTCTCGAAATACTCGAAGAGATTCCCGATGGCGACGTGTGCGTGCAGATCGGCGAGGTGAAACTCGAAGTGATGCGCAGCGACGACCAGGCGATTCGCACTGTCAAACTGTTCAAACCGCCGACTCGCGCGGGCGCGAAAGCCGTCAAGACTGCGCGCGGCTAGGCCCTGCACGCCGAAGCATCGCACAAGGGCGCAGCGCGCGCCATTAGCCGATTGGCTGAATGGCGGTGTCGGCGCACTGACCGGATGATGGAACCGTCGTGTTCTACAGGCGGCTCATCACCGGTTTCTCATGCAAGATTCTTTTCAACGCGCGGCGTCGTTGCGGCCGGTCGCCGTCGACGGCGAAAGCTCGCCCAAACCGAGGCACAACGCCTTTACGGCCGACACCAGTGTCAGTGCCAACCTCAACTCGAGTCTGACCGATTCCGACAACACCCCGGCCGTACGCCTGCTGACCGACACGTTGCTGGAGGCAACCCGCCGCAATGCGTCGGACCTGCACATCGAACCGGAGGAGCATGGCTGGCGCGTGCGTTTGCGCATCGACGGCGTACTGCATGAAATTCCTCGGCCCCCCGCACATCTGCGCGACGCATTCATCACGCGCGTGAAGGTGCTGGCGCGCATGGATATCGCCGAGCGGCGCGTGCCGCAAGACGGCCGGCTGCGAATTGCGACGTCGCCCGGCCGTGTCGAAGACTATCGCGTCAACTCGCTGCCTACCCTGTTCGGCGAGAAGCTGGTCTTGCGCAGGCTCGACGCGTTGCCCACCGATCTTTCTCTCGACTCGCTCGGCCTGGATCCACAACAGCGTGTTGCAGTCAATGCCGCGATTCGTGCGCCGCACGGCCTGGTGCTGGTCACCGGGCCCACCGGTAGCGGCAAGACGCTATCGCTGTACTGCTTCCTTCACATGCTCAACGACGAGGCGCGCAATCTGTGCTCGGTGGAAGATCCCGCGGAAATTCAATTGGCGGGGATCAACCAGGTGAGTGTGCGCGAAAAGGCCGGCCTGACCTTCGCCGTGGCGCTGCGTGCATTTCTCCGTCAGGACCCCGATGTGATCATGGTTGGCGAAATCCGCGACGACGAGACCGCCGACGTTGCCGTTAAAGCCGCGCAAACAGGCCACCTCGTCCTTTCGACTTTACACACGAACGACGCACCTGCCGCCGTCGCGCGCCTGATCGATATCGGCGTGGAGCCGTACAACCTCGCCGCCGCGCTAAGGATGGTGACGGCACAACGGCTGGTGCGGCGGCTCTGCGTGGCATGCCGCGCACCAGCGCCCCAATCGGCGGCAGCGCTGCGAGCAGCAGGCTTTGCCGACGCTCACCTCCGCGGCTGGCATCCATTCGGCGCCACCGGATGTGCAGCGTGCCACGGCATCGGCTACCGCGGGCGCGTCGGGGTTCACCAGGTGATGCCCGTCTCCGATGCGATGCGCGAGTTGATCGTGGCACGCACAGGCACCCATGAACTGGCCCGGCTCGCGCAAACTGAACAGGTCGCCACCTTGCGCGATGCGGCCTTGGCGCGTGTGCGCGACGGCACGACGAGCCTTGCCGAAGCGCTTGCCGCAACCGAGGTCACATGAACCCCTCCACACCGCCTCAATCAGCAGCAACCGATTTGCGCTTCAGATGGCGCGGCGTCGACGTCGACGGCGTGCTTAAGAAAGGCGCGCTCATCGCGCCGGATCCCGGCGCCGCGCGAGCAATCCTCAAGCGCGACAATCTGTTCATCATCGAACTGGCGTCCCGCGGGCCGGCGCCACGCCCCAAAACCCGCACCATCGACGTGACGATATTCACCCGCCAGCTTGCCAGTCTGCTGCGCGCCGGCTTGCCGCTTGCACCCGCGCTCGATCTTCTCGCTCAAGCGCAGAGTTCGCGCCGACCCGGCATGCCGCGAATCGTCGGCGTGCTGGCGCGTGATATCACCAGCGGCCTGCGTTTTTCGGCGGCATTGCAGCGGCATCCTGCGCAATTCAATGCGCTGTACTGCCAGCTCGTCGAGGTTGGCGAAGCGGCCGGCGCATTGCCGACGGTCCTCGCCCGACTCGCCGACGACCGCGAACGCGCCGCTGCGCAGCGTGCCAAGGTGCGCGCAGCGCTGACCTATCCAGTCGCGATCCTGTTGCTTGCGATTGCCATTACCGCGGCATTGCTGATCTGGGTTGTCCCCACTTTCAAACAGATTTTCGACGGCTTCGGGGCGAAGCTGCCCGCACCGACGCGGTTCGTACTGGCTTTGTCCGCCGGAGCCGCGCAATGGAGCATTCCTCTGGCTGTAATGACCTTCTCAGCGAGCTCGGCTGTGACATTTCTGCTACGACGTTCCGAAGCAGCGCGCATCCGGTTCGCGCGTATATCGCTGACAATGCCGGTCGCCGGTCCATTGCTGCGCACCTTATGCGCGGCGCGTTGGAGCCGCGCGCTCGGCACCTTGCTGTCGGCAGGCACACCGCTCGCGGACGCGTTCGATTCACTGACCCACGCCACTGGCAACGCTTTCTTCGACCGCGCCACCGTGGAGATTGCCACCCGGCTGCGGCGTGGCGAGCGGCTCGCCGCAGCAATGCGCGCCGCGCACTGTTTTCCACCCGAGGTCGTCCAGCCGGTTGCCGTTGCCGAGGAGTCCGGCGCGCTCGACGCGATGCTGATCGACATAGCGTCGCTCGCCGATCGTCAGGTAGACGAAAAGATCGGCACGCTCTCGAGCTTGTGCGAGCCGCTTGTCATCATCGTGCTGGGCACGCTGGTCGGCGGCCTGGTGATCGCGATGTATCTTCCCATTATTCAACTCGGCAACGTGGTGTAGCATCGCAGCCGAATCTCACCCTTTAACTATGCAGGCCACCATTCCGCTCGTGTCAGATACCTCCTCCAGCCTGCTGTCGGGTCTGCTGCCCGGCCACGTCGAAACCGGTCTTGGGCTCGCGTTCGGCAGCTTGCCCGGCAGCCTGCAGATCGCATTCGCGGTTGTTTTCGGCCTGGTGATCGGCAGCTTCCTGAACGTGGTCGTGCATCGCGTGCCGATCATGCTGGAACGTGCGTGGCGTGAGGAGGTCAGCGAGGCCACCGAACAACCGCTTGAAAACGACGGCTTGCCCGCCCGCTACAACCTGTGGGCGCCGCGTAGCGCCTGCCCTCACTGCGGCCACGTGCTGAGCGCGTGGGAAAACCTGCCGGTGCTGAGCTATCTGCTCCTGCGCGGCCGCTGCTCCGCGTGCAAGACACGTATCAGCGTGCGCTACCCGCTGCTCGAAATCGCCAGCGCCGCCTTTGCGGCAGGGGCGCTCGCGCTGTACGGGCCGACCGGCATGGCCCTCGCCGCCTTCGGACTATGCGCCGCACTGCTCGCCATGAGCGCGATCGACATCGACACCCATCTGCTGCCCGACTCCATGACGCTGCCGCTCCTGTGGGCCGGCCTGATCGTGAACTTCAACGGCATGTTCGCGAGCCTCCACGATGCCGTGCTGGGCGCCATCTTCGGCTATCTGGTGCTGTGGGCCGTACATTGGCTGTTCCGGCTGGTACGCGGCATTGAAGGCATGGGTTATGGCGATTTCAAACTGCTGGCCGCGCTCGGCGCATGGCTCGGCTGGGCGGCACTACCGCAGATCGTACTGATCGCAGCGGTCGCCGGCGCGGTGGTCGGTCTCCTGGCGACGTGGCGCGGCCGCATGCGCTTCGAAGAGCCGCTGCCGTTCGGGCCATTCCTCGCAGCGGGCGGTGCTGTTACGCTATTTCTCGGCACACCGCTGTATCTGGCGTTGGGAGGCTGAAGCATGTTTGCTGTGGGATTGACCGGTGGCATCGGCAGCGGCAAATCGACCGTGGCCGACCTGTTCGCCGCGCGCGGTGTGCCGCTTGTCGACACGGACCTGATTGCGCACCGCATCACAGCGCCGCATGGCATTGCGATGCCGCAGATCGCCGCGGAGTTCGGTGATTCGTTCGTTGCGGCAGACGGCTCGCTCGACCGCGTCCGCATGCGCACGCTGGTGTTCAGCGACGACGGCGCGCGCAAACGCCTCGAAAGCATCACGCATCCACTGATTCGTGCGGAGACAGAGCGAGAGCAGCGTGAGGCGCACGGGCCGTACGTCATCATCGTGGTACCGCTGCTGGTGGAGTCGGGTAGCTGGAAAACGCGCGTGAATCGTGTGCTGACGGTCGATTGCAGCGTCGAGACACAAATTTCGCGCGTGATGAGTCGCAACGGGTTCAGCCGCGAACAGGTGCTGGCAATCATCGCCCGTCAGGCGACGCGTGAAGCCCGCCTCGCCGCAGCCGACGACGTCATCGACAACGACAACGCGCCGCTCGAAGCGCTCACGGCGCAAGTCGATGCGCAACATCGTGCCTATCTGTCGCTAGCGGGCACATGAGAATCCGCGGACCGAAGCACGCGCAAAAACCGCTCGAAACACGTGAAAAAAGTTGCAAAAGTGCCCTGAAAAAGTGCGTGATTGCTAGGGTAGTCTCACGGCATTAGAATGTTCTGCATTCCCGTCACCGACCACGCCCGAGGCGAGCCCGCTTGATCCTTTACGAGTATCCCTTCAACGAGCGAATCCGGACGCTATTGCGCCTCGAAGATCTGTTCGAGCGCTTCACGTTCTTCCTGACCCAGGAAGACGCCAGGGAACATCACGTCGCACTGACCACGTTGTTCGAAATCTCTGAGGTTGCGGGTCGCGCGGATCTGAAGTCCGACCTGATGAAGGAGCTCGAGCGCCAAAGGCAAACACTGGCGCCGTTCCGGGGCAATCCGGGTATCGAGCAGAACGCGCTGGAGGCGGTGCTGGGAGAAATCGAGCAAACCTTGTCGGGGCTTTCACAGATGCAGGGCAAGACCGGCCAGCATCTGGCCGACAACGAGTGGCTCGCCAGTATCCGCAGCCGCGCGATCATCCCGGGCGGCACCTGCAAGTTCGATTTGCCTTCGTACTACGCATGGCAGCAGATTCATCCCGATCAGCGCCGGCAGGACATCGCCAAATGGGTCACACCGCTATTGCCGTTGCGCGATGCGGCAACGATCGTGCTGCGCCTCGCGCGCGAATCGGGCCAGGCGTCCAAGGTCATGGCAATGCAGGGCAGCTATCAGCAAATGCTGTCAGGCCGTTCATACCAGTTGATGCAGGTACGGGTGGCGCCTGAATTGCGGGTAATTCCAGAGGCCAGCGCTAACAAGTACATGCTCTGGGTGCGATTCACGGTGCAGGACGGCGATCTGCGTCCGCGCGCGGTGGATGTCGACGTACCGTTCCAACTTACGTTGTGCAGCCTGTAAGAGCCACCTCACAGTCGTAGAACTGAAGCACGGGGCAACGCCTTTAAAGCGGCGAAAAATGCCCCTATATTCATTACTTGTTCCGTTTCCGATCGCCTGCCTGACCGTATGCCTACCGTCGTCAAATGCCCCACTTGCGGCAAGGATGTCCGCTGGACCCCTGAAAACCGCTTCCGCCCGTTCTGCTCCGATCGCTGTAAGCAGATCGACCTCGGCGCCTGGGCCGCTGAGAAGTACAAGATAGGCGGCACTGATCAGGAAACGCCGTCGGATGAATCGCCTGGAGAGGATTACAACCCGCATTGAATGCGGCGGCTGCAGACGCACGCAGCAGTGCGCCGCAGTCGCGCGGGACGACGCTGCTCACGCAGCACCGTCGGCAACCGCGCACCATTTTTCTAATTTTTCTCAGCCGCGAGCCATTCCAGCACGGGGATGGTCGCCGGCAACAACGGCGAGACATCCGCCGGCAGCGTCTGCCAGACAAATGCCTGGCCTTCGCGGCCATGCGGCTCGCCGGCCCACTCCGTCACCTTGCAGAAGAACAGCCGCACATAGGCATGTGGGTAATCGTGCTCGAGCGTGTGCCAAAGATGGCTCGACTTGACGTCGATACCCAGTTCCTCGTGCAACTCACGGGCTAGTGCGGCCTCGACCGACTCGCCCGCTTCCAGCTTGCCGCCCGGAAACTCCCAGTACCCTTCGTAGGGCTTGCCGGCCGGGCGCTGCGCCAGCAGATAGTGTCCGTCCGGTTGAATCAGCACGCCGACGGCCACCTCGGTCACCGGGCGGCCAGCCGTGTTCTTCAGCGCGTCGCTCATGCCGGGGCCTTCCGGCCAGACCAGTCGCGAGCGAATTGCCACGCGACGCGTCCCGAACGCGAACCGCGCTCCAACGCCCACACCAGCGCATCACCACGCGCCGCTTCGACTTCCGCGTCGTCGCAGCCGAAATAGCGCAGCCAGTGGCCGATGATCGACAGGTAGTCGTCCTGCTTGAACGGGTAGAAGCTGACCCATAGCCCGAAGCGCTCGGACAGTGAGATCTTTTCTTCGACCAGTTCGCCCGGATGAATCTCGCCGTCGGAAGTGTGCTTGTACGTCTCGTTGTCGCTCATGTATTCGGGCAACAGATGGCGACGATTCGACGTTGCGTAAATCAACACGTTGTCTGACTGCGCCGCGATCGAGCCATCCAGCGCGACCTTCAGCGCCTTATAGCCCGACTCGCCGTCTTCGAACGAGAGGTCGTCGCAGAACACCACAAAGCGCTCCGGCCGTTGCGCGATCAGATCGACGATGTCGCCCAGATCGTGCAAATCGTCTTTGTCCACTTCGATCAGACGCAGGCCGTCTTTCGCATAGGCGTTCAGGCAAGCCTTGATCAGCGACGACTTGCCCGTGCCGCGCGCGCCCGTCAGCAACACGTTGTTGGCCGGCTGCTTATGCACGAACTGGCGCGTGTTCTGCTCGATCAACCCTTTCTGGCGATCGATGTTTTGCAGGTCGTCGAGCGTGATCGACGAAATGGCGTGCACTGGCTGCAGATAGCCGCGCCCCTGCCGCTTGCGCCAGCGAAAGGCAACCGCCGCCGACCAGTCGATCACCGGTTCGGCGGGCGGAAGCATTGCTTCGAGGCGGACGAGGACGGCTTCGGCCCGGGTCAAAAACTGTTCGAGTTTATCCATGGCGGTGAAATAAGCGGCCAAAGCGCCGCGTAATGAACCTGGTTACGAACGATAGTCGGCGTTGATGCTCACGTAGTCGTGCGACAGATCGCAAGTCCAGATCGTGGCTTGCGCATTGCCGCGGCCGAGCACGACACGAATGCCGATCTCGCTCTTTTTCATGACGCGCTGGCCGTCTTCCTCACGATAGGCCGGATTGCGGCCGCCGGAAGTGGCAACCAGCACGTCGTCCAGATACAGGTCGATCTTGCCGACGTCGAGATCGTCCACGCCGGCATAGCCAATGGCCGCGAGAATGCGGCCGAGATTCGGGTCCGATGCATAGAAGGCCGTCTTCACGAGGGGCGAGTGGCCGATCGCGTAGGCGATCTGGCGGCATTCGCCGACGCTCGAGCCGCCTTCGACATGCACGGTCATGAATTTGGTCGCGCCTTCGCCGTCGCGCACGATCAATTGCGCCAGGCTTTGTGCGACTTCGGTCACTGCGTCGCGCAGCGCTGTGTAAGCGGGCGAATCGGTGGACGTGATCGCCGGCAGGCTCGATTTGCCCGACGCGATCAGGATGAAAGAATCGTTGGTCGACGTATCGCCATCGATCGTGATGCAGTTGAACGAACGGTCCGCCACGTGCTTGACCAGCGCGTCGAGCACGGGCTGTGCGACGGCGGCGTCGAACGCGAGGAAACCGAGCATGGTCGCCATGTTCGGCTTGATCATGCCGGCGCCCTTGCTGATGCCGGTGAGCGTGACCGTATGACCGTCGATCGTCACCTGGCGCGAGGCGGCTTTCGGCAGCGTGTCCGTGGTCATGATCGCCTGGGCGGCGTCATACCAGTTCGCTTCCTTGCGGTTCGCCAGCGCGGCCGGCAGACCCGCCTTCAGACGATCGACCGGCAGCGGTTCCAGAATCACGCCCGTTGAAAACGGCAGAACTTGCTCCGGCGCGATGTCCGCGAGGCGCGCGAGTTCCGCGCAGGTTTCGCGAGCTGCAACGAGGCCCGGTTCGCCGGTGCCCGCGTTCGCATTACCGGTGTTGATCACGAGCGCGCGAATCGGCTTGCCGCCCGCACGCACGCGCTCCAGATTCTCACGGCACACCGTGACGGGTGCGGCGCAAAAGCGGTTCTGCGTGAACACGCCGCCTACCGTCGCGCCAACGCCGACGGAAATAACCAGCACGTCCTTGCGGTTCGGTTTGCGGATATTCGCCTCCGCCCAGCCCAGCGTGACGCCGGCGACAGGGTGAAGTTGAGCGGGATCGATCGAGGGGAAATTGACAGCCATGGTCGCGACCTGTCGAAGAAAATGCCGGCAGGCGCCGGCATCGATGGAAACGGAAACGGATGGTTCGAGCGCGTTGCCGAACCACCGCGAAATCACCAGCAAAGCACTGTGTAAAGCGAAGCGGCGCGCTTAAAGCGCGCCGCTTTCGTCATTATGCAATCCTACCGTGACACTGCTTGTACTTCTTGCCGCTGCCGCACGGGCACGGGTCGTTGCGGCCGACCTTCGGCACGCTGTCCGCGCTCACGTCCGACGCGACGGCGTGCGACGAGCCATGGCTCATCGCCTCGCCGATCATGGCGGCGGTGGCCGCTTCCGCCGCGGCAGGCGCTGCTGCTGCCGCTTCGGCGAATTCGGCGTGACGGAACTCGACGTTTTCGAGGTGGCTGCCTTGCTCTTCGTACTGCTCGGCGGCCTGTTCCAGCTGTTCCGGCGACTGGATCTGCACATTCATCACCACGCGGGTGACTTCGAGCTTCACGGCGTCGAGCATCGCAGCGAACAGCTCGAACGCCTCGCGCTTGTATTCCTGCTTCGGATTCTTCTGCGCGTAACCGCGCAGATGGAT
Source organism: Paraburkholderia haematera (assembly GCF_905220975.1). Lineage (GTDB taxonomy): Bacteria > Pseudomonadota > Gammaproteobacteria > Burkholderiales > Burkholderiaceae > Paraburkholderia > Paraburkholderia haematera. The sequence continues at coordinate 31,006 of NZ_CAJNBK010000011.1, read as the reverse complement.
ACCCTGGCGCAGGTGATCGAGCGCGGCCAGATGTTCGCGCCAGCTGCGGTCCAGCGTTTGCAGCATGATCGAGCGTTCGAACGCGCTGAACGATTCGCGGCCGACCTGTTCGACCTTCGATTCATACGCTTCGTCCCCGGCGGCTTCTACCGCTTCGAGAATCTCGTCCGCGCTGATCGAGTTCGACTCGTTGATCATTTCCTGAACCGCGAGGTCGAGCTGCCATTCGTTGCGCAGCACTTCTTCCAGTTCAGGGACGTCCCACTGCTCTTCAATGCTGCCGGCCGGCACGAACTGGTGAACGATATCGGCGATCACGCCATGGCGCATGGCGCCAATGGTTTCAGTGATGTCGTTCGCTTCGAGCAATTCATTGCGCTGCTGGTAGATCACCTTGCGCTGATCGTTCGACACATCGTCGTATTCGAGCAATTGCTTGCGAACGTCGAAGTTGCGCGCTTCAACCTTGCGCTGCGCCGATTCGATCGAACGCGACACGATGCCCGCCTCGATCGCCTCGCCTTCCGGCATTTTCAGGCGGTCCATGATCGCGCGCACGCGATCGCCCGCGAAAATGCGCAGCAGCGGATCTTCCAGCGACAGATAGAAGCGCGACGAACCCGGGTCGCCCTGACGGCCGGCACGGCCGCGCAACTGGTTGTCGATCCGGCGCGATTCATGACGTTCGGTGCCGATGATGTGCAGGCCGCCCGCGGCCTTCACCTGATCGTGCAGGGCTTGCCATTCGTCGTGCAGCTTCTGGATGCGACGCTGCTTGTCGTCCTCAGCGAGCGTTTCGTCCTGCTCGATGAACGACGCCTGCTTCTCAGCGTTGCCGCCGAGCACGATATCGGTACCGCGACCGGCCATGTTCGTGGCGATCGTGACACGCTGGGGACGGCCGGCTTCGGCGACGATCTCGGCTTCACGCGCGTGCTGCTTGGCGTTCAGCACTTCGTGCGGCAACCCGGCCTGCTTCAGCAGATGCGACAGCAGTTCCGAGTTTTCGATCGACGTCGTGCCGACCAGTACCGGCTGACCCCGCTCATGGCAATCGCGGATGTCGCGGATCACCGCGTCATAACGCTCCTTGGCGGTCTTGTAGATCTGATCCTGCTTGTCGATCCGCTTCGGCGGACGGTTGGTCGGGATCACGACCGTTTCGAGACCGTAAATCTCGTTGAATTCGTACGCTTCGGTATCGGCCGTACCGGTCATGCCGGACAGCTTCGCGTACATACGGAAGTAGTTCTGGAACGTGATCGATGCGAGCGTCTGGTTCTCGCTCTGGATCTTGACGTGTTCCTTCGCCTCAACCGCCTGGTGCAAGCCATCCGACCAGCGGCGGCCCGACATCAGACGGCCGGTGAATTCGTCGACGATCACGACTTCGCCGTTCTGCACGACGTAGTGCTGATCCTTGAAGAACAGCGTGTGTGCGCGCAGCGCGGCGTACACGTGGTGCATCAGCGTGATGTTCTGCGGCGCGTACAGGCTTTCGCCGTCGCCGATCAGGCCCCATTCGGCGAGCAGACGCTCGGCCTTTTCGTGACCCGATTCCGTCAGGAAGACCTGACGGCCCTTCTCGTCGAGCGTGTAGTCGCCCGGTTTTTCGACGCCGGTGCCGTCTGCCTTCTCTTCGCCGATCTGGCGTTCGAGCAGCGGTGGCAGTGCATTCATCCGCACGTAGAGTTCGGTGTGATCTTCAGCCTGGCCGGAGATGATCAGCGGCGTGCGGGCTTCGTCGATCAGGATCGAGTCGACCTCGTCGACCACCGCGAAATTCAGGGCTCGCTGCACGCGCGCGTCGGTCTCGTAGACCATGTTGTCGCGCAGGTAGTCGAAGCCGAATTCGTTGTTGGTGCCGTAAGTGATGTCAGCGGCGTACGCTTCCTGCTTCGTGTCATGATCCATCTGCGACAGATTGATGCCGACCGACAGACCGAGAAAGTTGTACAGACGCGCCATCCATTCGGCGTCGCGCTGGGCGAGATAGTCATTGACCGTGACGACGTGCACGCCGCGGCCTGACAGTGCATTCAGGTACACCGGCAGCGTAGCGACGAGGGTCTTGCCTTCGCCGGTGCGCATTTCGCCGATCTTGCCGTAATGCAGGACCATGCCGCCAATCAGCTGCACGTCGAAGTGGCGCATTTTCAGCGTCCGCTTGCTGGCCTCGCGGCATACCGCGAAGGCCTCCGGCAGGAGCTTGTCGAGCGACTCGCCACTCGCGACGCGCTGGCGGAATTCACCCGTTTTGGCGCGCAGTTGGTCGTCCGTCAATTGCTCGATCTGCGGCTCGAGCGCATTGATCGCCGTGACGGTCTTTTGATATTGCTTGACTAGCCGCTGGTTGCGGCTGCCAAAAATCTTCTGTAGAAAACCGGTGGTCATCGGATCGGTGTCTGCGTCGCGGCTTCGGCTGGTTCGCGCGTGCGGTTCTCGTGCACGTGCGCTCCGGGGTCGGAAGGGCCTCGGCGGCTTAGTCCAAGAGTGAATTCGAATCGGGCATTTTAGCACGCGCCCCCGCCCGCGCCTGTGTCAGCAGTGCGACGGCGGCAAGGCACAGGACGCCCGCCGCAGCGACCTCCGACAGTACACGTTGAGGCGGTTCCTCGTGCATCCCGCGCGGTACAATCGCGGCGTGAGCGTACATCGGGTACGACACGCCGTCACAATCAAACATGAGCCGTTTTTCGTCCTTTTCAAGGCCGCCGCCCCAGCAGTTCAAAGCGCGCCGCCCGCAGCCAGTCGCCGAAGTGCTGAATCGCACCGACGCGTTCGTGGCCCTGCGCGCGGGCGTCGAGCAGATTGCGGCGCTGGAAAAGGATTTGCGCCAGCTGCTGCCGGACTATCTGGCAACAAGCGTGGAACCGAGCTTCATCAAGGAAGGCGTGCTGGCCCTGTTTGCCGGGCATAACGCACTGGCCGCCCGCCTGCGCCAGATTGAGCCGCGGTTATTGTCGGATCTGCAGCAGCGCGGCTGGCCGGTCAATGCGCTGCGGATTCGCGTACGGCCGCAGCCCCTGAAGGAGCCGCCACCCGTCAAGCAGGCGCGCATGACGCCGGTCGGCGCGGACGCGCTGCACGCGCTCTCCGAATCGCTCGCGCCCTCGCCGCTGCAGGAAGCATTGGCGAAAATGGCGGCGCGACATCGGAGAAATCGCTGAACAAAAAATAAGCGGCCCATCTGGGCCGCTTATTTTTCATCCATTTGCTTCGGAAATTTCATCCGAAGCGGCTACGCACATTACGCAAACGCCGTCTGCGTTTCGTACGCAAAGCCGCGCGGTGCCTTCTGCGTGTCGTCGAACGTGACGACTTCGTACGAATCCTCGTGTGCAAGCAACTCGCGCAGCAGCGCGTTGTTCAGACCGTGGCCCGACTTGTACGCCGTGTACGAAGCCAGCAACGGATGGCCGACCACGTACAGATCGCCGATCGCGTCGAGCATCTTGTGCTTCACGAATTCGTCGTCGTAACGCAGTCCGTCGTTGTTCAGAATGCGGTACTCGTCCAGCACGATGGCGTTATCCATGCTGCCGCCGCGCGCCAAACCGAGTTCGCGCATCATTTCCACTTCATGCGCAAAGCCGAACGTACGCGCACGGGCGATTTCCCGCACATACGAGGTATTGGCGAAATCCACTTCCAGCGCCTGGCCGGTTTTATCCACAGCCGGGTGACGGAAATCGATGGTGAATTTGAGCTTGAAACCGAAATACGGATCGAGACGAGCGAACTTATCGCCGTCACGAATCTCCACGGGCTTGGTGACCTTGATGAATTTCTTCGCTGCGCCCTGCTCTTCAATGCCAGCCGACTGGATCAGAAACACGAATGAACCCGCACTGCCGTCCATGATCGGAATTTCTTCAGCCGTGACGTCGATATAAAGGTTATCGATGCCGAGGCCTGCGCATGCGGACATCAAATGCTCGATGGTCGACACGCGCGCGCCGTCTTTCTGCAACACGGAAGCCAGGCGCGTATCGCCAATCGCCATTGCCGACGCGGGAATATCCACCGGCGTGGGCAAATCCACGCGCGAAAACACGATGCCGGTGTTTGCCGCCGCCGGGCGGAGTGTCAGTTCGACTTTGCGGCCGGAGTGCAGGCCGATGCCGACTGTCTTGACGATTGATTTGATAGTGCGCTGCTTCAGCATGGTGATCTTCTATTCGATTGAAAATCCCAATCGGGACTTTTTATTCCATAGCGCGAATTATACTCCAATACCCTAAGAAGCGTCGTTGCACGGAACGTATCAATCTGTTTCGGTGCATTACCCACTAAGCGCCCGTCAGGGAAGCGTGACGGGCCGATGTCCGGAACGGAGGCGTTTCCGGTCATCGGCCCGCGTAACGGCCTGTCACAAAAGCGTCTTATACGCCGTTGCCCTGATACAACGCGATACCCGCGCAGGCTCGGGGCGAAAGCATAGAACGCAAGCGTAACTAGCTCAACGTAGCGAGGATACTCCCTGCATCGCTGACTTCGAATTTGCCGGCAGCCTCGACGTTCAACGTCTTGACCACGCCGTCGTCGACAACCATCGCGTAGCGCTGGGAACGGATTCCCATGCCGCGCGCCGACAAATCCTGCTCAAGACCGAGCGCCCGCGTGAAAGCCGCACTGCCATCCGCCATCATGCGCACCTTGCCCGAGGCGTGCTGATCGCGTCCCCACGCGCCCATTACGAACGCGTCGTTGACGGACACACACCAGATCTCGTCGATACCGAGCGCGCGCAACTGCTCGGCGTGCTCGACGTAACCCGGTACATGTTTGGCCGAACAGGTCGGCGTGAAGGCACCCGGCAACCCGAAGATCACCACGCGCTTACCCGCCGTCTGCTCACGCACGTCGAAGCTGTTAGGCCCCAGCGTGCAACCCGCCCGCGCGTCTTCAACGAATTCGAAGAGCGTCGCGTCGGGCAGCTTCTCACCTGTTTGAATCATGCTCAGTCCTTTGCATCGATGCGAAGCACGCTCGCACGTTGTCGTGTCGCAGTGAATTCAGCGTTTGCCCAACAAGGGCTTCGCCACCCGGCGACAGTTGCCCCATCCGCTTCGCGAATCCGAAGAGGGTACTTGTCCTTGCCGCGAATCTGACGATACGCGACTTGTTCGCCGGTCACTCGCCACGCTCGTGCATTCGTCCGCCGGCGCTGCACTGCTTGACAACCCGCAGCGCGGCAACGAAAGCCTGCTCGTGCGCTCAGTCCGCCTGCTTGCGCAGGAATGCCGGAATGTCGTACGTATCGACGCCCTTTTCCTGCAGCGCCTGCACGTGCGAAGCGGCCGTATCGCGCGAGGTGCGCCACACAGCCGGCGTGTCCAGCGCGCCGTAATCGGCCGTGCTTGCATGCGAGGACGCCCCTGCGTAAGCAGCGTGCTGCATCGTGCTGATCGGCTGGTTGTCGGTGCCGGTGCGCAGCAGCGTCATCGGTGCCGATTGCTGCTTCTTCGCCGCACGGCCCAGACCCGTTGCCACGACCGTCACGCGCAGCGCGTCGCCCATTGCATCGTCGTACACCGCGCCGAAGATCACCGTTGCGTCTTCTGCCGCATAGCTCTTGATGGTGTTCATCACTTCGCGCGTTTCCGACAGACGCAGCGAACGGCTCGACGTGATGTTGACCAGCACGCCACGCGCGCCCGACAGATCCACCCCTTCCAGCAGCGGGCTGGCCACAGCCTGCTCAGCCGCCAGACGTGCGCGATCGACGCCGGCAACGGTCGCCGTGCCCATCATCGCCTTGCCCTGCTCGCCCATCACCGTCTTCACGTCTTCAAAGTCGACGTTCACCAGACCGTCGACATTGATGATTTCCGCGATGCCGGCAACTGCGTTGTTCAGAACGTCGTCTGCGCACTGGAAGCACTTGTCCATCTCGGCGTCATCGCCCATCACCTCGAACAGCTTGTCGTTCAGAACGACGATCAGCGAGTCGACGTGATCCTCCAGTTGCTGCGATCCCGCTTCTGCGACGCGCATCCGCTTGCCGCCTTCGAATTCGAACGGCTTGCTGACCACGCCAACAGTCAAGATACCCATTTCCTTGGCGATCTGCGCGACCACGGGTGCTGCGCCCGTACCCGTGCCACCACCCATACCAGCGGTGATGAACACCATGTGCGCGCCACGCAGTGCGTCGGCGATGCGCTCACGTGCTTCTTCTGCTGCCGCGCGGCCCATTTCCGGCTTGGCGCCAGCGCCAAGACCCGTGTTGCCGAGCTGGATCACCGCAGAAGCGCGCGAACGTGACAGAGCCTGCGCGTCCGTGTTCATCACGATGAAGTCGACGCCTTGCACGCCTTTGTTGATCATGTGCTGAACGGCATTGCCGCCAGCGCCACCTACTCCGATCACCTTGATGATGGTGCCGTTCGTTTCGGTTTCCAGCATCTGGAATTCCATGTTGCCTCCGTCAAGATAAAAAATTACAGCCACTCGGCCGTTATTCGGCAGGAGATCGGGCAACCCCCTGTCGCGCGCCAGCCGCCGGCACCAGCGCGAGTTTTCATAAAAAGCGAATTCGTTAGAAGTTGCCGAGGAACCAGTCTTTCATTCGCGTGAAGACCTGGCCCATCGACCCCGACTGCACTGCGACCTTGCGGCCGCGCATCCGTTGCGAGCGTCCTTCGACGAGCAGGCCCATCGCCGTCGAATAACGCGGGTTACGCACGACATCGGCGAGACCGCCCGCATATTCCGGCACGCCAATGCGCACCGGCTTCAGGAAAATGTCCTCGCCGAGTTCGACCATGCCGAGCATCATCGACGCGCCGCCGGTCAGCACCACGCCGGAGCTCAGCAGTTCCTCGTAACCCGACTCGCGCACCACCTGCTGCACGAGCGAAAACAGTTCTTCGACACGCGGCTCGACCACCGCCGCCAATGCCTGGCGCGACAGCGTGCGCGGCCCGCGCTCGCCGAGACCCGGCACTTCGATCATTTCGTCCGGATCGGCGAGAGCCTGCTTCGCAATGCCGTAGTCGACCTTGATGTCTTCCGCGTCCGGCGTCGGCGTGCGCAGCGCCATCGCGATGTCGCTGGTGATCTGGTCGCCGGCAATCGGAATCACCGCCGTGTGGCGAATCGCACCTTCACTGAAAATCGCGATATCCGTCGTGCCGCCGCCGATATCGACCAGCACCACGCCGAGTTCCTTTTCGTCTTCCGTCAGCACCGCCAGCGACGAAGCGAGCGGCTGCAGGATCAGATCGTTCACTTCGAGCCCGCAGCGGCGCACGCACTTCACGATGTTCTGCGCCGCGCTCACCGCACCGGTGACGATATGCACCTTCACTTCCAGACGGATGCCGCTCATGCCGATCGGCTCGCGCACATCTTCCTGGCCGTCGATGATGAATTCCTGCGTCAGGATGTGCAGCACCTGCTGATCGGTCGGGATGTTGATCGCCTTCGCCGTCTCGATCACGCGCGCGACGTCCGTCTGCGTGACTTCCTTTTCCTTGATTGCCACCATGCCGCTCGAATTGAAGCTGCGGATATGGCTGCCGGCGATCCCGGTAAATACGTTCGTGATCTTGCAGTCGGCCATCAGCTCGGCTTCTTCGAGCGCGCGCTGAATGGACTGCACGGTGGCCTCGATGTTCACCACCACGCCCTTCTTGAGCCCCTTCGATTCGCTCTGGCCGAGGCCGATCACCTCGTAGTGACCCTCGCCCTTCAACTCGGCGACGATAGCCACTACCTTCGACGTCCCAATGTCGAGGGCGACCAGCAGATCTTTATAGTCTTTACTCATAGCGTGCTCATTGCGTGTGATGTCCGTTTACTTCTTGCCCTTGTCGGGTTCGCTGATAAAGCGCATGCCAGCGGCACGAATCGCGAAACCGTTCGGATAGCGCAAGTCCGCATACTCGATATCCTTTCCCCAACGTTGCGTCACTGCGTTCCACGCCGCGGTCAGGCGGCGGCTCCGATCGAGCAGTGTGTCCTGATTGCGTTCGCGCCCAAGTTCCACCTGCATGCCGTTCGACAGCTTCACCGTCCACGCGTAACGCGGCGACAGCGTGACTTCTTCGGGCGTTGCGCCCAACGGCGCAAACCATTTCTTGAAGTCGCTATACCGCGCGACGACTTCTTTGGCCGTACCGTCCGGGCCGTCGAACGCGGGTAGCTCGTCTTCAAGCTCACCCTGGTTAGCGGTGAACAGATCGCCGTCCACGCTCACCAGCTGATCGCTGCCCCACGTCCCAAGCGGTTTGTACTCTTCAAGCGTGACAGCCAGTGCATTCGGCCAGACCCGCCGTACGCTCGCGTGACGTACCCACGGCATCTGCTCGAACGCCTGCCGTGCAACGTCCAGATCCACCGTAAAAAAGTTGCCCTTCAACCGCCCTACTACGCCGGCGCGCACCGTCGGTGAATTGATGTGCTCGGTATCGCCGTCGATCTGGATTTCGCGCAGCGCGAAATTCGGACGCTGGATCAGCCAGTAACCGCCAGCCGCCAGCAGCACGAGCACCAGCACCGCATGCAATGCGTTGGCGGCGAGATTGAGCTGGCGAACGTTGTTCCACATGGTGTTGCTTTCGGGTTGCCCCGGTTAGTCCTTTGTTAGTCCTTAAGCGTCAGCGCCAACACGCCGACAACCAGTTCCTGATAGCTGATGCCCACCGCGCGCGCCGCTTTCGGCGGCAGCGAGTGATCGGTCATGCCAGGCGCCGTGTTCACTTCCAGGAAGTACGGATTGCCGTCGGCGTCGAGCATGAAATCTGCGCGGCCCCAATCGGTGCAACCGAGTACGTCGAACGCGCGGCGCGCCAGCACTTTCAGACGCTTCTCTTCGTCAGCGGCAAGGCCGCACGGAATCAGATACTGCGTGTCGTTGGCGATGTACTTCGCGTGGTAGTCGTAAAACTCGCCGGCCGGCACGATGCGGATCACCGGCAGATCCAGATCGCCCGCGATGCATGCCGTGTATTCGCCGCCACCTTCAATGCTCTTTTCCACCACGACGATCTTGTCGTACTTGACCGCTTCGAGCAGCGCTGCCGGCAATGCGTCGGCGCTTTTCACCTTGATCACCGCGACGCTCGAACCTTCGCTGGCCGGCTTCACGAACAGCGGCAAGCCGAGCTTCGCGACGATGTCTTTCGCACGCGCTTCGTAGTCGTCGCCGCGCAGCACGGCTTCGAACGGCGGCGTCGGAATGCCGAGTTGCTGCCACACGAGCTTGGTGCGGAACTTGTCCAGACCGAGCGCCGAGCCGAGCACGCCGCTGCCGGTATATCGGATGCCGTAGAAATCCAGCGCGCCCTGAATCTGGCCGTTCTCGCCGTAGCCGCCATGCAGCGCGTTGAACGCGCGCACAAAGCCTTCGTCCTTCAACGCGGCGAGCGGACGCTCGGCCGGGTCGAACGGATGCGCGTCGATACCGGCGTCGCGCAGACCTTGCAGCACGAGGCGGCCGGAATTGAGCGACACCTCGCGCTCGGCGGAGTCCCCACCGAGCAGCACTGCCACTTTGCCGAATTGTTTAGGGTCGATACCGCTCATTTCACTCACACCTTCGTTTCTTGCGCGAGGCGTCCCGGCACACCGCCGATCGAACCCGCGCCCATCGTGATCACCACATCGCCGTCGCGCACCACTGCTGAGAGCGCGTCCGGCACCTCATCCACCGTATCGACAAATACCGGTTCGACCTTGCCCACCACGCGCAGCGCGCGCGCCAACGCGCGGCCATCCGCGGCGACAATCGGCGCTTCGCCAGCCGAATAGACTTCCGTCAGCACGAGTGCGTCGACGGTCGACAGCACCTTCACAAAATCTTCGAAGCAATCGCGCGTGCGTGTGAAGCGGTGCGGCTGGAATGCCAGCACCAGACGCCGCCCAGGAAATGCGCCGCGCGCCGCCGCCACCGTTGCCGCCATTTCGACCGGGTGATGGCCGTAGTCGTCGACCAGCGTGTACGCGCCGGCCGCTTTACCTTCCGACACGACAGGCACTTCGCCGTAGCGCTGGAAGCGTCGGCCCACGCCGTTGAAATCCGCCAGCGCTCGCTGGATATCGGCATCTTTCACTTCAAGTTCAGTCGCAATTGCGATTGCGGCCAACGCGTTCTGCACGTTGTGCTCGCCAGGCAGGTTCAAAACGATGTCGATCGGCGCCGCGTCTTCGCGCATTGCCGTGAAATGCATCTTGCCGCCGCGCGCTTCGACGTTGACCGCGCGCACCTGGGCATCCGGCGCAAAACCGTAACGGATAATCGGCTTCGACACGAACGGCAGGATCTCTTTCACGTTCGGATCGTCGACGCACAGCACCGCGATTCCATAGAACGGCAGACGATGCGTGAATTCAATAAACGCCTGCTTGAGCCGCGCGAAGTCGTGGCCGTAGGTGTCCATATGATCGGCGTCGATGTTCGTGATGACTTCGATCACCGGGAACAGATTCAGGAACGACGCATCCGACTCGTCCGCTTCGGCGACGATGAAGTCGCCCGTACCGAGACGCGCATTCGCGCCCGCGCTGATCAGACGGCCGCCAATCACGAACGTCGGATCGAGCCCGCCCGCTGCCAGCACGCTCGCCACCAGCGAGGTGGTGGTGGTCTTGCCGTGTGTGCCGGCAATCGCGATGCCCTGCTTCAGGCGCATCAGTTCCGCGAGCATCACCGCGCGCGGCACGATCGGAATGCGGCGATGACGCGCGGCCAGCACTTCCGGGTTGTCGCTGCGCACTGCGGTGGAAACGACCACGGCATTCGCACCTTCGATGTTCTCCGCCGCGTGACCGATCGCGATCCGCGCGCCAAGTGCGGCAAGCCGATCAGTCACGGCGTTGCTCGTCAGGTCCGAGCCGCTCACCTGATAGCCGAGGTTGACCAGCACCTCCGCGATGCCGCTCATGCCGACACCGCCGATGCCGACAAAGTGAATATGTTTGACGATGTGTTTCATTGCTTTCCTTCTGGGCTCGCGCCCGAAATCGAACCCGCCACAGTCGCGCAAATCTTCGCGACCTGTTCCGTGGCGTCGGGTTTCGCGAGCGAGCGCGAACGCTCTGCCATCTCTGCGAGGGTCTCTCGCGTCTGGCTGCGCAACCAGTCGGCGAGCATTTCCGCCGACAGATCGCGTTGCTGCACGACCAGCGCCGCGCCGTTATCGGCGAGGAACGCTGCATTAGTGGTTTGGTGATCGTCTACTGCAAATGGGAACGGCACGAAGAACGCCGCCACCCCTACCGCTGAAATCTCCGACACGGTCATCGCACCCGAACGGCAGATCACCAGATCCGCGTTCGCGTACGCGCTCGTCATGTCGTCGATGAACGGCACGAGCTCGGCATCGGCGCCCGCTTGCAGGCCCGCCGCCGCGTAGTTTTCACGCAGCGCTTCGATATGCTTCGCGCCCGCCTGATGCACGATGCGCGGACGTTCATTCGGCGCCAGCAGCGCAACCGCGCGCGGCACCACTTCATTCAATGCCGCCGCGCCCAGACTGCCGCCCACCACCAGCAGATTCAGCGGACCGCTGCGCGCTGCGTAGCGTGCTTTGGGTGCAATTGCGCGCGCAAGTTCCGCACGAATTGGGTTTCCGGTCCATTCGCCGTGCGGCAGCGCATTCGGGAATGCAACCAGCACGCGTTTGGCGACTTTTGCGAGCACCTTGTTGGCGAGACCCGCGATCGAATTCTGTTCATGCAGCACGAGCGGACGGCCGCTCAGCGCTGTCATCAAACCCGCCGGGAACGTGATGTAACCGCCCATGCCGAGCACGACGTCAGGCTTCACGCGACGCAGCACGCTCAAACTCTGCGAGCAGGCCCGCAGCAGATTCAGCGGCAACATCAGCTTGGTCTTCAGGCCCTTGCCGCGCAGTCCGCCGAAACGCACGTATTCCATCGGGATGCCGTGCTTCGGCACCAGCGTGGCTTCCATGCCTGCGGGATTGCCGAGCCATACGACCTTCCAGCCCCACGCCTGCATCAGGTGCGCGACCGCGAGCCCCGGGAACACGTGTCCTCCGGTGCCACCGGCCATCACCATCAGCGTGCGTTGCGGCACAGCGGTCATACTTTGCCCCCGCGCATGAGTACCCGATTCTCGTAGTCCACACGCATCAGTACGGCCACCGCGACACAATTCAGCACGATGCCCGACCCGCCGTAGCTGACGAGCGGCAATGTGAGACCTTTGGTCGGCAGCAAGCCAAGATTCACGCCCATGTTGATGAAGGTCTGCGCGCCGAACCAGATGCCGATGCCCTTTGCCACCAGACCCGCGAACGTGCGGTCGAGTGCGAGTGCCTGACGGCCGATCTCGAACGAGCGGCGCACGATCCAGTAGAACATCAGGATCACGACGAGCACGCCGACAAAGCCGAGCTCCTCGCCAATCACCGCGAGGATGAAGTCGGTATGCGCTTCCGGCAGATAGTTGAGCTTCTCGACGCTGCCGCCCAAACCCACGCCAAACCACTCGCCGCGCCCGAAAGCGATCAGCGAGTGCGTCAATTGATACGCCTTGCCCTGCGCGTAGCGGTCGTCCCACGGATCGAGGTAGGCGAAGATCCGCTCACGACGCCACGGCGACGCCCACACCAGCAAGCTGAACGTGCCGACCGCGGTGGCCACCAGGCCACCGAACAGCTTGCCGTTCACGCCGCCGAGGAACAGCACGCCCATCGCGATCGCTGCGATCACCATGAACGCGCCCATGTCCGGCTCGAGCAGCAGCAACGCGCCGACGAGACCCACCGCCACCGCCATCGGCAGAAAGCCCTTGGCGAAGCTGTGCATGTATTCCTGCTTGCGCACCGTGTAGTTCGCCGCGTAAATCGTCACGGCCAGCTTCATGATTTCCGACGGCTGCATGTTCGTGATGCCGAGTGGAATCCAGCGACGCGCACCGTTCACGCCCTTACCGACGTGCGGGATCAGCACGATCACCAGCGCGACCAGCGAAATCAGGAAGAGCTTCGGCGCGTACTTATCCCACGTCGAGATCGGGATGCGGAACGATACGACGCCAATCACCGAGCCCATCACCACAAAAATGGTCTGGCGCACGAGGAATGCGTAATCGCGGTACGACGCGTACTTCGGCGAATCGGGCATCGCGATCGACGCCGAATACACCATCACGACGCCGAGGCCGAGCAACGCCACGACCACCCACAGCAGCGAGTGATCGTAGTCGAGCATCCGCGAGCGCAGCGGACGCACGCCATTCACGGCGCTCGCGAGGCCACTGCCGCCGGTGCGGGAGGTGCGACCCGCGCTGCCCGAATCGCCATCGCCGGCGCGGGAGCCGGCAAGGCGCGAACCGAAGCGTTCCGACCAGCTCATATCATCGTCCCCCGTTCGGCTGCGATGTCTTCCACCGTACTGCGGAACACCGCCGCGCGATGTGCGTAACCCTTGAACATGTCGAAGCTCGCGCAAGCCGGCGACAGCAGCACCGCGTCCCCGGGTTGTGCCAATGCTGTGGCGGCCCGCGTCGCTTCTTCGAGCGTCGCGTGGTCGGTCATCGCAATGCCGGTGTCCTCCAGCGCCGCGCGAATCTGCGGTGCGTCGCGGCCGATCAGCATCACGGCGCGGCACCACCGCATCACCGGTGCGGCGAGCGGTTCGAAGTCCTGGCCCTTGCCGTCGCCGCCGGCGATCAGCACCGCACGTTGCGCGAGACCGTCGAGCGCGGCAACCGTCGCGCCGACATTGGTGCCCTTGCTGTCGTCGACGTAATCGACGCCTTCAATCGACGCGATCAATTCCACGCGATGCGGCTCGCCATGGTATTCGCGCAGGCCGTGCAGGAGCGGCGCGCCAGGCAGGCCGATCGCGCGCGCCAGTGCATACGCCGCCAATGCGTTTGCGGCGTTGTGCAGGCCGCGAATGCGCAGTGCGTCCGCGGGCATCAGGCGTTTGAGCGCGATGTTCTTCGGTGTTGCCACTTCGTTCTTGCGACGGCGTGTCGGCGCAGGCTCGTCGCTGGCGTCACGATCGTGCGCTTCGACCAGCCAGATCATGCCGTTGTCGCGCAGCAGACCATAGTCGCCGTCGTTCTTCGGCTCGGTCACGCCGAAGGTGATCACCGCGGCATCAGCGTCAGTCGAAGGCACGAGCGCCATCACGCGCGAGTCGTCGCGGTTCAGCACGCGCACGGTTTGTGGTCCGAAGATGCGTCCCTTCGCGGCGGCGTAGGCATCGAGGCCGCCATGCCAATCCAGATGATCCTGCGTGATGTTCAGCACAACGGCTGCATCCGGAGAAAACGTGTGAGCGGTTTCCAGCTGGAAGCTCGACAGTTCGAGCACCCACACATCGGGCAACGCGGTGTGGTCGATCGCTTCGCTGAGCTTGTCCAGTGCGGCCGGGCTGATGTTGCCCGCCACCGCGACCTTCTTGCCGGCGCGTTCGCACAGCAGGCCGGTGAGGCTCGTCGTCGTAGTCTTGCCGTTGGTGCCGGTGATCGCGATCACCTTCGGCGCGTAGCCGCTTTCTCCGAGCGTCTTCAACGCTTGCGCGAAGAATTCGAGCTCGCCCCACACGGGGATGGCCTGCTCACTCGCCGCCGAGATCAGCGGCAGCAAGTCGGCGGCGAGCGGCGACAAACCCGGGCTGATCGCCACGAGTTCGACACCTTCAAGCAACGAGAGCGAGAACGGGCCGCCGACAAACTCGGCATCGACGCCGTGCGCTTCCATTGCGGACAGATTCGGTGGGACCTCGCGCGTATCGGCCACACGCAGCCGACAGCCGTGCCGCGCGCACCAGCGCGCCATCGCGAGACCGGATTCACCGAGTCCCAGCACGAGCACCATCGGCTTTTGCCGATCCCGAAACTTCTCGCCAAACATCGCCTGCTTCCCCTAAAACCGACTTAACGCAACTTGAGCGTGGACAAACCGAACAGACACAACATCAGCGTGATGATCCAGAAACGCACGACCACCTGCGTTTCCTTCCAACCCGACAATTCGAAATGGTGATGCAGCGGCGCCATCTTGAAGAGACGCCGCCCTTCGCCGAAGCGGCGCTTGGTGAACTTGAACCACGTAACCTGCAACATCACGGAGAGCGTCTCCGCGACGAAAATGCCGCCCATGATGAAGAGCACGATTTCCTGACGCACGATCACCGCGACCGTGCCGAGTGCGCCGCCCAGCGCCAGTGCGCCGACGTCGCCCATGAACATCTGCGCCGGGTGCGTGTTGAACCAGAGGAACGCGAGCCCTGCCCCGCCCATTGCGGAACAGAAGATCAGCAATTCGCCCGCCCCGGCGATATGCGGAAACAGCAGGTACTTCGAATAGACCGAGCTGCCCATCACGTAAGCGAACACACCAAGCGAAGCGCCGACCAGCACGACCGGCATGATCACGAGGCCGTCGAGGCCGTCGGTGAGATTCACCGCGTTGCTCGCGCCGACGATCACCAGATACGTCAGCACGATGAAACCCCACACGCCGAGCGGATAGCTGATCGATTTGACGAACGGCAGCATCAGGTCGGCACGCGCCGGTAAGCCCATCGACAAACCGCTGCGCACCCACGCCATGAACAGGTCGAACACGCGCACGTTGCTCGCTTCGGACACACTGAATGCGAGATACACGGCCGCGAACAGGCCGATCACCGACTGCCAGAAATACTTTTCACGCGACGACATGCCGCGCGGGTCTTTGTAGACCACCTTGCGGTAATCGTCGACCCAGCCGATCACGCCGAAACCGAACGTCACCAGCATCACGATCCAGATGAAACGATTGGTCAGATCGGCCCACAGCAGCGTTGCCACGGCGATGCCGAGCAGGATCAGCACGCCGCCCATGGTCGGCGTACCGGATTTCACGAGATGCGATTGCGGCCCGTCTTTACGAACGGCTTGGCCGACCTTCATCGCGGTCAGCTTGCGGATCACCGCCGGGCCGCAGACGAGCCCGATCAGCAGCGCGGTGATGGTGGCCATCACCGCACGGAATGTCAGATAACTGAACACGCGCAAGAAGCTTGCGTCATTCTGCAGCCATTGCGCCAGCGCCAGTAGCATGCTTCGGTCCTTCTAGTTCAATGTGCGGCGGGCGTACTGCCCGCTGCGTTGGGTTGTGGACTCGTTACGGCGTCCACCACGCGTTCCATTTGCATGAAGCGCGAACCTTTCACGAGAAGCGTTGCAGCAGCGCCGAAACCCGCCTGCTGCAATTGCGCGACCAGCGTGCCGACATCGGCGACGTGATGCGCGTCTGCACCGTACGCGGTGCAGGCGTCGCGCGAGGCGTCGCCCATGGCGTACAGCGCGTCGATACCGCGTTCCTTTGCGTAAGCACCGATTTCGCGGTGAAACGCCGGGCCGTTGTCGCCGACTTCGCCCATGTCGCCCATCACCAGCACGCGCGGCGATTCGCGCGACGCGAGCACGTCGATCGCCGCACGCATCGAGTCGGGATTCGCGTTGTAGGTGTCGTCGATCACGGTTGCGCCGGCGAGTGTGCCGAGCGCGGCGCGCTTCACTTGCAAACGGCCTTTCACAGCGCCGAACGATTCGAGGCCGCGCCTGATCGCGTCGAGCGGCACGCCTGCGGCGAGCGCGGCCGACGTTGCGGCCAACGCGTTATGCGCGTTGTGGTTGCCGAGCACTTGCAGCGTGACGTCGATGTGGCCTTCCGGCGTGTCGATGCTCAGCACGTTGCTTTCGAACGAGCCTGTGACGGCGGCTTCGATCACGCGCTCAGCGGTGTTCAAAGCGAAGTCGATGATGCGGTTGCCTGTTGCCGCGACGCGCCAGATGCTCGCGTAGGCGTCGTCGGCGGGGAACACGGCGATGCCTTCCGGGGATAGCGCATGAATCACGCTGGCGTGTTCGAGCGCGACCGCTTCGACCGTCGCCATGAATTCCTGATGCTCGCGCTGTGCGTTGTTCACCACCGCGACCGTCGGCTCGGCGATCTTCGCGAGCAGCGAGGTTTCTCCCGGATGGTTCATGCCGAGTTCGACCACCGCCAGTTGATGCGCGGCCTGCAGACGGAACAGCGTCAGCGGTAAGCCGATATCGTTGTTGAGGTTGCCAGCAGTCGCGAGGCGTGCGTCGGCGCCGACCGCAGCGGCGAAGATCGACGCGATCATTTCCTTGACCGTCGTCTTGCCGTTGCTGCCGGTTACGGCGACGAGCGGCATGCTGAATTTGCGCCGCCAGCCGCGCGCAAGCGCACCGAGCGCGACACGCGTATCGGCCACGCGCAGCGCGGGCACATGCCAGTCGCCTGGCGTGCGCGTCAGCAGCACAGCCGTCACGTTGCGCGAGGCGACTTCCGGCAGGAAGTCATGTGCGTCGAAACGATCACCCTTGATCGCGACGAACAGATCGCCCGGACCGGCAGTCCGGCTATCGGTCGAAACGCGTTCGAACGTGACGCCATCGTCGCCCAGCACCGATGCGCCGGGGATCAGCGCAGCAGCTTCGCGCAGTGAAAACATGGTGGTACTCCGCCCGGTCATTCGCCACCTCCGCGTGCGTGCGTCGCCCGTGCGGCGAGCGCAAGGCGAGCGTGATCCTGATCGGAGAAAGCGCGTTTCTTACCCATGATTTCCTGTGTTGCTTCGTGCCCCTTGCCGGCCAGCACAATGACGTCTTCGCGCGCGGCGCCGCGGATCGCCTGCAGGATTGCGCTTGCGCGGTCTTCAACGCGACGGGCCTTCGACGCGTCTTTCATGCCTGCAACGATCTGCTCGATGATCGATTGCGGATCTTCGCTACGCGGGTTGTCGCTGGTCACGACGACGCTGTCGGCGATCTTCTCGGCAATCGCGCCCATCAGCGGACGCTTGGTCGCGTCACGGTCGCCGCCGCAACCGAACATGCAGATCAGTTCGCCACCGCGTGCGGCCGCCATCGGGCGCAGCGCTTCGAGCGTCTTTTCCAGCGCGTCCGGCGTGTGTGCATAGTCGATCACGACGAGCGGCTCGTCGTTCTGCAAGCGCCCGCCGAGACGCTGCATGCGTCCATTGACCGGTTCGAGCTTCGCCAGTTCGGCAAGCGCGGCGCCAAAAGGCACGTCGGCGGCGAGCAATGCGCCGAGCACGCCGAGCAGATTGCTGACGTTGAATGCGCCGAGCGTTTGCACTTCGACTTCAGCGTTGCCCCAATCTGATGTGGTCAGATGAAACGCCGTGCCGGTCGCGGTTGCGCGCACGTTCGAGGCGAGCAGCAACGCATCGGCGTCCGACGCAGCGGCGCCCGCCGCATCGGCTTGCGGCGCATCTTTGAGCGCTTCGTCGAGACCGTAGGCGATCGCGCGGACATGTCCCTTTGTGCTCGCGAGCAGACGGCGACCGGCGGCATCGTCGCGGTTGATCACTGCGGCGCGCAGTTCCGGCCAGGCGAACAGACGCGCTTTGGCGGCTTCGTAAGCGTCGAACGTGCCGTGATAGTCGAGATGGTCTTGCGTGAGATTTGTGAACACGGCGATGTCGAACGCCGTGCCGTTCACGCGGCCTTGGTGCAACGCGTGGGACGACACTTCCATCGCCACCGCTTGAGCACCCGCATCGCGCAACTGCGCGAGACTGCGTTGCAATTGCGGCGCGTCAGGCGTCGTGAAGCCGGTATGTACGAGTTGACCCGGCAGACCGGTGCCGAGCGTACCGATAATCGCGCAACGTTTGCCGAGCGCAGTCAGCGCCGCGGAAATCCATTGGCTGCACGAAGTCTTGCCGTTTGTCCCCGTGATGCCGACCGCCAGCATGCCGTCGCTCGGATCGTTATACCAGGCGCTCGCAATCGAACCGGCGAGTTCGTTCAATGCCGGCACGGCCAGCGTCATGGATGGATCAATCGCACCGCTAAAACCCTCGGGCTGAACCAGCACGGCTGCTGCGCCACGCTCGATCGCGCCGTCAATGAAGGAACGGTTGTCCGCACCGTCGACCGCATAGGCGAAAAACGCGTCGCCCGCCGCGAGCGAGCGCGTGTCGGCGTGCAGATGCGCGCCTGGCTGCACGCGAGCGTGCAGCCAGTCAAGTGCGTCGGCGATTTGCCGGTGCGCTGGATGCTTCTTACGCAGCGCGCTCATCGCACAACTCCGGGATGGCTTTTCGCATTGGCGGAGATCGTCATCTTCTTCGCGCCAGTGCTGGTGGAGAGTTTCTTGACCGTCGCGGGCGAAGGCGGTGCGCTCGGTGCGGCAGGCGCCGAATCGTCCGACACGACCATCTGCTTGACCGGCATATCCGGCGGCACATTCAGCGAACGCAGCGTATCGCCGACAATCGCCGAGAACACCGGACCGGACACCTGACCGCCGAAGTGGCTACCCGCCGTCGGTTCGTCGACCGAGACCGCAACGACAATGCGCGGATTCGGCATAGGCGCCATACCGACGAACGACGCGCGGTACTTGGAATGGTCGTAGCCGTGAGCGCCGTGCTTGTATGCGGTGCCGCTCTTGCCGCCGACACGATAGCCCGGCACGGCTGCATCCGGCGACGTGCCGCCCGGCGCCGTGACGGTCTCGAGCATCGCGCGCACTTCGCGAGCGGTGGTGGGTGCGAAAATTTGCGGCCCCGTGGCCGGCTGATCGCCAGGCGTGCGGAAAATCGACACCGGCATGATCTCGCCGTCATGCGCGATCGCGGTGTAGGCGCGGCCCAACTGGAACAACGACACCGACAAGCCGTAGCCGTACGACATGGTCGCCTGCTCGATGCGCCGCCAGCCCTTCCACGGACGCAGACGGCCCGCCGCCGCGCCCGGGAAGCCGACCTTCGGCGCCTGGCCGAGACCGATACTGGTATACATGTTCCACATCTCTTCGGGCTTGAGCTGCATGGCGATCTTCGTCGCACCGATGTTGCTCGACTTCTGGATCACGCCGCCCACCGTCAACACGCCAAACGCGCTGTCGTCGGTAATCGGCGCACCGTCGAGCACAAAGCGGCCCGGCCCCGTATCTACCAGTGTAGTCGGCGTCACGCGGTGCAGATCGAGTGCGAGCGACACCGTGAACGGCTTCATGATCGAGCCCGGCTCGAAGGTGTCCGTGAGAATGCGGTTGCGCAACTGGTCGCCCGTAAGGTGCGAACGGTCGTTCGGGTTGTACGTCGGGTAGTTAACCAGTGCGAGCACCTCGCCGGTCCGCACGTCGATCACCATTGCCGCACCGGCCTTCGCCTTGAATTTCTCGACGGCCGCTTTCAGGTTCGTATAAGCGATGTACTGGATCTTGCTGTCGATCGAGAGGTCGACGTCCTGCCCGTTATGCGGCACGACCTGTTCGTCCACGTCCTCGATGATGTGGCCCATACGGTCTTTAATGACGCGGCGGCTGCCCGACATACCGGCGAGCAACTTCTGGTCGCCGAGTTCGACGCCTTCCTGGCCTTCGTCTTCCACATTGGTAAAGCCGATCAGGTGAGCCGTGATCTCGCCTTCCGGATAGAAGCGCTTGTATTCGTCGCGTGCGTATATGCCGGGGATGTCCAGCGCGGTGACTTTCGCGGCGACGTCGACCGGCACCTGGCGCTTCACGTAGACGAAGTTCTTGTCCTCCGACAGCTTGGCGCGCAACTCCTTGTTCGTCATGCCGAGCAACTTGCCGAGCGAGGTCAGCTTGTCAGCGCCGAGATCGTCCGGCACCGACTCGGGAATCGCCCAAATGGCGCGCACCGGCAGACTCGTGGCGAGCACGAGGCCGTTGCGGTCGAGAATCTTGCCACGCGTGGCCTGCAGTTCGAGCCGGCGCTGATAGCGGATCTCACCCTGCTTCAGATAAAAGGCGTTGCCCGGCCCCTGAATCCAGAAGGCGCGCGCGGTCAGCGCGACGAACGCCATGAACAGCATGAACACGACGAGTTTCGAGCGCCACATGGGCAGGCGCACCGACAGAATCGGGTTTGCCGAAAAGGCGACGCTCTTGCGGGTGGACGATTTTTTCATCGCACGCCTCCGCGACGAGTCGCAAGCGGGGCCGAGGCCGGCCCGGAAGTCGGGATCGGCGCGTCCGCAGCCTTGGCGGCGCCCGGATCGAGCGTCAGATACTGGGTGCGCCCGGTCGTGACCGATTGCATCTTCAGGGAATCAGTGGCGATCTGCTCGATGCGCGAAGTCTTCGACAACGCGCTCTGCTGATATTGAAGCTGCGAATAGTCCTGCTGCAGCTGACGCTCCTGCGATTGCGCGCGCTGCAACTGGATAAAAATCTGACGCTGCTGATTGGTTGCGTTGACGACAGACAAAGCGCAGCCCATCACGATCATCAGCAGGAAGATATTGAGGCGGCTCATGGCGCGATCCGCTCCGCCACACGCATCACGGCAGAACGGGCGCGCGGGTTCGCGGCGACTTCAGCGTCGCTGGCGAACACGCGGCCGATGATTTTGAGCGGAGGGCTCGGCAGATCGACTGCACGGATCGGCAGGCGGCGATCCACCGCAGGCGTACTGGCGTGCGCCTGCATGAATCGTTTAACGATCCGGTCCTCGAGCGAATGAAAGCTGATGACCACCAGCCGCCCCCCTTGCTCCAACAGCGACAACGCTGCTTCTAAAACGACTTGCAGCTCCGCAAGCTCTTGATTGATGTGAATCCGTATAGCTTGAAAGGTGCGGGTTGCCGGATCCTTGCCCTTCTCACGGGTTTTGACGACGTTAGCCACGATTTGGGCAAGCTCGCCCGTGCTGACGAGAGGCCCAAGACGGTCGGACTCTGCCCGGCGAGCAACAAGCGCCTTTGCAATCTGAAAAGCAAACCGTTCTTCCCCATAATCTCGTATCACCTCCGTCAGTTCCTGCACCGTGGCCCGCGCCAACCAGTCAGCCGCGGACTCGCCGCGCGTCGGGTCCATCCGCATGTCGAGCGGGCCGTCGGCGCGGAAACTGAAACCCCGCTCCGGATCGTCGACTTGCGGCGACGACACGCCCAGATCCAGCAAAACGCCCGACACCCGCCCTACTCCGCGCTCCGCAATCGCGTCGCGCAGCGAAGCAAAGCTCTCGTGCACGATGCCAAAGCGCGGATCGGCGATTTGCTGCGCCGTGGCAATGGCGAGCGGGTCTTTGTCGAACGCAATCAGGCGCCCCGACTCACCCAGCTTCTCCAGCACCAACCGGCTATGACCGCCGCGCCCGAACGTACCATCCACGTAAACGCCGTCCGCGCGCGTAACCAACGCCTCGACCGCTTCTTCCAGCAGCACCGTGCGATGCTGCAATTCGTTTCCCATCGCAGGTGCCATATATGTAATCCGCGATCAGAACGTGAAATTCTTTAACGCTTCGGGCATGCCCTCGGCGATCGCTTCCTGTTCCTTTGCTGCGTAAGTTTGTGCGTCCCACAACTCGAAGTGACGACCCATGCCGAGCAAGGTCACTTCCTTTTCCAGTCCGCCGGCCGTGCGCAATTCCGGCGACACGAGCACGCGGCCCGCGCCATCCATATCGACGTCCATGGCATTGCCGAGAAAAATGCGCTTCCACCAGGCCGCGTTCATAGGCAGCTTGTCGACCTTGTCGCGAAAGATCTCCCACTCCGGGCGAGGAAAGAGCAACAGGCAGCCGTCCGGGTGCTTGGTGATCGTCACCCGGCCCTCTGCCTGTGTTTGCAGCGCATCCCGATAACGAGAGGGGATCGACATCCGCCCTTTCGCATCGAGTGTCAGCGCCGACGCCCCTTGGAACACTTCGCTCTCCCCTGTCGGCGTTTTTGCGCCGGTTGCCCGATTCGTGAAAATCTACCCGAAACCACTCGTGAGATCACACAAAAATACACTTTCTCACACTGTCTCCCACTTTAGAGGAACGCTAAACAGGGGTCAAGGGAGATAGGCGCTTTTCGAGCGAATTTTGTTTGTTAGAACAAGGACTTAGCGCGACTCTTTCACGTCAGACATAAAACGGAAAACCGTTATAAATGAATGAGCTAGTGAATCTTGTGAAGGTGATACGTGAAAAGTACGAGGGAAAGGCGCGGAATGTAAGAGATCGTGAAGCGGGAGCGGGGGATGTTTGTTGGTGTTCCGGGTATGCGGTGCGGACGGCGCTCGAGGCGCCGTCCCACTTTCAAGCGGTGCGTGAACAAAGGCTTGAACTTATAAGTAATAGGCGGTGCGTGTCATAACTTTCGATACCGCCCGCATCAGCGCGCGCGCGGGGAACGGTAACTCGACGCCGCCTGCGTCCATGGCCGATTTACCGTGCTCCGCCTCGTCCACCCGCATCTGCTCGACGATCGCGCGCGACTCGCGGTCTGCTGCGGGCAATTGATCCAGATGGCTATCCAGATGCTGTTCGACCTGGCGCTCGGTTTCGGCCATGAAGCCGAGACTCACCCGATCTCCCAGGCGGCCTGCCGCGAGGCCGATTGCCAACGCGCCTGTATACCAGAGCGGGTTCAACAGGCTTGGGCGCGAATCGAGCGCCGCGAGGCGTTTGGCGGTCCACGCCAGATGATCCTCTTCTTCGATGGCAGCGTGATTAAACACAGCCCGCAAAGACGGCGACCTGGTCGCGAGTTTCTGAGCCTGATAAAGCGCCTGGGCGCACACCTCGCCGACGTGATTGACACGCATCAAACCGGCCGCATGCGCGCGTTCCGCCGGGGAGAGCTCGGCCGGCTCGGCCGCAGATTCTTGCGGAACCGGCAATGGACGACTCATCCGCGACACGCCGGTCATTGAGCGTAAACCCCGATCAAACTCGCTAATCAACTCGTCCAGAAACATTCGGCACTCCCTGATTCGACAACCGCCCCGCCGCGCTGACGGGTCCGCGCGGCAAGGCTTTGCGGGGCAAAACCGGCTTCGCGAAGACCTTGAATTCAAACGATTCCGGCGGCCAATTCCTGATTTTAGACCATGTTGCGTAAACGAAACAGGACCCGCCCTGGCCATCTCCTTTTGCTTTGTGCCATGTATGCCTTTTGTTACATTACGTGCAACTTCTCGCGAAGTTGGACAAGCAAGGCCTCAACGCCAGACAAATATTCGCCTTGTACAAAAGATTCGTAATCCTTGGAGATCATTCGATGAAAAAGTCGCTTCTCGCTCTCGCAGCACTGGGCGCATTCGCAGGCGTCGCTCATGCTCAGAGCAGCGTGACCCTGTACGGTATCATTGACGAAGGCTTCAACATCAACACCAATTCGGGTGGCAAGCACCTGTACAACCTGTCCAGCGGCGTCATGCAAGGCTCGCGTTTCGGCCTGCGCGGCACGGAAGATCTGGGCGGCGGTCTGAAGGCAATCTTCGTGTTGGAAAACGGCTTTGACGTGAACAACGGCAAGCTGGGTCAAGGCGGCCTGATGTTCGGTCGTCAAGCTTACGTCGGCCTGTCGAGCCAGTTCGGCACGGTCACGCTGGGTCGTCAGTACGACTCCGTCGTCGACTACGTCGGTCCGCTGGAAGCCGGTGATCAATGGGGCGGCTACATCGCTGCTCACCCGGGCGACATCGACAACTTCAACAACGCGTACCGCACCAACA
Source organism: Paraburkholderia haematera (assembly GCF_905220975.1). Lineage (GTDB taxonomy): Bacteria > Pseudomonadota > Gammaproteobacteria > Burkholderiales > Burkholderiaceae > Paraburkholderia > Paraburkholderia haematera. The sequence continues at coordinate 6,548 of NZ_CAJNBK010000011.1, read as the reverse complement.
ACACGGTCAAGTACACGAGCGCTGACTACAATGGCCTCAAGTTTGGCGGCACGTACAGCTTCGGCGGCATTGCTGGCAACGTTACGTCGAACCAGATCTGGTCGTTGGGCGCTGGCTATAACAATGGCCCCCTCGCTCTCGGCGTCGGTTACTTGAACGCACGCACCCCGGCAGCATCGGGTGGCCTGTTCAACAACGGCGGCACGATCGCCCCGAACACGCCTGCTACGGCCACGGCCGCAGCCAACTTCGCCGTGACGTCGCCGGTGTACGCTGGCTTCGCTTCGGCTAACACGTACCAGGTGATCGGTGCGGGCGGCGCATACACGTTCGGCGCAGCAACGATCGGTGCGACGTACTCGAACATCCGCTTCGGCAACCTGGGCATGACGTTCGCCTCGCCGTACAAGGGTCAGTCGGCTACGTTCAACAACGCGGAACTCAACTTCAAGTATCAGTTGACCCCGGCGTTGCTGATCGGCGCAGCCTATGACTACACGCGCGGCGCGGAAATCAACGGCGCATCGCGTGCTCAGTACCACCAAGGCTCGCTTGGCGTGGATTACTTCCTGTCCAAGCGTACCGACGTGTACGTGATTGGTGTGTACCAACACGCTCTGGGCGAAACGCTGAGCGCAACGGGTGCTACGGTCAACGCAACGGCTGGCATCAACGGCCTGTCGGGTTCGTCGAACCAGAACCAACTCGCAGCTCGCGTCGGTATCCGCCACAAGTTCTAATAAGTCGTAAAAAAGCAGTTTGCCTCAAAGGCGCCTTCGGGCGCCTTTTTTTATGGCCGCGCGCCGTGCTGTGCATGGTTGCGCTGACTTGCGTAGATACGACGCACCTAAAAGAAAGGCCCGGCAGACTTTCCGTCTGCCGGGCCTTTCTCTTTCTCACCGTAATGCGTTATTTCGTGCCGGTGCTGTTCTCGCCAGTGGGCTTGGTGCGCGTGATGCGCTTACGCCCGGCCGTCGCGCAATTCTCGACGCAGAATCTTGCCGACATTGCTCTTGGGCAGTTCAGTGCGGAATTCGACGATCTTCGGCCGCTTGTAGCCGGTCAACTGCGTTTTGCAGTAAGCAAAGATGTCCGCATCAGTAAGCGCCTGATCCTTTTTCACAATGAACAGCTTGACGGCCTCACCCGAATGCTGATCCGGGACGCCGACCGCGGCGACTTCGAACACGCCCGGCATCTTCGCGACCACGTCCTCGATTTCGTTCGGATAGACGTTGAAGCCGGAGACGAGAATCATGTCCTTCTTCCGGTCGACGATCTTGATGAAGCCGCCTTCGTTCATCAAGCCGACGTCGCCCGATTTGAAGAATCCGTCCGGTGTCATGACCTTGGCCGTTTCGTCCGGCAGGTTCCAGTAGCCTGCCATCACTTGCGGACCGCGGATGCAGATCTCGCCCGGCTGGCCGAGCGGCACCTCGTTACCTTCGTCGTCGCGAATCGAGATTTCGGTCGACGGCAGCGGCAAGCCGACCGTGCCGCTGTACTCCGTAACGGTAACCGGGTTGCAAGTCGCGCACGGCGACGTCTCCGACAGACCGTAACCCTCGATAATCGGCGTATGCGTATGCTCGAACCAGCGCTTGGCGACGGCTTCCTGCACCGCCATACCGCCGCCATTTGCTGCGATCAGTTTCGAAAAGTCGAGTTTGTGAAAATCCGGGCTGTTCAGCATCGCGTTGTACAACGTGTTGACGGCGGGAATCGTCGTAATCGGATAGCCTTCCAACGCTTTGATCATGCCGGGAATGTCGCGCGGATTTGGAATCAGCACGCCGAGGCCGCCGGTACGGATCGTCAGCAGCCCGCAGACCGTCAGCGCAAAGACGTGATACAGCGGCAACGCGACAACCGTGATGAACTGATCGATGTCTGTCCGGTTGACCCGAACCGGATTGAGCCAGATTTCCGACTGCAGCACGTTGGCAATCAGATTCCGATGCAAGAGCGTCGCGCCCTTGGCCACGCCGGTCGTGCCGCCTGTGTACTGTAGAAACGCGACGTCGTCCGGGCCTTGCTGAACCGGTTTGAAACTTTGACGGCCGCCCTCGGTGATCGCGGTGTTGAATTTGACGTGCCCCGGCAGACTCCACGCCGGCACCATCTTTTTCACGCGGCGCACGACGAAGTTCACCAGCGTGCCCTTCACGCCCATCAAATCGCCCATTGCGGCGACAACAATGTGCTTGACCGACGTATTGCGCACGATCGCCTGCAGCGTGACAGCGAAGTTTTCGAGCAGAATAATCGCTTCCGCGCCGCTGTCCTTGAGCTGATGCTGGAGTTCCCGCGGGGTGTAGAGCGGGTTCACGTTCACCACCACGTAGCCCGCGCGCAAGATTGCCGCAATCGCGACGGGATATTGCAGCACGTTCGGCATCATGATCGCGATACGGGCGCCGCGGGCAAGACCCTTCGACTGAAACCAGGCGGCCAGCTTGCGCGAGAGCACGTCGAGCTCGCCGTAGCTGATCTCCTTGCCCATGCAGACGAACGCCGGTTTGGCGCGGTGGTCGCGGAAGGCTTCTTCGAGCAGTTCGGCGACGGACGAATACCGAGTCGGGTCAATCTCTGCGGGAACGCCGGGTGGATAAGATTTCAGCCAGATTTTGTCCATGCAGCGTCTCCTCCTTTATTTTCGAATGGTCGTGCTAAAAACGCATCGTAGCATGGGCATCCCTTGGCTATTCGCGAAAAGCCGCTGGGTTAGACTGCAGCCTCGAACCTATTGGGGAGCGGGGCTGCAAGATTTTTGAGCGTGTTTTCAAACGCGTTCGACTTCGACAAGACAGTCATAGAAGGTGGCCGATCCGCCCAGATCGGTGAGCGCCTGGCTGGTGACCTGATTGGCGTTTCGGCCGTCGGGCGCGAGCTTCTTCCACCAGATTGACAAGCCGACCACGAGCCCTTCGCGTGCCTTGTCGGTGACGCGGGCGCGCGCCTGCATCGCGCCGCGATCGTTGAATATGCGCACCTGATCGCCGTCGACGATGTTTCGCTGCTGCGCGTCGGCCGGATGCATGTCCAGGTGCGGCTCGCCTTCCGTCGAGCGCAGGCTTTCGATGTTCACGAAGGTACTGTTCAGGAAGTTGCGAGCAGGTGGCGAGATCATTGCAAGCGGGTAACGCGCTGCAAGCTCAGGCGCACCTTCAGCGGATTCGTAAGGCGGCAGATAGTCCGGCAACGGATCGAGCCCTTGCTGCGCGAGGCGCTCGCTGAAAAACTCGCATTTACCGGACGGCGTGCGAAAACCGCCCTCGGCGAATGGCGCGTCTGGCAGATTCAGCGCTGCCCATCCGGTCTTCTTTAGCGAATCCCAGCTGACGCCTTCGAGCGTTTTATCATTCCAGCGGAATGCCGACTGCGCGATAGCTTCGTCGCTATCGTAGAGCGCCGGCTCCTGCAGGCCCATGTGGCGCGCCAGGCCGCGAAAGATCTCCGTGTTCGGGCGTGCATCGCCGACCGGTGCGATCGCCGGCAAGTTGACCATTACATGCGTGTGCCCGTACGACTTATGCACGTCGAGGTGCTCGAGTTGTGTCGTGGCAGGTAGAAGCAGATCGGCGTAGTCCGCGGTGTCGGTCTGAAAGTGCTCAAGCACAATTGTGAACAGGTCTTCGCGTGCAAAGCCTGCAGCAACCCGTTCCGAGTCCGGCGCAACCGCCACCGGATTTGAGTTATAGACGATGATCGCCTCGACTTTTGGGCCGAACGTGGCGTCGCCCTGGTGCAGCAACGCGTCGCCTATTGCGTTCATATTGATGACGCGCGATGCCTGAGCGGGCCAGCCCGGCATCAGGTCCGGGCGCTGCATGGCATGAGAATCCACCGGCGCCCATCCGCCCGAAGACAGCAGCATACCGCCTGCCCGTTCGCGCCACGCGCCTGTCAGAGAAGGCAGACAGGCGATTGCGCGCACAGCGTTGCCGCCGCCACGCACCCGCTGCAGACCATAGTTCATCCGGATCGCGGCTTTTTTCGTGCTGCCGTAAAGGCGCGCAAGATCGACGATCACCTGCTCGTCGACACCGCAAATTTGAGCGGCGCGCGAGGGCGGATACGTGAGCGCGCGTGCCTTGAGTTCATCGAAGCCCAGCGTATGCGCCGCAATGTACGCGTGATCGAGCAGATTTTCCGTGATCAGCACGTTGATCATGCCGAGCGCAAAAGCACCGTCGGTTCCCGGTTTGAGCGCAACGTGCTGGTGGCATTTTTCCGCTGTCAGCGACCGGTATGGATCGATCGCGATCAGCCGAGCACCGCGACGCTTGGCTTCCTGCGCGCGCGTCCAGAAGTGAAGATTCGACGCGATGGGATTCGAACCCCAGATCAGGATGACCTCGCTCTCGGCGAAAAACTCGGTGAGCATGCCAAGGCTGGCGCCGTAGGTGTATTTCAGCCCCGCCGCACCGGCGGCTGCACAGATCGTGCGATCAAGCTGCGATGCCCCGAGTTTATGAAAAAACCGCTGCGCAATACTGTCACCCTGAACTAAGCCCATCGTGCCGGCGTAGCTGTAGGGCACGATGGCTTCTGGCGCACGGTTCGCGATCTCCGACAAGCGTGCTGCGGCCAACTCAAACGCCTCATCCCAGCTGATCGGCGCAAAACGGCCTTCGCCTTTGCGGCCGACACGCTTCAGCGGTGTCGTCAACCGATTCGGATGATGTACCCGCTCGGCGTAGCGGGTGACTTTGGCACAGAGTGCACCTTGAGTCGGAGGATGATCGGGATCGCCGACGACCTTAACCGCCCGTCCATCTTCGATGGTTACGCGCATCGCACAAGTATCAGGGCAATCGTGCGGGCACACCGCGCGGGCGAATTCAGTTGGAGCATTCATCGGAAATCCGTCCAGGAGAGCGATAAGCGGCGGGGCGACCCCGAATCTTATTACGTCCATTGCCCGTTGACCCGTATGGCCCCGCCAAAAATGGCTTCGGCGTAGAATTGATTATCAACGTGCCCGGGCAATATAGCCCCGAGCGATTCCACGCAGAGCAAAGCACAAGCGCACCATCATGAAACTGATCCCGGAAATTCAGGCCGCCCACGGCGAAATTCAAACCCTCCGACGAACGATTCATGCTCACCCCGAGTTGCGTTATGAAGAAACGGCAACTGCGGATCTGGTTGCCAGGACCCTTGAGTCCTGGGGCATCGAGACTCATCGCGGATTGGGCAAAACAGGCGTAGTCGGCGTACTGAAGCGCGGCAACGGTTCGCGCTCGATCGGACTGCGCGCCGACATGGATGCGCTACCGATTCAGGAGCTCAACAGCTTCGACCATCGCTCACAGAACGACGGCAAAATGCACGCGTGTGGACATGACGGACATACCGCGATGCTGCTTGGCGCGGCACGACATCTGGTTAAGGATGGCGAATTCGACGGAACGATTGTATTCATCTTTCAACCGGCGGAAGAAGGAGGAGCCGGTGCACAGGCAATGATCGACGACGGCCTGTTCACCCAATTCCCCGTCGATGCGGTTTTCGGAGTCCACAATTGGCCGGGCATGCCGGCTGGCCAATTCGGCGTCACCGAAGGCCCGATCATGGCGTCCAGCAATGAATTTCGCATTGAAATCAAAGGCGTAGGCGCGCATGCTGCCATGCCGCACAATGGCCGTGACCCCGTGTTCACGGCGGTGCAGATCGCGAATGGGCTGCAGAGCATCATCACGCGAAACAAGAAGCCGCTCGATACCGCGGTACTGTCAATCACTCAGATCCACGCCGGCGACGCAGTCAATGTCGTTCCGGACGATGCTTGGATCGCGGGCACCGTACGGACTTTTACCACCGAAACGCTCGATCTAATCGAAGCACGCATGCGCAAGATCGCCGAGAGCACGGCCGAGGCTTACGATTGTTCGGTCGAAATCCACTTCCACCGCAACTATCCGCCGACCATCAACAGTCGCGAAGAGACCCGATTCGCTGCGGCAGTCATGCGGGAAATTGTCGGCACGGAAAATGTCAATGACGCAGTTGAGCCGACAATGGGCGCCGAGGACTTTTCGTTCATGCTGCTGGCGAAGCCAGGCTGTTACGCGTTTCTGGGCAATGGCGACGGTGGTCACCGGGACTCAGGGCATGGTGCCGGGCCTTGCATGCTGCATAACGCAAGCTATGACTTCAACGACGAGCTATTGCCGATCGGCTCGACGTACTGGGTTCGGCTGGCACAACAATTCCTGGCACAGGAAAAATAAGGCGGTTGAGTGTGTCTGGTCGACGGCTTACGCGTCGGCGTCACTGCATTTCCGCGCATGTCAAAGCGCGGCGCGCTACTCACAGCGGACGCACCTATCGGGAACTGACGGATTGTGCGAAGGCGCTGCGGCTTGGGAAGGAGTGACGTGCCTGTTTTTTGCCGCTGTTTTACGGCCGTAAACGCAGAAACCCCACCTTTTCGGGGTGGGGTTTCTGTCTGCTGCTAGGGAGCCTGACGATTACCTACTTTCACACGGGAATCCGCACTATCATCGGCGTGGAGTCGTTTCACGGTCCTGTTCGGGATGGGA
>NZ_CAJNBK010000010.1 GCF_905220975.1 Paraburkholderia haematera | reverse complement strand
TTTCTGCGGGCTCGAGGCACTCTAGGCAGACGAGCTGACTGTCCATGTGGCGACAACTGATCGGGTCGACGCCACAGGAGGGAATATACAAGTAGGCAAAAGAAAGCGGCTCAAACCGCTAACTCTTAAGCGGGTCCCCTGGCTTGGAGGGGGTAGTGGTGCATCTGGAATCTGTGCCCTCGCGCACTAAGCGTGAGTGACTAAGGGCTCATCGGCTCCCACTCCGCACTGCGTGCGTCGCGGATGGGTCTACCTGGGAAACCAGGGGCTTTGGTTGGGCGCGGTGGGAGCCATCGGCTTTGCCTCGGCGAGGTGACCGATCGCTTGGTGGCAAGTTGTGCTGACTGAGGTGGCCGAGAGTGAGCAAGTGTGGCACCGGCTGCCGGATGCAGTGATCAGCAGCCAGAAAATGTGAGTAGGAGAGGGTGCCGAGTTAAGCGGGTGGCTGATGGCAAAAGTAAGTAGGTGGGGGCGAGGAATGAAGCGATCGGCAGCGGGAAATGTGAACGAGAGGATGCCGAGCGAAGCGTCCGACAGCCAGCGTATGTAAATGGAGTGGCCGTAAGTGAATCCATGGTTCTATGAAGTACGCGTCGGCGCGCGCAGCGCCGCCGGAAGTATGACGGCCTTGTCACCAAGGCTGAATGTGCGAGGGCACGGATTCCAGATGCACCACTACCTCCTCCAAGCCAGGGGACCCGCTTAATAGTTAGCGGTTTGAGCCGCTTTCTTTTGCCTACTTTTCTTTGCGGCAGGCAAAGAAAAGTAGGTGCCTGCCCCGCACAGGGGCGACGCTAATAGACCAATAAGAAAACAAGGAAAGGCCAACACCACAGGCAAACAGACAAAAACGCGCGAGCAGGCAAACAACCCAAGAAAAGCCCAAAACCGCAGGCACAAAGACCCCCAAAGCGCCGCGCAGGCAAAAAAGCTTAGGAGACGAAACAATGAGCACCACAAAAAACCAACCCCACGCCACGAGGCGTATAGAAGGCGAATTCGACTACATCATAGTCGGCGCCGGCACGGCAGGATGCGTACTGGCCAACCGCCTATCAGAAGACCCAGAAATACAAGTCCTACTGCTAGAAGCCGGCGGCAAAGACGACTACCACTGGATCCACATACCGGTAGGCTATCTCTACTGCATTGGCAATCCCCGCACGGACTGGCTCTACAAGACCCAATCAGAACCCGGCCTGAACGGCCGCTCCCTTTCATACCCACGAGGCAGAGTATTAGGCGGCAGCTCATCGATCAACGGCATGATCTACATGCGCGGCCAACGCGAGGACTACGACGAATGGGCCCGCGTCACTAACGACACCTCCTGGTCCTGGAACTCAGTCCTCCCCATCTTCAAACGCAGCGAAGACCACCACACCGGCGCATCGGAATCGCATGGCGCGGGCGGCCCATGGCGCGTCGAAAAGCAACGCCTGAAATGGAAAATACTCGAAGAGTTTTCAAAAGCCGCGCAAGAAACCGGCATACCCGCCACCGACGACTTCAATCGCGGTGACAATACCGGCGTCGGCTACTTCGACGTCAATCAGAAACGCGGTATCCGTTGGAATGCGTCGAAAGCATTCCTGCGTCCAGCGCTCAAGCGCCCGAATCTCACCGTCATCACCGGAGCGCACACACAGCGCGTCGTGTTCGAAGGACGCCGCTGCACCGGCGTCGAATATCGTGGCGACAACACCGACTATCTCGCCAAAGCCCGTTGCGAAGTGATCCTCAGTTCCGGCGCGGTCAACTCGCCGCAATTGCTCGAACTGTCCGGTATCGGTCAGGGCGCGCGTCTGCAGAGTCTCGGCATCGAGGTCGTAAGGGATCTGCGCGGCGTCGGCGAAAATCTGCAGGACCATCTGCAATTGCGAATGGCCTATAAAGTCGACGGCGTGCGCACGCTCAATACCGCCTCCGCCCATTGGTGGGGCAAGCTGATGATCGGCATGCAGTACGCGCTCTTTCAAAGCGGCCCCATGTCGATGTCGCCATCGCAACTCGGCGCATTCGCCAAATCCGATCCGGACGATCCGGCGCTCACGCGCCCCGACGTCGAGTATCACGTACAGCCGCTCTCGCTCGATCGCTTCGGGGAACCGCTGCATCGCTTCAATGCATTCACCGCGTCGGTGTGCCACTTACGGCCGACCTCGCGCGGCAGTATCCACATCGGATCAACCGATGCTTCGGCGCCGCCGTTGATCGCGCCCAACTACCTGTCCACGGATTACGACCGGCACGTTGCGGCCAACGCGTTGCGTCTCACGCGCCGCATCGCCGCGGCGCCCGCGCTCGCGCCCTATCGGCCGCAGGAGATTCTGCCAGGTATCCAGTACCAGACCGAAGAAGAACTTCAGCAGGCCGCCGGCGCGGTCGGTACCACCATCTTTCATCCGGTCGGCACCTGCCGTATGGGCACCACCGACGATCCGGGCGCCGTAGTCGACAACCGACTACGAGTTATCGGTGTTGACGGATTGCGCGTGGTCGATGCATCAATCATGCCGTCCATCACATCGGGCAACACCAACTCGCCGACGCTGATGATCGCCGAACGCGCGAGCGACATGATCCGTGAAGACCGTCGCGCACGCGTGGCCGGCAGCGTGCTGGTTCAGACGAGTGCAGCGTCGACCATGTCCGCCGTGTGACAGTGGGAGGGAGGCGAGGCCGCGACGCGTGCCTCGGCCTTCCCTTGGCATGCCTCGTGCAAGATTGAAGCACCGCTCGAGCATCCCCCAAGCACGCCCCCCGGCAAGGTTCAAGCAACGTTCAAACACCCTCTAGGCACGCCCCGGGCATAGTTCAAGTACCGCACAAGCACGCCGTGAACCCGCCTTAGGCTTGCCTCAGGCCGTCATCATCCACTAAGTGCAAATCCCAATGAATGCGCTGCATCATTGGCGCGACAATGGCAGCCATGCTGCGTGCCGCCCCATGGACTACCATCCGGATTGGTGCAGCACGCCAACGAGCGCGCACGGGGTGCCGCCGTCATAAAAAAGTCGCGCAGCCGTTCGCGCGGAAGATCGTAATGCTTCGCCTTACTCCGTATGGAAGGGAACATGATTCTCGGCGATACGATTCTCGAAACGCGCGGCCTCACCCGCGAGTTCAAAGGCTTCATCGCCGTGAACGGGGTGAACCTGCGCGTGTGCCGTGGCTCGATCCATGCGCTGATCGGCCCTAATGGGGCAGGCAAGACCACCTGCTTCAACCTGCTCACCAAATTCCTCGAACCGACGGCAGGCCAGATCGTCTTCAATGGGATCGACATCACCAATGAACGCCCGGCTCAAATCGCGCGGCGCGGCATCATCCGCTCGTTTCAGATCTCTGCTGTATTTCCGCATCTGACAGCATTGCAGAATGTGCGCATCGGTTTGCAGCGCGTGCTCGGCACGGCATTTCATTTCTGGAAGAGCGAGCGCACGCTGCGCCAACTCGACGATCGGGCGATGGACCTGCTCACGCAGGTAGGCTTGACCGATTTCGCCGATGTTTTGACGGTCGAGCTTTCATACGGCCGCAAGCGCGCGCTGGAAATCGCCACCACACTCGCCATGGAGCCCGAGTTGATGCTGCTCGACGAACCGACGCAAGGCATGGGCCATGAAGACGTCGATCGCGTCACCGCCTTGATCAAGAAGGTGTCGAGCGGCCGTACGATCCTGATGGTCGAACACAACATGAACGTGATTGCCGGCATTTCCGACACCATCACCGTGCTGCAACGAGGCGAAGTGCTCGCCGAAGGCAGCTATGCCGAAGTGTCGAAGAATCCGCTCGTGATGCAAGCCTACATGGGCAGCGCAGATGCGGCGCTTGCCGGAGCCCACGCATGAACACGATTGCCGAGCGCGAAAACCTCGAGGTAAGCGGCACGGTTGGCAGTGCCCCCGCGCTGGAGATCGCGGGTTTGCAGGCATGGTACGGGGAGTCCCATATCCTGCATGGCGTCGATTTGACGGTGAACCGCGGCGAAGTCGTCACGCTGCTGGGCCGTAACGGCGCGGGGCGCACCACCACCTTGCGCGCGATCATGGGGCTGACCGGCAAGCGCACCGGTTCGATCCGCATCGGCGGACGCGAAACCGTCAACCTGCCCACGCACCGGATCGCCCATTGCGGCATCGGTTATTGCCCGGAAGAGCGCGGGATTTTTTCGAGCCTCTCGTGCGAGGAAAACCTGCTGTTGCCGCCGCCGGTCGGCGACAAGGCGCACATGATGTCGCTCGAAGAAATCTATTCGATGTTTCCGAATCTGCAGGAGCGCCGCATGAGCCAGGGCACACGGCTCTCGGGTGGCGAACAGCAGATGCTGGCCGTTGCGCGCATTTTGCGTACCGGCGCGAGCCTGCTTCTGCTCGACGAGATCTCGGAAGGCCTTGCACCCGTCATCGTGCAAGCGCTCGCCCGTATGATTATGACGCTCAAGGAGCGCGGCTACACGGTCGTGATGGTCGAACAGAATTTCCGCTTTGCCGCGCCACTTGCCGATCGCTTCTACGTGATGGAACACGGTGCGATCGTCGAGCACTTCGGGGCCAGTGAGCTCGAAAGCAAGATGCCGGTGCTGCACGACTTACTGGGCGTATAACAGGCGTCCAAATGCCTCTGATAACCACAAGTGAAGAAACCAGGAGACAGGAATGAAAAAGAACCCACTCGCGCGGCTTGCCACTCTGTGTTTCGCGGTTGCCGCAAGCGCCGCGTTGACGATGAGCAGCGCGCAAGCGGCTGACGATGCGGTGAAGATCGGCTTCATCACCGATATGTCAGGTCTGTACGCGGATATCGACGGCCAGGGCGGCCTCGAGGCGATCCGGATGGCGGTGGCGGACTTCGGCGGCAAGGTCAACGGCAAGCCGGTCACGGTGGTCTACGCGGATCACCAGAACAAGGCGGACATTGCGGCATCGCGTGCGCGCGAGTGGTTCGACCGCGATGGCGTCGATCTGCTGATCGGCGGCACGAACTCGGCAACCGGCCTCTCGATGAACACCGTAGCCGGTGAAAAGCACAAGGTCTACATCAGCATCGGCGCGGGCGCCGACACCCTGACCAACGAGCAGTGCACGCCGTACACGATCCACTACGCGTACGACACGACAGCGCTCGCCAAGGGCACCGGTTCGGCGGTGACGAAGCAGGGCGGCAAGACGTGGTACTTCCTGACCGCGGATTATGCGTTCGGCAAGGCGCTCGAAAAGAACACGTCCGATGTGGTGAAGGCCAATGGCGGCCAGGTGCTGGGCACGGTGCGTCATCCGCTGTCGGCATCGGATTTCTCGTCGTTCCTCTTGCAAGCGCAAGCGTCGAAGGCGCAGATCCTGGGCCTCGCCAACGCGGGCGGTGACACGATCAACGCGATCAAGGCCGCCAAGGAATTCGGCGTCACGAAGACGATGAAGCTGGCCGCGCTGCTGATGTTTATCGACGACGTCCACAGCCTGGGTCTGGAAACCACGCAAGGTCTGGTGCTGACCGATAGCTGGTACTGGAACAAGGACGCCACCACGCGCGCCTGGGCGCGGCGCTACTTCGACAAGATGAAGAAGATGCCGTCGAGCCTGCAGGCCGCCGACTACTCGGCGACCATGACCTACCTGAAGGCCGTGCAGGCAGTCGGTTCGACCGACTCCGACAAGGTGATGGCGCAACTGAAGAAGGCGAAGATCGACGACTTCTACGCGAAGGGTTACATCCGTCAGGACGGCAGCATGATCCACGACATGTACCTGATGCAGGTGAAGACGCCGGCCGAATCCAAAGAGCCGTGGGACTACTACAAGATCACTGCGACGATTCCCGGCGAGCAGGCGTTCACGACCAAGGCCGAAACGCGCTGTGCGCTGTGGAAATAAACGCTGGCTGATAACCTGATGACCGTCTGTCTGCCTTGCCTGTCGGGCGATACGTAACGCTGTTTTGGTACACAGGCGGACGGCCACCGCTTCATATGCCGCGCGCGGTCGGGCGAATGGCTCGATCGCACGCCGGCCTGATCGTGCGTAACCGATCTCACCTTGGCGCTGGCTTAAGGAATTAAGGCTTCAATGGAAATCTTTGGCGTTCCGCTACCGGCGATGCTGAGCCAGCTGTTGCTGGGGCTCGTGAACGGCTCGTTCTACGCGATTCTGAGCTTGGGCCTTGCCGTGATCTTCGGCTTGCTCAACGTGATCAATTTTGCGCACGGCGCATTGTTCATGCTCGGCGCGATGCTCGCGTGGATGGGCCTGTCGTATTTCGGCCTGCCGTATTGGGCGATGCTGGTGCTCGCACCGTTGATTGTCGGCGTGTTCGGCATGGTGATCGAGCGCTCGATGCTGCGCTGGCTCTACAGGCTCGATCACCTGTATGGGCTGTTGCTTACCTTTGGACTCACGCTGGTTGTCGAAGGCGTGTTCCGCTCGATCTACGGTTCGTCCGGTCAGCCGTACGACGTGCCGTCCGCGCTCTCCGGCGCGACCGACCTCGGCTTCATGTTCCTGCCGAACTATCGCGCGTGGGTGGTGGTGGCATCGCTCGTGGTCTGCTTCGCGACGTGGTTCGTGATCGAGAAAACGCGCCTAGGCGCCTATCTGCGCGCAGGCACCGAAAACCCCAAGCTGGTCGAGGCGTTCGGCGTCAACGTGCCCTTGATGATCACGCTCACGTATGGCTTCGGCGTCGCGTTGGCGGCGTTCGCCGGCGTGCTTGCCGCGCCGGTGATTCAGGTCTCGCCGTTGATGGGCCAGCCCATGATCATCACCGTGTTCGCGGTGGTCGTGATCGGCGGCATGGGTTCGATCATGGGCTCGATTCTGACCGGGCTGATGCTTGGCGTGGTCGAAGGGCTGACGCGTGTGTTTTACCCGGAAGCGTCGGCGACCGTCGTCTTCGTGATCATGGCGCTGGTATTGCTGGTGCGCCCGGCGGGTCTCTTCGGCAAGGAAAAATGATGCAGAGAAAAGTGCTCTACGGTCTGCTGCTGATCGCGCTTCTCGCGGTGCCCGTGCTCGGCATCTATCCGCTATTCGTCATGAAGGTACTGTGCTTCGCGTTGTTCGCGGCAGCCTTCAATCTGCTGATCGGCTACACGGGCTTGCTCTCGTTCGGTCATGCGATGTTTCTCGCCTCGGCCGGTTACGTTACCGGCTATGCAATGCAGACGCTCGGCTTCTCTCCGGAACTGGGCGTGCTGGCCGGTACCGCGGCGGCGACACTGCTCGGGGTGGTGGTCGGCATGTTCGCGATCCGTCGGCAGGGCATCTACTTTGCGATGGTGACGCTGGCGCTCGCGCAGATGGTCTACTTCGTGTTCCTGCAAGCGCCGTTCACGCACGGCGAGGATGGCCTGCAAGGCGTGCCGCGCGGCAAGCTGTTCGGTCTGCTGGATCTGTCGTCGGATGTGGCGCTGTACTTTGTTGTGCTGGCCGTGATGGTGCTTGCGTTCCTGCTGATCGTGCGGATCGTGCATTCGCCGTTCGGGCAGGTGCTGATAGCGATCAAGGAGAACGAGCCGCGCGCCGTGTCGCTCGGTTATGACACCGATCGCTTCAAGCTGCTGGCCTTCATTCTGTCCGCAGGGCTCGCCGGTTTGGCGGGTTCGCTCAAGGTACTGGTGCAGGGTTTCGAGACGTTGAGCGACGCGTACTGGACCATGTCGGGGCTGGTGATTCTAATGACGCTCGTCGGCGGCATGGGCACGCTGTTCGGGCCGCTGCTCGGCGCGGCGCTGATCGTAGCGCTAGAAGACCGGCTCGGCGATATCGGCACGGCGCTGGCGTCGACGACAGGCGTTGAGTGGTTCCGGTCGCTGGGCGAATCTGTGACCATCGTGACGGGCGTGATTTTCATTGCCTGCGTGCTGGCATTCCGGCGCGGCATTGTCGGTGAGATCATCGCGCGAGTGCGGCCGTTGCGCGCCTGAAGTGGTGCAGAATTCTAAATTGATTCGGCATCCGATATAATTTGGTGCGCTTTAAGACCAAGCTGGTTCTTGCATTGCGCGGCGGTGTGGTCCCACGGCCAAAACGGCACAGAACGTGCCCCAAATTTGTGCCGCAGTGCACCACTAGGGTAATTGCTAGTTGTAGTCGGCTAAGTGCTCGTTTAATCTTCATGCAGTTCTGATGCACCACGAATTTTGCAGGTGGAGAACGAGGAGACAATGAGGCACTCAGTGCCCAGACGAAAGCGCTGTTGGATTGATATCCAACAGCGCTTTTTATTTGTGCTTTTCATAAAGCGCCATTCAAATCTTCTGCTAATTCGGTGCCTTTTTTTATTCGCCGAATCACGTCCAATTTCGCCTGCCGCTACCCTGCAAAAAGCTTGCAGCGCGGCACTTTCGTCCGCTAAACTCGCTATTCACCGACCGCTGGGTCGGTGATTTAAATCTGCGGATTTAAATTCAAATGAATAACGGGGCAGATAGAGGAGCGGGATGAAGTCGGCATTGCGTTGGATGAGCGCGGCATTGGTCGCCACCGGAGTATCCGCAGCATGGAGCGGCCATGCATTCGCGGACGTGAAAATCGGCGTGACGGTGTCGGCAACGGGGCCGGCTGCATCGCTCGGTATTCCGGAAAAGAACACGATCGCGCTGCTGCCTAAAGAAGTGGCGGGGCAGAAAATCGACTACATCGTGCTTGACGACGCGACCGATTCGACCCAGGCCGTCAAGAACGCGCGCAAGCTCACCAGCGAAGATCACGTGGATGCGTTGATCGGCTCGACCGTCGTGCCAAACTCGCTGGCCATGATCGACGTCGCCGCCGAAAGCACCACGCCGATGATCTCCATGGCCGCGGCGGCGAGCATCGTCGAACCGATGGATGCGAAGCGCGCGTGGGTCTTCAAGACGCCGCAAAACGACATTCTGATGGCCACCGCGATCGCGCAGCACATGGCGAATCACGGTGTGAAAACGGTCGGGTTCATCGGCTTCGCAGATGCATACGGCGAGAGCTGGTTCAAGGAATTCGGCAAGGCGGCCGATCTGGCGAAAATCAAGGTCGTTGCGAACGAACGTTTCGCGCGCAATGACGCCTCGGTGACCGGCCAGGTGCTGAAGATCATGTCGCAGAATCCTGATGCGGTACTTATCGCCGGCGCGGGCACACCGGCCGCGTTGCCGCAAAAAACCCTCAGGGAACGCGGTTACAAGGGCAAGTACTATCAGACACACGGCGTCGCCAATAACGACTTCCTGCGCGTATGCGGCAAGGACTGCGAGGGCACCTATCTGCCGGCCGGCCCGCTGCTGGTTGCTGACCAGCTACCCGATTCGAACCCGGTCAAGAAGACTTCGCTTGCGTACAAGCACGCGTATGAAGCCGCGTATGAAGCCGCGTATGGTGCCGGCTCGGTGTCGACATTTGGCGGTCACGCATGGGATGCAGGCTTGCTGCTGCAACGCGCGATTCCGCTTGCGCTGAAGAAAGGTCAGCCGGGCACGCCCGCGTTCCGTGAAGCGCTGCGTGCGGCACTCGAAAACACAAAAGACATGCCTGCTTCCCACGGCATCTTCAACATGAGCGCGAACGACCATGCTGGCCTCGACCAGCGGGCGCGTGTGATGGTGGAGATTGTCGGCGGCAAGTGGAAGCTGTCCGGCGACTGAGCGAAGGCGAAGCAATAGGGAATCCCATCAAAAAGACGCGTGCAGTTGACGCGTCTTTTTTATTGCCCGCATTTGATGAATGGCGATGCATGAAGTGCGTTGGACGTTGGTCAAGTGAAGGTCAAGTGAAGGATGAGCGCTCAAAAGGCAGCTCAAGCCGACGGTTTCAGGACAAACCCGCATTCGGGCGACAGTCTATTGACCGTGGATGATGCAGAACGCAATACTACTAACATGTTAGTGTTTCGCGCATAAGAAATCGCAGTCATGGTTCGCAGCAGGGGAGTGGTACCAGAACGGCGAAGGCACTGACGCCGAGCAGGGAAAACCATGCTTGGCACGCCCGGACCCTATAACTAGATTCAGACACCCGGCTCTTGAGCCGGATCACAGATACGCGCTTCAAAGCGTTTGGAGACTTGCATGAAAAAGACAAAGCAATGGGTACGCACCGGTATCGCGATGGCGTTGTTGTGCGGCGCGGGCGCTGCCTTCGCGCAGGTGAAAATCGGCGTCACGCTGTCCACCACGGGGCCGGCCGCTTCGCTCGGGATTCCTGAAAAGAACACGATCGCGCTGCTGCCGAAAGAGATCGGCGGCAAGACGGTGCAATACATCATCCTCGACGATGCGTCGGACACCGGCAAGGCCGTGCAGAACACGCGCAAGCTGATCGACGAAGACCACGTCGACGCCATCGTCGGTTCGACCGTCACGCCGAATTCGCTGGCGATGCTCGATGCCGCAGCGGAAGGCAAGACACCGATGATCTCGCTGGCGGCATCGGCGGCAATCATCTCGCCGATGGACGCGAAGCGCGCGTGGGCCTTCAAACCGCCGCAAAACGACAGCCTGATGGCTGACGCAATCGCCGACTACATGGAACGTCACGGCGTGAAGACGGTTGGCTTTATCGGCTTTGCGGATGCGTACGGCGACGGCTGGAACAACGTCTTCACCGCTGCGGCCGCGGCACATCATCTGAAGATCGTCTCCAACGAACGCTTTAACCGCACCGACGCATCGGTGACCGGCCAGGTGCTGAAGACGATGGGCGCGAACCCGGATGCGGTGCTGATCGCGGGCGCGGGTACGCCGTCGGCGCTGCCGGCCAAGACGCTCAAGGAGCGTGGCTACAAGGGCAAGGTTTATCAGACGCACGGCGTCGCCAACAACGACTTCCTGCGCGTGTGCGGCAAGGATTGCGAAGGCGAATTGCTGCCGGCCGGCCCGATCCTGGTGGCCGACCAGCTGCCGGACTCGAATCCGGTGAAAAAGTCGTCAGAAGCCTACAAGGCCGCGTATGAGAAGGCATATGGCGTGGGCTCGGTGGCGACCTTTGGCGGCCACGCATGGGACGCCGGCCAGATGCTGCAAGCGGCGATTCCGGTCGCACTGAAGACCGCTCAGCCGGGCACTGAGGCGTTCCGTGTGGCACTGCGTGGCGCACTGGAAAACATCAAGGAGCTCCCGGTCTCGCACGGCATCATGAACACCACCACGACCGACCACAACGGCCTCGACAAGCGCGCACGCGTGATCGTGCAGATCGTCGACGGCAAGTGGAAGCTGCAGAACGACTAACACCAAAAGCGGTACGCGCCTCTCGCGCAACGTGCGGCGCATGACGCCGCATTGCCATTCTGTTCGATGACAATGGCGACGACCGCCGCGCCGCATTCCGGCGCGGCGGTCGCCTTTTCAGGCATTGCAGGTTGGTGGCCGGCTGCGGGTTTTGCTGCCATGACTGTTTCCCGGTTTCGATTTCGACGCTTCAGGACGAGGAAGTATGGATCTATCAATTGCGGCGATCCTCGCGCAGGACGGCGTCACCACCGGCGCAATTTACGCGCTGCTCGCGCTCGCGCTGGTGCTGGTGTTCTCCGTCACGCGGGTGATCTTTATCCCCCAGGGTGAGTTTGTTTCGTACGGTGCGCTGACGCTCGCCGCACTGCAGACGCAAAAATTTCCGGCGACGTGCTGGTTGCTGATGGCAATGGGCGCGGCATGTTTTGTCGTCGAGATAGCGGGGCTCGCGCGGCATCCCGAAAGACGCGGGCATGCGGCTCGCACGCTGGTGATGCTGGTCGGCAAATACCTGCTGTTTCCGATCGCGGTTTACGCGCTCACGCAAAGTGTTTTCCTGCACCCACTGCCAATGATCGCGCAGATCGCGTTGACGCTGCTGATCGTGATTCCGATGGGGCCGTTCGTCTACCGGCTCGCGTATGAGCCGATCGCGGAGGCGACCACGCTGCTGCTGTTGATCGTGGCAGTGGCGGTGCACTTCGCGATGGTCGGCCTCGGGCTCGTGATGTTCGGCGCGGAAGGCTCGCGGACCACGGCGTTCTCCGACGCGACCTTCAACCTCGGCACGTTGTCGATCTCCGGGCAAAGCCTGTGGGTGGTCGGCACGGCGGCGGTGTTGATCGGCGCGCTCTATCTGTACTTCGATCGCGCGATCTCCGGCAAGGCTTTGCGCGCGACCTCGGTGAACCGGCTCGGCGCACGCCTCGTCGGCATCGGCACGACGCAGGCAGGGCGCCTCGCGTTCACGCTTGCTGCGGGCCTCGGTGCGCTGTGCGGCATCCTTGTCGCTCCCTTGACCACCATCTACTACGACTCGGGCTTCCTGATCGGTTTGAAGGGTTTTGTGGGGGCGATTATCGGCGGTCTGGTCAGCTATCCGCTGGCTGCCGCAGGTTCGATCCTCGTCGGTCTGCTGGAGTCGTATTCGTCGTTCTGGGCGAGCGCCTATAAGGAAGTGATCGTGTTCACGCTGATCATCCCGGTGCTGCTGTGGCGGAGTCTGGCCAGCCCGCACTCGGAAGAAGAAGAGGAGTGACACGATGAAACGGATCATGCAAAACAAGTTCTTCTGGTTGTTCCTCGTGGTGCTGTTCGCGTTGCCGGTGCTGCCGCACCCGATTCACGTGCCCGAGTACTGGGTGACGCTGCTCAACTACATCGGCCTGTATTCGATCGTCGCGATCGGTCTCGTGTTGTTGACGGGTATCGGCGGGATGACGAGCTTCGGGCAGGCGGCGTTCGTCGGCATCGGCGCCTATGCGACCGCGTATCTGACGACGGCGTATGGCGTGTCGCCGTGGCTCGCGCTGATCGCGGGCGTGGTGGTGACGGCGTTGATTGCGCTGATGCTCGGACTCGTGACGATGCGGCTGTCGGGTCACTTTCTGCCGCTCGGCACGATCGCGTGGGGGCTCGCGCTGTTCTATCTGTTCGGCAACCTGGAGATGCTCGGCAAGTACGACGGCATCAACGGAATTCCAGTGCTGAATGTCTTTGGCATCAACCTGGAGTCCGGCCGCCATATCTATTACCTGATCTGGATCGTGGTGCTCGGCGCGGTGATTTCTGTTCAAAATCTGCTTAATAGCCGGCCGGGGCGGGCGATCCGTGCCTTGCGCGGTGGCGGCATGATGGCCGAGGCAATGGGCGTCAACACGGCGTGGATGCGTGTGGTGATCTTCGTCTATGCCGCGGTGTTGGCGTCGATCTCAGGCTTCCTGTACGCACATTTGCAGCGTGCGGTGAATCCGACGCCGTTCGGTCTGAATCACGGTATCGAGTTTCTATTCATGGCGGTGGTGGGTGGCGTGTCGCATGTCTGGGGCGCGGTGCTCGGTGCGGCGATTCTGACGGTGTTGCAGGACTATCTGCAAACGTTGCTGCCGAAGCTGCTTGGCGAGAACGGCAACTTCGAAGTGATCGTCTTCGGCATCCTGATGGTGCTGTTGCTGCAATACGCTCGCCAGGGCGTATGGCCGTTCGTCGCGCGGTTTTTCCCGAAGGGGCCGCGTGCGCATCTGTCGGATCATGCGGAGCCGTTGCCGCAACGCAGCAAACCGACGGCCGGTGAAGATCTGCTGACGGTGAATAAAGCGCGCAAACAGTTCGGCGGACTGGTCGCGGTGAACGATGTCAGCTTCGAGGTGAAAGCAGGGCAGATCATCGGTTTGATCGGCCCGAATGGCGCCGGCAAATCGACGACCTTCAATCTGGTCACGGGCGTGCTGCAAGCGACGAGTGGCGAAATAACGTTCCGCGGCGAGCGGATCGATTCGTTGAGTTCACGCGAAATCGTCAAGCGCGGCATTGGCCGCACCTTCCAGCACGTCAAGCTGCTGCCCGGAATGACGGTGTTGGAGAACGTGGCGATCGGTGCACATCTGCGTGGCCATGCCGGTGTGTGGCGCAGTGTTGCGCGGCTGAACGGCGCTGAAGAAGCACGCTTGATGGCCGAAGCGGCGCGGCAGATTCGCCGGGTCGGACTCGAGCAACATATGTACGACGAGGCGGGAAGCCTCGCGTTGGGGCAGCAGCGGATTCTCGAAATTGCTCGCGCACTGTGCTGTGACCCGACCTTGCTGCTGCTGGACGAACCTGCCGCGGGTCTGCGGTATCAAGAAAAGCTGCAATTGGCGGACTTGCTGCGCCGCCTCAAGGCCGAAGGCATGAGCGTGTTGCTGGTCGAGCACGATATGGATTTCGTGATGAACCTCACCGATCGGTTGGTGGTAATGGAGTTCGGCACGCGGATCGCAGAGGGCTTGCCGCAGGATGTCCAGCAAGACCCGGCTGTGCTTGAAGCTTATCTGGGCGGGGTGGAGTGATGGAGAACACGATGAATGCAGCAACTCCAATTCTTGACGTGAACGGTTTGTCGGTCCGCTATGGCAAGGTCGAAGCGCTGCACGGCGCGGCAATTAAAGTGCGGCCCGGGCAGATTGTCTCGGTGATTGGTCCGAATGGCGCGGGCAAGTCCACGCTGCTGAACGCGATCATGGGCGCATTGCCGACTACGGGCCATGCGAAGGGCGCGGTTCTCTATCAAGGTGAAGACGTCAGCGCGGTACCGGTTGAGAAACGGGTCGCGCGCGGCATGTGCCTGGTACCGGAGAAGCGCGAACTGTTCGCGTCGATGACCGTTGAAGACAATCTGGTCCTCGGCGCCTATCGGCGCAAGCGGGCAGGGGATCGAAACTTTCTCGATCAACTCGAGCCGGTCTTTACGCTTTTTCCTCGCTTAAAAGAGCGCCGGAAGCAGGCAGCCGGAACGCTATCCGGTGGCGAACGGCAGATGCTGGCAGTGGGGCGTGCCTTGATGGGCAAACCGGATCTGCTGATGCTCGACGAACCGAGCCTGGGTCTCGCGCCGCTGATCGTGAAGGAAATTTTTCACATCATTAGCGCGCTGCGGCAGACGGGCGTCGCGACGCTGTTGATCGAGCAGAACGCACGCGCTGCGCTGCAAATATCCGACTACGGCTACGTGCTTGAAACGGGTGAGTTGGCGCTGGAAGGGCCCGCGGCTGATCTGGCGCAGAATCCGCGCGTGATCGAAACATATCTGGGATTGGCCAAGAAAGTGGCTTAGTGCTCCCATTTCGTTCAGGTTGCTGCCGTCTGAAGCGGTGTGTTTCACGTGAAACACACCGCTTTTTTCTTGTCTGGCCATTCGGCCGAAATTCGGGCCTAAACCGAACCCGTTATAATTCGCCCATACATTTTCCTTTGAAAGGCTCACGCGACGATCTGGCGTGAGATCCGCGATGCTTTTTCCCACAGAATTTGACGTAATCGTCGTTGGCGGCGGTCATGCCGGCACCGAAGCCGCATTGGCTTCGGCACGCATGGGCAATACGACCCTCCTCCTGACGCATAACATCGAAACCCTCGGTCAGATGAGCTGCAATCCGTCCATTGGCGGGATTGGCAAAGGCCATCTGGTGAAGGAAGTCGATGCGCTTGGCGGTGCGATGGCGGCTGCGACGGACGAGGGCGGGATTCAGTTCCGTATCCTCAATTCGTCGAAGGGTCCTGCGGTACGCGCTACGCGCGCGCAGGCGGACCGTTTGCTGTACAAGCAGGCGATCCGGCATCGGCTGGAGAATCAGCCGAACCTGTGGCTATTCCAGCAGGCGGTCGACGATCTGATGGTGGAAGGGGATCGCGTCGTCGGCGCGGTGACACAGGTGGGGATTCGTTTCCGCTCGCGAGCAGTCGTGCTGACGGCCGGGACGTTCCTCGACGGCAAGATTCACGTGGGGTTGAATAACTACACCGGTGGCCGTGCCGGCGATCCGGCCGCGGTCTCGTTGTCCGCACGCCTCAAGGAATTAAAGCTGCCGCAAGGCCGCCTCAAGACCGGGACGCCGCCGCGCATCGACGGTCGGACGATCGACTTTTCGAAGCTCGAAGAGCAACCGGGCGATCTGGATCCGGTGCCGGTTTTCTCGTTTCTGGGGCGCGTCGAGCAGCATCCGCGCCAAGTGCCGTGCTGGGTCACGCATACGAATGAGCGTACGCACGACATCATCCGTGGTGGGCTCGACCGCTCGCCGATGTACACAGGCGTGATCGAAGGGGTGGGGCCGCGGTATTGCCCGTCGATCGAAGACAAGATTCACCGCTTCGCGTCGAAGGAGTCGCATCAGATCTTCCTCGAACCGGAAGGACTGACGACGAACGAGTTCTATCCCAACGGGATTTCCACCAGCTTGCCGTTCGATGTGCAACTGGAACTTGTGCGTTCGATGCGCGGTTTGGAGCACGCACATATCCTGCGGCCGGGCTACGCGATCGAATATGACTACTTCGATCCACGCGGACTGAAGGCATCACTGGAAACCAAGGTGATCAACGGCCTGTTCTTTGCGGGCCAGATCAATGGCACGACCGGCTATGAAGAAGCGGCTGCGCAAGGCTTGCTGGCGGGGATTAACGCCGGCTTGTACGTGCAGGGCAAGGACGCATGGTGCCCGCGTCGCGACCAAGCCTATTTGGGCGTTCTGGTCGACGATCTGGTGACGCGTGGGGTGTCCGAGCCGTATCGCATGTTCACAAGCCGCGCCGAATACCGTTTGAGCCTGCGCGAAGATAACGCCGATATGCGTCTGACGGAGATCGGCCGTGAACTCGGTGTGGTTGATGACGTCCGTTGGGACGTATTCAGCCGCAAGCGCGATGCTGTTTCACGTGAAACAGAGCGCCTCCGTACAACGTGGGTCAATCCTAAGACGTTACCGGCTGAAGAGGCGACCGCCTTGCTCGGCAAGCCGATCGACCACGAATACAGCTTGGCCGATCTGCTGCGTCGTCCGGGCGTGACTTACGACGGCGTCTGCGGTTTGCGCGCGGGCGCATGCGCTGCGCCTGAAGCCCTGGCCGAAGACAGCGTTTTGCTCGCCCAGATCAAGGAGCAGATCGAGATCGGCATCAAGTATCAGGGTTATATCGATCGCCAAGCCGATGAGATCGAGCGGAATGAATCGCACGAAAGTACGCGTTTGCCGGAGGGGTTGGACTACGCCGAGGTACGAGGACTGTCGTTTGAAGCGCGTCAGAAGCTGACGCAATTCCGTCCTGAGACCATCGGCCAGGCATCGCGTATCTCCGGCATTACGCCGGCGGCGATCTCCTTGCTGATGGTCCACCTGAAGCGTGGCTTAGGGCGCCGTTCGACGAAACCCGCCGAACCCGGCACCGACACCACGCCGGTGGCGCAATGACGGTGAGTCAGAAGGGAAGTGGTAACGAGGCCTTGGCGCCGCTGTTAGCAAACGGCGTTCGCGAACTCGGCCTCGATCTGAGCGACGCGCAACGCGGCAAGCTGCTCGATTATGTTGCGCTGTTGTCCAAGTGGAACGCCGTTTACAACCTGACGGCGATTCGCGATCCGCGGCAAATGCTGATCCAGCACATCCTGGATTCGCTTTCGATCGTGCCGCATCTTGCTACTCGCGGCGTTTCCTCCGTGCTGGACGTGGGTTCCGGTGGTGGTCTGCCCGGGATCGTGCTGGCTATCGTGTTGCCCGACTGGACCGTCACCGTGAACGACATTGTTCATAAAAAGACGGCTTTTCAGGCTCAGGCCAAAGCCGAGCTTGGCCTTGCGAATCTGTCGGTCGTCACGGGCCGCGTCGAGACTTTGCAGCCGGGCGCCGAAGTACCGGCAAAGTTCGACGTAATCGTGTCGCGCGCATTCGCAGAGCTCTCGGATTTCGTTACACTGGCCCGTCATCTGGTTGCGGAGCAGGGCGCGATCTGGGCGATGAAGGGTGTGCGCCCGGATGGCGAGATCGAGCGCCTGCCAGCGGGTGCCCGCGTGGAGCAGATCATTCGGCTGAATGTGCCGTCGCTCGATGCGGAGCGGCATTTGATCAAGGTTTTGGTGGACGAGGGCAACTGACGGCCACCGGCAGGTTCGAGGCGCGCACCGCGTAGCAGAAAGCGCTTTTCACTTTATTCAAGCAGCTTCAAGCAGCAAAAGGGACACACCAACGATGGCAAAAATCTTCTGCGTTGCGAACCAGAAAGGCGGAGTCGGCAAGACGACGACGGCAGTCAATCTGGCCGCGAGCCTGGCAGCGCAGGGGCAGCGAGTCCTTCTCATCGATCTGGACCCGCAGGGCAACGCCACGATGGGCAGTGGCATCGACAAGGCTGCATGCGCGAACACCGTCTACGAAGTACTCGTGGATGGGGTGTCGGTGGCGGATGCGCGAGTGCGCCCGGAGGCCGTTGGCTACGACGTTCTGCCCGCGAACCGTGAACTGGCGGGTGCCGAGGTTGAACTCGTCAGCGTACAGAACCGCGAGCGCCAGATGAAGGTTGCCTTGGCGGCGGTGGAAAGTGAATACGACTTTGTGCTGATCGACTGCCCGCCTGCCTTGTCGCTGCTCACGCTCAACGGCTTGTGCGCCGCCCATGGCGTGGTGATTCCGATGCAGTGCGAGTACTTCGCGCTCGAGGGTCTTTCCGACCTGGTCAACACGATCAAGCAAGTGCACGCGAACCTGAACCGCGACCTGAAGGTGATCGGCCTGCTTCGCGTCATGTTCGATCCGCGCATCACATTGCAACAGCAAGTCTCGGATCAGCTGAAAGAGCACTTCGGCGACAAGGTGTTCGACGTGGTGATCCCACGCAACGTGCGTCTTGCCGAGGCGCCGAGCTATGGGTTGCCGGGTGTCGTGTTCGATAAGGCGTCGCGCGGTGCGCAGGCGTATGTGCAGTTCGGTGCAGAGATGATTGAGCGGGTGCGCACGTTGAATGACGCGCCCCAGGCGTCCTAAGGATCGAGGAAGCACAATGAACGCAGTAGCAAGAAAGAAGGGATTGGGCCGCGGTCTGGAAGCGTTGCTTGGCGGCAGCGCGGATATTACCGAGGTCGTGGCGATCGAGGGTGCACCGAACGTGCTGCCGCTCAGTAAGCTGCAGGCCGGTAAATACCAGCCGCGCACACGCATGGACGAAGGCGCGTTACAGGAGTTGGCGGCCAGCATCCGTGCCCAGGGGCTGATGCAGCCGATCCTCGTGCGGCCGGTTTCGGCGGATAAGTACGAGATCATTGCCGGCGAGCGGCGTTTCCGTGCCGCACGCATTGCGGGTCTCGACGAGGTGCCGGTGCTGGTGAAGGACGTGCCGGACCAGGCCGCCGCGGCGATGGCGCTGATCGAGAATATCCAGCGCGAAGATCTGAATCCGCTGGAAGAAGCGCAGGGCATTCAGCGCTTGCTCGACGAGTTCAATTTCACGCACGAGCAGGCGGCTGAATCGGTGGGTCGCTCGCGCAGTGCCGTATCGAATCTGCTGCGCTTGCTTAATCTCGCGACGCCGGTGCAGACGATGTTGCTGGCCGGCGATCTCGACATGGGGCATGCACGCGCGCTACTGGCCGTCGACGCCGCCACGCAGATCACGCTGGCCAACCAGGTCGTCAACAAGCGCATGTCGGTACGCGAGACCGAAAAACTGGTGACGGCGACCACCAAGGCCGCACCCACTGTGAAGGCACGTGCGAATCAGGACGGCGGCCGTGACACGCGACGGCTCGAAGAGGAGTTGTCCGATCTGCTTGCCGCAACGGTAAAGATCAAGCTCGGCCGACGCGGCCGTGGGCAGGTGCTGGTGGATTTCGGTGATCTGGACGCACTGGAAGGCATTCTTGTCCGGCTGCGTGGTAACGCTACTACTGTGTGATCATCGTGGGTTGAATGTGAGGGATGTGAACCCGCTGGGACATGGGTGGGTTCCGTTCCTCCTCGAACCTTCATGTGTGTTCGGCGGTAGTGGTGGTGCGGCGGACGTATCCGCCGCGAGCATCGTTCGCTTGACTATTCCCTTGATCGACAACCCAGGTGAGCTTAAGTTGGATTCCTAATTATCCGTCGCGTTTGATGGTAAGGATTCCGACATATTGATTTGCGCGGCTGTTTTCCCTGTGACGTCGATATGATTGGGTTGCATCGAGATCTGAATCGGCCGTGCAGATGCGGCCGCTTGCGGGGTGGGCTTACCGCTGCATCGTTGCGGCGGGTTCCGTATACCTCGTCCTTTCACGTCTTCGGATCCGGCGGCGGGCGTTGTGTGCCGACGAGCGGGTAGGGCGGATGCGAAGGGCAGGCATCGACATGAACTGGCAGGCGCTGACTGCTCGCGGTATCGATCGCCCGGTACGCAAGCAGTGTCCGACGCTGTTTGGTCGCACTGGGAAGGGCCACGGCCTGCGCCTGCTGTCTTGCCTCTACCCGGCGGGGCCCTTTATGTCCACCAAAGCTGGCAAAAATGGTCGTCTGTTGCATTTTTGAGACGTCCGCAATAGCGTCGACATGACGCATTCGCGTACTTCAGCCTCGTCGATTCATTGCGCATGTTTTGCCGCCCCCCGGCCGCCTTACATTTGCCGTTTATACGTTGTCCGACATCATGTTCCCGTATCGTGGAGACCGTTTTCACACTGGTTATTGAACGGCCTAAAGTCTTGAATTGCCTGCAACTATCGCTTACAATCGCCCGGATTTAATTGCACGGCAACCCCGTAAGCGCAGCGTAAGCTCGCGGGCTGGAACAAGACTTTCGGAACACTGCGATGGCGGTTAAAACGTCGAATCAAGCGCCGAAGAATGGGCGTGACGACCACCGCGCTGAACGCACCGTTTCCGTTGCGTCCACCGGTCAGCACGTTACAACTGACGATGCGTGGGATGTCGAGCAACAAGATAACAATATCGTTCCGCTCACGCGGGTCGAGGCTGAAAAGCTGTTTGGCCCGAATGTGAGTCGTCCATCGCGCGTTACGCCTTTCAAGGTCGTGGCGGCGCAAATGGTTTTGTCCCTGGGTGCGACGCTGCTGTGGTGGCTGTTCTACAAGCCGCCGGGCGATGCTGCGCTGTCCGCGTTCCTGGGGGGAGCGATCTGCTGGGTGCCGAGCGCGTTGTTCGCGGCACGTCTTAGAACGCTGAGCGGCGCCGAAACAGCGATGAGCTGGATGATTGGCGAAGCGCTCAAGATGGGGACAACGATCGCGATGTTTGTAGCCATCGCTTTCTGGTATCACGACGTACGCTGGGTGCCGCTGCTCGTGACCTACCTCATCGCGCTCAAGACATACTGGATTGCCTTGGCGTGGCGCTAAGGTTGTAGCGAAAAGTGGTAGCACAAGAGTAGCAGCACAAAATTCAGGCCGGCGCGCAGCGCCGGCATCAGGAGTGCGGATCTGACACGATCCGCACCCGGCGTGTTCCCGCAATACAGTATTGCGGCGGGAACGGCCCGAGACGATTTTCGACAATTTGGGTGGCATTAACGATATGGCAGCTAGCGAAGGCACGCGCGCTCTGGATCCGTCCGAGTACATCGCGCACCACTTGCAGAACTTTTCCACCGCGCACCAGACGTCGATTTTCGACATTCATGTGTGGAATCTGGACACCCTTTTCTGGTCGATCGTTTGCGGTCTGGCCACGATCGCCATCCTGCATCTTGCAGCCCGCAAGGCGACATCCGGCGTGCCGGGTCGTTTCCAGTGCGCGATCGAAATGCTGGTCGAGATGGTCGAAGATCAATCGAAGTCGATGATCCACGGCTCACGCACCTTCATCGCCCCGTTGGCACTGACCGTGTTCGTCTGGGTTGCGTTGATGAACTCGCTCGACTTCATCCCCGTCGACCTGCCGGGCCGCGTGATCGGCTGGCTGGGCCTGTCGGAAGCCATCCCCCATCACCGCATCGTGCCGACCGCCGACCTGAACGGCACGCTCGGCATCGCGCTCGGCGTATTCGCGCTGATGATTTACTACAACTTCAAGATCAAGGGCGCAGGCGGCTTCGTGCATGAACTGCTGTCGGCTCCGTTCGGCGCACATCCGCTGCTGTGGATCCCGAACCTTGCATTGAACATCATCGAGTTCGTCGCAAAGACGGTTTCGCTCGGCATGCGGCTGTTCGGCAACATG
Source organism: Paraburkholderia haematera (assembly GCF_905220975.1). Classification (GTDB taxonomy): domain Bacteria; phylum Pseudomonadota; class Gammaproteobacteria; order Burkholderiales; family Burkholderiaceae; genus Paraburkholderia; species Paraburkholderia haematera. The sequence goes on along the minus strand of NZ_CAJNBK010000010.1, from coordinate 234,800 downwards.
TACGCGGGCGAGCTGTTGTTCCTGCTGATTGCCCTGCTCGGCAGCATGTGGGGTTTCGGCGCGGACGCGTCAGTGCTCGGCTTTATCGGCCACGTCATCGCAGGTACGGTTTGGGCGATCTTCCACATCCTGATCGTTCTGCTGCAAGCGTTCATTTTCATGATGCTGACGCTGGTGTACATCGGACAGGCACACGACAGCCACTAATCACGGCGTGTCGAACGACGAATTGTTTTAGTTTTTGTTTTATTAAATCCCAGTTCCAACCAGTTCTAAAAGACTTTTCACAAAGGAGTGATCATGCAAGCTTTCATCGCCAACATCCAGGGTCTGACCGCCATCGGTATCGGCATCATCATCGGCCTGGGTGCAATCGGCGCCTGTATCGGTATCGGCCTGATGGGTGGCAAGTACATCGAAGCATGTGCTCGCCAGCCGGAACTGATGAACCCGCTGCAAACCAAGATGTTCCTGCTGGCTGGTCTGATCGATGCGGCGTTCCTGATTGGCGTTGGTGTGGCAATGCTGTTCGCGTTCGCGAACCCGCTGCTGTCGAAGCTGGCAGGCTGAGGTTCCTCGGAAGTTTGCGCCTGAGCTATAACTAGTTAAGGCGCAGGGCGGAACGGGCACTTAGGCGCTGATCGAATACAGAATCGATGAGCGCCTTGCCGTTTCACTTTCCGAACTAGCAACGTTTAAGGAAACACCGTGAATCTCAACGCAACCCTGTTTGCGCAAATGGTCGTGTTCCTGATCCTCGCGTGGTTCACGATGAAGTTCGTGTGGCCGCCGTTGATCAACGCCCTCGACGAGCGCTCGAAGAAGATTGCTGACGGTTTGTCTGCCGCTGAAAAGGGCAAGGCTGAACTCGAAGCCGCTCACAAGCGCGTCGACCAGGAACTCGCTCAGGCACGCAACGACGGTCAGCAACGCATTGCTGACGCAGAAAAGCGCGCTGTGACAGTCGCTGACGAAATCAAGGCTCAAGCACAAGCTGAAGCCGCTCGCATCATCGCGCAAGCGAAGGCCGACGCGGACCAGCAAGTCGTGAAGGCGCGCGAAACGCTGCGCGGCGAAGTCGCTGCACTCGCCGTGAAGGGCGCAGAACAGATCCTGAAGCGCGAAGTCGACCAGGCAGCTCACGCTGACCTGCTGAATCAACTGAAAGCCGAGCTCTGATCATGGCCGAACTTGCAACCATCGCCCGTCCGTACGCAGAAGCGCTGTTTGGCGTGGCCGAAGCTGGTGACATCGCCGCCTGGTCCACGCTCGTGCAGGAGCTGGCACAGGTTGCGCGTCTGCCCGAAGTGCTGTCGATCGCCACGAGCCCGAAAGTAAGCCGCGCCCAGGTCAGCGAACTGCTGCTGGCCGCGGTCAAGTCGCCGCTCAAGGACAACGCGCAAGCGAAGAATCTGGTGCAAATGCTGGTCGATAACCATCGCCTGCAATTGCTGCCGGAAATCGCTGTGCAGTTCGAAGAGTTGAAAAATGCCCGCGAAGGGGCGGCAGATGTGCTGATCGTCAGCGCATTCCCGCTCGAAGGCGCGCAGTTGAACGAACTCGTCGCAAATCTCGAACGCAAATTCAAGCGCAAGCTGAAGCCGACGGTCGAAGTCGACTCGTCGCTCATCGGCGGCGTGCGCGTGACAGTTGGCGACGAAGTGCTCGATACCTCGGTCCGCGCGCGGCTTGCCAGCATGCAGACGGCTCTGACGGCCTGAAGCGCCCGAGGCGCTTCAGCGGCTGGCACGCAACAGAATTGACTATCAGGAGCGAATAATGCAACTCAATCCCTCTGAGATCAGCGAGCTGATCAAGAGCAGGATCCAGGGCCTTGAAGCGAGCGCAGACGTTCGCAACCAGGGCACCGTGATCTCCGTGACCGACGGTATCGTGCGTATCCACGGCCTGTCGGAAGTGATGCAGGGCGAAATGCTCGAATTCCCGGGCAACACCTTCGGTCTCGCACTGAACCTCGAGCGCGACTCGGTCGGCGCCGTGATTCTGGGTGAGTACGAACACATTTCGGAAGGCGACATCGTCAAGACGACGGGCCGCATTCTCGAAGTGCCGGTGGGTCCGGAACTGCTCGGCCGCGTGGTCGATGCACTCGGCAACCCGATCGACGGCAAGGGCCCGATCAACGCGAAGAAGACCGACGCAATCGAAAAGATTGCTCCGGGCGTGATCTGGCGTAAGTCGGTTTCGGAACCGGTCCAAACCGGTCTGAAGTCGATCGACGCAATGGTGCCGGTTGGCCGTGGCCAGCGCGAGCTGATCATTGGCGACCGCCAGTGCGGCAAGACCGCAGTCGCAGTCGACGCGATCATCAACCAGAAGGGCAAGAACCTCTTCTGTATCTACGTCGCGATCGGCCAGAAGGCTTCGTCGATCATGAACGTGGTGCGCAAGCTGGAAGAAACCGGCGCGCTGGAATACACGATCGTCGTGGCCGCTTCGGCTTCGGAATCGGCTGCGATGCAATACCTCGCACCGTACGCCGGTTGCACGATGGGCGAATACTTCCGCGACCGCGGTCAAGACGCGCTGATCGTGTATGACGATTTGACCAAGCAAGCTTGGGCATACCGTCAGATCTCGCTGCTGCTGCGCCGCCCGCCGGGCCGCGAAGCTTACCCGGGTGACGTGTTCTATCTGCACTCGCGTCTGCTGGAACGTGCTGCGCGCGTCTCGGAAGAGTACGTCGAGAAGTTCACGAACGGCGAAGTGAAGGGCAAGAGCGGTTCGCTGACGGCACTGCCGGTCATTGAAACGCAAGCAGGCGACGTGACCGCATTCGTTCCGACGAACGTGATCTCGATTACCGACGGCCAGATCTTCCTGGAAACCGACCTCTTCAACGCAGGTATCCGCCCGGCAATTAACGCCGGTGTGTCGGTGTCGCGCGTGGGTGGTGCGGCTCAGACCAAGGTTGTGAAGAAGCTGTCGGGCGGTATCCGTACCGACCTCGCACAGTATCGTGAGCTGGCTGCGTTCGCGCAGTTCGCATCGGACCTCGACGAAGCGACCCGCAAGCAACTGGAGCGCGGCCGCCGCGTGACGGAACTGCTGAAGCAGCCGCAGTATCAGCCGCTGCAAGTGTGGGAACTGGCGGTTGCGCTGTTCGCCGCGAACAACGGTTACCTCGACGATCTGGAAGTTGCGCAAGTGCTGCCGTTCGAAAAGGGCCTGCGCGACTATCTGAAGACGAGCCACGCTGACCTGGTCAAGCGCATCGAAGATACCAAGGAACTCTCGAAGGACGACGAAGCCGTGTTGCATACGGCTCTCAAAGACTTCAAGAAGTCCGGCGCTTATTGATCTGCGAGTGATCCGCAAGGCATAAACGGACCTTGAAGCGGCGCGGGCCGCAGGCAACTGAACCCGCGCTGCTTCGATCGCTTTGCATGGGACCCGAGTAAGCGTTAATGCGCTAACTCGGGCCGACAAGGAGCAAGCAATGGCTGGAATGAAGGAAATTCGCGGCAAGATCAAGAGCGTGCAAAACACGCGCAAGATCACGAAAGCGATGGAGATGGTGGCCGCATCGAAGATGCGCCGCGCTCAGGAGCGCATGCGCGCTGCTCGCCCGTATGCCGACAAGGTCCGCGATATCGCTGCGCACATGAGCCGTGCGAACCCGGAGTATCGTCACCCGTTCATGGTGTCGAACGAAGGTGCGAAAACGGCCGGCATCATCCTCGTCACGACCGATAAAGGTTTGTGCGGTGGTATGAACACCAACGTGTTGCGCGCGTCGCTGCAGAAGTTCAAGGAACTGGAAGGCCAGGGCAAGACGATCGAAGCAACTGCGATCGGCACCAAGGGTCTGGGTTTCCTGAACCGTCTGCGCGCCAAGGTGGTGTCGAATGTCGTGCATCTGGGCGACACGCCGCATCTGGAAAAGCTGATCGGCGCGGTGAAGGTGCAGCTCGACCTGTACTCGGAAGGCAAGGTTTCGGCGGTGTACCTCGCGTACACGCGCTTCGTCAATACGATGAAGCAGGAGCCGGTGATCGAGCAACTGCTGCCGCTGTCGGCAGACCAGTTCGAGCGCAAGGATGCGGACGGCACGACGCCGAGCACGCAGTGGGACTACATCTACGAGCCGGATGCACAGGCAGTGGTGGACGAACTGCTGGTGCGTTATGTCGAAGCGCTGGTCTATCAGGCCGTCGCGGAAAACATGGCATCGGAGCAGTCGGCACGAATGGTCGCAATGAAGGCCGCTTCGGACAACGCGAAGACGGTCATCAACGAACTGCAGCTTGTGTACAACAAGAGCCGTCAGGCCGCGATCACGAAAGAACTGTCGGAAATCGTCGGTGGCGCAGCGGCGGTCTGACCATGACGGTCAGGCATGTCGTTACGTGTGCGTCTTAGTGGCGCACCCGCCTAGGCGGCCCCATCGAAACTGCGCCTTTGCGCGAGTGAAGAATTGAGTATCTAAAGGAAAAGCGATGAGTACTACTGCTTTGGTAGAAGGCAAGATCGTACAGTGCATCGGCGCGGTGATCGACGTGGAATTTCCGCGTGAATCCATGCCGAAGATTTACGACGCGCTCATTCTCGAAGGTTCGGAACTGACCCTCGAAGTCCAGCAACAACTGGGCGACGGCGTTGTCCGTACCATCTGTCTGGGTGCATCGGACGGCCTGCGCCGTGGCACGGTTGTTAAGAACACGGGTAAGCCGATCAGCGTGCCGGTTGGCAAGCCGACCCTCGGCCGGATCATGGACGTGCTGGGTCGCCCGATCGACGAAGCCGGCCCGATCAACTCGGACGTGGTTCGCGGTATTCACCAGAAGGCTCCGGCGTTCGACGAACTGTCGCCGTCGACGGAACTGCTCGAAACCGGCATCAAGGTTATCGACCTGATCTGCCCGTTCGCGAAGGGCGGTAAGGTTGGCCTGTTCGGTGGCGCCGGCGTGGGCAAGACCGTGAACATGATGGAACTGATCAACAACATCGCTAAGGAACACGGTGGTTACTCCGTGTTCGCCGGTGTTGGCGAGCGTACCCGCGAAGGGAACGACTTCTATCACGAAATGAAGGACTCGAACGTTCTCGACAAGGTCGCGCTGGTGTACGGCCAGATGAACGAGCCGCCGGGCAACCGTCTGCGCGTCGCGCTGACCGGTCTGACGATGGCTGAGCACTTCCGTGACGAAGGTCTCGACGTGCTGTTCTTCGTCGACAACATCTACCGTTTCACGCTGGCAGGCACGGAAGTGTCGGCACTGCTCGGCCGTATGCCGTCGGCAGTGGGCTATCAGCCGACGCTGGCTGAAGAAATGGGTAAGCTGCAAGAGCGTATTACGTCGACCAAGACTGGCTCGATCACGTCGGTGCAGGCCGTGTACGTCCCTGCGGATGACTTGACCGATCCGTCGCCGGCTACGACCTTCGGCCACCTGGACGCAACCGTCGTGTTGTCGCGTGACATCGCTTCGCTGGGTATCTACCCGGCAGTGGACCCGCTCGATTCGACCTCGCGTCAGATCGACCCGAACGTGATCGGTGAAGAGCACTACTCGATCACGCGCGGTGTGCAGCAAACGCTGCAGCGCTACAAGGAACTGCGCGACATTATCGCGATTCTGGGTATGGACGAACTGGCGCCGGAAGACAAGCTCGCCGTTGCGCGCGCTCGTAAGATCCAGCGTTTCCTGTCGCAGCCGTTCCACGTCGCTGAAGTGTTCACGGGCTCGCCGGGCAAGTACGTGCCGCTGAAAGAAACGATCCGTGGCTTCAAGATGATCGTTGAAGGCGAGTGCGACCACCTGCCGGAACAAGCGTTCTACATGGTCGGCACGATCGACGAAGCCTTCGAAAAGGCCAAGAAGATCCAGTAAAGGTCGGGTGTAACGAAGCGGGCGCCGGCCTCGCGCGGGATCGGTACTTAATCGTACCGGCACGCAAAGCCGGCGCCTCTTACTACGCTCAACAGCCTTGCATGGGACCAGAGTAAGCGCTAGCGCCAACTCTGGTCGAGCTTTGCAGGGGACCCGAGTAAGCGCTAAAGCGCCAACTCTGGTCGCCACAGGAGTCGATATGGCAACCATTAAAGTAGACGTCGTCAGCGCGGAAGAGCAGATCTTCTCGGGCCAGGCGAAGTTCGTCGCGCTGCCGGGCGAAGCAGGTGAACTCGGCATTCTGCCGGGCCACACGCCGCTCATCACGCGGATTCGTCCGGGTGCGGTGCGCATCGAAGTTGAAAACGGCGAAGAAGAGTTTGTGTTCGTCGCCGGCGGTATTCTCGAAGTCCAGCCGGGCGCGGTGACGGTCCTGGCCGACACCGCTATCCGCGGCAAGGATCTCGACGAAGCTAAAGCCGAAGACGCGCGCAAGCGTGCGGAAGAGGCGCTGCAGAACACAGGTTCGAACCTCGAATACGCCACCGCGCAAGCGGAATTGGCGTACGCGACGGCTCAACTCGCTGCGATCCAGCGCCTGCGCAAACTGCGCGGTCAGAAGTAATCAACACGTATCAGAGAAAAAGCAGCCTTCGTGGCTGCTTTTTTTTGACCTGATCTTGACGTTTACGGAAAGGTAAGCCAAATTCTTTTTTCGGCCAGGACGGCTGGCCATCGACAGCTTGCGGCCAACGGTTCACGCTCGCAATTCACGTTCATAGCATGCCGCTGCAGCGATCCATCAATGCGCTGCGGGTAACACTTGATGCCGTCCGGACATAAGCCGGTGGCACAATCAATTTCAAATTCATTTCAATAGACTGGGCGAGCTTCCGCTCTCGGAGACAACACCATGGCAACGCACGTGTCAGGCGTAGGAGCACTCATCGAACCCCAAGACAACCTGTCGTATGTCCGCGGGTCGACAGAGAATCCCTTGAGCGAAGCGCCGGTCGGCCAATTTCTGCGCGACATCGCTGCGCGCTTCCCTGACCGCCCGGCCGTGGTATTTCGCGAGCAGGGCATTCGCTGGACGTGGAAGGAGTTCGCCGAAGAAATCGACGTGCTGGCGTCCGGGCTTCTCGCGCTCGGCATCGTGAAGGGCGACCGTGTCGGCATCTGGTCGCCGAATCGCGTCGAGTGGCTGCTCACGCAGTTCGCCACCGCGCGCATCGGCGCAGTGCTGGTCAACATCAATCCGGCTTACCGGCTCGCGGAACTCGAGTACGCGTTGAATAAGGTCAGCTGCAAGGCGATCGTCGCGGCCGAGCGTTTCAAATCGTCGATGTACCTTGAGATGCTGCAGGAGCTCGCGCCGGAACTCGCGACGCACAATCCGGGCGACTTGCACGCCGCTCGCTTGCCGGATCTACGCTGCGTGATTCGCATGTGCGATACCGAAACGCCCGGCATGCTGACCTTCTCCGAGGTGATCGAGCAGGGCCGCGCAACGCTCGACGTCGCGAAGCTCGATGCCATCGGCGCGACGCTGTCCTGCCATGAACCGATCAACATTCAGTTCACCAGCGGCACGACGGGCAATCCGAAGGGCGCGACCCTGACGCATAGCAATGTCGTCAACAATGCGCGCTATATCGCGATGGCGATGCGTCTAACGGAACAGGACGGCTTGTGCATTCCCGTCCCGCTCTATCACTGCTTCGGGATGGTGCTGGCGGTGTTGGCGTGCGTGTCGGTCGGCGCGAATATGGTGTTCCCGGGCGAGGGCTTCGACCCGGCTGCGACGCTCGCGGCTGTCGCCGAAGAGCAGTGCACCGCACTGCACGGTGTACCGACCATGTTCATCGCCGAACTCGATCATCCGAGCTTTGGCAGCTCCGACCTTTCGCGTTTACGCACGGGCATCATGGCTGGCTCGCCGTGCCCGATCGAGACGATGAAGAAGGTCGTCTCGAGAATGCATCTGAACGAGATCACCATTGCTTATGGCATGACGGAAACGAGCCCGGTGTCCTTCCAGAGTTCGACCGCCGACCCGCTCGACAAGCGCACCACGACAGTTGGCCGTATCCAGCCGCATCTGGAGGTGAAGATCGTCGATCCGCTAGGCAATATCGTGCCGGTGGGGGAAACGGGCGAATTGTGCACCAAGGGCTATTCGGTGATGCAAGGCTACTGGGGCGACGAAGCGAAAACGCGGGAAAGCATCGTCGACGGCTGGATGCATACCGGCGATCTGGCGACGCTCGATGCCGAAGGCTACTGCAACATCGTCGGCCGCCTGAAGGACATGCTGATTCGGGGTGGTGAAAACATCTACCCGCGTGAGATCGAAGAATTTCTGTTCCGCCATCCGAAAATCCAGAGCGTGCAGGTGTTCGGCGTACCCGACGCGAAGTACGGCGAGGAAGTGTGTGCGTGGATCGTATTGCGCTCAGGGGAGCAGGCCACAGCGGAGGAAATCCAGCAATTCTGCCAGGGCCAGATCGCGCACTACAAGGTGCCGAAATACATCCGCTTCGTCGACGAATTGCCCATGACGGTGACCGGCAAAGTGCAGAAATTCGTGATGCGCGAACAGATGATCAGCGAATTGAGGATACAGGAAGACAAGACGGCCTGACGGCCATGCTGGTTCGGCGCCGCCCGAAGATTCGCGCGACGCCGGCCGACATTTTGGGGAAAACCGTTTGCTGTGGAAGGGGCTAGTGCGCGGGAAACACGCGGCTGGAAAGCCGCCAGATCGCCCCGCCAAGAAGCTCGCAAACGTTTGACCGGACGAAAAAAAAGCGGGCCTGGAGCCCGCTAAAAACCACACGCTACGGGGTTAGCGCGAGGAGACCAAAGTTGGAACCAACTGAGACGACGACCCTACGTCGACTACGGCCCCAGCAGGGATGCCCCTTCACAGGGCTTCGGCATACGCCGACCGGCAAGTGCATTGTATCCGCTCACACCACGCACCCAGCCACATCCGTGTTGAAACCGTTGAGGGCATTGTGGGCGAATTAACCTACGAGCGCGGTAACAAAGTGTTTCAGGTTGTAACGCCCGCCAGATAAGGCGCGGCGGGATTTATTTCCAATTTGAAACGTATTAAACGTAATTTTTACCGATGACTATTGGGCAATTTCATACGCCTGATTGATGCCATTCGTGACGCATACCGCAGCGTAATCCATTCAGTCGATTCCGCATGAAATGGTTGCATGCTCATCCTTTTGAGGCGGACCGGTTGTGTTACAGGCGTTTCTCCAACGTGCCGAAGCCATCCGTTCACGGACAAATACGTGCGCTGCGCTGCAACACCCCACATGCGCCGGAAAGATTCGCAAGGGACCGACTCGTTGGCCCCCGCTCAACCGCATTGTTCAGTTTTTGCTTAACACCTTGGGGGCCGGTTACACGATTGTGTCAGCAATGCGAACCTATTAATCGATCAAACCGGCGGACTTTTCCGACTTGACGCGACGAGGGCCGCATCACGCGACCCTTATTTCAGCCACTTATCCGAGATCGCCTGATATTCGCCGGTCGCTCGTGCAAGGTGCAACCACTGATCGACGTATTGCTGGAACGCCACGTCGCCGCGCGGCAGCAACCAGGCCTTCTCACCATACTGGAAAGGCTTATCCGGATGCACTGAGCAAAGACCCGGATTTAGCTTTTGCTGTAGCAAGGTCTCCGACGCATCCGTCACCATGACGTCGGCCTTGCCGGCGAGGATCTGTTTGAAGATCGTCACGTTGTCCGGATAGACGGTCAGGTTTGCGTGCGCGAAATACTGTTTGGCGAATCGCTCGTTGGTGCCGCCCGGATTGACGATCACGCGGGTCGCCGGTTGATCTATCTGAGACACGGTCTGGTATTTGTTGACGTCGTCACACCGGACGATCGGCGTTTTGCCGTCGATCATGTACGCCTGAGTGAAAAACGCGCGCTTCTGGCGCTCGAGTGTCGGCGAAACACCGCCCACGCCGATATCGCATTTCGCGACAAAGTCGTTCATCAGGTTCGGCCACGACGTTTTGACGAATTCGGCCTTCACGCCAAGCGATTTGGCAAGCGACTCGGTCATGTCGATATCGATGCCTTCGAACTGGCCGTCTGCCTTGTAAAACGAATACGGCTTGTAGTCGCCGGTCGTGCAGGCGCGCAGCGTGCCGCGCGCGAGGATGTCGTCGAGCCGCGAGGGCGTTGCGGCGGTGGCGCTGGTCTGTGCCTGGGCCACGCCTGCATGCATGAAAACACCGGCCAGAACGCCGAGCAGTGCGAGTGCTGCCTTATTCATCGTCTCTCCTTGATCGCGCGTAATTATTTGGTAAGGCCGTCGGATGATAGCCCGGCAATTCGCGCTTGAACATTGGCCGTACAGCTAAGCCACGACGCTGCACAGGTCAGCCAAAACGCCAACCGCAAGCAAGGTGCGTGAGAGTTATTGCCTGCATCAAGCGCGATATGGCGAGCCGGGTCCGGTAAAATACTCCTTTGCTCTGAGTCGTACGCAACGTGGCCCATAAACTCCTGAACGACACTTTCCTGCGCGCGCTGCTGCGCCAGCCGACCGACTACACGCCGATCTGGCTGATGCGGCAGGCGGGCCGCTACCTGCCGGAATACAACGCCACGCGAGGTCGTGCGGGCAGTTTTCTCGGTCTGGCGAAGAACCCGGCGTACGCAACAGAGGTCACGCTGCAGCCGCTCGATCGCTATCCGCTCGACGCCGCAATCCTGTTCTCCGACATCCTGACGGTGCCGGACGCCATGGGTCTGGGTCTCGAGTTCGTCAATGGCGAGGGCCCGAAATTCGCGCGGCCGGTCCGCACGGAAGACGACGTGGCGCGCCTCGCCGTACCGGATATCGACGCCACGCTGCGCTACGTGACTGACGCAGTGCGCGAAATCCGCACCGCGCTCACCGACGCGCAAGGCCGTCAGCGCGTGCCGCTGATCGGGTTTTCAGGCAGCCCGTGGACATTGGCGTGCTACATGGTCGAAGGCGGCGGGTCAGCGGATTTCCGCACGGTCAAATCGATGCTGTACGCGCGCCCGGACCTGATGCACCGGATTCTCGACGTCAACGCGAAGTCGGTTGCGGCCTATCTGAACGCGCAGATCGAAGCCGGCGCGCAAGCCGTGATGATTTTCGACACGTGGGGTGGGGCGCTCGCGGACGGCGTCTACCAACGCTTCTCGTTGCAGTACATCCAGCAGGTTGTGAGTCAGTTGAAACGTGATCACGACGGCGAAAAAGTGCCGGTGATCACCTTCACGAAGGGCGGCGGGTTGTGGCTCGACGAGATCGCCAATTCCGGCGTGGATGCGGTCGGTCTCGACTGGACCGTGAACCTGGGCCGAGCGCGCGAGCGCGTGGGTAGCAAAGTGGCGCTGCAGGGCAATATCGATCCTTCGGTGCTGTTTGCGCCGCCGGCTTCGATCCGTATGGAGGCGCGCGCCGTGCTCGACAGCTTCGGGAATCATCCCGGTCATGTCTTCAATCTCGGCCATGGGATTTCACAGTTCACGCCGCCGGAGCATGTTGCCGAACTCGTCGACGAAGTTCATCGTCATAGCCGCGCGATTCGCAGCGGCGCGCATGCACCAACCTGACACCGTCGCCGGCGTCATTTTTGCTGCAACGCAGCGAACTGGGCTCTCGATCTAAGGGAATAATTGCAGTCAGCGGGCCGTCAGATGGCGGTCTTGCGAAAGTCAAGACTTGACTTATGCACATTGATCACGCTGCGGCGCGGTAGAAGCTTTCGTCGTGCCCCAGCCCTTGCACATTGGCGGCGCATTTGATCTAAGCCTTGTCTGGCAAGGGTTTCACGGGTTCACGGGAAAATGTGCGGAATCCCACAGAAGGCCGCTGTGGCGCGGTTCCTGGGCCATTCGAGCGAAGTTCTTAACAAAGTTATCCACAGGCAAGCGGACCGATTGCAATTGTTCAGCCGAATCCAAAACTTAGCGCCGAAATTGAAGTTTTACTTTAACTTCGATGGATTCGCCGTTTGCTCAATGTGTGCTGTGACGCGGCATCGTGCCGCATCCATTGACCTGATCCACACCGCCGCGTGAGTGAAGTGTTCGTCCGCGTCGCGCTGGATCATCCGCTGCCGACTTTGTTCGACTACCGCTGCGACACACCCCAGCAGGTCGCGCCGGGCATGCTGGTGAGCGTGCCGTTCGGCAAGCGGCACGTGGTAGGGCTCGTATGTGAAGTGACCACTCACAGTGACGTGCCCGCTGACCGCCTGCGGGCGGTGAACACTGTCTGTACGGCTTGTCCGCCCGTGTCGGCCGAATGGCTGGCGTTAGCGGCCTTCGCTGCCGACTACTATCAACGCGGCCTTGGGGAAGTAGCCCTGCCCGCATTGCCGCAAGCCCTGCGTGACGCCTCGCGGTGGTCGCGCCTGTTCGCACCGGAAGAGCGCTACAGCCTGACGGCGACGGGTCGCGCCGCGTTGCCGGACACGTTGCCTGCGCGCGCCAGCGCGTTGCGCAAGCTTGCCTCGGCTCTTGCCGGGGCCGAATTTCTGCTCGCCGCCGACGCTCGCGCACTCCACCCCAAGGCCATTGCAAGCCTGGAGGCATGGCAAGCCGAAGGCTGGATTGCGCTGGAGGTGATCGAAGCCGCCGAGGTGCTTGCCACCCCCGCATCGCCGGATACGCCCGCACCCGTCTTACCCACGCTCACCGGTGAACAGGCGGCCGCAGTCGAAGCGATCCGCGACGCGAACGGCTTCGCGCCGTTTCTGCTGCATGGCGTGACGGGCAGCGGCAAGACTGAGGTGTATCTGCGCGCGCTCGCCGAGATTCTGGCGGCGAAGCCCGACGCGCAGGCACTCGTCCTCGTCCCCGAAATCAATCTGACGCCGCAGTTCGAGTCGGCCTTCCGCGCGCGCTTTGCCGCGCTCGAAGGTACGTCGATCGTCACGCTGCACAGCGGTCTTGCGGAAGGCGAACGGGCCCGCAACTGGTTTGCCGCACACACCGGGCGCGCGCGCATTGTGCTCGGCACGCGGCTCGCGGTGCTTGCCTCGCTGCCGAAACTCGCGATCATCGTGGTCGACGAGGAACACGATCCGGCCTACAAGCAACAGGAAGGCCTGCGCTACTCGGCGCGCGATCTGGCGATCTACCGCGCCAAGCAACTCGGTTTGCCGGTTGTGCTCGGCTCGGCCACGCCCTCGCTGGAAAGCTGGTGGCAGGCGGATCAGGGGCGCTATAAGCGTCTAACCCTGTCGCGCCGTGCAGTTGCCGAGGCCGTCCTGCCGACCGTCAAGCTGATCGATCTTGAAGAAGAGCGGCGGCGTGGGCGGGCCTCGGTGGAAGGATTGTCCGGGCCGTTGATCGCGGCCTTGAAGGCGCGGCTCGAGCGCGGTGAGCAGAGTCTCGTCTTCCTCAACCGGCGCGGTTACGCACCGCAGCTCGCCTGCGATGCCTGCGGCTGGGTGGCCGGCTGTCCGCGGTGCAGTGCCTACGTCGTGTTGCACAAACCCGAGCGCGCGCTGCGCTGCCACCACTGCGGCTGGGAATCGCGCATTCCGCGCTCGTGCCCGGAGTGCGGCAATGTCGACATCGCCCCGATGGGACGCGGCACGCAGCGCGTCGAAGAAACGCTGGCGAGCGCTGTACCCGGCGCCCGGGTGCTGCGTATCGACGCCGACAGCACGCGCCGCAAAGGCAGCGCGCAGGCGCTGTTCTCCGACGTCCACGCAGGCGAGGTCGACATCCTCGTCGGCACGCAGATGATTGCGAAGGGCCATGATTTCCAGCGGGTATCGCTGGTCGGTGTCCTGAATGCCGACACTGCCTTGTTTTCGCACGACTTCCGCGCGAGCGAACGCCTCTTTGCGCAATTGATGCAGGTGAGTGGCCGCGCGGGCCGCGCCGCTTTGCCGGGCGAAGTGCTGGTGCAGACGCGTTACCCGCGCCATGCGCTGTATCACGCGCTGGGGCGGCATGACTACGTCGGCTTTGCCAATTCGACGCTCGCCGAGCGGCGCGACGCGCATCTGCCGCCGTTCGTCTATCAGGCCTTGCTGCGCGCTGAAGGCCGCACGCTCGAAGCCGCGATCGCCTTCCTGCAGCAGGCCGCCGCCGCGCTGACGGAGATTCCGGCCGCCGCGCGCGTGACGGTTTATGACGCCGTGCCGCTCACCATTGTCAAAGTGATGCACGTGCATCGTGCGCAATTGCTGATTGAGAGCGCGTCGCGGGCCGCGTTGCAGGCTACTTTGCGCGCGTGGCAGCCTATGTTGCGCGGGTTGAAAGGCGTGCTGCGCTGGAATCTCGAAGTCGATCCGCTCGACATCTGACACCGCTCGCCGCGCCATTCGGGGCGGTACTTCTTTGAGTCATATTCATAGAGCGAATGGTCGTTTCGCTTTGCGCCGCCGCTCGCCTATATTTCGCCGAATCGGCGCATGCAAAAGCAAAACCCGAACATTCCCGCGCCGATGCACCTCAACTGACTCGGGGCATGGCGATGAGCGATACCAATCAAACCCTGCCGACTGGCGCAGCGCCCGGCAAACACCGCAGCGGCCATAGCGCACACGGCGGCGGCCTGTTTTCCACTGAAGACTGGTGGGCCGTCTGGATAGGCCTGTTGGTGATCGTGATTGCCTGGGGGCTGTTCGCCTCGGGCAGCAGCATCAAGTGGCTGGCGGTTGCACCGGCTAAATGGTCAAGCGTGGCGCAAGTCGCGCAAGACATCGGCAAGCATCTTCCGAACTACGTCGCGCTGTTCATCGTGTTCGCCGTGCTGTTCGGCGTGAGCCTCGCCGCGTTAAAGCAGCGGGTCAGTGCTTTCCTGGCGGCGTTTTTTATCCTGTTCGTCGTGTCGGCGCTGATCTTTACACTGGGCGCGTGGGTCAATGCGTCGAAGTACAACCTCGAACCGCCGCTGGTGGCGCTGGCACTCGGCCTGTTGATCTCGAACGTGGCTGTGCTGCCGGCGTGGTTTTCCGCCGGATTGCGGGTGGAGTTTTACATCAAGGTTGGCATCGTGCTGCTCGGCGCGACGCTGCCGTTCACCCTGCTGGTGTGGGCGGGGCCAGTCGCGGTGGGACAGGCGAGCATCGTCTCGCTCGTGACGTTTTTTGTGATCTTCTTTGCCGGCAAGGCGCTTGGCCTCGACCGGCGTTTTGCGGCCGTGCTCGGCGTGGGTGGCGCGGTGTGCGGCGTTTCGGCGGCGATTGCGATTGCCGGCGCGGTGCGCGCCAAGCGCGAGCAGGCGTCGATGGCGATCACGCTGGTCGTGCTGTGGGCAATCGTGATGATCTTCGTGCTGCCGTTCGTATCGCGCTCACTTGGACTATCGACGGCGGTAGCCGGCGCATGGATCGGCACCTCAGAATTCGCTGACGCCGCGGGCATTGCCGCCGCTCAAGCCTACGGCGACTTCGCGAAGCACGCGGGCGGGGTGATTGCCGGCGCCCCTGAGGCGTCACTGCAGGCGTTCACGCTGATGAAGGTGGTGGGCCGCGACATCTGGATCGGCATCTGGGCGTTCGTGCTGGCAATTGTCGCGACCACGCGCTGGGAATCGCAGGACAGCGGCGTCGAGGCCAAAGCCAATGTGGGCGATATCTGGGCGCGCTTTCCGAAATTCGTGATCGGCTTTGTGATCGCGTCGGCGTTGGTGACGTGGATCGCCAGTCACTACTCGTTGGCCGATTACCGCAAGGTCGTCACGCCCGAATTCGTCGCGCCGATCGCCGCGCTGCGCACATGGGCCTTCACGTTCTGTTTTCTGAGCATCGGATTGACCACACGCCTGCGCGCGCTTTCGGCCACGGGTGTGAAGCCGTTCCTGGCCTTTACGGCGGGCGTTGCGGTCAATATCGCCATCGGCTACGCGCTGTCCGCGCACGTGTTCGCACCGTACTGGAATAGCCTGGGACAGGGCTCGTGATGAGCGAGGCCGTCCTCATTGCCGGCACGGCCCACGCACGCTTCGATGCGTGTGCGCCGTGCTGTGCAAGCTGCCGGTACCGCGCCGAGAATCGGCATTCGCTGGAGCAAAGCATTCCGGGCCTCGCCGTATTCGGTTCCGGGTTTGGCGCGAGCGTGGCGGGGAGCCGGCTATGCCGACTGCACGACCAGCTCGTTTCGCCTGACGACACTTGCGCTCAGTTCAAACCGATCCCGAACTGCTGACGCGCGAGTTTGCGTCGCCGCCGCTTGAACCGGGCGGCTCACATTCACTACTCGCGGTGTCGTTCGAGACTGGCGTCGCTGTGTTTGTCGCGAGTCGCGGGATTCAGCGACTCAATCGTTCAATGCCGCTCGCGTATCGCCCGCCGATGCACGCGATGCGGGGCGCGCACGTCCCTCCTCGGACTTGCGCCGGCTCGAAGAGCCGCCCGTCGCGCCACGAATGAAGAGCACAGCGCACGCCGCACACATCGCCCAGATGCCCAGAATCACTAACCACTTTTCCATTTCACCAGTCCTCTAAAACCCCGTACCGTTTTTTATGTGCGTGCCTTGCGGCCGCGATCATCCATGTTCTGTATAACGGCGCGTCGAGCAATCTGATAAGGGTAAATGCAAAAAGAATCACGCCAGGGAAAGTACTGATCGCAACCGCCGTCGCCACGCGCAGCGCCATCCGGCGCAAACCCCCGCCGTAGAAGGCTTTCTCGAAGGTGCAACCATGCACGGTGCATGGTTGCACCTTTTTATTGGGAGGCGTACGATTCGCTCAACTTTTAGTCTTTCGCCAGCAATTTAGTCTGGTATCCGAAGAAGGAAACATGGCTAGCACCACCCTTGGCGTCAAGGTCGACGACCTCCTGCGTTCCCGGCTGAAAGATGCCGCCACTCGCCTCGAACGCACTCCGCACTGGCTGATCAAGCAGGCGATCTTCGCGTACCTCGAAAAGATCGAGCACGGCCAATTGCCGCCTGAATTGTCGGGGCACACCGGCTCTGCCGATCTGGCCGACGGCGCCACGGTGGATCAGGAGGAGGACAGTGCATCGCATCCGTTCCTGGAATTCGCGCAGAACGTGCAACCGCAATCGGTGTTGCGTGCGGCGATCACTGCTGCGTATCGCCGTCCCGAGCCGGAATGCGTGCCGTTCCTGCTTGGCCAGGCGCGCCTGCCGGCCAATCTCGCGGGCGACGTGCAAGCCATGGCCGGCAAGCTGGTCGAAACACTGCGTACGAAGAGCAAAGGCGGTGGCGTCGAAGGGCTGATCCACGAATTCTCGCTGTCGAGCCAGGAAGGCGTGGCGCTGATGTGTCTCGCCGAAGCGCTGCTGCGTATTCCCGATCGCGCCACGCGTGACGCGCTGATCCGCGACAAGATCAGCAGGGGCGACTGGAAGTCGCACGTCGGCCAGGCGCCGTCGCTGTTCGTCAACGCCGCGACGTGGGGTTTGATGATCACCGGCAAACTGGTGGGGACCAACAGCGAAGCGAGCCTCTCATCGGCGCTTACGCGTCTGATCGGCAAGGGCGGCGAGCCGCTGATCCGGAAGGGCGTTGACATGGCGATGCGCCTGATGGGCGAGCAGTTCGTCACGGGCGAGAACATCTCCGAAGCGCTGGCGAATAGCCGCAAGTACGAAGCACGCGGCTTCCGCTACTCATACGACATGCTCGGCGAAGCCGCCACCACCGAAGCCGACGCGCTGCGCTATTACGCCTCGTACGAACAGGCGATCCACGCGATCGGCAAGGCCGCCGGCGGCCGCGGCATTTACGAAGGCCCGGGTATTTCGATCAAACTGTCGGCGTTGCACGCACGCTATTCGCGTTCGCAGCAGGAGCGCACGATGAGCGAGTTGCTGCCGCGCGTGCGCGCGTTGGCGATCCTCGCGCGCCGCTACGACATCGGCCTGAACATCGACGCTGAAGAAGCCGACCGCCTCGAAATCTCGCTCGATCTGCTCGAAGCGCTGTGTTTCGATCCGGAACTGGCCGGCTGGAACGGCATTGGTTTTGTGGTGCAGGCGTACCAGAAGCGCTGCCCGTTCGTGATCGAATACATCATCGATCTGGCGCGCCGCAGCCGTCACCGCATCATGGTCCGCCTTGTGAAGGGCGCGTACTGGGATACCGAAATCAAGCGTGCCCAGGTGGACGGCCTCGAAGGCTATCCGGTCTACACGCGCAAGATCTACACGGACGTGTCGTACATTGCCTGCGCGAAGAAGCTGCTCAGCGCGCCGGACGCGGTCTATCCGCAGTTCGCCACGCACAACGCGCACACGCTGTCGGCGATCTATCACCTCGCAGGCAATAACTACTACCCCGGCCAGTACGAGTTCCAGTGCCTGCACGGCATGGGCGAACCGCTGTACGAGGAAGTCACCGGTCGCGACAAGCTGAACCGTCCGTGCCGCGTGTATGCGCCGGTCGGCACGCATGAAACGCTGCTCGCGTACCTCGTGCGCCGTCTGCTGGAAAACGGCGCGAACACGTCGTTCGTGAATCGCATCGCCGATGAAAACGTCGCGATCAAGGACCTGATTGCCGATCCGGCCGACGAAGCCGCGAAGATCGTCCCGCTCGGCGCGCCGCACGCGAAGATTCCGCTGCCGCGCAATCTGTTTGGCGCAGAGCGTCTCAATTCGATGGGCCTCGATCTGTCGAACGAACATCGTCTGGCCTCGCTGTCGTCGGCCTTGCTGGCGAGCGCGCATCATCCGTGGCGCGCCGCGCCGATGCTCGAGGACAACGAGATCGCCGTGGGCGTCGCACGTGATGTGCGGAACCCGGCCGATCATCGCGATCTCGTCGGTACGGTCGTCGAAGCGACTTCGGAACATGTGAGCGCCGCCTTGGCCCACGCAGTTGCCGCCGCACCGATCTGGCAAGCCACGCCAGTCGAAGCCCGCGCCGATTGCCTCGCGCGTGCCGCTGATCTGCTCGAAGCGCAGATGCATACGCTGATGGGTCTCGTGGTGCGTGAAGCCGGCAAGTCGCTGGCGAACGCGGTCGCGGAAATCCGTGAAGCGATCGATTTCCTGCGCTACTACTCGACGCAGATCCGCGACGAATTTTCCAACGACACCCACCGCCCGCTTGGTCCGGTGGTCTGTATCAGCCCGTGGAATTTCCCGCTGGCCATTTTCATGGGCCAGGTGGCCGCGGCTTTGGCGGCCGGCAACACCGTGCTCGCGAAGCCGGCTGAACAAACGCCCCTGATCGCCGCGCAAGCCGTGCGTATTCTGCGCGAGGCCGGCGTGCCGGCGGGCGCGGTGCAACTGCTGCCGGGCGACGGCGAAACGGTCGGCGCCGCGCTGGTCGCCGATCCGCGCACCCGCGCGGTGATGTTCACCGGTTCGACCGAAGTCGCGCGCCTGATCAACAAGACGCTCTCGAACCGCCTCGACCCGGAAGGCAAGCCGATTCCGCTGATCGCCGAAACCGGCGGCCAGAACGCGATGATCGTCGATTCGTCGGCGCTCGCCGAACAGGTGGTCGCGGACGTGCTGCAGTCGTCGTTCGATTCCGCCGGTCAACGATGTTCCGCGTTGCGCGTTCTTTGTCTGCAAGAAGATGTTGCGGACCGCACGCTGGAAATGCTGACCGGCGCGATGCGCGAACTATCAGTGGGCAATCCGGACCGCCTCTCCATCGATGTCGGTCCGGTGATCGACCTCGACGCGAAGCGCGGCATCGACGCGCACGTCGCGGCGATGCGCGAGAAAGGCCGCAAGGTCGAGCAACTGCCGATGCCGGAAGGCGGCGCACAAGGCACCTTCGTGCCGCCGACGCTGATCGAACTCGACAGCATCGACGAATTGAAGCGTGAAGTGTTCGGCCCGGTGCTGCACGTGGTGCGTTACCGCCGCAGCCAACTGGACAAGCTGCTCGAGCAGATCCGCACGACGGGTTACGGCCTGACGCTCGGTATCCACACGCGGATCGATGAGACCATCGCCCACGTGATCAGCCGCGCACATGTCGGCAACATTTATGTGAACCGCAACGTGATCGGCGCGGTGGTCGGTGTTCAGCCGTTCGGCGGCGAAGGTCTGTCGGGCACGGGTCCGAAAGCAGGCGGCGCGCTGTATCTGCAGCGTCTGCTGGCTACGCGTCCGGCAGGATTGCCGAAGTCGCTGGCGCAGTCGTTGATCGCGGATGTGCCGCAAGCCGCCCCGAACGGGGATAATCGCGGCGACAATCCGTCCGCTGCCTTGACGGCGCTGCGCGACTGGCTGATCAGCGAACAGCAGCCGGTGCTGGCGGCACGATGTGACGGTTATCTGTCGCATGTGCCGGCAGGTGCAACTGCGGTATTGTCGGGGCCCACGGGCGAGCGCAATACCTACACGCTGGGCGCGCGCGGCACGGTGCTGTGTATCGCCTCGACGGCAAGCGGTGCGCGTGTGCAATTTGCCGCGGCGCTGGCTACGGGAAATCGCGCGTTGTTCGAGGGCGCGGCGGGTGAACAATTGGTGACGCAGTTGCCTGCCGCGTTGAAGTCTTACGCAAGCGTGAAGAAGAGTGCCGATACGCCGTTCGACGCGGTGCTGTTCGAAGGCGATAGCGACGAACTGCTGGCGCTCGTGAAGGAAGTGGCGAAGCGTCCGGGGCCGATCGTCTCGGTGCAGGGCGTCGCGGCGCGCGCGCTGGAAAGCGGCGACGAGGACTACGCGCTCGAGCGTCTGTTGACGGAACGCTCGGTCAGTGTGAATACGGCAGCAGCAGGCGGTAATGCGAATTTGATGACGATCGGTTGAGCGAACCTCATCGATTACTTCAATAAAACGGAAGCGGTACGGCGACCCCGAAAAACCGCTCCATCCACACCTGGTACCAAGGAGAAGCTATGCAACACAAGATGAAACAGCTGGCAGGCGCAGCACTGGTTGCGGCAATGTCGCTGGCGGGGACGGCCAACGCTCAATCGACGGAAGACGTGAAGATCGGCTTTGCCGGTCCGATGACGGGCGCGCAGGCGCACTACGGTAAGGACTTCCAGAACGGCATCACGCTGGCTGTGGAAGACATGAACGCAACCAAGCCGATGATCGGCGGCAAGCAGGTTCGCTTCGTGCTGGATGCGGCCGACGACCAGGCTGATCCGCGCACCGGTACGACCGTTGCACAAAAGCTGGTGGATGACGGCATCAAGGGCATGCTCGGCCACTTCAACTCGGGCACCACGATTCCGGCTTCGCGCATCTACGCGAACGCGGGCATCCCCGAAATCGCAATGGCGACGGCGCCTGAGTACACGCAACAAGGCTTCAAGACCACGTTCCGCATGATGACGTCCGATACGCAGCAAGGTTCGGTCGCCGGCACCTTCGCGGTGAAGACCTTGGGCATGAAGAAGATCGTGATCGTCGACGACCGTACGGCTTACGGCCAGGGTCTGGCTGATCAGTTCGAAAAGGCGGCGAAGGCAGCGGGCGGCCAGATCGTCGATCGTGAATACACGAACGACAAGGCTGTGGACTTCAAGTCGATCCTGACCAAGCTGAAGTCGGTCAACCCGGACATGGTGTACTACGGTGGCGCGGATTCGCAGGCAGCACCGATGGTCAAGCAGATGAAGCAACTGGGCATCAAGGCTCCGTTGATGGGCGGCGAAATGGTTCATACGCCGACGTTCATCCAGCTCGCGGGTGACGCGGCGAACGGCACGGTGGCATCGCTCGCCGGCCTGCCGCTGGAAGAAATGCCGGGTGGTAAGGACTACGTTGCGAAGTACAAGAAGCGCTTCAACGAAGACGTGCAAACGTACTCGCCGTACGCTTACGACGGCGCAATGGCCATGTTCGACGCAATGAAGAAGGCGAACTCGACCGATCCGGCCAAGTACCTGCCGCTGCTCGCGAAGACCTCGATGCCGGCAGTGACGGCAGCGAACCTCGCGTACGACGGCAAGGGCGACCTGAAGAACGGCGGCATCACGCTGTACAAGGTTGTCGACGGCAAGTGGACGACGCTGCAGAGCGTGGGCGGGAAGTAAGCGGTTTCTCGCATGAGTATGTGAGTGCCGCGCGCAGTTTCGGCGCGGCGCTTGCTGCACAAAAAAGCCCTGCGGTTCACTTGAACCGCAGGGCTTTCTCTTGTGTGCTTTTCACCATGCATGCCGGCCGCAAGGCAACTTCATCACTCCCCTCGGAGCTTCTTCCCCTGCTCCCGAATCTGCTCTAACGTCGCGCCCGGCGTGCTCGCCTCCTGTGGCATGCGAATCTCGATCACCGCTGCACGTTTGGCCTCCATCGAGCGCTGTAACGCAGGCAGAAAATCCTCAGTCCGCTCCACCGTCTCACCATGCGCGCCGAACGACCTCGCAAACGCCGCGAAGTCCGGATTCGTGAGGCCGGTACCGTGCACGCGATTCGGATAGTGCCGTTCCTGATGCATCCGGATCGTGCCGAAGTGGTTGTTGTTCACGACGATGAAGATCACATGCAGGTCGTATTGCATCGCCGTCGCGAGTTCTTGCGCGGACATCATGAAACAGCCATCGCCAGCTAATGCGACGACTGCGCGTTGCGGATACAGCGACTTCGCCGCAATCGCCGCTGGTACGCCGTAACCCATCGCGCCACTGGTCGGTGCAAGCTGCGAGCGGAAATGCCGATACGAGAAATGCCGATGCAGCCACGTAGCGTAGTTGCCCGCGCCGTTTGTGAGGATCGCGTCGTCCGGTAGATGCGCGCGCAACTGCTGGATCACTTCGCCCATTTGCACGTCGCCGGGAATCGGGCGTGGTTTGCGCCACTCGAGATACGCGCGATGCGCTTCTTCAGCCGCACCGGTCCATGCGAGCTTCTCGGAAGACGGCTTTAACGCCGCAAGCAGTGCCGCAAGTTCTGGCATGCCGGAGACGATCGGCAAGTCCGCCGCATAGACGCGTCCGAGTTCTTCCGCGCCTTGATGCACGTGCACAAGCGTTTGTTTGGTCTTCGGAATGTCGAGCAACGTGTAGCCATTCGTGGTTGCTTCGCCCAATCGGGGACCAAGCGTGAGCAGGAGATCCGCATCGCGAATACGTTGTGCAAGCGCCGGATTGATACCGAGGCCGACGTCACCAGCGTAATTCGGATGCTCGTTGTCGAGCGTGTCCTGGAAGCGGAACGCGAGGCCAATCGGCAATTGCCAATTCTCGACAAAGCGTCGCAGGTCAGCACATGCTGCTGGCGTCCAACCACTGCCGCCGGCAATCACCATCGGTCGTTGCGCGGCTTCCAGCAATCGGCGCAACTCTTCCATCTGCGCCGCGGACGGCGACGCCGCCACACGCTTATACCGCGGCGCGCCGGCAACCGCTTCGCACGCGTCGCTCAACACATCTTCCGGCAACGACAACACGACCGGCCCCGGCCGCCCCGATGTCGCCGTGTGAAACGCATGGCTCAAATATTCGGGAATGCGCTTCGGGTCGTCGATTTGCGCAACCCATTTCGCCATCTGACCGAACATGCGCCGGTAGTCGATTTCCTGGAAGGCCTCGCGGTCGAGATGCTCGCGCGCGCATTGACCGATTAGAAGGATCATCGGCGTCGAGTCCTGAAACGCGGTGTGCACGCCGATCGATGCATGCGTCGCACCTGGTCCGCGCGTCACGATCGCGACGCCCGGACGTCCGGTCAATTTTCCGACGGCTTCGGCCATGTTCGCGGCTGCTGCTTCGTGCCGGCAGACGATGGTCTGGATGTGGTCCGTTTCGTCGTGCAGCGAATCGAGCACAGCGAGAAAGCTCTCACCGGGCACACAGAAAACACGTTCGACGCCGTGCGTCAGCAAGGCATCGACAACGAGACGCGCGCCGGTGGTTTGGGCGGCAGGAGAAGCAGAAACGGGAGCATTCGGCAGCGACATTGCGATGAAGCCTCCAGACGGTGCGTGGGTGCAATCGGATGTTGCCGCATCGGCTTGACAAGCGCCGATGGGCGCTTCGACAGCTTACGCTGACAACGCGGCCGATGTCACGGTGCAGCGCAACCGCCCCGCCTGCCAATAGCGAACGCAGAAACGAAAACGCGGGCCGAAGCCCGCGTCATCATTCGCTTTGGAGCGCGGCGTTCAACACTCCACAATATTCACCGCCAACCCACCGCGTGACGTTTCCTTGTACTTCGTCTTCATATCGGCGCCGGTCTGCATCATCGTCTTGATCACAGAATCCAGCGAGACGTAATGTGTGCCGTCGCCGCGTAGCGCCATTCGCGCGGCATTCACGGCTTTCACCGAGCCCATTGCATTGCGCTCGATACACGGAATCTGCACCATCCCGCCGACCGGGTCGCACGTGAGCCCGAGGTTATGCTCCATGCCGATCTCGGCAGCATTCTCGACTTGCTCAGGCGTGCCGCCCATCACCGCCGCGAGCGCACCCGCGGCCATCGAACAGGCCACGCCGACTTCACCCTGGCAGCCCACTTCCGCGCCAGAAATCGAGGCGTTCAGCTTGTACAAAATCCCGATTGCCGCGGCCGTTAGCAGGAAGTCGATCACGCCTTGCTGATTCGAGCCCGGCATGAAACGCGTGTAGTAATGCAGCACCGCCGGAATGATGCCGGCCGCGCCGTTGGTCGGCGCCGTGACCACGCGCCCGCCCGCTGCGTTTTCTTCGTTCACGGCGATCGCGTACAGATTGATCCAGTCGACCATCGAAAGCGGATCGCGCAGCGCCAGCTCAGGATTACTCGACAACGCGCGATACAACTGCGGCGCGCGGCGCTTCACCTGGAACGGACCGGGCAACGTACCGTCTGCAGCCGGGTTATTGATACCGCAACCGCGCGACACGCACGATTGCATCACGTCCCAGATCTTCAGCAGGCCTGCACGCGTCTCTTCTTCCGTGTGCCAGACGCGCTCGTTTTCCCACATCAACTGCGCGATGCTCTTGCCGGTCGATTTGCACAGCGCGAGCAATTCGTTGCCGCTGCGGAACGAATGCGGCAATTGTTCGACGGCGCTCAGCACCTTCGTGTTGGGTGCGCCCGCCGTCACCACAAAACCGCCACCCACCGACAGATACGTCGACTCACGCAGCGTCTCACCCTGTGCATCGAACGCGCGCAGCTTCAGGCCGTTCGGATGCTCGGACAGCGCCTGGCGATAAAACGAAATGTGATCTTTCTGCACGAACGGCACGTCGTGCGTGCCGAGTAGGGCCAGCTTGCGCGACGCCTTCACCGCTTCCAGCCGTTCCACGATCGTGTCCGGATCGACCGTATCTGGCGCGTCGCCCATCAAACCGAGCATCACGCCGCGATCAGTGCCGTGCCCTTTGCCGGTCGCGCCGAGCGAGCCGTACAGATCCACTTTCACCGATGCCGTCGCCCCAAGCAGCCCGTCGCGTTCGAGCCCTTGCGCGAACATCAGCGCTGCGCGCATCGGCCCGACCGTATGCGAACTGGACGGACCAATGCCGATTTTGAAGAGGTCGAACACGCTGACTGCCATTTACTGCTCCCTGCTGATTAAAGTAAGTTTAGCGCGCCGGCAGCGGTAAACACACGGCGAGCCACGCGGGTGGCGTCGGTGCGAGCTGCAGTGCGATCGGCGTATAGCGTCCGTCGAGACGCGCCGCCAGGTGAAACAGTTCTGTCGCGTTTTTCGGATCCCATTGACCCGAATAGCCCGGCAAACCGGCCTCGCGACGTTTGGCATCGAACGGAACGCTCGAATGCACGAATTCTTCATGCGTCTTGCTGCCGTCCGCGTACGGCGTGAGCCAGTTCAGCGCGGCCGCCAGTGAGGCGCCATTCGCCCCCTTTTCCGGCAACCAGTTGCGGTTGTGGCGGCGCGCGGCAAGCGCGGCGGTCACGAGCGGCTGCAAGTCGTAGGTGACGTAGTGCAGCGCGTCGCGCTCGCCGAAATCGAACGTCGAGCCGTCCGGCGCAATGTTGTCGCCGATATGCTCGTCGAACAGGCGCTGCGCCGCGTTGATCATCTTGCGGTTATCCAGCGTGAACGCGGCCATCGCGATCAGCTTGATCCGGTGGCTCTGCCAATTGTTCTTGAACGTGCCCTTGAGCGGCCGCGGTTGCGCGTCGATCTGCGCGATATAGCCGCTCGCGAGCTTCGTCAGGAACGCCATCGATGCGTTGCGCGTTTTCACCGGTAGCGCGCTCGCGGTCATGTCGTAGGCGAGGATCAGGCCTTCGAAATGGGTTTCGTCGATGGGATTAAAGCTCGGCTGATAAGTTGTGACCCACGCATACAGCAAGCGGTCGACCAGCTTCAGATAACGGTCGTCGCTGCTGGCGCGCCACGCGAGCGCTGCGTCGCGCAGCAGATCGAGATCCTTCTCCGCCTCGACGCTTTGATCGTAGATGCCCTCGTGCGGCAGCGTGCCTTCGGTATGCAGTTTCGCCAGCGCATGCGGCGGGTCGTTCAGATGTGCCTGCACATTGCTCACCAGTGCCTTGACACCTGGATCGGCATTCGTGCGCTCGCTGGTTTGCAGCGCGGGCGCCGCACAAAAATTCATCGCCGCCCGTGCCTGCCGCAGCGGCAGCAGCACGGCTGCGCCAGCCAACAACAGCGCGCACCCTTGCCGCCACGTCTGGGTTCGCGTCAATTCGGTCCGGCTTTGCATCAATCGCACCTTTCGCGCCATGCGAAACTCCTCGTTTGGCTGATTCGGTGTGTGATGTTAGCCGTTTGCGGACACAAGCGACAGAACCGCGCAACGCCTGCTTACAACCTTCAGGCGATGCGCGGTTTGCGGCCATGCTGACTTACTCGTAGTCGGCGATCGGCACGCAGGAGCAGAACAGATTGCGGTCGCCGTACACGTTGTCCGCACGGCCAACTGGAGGCCAGTACTTCTTCGCGATCAACGTGGGCAGCGGATACGCGGCGGTTTCGCGCGCATACGCATGCTTCCAGTCGTTGGCAATGACCACCGCTGCCGTATGCGGTGCGTGCTTCAGCGGATTGTCTTCGCGATCCGAGCGGCCTTCTTCCACAGCGCGAATTTCCTCGCGGATTGCGATCATCGCTTCGATGAAGCGGTCGAGTTCTTCCTTCGATTCCGATTCGGTCGGCTCGACCATCAGCGTGCCCGGCACCGGGAAGCTCATGGTCGGTGCGTGGAAGCCGTAGTCGGCGAGGCGCTTGGCGACGTCGTCGACCGAAATTCCGCTGGTTTCCTTGAGCGGACGCAGATCGAGAATGCACTCGTGCGCAACCAGTCCGCCCGGGCCCGAATACAGCACCGGATAATGCGGCGCGAGTTTGTTCGCGACGTAGTTGGCGTTGAGGATCGCGGTTTCGGTGGCGGCCGTGAGGTTCTTCGCACCCATCATCGCGATGTACATCCACGAAATCGGCAGGATCGACGCGGAACCGTACGGTGCGCCCGACACGGCGCCGATACCGTTCGGCGCGCGTTCATAGCCCGATGCAATCTGATTCGGCAGGAATTGCGCGAGATGCGCGCCGACTGCGACCGGACCGACGCCCGGGCCGCCGCCGCCGTGCGGAATGCAGAAGGTTTTGTGCAGATTCAGGTGCGAGACATCGCCGCCGAACTGGCCCGGCGCACACAGGCCGACCATGGCATTCATGTTCGCGCCGTCCACATAGACCTGGCCGCCGTGCGCATGCACGATCTCGCAGATTTCGCGCACGTTCGCTTCGAACACGCCGTGGGTGGACGGGTACGTGATCATGATGGCCGCGAGCTTGTCGGCGTGCTGATCGGCCTTTTTCCTCAGATCTTCGATATCGACGTTGCCTTGCGCGTCACACGCCACGACGACGACCTGCATGCCGGCCATTTGCGCCGATGCCGGGTTCGTGCCATGCGCCGAAGCGGGAATCAGGCAGACGTTGCGGTGACCTTCGCCACGCGACGCGTGGTAAGCGTGGATGATCAACAGACCCGCGTATTCGCCTTGCGAGCCGGCGTTCGGTTGCAGCGACACCGCTGCATAGCCGGTGGCCGCGACCAGCATCTGCTCGAGCTGATCGATCATTTCGCGGTAGCCGACGGTTTGCTCAGCCGGTGCGAACGGATGGATCTGACCGAATTCGGGCCACGTGACCGGCAGCATTTCCGAGGTCGCGTTCAGCTTCATCGTGCACGAACCGAGCGGGATCATCGAGCGGTCGAGCGCAAGGTCCTTGTCCGACAGGCTGCGCAGATAGCGCAGCATTTCCGTTTCAGAATGATGACGGTTGAACACGTGGTGCGTGAGGTACGCGCTGGTGCGTTCGAGCGCGGCCGGCACGGTGCTCTCTGCGGGGAGTTCTGCATCGAGGGCGTCGATTTGCGGGACTTCGTCGACAAATGCCGCTTGGGCGAACGCTGCGAGCAGATCGGCCAGATCGCTGCGCGTGGTGGTTTCGTCGATCGAGATGCCGACGCGCGTGTCGCTCACGCGGCGCAGATTGATGCGCTTGGCCGTCGCAGCGTCATGCAGCGCCTGGGTGCGTGCACCGGTTTCGAACGTGAGCGTGTCGAAGAACGTGTCGTTGACCAGCGTGTAGCCGAGCTTCTTCGCGCCGGCTGCGAGCAATGCGGCGATACGGTTCACACGCAGCGCGATCGTCTTCAGACCGTGCGGGCCGTGATAGACGGCGTACATGCTGGCCATGATCGCGAGCAGCGCCTGCGCGGTACACACGTTCGAGGTCGCCTTCTCGCGGCGGATATGTTGCTCACGCGTTTGCAGCGCTAGACGCAGCGCCGGATTGCCTTGCGCGTCGACGGTCACACCGACGAGACGGCCCGGCATCTGACGCTTGAATTCGTCGCGCACGGCGAGGTAAGCCGCGTGCGGGCCGCCGAAACCGACCGGCACACCGAAACGCTGCGTGTTGCCGACGGCCACGTCCGCGCCCCATTCACCCGGCGGCGTCAAAACGGTCAGCGCGAGCAGGTCGGCGGCGACCACCACGTGGCCGCCCGCCGCGTGGATTGCATCAGCGAGCGCGCGGTAGTCGCGCACATCGCCATTCACGCCCGGGTATTGCAGCAGCACGCCGAACGCATTCGCGTTCGCGGCTTCCGCTGCCGGCCCCACTTTCACTTCGATGCCGACCGGCGTGGCGCGCGTCTTCACCACTTCGATGGTTTGCGGCAGCACGTCGTCGGCGACGTAGAACACGTTCGACTTCGGCTTGCCGACGCGTTGCAGCAGCGTCATCGCTTCAGCGGCAGCGGTGGCTTCGTCGAGCAGCGAAGCGTTCGAAATCGCCAGACCCGTCAGGTCGACGATCATTTGCTGGAAATTCAGTAGCGCTTCCAGACGGCCCTGCGAGATTTCCGGCTGATACGGCGTGTACGCGGTGTACCACGCCGGATTTTCCAGCACGTTACGCAGGATCACCGCCGGCGTGTGCGCGTTGTAGTAGCCCTGCCCGATGTACGAGCGGAACACCTGGTTCTTGTCGGCCAGCTCACGCAGCGCGGCGAGCGCTTCCGCCTCGCTCTTCGGCTGCACGAAGGGGCCGAGCGGCAGTGCTTCGCTGCGGCGGATCGTCTTCGGAATGACGGCGTCGATCAGCGCGGCGCGCGACGCGAAGCCGAGGGCTTCGAGCATGGCATGCTGGTCGGCCGAATCCGGGCCGATGTGCCGTTCCGCGAAGGCATCATGCACTTCGAGCGCGGCGAGCGAGAGAGGAGTGCGGTTCATCAGACGATCCGGGTGTTCGAGCTTCATGAGGTGTTCCTGCCGGTGCGGGCGTCCGTTCGACGGTTGAATCGGACGCGCCGCGCCTGTCGGGTTTAAACGTAATGGTGCAACTTGCGGTGAATCAGGCGCCGATCGACTTCGAGTATGCGTCTGCGTCGATCAGGCGATCCAGCGATGCGTCTGCGGCCGGCTTGATCTTGAAGAGCCAGTTGTCGTACGGCGCGCTGTTGACGCCATCCGGCGTGTCGGCGACGGCCGGATTCGCTTCGATGATTTCGCCCGAAACCGGTGCGTAGATGTCCGAGGCGGCTTTCACCGACTCGATCACGGCGACGGTGTCGCCGGCGCTTACGGTCTTGCCCAGTTCCTGGACTTCGAAGAAGACGATGTCGCCGAGCGCTTCTTGCGCGTGGTCGGTGATGCCGACCGTCAGCGTGCCGTCCGCTTCGGTGCGGACCCACTCGTGCGATTCGGTGTATTTCAGATCGGCCGGGATGCTCATCGGATGCTCCTATGCGGTGTGATTCGTTAAAAGCTTAAAAGGGGGCTGACGCACGCGCCGGCTGCTTAAACTGCGAGCACTTTGCCGTTGCGCACGAACGGCAGTTTTACCACGCTTGCGGGAACGTTTTTGTCACGAATCTGGACGTGAACGGTGTCGCCCGGCTGCACGCCTTTCGGCACGCGCGCAAAGGCGATCGATTCCTGCATCGTCGGGGAAAAAGTGCCGCTGGTGATTTCGCCTTCGCCCTGCGGCGTGACGACTTTCTGGTGAGCACGCAGCACGCCTGCTGCCTTGCCGTTTTCCTTCAGCAGGATCAGACCGACGAACGCGGCCTGCGAGCCGTCGGCTTCGAGCTTGCCTTTGCCGACGAAGTCGCGGGGCGTTGTCAGATCGACGGTCCAGGCGAGGCCGGCGTCGAGCGGCGAGACGGTGTCGTCCATATCCTGGCCGTACAGGTTCATACCGGCTTCGAGGCGCAGCGTGTCGCGCGCGCCAAGACCCGCAGGGCGCACGCCTTGTGCCTGCAGGGCGTTCCAGAGCGCTGCGACGTGATCCGCCGGGACGATGATTTCGAAGCCGTCTTCGCCGGTGTAGCCGGTGCGGGCGACGGTGAGTTCGCCGAACGGCGTGTCTTCGATCCGTGCGGCATTGAACGGCTTCAGGGCTTCGGTGGCGGCGCGTGCGGCCGGCACGGTTTGCCAGACTTTTTCGCGGGCATTCGGGCCTTGCACGGCGACGATCGCGTAATCGCGGCGCGGCGTGATGGTCAGGCCGAAGCTACCTTCGGCGTTGAGCTGGCCGAACCAGGCGATGTCTTTGTCGGCGGTGCCGGCATTGACGACAACACGGAAATGATCTTCGCCGAAGTAGTAGACGATCAGATCGTCGATCACACCGCCATTCGGGTTCAGCAGACAGGAGTAGAGCGCGCGGCCCGGCGTTTGCAGCTTGGCGACATTGTTGGCCAGCGCGAATTCGAAGAAGGCGCGCACGCGCTCGCCGGTGAAATCGACGACGCACATGTGCGAGACGTCGAACATGCCGGCGTCGGTGCGCACGGCGCGGTGTTCGTCGATCTGCGAGCCGTAGTTGACGGGCATGTCCCAGCCGCCGAAATCGACCATGCGGGCGTTGAGCGCACGATGGGTGGCGTTGAGCGGGGTGTGTTTGAGTTCGGTCATGGGGCCTCAGGCGTCTCGCGAAACAAAAAAGGCCATGCGGCGCTACGCCTCGCGGCTAATGCCTGCGAGCGATTGCGTTGCATGACCCCTCTGTCCTCGATACCTGAGAGATTGCGCCACCGTGCGATGTTGAAGTCGTGATCGCTACGTTGAAACGCGCGCCCCTTCGGTGGGCAGCTTGCCAGGATCTGCTCGATATACGTTCGACGTACGCGACGCAGACGGCTACTGCCGCTCTCCAGAGTGCGAAAAACCGATGTCTTGATGTTGCCTTGACGCGGGTTTTTCGACGCGGTCGGTCCTTTTGCCTGAGAGTTTGCGGGTATGCCCCTTCGGCGGCGCGGCCTGCGATTTTCTGCGGCCAGCACGCTCTCCCGACGCGTGCGGCGAATGTACGCGAGGGCCGGGGGCTTGTCAAATTGAGACGAGGGCGCCTGTGCGGCGGGTGCGGGCCGAACAAAAAGCGCGCCTGTGAAGAAGTCGAGGGATCGAGGCCAACACCTTCTCACCGTTCCACTTTCGGAATTGCCCCATATCTGCTAACAGGAACAGCTACCTATACTGCCGTTTATTTGGTCGAGCCGCTCGCTTGCATCTGTGTAAGCCATACCGCGGACGTGCCAAGCCACAAAAACACTCGTTTCGAACCCAGATCCCAGAAAGATGAAAAAGGCATTTATCCATCAGATTTTCTATTCAGAGGAGACCCGGCTAGCCCTCGATAACGGGTTTATTCCGCTGGATAATTCCGGCCAACGCCCAGACTGGTGCGAATACTGGCCAATCAGGAATTTCATTGGCCATCAGGAAATGGACGATGACGCGCTTTATGGTTTCCTGTCTCCCAAATTCAAGTCCAAAACTGGACTCGGCGCCAGCGACGTCCATCAATTTCTCGCTTCCGTCGACGCGGCAACCGACATCGTTGCGTTTTCGCCGTTTTTCGATGCAGGTGCGGTGTTCACGAACATCTTCAAACAAGGTGCGTCTGGCCAACGGAACGCTTGGCCGGTGTTTGTCGAAAGTGTCCGGCTACTTGCGCCGGACGTCGACCTCGATACTTTCGTGACGGATTCCAGAAACACCATATTCTGCAATTATTTTTTGGCCAAACCCCGCTTCTGGCGATATTGGTTCGACAAGGCGGAAATGATTTTCAACAGCGCCGAAGAAAATAACAGTCCGTTGGGTCTCGGACTGAATCAGACAATTAACCACACGAGTGGCCCCACGCCAATTAAGGTCTTTGTGATCGAGCGACTCGTCTCTTTGCTTCTGGCAACGGAATCGCGGTGGTCAGTACAATTATTTAATCCCATGTCGTTACCGGTAATCTATCTAGGTGCCGATCGCTTTGGCGAGCAACTGGCGATGCTGGATGCACTGAAAATGGCCGCGGCGACAACGGGTCGCTCCGAGTACATGACTGCCTTCGCTACTTTGCGGGCTCAGATATGTAGGTAGATGCCCGAGATGCGTTGAACGGGCACTACGTAATAAGGAAGGGGCGGCGCTAACTGCTCGCCGCCCCCACACCTACCCAGCCGATGAAGCTTACTCTCCGATAGCGTGCGCCGCGTTGTCCAGTTCCTGGTTCAGTACGCGCTGCTCGTCGCCGGACAGGCCGCCGCCGTGTTGCGCCGCCATATCGTGAGCTTCCTGACGGATCACGTCGAGGCGATGGTGCAGCGCGCCGCCTTGCGGAGGCGGGTAGTAGCCTTGGTTAACGCGAGCGTCGATGCGGCGGCTCAGGTTGTCGATACGGCCGTTCACCTGGTTGAAGCGCTGATCCGCGATCTGCTGCGGGTTAGGGCGCGGCGCCGGCGCGGGTTGCTGGGGAGCCACCACGCAGGCGGCAAGGGAACTGAGCAATGCGCATGCTGCTAGTGCGCGGACGATACGGGGCATGGACTCTCCGGAAGTCGTTGTCGTTGTGTGGTGCTACTGGGGTAGCAACGGATTGTCAGGGATTCGCGCTGACCGGGAAGGCGGGGTTATTTGTAACGTTATGTTCCTTTCGGCGTTGTCAGGCTTTTTGCCTTTGGCGGCGGCATGGTTCGCATGCCGCCGCCAGATAGCCAGAAAGCGCCTCTTAGGCAAACAGTCAGTCAGCGAATACGCTCGAACGGCAGCCGCGCACCTTCTTCCGAACTCCGGGCGGCAAGCTCGATAATTGTCATCACGTCGACCGCATCCTGGGCGTTGACAGGAAATTTCACGCCGTTCTGAATGGCATCCGCCAGAGCAATATAGAAGCCGACATATTCGCCGTTGCGCGTAGGCACCTCCCGCTCCACTTCCTGATCGCCTTCGAGGACGCGCAACACGCCTGCCGCATTGCCGGCGCCGAACCCTTCGTCGCCGGGCCGCAAGCCCGCTTTCAACTGGTCTTCCTGGGTATCTAGCCCGCATTTCACATAGCTCCCCTGCGTGCCGTGAATCGCAAACCTCGGCGCGACCAGCGCCGTCAACGCGCTTGCATGCAACACCACTTCGAACTCGCCGTATCCCAGTTGAATATGCACGTAGTCCGGTGCGCTGGCCTGGTCGCGATGCGTCCGAACCGTCGCGGACACGGTCTGCGGGGCGCCGAACAACGCCAACGCCTGATCGATCAGGTGCGGTCCGAGATCGAATAGCAAACCGCCGCCGCGCGAAGCTTCCTCGCGCCAGCGCTGCCGAACCTCCGGCCGGAAGCGGTCGAAATGCGATTCGTATTGCGTGATGCGCCCCAGCTCTCTGCCGGCAAGCAGATCCCGCACGGTCAGAAAATCACCGTCCCAGCGGCGGTTGTGAAAGGGCACGAACAGCTTGCCCCGGGCGAGCGCGATGTTGGCGAGCGTGTGGGCGTCGGCGGCGGTCAGCGTGACCGGCTTGTCGACCACCACGTGCTTGCCCGCCTCCAGCGTGCGGCGCGCCAGGTCGAAGTGCGTGTCATTGGGCGTCGCGATCACGACGCAGTCGATTTCTTCGAGCGCCAGGAGGGCGTCGAGATCGGTCACTACCTTTGCATGCGGGTAATCGGCCAGCGCGTGCTCGGGCTGGCTCGTCGCGATGGCCGCGATGTTCGCGCGCCCGCAGTGCTCGATCACCGGCGCATGAAAGGTCGCGCCAGCAAAACCGTAACCCATCAATCCAATCTTCAGCGATGCGGACATGCGTGTCTTCCTGCAAAAACGGCGCGCCGCTTTGCCACCGCGGCGACGGCGCGCAACGGCGTAATTGTGGCATGTCCCGAAGGCGGACTGTCAGCGTTGTCGAGGACGGTTGTCTGCGCCATCCGTGTTAACATCGCTCCTCTCGCGCGAAAGCGTAGCGAGCCGGAACCCGCAGCACACGCGGCGCTGTTCCAGCCGCCGCCCCCGCGCAGCATGCCCCCGGGCCTTCGGTCTCGCGATTCCGCAACCAGGCGCCCTCAACCGCATTACCCATCCACAGACGATGTCCGCAGGCCTGAACCCCGCTCAAAATGAAGCGGTCCGTTATCTTGACGGTCCGTGTCTCGTGCTCGCCGGCGCAGGCAGCGGCAAGACGCGCGTGATCACGCAGAAAATCGCGCACCTGATCGAGGCCAAAGGCTTCGAGCCGCGCCACATCGCCGCCGTCACGTTCACGAACAAGGCCGCCTTGGAAATGCGCGAGCGCGTGGGCAAGCTGCTCGAAGGCAAGACGCTGACCACGCCCGGCAAGGAAGGCCGCAAAGTGCCCGTCAACCAGTTGACGGTCTGCACCTTCCACTCGCTCGGCGTGCAGATTCTGCGGCAGGAAGCGGAACACGTTGGTTTGAAGCCGCAGTTCTCGATCATGGATTCAGACGACTGCTTCGGCATGATCCAGGAGCAGGTCGGCTCGACGGACAAGGGCTTCATTCGCAAGATCCAGTCGATCATCTCGCTGTGGAAGAACGGCATGATCATGCCCGAGCAGGCGATCGCGATTGCCGCGAACGAGGACGAACATCAGGCTGCGATCGTCTATCGGAATTACGTGGCGACGCTGCATGCGTATCAGGCGGTCGATTTCGACGACCTGATCCGTCTGCCCGCCGAACTCTTCGAGAAGAACGAGCAGGTGCGCGACCGCTGGCAGAACAAGCTGCGCTATCTGCTGATCGACGAGTATCAGGACACCAACGCGTGCCAGTACGAACTGGTGAAACTGTTGGCCGGCAAGCGCGCGGCGTTCACGGCGGTTGGCGACGACGATCAGGCCATCTACGGCTGGCGCGGCGCGACGCTCGAAAATCTCGGGCAGCTCAGCAAGGATTTTCCGAAGCTGCATCTGATCAAGCTTGAACAGAACTACCGTTCCACGGTGCGCATCCTCACGGCCGCGAACAACGTGATCGCGAACAACCCGAAGCTGTTCGAAAAGAAGCTGTGGTCCGAACACGGCATGGGCGACACGATCACCGTCACGCCTTGCAACGACGAAGAGCACGAAGCCGAATCGGTGGTGTTCCGCCTGTCCGCGCACAAGTTCGAGCGGCGCGCGAACTTCCGCGACTATGCAATCCTGTATCGCGGCAATTTTCAGGCGCGCATCTTCGAACAGGTGCTGCGTCGTGAGCGGATTCCGTACGTGCTGTCGGGCGGCCAGTCGTTCTTCGACAAAGCCGAGATCAAGGATATCTGCGCGTATCTGCGCCTGATCGCCAACGCGAACGACGACCCCGCGTTCATCCGCGCGATCACCACGCCGCGCCGCGGCGTCGGCAATACAACGCTCGAAGCGCTCGGTTCCTTTGCGGGCCAGGCGAAGGTGTCGCTATTCGAAGCGGTGTACATGGGCGGCATCGAGGCACGCTTGTCGCCGCGTCAGATCGAACCGATGCGCGTGTTCTGCGACTTCATGCAGCGTCTCACCGACCGCGCCGAGAAAGATGCCGCCGGGCCGCTGCTCGACGAACTGATGGACGCGATCCACTACGAAGCCTATCTGTACGACGCGTTCGACGAACGTCAGGCGCAGTCCAAGTGGCAGAACGTGCTCGAGTTCATGGAATGGTTGAAGCGCAAGGGCACCAAAGCTGAGCCCGAGGGTTCGGAAAAAAGCGAAGCAACCGGCTACGACACCGCTGATGGGCTCGGCGACACCGGCAAGAATCTGCTTGGTCTGATCCAGACCGTGGCGCTGATGTCGATGCTCGAAGGCCGCGAAGAAGATCCGGATGCGGTGCGGCTCTCGACGGTGCATGCGTCGAAAGGGCTGGAGTATCCGCACGTGTTTCTGGTGGGCGTGGAAGAAGGCATCATGCCGCACCGTGGCGGCCCCGACGACGAGCCGATCGACGACTCGCGCATCGAGGAAGAGCGGCGTCTGATGTATGTCGCGATCACGCGGGCGCAGCGCAGCCTGCATCTGAACTGGTGCAAAAAGCGAAAACGCGCGCGTGAAACCGTGGTGTGCGAGCCGTCGCGCTTCATCCCCGAGATGCTGCTCGACGACGCTCCGCCGCCGACGCCCGAGGAGGCGCCGATGTCGCCGAAAGACCGGCTCGCGAGTTTGAAGGCACTGCTGCAGAAGCCTTGAGCGTTGGCGAGGGTGCGAGCGCATGCGCGTTGCGTTCGCTAGATCGCAATCGCGCGACGGGTGCGAGACGCCGCGCGCCGGCAACCGCAAGTTCGTTTGCATTCGCCCACTTGTCCGCAAAACCCCGCGCATGGCAGGTGCATCGGCGGTTTTTTTGTGAACGCGCGCTACAGTGGCGCGGCCCGTTAGTTAGACTTCAATCCGGGCGCTACTCGGAGACCGCTCGCATGCCAACGCCGCCGCTCGCCCCTTATCGCCGCGCGCTCGAAACTTACATCGACGCGAAAGACAACACGCGTGCTAACCGCATCGCTGAAGCCTTTTCACCGGACGCGGTTCTCACCATTTCGCTCGCTACGTCGAATATCGCGTTTCCGGCGCGCACGGTCGGCGCCGACGCAATCGCGAAAACGCTCGTCACCGATTTTGGCGCCCAGTACACGCAGTGCCGCACCTACTACGTGTGCGATTCGCTGACGGTGGATGACGGCACGATCGACGCGTTGCCCTGGCTGGTGGTGATGCGCGAACGGGCAACCGGCGCATTGCGCGTCGGCCACGGCGTGTATCGGTGGAGTTTCGACGCGACGGCGGCCGTTACGGAGTTTCATATCCACATCGAGCGCATGGACGTCGTGCCCGATGCCGACGGCGCCTTGCTTGAAGCGTTGCAAGATGGCTTGAGCTATCCGTGGCTCGTACCCGCCGACTTGCACGCGCATTTCACGTCGCTCGCGCGCAGTACGCCGGCGTTGGCATTTGTCGGGGCGTTCAGCCGTGCTGCGGTTGTGTCGGAAGGCACCTGACCTGACGGTGCGTCGCGCGCTGACATATGAATAGTCCCTGTCCGTGTCGCCACGGGGCAGGGATTTTTTGTTTTGCGGCGACCGCTGGAAGCGGACTCGCAAGCGCCTTACTTCGCCGCGCTAATCATGTAATCGACGGCGGCCTTGACGTCCGCATCGGAAGCGGTCGAACCGCCTTTGGGCGGCATCGCGCCCTTGCCGTGCAGCGCGTAGTTGTAGACCGTGTCGATCGGGTCTTTCATGCGCGCCGCCCATGCCTCCTTGTCGCCGAACTTCGGCGCGTTCAGCACGCCGGCCGCGTGACACGCCTGGCAAACCTGCTGATACAGCGCCTTGCCGGCTTGCGAGGCGTCCGCGCTTTGCGTTCCGCCTGCCGCCGGTGCAGCGGCTTGCGGCACGCTGGCCATGGCCGCCATCGCGGCAGCGGCTTGTGCGGCCCCGGTGTCCGAAGCACCCGCAGGCGCCGCGGCGGCAGCGCCCGAAGCGGCGGCCGCCGCACCCGCTGCCGGTTGCGCCGGTTCAGGGAAGCTCGCACCGGAATTGTTCGCCATGTAAGTCACCGCGCGGGCGATTTCGAAGTCGCTGTAGTCATCCGGGCTGGTGCCGCCGCGCGGGGGCATCGCGCCCTTGCCGGCGAGCGCCGTGTGCAACAGCGTGTCGAAGCCCTGCGCAATGCGCGGTGCCCAGTCGGCAGTGTTGGTGAATTTCGGCGCGCCCGCGGCACCGGAGGCGTGACACGCGGAGCAAACGGCCTTGTAGACCTCTTCGCCGGTCTTGAAGACGCGTGGCGCATTGGCGTCGCGAATGTCCACTTGTGCGAGCGGCTTGATGCGCGCGCTAACCTCGGCTTCGGAAAGACTGTCAGTGCCGGCGCCGGTGCGCGTCGAGTTATCGACGTAGATCACTAGCAAAACGATGATGGCGATCGGTACCGCAAAACTGGCAATGATCGCGGCAATGAGCTGCCCGGGGGTTTTGATTGGGGCTCCGTGTGGTGCTTCGCTCATGCTTGTCTCGTCTCCGTGGGTATGTGAGCGGTACAGCGTGACGGCAACTTCTTTTTCTTTACTTTATTCAGGCACGGACGATTATAGACGCAAGCTTTCGACGGCGGCGAGGGGCTGGGCGAGGTGTTCAGCAGGCGTTTACCCGCATCGCGGGGCGCGACTGGCGCCGTCTGGATGCCGGGCAGGAGGTGCCCAATCCCGCCATATAGGCCGTCCGGTGGACGGTTTGGCCGAAACCGGGTATCCTTTCGGTCTCGCTTTGGCGTCGCTCCTCTTCAGGTTGCCGCGCTTTCGTGTTGAAGCGCCCGTAGCTCAATGGATAGAGTACTGCCCTCCGAAGGCAGGGGTTGCTGGTTCGATCCCAGCCGGGCGCACCAACCCTGACAAGGGTTCCAACGGATTCACCCGCTCCCACTCCCCCCGAATTACACCTGAATTGCACCTGAATTGCACCTAACGTGCGGCCAGGTGTAGCTTCGCCGGCACTTCGGTCGTCGGTTGCACCCACTGCGCCAGATGATCGGCCGACAGGTGCGCATACCGGTGCACCATCTCCATCGTTTCCCATCCCCCCAGTTTCTTGAGCACCTGGATAGGCGTGCCGCGTTGCACGTGCCAGCTTGCCCACGTATGGCGCAGATCGTGCCTGCGTCAACCCGCGTATCCGGCACGAGACGACTTTCGTCTTTTTCGTCTTTGGCGCCCGGTCGATCCACTCCCATTCGACCGCGGCGTTCAGAACGGCTTTGAGCACGCCGATGACGCGATTAACCGTCCCTGCACTGATGTTGCGCCCGAGCTTCTTTGGCCCTTTGCGCGTCTGCTCGACTCGCGGCTCCATCCGCTTTACGTGCGCAATTGCGTCAATGCGATTGCGCTCAACTATTCGCCGGAGGTTAAAGGCCGTCTGGTGCTCAAAGGCTTGTCGGTGATCGGCAAGGGCCGGCTCGAATTCGATGCCGGATGGACAGACCTGGCGCAATCGTTCATGGCGATTCGTAAAACCATGACGGCGAGCGGAAAGAAAGTCACCTATGAAGCGAGCCGTAACGAGGAAACAGGACACGCGGACCTTGCATGGGCGTGTCTGCACGCGCTCGGCAATGAACCGCTCGAGGGCGTCACCGCCAACAATACCGGCTTTATGGAGTTCTCAAATTGAGCAAGCGAAACCGCAACATGCACGCCGCACCGCCGGCCGCACCGTCCACACCGCTGAGGGCCGAGGCCTTCACCTTCTGCGACGCCGTGCCGGTGATGGATCGCGCCAGAGATTCTGGATTATGTCGAAACGTGGTCGGCCGGCAATTGGTTCGAGCCGCCGGTGTCATGGTCGGGCCTGGCCAAGACATTTTGCGCCGGCGTCCATCACGGCTCGGCGATCTACTTCAAACGCAACGTGCTATCGGCGACGTTCATTCCGCACAAGTTGCTCACGCGCGAGGAATTCGACAAGTGGGCGCTCGACTTCCTCACGTTCGGCAATGGATACCTGGAGCGGCAGGATAACCGCCTGGGCCGGCCGCTCGCGCTCAGACGTGCGCCGGCCAAGTACATGCGCCGTGCGACGGACCTGCAACGCTTCTATCAGGTCAACGGGTGGCAAGCGTCGCACGAGTTCGCCGGCGGGTCAGTGCATCACTTGATGGAACCGGACATTAACCAGGAGGTGTACGGCTTGCCGGAATATCTCGGCGCCCTGCACGCGGCATGGTTGAACGAATCGGCGACGCTGTTTCGCCGGCGGTATTACGAGAACGGTTCGCACGCCGGTTTTATCCTGTACATGACGGATGCGGCGCAGAGTCAAACCGATGTCGACAACATGCGCGACGCGTTGAAAAACAGCAAGGGGCCAGGCAATTTCCGCAATCTGTTTATGTACGCGCCGAACGGCAAAAAAGACGGTATCCAGCTCATTCCCGTTTCAGAGGTCACGGCGAAAGACGAGTTTTTCAACATCAAGAATGTCACGCGCGACGACTTGCTCGCGGCGCATCGCATCCCCCCGCAGCTCATGGGGATCGTGCCGAGCAATACAGGGGGCTTTGGCGCGGCCGACACGGCCGCCGAGGTATTCGGGCGTAACGAAATCGAGCCGTTGCAGCGGCGATTCTCGCAGCTCAATGAGTGGATCGGCGACGAGGTTGTGCGCTTCAACCCGTATTCGATCAAGGCGCCGATGACCGCCTAAGCAACCTAAGATACGTGCAAATGGTCCATGCAAAGGACGGCAATTGGACGCACCAAACACGCAACCAAGGATGCGGTCAGAATGTCGCTGTTCGACCCTGAGCAGACCGACGCCGGCTCCAACTGGCAGTCCGAAACCGGACGTTCCCGGAACCTGCGACGGCTTGCGCGGGAATACGCACGCAGGATCTACGACATTCGCCCTGTTCGACGTGACACCTGCGCGATGCTCCAGACCACCGACTGTTGATTGATCGCAGCATGGACGGGTGAGTGCCGCATCTCGTTCATAATCCGTTCTGCCGCGTCAGTACCATTCACGACTGAATCCCATAT
This sequence comes from Paraburkholderia haematera, assembly GCF_905220975.1. Classification (GTDB taxonomy): domain Bacteria; phylum Pseudomonadota; class Gammaproteobacteria; order Burkholderiales; family Burkholderiaceae; genus Paraburkholderia; species Paraburkholderia haematera. The sequence goes on along the minus strand of NZ_CAJNBK010000010.1, from coordinate 193,779 downwards.
CAACATGTCGACGATCGAGCCGTCGGACGCTTGGGCGATGCGCCGTGACCGAAAGCCGGGCTGGCGACGTAGCCATTCATCGATGTCGGCGTTGGCCGCGATGAACTCTTCGACAGTGAGACCCTTGGCAAGCTTGAAGGTCGTGATCTCCATAGCTTCGCGTTGTTGCTGTTTAGCCATGTCGATCATCTCTGCGCCGTGGGGCGAACAATTATTTCGTTAACGTCGACGCTCGCCGGCTGACCGATTGCATAGCAAATGGCCTCCGCAATCGCCGAGGGGGGCATAGACGCCTGATCCATCATCGCACGGACACCGGCCTTCACTTGTGCATCGCAGATGCCATCCACCAGTTCGCTGCGCGTGAGGCCAGGGCTGATAACCGTCACCCGCACATCCCTGCTTTCCTGCCGAAGCCCTTCCGAGAGTGCCCGCACCGCGAACTTCGTCGCGCAATAGACCGCAGCGGTGGGATCAACGCGATGAGCAGACACCGACGCAACGTTGATGATGTGCCCAGCGCCTTGTTTGCGCATAACCGGCATGACCGCAGCGATGCCATGCAGGACACCGCGAAGGTTGACGTCGATCATCTGATTCCATTCCTCCACCCGCAGTTCGTCCATCATGGAGAGCGGCATCGCGCCGGCGTTGTTCACCAGCACGTCGACACGGCCGCAGTGCTCGTGAGCGAATGCGACGAACGACCGGAAGCTATTCATATCCGTTACGTCTAGTGGTTGATAGAGCGCCTCGCCGCCGGCTTCGCGGATCTCCCGTACAAGTGTGGCGATCCGATCCGTGCGCCGCGCGCCCACCACTACGGGATGGCCGTTCGCCGCCAGATGGCGGGCTGTGGCTTCGCCGATGCCGCTGCTGGCACCGGAGATCAGGACGACTTTGTTCGATATTGAGGCGACAGGATTCGTCATTGAATGCTCGTGTTGAAGTTGACTTACGGAGGTTCTCCCGTGGTCAAACTATGCGATGAGACACACCTTGGCTGTTATCCGGATTCTGCAAAATTTGTCTACGATCCTGCAATTCGCTCCGAAATACGCTTAGACAGATTGCAGAATTGGATATGATTTCGGTATTGAAAACACGGGCATTTCACTGTCTCGATGACAACCATCCGAAGTCCCCATAGCCGTGAAATGGCATCCATCATTGCCCGATATGCCAACAGCGACGGCGAGCATACGACCGCTATCGAGGGTCTTTTCTTCGCTAGGCGCTCGTCGCCTACGCAGCCTCTTTATGTCGCTCAATGGCCGTGCTTTGCACTTGTCGTTCAGGGCGCCAAGAGCTTAAGGCTCGGCGATGAATTGTTCAGTTACGGCGTCGGAGATTACCTGGTGACCTCGATCGACCTTCCAGTCGCATCGCGCGTGACTCAGGCGAGCGCGAGGACACCGCATTTGGGCCTTGGCATGGCCATCAATCCCGATCGCCTGAAACAGGTCATTGATCGGGTCGGCTTGACCCGGCGGACGCTTGACGTGCACGACATGCGGGGCGTCGCCGTCAATACGGCTCAACCGGATCTCCTCGATGCGTCGGTTAGAATGCTGAGTCTTTTAGATCGACCCGACGACATCCCGGTGATGGCGCCTTTGATCGAGCAGGAAATCCTCTACCGTCTGCTGACCGGCCCATTCGGCCCGCGCCTGATGCAGATAGCCATGACCGAGACTCCCAGTAACAAGATTGCCCAGGCGATTGGCTGGCTTCGAGAAAATTTCACACAGCCCCTGTCTGTGGCCGAACTGGCCGCGCGTGTTGCGATGAGCGTTTCCTCACTCCATCATCATTTCAAGGCGGTGACGGCGATGACGCCTATGCAATATCAGAAGCAGCTTCGTCTCCATGAGGCTCGCCGTCTGATGCTGATGGAGTTGATGGATGTCGGAACTGCAGGCTACCGGGTGGGATACCAAAGTCCATCACAGTTCAGCCGGGAATACACCCGGATGTACGGGCTTTCACCACTGCGCGATGTTGGAGCGATGCAGAGGGCAATTGCCGCTCAATGACCTGCAAAGCCCTCATCGACGAACCACCTCCTGACCTGGTGCGAATCACGCGACCGACGCTCGCGCAGCCATGGGTCGCGAACCTGGATAGGCGGTGGCGCTGAGTTACGAGCGCTAGCTAGCAAGCCGGAAAGCGGCCGGTCACGGCAGACCGTTAATGGCCGAACGCGGTCCTCTCGAATCTTAAAGTCTCTCCCCATCCATCTGCTTATGTCGGGCACCAGGGACCCAAAGCGGACAGGCTGGCGGGACCTGCTACAAACTAGCTAGGACATTGTCGATTTCCGATCATCAGATTCGTCGTTAGTGAACCCCATTCAAAGGATCCCCCATGAAATACCTCGGCCTGGCGTACTTCTCCCCCGAAAAATTCGCCGCGATGGCGCCAGACGAAATCAAGGAACTGGTGAGCCAGTGTCCGGCATTGGACGAGAAGATGCGCGCTACCGGCAAGGTTCTGATTTCCGCCTCCCTTGGCGATCTGGACAAGTGGAAAACGCTTCGTCCGCGCACTGGAGAGACGCGCATCACCGATGGGCCTTACACCGAGTCGAAGGAAGTCGTGGGCGGCCTGTTCATCATCGAGGCGGACAGCGTTGACGAGGCGTTACGCATCGCGTCCATGCACCCGGCTGCCACACTGGGCGAAGAAGGCGGATGGGCCGTGGAGCTTATCCCCTTAGACTTCTATCTGGCGCGTTGAAGATTTGGACGCCTGTCTCAGGAAGGCGTTGGCGTTCCTTTCACCACAGACACCTTCACTGCGTCGGGAGTCATCGCGGCGATGTCCGCTGCTGGCCGTTCTGCGACTTCTCGGCGGCCAGATGCACGCCACAGCTTCTGCTGCGCGGCAAAATAGAAAATCACCGCGGAATACGGAGGCGCGCGGGGAAATGCGTGAAGCCTGCCGCGAAGGCAGTACAGTGAAAATACAGTTTGGGCAGGCTCGGATGGCCTTGGATGAGCTTGATTAGCCTTGGTTTTGCAGTTTGCGAGTTGTGTAAGGCGTTGATCTATAAAGAGGCTTACTGTGTCGGTAAAACTGCCGAAGGCAGGGGGCGCTGGCTCGATCCCAGCCGAGCGCACCAATAGTCGTAACCTTTTTTCGGTTTCTCTGCTTCAGCGATTCCCTCAAGTACAGTCAGCCGGCGACCGACCTGTAGATCGACGACCTGCGTGTACGGCTGAACCCAGCGTTTCCCATCCTCCCCGCTTTTTGAGCGCCTGCAACGGTGTGCCGCGCCGCACATGCCAGCTTGTCCACTTATGACGCAGATCGTGCCAGCGGAAATCGCGGATGCCGGTGCGCTTCAGCGTTTTTGTCCATGCGGCAGTCGCCGTCTAGTGGACCGGCTTGCTAATGCCTATCGTTTCGTGATGCTCACTATCGGCACACCCGGATCGAGCATCATGCGTAGTGTGTCTTGAGCCAGTCGCGCAGCGCGTCATTCATGCGCGTTTGCCAGCCGTCGCCGCTTGCTCTGAAACGCTCGACTATCTCAGCGTCGTATCGAATCGTTACCGCGACTTTCGGGTGCGCGAGCTTTGGTCGGCTCGCGATGCCGCGAGCAATCGCAGCTTCTTCTTCGGGCGTGTTACGGATCAATTTGGGTTGCTTTTTCATAGCGGTCTACCTCCCGGTTGTTCGCCTTGCGCTGCTTATCCCGACAGGAGCCAACCGTAGCGTTTCCAGTTCGTCCTGCGGGATGCGCGGCATAAATCCGTCCTCCGGCTAAAACCCCATCAATGGATTTTTATTAACATCGACTCGATTATCGAGTAATCCATCATGACGTAAATCAACATATTGGTTAGTAATCCAGAGTTATAATCATGGCTGGACTTTCACCGCTGAACTTAGCCATGCACCCAAAGGACGAACAGTTTTTCAAGGCGCTGGGCACGCGTATCGCCTGCGCTCGTAAGGCCCACAAGCTCACCCAGCAACAACTCTCCGAGCGGCTTGGTATTGCCCAGCAGACCCTCGCTCACTACGAAGGTGGGCGGCTGCGGCTGCCTGCCTCACTGCTACCGGAGTTGACCAGAACGCTTGGGCTTTCATCCGATGAACTGCTGGGGCAGAACGTCACCCCAGACGGCAAACGCGGTCCGTCCTCGAAGCTGCAACAGCAGATCGAGGCCATCAGCCGGCTACCGAAGGCGCGGCAACGCTTCGTGTCCGAGATGCTTGATACGGTGCTGGCACAGAGCCAGCAGTAAGGATGGAGATTTGATGCAGTAGAAGAAGCGCGGGCCGCATGGGCGGCAACCCATACGGCCCGCTGACCACAACCAGTTCACTTGGAGAACTGACCATGGCTGATGCCAATCTTAAACCACGTCGCGCACGCGACGAACACGTCACGCGCATTTCCGTTGCGCTGGAACCAGGCCGCACGCACGAACACGGGAGGTGTACGGCCTTTCCCTGGATGCAGGTTACCGATGCGATGCTCGAACACGCCGGCTTCCTGCCCGGACACAAGGTCCTGTTCAGCATCGACTACCGTCTCGGACAGATCACCATTACCCCGGACTATGACTACAGGGTTGCCGGGAGGTACATGACCGCGCCAGAGACCGAGGCCATGCTGCAAAGACGCAGCAAACGGAGATAAACAATCCATAAACGACAACCCCGGCCAGCGCCGGGGTTGTCGATCACACTCTCACCAGCAGCTTCCCGAGATTCTTCCCTTCAAACAGGCTATTCAGCGCCTGAGGCAACGCGTCAAACCCATCAACATACGTCTCCTGATAAACGATCTCCCCGTTCTTCACCCACGGCGCGACGGTCTGCAGCATCTCGTCCATCCGATGCACGAAATCGCGCGCCAGAATCCCTTGGATCGTCGCGCGCTGAAACAGCATGTGCTGCAGGAAGCGCGGCGCGAGGTCCGGCGTGTCCAGCCCTCCGTCGTATTGAGCGATTGCGCCGCAAATCACGATCCGCGCGCGGCGCTTGATGAGTGGAATCACCGCATCGGTGACCATGCCGCCCACGTTGTCGAAATAGACGTCGACGCCGCCGGTCGCCGCCTGCAGCGCTGACTGCAAGCCTTGGAGCGTGCGATGCGCCCGGTAATCCACCGCGCCGTCCAGCTTGAGCGTGTCCGTCAAAAACGCGCACTTGTCCGGGCCGCCCGCGATCCCGATGACGCGGCATCCAGCGCGCTTGCCGAACTGCGCAACCAGCGAACCGACCGCGCCTGCCGCACCGGACACAACCAGCGTGTCGCCCGGACGCGGTCTGCCCGCTTCCATCAAACCGAACCACGCGGTGCGTCCCGGCATGCCGAGCACGCCGAGCGCAGTCGAGACCGGCGCAACGTCGGGGTTCAGTTTGGTCAGTTCGCTGTGATGGCACTTGGCGTACAACTGCCAGCCGCTATAGGCCGACACCCAGTCGCCCTGCTTGAAAAGCGGGCTCGCCGACGCCACCACTTCACCCACCACACCCGCCCGCTGCACGATCCCAAGCGGATGCGGCACGTCGTAAGTATTGCGTTCGTGTTGCTGGATTCGAATGTACGGATCGACGCTAATAATGCGCGCCCGAATGAGCACTTCATTGGAAGACAAATTGTCGTCGGTTTCGCTTTCGCGCAACTCGTAATGCTCATCGTTAACGCGTCCTTCGGGACGTTTGACGTAAAACCACTGGCGATTCTGGTAGTTCATGTGAGGACTCACTGCTGTCGTAGACGGTGAGCGATCTTACCAGCGGGACCATCGCACCCTCGCGCGCCCGATGTCGCATCAGCGGACAGACTCAAGCAAGGAAGCCGTGAGGCGCCGGAGCATGCACCCGATTCCAAGCTTGTTGAAAGCTGCGTATCCCGTTAGAATCCCTCGGTCACTGGGGAGTAGCCTTCCTTCATTCTTTGAAGGAGAGCGCGTCAACATACTTGGCCTGCGGGTCATGGCGCGTTCGACCGGGTCGGTTTGGCGAGACCATTGGCGCACTGCTTCGTTCTGGTCGGACGGGGCGCGGTGCGTCATTGGTTCGTCACCTACGTCCGACCGCGGAGTTGCCCTGTGAAACATCGTTGTGCCCTGCCAGTCTCCCCACTTGCCCGTCCGTTGTGCCGCTTCCCCTTTGGATTTGCAGGGAGCCGCGCATGACCGCTCTTCTGTTCGAACTCGCCATCATGCTGGTCATCATTCTGGTGGCGGCTGAGCTCTTCACCAATGCACTCGAACATCTCGGCGAGCGCCTGAAAATCTCCGAGGGTGTGACGGGTTCGCTATTCGCGGCGGTCGGTACCGCATTGCCCGAAACCCTCGTCCCGCTGCTCGCGATTGCCGGCGGCACGGCCGATAGCGCGGTCAATCAGGAAATCGGCGTCGGCGCGATTCTTGGCGCGCCGCTGATGCTCTCCACCTTGTCCACGTTCCTGATGACGCTCGCGATTCTCGGCTCGCGCGGCGTTGGCGGCTGGGTCACCCCGGAGCGCACGGGCTTCACGCGCGATCTGAACTACTTCCTGTGCGCCTTCGTGCTGGCGGCCGCGGCAATGTACGTACCGCACGAAGAGATGATAGTGCGGGCGCTGTTCAGCGCGGCACTGGTCGGCGTGTACATCACGTATGTGGTGATGACGTTTCGCGCGTCGAACAAACTGGTCGACGCCGGCCACGGCACCGAGGCGCCGGGCAAGATGTTGTTGTCGCGTCTTGGCTTCCCCACCAATCTCGTGACCATCGCGGCACAGCTCGCGCTGGCGGTTGCGTTGCTCGTGTGGGGCGCAGAAGGCTTCATCCACGGAGTGCGGGGCGTGTCTCAGGCGCTCGGCGTCTCGCCGCTACTGCTGTCGCTGCTGATCATTCCGATCGCCACTGAGTTGCCGGAGAAGGTCAACAGCATCCTGTGGATTCGCCGTGGCAAGGACACGCTGGCGTTCGGCAACATCACCGGCGCGATGGTGTTTCAGGGCACCTTGCTGCCCGCAATCGGGATTCTGCTGACGCCGTGGACACCGCGCATCGAAGTGGTGACCGGCATCGTGATTACGCTTGCCGCCGCCGCATGGCTGCGGATCAACGTGCGCGAGCGTGGCGTGCCGGTGTGGGCGCTGCTGGTGTGCGGTGTGCTGTATGCCACGTATCTGGCGATCACGCTGACGCGCTAGGCGAGTGATGAAAGGCCGGGAAGGTCGCGCAAATACTGCGGCAAAGACCACAGCGAACGCAGCCCGGGCACGGCCTTCCTGGCACCCGCGCTGGTCGGACGGTTCCGCGGGTGCCAAAGCCGCAGCCTCCGCATCCACGGCTGCAGCAAAAACCCTCTTAAGCGCGGCCTTCCCAACAAGCCGTCCTTAATTGGACGGCGCCGCAGCCGTTGTCGCGCTATCCGGCTTGAACACCGTATTCCAGTCATCCTTCATATCGACGACGAGCCAGCCTTTCGCGCCGGCCTCGTCCAGACCCTTGTCGAGTTTGCCGCTTTTCGCCGTGCGGTCATACGCATACTCCCGCTCGCCGTCGGTGTGATGCAGTAGCGCCCCGAGGCGCGGGCCGTCGCCGGCCGAGGTCCATTCGAGCATCGGCACGTCGCCGTCGGCGTTACCGAACGCAATCACCGGACGCCTGCCGATCACACGGTCGATCGCAAGCGGTTTGGCCGCGCCGTCGACAAGATTGTCGACCTGCGCAAGCCGGGTCAATGCAACGGCGCCGTTTGTCTGGCTGTACTTGTATTTGACGGTGCTGCCGATCACCTGCTCGGGCGGAATGCCATACACGCGCTGGGCGATATCGCGGACGAACTCGACATCGCTGCCCGTCACCAGATAGGTCCTGAAGCCATTGGCGCGCAGATAGCCGAGCAACTCGAGCATGGGCTGATAGGCGAGATCGGCGTACGGGCGGTTAAAGCGCGGGTCGCTCGCGGAGTCGAACCATTCGTGCACGAGCGCCGCGAATTGATCGCTGGTCATGCCGGCTTGCGCCGCCGCCAGCAGTCTCATCGAGCCGGCGTCGCCGCTCGCCGCAACGGTCTTCAGATTGCCTCTCAGAATCGAGCGGAACGGTTCCTGCCGCTTCCATTCCGGATGCCGCCCGGCCACCGTCTTCACCCGTTGCAGCGCGAACACCAGTTGCACGGAGGCGGGTTGCTCCGGCCATAACGTGCCGTCGTTGTCGAACACGGCGATACGGTCAGCGCGCGCGATGAAATCCTTCGACTCGGGCGTCGTGACAAGCGTGACGAAATCGACGATCGAGCGTTTGGTCGTGGTGTCGTTCCACGACCCGAGGGCTGCGGCGGTCGACGCGCCGGCCGGCGGCTCGCTCGCGTCGTGGTGCGGCGTCACGGTGCAAGCTGAAAGAACCATGACGGTCAAAGCAATGCAGTACCGGTGCATCGTGCGAATCATGAAAGCCTCATCAAATACGGTGGGTCGAATCTAAAGCGAGCGCCAGTCTAATGGGACGCGGTGATTGTTGCAGCCCATTCTGTTAATTTTTTGTGCGATGGCGTCAATGTCATTAATTTGCAAAGACATTCGTCGTTATGCCTCTGCTTAAGAGTCGGGCGAACAAGTGCCAAAAATTGCGGCAGAAATATGCAATAAGAATGGCTTTAAAAGACTAATTCGGTCGGAAATTTCCGAACTTTCGATCGTGTTACAAATTTATCTCTGTAGTCTACGGAAACGTTTGCTAGTATTCCGCAACGATGCCCCATGTTGGGAACTTTCTACCTCCCGCATGCCTAGTTTGGCGCGGCGTATCTTCAGTTTGAAAGGAGCGTCCATGCAAGCTTTGTATCTGGCCGTACTGTCTTTTCAGCTTGTTCGATCGGTGTAGCGCGATTTAATCGCACGCCTCATCTGCTTTGCATATCGTCCGCGACTACGCGGAGCTGCCAGGTGGACGAGCACACGTCTGCGATTGGCTTCGATTGAATTACAAAACACGAATGCCTTTTCATTGGCTTTATTTGCGTCGAGCGAAGGAATGCGTTCGCCTATAAAAAATGCGCATGTACGAGGTGCGGGAATGGGATGTAAATGGGTGGTTTGGTCGGCAGCGCTATATGCCGCCTCAGTGTTGCTGTCGCCCGCGTCCGCTCAGGCATCGGCCGACGAAGCCAATAAGAGCAATAACCCGCTCAATGTGGCTGCCTCATTTAACATTCAGAATTACTACACGCCGAGCGTGTTTGGCGCGAGTGCGCATACGAACGATCTGCTCTTGCGTCCCACCGTGCCGATTGGCCCGAACAGCGTGATCGGCGTGCCGCAAATCTTCCGGGCCACGGTGCCGGTCAGCACGCGGCCCGATCCAAGCGGCGGTTATAACACCGGCCTCGGCGACCTGAACCTATTCGACATCTTCCTGCTCTCCCAAGGCGACGTGCAGGTCGGTGTCGGCCCGCTTGTGACCATGCCGACGGCCACTGATCCGAGCCTCGGCACCGGCAAGTGGCAGGCCGGTCTTGCCGCTGTCGCCGTCAGCGCGAACAAGGCGCGGCTGCTGGGCGCCTTGGTGCAGTGGCAACACTCGTTCGCCGGTCAAAGCAGCCGGCCCACCACGCAGTCGCTCACCGCGCAGCCGTTCGGCATCTTCAACCTGCCGGGCGGCTGGTACATCCGCTCGACCGGCACCTGGACTTTCGACTTGCAGCACGGCAGCTATTACATTCCGGTCGGCCTCGGTGCCGGCAAGGCGTGGAAGGGCGGCTCGACCATCTACAACGCATTCATTGAACCGCAGTACTCCGTCGCCCATTCTGGCGCGGGGGTGCCGAAGTTCACGATCTTCGCGGGTCTGAACATGACGTTTGGCAAATAGATCAGAAACTCACCGAGCAAGCAAACATGACACTTCTTAAACTCCTCAAGATGGGCGCAGTACTCGCAGGCCTGTCGCTGACCGTGTTGCCGTACACGCAAGCCGCCGCCCAGACCACCGCTCCATCCGCGACCGTTACCGCATCCCCGGAAGAGGCGCGCACCATCGCGAGGGATGCGTATCTGTACGCGTATCCAATGCTATTCAACTACAAGACCCTCTACGAGCAGGCGCTTGATCCGAGCTCGAAGTCTTATGTGGGTGGCTTTGGCAAATTCCGTAACTACTCGCATCCGTACGGTCCTGAGAACAAGGATATCGTCACGCCGAACAACGACACGCCGTACTCGTGGGCGTGGCTGGACCTGCGTCGCGAACCGTGGGTGCTGACGGTGCCCGCGGTCCCGAATAAGCGCTACTACGTGTTTCAGTGGATCGACCTGTTTACCTATAACTTCGCATATGTCGGTTCGCGCACTACGGGTAACGGCGCCGGTCACTATCTGTTCGCCGGACCGAACTGGCACGGCGACACGCCCAAGGGCATCGACAAGGTGTTCCGCTCCGAGACGGACTTGATCCTGACGCTGGGCCGCACGGCGCTCAACGGCGCGAGCGACGTCAAGAACGTCGAGGCGATCCAGAAGCAGTACAAGCTCACGCCGCTATCTGCCTTCGAGCACACCGCTGCACCGCCTCCCGTCGCCAAGGTCGATTTTCCGAAGTGGGATGAAGCGAAGGCGACCTCAGTCGACTTCATCGCCTATCTGAACTTCATGTTGCAGTTCACGCAGCCGCCGCAGCCGTCCGAGAAGGAATTGATGGCGCGTTTCGCGAAGATCGGCATTGCGCCGGGTGCGCCGTTCGATCCGGCCGCCTTGCCGCCGGAAACTCGCGCCGCGCTCGAAGCAGGTGTTGCGGACGGCAAAGCTGCATTGGGCGACGCGGAAAAACACACCACTGGGTCGTTCAACCTGTTCGGCAGCCGTGCAGATATGAAGGACGACTACACCACACGCGCCGTCGCGGCGGCGATGGGAATTTACGGCAACACCAAGGAAGAGGCGGTGTACGTCGGCACACGCGTGAACGGCGAGGACCACCAACTGCTCGGCTCGGAGCCGTATGTGCTGCACTTCGACAAGAAGGACCTGCCGCCCGCGGAGTTCTTCTGGTCGATGACCCTGTACGACCTGCCCGCGCGCCATCTGGTCGCGAATCCGATCAACCGTTACTCGATCGGCGATCGCACCAGCGGTCTCAAGTACGGCACCGACGGCTCGTTGGATATCTACGTGCAGAACACGTCGCCGGGTGCAGACAAGACGTCGAACTGGTTGCCGGCGCCCACCGGTGCGTACACCCTCATCATGCGGATTTATGGCCCGGATAAGGCGGTGCTCGACGGCAGCTGGAAATTCCCAAAGCCGCAAAAGCGCTGAACCGGGCATGGACGAATCTGAGAACACTATGAACAAGAAAACCGCAACATGGGTCACGGCGGCCGTACTGGCATCGGTCGCGACCCCCATTCTGGCGAAGACACAGCAGGACCAGCCCGCCCAGGCGACGGTCTCCACTGCGTCCGTATCGGGCCCAATCGCCGGCTACACGATCTCGGAAGAATACGCACGGCTGGTGGCGCGCCAGACTTATTTCTGGGCGTGGCCGATGGTGAACGTCTATGGCCGCCTGGTGGCGATGAAGCAGGTACCGCAGCCGGGTCTGAACGGCGGCATCGTGCCGGTTGCGCCGCCCAATCATCTGTCGATGCTGCGTGACTATATCCAGCCGCAGGAGCGATTTGTCGCGTGTCCGAATCAGGATGTTGTCTACGGCTCTTCGATCCTCGATCTGAACCAGACGCCGGTGGTCGTGCAGGTGCCCGATTTCGGCAAACGCTTCTGGGTCTATCAGGCTGTCGATTTGCGCACCGACGGGTTCGCGAGTCTCGGCAAGATGTACGGCACGCGTCCGGGCTTCTATCTGTTAGCGGGTCCTGACTGGCACGGCCAGGTGCCGAAGGGCATTCGCCAGGTGTTCCGCTCGCCGACCGGTGTCGGCAGTTTTATTCCGCGCATTTTCATGGACGACACGCCTGAAGATCGCGCGGCCGTGCAGTCGGTGATTGCAAAGGTTGGCCTGTATCCGCTCGCCGAGTACGACGGTAAGGTCAAGGAGACCGACTGGTCGAAGTTGCCGAGCTTCGGTAAGTCCGGCGACAGTTCAGCGGGCGCAAGCGCGGAAGAGATTAAATGGGTCGATCCGAACCGTTTCTGGGACATGCTGCCCGTGGTGCTCGACGCGACGCCGCCGCAACGCGGCGAAGAAGCCCTCTACGCGCAGGCTCGCGCGCTGATCGCGGCGGCGCAGAAAGATCCGGCGCTCAAGGCCGCGATTGCCGACGAAGCGGCCAAGACGGAGACGAATCTGGTCACGCCGCTGTTCAACTTCAACACCTTCGGCAAGCGGCTGCCGGCTAACTGGAACACCATCAGCAACGGCGCCGCATTTGGCACGGACTACTTTACGCGCACGGCGGTGGCGAAATCGAACATCTTCGTCAACAAGCCTAACGAGACCAAGTATTTCTATGCCGATGCCGACGCATCCGGTCAGCGTCTCGACGGCAACGCGCATTACACGGTGACGTTTGCTAAAGATAGGTTGCCGCCGGTCAAAGGCTTCTGGTCGCTGACCTTGTATAACTCGCATCATTTCTTTTCACCGAATGCGCAGAACCGCTACTCGCTCGGCACCAAGAACAAAGACCTGAAGTTCAATGCCGACGGCTCGCTGACGCTCTACGTGCAGAGCACGAGCCCCGGTGACGACAAGGTCTCCAACTGGCTGCCGGCGCCGGCCAATGAGGCTTTCTCGCTCTACGTCCGTGCCTATTGGCCGCAGCAATCGGCGCTCGACGGCAGCTGGACGCCGCCGCCGGTTGTGCGCCAGCCGTGAGAAACACACCGTTGCGAATGCGTGCGGCTTGCCGCCGCAGTTTGCCAACACTCCATTCCGTAGAGTGAGAATGCGGAAGACCAATTTTATGAGGATGACTATGAGTCGCCCAAACTGTTTGTCCGCAAGCCGGTCACTCGCCACGTTGTGCACGGGTGCGCTTCTTACCACCGCCGGTGTGGGTCTCTCACAGCAAGCATGGGCTACTGAAGGAGGCATTGGCAGACCGATCACGGGCATGCAGGTTACACCGTACGCCGGGGTGGTGCCGCCGACCAGCGACTGGATCGTGTCGGCCAACACGATCTATTACGAAGGCTCGCTGGGCGCAAGCAAGACCATTCCGATCGCCGGCAAGATCACCTCGGGCCTCGACTATTCGATCGTGTACACGCTGGTCAACGCGGTCAAGACGTGGGGCATTACTGCGGGCGGCTGGAACTTCGCGTCGTCGTTCGGTGTGCCGATCCAGTACACCAATGTGTCGTCGTTTCATGGCCTGTTGCCGAACGATCACGGTACCCAGTTCGCCGACATTTTCTTCACGCCGGTCGTGGCGGGCTATCACCTGACCAAGACCGACCACATCGCGTTGAGCCTGCAGATCTATGCGCCAACCGGCGCCTACACGTCGAGCCGCCTCGCGAATGCAGGGCAGAACACGTGGACCTTCACACCGACGGTCTCCTATACGAAGCTGTTCCCGAAAGAGGAGATCGAGCTGTCGTTGAACTACGGCGTCGAGTTCTATACGCCCAATAACGACACCCACTATCACAACGCGCCGCTCAGCGTGCTCGACCTGTTGGCACTCAAGCGCTTCGGCGGGGGGTGGGGCGTGGGCGTAGTGGGTGGCTACATCCAGCAGCTCGGTCATGACAGTGGCGGCCTGGCGGATGTCACCGGCGGCAATCAGGGGCATTCGGTGGGTATTGGACCGATGGTCACGTGGTCGGGCAAGGTTCAGAAGACGCCGGTGTCGGCATCGCTGCGTTGGGTCAACGAGTTCAACGTCAGCAACCGGCCTAAGGGGAATGCGGTGGAACTGACGGTCAGTGCGACCTTCCAGTAACGGAGCATGCATCTGGTGATCCGTCGTTTCTTGCGTGTGCCGTTTTCCGACGCCGCCGCGTCGCCCATGAAGGGCGACGGGCATCGCAGCCGCCGGTTGTGCGCCTCGGCGACGGCCGCTGCGTTGCTGGTTATGTCGGGACACGGGCATGCCGAGTCGAAATTCACCGACCCCGAAGACGGCGCCTTCGACATGAGCAATCTGCTGCTGACGCATAGTGGCGTGTTGCCGGTGCCGACGCTTATCACCGAGCCCGCAGTCGGCTACGGGCTGGGCCTCGGTCTGCTCTACTTCTCGTTGCCGAAGAAAAGTGCCGACGCGCCCGACGATTCCAAGGCACCACCGAACATCACCGGCCTCGGTGGCTTTGCGACTGGCAGCCATAGTTGGGGCGCGGGATTGATGCACTTCCACACATGGGATGACGATCACATCCGCTATCTCGGCGTGGTCGGCAAGGTGGGGCTGCATCTGAACTATTACGGTATCCAGAATCAGCCGCGCGCGTATCAGCTCGACGGGATCGCTGTGGTGCAGCAGGTGTTGTTCCGGATCGGCAACAGCCATTGGTATGTCGGTCCACGCTACACCTTCTTCGACGCGACCACACGCTTCAGTTCGACTATCCCCGTGAGCATTCGCCAGTTCGAGAAAGATCAGCGCGTCGCGAAGGGTGGCATAGTGGTCGATTACGACACGCGCGACAACATGTTCTATCCGTCGAGCGGCACCTACGCGGAGCTCGAAGCGGACCTCGCGCGCGGCGGGCTCGGCAGTTCCACCAACTTTCAGGAGCAGACGGCGCGTGGCTACCAATGGATTCCGCTGTCGAAGAGCTGGGTGCTCGGCCTGCGTGCCGACACTGGCTTCTCGCAAGGAAACATTCCGTTTTTCGCACAACCGTATGTGTCTTTGCGCGGGGTGTCCGATGCGAAGTTTCAGGACAACAACCAGCTTACAGCGGAAGCCGAAATCCGCTGGAACGTCACGCCGCGGTGGTCGGTGCTCGGCTTCGGCGGTGTGGGTAAAGCCTATGGCCATCTGCATTCGTTTTCGGATGCGCCGACCGCGTTTGGCTTTGGCACAGGTTTTCGCTATCTGATCGCTCGCAAGCTCGGCGTGTCGATGGGGATCGACGTCGCGCACGGGCCGGGGCAGAACGCTTTTTATGTGCAGGTGGGCAGCGCCTGGCGCTGAAGAGAATCAACCAGTTCAGTGGAGATCGCAGAGGGAGGCGCAACAAACGGTTGCTGCACGGTGCGAACGCCGGCCGCCGCCTGCGAGTTTTCGCTATCCATATTGAAGGAATGAGGTGCAATGAAAACCCCGATAAAGCAATCGTTGTTGCTCCTGGCCGGCGTGTGCACGTCGTTGGCCGCGACGCTCGTCGTGCCTGCTCAAGCGCTCGCCGCTGCCGCCGTGCAGCCGCTGCCGACAGTCTGGCCACGCGATTTCGATAACGCCCAGCAGCGTATCGAGCTGTATCAGCCGCAGGTGGAAGTGTGGCAGGGCAACCGGATCGAAGGCCGAGCGGCTTTCGCAGTCGGCGCGAAGAGCGCCACGCCGAACTACGGTGTCGCGCATTTCACCGCGCGGGCTGAAATCGACAAGACCAGTTCGACGGTGCAACTGCTCGACATCGTGTTCGACCAGGTCGACATGCCGACCACGCCGTCCGCTGCCGCCGGCGTCAAAGCAGCCTTGCAGGCGCGCATTCCGAAAGACGGCCTCACCACCTCGCTCGAACAGTTGCAGGCCACCTACGCCAGCACCCACGAAGGCGGCGAACCGGGCCTCGCGGTGCAGAACACTGTGCCCAACATCATCTTCGCCGAACGTCCCACGTTACTCGTGCTGGTCGACGGCGACGCGAACTGGCGTGCGCTCGGCGACACGCACTATCAACGTCTGATCAACACTCGGGCGATGGTGCTCAAAGACGCAAGCGGCACGCTGCATCTGAATGCCGCGGGCTTCTGGTACGAGGCGACCGCGCTCAATGGCCCATGGCGCCTGGACGCAACGCCGCCGCATGAGCTGGTCGCCGCCGCGAACAAGGCGCAAGCGAATCTCAAGTCGGACCCGATGTTGCCCACGGACGGCAAGAAGCCTGCGCATGCGCCGGACGTGGTGGTTGCCGCACAGCCGGCCGAACTGGTGGTGACGAACGGCAAGCCGGAGCTGCAACCGGTCAAAGGCGTGAATCTGCTCTCCGTCGCCAACGCCGACCATGCGCTCTTCGTCGAACCGCGCGACAACCACTACTACCTGCTGCTGTCGGGCCGCTGGTTCAGCGCGGCGAGCCTCTCCGGACCGTGGACCTTTGTCGACGGCAAGAGCCTGCCCGCCGACTTCTCGAAGATCGCTGCCGACGACCCGCATGCGAACGCGCTTGTCTCCGTGCCCGGCACGCCGCAGGCGAAAGAGGCGGCGATCGCCGCAACCATCCCGCAGACGGCGACCGTGTCGCGCAAGACCGCTGCGTTGACGGTCGGTTATGACGGCGCGCCGAAGTTCGCCGGCATCGCTGGAACGTCCTTGTCGTATGCAGTGAACACGGCGACGCCGGTGATCCAGACCGCGCCTTCGCAATTCTTCGCGGTCGCCAACGGGATCTGGTTCACCGCGAGCGCGGCGAGCGGCCCGTGGCATGTCGCCGATACCGTGCCGGCTGCGATCTATACGATTCCGGCGGCTTCGCCCGTGCATTACGTGACCTACGTTCACGTGTATTCGGCGACGCCCGATACGGTGGTGGTCGGCTACACGCCGGGCTACATGGGCGTGGTCGTCAATGCGAATGGCACGGTCGTGTACGGCACCGGCTATGTGTACGCGCCGTATGTCGGTGACGTCTACTATGGCTACCCGGCCACCTATGGCTACGGCGCGGGCTTCGCGCTCGGCACCACGGTGGGCTTCGCCTTCGGCTTTGCGATCGGCGCCACGTGGGGCGCACCGTCGCCGTACTGGGGGCCGTACTGGGGCGGTAGCTGGCAATACGCGAACGTCAACCAGGCGAATATTTACGGCCGCTGGGGAGGGCAGGCCACCGTGACCCACGCGAGCGGCTGGAACGGTTGGACCGGCAACAGCTGGGCGGGGTCGTCCGTATCCGGTTTCAATCCGTACACTGGCGCTCATTACCAGGGGAGCCGTGGCGCCGTCGAGAATGCGTACAACGGCAACTATGCGGCGGGACGGCAAGGCTCGTTCAGCAATCCGTCGACGGGACGCAGCGGTGCGGGACGTGGCGGCGTAGTGGGCAACCAGGGCACCGGCGATTACGCGGCGGGCGGGCAGCGCGCCGGCTACAACGCGCAGACCGGCCGCTACGGCGTGGCTGAAGGGGGCGTAACCGGCAACACGAATTCAGGCGATCATCAGGCGGGCTCGCGCGGCGTGGTGGGCAATAAGAACACCGGTAACGCGGTTGCGTGGAACAACGGCAATGTCTATGCGGGCAGCAACGGCAACGTTTACCGGCATGATCAGGGCGGCGGCTGGGAGCAGCACAGCACCAGCGGCTGGCAGCCGGTTCAGCCGAACGCCGGTCAGACCCAGCAGCTCGACTCGCTCAAGCAGGGGCATGATCTTGGGAATGCGCGCGCGAGTGGGCAGTTTCAGGGGCAGCGGAACTTTGGTGGTGGGGGAGGGCGGTTCAGGCGGTGACGAAGCCGCCCGCTGGGCTCAAGCCGCGCCTCGCGCGGCTTTTTTGTATCTGCCTTGTGTGCGTTGTACTTGTTTGAATTGTGGGTGAATCAAGGGTCTACTCGCCGATTTGGCCGGCGAGTCCCGCGGTTAGACTGCTCGAAACTGGCACCTTACCGGATTGCACAATTCCTACAGATGAAAGAACCCATCGCCACTGACGACGAGCTGCAGCGGGCCGTTGCGCATCACAGCGCAGAGCGTTTCCACGATGCTGAGCGGGCTTATCGCGCGATTCTGGAAATTCGCCCGGATCACCCTGACGCGAACCACAACCTCGGCATCCTTCTAGTGCAACAGAATCAGGCAGCTCAGGCGCTGCCGTTTTTCAGCACGGCGGTGGAGGCAACCCCCGATTGCGAGGCTTTCTGGACGTGTTATATCCAGGCACTCGAGTTGACCGGGCAACTTGACGAGGCGCGCGAGGTACTGGAACGGGCCCGGCGACAAGGATTTCCCGTCGACGAGGTGGAAACTGCCGCCGCGTCGCACGAAACCCTGTCCGTCGAGCAGGCGAGCGCCTTAGCTGTCGAATTCATTGAGACTCTGGTCGCGCTGTCCGAACAAGGACTTCATGACACTGTCGAAGTGCTCGCGCGGCAGATGACCACCTCATTGCCCGATCATGGCTTCGGCTGGAAAATGTTGGGAATTGCAGTGCTGGAGCAGGGCCGCTTTGAGGCGGCACTGGTGCCGCTCATGCGAGCCAGTGCGCTTCTGCCTGACGATGCTGAACTGCTGTCCCATCTTCAGACCGCATCGACACTGAAGAATGTGTTCGATCAACACCGGGTCGCAGTGACACTGCAGAAAGCGATCGATCAACACCGGGGCGGCAATACGGAGCAGGCTGAGGTTCTTTTTAAGAAGGTTCTGGCAATCCAGCCCAACCATGCCGACGCCAATCACAATCTCGGTATCCTCGCGGTCGAAATGGGACGTTTTGAGGAGGCGCTGCCCTACCTGGAGGCGGCGATTGCCGCGAATCCCCATCACGAGCAATTCTGGGTCAGTTACGCCAACACGCTGGTTCGCGCTGGACGGAAAGATGCTGCGTGGCAGGTGCTGGAGGCTGGGCAGCAACGGGGCCTCCAGGGTCCCTTGTTGCAACTGCTGACCGTGTTGGTGGCACGGCCGGAATTCGGCCGATGGGAAGGCGCGCTGGCAGCTGCCCCTGGCACGGAACACAAGACCGACCAGCATGGTGATGCCAATTCAGTCCAGCCAGATACGCCCGTGTTGCAAACATTGGCGAGTAAGGCGAAGCCTCAAAAGCGAGAGCAAGACCCCAGTCCCAAAGAAGCCAGCAGTCTGTTGTCGTTGTACAACCGCGGTCGGACTGCAGAAGCGATTCCGGCGGCGAAGCGTTTCACGACCCGCTATCCGTCGTCTGTGGTTGGCTGGAAAGTGCTTGGAAGCGCGCTGTTCAAGCAGAAGCAGCTTGAGCAAGCGCGAGTGCCCTTGCAACAGGCCCTCGAATTGGAGCCGACCGACGTCCAGGTGCTACAAATCCTGGCGAAAGTCCTGAGTGCACTGGGGCAACTTGAGCAGGCCGAATCAACATGCCAGCGGCTACTGGAAATCGAGCCCGATGACGACGAGGGGCATCGGATCTTGAGTGATGCCCTGCGCGTCCGCGGTCGGTTTGCGCAAGCGGAAGCCAGCGCTCGACGGGCACGGGAAATCAATCCTGCAGCCGCACTGACTCATGCGGTCCTCGGCTTGGTTCTTCTTGAGCAAGGACAACTCACCGAGGCCGAAACGTGTTTTCGCCGGTCGCTTGAAATTGAACCGGACGCTGACACGGTTCATCAGGAGCTGCTGTTCTGCCTCACCCTCAATGAACGCGTAACCCCATTAGAGCTGGCGGCGGAACATCGTCGGTTCGGCGAACGCGTGGAGGCAAAGGCTCGAAAGCGATGGCGCCCCCACCGCAACCCGCGTACGCCCGACCGGTGCCTGCAGATCGGTTTTGTCTCCGGGGATCTGTTTAACCATGCCGTCGCCAATTATATTGAGCCGGTATTGGTTCACCTCGCCCGCGACGAGCATCTGTCTCTACACGCCTATTACACCCACACAGCGGAAGACGCCGTCACTCAACGGCTGCGCGGCCTGTTTGCTCACTGGCATCCGGTTGCCGACATGAGTGCCTCTGCTCTGGCTGACAGAATTCGTGCCGACGGAATCGACATTCTTATCGACCTGTCAGGGCATACAGAGCGGAATCGCTTGACAACCTTCGCCCAAAAGCCGGCTCCGCTGCAGGCCAGCTGGATGGGCTACCCCGGCACAACCGGCCTGAGTACGATGGACTACTATGTCTCGGATCGCCATTTGGTCCCCTTCGGCGACTTTGACGACCAGTTCACGGAAAAGATCGCCTATCTGCCGGCCTGCGCTCCATTTCTTCCATCGGACATGGCGCCTCCGATCAACCCATTGCCAGCCCTGCGCAACGGCTACGTGACCTTCGGCAGTTTCAACCGTTTGAACAAACTCAGTCCGGAGGTCATCTCGCTATGGTCACAAGTGCTGAGGGCAATACCTACTGCTCGCATGCTACTGGGGGCGATGACCGACGAGGAAAGCGCCAGCAACGTAATTGACTGGTTTGCCAAGGAGGGCATCAGCCGCGAACGGCTCGATATTCGCCTACGCACGACCATTCCCTTGTATCTGCTACAGCATCATCAGGTCGACATCTGTCTCGATACATTTCCCTATGCCGGCGCGACCACGTCACTTCACGCGTTATGGATGGGCGTGCCCACCGTCACGCTTCCAGGCGAGACGGTCGCTAGCCGATGCGGCGCGGCTATTTTTTCGCACGCCGGCCTGGAGACATTCCTCGCGCATGACAAGCCGGATTTCGTGCAGAAGGCATTGCATTGGGCCGGCGACCTTTCCGCTCTCGCCAGCCTGCGATCGGGTATGCGTGAGCGCTGCATGCAATCGCCCAACTTCCGCCCGGAGATCATCGCGGCCGGGATGTCCCGCGCGCTGCGCGTCATGTGGCACCGCTTGTGCGAAGGCGCGCCGCCAACGCATTTAGACGTCACTCAGAACGATGACTAAACCGGCCATCGAGCAACCCATGATCACGAGGTCGTCGAAGATGCATTCGGGCATTCGCGCGATGTACCAGAAAGGAAACGTTCTTGACTAAGCCCGTTCTGATTTTTCCGGCGGGAATGCCTCGCTCGCTCGCCTACCTTCAACGTGCGCGGGCCGAGGGCCAGCACGTCATTGGCTCATCCTCGCTTGGGTACGATCCGGCGCGGGAACACTATTCTCAATGGGTTCATCTGCCCTACATCACTGCGCCGGATTTCGATCAGGCGCTGCGTCAGGCCGTTGCCGATTTTGATATCGGCGGAATTTTCTCCCCTAACGTCGTGGCTTGGGATTATCTGCATCGTTGCCTCCCGGACATTCTTCCCGACGTGAAACTGGTCAACAGTTGCCCGATGGACTCCGAGGTCGCCCCCTATCAAAGCGCTTTGCAGTTCGGCGCGTCAGTTCTTTCGCGGCCGATGGAACTCGCTGCGTCCGCGCCACCTCGACTGTCTGTTTCGCCACTGGAAATCGCCGCTCTCTTTCGCCACGCCGACGTCATTCCAGGTATGTGCGACCACGACAAGATTCACGCCTTGTGTGAGATTTTCCGCCACAGTCCGGCGGGTGACATCGTGGAAATTGGGAGCTGGTGGGGCAAGTCGGCCTTCGTCCTTGCTCGGCTTGCGCGCTGCTACGGTATCGGCAAGCTGCTGTGCGTGGATCCCTGGTCGAACGAGCATCTGATCCAGAAGGAAGAGAACGGCCTTGTGAGTCGCGTGCCAGCCAACGCCGACGAAGCGCTGACCGTTTTTCTGCTCAACCTGCTGCCCTATGCGAATGGTGCGGTGAATTATTTGCGATTGCCCTCGGTCGATGCAGCGGTCGAATACCGCCGCGGCCCAATCGTGACCACTGCGGCATTCGGCGAAACGCGCTACGCAGGGCGCATTGCCGTCCTGCATGTGGACGGCAACCACGACTACGTTAGCGTCAAGAAAGACGTCGCCGCCTGGTGCGACCTAGTGGTGCCTGGCGGATGGATTGTCATGGACGACTACGTTTGGCCATACGGTGATGGTCCCAAGAAGGTTAGCGACGAATTCCTGGATAACCACGTCCAGGACATTGCTTGTGCATTCGTAATGGGATCGGCATTGTTCATCCAGAAAAAATAGTGATTCGAACAAGGCGCATGGGGATATTTGCAACCTGCAAAGAGGCATGCTTTTTCGCCTCATCTCCAGGCATCGGGAGCGAAACTGCGGTCGCATAATTCAAAGGTCGCCGTGCACCATTGTCAGGTCACGGCTCGCGGCGCAGTGGATCACAGGCGAGTCTGCCTTTTCATAGCCTCTGGTGGATCCTTGATGTCCGTCCCCGCCGACCGGGTAAAGGAACGCCTCTGAAACAAACCGTGTCGGTCGACCGCAAGGAAACGCCAAATGAGCAATAATGCATCGCTTCGCGTGATCTCATCATCTGCGGACGAACGCATCTACGTTACGCAGCCGCATCTGCCGCCGCTCTCGGAGTTCATCCCTTATCTGGAGAAGATCTGGGACAGTAAGCTCCTGACCAACGGGGGGCCGTTTCACGTTCAGCTCGAAAGAGCGCTATGCGAATATCTCGGCGTGCCGCATCTCTCGCTGTTCACCAACGGCACCCTTGCGCTGGTCACGGCTTTGCAGGCGTTGCGGATAACGGGCGAAGTCATTACCACGCCCTATTCGTTTGTAGCGACGGCCCATTCGCTCTTGTGGAACGGGATCAAACCTGTGTTCGTAGACGTCGAGCCGAACACGCTTAACCTCGATCCCGCGAAAATCGAAGCAGCCATTACGCCGCAAACCACGGCGATTCTGCCGGTCCATTGCTACGGTCACCCCTGCGACGTCGAAGCGATTCAGAAGATCGCGGACAACTACAATCTCAAGGTCATCTACGACGCCGCGCACGCATTCGGCGTGCGGGACGACAGCGGCAGTGTGCTCCGGCGTGGTGATCTGTCAGTACTCAGCTTCCATGCCACGAAGGTCTTCAATACGTTTGAAGGGGGGGCAATCATTTGCCCCGATGCAAAGACCAAGCAGCGCATCGATCACCTGAAGAATTTTGGTTTCGTGGATGAAGTGACTGTCGTCGCGTCCGGGATCAACGGCAAGATGAGTGAAATAAATGCAGCGTTCGGCATGCTTCAACTTAAGCATATCGATCATGCGCTTGCCCGCCGTAAAGAAATTGACGCAACGTACCGTGAATTGCTCCGCGATGTGCCGGGCATCCGATGCCTGCCAAGCGCGGGTGAGACGGCTGCCAACTATTCGTATTTCCCGATTCTGGTGAATGCCGAGTATCCCGCCAGCCGTGACGCCTTGTATCAGACACTGCGCGACAACAATATTTACGCGCGCCGTTACTTTTATCCGCTAATTTCGGATTTCCCCATGTATCGAGGGCTGCCCTCCGCGCGCCGCGAGAATCTTCCAGTAGCGGCTGAAGCCGCGCTCAAGGTTTTGTGCCTGCCTATTTACCCTTCATTGTCGAACGACAATGTCGAGCGGATCGTGAGAATTATTGCCGACTGTTGAAGCTGTGGGCTGCGGGCAGCGTCTTCCAAAAAAACCTTAGACGTAGTTTGTCGATGCAGAAGTTTGTTCACGGCCATTCACAAAAGGTGCGCCAACAGAAAACAGAAATTTGAGGGGGTGGAGATGAGCAATGCGCTGGACAGGCACGTTGGCGCCTATCAGAACGACAACCTGTACAACTTCGATAACGAGATTCTGCTGACCTAGTACCCGCAAAGGGTCTACATCACGCCAGTGCAGCGAACTCGCTGCTTGAACTGGGGCTAGGTCATGGCTACAGTACCGACATTCTTCCCGCCGCGTCGGGCGACACGTGGTGCTGGAAGGCTCGCCTGCTGTCATGCGGAACTTCCGCGAGAAACATCCAAGCACCAGGGCGAAGATCATCGAGACCTATTTCGAAGAATTTTCCACCGAGGAGCGCTTCGATGTAATCGTCATGGGCTTCATCCTCGAACACGTGGACGATCATCCCTTGTTGATTCTGCGTCGTTTTCGGACGTTTCTAGCCCCCCGGTGGGGAAATGTTCGTGGCGGTGCCGAACGCTGAACCCCTAGTCTGCGCGTTAGCCCGCCGAACAGATCATATAAATACTGGCGGTCATGGCGGGGTAGATCATGCCTAGGTTGTAGATCCCGTCGAGGTACTTGGCATCGATGATCCCCGCCTCCAGGGCTTTGTCCATCTGATAGTTTGCTAGTGCTTTAAACATCAGCCCGCCGCGCTGATCGACACGAAAGCCGACTGCGCGCAGATCGGCCTCCAGCGTATCGAAGGAATAAGTTCTCCTATGCCCATGCTCCCATTCGCCATTGGTGACAGCGTTGTTCGAGGCGATAAGCCCCATCTGGACGGCGATTTGCCGAGACGGCGCGTCCGCATTTGGCACCAGCACATAAAATTGTCCGTTCGGTTGCAGCCAGCTTTTGATTTTGGCGAGGATGATGCCGGGTTCGTCCACGTGCTCGAGCGTATTGATGAGGAATATCGAGTTGTACTTCGCTTCCAACTCGGCTTCCTCAAAGGTAGCGTTGATGAATTTCACCGATCCGGGAACGTTGAGTCGCGCGATTCCAATCGCTTCGGACGATGCTTCAACCACGGTCAAATCGTCAAAATGTTGGGCGAGAAGCACGGTCGACTGCCCTTCATGGCAGCCCAGTTCAAGCGCCGGACCGACTTTGAAGAAAGGCGCGAAACGCTTCATCATGTAATTTCTGACAATGTCATCGAAATTATATGAATACCTCTTCTCTGGACGAGATAGGGCTTCCGAGTTGTAGTCGCGCGTGACTGTCATGGAAATCTCTTTGAAATGGGTTAGCCCTGATCGGGCAAATACAATCTTTCTGCTTTTGGCTTGTACCATTCTGCCAGGCTCACTGGAACCCTTGAATTGAAGCCCAGTAACTGCCGGGTTAATTCCGATAGCTGTTGTCCCCTGGACTCTCCGAGCATTCTCGCGTAGTCCATCTGCGGTTTAATGAATGCCGGCCCAAAGCTAAGCGTCAGCGCAACCCTGTTTTCCTGTGTGGTGTTAAGCGTTCCTTTGTGCCAGAGGTATGAATTGAACAATAAGATTGATCCCGCCGCTCCCAGGATCGGCTCGCTCCCTCGCTCGAATTCTTCGTCGCTCGGCTGTTCGGACATCAAATGCGAACCGCTTAACACTCTGGTTGCGCCATTCTCGATCGTGAACTCGTCGAGCATCACGAGCATATTCATGCGCATGTTGAACATTGGGATATAGGTCGCAACGTCTCGGTGCACCCTGTGAACATAATTCACCAGATTCGGAAAGCCTCCAACCGGATTGCACGCATGCAAAATATACGGCTTGAAAGAAAAAAAATGCGACAAATACGGATGGAACAAATGCAGGTCGATGAACGCATCAATGCTGTCACCGCCGCCGATGGCGTTGTGCCCAGTGCCGTCCCCTGCAAGATTGATCTTGTTGGCGATTTGATGGCCGGCGCAGACATCTATCCACTTGAGGCTGTCGCGTCGCAGTTCGCGAACTAGGTCGGCTGGAAGGGAATCAGGAAAAAGGGCCCATCCTCGCGTCTTGATCTTGCTATCAAAGTCGATAATATCCGCCGTCATAATTTCGACTCCATCAAGATTTTTCCGGCACGATTGTCGATTGAATAAAAGCCCAGTTTTCCGTAGAACGCCTGTGCTGCGAGATTGTTTGAGTTGACCTCCAGACGGCAAGCCCGGAATCCTCTGCTTCTGGCCTGTTCAATGACTGAATTGATGAGCAAACGACCGAGTCCGCTTCGCCGGCTTTCCAGGGCTACCAGAATCAGTGTTACGTAGGCCGTCAACGTGGTTTCGTCATTGCAGTAGTAGGCAATGAAGCCCCGGCACAAACCTTTGTCGAGATGAAGAAAAAACTCCGCGTTCGACATGAGCTTTTCCATGTACGAATCCAGAGCGACCCCTATGAAGCTTGCGTCGTGCCCCTGTTCGCACAAGATGAGCTTGCAGATTTCTTCGTACATGATGATGAGCTTCTACGTCGCATCGGGTTTTTGATGGCTGAATCGCCGTGGCTTGCGGCGTGATGGCCGCTTTGATTTTCGAGGGACCGAGGTTGAGTGTATTCGGCCCCACATCGACGAACAGCGGCTTGATTCCGTTCCACAGTAACGAATGCACAGTCGCTACGAAGGAATATGGAGTGGTGATGACTTCGCCGGTGATACGCAGCGCCGTGGCCGGCGCCGGCGTGCCGTTGACAAATAGCGATAGATGCTGCACGCCGAGATACTCGCCCAGCACCTTTTCGAGCTGCTGGGGAAACGGGCCCTCGTTGGTCAGGGCCTTGCTGTCACAGGTGTTCTCTAGGTGCGGGATGAACTCGGAACGCGGCGGCATGTGCGGCTGTGTCACGTAGATGCTTTCCCTCGCAGATGATGGGATCACGCGAAGCGATGCATCTTTATTCATTTAGCGCTTCCTTGCGGGCGACGGACAATGTGTTTGCCAGTTGCATGGCGTGGTCGGCGGGGACGGATAACAAGGGTCAACCGGCGTCGATGAAAGGCGAACTCGTGTCCGAACAACGGCGCCGTGGGGCGTCACTTTGACAACGGTGTGCGGCGATCTTGTTGAATTATGTGGCCTCAGTTTCGATGCCGATGCATCGAAATGAGGCGAAAAAGCGTGCCTCTTTACGGGATCGCGATGCGCGACGAGAGAGCGTGACTCGCTTTGCCAGATGGCGGCGAGAGCAACAGTTTGAAGCCCATGAGCGTATTTCGGGGGCAGCGACATGGGGATCGAGCGATCGTCTAGCGCGGGTCTCTTTGTAGTTTGAAAAATATTTCGGAATTCATTTCTGACATCCACGGCAACTACGAAGCGCTAAAAGCCGTGCTGAGCAAGTTGGACCGAATGGGGGTCGACCGCATCTACTGCGCGGGCGACGTAGTGGGCTATTACTCGCAGATCAACGAGTGCTGCCGCGAACTCCGGGAGCGCAACATTCCATGCGTCATGGGCAATCACGATTGGTACATGGCCGGCGACGGTTTTTGCCCACGATCGCGCAGCGTGAGCGATTGCCTTGCATATCAACGGGCGATCATCGAGATCGAGCATTTGGACTGGCTGCGAACCTTTCCAGTGCAGATGCGTATCGGTGAAATCAAGATGGTTCATGGCGGGTGGGGCGACCCCATTGACGAGTACTTGAAACCGACTGCTGAGTATTTCCAGCAGGTGCAGGGACGATATTTCGTATCCGGCCATACGGATCTGCAGGCCGTCCAGTGCTTCGGCGACAAGGTTTACTGTAATCCCGGCTCGGTGGGGCAGCCGAGAGACGGCGACCCGCGGGCGGCGTTCGCAGTGTAAGACGCAGGTCAATTCACACTGCATCGCGTCGAGTACGACATGCAGAAGGTGTTCGACCTGATGGACGCTGCGGGTTTCAGCGACTACTACTACGGTGGTCTGAAAACAGGCGCGCGCAACCTGGGGCGGCTTGTCGAGAGTTAATTTGCGCCACACAAACGTCGTCGACTACGATTCGCGCAGCAACATCTTCTACTCGTCGCGCGACGCCTATGAGGGATTCGAGGCGGGGCTCGCGCGCGGTGGCCTCGAAAATACCGCGGCGCCGACGGCGCGCGAAACTTGCTACCGCGCAGATCCTGCGCTGACCCGACTGCGCTTCCCAATCTGGCAGGCCGTAGCACGCTTCATGGGGACGATCCGTTAAAACCCTTTCCAGTAGTCCACAAAGCCATCTTTGCAATGGAACCAGGTGCTTTGCAGTTCGCGATTGATTGAGGCGATCATCCTGCTAACACCTGCGCCTTTCTCACGCAGAAGCACCCAGCACTTGGCTGGCGGGCAATATATAGACGAGCGGTAACCCCATTGCTCCATCAGTATCTCCATACTCCTGTTAGTGTGGAATGCCGTGTGCACAGGTGGGCGCAAATAAAACCAGTTGGGATCGGCTGGAACTCTTTCACAAACAACTGTATGTATGATCAAAGCTCCATCTTGATCGACCATACCGTTTACTGCGTCCAGATCTTCTCGCCGTAAAACGTGTTCGAACATTGCTGAATTGATAACCGTCTTGTAACGCCCAAGGTCAGCGCGATCAATATATCTTCCCGAATTGTCGCCTTGCACATAGCGGTCAAATACGGGTACCTTAAGGCCGTAGTATTTCCACATTATGTTGCTCAAGGTGCCATATCCAGCGGCGTAGTCAACCACACTGTCCAGGCTGATTACGTTATTTTTACCGAGAAGCGATAACATGATCGCCTGCTCGGCGTACGGCGGCTGATTTCCCTTGGTCTCGTTGTCCGGGTTCTCGATGTAGTGGTGAAAGTGTTTGTTTAGTTCGTCCCATATCTTCTGATCCAGTGCGCTATGAGTTCCAGACAGAACAAAGCCGCAATGCCTGCATTTGTGATAATCCACAGTGCCAATCGGCCTCATGAATTCAGCGAAGGGACTTTCAGTATATGTCTTCGAGAAATAGTAGTCGCTGTCGGATTCGCAAATTATGCACTTCATTTCCCTATTTCCTCTTCACGTTAGTTTTTGCCAACCGCACGATCTCTCCACCGTTTGGCGCAGACTGGTGACTAGCCGGTGGGATCTGCGTTGCGGTTTGGGCGCGCGATGCAGCGCGCGTTTGGGCAAGTTGGCGCCGCCGCCATCGAGTCGCGTTTGCCGTATCCGCGCAATCCTATCCGCCAGCGATTGGAGCGTACCAACCGGAAGTTTGATTCACAGAGGGACCGCCGATCTGTCGATCAGAGGACGAAAAGCCCTTCATTTCGTACACGTCCGGCCCCTGTTGTCGGCGTGGCTTTGCCGGATTCACGCGTGCCGCACGCACTCACGCAACTGTCCGAGCGAAGGGGCGCGACACCGGTACCGCTCGCCGCGATACGGTACCGACCTGCGAACACGATTCCATTGCCGGAATTGAGACGGTGCGAGCGAAGCACATCGGCGAATGGGCATCCCTGTCCGCACTCTGTTGGATGGCGCCCTGGTACATCGTTCCGGCAGATCGTGCAAATAAAGACGGAAATGACGTGCTATTTCCCGCTTGTCCGCACGCAGTCGCCCTGTATGCTGCACGACAACTTCAAACAGACGAATTGATGAACTGGAGCACGCTGTCGTCGCGACGAGCCTGTTTTGCCGCTGAGTCATCTCACTGCTCCGGCACCTGGGCACATCCAGGTTTCGTTTTGACTGACAGATTCTGGTAGCGGAGGGTCGATGAAAGTAGCCATTATGCAACCTTATTTTCTGCCGTATATCGGATATTTTCAGCTGATAAAAGCGGTAGATGTCTTTGTCGTCTACGACAATATAAAATACACCAAAAGCGGCTGGTTCAACCGAAATCGATTTCTGTTAAATGGAGAAGGCGTCTACTTTAGCGTTCCGATAAAAAAGGACTCGGATTATCTTAACGTCGTGGAGCGTAAGCTGGCTCCGGAGTTCGATGTAGACAAGCTGGTCAATAAATTGAAGGCTGCCTATCACAGGGCGCCGAACTTTACGCAAGGATTTTCTATCCTCAACGAATCTCTATTGCCTAACGAAGCCAATTTATTTGATTTTATAAAGCACTCGATCGATAAGGTGGTTGAGCGTCTGGAAATTAAAGCTAAAATTCTCGTTTCATCATCAATCGAGATCGATCATACGTTGAAGGCGCAGGACAAGGTGATGGCGATATGCCGGGCGCTGGGCGCGACCACCTACATCAATGCCATTGGCGGAATGGAGTTGTATTCAAAGGAGGCCTTCCGCCAGAACGGAATCGACCTCGGATTTATTAAGTCGAGGCCAATTGAGTACCGGCAGTTCGCTAACGATTTCGTGCCGTGGCTCTCGATCATTGACGTCGTCATGTTCAATGATATTGACGTTGTCAAGTCGATGCTCGATGCGTATGACGTGATTTAGGCGTGCTGGTTCGCCGATGCGCAGTTACATCGCGCTTACCGCATCGACCTACCTGGAACAACAAGGTGTCCAAGGCCTATCGACGATCGATGCGCAACGACGAGGTTGCTGTCGGCAATATGTTGAAAGGCCGGCACAGCGTAGACTGAGCTCCGCGCGCTACTGTCGGCATTCATCACGGACCTGGTCCGGCAACGCTCGCAACGGATCATCCGGATCCGCAACCCGCGGATACTGTGAGCGCCGCGATGCGCTGATCCCCAACCACGCTCCCACTGAATAAAAAGTACGACGAGCCCTGCGCGCGGCTTTTCGCAGGCCCGCAACCCTTCCGATTCAGCCGCGGGCCGTGCGCAGATACTGTTGGGCTGCCTTCGTCCGACCGATCGCCTTCTCGTATTCGATTTCCATTTCGATCTGGGTCGCTTTCGCGTCCGCGAGGATGGCGGCATCGATCGCCTGGATCTTGCGGATCATCTCGAGCGTGGCGGGCTCCTGCTGCGCGCTCAACGCCATCAGCAGCGACGAGCGTGCTTCCGTCAGGCGGGCCGCCTCCGGCCAGTCGGCGAGAGACGCTGCATGCCCGATTTCCTGCGTCATCGAGAGCAGGTGTTTGACTGAAGATGTCTGGTTCATACCGAACGGTTCCTTTCGATCAGTTCTTGTTGGATGCCAGCGAGCCCGCGCTGTTGGTGCCGCCGAACAACTGCGTCAGGTATTGCGAGTTGTTGTTCATCGTCGCCATCAAGGTGTTGAGGGCCGTGAACTGCGCCTGATACTGGCTCGTCAACTGCGCTGAGTAGTTGGTGAGGGCCGTTTGCTGTGTGGCGACGCTGGCAAGGTCCGTCTTGAGTGCAGCCGTCTCGGTGGCGATGATACCGCCCGTCTGCGTGAAGTTCGTGATGCTGTTGTTCAACTGCGCGGCGACGCCGGTCTTCGTGTTGAACAGCGAGGCAACGGTCGCCGGCGAGCTGGTCAGTGCGGTGTTCAGCGCCGTGTTGTCGACCGTCAGCGAGCCATCCTGATTCAATGTGATGCCGATCGAGGCGAGTGTGAGGGAGCTATTACCGTTCTTCACACCACCGCTGACAATATTCGAAAGCGTGTTCTGTACCGTATTGGCCATAGAGTCGCCCAGCAGCGGGCCGCTCTGCGATCCTTGCGCCTGCGTGCTGTCGAACGACGTGAGCGTGCCCATTGTCGTCACCAGCGTGTTGTACAGGCTGACGAAATTGGTGATTGCGGTCGCCTGCGAGCTCGTGTCGGACGTGATGTTCAGTGTCTGCGTATTGCCGACGGTCGCGCCGGACGACGAGGTGGTGCCGAGCGCCGCGGCGGTCAGGTTCAGGGTGACGCCGGCGATTGCCGTCGTCGACGTGTTGGTGGAACTGCTGACTGGCGTGCCGTCCACGGTGAAGAGTGCGTCTTGAGCGGACTGCGTCTGGGTCCATGCGCCGCCTGCGGCAGAAGTGACCGACGAAGTCGCTACCATGTTGCTGAGACTCGACAGTCCCTGATCGTTCGTCACGCCGCTCGTCGAGACGCTGATAGGGCTCGAACTGCCGTTGGTCGAGGTCAGCACGAGCTGGTCGCCGCTCGAAGTGGTGACGACGCTTGCCTTCACGCCGGGATTGCCGCTCGCGCTGTTGATCGCATTTGCGACGTCGGTCAACGTATCCGCCGGCGAAGCGATATTGACGGTCATCGAGTTAGCCCCGAGCGACACATTCATCGTGCCGCTACCGAGTTCCTTGGTCGCGCCGAACGTGCCCGACGTGAGCACGGGTGAGGATGTCACCCCAAGGCTCGACAGGCCTGCGCTGCTCGAAGAAACGCTGATCGTGTTCGCTGAACCGGTAGCCGTGGAACGCAGCACGAGGTGCGCGCCGTCCGTGCCGGTGACGACGGTTGCCGAGACGCCCGGATTGTTGGTCGCGGAGTTGATCGCCGCGGCAATGCCGCTTAACGTGTTGTTCGTTGAATCGATGTTGACGCTCATCGACTGGCTGCCGAGCGAGACGTTCAACGTGCCGGTGCCGATCTGCGTAGTGGCGTTGAAGGCGCTTGAGGAAATGGTCTGTGCCGCCGCGACTTGCGAGACCGCAATCGAATAGCTGCCTGCCACGGAGCCTACGCCGGCGGTTGCGGTAAGGCCCGTTCCGCTTGTGGTCGTCGTGTACGACGCCAGCGTCTTGCCGTTCGCCAGGTTGGCCACGCTGGCTTGCAGTGCTGACAGTGCCGCCTGGAGCGTGCCGATCGCCGAGATTTTCGTATTGTCGCTGGTTTGCTGCGCACTCAATGCCGACGTCTGGCCGGCCACCTTCGCGTTGACAAGCGCGGTCACCAGCGACGAGACATCAAGCGACGAATTGCCGGTCGAGCCGCTGATGATCGACTGTGCGGCCTGCTGAAGCGCGGCATTGGTGCTCGCGGTTGTATTGGTGGCAGTCGTGGATGATGCCGTCGAGACGGTTGACATGGAGCGGCTCCGTGCGTCGGTGAGTCAGTCAAGCTTAGGGTGTTGGTTCAGAACGCAGTGCGGGAGGCTGAGCCTCCCGTAAAACCGAAACTATCGCATACGCGTCGCACTATACGCACGACGCGTATGCCGTTACTACGTGAAGCCTTATTGCAGCAGTTTCAGAACTTGCTGCGGCAGCGAGTTGGCCTGTGCCAGCACCGAGATACCTGCTTGTTGCAGCACCTGCGCCTTGCTCAGGTTCGCCGTTTCTTGTGCGAAGTTGGCGTCCTGGATTTGCGATTGCGCCCCTGCCAGGTCGGTCGACTGGGCTTGCTGAGTCGTCGAGATGGCCGTGAAGCGGTTTTGTGCCGCACCCAGCGTTGCCTGGATGTTGTTGACCGTGGTCAACGCGTTGTCGATGGCTTCCATCGCCTGGTTCGCGCCGCTGGTCGTGCTGATGTTGATGTTCGACACCGTCGGCGGCGCGTTGTTGGCCGAGATCGTGCCGAAGTTGCTGGTCGGCGCCCCTGTGAAAGCGACCGTAGCCGTCGCGGCGGTACCCTTGTTGCCGGACGTGCCGAAGATGGCGGTAGTCGCTGCGGACGACAACTGGCTGCCGTTCTGATCAAAGAAGACAACGTTACCGCTACCATCCGATTTCGCCGTAATCGACGTGATCGCGTTCGCCGGGCTGGCGCCTGCGATGTTCGCGCCGGTCGCCGCGTTGACACTGATACCACCAATCGTACCCAGCACCGTACCAGCGGTTACGCCGGCAGCGTTATTGGTGTTAATGGCAGTCAGTTCCGTCGCCGGATTCAACGCGCCAGTGGTGGTTGCAGTGAGCGTGCCGACGGTCGGTGTTGTGCCAAACAGCGTCTGGACAGCGCCACCTGCGGCCGTTGAAAGCGTTTGGTTGTTCTGATCGGTGAACGTGTACCCACCGTTGCCATTGGACAGCACGTTGATCTGGGTGATCTCATTGCCTGTGCTGGTACCGTTGACCCATGCTGCGCCGGCCGAATCCACCGACACACCGATCGAGCCAAGGGTGGCACCTGCCTGTACCTTGCCGCCGCCGAGCGATGAGGAGGACAGGCTTTGCGTCAGGTTCAGGCTGACCGTCTGGCCGACGTTTGCGCCGACCTGGAACGACACGCTGCCTGCCGAGCCGTCCAGAATGTTCTGGCCGTTGAACTGAGTCTGCGACGCGATCCGGTTCACTTCGGAGATCTGCTGTGCCACTTCCTGCTGCAGCGCGGCCTGGTTGTCGGCCGTCAAGCCACCGCTCGATGCCTGCACCGCCAGCTGGCGAATACGTTGCAGGCTCGACGTGATCTGTGCAAGACCGCTCGATGCCGTCTGGATCATCGACACGCCGTTATTCGCATTCGACACGCCCTGATTCAGGCCGTTGATCTGCGTTTGCATGCCGGTCGAGATTGCCAGACCTGCTGCATCGTCAGCTGCGCTGTTGATGCGCTTGCCCGACGACAGACGGGTGATGGCTTGCGAAAGGGCGCTTTGCGAGCCATTGAGGTTTTGCTGTGCAACCAGCGAGTTGATGTTGCTATTGATTCCGAGCATGGAAAATCTCCTAAATAAGCCGTGAGCCCAATACGCCACGTTGGCATCGGCGGAAGCACTCGTTCATTGCTGGCCGCCTCAGTGAAGGTTGACGGCCCGTCTAAAAAAAACTTGAGGGACTTTGTGCAATAGCGACCCAATTGTTTTTCAGGCCGGTTGGGCCACCGCTCGTTTGTGAGCTGCTCGCAGCCTTGCTCGGACGATCCACTGCAGCTATTGAAAAGACGGCGTATTCTCCTTTTCTCTTGTGACAGACCCTGGAGAAATCATGCAAAAGCGCCGGATTGGACGTTCCGAATTAGAGGTCGCGCCGCTTATGTTCGGTGGCAATGTATTTGGCTGGACCGCCGATGAAGCCACCTCGTTTTCGATCCTGGATGCCTTTGTCGATGCGGGGCTCAACTTCATTGATACCGCCGACGTTTATTCCGCCTGGGCGCCGGGCAACCAGGGTGGCGAATCGGAAACCATCATCGGCAAGTGGTTCAGGCAGAGCGGCAAGCGCGACAGGATCGTGCTCGCCACCAAGGTTTCCAAGCACCCGCAGCGCAAGGGCTTGTCCGCGGCGAACATTCAGGCGGCAGTCGAGGATTCGCTGCGGCGCTTGCAAACCGATTACATCGATGTCTATTTTTCTCACGACGACGACACCGAAACGCCGTTGGCCGAAACGCTTGGCGCCTATCAGAAGCTAATCGAGGCGGGCAAGGTGCGGGTGATCGGCGCGTCGAACTACAGTGGCACGCGCGTCGAGGAGGCGCTCGCCGTGTCCCGCCAGCATGGGCTGCCCGAATACCAATTGTTGCAGCCGGAGTACACCCTGTATGACCGCGCGGCGTATGCGCGCGACACCGAGCCGGTGGCGCTCGCCAATCAGCTGAGCGTGGTGGTGTACTGGAGCCTCGCGAGCGGCTTTCTATCCGGCAAATACCGTTCGCAGGCCGATCTGGCCAACAAGGCGCGCGGTAGCCGGGTCGAGAAGTATCTGAACGAGCGCGGTTTGCGCATTCTGGACGCGCTCGACCGGGTCTCCGAACGGCATGGCAGCACGCCCGCCACCGTCGCGCTGGCCTGGCTGATCGCCAGGCCGAGTGTAACGGCCCCAATTGCCAGCGCAACCTCCGTCGACCAGCTCAGGAGCCTGGCCGCCGCCGTCCATCTGGTGCTGACAAGCACCGATATCCGCGAACTGGACGAGGCCAGCGCCTGATTGCCCAAGGGACCTGGCGCGATCGCTAAACCCCTGGTAGGATGGTGAGTTTCCTGATATCATCGGGAGTGAATTGAGATCTTTGCCTGTTTCGTCAATGTTTTTCATTGATGAAAGGTTGGCGAAACGGCAACAGACGCTGCTTTGGCATTACGTCTGTCCGCGTTCCGCGGTGAACTCCCCACCTCTCTTTTCCGGCCTCCGTGGCCGTTATGCCTCTCGTTTCATTCGTGGTTTGGCCGGGTTCTGCCCGCGTTTGCCTGTTACTGGCCATGAATCGAAACGACCGGAGGGCCGGCGCGTGAGCGGTATCCCGCCACGCAATTTACCCCTATCAAGTGATTGAGTTAGGAATTACATGACGACGATTCTTCTGAAAGAAAACGAGCCGTTCGAAGTGGCGATTCGCCGCTTTCGTCGCGCAATCGAAAAGAATGGCCTGATCGCTGAACTGCGTGAGCGTCAATCGTACGAAAAGCCGACCACGGCACGTAAGCGCAAGAAGGCTGCTGCTGTGAAGCGCCTGCACAAGCGCCTGCGCAGCCAGATGTTGCCGAAAAAGCTGCACTAAGCACGTTTTTTCACGCACGCTTTTGCGTGCGTTATGCACGCCGAACGGCGGTGTGAGCTTCGAAAGAAGCCACATCGCCGTTTTGCTTTTGGTGGGTCGTTTTGCGTTAGTCCTTTGCGGCTGCAGAGCGGCGCCTTACGCAGCGCTCTTCAGGCGCTCCGCAGACAGGTGGAATTGCCGGGCAATCGAGCTCAGGCGCTCATGCCATTCCCACGTGCCGAACACGTCATGCACGTTTTGCAAGCAACTGAGCAAAGTGACAGTGGTAGGGTCGTACACATTGAGGTGAGCGCGCAGGAGCGCCTTTTTAAGCGCAGATATGCCGGCATCCATATAGGCGGGCGCCTCGACGGGCGTTTTGCCGACGTAGCGCACCGGAACGCCTTCCATCGCGGTCACGTAGTCGAGCGGCTTGATAAAGTGGCCGACCGGGCAGCCACCGCAGTAGCCTCGGTAAGCGCCGCCGCCGCGCGGCAGCAAGGCGGCGCGCTTCTGGCCGAGTAGATGATCCACAGCCTGATCGAAAATTTCCTGATGGGTCAGGAAGTTCAGGGATTTCATGGTTGGTCTCCCATGCTTTACGCAGCGGTTATTCGTTGTTCGAGCGCATGAGTGGCAGTATCGGGCACGCGCCGATTCGCGAAACCCGGACTAACACAACGAAAAGCCTTCAATTCGCGGGTTTGGCTCGTTTGCCGTGCATGCCGCCCCCGCGGCGCTTCAGACGCGCTGCACCAGGCGGCAGTGACCGCTGCCGCCTCAGCTGGCTTTGCGATTGCGTCCCTTCTTGCCCAGCGCCGCGCATCGCGCGCGGCACATGCAGCTCGCCTCGTGATCGTTCACCATGCCGACCGCCTGCATGAACGCGTAGCAGATCGTCGAGCCGACGAACTTGCAGCCGTAGCGCTTCAACCCTTTGCTGAGCGCGTCTGAGATTTCGGTGGATGCGGGCGCCTGTTGATACGATGCCCAATCGTTCTGGATCGGCGTCTGATCGACGAACGACCATACGAAGTTGGCGAGCGAGCCGTGTTCGGCCTGAATCTGCAGTACGGCGCGCGCGTTGGTAATGGCCGACTCGATCTTGCCGCGATGGCGCACAATGCTTTCGTCAAGCACCAGTGCATCGACGTGTTTGGGCGTAAAGCGCGCCACTTTGTCGATGTCGAAGTCGGCAAAAGCACGGCGATAGCCGGTCCGTTTGTTGAGAATCGTCGACCATGACAAGCCCGCCTGGGCGCCTTCCAGCACGAGCATTTCGAACAGGTGCCGATCGTCGCGCGAGGGCACGCCCCATTCGGTGTCGTGGTAGTGTGCGAGCGCTTCGCTCGATACCCAGTTGCATCGCTGTGTCACTTTCGCGCTCCCGCGTTGTCATGTCGCCCGTCAGCATAGCGGAAGCCGTGCGTGCCGCAAGCTGGCCTTTCGGCCGATTGCCGGATTGAAACTGACCTGCCACGCTATGCGTTATTCACCACCTGAACTGACTCAATTCGATGAATAAAGACCTCTTTCTGATCGGCATCGACGGCGGCGGCAGCGGTACGCGCGTCGTTCTGGGCGACGCGCAGGGCCGCGAACTGGCGCAGGCGGGGAGCGGGCCGTCAGGGCTGGGCCTTGGTGTGGAACGCGCGTGGCAGGCTATTGGAGCCGGCTGTGCCGATGCATTTGCCCATGCCGGGGTGCCGCTGGACTGGTCGCGCTGCCTACTTGGCTGCGGGTTGGCTGGGGTCAATAACCGAGACTGGCTGGCCGCGTTTCGCGCACAGGCGCCGGCGGTGGCCGGGCTCGCGGTGGAAAGCGATGTGTACACCAGCTTGCTTGGCGCACACGGCGGCGCGCACGGTGTGGTTGTCGCGCTTGGCACCGGCAGTCAGGCGGCCGCGCTCGACGGCAACGGCGAATGCCGAATCGCTGGCGGCTTTGGTTACCCGTCGGGCGACGAAGCGAGCGGCGCCTGGCTCGGACTGCGGGCCATCGTCCACGCGCAGCAGGCGCTCGACGGGCGTGTGCCCAACGACGAACTGGCGCAGGCGCTGCTCACCCACACCGGTGCGCATGATCGCGACACCCTCATAATCTGGTCGTGTGAAGCCAATCAGACAGCTTATGCAAGGCTCGCGCCCATCGTCATCGCGCATCGCACGCACCCGTTCGCGGCGCGTTTGCTTGGTGAAGCTGGCGACGAAGTGGGTAAGATGATTGCCGCGCTCGACCCCTTGGCGGCCCTGCCGGTCGCGCTGTGCGGCGGTCTCGGCGCACCGTTGCGTGAATACGTGCCACAGATTTATCAGCCCCGTTTGCGCGAGCCGTTGGCGGACTCGGCACACGGCGGTTTGCAGTTGGCGCAGCGCGAAGCGGCTCGCCTCGCCGGTTGAGAATCGTCTCGCGCGCCGGCGGCGATCTCGCGGATGCGGCGCACAACGGTAAAATGCGTTCTTTGACGCTGCCCGGCTGCTCACACTATGTACAAAGTCATTGCCACGGACCTCGACGGCACGCTGCTCAACGCCGATCACAAGGTGGACCCGTTCACGATCGCCACCGTGCGTAAGCTGGAAAGCGACGGGCTGCACTTCGTGATCGCGACGGGGCGCCACTACTGCGATGTCGCGGGCATTCGCGACCTGCTGGGCATCAACCCGTATCTGATCACCTCGAACGGCGCGCGCATTCACGCGCCGGACAACGCGGTGATCCACGCCGATGACCTGCCGCCGGCCATCGTGCAGCGACTTGTGCAGCCGGAAATCGCCGGCGCGCACGGCCGCGTGATCGTCAACCTGTTCGCCGACCAGGCGTGGTTGATCGACCGGGATGCGCCGGAGCTGCTGAAATTTCATCAGGACTCGGGCTTCACGTACGAGGTAACCGATCTGCCGAAGCACGACGGTGTGGACATCGCGAAGGTACTTTACATCGGCGAGCCCGCCGATCTCGCGCATGTCTCGGCCAACCTGGCGCGCGAATTCGGCGACGCGCTGTACGTCACGTATTCGCTGCCAGACTGCCTGGAAGTGATGACGTCGAACGTTTCGAAGGGGCGCGCGTTGCAAATCGTGCTCGAGCGCCTCGGCGTCGGCGCCTCGCAATGCGTGGCGTTCGGCGACAACATGAACGATATCGATCTGCTGGAGACAGCCGGCCATCCGTTCATGATGAACAACGCCAATCCCAATCTCATCACGCGTCTGCCGGACGTGCCGCGCATCGGCAATAACTTCGAAGCCGGCGTCGCGCACCATCTGCGCAAACTTTTCTCGCTCGACGACGAACTGATGTCCTGAAAACGGACCGGCCCGCGTCCTCTTTCGGGGATGCGGGCCGGTTCAGCGCTACGATCAGGCAGCGCTACGATCAGCCGTGCCAACCGCCGCGGCGATCGCCACGGTCATCGCGGCCCCAGTGGCGGTCGTTGTGATCCCAACCGCGATCATCCCGGCGGTCGTCTCGATAGTAGCCGCCGCG
Organism: Paraburkholderia haematera; assembly: GCF_905220975.1. Classification (GTDB taxonomy): domain Bacteria; phylum Pseudomonadota; class Gammaproteobacteria; order Burkholderiales; family Burkholderiaceae; genus Paraburkholderia; species Paraburkholderia haematera. The sequence continues at coordinate 154,791 of NZ_CAJNBK010000010.1, read as the reverse complement.
GTCGTAGCGATGGTCCCAGCCGCCGTTGCCGTAGTACACCGGCTGCGGCGCTACGTAGACCGGTGCCGGCTGCGCATAGACCGGCACGCCGAGCGACAGGCCGATGTTCAGATCCGTATGCGCCTGCGCAACACCGCATGCGCCCGCCGCGAGTCCAGCCGCAACCAGCAAGTGAGTGACGATGCGTTTCATGGTGTTCTCCTGTGAGGCGACGTGGGTTTGTCGCACAGGACCAATCTACGCATTCTGGGCGTTGGCGACTGCGACGAGATGTTACGGGCTGCAAGCATCGTCGCAGCGTTCGAATGGCTGTAGAAGGAACATTCGAACGCTGCGCGCCGGATCCGCTTGCCGCTCGAAGCCCTGTCATGCAAGGATTCCCGGCTCCTTGGGGCGAGCCGGCACCCGGTTGCCGGCAGCCGTTGCAACAATCTGACAGCCGCGCTCGTAATTGCGGCTTACACCTGTAGTACCCGATTAATCAACCGAGTTCGCTGAAGCACCTGCCGCGGCCGCAGAAGGGGCACCCGGGAGCGCCGCGCATGGGCAATCCGCAGCTCGGCCGTTCAGTCCCTGACGGTCAAGCTTGAAACTTGCGCGGGCCGTGCCGTTTTGCCAGTCGAGGTGAACAACATAGATGCTGTCGAAATCGTCGCTTTGCCAGTTGGGGACATCGGCGGCATTGCCGCCATGCGCGCTCATCATCTGGCGCAACAACTTCACGATCAGCTTGTGTTCCCACGCAACGACAATCAGCTTGTTGCGATTGGAAGGATTGACGAGCGCCATGCCGAGTTGGTCAATCTGGGCGAAGCCATACGGCGTTTGGACCGGCATCTGGAATTGGATGGCGGTCGGCTCGATAGTCGCGAGCGGCCGAATATAGTAATAGGGGTGACCGCTGTCGTCTTTTTGCTGACTGGGATCGGGCGCATAGATCGCGTCCGGTTTGCCGAACTTGGCGGCGATCACGGCCGGCAAGGCCAGCGCATGATTGAGCCCCTGGCAATTGAGCTGGCCGTACCCCTTGGCGGGTTTTTCGCCGTGGCGCACGAATACGAGCGTTTCGGTATTGCCGTCCGCCGCATGGGCCGCGGGTAACGCAAGCACGCCCGCACACAAACCGGCGACGGAAAGTGCAACGCCATGCAGGAATCCGCGGAAACGGGTCATCGGTAGCACCTGTGCGAGCTTGGGAAGTCGCACGATTCTAGCAGCGGACCATTGGCAGGCTGCTCGGCTGCCGGCATCGTGAGGACAAAAACAAAGCGGGCGCCGTAGCGCCCGCTTTGACTGCCTGGGTGCGATCACTCGCTGATCAGTCGAGCGCCAGTTCCTGCGAATTGCCGCGGCGACTTTCGGCGATGACCGGGTACAGCACGCCCGCGATCACCGCGCCGATGATCGGTGCGACCCAGAACATCCATAGCTGATCCACTGCTGCGCCGCCGACGAACAGCGCCGGGCCGGTGGAGCGCGCCGGGTTGACCGATGTATTGGTGACCGGAATCGAGATCAGGTGAATCAGCGTCAGGCACAAGCCAATGGCGATTGGCGCGAAACCGGCGGGCGCCCGCTTGTCGGTTGCGCCGAGGATCACGAACAGGAAGAAGCCGGTCATCACCACTTCGCAAATGAACGCGGCAGCGAGCGAGTAATGGCCCGGCGAGCGCTCACCATAGCCGTTGCTGGCGAAACCGCTGGCGACGAGGTCGAAACCCGGCTTGCCCGATGCGATCAACGACAGCATCAGCGCACCCAGCACCGCGCCGATCACTTGCGCGACGATGTACGGCAGCAGGTCGCGAGCCGGAAAGCGGCCGGCGACGGTCAACCCGACGCTGACGGCCGGATTCAGGTGGCAGCCGGAGATGTGGCCGATCGCATAAGCCATGGTCAGGACAGTGAGGCCGAATGCGAGCGAAACGCCCACAAAGCCGATGCCCAGACCGTGGACCGGGCCTGCGAAGTTAGCGGCGAGGACGGCGCTGCCGCAGCCCCCGAGCACGAGCCAGAAGGTGCCGAACAGCTCGGCAGCAAGGCGCTTTGACAACTGCATGATTGGTAATCCTAAAATGTTTGACGCCTGGAGGGGCATGAATGCTGAGCGCAAGTGCATGCCATTGAGCGCGCAATTTTAGGGAAACGTAGCCAGATTAGGTGTCAAGAATTGTCATTGTGGAGTCGCCTTTACCTATTATTACCCGATAAAGATCTCGTTTTACAATTCATCGACGCTTAATAATTATCAGATGATTTCTTCCTAAATCGGTATTATTGTCCATTGCGAATTTTTATAATTACAGCTAGTCTGCGAGCGAATGAGTTCTAGAAAAAGGGAGAACCGGAATGTCTCAATATGCAGACCTCAAGGCGCAGATCGCCAAATTGCAGGCACAAGCAGACGAAGCCCGGCGTACTGAAGTCGACAACGTTGTCGCTGACATCCGCCAAAAGATCGCTGAATACGGTCTAACCGCGCAAGACCTCGGCTTTGCGGTTGCCGCACGGCGCGGACGCCCGCCAAAGAAGGCGCCGCTGCCGGCCAAGTACCAGGATCCGAAATCGGGAAATACCTGGAGCGGGCGCGGCAAACCGCCAAAGTGGATTGTCGGCAAGAATCGCGAACGCTTTCTGATTGGCGCGGCTTGAATGTCCTGCCGCTAGCGGGCGAAAGCCAATTGAAGGTTGATCGGTGCCGGATTGTTAATTCGTGATGCGCTAGTCCGGGATGGAAGCGCATCCACGCGCGTATTAAAAAAGCCGCCCTTGAGCGGCGGCTTTTCCGGAGTAGAAGCGGGTTAACTCCCGCTAACCGCTCGCGCAAACGATTCACTGGGCAAATTTTCTCACGATTGGCGTGGGAATCGGAAAACGGTCTAAGCGGCAGAAGTCCGACTTAAGCGGCTGAGCGCATAAAAACGTCAGCTGCTTAAGCACGTTGCTCAACCCAGCTTTCAACCCACCGCGACCTGGCGCAACACCGGGCGGCGCGTCGCTTCGATCAGTGCCGAATAGCCATCAACGTAATTCTGGGCCATCGTTTTCGAGCTGAAGCGGCGTTCGAACTGCGCGCGAATCTCGGTGCGCGACAGTTCGTCCAGACGCTGCAGCGCGGCCACCGCACCTTGAATGTCCTCGACGATGTAGCCGGTCACCCCGTGGTCGATCACTTCCGGCACCGAACCGCGGTTGAAGGCGATCACCGGCGTGCCGCACGCCATTGATTCGATCATCACCAGACCGAACGGCTCCGACCAGTCGATCGGGAACAGCAGCGCCTTGGCGCCTGACAGAAACTCGGGCTTCTGCGCCTCGTTGATTTCGCCGACGAACTCCACGTGCGCCATCGAGAGCAGCGGCTCGATTTCCTTCTTGAAGTATTCCTGGTCGACCTTGTCCACCTTGGCGGCGATCTTCAGCGGCAAACCGCTTTGCGCAGCGATCTTGATAGCTGTATCGACGCGTTTCTCCGGACAGATACGACCGAGGAACGCCAGGTATTCCGGCTGTCTGTGTGTCTGCGGCGTGAGCAACTGCTCCGGCAGGCCGTGGTAAATCGTGTTCAGCCAGTTGGCCTGCGGCAGCGGCACGCGCTGCGAATCCGAAATCGACACCACCGGCACATTCGAGAATGCGTCGAACACCGGTTGCAGTTCCGGCAAGTCCAGACGGCCGTGAAGCGTCGTCACGAACGGCGTGTCCATGGTGGTGAAGAGCGGGAACGGCATGTAGTCGAGGTGAAAGTGCAGCACGTCGAACTCATGGGCGACCTTGCGCACCTTTTCCATCATCAGGATGTGCGGAGCCAGCGCATCGCGGATCGTCGGATCGAGGCGCAGCGCACGAGGCCAGCAGGCGTCGAGGTTCGCGGAGGTGACCGAGTCGCCGCTCGCAAATAGCGTAACGTCGTGACCGAGGTCGACCAGCGCCTCGGTCAGATACGAGACGACACGTTCGGTGCCGCCGTAGAGTTTCGGCGGGACAGCTTCGTACAACGGCGCAATTTGTGCGATTCGCATGCGTTTTCTCCTGTTCAAAACGGCTTCACACAGCGGCACTCGAGTAGAGCGAGGCGCGAATGCCTGACGGACGGTTGGGCGCGGTAGGCCGCCGCCCGGGGTGTTTCAGACCTGCATCGGGTAATCCCCAGGCTTCATTATCTGGATCGGCCGGACTAATTCGAGTTATTTTTCAAACGCTTAATGTTGTTACAGCGCGAAACATCGTACGTTACAGGTCAGCCAAGGCTTGTCCCGATAGTCGGGACGTACGATTGGAGGGACATCCGAACGGTGGGAGAACGCGAGCAAGGCACGGTCCCGGGACTGGGGTGCGGCCTCTACACCGCGCGCGTTGCGCAGAAGTGAAAACGTCTTATAATTCTTTCTCACCGCAACAAGGTGCGGACCGTGAGCCACCCAGGACTCACCATTTGGTTCACATTTTTGTTGAAGAATCATTCAAAGCGCATCGCGAACGCCAGGCTGCGCGCCGCTTCACCTACTTCAACCTTCCTTCTGCGCCCTCCGTGTAGGAAAAACTCCTACACGAATGACGGATTAATCCGTCAGGCAGGCAGGGTGTCTGTCCGATTTTCGTCCGCTCCCCCTTTCGACACAATGCTCGCAAGACCAGAAACGAGCCGATTCGTGCGGTTTAAGCGCGCGCGTTCGAGCAAACGTTTCCGTAACGGCCTGACCAGCCAGATACACCCCGGGGGAATCATGAGCGCGACAAGCGAAATGCTCAATGAGATCAGAGAAGTCAACCTGTCTTATCTCCTGCTCGCGCAGCGCCTGCTGCGTGAGGACAAGCCTATGGGCATGTTTCGCATGGGGATTTCGGACCAGCTAGCCGACGTGCTCGCCAATCTGTCTTTGGCGCAGACCGTGAAGCTGGCGGCGTCCAATCAGGTGTTGTGCCGTTTCCGTTTCGATGACCATGCCGTGCTGTCCGCCCTTGCGGACAAAGGCAAATCCAGCGCCGTGGCTCAGGCGCATTCCGCGATCCTGATGGCAAGCCAGCCAGTCGAGCAAGTCGGCTGATGGCAGCTTGTAGTTCTAAAAACGCGATCAGGACGGGGGAAATGCAAGCGGATGGCAATTAAAAGTGTTGTGCAGGAAGTCAGGGAAATTACCCTGGCCATCGAGCTGATCGAACTCGGTGCGCGGTTGCAATTGCTGGAAGCCGAAACCAGTCTGTCGCGCGACCGGCTGATCAAGCTGTACAAGGAACTGAAAGGGGTGTCGCCACCCAAGGGCATGCTGCCGTTTTCGACCGACTGGTTCATGACCTGGCAGCCGAACTTTCACTCATCGCTGTTCTATAACATCTACCGTTTCATGGCCGGCCACGGCGGCTGTCTGACGATCCAGTCGATCGTGAAAAGCTACCGGCTCTATCTGGAACACGTCCAGTTGCATGAGGACGAGCCTGTGCTCAGCCTGACGCGCGCCTGGACGCTGGTGCGCTTCTTCGACTCCGGAATGCTGCAAATGACCGCCTGCTGCCGGTGCGGCGGGCATTTTGTCGCGCATGCCCACGATCCGCAGCACGCCTTTGTCTGCGGGCTATGCCAGCCGCCTTCGCGCGCGGGTAAGACAAAGAAATTTGCCGACGCCCGGGCCCGCGAAAGTCTCGCCGCGCTCGCGGTTTGAGCCGCAGTGCGGCATCGGCTCAAGATTCACCATCCGGGTGCGGCGTCCACAAGCGCCATCTGGCGGGCCTTCCGGCCCAATCGGCCGGTGCAGGGCCCGGCCGGCCCGGTTTAACCCGCCTCTGGTTTACACCGGAGCGCCGCGCCGCTTTTCCGTCAAAGTTTTCTGCTCCGTTGCCGTAAACCAGATTAACGACGGTCACCGTCGCTTCTTTGTGAGGGCTCGGCAGTGCTGATTTTCGTGGGAACACTCGTGACGCTTTTGTCCGTCTTCGGCGGTTACGCGCTGGAAGGCGGCCATCTCGGCGCGCTGCTGCAGCCTGTCGAAGTGCTGATGATCGTCGGCGCAGGCGTCGGCGCGTTCATTCTCGGCAACGGGATGAAGACGATCAAGGCGACGCTGCGCGTCATTCCAACCCTGTTCAAGGGCGCGAAGTACAACAAGGACGTCTATATGGAGCTGATGGCGCTCCTTTACGTCCTGCTGGCCAAGGCGCGCAAGGAAGGCACGCTGACCCTGGAAGCCGACATTGACGATCCGTCGAAGAGCCCGATCTTCACGCAGTATCCGAAGATCCTCGCCGACCATCACATCATCGAGTTCCTGACCGACTACCTGCGTCTGATGGTGGGCGGCAACATGAATGCGTTCGAGATCGAAAGCCTGATGGACGAGGAGATCGAGACGCATCACCAGGAAGGCGAGGCGCCCGCGCACGCCCTGAACAAGGTCGGCGACGCCATGCCGGCGTTCGGTATCGTGGCCGCGGTGATGGGCGTGGTGCACACCATGGCCTCCGCCGACAAGCCGCCCGCAGTGCTCGGCGAGATGATCGCCCAGGCGCTGGTCGGCACCTTCCTCGGGATTCTGCTTTCGTACGGGCTGATCGGGCCGCTCGCGAGCGTCGCCGAACAGCGCGTGACCGAGTCGACCAAGATGTTCCAGTGCATCAAGGTGACGATTCTCGCCAGCCTGAATGGCTATGCGCCGGCTATCGCCGTCGAATTCGGCCGCAAGGTGCTCTTCTCGACTGAACGCCCGTCGTTCGCCGAGCTGGAAGAGCACGTGCGCCGCGTCAAAGCCAAGTAACGGGCGCCGGGAACCGATTCGATGAGCAAGGACAAAGACCGCGCCATTATCGTCAAGCGCTCCGCGCCGGCCAAGAAAGGCCATCACGGCGGCGCATGGAAGCTCGCCTATGCGGACTTCATGACCGCGATGATGGCGTTCTTCCTGCTGATGTGGCTGCTCAGTTCGGCCTCCACGGTGCAGTTGAAAGGCATCGCCGATTACTTCAACCAGCCGTTGAAGATTACGCTGTGGGGCGGCGATCGCAGCGCCGAGGACTCGAGCATTCTGAAGGGTGGCGGCCGCGATATTTCAACCGATGCACAAGGCATCACGCGCACCACAGACGGTTCGACCGCCCGTGCCGAGCGCACCGCCATGCACAACAACGAAGATTCAGACAAGCAGTCGCAGGGCGAGCTGGAACGCCGCGAGCAAGTCCGTCTGCACGATCTGCAGGTCAAGCTGATGGCCGCGATCGAAGCGAACCCGGTGCTGCGCCAGTTCAAGCAGCAGATCCGCATCGACTCGACCCTCACCGGCCTGCGCATCGAAATCGTCGATTCGCAGAAGCGGCCGATGTTCGCGACGGCGAGAGACGTGGTTGAGCCGTACATGCGCGACATCCTGCGCGAAATCGGCCACACGCTCAACGACGTGCCGAACCGCATCATCGTGCAAGGGCACACCGACGCCGTGCAGTACGCCGGCGGCGAGAAGGGCTACAGCAACTGGGAACTGTCGGCGGACCGCGCCAACGCGTCGCGCCGCGAGCTGATCGCCGGCGGCATGGACGAAGCGAAGGTGATGCGTGTACTCGGCCTCGCGTCGACGCAGAACCTGAACAAGGCGGACCCGATGGACCCGGAAAACCGCCGTATCAGCATCATCGTGCTGAACAAGAAGTCGGAGGAGGCGCTTGACCATGACGACTCCACGACGACCACCTTGTCGGACGACGCGGCGGGCTCCAAGCCGCTGCTGCAAAGACTTGTGCCACCGGTGACGGTTGCGCCGAAGGTGCCGGCGGCAACGCCGGCAGCCCAGTAACAGATAGCGGTCGGCTGACCGGTCCACGCGTCCAGATGGCGCGGACGGCCAGCCGATCCATCGCGTAAGTGCAGTGAGGTTTTCATGATCAGGCACATCCTGGCAATCGACGATTCGGCATCGATGCGGCAAATCCTCGCCGCAACGCTGACGACGGCCGGCTACGAAGTGACGCTCGCGGCGGACGGCAACGAAGGGCTCGAAAACGCGCTCGCCATGTCGTTCGACCTCGTGCTGACGGACCAGCACATGCCGGGCAAGACCGGCCTCGATCTGATCACCGAACTGCGCGGCAACCCGGCCTACCAGGCGACACCCATCCTCGTCCTCACGACGGAATCGGGCGAGCCCTTCAAGGCGGCGGCGCGCGCCGCGGGAGCGACCGGCTGGATCGAAAAGCCGCTCGACCCCGACATGCTGACCGAGCTGGTCGCGGCGTTAGCCGAACCGGACCCGGTCTAAGCGCCACCCTTACACAAGTTATAGAAGCTCTCGACGCAGCGGCACGGTAGCCCAAGCCTAGACAGGAACTCTCGCGGTGACCCAGGCATGACACTCGACATCACTCAGTTCTATCAGACGTTCTTCGACGAAGCGGACGAGCTGCTCGCCCAGATGGAGCAGTTGCTGCTCAATCTGGACATTGCACACCCGGACCCCGAAGACCTCGCGGCGATTTTCCGCGCGGCGCATTCGATCAAGGGCGGCGCGGCGACATTCGGTTTTACCGCGCTGACGGAAACGACCCACATTCTCGAATCGCTGCTCGACCGCGCGCGCAATAACGAACTCGTGCTGCGCAAGGACATGATCGATACGTTCCTCGAAACCAAGGACGTGTTGTCGGGCCAGCTCGCCGACTACCGCGCGAGCGCCGAGCCGGATACGGCTGTGGCCAAGGCGATCTGCGCGAAGCTCGAACAGCTGAATCGGGAAAGCCACTTCGGCGCCGAACCGGCCGCGGCACCGGTGGCAGCCGCAGCACCAGTGGAGGCACAAACAGCAGGACAAGGCGGTACCCCGCCCGAGCACGTCGTCGAACAGGCGGTGCAGGCGGCGGGTGAATGGATTGACGGCGAACCGGCACAGACCGGGCAAGCCGGGGGCGCCGGAGACGAAGCCGGCCCCCACCTGAAAATTACGCTACGGGGCGTAGGTGAGAAGGACCAGGAACTGCTGGCCGAAGAGCTCGGCAACCTGGGCAACATCGTCGGGAAGGTCAAAAGCGGCGGCGAACTGACGCTGTGGCTGCAGACCGATGTGACCTCCGACGACATTATCGCCGTGTGCTGTTTCGTGATCGACGAAAGTCAGATCTCGATCGGCCGCGGCACCGCACCGGCGGACGAGACGCAGCAAGGCGAACCTGGAACGCCGCACGCTGCCGATTCAACCCCGGCGCAAGCAGCACAGACGGCACAAAGCGTACAGGCGGAGCAGGCAGCATCGTCGGCACCGGCGGCCCACACCGCTGCCCCCGCTCAGGCTGCCGCCACACACGGACTGTTCGACACCTCGACGGCAACTGCACCGGCGCCCGCGGCGGCTGCATCCGCAGCGGCGAGCAGCGCACCGGCGGCGGCAAGCGCGGCAGCTAGCGCACCGGCAACCGCCGAACAGGATCGGAAGACGGCGCGTCCGGCCGCGGCGGCAGGCGGCGCGGAAGGCAGCTCGATTCGCGTCGGCGTCGAGAAGGTCGATCAACTGATCAACCTGGTCGGCGAACTGGTGATCACGCAGGCAATGTTGGCCGAAACCACCAGCACGTTCGATCCGGCTTTGCATGATCGGCTCTTCAACGGCATGGCGCAGCTCGAGCGTAACGCGCGCGATCTGCAGGAAGCCGTGATGTCGATCCGGATGATGCCGATGGATTACGTGTTCAGCCGCTTCCCGCGTCTGGTGCGCGATCTGGCGGCGAAACTCGGCAAGGAAGTGGAACTCGTCACCTTCGGTCAGGCGACCGAACTCGACAAGAGCCTCATCGAACGGATCATCGATCCGTTGACTCACCTCGTGCGCAACAGTCTCGACCACGGCATCGAAACCGTGGAAGCGCGGCGCGCGGCGGGTAAGGATGCGACCGGCCAACTGGTGCTTTCAGCCGCGCATCACGGCGGCAACATCGTGATCGAAGTGAGCGACGACGGCGCCGGTTTGCGCCGCGACAAGATTCTCGCGAAGGCCGCGAAGCAGGGCATGCAGGTCAGCGAGACGATGTCCGACGAAGAAGTCTGGAACCTGATTTTCCTGCCGGGTTTCTCGACGGCGGAGCAGGTCACGGACGTCTCGGGCCGTGGTGTCGGCATGGACGTGGTGAAGCGGAACATCCAGTCGATGGGTGGTCACGTGGAAATCACCTCGCACGCGGGCAAGGGCAGCACGACGCGCATCGTTCTGCCGCTCACGCTGGCCATTCTCGACGGCATGTCGGTCAAGGTCGGCAACGAGATCTTCATTCTGCCGCTGAACTTCGTGATGGAGTCGCTGCAGCCGCGAGCCGAGGACATCTACACGGTGGCCAACGGCGAACGCGTGGTGCGCGTGCGCGGCGAATATCTGCCGCTCGTCGCACTGCATGAAGTATTCACCGTCGACGACGCCAAGCAGGAACCGACGCAGGGCATCGTCACCATCATGCAAACCGAAGGGCGCCGCTTTGCGATGCTGATCGACGAGCTAGTGGGGCAGCAGCAGGTGGTCGTGAAGAATCTGGAAACGAATTACCGCAAGGTGCACGGCATTTCCGCCGCAACCATTCTCGGCGACGGCAGTGTCGCGCTGATCGTGGACGTGGCGGCGCTGAATCGCGAATCGCGCCACGCGCACGGCGCGATGAGCCTCGCATGATGTCCGTCGAACTCGTCGCAACACTCACTCAATTTATTTCATCCCAACCGTTTGGGGGCTAACGTGGCAGAAGTCCAATCCATCAATTCGAGCGTCGCGAACGCGAGCGGTACGAATGGCCGCCGCGACTCGCAGCAGGCAGACGCCGGCGGTCAGGAATTCCTCGTCTTCACGCTCGGCGCCGAAGAGTACGGCATCGACATTCTCAAGGTGCAGGAAATCCGCGGCTACGACAACGTGACGCGTATCGCCAATGCACCTGAGTTCATCAAAGGCGTGATCAATCTGCGCGGCATCATCGTGCCGATCGTGGACATGCGCATCAAGTTCCATCTGGGCCGCGTCGAGTACGACCATCAAACCGTCGTGATCATCCTGAACGTCGCGCATCGCGTGGTCGGGATGGTGGTGGACGGCGTGTCGGACGTGCTGACGCTCGCCACCGACCAGATCATGCCGGCGCCGGAATTCGGCGCGACGCTGACGACCGAGTATCTGACGGGTCTGGGCACCGTCGACGGCCGCATGCTGATCCTGATGGACATCGAGAAGCTGATGACCAGCCGCGAAATGGCGTTGATCGAAACGCTCAGCGCCTGAACGTCAATACGCGTCAGTACGACAGATAGATGGAACAGGGAGCACTAAGATGCTGAGCAGGTGGTCGATTCGCACATCGTTGACGATGGTGGGGATCATTCTGGTTGCGCTGACCGTCGTGGTCGGCGCGCTTGGTCTAACCGCGTTAAACAGCGCGAGCCAGTCGCTCGACCGTATCGCGCGCGGCGATCTGGTCGCCATTCACGCGCTCGACGAGGCGTCGGCGTACCTGTTGCGATCGCGCGTGACGCTGGACCGCGTTACCGCGTTGAGCACCGCTGGCGACACCGAGCAGGCGAAGAAGGCGTTCGATCGTGCGCAGGTGCTGCTCGGCAAGTCAACCGAGAACTGGCAGGCGTTTCTCAACGCACCGAAGAACGGCGTTGACCAGGCGCTGGTTGACGAGCTGACGGCGCGCCGCACGACCCTGACGCGAGACGGCGTCGATCCGGAGTTCGCCGCATTGCGCGCGAATGATCCGGCGGCCTATCACGCGATCGCCGATACCAAGATCCCCCCGATGTTCCTTGCGTACGACAACGCCGCGTCCAACGTCATCAAGACGCTGCAGCAGCTTGCCGTGGATCAGCAGGCGAGCGCGCAAGCGAGCATCTCCCTGATGACGACGCTGATCATCGGCGTCACCGCGATCGCGTTGCTGTTGGTGGTGGGCATCCGCTTCGCCCTGCGCGGCCTGATCGTGCAGCCGCTGAACGATGCGACAGCATGCTTCGAACGGATCGCCTCGGGCGACCTGTCCGAGACAATCGAAGTATTCAGCCGTAATGAAATCGGCCGCCTCTTCGCCGGCATCAAGCGCATGCAGGACAGCATGGCGACGATGGTGAAGGCGGTTCACAGCAGCACCGAATCGATCGACACCGGCGCGCGCGAAATCGCGATGGGCAACACCGATCTCTCGCAACGCACCGAACAGCAGGCCGCGTCGTTGCAGGAAACCGCTTCGAGCATGGAGCAGCTGACCGGCACCGTGCGCCAGAACGCCGAGAACGCACGCCAGGCGAGCCAGTTGGCCGTCAATGCGTCAGATATCGCGACGCGCGGCGGCGACGTGGTGAGCCAGGTCGTCACGACGATGCAGGGCATCGCGACCAGTTCGAACAAGGTCGTCGACATCATCGGCGTGATCGAAGGGATTGCATTCCAGACCAACATTCTCGCGCTGAACGCGGCGGTGGAAGCCGCGCGGGCAGGCGAACAGGGCCGCGGTTTCGCGGTGGTCGCAGGCGAAGTGCGCAGCCTCGCGCAGCGCAGCGCCAGCGCCGCGAAGGAAATCAAGGAACTGATCGGCGACTCCGTCGACAAGGTGCAAAGCGGCTCGGTGCTGGTCGGCCGCGCGGGCACCACGATGGAGGAGATCGTGCAGGCGGTGCGCCGCGTGACCGACATCATGGGCGAAATCAGCGCGGCGTCCGAAGAGCAGTCGGGCGGCATCGAACAGGTGAATCGCGCGGTCGTGCAGATGGACGAGGTGACGCAGCAGAACGCCGCACTGGTCGAACAGGCTGCTGCTGCGGCGGCTTCGCTCGAAGAGCAGACGCGTCAGTTGCAAACGGTGGTGAACGGCTGGAAAGTAGCCGGCGGCCAGACGCGCAGCAGCGTGACGGCGGCCCGTCCGCACGCTGCGGCACGCCCGAACGGCAGCAAGAGCGGCAGCAGGAACGGTAAACCGCACGCACAGCCGGCCAAGGCCGCGCCGCAAGCGCCCGCACACAGTGCGGCACACCCGGCGGCAGGCAAGGCGGCAAGCACGGCGGCAGGCATAGCAGCCCATGCGACACCCGCTTCGGCCACCCAGGGTGCCGACACCACGCGTGTCGAACCGGCTCTCAAACCGAAGACGGCCCGCGCCGCATCCGAAACCGCAGTACGCCCGGCCCCGGCAGGCGCCGCGACGGCAGGATCGGACGCGGACTGGGAAACGTTCTAGGAAGTGGCACAAAGACATGCGGTCATTCGGCATCTCGCTCCATGAGGGGCGAATCATCGAAGCACGCTTACAAGGCGTGTGGCGGGCCGACCGTCTGTTGGCAGAACTCGCGGGCGGGCGCGACCCCGCGAACACAATCCCTTTCGGCAGAAGCAAGCCTTTTGACGAAAAGCCGGATGGCTCGTATTGCAGGCAGGAACTCTCATGATGGCAACGCGCGCACAACAACGTCCGCAAGCAGCACGTTCGCAAGCGGCACCTCCCGAGCGGGCGGAACCGGTTAGATCCGGCGAGCAAGCACGGGATTTCGAGTTCACGTCGGCGGATTTCGCTCGTATTCGCGATCTGATTCATCGCAGCGCGGGCATTTCGCTGTCGGATCACAAGCGCGACATGGCGTACAGCCGGCTGGCGCGCCGGTTGCGCGCCCGTGGCCTCGAGACCTTCAAGCAGTATCTCGATCTGATCGAGGCGGAAAACGATCCGGCCGAGTGGGAGGCGTTCACCAATGCGCTGACGACCAACCTGACCGCGTTCTTTCGCGAGGCCCATCATTTTCCGATCCTCGCCGAGTTCGTGCCGCGCCGCGCGCAGCCGGTTTCGGTATGGTGTTCGGCGGCCTCGACCGGAGAAGAGCCGTATTCGATCGCCATGACGCTGATCGAAGCGCTCGGCGACAGCGGCGCGCGTCAGGCTACCGTGCTCGCCACCGACATCGACACCCAGGTGCTGGCGAAAGCCGAAGCCGGCATGTATCAGTTCGACCAGGTGAAGCACCTTTCGCCCGAGCGGCTCAAGCGCTTCTTCCTGAAAGGCACCGGCGCGCACGCCGGCATGGTCAAGGTGCGCCCGGAAGTGCGCGCGATGGTGCGCTTCGAGCAACTGAATCTGACCGACCGCGACTACCAGTTGCGCTCGCAGTTCGACGCGATTTTCTGTCGCAACGTGATGATCTATTTCGACAAGCCGACGCAGGCCCAGGTGCTCGCGCGCTTTGAGCCGCTAATGAAATCGGGGGGCTTGCTGTTTGCCGGCCACTCGGAAAACTTCACTTATGTGACGCAGGCATTCAAGCTGCGCGGCCAGACCGTCTACGAACTGACGCGTGACGCAGGCACGGCCCGCACGCCGGTCCGCGCCACGAGCCATGCCGGCAGCGCAACGACGAGCGGGGTGACCGCATGAGCAGCAGCCTGCCGATCGCCTCCAATCTGTACTTCGACAACCACTTCCAGCGTCCCGGCGTGAAGTTGTTGCCAAACGAGTTCTATACGACAAGCGAAGACATGGTGCTCGTCACTGTGCTCGGTTCGTGTGTTGCAGCCTGCATTCAGGACCGCACGGCCGGCATTGGCGGCATGAATCACTTCATGCTGCCCGACGACGGCGCGGACGCGGGCCAGCCCGCGTCGGATTCGATGCGCTACGGCGCGTACGCCATGGAAGTGCTGATCAATGAGCTGATCAAGGCCGGCGGCCGGCGCGAACGTTTCGAAGCCAAGGTGTTCGGCGGCGGCGCCGTGCTGGCTGGCATGACGACGATGAACATCGGCGACCGCAATTCGGAATTCGTGCGCCGCTATCTGGCGCTCGAAAAGATCCGCATCGTCGCAGAGGATTTGCAGGGCAATCATCCGCGCAAGGTCGCCTTCATGCCGCGTTCCGGCCAGGTGATGGTGAAGAAGTTGCGCTTGCAGCAGGAAGCGGGCGTGGCCGAGCGCGAACAGGCGCTGATGCGGCAAAGCGCCGAAGCGCGCGCCGAGCGGCTCGCGGCGGCGCGCAAACGGGTCGAGTTGTTCGCGACGCCGGCGCCCACGCGGCCCAAGGTCGAACTGTTCGGTGCAGCAGGCGGTGCGGGCGCAGGCAGCTCGAAGCCGCGCATCGAGCTGTTCGGCGCAAGCCCGCGCCCGATTAATACAAACAACGCCAGAACTACAGAGGAGGCGTGAGCGCTGTGCAAAAAATCAAAGTACTGTGCGTCGACGATTCGGCGCTGATCCGCAGCCTGATGACGGAAATCATCAATGGCCAGCCGGACATGACGGTCGTGGCGACCGCACCCGACCCGCTGGTCGCGCGCGATCTCATCAAGCAGCACAATCCGGACGTGCTGACGCTCGACGTCGAAATGCCGCGCATGGACGGTCTCGACTTCCTCGAGAAACTGATGCGTCTGCGGCCGATGCCGGTCGTGATGGTGTCGTCGCTGACCGAGCGCGGCAATGAAATCACGCTGCGCGCGCTGGAACTGGGCGCGGTCGACTTCGTCACCAAGCCGAAGGTCGGCATTCGCGACGGCATGCTCGACTACTCGGAAAAGCTTGCCGACAAGATTCGCGCCGCGGCTCGCGCTCGGGTGCGTCAGGCCGCGCCGGTGCAGCACGCGGCCACGCATGCCGCGCATGCGCCGGCCGCCGCTGCCGCGCCGCTTTTCAACAATCCGCTGCTCAGTACGGAGAAGCTGATCATCGTTGGCGCATCGACGGGCGGCACCGAAGCGATCCGCGAAGTGCTCGTGCCGCTGCCGCCGGATGCGCCTGCCGTGCTGATCGCGCAGCACATGCCGCCGGGTTTCACAAAATCTTTTGCACAACGCCTTAATGGTTTGTGCAGGATTACCGTTAAAGAGGCAGAGCACGGCGAACGCGTGCTGCCGGGACATGCTTATATCGCGCCTGGCCACGCTCACCTGTTGCTGGCCCGCAGCGGCGCGAACTATATTGCGCATTTGTCCGACGAACCGCCGGTGAACCGGCATCGGCCGTCGGTCGATGTGCTGTTCCGTTCGGCCGCGCAGCACGCGGGCAAGAACGCGGTCGGCGTGATTCTGACCGGGATGGGGCGTGATGGCGCCGCCGGGCTGCTGGAGATGAAAAAAGCGGGGGCGTATACCCTCGCGCAGGACGAAGCGAGCTGTATCGTGTTCGGCATGCCGCGCGAAGCCATTGCGCTTGGCGCCGCGGACGAAATTGCGTCACTGCCGGAAATGAGCCGTCGCGTGATGGCGCGTCTGTCGTCAATGGGCGATCGCGTACAGAGAGTATGATGCGCGCCGTGTGGATCGAACTGGCGGTCATGCGCCGCATCGTGGATCAAGCAAAGGGAATGAAATGGATAAGGGAATGAAGATTCTGGTGGTTGACGACTTTCCGACGATGCGCCGGATCGTTCGCAACCTGCTCAAAGAGCTCGGCTACTCGAACGTCGACGAGGCGGAAGACGGTCAGGCCGGCCTCTCGCGTTTGCGCGGCGGTACGTACGACTTCGTGATCTCCGACTGGAACATGCCGAACCTCGACGGTCTGGCCATGCTCAAGGAAATCCGCGCCGACGCCAACCTCACGCATCTGCCGGTGCTGATGGTGACGGCCGAGTCGAAGAAGGAAAACATCATCGCGGCGGCGCAAGCCGGCGCGAGCGGTTATGTCGTCAAGCCGTTCACGGCCGCGACGCTCGACGAGAAGCTCAACAAGATTATCGAGAAGATGGCGAAAGCCGGGAGCTGATGTGAATCTGCCGACCAACGCGCAAGGCGTCGACGCGGCCAATGAAAACGGCGACTTCGCGTCCGACCGCATTCTGGCTCGCATTGGACACCTGACGCGCACGCTGCGCGACTCGATGCGCGAGCTCGGGCTCGACAAGCATGTCGAGCGTGCGGCGGAAGCCGTGCCCGACGCTCGCGACCGTCTGAAGTACATCGCGAACATGACCGAGCAGGCCGCCGAGCGCGTCCTGTCGGCGATCGACATCGCGAAGCCGATCCAGACGCAATTACAGCAGGACGCGGCAGAGCTCGATGCGCGCTGGGAAAAGTGGTACGAAGCGCCGATCGAGCGCGACGAAGTGCGCGCGGTGATCAAGGACACGCGCACTTTCCTGCACGGCTTGCCCGAAGCCACCGGCGCGACCAACGCGCAGCTCATGGAGATCATGCTGGCGCAGGACTTCCAGGATCTGACCGGCCAGGTCATCAAGAAGATCACGGATGTCGTGTACCTGATCGAGCAGCAACTGCTCGGCGTGCTGGTCGAAAACATCGCGCTCGAGCGGCGCGAGCAGTTCGCGGCGAACGCGGCGGCACTGGCGGCTGAGCCATCGTCCACCGGCAGCCCGGAACATCTGTTGAATGGCCCGCAGATCAATCCGGAAGGCAAGACGGACGTGGTGCAGGACCAGTCGCAGGTCGACGATCTGCTGGCGAGCCTCGGCTTCTGACCTGGCGGCCGCCCGCAAGGGCGTGCGCCGGATCGCCGGACCGCCGGATCGCCGGCCGCCGGACCGGTAATGGACGGCAAGCCGCGCACCCGCGTGCGCCTGCTGTCTGCCGACACAAACCACAGGCATACTACGAACTCAAGCAGCGGCACCGCTTTCTGATGAGAAACTGTCATCGGCCGGTGGCACGGTGAGGCATCGCTTCAGAGTGCGATCGCAGCGGTGCCGTATGATCTGCATACATGCGGCCGGTTCGCGCGGTGCGAGCCGAGCAGCAGTAGCTCGGGAGGAGCATTGTTATGTGGAGTCGTGTACGCCGCGCCGGGTTCGTTATGGCGCTAGCATTACCCTCGTTGTCTGCCGTGCAGTCCGCCTATGCGGGCCTGGGCGGTGCCCCCATGACGCCTCCGGCGGATGCGTCGGTTTCTTCCCGCACCGTGCAGCCCGGCACCGGTTCGGCAACGGCGGCTCAAAGCGTGATGCGTTCCGCATCCAGCGCGGCCTCTTCCACCTCTTCCACCTCGGCTTCCGCGTCTTACACCGTGCGTGAAACCACCCTCGGCAACGGCACCGTGGTGCGCGAATACCTTGCCGCGGACGGTTCGGTCTTCGGCATCGCGTGGCGCGGTCCGCAAATGCCGGATCTCAACGATCTGCTCGGCAGCTATTTCCCGCAGTACGTCGCCGGCGTCAAGGCTGTGCGAGCGGTACGCGGAGGCGCTCGTGGCCCCGTTGCGGTCGACCAGAGCAGCCTCGTGGTCCGTTCCGGCGGCCACATGGGCGCGTTCAATGGTCAGGCCTGGTTGCCGCTGGCGTTGCCCGCCGGCGTCAGCGGTTCCGACATCCAGTAAGGGCGAGGACGAACGATGCGAACCATGCAAAGTTATATTGCTGGGAAGTTCAGGGGCTGGATGCAGGCCGTCGTGGCCGTGGCCTTGGTGTCGCTCGTGGCCGCATGCGGCGGTGGCGGCGGCAGTTCCAGTAGCAATTCGTCGGACTCGCTGAACGGCGGCTCGCTGCCGGCCAGCCCGACCCAGCAGCCGATCAACCCCAACGCGGCGGCGAACACCGTGCCGATCACGGTCGGCGTGGGCGTGAAAGGCGTGATCAATATTCCGACGGTTAGCGTGACCGTGTGCCCGCCGGGCACGACATCCAATTGTCAGACCATCAACAACATCCAGGTCGATACCGGTTCGTTCGGGCTGCGTCTGGTCAGTTCGGTGGTGAATTCATCGCTGCTCAGTGTGTTGCCGGTCAGTACGCTCGCCAGCGGCGCGCAACTCGCCGAATGCGCGAACTTCGCCGACGGCTTCACGTGGGGCACGGTGCGCACCGCGACCGTGCAGATTGGCGGCGAGACGACGACCGGGGCCATTCCGATACAGATCATCGGCGACAAGGCGTCGAGTTCCGTCCCGACCGGTTGCGGCAGCGGTGCGGCGGAAAACACCGCCAGCGACCTCGGCGCCAACGGCATTCTCGGTATCGGCACGGCGCCCACCGATTGCGGCACAACCTGCTCGAACCCGTCAACCGCCGCCACCTACAGCAATTATTTCGCGTGTCCGAACGGCACCTCCTGCGCCCGTACCGCAGTGCCGATCAACCAGCAGGTCGCCAATCCCGCCGCCAACTTCCGGACCGACAACAACGGCGTGATCGTGCAGATGCCGCCGGTGTCGAATACCGGCGCGTCATCGGCCACCGGCACGCTGGTATTCGGGATCGGCACGCAGTCGAACAATGCGCTGGCAGCCGCGCAGACTTTCGCCACCGATTCCTTCGGCGACATGAACAACAGCGTCTATAACGGCACGACCGTGCAGGCGTTCTTCGATTCGGGTTCGAACGCGTACTTCTTCTCGGATAGCTCGCTCACGCTGTGCCCCAGTAATTACGCCGGGTTCTATTGCCCGTCGTCCGCGCAGACCAAGTCGATTACCCTGGCCGGCGCGAATAGCACGAAAGCCAGCGTCAACATCGGCATCCTGAGTGCGGCCACGCTGTTCGGCAACAGCAGCAACTATGCGTTCAACGATCTGGCTGGGCAGATCGGCAGCGGCGGCAGCTTCGATCTTGGTTTGCCGTTCTTTTATGGCCGGTACATGTATTACGGCTTCGATCAGACGGCGAACGGCGGTCAGTCGCCTTACGTCGGCTTCTGAGGCGCCGGGCTCCGGCCGCATGGTGACAGCGTAAGAACCGGCCGGACACCCGCGCGAAACCGCGCGGGTGTCCGGCGGTCATAGCACGCGCGCAGCCGGGCACCCTTGGCCGGTAGTCCTTCGGCCACCCACCACCCTCGGCCGAAGCAGGACCTTTCCGAGCGTCCTTCCCGGTCCCGCCAGCAAGCCCCGCCGGGCACTTTGCCGGCTGCTCCATCTCTCGAAATACCCCCCTTTCTCCGCCCTTATCCGCCGATCGGTGCTTGCGTCGAGCGGGAATAATCCCTCTCACTGGAAAGAGGCGCCGTGCCTCAGCCGACTGGAGAGCGTTTGTGGCAGAGGATAGCGACCTCGAAAAAACCGAATCAGCCACCCCCCGGCGCCTGCAGAAGGCGCGCGAGGAAGGGCAGATCGTGCGTTCGCGGGAGCTGTCGACGTTTGCCCTGCTGGCAGCGGGATTTTTCGGCGTATGGAGCATGTCCAGCAGCATCGGCGAGCATCTGCAGGCCATGCTGCACGCGGCCTTTACGTTCGACCATGCCACGGTGTTCGAAACCCGCCGCATGCTGATCGGCGCGGGCGCCGCGGGCCGCGAAGGCCTGTCTGCGCTGCTGCCGATTCTGGCCTTTACCGGCGCGGCTGCCTTGCTCGCACCCATGGCGCTGGGCGGCTGGCAGTTTTCGTCGAAAGGACTCGAGCCCAAGTTCAACCGGCTCAATCCGATCGCAGGACTTGGCAAGATATTCTCGATCAACGGGCCGGTCCAACTCGGCCTGTCGCTCGTTAAGACGCTCGTGGTGGGCGGTATCGGCGGTACGGCGATCTGGAATCGACGCGAGGAAATTCTCGCGCTGGCGACCCAGCCGGTGCATCTGGCGCTCGCCAACACCATGCATCTGATCGCGGTGTGCTGCGGGATGACGGTAGCGGGCATGTTCGTCGTGGCCGCGCTCGACGTGCCGTATCAACTCTGGCAGTTCCACAAGAAACTGCGCATGACGAAGGAAGAAGTGAAGCGCGAACACCGCGAAAGCGAAGGCGATCCGCACGTCAAAGGCCGGATTCGCCAGCAGCAGCGCGCCATTGCCCGCCGCCGCATGATGACCCAGGTGCCGAAGGCCGACGTGGTGGTCACCAACCCGACGCACTTCGCGGTCGCGCTGCAGTACACCGACGGCAAGATGCGCGCGCCGAAGGTGGTCGCCAAGGGCGTGAATCTGGTGGCGGCGCGGATTCGCGAAATCGCCGCGGAAAACAACGTGCCGCTGCTGGAAGCACCGCCGCTCGCGCGGGCGCTGTATCACAACGTCGAACTGAACCGTGAAATTCCCGGCCCGCTGTATGGCGCGGTCGCCGAGGTGCTCGCGTGGGTGTATCAATTGCGGCGCTTCAACACCGAAGGCGGCGTCGCGCCGGTCGCACCTTCCGAGTTCGACGTGCCCGCGGACCTCGACAAGGGTGGCGTGCCGGACGATGAAGCCGAGCAGGAAGCCGCCGACACACTTAATAACGCTAACGAAGACGCCTCAGGAGCCTCCGCATGAACGCTCGCGCCGGATTCCTGTCCCGACGGCCGGATGCCTTGAGCGGCACCAATTTGCGCGCCCTCGCCGGGCCGGTGCTGATCTGCATGATCCTCGGCATGATGATTCTGCCGTTGCCGCCGTTTTTGCTGGATCTGCTGTTCACCTTCAATATCGCGCTTTCCGTGATGGTGCTGCTCGTCAGCATGTACACGATGAAACCGCTCGACTTCGCCGCTTTCCCGAGCGTACTGCTGTTCTCGACCTTGCTGCGCCTGTCGCTGAACGTGGCGTCCACCCGGATCGTGCTGCTCGAAGGCCACACCGGCCCGGATGCGGCGGGCCAGGTGATCGAGTCGTTCGGCCACTTCCTGGTGGGCGGCAACTTCGCGGTCGGTATCGTCGTCTTTGTCATTTTGATGGTCATCAACTTCATGGTGATCACCAAGGGTGCGGGGCGGATCGCGGAAGTGTCCGCGCGCTTCACGCTCGATGCGATGCCCGGCAAGCAGATGGCGATCGACGCCGACCTGAACGCCGGCCTCATCAACGAAGATCAGGCCCGCAAGCGCCGCCTGGAAGTCTCCCAGGAGGCCGAGTTCTACGGTTCCATGGACGGCGCCAGCAAGTTCGTGCGCGGCGATGCGGTCGCCGGTTTGCTGATCATGGTGATCAACATCCTTGGTGGGCTGATCGTCGGGATGGTGCAGCACGGCATGGACTTCGCGTCCGCCGGCAAGACGTATACGCTGCTGACCATCGGTGACGGCCTTGTCGCGCAGATCCCGTCGCTCGTGATTTCGACGGCGGCCGGTGTGATCGTCTCGCGCGTCGCGACGAATGAAGACATCGGCACGCAGTTGACCGGCCAGCTCTTCACGAATCCGCGCGTGCTGATGATCACCGGCGTCATTCTGGTATTGATGGGCCTGATTCCCGGCATGCCGCACTTCGCGTTTCTGATTCTCGGCGGAGGCTTGATTCAACTCGGCCGCACGATGAAAAAGCGCGCCGAGGAACGCAAGAACACCACGGCGCTCGTCGACGTCGCGCCGGCCGCGCTGGCTCCCACGGAAAACACCGAGGCCAGCTGGGACGACGTGACGATGATCGACACGCTCGGTCTCGAAGTGGGCTACCGGCTGATTCCGCTCGTCGACAAGAACTCGGACGGCGAGCTGCTCAAGCGGATCAAGAGCATCCGCAAAAAGTTCGCGCAGGAAATCGGCTTCCTGCCGCCGGTGATCCATATCCGCGACAACCTCGAATTGCGGCCGAACGGCTACCGGATCGCGCTCAAGGGCGTCGAGGTGGGCGTCGGCGAAGCCTATCCAGGGCAGTGGCTGGCGATCAATCCGGGGCAGGTGTCCGCCGCGCTGCCGGGCACGCCGACGCAAGATCCGGCGTTCGGCTTGCCGGCGATCTGGATCGATACGAATCTGCGCGAGCAGGCGCAGGTGTATGGCTACACGGTGGTCGATTCGAGCACGGTGGTGGCCACGCACCTGAATCATCTGGTGGTCACGCATGCGTCCGAACTGCTCGGGCGCCGTGAAGTACAGTCGCTGCTGGAGCGCATGCAGAAGGACACGCCGTCGCTGGTCGACGATCTGGTGCCGAAGTCTCTGCCGCTCACCACGCTGCAAAAGGTGCTGCAAAACCTGCTGGAAGAAGGTGTGCCGATCCGCGACATGCGCACGATTCTCGAAGCCCTGTCCGAACACACGCCGAAGATCACCGACGCGCACGATCTCACCGCCGCCGTGCGCCTCGCGCTCGGCCGCGCGATTACGCAGCAGTGGTTCCCGGGCGTGGGCGACATGCAGGTGATGGGCCTCGACTCGAATCTGGAGCGGGTGTTGTCGCAGGCGCTTTCCACCGGCGCCAATCCGGGCCTCGAACCGGGCCTCGCGCATACGTTGATGAACGAAACGCAGAAGGCGATGACGCGTCAGCAGAACCTTGGGCTCGCGCCGGTGCTGCTGGTACAGCATGCGTTACGGCCGATGCTCGCGCGCTTTTTGCGCCGCAGCCTGCCGCAGCTGAAGGTGCTGTCGTACGCGGAAGTGCCGGATACGCGCAATATCAAGGTGGTGAATCTGATCGGGGCGCACGGTTAAAACCCCGCGCGGTTGGGCCTGATCGATAGCCGAAGTTGTTCCAGACCGATGGTTTCCGCCGGCGCTCCTCGAGCGCCGGTTTTCATTTCGGCGCCCGGTTTTTCGCGCCGCGAGCGGGCGACGGAGATCATGTGGCGTCTGCAAAAGCGCCGCCGGACGCCGCCTCAGAGGCTGTTTCAAACCGTCGAGCGTGTGAATCGAAACACGTTTCCATCGCCCGAATTGCCTGCCTTTACCCGTCTTTATCCATCGATCGTCACTCGACGGCTTTCGCAATAATGATCTCAATGGGAAGCGGTATGTTGCCGGTCCGTTAGTCCGTAAGTCCGAATACCTCATCGGGGGTCCAGCTTGAACATTCGTAAATTTGTCGGTGCTACCAGTCGCGATGCTCTGCGACTCGTGCGCGAAGCCTTGGGCCCGGATGCCGTCGTTTTGTCCAATCGCACGATGGAAGACGGCAGCGTCGAGATCGTCGCACTGGCCGACAGCGACCTCGCCGCCATCACGCCGAAGGCGCCGCGCGGCAGCGCGGGCGCACCGCTGGCCGTGCCGATGAATGCGATGGCCGGACAGCAGCCCGCGCTCGCCGCACCGCGCGCCAATCCGACGATGCAGGCGAATCCGTATGCGAGCGGTATGCCCGACGTGTTTTCGTCCGTGTTCGGCGCAAGCCCGGAAGCGGGTACCGAGAACATGACGCCGAGCGCGGCCAACGTCGCTGGCGCTGCCTCGGGTTCAACGGCGAAACCCGCCGTCCCCGCCGCGCCGAAAGCAACGCCGGTCGCGCCCGCTGCGGCGTCGCCGTCGCAATCGATCCGTGTCGAGCAACCCAGCGCGCGCGCTGCGGCAACGCGTCTTACCGACGACATGCGCGCGGATCTGCTGAAAGCCGCCGGTATGCCGGCCCAGCCTGTTGCCGCGCAGCGCACGATGGCCGAATCGAATCCCTGGCTGATCGATCACGCGCGCCGCATCGCGGCCGAAAAGCAGCCGCAAGGCGAGTACAGCGCACGCCCCGCCGCGATGACACCGGCCGCCGCGATGGCCAAGGGCCTCGGCGCCGCCGTCGAGCCGGGCGCACAACCGGCCGTGCCGCAAGCCGCCGATACGCCCGAGTGGGCTCGCGAAGCCGCGCAACTCGCCGCGCGCCGCGCCGCTCAGAAAGTTGCACCGCCGCAGCCCACCGGCGACGACGCCCGCACCCCTGCTTCGGTCGCCGAAGCGATCAAGGTGCGCATGGAGCAGGTCGTCAACGACACCGTGATGAACGAACTGTCGTCGATGCGCGGCATGATGGAAGAACACTTCGCCGGCCTGTTGTGGGGCGATCGTCAGCGCCGCAGCCCGGCGCGCGCCGCGCTCACCAAGCACCTGTTCGCCGCGGGTTTCTCCGCGCAGCTCGTGCAGATGATGGTCGATAACCTGCCCGATGACGTCGACAACATGGAAGGCGGCATGGAGTGGGTGCGTTCGGTGCTCGAATCGAACCTGCCGGTGATAGAAGACGAAGACGCGCTGATGGAGCGCGGCGGCGTGTTCGCGCTGATGGGCCCGACGGGCGTCGGCAAGACCACGACCACCGCCAAGCTCGCCGCGCGCTGCGTGATGCGTTTCGGCGCGAGCAAGGTGGCGCTCCTCACCACCGACAGTTACCGGATCGGCGGGCACGAACAACTGCGCATCTTCGGCAAGATTCTCGGCGTGTCGGTTCACGCGGTGAAAGACGGCGCCGATCTGCAACTCGCGCTCTCCGAGTTGCGCAACAAGCACATCGTGCTGATCGACACGATCGGCATGAGCCAGCGCGATCGTCTGGTCTCCGACCAGATCGCGATGCTGTGCCGCGCCGGTCAGCCGGTGCAGCGTCTTCTGCTGCTCAACGCGACGAGCCACGGCGATACCTTGAACGAAGTGGTGCAGGCCTATCAGCGCGCGCCGGATCAACAGCCGCTCGCCGGCTGCATCCTGACCAAGCTCGACGAAGCCACCAATCTGGGCGGCGTGCTCGATACGGTGATTCGCTACAAGCTGCCTGTGCACTACGTGTCGACCGGTCAGAAGGTGCCGGAAAACCTGTACGTCGCGACGAAAAAATTCCTGATCAAGAGCACGTTCTGCATCCCCCGCGATAACTCGCCGTTCGTGCCGCACGACGACGACATCCCGGCGTTGCTGTCCGCGCTGTCCGCGCGTTCGACGGCGGAACTGCACGAGGTCCGCTTTGGATAAATACATCTCCGATCAGGCAGAAGGATTGCGGCGGCTGTTGGCGAAAAGCGGCTCGCGCGTGCTTGCGGTGACGGGCGGCTCGGCCGGCGTCGGCTGCACGACGACGGTGGTGAATCTTGCCGCGGCGCTCGCGCAGCAGGGCAAGGACGTGCTGGTGATCGACGAGTGCCTCGGCGGGCAATCGGTGAGCGCGGTGCTCGGTGGCATGCGCGGCGCAGGCAATTTTGCGGCGGTGATGCGCGGCGAGATGACACTCGACGACGCCGCTGTGCGCCACGCGCTTGGTTTTTCCGTGCTGGCCGCCTCGCGCAACCACCGCGAGGGCCACACGGCCGCGCAGTTCGGTGTGGTGTTGCGCGGTTCCGCCGACATCGTGCTGATCGATGCGCAACTTGACCAGCACGGTCACCTGTCGCCCCTCGCGACGCAGGCGCACGACGTGATGATCGTGACAAGGGTTGCCGCGCAAGCGATCACCGAGGCGTACGCCTGCATGAAGCGTCTGCACTACGCACACGCTACCGCGCAGTTTCGCGTGCTGGTGAACCACGTGCAGAGCGTGGACGACGCGCATACCGCGTTTGCAAACCTGGCCGGCGTGGCCGGACGCTACCTGACGGTGGCGCTGGAAGACGCCGGTTGCATTGCCGAGGATGCGCGGATGGCGCGAGCCCTGGAGTTGTCGCGGTGTGTCGTCGATGCCTTCCCATCGACACCGGCTGCGCGCGGCTTCCGTCACCTTGCCGCCGAATTGCAGTACTGGCCAATGCGGCCAGCGATGTCGTCGCAAGCGCCCTGGATGGCGCCTGCGACAGTTACAGCGGCGCAACACGCCGACCAACCGTCCGCGCAGCACGCCTGAGCGGCGGCACGAGGACAAGGGGAGCACGATGTATAACGCTCAGGGAAAGATTTCCCAAGCCGACGTTCTGACGAAGTACGCGCCTCTGGTGCGTCGCCTCGGCTTGCAGCTCGTTGCCAAGATGCCGGCGAGTGTCGATCTCGACGACCTGATCCAGGCCGGCATGATCGGACTGCTCGACGCGGCGAGCCGGTACAAGGAAGACCAGGGCGCGCAGTTTGAAACCTACGCTAGCCAGCGGATTCGTGGCGCGATGCTCGACGAGTTGCGCAGCAACGACTGGTTGCCGCGCAGCTTGCGGCGCACCTCGCGCGAAGTGGAGTCCGCCGTGCACAAGGTGGAACAGAATCTGGGCCGCTCGGCGAGCGAAACGGAGATTGCCGAGCATCTGCAAATGCCGCTCGACGAGTTCCAGTCGATGCTCCAGGACCTGCACGGCAGCCAGCTCATCTATTACGAAGACTTCGACCGTTCCGCTGACGACGAGCCGTTTCTCGACAGATACTGCGTCGATCATTCGGACCCGCTCTCGGCGCTGCTGGATGACAGCCTGCGCTCGGCGCTGATCGAGGCGATTGACCGGTTGCCGGAGCGCGAGAAGCTGCTGATGTCGCTGTACTACGAACGCGGCATGAACCTGCGTGAAATCGGCGCGGTGATGGAAGTCAGTGAGTCGCGGGTGTGCCAGCTGCACAGCCAGGCTGTGGCGCGTTTGCGCACACGCCTGCGCGAGATGGCTTGGGCGAACGCCGAGGCGACTTGAGTTTGATGGCTTGAAGTTTGGCCGGCGGTGCGGGAAACGTCCGCCTGTTCTGCTCTTCTCTTCGGTTACCTGTTACGCGTCCGCCATCTCATGCTCCGCGGCCAGCGCGAGAAACGCTGAACGCGACATACCGCGCGCCTGGGCGTATGCGTCGATATCGTGAACCAGCGCCTCGGGCAGTGAGATATTGATGCGTACCGCTTTTTTCAGCGCCGGAATATTCCGCGTGGCGACAACGCCCCAAGTAAAACCCGCGTAGTCCGGATTACGCCGATGCTCATCCAGGGTTAGCCGGTCGGGAATCGGCAAGCCCTCGTCGAGCAGCGTATCCAGATGCGCCTCGATCGCTTCTTTCGCGTTCGCGTACGCTTCTTCCAGCGAATCACCTGCCGAATAACAACCCGGAATGTCGGGGACGACCACGCCGAATGCATGGTGCGTGTCACCAGGCTCGATTGCGATCGGGAAAATCAGGTTTTTCATTTCAGGCCCGCCTGTTTCAAGATGCTGTTCAGTGTGCCGGGCGGAAGATCTTTCTTCGGATGCGGGATGGTCACGAGACCGTTTTTTTCCGCGTGCCGGAAATGGTGATGGCTGCCCGATATTCGGACCAGCCGCCAACCATCCGCTTGAATGACTTTCACGACCTCGGCGCTGTTCATATTGTACTCCTGAAATCATACACACGATTACACAACCTCGCTAGTGGTGACGCTCCGCTTAGCTCGTCTGGCGCAGCGTCGACAAGCTGCGCGTGACGGCGGAGAACCTCAGTGGGGGAACCCGTGATTTCAACGTGGCGGACGATTCCGCGCTACCTGGCCGAACGGCTAACGCGTATTGGAGGAGGGCTTAGGCGCCCTGTGCGGGAGGAGAAAACAAAAAGGGCTCGTCAAAGACGAGCCCTTTTTGTTCAAAGCAATCTACTCAACTGCATCAGCGCGTTAAACGCGCCGCGCGAACGAAATCTTCAAGCTGCCGGACGCGCCGGAATTCGCCCATCCGGTCCGTAGAAACCGGCTTTCTGCGGCACGGCCACTTGCAGCGCCGTCAGCGCGCGCTGGTTGTAGTCCATCCGAACGCGGATCAGCTCGCCGTTGCTCGTATTGAAGCGCCGCGCCCGCTCGGCGGCTTTTTGCAGCAGCGCCCATTGCTCAGCGAGTCGCGTATCCGCGCTGGCCGCGAGTTCCATGCCGGGCCAACCGGCCGGAAAGCCCATTTCAGCGAGCAGCGCGTCGCGCGTAGCTTCGAGCTTCGCGAGCGTGCCGATCAGTTCGGTTTTCTTCTCGACGATCGGCGGCAGCAGTTCCAGCGGCGACAAGGCGGTCAGTGCCTTGGTCTCGAGCGCCAGAATCGAGGCGAACGCCTCGACGGCCGAATATTCTTCGATGAGGCTGGCAAGCAGGGCGTCTTTCATCTCAACAACTCGCTGAACACGACGGCTCGCGCATGATTCGCGAGCCGGGTTTGTCGAACGCCGCCCGGCACTTCACCGTACTTCGATGCGTCGATTAGTTGCCGGTCGACGAGGTTTTGCTTTGCAACAGTTCGCGCGCGGTATTCAGCACGCCGTCGGCGATCTTGCTCGAATCGATCGTGAGCGAGCCGTCTTTGATGGCTGCCTTGATCGACTCGACATGCGTCGTGTCGATATCGGCCGAACCGGATGCCGCGAGGCTGCGCAGATGCTGCGACAGACCCGACAGGCTGACGCTGGCGTCGCCCGAGCCCGAACCGCTGGTGGTGGTCGGCGAGCTCGTGCCCGCACTCTGCGCGTTGGGGTTCGCAGTCGCCGCGTCGCTTTGCTGCGAGCGGGACAGGGCGTCTTTCAACGTCGGCAGATTCGAATTGGTTGTGGAATCGACTTTCACGATTGGCTTCCTGAACGATTTGATTCTGATAACGGCAACCCGTGATCAAAACTTTAGCGCAATCGCTCTGGGTGTTACCTTTCCTTACAAGTCGATTTGGCCCCGCGGCGGGTGCCGTGGCCGCTGCATCCAGCGCGCCTGAATCCGCCGTGGCGCGCGGCCTGCCGGGCTTGGCGCCGCGCGGCTTCACAACTGAATCTCCACCGTCGAACCATCCTTGACGATGCCGGAGACGATCTGGCCGTTGGCCGTCTTCACCCGTACCTGCTGGCCGGGCGACGCGTTGTTCATTGCGCTGCCTTCGGCTGAAATCGCGAAACCGTCACCCGCCGCGACGACCCGCACCGTTTGGCCGATCGACACCGCCGCCGCGCTTTTCAGCATGTCGCGGCGCAGCGGCATGCCGCCGGCGATGCGCACGAGCGATACCGAGCCGACCGCCTGCGACGGGTCCGTGACGATCGCCTGCGGCAAGCCGGTCAGGTCGCCGTCGCGCGCGACGAGGTCGGCGGCCGTGAACACTTCACCTGGCGCCATCGCGCGGGCGGCCAGATAGTAGGTGGCGCGCAGCGAAATGCGTGCTTGCAGATAGAGGGTCCACGGCCGATCGCCGGCGCAGCGCACGCCGACGGTCATGCGGCCCCACAGGCGCGCGCCGCTGGGCATGAAGGGTTCGAGCATCGCGCAGGCCGCGAGCCCGCGTGGAAAAGCCGGGGCAACGGTGATGTCGACTTTGCCCGGCAAGCCTGCCGATTGCTGCTGCAAGAAGGCAAGCGCGGCGCTGCGGATCGACTCGGCGTCTTGCTGACCCGCGAGCGGCACAGGTTGCGCCACCGCTGCGGGTCGCAGATTCTGTTGCGTGACTGCGGGCGCCACCTGGCGCATCGCCGGCGTGCGGGCAATGGTGGCGGGTGGTGTGGGCATCGATGCGGGTGTTGCTGCGGCTGTCGGTGCCGGCTTCGATGCGACTGCGGTGGTCACGACGGGTTTGCCATTCGCGCTCAACTGAGGCGGCTCGCCGCGCGACGCAAGACTGTCGAAGCCACTAGCCGCCGGCGCGTTGCCGATTGTGCTTTCGACTCCGTTACGGGGCGAATTGGCGACCACCGATTGCACGCCGGGGTCTTGCCGCGAGCCCTGCGCCACATTGACACGTGCAACGTCAGCCGCGGGATTGGCCACCGCCGCATTGGCGCTGCCCGGCGCGGGAATCGTCACGACCCCGTTCGCGTCGGGTTTGAAACTGGTGCGGATCATCCGCGGCGCGGCAGGCGGTTCGCCCGCGCCCGGAATCACGATCGAGCCACTCGCGTTGGCGGCGCGCGTGAATGGATCGGCGTCGCGTGTGACCGGCCCCGGCCCCGGCGTCAGCGACTGCGCGGTAGCGGCGGCGAGCGTCGCAGCGGACCCGGCGCGTTTGGCGGGCGTTGCCTGCATCTGCGCGGCCAGATCGGCGAGGGCGGCCGGATTCTTTTCACCCGGGCCAGGAATCACGATGGGACCGCCGGCGTCCTGCGCCTGCGCAGCGGGAAGCAGCACGATGCCGCCGGCGACCCACACCACGAGGTTCACGACGAGGCGCGTCAGGAGACGGGGTGCCCCGCGCGAAGCACGCCGGACCGTACCCACGCGATGCGCCGCCGCGCGGCTTGCGCGGTGCGTCAGATCGAAGGTGGGCTGGTCCATCGTGTTTCTCCATCGAATGCATCGGTACGCCTTGCATTCTAGTGAGCGCCCCCATTGCGCAAACGTTGAATAGAAGCCCCCTTTCCCGGTTATTCGTCCGATTGCCTCTTGCGTTCGGCCCATAAGATGCACTTCATGCAAAAAGGTCTTCCCGGCCGACGCATGCCTTATGCGAGGCATTGCCAGGCACAAGCGGGAAGCCTCGGGAACGTTCTCCGGAGATTTCTATGCTGGACAAACTCGATGCCGAATTCGCCTTTGGCCGCCAGGCGCTCGATGTACGCGCTTACCGGCAGGAGCTGCTGTCGTCGAATATCGCCAACGCCGATACCCCCGGGTACAAGGCGCGCGACGTCGACTTCGCTTCGTCGCTGGCCGGCGCGCTGAAGAAGACCGGTGGCGGTGCGGGCACGGGCGCCTCGAACACCTCGACGCTCGCCATGACGCAGCCCGCCGGGGTAACGAGCGGCATGTCGATGGTGTCGACCGCGCCGGGCCACATGTCCGGCCGCGCGACGCTGACACCGACCGGCGGCACGCCCGACGACTACGGCAATCTGCAATACCGCATCCCGACGCAACCCGCGCTCGACGGGAATACGGTCGATATCGATACGGAGCGGGTGCAGTTCGCGGACAACACGTTGCACTTCGAATCGGGCATGACCGTGCTGTCGGGCCAGATCAAGACGATGCTCGCGGCCATCCAGTCGGGCTCGTAAATAGCCGGCACGACGACCGGCGCCGCACCGAGACACGCAGTACGCAGGAACAATCGCTACGGGAATTAACTTGAAGCCGGGTCGAACCGTGCAACTGCGTTGCATGGGACCAGAGTAGGGAAGGAAACATGCCATCTTTGATGAACATTTTTGGTGTTGCAGGCTCCGCGATGTCGGCGCAGTCGCAGCGGCTCAACGTGACGGCGTCGAATCTCGCCAACGCGGACAGTACGACCGGCCCGGACGGCCAGCCGTACAAGGCCAAACAGGTCGTGTTCGCGGTCAATCCGATCGGCGGCGCGCGCACAGGCTCCGGCCAGCAGATCGGCGGCGTGCAGGTCACCGGCGTGGTCGACGACCCGACGCCGATGAAGACCGCCTACGACCCCGGCAACCCGGCGGCCAATTCGGACGGTTACGTCACGCTGCCCAACGTCGACCCGGTGCAGGAAATGGTCAACATGATCTCGGCCTCGCGCTCGTACCAGGCCAACGTCGAGACCCTGAACACCGCCAAGACACTGATGCTGAAAACGCTCACGATCGGAACCTGAGGAGAACTCCTTGACCACCAACACCACCATCGGCAGCAACGGTACGAACGTGTCGCAAACGCTGCTCGATACGATGAACGGCACGAGCAGCACCAAGAGCGCGACCAGCGCCACGAGCTCGAGCGGCAGCACGTCGGGCACCTCGGCGACCGATCTGCAGAACACCTTCCTGCAATTGCTCGTCGCGCAGTTGAAGAACCAGGATCCGACCAATCCGATGGACAGCTCGCAGATGACCTCGCAGCTGGCGCAGATCAACACGGTGTCGGGCATCAGCCAGCTGAACACGACCCTCACCTCGCTCGCCACGCAGATGTCGGCAGGCCAGCAGTCGCAAGCCGCGCTCTTGATCGGCTCGACCGTGCTCGCGCCGGGCAGCTCGGTGACGGTCGCGAGCGGCAAGGCCAGCTCGTTTGGCGTGCAGCTCGCCAACTCGGTGGGCGACCTGCAGGTGGTCGTGAAGAACTCAGCGGGCACGATCGTCAACACGATCGACCTTGGCAAGCAGTCAGCCGGCACGATCCCGGTGGGCTGGACGCCGACCGACACGGCGGGCAATACGTTGCCCGACGGCACCTACACGATCAGCGCGGTCGGCACGATCAACGGTCAGCAGGCCACGGCCACGACGCTCGCGGGCGCGACGGTGCAAAGCGTCGTCTCGCAGAGCAACGGTACGCCGGGCCTCGTGCTGTCGAACGGCACGACCGTGGGGCTGACCAGCGTCGCCGCCATCCTCTGATTCAGATTCAGTCAGTTACGACTTTCCAGATACGGAGACCGTTATGGGTTACCAACAAGGTTTGAGTGGTTTGTCAGCGTCGTCGAGCGACCTCGACGTGATCGGCAACAATATCGCCAACGCGAATACGGTTGGCTTCAAGAGCGGCGCGGCACAATTCGCCGACATGTACGCCAATTCGGTGGCGACCGCGGTGGGCAACCAGGTCGGTATCGGCACCAAGCTCTCCGAAGTGCAGCAGCAGTTTTCGCAAGGCACGATCACCAGCACGAACCAGGCGCTCGACGTCGCGATCAACGGCAACGGCTTCTTCCAGCTGTCGAACAACGGCTCGCTGGTGTACTCGCGCAACGGCGTGTTCCAGCTCGACAAGAACGGCAACATCACCAATGCGCAAGGCCTGCAACTGATGGGCTACGCCGCGAACAGCTCGGGCATCATCAACACCGCGCAAACCGTGCCGCTCAGCGTGCCGACCGCGAACATCGCGCCGCAGGCCACCACCAAGATCGTCGCGGGCCTGAACCTGAACGCGCAGGATCCGCTGATGTTGGGCACGCCGGTTGCGACGGCCAACCCCGCAAACACCGGCACGCTCACGCCCCCTGTCGCGAACATCACGAACACCGCGTCGGGCACGAACAACGACAATTACACTGTCTCGTTCCCAACCCCGACCACCTACACGGTAACCGACACCACGGCCGGCACACCGGCGAGCGCTCCTGCTACGTACACCGCCGGCACGGCGATCCAGCTCGGCAACGGCCAGACCATCACGTTCAACGGCGGCGCGCCGGCGGCCGGCGACAGCTACACGATCAAGCCGACCCCGGTTGCGTTCAACCAGAACAGCTCGTCGACGTACAACTACTCGACCAGCACGACGGTCTACGATTCGCTCGGCGGCTCGCAGACGGTCAATATGTACTTTGCCAAAACCTCGGCGGGCACGTGGAACGTGTACGCGGGCACGTCGACCGGCACCGCGAACCTGGTTGGCCACGCGAACTTCAATTCGTCGGGCACGCTGCTCGGCACGACTGACGCGGCCGGTGCGGCCACGACCACGCCGTTCGTCTTCAACTTTGGCATTCCGACCACCGACGGTTCGTCGACGCCGCAGAACCTCACGCTGAACATCGGCGGCACGACGCAGTACGGCGGCAAGGACGGTGTGAACTCGCTGCAGCCCGACGGCTACGCGGCCGGCACGCTGACCAGCTTCACGATCGGCGCCGACGGCACGCTGACCGGCAACTACTCGAACCAGCAAACCTCGGCACTCGGACAGGTGGTGCTCGCGAACTTCTCGAACCAGAACGGTCTCGTGAACCTCGGCAACAACGAGTTCCAGCAAACGTCACAATCGGGCGTCGCGCAGATCTCCGCGCCGGGTTCGACCAATCACGGCGTGCTGCAAGGCGGCGCAGTGGAAAACTCGAACGTCGACCTGACGAGCGAACTGGTGAACCTGATCACCGCGCAACGCAACTATCAGGCGAACGCGCAGACGATCAAGACGCAGCAGACCGTCGACCAGACCCTGATCAACCTGTAAGCGACCGGGACTAACCCATCATGGATCGGCTGATCTACACCGCGATGTCGGGCAGCACGCAAGCGCTCGAACAGCAGGCAATCGTTGCCAACAATCTCGCGAACGCTTCGACTACCGGCTTTCGCGCGCAGCTTGCGACTTTCCGCGCCGTGCCGATGGCATTCGGCGACGGCAGTTCGATCAACGACAACACCACGCGCACCTTCGTGCTGTCGTCGACGCCGGGCGCCGACTATACGCCGGGGCCGATCCAGCAGACGGGCAACCCGCTCGACGTGGCGATTCAGGGTCCGGGCTGGCTGGCGGTGCAAACCGCCGACGGCAACGAGGCTTATACGCGCGCCGGCAATCTGCACGTCGACGAGAACGGGCAACTGGTGAACGCCATGAACCAGACGGTGCTCGGCAACGGCGGTCCGGTATCGGTGCCGCCGGGTGCGGAAATCACCATCGGCAAGGACGGCACGGTGTCCGCGCTGACGCCGGGCGATCCGCCGACTGCCGTGGTGACGGTCGATCAGCTGAAGCTGGTGAATCCGGATCCGCAAACCATGACGCGCGGCGACGACGGCCTGTTTCGCACCGCTGACGGCAATGCCGCCGACGCCGATCCGGCCGTCACGCTGGCGCCGGCTTCGCTCGAAGGCAGCAACGTGAATCCGGTCAGCGCGATGGTTTCGATGATCACCAACGCCCGTCAGTTCCAGATGCAGACCAAGCTGCTGGAAAGCGCGGACAAGAACGACCAGTCGGCCAACCAGCTGCTCAGCTTTAGCTAACGGGATGCCCAGGCACAGCAAACAAGTTGCATGGGATCGGAGTAAGCGCTAAAGCGCCAACTCCAATCGACACAGGAGAAGAATAGTGAATCGCTCACTCTATATCGCCGCTACCGGCATGAATGCGCAACAGGCGCAGATGGACGTGATTTCGAACAACCTCGCGAACGTGAGCACCAATGGCTTCAAGGGCTCGCGCGCGGTGTTCGAGGATCTGCTGTACCAGACCATCCGTCAGCCGGGTGCGAACTCGACGCAGCAAACCGAACTGCCGTCCGGTATCCAGCTCGGCACCGGCGTGCAGCAGGTCGCCACCGAGCGTCTGTACACGCAGGGCAACCTGCAGCAGACCGGCAACTCGAAAGACGTCGCCATCAACGGTCAGGGCTTTTTCCAGGTGCAGATGCCCGACGGCACGACCGCCTACACGCGTGACGGTTCGTTCCAGACCAACGCGCAAGGCCAGCTCGTCACGTCGAGCGGCTATCAGGTGATTCCGGCCATCACGATTCCGAACAACGCGACCTCGCTGACCATCGGCAGCGACGGCGTGGTGTCGATCACCGTGGCCGGCTCGACCAACAGCCAGCAACTCGGCTCGATGCAGGTTGCCACCTTCATCAACCCGGCCGGTCTGGACGCGAAGGGTGAGAACCTGTTCTCGGAAACCGCTTCGTCGGGTGCGCCGAATGTCGCGCAACCGGGCCTGAACGGCGCCGGCACGCTCAATCAGGGTTACGTGGAAGCATCGAACGTGAATGTGGTGCAGGAACTGGTGAACATGATCCAGACGCAGCGCGCTTACGAAATCAACAGCAAGGCCGTGACAACGTCCGACCAGATGCTGCAGACCCTCAGCCAGATGCAGGTTTAAGGCTTGGGGACTGGGAATTAAGAGGCGTTACCAAGATGTCGCACTTCACTCGCAATCCGGTTCATTCGCGCACCGCTCAGGCGCTCGTGCAGCTCACGCTGCTCGCGGCGCTTGGCGGCTGCGGCCTCGTGCCGAAGCAGCCGATCACCCAGCAGCCGATGACGGCCGTCCCGCCGATGCCGCCGCAAGCGCAGTCGCCGGGCTCGATTTTCAATCCGGGTTACGCGGGCCGGCCGTTGTTCGAAGACCAGCGGCCGCGCAATGTCGGCGACATCCTGACGATCGTGATTCAGGAAAACGTCAACGCGACGAAGTCCTCGGGCGCCAACGCGAATCGCTCGGGGAACACGAACTTCAGCGTGCCGACCGCGGGCTTCCTCGGTGGGCTGTTCGGTAAGACCAACCTGAGCGCGACTGGCTCCAACGGGTTCGCCGGCACCGGCGGCGCGAACGCGTCGAACACCTTCAACGGCACCATCACCGTGACGGTGACGGGCGTGCTGCCGAACGGCAATCTGATGGTGAGCGGCGAAAAGCAGATGCTGATTAACCAGGGCGATGAGTTTGTGCGCTTCTCCGGCGTGGTGAATCCGAACACGATTTCCAACCTGAATGCCGTGTACTCGACCCAGGTGGCCGACGCGAAAATCGAATACTCCGCGAAGGGCTATCTCAACGAAGCCGAGAACATGGGCTGGTTGCAACGCTTCTTCCTTAACGTGTCGCCGTGGTGATCATGCGTACCGTCTTCTTTCGTTCCGGCCACCTCAGCCGCCCCAGCCGGTTCACGCGGCTCGTTCAGCTCGGCCGTGCCGTGGCTTTGCTCGCGCTCGCCTGCGCGGCCTTGCCGGTGTCGACGCCCGCTTATGCCGAACGTCTGAAGGACCTCGTGCAGATTCAGGGCGTGCGTGACAACCCGCTGATCGGCTACGGCCTCGTCGTCGGTCTCGACGGCACGGGCGACCAGACCACGCAAACGCCGTTCACCACGCAGACGCTCGCCAACATGCTGGCGAACCTCGGCATCTCGATCAACAACCAGGCGGCGGGCTCGAGCAATCAGCAGTCGTCGCTGTCCAACATTCAGTTGAAGAACGTCGCGGCCGTGATGGTGACGGCGGTGTTGCCGCCCTTCGCGCGTCCCGGCGAAGCGATCGACGTGACCGTGTCGTCGCTCGGCAATTCGAAGAGCCTGCGCGGCGGCACGCTGCTGCTCACGCCGCTGAAGGGCGCGGACGGCCAGGTGTATGCACTCAGCCAGGGCAACGTGGCGGTCGGCGGCGCCGGCGCGAGCGCGAACGGCAGCAAGGTGCAGGTGAACACACTCAACGCGGGCCGCGTCGCCGGCGGAGCGATCGTCGAACGCGCGGTGCCCACCTCGGTATCGCAAGCGGGCACCATGCAGCTCGACCTCAATGAGATGGACTACGACACCACGCAGCGCGTGGTGGCCGCGGTGAACAACGCGTTCGGCGGTGGCACGGCCACGGCGCTCGACGGCCGCACGATTCAACTGCACGCGCCGGCCGATCCGGAGCAGCAGGTCGCCTTCATGGCGCAATTGCAGAACCTCGACGTGAGGCCAGCGCAAGCCGCCGCGAAGGTGATCCTGAACGCGCGCACCGGTTCGATCGTGATGAACCAGATGGTCACGCTGCAAAGCTGCGCGGTGGCGCACGGCAATCTGTCGGTGGTGATCAATACGCAGCCGGTGGTGAGTCAGCCGGGTGCGTTCTCGAACGGCCAGACGGTGGTGGCCAAGCAGTCGCAGATTCAGATGAAGCAGGACAACGGCGCACTGAAAATGGTGACCGCCGGCGCGAACCTCGCCGAAGTGGTCAAGGGGCTCAACGCACTGGGTGCGACGCCTGCGGATCTGATGTCGATCCTGCAGGCCATGAAAGCGGCGGGTGCTCTGCGCGCCGACCTGGAAATCATCTAAGGAAGAAACAGGATGAATTCGGATACGACCAATTCGGCCAGCGCGGCGAACGACCTGACCCAGCGCTTCGCGCTCGACGTGCAGGGCTTCGGCAAATTGAGCGCGCAGGCCAAGGCTTCGCCGCAAGCCGGTATGAAGATGGCCGCGCAGCAGTTCGACGCGGTGTTCACCCAGATGATGCTGAAAAGCATGCGCGATGCGACGCCGCAGGACGGTCCGTTCGATTCGCACGACAGTGCCACTTTCACGTCGATGATGGATCAGCAGTTGTCGCAACAGATGTCGCAGAAGGGCATCGGCGTGGCTGACGCGATGCTCAAGCAGATGATGCGCAATCAGGGTATGCAGGTGAGCGGCGCGAACGGCGCAGGCGGTGGCCTTGCCGGCATGGCCAATGCGCTGGGTGGTGGCAGTGGCAGTGGCAGCGGCGGCGACGAAGGCCAGACCGCGGCGCTGAACGCGCTCGCGAAGGCCTATGGCAACGCGCAGGCCAACGGCCAACTGGCGATGGGCAAGGGCTACTCGGCCAACAGCGCACTGACTCCGCCGATCAAGGGCGACGGCAGCTCGCCGAAGGTCGACGCCTTCGTCGACAAGCTCGCCGCGCCGGCGCAAGCCGCCAGCGCGGCAACCGGCATTCCGGCGCGCTTCATCATCGGCCAGGCCGCGCTCGAATCGGGCTGGGGCAAGAGCGAGATCAAGAAGTCGGACGGATCGCCCAGCCACAACGTGTTCGGCATCAAGGCGACCAGGGACTGGACCGGCAAGACCGTCTCGACGGTCACGACCGAATATGTGAACGGCAAGCCGCAGCGCACCGTCGAAAAATTCCGTGCATACGACTCGTATCAGGAAGCGATGACCGACTACGCGAGCCTGCTGAAGGGCAACCCGCGTTATGCGCAGGTGATCAACTCCGCGCATGACGTGAATGGCTTTGCCAATGGCATGCAGCGCGCGGGTTACGCGACCGATCCGCATTACGCGAAAAAACTGATGTCCATCATGCAGAAAATGGGCTGATTGCCGTTAATGCAAGTGCGCGGCAGATGCGCACTTGCATTCGACCGCGCAGCCGGTCAGTTTATGCGGTTTGATTTTCTCGAATAATGTATGCACGCGACGGGGCCAGGTGCATAACAAGACGGACGAGGCCGGCTGCCTACGGGCGGCCGGTCCACCCGCATAACCGGCGTGATTGCCGCCGGTATTCGATGTGACCGGATTTCACTGGCGACATATCGGTGTTTTAACGTTTGCGGCAAATATTTCATTACAGGCCCCTAAATTTTGGCCGAATGCTGCCGCTAATCAGTTAGACCCGATACCGGAAAGCGTTGTAATGTCCGGTTGAATGCGCGTGCTGCGGCTTCGATGAAGACCGCGCGAAAGCCCCGGCAGGAGCCCTGGCACGCGCCCGCAAGAACATGCATACCGGCAAGCCTATGGATACTACCCAGTCGCACGGCCAGACCGACGCACCCGGCCAGTCGCACGCCACGCTAGACGAAAGCGCACCTGATTTCGGCCGTCGCAATCCGCTGGAGATCGGCGTTCAGTTACGCAACCTCGTTAATCGCGGCGATTTCCTCACCGTTGAATATGCGGGCGGTCAGCTCGTGACGCGCCTGCTCGATGTCGACGTGCGCGGGCGCACCTTCACGTTCGATTGGGGCGCGCTCTCCGACCAGAACAAAGGCTTATTGGGCGCACCGCGCTGCCAGTTCCATGCATCGCCTGACGGCGTGCGCGTCGAGTTCGCGACCGGCACGCCGCGCGAAACCCGCTACGAAGGCCTGCCCGCATTCGAGGTCAACTTCCCCGAGGTGCTGTTCTACGTTCAGCGCCGCGAGTATTTCCGTGTCGATGCGCCGATTCTCGATCCGTATATGTGCAGCGGCCGTTTGCCCGAAGGCGACACGTTCCGCTTCGAAGTGCACGATTTGTCGCTCGGCGGCGTCGGCATGCGTACCACGGATGTACGCGTGGCCGAATTACCGATGGGCACGCGCCTGCAGGATTGCGAACTGTCGCTCGGCGGGCTCGGCCGCCTTTCGCTCGACCTGCAACTGGTGTCGCACCGCTCCACTGCGTTGCCGAACGGCACGCAGCGCTATCAACTCGGTTTCCGTTTTCTCACGCTGCCGGGCAGCGCCGAAAACACGCTGCAACGTCTGATTACGCAACTTGAAATGAAGCGCCGCTCGCTGGTGCGCTGACCAGTAGAGACCAGCAGAGACAAGCAGAAAAGCCTTGTGGCACGCGCCTCGCAAACGTTGAAACAAACGTCGAACACACATCGGAATGGCCCTCAATTTTTCCTCGCGAGGGCCGTTAAACAGACTGTTCAAGTAACGCGGCGGCAAGTGGTCGGTGTCGCCCTTCAGGATGACGCATGTCGAGCAACCTCATCAATCTCGGACTCAGTGGACTGAACGCAGCCCAGTGGGGACTCACGACGACCGGCCAGAACATCAGCAACGCGTCGACGCCGGGCTACACGATCGAAACGCCGGTCTATGCGGAAACCGGCGGCCAGTACACCGGCTCCGGCTATCTGCCGCAGGGTGTCTCGACTGTGACCGTGACGCGCCAGTACAGCCAGTATCTGACCACCGAGCTGAACAATGCGCAGAGCTCGGGCAGTTCGCTGTCGGCGTACAACACGATGATCTCGCAGCTGAACAATCTTGTCGGTAGCCCGACA
The DNA here is from genome assembly GCF_905220975.1 of Paraburkholderia haematera. Taxonomy (GTDB): domain Bacteria; phylum Pseudomonadota; class Gammaproteobacteria; order Burkholderiales; family Burkholderiaceae; genus Paraburkholderia; species Paraburkholderia haematera. The sequence continues at coordinate 114,288 of NZ_CAJNBK010000010.1, read as the reverse complement.
GCCGGCATTGCAAGTGCGATCACCAGCTACTTCACCGGTTTGCAGAACGTCTCGAACAACGCCTCCAGCCTGTCCACCCGCCAGGGCGCGATAAGCGGCGCGCAGACGCTCGTCAACCAGATCAATGCCGCGGGTCAGCAATACGACGCGATGCGCCAGAGCGTCAACACGCAGCTCAGCAACACCGTTTCGCAAATCAACAGCTACACGCAGCAGATCGCCCAGTTGAACGGGCAGATCTCCCAGGCCAGCACGCAAGGTCAGCCGCCGAACCAGCTGATGGATCAGCGCGACCAGGCCGTGTCGAACCTGTCGCAACTGATCGGCGTGAATGTCGTGAACACCAACGGCAGCTACAGCGTGTTCATGGGCAACGGCCAGCCGCTCGTGTCGTCCACCAATAGCTACAACCTGGGCACGGCGCCTTCGACGGGCGACAGCAGCGAACTGTCGGTGCAGTATCTCGGCCAGGCCGGCGCGAACCCGGCCGCCGCACCGCAAAACCTGCCCGACAGCAAGGTTACGGGTGGCACACTCGGCGGCCTGCTGGCGTTCCGCAGCCAGACGCTCGATCCGTCCGAAGCGCAACTCGGCGCGATTGCGGTGAGCTTTTCCGCGCAGGTCAACGCGCAGAACGGCCTTGGCATCACGCTCGCCGGCGCCCAGGGCGGCGCGCTATTTTCGGTGGGTGGCCCGACCGTCTACGCGAATACGAAAAACACCGGCAACGCGTCGCTGAACGTCTCGTTCGCGAATCCCGCGCAGCCGACCACCGGCGATTACACGCTGGCTTATAACGGCACCAGCTACACGCTGACCGACAATTCGACCGGCAGCGTGGTGGGCTCGGCGACCAATCTGACCCAGCCGATCAACGGCCTGAATTTCTCGACCACCGGCACGATGAACGCCGGCGACTCGTTCACGGTCGAACCGACCCGCGGCGCGCTGAACAGCTTCAACACCGCGACCACGGACCCGTCGGCGATTGCTGCTGCGGCACCGGTGCTCGGGGCGGCAACGTCGAGCAATACCGGCACCGGCACGATCACGCAAGGCACGGTGTCGGCCGGTTACACGATGCCGAATGCGACCACCACGCTGTCATACAACGGCGCGGGTCTCTCCGGCTTCCCGGCCGGTTCGACGGTGACGGTAGCGGGCTCGCCCCCCACCTCTTACCCGATCGCCACTGCGGCGACCGTGGTGCCGTATTCGTCGGCCACAGGCGCGGCGCTGACGATCACCAACCCGACCTTGGGCCAGATGAACAACGTCTCGGTGACGATCAGCGGCGCACCGGCTGCCGGCGACACGTTCACCATCGGCCCGAACACCGGCGCGAGCAACGACGGCCGCAATGCGTTGGCGCTGTCGAACCTCTCCGCGGCGAAGGCACTGGCGGGCGGCACGGTCACGCTGACGGGCGCGTATGCGAACTACGTCAACCAGATCGGGAACCAGACCAATCAGATTCAGACTTCGAGTACGGCGCAGACCTCGCTGGTGACGCAGATCACCACCGCGCAGCAGTCGGTCTCGGGCGTGAACATCAACGAAGAAGCAGCCAACCTGCTTCAGTATCAGCAGCTCTATCAGGCGAACAGCAAGGTCATCCAGACTGCGCAGACCCTGTTCCAGACGATACTTGGCATTCTCCAGTGAGGCGTTGAACATGCGCATCTCCAGTACGCAGTACTTCAACATGAACGTGGCGACGATGAGCGATCAGCAAGCTCAGTTGTCGCAGTTGTATCAACAGATCTCGAGCGGTGTCAGCCTCTCCACGCCGTCGGACAATCCGCTCGGCGCGGCGCAGGCGGTGCTGTTGAGCTCGACGGCGACGAGCCTGTCGCAGTACACGACCAACCAGGGCTCAGCACTCTCTTCGCTGCAACAGGAAGATTCGACGCTAGGCAGTGTCAATACCGTGCTGCAGAGCATTCACACGCTGGTGCTGAGCGCCGGCGACGGTTCGCTGAACAACGGCGACCGCGGTTCGATCGCGACGCAATTGCAGAGCTTGCGCAGCCAGTTGATGACGCTCGCCAATGCGACCGATCCGCAGGGCAATGCCTTGTTCGGTGGTTATCAAACCACCGCGACGCCGTACACCACCAACGCGGCCGGCGTCGTGAGCTATTCGGGCGACACCGGTACGCCTTCCATGCAGATCACGTCGTCGCACACGATTCAGACCGGCGACAACGGTATCGCGATCTTCGGCAGCGTGGCAGCGATCGGTACTAGCTCGGTGCCGGCCGCGACAGCCGCCAACACGGGCACTGGCGTGATCAGCACCGTGAGCCTGACGAACCCGACCAATCCGGCCAATGCGGATACGTACGCGATCAACTTCACGTCGGCGACCACCTACACGGTGACCCAGACCCCGCCGAGCGGGGCGCCGACCACGAGCGCGCCGCAACCGTTTACGGCCGGCTCGGCGATCACGCTTGGCGGCCAGACGGTGAACATCACTGGCGCGCCGAACGCGGGCGACAGCTTTTCCGTGACGCCGGCCACGCAAGGCAGCATGGATGTGTTCGCCAATCTGAGCCAGTTGATCACGACGCTGCAATCGCCGCTGTCCGGCGGCGCTTCGACGGCCAGCTTCCAGAGCGCGCTGACCACCAGCATGACCCAGCTCGAAAACACGATGAACAACGTCGTGACCGCGCAGGCGGCGGTGGGTGGCCGCGAGCAGCAAGTACAAGCGTTGCAGACGGTCACGCAGACCAACACGTTGCAGACGGCGAGCAACCTGGCGGATCTGACCCAGACCGACATGGCCAAGACGATCGGCAAGTACACGATGACGCAAAACGCGCTGCAAGCGGCACAGCAGGCGTTCGTGAAGATTCAGAGCGTGTCGCTGTTCCAGTACCTGAACTGATCGGGCAAGTAGTCAGAAACGGGAAAGGGCGGAAGCCGGTGTGAGCCGGTTCCGTCCTTTTTTGTTTTGGGTGGCCGATGCGTGGCCAACAGGCGTGAGCGATGCACGCGCGGCGCGATTCATGTGAAGCGCCAGTCGCGGCGCTGGAAGCCGTGCTACTTCAACCCGGCCGCCACACGTCCCATCTGATCGAGGCCGACGTCGAACAGGCGCATGAAGAACGGAATCATGTTCGGGATCATCAGCTGCAGGAGCAGCATGCCGATCAGCATCGTCAGCGGAAAGCCGATCTGGAATACGCCGATTTGCGGCGCGGCGCGGTTCAGGATGCCGAGCGCGAGGTTGGTGATCAGGAGCGCCACGACCACCGGCAGCGACAGCAGCAGCCCCGCCGAAAACACCGTGCTGCCGAAATTCGCGAGGGTGCGCCAGCCGGGTGCGCCCAGAATGTTCGCCGACACCGGGACGGACTGGAAGGTGGCCAGCAGCGCGCTGATCATCTGCAGATGGCCGTCGATCACCAGAAACACCAGCATGGCAATGGTGTTCATGTAGCTCGACAGCACCTGGCTCGAACTGCTCGCCTGCGCGTCGAAGAAGGTCGCGAAACCGAGACCCATACCCAGACCGACGAAATCGCCGGTGGCGCTGATCGCCTGAAAAACGATCTGCATCGTCATGCCGAGCGCGATGCCGATCAGGAACTGGTTGACGATGATCCACACGCCTTCGGCGGAAAACACGGTGGCCTGTGGCAGCGCGCCGAGCGTGGGTGCGACGATGATCGTGATGAAGGCCGCGAGACCGATCTTCACGCGTGTCGGCAGCGAGCGGTTGCCGAGCACCGGCGCGGTCGCCACCAGCGCGAGAATCCGCACGAACGGCCACAGGAACGCCGTCAGCCAGGTGTTCAGTTGTGCGTAGGTGACGGAGAACATGGCAGTGCGGAAGAGGAGCGGAAGCGCCGGGTGGAGGCCGGGGCCGCGCTCAGTTGACCAGCGACGGGATGTTGGTGAGCGTCTGGCGCAGATAGTCGAGCATGGTCGTCAACATCCACGGACCGGCGATCACCATGGTGATCGCGATCGCGAGCAGCTTCGGAATGAACGAGAGCGTGGTTTCATTGATCTGTGTAGCGGCCTGGAACAGGCTCACCACCAGACCGACCACCAGCGCGACCAGCAGCAACGGCGCGGCAAGCAGCAGGCCGACATACATGGCCTGGTGCGCGAGCGTCATGACGGATTCCTGATTCATGGCGTAGTACCGGAAGCGTGAAGGGTTGAGTGACTTAGCCAGGTGACCCGGTTAGACGAAGCTCTGCGCGAGCGAGCCGAGCAGCAACTGCCAACCGTCGACAAGCACGAACAGCATCAGTTTGAATGGCAACGAGATGGTGGCGGGCGACACCATCATCATCCCCATCGACATCAGCACGCTCGCCACCACCATGTCGATGATCAGGAACGGGATGAAAATCGTGAAGCCGATCTGGAAGCCCGTCTTCAGTTCGCTGGTCACGAACGACGGCACCAGGAGCGATAGCGGCACGTCTTCCGGACCTTGCATCGGCGCCGCGTGCGAGATGCGGGCAAACAAGGCGAGATCGCTTTCGCGGGTCTGGCGCAGCATGAATGTCTTGAACGGCGCGAGGCCTCGGTTGACGGCGGTCTCCATCGGCATCGAGCCTTCGGAGAACGGTTTGTAGCCGTCGTTATAGGCTTTGTCGAGTACCGGAGACATCACGAACAGCGTGAGAAACAGGGCGAGACCGACCAGCACCTGATTCGGCGGCGTGCTGGTCGTGCCGAGCGCCTGACGCAGCAGCGACAACACGATGATGATGCGCGTGAAGCTTGTCATCATCAGCACCATCGCCGGCAGGAACGACAGCATCGTGAGCAGCAGCATGGTCTGCACGCTCAGCGAGTAGGTCGTGCCGCCGTTCGGGCCCGGACTCGTATTGAAGGCCGGCAAACCGGCGGTTTGTGCGAACGACAGCGTCGGCAGCGCGAGCATCAGTGCCGGCAGCATGACCGGCGCGACACGGCGCAGCACGGCGATGACTTTCGAGGTGGCGCTTGACTTGCTGGTGGTGTGCGGATAACGCGCTGACTGCACCGATTGCGCTGATTGCACCGATTGCACCGATTGCGCTGATTGAAGACTGAACTGCATTAACGATCCCCGCTGCCTTGCCCATTGAAACGTTTGCCCATTTCGCCTTTCAAAGCGTCGCGAAAGCGTTGGCCGAAGGTGCCGGGCAACGCCGCGCCGGGTGCGGCCGGCGCGCCGGATTGCGTGCCGCCGACCGGATCGACCGAGGCTGAACCGGCGGGCATTGTGTGCAGCAGACGCACATTGCCGGGCGCGGTGCCGAGCACGAGCCACGTATCGCCGATCTCCACCACGGCGACCCGCTCCTTGCCACCGAGCGAGGCGCCGCCGATCGTCTTCACGAGGCCGCCGCGGTTCGCCGGTTGCAAGCCGAAGCGGCGCGCGAGCCATGCGCAGGCGAACACCAGGCCGATCACGACCAGCAGGCCGACGATGGTTTGCAACACCGCGCCAACGCCGAGCGCCGGAACGGCCGTGCCTGCACCCACACCCGACGCGATTTTCGCGGCGTTGTTGACCGCGTTCATGTCGGCTGCGTGCGCGGGCGATGGCGTGAATGCCGCCACCGAGGTTAGCGCGACCATCAGCGCCGAGGCGGCCGCTGCCGTGGTTGTCGTCGTTGCCATCGCTGTCGTTGCTGCGGGCAGGGCGCGATTGAGAACACTGCGCGACGCATGCAGCATGGCGCGACCGGCAACGCGTGTCATCGATTCAACTTCCGGATGCGTTCGGACGGCGTGATGATGTCGGTCAGACGGATACCGAACTTGTCGTTCACGACCACCACTTCGCCCTGGGCAATCAGGCAGCCGTTGACCAGCACGTCCATCGGTTCACCCGCCATGCCGTCCAGTTCCACGACCGAGCCCTGTGCGAGTTGCAGCAGGTTGCGGATCGCGATCTTGGTGCGGCCGAGTTCGACGGTCATCTGGACAGGGATGTCCAGGATCATGTCGATGTCGTTGCGCGTCGAGGTCGACTCGACCTTCGAGAGCGGCTGGAACACGCCGGCCGTGGTCGCGCTGACTTCCGTGTTGTCGTTCTGTTCGGCCAGCGCGCTGGCCCAGTCGGCCATCGCCGCGTCGTCTTCGGCGCTGGCTGCGTCGGCGGCCAGCAGCGGCTCGCTGGCGGCCAGTTCTGCCTCAGTCTTTGCGTTCAGGTCACTCATATCCACCATCCTTCATCGTTTCGGCTGCGCTGATCATTTTCTGGACCCGCAACGCGTACTGACCATTGAAAATTCCGTAGCCGCATTCCATCACCGGTACGCCATCGACTTTCGCCGTGATGTGTTCGGGGATGTTGATCGGCAGAACATCGCCCTTGCGCATGTTCAGGATCTGTTCGAACGTGACCGGCACCTGTGCGAGATCGGCGGTCAGTTCCACTTCCGCTGCCTGCACCTGTTGCGACAGCACGCGAACCCAGCGGCGGTCGACTTCCAGCGCCTCGCCCTGGATCGGCGACGAGAGAATGTCGCGGATCGGTTCGATCATCGAATACGGCATGCAGATGTGCAGCGTGCCGCCCGTCGTGCCGAATTCGATCGAGAACTGCGTGACGATGACGATTTCGTTCGGCGTCGCCACGTTGGCGAACTGCGTGTGCATTTCCGAGCGCACGAATTCGAACTGCAGCGGGCGCACGCTTTTCCACGACGTCGCGTAGTGTTCGAACGTGAGATTGAGCAGTTTCATGATGATGCGCTGCTCGGTTGCCGTGAAATCGCGGCCTTCGACGCGGGTATGGAAACGCCCGTCGCCGCCGAACAGGTTGTCGACCACGAAGAACACCAGATTCGGGTCGAACACGAACAGCGACGTGCCACGCAACGGCTTCACATGGACCAGGTTCAGGTTGGTCGGGATCGGCAGGTTGCGGGTGAATTCGCTGTACTTCACTACCTTCACCGGACCGACGGAGATTTCCGCCGAGCGCCGCATGAAGTTGAAGATACCGACGCGCAACAGACGCGCGAAGCGGTCGTTGATGATTTCAAGACCGGGCATCCGGCCGCGGACGATGCGTTCCTGCGTCGCGATGTTGTACGGGCGTACGCCTGTATGTGCGGCCTGCTCGGATTCCGAGTCGGACTCGCCGGTGACGCCCTTGAGGAGGGCATCGACCTCCTCCTGGGACATGAACTCTTCGTGGCCCATTCCTTATTCCTCGTGCGTCCGGCGGTTAATGATGGCGGCGTGAAATGGGTTCACTGCACGACGAATTCGGTGAACAGCACGTCCTGGACGTGGATCGGGGCGGCGCCCTTATCGGTCGGCTGTTCGATCAGCGTCTGGAGCTCGGTGGCCAGCGCGCGTTTGCCTTCGAGCGGCGCGAGTTCTTCCGGGTGTTTATTCGAAAGTGCGAGGAGGATGCGGCTGCGCACTTCCGGCATATGGTCGGAGAGTTCCTGCTGGGTTTTCGGGTCGCTGAGCTTGAGTGTCAGGCCGATTCGCAGGAAGTGTTGCTGACCGTCGTCCGATTGCAGGTTGACTGTCATCGATTCGAGCGGGAAGAAAAGCGGCACGGCTAAAGGCGCTGGTGCGGTGGGGGTTGCTGCCGAGGCGGGGGCGGGGCTGCGTTGGGACATGAAGAACCACACACCCGCGCCGGCAGCGCCTGCGGCGACGATCGCGATGAGGGCGATCAGGATGATGCGCTTCAAGGGGCCCGGGGAAGCGGGCGCGGCTTGCTGGTTTGCGGTCGTGGTTGCCATGAGGTTTGCTTTGCTTGCCTTTAGTGCTGGTGAGGGTGATTGTTGTTTATTTGCCTGCGGCGCGATGGGTCGAAAAGAAGGGTTATTGAGGGCTATCTCTGGTTTTTGCCTTTCAGGCGGGGTTTGTTTTTTGGTTTGGGGTTTGGGGTTTTTTTGCCGCTGGCGGGGGGTGTTGTTGTTTGCCTACGGCGTTGCAATTTGATTGATTTGGTTGTTCGGGTGGCGATTGGTTGTCTGTATGCCTGTGGTGTTGGCCTTTCCTTGAATTCTTATTGGTTTATTAGCGTCGCCCCTGTGCGGGGCAGCACCTACTTTTCTTTGCCTGCCGCAAAGAAAAGTAGGCAAAAGAAAGCGGCTCAAACCGCTAATTCTTAAGCGGGTCCCCTGGCTTGGAGGAGGTAGTGGTGCATCTGGAATCCGTGCTCTCGCACATTCGGCGTGAGTGACAAGGGCGTCATACTTCCGGCGGCGCTGCGCGCGCCGAAGGGTATTTCATCAAACCGCCTGTTGCGTTTTCGGGATCCTGCTGCACTCGGTTTGGGGCACTTCCAGAATTCCATCGTGTTTGCGCATTCGGCGCCTCGCCGAGGCGAAGCCGATGGCTCCCGCTGCGCGTAACCGAAGCCCCAAGGTTTCCCATGCAGACCGGTCCGCGACGCACGCAGTGCGGAGTGGGAGCGAATGACACCTTTGTCACTAACGCGGAGTGTGCGAGGACACAGATTCCAGATGCACCACTACCCTCTCCAAGCCAAGGGACCCGCTTATGAGCTGGCGGTTTGAGCCGCTTTCTTTTGCCTACTTTTCTTTGCGGCAGGCAAAGAAAAGTAGGTGCTGCCCCGCACAGGGGCGACGCTAATAAACCAATAAGAATTCAAGGAAAGGCCAACGCCGCAGGCATACAGACAAGCACCGCGAAGGCAAACAAATCAAGCAAAAGGCAACGCCGTAGGCAAACAACAACCAACCCCGCCAGAGGCAAAAACCGACATTAAGCAAACGTATCCACCAACCCCACCTGCCGCCGCACGGCAACATTAGCGACAACGGAACCAGAAGAATCCGAACCAGCGCCACCGGCAAAAGACCCCGCAGCCCCGCTGCCACCAGAACGCCCCGAACCCGAACCCGAACTCTGCTGCTGCCCGCCCTGCCGGGCAAACCCATCGCTAACACTAGCGCTCCCCAACCCAATCCCGTTGGACTCCATCGCCTCGCGAAGCTTCGGCAACGCTGCCTCGACAGCTTCCCGCACCTGCTGGTGCTGCGAAACAAACAACGCATGGGCATGGTTATCGGCAACCTGCAACACAACCTGCAACGGCCCCAAATCCTTCGGATTCAAAGTCAGCTCGGCGCTCTGCGAATGCGCATTCGACAAAAACACCACCTTCTGACTCAACGCGTCTTCCCAGTCCGTCGTGCCCACCTGCGGCGACAACGTGTTCGCCACTTCCGCAGCACCGGCGTTACCCGTCGTCTGCACGGCCGCCGCCGTACTCGCGGCACCCGCGGCAGCCTGGCCGGCTGCCAGTGCCGCCGTCGCGGCATCGGCCGCACTCTTGAAGGACGTCAGATCGCTAGCCTGCGCACCACCAGCAGTCGTCGCGCTCAGCGCATCAGCCGCAGTTTTCGCCGCCGCCGACGGATCCGCCATCGTCGTGGCCGCCGCCGTCAATGCCGCCTTGCCGGCAGTCGATCCCTTGCCGTCGCCAAACAATCCCGCCGCAAGCGTCTTGCCGCCCGCCGATCCGTTGAGTCCATTGTTCGCGCCCGTACCCAGACCGCTTGCCGTCGTCGCTGCGTTCGCCGCCGCGCCACTTGCCAGCGCCTGCGCCGGAACCGTGCCCTGGCCGTTCGCCAGCGCGGCCAGCGCCGCCTGCAAAGCGTCCTGCGCCGACTTCGGATCGGTCGCGTCAGTCTTTTTGCCCGTGGCGCTTGTCGTCCCATCCGCGCCGGTCTGCGTGGTCGCAGCGTCAGTCAGTGCCGCGGCCGGGTCAGCCGTCGCCGGATCGGTGGCGCTGTTCGCATTGGCCTGCACTTGAGCCTGAATCTGGGCCTGGGCTTGAGCCTGCGCGGCGGCAGCTGCCGCGGCCGTGCCCGCGTCGGTCTGCGTGGTCGCGTTGCCGGACTTCGACGGCGTCGCATTGGTCCTGTCGGTCGAAGCCTGCTGCGCACTGGACGACGAAGCCGACGACGAGCCCGACGCCGAAGCGGACGACGAGCCCGATGAGGGCGAACTCGACGCGTTGCTGTTCTTGGCGTTGCTGCTCGCGGCATCCGCGCTCCCGGTCGACGGATCGGGCGGCGGCGGCGCGTCATGCACGCTCGACGAAGAGGCCGAAGCCGACGAGGAAGCAGACGAAGACGAAGAAGCGGACGAAGAAGCCGGCGGCTTGCTCGCACGCTGCGCGGCCGTGTTGTTTTGCAGGTCGATGCTCTGCTGCAGGGTTTGCGAGAACGGTTTGGCGTTCGCCGCAGCGGCCATGGCCGCGCTGGTGGACGTGCTGCTGGCAGCGCCGAGCAGTGAGCCGATCGGTGAAAGAAGCGACATAGGGAATCCTGTCAATCCGTCAAACGGGGTGTTCGGTCAATCGAGGCGGCGCCCGGGTGCGTCAAACGCCCTCGGCTCGCATCCTCAGAATGCGGGCGGCATGTTCGTCGGCGTCACGCTGGTCGCGACGCGCCATGGTTCTCGCTTCTGCGGCCTCGCCGCGGGCCTGCAGCACTTCATACGAGCCGAGTTTCTGCTTCTGGCGCTGCCAGTCGGGCTTGGCAGCCTCGACGCGGGCATTCGCCGTCACCAGCAGGTTGCGCTGCTGTTCGATGGCGGCGTCGAGCGTGTCGATGAACGCCTGGAAATTGCGCATGTTGCCGGCGGGCATGCCAGTCTGGGCGGTGGCCGTGAAGCGCGCGTGATATTCGTCGCGATACTGCACTAGCGAGTCAAGTTGCGACTGCACGTCGTTGCGCTCGCGCTGCGCGCGGCCCAGTCGTTGTGCAGCGGCATCCACATCGTCCTGGGCGAGGCCGATGAGAGTCTTGATCGGAAAGTGATTCCCCATCGTCAGCCTCCTTAGGCAAACAGAGCGTCCAGCATCTCGAGACTCGGTTCAAAGTTCGCGCATTCGCGAAAACCTTGCTGCAAAAACGCTTCCATCCGCGGATACAGCGCAATCGCGCGGTCGAGCAGCGCGTCGCGCCCGCTCGAATAGGCGCCGACGTTGATCAGATCGCGGTTGCGCTGATAGCGCGACAGCATCTGCTTGAACATACGCGTCTTTTCCAGATGGTTATCGTCGATCAGCGCGGTCATTGCCCGGCTAATCGAGGCTTCGATGTCGATCGCCGGATAATGCCCGGCCTCGGCGAGCGAGCGCGACAGCACGATGTGGCCGTCGAGAATCGCGCGCGCGGAGTCGGCGATCGGGTCCTGCTGGTCGTCGCCTTCGGTCAGCACGGTATAGAACGCGGTGATCGAACCGCCACCCGCCGGGCCGTTGCCGGTTCGCTCGACGAGCGCCGGCAGTTTGGCGAACACCGAAGGCGGATAGCCCTTGGTGGCGGGCGGCTCGCCCACGGCCAGCGCGATCTCGCGCTGCGCCATCGCGTAGCGGGTCAGCGAATCCATCAGCAGCAGCACATGCTTACCCTGATCGCGAAAGTATTCGGCGAGCGAAGTCGAATACGACGCGGCCTGCATCCGCAAGAGCGGCGAGACGTCGGCCGGCGCGGCGATCACGACCGAGCGCGCAAGGCCCTCTTCGCCGAGAATCTGCTCGATGAATTCCTTCACTTCGCGGCCGCGCTCGCCGATCAGACCGATCACGATCACCTCGGCGCTGGTATAGCGCGCCATCGTGCCGAGCAGCACCGATTTACCGACGCCCGACCCGGCGAACAGGCCCATGCGCTGGCCGCGGCCTACGGTCAGGAGCGCGTTGATCGCGCGCACGCCGACGTCGAGGACCTTGTGAATCGGTTCACGGTTCAGCGGGTTGATGACTGGCGCGGACAGCGGCGCATCGGCGTGCGCGCCAAGCGGGCCGAGGCCGTCGAGCGGGCGGCCGGACGCGTCCAGTACGCGGCCGAGCAATTCCCAGCCGACCGGCAAGCGTTTCGCACCCGCCATCGGATCGGCAATCGGCGCGCTTTCCAGTGGGTACACGCGCGCGCCGGGCAGCAAGCCGATCACTTCGGTGGTCGGCATCAGAAACAGTTTGTCGCCGGAGAAGCCGACCACTTCCGCTTCGGCCATCGGCAGCGAACTGCCAAACGGAAGTTCGATCATCACTTCGGCGCCCACCGAAAGGCGCAGGCCGACCGCTTCGAGCACCAGACCGGCGGCGCGCGTCAGGCGTCCGCAGGCACGCATCGGCTTGGCGATGGCGCTACGCGCGCGCAGCGCGTCGAGCCGGCCACGCCAGGCTTGCATGTGCGGGTTGCTGTCGAGTGCGGGATCGTACGAAACGGGAGGGGGAGAAGCGGGACGCGAAGAAGCGGTATTCGAAGCGGCATCGGCGGCGGACGCGCGGCGCACCGCCGTGCCCTTCGTCGGGTGGCCGGCGCCAGGATGCCCGGCGCCGGGATCGCGCAGTGCGGCGTCGATGGCCGCGACCGCGGCCGCGGCAGGTGTCACCTCCGCCGGGGCATCCGCCAGCGCCTCGGCGCCAAACGAGGCCAGCGCCAGCTCGCGTTCGAGCGGCGTCAGATCGCTGGCGCGGATATCTTCGAGCGTTGGCTTCACCACGTGCTCACCTTGCCGAGTGCGGCGGCGACGCGCTCCCAGCGCGTGTCGATGCCGGCGTCTACTTCACCGGTGGCGGCTTGCGCACGGCAGCCGCCACGTTCAACCGACGGATCGGTACGCACGGTCCAGCCGCGCGTTTGCAGTTCTTCCATCAAGTAGGCTTCGACGACCGGCAGGTCGGCGGGACTGACGATCAGCGCCGGCGCGCCGACCAGCGCGGGCTCGGTGGCCAGCACCTCACGGGCAGCGGCAATCAGCGCGGTCGGATCGTGCTGCACATGCTGGCGCACCACCTGCTGGGCGATGTCCAACGCCAGCGCGACCAGCGTCTCGGAGATCGCGCCTTGCGCGCCGTCGAGCGCCGCCTTGAAGGTCTCGGCCAGCGCGGCGAGGCGCGCCGCTTCTTCGCGCGCTTCGCTCTGGCCCTGCTCGAATCCTTGCGCGTGGCCTTGCTCGTAACCGGCCTGATAACCGAGCGCCTGCCCGGCTACGTGACCCGTCGCGACGCCCTGCGCATGCGCTGCGTCGCGCAGGCGTTCGAGTTCGGCTTCGAACGCGCCGTCGTCGACTTCGGGTTCGGGCGGTGCGGGCGGCACCGGATCGAACGAGGCCATCTCCCAGCGCTGGTAGGCCGAGAGCCTTTCCTTTGCTGCGGAGTTCTGATCAGACATATGCATCTTCCGCCTTGCCGCCTAGCACGATCTGGCCGCTTTCCGCCAGATTGCGCACGATCTGCAGGATGCGGCGCTGCTGCGTCTCGACTTCGGAGACGCGCACCGGGCCGCGCGCATCGAGGTCTTCGGCGAGCAGTTCGGCAGCACGCTGCGACATGTTCGACAGGAACTTCTGGCGTAGCGCGGGCGGCGCGCCCTTCAGCGAGATGATCAACGCCTCGGACTCGACTTCCTTCAGCAACAGCTGGATCGCGCGGTCTTCCAGATCGAGCAGGTTCTCGAACACAAACATCTGATCAATGATCTTCTGCGCGAGTTCCGCATCGTATTGGCGAACATTCTCGATGACGCCTTCTTCATGGTTGCTCGACATGAAGTTGAGAATTTCGGCCGCCGTGCGGATGCCGCCCATCGGGCTGCGCTTGAGGTTGTCGCTGCCGGACAGAAGGCCCGTCAGCACATCGTCGAGTTCGCGCAGCGCGGCCGGCTGGATGCCGTCGAGCGTGGCGATCCGCAACAGCACGTCGTTGCGCAGCCGTTCGGTGAAGCAGGCGACGATTTCCGACGCCTGATCGCGGTCCAGGTGAACGAGGATGGTCGCAATGATCTGCGGGTGTTCGTTCTTGATGAGCTCTGCCACCGCCGCGGAGTCCATCCACTTGAGGCCCTCGATCCCGCTGGTATCGCTGCCCTGCAGAATCCGGTCGATGATCGCGCCGGCCTTGTCGTCGCCAAGCGCCTTGGTCAGCACCGAGCGGATGTACTCGTTCGAATCGAGCGACAGCGCGGTGTGCTGCTCGGCTTCGCGCACGAATTCCTGCAAGACTTCGTCGACCTGCTCGCGCGTCACGTTCTTCAGCGCGGCCATTGCGACGCCGATCTTCTGGACCTCACGCGGCCCGAGGAATTTGAACACCTGCGCGGCTTCTTCCTCGCCGATCGACATCAGCAGGAGCGCGCTCTTCATTACGCCTTCAGCGCTCATCGGACACCCAATTTTTCACGACGGTTGCGACGATCTTCGGATCCTGACGCGCGATGTTGCGCGCGAATTCCAGATTCCGTTCGTATTTGTGCTTCGAGTTTTCCAGCGCGAGCAATTCGCTGTCTCCTTCCAGTTCGGCGACGCTGGACACGCCCGCGCGCTCGGCGGCGGGGATGCCGTCCAGCAGGATCGGCTCGTCCGGCGACGACAGCGCCGTTGTGACGACCGGCTCCGGCTGCGGGAAAGCGCGGCGCAGCGCCGGCTTCACCATGACGAAGTAGAGGAACAGGGCGACTGCGCCGATGCCGAGGTAGGTCGCGATCTGCTTGGCGAGCGCGATCATGTCCGGCGTGCGCCACCACGGCAGGTTGGCATCCGGGTCGACGTCGGCGGTGAACGGGCTGTTGACCACGTTGACCGAGTCGCCGCGCGCGGCGTCGAAACCCATCGCGTCCTTCACCAACTGATCGACCTGCGCGAGCTTGTCGGCGGTGACCGGCTGCATGGTCGCGTGGCCCTTGGCGTCGACCACCCGCAGATAGTTGACCACCACCGCCACCGACAGACGCTTGATGCCGCCCATCGGTTGTTCCAGATGCTGCACGGTCTTGTTGAGTTCGTAGTTGGTGGTCGAATCCTTGCGGTCGCTGACCGGCGTGGTGGCCACACCAGGCGTGCCGTTGCCCGCCGTGATCGGCGCGGAGGCCGGCTGCGGCGGCTGGTTCGACAGCGCGCCCGGCACGCCCGAGGCCGCGGCTTGCGACATTTCGGTGGCCGTGCTCGATTGCTGGCTGCGGATTGCCGCCTGCTGCGGGGTCCCGTTCGGGCCGTAGTTTTCCGAGGTCTGCTCTCTGTGCGAGAAGTCGATATCGGCGCTGACCTGCGAGTGCGCGTTGCCGGAACCGAACAGGGGCGACAGGATCGCGTCGATGCGTTGCTGGGTATTGCGCTCGATCTGCTGGCGGTACTTGAGTTGCGAGGCGTCCAGACCGCTGCCGGTGGACGGCTGCGTCAGCAGGTTGCCGTCCTGATCGAGAATGGTCACGCCCTTCACCGGCATATCCGGCACCGCCGACGACACCATATGGGTGATCGCCAGCACCTGGCCTTCGTCGAGCGCACGGCCCGGGTAGAGGTTGACCAGCACGGAAGCAGACGGCGCTTCCTTGTCGCGCACGAACACGGAAGGCTTGGGAATGGCCAGATGCACGCGCGCCGACTTGACCGTCGAAATCGACTCGATCGTGCGCTCCAGTTCACCTTCCAGCGCGCGCTGGTAATTGATCTGCTCAGCGAACTGGCTAATGCCGAACTTCTGGTTGTCCATCAGTTCGAAGCCGACCGAGCCGCTCTTGGGCAAGCCCTGCGAAGCCAGACGCAGACGCATTTCATGCACCTGCTCGGACGGCACGAGGATCGCGCCACCGGCGTCGGAGAACTTGTAGGGGATGTTGGCCGCCTGCAGCGCGGTGATGATGGCGCCGCCGTCGCGGTCCGACAGGTTGCTGTAGAGCACCTTGTAGTCCGGCGCGCGCGACCACAGGAACAGACCCGCGACGATCGCGACCAGCAACGCGACAGCGAAAATCAGCGGCGCGCGCGGGTTGCCGCGCATTTGCGCGAGACCCGACAGACGCTGGCCGAAGTTGCCGCCCAGGTTGCTCCCCAGGCCGCCGAGGTCCGCGGCGCCGCCGGCCTGGCCGGTGCCGGCAGCACCGGCGCCGGGCTGCGCGCCGGCGAGGCCCATGCGGGCGTCGGGGTTGATCAAAGAGTTGGCTGACGAATCCATGCGTCGGGTATCTCCGGGATGCCTTTGCGTTCTGCCGCTTGAGCGCACCGAGGGTCGGCGGGCGTGCGGACAGAGACTTTCACCATTGAAATTATCCGCAGCGCCGCTCAACCCGATTGCTTGAATAGAGCCGGGTTTCCCCCCTAGTTTCGGGGCTTTCCCGTATGACCCGCTGCTATGCTTTCATCCAGATCGGCACGGTTTCCGGCATGCCGGTCGTCATTCCCTGGAGAGAACATGACTTTGCCCGTGAACGCGCTCTCGTCGGCGCTGCAACAGATGCAGTCGATGGCGGCGCAAGCGGCCGGCAGCAACAGCCCGGTGGCCGACCAGTCCGGCGCGGCGACGGCCGGCGGTTTCGCCTCGGCGCTGAAGGCGTCGTTGGACAAGATCAGCGGCGATCAGACCAAGGCGGTCGGCGAATCGCAGGCGTTCGAGCTCGGCGCGTCGAACGTCTCGCTGAACGACGTGATGGTCGACTCGCAGAAGGCCAACATCGGCTTCCAGTTCGGCCTGCAGGTGCGCAACAAACTGGTGACGGCCTACAACGACATCATGCAGATGTCGGTGTAACTGCGAGTCGGGTGGCAGCGCTGTTTCGCCCGCCCGAATGCATGCGCCCGGATGCAACGCTGTGTGGTTGCACGGCAGGACAGTCCGCCCGCCGCGCCCTTGAGGCGCTGCGCGGCGGGCGGGCTTGCCGCGCCCAGCGCGATATCGGCCCCATCGGCCCCTTAATCCTCCTTACAACGGCCTAAAGCTTTCCCGTTGCCTATCCGATAACCAGGTACAGGCAGAAATCCGGGTGCGGCAACGTGCCCGGGTGGGGTGCCACGACCAACCGCTGTAGAAGAGAGGAGGAGCGCCGATGTTTTCCCCAGGACACTCTGGAGCCAATGCGTACGCACGCGTCGGCGTCGAGACAGGGGTGATGGGCGCGAGTCCGCATCGTCTGATCGTGATGTTGTATCAGGGCGCGAGGCAAGCGATCGCGCAAGCACGCATGCATGTGCAGCAAGGCAATGTGCCGGCTCGTGGAGAGGCGATCGGCAAGGCGATTCAGATCGTCGAAAGCGGGCTGCAATTGTCGCTGAACCTTGAGGTAGGCGGCGAGATTGCAGAGCGGTTGGACGCGCTATATAGCTATATGGCGCGCCGGCTGCTCGAAGCCAACATAAAACAAAGCGAGGCGATGCTGGTCGAGGTCGATGGCCTGCTGGCGACACTCGAAGAGGCATGGATCGGGATCGCCCCGGAGATCGCGCGGATGGCTGCCCAGCCGGCCGCGGAAAGCATGAGATGACATCGAACGCAGAATATTTCGCCCGCTACGAGGCGATTGCAGCGATTTCCCGCCGCATGCTGACGGCTGCCCGGCGCGCCCTGTGGAACGATCTGGTCCACTTGCAGGAGGAATATCGGAAGCTGGTGGACGCGTTGAAAGACGCGGAAACCGGCGTCAGACTGGACGATGCGGAGCGCCTGCGCAAGTACGCGCTGATCCGTCAGATCCTGGCCGACGACGCTGCGATCCGCGATCTGGCGAATCCGCGCATGGCCAATCTGTCGGCGCTGTTCGCCGGACGGCCGACTCGCGTGCTCAAGGAACTGTACGGGGCGCGCTGAGTGCGCCCGCGGGCAACGCGCTGCATGAGTCCGTCAGACTGTAGTTGAGCGCGTCGCCGCCAATGTGACCAAGGAATCGGTATGAACGGAATCGACACGGTCGTCACTTCGCTGCTCGCGAACCGGGTCGACAGTCTGCTCAATCTCGCGCCGGGTAGTGCGACCGCCTCGCAGACTGGCGCGGCGGGGGTCGATACCGAGATTCTCAATACCACCCCCGTCACGCCCCCTGCGGCACCGCCGGCTTCCGCGCAAACCGCGCTGTCCGCCGTCGCGCTGACGCTCAATGCGATCGTGAACTCAGGCGGCGAGGCGACCCCGGCGGTGCTCGGTCAGACCCCGATCTGGCCGGCCGCACCGGCGCTCGATGTCGAAGCCGGCGGCTTGCCGCTCTTCGATACGGCGGCAACGTCCGCTGCTTCATCTGCCAATCCGAATACCGTCGCGAATACCACCGCGAATACCACCGCGAATACCACCGCGAATACCACCCCGAATGCCACCGGTACGGCCAATACCACCGCCACGACCAATGTCGCGGCGGCGCAGGTGCCGGTCGCCGCGCTTGCGGCCGCGCTCGAACA
Organism: Paraburkholderia haematera; assembly: GCF_905220975.1. Taxonomy (GTDB): domain Bacteria; phylum Pseudomonadota; class Gammaproteobacteria; order Burkholderiales; family Burkholderiaceae; genus Paraburkholderia; species Paraburkholderia haematera. The sequence goes on along the minus strand of NZ_CAJNBK010000010.1, from coordinate 96,150 downwards.
GACCGTCGGCGAAAGCGGCCTGTTTTACGAATCCCATCTCGCGCAATGGCTGGCGGGCCAGCGGCCGCCTGCCGCGCTGGCCGGCGAGGCGCAAAACAAATTGGTCGCCGCCGCTGCGCAATTGCCGCTCGACTGGGCGAGCGATGCCGATCAGGCTTCTTCCTCCAATGCGGCACCCCGGCAGGGCATGGGTGCCGCACCTAACGGTCCGGCCAACGGCGCGCCGGACGGCAGCGCGGCAGCCCGCGCGATGCCGTCGATCCAGACCGCACAGGCCGCGCGCTTCGTAGCCGGCGAGGTGCTGGCGAGTTCTCTATCCGACCTGAACGGCCAACCGGCGCACTCGAGCTTACGCGGCGCCACGGCGCAGCTAGCCGACGGCGGGTCGTCGCAAAACTCGCAAGCGATGGCGGCCGCAGTGCATCCCGCGACCGTTCCTTTGGTGCGCCAGCAACTCGATCTGCTCGCCACCGGGCAGTTTCGCTGGACCGGCGAAGCATGGCCGGGTGCCAGGCTCGACTGGACCATTGAGCAGGAAGGCGACGAATGGGACCGCAGCGGCGGTGGATTGGAGAGCGAGGACGATCAACCGTGGCGTACACGGCTCACGCTCTCGCTGCCGACGCTCGGTACCGTCGACGCGGACTTGACGCTAACCGGCTCGCGGCTGGTCGCGCGCGTGCAGGCGAGCCCGGCCGGCGCGGCGCGACTGGCGATACAGGGTGAGAGCTTTCGCCAACGGCTCGCGGCAGCGGGTATCGAACTGAACGGGCTGACGATTCGGGAGATCGGCGGCGGCATGCCGGCTACCGCGGCGGGTGCCGTGGCCGCCGGGCAGGCGGCGGCGTCGGCTTATGCGCGCTCGGCCTCGGCGGCTTCGACAGCCTCTGCGGCTGACAAGGCGCCGGCGGGGCGCCGCACAGCGCGTGTCGCGCATCCGGGAGCCGTGCCGCTCGACGATTTCGATTGGGATATGTGATGAGCCGCAAACATCGCCGCAGCGCGGCCGCGCTCGTCTACGACGCACAGGGCGGCGATCCCGCACCGCGCGTGATCGCCAAAGGCTACGGCATGCTGGCCGAGATGATCGTGCAGCGCGCCAAGGAGGCCGGGTTGTATGTGCACGAGGCGCCGGAAATGGTCTCGTTGCTCATGCAGGTTGACCTCGATACGCGGATTCCGCCGCAGCTCTATCAGGCGGTGGCGGAGTTGCTAGCATGGCTGCATCGGCTGGAAAGCGGCGCTGAGAATGAGCCGGAAAGCGGAACGGCCGCCGCGCAGGACGTGACCGATGTGGTCGCGACCGATGTAGCGGATGTTTCTGGCCAGGCGCCCGGGCGCTGAAGGCGGCCGTTGTGTCGGCCGCTTATCAGGCGGTCTTGCCGCAGTTGCCCGCCGCCGGCGCTCGTCGCGCGGATGGCTGGCCATCGGATGCCCGGCGCCCGGATGGCCGCCCCCCGGATGTCCAGCGCCCGGATGGCCGGCCCATCAAAACCGCATCATCAACTTCAGCAGGGCATTCACCCGCTTGCCATACGGCGGCGAGATCCATCCGCGCGCGTTCAGGCGCGCCTGCGTCAGCACCGGCTTCATCTTCGAGAAGGTCACGAAGCCTTCGTAGCCGTGGTACGCCCCCATCCCGCTCGCACCGACGCCGCCGAACGGCAGGCTTTCGCACGCCAGATGCATCAGCGTTTCGTTGATCGCCATGCCGCCCGCGATGGTGTCGCGCGTGACGCGATCGATGGTCGCGGTGTCGTCGGCGTAGAGATACAGCGCGAGCGGACGCGGACGCGCGTTGATCCACGCGATCGCGTCGTCGAGCGTGTCATAGGAGACGATCGGCAGCAGCGGGCCGAAAATTTCCTCCTGCATCAGCGCGCTTTCATCCGGCGCGTTCGTGACGGCGATCAGCGGAAAGCGGCGGCTTGCCTCGTCCGGCGTGCTGTCGGTGAGCGTGTGCAGTTGCGCGCCGGCGGCCCGCGCTTCGTCGGCAAGACGTTGCAGCCGCGCAAAGTGCCGCTCCGAGATGATCGACGTGTAATCGAGGTTGTGTGCAAAGTCGGGGTACATCTTCGCCATCCGCGCGCGCGCCCGGTCGATGAACGCCTGCTCCTTGCCGCGCGGCACCAGCACGTAGTCCGGCGCGACACAGGTCTGGCCCGCGTTGAGTGTCTTGCCGGCGACGAGGTTATCCACCGCGTAGTCGAAGCGCGCATGGTGACCGATGATGGCCGGCGACTTGCCGCCAAGCTCCAGCGTGACCGGCGTCAGATGTTCGGCGGCGGCGCGCATCACTTCATGGCCGACCTTGGTCGAGCCGGTGAACAGCAGATGGTCGAACGGCTGCGCGCTGAACGCGGCGGCGAGTGCGGCGTCGCCGTTCACCACGGCGACATGATCGCGTGCGAAGGTCTGGCCGATCAACTGCTCGAATAGCGCCGAGGTGCGCGGCGTCAGTTCGGACATTTTGATGATGGCGCGGTTGCCGGCCGTCAGCGCGCTGATCAGCGGGCCGACGGCGAGGAGCACGGGATAATTCCACGGCACGATGATGCCGACCACGCCGAGTGGCTGCGGCACGACTTTCGCGCGCGCCGGCATCAACCATTTGTTGGTGCTGCGGCGTTGCGCTTTCATCCAGCGTTTGCCGTGCCTGAGCGCGGCGTCGACCTCTTCCTTGATCAGCAGGAATTCGGCGAGCAGCACTTCCTGCTTCGCGCGATTGCCGAAGTCGGCGCTCATCGCGTCGGCGAGTGCGTCGCGGTTATCGAGCATGACTTTGCGCAGCGCTTTCAGATGCCCGGCACGGGCTTCCCACGACGGATACGGCGCGCGCAGATAGGCATGGCGTTGATCGCGTAGCAGCGCTTCGAGCGCGGCGACTTCTGGCAGATCGTTCTTCATAGGTGTCCACTCCCTGATGGATAACGGTGCGCGTTGAACCGCGCTTATTGGTGTGTTTGGTGTGTCGTCAATCCGCCTGCTTCGCTTCAGGCGGGAAATGCTCTTTCGATGATCGCCGCGTGGTCGAACGTGACCGGCAGCGTGCCGTACACGCGGCCGTTCTCGCCGCAGCCGTCGGCGAGACGCGTTGCGATGAAGGCCTCGGCGACTTCCGCCGGCGCGTGCTTCAGGAGCAGGGCGGCCTGCGCGATCAGCACGATCTGCTGCGCGATCCTTCGAGCCGATGCTTCACGATGTTCGGCAGGGCCGTTGAGTGTAGCGGCTAGCTTGCCGAGCGCGGCGCTCAAAGCCGGGTGCCCTTGCGCGTCCGCTTGCCAGGCGGCGAACAAGGCTTGTGCCGCGTCGGGCTCGCGCTCCATGGCGCGCAGCACGTCGAGGCACATCACGTTGCCCGAGCCTTCCCAGATCGAATTCACGGGCGCTTCACGATAGAAGCGCGCCATCGGACCGGTTTCGACGTAGCCGTTGCCGCCCCAGACTTCCATCGCCTCGCCGGTGAATTCCAGCGTGCGTTTGCAGACCCAGTATTTCGCGGCCGGGGTGACGATCCGGCGCCATGCGCGTTCAGCGGGCGCGGCCGACGACGCATCGGCCGATTCTTCGAACGCGCGCGCGAGCCGCATGAACAACACCGTCGCGGCTTCCGATTCCAACGCCAGATCGGCCAGCACATTGCGCATCAGCGGCTGGTCGGCCAGGTGCCGGCCAAAGGCGCTGCGATGCCGGGCGTGGTGGATCGCCTGCACCAGCGCCGCGCGCATCAGGGCCGCGCTGCCGATCACGCAGTCGAGCCGCGTGTAGTTCGCCATTTCGATGATGGTCGGCACGCCACGTCCTTCGTCGCCGATCATGATGCCGAACGCGTCGAAGAATTCGACCTCGCTGCTGGCATTCGAGCGGTTACCGAGCTTGTCTTTCAGACGCTGGATCTGCACGGCGTTTTTGCTGCCGTCCGGTGCGAAACGCGGTACGAAGAAACAGGAGAGGCCTGCGTGATCGTCGGTGCGGGCGAGCACCAGATGCGCGTCGCATTGCGGCGCGGAGAAAAACCATTTGTGACCGACCAGGCGGTATTCGGCGCCCCGGCCGCTGCCGTGCGTGGCATACGCACGGGTCTGGTTGCTGCGCACGTCCGAGCCGCCTTGCTTCTCGGTCATTCCCATGCCGATCATCGCCGAGGTTTTTTGCGCGAGCGGCACGTCGCGTGGATCGTGTTCACGGGCATAGAGCTTGTCGCGCAACGTGTCGAACAAGGCAGGTTCGCGTTGCAACACCGGGATGCTCGCGAAGGTCATCGTCAGCGGGCAGAGGGAGCCGGATTCGAGTTGCGCGTGAAGGAAATAGCCGGCGCAACGCGCGACCATGGCGCCGCGCTGCGGATCTGAAAACGGCAACGCGTGCAGGCCTTCGCGGCGCAACAGCGACAACAACGTATGCCACGAAGGATGAAACTCCAGCGCGTCAATGCGCTCGCCACGTGGGTTGTGTGTGACAAGTTCAGGCGTGTGGCGGTTCGCCAGCTCGGCAAGCGCGAGTGTTTCGGGCGTGGTGAGTGCCGCGCCATGCCGCTGCAATGTCTCGCGATGCCACGCGGCGCCTTCGCGGTCGAGGGCGGAGGACAACGCCACGTCGCTCGAAAACAGGTTGTAGTCCGCGAGCGGAGGCGCCTGATTTGTCACGTCGTGGGTGTGGCCGAAGCTGTACCGATCCATCTGTTGTCTCCGTTCACCGGATGCGTGCCGCCGCTGATCGACGGCGTGCTGTTTTATCGCGGCGTGTCGTGCCGCACGCCCAGAGGACGGCGCGCGGGGCGCCGCGTTTGAATGCCGTGCGCGGCGGCCTGGCGGGCGCATGCGCGTCTTTCATCATAGGGTCGCGGGCGGGCTTTCGTTTAGAGGGTTCGCTCTGACACGAACCCGCCGTCGCGCCCGAACGCTCCCTACAATGCCGATAAAACACACGTAGACAAGTGTGCACGAGACCGGGTCTGCAAGCAACGCGGCCCCACCAGGAGGAGCGGATGCAATACGACTACATCATTGTCGGTGCGGGCTCGGGCGGATGCTCGCTCGCGAGCCGTCTGGCGGATAGCTGCCCTGACGCCACGATCGCCCTGATCGAAGCGGGTCCGCATACGGACCGCAATCTGTTCGTGAATATGCCGGTGGGCGTGGCGGCCATCGTGCCGCATAAACTCAAAACCAACTACGGCTATCTGACGACGCCGCAGCCGGGGCTCGCCGGCCGCCAGGGCTATCAGCCGCGCGGGCGGGGCTTCGGCGGGTCGAGCGCGATCAACGCCATGATCTACACCCGCGGCCATCCGCTCGATTATGACGAATGGGCGCAGCTCGGCTGCGAAGGCTGGTCGTGGGCCGACGTGCTGCCGTATTTCCGCCGGGCCGAAGGCAACGAGCGCGGCGCCGATGCATGGCACGGCGCGGACGGCCCGCTGACGGTGTCCGATCTGCGCTATCACAATCCGTTTTCGACGCATTTCGTGCAGGCCGCGACCGAAGCCGGCTACAAACCGAACAGCGACTTCAACGGCGCAGACCAGGAAGGTGTCGGCTTCTATCAGGTGACGCAGCGCGATGGACGGCGCTGCAGCGTCGCGCGCGCCTATATCTACGATCGCGAGCGCCCCAATCTCCATACGATCGCCGATGCGACGGTGCTGCGCGTGGCCTTCGACGGCAAGCGCGCGAGCGGCGTCGACATCGTGCGCGGCGGCCGTACTGAAACGCTCGAAGCGCGCGCCGAGGTGGTACTGGCAGCAGGCGCGTTCAATTCGCCGCAACTGCTGATGTGCTCGGGCATTGGGCCGGCGGCGCATCTGCAGTCGCTCGGTATTGCCGTGCTGCACGATGCGCCCGAGGTCGGCCAGAACCTGATCGACCACGTCGACTTCACCATCAACAAACGGGTGTCGTCGATCGAGCCGACCGGCTTTTCGATTCGCGGCATCGCGCGGATGCTGCCGCAGTTCGTGACCTTCATGCGGCACGGGACGGGCATGCTGTCGAGCAACGTCGCCGAAGCGGGCGGCTTTCTGAAGAGCCGGCCGACGCTCGAGCGCCCGGACCTGCAACTGCATTTCTGCGCGGCCATTGTCGACGACCACAACCGCCATATGCACTGGGGCCACGGTTATTCGCTGCACGTGTGCGTGTTGCGGCCGCATAGCCGCGGCACGGTGACCCTCGAGAGCGCCGACGCGCGCACCGCGCCTGTGATCGATCCGCGTTTTTTCAGCGACTCGCGCGATCTCGACCTGCTGGTGGAAGGTGCGCAAATGGCGCGGCGCATTCTCGACGCACCCTCGCTGGCCCTGCACGGCGGCAAGGAGCTGTACACGCATTCCGGCCAGACCGACGAAGATTTGCGCCGAACCATTGCAGAGCATGCCGACACGATCTATCACCCGGTGGCCACGTGCCGGATGGGCGGCGATGCGCAATCGGTGGTCGATCCGCAATTGCGGGTGCGCGGCGTGACTGGACTGCGGATCGTCGACGCATCTGTGATGCCGACGCTGATTGGCGGCAATACGAATTCGCCGACGGTGATGATCGGCGAGCGTGCGGCTGAACTGATTGCGGCGAGCCGGCGCGGTAGCAATAAAACGACGCCGCGCCGCGCGACCCTCGCTGTCTGATCGAAGAACGGGCGCGGCAGGTCAGGGCGCCGCCCTTCCGCCCTGCGCGACGCGGACGTTGTCGGGAAAATGCTGGGGAGCGGTGCCTGGCGCCGACGTGGCGCGCTGCTTCTCGCCGCGTCTACCGGCCGCTATCGGCGATCCATTGCAGCGCCGGCAGACTCGGCATAAACAGGTACTCGCCGCCTTTCAGAACGTTGAAGGTCTGAATGCCCACCAGCCGCTTGCGAACCGGTTTCGCCGGAACGGTGAACATATCGTTCTCTTCATGCAAGCCGATCAACGGGTCCCGCTCGTCTCCAAGATTCTGAAAATTTCCGTTGTTGACCCACTCGCGCTGCAAAAACTCGAGCGTTTCGTGCGCCTTCGCGCTGATCAGCATGAAATAAACACCCCGCTCGTCGTCTTGATCCTGACTGGCGGTCACGCTTTCATCGTAGGGTTTGCCGTAGGACGTGCCACACCGGATCAAGCGATGAACGTTGACGTCCGTCATCACGGAAACCTTGCTGTCACGGGGATTCATTCTTCGCATGTGACAGCCGAGCGGGACGCGCTGGCCGTTCGGGTCGTCTGCGTACGTGAAATCGTTATTACGACGATAGTCGGCGCCGAGTTCCGGGTCGTCTGCCTCGGGCGCCAGCGTAAGCGGCGCGCCGGAACGCCAGCGTCCCACCAGTTTTGCAGCGATCAATTCACGTCCCGCCGGAGTGGATGCCTGTGATCTCAGATAATCGTTGAACGCCCCGAGTCGCGAACGGTACTTCCGAAATGCGAGAAAAGTGCCGTTGCGCCCGAGAATATCCGGCTGCGGCATCTTGAGCGGTTCGCCACTTTCGCCGGGATAGCCGAGGATAAATTCGCCCGCCTTGATCGGTGCGCCTTGACCCGGCAGTGGCTCGACGTCATTACCTTCGATCGCGGGCTCGGAGATGCCGTCTTTGTAGCCAAATGGATTGAGATTGTCGGGATGGGAGCCGAATTGATGGGCGCCGAGCAGTGTGATGCCATGCAGATCGACGAATTGTTCGTGGGCAAGCGCCCGGGTTTTTTCCCACGCTTCGCCGCCGCTACTGAAGACATTGAGGCAGACGTGCATCTGATTACCCTGAAATGCCGGATCCCAATGACTCGGCGCGTTTGGACCGGTGTCCATCAGTTGGGCTGCTCGACCCGCCATGCCTGTGCGGAACGCTTCGGGAAAACTCGCCAGCGATGTTTCGGGCAAGCCGAGCAAACGCAGCCCGGCGTAGCTGATGCCGATGGAAATCCATGACTGCTGATCCCTGCAGTTGGCTGCGGACGCAATAAGCGGCGTTAGCCGCTTGATGAGCAAACGGCCGTGTTCCGGGTTGTCGATCCGTAGCGCAAAGTGGGTGCCCACATAGGGTTGCGGACGATGACGCAAAATGGACGCCTGAATGGCATTGAGTTCGAGGATGATTTCCTCCGGTTGAGAGAATTTCGGATGCTCGGGAAACGGGTGAGACGCGAGCTTCGTGTTGCGCCAATGTCGTGGAGCAGTGCGCCGCGCCGACATGAGCCGAAGCCCTGGTCTCGCGCGGCGGATTTATAGGCCGGCCGTTAGCATTGCTTGCTCAGGCTGCTTAGCCTGGTCAGCCTGGTCAGCCTGATCAGGCGATCTTTCCAAATTCGTCCAGGAACGTATCGAGCGTTTCCGCAATCTTTGCGTTGCGCTTTACGTCAACGACGGATTGTTTGGGATTGGCGACATACCACCCCGCAGCAGTGATCTGCTTCGAGATAATGAAATCCTTGACGTCAGGGCTCTTGATGCCGGGCCAGCCTTCCACCGAACCGAAAAGCAGGTCCATCAATTCGGGGATCTTCGTGGCGAAGTCTCCGATGTAAGTGTCCCAGTCGCCGTCGTATGTCGTTGCAAACAACAATTTCGTGTCGTTCTCCAGAAAAATGAAGCGCATATCGTGCAACGTGGCGACACGGTTCGCGCCGGAAAAATTTCCGCGCACCATGGCGAAAATGCGGCGCAAACGCGCGGCGCCACCGGGTTTCAGCGTGATGATCGAGGTGAGTTCGGAGACGTTGCCGCTTTTCAGGCCGGCACGGCCGGCCGAACCATTTTCAACGGCCGTGTCGTCGGCGTCCTGCGCGACCAGGTCATCGATCAGCGCTTTTTTCGATTGCGCGGAGGCATCGGGTACCGCCTCTTCGACAGCCTGAATAATTTCTTCCCGGGTGCGGCGTTTGGCCTGGATTGGGTTTGCAGCAATGGATGCGGTGTTCATACTATTTCTCGCAGTAGAAATTAGCCGAAGACGGGTCGGCAATCGTTAAGCTTTACGTTGGGTGGGGTTCAGCTAACAGCGTTGCTAGTCAGGCAGTTCCGATATGTCTTCCGGCTCCCTGCGAGGCTCGCCATTCGTCGTGTGGCGGAACAGGCTGGATTGCTCGTACACCGTTCTGCGGATCCGCATGATCGAGCCCAAAGGCCGATGGGCCTCGATCGCGTGCCACGGACTGAACGAGAGCACCTCGTCACCGTATGCTTGCCGGGCCGGGCTATAGGCTTCCTGTCTTGGGATGACGATTCGCGCAATGACTTGCTGGGGCGAGCTTTTTTCGTCCCAGACAACAGCAGCGTCTTCGATGGGCATGTGGGCGAGATCGGTACACAGTTGCGCGCGAAGGTCATATTCCGCCCCGTGCTGGCGGAAGAAATCGACGACGAGGTCGCGAAATGCGGACGGACGGTGAAGCGTGTCGACCGGCGTGCCGGTTAGCGCTCGAACCTCGTTTGATGCGGGTGCCACGCTTATTTTTGCGACGTATTCGCCGAACCGCACGGCAGCCATCGAATAAAAGGTCTCACCGAGAATGTGGTTGCTGTTCGCGTGTTGCACCTCGGTCAGCATGGATTCAAGCTTGGGATCGGGCGTGCGCTTCAGTTTTGCCGCCGCGCCGGCCATGCCATCCGGATCGAGCTCCGCACGTTCCAGAAAGTCCTGCATGCACTGATACGAACGGACATCGCCGAAGGCGATCGACGGACTGTTCACCAGCAAAAAATCTTGTGTATGACCCGAGTCGTCGGGCAGGACTTTGTTGCCTGCAACGCCCAGAACCTTAATCGCGAATCCACGCGCGGCCGGTTGACTGTCCGGCCCAGTTTCGCCGGGGGAGCTGGAGAGGCGGATGACAACGGGGTAACGGCCCGGTTGAGAAAAGAGCCCTTGCGCCAGGTGGGTCGGCAAAGGGCCATCTATCACCAGTTCGCCCTTCAATATTCCATGGCTTCTTGCATGGGCATTGCGCATGGCGTGGCCGTGCCGCGAGCACACGGCATGGCCCACTCGCGCCATCGACTCGGCAATCTGATGGCTCAGAGCGTCCTCATCCATTTGCGCGACTTCGAGGGAGTCGGCATATTTAAGATAGTTGCTCATTGTGAATGTCTCGGTTTCGGTCGCTAATGGGGACGGCCAATTAATAAAATTAAAATTCCATTATGGCGAGCGCATATTTTTTATAGTGACGATACTTTCGTGAAGCCAATTCCAATCATGTATCTCACTAACGGTATAGCTGAAAAACTGGGTGGTCTATTATTTTTTGTTGGAAATTGAATTTGCAGAAATTTCCTGCAACCGGGTTCTTGGATGGCTGTAGGGTGTGTTGGCCAAACTACTACATCGGTGTAGTGCATCAACCGCATGCAAATGTGAGGCTGCGTAAATAAAATATGAATTTTCAAATGGAATTGCGGTTTTTGTAATTAATCTTGTCGATTCATTTTTGAGATTTCCACGCCCCTATAATCGCGCCGCCAAAAAGAGCGCGTCAGGTGGCGCGTTCGGGAACTCAAGGAAGCGAAGCGATGAGTATCAATGTGATTCAGCTGATTCAGTCCGCGTTGACGGACGGTGTCGTGCGACAGCTGGCGGCCCGCTTCGGGCTGCCGCCAGACGCGACCCAGAAGGTGCTTGCAACAACCGGCCCGGCGCTCGTCGCCGGCCTGATGCAGAAGGGCGCAACGCTCGACGGCGCGCGTTCGCTGTTCACCGCGATCATTTCACCCGAGGTGAACGGCCACATCGCCGAGCAGTTGCCGCAACTGCTCGGCAGCACCACCGGCGTGAGCCAGCTGGAAGGTGCGGGGCGCCACTTGCTCGAGCGCGTGCTCGATCGCCGCGTCGATACGCTCAGCGACGAAGTCGCCACCCAAACCGGTGTGCCGGCGCATGCGACGCACGCCATGACGGGCATCGTCGGCGCAACGCTGCTGGGTCTGCTGAAGCGGCATTTTCTCGAAGGCCAGGGCAATGTCGGCCAACTGCCGACACTGCTGGGCCATCAACTGCCGGCGATTGCGCCTTACCTGAACGACCGTTTGATGGGCGGCCTTGGGCTGAGCACACTCGGCGCGTTCACCGGCAATATTCTGTCGCAACTGAAGGCGGTCTCGGCGCACATCGACCATCCGACGCCTGCTGCCAAGCCGGCGGTCGAGGCGATGGCAAGCATTCGCGTGCCTGTCGACGCTGTGGTGCGCGAAGAGCGCCGTCCGCGCAAGTGGCTGTGGTGGCTGCTCGCGGCGATTGCTGCCGTGCTGGCTTTCCTGTTCCTGCGCGGTTGCAGTAACGAGCAACGAGGCGCGCAAAGCAGCGAGCGCAGTAGCGCGGAAGCCGCGGCGACGGTGCAGCCCGCGTCCGCACCGGCTGAAGCCTCGCTCGCCGCGGTCGCAACGCCCGCGGCGAGCGACGCCGCGGCTTCGACGGCAGCCGCCAACGCCGTCGCGGCAAGCGCCGCCAGCGAAGCGCAGCAACCCGCCGCTGCACCCGCGCCTGCCAAAGACAGCCAGCTCAGCTTCACGGTCGACGCCGCCGGCAAGCCGACGCTCACCGCAACGGTCGGCAGCGACGCCGAGAAGACTCAACTGATCGATGCGCTGACCAAACGCTTCGGTGCTGAGCATTTCGTCGCGAACGTGACGGTGGACCAGGACACGAAGCCGGCCGACTGGCTCGCTCGTCTGGACGGCCTGCTGCCGTTGCTGGCATTGCCGGGCGCGGAGGTGAAGGTGGACGGCGCGCGCATCGAATTGAGCGGTAGCGCCGCAAACGCGAAGCTCGGCTGGCTCGATAAACTGAAGTCGCTGTTCGGCGCGTCGTATCAGATCGGTTCGTTCAACGTTGAACAGGCGGTTGCCAGCGCAACGGAGAACTTCCGCGGTGCGATCAAGGGCCTGCTCGCGCCGGATAGCTCGTGCGCGACAGCGGACGTGGTCAAGGTGCTGAACCTGCAGGTCATCAATTTTATGAGCGCCAGCGCCCGCGTGCCCGTCTCGGCGATGGCCGATCTGAACCAGTCGGCGCAAGTGCTGCATGCCTGCGCCCGCAACGGCAAGACACCCAAGCTCGAAGTGGCCGGTTATTCGGACAATGTCGGCGGCGCACAAGCCAATCTGGAACTCTCGAAGAGGCGCGCCGAAGCGGTTCGCGCGTATCTCGTGAAGACGGGCGTGCCGGCGGATTCGCTCGTCGCGCAAGGTTACGGCGACGCGCGTCCGGTTGCGAGCAACGACACGGCGAGTGGCCGCTTTGCCAACCGCCGCATCGAGTTTGTCACGCAACAGTAATGACGACGCTCGGTGGGCGTCCGAGGTAAGCCGTTGAGGTGAGCCTGAATGAAAAACATGCCGCCCGGTCTGCGCCGGGCGGCATGTTGTCATTTGGCTGGCCGCATTTGCGGCGGCCGCGTTGGCGGTGGCCGCATTTGCGGCGGCCACATTTGCGGTGATCGCGTTTGCAGTAACCCGCGTTCGCGGGAGCCGCATTTACGGCTTCGATGTCTTAACAGGCGCCGTGATGCCGTTCACACCGATGCCCGGTCCCAGCATGAAGTCGTCGCCGGCCTGGCCAGGCAGCGTTTCGCGCGCCACCTCCAGCCACGCGCGCGCCGCGTGCGACAGATACCCGTTGCGGCGCCAGCCAATCGCCATTTCCCACGGAATCTCCGGCTCCACGACCGGGCGGCAGGTGAACTGCGACGCGTCGAGCCTTCGGCAGTAGGGCGCCGGCAACAGCGCGATGCCGACACCGGCCAGCACCAGCGCCGCCATGAAATCCCAGTGCCCGCTGCGCCCGACGATGGTCGGCGCAAAGCCAGCAGCGCGGCACGCATTCAGCACGACATCGTTGAGCGCGAGGCTCTCACCGTAGAACACGAACGGCTCGTTGGCGAGTTCGGCGAGCGGCACTTCGTGCAGGTCATCCCAGCGCGAGCCGCTGCGCGCGACCAGCCACAGCAATTGCCTCGTCATCGGCAGCACTTCGATATTTTCCGGATCGACCGGTTGAAGCACGCCACCTAACTCCAGCTCGCCATGAATCAGCGCGGCTTCGATCGCGCGCGAACCCTGCTCGAAGAGCTTCAGTTCGATTTTCGGGTAGCGTTGGCGGAAGGCGGCAATGGCGGGCGTGAACAGCGAGCCGCCCATCGGCGGAATGCCGATGGTCAGCTCGCCGCGACCGAGGGTGTCGAGATCGTTCAGTTCGGCCTGCAATTGCGCGTGCGCCGCCAGCACGTCCTGACCGCGCTGGTAGACGATCCGGCCGGCGTCGGTCAGCACCATCTGGCGCCCGTCGCGCAACAGCAGCGGCGAGCCGATTTCGTCTTCCAGCGACTTGACCATCTTGCTGATGGTCGGCTGCGTGACGAACATCTGCTCGGCCGCGACAGTGAAGCTCTGCTGACGGACCACTTCGACGAAATACCGCAGCGCACGTAGTTCCACGATGTCCGGCTCCAGAATTCCAATTTGGAATGAATTGGGCGATTGTAAGTCATCGTATTTATGTTGCGGTTGAAGCGGATGACGCACTTTGTATCTGCGCCGTTCGTGCGCAGCGCGTTGTTCGGCGCGGTCGCGCACGGCGCTTCTCCAGCCTTTCCAGGATGGACGCCGCCGAAAGCCGGATAACATCGACGGTTCTCTTTCGTTCGGCCCGCAGAGCCTGTTTCAGTCCATGACGCCCATCTCGATCATCATTCCCTGCTACAACGGCGCGACAACGCTCGCCCGTGCACTTCAAAGTTGCCTGATTCAGCCGGAAGCCGCGCAGATCATGGTGGTAGACGACGGCTCGACCGATGCCTCCCCAGACCTGGTCGCACATTACGGGCGTCTCGACCCTCGCGTGTGCCTGCTGCAGATGCCCTGCAACGGCGGCCCGGCTCGGGCGCGTAACTGGGGCGCGATGCATGCGGCTCACGGTCTGCTCGCCTTTCTCGACGCCGACGACGAGTACCTGCCCGGCGCGCTAGCCGCCGCGAGCGCATTTCTCGCGCAGAACCCGAACGAAGCGTCCGTGCGGCTCGACGTCGACTACACGGATTTTCCGGTCGAGCTCACCGGCCATCCCGACTTCAGTAAGCACGCCGTCACGCTCAGCAATACGGTGCCGAGCAGCCTGATCATCCGCCGCGCGGTGTATGCCGCCCTCGGCGGCTTTCCGATGGATGATGCATTCCGCCGCATCGGCGGCGAAGACGGCGCGTTTTCGTGGGCGTTGCGCGACATTTTCAGCAACCGTCGTCTGGACGACGCGAAGCGCGTACGCATGCACTATCACGCGGGCATTCACGCCGAACGCTATTTCCGCATCGCACTTGGCTTTCAGACACCGGATCCCACCGACCTAGCCGAAGCGTTCCGGTTTTCAAGGCAGTTCCTCGACACCGCGCGCGCGGGTATCGAGCAATTGCGCAGGGCAAGCGTCGTTGTCGCGTCTGCTCGCCCGAATCAGGCCGCTTAATAACGCACCCGCACTCACCCGCACGCACCCACGCTCACCCGCCCCCCACGCAACACCCTCCCGATCCACACCCCGAAGCCATCTCGATTTGCTACAATCGCCGTTCGTCTTCGAGGAGCGTTGCGACGGGTACCGCGAATCAGCATTCGCCGGCCGCCCGCCAGGCTCGGAGGCTTCAATCGGAGGGACAGGATGCGCATAGCGCTTCCCTATCCACCGCATCGAACCGCGCTCACGTCAAATTTCTAGTCAATTTCTTAGAAAGGAGGGCGTGATGAACGCCGCAGTTCTCGATTCAAATTCCAAGCAGGATTTCCTCGTCGCCGATATGTCGCTTGCAGCCTGGGGCCGCAAGGAACTCAATATCGCTGAAACCGAAATGCCCGGCCTCATGCAGACGCGCGAGGAATACAAGAGCTCGCAGCCGCTGAAGGGCGCGCGCATCGCGGGTTCGCTGCACATGACGATTCAAACCGGCGTGCTGATCGAAACCTTGACGGCACTCGGCGCGGACGTTCGCTGGGCATCGTGCAATATTTTCTCGACGCAGGACCATGCAGCCGCCGCGATCGCGCAAGGCGGCGTGCCGGTGTTCGCATTCAAGGGCGAATCGCTCGACGAATACTGGGAGTTCTCGCACCGCATTTTCGAATGGCCGAATGGCGAATTCGCCAACATGATCCTCGACGACGGCGGTGACGCCACGTTGCTGCTGATCCTCGGCTCGAAGGCCGAGAAAGATCGTTCGGTAATCTCGAAGCCGGAAAACGAAGAAGAAGTCGCGTTGTACAAGTCGATCGCCAAGCATCTCGACGCCGATCCGGTGTGGTACTCCACGCGTCTCGCGCACATCAAGGGTGTGACCGAAGAAACCACGACCGGCGTGCATCGTCTGTACCAGATGGAAAAGGAAGGGCGCCTGCCGTTCCCGGCCATCAACGTGAACGATTCGGTCACGAAGTCGAAATTCGACAACCTGTATGGCTGCCGCGAATCGCTGGTTGACGGTATCAAGCGTGCAACCGACGTGATGATCGCGGGCAAGATCGCGGTCGTGGCCGGTTACGGCGACGTGGGCAAGGGTTGCGCACAATCGCTGCGCGGTCTGGGCGCCACGGTGTGGGTCACGGAAATCGATCCGATCTGCGCACTGCAAGCGGCAATGGAAGGCTATCGCGTGGTGACGATGGAATATGCCGCCGACAAGGCCGACATTTTCGTCACGGCAACGGGCAATTTCCACGTGATCGGCCACGATCATATGGCTGCCATGCGCAACAACGCGATTGTCTGCAACATCGGTCACTTCGATTCGGAGATCGACGTTGCCTCGACGCGCCAGTACGAGTGGGAAAACATCAAGCCGCAAGTCGACCACATCATTTTCCCGGACGGCAAGCGCGTGATCCTGCTGGCTGAAGGCCGCCTGGTGAATCTGGGTTGCGCGACGGGTCATCCGTCGTTCGTGATGTCGGCATCGTTCACGAACCAGACGATCGCGCAGATCGAGCTGTTCGTTCACGGCGACAAGTACGAAAACAAGGTCTACGTGCTGCCGAAGCACCTTGATGAAAAGGTCGCGCGTCTGCATCTGGGTCGTATCGGTGCGGAACTGACGGTGCTGTCGGACTATCAGGCGAGCTATATCAGCGTCGACAAGAACGGTCCGTTCAAGCCGAACCACTACCGCTACTAAGCAGTTAGCCGCTTCCAAGTAACCGCATTTACGTAGCATCAAGCACGCGGGCGGTTAAAGCATGACAGTTTGACGACAGGGCGGCGCGTAAGGCGCAGCCCTGTTCGCCATGCCCGCCTCGTTCCGTTCAACCGGACATCCTGCCTTAAAGGAGCTCTACATGACCGTGCTGCTGACCTGGCTGATCAACGCGCTTGCGCTTCTGATCATCACCTACCTCGTACCGTCGATTCATATCCGCAGTTTTGGCACCGCCTTGATCGTCGCGGTGGTGCTCGGGTTGATCAACACGATTCTGCGACCGGTGCTGATCCTGCTGACGCTGCCCGTCACGATCGTCACGCTCGGACTTTTCATTCTGGTGGTCAATGCGCTGTGCTTCTGGCTGTGCGCGTCGCTGCTGAAGGGATTCGAAGTGTCGGGTTTCTGGTCGGCGTTCTTCGGCTCGATTCTGTACAGCATCGTTTCGTGGCTGCTGTCCGCGCTTATTTTCGGCAACCGCAGTATCGGTTGATCTACTGAATCATGAACCCGATCGAACTTTCATTCGAATTCTTCCCGCCGAAAACGCAGGAAGGCGTCGACAAGCTGCGCGCCACCCGCGCGCAGCTCGCGCAGCTCAAGCCCAAGTTCGTGTCCGTCACGTTCGGCGCCGGCGGCTCGACGCAACAGGGCACGCTCGATACCGTCGTCGAAATGGCGAAGGAAGGACTTGAAGCGGCGCCGCACGTGTCGTGCATCGGCTCGTCGAAAGAGAGCCTGCGTGCGATCCTCAACCAGTACCGTGCGCATGGCATCCGCCATATCGTCGCATTGCGCGGCGATCTGCCGTCCGGCATGGGCGAAGTCGGCGAACTGCGCTATGCGTCGGAACTGGTGAGCTTTATCCGCGCCGAGTTCGGCGACTGGTTCTGGATCGAGGTGGCCGGCTACCCGGAGTACCACCCGCAATCGCGCTCGCCGCGTCACGATCTGGAAAACTTCGCCCACAAGGTGAAGGCCGGCGCCAATTCAGCGATCACACAGTATTTCTTCAACGCGGACGCGTACTTCCGTTTCGTCGACGACGCGAGGAAGCTCGGTGTCGACGTACCCATCGTGCCGGGCATCATGCCGATCACGAACTTCTCGCAACTGATGCGTTTCTCGGAGATGTGCGGCGCGGAAGTGCCGCGCTGGGTCGCGCGCCGTCTGGAAAGCTTCGGCGACGACCGTGAGTCGATTCGCGCGTTCGGGCTGGATGTGGTGACGGACCTGTGCCGGCGTCTCACCGACGCGAAGGTGCCGGGGCTGCACTTCTACACGTTGAATGGCGCAGCGGCGACCAAGGCGATCTGCGAGCGGTTGGGCGCTTAGTGTACTTTTGAGGTTCGCACGGCTGTTGCGGCCACGCGAACCTTGCTGCAACAGCTTCTAATCAGACAGCTTCTGCACGTATAACTGATA
Source organism: Paraburkholderia haematera (assembly GCF_905220975.1). Classification (GTDB taxonomy): domain Bacteria; phylum Pseudomonadota; class Gammaproteobacteria; order Burkholderiales; family Burkholderiaceae; genus Paraburkholderia; species Paraburkholderia haematera. The sequence continues at coordinate 78,587 of NZ_CAJNBK010000010.1, read as the reverse complement.
CAGCGGTGCGGACAGAACTTGCAGCTTGCGGAAATTCAGATTGACGAACGCGTCGATCGCCGGCTTCGGGCAACGCAACGGATCCTTCCCGGATGCCGGATCTTCGCACCAAAGATAGTCGTCAAACGCAATCACGCCGCCCGTCCTGAGCAGTTTGAACCCGAGCACGGCATCGCATAGGACGTCAGGCGCCTGGTGCGAGCCGTCGATGTACACAAAGTCGAAATACCCTTTCTTGCCGTCGCTGATCATGCGCGCGAGGCAGTCGTCCGAAAACCCTTTGTGAACCACGATTTCGGCCCGTCCAGGATGCCGCCCGGCGGCCAGTTCGACATTGTGACGAAAGCGTGCCTCCACAGCGGTCATGTCGGTCTGAGCCACACCGCCCGCCTGGTGCTCTATGCCGCCCTCCCACGTGTCGACGCAATGCAGTTCGATCGGACGCTGTTGCGCCAGACTCTCGATCAGATAGCACGCGCTTGCGCCTTCATAAGAGCCGATCTCGATGATTTTTGTTGGGTTGAACTGCGGAAGCAACTGGTCCCAGACGTCTCTTGCTGTTTGATTGAACCAGCTGTTCGTGAATTGAAACGGAGTCATAGAAATACTAGGGGTTTACCCAAATTGGTCAAATTGGCGTCAACATTTCTGCCAAAACACACAGCATAAGTGTCCTGCGACAGCAAACTGTTGGGAAACGTCAGTTCGCCAAGCGATGGTTAGCCCTTCTTGAAGGCCGTTTTTGCGCTGTCTATGATCGAAGCGCAGCTGACGTGGCTGCTGTGCGGAGAACGAGATGACAGTATCCCGATTGCTGTTCGCAGTTCGCCATACCTGCCTTCCAGTCTTGGGCGCTCTTGCAGTTCTGGCTGCCGCCTTCGCGCCCGCCGCAGCCGGCGCGGCCACCTTGCCTGACAAAACCCTCGTGTTCTGTTCCGAAGGCAGCCCCGCGGGTTTCGACACCGCGCAGTACACCACCAGCGTCGAATTCAGCGCCGGCTCGTACACGGTCTATAACCGGCTTGTCGAGTTCGCCCACGGCAGCACCGATATCGAACCCGGCCTCGCTGAGAAATGGGACGTGTCGCAGGACGGCCTGACCTACACGTTCTATTTGCGGCACGGCGTGAAGTTTCAGACCACGTCATTCTTCAAGCCGACGCGCGAATTCAATGCGGACGACGTCGTCTTCACCTATCAGCGGATGCTCGATCCGGATCAGCCGTTCCACAAGGCTTATCCGGTGCCGTTCCCGTACTTCAGCGATCTGGGCCTCGCGAAAAATATTGTGAAGGTCGAGAAGGTTGATCCGTACACGGTGCGTTTTACGCTGAAGGAAGTGGATGCGCCGTTTTTGCAGCAGATCGCGATGCCGTTTGCCTCGGTTTTGTCGGCCGAATACGCCGATCAGTTATTGAAAGCGGGTAAAGCGTCCGATATCAATCAATATCCGGTCGGCACCGGCCCGTTCATTTTTCGCAGCTATACGAAGGACGATACGATTCGCTTCGACGGTAATCCAGATTACTGGAAACCGGGCGTCGTTAAAGTCAGCAAGCTGATATTCGCGATTACGGTCGATCCGGCGGTGCGGCTCCAGAAATTAAAGCGCGGTGAATGCCAGGTGATGGCGTATCCGCGTCCCGCTGATATTCCGGGAGTCAAAGCCGAAGCGTCGCTCGCCATGCCGCATCAGGTCGGTTTCAATCTCGGATTTATTGCCTACAACACGACCAAGAAGCCGCTCGATAATGTGCTGGTACGCCGCGCGCTCGATATGTCGATCAATAAGAAAGCGATTATCGAATCGGTGTATCAGGGTGCCGGCCAGGCCGCGACCAATCCCATGCCGCCAACGCAATGGGGCTATGACAAGAGCCTGAAAGACGCCCCGTACGACGTCGACAAAGCCAAAGCGCTGCTCAAGCAGGCGGGCTATCCCGACGGCTTCGACCTGACGCTGTGGGCGATGCCGGTCCAGCGACCCTATAACCCTAACGCGCGCCTGATGGCGGAAATGCTGCAAGCCGATTGGGCGAAGATCGGCGTCAAGGTGAAGATCGCAACCTACGAATGGGGTGAGTACATCCGCCGCGGCCATTCAGGCGAGCACGAAGCAATGCTGATCGGCTGGACCGGCGATTATGGCGATCCGGATAACTGGCTTGGCGTATTGCTGGGTTGCGACGCGGTAAATGGCAGTAATTTTTCCAAATGGTGCTACAAGCCCTACGACGATTTGATTAAGAAAGGCCGCAGCACGACCGATCTGGCCGAGCGCACCAAGGCTTATACAGAAGCCCAGGAAATCTTCAAAGACCAGGTTCCGTTTACGCCGATCGCCCACTCCACGGTCTACCAGCCGATCAGCAAGGATGTCACGGGCTTCAAGATCGACCCGTTCGGCCCAACGCAATTCATGAACGTCGGTTTGAAATAAACGCCAGCAACCACTCGCGGGCCGCTTTTTGCGCAGCCCGCCATCTGGCGCCGCACGCTCCGGCCAGCGCCGGCGTGCGGTCGCCCTTATGCCTCATTGGTTTCCGATCGTCAACGGGGGTATTTTCCTCCGCTTGTTGCCGCTGCCCAAGCTCAAGTAATATCGCGCTACGCCGGCGGGAGCCGGCCCCGATCCTGGAGGAAACATGAAGCAAAACAATCTGTTGCGCGCCGCGCGTGTTACGACGCTCGTCGCAGCTGCAGCGGCATCGATGGTGGGCGCAAGTGTCGCGCGCGCTGAGATTCCGAATAAAACCCTGGTTTACTGCTCAGAAGGCAGTCCTGCGGGTTTCGATCCGGCCCAATACACCACGGGCACCGATTTCACGGCTAATACGTTCACCGTCTACAACCGCCTCGTCGAATTCGAGCGCGGCGGTACCAAGGTCGAGCCGGGCCTCGCCGAAAAGTGGGATGTCTCCGCGGACGGCAAGACCTACACGTTCCATCTGCGTCATGGCGTGAAGTTCCAGACCACGTCGTTCTTCAAGCCGACGCGCGAATTCAATGCGGATGACGTCGTGTTCACGTTCCAGCGCATGCTGGACCCGAACTCGGCATTCCATAAGGCCTACCCGGTCCAGTTCCCGTACTTCACGGACATGGGCCTCGACAAGCTGATCACCAGCGTGGAAAAGGTCGACCCGTACACGGTCAAATTCACGCTGAAGGAAGTCAACGCACCGTTCATCCAGAATCTGGCGATGGAATACGCGTCGATCCTGTCGGGTGAATACGGCGACCAGTTGATGAAAGCCGGCAAGGCTGCCGACATCAACCAGTTCCCGGTCGGCACGGGCCCGTTCATTTTCCGCAGCTACACGAAAGACGCGACGATCCGCTTTGACGGCAATCCGGATTACTGGAAGCCGAACGCGGTCAAGATCTCGAAGCTGATCTTCTCGATCACGCCGGACGCCGGTGTGCGCGTGCAGAAGATCAAGCGCGACGAATGCCAGGTGATGAGCTATCCGCGTCCGGCCGACATCGCGCCGCTGAAGGCTGAAGCGAACATCGCGATGCCGTCGCAGCCGGGTTTCAACCTCGGCTACCTCGCGTACAACGTGACGCACAAGCCGGTCGACAAGGTCGAAGTGCGTCAGGCGCTCGACATGGCGATCAACAAGAAGGCGATCATCGAGTCGGTGTATCAAGGCGCAGGCCAGGCCGCGACGAACCCGATGCCGCCGACCCAATGGTCGTATGACAAGAACCTGAAGGGCGCATCCTTCGACACGGACAAGGCCAAGGCGCTGCTGGCGAAGGCCGGCTACCCGAACGGCTTCGATATCACGCTGTGGGCAATGCCGGTGCAACGCGCGTACAACCCGAACGCCCGTCTGATGGCGGAAATGATCCAGGCCGACTGGGCCAAGATCGGTGTGAAGGCGAAGATCGTGACGTATGAATGGGGCGAGTACATCAAGCGCGCTCACGCGGGTGAAGACGACACGATGCTGATCGGCTGGACCGGCGACAACGGCGATCCGGACAACTGGCTCGGCACGCTCCTCGGCTGCGAAGCGATCAACGGCAACAACTTCTCGAAGTGGTGCTACAAGCCGTTCGACGATCTGATCCAGAAGGGTCGCGTCACGTCCGATCAGGGCGCACGCACGACGGCATACATGCAAGCTCAGCAGATCTTCGCTCAGCAACTGCCGTTCTCGTCGATCGCTCACTCGACCGTGTACCAGCCTGTCAGCAAGAAGGTGGTCGACATGCGTATCGAGCCGCTCGGTTATGCGCGTTTCGACGGCGTCAGCGTCAAGTAAAAGTAATACAGTCAAGCTTACGCAGTAGCTTTTCGCACGGTTAGAAAACTGGTCGAAATGGTCCGGCGGCCGGGGTCACAAGCCCTCGTCGCCGGTTGCGTTTTTTCTTCACCAAGACCATAGGGACGAACCATGTTCCGCTTTGTTTTGCGCCGCATCGGCATGGTGATACCGACGTTTATCGGCATCACGATCCTCGCGTTTGCGCTGATTCACCTGATACCGGGCGACCCCATCGAAGTGATGATGGGCGAGCGCGGCGTCGATCCCGCCATGCATGCCGCCGCGATGCATCGCCTTGGGCTCGACGAGTCCTTGCCGATGCAATACGTCCACTACATTGGGCGCGCCGTGCACGGCGACCTCGGCACCTCGATCATCACCAATACCAGCGTGATGGGCGAATTCCTCGCACGCTTTCCCGCTACCGTTGAACTGGGGTTCTGCGCGATGCTGTTCGCGCTGATCGTCGGCTTGCCGGCGGGCGTGTTCGCGGCCCTCCGGCGCGGCACGGTGGTCGATCACGGCGTGATGGGCACGGCGTTGACCGGCTACTCGATGCCGATCTTCTGGTGGGGCTTGATCCTCATCATGGTGTTTTCCGTCAAGCTCGGCTGGACGCCGGTGTCGGGCCGCATCGCGGTCGAATATGACATTCCGCACGTGACCGGCTTCATGCTGATCGACGCGATGATGTCCACCGACGAAGGCGCGTTCAAATCCGCGCTCAGCCATCTGATCCTGCCGGCCATTGTGCTCGGCACGATTCCGCTGGCGGTCGTCGCGCGTATGACGCGTTCGTCGATGCTCGAAGTATTGCGCGAGGATTACATCCGCACGGCGCGTGCGAAGGGCTTGTCGCCCGCGAGAGTGATCGTCGTGCACGCGTTGCGTAACGCGCTGATTCCGGTCGTGACTGTGATCGGCTTGCAGGTCGGCACGCTGCTCGCGGGCGCGGTGCTGACCGAGACGCTGTTTTCGTGGCCGGGTATCGGCAAGTGGCTGATCGACGCGATCGGCCGGCGCGATTATCCGGTGGTGCAGGGCGGTATCCTGATGATCGCTACGTTGGTGATCGTTGTGAATCTCGTCGTCGATCTGTTGTACGGCGTGCTGAATCCGCGCATTCGCCATACGAGGTAACCTGATCATGGCAGACATTCAAAATACCGTCCCCCAGGCGGTCACTCCCCCGAGTGGCCGCGCAATAGCCGCCCGCGAATTCTGGGCGAATTTCTCGCGCAATCGTGGCGCGGTCGGTGCCGGCATCATTGTGCTGGTGTTGATCTTCATCGCGATCTTCGCGCCGTTGATTGCGCCGCACAGCCCGATCGAGCAGTATCGCGACTCGGTCAAGATCCCGCCCGCATGGCTCGACGGCGGCAACTGGAAGTTCATTCTCGGCACCGACGAAGCGGGCCGCGACATCCTCTCGCGTTTGATGTACGGCGCGCGGCTGTCGTTCTGGATCGGCTTCGTTTCGGTCGTGCTGGCGCTGATTCCGGGCATCGTGCTCGGCCTGATCGCGGCGTTCTTCGAGAAGTGGGCCGATACGCCGATCATGCGCATCATGGACGTGCTGCTCGCGTTGCCCTCGCTGCTGCTCGCAGTCGCGGTGGTCGCGATCATCGGTCCGGGCCTCGTCAATACGATGCTGGCGATTGCGATTGTCGCGTTGCCGGGTTATGTGCGGTTGACGCGTGCTTCGGCACAAGGCGAATTGCAGAAGGAATATGTGACGGCGTCACGCGTTGCCGGTGCGAGCACGCTGCGTTTGATGTTCTCGCAAGTGCTGCCGAACTGCACGGCACCGTTGATCGTGCAGGCTACGCTGGGTTTTTCGTCGGCGATTCTCGACGCCGCGGCGCTCGGCTTCCTCGGGCTGGGCGTGCAACCGCCGTCGGCAGAGTGGGGCGCGATGCTGGCCTCGGCGCGCGACTATATCGACAGCGCATGGTGGATCGTCACGATGCCGGGTCTCTCCATCCTGATCTCGGTGCTCGGGATCAATCTGCTCGGCGACGGGCTGCGCGACGCACTCGATCCCAAACTGAAACGGATGGCCTGATATGGATAAGTTATTGACCATCCGCAATCTCGCGGTGGACTTCAACGGCCTGCCCGCTGTCGATCGGATTAACCTCGACGTCGCGCCGGGCGAAGTGATCGGCGTAGTCGGCGAATCGGGTTCGGGCAAGAGCGTGACGATGATGGCGCTGATGGGCCTGATCGACGCGCCAGGTAAAGTCACCGCGGATGAGATCACCTTCAACGGCAAGGATTTGCTGAAGGCATCGGCCAGAGAGCGCCGCAAGATCATCGGCAAAGACATTGCGATGGTGTTCCAGGACGCGCTCACCAGTCTGAATCCGAGCTACACGGTCGGCTATCAGATCAAGGAAGTGCTGAAGCTGCATGAAGGCTTGCGCGGCAGCGCGTTGGACAAACGTGCGCTGGAATTGCTCGACCAGGTCGGCATTCCGGACCCCAAAGGCCGCATCGGCTCGTTCCCGCATCAGATGTCCGGCGGCATGAACCAGCGCGTGATGATCGCCATGGCGATCGCCTGCAACCCGAAGCTGCTGATCGCCGACGAGCCGACCACCGCGCTCGACGTCACGATCCAGGCGCAGATCATGGAGCTGCTGATCAAGCTGCAGAAGGAACGCGGCATGGCGCTCGTGCTGATCTCGCACGATCTGGCGGTGGTGTCCGAGGTCGCGCAGCGCGTCGCGGTCATGTACGCTGGCGAAGTGATTGAAACCAATCGCGTGCCGGATATTTTCGCCGCGCCGCATCATCCGTATACGGAAGCGTTGCTGGCGGCGATTCCCGAGCACAATGTCGGCGCGGTGCGGCTCGCTGCACTGCCGGGCATGGTGCCGGGGCGCGACGACCGTCCTAAAGGCTGTCTCTTCGCACCGCGCTGCAAGTACGTGGTCGACGACTGCATGAAGGCGCGGCCCGCGCTGGCGCAGATGCCAGACCACGCTGAAGTGGCGCGCGTGCGCTGCATCAAACCCCTGAACCTGAGCGGCGACGCCAACGTTCACACCCATGGAGGCGCACGATGAACGCAGTATTCGAACCGCGGCGCCAGTCGGACCATGCGGGCGATCACGTGCTGGTTGCCGACAAGCTTGCGCGTTACTACACGGTGAAGCGCGGCATGTTCAGCCAGGGCACCGTCAAGGCGTTGAACGGCGTGTCGTTTGCGCTCGAACGCGGCAAGACGCTCGCGGTGGTCGGTGAATCCGGTTGCGGAAAATCCACCCTCGCGCGGCAATTGACCATGATCGAAGCGCCCAGCGCGGGCCGCTTGTTGATCGACGGTGAAGACGTGGCAGGCGCCGATCACGCGAAGATCGCCGCACTGCGGCGGCGCGTGCAGATGGTGTTTCAGAATCCGTTTGCTTCGCTGAATCCGCGTAAGACCGTCGAGCAGACGCTTGGCGAACCGCTCGCGATCAACACGCAACTGAGCGCGACCGAGCGCGCCGACCGGATCGCGCAGATGATGCGCACTGTGGGCCTGCGCCCGGAGCATGCAAAGCGCTATCCGCATATGTTCTCGGGCGGTCAGCGTCAGCGTGTGGCGATTGCGCGCGCAATGATCCTCGATCCGCAGATCGTGGTCGCCGATGAACCGGTGTCCGCGCTCGACGTGTCGATTCAGGCGCAGATTCTCAATCTGTTCATGGATCTGCAGGAGCAGTTCAAGACCAGCTACGTGTTCATCTCGCACAATCTGTCGGTAGTGGAGCACATCGCCGACGATGTGATGGTGATGTACTTCGGCGGCGTGGCGGAACTCGGCGACAAGAAGCGGATTTTCTCGAATCCGCGTCATCCGTACACGCGCGCGTTGATGTCGGCCACGCCTTCGATCTTCGAAGCGGATCGCACCATCAAGATCAAGCTGCAAGGCGAAATGCCGTCGCCGCTGCATCCACCGTCGGGCTGCACGTTCCATCAGCGCTGCCCGTACGCGATCGACCGGTGCCGCAGCGAAGAACCGAAGTTGCGTGAAGTGGATGGCCGTCAGGTGTCGTGTCACCGCGCCGAGGAGGTGGGGGACGTGGATGCCTGATGCAGTGGCGGCGCGTCGTCTTACGCGCCGCTCGCGTGATGGCGGCTGCCACGCTGCTTTTGCGCGGCGCTGGGGAGCGCGCGCACTGACTGGTGCCGTGCTCCTCGGCGTTTGTTCTGTTTTTCACCCGGGCGCGGGGCTGATCGGCGTCGCTTATGCCGCCGGGGCGGCTGCCAATGCGCCTGCTCAGGCGGGGCGGCCGGCGCTGCCGGTGCCCAATCTGCCGGCACCGCCACGCGCCACCTTGCCGGGCTTCAATCCGCCGCCCGCCACGCCGGGCACCATGGCGAGCGGCCCGGTGCGCATGCAACCGGCGCGCATGCCGTTCTATGTCGCGACGCGCGGCACTACGACTATCTATGTGCTCGGCACGTTGCACGTTGGGGACCCCGCCGACTATCCTCCCGGGCAGCCGTTCCGCGCGCCGATCCTCGGCGCGCTCGTGGCTTCGCCGACGCTGGCGCTCGAACTCTCGCCCGACGAACTGCTGGTCTCGCAAGACGATGTGTCGAAGTACGGCGTCTGCCGGCGTGACTGTCTGCCGGGCCTGCTGCCCGAGCCGTTGTGGCACAAGCTGGACTTACGCCTGCGTGGCAATCCCGCGGCGCTGGATGAGATCAAGAAGATGCGGCCGTGGCTCGCGTCTCTCGTGGTCGAAACCTACGATTCGTTGAGTGCCGGCTTGCAGACCGAGTACGGCACGGAAGCGCAATTGCAGAACGTGTACATCAGGACGCGCGGCAAGATCGTTGGTCTCGAGACCTTGCCGCAGCAGATGCGCGCGTTCACCGGACTCACGCTTGCGCAGCAACGCGAAATGCTCGCACAAGACCTGGTGCAGACGCCCGCGGAAAACGTCGACGATGTGAAGGCGCTGCATCGGCTGTGGCGAGTGGGGGATGCCGATGCGATCGCGGCCTGGCAAACCGCGAAGTCCGAAAAACTGGCGCGCGACAAGCGCATCTCCGATCAGATCGACAACAAGATCGTGTACGAGCGCAACCGCCGCTTCGTGTCACGGATGCTGCTGATCGCCGGGCCGAACAAGCCGGTGTTCGTGGCGATCGGCGCATTGCATCTGGGCGGCCGCAAGGGTGTGCTGCAGCTTTTGCGCCAGCACGGGTTCGTGGTGGATGCGGGGTGAGATTCGTCCCAGCCTTGCGTGAGACACGCACGGAGTGGCCGGCCACAGTCCGAACCGGGGTAGGCCGTCCGGCCAGAATAGGAACCGGTATTTGAACAACCAGTCCGACGTTGACGTGCGCCGCAAACTGCTCGCGGCTCACGCGGACATAGCTACTCATGCGTGCTATGATGTATGTACAGACGTCAATACAGGTGCTGTGTGCGGTTTGAATGGGACGAAGTCAAGAATCAAATCAACATTCATAAACATGGCATCGACTTCAGAGATGCCGTCGACGTGTTCGATCATCCGGTGCTGACGGCGATAGATCAGCGGGAAGACTACGGTGAAGATCGCTGGGTCGCGCTAGGCTGGATGGCCGCCATCGTAGGCGTGGTGGTGTACGTTGAACGCAGTGCGGATGTGATCCGTATCATCTCGGCCCGCAAGGCGACTAGGCATGAGGTGAAACGCTACAAGTACAGCGTGTGGAATTGACTGGCACCGTGGGTGGCGTTGGAATGGCTGAAAACGAGCAGAGGCGAAATTATGGGTAAAACATCAGGAACCGACTGGAAGCGGCTTGCAAAGGCCGGCGACGCGCAAATCGACACAAGCGACGTGCCTGAATTGGGCGACGATTTTTTTGACCGGGCTGAGTTGCACGTTCCGCCGAAGCAGGCTGTAACGATGCGCCTGGATGCGGACGTGCTGGAGTGGTTCAAAGGGCAGGGGGCGGGCTATCAGACGCGCATCAACAAATTGTTGCGCGCCTACATGCTGGCGCAGCAGCGTCGTCGTTCCTAAGGCGCGGCGCTGCGGCGTTCTGTCTGCGCATGAATGGGTTGAAAAGGCGCTGCGCAAGAACGCCTGAATTCTGCACAGCGAAGACTTTATAGACTGCCGTCGCGTAGTTCGTCCGACACACGTTTGACCACCGGCGCCCAATCGCCCAACGCGGTCTGCCGGAACAATTTCATCGACGGATACCACGGCGAATCGCTGCGCGCTTCGAGCCAGCGCCAGTCGGAGTTCGCGGGCAGCAAGACCCACACCGGCTTGCCGAGCGCGGCGGCCAGATGCGCCACGCCGGTGTCCACGGCAATCACCAGATCGAGATTCATGATGAGCGCGGCCGTGTCGTCGAAGTTGTGCAGATCGGCGGTGAAATCGTGGGCGCGGAACGCTTCGGGCGCATCAGCCAACTGAGCGTGCGCCGGGCCCTTCTGCAGCGCGTACCACGCGACGTCTTTCGACTCGCTTAGCGTGCTCAGGTCGGCCAATGTCATCGAGCGATAACGGTCATTGCCAAACGTCGGGCTGCCGGACCACACGAGACCCACTTTGCATTTTGCTTTGCCGGCTGCGTCCACCCGCTTGCGCCACGTCTTGACCTTTGCCTTGTCGGCGAACATATACGGCACCTCCGCGGGAATGGTCGACAGGTCGGTGCTGAGGCACGACGGCACGCTCATCATTGGCACCCAGAAATCGTACTGGCTGTCAGGCGTGCCACCGAACGCGCGATGCACGCCCGGAATGCGCCCGACCAGCGGCAGCAGCGGTTCGCGTACACAGATATCGACAGTGGCGCCGAGTTGCTCGAGCACACGTGCGTAGCGCAGAAACTGGAAGTGGTCGCCGAAACCCTGTTCGCCGACCAGCAACAGTCGGCGCCCGTCGAGCGGCTCGCCTTGCCACTCGGCAACATCCGGCACGGCGATCGCCTCGTAGTCGCTCCTGCGCCAGCGCTTCGCAAATTCCGCCCAGCCCTGTTTGAAATCGCCGCGTTTGAGCAACAGCCATGCGAGGTTTTGATGCGCGTCCGCGTAGTTGGCGTCGAGTGTTAGTGCCTGGCGATAGAAACCTTCCTCTTCATCCAGACGGCCTTGCGCGCCGAGCGATCCACCGAGGCAAACCAGATTCGTCGGGTTCGGCTTGAGTGCGACCGCACGGCGATACTGCGCTTCGGCGCCCGCGTAGTCGCCACGCTTGCCGATCAGGCTGCCCAGGTTGATGTGCGCCTCCGCATAATCGCCGTGCAGTGCCAGAGCCTGTTCGAAACTGGCGATGGCCGCAGCGTGATCGCCCTGCGCATTGTGTGCATTACCCGCGTTGAAATGCGCCGCCGCCGATTGCGGATCGAGCGACAGCGCTGTCTGATAGCAGGCCAGTGCGTCGTGGTGGCGACCGAGCTTGCTCAGCGCGGTGCCGAGGTTCAGATACCCGTCGGCCATCGACGGATTCGCTATCAAAGCCAACTGGTATTGCCCGATCGCCTCTTCGAGCGCGCCTTGCGCTTGCAGCGCGACGCCGAAGTTGTTGCGCGCGTCGGCGAAATCCGGCTGCAACTGCAACGCCTGGTCGTAGCAGATCATCGCTTCTTCGCGATGGCCGAGCGCCGCCGCGACGAGGCCGCGATTGCTCCAGCAGGCGGCGTCAGTACGATCGAGTTTGAGCGATTCGCTCATCAACTCGGCGGCGTAGACATGGTCGCCGCGCTGGTGTTGCAGCACGCCGAAGTAATGCAGCGCTTTGGCATGCACGGGATCGAGCGCGAGGGCTTCGCGGTAGAACGGCTCGGCGGCATCGAGGCGGCCGGCCTGGTGTGCTTCGAGCGCGGCGTCGATCAGCGAGGTGAGATAAGCGGAGGGCGGCGTGCCGGCGTTTGCGGCGTCAGGGTGGGATTGATGTTCCATGAGGGACCTGCTGGAAGGCGCTGGCGGCGCGTTGCGCGCCGGCGCATGTGGATGGGAAACCATCCACCAGCTTATGTTCCAGCCGTTTTGCTGACGATCGGACGCATCTTAAATTGGCTAATTCATTTTGGTCCGGGCGGAACCGCCTGCCTGATTCGCGAACCTCGCGCCTGTGCAATCCCGCTTGTCTCCCGCCGGGCGTTTCGGAGTGGTCCTAGAGACCGGCCGCCACGCGGCACCCACAATTGAAGCCCCGATTCAACTCGGGCATCCCCGTTGCATCCCGCGCAGCATCTATCTCTGACTCAGGTCAGAAATCGCCGATTCGACGTCAACCGCCGTGGTCGCCGGATTGGCCACCCAACGTACACCCAATGTACACCCTCCCGCCCGCCATGCTAATCCCCTTCTCCTTGACGCCCGACGAGATTACAACTTTGTACAACGAGGCCGATCAAGCTCGTCGAGCAGGCAATGTTGACCTGGCGAAGCGACTCCTGGACCGAATCCTTGCGCGAGATCCGCAGCATGTTCGAGCCCTGTACTCATACGGCGTGTTGGCGTTCGAGTCGACGCAGTTGGAGTCGGCTCAAAGCTGGATCGAGCGCGCGATCGAGGCCCAACCCGATCCGACCTCATACAATTTGCTGTGCTTTATTCAGATCAGATTGGGTGCCACCGCAAACGCCATACAAACGGCCCAACGGGGCCTTGCGCTTCAACCCGACTTACCGTCGCTCAATTACTTTCTGGCGCTGGCGTTGCAGATACAGGGACACTACGAAGACGCAGCGCATTCCTACCGCAGGGTGCTCGAACTCGAACCGGACCATCAACTGGTACACAAGAGGCTGGGCGATGTCGTCAAGAATCTCGGTGCCCTCGGGGATGCCGAGCGACATCTCCGGCGCGCCATTACACTCGATCCGACTTCTCTCGGCGTTCGCGTCAGTCTTGGCACCGTCTTGCTGGCCGCGGGCAAATATGAGGAAGCGTGGCCTTTGTTCGAAGATCGCTGGGTCAACATGGTCGATGAACAAGGACGTTCCACACCGGAACCTCCGGACGTTCCGCTGCCGCAATGGAGGGGCGAAAATCCGGGGGCCACACGTCGCGCGGAGGGCATGCCGGTTCGTGCCCCGCGCTTGCTGGTTTTTCATGAGCAGGGTTTTGGTGACAGCCTGCAGTTCGTGCGCTATCTGCCATTGGCGCTCAACCATTTTTCGCAGGTCGGCTACATCTGTCCGCGGCCCTTGAAGCGTCTTTACGAGCAGTCGTTCGGCCAGCGCTGGCCTGGCGTCGTGGTGCTCGACAATGTCGAGCCCAATTTTGAAGAGTGGGACTGGTATTGCCCTCTGATGTCGCTGCCCATGGCGTTCGGTACGCGGTTGGAAAACGTTCCAGCCTTCACCTATCTGTATGCCGATCCCGGGCGTGCTGCCTGGTGGCATGCCCGACTGGCTGCGTTGCCGAACCCCGGTCTGCCGCGCGTAGGCGTGGTGTGGGCCGGAGGCCATTCGAATTCCAGCGAGGACAAAGTGCGCAGCATCAGGTCTGCGCAATTTGCGCCGCTCCTCGCCATGCCACACATACGCTGGATCAGTCTGCAAAAGACTGACGATCCGGCGAAGCTTCCCGAGCCGGCAATGGAAGCCTGTTTGACAAGCTGGATGGACGACATTGATGACTTTGCGGAAACCGCCGCGCTAATCGCGAACCTTGACCTGGTCATCTCAGTCGATACCTCGGTCGCGCATCTGGCCGCCGCGATGGGCAAGCCGGTTTGGCTTCTCAATCGCTTTGCGGGTTGCTGGCGCTGGTTGCGCGATCGGGAGGATAGCCCCTGGTATTCGAGCGTGCGACTTTTCAATCAGCCGCAGCAAGGAGGCTGGGACGTCGTGCTCGAGCAGGTCGCTGCGGCCTTGCAGCAAACCTTCCGGCCACATGGCGCGCGGGATGATCCACGCAGCCTCCCTTAGCAGATGAAACTCGTGCCTTAATCCGGTCCGTCGTTGCGCACAGGCGCACACCGCCGCTTCAGCCCACACATCCGGACGCGTTATCTGTCCATGCAAGCCGAAGCGGTGAGCCAAGATTCCTATAAGAACATCAGGAAATTCAGCAGGAAAATATTCACGACCAGCAAGGTCAGCGCGGTGGGCACCTGCACCTTGATCACCGCGTTCTTATCCGGCAATTCCAGCAGTGCCGCCGGCACCATGTTGAAGTTCGCGGCCATCGGTGTCATCAGCGTGCCGCAGTAGCCCGAGAACATGCCGATCGCAACCATCACCGCCGGGTTGCCGTGAAACACGCCGACCAGAATCGGCACACCGACACCGCCCGTCATCACCGGAAATGCGGCGAATCCGTTGCCCATCACCATCGTAAAGAGCGCCATGCCGATGCAGTACACGGCCACTGCGACAAACCGGTAGTCGAGGCTGATGTAGGCCGTGGTGACGTGGGCGACCGCCTTGCCTACGCCGGCGTCTGAGAACACGAGGCCGAGCATGCCGAGCATCTGCGGCAGCACCGCCGCCCATGACAACGCATCGACGAGGCGACGCGTCTCTTTCATCGACTGGCCGACCGTGTCGCGCGTCAGCACGCAGGCAATCGCCAGTGCGATCACGCAGCCGATACCGAAGCCGATCAGCGTGACGTTAGCCTTCTCGATCAACGGCATGCCGCCGAAGATCAGATGACTGGCCGACAACGTAATCAGCACGGTAACGACCGGAATCGTCAGCGCAGGCACAAACAGTTTGTTGCCGAGCCGTGCGGCGCTAGCCTTGCGTGCTTCGAGCGACAGCAGCTTCGGCTTGGCCGCGGTCACGCCGCCAAAACCCGCGATCAGCGCCATCACGATCACCAGCACGCCGACCACCGAGGGCGGCAGCTTGTCGCCGATCAGGAAGATCAGTGCATAAAGAATCCAGAAGCCGCCGGCGGTGAAGCGGCGCGGGTGCTCCTTGTCCGTGGCGATCATGCCGCCGACGACCAGCAGCACCACGCCCAGCAGCCAGAACAGATAGGTAATCGTGAGCGTCATGCTTTGTCTCCTGCGGCGGGTTGCGTCGGCGAAACGGAGGCGCTGCTCGCTGCGGCGTTGCCGCGCAGTTCTCGTTCGAGCCTGCGGTCGAGCAGATAAAGGCGGAAGCCGTGAACGACGAACGCGCAGATCGCGGTGGGAATACCCCAGACGGCCACGTGAATCGGCTCGACGACGATACCGGCTTCTTTCAGGAAGGTAGTCATCAGCACAATTGCGCCGAACGCGACGAAGATGTCTTCACCGAAGAACAGGCCGACGTTGTCGGTTGCCGCAGAGAAGGCGCGCAGCTTGAAGCGAACCGCGTCGCTGATCTTGCCGAAGCGCGTTTCAGTCGCGCCTTCGGCCATCGGTGCGATCAGTGGACGCACCATCTGCGGATGGCCGCCGAGACCGGTCAGACCGACCGCGGCGGTCAGCTCGCGCACCAGCAGGTAGACGATCAGCAAACGCCCCGCGGTCGCGGCCTTGATGCCGCCGATCCACGCCTGGGCGCGCTCGCGCAGGCCATGCCGTTCCAGCAGGCCGATCACGGCCAGCGGCAGCAGAATGATCAGCGGAATATTGCGGGTCTTGATGAAGCCGGTGCCGATTTCGGCGAGGATTTTTTCAGGCGGGAAGTGCGCGGCCAGACCCGTGATGATCGCGGCAGCGGCCACGATTAACATCGGATTGAACCGTAATAAAAAGCCAACGATGATGACGGCCACGCCAATGAGCGGCCATAGACTGACGGTTGTCTGCATGTGGATCTCCAAACAGGGTTTCAACCTCGCCGCTTGTGGCGGCTAACGTGGGCCGGCGCTGGGGAACCCGCGCCGTCTTGCTGCCACGGCTCTTGCTGGCCGCGTTGCTTCGACTACACCTGCACCTGCTGCTTGTCCGCCGTACCACTGCGGGTACGGTGGGTACGGCAATACGTGCTGCACCTGGCAAACGCCCCGCAAGGAGCGGGGCGTTCTGGGTTCGGGGTTGGGCAACGGTTGAATCGCGCTGTCCGGCTCGCGTGGGTCGACGCGCGGATCAGACGCTCGCGGCGCCGGCCGCGTGAACTTCAATGCCTGCTTCCTGCAGCGCGCTGCGGATGCGCCGTGCGAACGCCAGCGCGTGCGGGCCGTCGCCGTGCAGGCAGATGGTTTGCGCATTGAGCGGCACCCAGTGTCCGTCCACGGACCGCACGCGGCGCTCGCGCACCATGGCGAGCGTGCGTTCGAGCACCTCGTCTTCGTCGTCGAGCAGCGCGCCGGGCTCCTTGCGCGGCACCAGCGAGCCGTCGGCGCGATAGCCGCGGTCGGCGAATACTTCTTCGATGGCGATCAGACCCGCCTCGCGCGCGGCTGTCACGAGTCCGCTGTTGGCGAGCGCGAACACCGCGACCGACGGGTCGAAATCATGGACCGCCGAGACGATCGCGTCGGCGATCTTCGCGTCGCGCGCGGCCTGGTTGTAGAGCGCACCGTGCGGCTTGACGTGCGCGATGCGTCCTCCCTCGGCCTGCGCGATCGCCGACAATGCGCCGAGCTGATACAGCACGCCCGCATAGATTTCGTTGGCCGGCAGATCCATTTCCTTGCGGCCAAAATTCTCAGGATCGTTAAAGCTTGGATGTGCGCCGATCGACACGCCTTTTTGCACAGCCCATCGCACGCAATCACGCATGGCGTTGGCGCCGCCCGCGTGCCAGCCGCACGCGATGTTGGCCGAACTGACGAGGTCGAGCAGCGCCTCGTCGGAGCCGCAGCCTTCGCCGAGGTCGGCGTTCAAATCGATTTCCATGGTGTTCCTCTGCTCTCAAGAAAACGCCCGGCCGCCCCAGGTTTTCCGCTCCGCAGGAAGTCCCCTCGGGGGCCTGGTGCGAAGCGCCTGGTTTGGGGGCGCTCGTTATTACAGCGCCGCGGCCGCCGGCTGGCGCGCGCAGCGTTCTTCGTGCATGGCAATCGCGGCGTCGATCTGCCGCAAATACGTGCGTTCTTCCAGTAAAGCCTGACGGGCCTCAAAGGGCGTCGTCGGGATGAAACGAATGGCGGCGTTCAGGCGAACCTGCGCGAGCTTCCAGAGATCGGCCTGGATCACGGCGCCGATTTTCGGATAGCCGCCGGTGGTCTGCGCATCGCTCATCAGCACGATCGGCTGGCCGCTCGGCGGAACCTGGATCGTGCCGGGCAACACGGCGTGCGAGAGCAGATCGTTTTTCTGGGTGCGCTTCAGTTCCGCGCCGGCGAGGCGGTAGCCCATGCGGTTGCTGTTCGGCGTCACGAGCCATTCATCGGACCAGAACGATTCGTGCGCTTCTGCAGTGAAGCTGTCGTATTCAGGGCCTTGCAGCACGCGGATCGGCACCGCCCACGGCACGCCGGACGGATGCCGGCCGCGCCGCAGCGGCTCGTGAACCAGCACGAACTTGCACCAGGCGGGCGCCTTCACGCCGAACTCAGGCGCTTCGGGGGTAAAGCCGAGGTGGCCGCGTTGTGGCGGCGCGCCGACGGGCAGTCGATCGCCATCGTGTAGCGCCCGGCCGCCGAGGCCGCCGAAATGGCCGGCGAGATCGGTGCTGCGCGAGCCGAGCATCGGCAAGACGTCGATGCCGCCGGCGATGCAGACATAGCCGCGCATGCCGCGTTTGGCGGCTTGCAGAACCAGTTCCTGGCCCGCCTGCACCGGCAGGCTCCACCACGAATAGACCGGCTTGCCGTCGAGCGTCGCGCCGAATTCGGTGCCGGTGATGGCCACGCGTGTGGCGCGCAGGAAGCGCAGCACCGTCGGGCCGAAGGTAATTTCCAGGCCGGCCGCATCGGGCCGGTTGCCGACCAGCCGGTTGCCGACTTCGAGCGACAGACGGTCGAGCGCGCCACCCATCGCGACGCCGAGGTGCCGGTAGCCGTGACGGCCGAGATCCTGAATCGTAGTCAGAAGACCCGCGCGAATCACATCGATCATGCCTGTATCCCCGCGACGGTAAAGCGCACCCGGTCGCCCGGTTGCAACAGCGTGGGCGGGCGCCGGGCCGGATCGAACAGCGGCAGGTCGGTGCGGCCGATCAATTGCCAGCCGCCGGGAGAGGTCGCCGGATAAATGCCGGTCTGCTCACCGCCGATGCCGACCGAACCGGCCGGCACTTCCAGCCGCGGCGACGAACGGCGCGGCGTATGCAGGGCTTTGTCGAGCCCGCCCATATAGGCGAAGCCCGGCTGGAAGCCGAGAAAAAACACCACGTACTCGCCTTCCGTATGACGCTGCACGACCTCGCGCACGCTCAGACCGGTGTGATTGGCGACTGTTTGCAGATCGGGCCCGAACTCGCCGCCGTATTGCACCGGGATGTCGACTTCGCGGCCGGTTGCGGGCGTGTCGCTCACCGCGTTCCAGGCCGCTCGCAAGCGGCTCACCAGCGCTTCGCGATCGGCTTCGAGCGAATCGAATACGAGCGTGAGATTGTTCATGCCCGGTACGACCTCCAGCACATGCGGCCAGTCGCGTGCGGCCTCGGCGGCGGCCCACACGCGCCGCTGGCATTCCAGCGTGGCAGGCGGTGGCGCCTCACAGACTAGGGCGGCATCGCCGAGCGGAAAGATTCGTGGTTGGCTCATCGCTTAATGGCCCAGTCGAGTCGGAAATGTCGAGCATATCGGACCCTATGGATATTTACCGGCATAGGGTGTCGCGATGTATGAAGCGTACATTATCAATAAAATATCAACAATTTATCTATAAGCGTTTTCGCCAGGCTCCCGGGAATGGATTGCTCGTCGTACACTCCCGACACCTTCCCATCCTGTTTCTCGAGAAACTTCATCATGTCGCGCCACCCCACCAAGATCGTCTCCTCGGAACATCTCGTGTCTGACACAAGCGCGGAACTGTCCGAGCTGGAGTACGCACTCATCATGGCGGGCAACGCGTTTAACCGGTGGATGGTGCGCTGCATGTCGGCAGCGGGCGAAAAGGACATGACCGCGATCGAGGTCTCGTTGCTGCACCACGTCAGCCATCGCGAGCGGCGCAAGAAGCTGGCGGACATCTGCTTCGTGCTGAACATCGAAGACACCCACGTCGCGACCTATGCGTTGAAGAAGCTCGTAGCTAGAGGGTATGTAAAAAGCGAAAAGACCGGCAAGGAAGTGTTCTTTTCAGCGACCGATGCGGGCCGTGAGCTCTGTCTGAAGTACCGCGAGGTGCGCGAGAATTGCCTGATTTCTACGCTGAAGGAGAGCGGGCTGACCAACGAGCAGATCGGCGAGGCGGCGCAACTGATGCGCAATGCGTCCGGTCTGTATGACACGGCCGCGCGGGCGGCGGCGTCTTTATAACGGGATTCGGCTTGGGCGTTGAGTGAAGGACGCGCCTCGCGCTGCCTTCCTCAAACGCTTAATCCGCCTGACGTGGATAGAGGCCGCCTTCCGTCACGATCAGATCGAGCGGAATGTCGTGGGCTTCGCGCTGCAGTGCCTCCGTGCGGCACGCTTCATACGCAATGCCGACGGTAACCGGCTTCTTCGACCCCGGCCAGGCGGCGAGCGTGCGATCGTAGTAACCGCCGCCGTAACCGAGCCGGTAGCCGTCGGCATCAAAGCCGACGCATGGCACGAACAACAGATCAGGAATGACGACGCGCCCCGAAGTGGGCTCGGCGATCTTGTGATGGCCGATCTTCATCGGCGTATCCGGCGCCCACGCGTGAAATTCGAGCGGTGCGCCGCGTTCCTTGACGATCGGCAAACTCGCCTCGCGTTGCGGGTCGGCCGAGAGCCAGATCGCGATCGCGGCGCGCGCGTCGAATTCACCCGACAGCGGCCAATAGAAACCCACGCGGCTCACGCCATAGTGCTTCAACGCGTCGAGAATGCGACGATTGAGCGCGGCGTTGTGCGCCGGCCTGGAAGCCGCTTGTAGCCTTGCTTCCAATAGCATCCGGCGCAGCGCCTTTTTCGATTCTGCGACGGGGTTGCATGCTATGCTTGGGTTCAATTCGCGCTCCAGAAACAACGATGTCAAAACGCCTCTATCGAGTATATCGCGCGGCCGGTCTGGCGCTTGCCGCTGCGGCACTCGTCGCGTGCAGCACGGCCTCCGCCGTCAAGCCCATTCCCGTTTCTCAACTCACGAACGACGACCAGACCTTCGTCCAGCTTCGCGAAGCCGCCCGCACGAATGACGCGGCGCGCGCAGCGCAACTGGCGAGCATGATCCCGAACTATCCGGCGCCTTCGTATCTGGAGTACTTCCAGATCAAGCCGCAGCTGTTCGATTCCAGCGGCCATGCGCGCATCGACGCGCCAGATGCGCCGGTGCTGTCGTTCCTGCAGAAGTACGACGGCCAGGCTATCGCCGACCGCCTGCGCAACGACTACCTCACGGTGCTCGGCGCGCGTCACGACTGGCGTAACTTCGATCAGCAGTACGCGCGCTTCGTGCTGAACGACGATACGCAGGTGAAATGCTACGCGCTCGAATCGCGTGCCGCGCGTGGCGAGAATGTTGCCGACGCCGCGCGTACGCTGCTGGTCGATCCGAAATGGTATGGCGACGGCTGCGTCGATC
This sequence comes from Paraburkholderia haematera, assembly GCF_905220975.1. Classification (GTDB taxonomy): domain Bacteria; phylum Pseudomonadota; class Gammaproteobacteria; order Burkholderiales; family Burkholderiaceae; genus Paraburkholderia; species Paraburkholderia haematera. Next base: position 57,805 of record NZ_CAJNBK010000010.1, on the reverse strand, counting down.
TGATCACCTCGCTGGCGGTCAACCAGCAATTCAGTTCCGACGACGTGTGGCAACAGATCCGTCTCGCGTACGAGCAGAACTACACCAGCACCGGCAGCAAGCTGGTCGATGCGCTCAGCAACCAGCCGCCCGACCCGGTGCTGTTCGGCCAGGCCACGAGCACGCCGCCGTTGCTGCTGGCGCGCGGCGTCGGTCCGGACACGCAGTCGCACCAACTCGCGTTGCTCGCGATCACGCGCATGGCGCGCAACGATCCGGCCATGGCCGCGGCCACGTTCGCCTCGGTGGCGCCGTCGCTGAGCTCGCCCGAGCGTGCAATCGGTTGGGGCACGATTGCCTATCAGGCCGCAACCAAGCAGATGCCGAGCGCGGTCGACTGGTACCGGCTCTCGGTGAATGCGCCGCTGTCGAACCCGGCGTACGAATGGCGCACCCGCTCCGCGCTGCTCGCAGGCGACTGGACGATGGTGCGCTGGTCGATCGAACAGATGCCGGCGGCGCTGCGCAATCAGCCGTCGTGGGTGTACTGGCATGCCCGTGCGCTCAAGCAGGGCGGCGACACGACCACAGCCAACCAGGAATTCGAGTCGATCTCACAGGGCTTCAATTTCTACGGCCAGCTGGCTGCGGAAGAGCTCGGCCAGAAGATCACGGTGCCGCCGAAAACGACAGTGACCGACGCCGAAATCCAGCAGGCCGGCAACACGCCGGGTTTCGATCTGGCGCAGCGGTTCTATGCGCTGAATCTGCGGCTCGAAGGCAATCGCGAATGGAACTGGCCGCTTCGCAACATGAGCGACCGGCAACTGATCGCCGTTGCCGAATATGCGCGCCGTATCGAGTTATATGACCGCACCGTCAACACGGCGGACCGCACGAAGAGCGAGCACGATTTCTCGCTGCGCTATTTGTCGCCGTTCAAGGACATCGTGGAGCGCGATGCGCAGTCGAACGGGCTCGACGTCGAATGGGCGTACGGGCTGATTCGCCAGGAATCGCGCTTCATCATGAACGCGCGCTCGGACGTCGGCGCCAGCGGTCTGATGCAGTTGATGCCGGGCACCGCGCAACTCGTGGCGAAGAAGATCGGTCTCGGTCCGATTTCGCGCGAGCAGATGAACGACATCAACACCAACATCCTGCTCGGCACGAACTATCTGTCGATGATCTACAATCAGTTCGACGGGTCCGCTGTGCTGGCCACTGCCGGTTACAACGCCGGTCCCGGCCGTCCGCGCAACTGGCGGCAATCGTTGCAGCGCCCGGTTGAAGGCGCGATCTTTGCCGAGGCGATTCCGTTCCAGGAAACGCGCGACTACGTAAAGAATGTCTTGTCTAACACGGTCTACTACGCGGCATTGTTCGAAGGCCGTCCGCAATCGCTGAAGGCGCGTCTGGGTTATATCGCACCGTAAGCGCCGTGCCGCCGCCGCATCATTTCTGATGCGGCGGTGCGCCACGCCAGCCGTTGCCACGGCTTCCACCAGGGAGTCGAAAATGCGACATCAAGCCGTTGCGCTCATCGGCGGTTCCGGTTTTATCGGCAGCCATCTCGCCAACGCCCTTGTTGAAATGGGCAAAGACGTGCGCATCGCCACCCGGCGCCGCTACAACGCCCGCCATCTCACCCTGCTCCCCATCGACGTGATCGAGGCCGACGTGTTCGATCCGGTGCAGCTCGCGCGTTTCGTCGAAGGCGCCGATTGCGTCATCAACCTCGTTGCCACGCTGCATGGCAAACGCGGTACGCCTTATGGACCGGAGTTCGCGCGCACGCACGTCGAATTGCCGACTAAAATCGTTGCGGCTTGCGAAGGCAAGGGCGTGCATCGGTTGATTCATATCAGTGCGCTCGGCGCCGATCTAAACGGGCCGAGCATGTACTCGCGGTCCAAGGGTGACGGCGAAAAGGCCGTGCACGCGGCGAATCTGGCGTGGACGATTTTCCGCCCGTCCGTGGTGTTCGGTCCCGAAGACCAGTTCCTCAACAAGTTCGCGTTCCTGCAGCGGATGTTCCCGGTGATTCCACTTGCCATGCCGGATGCAAAATTCCAGCCGGTGTACGTCGGCGACGTGGCGAAAGCGATCTGCAACGTGCTCGATCTCGACGCGGCTAGCGGCCATACTTACGAACTGGGCGGCCCGACTGTCTATGCGCTCGAAGACCTCGTCAAGTATTGCGGCGACGTGATTGGCCGGCATGCGCGGATCATTCGTCTGCCTGAAGCGTTGGCGCGTTTGCAGGCGTTGACGTTCGAAATGGCGCCGGGTGAACCGGTGATCTCGCGCGACAATCTCGATTCCATGAAAGTCGACAACGTGTTGAGCCGACCTCTTGCGCCCGAACTCGGGATTGAACCTGCCAGCATCGAAACGATCGCACCCGTGTATCTGACCGGCGCATCGACGCGTTCGCGCTTCGACACATTTCGCGCCAGCGCGGGGCGCTGAACCTTTTTATCCACTCCTTTAAACAAAGCATGAAACTGCTTATCGGCGACAAGAACTACTCGTCATGGTCGATGCGTCCGTGGCTGCTGTTCAAACATTTCGGCATCCCGGTCGAAGAGGTGTTGATCCATTTGAATGAACCCGGCACGAAGTCCGCGATTCTGGCTCATGCCCCGACAGGGCCGGGCAAGGTGCCGTGTTTGATCGGCGACGACGGATCGGCCACGTGGGATTCGCTGGCGATCGCCGAGACGCTGGCCGAGCGCTTCCCGCAGCATGCCCTATGGCCGCGCGACCCGGCGGCGCGCAGCCACGCGCGTAGCGTGAGCGCCGAGATGCATTCGGGCTTTGGCGACTTGCGCTCGAACATGTGGATGAACATTCGCGCGTCGTTTCCCGGGAAGAATGCTACGCCAGGTGTGCTCGCCGATATCGCGCGTATCGAGGCGATCTGGAGCCAGTGCCTCGCGACCCACGGCGGCCCGTTCCTGTTCGGCGAGTTCGGTATTGTCGACGCGATGTATGCGCCGGTCGTGATGCGCTTCAACACGTGGCAGCCCAGCTTGTCCGAAACCGCCGCGGCGTATGTTCGTCGCGTGACGGCGTTGCCGGCGGTGAAGGCCTGGATCGACAACGCGCTTCGCGAAACGCACACGGCGCCCTATCTAGACGAATGCCCATGAATATTTACGCGGTCGGCGGAGCGATTCGCGACGAGTTATTGGGCGTGCCGGTGCAGGATCGCGACTACGTGGTGGTTGGCGCGACGCCCGAGCAGATGGTGGCGCAAGGCTATCGTCCGGTGGGCAAGGATTTCCCGGTATTCCTGCACCCGCAGACGCACGAGGAATATGCGCTCGCGCGCACCGAGCGCAAGACGGCGGCGGGCTATCACGGTTTCCAGTTCTTCTATGCGCCCGACGTCACGCTCGAGGAGGATCTTGCGCGCCGCGACCTGACGATCAACGCAATGGCGCGTGAAGTGCGTCCGGACGGCGAACTGACCGGCCCGGTGATCGACCCGTTCAACGGCCATGGCGATTTGCAGGCGCGGCTGTTTCGTCATGTCAGCGATGCGTTTCTCGAAGACCCTGTGCGGATTTTGCGGATTGCGCGGTTTGCGGCGCGCTTCGTCGATTTCACGGTGGCGCCGGAGACGATGGCGCTGATGCGCAAGATGGTGGGCGACGGCGAGGTGGATGCGCTGGTGGCTGAGCGCGTGTGGCAGGAAGTGTCGCGCGGGCTGATGGAGAAGAAGCCGTCCCGGATGTTCGAGGTGCTGCGGGAATGTGGCGCGTTGGTGCGAATTCTGCCGGAGATCGACGCGTTGTTCGGCGTACCGCAGCGGGCCGACTATCACCCCGAGGTGGATACGGGCGTGCATGTGATGATGGTGCTCGACCATGCGGCCGCGCAGGGGTACGCACTGGCCGTGCGATTTGCTGCGTTGACGCACGATCTGGGCAAGGCGACTACGCCTGAGGATGTGCTGCCGCGGCATATCGGTCACGAGGGGCGCAGCGTCGATTTGCTGAAACCTTTATGCGAGCGGCTGCGGGTGCCGAATGAATGCCGCGATCTGGCGCTGCTCGTTGCGCGCGAGCACGGGAATATTCATCGCGTGATGGAGATGGGGGCTGCGGCGTTGGTGAGGCTGCTTGAGCGCAGCGATGCGATTCGGAAACCTGCGCGGTTTGCTGAAGCCTTGCAGGCTTGCGAGGCGGATGCGCGTGGGCGGCTTGGGTTTGAGATGCGGGAGTATCCGCAGGCTGAGCGTTTGCGGATTGCGCTTGTTGCTGCGCGGGGGGTGGATGCGGGTGCTGTGGCGGGGCGGCTTGCTGACTCGCCTGCAGGGATTAAGGATGCGGTGCATCAGGAGCGCGTTCGCGCTGTTGAAGTGGCGCTTTTGTGAGGGTTTTTTTTGCCTGTTCGGCGTTTGGTTGTCTGTGTTTTTATGGTTTTGGCCTTTCCTTGTTTTCTTAGTGGTTTATTAGCGTTGCCCCTGTGCGGGGCGGCACTCACTTCTCTTTGCCTGCCGCAAAGAGAAGTAAGCAAGAGAAAGCGGCTCACACCGCTAATTCTTAAGCGGGTCCCCCGCGCAGCCACGGTAGTGGTGCATCTGGAATCGGTGTTCTCGCGCATTCGGCGTGAGTGACAAGGGCGTCATACTTCCGGCGGCGCTGCGCGCGCCGACGCGTATTTCATAGAACCATCTGTTTGGTTTCGTGCGCGAGTTTCACCCGCCGCCGCGATTCACCGTTGCGTCACCAACGTTTCTTCCATGCACCAGCGTTTCATTCGAAGTGCGAATTTACACTTGCATGCGCTGCCGCGGCTTGTCGCCACTCGGAGCGGCGGGCGGCACGTTCGAAAACAGATGTATTTTTCGGCACCTCGCTGAGGCAAAGTCGGTGGCGCCATGGACCTCGATCGAAGTCTCGCGTTCGTCTTGCAGATCCGCCCGTGCCGAGGCGAAGCCGATGGCCCCGCTGCGCGTAACCGAAGCCCCAAGGTTTCCCATGAAGACCGGTCCGCGACGCACGCAGTGCGGAGTGGGAGCGAATGAGCCCTTAGTCACTAACGCCGAATGTGCGGGAACTCAGATTCCAGATGCACCACTACCGCAACTGCGCGGGGGACCCGCTTAAGAATTAGCGGTTTAAGCCGCTTTCTCTTGCTTACTTCTCTTTGCGGCAGGCAAAGAGAAGTGAGTGCCGCCCCGCACAGGGGCAACGCTAATAGACCAATAGCAAAGCAAGGAAAGGCCAACACCATAAAAACACAGACAACCAAAGCGCCGCTAAGCCAAAACCCTGGCAAGAATCGACAAAACCATAGAAAGCACCAACGTCGACATAAACGGAAACGGATACTCCCGCCCGAAGAGGCGCAATGTCACATCACCAGGCATCCGCCCAATCCCGATCTTCCTGAGCCACGGCCAGCAGGCCGACAACACCGCCACCGCCACAAACGTAGTCAACAGCCAGCGGATCATCACAAATCCCTAAGGCAAAAAATCAAAGCGTATGTGACCGGTCGCCGCCGGCAAACGCCTGCAACGTGTCATCCAGTCCGCGCGAAAACGCGATCACTTTGAACAGCTCGCCCATCTCGGCTTCAGACAACAATTTCTGCACCGCATTCGCCGCAGGCAAAAACCTCGCCGTGTCAGAAGGATCGAGCGCCGATAACGCCTCGGTAATCCCCGCATTCAACAAGAACCGCGCCTGCGAAGTGAACCCCAATAAGTCCGCCCCCGCCTCGACGCCAGCTTCGGCAATGCCGGTAAATTCCACGTGCGCCGTGATGTCCTGTAAGCCCGGATAAACAAACGGATCACCATGCGCCCGGTGCCGGTAATGGCACATCAACGTACCCTGCGCGCGCTGCTCATGGTAGTACTCGTGACACGGAAAACCATAATCGATAAAGAACGCCGCGCCACGCGTGAGCATGGTGCAAATCGTCCGCGTGAACGCACGGGCAGCGTCGTGCGTTTCAGTGACGTAGTCGTTGCCGGCAGTTTCGATTTCAGCCAGCAACGCAAAGTCCGCAGCTTCCGATGGCAGACGGTCGTCGAACGCAAAAACCTCATCGCGCCACACCACGCCGCGCTCGTGCCAGGCGCCGCCGGTAAGGGAAAAAAGCCGCACGGGCATTGCGTCCAACACCTCGTTGCCGATCACCACGCCTGCAAAACTTTCCGGCAATGCGTCCAGCCAGCGTACCTTCGCGGCCAGCGCAGGGGCCGCGGCCTCGATCGTCTCGCGTTGGCGCTCGCGCAACTCACCCGATAAATCCACGATCGCGTAGCTGTCGAACTCGACACCCAGCGCGTCGAGCGCGTTCAGCAAGCCGGCGGCGAGTTTGCCCGTACCGGCGCCGAATTCCATCACGTCGCGCGTGCCGCTTGCCTGCAATGCCTCGGCGAGCGGGCGCGCCAGCGTTTCGGCGAATAGCGGCGACATTTCCGGCGCCGTAACGAAGTCGCTGCCATCGTCGCCGCGCAGGCCGAATTTGCGGGCGCCGCCGCTGTAATAGCCGAGTCCCGGCGCGTAAAGCGCGCGCTCCATATAGCGGTCGAAGGGCAGCCAGCCGCCTGCTGCTTCGAGCTCCGCACGGATCTGCGCGACCAGCGCTTCGGACTGCGCAAGCGCGCTCGGGCCGGGAGCAGGTAAACTATCGGGTTGGTGAGCTTTCGGATTCATCCCCACATTGTAAATGACCGCCCCTCTGGACACCGCCGCCGCCCACGCGCCTGAAACGCCGCGCATCGTGCTGATTACCGGCGCCGCCCGCCGCATCGGGCGCTCGCTCGCGCTCGGTTTCGCCGCGCGCGGCTGGGACGTGGCGGTCCATTACGGCGCGTCGCGCAAGGAAGCCGACGAAGTGGTCGCGGAAATCGTCGCCTTGGGCCGCCGGGCGGTGGCGCTGCACGCGGAATTGGGCGACGAAGCCCAGGTCGAGCAGCTCATGCCAGCCTGTGTTGCCGCGCTGGGCCGCCCGCTCTGTATCGTCAACAATGCGTCGCGCTTCGAAGAAGACACGGCGAGCAACGTCGGTTACGACCTTTTGCTGAAGTTGACGGCGATGAATCTCGGCGCGCCGCTCGTGTTGGCGCGTATGCTGTTCGAGGCCACGCCGGAAGCCGCGCGCACCGATGAAAGCCAGCGCAGCGTGGTTATCAACGTGCTGGACCAGAAGCTCTACAACATGAATCCGGACTACCTGTCGTACACGCTGTCAAAAGCAGCGTTGCAGACGGCGACGGTTGCATTGGCGCAGGCGTTGGCGCCGAAAGTGCGTGTGGTTGGGCTAGCGCCCGGTCTGACGATGCAATCCGGCGATCAAACGCCGGCTGATTTTGAAGCTGCTCACCGAACTACGCCTTTGGGCCGCGCGTCGCGGCCGGAGGATATTGTCGCCGCCGCGCTGTATCTCGCCGATGCAGCGGGCGTCACCGGAACGACGCTGGTGGTCGACGGCGGGCAGCACCTTGTGCCGCTGCCGCGCGACGTTATGTTTTTGACGGGCGCCTGATTGGCGTGCGTGCTGGTTGCCGGCCAAAGCCGGCGGCCGTTCGCGCGTTGAAGCGTCCCTTTGCGTGCCCCGCACGCTTTTTTCGACTGGAACGAACATGTTTGCCGCTCTTTCGCATCCCCGGCTCGCCGATTGCCGCCGGCTCTTTCTGCGCAATTACGAAGTGCACATCAATATCGGCGTGCACGACTTCGAAAAGCGCGGCGAACAGCGCGTCGTGATCAACGTCGAACTGTTCGTGCCGCTCGCGATGTCCACGCCGGTTCAGGACAAATTGCATGAAGTCGTCGATTACGACTTCATGCGCTCGACCATCGCGCGCCGCGTCGAACAAGGTCATATTCACCTGCAGGAAACTCTCTGCGACGACCTCGTCACGGCCCTGCTCGATCATCCGCAGGTGCGCGCGGTGTGTGTGTCGACGGAAAAACCGGATGTCTATCCCGACTGCGACGCGGTGGGCGTCGAAGTCTTCCGAATCAAAGAGGATTGAGCCATGAATGCTCAGGAAATCCTGAACGGCACTGCGGCCCCTGAGGCAGGCGAGTCCGCGCACGCCCCCACCGGCAAGGCGCCGCTTACGCGCCGCGAGCAGAAAGAAGCCTACGAGAACAACAAGCTGTTCAAGCGGCTCGCGCGCCAGGTCGGTGAGGCGATCGGCGACTTCAATATGATCGAGGAAGGCGACAAGGTGATGGTGTGCCTGTCGGGCGGCAAGGACAGCTACGCGATGCTCGAGATCCTGATGCGGTTGCGCGAACGCGCGCCGATCAACTTCGACATTGTTGCGGTGAATCTCGACCAGAAGCAGCCGGGCTTTCCGGAGCACGTGCTGCCCGAGTACCTGAAGCAGCTCGACATCCCGTTTCACATCGAGAACCAGGATACGTACAGCATCGTCAAGCGGTTGGTGCCGGAAGGTAAGACCACCTGCTCGCTGTGCTCGCGGCTGCGGCGCGGCATTCTGTATCGCGTGGCGGGCGAGCTCGGCGCGACCAAGATCGCGCTCGGCCATCATCGCGACGACATTCTGCAAACGCTGCTGCTGAACATGTTCTACGGCGGCAAGCTGAAGGGCATGCCGCCCAAGCTGCAATCGGACGACGGCAAGAACATCGTGATCCGCCCGCTCGCCTACGTGAAGGAAACCGATCTGGAAAAGTACGCCGAGCTGCGCGAATTCCCGATCATTCCGTGCAACCTGTGCGGCAGCCAGCCGAACCTGAAACGCGCGGAAATGAAAGCGCTGATCCGCGATTGGGAGAAGCGCTTCCCGGGCCGCATCGAGAACATGTTCAATGCGTTGTCGAACATCGTGCCGTCGCACCTGATGGATCACAAGCTGTTCCCGTTCGCCGGCCTGCGCGCAAGCGGCGAGGCGGATCCGCAAGGCGATATCGCCTTCGACGAAGAGCCGTGTTCGACCGACACCGGTGACGGCGCGTTGCTCAACGGATCGAAACCGATCTCGATCGTCCAGTTCGACGATATGTGAGCGGCGCGGGGACAGGCAAAAAGCACGCGGGAAATGTGCGATTTCACGCATTTCCGCTCGTTGTAAGGCCGCGCCGGCGGCCTTTGCCGTCATAGGCTGCGTGATAGAATCGTCGGCTCCAAACTCGTCTGATTGCCGACGCCATGAACATCGTTATTTTGGCGGCAGGCACCGGTAAGCGCATGCGGTCCGCGCTTCCCAAGGTGCTCCATCCTCTGGCCGGCCGGCCGCTCCTCGCTCATGTCATCGACACTGCTCGTGCGCTCAAGCCCACGCGTCTGGTCGTGGTGGTCGGTCATGGCGCCGAAGCCGTGCGTCAAGCGGTAGCGGCGCCGGACGTCCAGTTCGCCGCGCAGGAGCAGCAACTCGGCACGGGCCACGCGGTGCAGCAGGCGCTGCCCTTGCTCGATCCGTCCGAACCCACGCTGGTGCTGTACGGCGATGTGCCGCTCACGCGCGCCAGCACGCTGCAGGCGCTGACCCATCGCGCGGGCCGCGACGGCTACGGCGTGCTCACCGTCACGCTCGACGACCCCAGCGGCTACGGCCGCATCGTGCGCGATCAGCACGGCAAGGTGTCGCGCATTGTCGAACAGAAAGACGCAACGCCCGAGCAGCTCAAGATCGCGGAGATCAACACCGGCATCATCGTCGCGCCGACCGGGCGCCTTGGCGGCTGGCTCGCGGCGTTGAAGAACGACAACGCGCAGGGCGAGTTTTACCTGACCGACGCGGTCGAAATGGCGATCGAGGCGGGACTCGAAGTCGTCACCACCCAGCCTGACGAAGAGTGGGAAACGCTCGGCGTGAATAGCAAGCAGCAGCTAGCCGAACTCGAACGGATTCATCAGCACAATGTCGCGGAAGCGCTGCTGGTCGCGGGCGTGACGCTTGCCGACCCGGCTCGCCTCGACGTGCGCGGCACGCTCGAATGCGGCCGCGACGTCTCGATTGACGTGAACTGCGTATTCGAAGGCCGCGTCACGCTGGCCGACAACGTGACGGTCGGGCCAAATTGCGTCATCCGCAATGCGAAGATCGGGGCCGGTACGCGCATCGACGCGTTCACGCACATCGAAGGCGCGGAAGTCGGGGCGAACGTCGTGCTCGGCCCCTATGCGCGGCTGCGTCCGGGCGCGTTGTTGCAGGACGAATCGCACGTCGGCAACTTCGTCGAAGTCAAGAACGCGGTGTTGGGCCATGGCTCGAAGGCAAACCACCTCACGTATATCGGCGATGCGGATATCGGGGCGCGCGTGAATATCGGCGCGGGTACCATCACCTGCAACTACGACGGCGCGAACAAATTTCGCACGATCATTGAGGACGATGTGTTTGTCGGCTCCGACACGCAACTCGTTGCGCCCGTGCGCGTGAAGCGCGGCGTGACGATCGCTGCGGGCACAACGGTCTGGAAGGACGTTGAAGAAGACATGCTGGTCCTGAACGACAAGACCCAAACAAGCAAGCCGGGCTATGTACGCCCGGCCAAGAAGAAAAGTTGATGGGCGTGACGCGCGCCCGAGGCGCGCTCCCTGAAACCCAGCACTGAAAAGGAATAAGCCATGTGTGGCATTGTCGGCGCGGTTGCGCAACGTAATATCGTTCCCGTCCTGATCGAAGGACTGCGTCGCCTCGAGTATCGCGGCTACGATTCCTGCGGCGTGGCCGTTCTCGGCGACAGCGGGCCGCGTCGTGCTCGCAGCGTAGCGCGCGTTGCCGATCTGGACGAGCAGGTGCATGAGAGCCACCTTGAAGGCATCACGGGTATCGCGCATACGCGCTGGGCGACGCACGGCGCGCCGGTGACCGATAACGCCCACCCGATCTTCTCGAAAGATGAGCTTGCGTTGGTACACAACGGCATCATCGAGAACTACGAATCGCTGCGGGAAATGTTGCGGGGCAAGGGTTACACGTTTGTCTCGCAGACCGACACAGAGGTTATTGCTCACCTGATTCACAGCCTGTATCGCGGCGACCTGTTCGCGGCGGTGCGTGAAGCCGTCACGCAGTTGCACGGCGCGTACGCGATCGCGGTGCTGCACAAAGTTCAGCCGCATACGGTGGTTGGCGCGCGGCAAGGTTCGCCGCTGGTGGTGGGACTCGGCAACGGCGAGAACTTCCTCGCTTCGGATGCGTTGGCGCTTGCCGGCAGCACCGAACGCTTCATCTTCCTGGAAGAAGGCGACGTCTGCGAACTGTCGCTCGAAGGCGTGCGTATCGCCGATCGCGACGGCAACGAAGCGCAGCGCGAAGTGCGTCAGGTCGCGGCGTATGGCGGCGCGGTCGAACTCGGCCCGTATCGTCACTTCATGCAGAAGGAAATTTTCGAGCAGCCGCGTGCGATTACCGACACGATCCCGCAAGCCGATTCGTTCGACGCGTCGCTATTCGGCGAGGGCGCCGACAAGGTGTTCGCGGACATCGACAACCTGCTGATTCTGGCGTGCGGCACGAGCTACTACTCGGGGCTGACCGCGAAGTACTGGCTCGAGTCGGTCGCGAAGATCCCGACCCAGGTGGAAATTGCCAGCGAGTATCGCTACCGCGAGTCGGTGCCGAATCCGAAGTCGCTGGTGGTGGTGATCTCGCAGTCGGGCGAAACGGCCGACACGCTGGCGGCGCTCAAGCACGCGCAGGCGCTCGGGCATAAACATACGCTCGCGGTGTGCAACGTCGGGACGAGCGCGATGGTGCGCCAGACGGAACTGTCGTTCCTGACCCACGCGGGTCGCGAGATCGGCGTGGCGTCGACGAAGGCGTTCACGACGCAACTGGTTGCGCTGTTCGTGCTGGCCGCGACGCTCGGTAAGCTACGCGGGCAGGTGACCCCGGAGCAGGAAGCCGGGTATCTGAAACTGCTGCGTCACTTGCCGGCTGCGTTGAATAGCGTGCTGGCGCTGGAGCCGCAGATCATCGCGTGGTCGGAAGAGTTCTCGCGCAAGGAACATGCGTTGTTCCTCGGGCGCGGCCTGCATTATCCGATCGCGCTCGAAGGCGCGTTGAAGCTCAAGGAGATTTCCTATATTCACGCGGAAGCGTATCCGGCTGGCGAGTTGAAGCACGGGCCGCTGGCGCTCGTGACTGAAGCGATGCCGGTCGTGACCGTGGCACCGAATGACGCGCTGCTGGAGAAGCTTAAGTCGAATATTCAGGAAGTGCGGGCGCGCGGCGGTGAGCTTTATGTGTTCGCGGACGCGGATACGAAGATCGTGAATGACGAAGGTCTGCACGTAATCCGGATGCCGGAACACTACGGCTTGCTGTCGCCGATTCTGCACGTGGTGCCGCTGCAGTTGCTGGCGTATCACACGGCGTGTGCGCGAGGCACGGATGTGGATAAGCCGCGCAACCTGGCGAAGTCGGTGACGGTGGAGTGAGGTTGATAGGCTCGCTATGGCGAGCTTCTGTCTGAAAAAACGGTCGCCTGTGGGCGGCCTTTTTTTTCATCGATGACAGACCTCACTGCCTCGCCGCCGCCATCGCGGCCGCCAAAACAAACGCTAATGCTCCGGCGCTTACAACTCCGGACGCGCCAGGTCGCTGGTCACAATGTGCTCGCCATAGACCTGCGCCGCCGCGACGGCTTCCAGCTTGGTCGCGTAAGGTCCAAGTTCCGGCGCGCCGTCGAAAGGGAACAGCACGCGGCCGTCGGTGGTTCGAACCACTTTCAACACGCCGAAAAAACGCCGGTAGCCGGTCAGTTTCGAGGTCGCCGACACTTCAAAGTCTTCCTCCGACGCCCCGGGGACGCTGGGAATGAATATGGTCTTGCTCATACCTGAAAACATCTCTTGTTCAATGGGCCGGCACCTGCTGGAAAGGCCAGTGCACGCCCGGTTGTCCCGGGAAGACATTCACGGGCGGCCCCCATTGTCTCAAATCCTGGCGCATTGAACCGGAGCACACCGGATCAGACCGGCCGCCGCCTACATTGCGCGGCCTAAATCGCCGCAGCAGTCCCAGAGCAGGCCCCGCAGTCAGTCCGCAGCATCAAGCGCCTTTGGCCGCCGCCTCATGCTCGGCCGCCAGCGCGACATCCCGCTCGCTCACCTTCACAAAGCTCGGCCGCGAACAGACGCGCTGAGCATATTCGAGCACAACTGGCGTTTCCGGCACCAGCTTGAACATCATCCCCCAATGCAGCGCGATACCCCACAAAATATCCGCAGCCGACATCTTGTCGCCGAGCAAATAGGGCGACGCCTCCAACTGGCTCGTCACTGTGCCGAGCATCGAATCGAAATCGCCGTACGGTGAGGTGGAGGGCGGCGCGGGTTCGCGCTTCATCGCCTTGTCGACCAACGCCGGTTCGTAACATGCGGCGTAGTACACCAGCCACCGCAGATACGGCCCGCGCGACGGATCGTCGAGCGCAGGCGCGAGGCCCGCTTCGGGAAACAGGTCGGCCAGATAGATGAAGATGGCGACCTGTTCGGTGATCAGCGCGTCACCGTGGAGGATCGCCGGCACCTTGCCGAGCGGATTGATCGCGAGATACGGCGCCTTGCGCTGCTCGCCGGCCTTCATGTTCAGCACCTTTAGCTGGTACGGGGCACCGAGCTCTTCGAGCAGCGTGAGTGCGCTGACAGAGCGGCATTGCGGCGAGTGAAAGAGCGTGATCGTGCGGTCGGTAGTCATGGCGTGGGCCTTCCAGGTGAGCGTCTCGTGGGGAAAAGCCAGCGTCCGTCAGGCGCCGGATGCCCTCATCCTAAGCGCCCATACCTGTCAGTTTGTGTCAGGTATGACTACACTTGTCCGTATGAGAGCCAGCCGCCTCCTTTCCATCCTGATGACCCTGCAAGCGCGCGGACGCGTGACCGCGCAGTCCCTTGCTCACGAATGCGCGGTCTCTCTGCGCACGATCTATCGCGACATCGACGCCTTGAGCGCCGCGGGCGTCCCTGTCCAGAGCGAACGTGGCGCGGAAGGCGGGTATCGCCTGCTCGATGGATACCGTACGCGTCTGAACGGCCTGTCGTCGCAGGAAGCGGAGTCGCTGTTCCTCGCGGGCCTGCCTGGACCGATGCAGGCACTCGGTCTCGGCGCCGTGATGGCCGGCGCGCAAACCAAGCTGCTTGCCGCGCTGCCAGTGGAAATGCGCTCGACCGCTGAGCGCATGCGTTCGCGTTTTCACCTCGACGCCCCGGCCTGGTTCGCCGATGCGGATCAACCCGCGAATCTGCCGTTGATTGCCAGCGCGGTGTGGGAGCAGCATCCGCTGCAGATTCGCTATCAGAGCTGGAAAGCCGAAAAATTTCGCCGGATCGAACCGCTCGGCATCGTGCTGAAAAGCGGGGCCTGGTATGTGGTTGGGCGCGTCGGCACGGATATCCGCATCTATCGCATTTCGCGCATTCTCGAATTGAGCACGCTGGACGAAATTTTCGAGCGGCCGCCCGCCTTCGATCTGGCGGCTTACTGGCAAGACAGCGCGCAACGGCTGTCCGAAGAAATGCATGCGAATGAAGCGACGCTGCGCCTGTCGCCGTGGGGCGTGCAGATGCTCGAAGTCTTTGTCACGCCGTTCGCACGCTCAGCCGCGAAAATCGGTGAGCCGGATCCGACCGACGGCTGGTGCACAGTCACACTGCCGGTTGGCTCGGTCAGGCAGGCGTGCGCGGAGTTGCTCCGCTTCGGAACCGAGGCTGACGTGCTGGCTCCCCCAGAATTGCGCGCCCGATTCGCGGAGGTGGCGGCAGCATTGCATCGCCGCTATGTGCAATGAAGGCGATGGTGCGCCGCCATCACCGTATCCGCACTCATATGTTGCGTTGAATGACCGATATATTGGAGTAATGTGGCGCGGTTCACGCTGACGTCATACATGCTGCATAGAGTTTGCCCGCGAATAAAACTCTAATCCCAAAGGGCAAAAAACATGTCTCAACGCAGCGGGTTGCGTGCTTTCATCATGGTCGTTTGCGCGGTCCTGGTCGGCGTTATCGTCGCCGCGTGCGGATCGTCGTCCTCGTCGCTCAATGTGACCGGGCAGCAGCAGATCCGGCACGTCTTCGTCATCACGCTCGAAAACGAAAACTACGCGACCACCTTCGGCGCGAACAGCAAGGCGCCGTATCTGTCGCAGACGCTGGCTTCCCAAGGTGCGATGGTGCAGCAGTATTACGGCACGGGCCACGTGAGCCTCGATAATTACATCTCGATGCTCAGCGGCCAGGCGCCGACGCCGGAAACGGACAACGACTGCATTACGTATCAGGACTACAAGCTCACCGGTACGACCTCGGACGGTCAGGCGATCGGCTCGGGCTGCGTGTATCCCGCCAGCATCAAGACGCTGCCGGACCAGTTGAAGGCCGCGGGCTACACCTGGAAGGGCTATGAAGGCGACATGGGCAACGACCCGACGCGCGAAGCGGCTACCTGCGGTCACCCGACGCTCAACACGACCGACCTGACCCAGTCGGCCGAAGCGCCGAGCGCGGCCGTGCCGTTGGGCGACCAGTACGCGACGCGTCACAACCCGTTCATGTACTTCCACTCGATCATCGATTCACCGGACTGCGGCCAGAACGTCGTGAACCTGAACAAGCTCACAACGGACCTGCAATCGATCTCGACCACTGCTAACTTCAACCTGATCACGCCGAGCCTGTGCGACGACGGCCACGACGCGCCGTGCGTGAACGGCCAGCCGGGTGGACTGACAAGCGCGAATACATTCCTGCAGAAGTGGGTGCCGATTATTACGGCCTCGCCGGCGTTCCAGAAGGATGGTCTGTTGATCATCAACTTCGACGAAAGCAGTTATGCCACGGTCACGCAATCGGCCTCCGGCGAGGATCTGATCTTCTCCGGCGCGACCTGTTGCAGTCAGCAGCCGGGCCCGAATCTGCCGGCGTTCCCGCAGACTTCGTCGCTGTCGTACAAGGGCTTGACGATCAACCTGACCAAGCAGAGCTTTGGCGGCGACCGGACCGGTGCGGTGATGATCTCGAAGTTCATCAAACCGGGGACGGTGTCGACGGTGCAGTACAACCACTACTCGATGCTCAAGAGCATTGAAGACATCTTCCAGTTAGACCATCTGGGCTACGCGGGGCAGGCCGGTCTCGTCGGGTTCGGCAACGACATCTTCACGAACCTGTAAGCGATCAGATGCCGTTTTTTGCAACGCGCTTCACCGAGCGAACCGCCGCGCGATGGGCAGCGCTCGCAGCGCTGGTCAGTGCCGCATGGTTGCCGTACGCGGCGTCGGCAGCGGCGGCAGCGCCGCCGGCCGATGCGAAGCCGGTCTACAGCGATGCGGCGGCGCTCGGCAAGCTGATGTTCTTCGATGCGTCGTTGTCAGCGTCGGGCAAGATGTCGTGCGCGAGCTGTCATAGCCCCTCGCACGCGTACGGGCCGCCCAACGGGTTGGCCGCGCAGTTGGGTGGGCCCGACATGCGCTCGCAAGGCACACGCGCCGTGCCGAGCCTACGCTACGTGCTGAACCGCACGCCGATGTGGAGTCATGCGCAGGCGGCCAGCATGTCCGAGCGCCTGAGCGAGACGGACAACGCGCCGGTGGGCGGCTTCGGTTGGGACGGCCGCTTCAACCGTCTTCGCGATCAGGCGAGTTTCCCGTTGCTGAATCCGAACGAGATGGCCAACAAGGACCCGGCGGCGGTGCTTGCGAAGCTGGAGCACGCGCCGTACGCGGCGCGTTTCAGAGAAGTGTTCGGCGAGAACATCTTCACCGATCCCAGCAAGGCGTTCACTCAGGCGATGTATGCCATCGAGCGTTTCGAGCTCGAAGACCCGAGTTTTCATCCCTACACCAGCAAGTTCGATGACTACCTCGATGGGAAATTGCAACTAACGGCACAGGAGTTGAGAGGCAAGAAACTGTTCGACAATCCGGCGGGCGGCAATTGCGCCTCCTGTCACATCGATCAGTCGGGTGTCGACGGCTCTCATCCGCTTTTCACCGACTTCAATTTCCAGGCGCTCGGCGTGCCGCGCAATCCGGAGTTGCGTGCGAACCTGGATCCGAAGTACTTCGATATGGGCCTGTGCGGGCCGTTGCGCACCGATCAGTCGAGCGACAGGAGCAACTGTGGACTCTTCAAGTCGGTATCGTTGCGTAACACTGCGACGCGGCAAGTGTTCTTCCACAACGGCCGCTTCCACACGCTGAAGGACGCACTGCGTTTCTACGCGCAGCGCGATACGAATCCGGCGAAGTGGTATCCCAAAGACGCGCATGGCAAGGTCGATAAATTCAACGATTTGCCGGTTGCGCTGCGTGTGAACGTCGACACGACCGACGAACCGCTTACGCGCAAAGCAGGCGAGCGACCCGTGTGGTCGGAGCGGGATATCGACGACGTGGCCACTTTTCTCGCCACGCTGAACGACGACTACGTCCTGAAACCAGAACAGCCGAAGTAGCAGACGCGCACGCACCAACCGGTTTCTTTTCCTCAGATGAATTTTGGCGGTTTGGTGCCTCTTTTGGGGGCAGAGCTATAATGCGCGAATTCCCTCTCTTTCCCGCCCTTCGTTATGAGCCGGTTACTTTGCCTGTTCGTGCTTTCGCTCGGCCTGATGCAAACCGCAACCGCCGACGAAAACAATGACCGTATGTCCGCGTATCTGACGCAGAAATTCGGTCTGGCAAAGGAAAAAGCTCAAAAGATTTCGGACGCGGTGCAGTCCGCCGCGTCGAAATACTCACTGCCGCCGGCTCTCCTGCTGGCGATCATCTCGATCGAATCCCGCTTCAAGGAAAAGGCCAAGGGCGCCAACGGCGCGACCGGGCTGATGCAGGTGGTGCCGGGCGCCCATCGCGGGCTGCTGCGGAACGTCAAGGACCTCACAGAGCCGACCACCAACATCGATGTCGGCTCGGCGATCCTCTATGGCTACATGCGCTCGGCAAACGGCGACATGAACGCGGCGCTCAAGAGCTACGGCGGCTCGCAGGCCTACGCGAAGAAGGTGAGCTTGCGCGTCGACGATTTCGCCGACGTCGCCGGACAGCAAGACGTCGCGTCGCATCCGGGCGCACAAGCCAATATGTGCGAGGCCGACCGTTGCGCAGCGCCGGGCAATTGGGCCGACGCTTTTACTATCCCGTCCGCCAATGCCACCAATGCCGCCGGCGTGAACGGCGCTGCGGTGCTGCAAAGCGCCTCACCTGCAACGCCGCACTGAGCGGCCGTTTCCCCTTATTTTTTTCTCCCTTGTTCTGCGTCCGCGCCAACGCCGCGGATTGCTTCGTCACGTCGTGTAAGGCGGCGCGGAGCACACGCTGCGCGCTTTTTACGCACACCTGGCAACCGCTCTACAATGCATTCCCATTCGAGCTCACGCCGCGCCTCTTCCGATCGACCATGTTCACCTCGTTTTCCAAAGCCACAGCCGCTTCACTTCTCGGCTTGCTGACACTTGCTGCTTGCACCAGCGCCCCGCAGCCGAAATTCCAGCAGGAATTGTTCGAAACGGGCGCGAGCCCTTACGCCCGAAACTTCAATTCGAGCACCACGGATACCTGCGAGGCCGCGCGCCGCGCGCTATTGAGTCAGGGCTATCTGACGACGATGACGCGCACCGATACGGTAGACGGAACGAAAAACTTCCAGCCAACCGGCGATACGCACGTCGTGGTCGAATTTCATGTGGTGTGTACGCCGGGGGAGGAGGCGAGCGATACGAGCATCGCTTACGTCAATGCAGTGCAAAACGGTTTTGCGCTGAAGAAAAGCGATACGTCGGCGAGCGTCGGCCTAAGCGTGCTGGGTTCGCTGTCGTTGCCGATCCGTTCGAACAGCGACGCGATGGTCAAGATTTCGAGCGAAACCATCCCCTCAGGCAAGTTCTACGATCGATTCTTCGGCCTCGTCGATCACTATTTGCAAACGGTGGTGCGCACCCAGCCGGTTGCGAACAGCCGTATCGAAACGCGCCTGTTGCCGGTGCCGGTGCCGGTTCAAGCGCCGATTCCAGCCTCTCATCCCGAGATACCTGACGCAATCGACAAGGCTGCTTCGGCGCAACCGGCAAGCGGAGCCAGCGTAGCGCCGTAAAGCATCTGCCGATGCCGGCGAGGCTCAGGCTGGTCAGGACCTGATCAGCCTTCGATCTCATCACGCAGCGGTACTTATCCTATGTCTTTTACTTCATGCGTATATATATGTAGTAATAGTTAACAAGGGTTAACCCCGGCTGTGGATAACTATCAAATTCCCCGTCACATCAAGGTCATGCGAAAACCATAACCCTGCGGAACACGTCTGTAGAAAAACTACAAAGCTGGGATAACTTTGACAGGGCTTGCCTCGCCTCGTGTCTTATCAAGATTTCGCACACAGGCTGTCCGGTGCGCTATCCCGAAGTTGTTCATAGGAAATTGTGGATAACTTGCGCCTCTCGAGCTATTCCGCCGGGTTGCAGAGCGAGTTTTTCGTCGATTCCATCCGCTCGCCACCGTACAGACCGAGTCCCCCTGGACGCGCACATTGAAGCTGGACGGTACAAAAATTGCGTCGAAGTTTTTGCAAGCGCAACTGTTGCTATTTAGTCAAAACCATTTCTGCAACGCCCGATCCAAGCATAGAGTTAAAGTGTTTTATGAAGTTATTGGTGCAGTGCGGGGGTGTGCAATGAAACGCAGAACAGCACGACAGCTAGTCCGTCTTCTCTCGGATATCAGACATGCCAGCCACTGCACGACGCTGCGGGCGGCGGCCACAAACCGGGCCATATCCCTTGCTTCCTCCGAGCATGATGACGATGGCCCCGATAGCGACGAAAGCACCGAAGCCGCACGCGATGCGGGTCACGACAAGCCGGCCCGGAGCGGATCATGAGAGCCGCCAGCGAACAATCCCTGCGTTTTCTGGTCGAGAAATGGCTGGCGCCGGGGCCTGCCGTTCCGGTTCACGTTACCGAATTCAGCCGCACCCGTCTGGGCGGCAGGCGTTATGTGCGGGTGGAGACTTCTCTCGAAGCCGGATCGCGCGGTCTCTTTTTCTTTCGTCACGACGATGGCTGCTGGTGTGTGTTTCCACCCACTGCAGATACACCCAAGTCGTTCGCGCAACCGCAGGCTGCTTAACGGCGGTGGGTGTGCGCGCGGCTGGCTAAGCCCTCACGCTTCGTGGGGCAAGCGATCACGTTCGCTCCTGCGTCGCGGGGCGGGCATCACCTGGCACACAATCAAACCGGCGAGCATGAGCGCGCATCCGAACAGCGCGCGCGCCGACAGTGTTTCGCCGAGCACGAGCCACCCGGCGAGCGCGGCGAAAACGCCTTCCATACTGAAGATCACCGCGGCATGCGAGGGCGCCGCGTACTTTTGCGCCACCACCTGGATCGTATAAGCGATGCCCACCGACAGCGCACCGCCGTAAAGAATCGTCGGTGCGGCACGCTCGATCACTGCAAGACTGATCGGTTCGATCGCGAGACCGACAGCCAGACATGCGAGCCCACAAGTCACGAACTGCACGAGCGCCAGCATGAGCGTGTCGTGCCGCAGCGCGAAGCGGCCGACCAGCATCATCTGCACGGAAATCACCAACGCGCCGGCGAGCTGATACCAGTCGCCATACAGGATCGAGAAGTGCTCGTTGACGCTCAGAAAGTACATGCCGAGCGCTGCGAGCGTCGCACCGAGCCACGTGCCGAATCCCGTTCGATGACGAAACAGCACGCCGAGCATCGGCACGAGTACCACATACAACGAACTGATGAAGCCGGCGTTGGCCACCTTCGTGTATTGCAGGCCGATCTGCTGCAACGAAATCGACGCGGCCAGCACCACGCCGAGCAACACACCGGCGCCGAGCAGTTCGCGTGCGCCGCCGGGCTCGCGTTTCGACAATTCCGCGAGTGCGGAGCGCCGCACACAGACGATCATGGTTAGCACGACCAGCGCGCCGAGCAGGAAACGCAATCCGGTAAACAGAAACGGTCCGATCGCATCGAGGCTCAAGCGTTGCGCGACGAACGCGGAGCCCCAGATCATGGCCGCGATGAGCATCAGCAGATTGGCGCGCAGGTGTTGGTGTGTGTCAGGTTTCAAAGGCAGTTCTTCGAATTTGGTTGTGCTCGATCAGCCGCATGCTGGTTTCGAGGGAGGCTCCTTCAGATCAGTCTCCACAATCAGGTGCAGATTCTATCCGCGCGCACGTGTGTCGGATATGTCGCGAACATTCGCGAACACTTGAACACAATTGCGCACATATTCCCCTAACTTCAGGACAGACGTGGCGAGGCGGCGTCCCTAGACTGCGGCTTCCGTCTCAAATAAAAAGTCCTGATCGTGCTCAAACGCCTCGCTTGTCTGTGTATTCCGTTGTTTGGCCTGACCTGCTCGTCGACGGCCTACGCCGAGAATTTCTATATGTTTTCGCTGGCCGGGGGCGTGGCGCCGCGGTATCAGGGCAGCCGCGATTACCGTCCGTTTGTCGCCCCGTTGATCGCCGCCGAGTTCAGCAACGGCATCTTTCTGAGTCCGACGAACGGTCTGGGTTACAAGCACACCTTCGCCAACGGCCTGTTCGCATCGGCGGCGCTCAGCTATGACTTCGGCCGCACCGATCGCAATCGTGCCGATTTGCCCGGTTCCGACTACCTCAAGGGCATGGGCCGGATTCCTGGTTCGGTGATGCTGTCCGTGCAGGTCGGTGCGCATCTGTTCGGTCCGTCGACCATCAGCATCACGCTGGACCAGCCGGTTACGAACACGAGCCGCGGCACGAGCGGGCATGTCGATCTGACCGTGCCGGTACTGCAATCCGTCGACAACGACATCAGCGTCACGGGCAGCGTGCATGCCGGCAGCGGCAGCTATACCCAGACCTTCTTCGGTGTCACCGATGCGCAAGCGGCCGCGAGCCGCTTCCAGCCGTATGCGGTGAAAGGCGGGTTCGACAGCGCGAAGGTGTCGGCCGCCTGGACGTACATGTTTTCGCCGCGCTGGTCCGTGCATACGGAAGGTGGTGTGACGCGATTGCTCGGCGCCTCGGCGAACAGCCCGATCGTGCAGTCGAAGAACAACTACTTCGCGATCACGGCGCTGACGTATCGCTATTGATGCGTGCGTCGATGTGCTTGTTGATCCGCCTGTCGACCGATTGTCCGATTGTCCGGTTGTCCGGATCAATGTTTCGACGATCTGACGTCCCTGCAAGGAGCTCGCGATGTTTGCATGGCAAACCCCTCTGTCCAACGCCTGGCAGGAGAGCCTGGTATCGTCGGCGCGTGCGCAGGCAATGGGCGTCGACAGTCTGCTGCTGACCGGCGCGACCGGATTTATCGGCGGCAATCTGCTGGTGACGCTGATCAACGTTGGCCTCGTGGAACGCATAGTGTGTCTCGTGCGCGGGGCCAGCGTGGCCGATGCGCTCGCGCGGCTGCGCGCGGCGGCGGTGCGCTGCGGGCTGCCGCATGCTCGCGCCCAGCGAATCACCGAGGCCAACGTGATGGTCGGCGAGCTCGGTAGCGCGTTCTCGGAAATCGATCTGGCGCGGCTCGCCAAGGCATCGCATGTGATCAATTGCGCGGCGCTTGCGTCGTTTTCCACGCATCCGCAAGTACTCGACACGAATGTGCACGACACCTTGCGTTTCGCGTCGCACTTTGACGGCAGCAAAGCGCTGCGGCGCTTTCTGCACGTGAGCACGGCCATGGCGTGCGGCACTCAATGCGGCGCGAATGTGCAGGAAGCGCCGTTCGGCTATGGCGAAACGCGTCACCTTGTGCAGTACACGCGCAGCAAACGCGAAGTCGAGCGATTGCTGCGCAGCACGTATCCGCGCTTGCCGCTGGCGGTGGTGCGGCCATCGATCGTGGTCGGCCATACGGTACTCGGCACGTTGCCATCGGCGAGCGTCTTCTGGGTGTTTCGCGTGGTGCATGGCGCGCGGCGCTTCACGGCACGGGCGATGAACCGCGTCGACGTTGTATCCGCCGACGACTGCGCGCGTGCGCTCGCACTCCTGGCGGTGAAGCCGTCGCTGGCTTTCGATACGTATCACGTGTCGGCGGGTTCAGACGCGCCGACTATCGGTCAGATCATCCGCGCAATGGATGAAGCCACCGGCACCTCGGGCCGCCGCTATTCGATGTGCCGCGCGCGCGACTTCGGCAGGATCGCACGCGAGGTGGTGGGCCGCGAACGTTGCGGCAGCGGCCGTCTGATCGAACATGCGCTGCGTTTGTACGCCGGTTTCGCGGAGCTGGACTACACGTTCGACAACCGCCGTCTGCGTGACGAAATCGGTTTCGAGCCGCTGCCTTTCACGGACTACGTGAGCGAATGCGTGCGGACCTCGCGAGGTGTGGGGATTGCCGAACAGATGCGCTGGGACTTCAAATAAGCCTTCAGCCGGTTGCACGGCGAGCGACTCGCGCGATAATCGCGCAACGGCCAGACGACTCGAGACGTCACCGATCCACCGGGCCGACTGACTTTCAGGCAGACGCAATGGACGAGAAAGACTGGATCGCGGGCGCCGCAAAGGCGCTCGCGATCATCGAAGCATTCGACGAAGAGCACGCGCGCATGACACCGACCATGGTGGCTGCCCGCGCCGGGCTCTCGCGCACGGCGGCGCGCCGCTATCTGCTGACGCTACGTGAACTCGGCTATGTGGATACCGACGGCAAGCTGTTCTGGCTCGCGCCGCGCGTATTGCGGCTCGGTCAGTCGTACCTGGATTCAGCGCGCTTACCGCGCACCGTGCAGCCGTTTCTTCAGCGCATCACCGCGACCTTGCAGGAAACCGCGCTGGTTGCGATTCTCGACGAACACGACGTGGTCTATGTCGCCCGCAACGGCGTGAACCGGGCGATGGCGGTTGGTTTCGTGCTGGGCTCGCGGGCGAGCGCGCCGTTGTCGTCGGCGGGTTTGATCCTGCTGGCCTTCCAGGGGCCGGAAAGCATCGACCAGTGGCTGGCGTCCTATCCGATCAAGGTATTCACGCCCTATACGTATTCGACCATCGAGCGCTTGCGCGAAGTGCTGGGCGAAATCCGCCGCGACGGTTATGTCGTCACCGATCAGCAGCTGGAATTGGGCATGCGCGGTGTGGCAGTGCCGTTGCGTGACCGGCATGGGTCGGTCGTGGCGGCGATCAGCGTGAGCATGCCGATCGGTCAGGAGTCGGCGAATGCTGCGCTGCACCGGGTGCTGCCGACCCTTCAGGAAACCGCCAGTTTGCTGCGAAACCTGATCTAAAAGCAGGACTAGGTAATCTCCCGAATATGGCCTGTTTAACGGGTGAAAGCATGACGAAAGCCAGCTGTCTCCCGGAAAATACACATCGAGTTTTGGGCATGACAAACCGCCTACACTGCGTAATACTCTCCCGCGGGGAGCGGTAAGGCGCCTCAAGCCCTGTCTGCTTCACCGTGCAGCTACTTCATTCACATTGACTCAGTCGTCCAGGTTTGGGGAACAACACATGAAAAAATTTATCGTCTCGCTCGCAGCCGCATCGATCGCGCTGGTCTCCGTTCAAGCTTTCGCACAGGCATCGGACGCAGCAGCGCCGGCCGCTGCAGCTAGCGCACCGATGAAGCACCACACCAAGAAGCTGAAGACGCACGGTAAGCGCGCTCCGGTTTCGGCAGCAGCTTCGGCAGCCGGCACGAACGACAAGGGCACGGCAAACTAAGCTCACGCTTGGTTTTGCCGGGCGAACCCTGCCGGTTCTCTTCCGCGCGCCGCTAGTCGGCGAGTGCAGCGCAGTACCGGTTAAACGTCGCCAGCAAAAAGGCCAGAGCAGAAGCTCTGGCCTTTTTGCACTGGGGCGGCGGTTTTTCGCGCTCTTTCGCGCCCTTTCGCAGCGTTTTAGCCTGCGAGGCCGCGTTTGACGACCTCGTTCAACAATCCGGTCATGCCTTCCGGATGCGTGGCGGCCCGTTCTTTCAGTTCCGCGACCAGTTCGCCATTCAGCTTGCAGGCGAACGCGACGAGGCCTTGCGCCTGGTCGAGCTTGCGCTGTTCGCGGCGATCGAGCTTCGGATCGGCGGCAGCGGCTTTGCCGAAGCGGTCGGCGGTCGAGAGTTTCATTGCGTTGTTCAGCTTGAGTGCCTTGTTCTTTTCAAGGTCGGTCTTTTTCATCGCCATACGGAAGGCCTCTGCCAGATAAGTAATCCCGCATTGTACGCATCGCGCCGGGCGCCAAGCGAGCGGCGTCGGCGCGAGGCCCAGCTACGTGGGGTCTGAACCGTCGAGCGGTGCTCAGGCGGGCCGCTCCGGCGCGCCGGCCACGCTGTCCATCAGCGCACGCATTCGCTTCCAGTGCGTGCCTTCCCAGAATACGCGCTGGCACACGTCGCAGGTGACGAACTGGTTATGCCGTTCCAGCACGCCATCGGGCGCCCGGTCGCCGACTTCATCTTTGGCAATACGCCGCAGCGGCGCATTGCACATCAGGCACAAACGGAACGGTTGAGCGCTGCCTGCCAGATCCAGCCGTTCAAACACTTCACGCAATTGCTCATGTGGCCGCAGCGTGCGCACGTAGCAGCCATGTGTGATGGCGCGGCGTTTCAATAGCTCCCGGTCGCGCGTCAATACGATGCGCTGTTGAGCGGCCGCGAGCGCTTCGATATCGGCGTCGGGAAAGTGGTTGTCGTAGAGCGTGTCGAAGCCGGCTAGCCGCAGCAGCGGGGCGAGACCGCCCAGGTGCGCATCGGCAATGAAACGCACCACGCGCAGCGGATGTTCGCGCACGCGCAAGAGCGGCTGGATGTCGAGTGCTTCAAACTTGGGATAAACGGCGATGCGATCGCCGTCGGACAGCGGATGATTGAAACCGACCGACTCACCGTTCACCAGAATCAGTTCGACTTCGGTATGCGGCACGCCGAGCACTTCGATCATATGTTTGGCGGTGGCGCCGCGCGCGCAGGCGTAACTGAACGAGCGCCGGCGCAGGGGCCGGGCGAGAAAGTCGTTCAGCTCCTCGTAGAAGCGGAATGTCGCGGTGACCATCGCATCAGTATCGCACCGAGTTTAATTGCGCGCTGTCCTGCACGTGTCGCATGGGTGTGCTTTACTGCCAGTTCTTTAGAAGACGGAGCGACAGATGGACATCGGTTTTATCGGTCTCGGCGAGATGGGCGCCGCGATGGTTGCAAACATTTTGAAAGCCGGGCACCGGGTGCGCGTGTGGAACCGCTCGCCGGAACGCGCACAGCCACTCGCCGAAGCAGGCGCACAGATCGTCGCGACGCCGGCTGAAGCGTTTGCTGGCGACGCTGTGCTCTCGATGCTCGCCGACGATACCGCGCTGCGCGAAGTCATCACCGCGTCGCTGCTGGAACACGCCCCGCGTGGTCTGATTCACGTGAACATGGCGACGATCTCGGTGGCGCTGGCCGAAGAACTGGCGACGGCGCACGCCTCGCGCGGCGTCCATTACGTCGCCGCACCGGTGCTGGGGCGGCCGGACGTCGCGGCGGCCGGCAAGCTGACGATCGTGGCGGGCGGCCCGGCCGAATCGATCGACCGCGTGCAGCCGATTTTCGACGTCATCGGCCAGAAAACCTGGCGCATCGGCTCGTTGCCGCAGCAGGCGAACGTGATGAAACTCGCGGCCAACTTCATGTTGGGCGCGGCCGTCGAGACGCTCGGCGAGGCCGCCACGCTCGTGACAGGCCACGGCCTCGCGATGCAGGATTTCCTCGACGTCATCACGAGCGGCATGTTCCCGGGACCGGTCTATTCGGGCTACGGCAAGATGATCGCGGAGCAGCGCTACGAACCGGCGCTGTTCAAGGCGCGCCTCGGATTGAAGGACCTGCGTCTTGCGCTGGCAGCCGCCGACGCGGTCACCACGCCGTTGCCGATCGCGAGCGTGGTGCGCGACAGCCTGATCGAAGCCGTGGCGCATGGCGACGGCGAGAAAGACTTCGCGGTGCTGGGGCAGGTGGCGGCGCGGCGGGCAGGGCGCTGAGCGGGAGCGGGAGCGGGGGCTAGCGGGCGCGCGCTTCAAGGTGCGCGCGGGCATAATAGCCACCCGAATCTCTTCTGCGCCGATCCCAATGAGTCTGCATACCTGGTGGCTGTTCGCCGCCACTGTTTTCGTTATTTCCGCGATTCCCGGTCCGAACATGCTGCTGGTGATGACGCACGGCGCCCAGCACGGCCTGCGCCGTTCCAGCGCAACCATGGCCGGCTGCCTGTCGGCGCTGGTGCTGATGCTGGCGGTGTCGGCGGCGGGCCTCGGCGTGTTTCTCGAGGCGTGGCCGGCAATGTTCAACGCGCTGCGGATGATCGGCGCCGCGTATCTCGTCTATCTGGGCATCAAATCCTGGCGAGCGCCAGCTGACGAAGGTGCTGCTGGTGCGGTCGACGAACTGTCGGCCAGGCCCGCACGCTCGCGCTTCGCGCTGTTTCGCAATGGTTTCCTGGTGGCGGGCAGCAACCCGAAAGCCATTCTGTTCGCCGCGGCGCTATTGCCGCAATTCATCGACGCGGCGCAGCCCAAGCTGCCGCAGTTTGGCGTGCTTGTTGCCACGTTCGCGGTTATCGAGGTGAGCTGGTACCTGGTGTATGCCGGTTTCGGCACGCGGATTGGCGCCAGATTGAAGAGCCGCAGCGTCGCGAGGATGTTCAATCGTCTGACCGGCGGTGTGTTCGTCGGCTTTGGCGCGATGATGGCGCTGGTGCGCCACTAGGCGAACGGCTGGCTCGCGCGTGGCAGTCGACGCCCCCGCAGAACGTCGCAAGGATTGTTGTGCTTATACAACGCCGAGGGTCAACCCTAATTTGCATGTTGCGACGCACCAAATCATTTGCTATAGTTCGTCTTGTCTCCTCCATGTCTCCTCTGATATGGATTCAGCCCGCCCACTTAGGCGGGCTTTTTTTTGCCCTGAATTTCCAGCTTCCTCCAGAAAAGACAAAGCCGGCTGGCCCTCTCCGCGGGGCCGCCGGCTTTGTCGCGTTTGCGCCGAACTCAGAACTTGTATGAGACGGCCAGGAAAGAAATGATCGGGTCGGCTTTCAGCTCCGCCTTCGAGACGCTCAGTTCGGTGCCGTCCGCCGCCTTGATGATGACCGACGAGGTGGTTTTCAACGGGATGTACGTGACCGATGCCACAAGGCCCCAGTGATCGGTGATGTTATAGGCGAGACCCGCATTGAACACCGGCTGCCAGGACGATGACGCCTTCGCCGACACCTGCGTCTGCCCCGGCTTGCCCGCCCCCGCCGCCAGCACTGCGCCGAGATTGTTCTGCGTCGAGGTCACGAAGTTCTGGCTCAGCTGAACGTCGGAGAACCAGTTGTACGACACGCCGATGCCCACAAACGGCCTGAACTTTGCAGTCGGCGCATTGAAGTAGTACTGGAACAGCAACGCCGGGCTCCACTGGCGCACGCTCTTCACGATCGGATTGGCCTGCGGATCGCCCAGATCCTGCTGACCGAGCGCGCCTGCCGGTCCCGGCGGCTTGATGGTGCCGTGCCCGTAGATCTTGAAGACCGGCGGTACGCCCGCCACCGTCGACACAGCGATGTGATCGGTGAGGTAGTGGCTGAATACGAGTCCGACGGTATTGGCCGTATTGGTCGACAACCCTGTGCCGCTGGACGTGAACGAACTCGGCAGACGCAGCGGTGTATTGATCGGGGTCGGAGCGACGTTGGTGGTCAGCGGCGTGCTCGAATCCTGCGGCATGACGTGGAACCAGCCGAGCACGGCGACGTTGTCGCCGGCGTGTTGTGCGTGCGCACTGGCTGACAGGCAGATGGCCAGTAGCGCGAAATAGATTTTTTTCATGTTGTTCCTCCCTCCTGAGGCGCGCGTTGCGTTCATCGCGCGCGACGAGCGACGGCGGGTCCGCTGCCCGGCCGGTGCGCTGGATATTCGGTGAACGCCGGTTGCCGCGCCGCGCTATTGCTGTGCGCGGCAACCGGGACGCGAACGCCGTGTTGCGTGTCGGCGCGTGCAGCGTCCATTACTGGACGAAGGCGCCAATCGTGAAGTACGGCGAGGCCGCGTTGGTCAGATCGAGGTAGCCGAACACGCCACCCGTGAAGATCATCTTTCCGGTCGGCGTGGTGCCGGTCGAGGCGCCCACGTGCGTCGTCGTCACCACACCCGGCACGGTCTGCGTGAAGTCCAGATTCAGCGCCGTCGCAAGCGATGCCTGCGATGCATTGAACGGATCCAGCAGCGTGGCCTGCGTACCTTCGAGCGCGGTGGTGCGATAGTCGAACTGGCTATCCACGCCGATGTACTCACCGTTTTGTGAGTTCACCGCGATCGAGGTTTGCGGCGCCAGGATCGAGATGCCCGACTCGTCGTCGGCATACGGGCCGAGTTCGCCGTTCACCGGTGTTGTCACTGACGAGTTCGCCGCGCCGGTTCGCACCAGGATCGGCACGACCTGGTTGCGCAGCTTGCCGACGATCATGTAGCCGCGCGCCTTGGGCGTCGTGGCGAGCGTCGGTTTGGCCTGGCCCAGGAACTTGTCGGTTTCGAATGCGCCGCTGCCGTCGGACGACTGTACGAAGTTCGTACCCGGCTGCTGGCACTTGCCCGCGTTGACACCCGAGTTGTCGCACTCGGTCCACGTGCCGTCCGCATTGATCGTGATCTTCGTATCGACCGCGACCGGCGCGAAGTTCTGCGACGGAACCTGGTGGTAGCCGAGCTGGTTGTACGTGCCGACCACGTTCGCGAGGTTCGTTTCAATCGACGAGAAACCGATGAACGGGTAGTACGGGAACGTGGTGTCGGGCACCGCGCCCACGCCGAGAATCCCGGCGAAGGAGATTTCCGCCCCCGGGATCGTGCCGCCCGCCACGCCTTCGCCGACGAAAATCCGCGCCGGGCGATTCGGGTCGAGGCTCGCGCCGTTCAGGCGGAAGGCGCACTGGTTGAGCTTGTTGGTCGGCAGCAGTGTTTCCTGGGTCAGCGTGCCGCTTGCGCTCTGGCCGGCGCGCGTCGGCGCGACGGTGCCGTTGGTCGCCGGGATCGGCGATTCGATGTAGCTGATTTGCCAGGTCATCTTGGTCGTGTCCATCTGCAGCTTGACCAGTTCGCCGTCACCGCCGCCGCCCGTGAACACCGTGTTGTAGTCGAGCGACGATGGGCACAGACGGACTTCGGTCACCGGTCCATCGCCGTTGCCGCCACCACCGCCGCACGCCCCCAGCAACGGTGCTGCAAGAGCGAGCACCGAAAGGATTCTCCATTTCATACCGCCTCCAGAATTTTCTCGTTGTGTGTGGCCGGCTCCCAGTCCAGCCACCTTTTGCTCTATTTATGTCTCGTACTGCGAACTGCCGGTGCTTCGGTCCTTATTTGCTGATCTGCGCGCCGATGCCGAAGTAGGGGGCATTGGGCGTGTCCGAATTGGCCGACGTCGGCGTGATGCCGCCGTTGACGGTGCCTTGTATTTCAATCGCGTACAGGCCACCTGAGGCGATCGCGAAACCGGTCTGGCCATTCGCTTGCTGGACACCGACCAGTCCGGGGCTCGGCAGACCGTAGCCCAGCCCGAAGCCGTCTTCCGCGGCAGAAGTCGACGGATTGATGAAGGTGCCGACACCGCCCTGGATTAACGTCGCGGTGGACTTGAAGTTCGAATCCGCGCCGACATAGCCGCCGTTGAAGCCGCCCGATGCCAGCGGCGTGGCTGCGGCGAGCATCGCGATGCCGGATTCGTCGTCGACCTTGGCCGTCAGCAGATTGCTCGTATCGACAAAGCCGGTGCGTACCACCAGCGGCACCGTGGCGCCGTTGACCTGACCGAGAATCATGTGAGCGACGCCCGACTTTCCGGTCGCGCCAAGAAGCGGGAGCTTGAACTGCGCAACGATCTGCGGTGCCTGTTGACTGTCGAAATACCCATTGCTGTTCAGCGTCAATGGGTTGCCGGTTGTCAGGCAGCCACCGGCGTTCGGCGAGTAGTTCGGATTGGCGGCGTTGCTGCTCGTACACGTGCCGCTGGCGTCGAACGTTTCAACCGTGTTGGTCGCGACCGTCGCGTAGTTGCCAGATGGCGCCAGGTGATAAAGCAGGCCGTTGTAAGTGCCTGGCAGCTTGGTGATATCGGTTGTCGTGCTGGCGAAACCCAGGAACGGATAGAAGTCGAAGTGCCGGTTCGGCACCGCGCCGATACCCGAGCCGACAAGCGGAATGCTCAGCCCGCTGAACTGGACCGTCGCACCCGGAATCCCGCCGCCCGCCACACCCTGGCCGACGAGGATCGTCGGCGGATTCGGGTTGTTGACGAAGTCGGGTGTCGTATAAGGCTGACCGTCGCCGACACCTGTACCTGTGCCCGCACCGAGAATGAAGGCGCAGCGTGTCTGTTCGGCAGTTGGCAGTGCGCCGGTCGGCGGGTGAATCACCGCGCCCGTGATCTGCGTGCCCGCGCGCGTCGGCGTGACCTGACCCGTGCGCAACGGAATCGGCGACTCGAGCCACTTCAGCGTGTACTTCATCGCGGTCGCGTCGATGTTCACCTGCACGATTTCGCCACTACCCGCGCCACCGAGATACGTCGTTTTAACGATGTCGGCGGTAGCAGGACAAAGCGCAGTCGCGCTCGCGCTCGAAGTCGGCGGACCTTGCACGCCGCAGCTCGAACCCGAGCATTGCGGTGCGCTGATCGCGCCGGGGCTGTCGGCCTTGCCGCCGCCGCAAGCGATGAGGAATGGGGCCGTGGCAATGGCCATCGCCAGGCCCCGAGTAATGCCGTGCGACATGCTGCTGTCTCCCTTCATGTAATTGTGCGAACTAATTTCGCTGCGCGATTAATGCCTGTCAATTGAATGAGCCGTCTAAAAAGGTCGATTCAAACAGTGCATTTTTTGTCGGACGCACCCTGCGTGGGGCTTGAGGGCCCTTTTAAACAAAAAAGGAATTTTGGCCTCGACGGCGTCACCGTTGCTTCGTCGCACTCCCTTTCCAGGTAAGCGTTACAGCAAAATGGCTCTATCATCTTCGAACGACCGTTCGAGAAAAAATCCGGAGTTTCCCTATGCGGAAAACTATGCTGTGTGGCTCAATTTGAGGGATGAATTACCGTCAGTTGATGAGCAGTCCGATTTTTCTTTTTAAAGTAATGCGGGCTACTACTGATTAACTGCGAAAGAGGGATTCTGAGGGCAGGTTTTTTAAAACAAAAAAGCCGGTCTTTGCAGACCGGCTTTTCAGCGGATTGACAGTGGATGCTGTCTGTATCCCGAACTTGCTCAGCGTTTCAAGCCGGATTCTTCGGCGGTGCCGATCGCGAGGTTCATGCATTGGATCGCGGCACCCGAGGCACCCTTGCCCAGGTTATCGAGGCGCGCGACGGTCACGAAGCGCTCTTCGTTGCCAAACACGAACAGGTCGACGCGGTTGGTGTCGTTGTTCGCTTGTACGTCGAAGAAGCCGCTGTCGAGGTTCGCGTCCGCATCGAACGGCGCGACGTGCACGAAGGCTTCGCCCGCGTAGTACTCGGCGAACAGCGCCTGCACGTCTTGCGGCGTAGCCTTCTTGGCCAACTGGTTCGGCGAGAAGAAGGTGGTGACCGCGAGACCTTTGTAGAAGTCGCCGACGATCGGCGTGAACACCGGCGCCGACTTCAGGCCCGTATGCGCCGCCATTTCCGGCAGATGCTTGTGCGTGAGAGCAAGTGCGTACGGGCGCGGGCTCTTGAGCTTCTCGTTGCCGCCGGCTTCGTAGTCGGCAATCATTTTCTTGCCGCCGCCGCTGTAACCGGTGATCGAGTAAGCATGCGCGGCGAAGTCCGGCGCCACGACGCCGGCTTCGACCAGCGGACGCATGGCGAGCACGAAGGCCGATGCGTGGCAGCCCGGCACGGCGATGCGTTTCGCGGTGCGCAGACGCTCGCGTTGCGAGCGGGCCAGTTCGGGCAGGCCGTAGGCCCAATCGGCCGACGTGCGGAAGGCGGTGCTGGCATCGATCAGCACCGTATGATCGTTTTCGACCAGCGAGGCCGACTCGCGCGAAGCGACGTCTGGCAGACACAGGAACGTGACGTCCGATGCGTTGATGAGACGACGGCGCTCTTCGAGGTCCTTGCGCTTCGCTTCTTCGATACGCAGGATCTCTACGTCGGCGCGTTGCGACAGGTATTCGAAAATCTTCAGGCCGGTCGTGCCTTCCTGTCCGTCGACAAAAACTTTCGTGCTCATCTCGATCTCACTGGCTTGCTGGAAACGGGGCGCGACACCGCGCCGGAACGCTATTTTAAGACCTGATAGCGGCGGACGTGCAAAACGGGGTGAAAAAACGACGATGCGCGCCGAAAGTGACATCGGCATGACGGGTTACGCGCCAGATGTAAGCCGATGCACGTGGGTTCCGGGCAGATTGGCGGCGCTTGCCTGGGGGCGCGCCGCGCCTGCTCTGACGGGCACCGCGCCTGCTGCGAACACGAGGCAGGGATGCGAATACCCGATGCGAACCTTCAGGCGATGCGCTATCGGGCCCCGGCGATCCATCGCTCCGTGACGGCGGCAACGCGCGTGCCGAACATCCGGGCCGTTTCCAGATCGCCCGCGGGCGGCGCTTCTTCGGGCGATGCATCCGCCGGCGACTGCGCTAGCAGGCCGGTAAAGCCGCCCACGTAGTTCAGGTCGTTGCGGGTCGCCGCCTTGGTGTTCGACGGCATCATGCCGGTCCCCACCCAGATCATGCTGTGCTGCATCGCCAGCGTGACGAAGTACTGAATCGTCGAGAACTTGTCGCCGTTCATGGTCGCCGAGTTGGTGAAGCCGGCCGCGATCTTGTCCTTCCATGTTTGGCCGAACCACGGTTTCGAACTCGCGTCGGCGAATTTCTTGAAGTCGGCGGACGGCCCGCCCATGTAGGTCGGCGCGCCGAAGACGATAGCGTCCGCGGCAGCCAGTTCTGTCCAGCACGCGTCGTCGATCTCCCCGACCGGCATGAGTTTCGCGTCCGCGCCGGCTTCGAGTGTGCCGGCCAGCACGGCCTCGGCGACTTTCTTCGTGTGGCCGTAGCCGCTGTGATAAACGATGACAATCTTCGACATGGGACTCTCCGGCAAGATGAAAAGGCAGGGTAAGCACAGCATAAGTGCGCGCAAGTAGCGACGCGACATCGACAAGCATCGCCTGCGCGGCTCTGTTGCACACTAGCGTGTGCGGATGACAGAAATTCCGCGGCGGCGGCAATGCGGTGCAACCTGCGCGCCAATTCGCCGGGACCCGGCGCGCGGCGCAGTGCTAGTCGCGCTTCAGGTCGCAGCCTATGCAGGTCGAGTCGGATTTGACTGGCGCCGCTACCGTCCGTAGTTGACTACCATCCGCGCGGTGCCGAGCGTGGCGGTGCCGATCTCGTGATCGAACATGAGCGCCGGGCGTCCTTGCGCGAGGCGCAGGTCCGCGGAGCTCAGCGCATAGACGGTGATGACGTAGCGATGCGGTTTGCCGGGCGGCGGGCAGGGACCACCGTAGCCGTCGATATCGAAGTCGTTGCGGGCTTCGACCGCGCCAAGTTTCTTCAGGAAGCCCGACGCGCTGGCGTTTTCCGGCAAGCTTTCGACGGTGCCGGGAATGCCGGAAACGGCCCAGTGCCACCAGCCGCGACCGGGCGCATCTGGATCGAACATTGTGACTGCGAAACTGCGCGTACCGGCCGGCGCGTCGCGCCACGTCAGTTGCGGCGAGCGATTGCCGCCTTTGCAGTCGTCCTGATTGAAGACCTGAGCTGCATCCACGGGACTGCCTGCATGGAAGCTGGCGCTGGTCAGCGTGAACACGCCCTCGGCGAGTGCGTGAGTGCCGTGACTCGCCAATAGCGCGAGACCCAGCATCACGCAGGCGAGGGAAGGTATGCGGCGGAACGGCGAAGCAAGCGAAACAACCAGGCAACGCAAGCGCATGTGCCGTTTCTCCTGTCAGGGCGCGAGGCGGTTGTCCTCGTGAGGATTATTGTCCCTATTTTGTGCCCCAAGGTCGAATCAAGTCTAACATTCGCTTTTGCGACCGATCATTGTTGCCGCGAGCGGGTTGGGCGGACGCGAAATCGGCTATAGTCGGAGGAATTGTCCACGCGAATACAGACCGCGTACCCGATCAGTTCAAGTACGAAGAATAGCAAGGCATGTCAGAAGTTTTGGAGAGTGGTTTATCTGTCGAGGGGAGGGCAATGCAAGATCCAGTCAGGGTCGTGGTCGCTGACGACCATCCGGTGATTCTGTTCGGCGCCGAACAGGCTTTGCTCAAGTTTCCAGGTCTGCAGGTCGTCGCGCGCGCACGACAGTCAACCGAGCTGGTCAAGGTGCTGCAAACCGTGGCGTGTGATGTGCTTGTCACGGATCTGGCGATGCCAGGCGGCCAGTACGGCGACGGGTTGCCGCTGATCGGCTATCTGCGTCGCAATTTTCCTGACCTTCCCATCGTCGTGCTGACGATGCTGGAAAACGCAGCGTTGCTGAAGCGGCTGAGCGAACTCGGCGTAACCTCGGTCGTCAACAAATCGGACGATCTGAGCCACATCGGGCTCGCGGTGCAGCACGTCAGTCGTAATCTGGAATACATGAGCCCATCGGTCAAGGCGTCGCTCGATACGCTGCGCATGAATGCCGGTGGCAAGAACGAAGAGGTGATGCTGTCCCGGCGTGAACTCGAGGTTGTGCGCCTGTTTGTGTCAGGCATGACGATCAAGGAGATCGCGGAGCAACTCAATCGCAGCATCAAGACGATCAGCACGCAGAAGAATACGGCGATGCGCAAGCTCGGTATCGATCGCGATTCCGAGTTGTTCCAGTACGCGCAGAGCAACGGCTTGCTGAATCTGTCATCGCATTCGGTCGACGGTACCGGTAGCGCATCCTAACTACGGTCGTCCTTTCGTCCGGCTTGGCGAGCGCAATGAAAAAAGGCCGCCTGTCTCATCGACAGGCGGCCTTTTTTATTCCAACCGTGCTTATTACTGCGCCGCGTTGGCGCCGCCGTGTGCCGCGGACCATTCGGCCGGTGCGTGCAGGAATTTTTCCACTTCGTCGAGCGTCTTGGTGTCGAAGTAGTTGTTCGCCTTGGCGACGCGCAACACGTCCCACCACGTGGCAAGCGCGTGCAGATCGACGTCGATGTCTTTCAGCACCGACACGCTTTCCTTGAAGATGTTGTAGTGGAACAGCACGAAGCAGTGGTTCACCGTCGCGCCGGCGGTGCGCAGCGCGTTGATGAAGTTGATCTTGCTGCGGCTGTCCGTGGTCAGATCTTCGACCAGCAGGACGCGTTGCCCTTCGGTCAGCAGACCTTCGATCTGCGCGTTACGGCCGAAACCCTTCGGCTTCTTGCGCACGTATTGCATCGGCACCATCAGGCGGTCGGAGAGCCATGCCGCGAACGGGATGCCGGCGGTCTCGCCACCGGCCACCGCGTCGATCTGTTCATAGCCGACGTCGCGCAGAATGGTGGCTTCGGCCATTTCCATCAGGCCACGGCGCACGCGCGGATACGAGATCAGCTTGCGGCAGTCGATATAAACCGGGCTCGCCCAGCCGGACGTGAAAATGTACGGTTTCTCCGCGTTGAAGTGCACTGCTTGCACTTCCAGCAGCATCTTGGCGGTGGTGTCGGAGATCGTCTGGCGATCGAAGCCTGTCATGGGCGGATCCTTGGGTGTGAGCGAGGAGAAGCGGGCGCGGGGCCCGGTGGCGCAGCAATCGGGGTATGCCGCGCCATGATGGGCGGCGCCTTGATAGGCAAATACGCAACCGGTCAGTGGAGTGCAGGCCGGTTTTTGCTGCGCGCGTAGCCCGACATTTTACCCGAAATGGGCCATCGCGAGGTGGCCGTCGTGCGTGCCTGCCGCGAATGACGGCCATAACGGCCGCACTGGACGGGACTTGCACGGTTCTCGTCCGGGGCGCCTTGTTGCTGCCTTCCGGGCTGCTTTTTGGTTTGCTTGTGAGTGGCTTTGGGCGCCTTTACACTCACGCGACTTTCCTGGGCGGCCTTGTAGGTGGGTCGCCTCCCTGTCCTACGGAATGCTTTCAATGACTGCCGCTTCTTCTGCCACCGAGACTCGCGAACCTGCCGAGGGCCGCCCCGCCAAAAGCGGCTATGCCGGCCGGGCGCTGCTCGCCTCAGTGCTCGGGTACGCGATGGACGGCTTCGATCTGTTGATCCTCGGCTTCATGTTGCCGGCAATTGCCGCGGACCTGCATCTGAGCTCCGCGCAGTCAGGCTCGCTCGTCACGTGGACGCTGATCGGCGCGGTGGCGGGCGGTCTGATTTTCGGCGTGCTGAGCGACTATTTCGGCCGTGTCCGGATGCTGACGTGGACGATTCTGATCTTCGCCGTCTTTACTGGGCTGTGTGCGCTGGCGCAGGGTTATCCGGACCTCCTCGCCTATCGGACCATTGCAGGCATTGGTCTCGGCGGCGAATTCGGTATCGGTATGACGCTGGTGGCGGAAGCCTGGCCGGCGTCGCAGCGGGCGCGCGTGTCGTCCTACGTCGGACTGGGATGGCAACTCGGCGTGTTAGCGGCCGCGTTGCTGACGCCGCTGCTGCTGCCGGTGATCGGCTGGCGCGGCATGTTCGCGATTGGATTGCTCCCTGCCGTGGTGTCGTTTTTCGTGCGGCGCCGCGTTGAGGAGCCGGCGCTATTCACTGAGCGCGTCGCTCGTGGCATGCGCAAGCTGCCGCTCAAATTGCTGGTGGCCGACGGACGCACCACGCGCGCCAGCATCGGCGTCGCGATTCTTTGTTCAGTACAGAACTTCGGCTATTACGGTCTGATGATCTGGCTTCCGAGCTATTTGTCGAAGACATTCGGCTATTCGCTGACGAAATCCGGTGTGTGGACAGCCGTCACGGTTCTCGGCATGGCGGCTGGCATCTGGCTGTTCGGCATGGCCGCCGACCGTTTCGGCCGCAAGCCGACGTTCCTGTTCTACCAGGTGGGCGCGGTGGTGATGGTATTTGTCTACGCCCATCTGACAACGCCGATGTCGCTTCTGATTGGCGGCGCGGCCATGGGCGTGTTT
Organism: Paraburkholderia haematera; assembly: GCF_905220975.1. GTDB lineage: Bacteria > Pseudomonadota > Gammaproteobacteria > Burkholderiales > Burkholderiaceae > Paraburkholderia > Paraburkholderia haematera. The sequence goes on along the minus strand of NZ_CAJNBK010000010.1, from coordinate 19,857 downwards.
GTCAACGGGATGATCGGCGGCTACGGCGCGCTGATCTCCGAGCTCTATCCGACCGATGCACGCGCCACTGCGCAGAACGTGCTGTTCAATGTCGGCCGGGCGGTCGGCGGTTTTGGGCCGGTGGCCGTGGGTGCATTGGCCGCACGCTATTCGTTCGGCGCCGCGCTCGCTTTGCTCGCATCGATCTATCTGCTCGACGTCTTCGCGACGCTCTTTCTGATCCCCGAACGCCGCGGCGCCGCGCTCGAATGACACGCGTGTGACGCACGCACGGCCGTCAGCAAAATGACTGCCGGATGCGGCGCTGCAGCATTGCCAGCCAGTGTTTCGCCGGTGGCGAGCCGTGTTAACCACTCAGTGCACCGACGCATTGGGGGTGTACACTAACCGACCCGCGTAGCACTCCGCACCGTCTTGCCCTCCGCCGAGGTTCGACGCCGCGCCTAACCGGTGCAAGCGAAAACCGCCGCAGTCGATTATCCATTCGATAGACGCAAGCGACGCCAACGGTGCAGTGTGTCCGGCCCAATTACTTACGTCTCGCAGGCTAAAAAATGGACGAACAACTTAAGCAAAGCGCTCTCGCATACCACCAGTTTCCGAAACCCGGCAAGATTTCGGTCACGCCCACCAAGCCGCTCTCGAACCAGCTCGATCTGTCGCTCGCCTACTCGCCGGGCGTCGCCGCGGCCTGCACGGCGATCTACGAAGACCCGCTCGACGCGCAGAAGTACACCTCGCGTGGCAACCTCGTCGGTGTGATCACGAATGGTACGGCCGTGCTTGGTCTCGGCAATATCGGCCCGCTCGCCGCGAAGCCGGTGATGGAAGGCAAGGGTTGTCTGTTCAAGAAGTTCGCCGGCATCGACGTGTTCGACATCGAGCTCGCCGAGTCCGACCCGGACAAGCTGGTTGAAGCGATCGCGATGCTTGAGCCGACCTTGGGCGGCATCAACCTTGAAGACATCAAGGCGCCTGAGTGCTTCTACATCGAGAAGAAGCTGCGCGAGCGCATGAAGATTCCCGTCTTCCACGACGATCAGCACGGTACCGCGATCATCGCTTCGGCGGCGATCCTGAACGGCCTGAAAGTGGTCGGCAAGAAGCTCGACGAAGTGAAGCTGGTGTGTTCGGGCGCGGGCGCTGCGGCCATCGCGTGTCTGGATCTGCTGGTGAACCTGGGCCTGTCGAAGAAAAACGTGCTGGTCGCGGACTCGAAGGGCGTGATCTACGAAGGTCGCGGCAATCTGGATCCGTCGAAGGAACGTTACGCGGCGAACACCGAAGCACGTACCCTGGCAGACGCGATTCGCGGCGCCGACGTGTTCCTCGGCTGCTCGAGCGCAGGTGTGCTCAAGCCGGAAATGGTGGTCGAAATGGGTACGCGGCCGCTGATTCTGGCGCTGGCAAACCCGGAACCGGAAATTCGTCCGGAAGACGCCAAGAAGGTGCGCCCGGATTGCATCGTCGCGACGGGCCGTTCGGACTACCCGAACCAGGTCAATAACGTGCTGTGTTTTCCGTTCATCTTCCGCGGTGCGCTGGATGTCGGCGCCACCACGATCACGGAAGAAATGAAGCTCGCGTGCGTGCGGGCGATTGCGGAACTGGCGGAAGAAACCGACCAGGGCGATGAAGTCGCCAAGGCGTACGAGGGCCACTCACTCGAATTCGGCCCGGATTATCTGATCCCGAAGCCGTTCGATCCGCGCCTGATTATCAAGATCGCGCCGGCTGTCGCGCAAGCCGCGATGGATTCGGGCGTCGCGACCCGTCCGATCAAGGACATGGACGCGTACCGCGAAGAACTCGGCGCAACGGTGTACCGTACCGGCATGGTGATGCGTCCCGTGTTCGCCGCGGCGAAGTCAGAGGTGGCGCGCATTGTGTTCGCCGAAGGTGAAGACGAGCGCGTGCTGCGCGCCGCGCAATTCGTGCTGCTGGAAAAAATCGCCAAGCCGATTCTGGTCGGCCGTCCGTCGGTGATCGAGATGCGTCTGAAGAAGATGGGCTCGAAGCTGAAGTGCGGTGAAGACTTCGAAGTCGTCGATCCGGAAGACGATCCGCGCTATCAACAGTGCTGGCAGGCATACCACGAACTCGGCGCGCGCGAAGGCGTGACGCCGGACGTCGCGAAGGCCGCAATGCGCAAGTTCAACACGCTGATCGGCGCGATCCTCGTGAGTCTCGGCGAAGCGGACGGCATGATTTGCGGCATGATCGGCCAATATCACACGCACCTGAAGTTCATCGAACAGGTGCTGGGCAAAGCGGATAACGTGCAGAACTTTGCTGCAATGAATCTGCTGATGCTGCCGGGCCGTAACCTGTTCATCTGCGATACATACGTGAACGAAACGCCGACCGCCGAGCAACTCGCCGACATGACGATGCTGGCTGCCACTGAAATCGAGAAGTTCGGTATCACGCCGAAGGTCGCGCTGCTCTCGAACTCGAACTTCGGCAGCGCGCCGTCTTCGTCGTCGCAACGTATGGCGGCAGCCCGCAAGCTGATCGTCGAACGTGCGCCTTCGCTTGAGATCGACGGTGAGATGCATGGTGACGCAGCATTGTCGGAAGCCGTTCGCAAGGCCGCGTTCCCGGGCACGACGCTGACCGGCGAAGCGAATTTGCTGATCATGCCGAACGTGGAAGCGGCGAACATCACGTACAACCTGCTGAAGATGATCGGCGGCGAAGGCGTGACGGTGGGGCCGTTCCTGCTGGGCGCGGAAAAGCCGGTGCACATTCTGACGCCGGCTGCGACGGTGCGCCGGATCATCAACATGACGGCGGTGGCTTCGGCGAACGCACGCAAGCGGGTGAGCGCGCAGTAATGCGAATAGGTTGAGGCTTGAAGCGGTGGCGCTGCATTGCAGCGTTCGCTGGACAGCTAGGAGAACGCCACGGAAGTTGCTTCCGTGGCGTTTTTTTATGTGCTCGTTCTTATTCTGGTGGTTGTTGGTCTGAAGAATTCTTAGGCGACTACGTGAGCTTTAAGAATGCTCCTATTCGAATCGCTGTGACACTTTTGTAAAGTTACTTCTGAAGCGCGGCACAACGCGATAGCAACGGAACAGTCGGCTGGTCAATCCGTGCATTGAGTCTGGCGTTGCGCTTCTTCTGGTGTTGGATGGTGGTGTTGTTGCAGTAGCAGTTGAAGTTGAAGTTGAAGTTGAAGTTGAAGTTGAAGTTGAAGTTGAAGTTGAAGTTGAAGTTGAAGTTCTGATGGTGAAGACAAGCAGTATCAATGGGTCGCAGTACTTGCAGTAAATGTGTGTTGTGAAGTTGGTAGTTGAGTTTGAAGTTTGCAATCGAAGTGGAAGTTCGCGGTAGAAGTAACAGTAGTACTTGAAGTAGCGGTAGTTGAAATTGCAGTAGAAGTTCGTAGTTGCCGTTTGGTAGTTGTTTGTTTTTGGTTGGTTGTTGTTGTGTTGTTGGAAGGAGCTGTACCGCTTGTTCTTGTACACACGCATCACGTGTCGAAACGGGCAAAAAAGGCGACTGTCCGTGAGGACAGCCGCCTTTTCCATTGCAGGCCGGCGTCAGCCGGTCATGCCGGCAAGATCATGCCGCGTGCTGGGCCTTTCCCGCTTCCGTCGAGCGCCAACGCGTCAGCAAGTCGTTCCACTTGACACGCACGCCCTTCAGGTTATTTTCCTTCACGTGCCCGTAGCCGCGGATGCCGTCCGGCAGATTCGCCAGTTCGACCGCCAGTTCACGTTTCTGCGCGGTCAGGCCGCCGATCAGTTCACGCACCAGTGCTTCATATTCCACGATCAGCGCACGCTCCGTGCGACGCTCCTCAGTCTTGCCGAACACGTCGAGCGCGGTCCCGCGCAGGAACTTGAGTTTTGCGAGCACGTGCATGGCGCTGAACACCCAAGGTCCGTACTTCTTCTTCACGAGATGACCTTGTGCGTCTTTCTTCGAGAACGTCGGCGGCGCGAGGTGAATGTGCAACTTCCAGTCGCCCTCGAAATTCGCCTTCAGTTTTTCGATGAACGCGGGGTCGCTGTAAAGCCGTGCGACTTCGTACTCGTCCTTGTAAGCCATCAGCTTGTGCAGGTTCTTCGCGACCGCGTCGGTCAACGGCAACTGGCCGTCGATCGAGTCGAGCGCCGATTCCGCCACACGCACTTGCGACACCAGCGCGCGATAGCGATCGGCGTACGCGGCGTTTTGCCATGCTGCAAGATAGTCGGCGCGCTTATCTATCATCGTGTCGAGCGCCTTCGGCGTGTGCAGCGAGATGATCTTGCTGCTCGCCATTTCCGCTGCGGCACCGCGTCCTTGCGACTGAGCGAGCTTGCGCACCGCCGCCACATCATGCGCAGCCCGGCGGCCCCATTCGAATGCCGCACGGTTCTTCTCGATCTGCACGTTGTTCAGCTCGATCGCGCGCATCAGCGACTGATAGGTCAGCGGCACCCAGCCCTTTTGCCATGCGTAGCCGAGCACGAACGGATTCGTGTAGATCGCGTCGCCGAGCAACGCAACGGCGAAGTGATTCGCATCGACCATATCGACACCGTCGTCGCCCGCACCGGCCCGTACGTCCGCTTCAGTGCTGCTGCCCGGGAAGCGCCAGTTCGGATTCTTGATGAGCTCGGCGGTCGGCGTGTGCGCGCTATTGAGCACGACACGGGTACGGCCGGCCTGCATCCGCGAGACGCATTCGTCGCTGGCGGTGACGATCGCATCGCACCCGATCACGAGACTGGCTTCGCCCATTGCGATACGGGTCGCGTGGATGTCCGCCGGATGGTTAGCGATCTGCACGTGGCTCATCACGGCGCCGCCCTTTTGCGCGAGGCCGGTGACGTCGAGTACCGTGACGCCCTTGTTTTCCAGATGCGCGGCCATCCCGAGCAATGCGCCGATCGTTACGACGCCCGTTCCGCCGACGCCCGTCACCAGCACCCCATAAGGGCGCGCGATCGACGGTAGTTCGGGTTCCGGCACCGGCGGCATTGCGTCACCGACAATGCCTGACGCCGCCTTCGGCTTGCGCAACTGACCGCCTTCGACGGATACGAAGCTCGGGCAGAACCCGTTCACGCACGAGAAGTCCTTGTTGCAAGTCGATTGATTGATCTGGCGCTTGGTGCCGTACTCCGTATCGAGCGGCTCCACGGAGAGACAATTCGACTTCACCGAGCAATCGCCGCAACCTTCGCACACCGCTTCGTTGATCACGACACGGCGCGCCGGATCCGGATACGTGCCGCGTTTCCTGCGGCGGCGCTTTTCGGTCGCGCAGGTCTGGTCGTAAATCAGGATCGTGGTGCCGGAAATCTCGCGAAGCTGGCGCTGCACCTCATCGAGCTTGTCGCGATGATGAATGTCGATGCCAGGTGCGAGACCGACGTTCGCGGCGTACTTCTCCGGTTCATCGGTGACGATCGCGATTTTCGTCGCGCCTTCGGCGGCGAGCTGTTGCGTGATCTGCGGCACGGTCAGCACGCCGTCGACGGGCTGGCCGCCCGTCATCGCGACCGCGTCGTTGTAGAGAATCTTGTAGGTGATATTGACCTTCGACGCGATCGCCGCGCGAATCGCGAGCAGGCCCGAGTGGAAGTAGGTGCCGTCGCCGAGGTTGGCGAACACGTGCTTGTCGTTGCTGAACGGAGCCTGACCGACCCACGCGACGCCTTCGCCGCCCATCTGACTGAAGGTGCTGGTGCTGCGGTCCATCCACACAGTCATGTAGTGGCAGCCGATACCGGCCATCGCACGCGAGCCTTCCGGCACGTTTGTCGACGTGTTGTGCGGACAGCCCGAGCAGAACCACGGCTTGCGCTCGGCTTCGACGCGCGGACGCGCCAAGGCTTTTTCCTTCGCTTCGATCACCGCGATGCGCGTCGCGATGCGTGCACGCACGTCGGACGGCAGGTCGAACTTGTCGAGCCGCGTGGCGATCGCCTTGGCGATGATCGCCGGCGAGAGTTCGTAGTGCGCCGGCAGCAGCCAGTTGCCCATCGGCACCGACCATTCGCCGCCCGCGCCGTCCTTCTCGTCGAACTTCCCGAACACGCGCGGACGCTGCGCATCGGGCCAGTTGTACAGTTCTTCCTTGATCGCGTATTCGAGAATCTGGCGTTTTTCTTCAACCACCAGAATTTCTTCGAGACCGCGCGCGAACGCGTGCGCACCTTGTGCCTCGAGCGGCCATACACAGCCGACCTTGTACAGACGGATGCCGATGCGCGAACAGGTTTCGTCATCCAGGCCGAGGTCGGTCAGCGCCTGACGCACGTCGAGGTACGCCTTGCCGCCGGTCATGATGCCGAAGCGCGCATTCGGCGAATCGATTTCGATGCGGTCCAGTTTGTTCGCGCGCACATAGGCGAGCGCCGCGTACCACTTGTAGTCGAGCAGACGCGCTTCCTGCACCAGCGGCGGATCCGGCCAGCGGATGTTCAGGCCGCCTGCCGGCATAGCGAAGTCGTCCGGCAGAATGATTTTGGTGCGGTGCGGATCGATATCGACCGAAGCCGACGATTCGACCACGTCGGTCACGCACTTCATCGCGACCCACAGGCCGGAGTAGCGGCTCATCGCCCAGCCGTGCAGGCCGAAGTCCAGATATTCCTGCACGTTCGACGGAAACAGCACCGGCAGGCCACACGCCTTGAAGATGTGTTCCGATTGGTGCGCGAGTGTCGAGGATTTGGCGGCGTGGTCGTCGCCGGCCAGCACGAGAACGCCGCCGTGTTGCGCCGAACCTGCCGAATTGCCATGTTTGAAGACGTCGCCGGAGCGGTCGACGCCCGGGCCCTTGCCGTACCACATCGAGAACACGCCATCGTATTTGGCACTCGGGTACAGATTGACCTGCTGTGAACCCCACACGGCGGTCGCCGCAAGGTCTTCGTTGACGCCGGGTTGGAAGACAACCTGGTGTGCGGCGAGATGCTGCTTCGCCTTCCACAGAGATTGGTCGAGTCCGCCGAGGGGAGACCCGCGATAACCGGAGATAAAGCCGGCGGTATTCAGCCCGGCGGCCTGGTCGCGTTCCTGCTGCAGCATCGGCAGACGCACTAGCGCCTGGATGCCGCTCATATATGCGCGGCCGCGTTCGAGGGTGTATTTGTCGTCGAGCGTGACGGAAGATAGCGCGGCTTCGAGCGAGGCTCGCTGATCTGCGTCTAGCGGGGCATTCATTATGTGTACTCCTCCACCCAGTTTGGGATCGCCAAAACTTTTTGGGCCGCTGCATCTTGTGAATGCTTGGGGCCGGGGTCGCCATATTGACGTGTTTTAAGCGATGGTAGCACTGGTGAAAACCCGCCGCAGCGCGGAAGAAATGCGGCGATGCAGCGTGATTTCCACGGCGCGCATTGGGCGGCTTCTGGCGCCGGTCGCCGCTGTAACAAGCTGTAAAAACTACAAATTTGCGGAACCGCAGTTGAAATGTCTGTCTAATCCCCCACCTGCGAGCAATGTCTGCGCAACGCTCTGCATTCGGTGGAGCTTCAGGACAGCAGGGCAGTTAGAAAAGGAGTACGCATGAACACGAGAAACATCCAGACTTTCCTGATGGTTTCGGCCGCATTCTTCGCCATGAGCGCGCCGGTGCGTTCGAGCTCAAGCGCGAGTAGCGCAGGGGCGTTGTCGAACGCGATCACGAGCACGGCGCAAGTCGCGCCCGCACGCATTGCGATGGAGCGCATTGCACGATCCACGAAGGCCGACGAGGAAGACCAGAATTCGTGATGCGTCGCCGAGGCGGCGCGTCGGTTGAAAATCTGCAGTTGTCCGGGCTTCGGGCGATGGCATAAACGACGAAGGGCGAGAATCGCAAGATCCTCGCCCTTTTTTACATCTCTCAGATTCCGCGCCGGCTTTCAGCCGTTACGTCAAGCCTTGTCCTGAACCACGCCACGGCGAATCTGGTCCAGTTCGATCGATTCGAACAGCGCCTTGAAATTGCCTTCACCGAAGCCTTGATTGCCTTTTCGCTGAATGATCTCGAAGAAGATCGGCCCGATCTGGTTTTCGGTGAAGATCTGCAGCAGCAAGTCGTCGGGCGCGCCGTCTATCAGGATCTTGCGCTTACGCAATTCGTCGAGCGGCTCGCCGTGATTCGGCACGCGGCGATCGACCAGTTCATAGTACGTGTCGATCGTATCGAGTAGCGAGATTTTCGCCGCGCGCAATCCGTCCACGGTGCGGTAAATGTCGTTGCTGCCCAGCGCGATGTGCTGAATGCCCTCGCCGTGGTATTGGTCCAGATATTCCTGAATCTGGCCCGCCACGTCTGAACCTTCCTCATTGATCGGAATGCGGATCTTGCCGCACGGCGAGGTCATCGCCTTCGATTTCACACCCGTCACCTTGCCTTCGATGTCGAAGTAACGCACTTCGCGGAAATTGAACAGGCGCTCATAGAACTCCGCCCATTCCTGCATGCGTCCGCGATGGACGTTGTGCGTCAGGTGATCGATGTAGGTCAGGCCGTGGCCGACCGGGTTCGGATTCGCGCCGGGAATCGGCTCGAAGTCGACGTCATAAATATCGATGTTGCCAACGCTGCCCGGCTCGGCACCGTTCTTGCCGCGCCAGCGGTCGACGAAATAGATCAGCGAGTCGCCGATACCCTTGATCGCCGGGATGTTCAGTTCCATCGGGCCGGTCTTGTTGTCGAAGCCCCAGGCGCCTTTTTCCAGAGCCTGCTCGTAAGCCTTCGCCGCGTCTTGCACGCGGAAAGCGATCGCGCAGATAGACGGGCCATGCAGGCGCGTGAAACGTTGCGCGAACGAATGCGGTTCCCCGTTGACGATGAAGTTGATGTCACCCTGGCGATACAGCGTCACGTCTTTGTGACGATGCCGGGCGACGGCGGTGAAGCCCATCTGTTCGAACAGTTTGCCGAGCGCCTTCGGATCCGGTGCGGTGTATTCGATGAATTCGAAGCCGTCGGTGCCGACCGGGTTTTCCCAAGTTGAAACCTGCATTGTCTGTCTCCTGTGTCGACCAGAGTTAGCGCTTTAGCGCTTACTCTGGTCCCATACAAAGTTGTCGACCAGAGTTAGCGCTTTAGCGCTTACTCTGGTCCCATGCAAAGTTGTCGACCCGAGTTAGCGCTTCAGCACTCACCCGGGTCCCAAGCAAAGCTAAGGGGGGCGCGCATTGCGCGACTGAATGAGGCCAGTGTAAAGGCGTGCTGGCGACGGAAACTTGCGAACTTAATCACGTGTCGATACGCTTGCGCTATTTTCTAGCTCACTTTTTCACATGGATGGCAGAAAATGGCAAAAATAGAGATAGACGCCATCGACAGACGCATTCTGGCAATCCTTCAGGAGAATGGCCGGTTGTCGAACCAGGAGATTGCCGAGCGCATCAATTTGTCGCCGAGTCCGTGTTTACGGCGTATCCGTCGGCTGGAAGAAAGCGGGGTGATTCGCGGCTATGTCGCGCTGCTCGATGCGCAAAAGCTTGGGCTCGATCTGTTGGCTTACGTCAACGTGCGGCTAGAAAAGCGCAGCGGTCCGGCGCTCAGTCCGCGCGGCGGCGCAACGCATGCCGATCTGTTCCGGGCAGCGGTGCAGACGTGGCCGGAAGTGGTCGCCTGTCACGCGATGACGGGCGATATGGATTACCTGCTGCGCGTGCAGGTCGAGGATATGGCGCACTTTTCACGTTTCGTGCAGGAGCAGTTGCTGCACCATCCATCGGTAATCGATGTGAAGACAAGCTTTTCGCTCGAGAGATTCAAGGAGACGACGGCGCTGCCGATTTTGTGAGCGCCGGACTGCGCTCAGGCGACGGACAAACAAAAAGGGCAGCCGCGAGGCCGCCCTTTTTTCGCCGAAGCGCAGACCGGTTAAGCGGCTTCCGCCGTCGGCAAGAACGATTCGAACAACTTCGACGCCTGACGCGCCTGGCGCTTGAGCGCGTAGTCGAAGACCGCGGCTTGCTCCTGCAGCATCTCAGCGATGATGCTCGTTTGATCTGCCGGCGGCAGCGTCAGATAGGCGTCGGCTTCGCCGTACGCGTATTCGATCTTCATGCCGGCCTTCTTCGCGATGTGCATCATGGTCGAATTGCGCGATAGGCAGTGCATGTACAGCGTGGTGACATGCGTATTGCGGCTGCGGATGGCGGCGCGCTCGAAGAGCTTCGAGCCAATACCTCGCCCGCGGGCGCTTTCCAGCACCGACACGCCGAACTCAGCGGTGCGCTTGTCGCCTTCGACCGGCAGATACGCCAGATGGCCAACACCGATGAGTTGCAACTGACTGTTGAACACACCAAAGACCGTATCGCGCGTGAAATCGATCGCGCGGACATAGTTTTCGATAACGTGGTCCGGCACGATCTGGCCAAAGCGCAGAAGGCGGTCGTCTTCGCCGAGCGAGAGGAAGTGGGTCAGCAGGCGATCGCGATCGATAGCGGTGAGCTCACGGACCAGAGCAGGCGCACGACCGCCTGCCTGCAACAGACGGTCGTGCGCGACGATCGGCTCAGCGGCGTGGGGTGTAATCAAGTTCATGGTCGGGTTCTCCTTTTGATCGAGCGGTATGGTGCACCGCAAAAACGATTTTAGCGGAAACCCTGGTCTCGTACTAGGGAAAACCCGTATCGATATTTGAAGGGATTGCCTAAAAAGTTAGCGCCCTATTTTTAGGGTATTGATTATTAAGGAAAAATAAATTGAACGAGCGTTCGTGACTAGTTGTCGCATCTAGGCAACCGGCGCCAGCTATTTCGTCTGAATCGTCTGAATAATGCTGCTGTGCGCAATCAGCTCTCGGCAGCGCTCAATCCGTGATCCACCATATTGACCACCTGCTCGGCAAATTCCCGATAGCCCATCCGGCCGTCCGGCTTGAGCCAGGTGAACGTCCAGTTGATCATGCCGAAGACCATCATCGTGAGGGCGGTCTGGTTTTCGCGCGTAGCCCGTTCCGGATAGGCGCGCGCCAACTGCCGCGCAAAAGCGGCGACCACGTCGCGCTGGCGGTTCAGGACGATCTCTCGCTGGGTGTCGACCAGATACTTCACGTCATTCAGGAGCGCCACGTGGCGGCTGTGCGACGTCTCGTACTCGGACAGAAACGCGCGGATCAGTTCCGCAAAGGTTTCCCGCTCGGACAGTCCGCGACGCTGGCTCGCACCTTCCACCTCGGCGATGATCAGCATTAGCCGTTTCGTGTAGCGGTCGAGCAGATCGAACAGGATCGCTTCCTTGCTTGCGTAGTAGTGGTACAGGCGCGCTTTCGAGGTGCCGCTCGCGGCGGCGAGGTCGGCCATCGAGGTGCTCGGGTAGCTGGTCTGCGCGAATTTCGCCGCGGCTAGTTCGAGAATCTGGTCGCGCTGGGTTTCGTGGTCGGGGGCTCGGGTGCGGGCCATAGTCGTCGGTTTTATTAGTGTGGACAGGGGGCGAGCGCCGCGCACAGTTCCAGGGTGCGCCATGCGTTCGCGTCGCCACGCAGCTTGATGCGGCGTGTCGCGGCCAGTTCGCGGAAGCGCCACAGCACGATGCTGTCGCTCACCAGATACCCGAGTTCGGCGGCCATCAGTTCGGCGGCCACGCGCGAGGCGGGTTGCCAGTCGCCGGTGGCCTGCTCGAGAATCAGCGCGTCCAGATCGGCGAAGCTGCCGCTCGTGAATGTGTTGTCGCGCCAGCGCCGTGTCTCGCCGTTCGTATGCTTGGCTTCCTGCCATTCGAGTGCGAGCCGGCTGATGCGCAGAACCGAAATCGGCGCTGCGTCCGGCAGGCGCCCCTGCAGTACAGCCGGCGCGAACATGCCTACGGATGTCGCGCGATCTTTGCGGCTGTGTGCCCATGCGCCCGGATCGGTGAGGTCGCGAATCGACAGACGCACTTCATTCAGCCGCTGCGGATTGTTGCGCAGGTGGTAGCAAACCCGGCGCAGCGTAAGCTGATCGGCTGCGCTTTCGCCGTGCCAGATGACCAGGTTCGCGTCACCGCGGGCGATGTTCTCCAGCGCGGCCGCCTGCTCGCGGAATTCCCGCAGGAAATCGCGCCGGGTGTCCGTGCTGACTCGGTCCCAGAATTCTGCCCGCACGTCAGGTCCGTCATCGATACCGCGCAATGGACCGACCGCCAGATCGTCCCGCAGTGCGTGCACGCGGTCGTCGCGGCCCGCCTCGGCTAGCGCCGCGCGCAGTGACTCGGCGGCGACATCGCCGTTGGTGAGGTGGATGGTGCTCATCGGCAGTGGCTTGGGCTGGCAAAAAACGCAAATGACAAAAGGGACCGCTCATCGACCGGGACAGCTGCCCGATCGCGAGGGGCCCCTAGTGTAAGCGGATCGCGGACCTGCTGAAAGCATTGCGGGTGCCGCATGGCCACCCGCCACGTTCGGTTCAACGCTCGTCGTAACTCACCACCACGCGATCGCTGATCGGATGGCATTGGCAGGTCAGCACGAAACCGTCGCGGATTTCGTGTTCTTCCAGGGTGTAGTTCTTTTCCATCTTCACCTCACCTTCGAGCACCTTCGCGCGGCAGGTGCAGCAGACGCCGCCCTTGCACGCATACGGCAGCGCGAGGCCGGCACGCAAGCCGACATCGAGCACGCTCACGCCCTGATACGGCAGGCGCAGCTTGCGCCGTTTCCCGTCGAGGACGATTTCAAGGTCGGCGGCCGGGGTGTCGTCGGTGATTTCGACCGGCGGCACGCCCGCCTGCGGCAGCGGCGAGCCGAAGCGCTCCACATGCACTTTTGCCGAAGGCACGCCCGCGGCTTTCAACGCGGCCTCGGCGGCATCCATCATCGGGGCCGGGCCGCAGATGAAGGCTTCGTCGATGGCGTCGGCCGGCAGCAGGTTTTCGATGAAAGCCGCGCACTTCTGCTGGTCGAGTACACCGTTGAACAGCTCGACGTCCTGCAGGTCGTCCGACAGCACGTGATAGAGCACGAAGCGGTTCATGAAGCGGTTCTTCAGATCTTCGAGTTCTTCCGCGAACATGATCTGGTCGACGCTGCGGTTGCCGTACACCAGCGTGAAGGTGCTGCGCGGCTCGACTTCGAGCGTGGTCTTGATGATGGCGAGCACCGGCGTGATGCCCGACCCACCGGAAAACGCGATGTACTGCTGACCCTGATCGGCGTTCAGATGGGTGAAGAAGCGCCCGTCCGGCGTCATCACGTCGATGGTGTGGCCGGGCTGCAGCGTGTCGAACGCGAAGTTCGAGAAGCGCCCGCCGCGCACGCGCTTGATGCCGATGCGCAGTTCGCCGTCGCGATCGTAATCAGTGACGCCGACGCAGATCGAATATGAACGGCGCGTTTCCTCACCGTCGATGTGCGTTTTCAGCGTGACGAACTGGCCCTGGGTGAAGCGATAGTGATCGCGCAGTTCGGCAGGGACTTCGAAGGCGACCGAGACCGCATCGGCGGTTTCGGGCCGCACTTCGCGGATACGCAGCGGATGAAATTGCGGGGTGGCCATATCAGTACGGTTTGAAGTAGTCGAAGGGTTCGCGGCAGTCGAGGCAGCGGTACAGCGCCTTGCAGGCCGTCGAGCCGAATTGCGCAAGACGCTCGGTATGCGCCGAGCCGCAACGGGGACACGACGGCGCAGGCAGCGCACGCGGCATGAAACGGAGTACTTTTTCCCGCGACGGCACGGCGGAGCCGCAATTGCCCGTGGGCGGCGCGATTCCGTAGGCGCGCAGCTTCTCGCGCGCGTCGGCGGTCATCCAGTCGGTGGTCCAGGCCGGCGCGAGAACCGTGGCGATCCGATACGGTTTCAGCTCAGCCACATCGAGCGCATGGGCGACGTCTTCGGCGATCTGCGACATCGCCGGACAACCGGAATAGGTCGGCGTAATCACGACTTCGAGCGCGCCGTCGGCGGCGCGCCGCACGTCGCGCAGAATGCCGAGTTCCCGAATCGACACCACCGGGATCTCCGGATCAGGCACCGTTTCGAGTACGGCCCATGCGCGTTCGAGCGTGGCGTCGGCAGTGGGCAGGGCAGTCGAGGTCGTCATCGTGAAGTTCCGTCGGGTTCCGGTTTTGCGTGTGGTTGAGTGCTTACCAGGTGGCGCCGGGATGCTGGCGCGCGAGGCTTTGCATTTCGGCCAGTACGAAGCCCATGTGCTCCGAGTGCTCACCATGTTTGCCAGTCGTGATGTGCTTGACCGCTTCGGGCAGCTTGAGCGTGGCTTGCTCGAGTGTGGCCTGCACGTCTTCAAGCCATGCGGCTTCGAGCTCCGACGTTAGCGGCCCGATGCCGGCGGCGGCGATGGTCTCTTCCACTGCGTCGGCACTGAAAAACTCGCGCGTGTACGGCAGCAGATAGTCGAGTGCGGCTTGCGCGCGGCGATGCGACTCGTCGGTGCCGTCGCCGAAGCGGATCAGCCATTCGCTCGCGTGGTGCACGTGATAGCTGGTTTCCTTGATCGACTTCGAGGCGATCGCAGCAAGCTGTTCGTCTTTCGACGTAGTGAGCGCGGACCACAGATGCGCCATCAGCGCCGAGTACAGGAAATTACGCACGATCGTGACCGCGTAGTCCTTCTCGACTTGCGCGGTACCGGCGAGCGGGCCGTAATGCGGCAACTCGGCCAGCGTGTAGTTGGCGAATTCGCGTTCGGCGCGGAAGTAGGCGTAGTCGTCTTCCGTGCGGCTTTTGCCGGTGAGCTGCTGTTCCAGCGAGGCGGCGTGCGTGTACAGCAGGCGGGCCTGGCCGATCAGATCGAGACTCATGTTCGACAGCGCGATGTCCTCTTCGAGGATCGGGCCGTGACCGCACCACTCGGTATTGCGCTGTCCGAGGATCAGCGCGGTGTCCGCGAGGCGCAGCACATACTGCAGATGTTGAGGCGTAATGTTCATGTCCGCGCTTACATATGGTTGACTTCGTCGGGGAGCGTGTAGAACGTCGGATGGCGGTAAATCTTGTCGCCAGCCGGGTCGAACAACTCCGCCTTGTCTTCCGGCGCGGAGGCCGTGATCGCCGACGACGGCACCACCCAGATGCTCACGCCTTCCTGGCGGCGCGTGTAGACGTCGCGCGCCATGCGCAGCGCCATCGGCGCGTCGGCGGCATGCAGGCTGCCGCAGTGTTTATGGTCGAGTCCCTGCTTGCTGCGCACGAAGACTTCCCAAATCGGCCATTCCTTGTTCATCGCTGATCTCCTGATACTTTGTCCGGGTTGCCGCGTGAGTTAGGCGGCGTGCTGTTGTGCGCGCTGGCGTTGCTTTTCGGCGTGGGCGAGGGCGGCTTCACGTACCCAGGCACCGTCGTCGTGCGCTTTCACGCGGGTCGCGAGACGCTCGCGGTTGCATGGGCCGTCGCCATTCACGACGCGCCAGAATTCTTCCCAGTCGATGTCGCCGTAGTCGTGGTGGCCACGGGCTTCGTTCCACTTCAGGTCCGGGTCCGGCAGCGTGACGCCGAGCACCTTGGCCTGGTCCACGGTGGCGTCGACGAATTTCTGGCGCAAGTCGTCGTTCGAGATGCGCTTGATGCCCCATTTCGACGACTGGTTGCTGTGGATCGAGTCTTTGTCGCTCGGGCCGAACATCATCAGCACCGGCCACCACCAGCGATTCACGGCTTGCTGGACCAGTTCGCGTTGCGCTTCGGTGCCGCTCATCATCGACATGAGCGCATCGAAGCCTTGGCGCTGATGGAACGACTCTTCCTTGCAGATACGGATCATTGCGCGTGCATACGGGCCGTAAGTGCAACGGCACAGCGGAATCTGGTTCATGATCGCCGCGCCGTCCACCAGCCAGCCGATCACGCCGACGTCCGCCCACGTGGGCGTCGGGTAATTGAAGATGCTCGAATACTTGGCTTTGCCCGAGTGCAGCGCGGCGATCAACTGGTCGCGCGACACGCCGAGCGTTTCGGCCGAGCTATATAGATAGAGGCCGTGGCCGGCTTCGTCCTGCACTTTGGCGAGCAGGATCGCCTTGCGCTTCAGGCTGGGTGCGCGCGAGATCCAGTTGCCTTCCGGCAGCATGCCGACGATTTCAGAATGCGCGTGCTGCGAGATTTGCCGCACCAACGTCTTGCGGTACGCGTCAGGCATCCAGTCCTGGGGCTCGATCTTGCCGTCGGCGGCCATGACCGCGTCGAATTGCGCCTGCTCGGGTGAATTCGCTGCCGCGTCGAGCGGGGCGACATTGCCGGGGATATCCAGGGATTGCGTGTACATGAGGACGCTCTCTGCGGAAGTTGTCTGTGTCTGCGCAGTATAAGCCAACCGACCGGTCGGTTAATAAATTTTTTGAGACAGATCGAGATTGTCGATAGGGGAAGGAAGGAGCGCCGCCGAAGGCGTTTCAATTGCGCTGCCGCCCCGCGCCGACACTTAACCTATAAAATTGCGAATTGGCTGCGATTTGCGGCCTTCCTGCATCCCCCGGTACTCATGTTACGTCTAAGCGAAATCAAACTCCCGCTCGATCATCCCGAGAGCGTTCTCGAAGCCGCCGTCCGCGCGCGCCTCGCTGAACTCGGCGTGGGCGACGACGGGCTCATCCGATACACCGTGTTCCGCCGCGCGCACGACGCGCGCAAGCGCGCCGACATCAAGCTCACTTACATCGTCGACGTCGAGGTGAAGGACGAAGCGGCCGTGCTCAAGCGGCTCACCGACGTGCCGCACTGCGGCGTGACGCCCGACATGACGTACCGTTTTGTCACCAAAGCCCCGGCGCAGATGACGTCTCCGCGCCCGGTCGTGATCGGCATGGGGCCGTGCGGCCTGTTTGCGGGGCTGATCCTGGCCCAAATGGGCTTTCGTCCGATCATTCTCGAGCGCGGCAAGGCCGTGCGCGAGCGCACCAAGGACACGTTCGGCTTGTGGCGCAAGTCGGTGCTCAATCCAGAATCGAACGTGCAGTTTGGCGAAGGCGGTGCGGGTACCTTCTCGGACGGCAAGCTTTACAGTCAGATCAAGGATCCGAAGCACTACGGTCGCAAGGTGCTTGAGGAATTTGTCCGCGCGGGTGCGCCCGAGGACATTCTTTATCTGAGCCGGCCCCATATCGGCACGTTCCGTCTCGTCAGCATGGTCGAAAAGATGCGCGCGACGATTCATGAGTTGGGTGGCGAGGTGCGTTTCGAGACACGGGTCGACGATATCGAGATTGATCAGGGCAAGGTGCGTGGGCTCAAACTGTCGACGGGCGAGCATCTGCGCTGTGACCATGTGGTGCTCGCGGTTGGCCATAGCGCGCGCGATACCTTCCAGATGCTGGACGACCGTGGCGTTTATCTCGAAGCGAAGCCGTTTTCGCTCGGTTTCCGGATCGAACATCCGCAAGGGTTGATCGATCGCAGCCGGTTCGGCAAGTTCGCCGGCCACAAGCAACTGGGCGCCGCCGACTATAAGGTGGTGCACCACTGCAGCAACGGGCGCGCCGTGTATAGCTTCTGTATGTGTCCTGGCGGCACGGTGGTCGCGGCGACTTCCGAGCCGGGCCGCGTAGTGACCAACGGCATGAGCCAGTACTCTCGGGCCGAGCGCAATGCCAACGCCGGGATTGTCGTCGGCATCACGCCGGACGACTATCCGGGCGGACCGCTCGCCGGCATCGCCTTCCAGCGCAAATGGGAAGAGCGGGCGTTCGAACTGGGCGGCGGCAACTATATGGCGCCGGGCCAGCTGGTCGGCGACTTTATCGCAGGGCGGCCGTCTACGTCGTTGGGGTCGGTGGTGCCGTCCTACAAACCGGGTGTGCATCCGACCGATCTCAGTACGGCGCTGCCCGACTACGTGATCGAAGCGATCCGCGAGGCGTTGCCGCAGATGGACAAGAAGATCGCCGGTTTTGCCATGCATGACGCCGTGCTGACCGGCGTCGAGACGAGAACGTCGTCGCCGATTCGCGTGCGACGACGAGACGACTATCAGAGCATGAATGTCGAAGGCTTGTATCCGGCCGGCGAGGGTGCGGGGTATGCAGGCGGAATCTACTCGGCAGCCATCGACGGGATCGAAGTGGCTGAGGCGCTTGCGCTGAAGATGACCGGGGCGTCACCGGCGGTCTGATTTGTAGTCCGTCTACAACTTGCACGCCTGGACCCACCTCGCGACGCGTTCGGCGCGGCAGCCTTGATGCGAGGGGCGGGTGATTGCACGGTAGCGGTTGCCCGATCTCCCGGTTGCCCGATCGCCCGATCGCCCGATCGCCCGATCGCCCGATCGCCCGATCGCCCGATCGGTCGGCCGCGATGGCCATGGCGATCGGGCACAATGCACGTTTCGCATCGAACTGACCACCCGAATGACCATTCGCCCCCTGGCTGCCGCATGTGGCGCGGCGCTGCTCTGCCAATTTACCGCTTCCTCGACTGTTTTTGCCGCCGACGCCTCGACGCATTGGGTCACCGCGTGGGCGACGGCGTTGCAACCCATCCCGCAACGGTCGGATTTGCCGCCGCTATACCGCGCCCCGGAAGTCGCTGGGCGCACGGTTCGTCAGATCGTCTATCCCACGCTGTCAGGTAAATCCGCACGAGTCCATCTCAGCAACGAGTACGGCAAGACGGCGCTTGTCATCGAGGATTTGCGCATCGCGCGCTCGACCGGTGGGGCGGCGGCGCTGGGTAATGGCGAGGCGCGCGTGACGTTTGGCGGCAAGAGTTCGGTGAGCGTGCCGGCGGGCGCGGAGTTGGACAGCGACCCGATTGCTATCGACATCGCCGAGGGGGCGCCCTATGCGATTAGCGCGTTTATGGGGCCGGAGCAGCGAATCGTGGCATGGCATCGCGTCTCAAACCAGTTGAACTTCGTTTCCACACCGGGTAATCACACCGCCGACGCTTCCGCTGAGTCTTTTCGCGGCCGGTTCACGCAATATGTTTGGGTGTCGGGTTTGTCGGTGGACGCGCCTTCGTCAGCCGCCGTCGCCGCAATCGGCGACTCGATCACCGACGGCATGCGCTCCAGCCTGAATCAGAATCGTCGCTGGCCGGACGCGCTGGCTCGTCGGTTCGCCAGCACCGGCGACCATTCGACGGCAATCGTCAATCTTGGTATCAGCGGCAATCGCTTATTGAGTGACTCGCTTTGCTACGGTGACGCGCTCGTCCGGCGTTTCGACCGGGACGTGCTGGAACGCCCGGGCGTCAAGACGGCGATTTTGCTGATCGGGATCAACGACATCAACTTTGCCGAGATGCCGGCTCGTAGCGGCCTTGACTGCGACTCTCCGCATACCTCGGTGACGGCAGCCGATCTGATTGCCGGTTACCAGCGGGTGGTGGCGGATGCACGGCGCCGCGGCGTGAAGGTGTTCGGCGCAACGTTGACGCCGGCATCGCTGCCGGCGCCGCGGGAAGCGATCCGGCTTGCGGTCAACCAGTGGATTCGAACCAGCCACGCTTTCGACGGCGTTGTGGATTTCGACACAACACTACGCGACCCGGCGCAACCGAATCGCCTGCAGCGTGCGTTCGATAGCGGCGACCATATCCATCCCAGCGACGCCGGGTATGCCGCAATGGCCGAAGCGGTTCCAGTGGCTGCTGTCGTGAACTCAACCCGGAAGTGAGCCGCCAAGAAAAGATTTCCGTCAAACCCTTGTCACACGGCCGATGTTCGCCTATAGTTCGCCTCCTCGTTTGCGAACGAGGGCCGCGGCAGAAACCAGCGGCCGTAGCGTCAACAAGGTTTTAAGCGAAAGCGAAAAAATGTTGTTGACGAAACGAAAAAGAGCCTTCATAATCTCGTTTCTCTGCTGCTGATGCAGCGACGCAGAACGAAGCGGTACCGGGTAGCTGGAAGTCTGGTGCGGTTTTGGTAGTGAATGCGTAATCGATCTTTAAAAATTAACAGCCGATAAGTGTGGGCGCTTGATGCGCGACGCGAGCCAGGTTCTTCGGGATCTGGCATAAGCGAAAGTATCAAGT
>NZ_CAJNBK010000009.1 GCF_905220975.1 Paraburkholderia haematera | reverse complement strand
CTTCAAGGTGTTCTTCCTGATCACGCTGCCGCTGATCTCGCAGGCGCTCATGTCCGGCTGGCTGCTGTCGTTCACGCTGTCTTTCGACGACCTCGTGCTGTCCGCGTTCCTCTCAGGTCCCGGCTCGACCACGCTGCCGCTCGTGGTGTTCTCGCGTGTGCGCCTCGGCCTGAATCCGGAAATGAATGCGCTCGCCACGATCTTCATCACCACGGTGACGATCGGCGTGATCGCCGTCAACCGCTGGATGCAGGTGCGTGAGCGCAAGCGCAACCGCGACATGCAGATGGCGTTCGCCCTCGCCGACGCCGCCGACCCTTTGCCGCTAGCACCACAACAAGCCACCGTACGGAAGTCGCTCGATACGGCAAGCGCATAAGAAGTCCTTTTGCAATACGACCAATAAGGAGAATTTGCATGAGAAAGAAGCTCATCTGTCTGTTGGTGGCGGGGAGTCTGCCGGCCATGGCCATGGCAGACGCCACCAGCGACCAGATCAAGGCGCTCCAGGCCCAGCTCAACGCGCTGCAAAAGGAGGTGAAGCAGTTGCGCTCTGAAGTCGCGAGCAAGCCTAAAGCGGCTGCGGCGGTGACCGCGGCGCCTGCCCCGGCGGTGGTGGCCGCGCCGGTCGACATCTCCTCGCCGGATTACGGCAAGACGCAGGCGACGTTGACCAACGATCAGGTCGATTCGATGAAGCAGCAGATCGCCAATCAGCAGCTGAAGGTCGATTCGCTGGTGGACGCGGCCAATACGGGGCCGATCGCGGGCCTGTCGATAACGGGTTATATCGATCCGAGCTACGTGTATAACCGCGCGCAGAGCAGTTCGTCGTTCCTGTTCGCGAACCACGAAAGCAGCTACAACTACTTCAACAGCACGTTCGGCGATCTGTACCTCGACATCAAGAAGACGTTCGGCGTCGGCCCGATGGCGCCGTCGGCGGAAATCACGCTGATGCCGAACCGCGGCAACGGTATTACGCTGCTGACGAACGAGCATGGCAATATCGGCAACAACATCCTGAACACGGCGGTTGTCAATGTGCCGATCACGGCGACCACGACGTTCGTGGCCGGTCTGATTCCGAGCTTCGGCGGCTATGAAGTGCAGCAGTCGAACCAGATGCTCACGCTCACGCACAACCTGCTGTATGACTTCTCGGATCCGGGCAGCTACATCGGGGCGGGCGCGAACTACACGACGGGCAACTGGGCGTGGAAGTTCTTCCTCGGCAACGAGCAGTACCGCACGTACGGCGCGACCACCCAGATCGGCACCAACGCGCTGGGCGATCCGATCACGACCAGCAACAAGATCCCGACGTTCACCGCGCGTACCGACTACACGTGGTCGAGCGCACTGGATATCGGCGGTTCGTTCAATATCGGGCGTCAGACGCTGGCTAGCGCGATCAACCCGGCCACCGGCACGGTCTCTTACGGCGTAGGCGGTAACTCGCCCAGCGCAGGCGGCACGTTCTTCTTCGGTGAAGCCGACCTGACCTACACCCTCGCGGACGTGCAGTACAACGCCGAACTCGACTACGGCCAGCAGCAGAACGGCGCGTTCAACGGTGGCCAGGCGCAGTGGTACGGCCTCTCGCTGCTCGCGCACCGCAAGTTCAATCTGCCGATGGTGGGCCGCATGGGCGCGACGGTGCGCTATGACGTGCTCGTCGACAGCAAGAACGGCGGTGGTGGTGGTGGCATCGCGTTGAACTCGAACGGCATGGACACGGCGGACGGCTTCGGTATCGGCGCAGACTGTCTCGCCAATTCGAAGGCCAACGGCGGTCTCGGCTTCGAGTGCAAGGGCGCCACCCGTCAGGACGTTTCGCTCGATCTGTTGTTCTACCCGACCCAGCAGATCACGGTCAAGGTGGAATACCGCCACGACTGGGCGAACAAACAGGTGTTCCTGAAGAACGACGGTTCGTACGGCAAGTCCAACGACCTGCTCGCGACGCAGTTCATCTACTCGTTCTAACGCATTGCGGCGAAGTGAGGTGCCCGTCGACAGCGGGATCGTCGCCGGGCCCGGTGCAAAAAATTCAGCGTTTCGCGTGCTGCTTTTTTATCTGCGCTTCACAGAAGGACGTGAAATGCCGCACCACCTGTCTCGGCTTCATGTTGCGCGACTGCGCAATACCCAAGGTGGCTGCTGTTACGTCGTCCTTGAACCGCTTGACGACGAAATCCTCACCGTCCACGGTATGGGTCGATTTGAGCGGAAAGTTCAGGATGCTGTATCCCAGACCGTTCGCCACCATACCGCGCACCACCTCGGGTTGTGCGGACTTGAACGCCGGGACCGGGCGCTCGCCCACCGCGTCGAACAGCGCCGCAAAATATTCCCGGCTATGGGGCAGGTCCAGCATCACGTAGGGTTCCCCCACGAGATTCGCCAGCGCGATCGAGCGATGCTGAGCCAGATGGTGGGTTTTCGGCAAGATCACGTACGGTGGCAGCGTCAGCATCGGCAGGAATTCAATGTCGTCGGTCAGATCGATGCTGTAGGTCAGCGCGAGGTCGAGTGATCCGTCGTGCAGGGCCGTGAACAAATCTTCCTGATGCGCCTCCAGCGTCTGAAATACGACGCCCGCATGTTGGGCGACAAACTGACTGATGAGGCCCGGCAGCAACGGCGGCGCAAGCGAGACCAGGCAGCCGAGTGCGATGCCGCCCGATATGCCGGTGTCCATCCCGCGTGCGGCAACCTGCAGTTCCTCAGCATTCTTTAGCAGGTCGCGCGTCTTGCCGAGCATCTCGCGCCCCGCCTGGGTCAAGGAAAGTCCGGAGGCGTGGTGACGGATGAACAATTGCACACCAAAAGACTCCTCCAGCTCGGCGATCGCCGTGGAAATCGAAGGCTGCGAAATGTGCAGGACTTTTGACGCGCCGGTAAACGACAAGGCTTCTGCCGTCACGACAAAGTATCGCAGCTGGCGTAGCGAATACCGAAGGAGCGGGCTTTCCATTGAACTGTCCCCATGAGAAAAATCATTCTGGCGGCGCCGCGCACGACGCTCGGTTTCATGCTGATTATCGCGCGCTTTGCATAGCTAAAACAGATGATTTGCATTTTTTAAATGTGTTTTTCAGATGGTGTGTTTACGCGTAGATTTCTTTCGTCAGTAGATCGACGCCTGCCCATGGAGGGCGACATGCAAGCAATAGATTTCGCGAATCCCTGGCTCTGCAAAGAATGCGACCTGCACCCATTTACCTGGCCACGAGAGTGGAACAGCAAGGATCAAAACAGGTGAACGGTACCGCGACGCCGCTCGTGACGCTCACGAACGCTTCATCGACGGCGAAGCGATGACCCACCTGAATCAAACCGCCTCTTGGAAGGAGAGAGCCATGACAGTTGAAAGAACATCGATCGATACGCTGATTGTCGGCGCCGGTCAGGCCGGCATCGCCATGAGTGAACACCTGAGCAAACTCGGCGTGCCTCACCTCGTTCTGGAGCGCGATCGTATCGCCGAACGCTGGCGCACGGGACGGTGGGATTCTCTGGTTGCCAATGGTCCGGCCTGGCACGATCGTTTCCCCGGCATGGAGTTCGACGATCTCGACCCCGACGACTTTGCGTCGAAGGATCGGGTCGCGGACTATTTCGAAGCGTATGCCAGGAAATTCAACGCGCCCATCCGCACGGGCGTGGAAGTGACGAAGGTTGTACGCAATGCCGGCCGGTCGGGCTTCACCGTTGAAACAACTGATGGCGTGGTCGAGGCCAACCGCGTGGTCGTCACAACCGGACCTTTTCAGCGCCCGGTTATCCCGCCGATCGCGCCGGAATCCGGAACGCTCACACAGATCCACTCCGCCGAATATCGCAATCCTGGGCAACTGCCCGAGGGGGCTGTTCTGGTGGTCGGCGCCGGGTCGTCGGGCGTGCAGATCGCGGATGAGCTGCAGCGCGCGGGCAAGAAGGTTTACCTCTCGGTTGGACCGCACGATCGTCCTCCACGCGCCTATCGCAGCCGTGATTTTTGCTGGTGGCTGGGTGTTCTCGGCGAATGGGATGCGGAGGTCATGAGACCGGGCAAGGAGCATGTCACCATTGCGGTAAGCGGTGCGCGTGGCGGCCATACGGTCGACTTCCGGCGTCTTGCCAATCAGGGAATGACGCTCGTTGGATTGACGAAGTCGTTCAATGACGGCGTAGTGAGCTTCGAACCGGATCTTGCAGACAACCTCGCTCGCGGCGACGAGAACTACCTGTCACTGCTGAATGCAGCAGACGCCTATATTGCCCGCAATGGTCTCGACCTCCCGGAAGAACCGGAAGCCCGCCATGCGCTTGCGGACCCGGAATGCGTGACCCATCCCATTCCTGAACTCGATCTCGCCGAGGCCGGCGTGACCTCGATCGTCTGGGCAACTGGCTATGCGGTCGATTACGGCTGGCTGCAGGTGAATGCCTTCGACGCTAACGGTAAGCCGCGGCATCAGCGCGGCGTGTCGAGTGAGCCGGGTGTCTATTTTCTGGGCCTGCCGTGGCTCTCGCGTCGTGGCTCCGCTTTCATCTGGGGCGTCTGGCACGACGCCAGGCATATTGCCGACCATATCGTCACGCAACGCAAATATCTCTCCTACCGTGATGCCTCGGCGCGCCAGTCAGAAGACGGCCGCGAGATCTGCACGGCGGATTTTTCTTCTAGTTATTGAGGTGAATTGATGAGCCAGCCTACACACACCCGCATCCGCATGTTCAACACCAGGGACACCTACCCGAACCAGACACTGGATAACGATCTCTGCCAGGCCGTGCGCGCCGGCAACACGGTCTATGTGCGCGGTCAGGTGGGCACCGATTTCGAAGGGCGCCTCGTCGGGCTTGGCGATGCGGGCGCCCAGGCCGCGCAGGCGATGAAGAACGTCAAGCAGTTGCTGGAAGAGGCGGGCAGCGATATGTCCCACATCGTCAAGACCACGACCTACCTGATCGATCCGCGCTATCGCGAGCCGGTGTACCAGGAGGTCGGCAAATGGCTTAAGGGCGTATTCCCCATTTCGACCGGCCTGGTGGTGAGCGCCCTGGGCCAGCCGCAATGGCTGATGGAGATCGACGTGATCGCGGTGATCCCGGATGGCTGGAAGCCGGACCAGGCTTAAGGAGCAGGACATGACATTCTCTATCATCGGTCGTTGTGCGGAAACCGGGCAGCTTGGGATCGCCATCAGCTCGTCCAGTATCGCGGTGGGCGCGCGTTGCCCCTGGGTGCGTGCACGTGTGGGTGCGGTGGCCACTCAGAACGTCACCCTGCCTGCGCTCGGCCCACAGATTCTCGACCTCCTGGAAAAGCAGCAGGTCGAGCCCGCGGCGGCCTTGGACCGTGCGCTCAGCGCCGACGGCTGGAGCCCGTATCGACAGGTGACGGTGATAGATGGTCAGGGCCGTACCGCGTTTTTCAGCGGGAAGGAAGCACTGGGCGTGCACAACGCTGTGGCGGGTGAGCAGTGCGTGGCCGCCGGCAACTTGCTGGCCGGTGTCCAGGTCATCGAGGCGATGGTTGAGGCCTTTGAGCAAGCATCCGGAATGCTGGCCGATCGCCTGCTGGTGGCCATGCATGCCGCGATGGCGGCCGGTGGTGAAGCGGGGCCCGTGCACTCGGCCGCGCTCAAGGTCGTGGGCGACGTGACCTGGCCGATCGTCGATCTGCGGGTCGACTGGGCGGATGAAGACCCGATCGGCCAACTGGATACGCTCTGGCAAGCCTATCGGCCGCAGATGCAGGACTACCTGGCTCGGGCGTTGAATCCCACTGCCGCTCCCAGTTACGGGGTGCCGGGCAATGAGTGAGATGTCCAGCCGTGAACTGCTCGAAAGACTGGTCGGATTCGCCACGGTCAGCCGGGACTCCAACCTGGAGCTGATCGCCTTCATCCGGCATTACCTGGCGGAGCTCGGCGTGGAGAGCGAGCTATTCCACAACCCGGAGCGCACCAAGGCCAACCTGTTCGCCACCATCGGTCCTCGCGATCGAGGCGGCGTGGTGCTTTCCGGACATACCGATGTGGTGCCGGTGGATGGGCAGGCCTGGACGGTGGAGCCATTCCGTCTCACGCAGAGAGACGGGCGCTTGTACGGTCGCGGCACGGCCGACATGAAGGGCTTCATCGCTTCGGTGCTGGCGGCGGTACCGGTCTTTCTCAAGCGGCCGCTGAAGCTGCCGCTACACCTTGCCTTCTCCTATGACGAGGAAGTGGGATGCCTGGGTGTGCGGCCGATGCTGGCGGAATTGGAAAAGCGTTCGCACAAGCCGACCCTGTGCCTGATCGGCGAACCTACCGGGCTGAAACCGGTGCTGGGCCACAAGGGCAAGCTGGCCATGCGCTGCCAGGTGAAAGGGGCAGCCTGTCACTCGGCCTACGCACCCTATGGCGTGAATGCGATTGAATATGCGGCGCGACTGATCGGCCGGCTGGGAGAGATCGGGGCGCGGCTGGCACAGCCGGACCATCACGACCAACGTTTCGACCCGCCGTTTTCGACCGTGCAAACCGGCGTAATCAAAGGGGGGCGTGCGCTGAACATTGTGCCGGCTGAATGCGAATTCGATTTCGAGGTCCGCGCCCTGCCAGGCTTCCATGCCCACGAAGTGGCGGATGAGCTGCAGGCCTATGCCGAAGCCGAGTTGCTGCCGAGGATGCATTCGGTGCAGCCCGATACGGGCATTTGCTTGCAGCCGCTCTCCGCCTATCCGGGATTGGCCACCTCGCCCGACAGCGAGGCGGCACACCTGCTGGCGCTGCTGAGCGGTTCCACCGAGTTCGGGACGGTGGCCTTCGGCACAGAGGGCGGGCTGTTCGATCAGGCCGGCATTCCCACCGTGGTCTGCGGGCCGGGAAGCATGGATCAAGGGCACAAGCCGGACGAATTCATTACGCTGGAGCAGCTGACCGGCTGCGATGCCATGTTGGCTCGCCTGGCCGAATACCTGTGGAGTCCTTGCTGATACTCAGACGAGGTTCGCCATAAACGGGATGCGCGTTCGCCGACGCATCGCAAGCGTGCGACGTGCCGTCGGAATTCTGACGCTTCTGGCGTTCGCCTGTCACGAACCGCGTTGGCAAACCGGGCCCTCGATCCCTGAACGCGCTATTGGAACGGATTCTTCACCACGCCCGGTTTCGCATCCGGCTCGTCTTTCACCTTCGCCGGCAAATTGGTCTGCGCCTGCAGCGCGGCCACCACCGCATCGATCGCTTCCTTCAGCGCGAGTGCCGCCTTCAGCCCGCGCTGATCTTGCGTCAACTCCAGCGTTCCGTTCAGCACCACGCGTGTGGTGCCGTTGCTGACGGTGAGTGCGTCGCCCTGGATGTTGAGCACGTCGTCATCGTTCGAATAGGGTTTAAACACCTTTCAGTCCTCCCGGTCGCTGATCTTTCAGGTTCTCCGGAACACCCGGAAAACGGATGCCCGAGGCCGCCTCGAGTTCGTGAATCGTCCTGAGGTCGTAACGGTTGGTCGAGACGTTGTCCACGACGATCGCGAACGCCATTTGCCTGGACGGCACATAGACCACCTTGAACAACTGCGTCGGCACGAAGACGCGCGTCGGTCCGATAGTCTGCAACTGCTGGCCGCTGAAAATCGGTCCGGTGACCACATAGGTGTCGTTATACGACATCGCGATCTTACGCACCGACGTTTCAATACGCGCCCACAAGCGCTGATTGTTCTCGCGGTTCTGCGGCACGACGTTGGCCAGCGAAAACGATTGTGCCATCGCTTCCTGATTCCAGCGATTGCCCGCCGGGCTCATATGTCCGCGATCGAAGCCGCTGCGCTTATAGTCCGCGAGCGTTGCGCCTTCGCCGTCGGGCAAACGCGCGTCTTCGAAAAATTTGTTCGTGCGCACCATGTCTTTGGCGGCTTCGATATGGTCGCGCGTCAGATGCTCGGCGGACCACAGCGGACCGTGCGTGATACCCGAGTGAAGCACCGCGAAATCGCTATAGCAAAGCATGCGCGTTTTCGGGGCCATCTTCTGATTGGTCAGAACCGGCCATTGCGCATTCGGGGTGAACTGGGTGCAGGAAGGCGCCGCGCTCGCGTGAGCGGCAACAGCGAACATCAGACAGGCAAACCACTTCTTCATGTGTCAGTCAGTTGAAGGATCGGGGGGCGCAAGTATAGCGTCGGTAGCCCGTGTGGAGAGAGGTGGAATGCGGGAAATCGGAGAGGAAGGAAGCGGACTTTTGCGCGGTGCTGGCGGTGATCAAAATGGTGCAAGTGCATGAAGTGCGCGCCGCACGGCAAAAAGCCCCGCACCAAAAAAAACGGGCCGCTTTGCAGCGACCCTAATGCGTGGAATTCAAACTCTACGCACGCAAACTTAAGACGGACTTAAACGGGCGATGCGGAGTATTGAATGTGTTGAGGATCGAACTCGCGCACGAACTTACCCTCGCACGGGTAGCGCGGGTCGCATGAGTAAATATTTCGACCGGCAAAAAAGCACCGGAACCTAATTACCGAATACGCTGTGTTCAGCGTGCACGTTCTGGCGGTCGACGGCCTGCAGGCGCCAGAAGCCGCGCGTCGCTGCGTGCGTGGGCAAGGCTGTCCACGCCGCGGCGCCTTGTGCCGCGCTCACGCGTTGCTTGCGGTCAACATGCAGTCCACGCAGCGTGCATAGCGGCGCATCCGTGCTTGGCGCACAGAGTGTGGTCACGCCGTCGTCGTCGTCGTGTAACTCGCCCCAGGGGGGCAGATCGATCCCTTGATGCGCTTCTCTCGACCACCGGTGTTCATCGGTGTCGAGCCATAGCACAGCGTAATCATGGCTGACGGTGGGATCGGAACCGTTGATGAGGATGGTCAGGCGCATGGCAGTTCCGTACAAATTGCGAAGTATGGCTTTATCAGTCTATGCCGGAACGCGTGTTATGCAAGGCAAAAGGTACGGTGATCGGGCACGAAAGAACTTACGTACAACGCGTCCGGTTGTACGATAGCCGCGTCAGTAAAACTTTCACGGAGCCGCGCCATGCTGCCTCGATTTCTGCAACTCTCGATGATCGCGGCATGCCTGAGCGCGGTATCGGCACTGAGTGTCGCGGCGGACAGCGCCCCCTTCGCAGCACCGGCGCCGATCGTCTATGTGTCCGATTTCGACCTCGACGTGGCCAACGTGACACCTGACAGCGGACCGGGGGAACGACTGCGCCGCCTGAGGGGGCTGCTGCCGAGCGGTCCCGGCCCGATGGGCAAGGACAAGAATCCGCAGGATCACGCCAAAGACATCGTGAACGAGATGGCGGACGCGCTGACTGCCGATCTGAAAAAAGGCGGCGCCGACGCACGCCGCATTGCGCCCGGTCAGCCATCGCCCGCAATGGGTTGGCAGGTGCGCGGCGTGTTTCTGAATGTCGACGACGGCAATCGTCTAAGACGCGCGATGGTCGGTCTCGGTGCGGGTCAGAACAATATTCAGGTAGCGGTGTCGTGCGACAGTCTGGGGTCGGCTGATTTGCCGCCGCTTTATCAGGCCGTCGAACAGGCCGACAGCAAGAGTAAGCCGGGCGCGGTGATCAAACTCAATCCCTACGTGATCGCCGCCAAGTTCGTGATGGCGAGCGGCGATGAGAAAAAGACGATCAAGAAGACCGCGCAAGAGATCTCGGATGCGGTGATCGCGAAGCTGCACGGGGTGGCGCAGTGATTCACGCACTGCTGCCCACTCCCGCGAGATAAGTAAGCGGCTCAGGCCAGATTCAGCGTACCGGTCAAATCGCCGAGCGGCGCCAAGCCATTCTGCGCAAATGCCCGGTCTCGCGCGGCAACCCCATCGAGCGGCGCCAGCCCATGCACGCGGCTAATCAGGCGAAGAATCGAATTGGTGTCATACGCCGTGTGATCGACATAGCCTCTCTTCGCCAAGGGCGAAATCACCAACGCGGGAATCCGCGATCCCGGCCCCCAACGGTCGCCCTTTGGCGGTGCGACCGGGTCCCACCAGCCGCCGTTCTCATCGACCGTGACGACCACGACCGTATTGGCCCATTGCGGGCCGCGCTGAAGATGCTCGATGACGTTCGCGATGTGACGATCCCCTGACGCGACGTCCGCGTATCCCGCGTGCATGTTCAGGTCGCCCTGCGGTTTGTAGAACGTGACCGCCGGCAAACGCCCCGCATCGATATCGGCAATCAGACGATTGGTGGAGGCGTCGTCGCCGAGACCCGCGTCGCGCAGATACTTGCGCCGTGCCGCCGTGCCCGGCGCGTAGTTGGCAAAGTAGTTGAATGGCTGATGGTGGTACTGGAAGTCAGGCACCGCGCCCGTCTCCTGATGCTCCAGCGCGTACTGCCACGCACCGCTGTACCACGCCCAGTCGACGCCCTTGTCCGTCAGACGGTCGCCGATCGTTGCGAAGTTCTGCGGCGGCATCACGCGCGGATTCGACGGGTCGGCGAACGCGGGATTGCCGCCCTGGGCCGGACGCACATTGCTCGGCTGGTAGGGCGGCGCCATCGTGTTGACGGCGTAGCCGTCGGCGGTAAACGCGCCGTCGTTGACGAATTTCGGCGGACCGTCGAGCGCGGACGCCGGCGAGTCCGGCGCCAGCTTGAGCCGCGTGCCGGCCGGATCGTCCCCGTCGAGCACCGAGACCATCTTCTTCGCCGGACTGTTGTGGATGTCGGGATAGAACGGCGCCTGCGCCGCGATTAGAAAGATGTGGTTCAGCCACGACCCGCCGAAGGCCGCCATGAAGAAGTTGTCGCACAGCGTGTATTGCTGCGCGAGATTCCACAGACGCAGCGTGTCGGCGGAATTACGGTAATGGCCCATGACCAGGCCGCCGGAATCGCCCCATGCGGCGAATTGATTGTTGCGCCCCGCGTTGATCTGCATCTGATTCTGATAAAAGCGATGGATCAGATCGCGGGTGATCACGCCGTTCGGCAACGGTGCGCCTTGCGCGTCGGTGATATGGAACGGGCCGTTGCGCAGGTTGCCGATATCCTTCTGACCGATCATGTAACGCTTGCCGTCCACCTCCTGGGCTTGCGGCACCAGGCCGCCCCAGATTGCCGGCAGGCGTGGCAGCGGCGTTTTGCCGTCGCGGTCGAGTTGCAGATAACGCTCGGCGCTCACCGCATCCAGTGGATGCTGGACGCCCGGAAAGTTGCCGTACAGATTCGCAAAGCTGCGGTTCTCGGCGTAGATCACCACGATCTGTTTGACCTGGTCGCGTAGCGCGGCGTCGAGCCGCAAGTCGGCCGCACTGCGCGGCGCCATGTCGCTCGCGGTACTTTGCTCGGTCTTGCAACCGGTCAGCGCGAGTCCGATTCCGACCGCCGCCAGCCCGGTCAGGACACGGCGGCGTTCGGGGTCGTCGGGAGCGTCGTCGGGGTTTGGCGGCAGGGTGGGGTCGTTGTCTGTCATCGGTCGGTTTCGAAGTTAACGTGACGGGCGCTGAACAATCAGACAGCTACCGCTCGGGGCGGCGTGCGCGCGGCACCGGGTTCAGAGTCGAGGGGGCCGGAAGGCTCCGGCACGGCTAGGGTAATCGTCGCTTCACGCGCCAGCTGCTGTGCGTCGAATCGATGGCGAATAGAAGCCAATGTCTGGCGTCCACAGGATGACGGCGCTGCGTAGCGTAACCGTCAACGGTCAATTCGAGTTCGTCGAAAGTTCGCCGATGGCAGGTGGCATGCGCCCCGGAGCCGTCCGCGAATTCGACTATGGCTGCGGCCGCGCGGGCCGGTTCGGGCAGGTGCGCGATCTGCACCGCGCAGCCGGGATAAAGATGTGAGTCGGCAACCTGGATCTGGACGGATTCGGACATGAGCGTGGCCTCCGGACGCCTGGCGGCAGCCAGGGCGCGGCGGTGAAACCTCGCGCGATGGACCGCACCAAAGGATAGCACTGGGATAGCACCGCGCGAAACGATAGCGGTGGCGACAAATGACCGCCGTGTGCTTCGCGCTATGATGTTGATCTGTACCCGATGAACAGCAGAGACAACGGCAAAGACGGCAGCCAAGATGGCAAAAGAAGAGCAGACAGGAGCGGCACGCAAGCACGCGAAGCCACGCGGCGCGACCGTCCCGGCTCCGCAGGACGATGCGGCGTTGTCCCACGCGGATAGCACCGATTCAACCGATTCTCCCGATTCCACAGACGAAGAGAGCGCCGGCGGATCGACATATCTCGTGCCCGGGCTGGAGCGCGGCTTGCGCATCCTCGCCGAATTCAGCGCACGCGAACCGATTCTGGGCGCGCCCGAATTGTCGAAGCGCATTGGCATTCCGCGCACCACCACATTTCGTCTGCTGCAAACGCTCGAAGCTTTAGGCTTTCTCGAGCGTGTGAATGGCGACCGCTATTTCCGCCTGAGCGTCGCGGTGCTGCGGCTCGGTTTCGAATACTTGAGTTCGCTCGAACTGACCGACGTCGGCACGCCGATTCTCGAACGTTTGCGCGACGCGACCGGCCTCAGCACGCATCTGCTGATCCGCGACCAGCGCGACGTGGTGTTCGTCGCCAAGGCGCAAACCCATGAACCGATGTTCAGTTCGGTGAAGGTGCATGTCGGGACGCGTTTGCCCGCGCATGCCACGGTGCATGGCCAAGTGCTGATGGGCGATTTGAGTTTTGAGGAACTGCGCCAGTTGTACCCCGAGCCGCAACTCGAACGTTTCACCGAACGCACGCCGGCGACTGTCGAAGAGTTGTACGGAAGAGTGCGCGAAAGCGCTGCGCTCGGTTATGCGTTGAGCGAAGCGTCTTTTGAACGGGGGATTTCGGTTGTGAGCGCACCGGTGCGCGATCAAAGCGGCAAGATCACGGCCGCGTTGACCGTCACCATTCCGCGTTCCGATATGGGCGAAGCGGAGGAACGCGAGCCGCTCGTCATCGCGGTTTGCCAGGCGGCGCTCGAATTGTCCGAACGTCTTAGCTATCGTCCGCGGCCGGATGATCCGACCGCGGCTCAAGCGCGTCGCAGACCGGTTACGGCGAACTGATCAGAACGAGTGGTGGATACCCGTCAGGATAATCGTCTGATTCCGGCCACTCGACACACCTGCTGTAAAGAACGCGGCATCCGTATTCGAGCCCGCGCGCTCATACAGCGCATTCACATACACCTGCGTCATCTTCGACAGTGCGTAGACATCGCCGATCTCGAACTGCGTCCAGCGATGGCCGGCCATTGTCGTGGTCGCGGCACCGCCCGAGACGCTGTTGAACGGCGTGAACTGATAGTTCGCGCCCACGTCATAGCTCTGATACGTGTCCGAATGGCCGGACGATTCCAGCTTCACGCGCGTGTACAAACCATGTACCAGCAGCTTGCCGAACTGGTATGACGCGCCCGCGCCCATGTTCTCGACCTTATCCGCCGTGTAGTTTGCCGCCGCGACGCCCTGGAACGTCGTGATGCCGGTCGTCACGATCGACGGCGTACGGTTGTGCTCGTTCGCGTACGTCGCGCCGGCCTTGAACGGACCGTTCGCATAGCTAAGCGCAAAGCTCAGTGTTTTGCCGGTGGAGAAGTTGGTCGTATTGCCAAGACCCATCATCGCGCCGACCGAGAAGCCACCGAAACTCGCCGAACGAAACTTCACCGAATTGTCGAACGGCACCACACCCGTGTCGGCGAGTTCGTCGATGTTGCCCGGGTGGAACGCGTACCAGCTCGCGGCCTGATAAGCCGTGCTAAACGGACCCAGCACGTCGAAGCTGAAAGGCGTCTGATGGCCGAGCGTCACGGTGCCGATCTGGTCCGAACTCAAGCCCACGAACGCCTGGCGATTGAACAGCGTGCCGGCTTTGGCGAATGCGCCCGTGTTCGTATAGAAGCCGTTCTCCAACTGGAAAACCGTCTTCAGACCGCCGCCCAAATCCTCGACGCCCTTCAGGCCCCAGCGGTCCGGCTGCATGTTGCCTTGTTCCTCGATCCACTTCGCATGGCCGCCTGCATTGCTGATATACGCGATACCGGCATCCAGGCTGCCGTATAGCGTCACACTGCTCTGTGCCCATGCGCCAGTCGTTGCGCAGATTGCCGTCAAGCCGGCCGCCGCCATGATGTGCTTCACCGTTGGTTCTCCTGATCACACGACGGATAGCTCGCGCCCATGTCGTCGTCCCTGATCCTTGCTTTGGGTTGAATGCAGCTTCGGGTTTATGCGCCAAAACTGCTCCGCTTTATGTTCCACCTATGGGCGTTTGTATCGCCTATGGAAAAGTATAGTGAGTCTTGGCGTAGTCAAAATAAATTTTCGGACCCCGTACAAACCCGCATGCGGGCGTTGGGATTTGTCTGAAAATTATGGGCAAACCCAAGCCCAGAAAGGCTTGTGAGCCGCTTCGGCCATTCATGTCAGTTCACGCAAAGCCGTGTTGTGAGCGCCACAGTCGGTGTTTTCCCCTACCAGCCCAGATTTCTATTTGCTCGAGTCAAAGCCACTCCTATAATTATCCATACACGAACTGACGTTCCTTGTATGGAACATAAGGCTTCAGGAGAAGGCGAGAAATGACTGAACAATGGCGCTGCGCCGGCCATGCCGGCGACCTGTCCGAAGACGCGCCGCTCGAGTTCAAACTCGACGGCACGGAAATCGGCATCTACAAGGTGGGCGATGCGCTGTACGCGCTGGAAAACGTCTGTCCCCATGCGTACGCGTTGCTGACGCAGGGCTTTGTCGACGGCGACACCGTCGAGTGCCCGCTGCACGAAGCCGTGTTCCATATCCCGACCGGCAAATGCTTGAAAGAGCCCGGTGGCCGCGACCTGAAGATGTACTCCGTACGTCTCGCCGGTGAAGAAATCCAGATCAAGGTGGAATGACATGCGAGAGCAAACCGTAACCTTCAATCCCTTCCTGAAGCCGTGGCTCGCGCCGCAGCCGAACAACGTCGCCGGCAAGGGTGTGATCGAAAAACCGGGCGAGACCGAGAACTTCATCTGGCAAAACCGTAAAGCGGAGCCGACCCAATACGAAAACGACTTCGGCGATGCGCTCGAAAAAGTTTTCGAAGCCGGCGCGAATGAGTTGCAGGAGGTGGTCGACGGGTTGAACCGCGTGGGCTTCCGTACTCCGGAAGGCAACACGTGGGATGCCGACCGTCTCGCCGCTGAATTCCGCCTGCTCGCCGAATAAGCGCGCTTTCCTGAACACGTCTCATCGCTTTCGTATCCGGAGTCTCTTCATGACGTCCCCCAATACAACGACTCAAGGCGCGGCCGACCCGATCCAGTCCTATCTGGATCGTGGCCTGCGCAATTACTGGTATCCCGTTGCGCCGAGCTGGCAAGTCGGCGACGCGCCGGTCGGCATCACGCGTCTGGGCGACCAGATCGTGCTGTGGCGCGACAAGGAAGGCAAAGTCCGCGCGCTCGAAGACCGCTGCCCGCACCGTGGCGCGCGCCTGTCGCTCGGCTGGAACCTGGGTGGCAGTGTTGCCTGCTGGTATCACGGCATTGAAATCGACGGCGGCGGCACGGTCACGAAAGTCCCGGCCGTCTCGAACTGCCCGCTGGAAGGCCAGAAGTGCGTGAAGTCGTATCCGGTCGAAGAGCATGCCGGTGCGATCTTCCTGTGGTTCGGCGACGACGCCCATCGAGAACCCGCGCCGCTCGTGCTGCCGGAAGAACTGGTCGGCGAGGAATACGCGAACTTCCTGTGCATGTCGAACTGGAAGTGCAATTACCAGTACGCGATCGACAACGTGATGGACCCGATGCACGGCGCGTATCTGCACGCCACCTCGCATTCAATGGCCGAGGGCGACAAGCAGGCCGACATGCGTGTGCGCAAGACCGAAACCGGTCTGATGTTCGAAAAGGTCGGCCAGCGCGATGTGAATTTCGACTGGGTCGAGCTCGGCGAAACCGGCACGCTGTGGATGCGCCTCGCGATTCCCTACAAGAAGAAGTTCGGCCCGGGCGGCAACTTCGGGATCATCGGCTTTGCTACACCGGTCGACGAAAACAATTGCCAGGTTTACTTCTGGCGCACGCGCAAGGTGTCGGGCTGGCAGCGCGACGCATGGCGCTTCATGTATCGCAACCGTCTGGAAGGTCTGCATTGGGACGTGCTGGAACAGGATCGCTATGTTCTCGAAAGCATGGCGCCGAATGCACGCCAGCACGAATTCCTCTATCAGCACGACGTCGGCATGACGCGGGTGCGCCGCATGTTCCGTCAGCGCGCGCAACAACATTTCGCTGAACTGGATGCGTATCGCGCTCAAGCGGATCAAGCCACGCAAGCCGCTCAGGTCGATCCGGCGCAAACCGAAGCAGGCCACAGCCATGCATAACGAAGCGCCACCGGCAGTGTCGGCACTCAAGGGCCGGCGTGTCCTCGTGACCGGCGGCGCGCGCGGTCTCGGCGCGGCGTTTGTTCGCTCGCTGGTGCAAGCTGGTGCGCAAATCGTGTTCGGTGACGTGCTGCATGACGAAGGCCGTGCGCTCGCTGCGTCGCTGGTCGAGCAGGGCCACGCGGTGACGTATCTGCCGCTCGATCTCGCCGACCCCGCCAGCATCAAGCAATTTGCCGATCAGGCGGCGGCGCAACTCGGTGGTGCGGACGCACTGATCAACAACGCGGCGATCACCAACTCCGGCGGCAAGTCCGCCGACGAATTGTCGGTCGATACGTGGGACGCCGTGATGAACGTCAACGTGCGCGGCACGTGGCTGATGAGTACCGCCGCGCTGCCGTATCTGCGCGACTCGGGCCGCGGCAGCATCGTCAACATCGCGTCGGACACGGCGATGTGGGGCGCGCCGAAATTGCTTGCCTATGTCGCGAGCAAGGGCGCGGTGATCTCGATGACCCGCTCGCTGGCGCGCGAATTCGGCGCCCACGGCGTGACGGTCAACGCGATCGCTCCAGGCCTCACCGAAGTCGAAGCCACCGCGTATGTGCCCGCCGAGCGCCACCAGTATTACCTGCAAGGCCGTGCGCTCACGCGCGCACAAGTGCCCGACGACGTCACCGGGCCGGTGCTGTTCCTGTTGTCCGATGCCGCGCGCTTCGTGACTGGCCAGTTGTTGCCGGTCAACGGCGGCTTCGTGATGAATTGATCTTGTCGAATCGAAAGGAGAAAGAGATGGCGGACGCCGAACTCGAACGCAAATCGTGGGAACAACCCGCGGACGCAAACTTTGCACAATGGTTGGACAGCCGCGTCGCGCGTCTGGAAACGCGTCGTTACGACTGGGACGCGCTGAAGTTCCAGGCCGACTACGACCCGAAATACCGCCGCGCGCAAATGCGTTATGTCGGTACGGGCGGCACGGGCGTCGCGAAGGACGTGAACACGGTGCCCGCAGGCGGCTTCACGTTTTCGACGATGGTGATTCCGGCCGGCAATATCGGTCCGAGCCATATTCATATGGATGTCGAAGAAATCTTCTTCGTGCTGCGCGGCAAGATGAAAGTGATTTGCGAGAAAGACGGCGAAACGTGGGAAGCCGTGCTCGGCGAGCGCGACCTGATCTCGGTGCCGCCAGGCGTGTATCGCACGGAAGTGAACATCGGCGAAGAAGATGCGTTGATGTGCGTGATGCTCGGTTCGCCGAAGCCGATTACGCCGACGTATCCGCCGGATTCGCCGTTGGCCAGGCTCAAGCGCTAAGCCCCTAGGTTGCTTTGAAAACACCCGCGAAGGAAATCATGTCCGCAGTCCCGTCCGCTACCGTCGATCAGAACACTACGCTCGAAGCGCGCCTTGCGCGTTTTCCGGCGCAGCAGATCTGGCTGGCATCGCAACGCGCCGTGAGCTATCGCGACGCGGATGGCGCCGGAAGTGAAGCACTGCCTGTGGTGATGCTTCACGGTATCGGGTCGGGCGCGGCTTCGTGGGTGCAGCAGTTTGAAGTGCTGGGTGAGACGCGCCGTGTGCTGGCGTGGGATGCGCCGGGTTACGCAGCCTCCACACCGGTGGAGGCTGAATCGCCCGTTGCGAGCGATTACGCCACTGTATTGAAAGCGTGGCTCGACGCACTCGGCATCGAACGCTGCGTGCTGCTGGGTCATTCGCTCGGCGCGATCATCGCGGGCGCGTTTGCCGTGACGAATCCGCAGCGCGTGGCCGGCTTGCTGTTGTTGTCGCCGGCTGGCGGTTATGGCGCCTCGCCAGCGGAAGTGCGGGAAACGAAGCGTGACCAGCGTCTCACGATGCTGCAAGAACTCGGCCCGCAAGGTCTCGCCGAAAAACGCAGCACCAATATGTTGTCCGCGCACGCGAGCGACGAAGCGCGCGCGTGGGTGCGCTGGAACATGTCGCGCGTGATTCCGCACGGCTATGCGCAAGCGACTCATCTGCTCGTCAACGCTGATCTTGCCAGTGATCTCGCGCGCCACACAGGCCGCATCAACATCGCGGTCGGCGCCGACGACGCCATTACGCCCCCCGAAGCCTGCGAGCGACTCGCGCTCGCCGCCGGCACCACCTTGCAGGTCGTACCACGCGCGGGGCATGCCGGTTATATCGAAGCACCCGCCGCGTATACCGCGATCATCGACACGTTCTGCCGCGCGAGCGACGGACAACGGAGCCAATGAATGACGCCCGACACGATTAGCGCCGAGCGCGACGCGGACGACGACCGCAACGACCGCAACGACGCAGACACCAGCAGCGATATCAGCTATCGCGTGCCGGGTCTGGAACGCGGTCTGAAGATTCTGACGGAGTTCTCGCCGCGCGAGCCGGTTCTTGGCGCACCGGAATTATCGAAGCGCCTGAAGATTCCCCGCACGACGGTGTTCCGTCTGCTGCAAACACTCGAATCGCTCGGTTTTCTCGAGCGCGCCGACAAAGACCGCAACTATCGCCTCGGCGTCGCGGTGCTGCGGCTCGGTTTCGAATATCTGAGCTCGCTCGAACTGACCGACCTCGGCCTGCCGATCATCGAAGCGCTGCGCGACGACACCGGTCTCACCAGCCACATTGTGATTCGCGATGGACGCGACGTCGTGTTCGTCGCCAAAGCGCAAAGTCATGCGCCGATTTTCAGCTCGGTGAAGGTGAATGTCGGCACGCGTCTGCCGGCTTACGCAACGACGCACGGCCAGGTGCTGATGGGCGACATGACCCTCGATGAGTTGAAGAAGCTCTATCCCGAGCCGGAACTGGAACGCTTCACAAAGCAGACACCCGCCACGATCGACGACCTGTACGAACGCATTCGCGACGACGCACGACGCGGTTACGCGATCAGCGAATCGTCGTTCGAACGCGGCATTTCGGTGGTGAGCGCGCCGGTGCGTAACGACACAGGCCGCATCGTCGCGGTGATCACGACGACGATTCCGCGCCACGAGATCGATGCCTCGCTGCTCGACAGCGGCCTGATCGACAAGGTCCGCCGAGCTGCTGACGACCTCTCGCAGCGGCTCAACTATCGGCCGAAGGGCAGTCCGAACGCGGGCACGAAATACATGAAGGCACTGGGGCTCAAATGATTCAAATCGACTTGACCGGGCAGGTAGCGGTGGTGACAGGCGGCTCGTCCGGCATCGGCCTCGCAACGGCTGAACTGTTTCTGCGGGCAGGCGCAACGGTCGCGATCTGCGGACGCGATGCCGAACGGCTTGCACAAGCGGAAACCGCATTGAAGACGCAGTTTCCTCAAGGGCAACTGCTGGCGCAAACCTGCGACGTGCTCGACGCGGACGAGGTCACAGCCTTCGCGCAAGCGGTGCAGGCACGCTTTGGCCGCACCGACATGCTGGTGAACAACGCCGGCCAGGGCCGCGTGTCGACCTTCGCCGACACCACCGACGACGCCTGGCGCGAAGAACTCGACCTGAAGTACTTCAGCGTGATCCGCCCGACCCGTGCCTTCCTGCCGATGCTGCGTGATGCGTCAAACCCGGCGGTGGTCTGCGTGAACTCGCTGCTCGCGCTGCAACCCGAGCCACACATGGTGGCGACGTCGTCGGCACGTGCCGGCGTGCTGAGCCTCATTAAATCGCTCGCGGTCGAACTCGCGCCGCAACGTATCCGCGTGAATTCGATTCTGATCGGCATCGTCGAATCGGGTCAATGGCGCCGCCGTTACGCAAAAGAAGCGCAGCCGGGCCAGAGCTGGGAAGACTGGACCGCCGAACTGGCGCGCAAGAAAAACATTCCGCTAGGCCGCTTCGGTCGCCCCGAAGAAGCCGCACAAGCGCTCTTTTATCTGGCTACGACGCTGTCGTCCTATACGACGGGCAGTCACATCGATGTTTCTGGAGGCGTTGCACGACATGTCTAACACAACCACCGTTGGCGAACTGATCGCCGCTTTTCTCGAGCAATGCGGCGTTCAAACCGCATTCGGCGTGATCTCGATCCACAACATGCCGATCCTCGACGCGATCCACAATCGCGGCAAGATTCGCTACGTCGGCGCACGCGGTGAAGCGGGCGCGGTGAACATGGCTGATGGCCTCGCGCGTGTCTCCGGCGGCCTTGGCGTGGCATTTACCAGTACCGGCACCGCGGCGGGTAACGCAGCCGGCGCGATGGTCGAAGCACTGACGGCGGGCACCGCGCTGCTGCACATCACCGGCCAGATCGAAACCGAATACCTCGATCAGGACCTCGCTTATATCCACGAAGCGCCGGATCAATTGTCGATGCTGCAGTCGATCTCGAAGGCCGCGTTCCGCGTGCGCTCGGTGGAAACCGCGCTGCCGACGATCCGCGAAGCCGTGCGTGTCGCGCAAACCGCGCCGAGCGGCCCGGTCAGCGTC
The DNA here is from genome assembly GCF_905220975.1 of Paraburkholderia haematera. Lineage (GTDB taxonomy): Bacteria > Pseudomonadota > Gammaproteobacteria > Burkholderiales > Burkholderiaceae > Paraburkholderia > Paraburkholderia haematera. Next base: position 239,606 of record NZ_CAJNBK010000009.1, on the reverse strand, counting down.
GAAATCCCGATCGACATTCAGGCTGCGGAAATCGAATGGCCTGCCGATCTGGCTGCGCCGCACGTCACCACGCTCACGCATTGCAGCAAGCGTGTTGAGCAACTTGCGGATCAACTGGCGAATGCAAAGCGCCCGCTGTTGTGGCTGGGCGGCGGCACGCGTCACGCGAGTGCCGCGGTTGAGCGTCTGGTGGCGCTGGGCTTCGGCGTCGTGACCAGCGTGCAGGGCCGTGGCGTGCTGCCGGAAGATCATCCGGCGACGCTCGGCGCGTTCAACGTGCATTCGGCTGTCGAGAGCTTCTACAAGACGTGTGATGCGCTGGTGGTGGTCGGTTCGCGTCTGCGTGGCAATGAAACGCTGAAGTACAAGTTGGCGCTGCCGCAACCACTGTATCGCGTCGATGCCGACGCGCTCGCCGACAACCGCGGCTATCGCAACGACATGTTCATCCACGGCGATGCATCCGCCGTTCTCGAGGAACTCGCGACGCTGCTCGAAGGGCGCCTGAAGGTCGATCCGACCTTCGCGCAAGACCTGGCTGCCGCGCGCGAAAGCGCAGTGGCCGATGTGGGCAAGGGCCTCGGCCCGTACAAGCGCCTCGTCGACGCGCTGCAACAAGCAGTGGGCCGTGACTATAACTGGGTGCGCGACGTCACGATCTCGAACAGCACGTGGGGCAACCGCATGCTGAAGATCTTCTCGCCGCGAGCGGGCGTTCATGCACTTGGCGGCGGCATCGGCCAGGGTATGCAAATGGGCATCGGCGCAGCGCTCGCCGGCAATGCCGCGAAGACCGTGTGCCTGGTGGGCGACGGCGGCCTGATGGTCAACGTCGGCGAACTCGCGACGGCCGTGCAGGAAAACGCCAACGTCATGATCGTGTTGATGAACGACCAGTGTTACGGCGTGATCCGCAACATTCAGGACGCGCAATACGGCGGCCGCCGTTGCTACGTCGATCTGCACCAGCCGGATTTCGCGCAGTTCTGCGAGAGCCTGAAGCTCACGCACTACCGCATCAAATCGCTCGACCAGGCCGAAGACATCATCCGCGAAGGCATGGCGAAGACGGGTCCCGTACTGGTCGAAGTGGACATGCTGTCGGTCGGCTCGTTCGCCACCGCGTTCGCGGGCCCGCCGGTCAAGGAACAGGAGCCGGAACATGCATGACGCCGGCTACGCGGGGCATCACGCACCCATCGACGTCGCGATGATCGGCTTCGGCGCGATCGGCCAGGCGGTGTATCGCTCGGTCGAGTCGGACCCGACGGTGCGCGTGTCGCACGTGATCGTGCCGGAGCGTCACGCGGCATCGGTGCGTGACGTGGTGGGCGCGTCGGTGGATGTGGTGTCGTCGGTGTCGGCGTTGAGCAGCAAGCCGCATTTCGCACTGGAATGCGCGGGGCACAGCGCACTGGTCGATCACGTGGTGCCGTTGCTGAAAGCCGGAACGGATTGCGCGGTCGCCTCGATCGGCGCGCTGTCCGACATGATGTTGCTGGACGCGCTTTCCGCCGCAGCCGATGAAGGCGACGCAACGTTGACGCTGCTGGCGGGCGCAATCGGCGGCGTGGATGCGTTGTCCGCCGCCAAGCTCGGCGGCCTCGACGAAGTGTTGTACACGGGCCGCAAGCCGCCCATGGGTTGGCTCGGCACGCCTGCGGAACAGCTCTGCAATTTGCACACGCTGAGCGAAGAGACCGTGATTTTCGAAGGCAGCGCGCGCGAAGCGGCGCGCCTGTATCCGAAGAACGCCAACGTCGCCGCGACGATCGCGCTGGCCGGCCTGGGTCTGGACCAGACCACGGTTCGCCTGATCGCCGACCCGCACGTGTCGCGCAATGTGCACCGCATCGTGGCGCGCGGCGCATTCGGCGAGATGTCGCTGGAAATGTGCGGCAAGCCGCTGCCGGATAACCCCAAGACGTCCGCACTGACCGCGTTCAGCGCGATTCGCGCGTTACGCAATCGCGCGGCACGCTGCGTGATCTAAGACATTAGCTGATTAGCTGAAGCAAACCGGAACGACCGACATGACTCACTTCGATACCAGCCTCGTGCCCACCGGCGATATTTTCATTGGCGGCGAATGGCGGCAAGGGCGTGGCAACCCGTACAAAAGCCTGTATCCGGCGGATCAGTCGGTCAACATGGAAATCTCGACGGCGAATGCCGACGACGCCCGCGAAGCCGTGGAAGCTGCGGATATCGCATGGCGCCGCGCGGATTGGTCTGGTTTGAAGCCGCATCAACGCGCACTGATTCTGTATCGCATCGCCGATCTGATCATGGCGCGTCACGAAGCACTCGCGCAATTGCAGCGTCGCGACAACGGCAAGCCGATTGGCGAAACGCGCGTGCTGGTGGCGAGCGCTGCCAACACGTTTCGCTATTTCGCGGCGTGCCTCGAAACGCTCGACGAAGAAGTCACGCCCTCGCGTGGCGACTATCTGACGATGAGTATTTACGAGCCAATCGGTGTGATCGCGGCGATTACGCCGTGGAATTCGCCGATTGCTTCCGACGCGCAGAAGCTGGCCCCGGCGCTGGCAGGTGGCAACGCCGTGGTGCTGAAGCCGGCTGAAGTCACGCCTTTGGCGTCGCTTGCGTTGGCTCGCATCTGTGAAGAAGCGGGTGTGCCGAAGGGCGTCATTAGCGTGGTGCCCGGTAAAGGTTCGGTGATCGGCGACGTGTTGGTGCGCCACCCGCTGGTCAAGAAAGTGTCGTTCACGGGTGGCACGGAAGTCGGCCGCGGTATTGCGCGTATTGCCGCTGACAAGCTGATGCCGGTCTCGCTCGAACTGGGCGGCAAGTCGCCGACCATCGTATTCGACGACGCCGATCTCGACCACGCAGTCAACGGTGTGCTGTACGGCATTTTCAGTTCGTCGGGTGAAGCATGCATCGCGGGTTCGCGCCTGTTCGTGCAGCGCTCGATCTACGACGCGTTCATGAAACGTCTCGCGGAAGGCGCACGCAAGTTGCGCGTCGGCGATCCGTCGCGTGCGGAAACGCAGATGGGTCCGCTCATTACCGCAGCGCATCGCGAAACCGTCGAACGTTACGTCGCGTTGGGTCTGGAAGAAGGCGGCCGCCTGCTGTGCGGCGGCGAACGTCCGGTTGGCGATGGCCGCGAGGCAGGCACCTATTTCCAGCCGACGATTCTCGAAGGCCTCACGAACGACGCTCGAATTTGTCAGGAAGAGATCTTCGGTCCGGTGCTGGTCGCCATGCCGTTCGACGACGAAGCATCGCTGCTGCAAGAAGCGAACGACAGTGTGTTCGGCCTCGCGGCCGGCATCTGGACGCGCGATTACAAACGCGCCTACCGGATCGCCCGCGCGCTTGAGACCGGCACTGTGTGGATCAACACCTACAAGCTGTTCTCGATCTCGACGCCGTTTAGCGGCTGGAAGGAGAGCGGCATGGGACGCGAGAAAGGCCGTCTCGGCATCCGCGAATACATGCAGCAGAAGAGCCTCTACTGGGGCTTGAACGACGCGCCGCTGGCGTGGGCGAACTAATACGCAAGATACGCAAGATACGTAAGAGGCACGTTATGACGATTCTCGGCATTGAACAGATTATTTACGGCGTGACGGATCTCGCGACCTGTCGGCGGTTTTTCGCGGACTGGGGCCTGAAAGAGATCGAGCACGACGAGAAGCACGCGCGCTTTGAAACGCTGAACGGCTGCACGATTCTCGCCGTCGATGCGAACGACCCGTCGCTGCCGCCCGCGTTCGAAGAAGGTCCGACGCTACGTGAAGTGACCTGGGGCGTGGCAACGAAAGGTGAACTCGACGAACTGCGCGGCCGCTTCGCCGGTCAGCCGGGTCACTTCGAAACGGCAGACGCTGTGGGTTGTATTGACCCGAACGGCATGGCGATTCGCGTTGAAGTGACCCGCAAGCGTGCGCTCGATATTCACGGTTCGCCTTCGAACGTGTGGGGGCAAACGCTGCGCGTCGATCAACCGTCGCCGATTTACGAACGCGCCGAACCGGTCGAAGTGGGTCACGTGGTGTTCTTCACGAATCAACTCGCGGAACAGGAAAAGTTTTATCAGGAGTTGCTCGGTTTCGAAATGTCGGACCGTTATCCGGGCCGCGGCGCGTTCATGCGCTGCGCGCCGCACGGAGGCCACCATGACATTTTTTTGCTGGCCCTGCCGGGCGGCAAGCGCGGTCTCAATCACGTCGCGTTTACCGTGCGCGATATCCACGAAGTGTTCGGCGGCGGCATGCACGTCAGCCGTTGCGGTTGGGATACGCAACTTGGCCCGGGGCGTCATCCGGTTTCGTCGGCGTATTTTTGGTACTTCCAGAATCCGGCTGGCGGCCTGATCGAGTACTACGCCGACGAAGACCAGCTCACGCCCGAATGGCAGCCGCGCGATTTCGAACCGGGTCCGACCGTGTTCGCCGAATGGGCGATCGACGGCGGCATCGACGGCAATACGCGTCGCCAGAAAAACGCGAAGGCGCCGGAAGGCAAGTTCATGACGGAGCGGAAAAATGACTGACGCTGCTGCTGCAAAGGCTCAAGCCGCGCATGCCGGACTCGAAGCGCCGCGCACGATCGTCGTGATCGGCGGTGGTCAGGCGGCGGGTTGGGTCGTGAAGACGTTGCGCAAGGAAGGCTTCGACGGCCGCCTCGTGATGATCGCCGACGAGATTCATTTGCCGTACGAGCGGCCGCCACTGTCGAAGGCCGTGCTCTCGGGTGAAGCCGATATCGAAACCGTGCGCCTTGTGAAGCCGGAAGATTTCGACGCGCTCAACGTCGAAGCATGGCAACCGGACTGCGCGACATCGATCGATCGCGAACAACGCATCGTGCGCACACAGTCGGGCCGCGAGGTGCAATACGACCGTCTCGTGATCGCTACGGGCGGCGCGGCGCGCCGCTTGCCGGAATCGTTGGTGAAGACCTCGCACATCACCTATCTGCGTACGCTCGACGAAGCCGTCGTGCTCGGCGAACGGCTGCGCGCAAGCAAGCGCGTGCTCGTTGTAGGCGGCGGGTGGATCGGTCTCGAAGTCGCGGCCACTGCGCGCAAGCTCGGCGTGCAAGCGTCGGTGGTGGAAGGCGCGCGGCGTCTGTGCGCCCGCTCATTGCCGCCGATGGTGTCGGATTTCCTGCTGCAACTGCATCGCGAGAATGGCGTGGACGTGCGCTTGAACGCGTCGCTCGTCTCGATTGCGGATCATCCGAACGACGCCAACCGTATTCGTGCAACGTTCGCTGACGGTTCCACTCTGGACGCCGATTTCGCGGTCGCCGGTATCGGCCTCACGCCCCACACGGCGCTCGCGGAAGCAGCGGGCATCAAGGTGGAAGACGGCATCGTCGTCGATCATTTCGGCGCGACCGACGACCCGCGCATCTTCGCGTGCGGCGACGTCGCAAATCATCCGAGCGCGTGGTTGAAGCGCCGCGTGCGGCTCGAATCATGGGCCAACGCGCAGAACCAGGCGATCTCGGCGGCGAAAGCGTTGCTTGGCAATTTCGAACCGTATGCGGACATTCCGTGGTTCTGGTCCGATCAATACGACGTGAACCTGCAAATCCTCGGCGACATTCCGGGCGATGCGCAACTCGCCGTACGCGGCGATGTACCGGGCAAACGCGCCACGCTTTTCCATCTGGAAGACGGCACGATTCGCGGCGTGATCGCCATCAACACCCCACGCGAACTGAAACTGTCGCGCAAGTGGATGAACCAGGGCCGAACCATCGACCTGGCCACCCTGACCGACGCCTCAACGGCGCTTGCCTAACCACATCTACGGACGGCACCACGGCATGAGAACCATCGACAACACCATGGGGGACCGCAGCAGCGCCGGTGTCTCAGGCCCCGTGACCCGGGGCTCGATCATCGCGCGGCTCGAGCGCTTGCCGAAGAATGCGATGCAGGTGCGCGCGCGCATACTGATCGGTCTCGCAACGTTCTTCGACGGCTTCGACGTGATCGCGATCGCGGCCACGCTGCCGATCCTGATTGCGAAGTGGCATCTGACGCCGTGGGAAATCGGCTTTCTGATCGGCTCCGGTTCGGTCGGGCAATTGATCGGCGCGTTCGTGTTCCCGTGGTACGCAGAGCGCAAGGGCCGCGTGAAAGCGATTGCGTTGAGCTCGGGGATCATCGGCATCACGAGTATTGCTTGCGGCTTTGCGCCGACCTTCGCGGCGTTTGTCGTGTTGCGCGTGATTCAAGGGCTCGGGCTCGGCGGCGAATTGCCCGTGGCGGCGACCTATATCAACGAGATCAGCCGCGCGCATGGCCGTGGCCGTTTCGTGCTGTTGTATGAAATCGTTTTTCCGGTTGGATTGCTCGCATCGAACGCGTTGGGTGCATGGATCGTGCCGCGTTTCGGCTGGCAGGCGATGTACTTTATCGGCGGCATGCCGTTGATCCTGTTTTTCGTGCTGCGCAAGCTGGTGCCGGAATCACCGCGCTGGCTCGCCGAACGTGAACGGATGGCCGACGCCGATGTTGCGGCGCACGCTTTCGAGCGCGCTGTGAAGGGTCCGCTGCCGCCAGTTCTTAATTCGGCCGAATTCGAGGCAATGGCCAATCGTCATCCGAAGCGCCGTATGGGTGACCTGTTCGGCCCGGCCTATCTGAAGCGCACGATGGCTGTGGCGATGTTGTGGATTACGTGCGGCTTTATTCAGTATGGCTTGTCGACGTGGCTGCCGACGATCTATCGCACGGTTTATCACGCGCCGCTGCAACTGGCGTTGAATCTGGCGGTGGCGGCTTCGGTGCTGGGTGTGGTGGGTTCGCTGACGTGTGCGTTGCTGGTCGACAAGGTGGGTCGCAAGCCGATCATCAATTTGTCGTTCGTAGCGTGTGCATTGTCGTTGCTGCTTGCGGGTGTGTTCCACAACGCGTCGGTGTATGTGGTGGCGACGTGCTGCGCGTTCGCGCTCGGTTTCCTCGCTTGCGGCTTTATCACGGCTTATGTGTACACGCCGGAGTTGTATCCGACCAGCATCCGTGCGATGGGTTGTGGTGTCGGCGGCGCGTGGCTGAAGGTGGCGGCGATCTTCGCGCCGGCTATCGTGTCGAAGACGATGATCGGTGGCAATCTGCAAGTGGCGTTTTATATTCTCGCGGCCGTGCCGTTCATTGCGGCGATTGCGGTGCACTTTCTGGGGATCGAGACCAAGGGCAAGGTGCTGGAGCAGCTCGAGGCTTAATGTTTTTTAGCGTGTGATGAGTTTGGTGGGCGGTTGATGTAGTACCGCAATGGCAGGAAGGCGAAGGGCGCACTGGGTGGTGCGCCCTTTGTTTTTTTGGGGCCAACAGTATGGACACGTCGAGGAGTCCATTGACTAGCGTGATCGACGTATTTGGTGGACGCATTTTGCGCTGGCGCATAGTTCCCTCAAAGTTCGACCGCCGCGTAGGAAAGTTACTACACAATTAGAGAACCATCCTCTATAAATTCGATTCGCTTTTGAATATCGTCCAATCAATTAGTAAACCTATAAATATGGTTGGAGGATGTCGATGTTTGATCCATCTAGGCGCATGCATTCCCGTGCGGAGACTTGCCGCGAAAGTCTCCGGGTGCCAGTCGGGCGCGTAGCGAGTTGTTGCGCTGTGGTTTGCTTACTCATGTCTGTGACGCCTGCCCAAGCCGATGACGTCACCTACGGATACGACGCGCTGGGCCGCCTCACCTCGGTGACTGTCGCGGGCGCGACTGCGTATTACGACTACGACGCGGCCGGCAATATCACGGCGATTCGGCGGCAGGGGGTGGCGTCTTCGATGTCGCCGGTGAACGACGTAGGTCCTTCGCCTGTATCTGATGCCGGCAAATCGGCATCGTCGCGGGCCTTGACTCAGGCCAGCGCGCGGTAGGTTCGCGACGCCCTCCCTTCCTCAGTCTCTTTCAGACCTTTATGCACTTCATCGATACCCTCGCGGCGCGTCGGGTCCTTTTGCGCCCGCTCGTGCTGTTCTTCTTCGTGCTGATGTCATGGTTTGTCGCGCCACATGCGTACGCCGAATGCGCCGACGACTATGCAGCAAACGGTGCCTATCCGACCAACCCGAGTTGCAAACTGCTCGCGGCGAGCGCCAGCTATAAATCCGGCTATGCCTGCGGCGAGCCGTTTACGTTCGCCGCCTATTGTGGCGGTTCTTCCGGAGGCACCACGGTCGAACCGCAGTCGCCTGACGAAGCCGTGGTTCTGGACGGTGACGGTGTGGACGGCAACCCTGGCGGCGCGGGCGGCTGTGCGTCTGATGCGACGGCGGGCTGCGGGAGCAGCTCCTCGGGAGGCGACCCGGTCAGGTTGTACACGGGCCAGTTCCATCTGGTTGCCCATGACCTGCATGTCGCCGACACGATCGCACTAGATCTGGCACGGGTGTACCGCAGCAGCGCCTACGACACCTCGGGCAGGCCGATGGCCGGCGCGTTCGGCATCGGTACGACGTTCAACTACGACAGTTATCTCGCAATCAGTGCGGAGGATAGCAATGGCATGCGGCAACGGGTCGAGCTGTACCTGCCGAGTGGCATCCGCGTGCCATTCGCATTGCGTGCGGGCAGCAGCGCGATTTGGGATGACCTGACGAGCCCGGGTGAGTATTACAAAGCCACAGTGAGCAATGGCAATGGAAGCGGCAGCATCAGGGTGCTGACCCTGCGCGATGGCCGCGTGCTGCGCTTCACGATGGTCGCGGGAATCTACCGGCTCAGCAGTGTGCAGGACCGCAACGGCAATACGGTGACGATTACCCGCAATAGCGTAACCGGTGCGGTCACCAGCATCAGTGGTCCGAATGGCCGTGTGCTTACGTTCACGTCGATCGTGGGCGCACGGGGCACGCCGCTCATCTCGCGCGTGGTCGACCCGCTGAATCGTCAGGTCAGCTATACCTACGACAGCCAGGACCGCCTCACGCAGGTCACGGACGCCGGCGGCGGCGTATGGAAATACGGCTGGGACAGCAAATCACGGCTGGTGACGGTCACGGATCCGGAAAGTAACGTTCAGGTCACCAATACCTACGACGACAACGACCGCATGGTTGCCCAGAACCTCGCGGATGGCAGCACCTTCGGCTTCGCCTATACGATCACTGACGGCAAGGTGACGAAGACCGAAGTGACTGACCGCCGGGGCAGCATCCGCCGGCTCGAGTTCGATGTAAGCGGGCGGGTGGTGCGCAACACGTATCCGGCAGGGCAATCGATCCAGCAGGTGCAGACGTACACATACGACGGCAACGGTCGCGTGACGAATCTCACTGCGGGTGATCGCCAGTACGCCTATACCTACGACGCTAACGGCAACCGCACGAGCGAGGCTGATCAATCCGGCACGCTGGTCACGCGTACGTTTGACAGCTATAGCCAGTTGCTGACCGAAGCGCAGGCGGGCGACCCGCAGCGGGGCGTGGCGACCGTCTACACGTACGACCCGAAGGGCAACCTGCTCACGGTCACGGACCGCGTGGGCAACCGCACAACACTTACGAACGACAGCCAGGGCCGCCCGCTGACGGTGACAGACGCGCTCAAGGGCGTGACGAAGTTCACGTATACCGGCGCGGATCTGACCAGCATCACCGATCCGCTAAACCGCACCACCCAGTACACAGCGGACGCGGCCGGCCGCGTGACGGTAGTGCAGGATCCGCTGGGCAATAAAACGAAGCGCACGCTCGACGCGCTGGACCGTACCACGGACATTACTGATGCGCTGGGCGGCGTGACCCGCTTCACGTGGGATCGCAATGGGCACCTGCTGAGTCATGCCGATCCGAAGGGCGTGACAACGCGCTACGCATACAACGCGGTCGGGAGGCCAGTTAGCAAGACCGATCCGTTGGGCCACAGCGAGACATACACGTGGAACAGCGCGGGGCAACTGGCGACAGCGACCGACCGGAAGGGACAGGTCACCGAGTTCATCTACGACGCGGCTGGACGCAAGATGTTCAGGATGGCCACCCTTCCAGGCGAACCGAGGGCCCTGCGACAGTGGAGCTATGGGTGGGATGGTAATGGGCGGCTCACGGGCGTCCAGCTATATGGGGTGCGTGATCCATCCATCGGGCAGACTCTGACCCGGGTCTACTACTACGACGCCGTGACCGGCTACGTGGCAAAACAGGCCGAGGCGCCGGTCTTGCCGGGGCACACCATCGAGTACAGGTACGCGCCGGATAGTCGCGAATTGAGCAGTCTCCTGCTCGACCGGGTGACGGTGCAGTACACGCGTGACACGGAGCACCGCGTCACGCAGGTGGAGTACCTGCTCAACGACGACACTTCAAAAGCCTTCGGCTACACCTATGATGCACTGGGGCGCCGCAGCAAGGCGACGCTGGGCAACGGCATCACGATCAGCTATGCGTGGGATGCGGCGAGCCAGTTGACGGGCATCACGTATCGCAGGGCGGACGGCAGCGTTCTGGGTGACCTGACGTACGGCTACGACCTGGCCGGCCGTCGCACGAGCATGGGCGGTAGTCTCGCGAAAACCGACCTGCCACAGGCAGTGAGCGACGCGCAGTACAACGGCGCGAACCAGCTCACGCGTTGGGCCGGCCGGACGCTCACTTACGATCTGAACGGAAACCTGACCAGTGACGGGCTGAACCAGTACGGATGGGACGTCCAGGACCAACTGTCGCAATTGAGCAGGGCGTCGGGGTCGTGGAATGCGAGCTACGTGCATGACATGCTCGGCGGCCGCTATTGGGCGAAGATCAACGGCTCACGCACGGACTACTTTGGGGTAGGCGGTGACCCGAGTCTGTCGAACACGGACAACGACTGGTCCCACCGACAGCGCCAGTTCTCGCTATTTGGTGAGGGTGCGCCGGACGAACTCATGTTCCGTCGAATCGGCGACGACGCAAGTCAGGACCGCTACGTTCTGCGCGACGCGAACAACAATGTCATTGCGCTGACGGACGCGAACCAGCAGATCGTGACGGAGTACCGGTACGAACCGTACGGCACGACGACGCTGAGTGGTGCGGCGGATGTGAACCCGCAGCAATATACGGGGCGGGAGAATGATGGGACGGGGTTGTATTACTACCGGAATAGGTATTACAGTCCGGCCACAGCAAGGTTCATCAGTGAGGATCCGGTTGGCTGGGCGAGTGGGCAGACGAATGCGTATGCTTATGTGGGTGGCAATCCGGTGCAGTTCAGCGATCCGATGGGGTTGCAGGCAATTCCGGTTCCTATGCCTCCTCCAACTGGGCCGGGTTGCAATCCGGATTCGGGAGGTGTTCCGCAATGGTTTAGCGATCTGTTTGACGGATCGACATGGGCCAAGCCACCTGCAAATGCCTACGACAAGGACGGACCCAAGGCACCGGGCAAGCCGACAGCGGCTGATGGATTCAAAGATCCTAAAGGTGGTGACGATTGGGTCAAGAATCCGAACGGAAGGGGAAATGGCTGGCGCGATGACAGTGGCAAGGTGTGGGTGCCTTCGGGGCCGCCGGACAAAAGCAAAGGCGATTCGCATGGCGGGTCACATTGGGATGTGCAATATCCAGGATCGCGTGGGAGATACGACAATATCTATCCGGGTGGGCGCAGTCGATAATTTCCGGGAATCAAAGAATGCAGATTGAAATTCGTCTGAGCAGCTTCTACTCATTGGGTGATGAGCGGCGTTTCTTTAAGGCACTAGAGGATATTGCCGCGATCAAGCACGTACAGGGTGTAGGAAGGGGGTTGCTGATTGACATCGACCTGCGCTATTTGAGCGAGGATGCCTTGCTAGACATGATCGCTCTGTTCTGGCGTTATGGAGTCGTACTTGCCCCATTGCAGGCGTTGGCGACCCGGAAGAGATTTGCGTGGTTAAGCGACGAGCAGGCCTATTGGCACAAGAGCATGTTTGAGACATCTCTTGCGGAGTGAACATAATTTATGGGGCATTGTGTTGAAGCTGCTAGAGAACAAGGCTTCAGTTCTTGCCAAGCATCCGTGACGTGACAGAAGGGCCGCGCGAGCGGCCCTTCTGTATTTAAAGCGGCGTAATGATGAGCTTCTGGTGCTCGACGGTGATACGCACGCGCTGTCCGGGCTCGAAGCCGGCGGTCTCGATCCATCGGTATGCTTATGTTGAGGGCAACCCAATTTCCTACACTGATCCAGAAGGGTTAGCACGTGGCGTACCTCTAACGGGCAATGAACCGGGAGGATTTAGACTGAACCCCAACGGGCTGGACGTCGACTATTTTGACGGCGCAGGAAATCTTTGCGCGCAATACCATGAAAGCCGTGGAACTGCGCACGGTCATAATTTCGGACCGTCGGGTAGAGTAACACCCATATTCCGATGTGGCCTATACGGTGGCGCTAAGGATGATTCAGAGGAGCAAAGATGGATTACACGGACGGCGGTAACGGATGGGATTTGGCGAAAAACAAGGAACTGCTTGTCAAGGCTTTCGGAGGCTATCCCTCTTTTCACGATGCGTTTGTAAGTTCCATTTGCATGCAGCGGGGGAAGCGATGCCGAGAGGCCTCAATCAGCGCATCATCGGATCGGCACGGACGAGAAATTGTCGATCTTGAACTCGAGATTTTGCACAATCGCTTTGGACCGTTTGATGCCGCAGGTACAGACTACTTGGTTATGCTCTGCTTGCAAGATGTCAAGATGGCAAACATAGACGTGAATGCCATGCTTCAGGACAGTTGGGTGATGAATATGACCTTGTCCCGACAAACGGATGGTCTACTTGTCTTTGATCTTGAACCAAACATTGGGCTTGACGTACAAGTAACTTGTGCGGAGGTGGCGGTGTTGGGTATTCGGCCATATACCCGTGTCGATAGTTGACGGCGGTAAGCACGGGTTATTGCAAGCGGGGTAGCGGCGGCAGTTCGACGATGCACATTTGCGGCCGTCTATTGTGCGGAACCGTATTGAATCGATGCAGCTACGACGCGGCCACCCAGTGTGAACAGTTGCGTGTCCCGCAGTACCGGTTGTACTACTATCGGAACCGGTATTACAGCCCGGCGACCGCAAGGTTCATCAGCGAGGATCCGATTGGCTGGGCGAGTGGGCAGACGAATGCGTATGCTTATGTAGGTGGCAACCCAGTTCAACTCAATGACCCGTTCGGTCTCGGGTCAACAGGTACGCCGGGCAACAATCAAGCTCAAAACAAACAAGTTAGCGATATCATTAGGGAGCTTGGCTTGACCAAAGGTCAGCGTCGCAAATTGCATGACGCGATAACTGGTCAAGACTACGGCTAGCATGAGATCAAAGCGAAAGCGATAGATATGTTTTGCCCGACCAATAACTAGGCGAAGGTATGTTGCGTGATGACATAAGAGATGCTTTTTCGGAGGTCTGCGGCCTGCCCACCTGGCAGGTCCGGAAAGGCGTCGGATCGTTCCTTACCATGGAGTACGGTGACCCGCGTCTGCAGATTCAGGAACCGTGTTTGTCTCGATCGGAGTTGCCTGAAGTTCGCAAGTCGGCAGATCGTCGTCGAGTAATCGTGTCTGGTCGGTGGCACCTTTGGATCTATATGTGCAACTGGACGATAAGCTCGAATGGTACGTGGCTCGCGGATAACGAGGCGTCGAGCGAAGCCATCAATGAAGCGTCGCAATATCTCGATGGGCAAATATTGCTGTCGGTCGAGGTCTTACCGAAAGATGTAAAGACGGTCTTTCGGTTTGATCCTGGCGGAGAGCTTGCAACATGGCCATATCTGGACGAGGGAAATCGATATGAGGAGCAGTGGCTACTCTACGACTATGAGGCGAAGAAGGTGCGGACGCTTAGAGGTGACGGGACTTGGCTTTGTGAACCATTAGATGATTGATCTGTTGCTGCCGTTGCGTGTTACGGCGTCACGCAGCGGGCGATGCTGGAGCGGCTGCTGGTGCAGGCCGAAGAGGCGGCGCTCAGGCGGGCGGGGAAGCTACCCAGAGGGCAGGCTGATTACTACGCTGGCCGGCTTCGCGGTACGAAACATGTCAGCTTGTGCGCGGACCTATGTAACGCTTTGTATTTATGGTTCTGATGCGGACACGATGAATCGCATGGCGGACGAGATCAAAATGTCGCCGACCAGAACCAGCAACAAGAACGGCCTTCTTGGCTGGTTCTTCGACACCAAGGAACTCGACTCTGTCGACGTCGCGGATCATTTGGATCTGTTACTGCGAGAGTTGGAAGCGTATGGCGTTGACATGAAAAAGATTAAGGAAATGGGCTGCTGGTACCGAACTTACTGCTTCTGGTCTTCCGTTTCGGGAAATGGTGGCCCTGCGCTTGGGCCGAAGCAAATGGCGGCACTGGCATCGCTGGATATGGAGTTGCACTTCGATTTGTGGTTTGACCCGCCGGAAGAAGAGTAGCTGTAGCGGGATTGTGAATTGAAGAAGGGCCGCTTGCGGCCCTTCTGCTTTTAAAGCGGCGTAATGATGAGCTTCTGGTGCTCGACGGTGATACGCACGCGCTGTCCGGGTTCGAACCGGCGGTCTCGATCCATCGCCCGGAGAGCTTCATCCACTGAAGAAGGGGCATCCCATGCACAGGTGGCTACGCGACCCGCTAGGGCGCTGTCCGCTGCGATAGACGCCGTTGTTTCAGTTCCTCAATAATCCAGACACCCATCAATCTCGCGCTCACGCAAGCGATGATGTCCGGTTTGGAGAGTGCAAACGCCAACCAGACGAGGTGTACATAGCCACGGAAAAAGGGCGGCACGGCCCCGCGCAAATCGCTCCAACGCGTCGTCGCCAACACTCCACCCGTCGCCGCCATCACCGTAAAAAGCGCCCACGCGAATTGCGTCGAACGCTCTTCCCGTTGCAACAGCAAAACGATCAACGTAACGAAGCCCGCAAACCACATCGCCATGCCAACCCATGCGACGCGCGGCCGACCTACGAGCCAGCCGCGACATTCTTGCTGCGCAAAAGAGAAGAAGAAAGCGAACAGCACGCCGTGCGCGAACGGCATCTGCCACGCGCGAGGATCAGTGGAGAGCCAATGGCCGGCGAAGCCGAACCCGATCGCGCCGACGGCGGCGAGTATCGCGAGTTGTTTGATGCGCGGCCATCCATAGATCAGCGCGGCCCACATCGTGCAGATCCCGAGTGTGTCCATTGCGATCGACGTCAAGCGCCCACTGCCTCCGTCGCACAACGCGGCGGCGGTCGCGCCAAGCCACACCGGAATCCATCCGTAGCGCAGCCAGCCAATCGAGCGCAGCGTCCTCAGCCGCTGTTGCTGCGGTTCGGACAGCAGCACAGACGTCGCGGCGCTGGTGACCAGCGTCACCATCAGCGTGGCCAGAAGCACGGCCAGCTGAACGGGCGTCCATTGATCGAACCACCGATTGCTATTCAGGTTCATCGACGCGTTGGCGAACAGCAAGCCGCACCAGGCGCTCAACGCAAGAGCCGGACCGAACAGGCGGCCCGCACCAATCCGGAACGACAGGCAGCGGGTCCAGAATTCGACCTTCTCGCTGTCGAGCCGCAGGCGCACGACGTTCGGATGATAACGAGCGAGCGCGGTCAATAACTGCTCCATCTCGGTTCGCACGCCAGCGCGCAGCAGTGTGTGTGCACCGGCCGCCAATGGAGGCTGCGGCCCTTCCAGCAGCGCCATTGCATTCGTGAAGCGCAAACGTAGCGCGTTGTAGTCCTCGTCGGCGAATACGCGGTCTAGCGCGAGGGTTGCGATGGCCGCGTTGCGCCGCCGCAGATGCGCGGCGTTGTCCCGCCATCCCAGGACCGCACTCAGGTTCATGCGCAGCGCGGCCGGCGCATCCTCGTTCAGACAATGAACCAGCGCTTGCCATTCGAGTTCGTCGCGCATCTGAATATTGACGACGGCTGCGAATAGATCCTGCAGCGAACGACGCGACTCGAGTTGGTCGCGTTGCAAGACGAAGTGCTGCCACAACTGCACGGCGCTTTCGAAGGCGTCGTGTTCGGGAAGGTGGTGAGCCTCAGGTGGCGGGCTGGGCACCGACACAGGTACCGGTACCGAAGCCGACGCCGCGGCTATGGTCCCCGCGGCACCGCCGCTCGCCATCTGCAAAGCCGACTCATACGCGTACCGAAGCCGCTGAAACGCCTCAGCGTCCTCATCCGGGCGTTGCTGTTTCAAAAGACGCGCATAAGCGCGGCGCACGGTACGCTCGTCGGCGTTTGCCGCAATGCCGAGCACGTCCCACGGCCAGTGGTGAGCAGAAGTCGTATCCATAGCCGGTCAGTACGTCACATGCACATCGAAGCGATCCAGCAACGCACTCAATTCGCTGCGCACATGGGCGATTTCCTCGGCGTTCTGCCGCTCGAGCAGCGACTGAAAGCGCGCGATATGCGCAGCCAGATATTGCCGATGCTCCCCCAGCGTTTCCTCGTAGACGCGATCCGCACGCGTGAGCAGCGTGCGATTCTCCAACTGATCGCGCGGATGAATCTTCAACGCAGCCAGGGCCGCGAGTCGTTCACCGATTTCTTCCGGCGTCAGCACGCCCGGGTTCTCTTCAATCACCATCGCGCGCTTCACGCCATCGGGAAATGCAGTGGCTTCCACTTCCAGCACGCCGTTGACGTCGTAGGTGAAGCGTACATCCGCACCGGCCTGGCCAGCCGGCTTGACCGGCACCTCAAGCGTGAATTCGCCGAGCGCCACGTTGTCGACGGTCAAACGCGCTTCGCCCTGGAATATCTTGATGCTCAACATCCGCTGACGGTCGCTGACCGTAAAAATACGCTGCATGCGGCTCACCGGCACGATCGTATTGCGCTCGATGATCGGCAAGAAATGTCCCGGCACATATTGATTGGCACTGACCTGCATCGCAGTATCGATGCCGAGGCTATACGGCGCGACATCGGTCAGCACCATTTCGTCGAGGCCTGCGTCTCGCGTGACGAGCCCGGCCTGCACGGCGGCGCCAAGCGCGACGACTTCGTCCGGGTTCAGATTGGCGGCCGGCAAACGGCCGAACATCTTCGAGACCAGCTTGCGCACCATCGGCATACGCGAGGCGCCGCCGACGAGGATGATTTCATCGAGCGCATCCACGGCGATCTTCGAATCGCGTAACGCTCGCTCGACCGGTTTGCGCAGACGTTGCAGCAGATGCTCGCAGGTCCGTTCCGCGGCCAACGCGTCGAGTTCGAGGTTGTGCTCGTTATCGCCAACCGTGAGCTTGAGCGTGACGCTATCGGCACCGCTCTGCGTGAACAGACGCTTCGCACGTTCGGCCTGCTGGTGCAGACGTTGTGCGGCAATCGGAGTAAGCGATTTGACTTGAAGGCGATTGCGCTGGCAGAACAACTCGACGAGCGCTTCCGTGAAATCCTCGCCACCCAAAAAATTGTCGCCCGTGCTGGCGCGCACTTCCATCACGCCTTCGAAGAAGTCGAGCACCGAGACATCGAACGTG
This sequence comes from Paraburkholderia haematera, assembly GCF_905220975.1. Lineage (GTDB taxonomy): Bacteria > Pseudomonadota > Gammaproteobacteria > Burkholderiales > Burkholderiaceae > Paraburkholderia > Paraburkholderia haematera. The sequence continues at coordinate 222,157 of NZ_CAJNBK010000009.1, read as the reverse complement.
CCGCCGCCCAGATCGAAGATCAGGAACTTGCGTTCGCTGTCGCGCTGATGCACGCCGTACGCGAGCGAGGCCGCGGTCGGTTCGTTGACGAGGCGCAGCACATTGAGCCCGGCGAGTTCGCCGGCGATGCGCGTGGCCTTGCGTTGCGCGTCGCTGAAATAGGCGGGCACGGCGATCACGGCGTCGCTTACCGTTTCGCCGAGGAATGCTTCGGCATCGGCTTTCAGCGATTTGAGCACCAGCGAAGACAGTTCTTCAGGACGCAGTGTTTGCACGCCAAGCGTCACGTTGCGATTCGTGCCCATGTAGCGTTTGAAGTTGGCAGCGGTGCGTTCGGGATGCGTGTGCAACCGGTCATGGGCAGGCCGGCCGACGAGGATCGAGCCGTCGTCATCGATCGAGACGCACGACGGCGTTAGCACATCGCCCAGTGCGTTCGGGATGAGGGCAGCCTCGTTATTGCGCCAGACTGCCGCAAGACTATGCGTGGTTCCAAGATCGATGCCGATGATCGAAGGCATGTACAGTTTCCGATTCGTTTTGCGTCCCTTCGTGAGGAGATCGCCCAAGGTCGCGTGGGAGCCAGATGGCGCTCCGTCCAATGGCGATAACGGCAGGCTGCCTGCAAACTTGAGCGGCGAAGGGAACGAATGCGGTGTGTGTCGATGAGAGCGATGCGCTACGCATGCCGGCTGGATGGGCCGCCGGCCATGCGAATGCGATGTGTGGCCGCGCAAGAATGGCGACGCGAGAAGGGGATGCGAAGCGGGGACGCAAAGCCCGCCAGGCGGGCCTGCTGCGCTGTATCACAACGTCACAACGCCTTGCGGTACACCACGAAGCCGGAGTGATCGGCGACCTTGTCGTACAGCTTCATTGCCGTGTGATTCGTCTCATGCGTTTGCCAGTAGACCCGTTGCAAACCGTCGGCCTTGGCGCGTGCATACACTGCTTCGATCAATGCACGGCCGACACCTTTACCGCGCTCGGCTTCCAGCGTGTAGAGATCTTGCAGATAGCAGGTCGGTGCAACCATGGTCGTGTGACGGTGGTACAGGAAGTGCACGAGGCCGAGCAACTGGCCGTTGCGTTCGGCGACCATTGCGTGCATTGGCTCGTAAGCGTCGAAGAAACGCCCCCACGTGACTTGCGTGATTTCGCGCGGCAATGCCGTTTCACCCGAGCGGCCGTAGAACGCGTTGTAGGCGTCCCACAGCGGCAGCCACGCATCGAAGTCGGCGGGCGTGACGGGGCGGATTTGAATCGCGTCGGACATGGGTGTGGCTCCTTGTGTTGTGATGGTTGAGGGCGAGTGCGTCGTCGCTGCTAAGGCTGAGTTGAACAAGCATAGACGGCCGCGCTGAACGCCTGCTCGCGCTCTTCTTCTGCAGTAGGTGTTGCGGACGTTGCTGAAGCTGCGCCGGCTGCGCTACTGTGCTGCTCCAGATTTTCGTTCACGCAGGCATCCAGGCTCGCGCGTGCCGTTGCTGCCGGCTCAAGCAGCCCGTAGTAGGCATAAGCCGCGCACGCCAACGCCACGCACCACTTCACCGCGGCGCCATAGCGCAGGCGTGCGGTGACGGCGTGACGTGCATGCGTATTCATGGCAAGGGCCTCTCTCGAGAGTATTCGGCGACTCCAGAACCGTCAGCATAAGAAATTTGTGGCACCATTGTTAGCTCCACAATACGACCAGAATTTGGAGCCACGAAATTGGACTACGGTCTGTTGATGTCGAACGTCGAACGCGCAATGGGTGGGCGCAAGCTTACACAACAGGACTTGCTCTACGAGAGTCTGCGTCGCGCGATTCTCGATGGCGATATCCGCCACGGCAGCCGTCTTCTTGCTACGCGAGCGCTTGCCGAACAATTGGGCATTGCGCGCAACTCGGTGCTCTACGCGTACGAGCGGCTTACCGACGAGGGCTTCATCACGGCGAGCCGGCATGGTTCTATCGTCAGCATGGTGAGCGGTTCGGGCGCTTCGATCTCCGCAGCAAGCGGCAGCGTGCAGACGCCTGAAAACCATCTGTCGCGCCGCGTCGCCGATCTGCCGCGCGAGCGCACGAATCCCGACGACCCCACGCCGTTTCGTCCCGGCGTGCCCGCACTCGATGAATTTCCGCTTGCGCAATGGCGTGCCTCGATGGAGCGCGCATGGCGCGCGGTCGAGCCACGGGAACTCGGTTACGGCAACAACGCCGGACACCCCGCATTGCGCCGCTCGATTGCGGAATACGTGCGCGTGTCGCGTGGTGTGCGTTGTTCGGCGGAGCAGGTGTTTATCACCTCGGGCACGCAGGCGAGTCTCGATCTATGCGCCTGCATGCTGGCGGACCCCGGCGACAGTGTCTGGGTCGAGGATCCCGGCTATCACGGCGCGAAGGCCGCATTCCAGGCAGCGGGTCTGCAACTGGTGCCGATTCCCGTCGACGCGGCCGGCATGGCGCCGACGCCCGATCACTGGGAACAGACGCCCCCACGCCTGATGTACATCACGCCGTCGCACCAATATCCGCTCGGCAGCGTGCTGAGCCTCGAGCGGCGCTGGTCGATCATCGAGAACGCGGTGGCGCGCGGTGCATGGATCATCGAAGACGATTACGACAGTGAACTGCGCCACAACGGTCCACCGTTGCCGTCGATCCAGGGCCTCGCGGCCGACGCGCCGGTGATTTACCTCGGCACCTTCAGCAAGACGATGTTCCCAGCGCTGCGTATGGGCTTCATGGTCGTGCCTGCGCATCTCGTCGCCGAAATCGAGGAGGCGCTCAGCGAGATTGCCCGGCAAGGGCGCGTGGCTGAACAGATCGCGTTGGCGGATTTCATCGACAGCGGGAAATATGCGCGGCATTTGCGGCGCATGCGGCGACTGTATCAGCAGCGTCGCACCGCGCTGGTGCATGCGATCGAGCGGCATATGGACGACCTGGTGACCATTTCGTCCGATGGCGGCGGCATGCATCTGACGGTGCGGCTCGATGCGCCGCTGTGCGACCAGGACGTGAGCGCAGCGACGCGTGAGCACGGCTTGCATATCGCGGCGCTCAGTGCGTTTTGTCAGCCGTCTGCTAAAAACGTTACGCACTACAACGGCTTCATGCTTGGCTACGCGGGTATCAAGCCGCACGAAGCGGACGCGCTGGTGGCGCGGCTTGCCGCCGTGGTGCGTGGGCTAGAACGTGAACGCCGTATTGTTATGAAGAAATAAAGCTAAACCGTTTCCGCCCTGAGCCAGCGCGCGAGCGTGGCGTCGTCGTCGGTATCCAGTGCTTGTGCGACCCGGCGCCCGACTGCCGCACCGAATTTATAGCCGTGGCCCGAGCATGCCGACAGCACCAGCGTGTTGCCGATGCGCTTCGAAAAAAAACGGTTGTCCGCAGTAAACGTGTAGGCGCAGGTTTTTACTTCGGTAACCGTATATTCGCCGATGCGGCTGAACGGCGGTGAAAACAACCGGCGCAGGCTATCGCCTTCCCCAGGCGCCGCGACCCGGTTGGCATCAGGATCGGGCGCGCGTGATTTATGCACGCCGGCCCCGAACTTCAAACCGACGCCGTCGATCGGCGGCAACACGTAACCACCGCTATCGCCGCCAATATCGACGATAGCGGGCGCATTCGACCATGCGTCCCCCAAATCCGCAGGCGGCTCCATATAGGCAACCGCATTGCGATAAGTCATCAGGTTTTCGGCAAGCGCGGGGAACAATTGCAGCGTCCACGCCCCGGCGGCAACCACGAGCCGGTCGGCGCGAATAATGGTGTCGTCCTCGACCCGCACGGAGGCCGCATGGGCATCGACGGCGAGCACCTTGGCGTGGGTGCGAATCTCCGCGCCGCGCATCTTGAGCCACGCTTTCATGTCGCGCGCGATGTGTTCGCTAAACAGCGCGCCGCCATCGTGATCGAGATAGGCGTAGCGAAACGTGGCGGGATCGAGAAACGGATAACGCTCGGCCGCTTCGCGCGGGTCGAGCTGCTCATAGTCGAATTTCATCCGGTCGAGCCCGGCGCGGAAGAGCTCCGCGCCATCGCCCGCATGCTGCGAAATGCCGAGCACACCGCAGTTTGCATAGTGGGACACGCCCAGGTCATTCCACAGCAGGTCCCAGCTATCGAACGCCTCGGCGATGGTGCGTGCGTAGCCGTCGGCGTCGCCATAAGCGCGACGGATCATGCGATGCCGGTCGCCCGAGGCGGCGAGTGGATTTGGAATCGAGCCCTGCTCGATCAGCGTGATGTCGTGTCCCAGCTTGGCGAGCGACCATGCCGTGCTCAAGCCGGCAATGCCCGCGCCTACGATCGTCACCCGCATGCCGTCTTCCCCCGAGTCGATGTATCCGGGTCAGAGTCTAGCAGTGGGAAAAATAAATCGGTACGCGTTCTGGCGAATCAAAAATAATTCGGTACGCGTTCTAGCGAATCGCCACGCGAGCCAGCGAGGTCGATCCAGAGTGTTACAGGCAAGCAGTGGTCTCCGCGCGCCGCCGTATCAGTGTTTGTGCTTCGACGTATGGCGCAGCGTGTCGCGTACTTTCTTCGCGGCGAACAGCGGCACGTAGTCGAACACACGCGCCTCGTGCCGATAGTCGGCCAGCGTGTCCGCGTACATCTTCGAAACCGTTTCGGTGGGTGTGTCGGTTTCCTCTGCGATGCTTTTCACCAATTCGTCGACGTTAGGCTCGGGTTGGGACATGGATATCTCCGGGGCAGGCGGGGTGGGCTGGCGGGGGTGCCATGAGCGGGCGCGCACGACAGGAGTTTCATTAGAGGATGCGTTTGGCCGTGATGCCAATTGAATCGGTCTATCGCACAAATCGTTCCACAGAGATTTTTGTCTTGCACTGCCGCAAGCGCTCGCGCTACGTGGCGCCGCAGAAAATCAATGCGTATGCCGATGATGAATATCTGGGAAATGCGCGTGCGCATGGGTGAGCGGCGCATGGGAATGCGGGTGGGTGTGCGGTTCGTTGCCGTCCCAGGGGAAATCGTGCTCGTGCTGGTGATGCGCGTCGTGCCGATGCCGATGCGTGTGGTCCAGCGGAGCATGCGTATGCGGATGCTCATGACGTTCGCGGATGTGCAGCCAGACGCCGAGCGTCATGAGGGCCGCGGCCACCCAGAACAGCAGCGGCGGCATCTCCGGCCACAGCAGCCACGACAAGGTCACGCCAAATAGAGGGGCAACCGAGAAATAGGCGCCGGTACGCGCGGTGCCGAGATTGCGCAGCGCGACGACGAACAGCACGAGACTCACGCCGTAGCCCGCGAAACCTGTCAGCATGGCAAGCGCGAGGGTCGCGGCTTTGGGCCAGGATGCACCAAGAGTGAGCGCGAGCGTCACGTTGACTGATCCGGCTACGAGTCCTTTTACGCAGGCTATGAACATGGCGTCGTGAGTCGACACCTTGCGCGTGAGATTGTTGTCGACTGCCCAGCACGCGCAGGCGCCGGCCAGCAGCAGCGTGCCGGAGGGCAGGCCGACCGCGCCCGGCTGCCAGGATAGCGCGACGCCGCCCGCGACGATCGCGGCCATGCCCAGGAACACCTGAATGTCGACGTTCTCGCGAAACACGATCCACGCGATCAGCGCGGTGAATACGCCTTCGAGATTCAGCAGCAGCGAACCGGTGGCGGCCGGCGTCGTTTTCAGACCCAGCATCAACAGTGCCGGGCCCGCCACACCGCCGGCCACGATCGCGCCGGCGAGCCACGGCACGTCGTGCAGCGGGAAGCGGTGTTGATTGGCTGGCTGTCCGTCCGCGTGACCTTTCAGGCGGCGCGCCAGAATCACGGCGGCAAGGCCGGTGCCGCTGCCGAGATAGAACAGGCCGGCCAGCAGAAACGGCGACAACGAGCCGAGCAGCGCCTTGGCGAGCGGTGTGGTCGCGCCGAACAAGGCGGCGGCGAGCAGGGCGGTGAAAGCTGCGTTGAAGCGGGTAGGCATGAGCGGAAAAGTCGGCGGATGCGGGCGTTGCCGACACGATACCGCTATTGGCCAGCGCACGCCTAACTTCGCTGAACAAGTGCCCGGCTCGCCAATCCCGCCATCGCGATTGGCCGGGTCCTGCGTGACGCGTAGCGGGTACGCGAATGCGAATGAGTGGGGCGTTGGGCACTATCGGTTTGCAAAGCGGGTTCGCAAAGCACTGACGGGCGTCGCTTCGTAGGCCGGCGGTTTCGGGTGGCATGGTTGACCCGATGTCGCGGACGGGGTAAACGTAGCCTTTCGCCGTCCTGCATGACCCACCAGAAACCAAATCCCGATCCGCGCCACGGTATGAACGCAAGGAATCCCAGGTTACTCAATACGTTATTGCGTGACATACGCGCCTGTACGGTGTGCGCGCCGGTGCTGCCGCATGCGCCGCGGCCGGTTGTCGTGGCGTCTGCTGACTCGCGCATTCTGATCATCGGTCAGGCGCCCGGCGCGCGTGTGCATGCTTCCGGCATTCCATGGAGCGATGCGAGTGGTGCACGTTTGCGCACATGGCTCGAGGTCTCCGACGAGACTTTCTACGACGCCTCGAAATTTGCAATCGTGCCGATGGGTTTCTGTTTTCCGGGCAGAGGCGCGAGTGGCGATCTGCCGCCGAGGCCCGAATGCGCCGCGCATTGGCATCGGGCCTTGCTTGCCCAATTAGGCCAGATCCGGCTCACATTGCTGATTGGCCAATACGCGCAGCGTTTCGGTCTCGGCGACGCGTTCGGTCCGACGCTGACCGATACACTGCTGCGCTGGCGAGAATACGGCCCAAACGTCATGCCGCTTCCGCATCCCTCGCCGCGCAATATTGCCTGGTTCAAGCGTAATCCGTGGTTCGAGGCAGAGGTGTTGCCGACTTTGCGGACTCGGGTTGCAGCGGCGCTCAAAGAATGACTCGCCACGCGCGGTCGAAATAATCTGAAACACATCGCCAAGCGCTTGACGGAATAAAACGTCACACTAAAGCGTTTGCTCCATACCGGCGGCGCGACTGAACCTGTTCAGGCAACCTGCTCAGGCATGGCCGAATTTTCAAACAGCTTTCGCAAGAAAACCATTTGCAGACGGAACGACCCATGAATACCCACGCCGATTCCCTGAACGATTCGACCGGCACGCCGCTGTCGTCGCGCTATACCCGCACGGCGATCACGCTGCACTGGCTGATCGCGCTGCTGATGATCGGCAATGTCGTACTTGGCCTGAGCGCCGAATCATGGCCCGACGACTGGGTGCGTCCGGTGGTCGATACCCACAAGTCGATCGGCATCACGGTGCTCGGTCTCGCGCTCATGCGTATCTTGTGGCGCGTGTCGCACAAGCCGCCGCCATTGCCGCGCGAGTTTCCGTCATGGGAAAAGATCGCCGCGCATGTCGCGCATTTCCTGCTGTATCTGCTGATGATCGCGTTGCCGCTGTCGGGCTGGCTGCACGATTCCGCGTGGAAAGACGCGGCCACGCATCCAATGCGCCTGTTCAACCTGTTCCCCTGGCCGCGCATCGGCTACGTGATGAACCTCGACCCGGCGCTCAAGGAGACCTTGCACGACCGCTTCGGCGCCTTGCATACGTGGCTCGGCTACGCGCTGTATGCGTTGCTGGCGATGCACATCGGCGGCGCGTTGAAGCATCAATGGATCGATCGCAAATCGGTTCTGAAACGCATGGTGCCGTAAGCACCGCGCAACGCTGTCTTCTATCTAACAACCGCACCAACGACGGACTCAGCAGTCATTTTGAAGAAAACTCTGGAACAGGCGCTCGCCCTTGCATCTCCGCGCATTTTGCCGCGTCCCACTACGCTGCTGAGCACGCTGATTCATTTCAGCGTCGTCGTGTTGTGGCTGCTGCTCTTCGCGCGCGCGTTCTTTCTGCAAGGCGTGGTGGCGTGGTCGACAGGTATTGCGTACGTGGTGTATGACACGTTGCTGCTCGCGTTCGTCACGTGGAAAACGCTGCCGCTGATGCGGCCCACCCGGCCGCTCGAGCCTGACTTCGATGCGCGCAGCTTGCCGAGCATGGGCGTGATCGTCGCTTCGCATAACGAGGCGGCGGTGTTGCCCGTCACGCTCGCGGCGTTGCTGCGTCAGACGCATGGCCCGGCGCAAATCGTGATCGCCGACGACGGCTCCACCGATGCCACCCACGCACTGCTCACCGAGCGCTTTGGTCTCACTGCCGCGGCCGACGGCGTGCTGAGCGCGCCGAGCACGCTTTACCCCAATCTGTTCTGGCTGCGCGTGCCGCACGGCGGCAAAGCGCGTGCGCTGAACGCCGCCATCACGGTCATGTCCACCGACACCGTCATGACCGTCGACGCTGACACGCTGCTCGACGACGATGCCACCTACGCGATGCGCGCCGCCTTCGCAAGCGAGCCGAAGCTCGTCGCGGCGGCCGGCATTCTGGTGCCGGTATGCGGCAAGTCGGTATCGGGCCGCGTGTTCCAGTGGTTCCAGACCTACGAGTACATGCGCAACTTCATCGCCCGCTTTGCGTGGATGCGCGCCGACAGTCTGCTGCTGATTTCAGGCGCCTTTGCGTCGTTCAAACGCGAGGCATTGGTCGACGTGGGCGGCTTCGATCCGCAGTGTCTGGTCGAAGACTACGAACTGATTCATCGGCTGCGCCGCTATTCGGTCGATCATGGTCTCGGCTGGGACGTGCGCGTGATCGGCGATGCCCATGCGCATACCGATGCGCCGGATAACCTCGGCAGTTTCCTGCGGCAGCGCCGCCGCTGGTTTGCGGGCTTCCTGCAAACGCAATACTGGAATCGCGACATGACCGGCAACCCGCGTTACGGCACGATGGGCATGCTGATGCTGCCGGTCAAGGCCATCGATACCATGCAGCCGATCTACGGACTGACTGCCTTCGCGCTGCTGCTCGGCTTTCTGTTCGGCGGGCATGGCGCGCTCGTCGTGTCGATTTTCAGCGTGATCGGCCTCAAAACGGCGATCGATCTCGCGTTTTATCTATGGTGTATCCATCTGTATCGCGGCTGGACCGGCGAGCGCACCGGCTCCAGTTTGTGGATGGCGATGCTCGCGGCGATCACCGAGCCGTTCACGTTCCAACTGGTGCGGCATGTCGGCGCATTGCTCGGCTGGCTGCATTTTCTGCGTGGCGGCCGCTCGTGGGGTGTGCAACGCCGCTCCGGCCTCGTGACGCACGACGAAAGTTAGCCGCCAATCGCCTGATTGGACGCACGCGGGGCGGTAGAAAGGCGCGATTGCACCCATGGGCTGCGTAGCAGGACAGGGTGTACCGTCGGCGGAACCATGCCGCTTCGGGTTCGAGTAGACTGTGCAACGATGTCGGCCCGCGAATGGCGGGGTGGCACCTTCCAGCCGCTCGTGCACGGAGGCTTCACTCATGCATGCTGTTCCCCCGCTCGAGCAAGACACCGTCGATGCGCCAGTCGATGCGTCGGCCGCTCATGCAGCCGCGCAATCCAACGCCCCAGCAGCCGCGAATGCACACGCGCCTGACCAGGCCTTCAACAACGCCCCCGTGCGCGATCTGCGCCGCGTCGGTATTCACCCTGACTACTGGTATCCGCTCGCGTGGACGCATGAAGTGAAGCGGGGCAAGACGCATGGTGTGACATTCGCGGGGGAGCCGATCGTGCTGGCGCGTACGGAGTCCGGCAAGGTGTTCGCGCTCGAAGATCGCTGCGCGCATCGTCAGGTGCCGTTGCATCAGGGTGTGGTGGACGGTGAATCGATCCGTTGCGGCTATCACGGCTGGACCTACGACTGCGCGGGCACGTGCATCGATGTGCCGTATCTGGGCCGCGAACGTCTGCCGAATGGCGTGCGATCTTATCCGTGCCGCGAAATCGAAGGCCTGATTTTCGTGTTTCCCGGCGATGCCGCTTTGGCCGAAGAGCGGCCGCCACCCGCGTTCGGCGCCGTATCGGACAAGAAGTACAAGACGCGCCGTTTCGGCCGTCCGGTGAATTGCCACTATTCGTTCATGCACGAGAACCTGATGGACATGAACCATCAGTTCCTGCATCGCCGGCAGATGGGGCAAATGCGCGCGCGTTCGCTGGGGCGGCGGCGCGGCGAAGGCTGGGTCGAAGTCGATTACACGTTTGCGCGCATGGCGGGCCAGCAGCCGATCGGCGAAGCGATCGTGTTCGGCCAGAGCCGCAAGACCGGCGGCGACAATGACAAGGACGTGATGACGATCCGCACCGAGTATCCGTATCAGACGCTGCAGATCCGCACGTCCGATCAGACGCTGGTGATGAGTTTGTGGATCGTCTACGTGCCGCTCGATCGCGAGCAGCGCACTAACCGAACGTTCGGCTTGCTGTCGATTCGCAAACCGGGAATACCCGGCGTGCTCGATCTCGCGTGGCCGTTGCTCGTGTGGTTCACCGAACGCATTTTCAAGGAAGACCGCGCCATTGTCGAAGCCGAACAACGCGCGCACGACACGCAGGGCGCGGACTGGAATCACGAGGTGTTTCCGGTCATCAACGAGCTACGTGCGCTGTTGCGCGAGAGCGGCGCGCCGGATCAGCGGGTGGGCGCCGGCACGGGTGGCGAAGCGGTGATCCGCTTCTGGGATTCACGTCGCGGCAACCGATTGTCGAATACCTGATATTCGAGTTTTTTGGCGCTGCGCAGGACCGTACAATCGTCGGCGGCGATGGGTGGCGGGCCAGCGGCGCCGGCTATGGCACGACGCATAAGACGCATGAAGCGCGGGCTCATCGATCGGCAAAATCCAGAATCATAATGAATCGCCCGAGGGGTCCATTCGATGAGTTCCGAACTGCTTGCAGTGGTGCCGGTTGTCGTGTTCCTTGTGGGCCTCGCCATCATGGCGGTGGCGCTTGTGAAGGGCGGGCCCAAACAGCCGCCGCCGCTCGCGTCGATCAATGAGCCTTTCAAGTCGGTCGATACTTCCGATTTACCCCCCGTTGAACGCTATACCGCACGCGATAACGCGGCGCTCGCGTATCGGCGCTATGCGAGCCCGATAACGCGGGTGCGAGGCAGCGCGGTGCTGATCCACGGCTCGTCGGCGAGTGGCGTGAGCCTGCATACCTTGGCGAAGGCGCTCGCCGTGGCTGGTTACGACGTCTACGTGCCCGACATGCGCGGGCATGGTGAATCGGGCAAGAAAGGCGCGATCGCATATATCGGCCAGCTCGAGGACGATCTCAGCGACTTTCTCGACGTGGTTCAGCTGGCCGGGCCGCGCACACTGGTTGGTTTCTCGGCGGGCGGCGGTTTCGCGTTGCGGTTCGCGGGGGATACGCGGCAAATGGCATTCGACCGTTACGTGTTGCTTGCGCCGTTCATTCATCAGAAAGCGCCGACCACGCAGCCCTCCGCCGGCGGGTGGGTGAATGTTGGGTTGCCGCGCGTGATCGTGTTGATGATCCTCAACAAACTGCACATCACGCTTTTCAATCATCTGCCGACGGTGGCCTATGCGTTGTCGCCTGAAGCGGCCGCCAGGCTCACGCCGCAGTACTCGTACAACCTGATGCAGAACTTTCGTCCGCATGAGGATTACCGCGCGGATATCCGGGCGACGCGGCAGCCGACTGAAGTGCTGGTCGGCGCGGACGACGAGGCGTTTCACGCCGGGAAATTTGCTGAGGTCTTTGCGGAAGCGGGGCGTGTGGTGCCGGTCACGATCGTGCCTGGCGTGGCGCATATCGCATTGACGCTCGAAGCGGTGGCTGTTGGCGCGGTTGTGAAGGCGGTGTCTGAGCATGCCGCCGAGGTGGCTCTTTCGTAGGCTGGCTTTCCTTCCGGTGGAGAATGAATCCATCTCCACCCGGGAGGGAATTCAGCCCGATCGAGCGGCGATAATGGCATCTAACACGCACGGGATTGCGCCAATCGAGATGGTCTGGCCTTCGACCCGTGTACCATTTCGCTTTTTCCGATCTTTAAGAACCTCTCCTGTGACTACGCAACAAATCCCTACCGTATCCCGTAAGTCCCTCACGCTGCTGCAATTGTTGGGCCTCATCGGTGCCGCCGGACTGATCGCGGCCATCGTGCTGAACCAGTTCGTCTGACCCGCTCTACCGCCACGAAGCGCTCGCTTCAAGCATCCGACCCTATGCCGGCGCCGGCCGCCGGCTTCATCGATATTCCGACTTCCCATGTACAAGAAGGGCGTAGCCGTAGAAATCCAGTTTTCCCCCGAGCGGCTCAACGACGGCGCCGGCGATCCGTACTGGATCGATTTGACGCAGGCTGAAGCGCAACGGCTACTGGAAAACCTGCAGGCACGCCTTGCCGAAAGCAGTGTGGGCACGGCCGCGCCGTTGGTCGTGAGTCTCGATGAGACGCCGGTGCCGCACGTGGCCGCTGCACCGCATACGTCTGAGGAAAACGCGGCGTCTGCGGACGAATTCAAACAATGGGTCTGCGTGATCTGCGGCTGGATCTACGATGAAGCCGCCGGCGTGCCGGAAGAAGGCATTGCGCCGGGCACCCGCTGGGCAGATGTCCCGGCCGGCTGGCGTTGCCCGCTGTGTGATGTGGGCAAGGAAGATTTTGCGTTGGTTGAGTTTTAAGCTCGGTTTTAACCCCGGCTCTTAAGCAGCTTAGAAATGCTGTCTGGCTTGCACAGCCACGTTGCCGATCCGCTTGCGTTTTGAGTGGGTTTTCAACTGTAGTCGGAGCGCGTCGGCCTCACTCTGTAGCGCTTCGACGAACGCGCCGGCAAGCGGATGACCCGGACGATGCTCCGGATGAACCACGCTCACGCGAAACGGCAGCGACACGGCGAGCGGCCGGATATGCAGATTACGGCCCGCGAAATCGAGCGCGGTAAGCGGATTGACGATAGCCACGCCGAGGCCTTGCCGCACGAAACTGCAAACGGAGACAGCGGTGGGCGTCTCGATCATCTGGCGGCGCGCAATGCCCGCTTGCGTGAAGGCTTCGTCGATCTGAATCCGGTACGGATCGTTTGACGACAGGCTGATGAACGGCTGATTCACCAAATCCTTCAACTCAATCACGCGCCTGGCGAGCAATGGATGCTCATCGGGCAGCACACAGACTTCGTCCACTTCGAGCAACGGCGTCAGGCGGGTTCCGGCGGGCGGCGCACCGTGTTCGGTCAAGCCGAGGTCGTAGCGCTGCGCGGTCAGCCACTCTTCGAGAAACGGCGATTCCTGCGTTGCGATGGAGAGGCTTATGCCGGGCTGTGCGTCGAGGAAACGTTTCGACGCGCCGGGCAGGATCGAATGCGAAAACGCGGGCAAGGCAATGATGGAAAGCTGGCCGCCCTGAAATTCACGCAGGCTTGCTGCCGTGGACGCCACCCGTTCGAGCCCGACATACGCGCGCTTGATTTCGTCGAATAGCGTCAGTGCGGACAGGGTGGGGCGCAATCGACCTTGCACGCGTTCGAACAAGGCAAAGCCGATGCTCTGCTCCATGCGCGCGAGTTCGCGGCTCACCGTGGGTTGTGAGGTGAAGAGCATGTCGGCCGCTTTGGTGACGCTGCCCGCCGTCATCAACGCGCGGAAAACTTCGATATGACGATGAGTGAGCGCCATGATGCCTATATCAGGAGTGAATGAGTCAGCGAAGAATAGGTATTTTACTGAATGACCGGTTTTCCGCATCATTCTGCTCACACCCATGCTTCGATAGTGAGAGCCGCAAATCGTGACCACGTTCAATCCACAACACCTTGTCGAACTCGCGCATCAGTACGGCACCCCCCTTTGGGTTTATGACGCCGACGTGATCCGCCAACGTATCGCCGAATTGCGCCGCTTCGACGTGATCCGTTATGCGCAGAAGGCGTGTTCGAACGTGCACATCCTGAAGCTGATGCGAGACGAAGGGGCGATGGTCGACGCGGTGTCTTCAGGCGAAATCGCGCGCAGTCTCGCGGCGGGTTTCACACCGGATGGCGATCCCGAGGGCGTGGTTTTTACGGCTGACCTCATCGACCACGCGACGCTGGCCACCGTGATCGAGCATCGCATCACGGTCAACGCCGGATCGCTCGATATGCTTGAGCGTGTTGGACAGCATGCGCCGGAAGGTCACCGTGTGTGGCTGCGAATCAATCCCGGTTTCGGCCACGGACACAGCAACAAGACCAACACGGGCGGCGAGCATAGCAAGCACGGCATCTGGCTCGATGACCTGCCGCTGGCGATAGCCATGGTGCGGCGTTATGGGCTGGCGCTGGTCGGGTTGCACATGCATATCGGCTCCGGCGTCGACTACACGCATCTATCGCGCGTGTGCGATGCGATGCTCGAAGCGGTCCAAAGCCTGGGGCACGATATCGAAGCGATTTCGGCGGGTGGTGGTTTGTCGGTGCCATATAGCGAAAGCGAACCGCGGATTGATCCAGAGCATTATTTTCGTCTTTGGGACACGGCGCGGCAGCAGATCGAAGCGCATCTCGGCCATCGCGTGAGACTGGAGATCGAGCCGGGGCGCTTTCTGGTAGCAGAGGCGGGTGTGCTGGTTGCCGAAGTGCACGCGCTGAACCGGCGTCCCAATCGGCAGTTCGCGTTAATCGATGCGGGTTTCAACGATCTGCTGAGGCCATCGTTTTACGGCAGTCATCATGAGATGACGGTGCTGAAAGGCAACGGCATGCCGAGCGACGCGCCGGTTGGCGCTTTCGCAGTGGCCGGGCCGTTGTGCGAAGCGGGCGATGTGTTCACTCAGGAGGCGGGGGGCATCGTCATGAGTCGTTCCATGCCGGCGCCGGAAGTGGGGGACTTCATCGTATTTCACGATGCGGGGGCGTACGGCGCGTCGATGTCATCGAACTACAACAGCCGGCCACTCGCGCCTGAAGTGTTGCTGGAGAACGGTAAGCCGCGTTTGATTCGGCGCAGGCAAACCATCGAGGAGTTGATCGCGCTTGAAACGCTGGGTTGAGCTCGCCGATATCATCGGGCCCGCACGGTGCGCGTGTAGGACGCGATCATTGTCGCGAGTTCTTGCGCGGCGGGCGTGACGGGGATCGCCGCGCGCTGCAGGAGGCACACGTTCTGTTCGATCGCGCGCTCGCGCACGTTGATCGACGTGAGTGTGCTCGCAAACGGCCCGCGCTTCGCGACAATCGACGATTCCAGCGACAGGCAGTCCGTCGCGCCGACCAGATGCAGCGTCTCATACAGACCTTCCACCGTCGCGATGATTTTCGGCGGTGGCAAACCGTGGCTCTCGAACAGATGGTTCAGGCGGTTGACTTGCGGATCGTCGGTGAGATTTGGCGAACGCGTGGCCACCCACGTGCAATCGACAAGTTCGGCAAGCGAGGTCGCGCCCGCTTTAGGATGACCGCGACGGCAGACGATCACCGGGTCGGACGGATAGAGCGGCGTGACAGACAGATCGGCCGTATCAGTATGTTTCGACACTAGCGCGACAGCGAAATCGAGCGTGCCTTCGCGAATCCACGAAATCATCATCCGCGAAGTGCCGGTGCGCAAATGCACCGCGACCCGCTCGAAGCGCGCGCGGAATTCCATCAGCACTGGTGCGAAGGCGTCGACGAGCGGCTCGGTGGTCATGCCGAAGGTCACCTCGCCCGCGTAGTCGCCGCGTAATTGCTGCACTTCCTGCTCGGCCCGCTCGCATTCGCCGAGAATCGCACCGGCGCGCTGCAACAGCCGCTGGCCGAGTGCGGTCAGCGCGATCCCGCGGTTCGTGCGCGTGAATAAGGTCGCGCCCAGCATCGATTCGAGGTTCTGCAACTGCTGCGTGATGCCGCTCTGAGCGTTGCCGAGCGCACGCGACGCCGCGCGGATGCTGCCATGCTCCGCAACAGCGGTGAATGCGCGCAACTGGGAGATCGTCAACGCCATGAAGCATCTCTGTGATCGGTAAAAGTGATCATGATATTACTTTCGGGGCTTCTTTGAGGCGCGACGGCGGCATAGGATGGCCCTGTACTTTGCAGTCATCCGTCCAACTCACACCTGCCTCCCATGAAAATCCCGCTGATGATCTTGAGCGCCGCGCTGGCTTTCAGCAGTGGTGCGTTTGCCGCCGACCCCGCCACGCTGCGCCTCGGTATCGATCCGAGCTACCCGCCGATGGACGCGAAGGCGCCCGACGGCAGCTTCAAAGGTTTCGACGTCGATCTCGGCAATGAAATCTGCCGGCGCATCCACGCGCATTGCCAATGGGTCGAACTCGAGTTCTCGGGAATGATTCCGGCGTTGCAGGCGCGCAAGATCGACGCGATTCTTTCGTCGATGGCGATCACGGAGAAACGCGAGCAACAGATTCTGTTTTCGTCGAAGCTGTTCCAGTTCAAATCGCGGCTGATCGCGCGTCAAGGTTCGGCGCTCGCAGGCGGTACGAATGCGTTGGCGGGTAAGCAGATCGGCGTGCAGTCGGGCACGCAGTTCGAGGGATACGCGTTGAAGAATTGGGCGCCGCTTGGCGCGCATGTGGTCGCGTACAAGAGTCAGGATGAAGTGTTCGCCGACTTGCAGAACGGCCGCCTCGATGGCGCGTTGCTCGGTTCGGTCGAAGCCGACTACGGCTTTCTGCGGACGCCGGCGGGGAAGGGTTTTGCGTTTGTCGGGGAGCCGCTTTCGATGGGTGATCGTGGTGTCGGCATTGGTTTGCGTAAGGATGAGACTGCGGTGCAGGGGTCCATTAACGAGGCGATTGCTTCGATGCTCACGGACGGTACGTACGCGCAGATCGCGAAGAAGTACTTCGACTTCGATCCGTACGGTAATTGATTCTTCTAATTTCTCTTTTATAAACCTTGCGCTCATGAACAAGCAATCGATTCCGCTTCTATCACCGGCTATCGGCACGCACCGCGAACTGGTGTCGTTTCATTTTGGTCCTGCGGATAGTGGACAGAAGATTTACATCCAGTCGTCGTTGCATGCTGATGAAACACCGGCGATGTTGACGACGGTTTTGCTTAAGCGTCGATTGATTGAACTGGAGATGCAGGGTGCGTTGAACGCGGAAATCGTGCTGGTGCCGGTGGCGAATCCTGTTGGACTCGGGCAGTACGTGCTCGGGCAGTTTCTTGGGCGCTTCGATCTGGGCAGTGGCAAGAACTTCAATCGACATTTCATGCAGTTATCGAAGCTGGTGGAGCGGGCTAAGGAGGTGTTGGGTTCGGATGCAGCGGAGAATCGGCGGATTGTTCGTGAGTTGATCGCGGCTGAATTGGCTGAGCAGAAGCCGTTGACTGAGTTCGAGTCGCTGCAATTGGCGTTGCTGAAGCTTTCCTTCGATGCGGATGTGGTGATCGATTTGCATTGTTCTTTGGAAGCGGCGATGCATCTCTATACCAGTGAGGCTGCTTGGCCTGAGTTCGAGGCTTTGTCGCGGTATTTAGGGGCGCGGGCTTCGTTGCTCGCGACTAACTCGGGCGGTGAGTCTTTCGATGAGACGCATAGCTTGCTGTGGTGGAAGTTGCAGCAGGAAATGCCAGCGGATAAGCCTGTGCCGAATGGGACGATTGCTGTAACGGTGGAGTGCCGTGGGCAGCGGGATGTTTCTTATGAAGTGGCGCAGGAGGACGCTGACGCGTTGGTCGATTATCTGGTCTGGCGGAAGGCTATCAGGCTTGATGTTGTTAAACCGTTGCCGGAGTTGTTGTCGCCTGCGACGCCGCTCGCTGGGAGTGAGCAGTTTTATGCGCCGGTTAGCGGGATTCTTATTCATCGCGCGAAGATCGGGGACACCATTCGTGTCGGGCAGGCCTTGTTTGATATCGTCGATCCGTTGACTGATGAGACTACTACTCTGTCTAGCAACACCGAGGGCGTGTTTTATATGCGGCGCGCGATTCGGTTTGTGACGGCTGGGGCGCCGTTGGGGAGGGTGACTGGGGAGCGGGCTTTTAGGACTGGGGTTTTGTTGGGGGCTTGAGGGTTTTTGCCTTCGTGGCGCTTCTTGTCTGGGCTTTTATGGTGTTGGCCTTTCCTTGTTTTGTTAGTGGTCTATTAGCGTTGCCCCTGTGCGGGGCGGGCACCTACTTTTCTTTGCCTGCCGCAAAGAAAAGTAGGCAAAAGAAAGCGGCTCACCCCGCCAGCTCTTAAGCGGGTCCCCTGGCTTGGAGGAGGTAGTGGTGCATCTGGAATCCGTGTTCTCGCACATTCGGCGTGAGTGACAAGGGCGTCATTCTTCCAGCGGCGCTGCGCGCGCCGACGCGTATTTCATTGAACCAACTGGGCGTTTTCGTGCGATGCTCACCCGACGCCCAGTACTTCGTCCGGGTTTCGATCAAGCAGCCCAACAAAGCAGCCACTCAACCGAAGCCCAGCTTGCATCCCCCCGCCCTTAATTCACCACCAACACCGGCGCCACCGCCGCCGGGTCACTAATACTCGGCCGGCCATTCTCCACATGCCCCGCCAGACGACGCGAGAAGCTGGCGTCATCGTTACTCGTCACCGTCAAGTCGTACCAGTGATGGCTCGATGCCAGCACCCACGCCTCTTCAATATGCGCCTCCGCCGGGACCAGCACCGGTCGCGTCCGTGCACCATACGCGTTGTCCGTCACCGTCAAGCGCGCAATACCGCCGCCCTTGTTGCTGAACTTGATAAACACATTGCCGTTCGCAACGTCGTATTGCACCTTGATCTCCGGCAGCGCGCGTCTATCGTGGCCATGCCACCCTGCAGCAGGCGACGTCTGCGCCGTCGCCTGCTGCGTATTACCCGCAAACTTGCGCACGAAGCCGTTCGGTCCAAACACCTCGAACGCGTACACACCGTTCGTCGTCGTCAGATCAAAGGTCTCGCTGAGCGACTTGCCGGCCTCGACCGTGTAGCGCCACGGTCCATCCGTACGATTCGTCGAGTACACGTAGAAATGCGCGCCTTGATCGCCGGCATTCGCAAGCACGATCTCGAACGTGTTCTTCTTCACGTCCGCGTGGCCGTTCACGTGCAATTCATACGGCAACGCACGCGCGAAACGGATGCCGCTCTCCTGCGGATCGATCGGGCCCGGTGTGGCAGGCACAGTCGGCTTCGGCTGCGTCTTGCACTGGTTGTCGGCAATGCTCATGTAGTTGCTCGTGTCGGGCAGCGGCGGCACCTTCGAGTCCGGCGTGCGGAAGTCGAACGCCGTGGTCAGGTCGCCGCACACCGCGCGGCGCCATTGCGTAATGTTCGGCTCAACCACGCCAAAGCGCGTTTCGATGAAGCGAATCACCGAGGTGTGATCGAACACCTGCGAGCACACGAATCCACCCTTGCTCCACGGCGATACGATCGTCATCGGCACGCGCGGGCCGAGGCCGTACGGCAGGCCGTCAGCCGTATAGCTGCCGCCGCGCGCCGGATTCACCACGTTGTGAATCTCGCCGTCGGTGCTGACCGTCGACTGGCCTTGCGCCGGCGTCGTCGCCGGTTGCGGCGGCACGAGGTGGTCGAAAAAGCCGTCGTTCTCGTCGTACATGATGAACAGCACGGTCTTGCTCCACACTTCGGGATTCGACGTCAAGGCATCGAGAATCTGCGACGTGTATTCCGCGCCGTATGCGGGCGTATAGCTCGGGTGCTCGGAATACGCGGCCGGTGGGCACAACCACGACACTTGCGGCAGCTTGTTGGCCAGCACGTCGGCCTTCAGATCGTCGATGGTGCGCACGGTTTGCGCACGCTCGTACAGCGGCGAGCCCGGCTGCGCGTTGATGAAATTCGCGAAGTTCTGCAGAACGTTGGTGCCATAGTTACCGTTCAACGGATCGGCGCCAGTTAGACCCTGCTGATACACCTGCCACGAAATACCCGCGGCTTGCAGGCGTTCCGGATACGTGGTCCACGAGAGCAACTGGTAATTCGGCGGACCGTCGCCGTCGACGAAATCGCTGTTGTCGAGCAGCGGACCGCCCATCGTGCCGCTCGGATCGACCATGCCGGTCATCAGATACGAACGGTTCGGGTGTGTCGGTCCCGGCAGCGAGCAGAAGTAGGCGTCGCAAATGGTGAACGCGTCGGCCAGCGCGTAGTGGAACGGAATGTCGCTGCGCAGGTGATAGCCCATCGTCATGTCGGTCTTGTTCGCGGGCCACTGGTCGTAGCGGCCGCCGTCAATCGCCGCATGGGTTTTATACCAGGTGTGGTCGAGGTCGCCGACGCATTGCGCGCTGGTCGTCGCCGTGTTCAGATGGAACGGCAGCACCGGCTGGGTCGGGTCTTCTTTCGACGGTTGATACCACACGGGCTTGCCACCCGGCAGCGGAATCGGGAAGCGGTCGTTGTAGCCCCGCACGCCACGCAGGTGGCCGTAGTAGTGGTCGAAGGAACGGTTCTCCTGCATGAACACGACGATGTGCTCGACATCGCGGATCGTGCCGGTGCGCGAAAACGCGGGCACGGCAAGCGCATTGCGAATGGACTCGGGCAGCGCGGTCAGCGCGGCGGCAGCGCCGGCGGATGAGGCCACGGTCTGCAGGAAACGGCGACGGCTATTTGATGTCATCGAATATCCCCTTCTGCGGGTAGAGAAAGAATAGCGCGCCGCGCGCGCCGGTGGAGTCAGGTCAGTTGCTATTGGCGTTGTCGCCCGGTGCGTAATGCATCACGGGCGCGACTTGCTGGCTGTCGGCAGCGAGGCTCGCTTGCATGATTTGGGTGATGGCGTCGGAGGCGGCAGCGGGGCCGGCTGCGAGTGGCGCCGACGCGTTGGGTATGCCACCCGCCGGGGCTATCGTGGCGCTTAGCGCGGCATTGTTATGAGTAGCGCCCGGCGATGGGCTCGTTGAAGGCGGATTGGAGTCACCGGCGCCACAACCGCTCAAAGCGAAAGTTGCAAGTGCAACGAAAACGACGCTGGCCAGGCGAGTATCTGTTCTCATGTCTGCATCCATTGTGTGGCGGCGGATGCAGTCTCCATTCCTTTCGAGAAATAATTGTGAAACGTTTGCGAGTGAACCAGGCTTAACAATTGGCGTCAGTTAATCGAAAGGAAGTGGAAGGCGATAAGCAGGAGAATAGTCACGGTAACGCCACGCGCCTGAAGTCCAGGCACACCGAAAGATTTGCGGTTTGCATCACTCCGGTACGTGCATGACACACATCGACAGACCTTTCGACATCACGCGTCTCGAAGACGAATGGCTTGAAGCAGACGGCTTCGGCGGCTTCGCTTCGGGAACCGTCGGCACGCTGCGCACACGCCGCTATCACGCGTTGCTGCTTACCGCCACGCGCACGCCAGGCGGGCGCGTGGTGCTCGTCAACGGCATCGAAGCGTGGCTCGAAGCGGACGGCAAGCGTTATCCATTAAGCATGCAACGGTACGTGCCGGACGTGATCTATCCTGACCTGAGCGCGAGTCTTCTCGCGTTCAGTACCGAGCCATGGCCCACGTGGCGCTTCCAACCTGATTCTCAGAGCGTGGTGACGGCCGAGGTGTTCGTGAGCAAGGCAACGCGCGAAACGGTTTTGCGCTGGCGGCTGGAAGGTTCAGGCGTAGCGTCTGCAGCGAGCGCGTTCAGTCTGAAAGTCAGACCCTTGCTGTCCGGCCGCGATTATCACGCGCTGCATCACGAGAATTCCGCATTCAACTTCAGCGCGCAGACAAGCGGCGACCTGGCCTGCGCGAGTTGGCAACCCTATGGCGACCTGCCCGTTATCAACGCGGTAACAAACGGCGTCTACGGGCACGCGCCTGACTGGTACCGAAACTTCTGCTACGTTCTTGAGCGCGAGCGTGGCCTTGATTTCAGCGAGGACCTCGCCACGCCGGGTGTGTTCAGCTTCGATCTTGCCGATGGCGAAGCGGTGATGATATTGAGCGCGTCGATCGCATCCTCAGCGTCGGCAATGGGGTCGGCCGGCATCGCCGCCTGTACAACGGCGTTGCCAGGCATCAAATTAGCCATTGCCCACGCCACCGAACTCGCACGCATCGAACAGCAGCGCCGCGGCGCCCTCGGCTCACGCCTGCAGCGTTCTGCCGATGCTTACGTCGTAGCGCGTAACGAAGGCCGCACGATCCTCGCCGGCTTTCCGTGGTTCACCGATTGGGGCCGCGACACGTTCATCGCCATGCGCGGCCTGCTAATCGCGACGGGCCGCCTCGACGAAGCCGAAGCGATCCTGCTCGAATGGTCGGGCACCTTGTCCGAAGGCATGTTGCCGAATCGTTTCCCCGACTATGGCGATACTCCGGAATACAACTCCGTGGATGCATCGTTATGGTTCGTCATTGCCGTCCACGACTATCTGGCGACGAACCACGCGAAAGCGGACACCCGAACGCGCCTGCAGCAGGCCGTCGACACCATCCTCACGGGTTACACGAACGGCACGCGCTTCAACATCAAGGCCTCCGCCGACGACGGCCTCCTGAGCGCCGGCGTCCCTGGCGTACAACTTACGTGGATGGACGCAAAGGTCGGCGACTGGGTGGTCACGCCGCGCATCGGCAAACCCGTGGAAGTGCAGGCGCTCTGGATCAACGCGTTGCGCATTGCAGCAACGTGGAATCCGCAGTGGCAGCAGGCAGCACAGCGAGCGTTGCAAGCGTTTCTTGAACGCTTTACCGATCCGTCGACGCAAGGGCTTGTCGACAACGTCGACGTGGATTTCGTGAAAGGCGCAGTGGATCGCTCGATCCGCCCGAACCAGATCTTTGCCGTTGGCGGTCTTCCGTTTCCCTTGCTCGAAGGCGTAGCGGCGCGCGCAGTGGTCGATCAGGTCGAAGCTCAGTTGCTCACGCCGCTAGGCCTCAGAACGCTGGCCTCGTCCGATCCGGCCTATCGCGGGCACTATGGCGGTACGCCGCTGGAGCGCGATGGCGCCTATCATCAAGGAACGGTCTGGCCATGGCTGCTAGGCCCGTTCGTCGAAGCATGGCTGCGAGTTCACGGCGCCGGGCCGGATGCCCGTGCACAAGCCAAAGCGCGCTTTCTCGACCCGCTGTACGCGCATCTCGATCACACCGGCCTCGACCATCTCTCCGAAATCGCCGACGGCGATGCTCCGCACACGCCCGCCGGCACGCCGTTTCAGGCGTGGTCGCTGGGGGAATTGCTGCGTATAGAAAACCTGCTTGCCCGATTGGAGTCCATCGGCCCTTAAACCGCGCTACGATGTGAGTCCCACCGCCAGGCCCGACGCAAGGACATCGTCATGCCACCGCTGCGCGCTGCCAATCTGCTCGACACGATCGAAGGTTCTCGCCTCCACTCCGCCGACTGTGCCCATTGGCAACGCTGGGGGCCGTATCTCAGCGAGCGCCAGTGGGGCACGGTGCGCGAGGATTACAGCGCGGACGGCACCGCCTGGGACCACTTTCCGCACGACCACGCGCGCAGCCGCGCCTACCGTTGGGGCGAAGACGGCATCGCCGGTTTCGGCGACGACAAACTTAGCTGGTGCGTGTCGCTCGCGCTGTGGAACCGCAAAGACCCGATCCTGAAGGAACGTCTGTTCGGCCTCACCAACGCGCAGGGCAATCACGGCGAAGACGTGAAGGAGCTGTACTTCTACGTCGATGGCACACCTACGCATTCGTACATGCGGATGCTCTACAAGTATCCGCATGCCGCCTTTCCGTACGACGACCTGGTTCAGGAAAACGCACGGCGTGGCGGTGACATGCCGGAATACGAAATCCTCGACACCGGCGTGTTCGACGATTTGCGCTACTTCGACGTGCAGGTCGAATACGCGAAACATGGGCCCGACGACATCCTGATGCGTGTGACGATCGAGAATCGCGCGGACGAGGGGGCCTCGCTCGACGTGCTGCCGCAAATCTGGGCGCGCAATTCGTGGTCGTGGAAGGAGAACAAGGACAAGCCGTCGCTCGTAGCAGGCAAGGATCACGACGGTGGGGCTCACGTGATCGGCCGCCAGCATGGCCATGAGCCGATCGTCGTGACAGCGTGGTCGAAAGACGCGCCGCAGATGGCGTGGCTGTTCTGCGAGAACGACACGAACGTCAAGCGCCTGTTCAACATGGACGGTACCGGGCCGTTCAAGGACGGCTTCAATGACTACCTCGTCCACGGTGACGAACAGGCGATACGCCGCGACGCCGGCACCAAGGCGGGCGCGCACGCCTCGATTGAACTCGGCCCGCATGGCCGCGCCGTGGTGTACATGCGCTGGCGTCCGCAGTCGAGTCCCGATGACACGCAACTGGATGCCGACGCGGTGTTCGCTCACCGCATTGCCGAGGCCGACGAGTTCTATGGCGCGCTGCAACACGAGATCGACGATCCCGACGCGCGCCTCGTGCAGCGCCAGGCGCTCGCCGGCATGTTGTGGTCCAAGCAGTACTACCAGTACGACGTGCAGCGCTGGCTCGAAGGCGATCCGCTGCAACCCAGGCCGCCCGAGTCCCGCAAGCACGGCCGCAATGTGGACTGGCGGCATCTGTGCAACGCGGACATCGTGTCGATGCCCGATAAGTGGGAATACCCGTGGTACGCGTCGTGGGACCTGGCGTTTCATGCGACCGCGTTCGCGCTGATCGATCCCGCGTTTGCCAAGCGTCAATTGCTGCTGCTGGTGAAGGACCGCTTTCAGCATCCGAACGGCCAGATGCCCGCCTACGAATGGGCACTCGGCGACGCGAATCCCCCTGTGCATGCCTGGGCTGCCTGGCGCGTGTATGAAATCGACCGTGCGCTCACCGGCAAAGCGGACCGCGATTTTCTCGAACTTGTCTTCCACAAGCTGCTGCTGAACTTCACGTGGTGGGTGAACCGCAAGGATGCGGACGGTCGCAACATTTTCCAGGGCGGCTTTCTCGGGCTGGACAACGTCGGCATTTTCGACCGTTCGTCGCCGCTACCTACCGGCGGCCATATCGATCAGGCCGACGGCACCGCGTGGATGGCCGCGTACGCGCTCGACCTGATGCGGATCGCGCTCGAACTGGCGTATGCGAACCACGTGTTCGTCGATATCGGCGTGAAGTTCTTCGAGCACTTCCTGTATATCGCCGAGGCCGTGAGTTGCGACGACGGTTGCGATACCGGTCTGTGGGACAGCGAAGATGAATTCTTCTACGACAAGCTGCGCCTGCCCGACGGTAGCAACATTCCGATGCGCCTGCGCTCGATCGTCGGTCTGATTCCGCTTTTCGCCGTGCACGTGCTTGAAGAACGTCTGCATGGGCGCTTGCCGGGTCTGCGCGAGCGGCTCGTCTGGTTCCTCGAACATCGTCCCGATCTGGCGAAGCTGGTTTCGCGCTGGAACCAGCCCGGCAAGGGCAATGCGCTGCTGCTCTCGCTATTGCGCGGGCATCGGATGAAAGCATTGCTGCGCCGTGCGCTCGACGAAAGCGAATTCCTCTCCGATCACGGCGTGCGGGCGCTGTCGCAATTCCATCGCGACCATCCGTTCGAGTTCAACCACAACGGCACCCGTGTCACCGTCAAGTATCTGCCGGCCGAATCCGACACACGCGTGTTCGGCGGCAATTCGAACTGGCGCGGACCGGTGTGGATGCCGGTGAACTATCTGCTGATTGAATCGCTGTACGAATTTCATCGCTACTATGGCGACGATTTCCGCGTCGAATATCCGACTGGCTCGGGGCAGAAGTTCTCGCTCAGCGAAATCGGCGATGAACTGGCGCGCCGCGCGACCACCCTGTTCCTCAAGGACAAAAACGGTGAACGTCCGGTGATGGGCGCGTATCCACTCTTGCAGGCCGATCCGCGTTCGCGCGATCTCGTGCTGTTCCATGAGTATTTTCATGGCGACAACGGGCGCGGTGTGGGCGCGTCGCATCAAACCGGCTGGAGCGGGCTGGTGGCGCTGCTGCTGCAGCCGAGGGCATTGGCCGCATCAGGTAGTGTGCCGCTGGCCGGCGAGCCGGACCGGGCGCCCATGCCAACATCACCAACCTCGACTTCGGCGCCTGCCCCCGCATGCCCGCCCGAGTCTGCGCCCGAACCTGCGTCTGCGTCTGCGCTGGCAACGGCAGTGACCAAGTAACGGCTTCCTTAGGCGAATCCCATGTCGACTACTCCGAATACCTCCATGACCACTAGCCACGAACCCAGTTGCAAAGTCAGGGCGGGTCCGCATGAGGGACCGTCGTCGCCTGCCGGCAAGCGGCCCGCGCCGCCTTGCACGCTGGTGATCTTCGGTGCGGGCGGCGATCTGACCAAGCGGCTGCTGATGCCCGCGCTCTACAACCTCGCGGTGGACGGCCTGCTCGACGACGGCATGAAGATCGTCGGCGTCAATCACGGCGCGCGCGAGACGGGCGCATGGCGCGAAGACCTGCACACGTCGCTGCAACAGTTCGCCGCCGACAAGGCCAGCACCTTCCATGCGGGCAAGCTCGACGACAAAGCGTGGGACTGGGTCGCGCAACGGCTCGAATACATGGCCGGCGAGTTCGAAACCGACGATACGTTCGCGAAGCTCAAGCAAAAGCTCGATCAATCGCCGGGCGGCAATGTGATTTTTTACCTGGCGGTCAGCTCGCGCTTTTTCAAACCGATTGTCGAGCATCTCGGCAAGGCGGGCTTGCTGAAAGAAGGCGAGGGTGGCGCTGGCGGCGCGGGTGGCTTCCGCCGCCTCGTGATCGAGAAGCCGTTCGGCACCGATCTCGCTTCGGCACGCGATTTGAACGCGCACATTCTGTCGTACGCGAACGAGTCGCAGGTGTATCGCATCGATCACTTTCTCGGCAAGGACACGGTGCAGAGCATTCTCGCGGTGCGCTTCGCGAATGCGTTGTTCGAACCGATCTGGCGGCGCGAATATATCGACAGCGTCCAGATCACGGCGGCCGAAACGATCGGCGTGGAAGGGCGCGGCAAGTTTTACGAGCAGACCGGCGCGTTCCGCGACATGCTGCCGAACCATCTGTTCCAGTTGCTTGGCATGGTCGCCATGGAACCGCCCAATTCGTTCGATGCCGAAGCCGTGCGCGACAAGAAGGCTGAAATCTTCGACGCAATCCAGCCGCTGACGGCCGGCGACGTCGTCTTCGGTCAATACGAAAAGGGCCCGGCGGGTGTCGGCTATCGTGAGGAGCCGGACGTCGCCCCGGACAGCACGACGGAAACCTACGCCGCCGCGCGCGTGTACGTCGAAAACTGGCGTTGGGCGGGCGTGCCGTTCTATCTGCGCACCGGTAAGCGGCTTGCCGCGCGCCGCACGGAGATCTCGGTGCAACTGAAGCCGGTGCCGTTCCGCCTGTTCCGCGACACGCCGGTCGACGCGCTGACGCCGAACGTGCTGACCTTGCGCATCGATCCCGCGCACGGCACGAGTTTCGATTTCAACGTGAAGACGCCAGGGCCGGTGATGCGGGTCGGCGCGGTTCAATCTTCGTTCGACTACGCCGACTTCTTCGCCGACCAGGCCAATGTCGGCTACGAGACCTTGCTGTACGACTGTATGCTGGGCGACGAGACATTGTTCCAGCGCGCCGACAGCATCGAAACGAGCTGGTGCGCGGTGGACGATGTGCTGCACCCGAAGGCTGGCGGCGCGATACCGGTGCATGCTTATGCGGCTGGCAGCGAAGGGCCTGCCGAAGCGGACGCGCTGCTCGCACGCGACGGCCATGCATGGCGGCCTTTGAAGCCGGCTGCAGTCGAGAAGAAGTAACTCCATGAGACGCACCGACACAACCGGGGGGATACCGTGGTTACACGTAAGACGAAAGTAAAAAGCAGTACCGAGCGAATTCTGGCGATCGACGTGGGTGGCACCGGCTTGAAAGCCGCGATCATCGATGCGGAAGGGCAGATGAAAACCGAGCGTTTGCGCGTGCCGACGCCGCATCCGTGCACGCCGGACCAACTGGTGGATGCATTGGCAAAGCTGGTTCAGCCGCTTGTCGAAAAGGAGGCGCCCACCCTGATGTCGATCGGCTTTCCTGGCGTGGTGCGTAACAACCGCATTCTGACGGCGCCGCACTTTGGCGTTGAAGGCTGGCACGACATTCCGCTGGCGGATTCGCTGGCGCAGCGCCTGGGTGGCCTGCCGGTGCGGATGATCAACGACGCCGAGATGCAGGGCTTTGCCGCGATTGAAGGTCATGGGCTCGAATTCGTGCTCACGCTCGGCACAGGCGCGGGCACGGCACTGTTTCGCGATGGCGAGCTGATGCCTCACCTCGAGCTTGCACATCATCCCGTCAGCAAGAAGGGTGTGGCGTACGACGAGTACATCGGCGACGCGGCGCGCGAGAAGACGGGGAATAAGCGTTGGAATCGCCGGGTGCAGAAGGTGATCGGGATTCTCGATTCGCTGGTGAACTACGACAAGCTGTGGATTGGTGGTGGCAACGCGGCGCGGCTGACGTTCAAGTTGCCCGCGAATGTCGCGACAGTATCGAACGACGCGGGGATCGAAGGCGGCGCGCGGCTGTGGCATCCGATGTCATTGCGTGAAACGCGGCAATTGCCGGAAGCGAATCAGCGGACCGGCCGGTTCAAGTGATGTGCGTGTCGATGAGTTGGGCGATTCGTGCTGTATCGGCGGAATAACCGGCCGTGTTGATACGTTTGCCATCCAGGGCCGCGACACCTGCGCTCGCGCGATTCCTCGTGGCCGCTGTTTCCGGCTGGCCATCAAACCTGAAACGGAGGACGGTCAACAATGAGTCGAATCCATGACGCCGGAGTTGCACGACGCCTGCTTGCTGCCGGTGTTTGCGTCTCGCTGGCCCTGGCTGCGGTAAGTGTTCGCGCGGCTGATGCCTTCGCGCTGTCGTCGCCTGGTGTGGCCGATGGTGGCACGCTGGATGCGAGCCATGGGGCGAGTGCGAACAATTGCGGTGGCGGGAACGTGTCGCCGGCCTTGCAATGGCGCAACGCGCCTGCCGGCACGAAGAGTTATGCGATTACTATTTTCGATCCGGACGGCGCGAAGGGATTGGGGATTGTGCATTGGGTGCTATATGGCATCGCTTCCTCTGCGACCGGGCTCGATGCCGGCGCTACGCCGCCGGCCGGGAGCGTGGCCGGAACGAACCGGACTGGCGGCCCGGGATATTACGGACCCTGTCCACCGGTCGGAGAGGTTCCGCATCACTACCTCGCGCAGATTTACGCGCTTGATCTACCGCCCGACGCATTGCCGGCAGGATTGACGCGGGACGCGTTGCAAGCGGCGATGAAGAATCATGTGCTTGCCGCGACCAGTACGGTGCTGCGATACGGGCGGTGACTTCTCCTGCCATTGAAGGCGGCGACCGGGCAACCAACCCGCGCAGCCGTCAAAAGCAATGCACTACCTGGCGGCATCGCCCCATCGATATTCCAGACTGACCTCGTCGAGCTGCGCCTTGACTTGTGCGTCGAGCACAAGCTCCGAAGCAGCCAGCGTATCGGTCAGTTGCTCGGCGCGGCTGGCGCCAATAATTGCCGAGGTAATGAGCGGATTAGCCAACACCCACGCAAGCGAAACCCGAGTCAAAGACTCGCCTGTCGGTGTCGCAATCGCTTTCAGTTTTTCGATCGTTTCGAACTCGCGCTGATGCCAGTACCGCTCCTGGTACATCGCCCCCGCCTTGCCGACTGTTTCGGTGAATCGCCCGGACGTGGGCGCTGCATCCACTCGATGCTTACCTGTCAGCAAGCCACCCGCCAGCGGGTTATAAGGCATCACGGCGAGTTGTTCTTCAGCCGCCAGCGGCAACAACTCCCTCTCGATCTGCCGAAACAGCAGGTTATACCGGGGCTGCACCGATACAAACCGCGACATGCGCAACACGTCGGCGCGGCCCAGAGCCCGCGCCAGCCGATAGGCCAGAAAATTCGACACGCCGATATACCGTGCCTTGCCCGATCGTACGATCACATCCAGCGCCTCCAGCGTTTCATCGAGCGGCGTATTGGCGTCGTCGGAATGGAGCTGGTACAGGTCCACGTAGTCCGTGCCGAGCCGTCGCAGCGATGCGTCGATCGCGTCCAGCAGATGCTTGCGCGATGCGCCTTGATCCCATGCAGCCGGCCCCATCTTGCCGACCGCCTTGGTCGCCAGAATGAAGCGGTCGCGTTTGCCCTTCAGCCACCGGCCGACGATCTCCTCCGTTCGCCCGGCAATGCTCTCGCCACCGCCGAGCGGATAAACATTGGCGGTATCGATGAAGTTCACGCCGGCATCCGCCGCCGTGTCGAGAATGCGATGCGAATCGTTTTCTTCAGTCTGCAGGCCAAAGGTCATCGTGCCGAGGCACAGGCGCGAAACGGTCAGGCCGGTGCGGCCGAATTTGCGGTATTGCATGGTCAACTCCGAAGCAGGACGGAATGGTTGCGGTATGCGGTGTTGCAAAAAAGGATAAACGATGTGGCGATTTCGCGTTCGATCGCCCGTGGCTCGCCCGCCCGGAACCCTGCATGCCCGCCAGCGGGAAAGTAGGCACCCGCGCTAGAATCTTCGCAGACCTCCAAACTGTTGGCCCCACCGGAATTCTGCCGATGACCCCACCCCCCAGTCAGGTCGACGCCGCGCTGATGTCGCGGCGCTCGATCCGCGCCTTTCTGCCCACGCCGGTCGCGCGCGCCGATATCGAAGCGATTCTCGAAACGGCCAGCCGCGCGCCATCGGGCACCAACACTCAACCGTGGAAGGTGTACGTGGTGACGGGGGAGTCGCTCGTGCGAGTGTCGCAGGCACTGGTCGCCGCCTATAACGATCCCCGGCGCGATACGCTGTACCAGGAAGAGTATCGCTACTACCCCCATCAATGGGTGTCGCCGTATATTGACCGCCGCCGCAAGATCGGCTGGGATCTGTACGGCCTGCTGGGTATCGAAAAGGGCGACAAGGCGCGCATGCATGAACAGCACGCGCAGAACTACCGGTTTTTCGGCGCGCCGGTCGGCCTGTTCTTTACGATCGAGCGGGTGATGGAGCGCGGCAGCTGGCTCGACTACGGCATGTTCCTGCAAGCGATCATGGCGGCGGCGCGCGGGCGCGGCCTCGACACCTGCCCGCAGGCCGCATTTACGCCGTTTCATCGGGTGATTACCGAACATCTCGGTCTGCCGGCCGAAGAGCAACTGGTGTGCGGCATGTCGCTCGGTTTCGCCGACGAAAGCGCGCTGGTCAATACGTTACGCACCGAGCGCGAACCGGTTGAACGGTTCACGCGATTCTTCGATTGACGGTTTCTCCCCTTCCCCTCGGACCATGATGAAAACCTCACGCCGCCATTTTCTGATGCTGAGTGCAAGCATGAGCTCATCGCTCATGTTGTCCCGCATCGCGTTCGCCGACACCGCGAACACATTGAGCGAAGCTGATCCGAAGGCGCAGGCCGTCGGCTATAAAGAAGACGCATCAAACGTCGACAAGGCGAAATTCCCCGGCTATACCGCCGGGCAAACCTGCGCCAACTGCTCGCTATTCCAGGGTAAAGCCACGGACGCCTACGGCGGCTGCACGCTGTTCGGCGACAAGCAGGTCGCCGCGCGCGGCTGGTGCAGTTCGTATTCGAATATGTGAGCGCGCGCGGGGAGGGGTGATTAAAAACGCCCTGGCCCTAGTTCAAAGCACTCAGTACCAGATTATGCGAATGACCGATCCATATCGCGGCGTCGCGGTGGTCACGCAAGGCGTCGCCGGTATTTGGGTGCAGAAAAATATCGAGCGCACCGTGATTCAGCGTGAGCCAGCCGACGAGTTCGGCGAACTGTTCCGGCGCGAATGCGAGCTGATACGACCACATCGGGTGCGGGCCGACCGGGCGTTCGTGAAAGCGGCCCATTTGCAGCTTGCCGTTCCAGTGCGCTTCGATCAGCTCGCGAAAGGTCCATGCGGCGTCGCGGCTGCCTGAATCGAAATAGATGTGGGCGTGCCAGCTCTCGATGACTGTGGTGTCGCGAAGGGTCATATGAGGGTCCGTTGCGGTTCCGTTTTTATCAGACGCTCATTCTGCTTGAGTTTCCGCGCACGCGTGCGGCGCATAGCTCATGTGGAATGTTCCCGGCTCTCAACTTCATGGTTCACGTCTGAAGAAACCGCCGCGCCGCGCCGATTCGGCAAACTGACCTGCCAATTCCCCTCGTTTCGCGCAATTGCATTCGCGCGCCTTCACATAAACTGTTTTCCATGGAGCGACAAGTCACCGAGCCCATCGACGCGGTCTTCCCCCGCGTTGTTTTGAACCGTACCGTTGATAGCAGTGTGCCGCGCTTGTCTCGCGTGGCAGGGCAGTGAAGCAGCAGGAAGTCGAAGCAATGCAAATAGTGCGCAATCGAAGCAACAATGCGCGCGAATCAGCAGGGGGTTGCAGCGAGGTGATGTTGATTGCGAGGGACCGAGCTGTAACGTAGTGGCAGTTCAAGTAGCAACAGCTTTGTTAGTTTTTGGTGGTTATAGGTCGGCAAGCATCCACGCGCCTGTACGACTCTCCATCCTGTCCGACCCTGTTCCCTCGCGGGAACAGGGTTTTTTTTCGTCGGTGCGGCCAGTGCGACTTGTAATTCGCCTCTCCGACTTTATATGGCAGCGTTGCATTTCCGGCCCGCAGAAGAGGAAAGTCTGCGCGCGCGGCGAGATGTCACGTGCAGTCGAGACTTTGAGTCGTTTAAGTCTGTCTTAATAGTTGCTTGCCATGATGGCTGCACAGACTCACATTAGGGCCTGTCAAGCCGCCGGCACATCGGCGGCATTTGCCACCGGAGAACACACCATTGGGTGGCAAAGCCAAGAGTTAGCGAAGGAGGTTAAATCCCTATGTCCAGTAAATCGCGAGTCCACAAGCACACCCAGCCGGCCATGTCCCCGCTGCTGCGCGCGCTGACCTTTAGCCGCACCGCCCACGAGCCGGTCACCACGGCGATGCTCCTGCAGTGCTATACGGCCCTCGATACATTCCGGCGCGGCCGAGGCTCGCGGGATTTGCATCTGACCTTGAGCCGGCATTTGCTGGTGTCGCAAGAGTTGGCGCGTCTGGGGCTTGGAGAAGACGTTCTTGCCGATATCGAAAGCGCGCACGCGGCGATGGCGCAGCTCGACGCGCGTGAGCATCAGGACGGCGCCTGGATTCTCGAGGACGGCGAATACGCCCGTCTTTGCACGGCGCTGGCAATTCTGGACGGCCAACTGTCCGCCGCATCGTTGAGCGAAATCGCGAACGCGGAAGCGAAGATGGTCGAGGGGCTGATGAGATCGGCTCGCGCGCAAGCTATTGTCGAAGCGGTGGCTTAAGCCCCGTAGCGGCTCTGCTGCGACTCACGCAGAAACAAAAGACGCCCTGCTTACATGGGGCGTTTTTGTATTTCAGGGCATATTCCGTTGCTTGCCAATCCGATGCACCACGGTTAAAGCACCGCGGCTATAATCTCGGTCATGAAATTTCTGCGGACTTTGCTCCTCCTGTTGCTGTGTGCCGCGCTGCCCATGAGTGGGCTGGCGGCCAGCGGCTTGACGGGAGAATGTCCCATGCAGATGAGCATGAACGCCGACGAGGGCGACTCGATGTCGGCGGACATGCCCAGCTGCGAGTCCACGCGGTCATCGCAGATCGAAAAAGCCAAGAGCTCGTTCTGCAAGGTAACGTCGCAATGCCAGCTTGGCAGTCTGTACCACCCGGTCTCCCCGACCGGAATAACCCGGCCTGCCGGGTTATCGAGCACGGTTGCTTTCCACTACACGCAGTCGCTGCCGGTCCGTGAGCCGACCGGCTTGTGGCGACCTCCTCGCGCCATCTAATCCCTTGCTGACAGGTTCACCGCATTTGCGGTGAGGTCGTCCTGCGTCCAGGACGTGGACTCCCTTTGGGAGTTCGCCGTTGGGGTTAGAACATGCCATTCATTTTTTGCACGCCGTCAAACCGGCGTGCGCCACTGCGCGCGCGCTCGCTTTTCGCCGCGCTGATTTTCGCGAGCGGCGCGGCACACGCTCAGGAAGCAAGCTACACGCTCGACGCGGCGCTTCAGGCCGCGACCGACCGTTCTTCCGCCATGGGGGCCGCGCAGGCATCCGTGCGCGCCAGCTCCAATGCCGCAGCGCGGGCCGGGCAGTTGCCCGATCCGATGCTCAAAGCAGGTATCGACAACCTGCCGGTGAACGGACCGCAACGGTTCACCATCGGTCAGGACTTCATGACGATGCGCCGTATCGGCATCGAACAGGAATGGGTCTCCGCCGATAAACGCCGCCTGAGCACCGACCGGGCGAACGATGTGGTGGACCGCGAGCGCGCCGGATATCTGGTGCAGCTCGTGAATACCCGGCAGCAAACGGCTGCTGCGTGGCTGACCGCCGTCTATGCCAAGCAGGCGCTCGTGTTGCAGCGGGATCTGGTGCGTCATATGGAGCACGAACTGGATGCGACACAAGCGTCTTATCGTGGAGCGAAGGCATCGGCATCCGACGTCGTGCAAGCCCAGGCGATGCTCGCGCAAACGCAGGATCAGCAACTCAAGGCCCAACAGACGTTTCAAACCGCGCTCATCGGCCTGTCCCGCTGGACTGCTACGCCCGTTTCCGATGTGAGCGGCGATCCGCCCGCGCCGCAATCGTATGTCGCGTCCCTGCCACCCGACGAGCTGCGCGATGTTCAACCGGTGCTCATTGCCGCGTCGCGGGACATCGCGGTAGCCGACGCCGATACGGCCGTCGCCAATAGCAACCGCAGTCCTAACTGGACGTGGGAAGTCTCTTATCAGCAGCGCGGCGGGCAGTACTCGAACATGGTGTCGGTCGGCGTCAGCATTCCGTTGCCAATCAATCGCAAGAATCGCCAGGACCGCGACGCCGCGGAGAAAGCGGAACTCGGCACCAAAGCACGGCTGATGTACGAAGACGCCGAGCGGCAAGTCGAAGCGGATATCCGCACGCAGTCGGCCACGCTCGCCAGCGGCCGCGAGCGCATCGTCCATCTCACCGACTCTCTGCTGCCCGCTGCGGATCGCCGCGTCCAGCTTGCTGCCGTGGCCTATCAGGCGGGTAGCAGCTCGCTCGCGGACGCGTTTGCCGCCCGACGTGCGTTGCTCGACGCTCAACTACAGGTGCTTGATCTTCGGCGCGAGGTGTCCCAGACATGGGCCCAGCTCGAATACCAGGTTGTGCCCGCGTCGATGTCCATCAGCCAGTGAAGGAGAACACCATGCAAAAGAAACCACTGGCGCGCGCTGTCCTCGTTACGTTCGCCGCCGCAGCCTTGTTAGGCGCAGGCTACCTGGCCGGCGCGCGTCATGCCGCGCGGGCGGATTCAGCGTTCGCCGCCACGACGTCCGCCACGGGCGACAAGACCGATCCAAAGACGGGGCGCAAGGTGCTGTACTGGCACGACCCGATGGTGCCGAATCAGCATTTCGACAAACCGGGCAAATCGCCGTTCATGGACATGCAGCTCGAACCCGTCTTCGCCGATGACGCGGGCACGAGTGGCATCAAAATCGACCCGGGCTTGCAGCAGAACCTCGGCATCCGCTACGCAACGGCGCGACGGCAGGACATCACTGAAGGATTCGATGCTGTCGGGAGCACGCAATTCGACGAATCGCGTGCCGACGTCGTGCAGTCGCGTGTGATCGGCTACATCGACCATCTGTACGCGAGCGCGCCGATGCAGCGGATAGCGAAAGGCGCGCCGATTGCGTCGCTCTTTGTGCCGGACTGGCTGGCGCCCCAGGAAGAGTACCTCGCGCTCAAACGCAGCGGCATGGATAGCGGCATGCTCGAAGCCGCTCGCGCGCGTATGCGGGCGATGTCGATTCCCGACGGTGTCGTCGCGAGTCTCGACCGGACCGGAAAGGCGCAGACGCATGTCGTGCTGACCTCGCCCGAAACGGGCGTTGTCAGCGAACTGAATGTCCGCGACGGCGCCATGGTGACGCCCGGGCAGACGCTCGCCAAGATCGCAGGCCTCTCGACCTTGTGGCTCATCGTCGAGATACCCGAATCGCTGGCACTGAGCGCGCAGCCTGGCATGACGGTGGACGCCGCTTTCGCGGGCGATCCCACCCAGCGCTTCACAGGGAAGATTCGCGAAGTTCTGCCAGGAATCAGCACTGGCAGCCGCACTTTGCAGGCGCGCCTCGAAATCGACAACGCCACGTTCAAGCTGACGCCCGGCATGCTGATGCGCGTGCGGGTCGGCGCGGGGAAGCCGGTCTCGCGCCTGCTTGTCCCGTCCGAGGCGGTTATCACGACCGGTAAGCGCAGTGTGGTTATCGTCAGGGGTGGAGATGGCCGGTTGCAGCCGGTGAATGTCACGGTCGGCAAAGATAACGGTGACGAAACCGAAGTGTTGAGCGGCCTGACGGATGGCGATCAGGTGGTGGCGTCCGGCCAGTTTCTGATCGATTCGGAAGCGAGCCTGAAATCGGTTCTTCCTCGCATGGAGGGCAGCGCAAATGCAGGCGCTCCGGCACCTGCGTCGGCGTCCGCCACGGCCGCTGCATCCCAAACATACGAGACCACCGGCAGGGTCGAAAAGGTGACCACCGAAGACATCACCTTCTCTCACCAGCCGGTCCCGGCCCTGGGCTGGGGCAAGATGACGATGGCCTTCGGCAAACCATCGCCGACTGCCTTTCCGGGCGCAAAGCCCGGTGACGTGATGCACTTCGCGTTCCGGCAAACGGACAGTGGCTACCAGTTGACGACAGTCGAGCCGGTTGGAGGCGCCAAATGATCGCGCGTCTTATCAGATGGTCTATCCACAACCGCTTTCTGGTGCTGCTGGCCACCGTGCTCGTTACCGCGTGGGGCGTCTACTCGGTCACACAAACACCGCTCGATGCGCTGCCTGACCTGTCCGACACGCAGGTCATCATCAAGGCGTCTTACCCCGGCAAAGCACCGCAGGTCGTCGAAGACCAGGTGACCTATCCGCTCACCACGACGCTGCTCGGCGTGCCGGGGGCCAAAACCATTCGCGCGTATTCGTCATTCGGCGATGCGTTCGTCTACGTTCTGTTCGACGACAAAACCGACCAGTACTGGGCGCGTTCCCGGGTACTCGAATATCTGAACCAGGTGCAGAGCAGGCTGCCGCCGGGCGCGACGGTTTCTCTCGGGCCCGATGCCACCGGCGTCGGCTGGGTTTACGAATATGCACTCGTCGACAGAAGTGGGCAGCACGACCTGGGACAGCTTCGCGCCCTGAATGACTGGTTCCTGAAGTTCGAGCTGAAATCAGTACCGGACGTGTCCGAGGTTGCGAGCATTGGCGGCATGGTGCGGCAGTATCAGGTCGTTCTCGACCCGGACAAACTGCGCGCGTACGGCATCACGCAGGCGATGGTTGCCGATGCATTGGGCAAGGCGAATCAGGAGTCGGGCGGGTCAGTTGTCGAGATGGCCGAGTCCGAATACATGGTGCGTTCGTCCGGCTATCTGCGCACGCTCGACGACTTCCGCCATATCGTTCTGCGTACTAACGAAGCCGGTACGCCTGTGCTTCTCGGCGACGTCGCGCGCATTCAGATCGGACCCGAGATGCGGCGCGGCATCGCAGAGCTGAACGGCGAGGGAGAAGTTGCGGGCGGCGTTGTCGTGATGCGCTCGGGCAAGAACGCGCTGACGACCATCGAGGCGGTGAAGGCCAAACTCGCCGAGCTGAAGCGTTCGCTGCCCGCGGGCGTCGAAGTCGTGACGACGTACGACCGCTCACAGCTTATCGAGCGCGCGGTGGACAACCTGAAAGACATGCTCGTCGAGGAATTCATCATCGTCGGGCTCGTTTGCGCGGTCTTTCTATTCCATTTGCGCAGTGCGTTCGTCGCCATCCTGTCACTGCCCCTGGGCGTGCTGGCTGCCTTTATCGTGATGCGGTATCAAGGCGTCAACGCGAATCTGATGTCGCTTGGCGGCATTGCGATTGCTATCGGAGCGATGATCGACGCGGCCATCGTGATGATCGAGAACGCGCACAAACATCTCGAGGCATTCGAGCATGAGCATCCCGGCAGGGCGATGACTTCGGCTGAACGTTGGGAACTCATTGGCACGTCGGCCGCCGAGGTCGGGCCGGCGCTGTTCTTCTCGTTGCTCGTCATCACGTTGTCGTTTATTCCGGTGTTCTCGCTCGAAGGCCAGGAAGGCAAGCTGTTTTCTCCTTTGGCGTTCACGAAGACCTACACGATCGCGGCGGCGGCGGGGCTCTCGGTGACATTGGTGCCGGTGTTGATGGGTTTGCTGATCCGCGGCCGCATTCCGCACGAGAACGCCAACCCCATCAATCGCGTGCTGATCAGGCTTTACCGGCCCTTACTTGAGGCGACACTGCGTCGTCCGTGGCGCGCTATCGGCCTGGCGGTTGTTGCACTCGCGGCGTCGGCGATTCCGCTCTCGCAGCTCGGCGGCGAATTCATGCCGCCGCTCGATGAAGGCGACCTGCTGTATATGCCGACGGCGCTGCCGGGCGTCTCGGCGGAGAAAGCGAGTGAATTGCTGCAGCAGACCGACCGGCTCATCAAGACCGTACCGGAAGTGCAGACCGTGTTCGGCAAGTCCGGCCGCGCCGACACGGCCACCGACCCCGCGCCGCTCGAGATGTTCGAGACCACGATCCAGTTCAAGCCGCGCAAGGAATGGCGGCCCGGCATGACACCGGAGAAGCTGGTCGACGAGCTGGACCGCACCGTTAAAGTGCCCGGGCTCTCGAACGTGTGGGTTCCGCCTATCCGCAATCGGTTGGACATGCTGTCGACGGGTATCAAGACGCCGGTCGGCGTCAAGATTTCGGGCCCCGACCTCGGGCAGATCGACAAGGTCGCCACGCAGGTCGAAGCGGCGGTCAAGACCGTGCCCGGTGTGACGTCGGCATTGGCCGAGCGGTTGAACGGCGGCAGATACATCGACGTCGATATCGACCGGCTGGCAGCGGCACGCTACGGCCTTGCGGTTGCCGACATCCAGTCGATCGTGTCCACGGCGGTCGGCGGCGAAAACGTCGGAGAAGTCATTGCCGGCCGGGAGCGCTTTCCGATCAACATCCGCTATCCACGCGAGATTCGCGACTCGCTCGAGAAGCTGCGCGAGCTACCGGTCGTGACGGACCGTGGCGCGCAAATCCGGCTTGACGACGTGGCGCACATCACGATTGCCGATGGCCCGCCGATGATTCGCAGCGAGAACGCGCGACTCGCCGGTTACGTGTACGTGGATATCCGCGACACGGACCTGCATTCGGCCGTGCAGGCCATGCAGCGCGCGGTCGCTGAGCGGGTCACGCTTCCCGCGGGGTATTCGATTGCGTGGTCCGGTCAGTTCGAATATCTGGAGCGGGCGGCGACGACGTTGCGCACCGTTATTCCCGTGACGCTGGTGGTCATTTTCGTGCTGCTCTTCCTGACGTTCAACTCCGTTGCTGACGCTCTGCTGCTGATGTCGACGGTGCCGTTCGCGTTGGTCGGCGGCTTCTGGTTCATCTGGATGCTGGGGCATGCCGTGTCTGTCGCGACCGCCGTGGGATTTATTGCGCTCGCGGGCGTGGCCGCCGAATTCGGTGTGGTGATGCTGCTTTACCTCAAGGGCGCGTTGAATCGCAGGCTCGACGCGGGCGAGCCGCTAACCGAAGCGCTGCTGCTCGACGCGATTCGAGAGGGGGCCGTGCAGCGTGTGCGTCCCAAGGCGATGACGGTCGCCGTTGTGCTCGCGGGGCTCATACCCATCATGGTCGGACACGGCGCCGGCTCGGAAGTCATGCAGCGCATCGCTGCACCGATGGTCGGCGGGATGATCACGGCCCCCATCCTGTCGATGCTGGTTATTCCCGCAGCGTGGTTCCTGCTGCAACGCCGCCGCGCGAAGCGTCTGCGCGACGCGCGGTTTCCTCACGCAGTACCTTCCGGCACAACCGTGCCCACCACTCAAACTGGAGAGATTCAATGAAGAAAATGATGATCGCATTCGCGGCTTTCGGCGCGGTTGCTGTGACACCCGCGTTTGCGGGCGATGACATGGCGGGGATGAACATGTCCATGAAGCCGGCGGCTTCAATGGCGTCGTCGAATGCGGCGCTTACGGATGCGGAGGTGCGAAAGATCGACCCGGCCTCCGGCATGATCACGCTGAAACACGGCGCGCTGCGCAACGTTGGAATGCCCGCCATGACGATGGCCTTCAAGGCGAAGGATGCCTCGATGGTCAAGCAGATTCACGAAGGCGACAAGGTCAAGGTCCGCATTGAAGACGTTGACGGCACGCTGACCATTGTGAGACTGGAAAAAGCGTCGTGATGCGTTGTTGATGCAAACTCGCGGGCTTGTTACTTTGGCCTGCGAGTTTGCAGCGCTGCGGTTGAGTCGATATGCAGGTTTTGATGCACCGCGCGATTTCGCTGTGCATCATTCGCCGATTGATCCGGCTTTTAATCGTTGTACTTCGTCATATCGTAGTACAGGGTCCCATTCTGCCCACCACCCAACTGCACGAGCCGCGAACCGCCGGACGTCAACGCCGGGAACGGGCAATTCGTACACGTCTGCACGCCCAAGGCGTTGAGTCCCGCAAAAACGGTGGTTTGATACTGACCCACTGAGGTGTTGTTCGGCGCGCCGCCAAAGAAGCCGTCGATTTCAGTCGTCGAGCCTGCGCCCGTTCCAGGGGAAGCCTGGATCTGCACGGACGTTACCGGATAGGTGGGATTCGGCGCCGTCACGACGCTCGACCACGTCACGCTCATCGCATACTGCACGCCGGACAGCGACCCGCTCGGCGTGAGGAACTGCGTCGCGAAGCCCGGCAGCAGCGTCGGCCACGCGACCGTGCTGCCCGCCGCCGCGTTCAACGGACTCCCCGGATTGATGATCGACGACTGGCCGAGCTGCGCGCCGTTTTTGTCGTAGAACGTGACTGTGTAGGTCGCGTAGAGCGGCACGGTGCTCGCGTCGATCGGTTGCGCCGCGTAGTAGCCGCTCGAGGCCGGCGGCGTGAAGTTCGCGGTCGACGACAGCGATTGCCATGACCACCGGTACAGCTCCGTATTGCTGTTGGTCGTCGCCGGCGAAACCGGCGCCGCGCTCAATGGCAGATCCGACAGACCCAGCGAACTGACGCCGAGCGCATTACGCGGCATCAGCCAGACTGGCGCGGCGAGCCCCGGTCCCGTGACGGAGGCTGAATACACCGTCGGATTCGACGTGGTCGGAATCGCGATCTTGAGACCCGACTCATACCGGTTCACGTCGTTCAGCTTCGTATCCAGGAAAGTGTGGCGCTGGATTTGCGACATGATCGAAACAGCGAATTGCGACTGATTGCCGATCAGATCCCAGCCGAGTTGCGTGCCGTTGGCGAGCGTGACGGGCGTGGAAAGTTGTTGCGCGATGGTGTAGAGCACGCCGCTTGCAGCGCCGTTCGCGAGCGTGACCGGCAACTGCACGAACGCGAACTGCTTGCCGTTACGCGTGAAGAAGGCGAGTGTCTTCGGCGAACCGAACACCGCGCCACTGAGGACAGCATCGGTCAGACCGTGGGCGACGGCCAGATCGGTGGATCCGCTTTCGAGGTAGGCGGAGTCGATTGCCGGCGAGCATGACGTGTTGAGCGTACCGTTCGCCGCGCAGGCAGTCAGCAGGGCCGCCAGCGGCTCGAGATAGTTCGCTGCCGCAGAAGGCGCAGGCAGCGTGAGCGTCTGGCCAGTCTGGTTGTTCAGCGCGATGGTGGTCCCTGGCGCCGCATTCGACAGCAGCAACAAGCCGCCGCTGGCCGCCGATACCAGCGAGACCGTGTCGATCACCGCGTCGGCGCCGGTGTGATTCGGCGTAAAGGCCACGCCGATCGGATCGAAGCCCGCCGCCTGAATGCCGTTCTGCGCCAGGATTTTCGTGAGTATCGCCTCGAGCGTGATGGTGGCGATCTGCACGGACGGCAGCGTCACCTTGGCCAGCGTCGTGGTCGAGGCGAGGTCGAGCGGGTTGCCCGAGGCCGTCAGCATGGCGGCAATCGCGGTGGTCAGCGTGGTGACGTTGGCGACAGCGGGTGCCGTACCGTTCGGCAGTTTGGCGAGCACTGAGACGAGCGGGGCGGAGACGCCGGTGACATCGGTGGCGACGATCAGGAACGGCGCGGTCATGCCCGCCACCGAGATCGTGTACGCGCCCTGAGTGTTGGTGGTTGCCGTGGCTTGCGCGCCGGTCGCGTCGGTCAGCGTGACGCTCGCGCCCACCATGGCGCTGCCGGTGGCGACCGTGCCGCCCACCGAGGTGGCCGTGACCGTTGGCGTGCTCGATGACGTCGAGCCGGAGGAGCCGCCGCCACAACCGCCGAGTTGGATCAAGCCAAAGGCCACGGCGGCCGCGACGCCGGTACGCACTAACGATCGATGCATGAATTTCCCCGATGCTCTGCTTATATGATTCGTTTCTTTTGCCGGCAGATTATGCCGATGAGTTTGACTGTGTGTGCCGCGCCGTGCCGGCGGAATGAACGCGGATTATCGACTGCGATTATTGGATAAACGGCAAATTCATGACGGGCCTTAGCGCGTTCGGAGAATACTTCAAAGCGGCGGTCTTGTGTCGCGCGGCGAAGAAGCTGTTCAGCGCTTCAATTACTTGCCCAACTCGTGTCCGATTATCCCGCCTGCTACCGCGCCGCCGACCGTGCCCAACGTACTGTGATTGGTCACCTCGTTGCCGATGACGCCGCCTGCCGCCGCACCGCCCAGAGTGCAGCCGGCTGTGAATGTCAGCAGCGCCAGTCCCGTTGCAATCATGCCCAGGCCAAATAGGTTCCGCATGATGTCACCTTGGATGTGTGTCGATACCACCGCAGCAGCAATCCCCATGCCGCGTCCGTATGACGTTACGAGTGTCCGTAAGGCCTGCGGTCCATCAGCGCCCGGGCGGTGAAACGGGTTTGCTGGAGTCATCCGTGCTTGCTAGACTGCCTTTCGCAACCCCGCTGTAAGCGTGATTTTGCCGTCGTACGCCGGCCTGGCGTTCACGTTCACGCCGCGATCAATCGGAGACACCATGTCGTACATGCTGCTTATCGTCGAACCCCCGGATCAACGCATAGAACGTGGCGAGCAGGCGGGGCGTGAGGTCTATGACCAGATGGTGCGCTTTGCCGCCGACCTCAAAGAGCGCGGCAAGCTGCGCGCCGTCGAATCGCTGACTTCCTCCAGTGACGCCGTGCGCGTGCAGGTGCGCGACGGTCAGCCCAAACTGCTCGACGGCCCGTTTGCCGAAGCCAAGGAAATGGTCGGCGGTTTCTTCCTGCTCGATTGTGAAACCCGTGAAGAAGCGGTGGCGATCGCGCAAGCCTGCCCGGCAGCCTCGTGGTGCACAGTCGAAGTCCGCAAAATCGGACCTTGTTTCATCTGAGCGGGGACACCGCATTCGCGGCAAATGGACTGGGGTTTTCCCTAAGTCCGCGACAAAGATGTCGATCCGGTCGCGCATCGCTCGTCGTGTGAGTAAGGAGCCGGCAAAGAGATAACGGCTCGTCACTTACCACACACCACCCAAGGAGCGATTGCAATGCGATTCATGATCATAGTGAAGGCGAGCGCCGTCAGTGAAGCCGGCGGCCCGCCGGACGAAGCCCTGATGGCCGCGATGGGCACCTACCATGAAGAACTGGCCAAGGCCGGCGTGTTACTCGACGCAACCGGGCTGCAACCGAGTTCGAAAGGCTGGCGCGTCCACTACAGCGCCGGCGAGCGCACGGTCATCGACGGTCCGTTCGCGGAAACCAAGGAACTGATCGCCGGCTACACGCTGATTCAGGTTCGCTCCCGCGAAGAAGCCATGGAATGGGCGCGGCGGTTTCCGGCGCCGTTTGGCGAGCACGTCGAAGGCGAAATCGAAGTCCGGCAGCTCTATGAACTCGAGGACTTCGAGCCGAGCCCGGAACTGGAGCGCTTCAAAAACATGGACGCGGCCAAACCTTGATCGCAACGCCGATCCGAGCGCCGAATGAGGCGTCGATCCGGCCACACCGAAAGGATTCATCATGCTCAAGACCATTCTGATCGCCGTCGTCGCGGCGGTGGGTCTGCTGCTCATCTATGCGGCGACACGGCCCGATAACTTTCGCATTGAACGCAGCGTGCTTATCAAGGCGCCGCCTGAGCGGATCTACGGGTTGATCGACGACCTGCATCAATTTAATCGCTGGAATCCATTCCTGCGCAAAGATCCCGCGACGCAAGGCACTTATAGCGGCGCGGAGAGCGGCAAGGGTGCGCGCTATGCATGGCAAAGCGAAAAGATCGGCGTGGGGCAGATGGAGATCGCCGATACGGCGGCGCCGTCGAGCGTGACCATGAACCTCGATTTCCTGAAGCCGTTCGAAGCGCATAACATCGCTGAATTCGAACTGAAGCCGGAGGCGGGTGCGACTCAGGTCACCTGGGCGATGCATGGGCCCGCGCCGTTTCTGTCGAAGCTGATGCAGGTGTTCGTCAGCATGGATCGAATGGTCGGCAAGGACTTTGAAGACGGCTTGAGCAATCTGAAAACGCTTGCCGAGGCGAGCTGAATACGCTGGATGGCAGTGCAAACGTGGCGCACTGCGACGCAATGCGCCGCGCAAGCAGGCGAGCACACAACCGGATCAACGGATTCCATCATGCATAAGCAGATCTACGTCAACCTCGCCGTCGACGACCTCGAACGGTCGAAGGCTTTCTTCGGTGCGATCGGCTTCGGCTTCGATACGCAATTCACCAACGAGCAGGCCGCGTGTCTGATCCTCGGCGAGAACCTCTACGCGATGCTGCTGGTCAAGGACCTGTTCAAATCCTTTACGCGCAAGTCGCTTT
Source organism: Paraburkholderia haematera (assembly GCF_905220975.1). GTDB lineage: Bacteria > Pseudomonadota > Gammaproteobacteria > Burkholderiales > Burkholderiaceae > Paraburkholderia > Paraburkholderia haematera. The sequence goes on along the minus strand of NZ_CAJNBK010000009.1, from coordinate 177,531 downwards.
GCAATCCGAAGGAAAACACCGAAGCATTGCTGGGCCTTTCATGCGAGAGCCGGGGCGAGGTGGATGCGCTGGTCGCGAAGGCGCTCGCCGCCGGCGGCACGGTGCCACGCGCACCGCAGGATTACGGCTTCATGTACGGGCACGGCTTCGAAGATATCGACGGACACATCTGGGAGCTGATCTACATGGACCCGAACGCCAGGGCAGCGGGCTGATCCCGTGGCAACGCCGGCCATCCATCGTGCCATCGAGGCAGTCTGGCGGATCGAATCCGCCAAGGTCATCGCCCACGTCGCGCGGATCGTGCGCGACGTGGGACTTGCTGAAGAACTCGCGCAGGACGCGCTGGTGGCGGCGCTTGAGCATTGGCCTGACGCGGGCGTGCCCGACAATCCGGGAGCGTGGCTGATGGCAACTGCGAAGAACCGGGCCCTCGACCGCTTGCGCCAGGAAGCGCTGCATGCGCGCAAGCGCGAGGAGTTGGGCCATGATCTCGACGCATTGGAGGCGCACCTCGTGCCAGATTTCGTCGATACCCTCGATGCCGCACGCGCCGACGATATCGGCGACGACCTGCTGCGGCTGGTGTTCACGGCGTGCCACCCGGTGTTGTCCACCGACGCACGCGTCGCGCTGACGCTGCGCCTGCTCGGCGGCCTCACCACGGACGAAATCGCCCGCGCGTTCCTCGTGCCCGAGCCGACCATCGCGCAGCGCATCGTGCGGGCCAAACGCACGTTGTCCGCCGCCAAGGTGCCGTTCGAAGTGCCGCAAGCGGATGCCCGTGCGCCACGGCTTGCCTCGGTGCTGCAGGTGATCTATCTGATTTTCAACGAAGGCTATTCGGCCACCGCCGGCGACGACTGGATGCGTCCGGCATTGTGCGAGGAAGCGCTGCGGCTGGGGCGCGTGCTGAGCGGGCTCGCGCCGGACGAAAGCGAAGTGCACGGCCTCGTCGCGTTGATGGAAATCCAGGCGTCGCGCACACACGCGCGTACCAATGCCGAGGGCAGGCCGGTGCTGCTGCTCGACCAGGACCGCAGCCGCTGGGACCCGCTCTTGATCCGCCGCGGGCTGGCCGCGCTCGCCACCTCGCGCGCGTTGGGCGGCGCGAGCGGTCCGTATGCGTTGCAGGCCGCGTTGGCCGCGTGTCATGCACGCGCGCGCCGTGCCGAAGAGACCGATTGGGAGCAAATCGTCGCGTTGTACGACGCGCTGGCGCAGGTGGCGCCTTCGCCCGTGGTCGAGTTGAACCGCGCGGTGGCAGTCGGCATGGCGTTCGGGCCGGCTGCCGGTCTGGACATTGTCGATGCGCTTGCAGCCGATGCGGCGCTCGTGAACTATCACTGGCTGCCGAGCGTGCGGGGCGATCTGCTGGAAAAACTCGGCCGCGTGGACGAGGCTCGCGCTGAATTCGAACGCGCTGCCGCCATGACGCGTAATGCGCGCGAGCGCGAGCTGTTGCTTGAGCGTGCCGCGCGCGGCGTCGGGCATTGAACCGTACGCGCATCGAGTCTGAGCCGTTTAAGACCGCGTCAGCCGGTGAAGGCCAACAGCAGATAGAACTCGCGTGGGCCGAATTCTTGCGGTGGATCAAGCAGTGGCTCGACGTAACGCGTGATCCCTATCCGGCCGAAACCTGCCGCCATGCAGGCGGCTTCCAGAGTGGCCGCATTGTCGACGGTGAAGCCGTATTTGGCGAACGGCATTTCTGCAGCTGCCTCGGGCGTGATGGCTGCAATCACCAATGCGCCGCCGGAGCGCAGCGTGCGGTGTGTTTCCCTCAGACCGGCGGTCAGGTCAGACCAGAAATACGTAGTGTTGATCGCAATGGCTTTATCGAACGAACCGGATGGGAACGGCATGGACATGACGTCAGCGGTTTCGAGCCAGACGCGACCATCGCGGACGAAGTTTGCATTGTAGCGGCGGGCCTCGGCGATCATGGTCGGCGATAGATCGACGCCGGTGACGAAGAGTCCCGCAGCCCGGTCCAAGACAGATGCGATGTGGCCGCCGTTGCCCAGACCGATCTCGAGGATCCGCTCATGCGCGTGCAGGTCGAGTAGATCAAAGGCCGCGTCGACGACGGCCAGATTGGCGCGCCCCAGCATGTCGCCGACTGCCACGCCGATTTCGCCTACTGGGCAGCCGAGTTGCGGGAGCAGAATACTTTCATCGAGGTTCGCGACCAGATCGTCTGCAGAGTTAGGGGATGCATTCACGGTAAGTCCTCCATGACGGGGTACGCCCAATATGGCAACGCGGACACGCGCTGCAAGATCACGGCGCCCTTAATTTATGTCATGAAGGTTGGACTGCTGAGCATCTAATCCGCACATCTTTGACCTATCGCAAAATGGTGCGCGGAGGATGTTAAGACTGTGTGAGGCGAACGAGAACACCTCGGCCAAGAACGCCATCGGCTTCGCGATGTTGGTCGCGAAGTCTTGCTCCATCAAGCCGAAAAGAACGCGACGGCGGCAGTGATCACACCCGCTGCCGCAATGCCGAACGACAGATTGCGCAGCCAATTCTTGCGGGTCAGCAACGTGATCGCGCACAGGGCGATCGATACCTGAATCAAGGTCGTGGCCTGCGCCCAGCGATGATGACCGTGCAGCAGCGCTTCACTTTTAGCGTCGTTGTCCACGACTTCCTTTTCGATTGCTTCGGCCTTTGCGCGGATCGGCTCTTTCTGCTGCTTGTACTTGTCGACGTCGGCGACGAACTTCGCATGCGCGTCGGCATTGCCGAGCGATAGCGCCGCGCCAAGTTCAGCGAGATTCTCTTTCTCGCCCTTGGCCTGGTAGTAGTTCCATTGATTCGACGCTTCGGTCTTTTTAATGGCGGCTTCGTTCTTGTAGTACAGCGCCAGATTTTCGCTGTTGCCGCTCTGGTAGGCACACAGTGCGCCGATAGTCGCGAGGATCGCCGTCATCACGGCCATGCGGCTCGCAAAGGGATCCGCGTCGTGGTGGCCGGCGTGTTCGACCGCATGGTCGTGCGGACCATGCACTTCATATTCTTCAGGCATCTGATTCTCCGAGCGAAACTTATCTTGTGATCTCCGGGCGGCGCGCAGGGCGGGGCACATGCGCTGGCGGCGCGGCACGCGCTTCGGGCCGGCCCGGCGGACTCAATCTTAGCGTGAGGCGCCCGGTGATGGAAAAAGGGTTCGGCGCGAACGGGTGTCAATGAGAGGCGTGGATGAATGCCGGCGGGCCGCCACGCCCGCCGGTCGCGTTAGTCATGACATCGTGATGACGACCCGGCCGCGCGTGCCGGTGGCCACCGCCTCGTAGGCTTCGCGTGCTCGTTCGAGCGGGAATTCCTGCGCGATGGCCGGCCCTTGCAGCTTGCCGCTTTCGAAGCCTTCCGCCAGCGCTGTCATGAATGACGCCGATTCGGCGACGCCCAATTTGGCGCTGTCCACGCCGAGCAGTTGCGTCTCGTTGTGATAGAAATCGATCAGGTCGAACTCCACGCGGCGTTGACCCGTGGCGCTGATTTCCAGCACCCGGCCGCGGCGCTTGACGAGACTCAGTGCGGTTCCGAACGCCACGCCGCCGACCGTGTCGTACACCACGTCGGTGCCGGCGCCGCCAGTTAGCGCCTTCACGCGCCCGGTCGCGTTTTCGTCGAGCGGAACGTAGTCGTCGATCAGCCGGCCCGCGGGCGTTCCGGCGCCAAGCAGATGACGGTCGACCGCGATCACGCGAGCGCCGCGCGCTTTCGCGATCTGCACTACCGCGCCGCCGACGCCGCCGCCCGCGCCAATCACGGCAATCGTTTCACCCGCTTGCAGGTGTGCATACTCGACGGTGCCGAGCCACGCGACCACGAAGTTCACGCCGATCGCGGCGGCCTCCGCATGACTGAGCATGGTCGGCTTGCGCGATAGGGCGGCGAGCGGAATCTTGATGAACCCGGCGTGCGTGCCGTCGCGTGTGAAGCCGATGTCGCCGCCGGTACCCCAGACTTCGGCGCCAAGCCATGCCGGCGGGCCGTCCACCACGATACCGCTGAAGTCGCGGCCTGGCGTGCGTGGCAGGACCGTGTGTTCGAAATGGCCGGACACGTTCTTGACGTCGCTCGGATTCACCGAGGCCGCCTTGATCTGCACGACAACGCTGTCGGCGTCAGCCTGGGGTGTCGGCAGATCGACGTATTCGAGCACGTCGGGTTTGCCAAAAGTCTTGAACTGAATCGCTTTCATTGCATGCCACTCCGGTCCTGTCTTGCGCTGCGTCGTGCAGCCGATGAGCGTAGTCTAAGTGACGGGCGCAACGGCGTGAGGGGCGGCTTCATGAATTCGCCAATCAGGCTGCGCAAGAGGTTCTCCCCGGTCATGCCCAGGCCCCAGACGAGTGTCATCAATCGGATATAGGCGGCGAGGATAGGGCGTTCGCGCCAACGTTTCTCATAGCTTTCAGCGCTGCGATGATCTTCGCGCGCCCTTGTCGAGCGGCCGAGGTAGAACACCAGCGTTTGCGGCGCGGCGCGCGCGTCGCCAGGATTTTCGCAGCAAACCCGGCGCGCAAAAAATCTGCGATCATGCCAGGCACTCTTCAACGCTTCCTAACGCCAAAGCGCCCACGCCAACCCCAGCCCGCCTATGTCCACCCGCCCCACGCTCCTCACCACCGACCGTCTGATCATGCGCCCGCACACGCGCGACGATTTCCTCGAGAGCTATGCAATGTGGTCCGATCCCGAAGTGATCCGCTACATCGGCGGCAAGCCGTTCACGCGCGAAGAAGTCTGGGCGCGCCTGCTGCGCTACGCCGGGCATTGGGCGATGCTGGGATATGGCTATTGGGTGGTGCGGGAAAAGGACGGCGGCCGGTTCCTGGGGGAAGTCGGCTTTGCCGACTACCACCGCGAGATCGAGCCTTCCTTGATGGGCACACCTGAAATTGGCTGGGCACTCGACCCCGCCGTGCACAATCGCGGCTACGCAACCGAAGCCGTGCGTGCCGCACTCGCCTGGGCCGATACGCATTGGCCCGGTGGTGAGACCGCCTGCATCATCGCGCCGGAAAACCAGCCATCACTACGCGTCGCGCACAAATGCGGTTACCGTGAGCGACTTCGCACGACGTACAAGGGCGATCCGACTATCGTGCTGCGGCGACCGGCGGGCGTTGTCTGAATGACCGCTTAGTCTGCCGTCACCTGCCGTCACTTGCCTTCACTCGCCTTCACTCGCCGCCGCTCGCTGCCGCGCGATCAGGTCCACCAGCCGTGCGACCTGCTTACCCTGTGCATCGAAATTGCCGGCGTCAAGCCAGCGCACATAGCTCGGACGCAGCGCGGGCCATTCGCTGTCGACGATCGAAAACCACGCGGTATCGCGATTGCGTCCGCGATACACGATCGCCTGCCGGAAGATCCCCTCGAACGTAAAGCCATAGCGCAACGCCGCCGTGCGCGAGGGGCCATTCAGCGAATCGCACTTCCATTCGAAGCGGCGATAGCCGAGGTCGTCGAACACGTGGCTCATTAGCAGGAACATCGCTTCGGTGGCAATGCGCGTGCGCTTCAGGCGCGGCGAAAAGGTGACGTGCCCGACTTCGATCACGCCGTTCCCGCGGTCGATGCGCATCAGCGCGAGCGTGCCGACTGCCTTGCCGGTCGCCAGATCGATCACCGCGTAGTGCAGCGGATCGGGCGACGCGGCCATGCGCGTCAGATGCTCGCGATACGCGGCAAGGCTCTCGAACGGTCCGACCGCCAGATAGGTCCAGTCGCGGCCATCGGGCGCCGAGCTGTAGGCCTCGTACAGGTCCGCCGCATGGCGTTCGACGTCCACCGGTTCGATCCGGCAGTATTGGCCCACCAGCGGCTCGCGGCCGGGCGCCTGAGCGCCTTTCCAGTCCGGCACGGGCGCGCCGATAGGCTGCTCGAAAGCGTTACGTCCGGGTTCCATGTCTGCTCTCCTGTCGATAGTGGGTGAGGGTTGCCTATGGAGAACGATACGGCAAACGTGGTATGTTAAAAAGATCCAGCCAAACAGTATTTGATAGGTCCAGACGAGATGATCGAGATCATTGGTCCGCTCGCCAACCCGGGCGCCGCGACCGTCGCGGGTGGCGGGGAAAAGTCCGTGTCGCTGCAAAAACAACTGATCGAGCGTTTGCAGCAGGCGATCCTCACAGGGCGTTTGCCGGCGGGGTCGCTGCTGCCGTCGTCGCGCTTGCTGGCGGCGGAGATGGGCGTGTCGCGCAATACCGTGGTGATTGCGTACGAGCATCTGGCCGCGGTCGGCTATGTGGTGGCCGACAAAAAAGGCACGCGCGTAAGTCCGCTTTCCAGTCCGGCCGCGCGCGGTGAACCGCAGACATTGCCGGCCGCATCGGAGATCGCCTACGCGGCGCGCGTAGCGCAATTCGCGCCGACACGGACCCATGTCGACAATACCTTGCCGCTGACACCGGGCACGCCCGCGCTGGACCATTTTCCACTGGCCGCCTGGCGGCGCGCGCTGGAACGTTCGATGGAGCACGCTTTGCCGCTCGCGCTTGGCTACGGCAACCCGGCGGGCGAGCCGGCACTGCGAGAGGCGATCGCCGCGCATTTGCGAATGGCACGGGGCGTGCGCTGCGAGGGCTCGCAGGTGGTTATCACCGAAGGCGCGCAGGAAGCGCTGAATCTGTGCGTGCGGCTGTTCACCAATCCGGGCGACATTGCGTGGGTTGAAGATCCGGGTTATCGCGGCGCCAAGGCGGCGTTCAATCTGGGCGATTTGACCATGCTGCCAATGCCGGTCGATCCCGAAGGCATCGCGGTGCCGTCCCGCGCGTGGCGCACGCATCCTCCCAAGTTGATTTATACGTCGCCCGCGCATCAGTATCCGACCGGTGCGGTGCTCTCGGTGGCGCGCCGGCTGGAACTGATTGCGCAGGCGCGCCGCTGCGGCGCCTGGCTGATCGAAGACGACTACGACGGCGAATTCCGCCATACGGGCGAGCCGATCGCCAGCATGCAAGGGCTGGTCGAGGACGCGCCGGTTCTGTACGTGGGCTCGTTCAGCAAGACGATGTTTCCGGCGCTGCGGATCGGCTTCGTGGTGCTGCCGCTCGCCATCGCCGCGCACGCGGCGGTGGCGTTGCAGGAGATGCTGCGCGGCGGGCATCGACTGGAGCAACTGGCGCTGGCGCATTTCATCGACAGCGGCGAATTCGGGCGGCATCTGGGTCGCATGCGGCGTTTGTATCGGGAGCGCCAGCAGGCGTTGCGCGATGCGCTCACCGCGCATTTCGCGCCGTCGCAGATTCTGGGCGGCAATTGCGGCATGCATCTGACGCTTCGTCTGCCGTCCCCTATTTCCGATCGGACCCTCGCCGAACGCGCGCTTGCCAGGCGGCTCAATCCGCGGGCGCTGTCGGGTTTTGCGCTGCAGCATCGCGAGGAGACGAACGGCCTCGTGATCGGCTATGGCAGCACGCCAGCCGGGCAACTGACCCTCGCCGTCGGCGTATTGGCGGAACTGGTGAGCGAGTTGACGCGCGCGTCGAGCAACGGGTCGGCAAGCGCGGCGGCCACCCGGCGCGCCGTATAAGTTTTACGTTTGTCCGCGCGGCCCATGTCGCGCTATCGTGTCGTTTATGCGCGGCGATTTCGACGTGCGCGACGTCGACGGATCGCCCGCAGGTCATGCCCAGCGCACTGCCCTGCAACATCGTGTGAAATGCAGCGCCCGCCTGCCGGGCCGCCACCGGGCCCGGGCATGAAGCATGCCTTTGTGGTGGTTATCGATGACGAACTATCTGACGGAGACGACATGAAGGAAATCGAACCGACCGCCTGGTTTGAGCTTGCTGCCCATACACCCGTCCGTGAGGGCTGGTACGAAGTGCAACTGACGAGCGGCGACACGGCTTTTGCGAAATATGGCGACGGCGTGTGGACCGAAAAGCCGTTGCTGGTGTTCACGCACTGGCGGGGTCTCTCCGCCGACCCGTCGAAAGCGGCCGACGGCGAGGCAGAATCGATTAGCGCGGAGGCCACGGCGGCTCAAGGGGTGCGCGCCGCATGGAATGCGTTTTTCCCAGGACTAGGCGAAGAACAGCACAAACCGCTGGACGCCATGCCCAACGGCAAAGCACCGCATTGACAGACGGAATGCCTGGGCGGCGGCCTGGCGGCTGCCGCCCGGCCATGCCGCTCGCCGATCGGGATTGACAGGATCAGTGCGGCGCCAAAGTGTAAGCGGCCGTGTCCAGGATGGACGTTTGCTTTTCAGTTCCCAGCAGTTACTTCTGTTTCAGCGCTTCAGCGCTTCGGCGGCCATTCTGCCGATGTCTGTATCGATGTCCGGCGTTTCGCCCGTTTCAAGCATCCACGCCGCGGACAAACCTGACCACGCGAGAATCCATTGCAGCAAACGGCGTCTGTCGATTCCGGCGATTTGCGCCACGCGTTCGACGCGACGCTCGAATCGTCCTGGCACTAGCGCGGACGCCGGGTCCGGATTGCAGAAGAGGTTCGCGTAGTCGAATCCGCGTTCGCCGTACAGACCTTTCGGGTCGATCGCCAGCCAGCCGCGCTTGCCGAAATCGAGCACGTTGCCGTGATGAATGTCGCCGTGCAGCACCACGAGGTCTTGTGGTGCGGCAAGCAACGCCTGTGCTGCGGTGGCACTCTCGACAAGCCAGCCGCCGTATTGCCCGGCTGCGGGCCAGAGGCTCCGGAACCAGCGCGGTAAGCCGATCAGTTCGGGCAGGGTTTTGTTTCGTGGCGCGTGGAGTCGTGCAACGGCGGCGCAAAGGATGTCGATGGCGTGGTCGTCCGCCTCGCTGTCGTTCGCGCGGGCTTGGTCCGCTAACGCATGATTGCTTTCGGCGCGCTCCAGCAGCAGGGCGTCAGCATCGCGGGCGAGCACGCGGGCTGCGCCGTCGCCGTCCCACCACACCATCAACTGCGCGCCGAATTTCTCTTCGGGTTCCTGCGCAACTTTCAGCATTGCGGCGACGCCGTGCTGACGCACAGGCAACAAACGGCTGCTATGCGTGCGAATCGGCTCGCCGTCCGGCAACAAATCCCACTTGACGATGTATTCGGCGAACATGCCGCTTCAGGCTGCAAGTGTGGCTGCGTGGACCGCGGCGGCGAGGGCGATGTCCACTGAGGGCCCGAGCGTCGAACAGTTGAGCAACACGGCGTGTGCGTTGTCCCTCAGTGCGAGGAGCACCTCGCGGGTTTGCGCCGCGATTCTCTCGGTCAAGCCGCCGGCCTGCTCAGCGGCGGCGAGCAAATCCGCGCGGACCACATGGGTCAGTTCGAGCGCTTCGAATCCTTTGGCACGGGCAGCCGCGTCAAACAGGGCGATGTTGCTCTCGGCGGTATGCAAGCAGACGATGCGCACGGTCTCTCCAACGGTTGGTCGTGGTTCTGCATTCTCGCCTGAAAATAGCACGCGGATGTGGATACGCGCCGGTATTGTGTGAGGCAGTAACGATCGAGTGATTGCGCGAAGCGCAGCGCCACCGGCCATTCAGCTTCGCTCAGCCTGGATCAGGCGCATCGCGGCGCGCCGGAGCGTCGTTCATGAGGGCCGTCTGACCCACTTCGCGCGTCCCCGCTACAATCTGTTTGATCCATTTGACGCGGAAGAGAACGTATGAAAGTCACCCGGGAACCCGTCGCATTGTCGCGCGCCACGCAGTTACTGAATCATGGCCCCGTCACGATCATTACCAGCGCGCACGGCGGCCGCTCGAATGTGATGGCCGCATCGTGGGCGATGCCGCTCGATTTCACCCCGCCGAAAGTCGTGGTGGTGGTGGACAGCCGCACACTCACGCGGCAACTGATCGAAGCGAGCGGTGTGTTCGGCCTGCAATTGCCGAGCCGCGGATTTGCCGCGCAGACGCTGGCGGTGGGCACGAACGCGGGTGCGGAACTCGACAAGTTCTCCGCCTTCGACCTCGAGATCTTTCCTGCACAAGAAATCGATGTGCCGATGCTGGCCGGCTGCATCACGTGGATGGAATGCAAGGTGATTCCGGACGATAGCCAGCGGCACGATCTGATCATTGGTGAAGTGGTTGCCGCCTATGCGGACAGCCGCGTGTATTCGAACAACCGCTGGCATTTCGGCGACGACCCCGACCTGCGTACGTGCCATTACGTGGCAGGTGGGACATTCTTCGCCACGGGCGACGCGTTTGAAGTCGACCCGGTAGTGAACGGGGCGGGCGAATAACGGGCTAGCGCCGCGCGCTAGGTCTGCCGCCAAGGGCTGCGTACGCGGTTCTTGCTGCAGATAAACAAGGCGCGCCTCGTAGATTACCGAGCTATGTTCCTGTTCGGGGGCAAGCGTGTCTCACGTATTGCCATCGGCAAAGGCCGTGAGTGCATCACCCGCCAACCGATAGCGCACCCATTCGCTTTGCGCGCTCGCGCCGATCGATTCGTAGAAGCCGATTGCCGGCTCGTTCCAGTCGAGCACGCTCCATTCGAAGCGCCCACAGCCTGTTTCACATGCAATTTGTGCGAGATGGCGCAGCATCTGTTTGCCCGCGCCGCTGCCGCGCGATGCCGGCGAGATGTACAGGTCCTCCAGATAAAGCCCCTGTTTGCCGAGCCATGTCGAATAGGAAAAGAAGTAGACGCAGAAGCCGATCGGCTCGCCGTTCATTTCGCAGATCAACGATTTCGCGGTGGACGTAGCGGAGAACAGGCTCGCTTCGATGTCTTTGACGGTAGCCACAACTTCGCGCTCCGCCTTTTCGTACACCGCGAGTTCGGTGATGAAGCGGAGAATCAAGGCGGCGTCGGATGCGTGCGCGGGGCGGATATGGATGGTCAAGGTGAAGTGCTCGGTCGGATGGATGGTGGATCGAAGTTTAGCGAAGATGCGTGGGCTTCGGATCGAACATCTATCGTACCGTTTATCCTGCTATCGCCGGCCAGCGCAAGCCGGCGCTCGTCGAGATTACGATTGACGTGCCCTCGTCAAATCGTTTACTGTCGATCCATGGACTTCCACTCGATTCCCCTCGCTGCCGTCACCACCACGACGACCACCTTCACAGGCGGGTCGTCTGGAGGTCGCGCACGCTAGAAGCAGGAAGCTGTGGCAGACCACCAAAGGCCCCGCCGGAAACGGACGGGGCCTTTGGCGTTTCTGGACCTCCGTTTGCGGCATCGATCCGCTTTTTCGGCAACATCAAACCAAACGGAGTGTCATCGTGAACGAAATCGACCATCGTGTACTGGGCAACAAACTCGATCTCTTTCATCAGCAGGAAGAGGGCGCCGGCATGGTTTTCTGGCACCCACGCGGCTGGGACCTTTACCGCGTGCTGGAAGACTACATTCGCGCCCGCATGCGGCGCGCAGGCTTTCGCGAGATCCGTACGCCGCAATTGCTGGCGCGCACGTTGTGGGAGAAGAGCGGCCATTGGGAGAAATTCGGCGCGGCGATGTATTCGCTGGCCGACGCGGAAGAAGGGCGCGCGCTATGTTTGAAGCCGATGAGTTGCCCATGTCATGTGCAAGTATTCAACCAGCGCGTGCGGTCGTATCGCGAGTTGCCGGTTCGTTATAGCGAGTTCGGCGCGTGTCATCGCGACGAACCGTCGGGGTCGCTTGAAGGGCTCAAGCGTACGCGTGCGTTCGTGCAGGACGATGCGCATGTGTTCTGCATGGAGGCGCATATCGAAGCCGAAGTCGGCCGCTTCTGTTCGTTGTTGCGTGCCGTCTATGCGGACCTCGGTTTCCCCGATTTCAAAGTGGCGCTCGCCACGCGGCCCGCGATGCGAGCGGGCAACGATCAAACGTGGGATCGCGCGGAGGAGGCGCTGGCGAATGCGGCGCGTGCAGCGGGTCTCGTATTCGACGTGCTCGCAGGAGAGGGCGCATTTTATGGCCCGAAACTGGAGTTCCATTTGACGGACAGCCGTGAGCGCAGCTGGCAATGCGGCACGATCCAGCTTGACTTCGTGCTGCCCGAGCGGCTCGACGCGGAATTCGTCAACGAGCGCAACGAACGCGAGCGGCCAGTGATGATTCATCACGCGGTGCTCGGCAGCATGGAGCGCTTCATCGCGATGCTGCTCGAACATCACGAAGGATGGCTACCGGTGTGGCTCGCGCCCGAGCAGGTCGTGGTCGCGACGATCAGCGACGCGAACGCGGCCTATGCGCAAGCGGTCATGCAGGCGCTTGACGAGGCCGGTATCAGGGCGCTGCTCGACGGCCGGCCGGAGCGGTTGGAAAAGAAGATCGTCGACGCACGTGAAAAGCAGGTGCCGATTTTTGTCGCGGTGGGTTCGCGCGATGAGCGCGATCGGACGATCAGTATTCGCATGCGCGACGGGCGGCAATCGACGCTTGCGCTCGCGGAGGGGGTTGAGTATTTGCGGTTGGCTGCGCTGCCGCCTGCAATGCGCCGCCAGGAGAGCAACTGTATGGCGGGCTGATCCATTAACGCTACGGAGTTTGGCTGCTGCCGAACTTGCCGACGCGGCAGAATTCGGTGCAGAAGGGGCATGCTGCATCGTCTGGGTCAATAAAGTGAAACTTTAATTCTCGCTGCGTCGATTTTGATGGTATTCCTTCGTCGTTTTAGTGACGGTACGCGGCTTGCTTCCGCAATTAACCAATACTGACAGGAGATTTGCCATGACGATTCAAAAGATCACCCCTTTTCTTTGGTACATCGAGCAAGCTGAGGAGGCCGCAGCTTTCTATGCGAATATTTTTCCAGACTCACGTGTTATTCGGGTCACTCCAGTGCCGAGTGCCGGTTCTACAAGGATCGTGGAGTTTGTTCTCTTTGGGCAGCCATTCATTGCGATGAGCGCCGGGGGAGCCGACCCGTTCAACCACTCGGTGTCCCTTATGGTCAACTGTGGCGATCAGGAAGAACTTGACCGCTATTGGAACGCCCTTCTCGAGGGTGGCGGTTCGCCCGAGGCGTGTGGCTGGCTGAAGGACCGCTTCGGCGTCTCGTGGCAGATCATTCCGACCGATCAGATCGAGATGATGGCTGACCCCGATCCGTCAAAGGCCGGGCGCGTTGCCGACGCCATGTTAAAAATGGTGAAGCTCGACGTCGCCGCGCTGAAAGCCGCCTATTCGGGGACGAAGGTTTAACAAAGGGTCTGGTACATCGTGTGTCCGATAAATCGCCGATCAGGTTTGTCTGCATCCTCCCGACCGGCTCACGTGTTTAGGTACCCTAACGCTGGGAAAGCCAACGTCCGCTTCGCGGTTTCCGATTGAACGACATGGCTTTCCGCAGTCAACTCCGATTGGATACGGCTCACTGAACACCTGTTGGCGCGTGTGCCTGGAGAAACCAGGCGATCGCCGCGATGCGCGCCCGGGTCGGGCCGGACCGGCCAATCCTTGTCTATCACGAAGACCTGCCGCTCAACGATTTCAATTCGCTGTTCAAGGGGCTGGCTTCTGGAAACGTTCACCTAAACTACGGGAAAAATGTTGAGGTAGCATCATCGAACTCAACAGCGGAGAAAGCGGTGTTTCGGGAAATCAAATCTCGCATAAACGCAATCGCCCCACCTCTTGCCAGTCTGCTTCTCAGCGATCTTCTGACGATCCTGGCGGACATGGTCGGCTATATCACGCTCCCTTGGTGGATCGTTCATCAGGGCGGCGCACATGACCTTGCGCTGTACAGCGTCAGTATCGCCATCACCACGATTTTTGCAATGCCGCTGCTTTCGCCACTTGGGGATCGATATGCAAAGAGCGCGCAGATTGTATGGGGTGTCTGCGCCTTAATGGTCGTCGCCTTTACCCTCGCTACGCTCGCCTCGCTGTCTGACTACCGGCTTACGCTCATCATTTGCATAGGCGTGGTCACCGTTATAGCGAAAGCTTTCATCCACCCGGCCAGCGCCACCATTTCGGCTGAACTTGTTCCGGCGAATCGTTTGGCAGAAGCGCTTCGTCTTCGTAAATCGACGCAAGCGGCTGGCCGCGCTTTAGGACCGGCATTGGCTGGCGCAACTCTGGCCTTGGGAGGTATCGCTGCAACATTCTGGATGAACGGTATCCTGCTTGGCGTCGCTGCCTATGTGACTTTGCAGCTTCCGTCCCAGTCTCAGCATCGCGAGCACCATCGCGGGTTAGCCCGTTGGTGGGAAGACCTGCGCGCCGGACTGCATGCTAAATGGATCGTCCCGTTGGAGCGCGGCTGGACACTTGTCAACTTCCTCGTATGGATATTCCAGGGACCTGCAGTCGGTATGCTGATCCCGCTCAAAGTTCAATCACTCGGGCTGTCGGGCCTCTGGCTAGGTGGTTGCGAAGCGGCCTTATCTATCGGTTTGCTACTCGGCAGCTTTCGCGGTTCTGACGCACTAGTCAGTCGGTTCGGCCGATTCAATGTCCGCGTAGGGGCCGCTATGTGCGAAGGACTGGCACTTGCTGCTTCGGGCTGGGCCCATTCACCCATCGTTCTCGTATTGGCGCTTACGTGTGTGGGTTTCGCCAATGCATCAATGGGGCTCGTTGGCGCGACTCACCGTTCATTGGCCATCCCGCAAAATTTCCGGGTGCGCATTCTCGCTGCCAGTATGATGACTACGCAGATTGCAGGGATTCTTGGACCGATGATCGCAGGTGCGGCGCTCACGCATTGGGCAGTGAGCAAGGTCTATACATGTTTCGGTCTCGCCACCTGTCTGCTCGCTTTCGGTTTCGTCCTGATACCGCGATCGCGCGAATTCTTTGCACTCAATCACGATCAGGTGAAAGACTGGTTTCGTCACGAATATCCCGATGCATTCCAAACGCCTAAAGTGCCGGAGTCGAGACAAATTACGTAGATCGCAATGCGACAGGAAGTCGGAGATGCCGCGCGCATACGAGCCTCAACCGCAGCTTCAGCCAGAATGCGCGGACCCTTTCGAGTGAAAACGAGGTGCCGGCTTTGCGCAACAGGATGTGTGGATCACTTCCTGGTTTTTTTCGGGATCAGTATTTGCGCCAGTTCCTGCAGGAACCGTACGGGCCCCTCTGCGTGCAGCGCGTGCCCACTACTGAGTGCGCCGTCGATGACCGTGCCCAGCCGTAAAGCAAAAGTCTCGGCCCCTTCGATGCGCAAGGCTCGCGCCAGATCCGCGAGTCGCCGTCGCAGTTCTTGCTTGTGCGCCACCGCGACCTTGCGGGCCGGGTGGTTCTCGTCCGCATATTCCGCGGCGATGTTGATCTGCGGGCACCCGCGATAACCCGGACGCGCAATGCGTTCGCCAATCCATCGGAGTTGCGCATCCAGTTCTTCACGCGGCGCGCCCTTGTGCCGTGCGGCAACCGTATCCCAATGCCGCCAGAAGTCTTCATCCTCAAGGTGAAGAAAAGCTTCGATCAGGTCATCTTTCGTCCCGAAATGACGATAAAGGCTCGTCTTGGCGACACCCGCCCGCGCCACGATAAGGTCGACGCCAACCGCGCGCGTGCCCTCTCGATAGAAAAGTTCGCTGGCGGTCCGCAGGATGCGCTCACGCGTATCAGGTGCGAGTCCGTGCGCTTGTTCTCCCTTCTTCATTCAGGCTCAACCTCAAAAATTTCTTATGCCGAAACACTATTGCCAAGCATAGCACTCAGAGCTTGACGGTGCTACAGATCTGTATTACAAATACAGACAGGTCTGTAGCGTAATCAATCATATATCGGAGACAAGGATGAACGACCGAATGACCGTTGCGGTGTACGGGGCCACAGGCCACACGGGAAGCTTTGTTGTCGCGGAATTAAAGCGGCGCGGGCTCGGCGTTGTCCGGATAGGGCGCGATGCTGCGCGCTTGAGGCAAAGCAGTGCCGGTGACTCGACTCCATGGCGCGTCGCTGACATTGACGACCCGGAGCAACTCGACGCGGCGCTTCACGGCACGAACGCCGTCATTAACTGCGCCGGCCCTTTTCTCGATACGGCGTTGCCGATCGTCGATGCTGCGTTGCGCGCCAAGATTCCTTATCTGGACGTCACGGCGGAACAGCCCGCGCTCCAGGCGCTGATCGAGCAACGTGATACGAGCGCACGCGCTGCGGGGGTGACGCTCATCCCCGCAGCGGCGTTCTATGGCGGACTTGCCGATTTGCTCGTCACGGCCGTAGCAGACAAAGATAAGCCGCTCGACAGGGTTGATATCGCCATTGGCCTCGACAGTTGGCATCCGACGCGTGGAACGCGCCTGACTGGCGAACGCAATCGCGCAAGACGGCTCATCCAGGCGGAGGGGCGACTGGCGCCTGTCCCGCAACCGGCGCCCGAAGGCGTGTGGTCTTTCCCGACACCGCTCGGCAACGTGGACGTGATGATGCTCCCCTTTACGGAGGTGCTCACCGTCTCGCGTCATCTGCGTGTCGATACCGTCGAGTCCTGGCTCGCTCTTTCGGCCCTGCGCGACATTCGCGATCCGAATACGCCACCGCCCCGCCCTGACGATGAGCAGGGACGATCGGCCCAACAATTCGTTGTGGACGTCGTCATCGTACAGAGCGGAACGACGCGCCGTGTCACGGCAACGGGACGCGACATCTATGCGGTCAGTGCGCCGATCGTCGTGGAGGCGACCGAGCGGCTGCTGAGCGGCAAGGCCGCGCCAGGAGGTGGCGTCGCAAGTCTGGGAGAAATTTTCGATGCCCGGGATTTTCTCGCCGCGCTCGATACGGTGACGGTATCCTTTGGCGCAGTGTCCAGCCCGATATTGACGAGGAGAGACGAGCATGAGCAGCAATGACAAGGGTGCATATTTTCGATCGCTTCATCGCGCAGGAAATCCGCTGATCCTGTTCAATGTGTGGGACGCCGGCAGCGCCGCCACCGTGGCCAAGGCAGGCGCCGTTGCGCTGGCTACGGGAAGCTGGTCAGTGGCCATGGCCAATGGGTTTTCCGACGGAGAGAAAATGCCGCGGGCGCTGGTCATGGAGGTGCTCACAAAGATCGCACGTGCAACGGACCTCCCGGTCACCGTGGACCTGGAAAGTGGCTATGGAGAAAGACTCGAGGACGTGGCCGAAACGATCGCGCTTAGCATCGAAGCAGGGGCAACCGGTTGCAACATCGAGGATAGCTTTCCCGCAGCGGGTGCCTTGCGCGCTGTCGAGGACGCGGCCGCCCGTATCGCCGCGGCGCGAAGTGCGGCTGATCGCGCGGGGAGTGAATATTTCATCAATGCACGTACCGACGTATTCTTCACGCGTCCACCGGAAGAGCACGATAGCCGCATGGTCGAGGAAGCGCTGGCGCGAGGACGGGCTTATGCAAAAGCGGGGGCCGACGGTCTTTTCGTGCCGGGCCTTCAATCACCAGCGCTCATTCGCGAGTTGACGGCTGCATCACCTCTCCCGGTCAACATCATGCGTCTGGCAGAAACGACTTCCATCGCGGAACTCGCGGAAAACGGGGTTGCACGAATCAGCCATGGCCCGTACCCGTACATGCTGGCGATGAAAGCGCTCGCGGCCGCCGCTCAGGGCGTCAGCTAGCAAATTCATCTGCCAGTGTTCATATCATCCGACTGACTTCAGATAACGTCCCCGACCCTTGTGCGCTGTTTAGCGATTCGATCGGTTAAGAATGCCGATCGAATCGTGACGTAAAGCAATGGCCCGAGCCTCTCGGGGACGAACGACAAAACGTCCGCTTCCGGCCATAGCGAACTGTCCCTCCAGGCTCGACGGCGGAAGTTCGGCGTGAGACCGGACCCGGCAGGAAGCGGCTAGGAATTGCCTGCTAAACTCGTCCCGATTTCCGACCTGAGTGTCTTTGAGTAAGCCAATCATGAAGAGTAGTTCAAAAGGCGGCCTTGTCTATTCCACAGACGGCGGGCGGATGTGTCCCGAATGCAGGCAGGTACTCGCGGAATGTGTCTGCACGACGGCTGCCAGGACACGTCCGGTAGGCGATGGCGTGGTGCGGGTGACGCGTGAAACCAAAGGCCGGGGTGGGAAGAGCGTGACGGTCGTCAAGGGGCTTGCGCTTGATCCTCTCGCCTTGGCCCTGCTAGGCAAGCAGTTGCGCACGGCCTGCGGTTCTGGTGGAACGGTCAAGGATGGCGTCATTGAAGTGCAGGGCGACCATTGCGAGCGGGTTGTCGAAGCGCTCAAAAAGTACGGCCACAGCGCGAAGCGGGCCGGGGGCTAATCGATATCCTGGCACGGGCCAAAGTGGGAGCGGTGTGGGGTTGACGGCTTTCGTTCCCGTCGACTTCATCGACTTTCCTACGGACAGGTTATTGCCATCCGGGCACTCACTCGGAGTCTCCTACCGCTGTTTGACCTGGCGCACCGGTTGAAAAAACGTCGAATGATCACCACACGATTCGCGTTTTTGGAAGCGCCGCTTTGAGATCGTCGACGTTCCTGGCCTGGATGCCATACAGAACGAGCTCTCGCAGGCCAGTGAGCCCTTTCAGCGCGTCGACGTCTTCGACAGGGGTGTTCGCCAGGTAGAGCTCCTGCAAACCGGTCAAACCTCGCAGTGGATCGATGTTTCGAACCCTGGTGCGAAAGAGATTGAGCATTCGCAGGGTTTTCAGGTCTGCCAGCGCCTCGATGTTCTCGACCCGGGTGTCGGCGAGATTGAGCCTTTGCAGACGGGTGAGCCCCTTCAATGCATCGATGTTCGTCACTTGCGTGCGCGCGAGCACCAGCGTGTCCAGCTGGAGCATGCCCTGCGCCGCGTCGATATCATCGACCTTCGAGCCGTCCAGCACGAGCGTCCTGAGCGAGGTCATTCCTTTTAGTGCGTCGATGTCTCGCAGCGGCGTGTTCGCCAGATAGAGCGCTTGCAGACCGCTGAGCTTTTTCAACTCACTGATGCTGTCGATCTGGGTTTCGTTGAGGTCAAGCGTCTGCAAGGAGGCGAGCTGGCTGAGCGCGTCGACGTTCCGGACGTTCCTCGCGCCCCCGAGTTTGAGCGTTTCCAGATGAGGCAAATCTTCGAGCGGATTGAGATCGCGAACCTGTGTATCCCGCAGGTCGAGGTCTCGCAAATCGCGCAGGTTCTTGAGCGCGTCGAGATTCGAGACGCGGGTATCCCAGAGATTCAGCGATTGCAGACCGGTCAGCCCTTTTAGCGCGGCGATATTTTCGACTTCGGTGCGATGGAGCACGAGCCTTTTCAGCGAGTGCATGTCCTTCAGGGCGTCGATGTTCCAGACGGGCGTGTCCGTCAGGTCAAGCGATTGCAGATCGTCCAGTTCCTTCAGCGAATCGAGGTTATCGATCTGGGTGCCTCCCAGATTCAGTTCTATCTTGCGGTCGGAATTCTTTAGATGTGGCAAAGCGGCCGCGACCTGAGATGCCGTCATTGTCGGTTTCGCCCGCAACGCCAGGCATCCCGAGTCGGGCGTGGCTGTCGACGCATCGCTGTCGTTGCAGGTGCCTTTGATGAATCCCAGTTCGCTCAGCGCCCGTTCATCCGGGCTCTTGTGGAACGGGTTGAAGACCAGCAGCAAAATGCCGAGCAACAGCACGATTGCGCCGCCGATGGCCAACGGCTTGATGATTCGCGGCGAGGACGGGTTCGGACCTTCAGCGGTTGAGTTTGTGGTTGACGGCGGGGTTTCGGGCACGGCGGGCTTCCGTAGTACAGGCTTCCTCCTTTATACACGAAGAGCGGGGGCATGCCGCCCAGCCAACGTGGCTCTTCGCGCTACGCGCGAGAGCTCCCGGAAGCGTTTGTCGGCGGCTCGGCCGGAGCCCTCATTGACGTGACGGCGTCGGCGGACGATGGCTGCACCAATGAATCAACCCCGGCGTTTGAATGCCAATTAACGTTAACCCGGAGGCGGGAAACGACGATGCTGGTGGATATGGCGGCAGCAATAACAGCGGTTGTTGGCAACCGCGAACGGGTGATTGGCGTGAATGCTTCTGGACGAGGCTTGAGCGAGGGATCAGACAATTAGCCTGGACAGTACGCGCTAGCGTATTCACCGCGTGTTCATGACAATACGATGATGGTCGTCACCGGCCATCGACCGCTTCGCCGCCTAGCCGGGCACTTTCGATGCTGGCAATGCGGCCTTGTGACCACAGCTGCGGCCAACAATGAAGTTACGTCAATTGCCGCATATAGGGGAGCAGAGACAAATGAACGTCATCGATACGTGGGCCATCACGTCCCTAAGTAAAGTGGCCATTCCCTCCCCAGGCTTCACCCATGTAGTCGAAGCGGTCGTGAACGCGTACTTGCCCAAGGGTGTGGTGTTGGTTGCACTGCTGTGGTGGGTCTGGTTCAGGCCCGAACGTGCGGAAGGACTTGACGGCGAGGCCGCTCGGCGACACCGTCGCGAGCTCGTGGTGATCGCCATCGCAAGCGGCCTCATCGCACTGGCGGCTGGCCGCCTGCTTGCGCTCTACCTGCCGTTTCGCCTGAGGCCGATGTACGAACCGGCGTTGCGTGCGTTCTTTCCGGAGGCCAACGTGGACGAGCCGGTACTGCGAACGTGGAGTTCGTTTCCGAGCGATCACGCCATGCTCTGGTGCGCGGTCGCCATGGGCATTTTCCTCGCCTCGCGGCCCGTGGGGATCTACGCGCTATTGCACGCCGTGGTGCTGATCGGCCTGCCGCGCATCTATCTCGGCGTGCACTACCCGACGGACGTGCTGGCCGGTGCGGCACTCGGTATCGGCATCGCATCCGTGATGAGCGCGAGGGCAATACGCACGCGCATCGCCGCACCGATACTGGCGTTCGCCGAGCGCTATCCCGGCGTGTTTTATGGCGCCGCGTTCGTGCTCAGTTTCGAGTTGGCGACACAGTTCCAAGAGCTGCGCGTGTTGGCGCACGGCCTGATACATGGGATGTAGCTGGTCGGCGAGGTGTGGAGGGGAGGCGCTCATCGCCCCCTACTGGACACGCTCGCACGCGTGGCGTGGCATCTGATCGATCCGGGAAGCCGTTCAAAGTGGCGTCACCTGCTCGCGGCTCGTGCCCGGATGACGGTAGCACGAGGTTTTTCAACAGGCTGCTAGTTAAGTCCTTGAAGAAAATCGGGGATCGCATTTCTAATCGAGGCAAGATATCCCGCCATAGCACCGGCAACTTTTCGCACGGCAGGACGTGCGGTCATCCGTTCACGCCAAGCCAGCAGGTTGGGCGTTTCTCCTGTCATCGGCGCGCCCTTGCGCGCGCCGAACAACTGCGCCATGTAAAACGCAATGTCGGCATAGGAATAGGTCTCGGCCAGAAATTCCCGATTCGCAAGAACGCGTTCCATGCGTCGATAATATTGCAGCGCTTCGTTGCGCGCAGTCTGCGCCGCAGGATCATCCGGCGCATCTTCAAGACCCATCAGTCGGACAACGTGGGGAAAATAGATTTCATCGCTGCAGTGTTCGAGCTGACGCGCCCTGGCGCGCGCCTCTGGATGCGCCGGCCATAAGGCGGGATTGGGCTTCAGGTCTTCAAGATACTCAAATATTTGCGTGGAATCGAAAATCTCCAGGTTGCCGTCTATCAGTACCGGCACCTGATGCTTCGGATTGACGCGCAATACATCGGGATGTTTGGGGGCGTAACCGCGTAGCTGGTCAAACGGAACCATCACCAGTTCGAAGTCGATGCCCTTCTCGTGCGCCGCGATCTCGACCTTGGCACCGAACATGCTCAGGGGTCCGGAAATTATTTTCATTTGTCTTTCCTCATTTGATTTAATGCGGCGCAACCCTGCTCGCCTTCGGGGTTCACTTAGATATCGATCAGCAACGACAATGCTATTTGAGTTGCCTTTCGTGAGTGCTCTCGTCCATGTCTGACCTTCGCATCGATCCAGCAGATTAGGGGTGTGGCAGATAATAGATCCGTTAACATGACACCTTATGTCATGTATTTGAGGTCAGGTGCCATTTATGAAAGCCAGCCGCCTTTTGTCGATCATGATGATGCTGCAAGCGCGCGGGCGGTTGACCGCACCGGCTTTGGCCGAAGCACTGGAGGTTTCCGAGCGCACGATCTTGCGCGATATCGATCAGCTCTCCAGTGCTGGCGTGCCGATCTGGGGGGATCGAGGTCGCAATGGGGGATTTCAATTGCGCGAGGGTTGGAGCAGCGATCTCACAGGGCTCACGGAGCACGAAGCGCACGCGCTGTTTCTGGCAGGTTTGCCCGGGCCTGCGACAGAACTCGGCCTGGACGGCATGGCTGCCTCGGCGCGGCTAAAGATGATTGCCAGCCTGCCTCCGGACTCGCGCGAGCAGGCTGATCGCGTCGCCAGCCGACTGCACATTGACACTGTGGATTGGTACCGTGCGCAAGAAACGCCGTCATTTCTGCGTGAAGTCGCCAATGCCGTGTGGAGCCAGTACCGTATCGAAGTGACGTATGAGAGTTGGCGCGGTTTATCCCGCCGCGAACTTGAGCCGCTCGGTTTGGTGCTCAAGGGAGGTACCTGGTACCTGATTGCCAGGGTGGTGGGCAAGCACGGCGCACTGACCTTTCGGCTAGCGAATATTAGTGAACTCAAGTCCTCCCGCCTCCGTTTCAAGCGTCCTGCCCGATTTGATCTGGCGAAGCACTGGCGTGATGCCATAAACCGGTACGAGACCGATCTTTATCGGTTGACGGCACATATCGCCGTGTCGCCGCGCGGCGAGAATTGGTTGGTCAACGCGCGTATTAAAACCGCTCCAGTTTTGCAGGGTGCAGGAAGTGCGGAGGTGCCATCGGGATGGAAAGAGTTTTTGATGCCCATCGAATCCATCGAGCACGGCACGCGGAAGCTGCTGGAATACGGTTCAAATTTGAAAATCGTAGGGCCGCAGGAACTTAAGAATAAATTCATGGAAGAGTTATCGCAGTTGAAAGCGCTCTATAAGAAGGGAGCATAATTTTGGTGAGAGATGACGCCAGGAAACCGGACCGTTCGGGAGGGGGAAAAGCGGGCATGGGTCTCCTTTCTTCTTACGAGCTCGTTAGGTTTTAACGGGTCAGGTCCAGGAGTAAAGTACGCGAGGCAATCCTTGAACCCCATCATCGGTCTGATGATGCGTTTGATGGTGCGGTGGTCCTGCTCAGGCAGATGAAGAGTGACGGTGGCCGGCAGAGTTCAGTCACCTGGCAGTTCCACGATTTCACGAAATAAGCATTCCTATTCGTGCCGTCTCGATCTTTCCCGATTTTCGTTACCGCGTCAGATCCGATCGTGGATGGGATGGCAGGACTCGGGCCTTATTTCGGGTAGCTGGTGGCGATACAGGTGCGTGCGTGGCTGGTTGCGCGGCGCAATCAGGCGGTAACCGCTAGAATTGCGGCTTTAGCCCGGAATACGCCAATGTCTTTTGCCTCGCTTGGCCTGATCGATCCCTTGCTGCGTAATCTGCAGGGCCTCAATTACCAGACACCTACGCCGGTGCAGGCCAAGGCGATTCCTGCTGTGCTCAGTGGCAAGGACGTCATGGCTGCGGCACAGACCGGCACTGGCAAAACGGCGGGTTTTGCGTTGCCGCTGTTGCAACGGCTGGTGCAACACGGCCCGGCGGTGTCCAGCAACCGCGCGCGTGTTCTGGTGCTGGTGCCCACGCGTGAACTGGCCGAACAACTGCTGCAAAGCTTTATCGAGTACGGCAAAGGCCTCGACTTACGATTTCTGGCCGCCTACGGCGGTGTGAGTATCAACCCGCAGATGATGAAGTTGCGCAAAGGTGTGGATGTGCTCGTTGCCACGCCGGGCCGTTTGCTGGATCTCCACCGCCAGAACGCAGTGCAGTTCGATCAAGTACAAACGCTGGTGCTGGATGAGGCCGACCGCATGCTGGATCTGGGCTTTGAGCGCGAACTCAACGCCGTCTTTGCAGCCTTGCCCGCGCAGCGCCAAACCCTGTTGTTCTCTGCCACGTTTACCGATGATATCCGCGCCATGGCGGCAGGCATTCTGCGCGGCCCGGTCAATATCAGCGTCAGCCCGCCCAATGCCACGGCCAGCAAGATCAAGCAGTGGGTGGTGACGGTCGATAAGAAGAACAAGCCTGACCTCTTCATGCACCTTGTGGCAGAGAACAACTGGGAGCACGCGCTGGTGTTCGTCAAAACCCGCAATGGCGTGGATTACCTGGCGGCCATGCTGGATGAAGCGGGCTATTCGGTCGACACCATCCACGGCGACAAACCGCAACCCGCGCGCCTGCGTGCGCTGGAGCGCTTCAAGACGGGCGAAGTACTGATGCTGGTAGCCACCGATGTGGCGGCGCGCGGGCTGGATATCGACGACCTGCCGCTGGTGATCAACGTTGATCTGCCGATCGTGGCGCAAGACTATGTGCACCGTATTGGCCGTACCGGCCGCGCGGGCGCCAGCGGCGTGGCGGTGTCCCTTGTGTGTGCCGATGAAGCGCCGCAACTGGCCGCGATTGAAGCGCTGATCCGGCAAACGCTGCGCCGTGAAGAAGAGCCGGGTTTTGAAGCCGAACACCGCGTGCCGGAAACTAGCGCGACGGGCGAGATCATCAAGAAACCCAAAAAGCCTAAGAAGCCGAAAGTGCCGCAAGCTGCGCGGGGCGCCGTGCAGGTGCCCAGCAAAAAACCGCGTCCGCAAAGTGGCGAAAACAAACCTAAGCCTGCGGCGCAGCGCGCTGTGGCCGCGGGTAAAGGCACGAGCTTGTCCAGCGGTAGCCCATTCAGCGTGCAAAAGCCACGCAGCAAACCCGCCAGCAAGCCAGTTGCGGGTTCAAGTAAGCCGGCGGGCAAACCCGCTGGTGGCCGCGGCAAACGCCAACCCTGATAAGCCGTCATTTGATCGGCTCATTGCGAACTACCGCATCACGCCCTGAGTCGGTCAGTCAAGCATTTTGAGCGGGAAGCGCGAGGCTTCCAAGGAGAGGCGAGCCCCGCTTCTTCATCGCGGCATCTCACGCGACACGGCCGGCAACCTATCAATGCCGCGAGTCAGACAGGTCGCTATGCCGAAATGAGCGTCCTTTTCGTCCCGATCATACAAGCCTGGTGGATTTTGCACTGATACATTCCTCTCGCCAAGAATGGCCGCATACAGGCCTGCGCTGGAGACTATGTTTCAAAATCTCTCAGAGAAGACTATGAAGAACAAGACAAGAAAGAGTCGAATTCGCATCGGAGCATTGTCGCTAGCCTTGTTGTCACTCCTGTTGACGCAGTATGGACAGGCGGCGGAGACCAGCAGGACATTGGTGTATTGCTCAGAGGGTAGTCCTGGTGGATTCGATCCTGCCCAATTCACCACCGGCACCGATTTCACGGCCAATACGTTCACCGTCTACAACCGTCTCGTCGAATTCGAACGCGGCGGTACTAAAGTCGAGCCGGGCCTTGCTGAAAAGTGGGAGGTCTCGCCGGACGGCAAGACTTACACGTTCCACCTGCGCCACGGCGTCAAATTTCAGACGACATCGTTCTTCAAGCCAACTCGCGAATTCAATGCGGATGACGTCGTCTTTACGTTCGAGCGCATGCTGGACCCAAATCAGCCGTTTCGTAAGGCGTACCCGGTCCAATTCCCGTACTTCACCGACATGGGCCTCGACAAGCTGATCACCAGCGTCGAAAAGGTCGATCCGTACACGGTCAAGTTCACGCTGAAGGACGTGAACGCGCCGTTCGTCCAGAATCTGGCGATGGAATTCGCGTCGATCCTGTCGGAAGAATATGCGAATCAATTGCTGAAGGCGGGGAATGCGGCCGACATCAACCAGAAGCCGGTCGGTACGGGCCCGTTCATCTTCCGCAGCTATACGAAGGACGCGACGATCCGCTTCGACGGCAATCCGGACTACTGGAAGCCGAACGCGGTCAAGATCTCGAAGCTGATCTTCTCGATCACGCCGGACGCCAGTGTGCGCGTGCAGAAGTTGAAGCGCGACGAATGCCAGGTGATGAGCTATCCGCGTCCGGCCGATATTGCGCAGCTGAAATCCGCCCCGAATATTCTGATGCCTTCGCAGGCCGGCTTCAACGTCGGATACCTTGCCTACAACACGACGCACAAACCCGTTGACAATGCCGACGTGCGGCGCGCCCTGGATATGGCGATCAACAAGGCGGCGATCATTGAATCTGTCTACCAGGGCGCGGGGCAGGGCGCGTCGAATCCCATGCCGCCGACGCAATGGTCATACGACAAGAGCCTGAAGAGCGCTGCCTTTGATCCGGTCAGAGCCAAGGCTTTGCTCGAGAAGGCGGGCTATCCTAACGGTTTCGATATCACGCTTTGGGCGATGCCGGTGCAGCGGCCCTACAACCCGAACGCCCGTCTCATGTCCGAAATGATCCAGTCCGACTGGGCGAAAATCGGTGTGAAGGCAAAAATCGTCACGTATGAGTGGGGCGAGTACATCAAGCGGGCGCACGCGGGTGAGCACGATGCAATGTTGATTGGATTTACCGGAGACAATGGAGACCCTGATAACTGGCTCGGAACAATACTGAGCTGCGATTCAGTGAATGGGAACAACTTTGCGCACTGGTGCTTTGGACCGTTTAACGATCTCGTGCAAAAGGGACGGGAGACGAATGACGTTGCGACGCGCACGAAGTACTACATGGAGGCGCAGCAGATCTTTGCACAACAACTTCCCTTTTCACCCATCGCCAATTCGACGGTCTACCAGCCGACGAGCGCGAAAGTTGTCGACATGCGCATCGAACCGCTCGGCTACGCGCGCTTCGACGGCGTGACGCTCAGGTAACTTGCTGACGAAGCAGATAGCGGGCGAGCCGATCGAAGTCACGATGGGTGTCATCACTCCGTGTAAGGTACTGATACCTGCAGTCAATCCTGTTAACCCCAACCACGCGCAACCGGTATGGCTGGCCATGCACCTTCGCCTTCCGGTGCGCGTCATTAAACAATGAGATGAAAGATGAGCAATGGGATCGGTGGAAGCAAGCAATCAGAAGCACTGGAGCGACTTGTCCGATTGCCGACCGAAGTCGATGAAATCAGCGTAGTCGAGTATCGTGACCGGATACGCAGAGTCCAGCTATCGATGAAGGCGTCGGGCGTTGACGCACTCTATATCAATGCCGGGACGAACCTGCTCTACTTCACTGGCATTCAGTGGTATCCAAGCGAGAGACTATTCGGCGCCGTCATTCCTGCCGACGGAGAATTGGTCTACATCGCTCCGTGCTTCGAAAAAAGAACGCTGTGCGACGCCATGAAAGTCGCAGGTGAAGTCGTGTGCTGGCATGAGGACGAGTCTTCCTACGCGACGTTCTACAAAGCGCTGGGCGTGCTAGGTATCACTTCCGAGTCAGGAAAAAAGAGAATCGCCATCTGTGCAACGGCGAGTGTTGCAGTGTTCTTCGGCATGAAGCAACTGTCCGGCAGCTATGAATTGATCAGTGCGGAGGCATTGGTGACGGGGTTGAGGAGCGTTAAATCGCTCAGTGAAATCGCGCTAATTCAGTCGGCGATGAACATGACTCTGCGGGTTCACGAAGCTGCTGCAAGCATTCTGCATGAAGGGATGAGTACGGTTGAGGTGCGCGATTTCATTGAGCAGGCTCACCGCAAGCTGGGTGCCTCGGGTTCGACATTCTGCTCTGTTCTTTTTGGTGAAGCGACGTCCTATCCGCATGGCGTTAAGGATATCCAGTACCTGAAGAAGAACGATATCGTACTCATCGATACGGGTTGCCGGTACAAGAACTACAACTCCGATATTACGCGTACCTATGTTTTTGGCGACCCTACTGACCGGCAACGATTTGTGTGGGACACGGAAAAGGCAGCGCAGGCCGCGGCTTTCAAGGCGGCTCAACTGGGCGTGCCGTGTTGCGACGTTGATCGCGCGGCGCGGCAAGTTGTGGAGGCGGCTGGATTCGGCCCCGGGTATCAGTTGCCTGGCTTGCCGCATCGAACCGGTCATGGGATTGGTTTGGACTTGCATGAGGCGCCGAACCTGGTCGGCAATGACACCACCCCGCTTGAAGCCGGTATGTGCTTCAGCAACGAGCCGATGATTTCTATTCCAGGTGAATTCGGCATCCGTCACGAAGATCATTTTTACATGACCTCAAGCGGGCCAGTGTGGTTTACACAGCCGGCTCACTCGATCGAGGACCCTTTCGGTCTTTCATGAATTCAACAACAGATCACGCGCGACGTGAAATCGCGTGTGATCGTATTGCCCCTCTGATTCTGTGACCCCCAGCATCCATGGCCGCGGCGGCTCACGACGCCCGCAACTCACGTACCCCTTTACCTATCCGCCGCCGCAGCAACGTTCGCAAAGTGACGCCGTCCGCATACCCGACCTGCTCGGCAATGCGATCAACGCTGAGCTTGCTCGTCTTCAACAGATGGACGGCGCGCTCGACCCGCAGATCCTGAATGTACTCGACGGGCGTTTTACCCAGCACCTCATTTAAACGTCGCGTCAATGTCCGCGTGCTGGTCGCCAATGCATTGGCGACGACGTCGAGCGCAATTGCCTTATCAAGGTGTTCACGCACCCAGCGGTCGAAACGTTCGACGAGCGGGTCCGAATGAGAGAGGTGATCGGAGATCGCATAGGCAGACTGCGACGGCCGCGAATCGAATACGAGGTAGTTGGCCACGAGCGCCGCAAGCTCGGGGCTGTTGTTGCGGATCAACCAGAGTGCAAGGTCGAGGTGGCTCAGGGCCGCCCCTGCCGTCACCGTGCTGCCGCTGGGGACGACGATGCGATGCGCATCCAGGTGCACGTGTGGGTAACGCTGGCGGAACACCGGTGACAGCCACCAGGTGGTCGTGGCTTCGTGGCCGTCGAGCAAGCCGCTTTCAGCCAGCACGAACGTACCCGTACAGGCGGCTGCAATCTGGGCGCCGCCACTGCGCCACGAGCGCAAAGCGCCAATCGCATCGATCACATCGTCCTGGCCGAGCGCAGGCACGAGCTCTTCGGCGGTCGTGCAGTTGAGCGCCGGCACGACGATCCAATCCGGGGCGGGGGCGCCGGTCATATCCCGGACGGGTACCTGCAGCCCAAGCGCGGTACGCACTTGGGGCCGCATCCCCACCACGGTGATGTCGAAACCCGGTGTGGCGACGCCCGTCGCGGACGCAAGTTTGTTGGCGATGGTCAAGGCATCGAGCACGGTGGTCAGACCGGTATCGAACACTCCATCGAGCGCCAGGACAAAAATTCGCATGGCGGAATTGATATCAAAGTTGTCGATTGAGACAGTGTTTCCCAACGCGCTCCGTTTGTAAAGTGTGACTCACCGCATGACCCCCTCACGCGGACACCGGAGAACGAAGATGATCAAACACGCACTATTTGTCCGACTTGAAGCCAAGCCGGGAAAGGAGCAGGCCGTAGCAGACTTCCTTGCCGCCGGCCTGGAAATGACCAATCGGGAGGCGACCACGCCGATCTGGTTCGCCCTCAAGCTGTCGCCGACGACGGTCGGCGTCTTCGACGCCTTTGCAAGTGAAGAGGATCGCCAGGCACACCTCGCCGGTGACATGGCCAACGCCCTGATGGCGCAGGTCGACGAGATGCTGGCAAGCCCGCCGTCAGTTGAGCCGATCGACGTTCTCGCCATGAAAAACAAGCTCGGCTGACGTCGTTACGCGCCGGTACGCCAGCGCGCAAATGCGACCCGCAGCGTTCGTGGGTCGACATGTCCGACGTTAGAGGGTTCAGGCAAAACGTCGGGCACATTGGAACACCACTGGAGATTGAAATGTACGCACTACGAAAGAAAGTTGCTGTTGCCTTCCTGCTTGCTTTGGGTAGCACGATGGCTCACGCCCAGACGAAGCCGGCGGCGAACGATATCGTCATTGTCCACGGAGCACTCGTGGATGGCTCAGGCTGGCGAGCCGTCTACGACATCCTGACCAAGGACGGTTTCCATGTGACGATCGTGCAGGAACCGCTCACTGGCCTCACTGAGGACGTCGAGACCACCAGGCGCGCCATTGAGCAGCAGAGCGGTCCGGTCGTGCTGGTCGGTCACAGCTATGGCGGCTCCGTGATCACGGAGGCAGGCGCCGACCCGAAGGTTAAATCGCTCGTCTATGTGGCTGCGCTCCAACCCGATAAAGGGGAAGCCAGTGGTCAACTGCTGTCGAAGTTCGCCGCGCCCAACGATGCCATGCGAGCAACACCGGACAAGTATTTCTTCATCCCTGCGGCAAGATTCCCTGGGACCTATGCACAGGATGTCTCGCCGTCGGAGGCTCAATTCATGGCGGACTCGCAGGTGCAGCTTAATCAGCAAGCCTTGGGGACACCTGTTTCTGTAGTGGCATGGCGAACCAGGCCGAGCTACGCCATCCTGACCACTCAGGATCATGTAGTGAGCCCTCAGCTTCAGCGCTGGATGTATCAACGCTCGGGCGCCAAGGTCACTGAAGTGAGCGCAAGCCACGCGGTCTTCATCTCTCAGCCGGCCAAAGTCGCTCAAGTGATTGAGACTGCAGCAAGGCAGGCAAATTAACCGCTGATGTGCGTCATGCGGACGCCGGCAGGCACGCGATTGAGATCAGGGCTACCGCGCATGCGGCGATCACGTACCACGCCGGTGCGAACGTGCTGTGCAGGTTTTGCGTCATCCAGGTCAGCGCAGCGGGCGCAAATCCGCCGAAGGTGAGGACGGCGGTGTTATATGACAGCGACATGCCAGTCGAGCGAACCCGTGTCGGGAACAACTCGGACAGCGCAGCCGGCGCGACACCGCCGAACATTGCGACGACTGCGCAGAGCATGATCTGCACGACGACGAGCGTGGCGGTCGTGTGCGACAGTTGCAGAAGCGCGAGGAGCGGGTAGACGACCACCAGCATGACGACCGCGCTGCAGGCGAGCACGGTGCGGCGCCCGAAGCGATCCGACAGCGTGCCTGCCGCCACGCAAGCGGCCGCCATGAAGACGTTGCCGACCAGGGCGGCGAAGAAAGCCTGCTGGCTCGAAAAGCCTAATGTCCGCTGGACATAGACGGGCATGAAGATCACCAGCGTATAGATGGACGTCGCCCACAGTACCGAGATGCCGAAACCAATCAGCAGGCCGCGCCGATGCGCCGTGACAATCTCGCGCAAGGTGCTGCGTTGCGCGTGCTGTTCACGAAGGGCGCGATCCATCTCTGCCTGGAAGTGGGGGGTCTCATCGAGCGTCTTGCGCAGCCAGAAGCCGACCGGCGCAATGGCGAGACCGACGATGAACGGGATCCGCCAACCCCAGTCGCCGATTTGCGTGCGGCTCAGCGTCAGTGTCACCGCCGTCGCGACGAGTGCGCTCAGCACGTTGGAAATGGCCATGCTCGCCTGCAGCCACGACGCATACTTGCCTTTCCTGTCCTGCGGCGCGTGTTCGATCAGGAACGCTGCCGCCCCGCCGATCTCGCCGCCCGCGGAGAAGCCCTGCAGCGCGCGACCGCAAACAATCAGGAGTGGCGCGCCAATACCTATCGCCGAGTAGGGCGGCGCGAATGCGATGACGGCTGTGCCCACGGCCATGAACAGGATGGTCAGCGTCAGCGCGGCCTTGCGCCCGGCGCGATCGCCATATACGCCGAGCAGGACCGCACCGAGCGGCCGCACGATGAAACCGAGTCCGAACGCGAGGAATGCCTGGAGCAGCCGTGCGCCGTCGTCGGCGCCGCTGAAAAAGTTTTGCGCAATGTAAACGGCGAAGAATGCATACACCGAAAAGTCATACCATTCGAGCGCGTTACCGATCGAGGCGGCAAAGACAGCGCGACGGCCTGTCTTCAAAGTGGCGGGCGAGGCAAGCGTGCCAGCGGACGAAAGCGTTTCCATGACATAACCCGAGAATGGAGGAGGGACGCGGGAAGTCTAGATAGCCAATTTCGTTGATGGTTAATGCCTTTTTATCGTCCACGCATAACGGGGTGTTATGCCGTGGGCGGGGCCGGCCGAAGGACATCCAGACTGAGGCGAAGCATGCGCGACGGTGCGATCGGGAGGCGAGGGCCAGCGTGTATTACGCGAGCAGCCTCAAAGTCTCGAACAGGGCGACGTCCTGTTTTTTGGCGGAGCGCGCGTGTTGACGGATGACTTGCAGCAGGCATTCCGCGAAGCAGCGCGCCGCTGTGCTCAGCGTGCCATTTCTGCGCATGATGATCGAAAGTTCGATTGGTTCGAACTGCTCCTTTAATGTGAGCGCCCGAAGCGGTCGGCGAAACGACGGTGCGGCGGCAATGATCGCCGGACACCATGTGCACATATCGGCATCTTCGACCATGAGTTGCTGCATGGCCAACGACTGGGCGCGGACGATGCGCTGCTCGTCGATCGTCGCGCCGTGTCGGTGAAACAGATGTTCGAGGATCGTCTCGCGGCCGTCCGGCGCGAAATTCAGCACCCAGTCCTGATCGAGCAGATCGTGAATCGAGCGGCAGCCCTGGCGGGGATGGCCGTCGCGGACCATGACGGCCGTCTCGTAGGTCAGGATCGGTTCGCCGGCGAACTCCTGCATCGCGGCCGACGAATGCAACGGACCGATCGCGAAGTCCATGTCGCCGCTACGCAGCAGCGGCTGCGCGACGGCCATCAGGCTCTCGAATAGCTCGAGGCGCACGTTCGGCATCCGCTGCCGGAACGACAGTACGGTCTCGGTCAGAAAAGTGAGCGTGATCCAAGGGGTGATGCCGACGCTAAGCCGCTCCTCCGAGCGGCCGCGCAAGCGCGCCAGATCGTTTTGCGCACGGGACAACTGGTTGAGCACCAGCTTCGCGTGATTGAGCAGCACCTTGCCGTATTCCGTCAGGTTGATGCCTTCTGTCGCGCGGATGAGCAGCGGCAGGCCCTCGCTCGTTTCAAGCTCGCGCAGCGCGCGCGTGACGGCCGCCTGGGATAGACCCAGCGCACGTGCCGCGCCCCGGATACTGCCCGCCTCGGCACTGGCGACCAATGCCTGTAGCTGATGGAGTTTCATCGATTGGATGGTTTGACGACAACAAACGGTTGTCATCATAACAAACTTGCATCTTTTCCCGAGATTTTCCGCTGCATATGATCCGCCCAGTCATGTATCTCCAAAGCGCCACCGCGTGGGTGGCCAAACTGTTCAAGGAGTTGTTCGATTGAAGGATGACGTCGTATTGCCAGGCATATCTGCCATCCAGGACGAGATGATCGCGTTGCGCCGGCGGATTCATGCGCATCCCGAGCTCGGTTTCCAGGAACAGGCGACAAGCGATCTCGTCGCCGGCCAGCTCAGTGCATGGGACTATCGCGTCACGCGCGGCCTCGGGAAGACCGGCGTGGTCGGCACCCTGACAACCGGCGTTGGTCGCTCCATCGGCTTGCGCGCGGACATGGATGCGCTGCCAATCCGGGAAGCGACCGGCTTGCAGCACGCAAGCCGCATCGACGGCGTGATGCACGCATGCGGTCACGATGGCCACACTGCGATGCTCCTGGCGGCGGCGCGCCACCTGGCCGAAAGCCGCTCGTTCAAGGGCACGCTGAACGTGATCTTTCAGCCGGCGGAAGAGGGGCTGGGCGGCGCGCGTGCGATGCTCGACGACGGGTTGTTCGAGCAGTTTCCGTGCGATGCGGTGTTCGCGATGCACAACGTGCCGGGCCATCCGGCGGGGCAGTTCGGTTTCGTGAGCGGCCCATGCATGGCGTCCGCCGACGAGGTCACGATCCGCGTGGTGGGCCGTGGCGGACACGGCGCTGCGCCGCACACAACCGTTGATCCGGTCGTCGTGTGCGCTTCGATCGTGATGGCGTTGCAGAGCATCGTCGCGCGCAATGTGGATCCGTTCGCGCAGGCGGTGGTGACGGTCGGGGCGATTCACGCAGGCACCGTGTCGAACGTGATTCCGGCGTCGGCTGAGATGCGTATGAGCGTGCGGGCGCTCGACCCGGCAGTGCGCGAGACACTCGAACAGCGCATCGTGGCACTCGCGCAGGGGCAGGCTGAGAGCTACGGCGCCGAGGCGCAGGTCAACTATGTGCGCTGTCATCCGGTGCTCGTCAATCACGCGGCCGAAACCGAATTCGCGCGGCGCGTCGCCGAGCAATGGTTGGGCCGCGACGGACTGATCAGCAATTTCGGTCCGTGCATGGCGAGCGAAGACTTCGCGTTCATGCTCGAAGCCCGGCCGGGATGTTATCTGTCGATCGGCAACGGCGTCGGCGAGCACGGATGTGCGCTGCACAACCCGAAATACGATTTCAACGATAACTGCCTCGCAATCGGCGCAAGTTACTGGGTCAAGCTGGCCGAGCAATTTCTGCAATGAATGGGGCGCGCACCGCAGTTCCGCGGGTGCGCACTACATTCGATAGATAGGCGGCGGCCGGATTTCAGGCCGCCCCAATAACCTGGAGGAGAGACAAAAGTGAAAAAGTGGATTGCAATGCTGTCGCTAACGGTCATGGCGCTATCGGGCACGGCGCAGGCCGCTGACTGGGCGGGCAAGGAGATTCGTCTTGCGGTCGATCCGACCTATCCGCCTCTGGAATACAAGACGCCCGATGGCAAGCTCGCCGGTTTCGGCATCGACATGACGAATGCATTGTGCGCGCAGATGCGTGCGCACTGCGTCTGGGTGGAGAACAGCTTCGACGGGATGATTCCTGGTCTGCTCGCGCGGAAATTCGACGTGATCGCTTCGTCGATGACGATCACGCCGAAGCGCATGGAACAGATCGCGTTTACCAACAAGATGTCGAATACGCCCGCGCAACTGGTTGTGCGACGCGGGTCGCCGCTTGTGCCGACGGCTGCGTCGCTGAAGGGCAAGCGGGTCGGCGTCCAGCAGGGCACGAGCCAGGAGGACTATGCCCGGGCGCTCTGGCAACCCGCCGGCGTGCAGATCGTCTCTTATCAGGATCAGGACCAGGTCTACACCGACCTCGTGTCGGGTCGCCTCGACGCGGCGTTCCAGGCGGCAATCGCTGCGAGCGAAGGATTCCTGAAGAAACCGCAGGGCAAGGACTTCATGTCCGCCGGCCAGAGCATTCTCGATCCGAAGTACTTCGGTCAGGGCGACGGGCTCGGTTTGCGCAAGGAGGACGTTGCGCTGCGCGAGGCGTTCAATCAGGCGCTGGCGGCTATCCTGGCGAACGGCACGTATGCCCGCATCAACAATAAGTATTTCGATTTCGACGCCTACGGCGGGAAGTGACACGACGACCCGGTGCCGCACAGCGTGGGCGGTACCGGTGAGACTGAACCTGAGAGGAGCAAGCTCATGTATTTCGCCGGATTCGGCGCCGCGATAGCGACGGGCACATGGTTGACGCTCAAGCTCGCCGTGCTGTCGCTTGTTATCGCTTTCGCGCTGGGCCTTGTCGGTGCCTCCGCGAAATTGTCGCGGCATCGTGTGCCCGCCCGGATGGGCGCCGCCTACACCACGCTGATCCGCGCAGTACCCGACCTCGTCCTGATGCTGCTGCTGTTCTATAGCAGCCAGATACTGCTGAACCGGATCACGGACTTGCTCGGTGCGCCGCAGATCGACATCGATCCTTTCGTCGCCGGCGTGCTGACGATCGGCTTCATCTACGGCGCGTATTTCACTGAGACGTTTCGTGGCGCGTTCCTTGGCGTGCCCCGCGGGCAGCTCGAAGCGGGCGCGGCATACGGGATGTCGGGCTGGCAGGTGTTTCGCCGCATCCTGTTTCCACAGATGATGCGGCTCGCGTTGCCTGGCATCGGCAACAACTGGCTGGTGATCGTTAAGGCCACCGCGCTTGTGTCGATCATCGGATTGTCGGATCTCGTCAAGGCGACACAGGACGCGGGCAAGTCGTCGCGCGAGTTTTTCCTGTTTGCGCTGGTGGCGGGCGCGGTTTTTCTTGCAATCACAACGGCTTCGAACCTGCTGCTTGTATGGCTCGAAGCGCGCTATGCCGCAGGCGTAAGGCGGGTGGCCGCATGAGCGAAATCGCTCGCCAATACTGGCACAACTATCTGTACACCGACGGCTATCAGCTTACCGGCCTCGCGATGACGCTGTGGCTGCTCGTCGCTTCGCTGGTGCTCGGCTTCCTGCTCGCGCTACCGCTCGCGATCGCACGCGCCTCGTCGAACCGCTGGCTGTCGACGCCCGTCTGGTTCTACACCTACGTATTCAGGGGAACGCCGCTCTACGTGCAGTTACTGCTCTGCTACACGGGAATCTACAGCCTGCAGGTCGTGCAATCGCACGCGCTACTGGATGCCTTCTTTCGCAGCGCGATGAACTGCACGGTGCTCGCTTTCGCGTTGAACGAATGTGCGTACGCGACTGAGATCATCGCAGGTGCAATCAGGACGACCGCCTACGGCGAGGTCGAGGCCGGGCAAGCGTTCGGCATGTCGAGACTGACGCTGTATCGCCGGATCGTGCTGCCGTCCGCGCTGCGGCGCGCATTGCCGATGTACAGCAACGAGGTGATCCTGATGCTGCATTCGACCACACTCGCCTTTACCGCCACCGTGCCGGATTTGCTGAAGGTCGCGCGGGACGTGAATGCCGCGACCTACGCGTCATTCTCCGCATTCGGCATTGCGGCCTGTCTGTACGCTTGCGTCGCGTTCGTTCTGGTGTGGACCTTCAGGAAGCTCGAGGGCCGCTGGCTGGCGTTCCTCCGGCCCGCAACCCTCAATCGGAAACATTGAATGTCGACAGGCATGGCTTTACCCATCCCCTATAAATTGACCGCTGAGGATGTGCACAAGCGTTACGGCATGCACGAGGTGCTCAAGGGCGTGTCGCTCAAGGCGAAGGCCGGGGACGTCATCAGTCTGGTCGGATCGAGCGGCTCTGGAAAGAGCACGTTCCTGCGCTGCATCAATTTTCTGGAGCACCCGACATCGGGGCGGATCACCGTGGACGGTGATGTCATCGAGACCGTGCGTGACCGCGCGGGCGCGTTGCGCGTCGCGAGCGAAAGTCAGTTGCGCCGGGTCCGCACCCGGCTCTCCATGGTGTTCCAGCATTTCAACCTGTGGTCGCATCTGACGGTGCTCGAAAACATCGTCGAGGCGCCTGCCAGCGTGCTGAAGATCAGCCGCCAGGAGGCGCGGGAACGCGCCCGGCACTATCTGGGGAAGGTCGGGCTCGGCCGCGAAGTGGAAGCGCGTTATCCGGCGCATCTGTCGGGCGGCCAGCAGCAGCGTGTCGCGATCGCGAGAGCCCTTGCGATGGAGCCCGAGGTCCTTTTATTCGATGAACCGACGTCAGCGCTGGATCCGGAACTGGTTGGCGAAGTTCTGCGGGTGATGCAGACGCTTGCCGAAGAAGGGCGAACGATGGTGGTCGTCACCCACGAGATGGGATTCGCGCGCAACGTGTCGAACCACGTCGTATTTTTGCATCAGGGCAAGATCGAGGAGGAGGGGTGCCCGGACGAAGTACTCGTGCGGCCCTCGAGCGAACGGCTGGCGAAGTTTCTGTCCGGCAATCTCAAGTGATGCCGGTTGTGCCCGCAGCGGTGCGAACTACGGAGTAAAGGTGTTGGCGTGCACGGCGGGCTCGCCGTAGGCCGAATGACGGCTCGCGGTGCGTCCGCCGGAAAAGGTGTGGAGACGTTGTTTTATAATTATTAAGGATATCAAAATGAAAAAAGTTGTCGTTGCGGTCATGTTTTCGTCCGCACTCGCGACATCCGCGTTTGCTCAGGGCAGTATGACGCTGTACGGCGTGCTGGATGAGGGCATCGATTTCACCAGTAACGTTGGCGGCAAGCACGTCTACGAGATGACGAGCGGATATGCGCAGGGCAGCAGATGGGGACTGCGCGGGACTGAGGACCTCGGCGGCGGATACGGTGCGGTTTTCGTGATCGAGAACGGCTTCAATCTCAGCAATGGCAGGCTCGCCCAAGGTGGTCTCGGCTTCGGGCGGCAGGTCTATGTGGGCATCCGAAGCGAGCGCTTCGGCACGATAACGCTGGGGCGCCAGTACGACTCCGTGGTCGACTATTTCGCGCAGACGACGGCAATATGGTGGGGCGGATACATCTTTGCTCATCCGTTTGACAATGACAACGCGTCGAACACGTTTCGGGTCAACAACACGATCAAGTATCAGAGCCCAGACCTGCCTGGCGTGAAGTTTGGCGGCGCCTACAGCTTCAGCAACGACACAGGATTCGCGAACAACCGGCAGCTCAGCTTCGGCGCGAGCTACGCCTATGGCGGATTGCTGCTGGCGGCGGCTTTTCTCAACGCGGACAATCCCGGCGCCACCTCAGGCGGAGCAATCGCAGGCTCAAGCTCGACCGTGTACGCGGACGCCAATTTCCAGTCCGAACGATTACGCATCTTCGGTGCGGGCATGAACTACACGTTTGGCCCTGCGACACTCGGTCTGACGTACTCGAACACGACCGTGGGAAATCCCGTGGCAAACGTCGGCTATCTTTACGGCTCGGAAACCATTCAGCCTGTAGTCGGGCGGCTGGCAGGCGGCACGGTCACCACGCTGAAGTACCAGAACTTCGAAGTGAACGGGCGATATCAGGTTAGTCCGGCGTTTTACGTCGGCGTGCAGTATGCGTACACGCTGGAGAACTACGACACAACGGCGGGCGGCGCAACACCGAAGGTGCACAGCTTCGGCTTCATGGCCGACTACAATCTGTCGAAGCGCACCGATGTCTATTTGCAGGGCGTTTTCCAGAAAGTCGCGGGCGACAAGACCGGGTCTTCGCTCGATCAGGCCTACGTGGCCGGCGCGCAGGATTTGTCGTCGACATCGAAGCAATTGCTCGTTCGAGCCGCGCTTCGGCATCAGTTCTGATACCGAAGGAGATCGAGTCCAAAAACACAGCGGCCACGATCCGGTGAAAGCCGGATCGTGGCCGCTGGTCCATCTGCTGCGCCGCGAGCGTGGTCGCCGCGCGGATACCTCAACGTCTCAACGTTGCAGGATGGTATCCAGTTCGAGTATGGATTCGTACAGCACGCGTGTGCCGTCGAGGAGCTGCGACGGTTCGATCCATTCCTCTGGGCAGTGGCTGCGCCCATTCAGGCACGGAATGAAGATCATACCGATTGGCCCCGTGGGCGCCATGTAGACGGCGTCGTGCCCGGCGCCGCTCGGCAGGCCCATCGACGCATAGCCCAGCCGCTTCGCCGCGATTTCCACCGCGTCCATCACGAGCGGCGAGCAGTCGGTCGGCCGCGCCCGGCTGACGGCGCTCATGCTGGCTGTCAGCCGCAGCGCGGCGAGGTCCGCCGCCACTTCGTCCATCAACGCCTCGGGGAAACTGTCGAGCACCTGATCGCTGTCGCTGCGCACTTCCAGCATCAATTCGACCCGGCCTGGTACTGCGTTGGGCACGTTTGGCGTCATCGCGATGCGGCCAATCGTGGCGACCACGTAGTGGGGATGGCCGCTCAGTGCGCCGGCGCGCCGATGGGCCGCCTGGATCACGCTGGCTGCGCCGACGAGCGCGTCACGCCGGATGTCCATAGGCGTCGTGCCGGCGTGATCCGGCTGACCCTCGACGACGATCAGCGCGCGCCGGATACCGACGATGTTGGTCACGACACCGATCGGCAGCTTGCGCGTTTCGAGCACCGGCCCCTGTTCGATGTGCAGCTCGACGAATGCGGCAGTGCCGCCCGCGCCGCGTAGGGGCGCGTTGAGCGCGTCCGGATTGCCGCCGATCCGGCGCATGCCCTCGGCGAGCGTTTCACCGGCTGCGTTGCGGGCAGACAGCATGTCCGGATGGAGTTGGCCCGACAGAGCCCGGCTGCCGACGCACGAGATCCCGTAGTCGCTCGGCTCTTCCGATAGAAAATCGACGACTTCGAACGGATGAGCGAGCGCAATGCCGTGCTCATGCAGCGTGTGCGCGACCTCGATGCCCGCCAGCACGCCGATGATGCCATCGAAGCGGCCGCCGCCCACCACCGTGTCGCAATGTGACCCGGTGACGATCGGTGCGCGGCTTGCATCGCGCCCGGCGCGGCGGCCCACCAGATTGCCGCCGGCGTCCTTGTGCACGGCGAGACCGGCCGCTTCGAATTCACCATGCAGCCACGTGCGTGCCTCTTCGAACAGCGGAGTGAACGCGCGGCGCGTCCAGGGGATGTCGGGCAAGGTCATCCGCGACAACGTTTCGACGCGCGACCACAGACGGTCGGCGTTCAGGGGAGGCATAGCCATGAGTACTCCGGAAGAAAAGAATGATACAGAGAAAAGGTGGCGATCACGCGGCACGGGGGCGCAGAAAGCGGCCGTGGCCCGGCTCGTTAACGATGCGGCGGCCGTCATACACCTGCTGGCCTCTGCACCAGGTGCCGGCGACGCGCACGGTGAACTCACGATCCTCGAACGCGCTCCATTGCACCGCCGACAGACTGCTGGACGGATCGAATACGTGGCGTCCCGGTTCGAGCAGCACGAAGTCGGCGTCGCAGCCGGCGGCGAGCGAGCCTTTGCGGTCGTCGAGCAGGAAATGGCGGGCCGGATTGCGGCAGAGCTGCTTCGCCACCATGGTCGGCGGGATGCCGTGCTCGTCGCAGCCGGTCCAGAACGCGGGCAGCAGGGTTTCGAGGCCAGGGCCGCCGGATGCGTTCTTGAAGATGTCCGCGTTCTGCTTGCGCTCCAGTCCCCAACTGACGTGATCGGACGACACGAACGTACATTCGTCGCGGGCGATGTGGGTCCACAAAAGCTCCACTTCGGCTTTGGGTCGGATCGGCGGGTAATGCTTGGTCTTCGCGCCGAACCTGCGCGTGTGTTCCTCGTGATTGAGCATCAGGTACTGGACGCACGTTTCAATGCTGGCCTGATGGCCCGCGCGGCGGTACATGTTGCACAGATCGAAACCGCGCGATGTGGAGACGTGCACCGCATGCGCGCGGGCGCCGGTTTCGGCGCCGATCTCGTAGATGATCGCGGTCGCCAGGTTTTCGATCAGTGGCGTATGAGCGCGTAGGAACGCGTCCCAGCCGGTGTCGCCCGCCTCGATCATTCGGGTGATGTTCTTGCGCGTCAGCTCCTGCATCTGGTTATGCACGCCGCACGCAAGCCCGGATGGCGCGATCAGGCGAAACGCCTCGTGGAGGTCGTCTTCCGCCACGCGCGGGAAGCGGCCGGGCGTCGCCTCGAACGTTGAGAACTTGAACGCGCAGACGCCGCCTTCGATCAGGCCGGCCGCGGCCTGCAGGCCGTGCGTCGCGTTCAGCGTGCCGAACAGACCGACGTCCACGTGGCAATCGCGCTCGAGCTCGGCGATCTTTGCATCAAGTTGCGCGCGCGAAGCCACCGGCTCGGGATCGTCGTATGGCATGTCGACCATGACGGTAACGCCGCCCGCAGCCGCGGCGCGCGACGCGTGGCCGAGTCCTTCCTGAGCGCGCTGGCTACCTGAGTGCACCTGCCCGTCGACGACGCCAGGGAGGATCCACTGTCCGCGCGCGTCCACGTGTTCGGCAGCGGCCGGCGGTGCGCCGTCGCCACGTGCGGCGATGCGGCCCTCGCGCACCGCCAGCCAGCCGTCGGCCGTCACGCGATCGGCCTCCACGATATTGCCCCGCACCACCAATTCGAAATCGCTCATGACGCGTCCCTGATCTACACGAATGTTGAGATGCAGGCAGTGTAGTAACGGGCCGCGCTTAACCTGCTATACCGATATGTGTGTCGCCATTGATCGAATGTTATGACGTGGTCGCGGTGGCTCTCAAATACGCAAGGACTCGAGAATGGCGATGAATTCCTCAGCAAGCCGGGACAGCGGCTGGAACTGGACGCTGAAGATCTCAATGGGGGCATTGATCTCAGGCGCGATCGGCCGGGTCACGATGTTCGACCAGATCGGACCCTGCATGGTGATTTCGTCCACCAGCGCAATGCCGATTCCGGCCTGGACCATTGCGCAGGCGACATGCGCCTGCTTGACCTCGACGCGGGACGACGGCTGGCTCTCGGCGCCGCCGAACACCTGCTGCGTGAGCTGGCCGAACGGAATGTCGTTGCTGTAGCCGATCAGCGGTTCGTTGACGAGCTCGGCGGCGCGAATCACATCGCGCGCTGTGAGTGGGTGGCCGGCGGGCAGCGCGGCGACGAGGCGGTTCGCGTAGAGCGGCCGGGAATCCAGCGTGGGGGGCGCGACCGGCATGTAGGCGATGCCGAGTTCGACCTGTTGCGTTTGCAGGCTGTGGACCAGCGCGCCTGGGATCAACGTGTGCAACGCGATCCGGACATCG
The DNA here is from genome assembly GCF_905220975.1 of Paraburkholderia haematera. Classification (GTDB taxonomy): domain Bacteria; phylum Pseudomonadota; class Gammaproteobacteria; order Burkholderiales; family Burkholderiaceae; genus Paraburkholderia; species Paraburkholderia haematera. Next base: position 135,450 of record NZ_CAJNBK010000009.1, on the reverse strand, counting down.
GGATAGCGTTCGCAGAAAATCGCGATAGCGCGTGGCATCACGGACTGGCCAATGTTCGGACTGCACGCGAGGCGCAGTTGCCCGACGCGGTTCTCAGCGAGGTTATCCGCGATTTCGTTGACGCGTTGCACGTATTCATACAGCCCGCCAATTTCCTCAAACAGCCGCTGCGCCTCGGGCGTCGGGACGAGACGGCCTTTGATGCGCTTGAACAGCAGAAAACCCAGCCGTTGCTCGGTGTAGGAAATCAGCCGGCTTACCGCCGGCTGCGAGACGAACAGCACTCTCGACGCGCCACTGATCGAGCCGCTAAGCATGATTGCCCGAAAAACTTCGATCTGACGCAGATTGATTTTCATAACATCATGTTAATTGGTTGCCACATATAAGCATAAGATATTTTGGCTTATGGCAATTTACACTGTCCTTGCTCGTGAAGCGCTACTTGCCGCCGTGCGCATGAACGAGACGGGATGTCGGATCCGACCGCCCAGACACTACTTCTATCTGGAAAGCCAGGACCATGAGCGTCAGTACATCATTCTCCAGTTCAGACGAACTCGGCGCGCAGCGTCAGTCGATGCGTCCTCTGCTCGACGCGCTGGCGCTGAGCAGCCAGTTGCTGCAAATCGCCGATCCGGTCGACGCGCGCTTCGAGATCGCCGCTTATCTCGCGCAGTGCGCGCAAGGGCCCGCGCTGCGATTCGATTCGATCGATGGATACGCGATACCGGTGGTCGGAAATCTGCTCAACTCGGTGCCGCGCATCGCGCGCGGCCTTGGCGTGCCGCGGGCTGCGCTGCAGCAGCGCATCGTCGACGCGATCGATCGCGGCATCGCCCCTGTGCGCGTCGAGAGCGGGCCTTGTCAGGACGTCGTGGTCGAGGCGCCCGATTTGCGCGCGGCGCTGCCGGCGCCATGGTTCTTTCCGAACGAAACGGGCGCGTACATCACGGCCGGCCTGATCTTCGCGCGCGATCGGGTCACGGGGCGCGGTAATGTGTCGTTCGCACGAATCAAACTGCTGGACGGCCGGTTCGGCATGGTCGGCATCGCGCCCAACCATCATCTGGCGGTCATGGCTCGCGCGGCGAAGGCACGGGGCGAGAAACTCGAGATTGCGGTCACCGTCGGCAACCATCCTGCGCTGCTGATCGCCGGCGCGCTCTACCTTCGGCTCGGCGACGACGAACTGGAAGCGGCGGGCGCCTTGCTGGGCGAACCGGTGCAGACGGTCGCGTGCCGCACCGTTGACCTGGATGTGCCCGCACAGTGCGAACTCGTGCTGGAGGGCACGCTCGACATCGACGAGCAGCACGAGGAAGTGCGGGTGTCCGAGTATCACGGCATGTACGAAGCGTACGGCAGCGGGCCCATCGCCGAATTCCACTGCCTGACGCGGCGCCGCGACGCGCTGTTTCAGGTGATCCAGCCAGGCTATTACCCAGAGCACACGCTGATCGGTGGTGTTGCGATCGCAGCCGGCCTCGCACGAGCGCTGCGCGATGCCGCGCTCCCAGTGCACGAAGTCGCGGTCGGACACGGTGGTTGCGGGCGCCTGAGCGCGGTGGTCAGCCTGCGCGCGCCGCGCCCCGGCGATGCACGCAAAGCGATGTTCGTTGTCTGGGGCAGCGTCAATCTGATCAAGCATGTCACGGTCGTCGACGACGATATTGATCCGTGGAACGATGCACAGGTCGAATGGGCGCGCAGCACCCGCATGTCGGCGCACCGCGACGTCGTGATCGTACCTGGCGCGCGCACCGACCGGTCGGAACCCGTCAAGCAGGACGGCCTCGCCTGCAAGATGGGGATCGACGCCACGCGCAAGCGCGGGGATCGCGAGGATTGGGAACGCGCGGTTCCGCCGCCCGAGGCGATGGAGCGGGTTCGTGCGCGACTTGCCGCAGCGGGGTATGGCAATGACGAGTGAGTTCTCGGCGCAGGCGGCCGTACGCGCCGATTCCGCGCAGCGGCGCCGGATCGTGGTCGGGATCAGCGGGGCGTCGGGGGCGATCTACGGTATCCGCCTGTTGACGCTGCTGCGGCGCATGGATGTCGAGTCACATCTGGTCGTCAGCAAGTCCGCCCAGTTGACGCTGGCGAGCGAATCGAGCCTGCGCCTGGCGGACGTGCAGGCCTTGGCCGACGTCAGTTATTCGAATGCCAACATTGGCGCTGCGATCGCGAGCGGTTCGTTCCACGCTGATGGCATGGTGATCGCGCCGTGCTCGATCAAGACGCTCTCCGAAATCGCGACCGGTTGCACGACGTCGCTGCTGTCCCGGGCCGCCGACGTGACACTGAAGGAGCGCCGCAGGCTTGTGCTGATGGTGCGCGAAACACCGCTGCATGCCGGCCACTTGCGCAGCATGGCCGCAGTGACGGATTGTGGCGGCATTATCTATCCGCCGGTTCCGGCGTTTTACGCGCATCCCGCTAACATCGAAGACCTGGTCGACTATACGGTGGCGCGAGTACTGGACCTGTTCGACCTGCAAACACAGGTCGCCGGAAGGTGGACCGGTATGCACCGAGCGAGTACGCGTTCTCAGACCGTTTGAGAAGCGAATTGGCGCCCCTCGTCGTGGATGGCAAGGTGATCGGCGCGATGGTGTCCAACATCATTGTGGCCCATGCCTGAAGTGCGGCGCGCGAGATAACGAACGTCGAACCCCCTTCGTCAATCATTCGAGCGCATCCACCACCGTTCCCAGATACGGTCGTGATAAGCCACGAGCCACTTCTCTCCCGCGATGTAAGCACGAATTGGGCTTTCAAAGGGATGATGGAGAACGCAATGTATCCATGCAAAGCCAGTCGCATCGAGCGTACTCGGCACATCGCCGAGCAGATAGGTCCTGTCGTCTAACAGATCAGCCACCGCCCGCCACCCTGGCATCCCAATATGAACGATTTCATCGTACGTATGGCGGCCGATACCTTGCTCCCACGCTTGTCGCATCATCCGCCTGCGTGCCAAAGCCAACGCGACTATCGGACAGGAGATATTGGAGGACCTGCCAGACGTCGACGTGATACTCGTTCCTTTCGGAGGCGGAGGACTGATATCAGGTATTGCGCTGGTATGTATGCATTGGGGCTCCCGCGCGCAAATGTATGCGTGCGAGACCGAGGCAGCGGCTCCTTTCTATTCTTCTCTTGCGGCAGCCGGCCATCCTTACTTTGCTGGCAAGCGCATTGCCGCTGTACTAACGGGCGGCGGTATCGATATGCGTGTTCTGGCTTCGGTGCTGAATGGCGAGCGATCGGGGTATCTCATGCCGTCCCGGATCCGAGACTATGAATAGGGCGATGGCGCTCGCCCGGACGGTTGATGCGCGCATGGAAGAATGTCCGGCCTGCGTCCAGGAGCGGTCGCGTCGGCGTTAATGGCGCATGGCAGTTCCGGCCGACAATCTGCCGTTGGCCGACGCGACATAAAGGGCGGGTGATCGGCCTTTGCTGACCTTGGGCTTCCATCTAATCGCAACCGGTGGAATGACTGCTCTCCGAGAACGCGGAGGACTGAAGTCGACCCGTTTCCGTCAGTCAGGTCATTGCACTAGTTGTGGCCGTTCTCGAATTACCAACGGTCACTTGCCCGTCGTGCGCACTGCGCATCGGCAGGCGCCGGAAACAGCATCCCGACTGTCGGAGGAAGCCTCTGCAAACGAGCGGGCCGGCTGCGGCCGGCCCAGGGTGGCGGTGCTATCGGCTTGCAACGGCCTGAGGATCGGCGGGTTGCCACCCTCCGCCGAGTGCCTTGAATGCAGCGACCGCTGCGCGCGCGGACTCCGTTTGCGCCTGCACCCGCTCGTCGGATGCGCGCAGCAAGTTTTGATCGGCCTGCAGGACCTCGATCAGGCTGACGACACCTTTCTGGTAGGCCGCAAACGAGGCGGCTCGCGCCCGGCCTAGCGAGTTCACACCCTGCGCGAGAACGGCAGCCTGCTCCTCGCGCTTCACGAGCGCAGAGAAAGAATTCTCGACGTCCTCCGTTGCGTGCAATGCGGCAAGCCGGTACGCGGCGAGCATCTCGGCGTCCTGGCCTTTGGCCTCATTGATCTGCGCATTGATGCGGCCGAAATCGAACAGACGCCAGCGCAGCCCCAGCAGACCAGCGGCCTGACTGGCGCCGCTACTGAACAGGTTGCCGCTGGCCACTGAAGTGGCGCTCCCGATCAGTCCACTGAGTGACAGCTTGGGGTAATACTCAGCGACTGCCACGCCGATACGCGCGTTCGATGCAGCAAGGCGACGCTCGGCCACGATCAGATCGGGCCGACGCCTGAGCAACTCGCCAGGCGATCCGGTGCCTGCGATTCGCGGGGCGGCCGGGATATCGACGCCCTCGATGAGTTCCGCCCGATGCGTGCCGGGCTGTGAGCCCAGCATCACATCCAGCGCGTTCATCGCCGCATCCAGCCCCGCCTCGAGGACCGGGATGGACGCCTGAACCTGCGCAAGCGCGCCTTCAGCCTGGCTCACCTGAAGATCGGCCGCCAAGCCTTTCCCATACAGAAGCTTGATGGTCGAGAGCAGATCCTGCTGCGTCTGCAACTGCTTGCGGGCCACCTGCAGACGAGCCTGCAATCCACGGATGGTGATGTAGATGTCGGCGGTCTGTGCTGCCACAGCCAGGCGCGTAGCCACCTCGCCGGCCTCTGAAGCCTGATAGTCGGCAAGTGCCGCTTCCCGCCCGCGACGCAGGCCACCAAACACATCCAGTTCCCAGCTCGCGTTGAAATTGGCCTCGTAGTCGTTGCCGTAGCGATCGAAACCGGGCGTTGAATTCAGGACACGTCCCAGCGGAGTTTCAACCGACTGGTAGACCCGGGCCGCCTGGCCACTAACATTGCCAGAAGGCAGCAGCGCGGCATTCGCCGCGCCAAGTCCTGCACGCGCCTGCACGACGCGAGCGGATGCCTGCGCGAGGTCGAGGTTCTGCTCCAGCGCAAGCGCGACGAATCGCGTCAGTTGCGGATCGCCGAAACCCGTCCACCACGTGACCAGGTCTGCGCTCGCCGCCGCCTGCCGGTGATCCACCGCAGCCTGGCCCTGGAAATGGTCCGGCATGGCAACATCGGGCCGGGCATAGTCGGGGCCGACAGCGCAGGCCGCCGAGAGGCTGGCGACAATGACCGCAGCAAGGAGGTGTTTGGGTAGCATAAGCGTCTTTACGAGATTCTGATTGTGACTACTATACCAAATAGTCACTAGTTGTCCATTCCTGTATGCTATGCCCATGAAAAACACCACCACTTCCTCCGTCCCCGCGCGCGGCCCGGCTGATCACGAGGTTCGGGACCAGATCGTTGCCGCCGCCACCGAGCACTTCAGCCGGTATGGCTACGAGAAAACGACGGTCTCGGACCTTGCCAGGGCGATCGGGTTTTCCAAGGCCTACATCTACAAGTTCTTTGAATCCAAGCAGGCCATTGGCGAGATGATCTGCGTCAACTGCCTGCGCGAAATCGAAAGCGAGGTCCGGACAGCCGTCGCAGAGACCGATCTGCCGCCGGAGAAGCTGCGACGGATCTTCAAGGTCTTTACCGAAGCCAGCCTCAGGCTGTTTTTCCGGGACCGCAAGCTATACGAAATCGCAGCATCGGCCGCCACGGAAAACTGGCAGGCGGTGCAAGCCTATGAGGCACGTGTTCAGAAGCTGCTCCAGGAAATTCTGCAGGAAGGTCGCCAAAGCGGAGACTTCGAACGCAAGACGCCGCTGGACGAAACCGCGATGGCAATCTATCTGGTGCTGCGCCCGTACCTCAACCCGCTACTCCTGCAGTACAACCGCGACACCACCGATGTCGCGCCTGCGCAGCTGTCCAGCCTGGTTCTCCGAAGTCTGTCGCCCTGACGCGATCAATACCAGTGACTATTGACTAACTTAGTCACTAGAACCATAATGAAAGCCGTCATCACTTCATCGATGGGACTTTCATGTTCTCGCGTCGCCTCGCCACCTCCGCACTCGCCTGTGCGCTGCCGCTTGCGCTAGCGGCCTGCGGCGAAAAAGCACCGCCCGATCCGCGCACCGAGGTACCGCTGGTGCGCACGGCCATCGTTCAGAGCGCCGTCCCCGCAGCCCGTTCGTTTACGGGGACTGTCGCGGCTCGCGTGCAGAGCGATCTGGGTTTCCGTGTTTCCGGCAAGGTGCTGGAACGGCTTGTGGATACCGGCCAAACCGTCAAACGCGGCCAGCTGCTGATGCGCCTCGATCCCATCGATCTCAAGCTTGCCGCGCAGGCCCGGCAGGAGGCGGTCACCGCCGCGCGGGCGCGGGCGCAGCAGACCGCGCAGGATGAGGAGCGCTATCGCGACCTGCGCGGCACGGGTGCGATCTCGGCTTCGGCCTACGATCAGGCCAAGGCGGCCGCCGATGCCGCCAGGGCGCAGCTCAGCGCGGCCCAGGCCGACGCCGACGTGGCGCGCAATGCGACGGGCTATGCCGAGTTGGCCGCGGACGGCGATGGCGTCGTGATGGAAACGCTGGCCGAACCGGGCCAGGTCGTCAGCGCGGGACAGCCCGTGGTGCGACTGGCCCACGCGGGCCGTCGCGAGGCTGTGATCCAGCTTCCGGAAACCCTACGTCCCATCATCGGTTCAGTTGCCCAGGCGGCCCTGTTCGGCGACAGCAGCGCCGGCGTGCCAGCCACGCTGCGCCAGCTCTCGGATTCGGCAGATCCGCGTACCCGCACCTTCGAAGCGCGTTACGTGTTGCAGGGTGCGCTGGCCGACGCGCCGCTAGGCGCGACCGTCACGATCGAGGTACCGGACGCACGCGTGGCGCTCCAGGGCGGCATGCAGGTGCCGATCGGCGCGGTGCTCGATGCGGGCAAAGGGCCCGGCGTGTGGATCGCCAACGGCGAGCCGACCAGGGTCGCATGGCAGCCGGTGACGGTTCTTCACCTGGACGACGACAGCGCGCGCGTGTCCGGTACGTTGAAGCAAGGCGATCGCGTCATTGCGCTCGGTGCCCAGTTGCTGCACGAAGGCGAACAGGTCCGCGTGTCCGGCCAGGCCGTCGCGATGGCAAACGAAGGAGCACGTCCGTGAGCGAAGGCCGATTCAATCTGTCGGCGCTCGCCGTGCGCGAGCGTTCCATCATCCTGTTCCTGATCTGCCTGATCTCGCTGGCCGGGCTCCTGTCGTTCTTCAAGCTGGGTCGCGCCGAAGATCCAGCGTTCACAATCAAGGTGATGACCATCGTCACCGTATGGCCGGGGGCCACTGCGCAGGAAATGCACGATCAGGTCGCAGAGAAGATCGAAAAGCGCATGCAGGAGCTGCGCTGGTACGACCGGACCGAAACTTACACACGACCTGGCCTGGCCTTCACGACGCTAACATTGCTCGACAGCACACCACCGTCGGAAGTGCAGGAGCAGTTCTACCAGGCCCGGAAAAAAATCGGCGACGAAGCAGCCAACCTTCCGGCTGGCGTGATCGGGCCGATGGTCAACGACGAATATGCTGATGTCACGTTTGCGCTCTTCGCACTGAAAGCCCGGGGCGAACCGCAACGGCTGCTCGTGCGCGATGCCGAGACGCTGCGGCAACGGCTGCTGCATGTGCCGGGCGTGAAGAAGGTCAATATCATCGGCGAGCAGGGCGAGCGCATCTACGTCCAGTTCTCGCATGACCGGCTGGCAACGCTCGGTGTCAGCCCGCAGGACGTGTTCGCCGCGCTCAATGGCCAGAACGCCCTGACGCCAGCCGGCTCCGTGGAGACCAAAGGTCCAGAGGTGTTCATTCGCCTGGACGGCGCCTTCGACAATCTGCAGAAGATCCGTGACACGCCGGTCGTCGTGCAGGGCCGCACGCTGAAACTGTCGGACATTGCCACCGTCGAGCGCGGTTATGAAGATCCTGCGACATTCATGATCCGCAACAACGGCGAGCCCGCGCTGCTGCTGGGCATCGTGATGCGCGACGGCTGGAACGGGCTCGACCTCGGCAAGGCGCTGGACAGCGAGGTCGGCGCAATCAACGCCGGGTTGCCGCTGGGCATGAGCCTGACCAAGGTCACCGATCAGGCCGTCAACATTCATTCGGCGGTCGACGAGTTCATGGTCAAGTTTTTCGTCGCCCTGCTGGTGGTCATGCTCGTGAGCTTCGTGAGCATGGGCTGGCGCGCAGGCCTGGTGGTTGCCGCCGCCGTGCCGTTGACGCTGGCCATCGTGTTCGTGGTGATGGCCGCGACCGGCAAGAACTTCGACCGCATCACGCTGGGATCCCTGATCCTGGCGCTGGGCCTGCTGGTGGACGACGCGATCATCGCCATTGAAATGATGGTGGTGAAAATGGAGGAAGGCTACAGCCGTGTGGCCGCCTCTGCCTATGCCTGGAGCCACACTGCCGCCCCCATGCTGTCGGGCACGCTGGTGACGGCGGTCGGCTTCATGCCCAACGGCTTCGCGAGGTCCACCGCAGGCGAATACACCAGCAACATGTTCTGGATCGTCGGCATTGCACTGATCGCATCCTGGGTCGTTGCCGTGGTCTTTACGCCCTACCTCGGCGTGAAGATGCTGCCCGACTTCAAAAAGGTCGAAGGCGGGCATGACGCGATCTACGACACGCCGCGCTACAACCGCTTCCGTAAGCTGCTCACGCGTGTCATCGCGCGCAAATGGCTGGTTGCCGGTTCGGTCGTTGGCCTCTTCGCCCTGGCCATCGTCGGCATGGGCGTGGTCAAGAAGCAGTTCTTCCCCATCTCCGACCGTCCAGAAGTGCTGGTCGAGGTGCAGATGCCCTATGGCACCTCCATTTCTCAAACCAGCGCTGCTACCGAAAAGGTGGAGGCGTGGCTGGCTAAACAGAAGGACGCCAGGATCGTCACCGCGTACGTCGGGCAAGGTGCACCGCGCTTTTTCCTGGCGATGGGCCCGGAACTGCCCGATCCGTCGTTCGCGAAGATCGTGATCCGCACGGACAGTCAGGAGGAACGCGATGCATTGAAGGCGCGACTGCGGCGAGCCATCGCCGACGGTCTTGTTCCCGAAGCGCGCGTGCGCGTCACGCAACTCGTGTTCGGGCCGTATTCGCCGTTCCCGGTCGCGTATCGCGTCACCGGTCCGGACGCAGACAAGCTGCGTGGAATCGCGGCTCAAGTCCAGCAGGTGATGGAGGCCAGTCCGATGATGCGCACGGTCAACACGGACTGGGGCACGCGCTCACCGACGCTGCACTTCACGTTGCAGCAGGATCGCTTGCAGGCGGTGGGATTGACATCCAGCGCCGTCGCGCAACAGCTGCAGTTCCTGCTCACCGGCGTGCCTGTCACCGCCGTGCGTGAGGACATTCGAAACGTGCAGGTCGTCGCGCGTTCGGCCGGCGATGTGCGTCTCGACCCGGCCCGGCTCGGCGATTTCACGCTGGCCGGCGCCAACGGGCAGCGCATTCCGCTGTCGCAGGTCGGCAAGGTCGACGTGCGGCTGGAGGAGCCGATCATGCGCTGGCGCGACCGCGTGCCGACGATCACGGTACGTGGCGACATTGCCGAAAATCTGCAGCCACCGGACGTATCGACGGCAATCACCAGGCAGCTTCAGCCGATCATCGCGAAGCTGCCGACCGGCTACCGGATCGAGCAGGCTGGCTCCATCGAGGAATCGGGCAAAGCGACGACTGCGATGCTGCCGCTGTTCCCGATCATGCTGGCGATCACGCTGATCATCATCATTCTCCAGGTTCGCTCGATCTCGGCGATGGTGATGGTGTTCCTGACGAGTCCGCTCGGCCTCATTGGCGTCGTTCCGACATTGATCCTGTTCCGGCAGCCGTTCGGCATCAACGCGCTGGTCGGCCTCATCGCGCTCTCGGGCATCCTGATGCGCAACACGCTGATCCTGATCGGGCAGATTCACCAGAACGAACATGCCGGGCTGGATCCGTTCCATGCGGTCGTCGAAGCCACTGTGCAGCGGGCGCGCCCGGTGATCCTCACGGCCATGGCGGCGATCCTGGCATTCATCCCGCTGACGCATTCGGTGTTCTGGGGAACGCTCGCCTACACGCTGATCGGCGGCACGTTAGCCGGAACGATTCTCACGCTGGTGTTCCTGCCGGCCATGTTCGCGATCTGGTTCAGGATCCGCCCCGGCAGCCCTGCGGGTTCGCACAAGAGCCGGAATCACCAGTCTTCGCGCTCCGAACCGATGACCCAGGATGCGCTCGACGCGCGTTGAAACACCATCAAATCACCAAACGGAGCTTTTCATGTCGCATTCCACGGTTGTCGTTGTGACCGGCGTGTCATCGGGTATCGGACGCGCCACCGCCGAGAGGTTTACGAGGCGAGATTGCCGCGTGTTTGGCACAGTACGCAGCATTGCAAAAGCGGTGCCTATCTCCGGAGTCGAGCTTGTCGAGATGGATGTTCGCGACGATGCTTCGGTCCAGGCCGGAATCCAGTCCGTCATCGAACGCACCGGGCGAATCGACGTCCTCGTCAATAATGCGGGAACGAGCCTGATCGGTGCCGTGGAGGAAACTTCGGCCGCCGAGGCCTTGTCGCTGTTCGATACCAACGTCTTCAGCATTCTGCGCACGACGCAGGCAGTACTTCCCCATATGCGTGCACAACATGGCGGAAGGATCATCAATGTCAGTTCGGTGCTCGGGTTCTTGCCCGCCCCCTACATGGGACTCTACTCCGCGTCCAAGCATGCCGTCGAAGGGCTGACCGAGACACTGGATCATGAGGTGCGCCAGTTCGGTATCCGAGTATCGTTGGTCGAGCCGTCCTTTACCCGCACAAATCTCGATGTCAATGCACCGGAGGTGAGTTCGAAGATCGCCGACTATGATCGCGAGCGGGTCCTTGCATCAAGCGCAGTCGTCAACAGTGTCAATGGCGCCCCCGCGCCCGACGGCGTAGCGAAGACAATCGTTGAAGCGGCGCTCGGTACCTGGCGTATGCGTCGCACGCCGGCCGGCGAAGCATCCTTGTTGCGCAAATTGCGGCGCTTCATGCCCTCCGGCCCCGTGGATGCAAGCTTGAGGAAAACATTCGGGCTCGCGTGAAATCCTCTCTCCCGCCGCAACGTGCATCACGTTCGCGGGCCCGCCCTGCGCCGACGAGTGATTAGCTTCAGGCGTCCATGGTCATGACAACTTCGGCGCCTTGCAACGACGGCCCGCAGCAGCACGGAACTCTTTGCAACCGAGCCCGTACGCACCCGGAACCGCACATATGGAAAGTCAGAATTGCGAGTCGTCGATGCTCGCAATCGGAGAAATCTCCGCTCTCGCGCTCAACCATTTTTTCGCCCAGCGCGCAATGCGCGCTTTATGGGCTCATTTCGACGAAGCGCTGCGGGATACCGACGTCAACGCATCCCAGTTTTGTATGCTCGCCTTGCTACATCTACGCGAACCAATGGTTTTCGGCGACATGGCAGCAGAACTGGCAATGGACCGATCGAACCTGTCGGCCAATCTGGCACCATTGTTCCGTCGCAAGCTCATCTCATCGATCATCCACAAGGGAGATCGGCGGACACGTCAGCTCGCCGTGACGACCGAGGGACGAAAAGCTGTGGCTTCCGCAATGAGCCCCTGGATGCGAGCTTATCAGGATACCTTTGCGTTTTTGAGACTGCTTGATCTTGATTCAATGCGTGATCTTTTCCAGATGATCCGGGATATGAAAAGGCTCGACGACCTGAACGACCCCAGCGGCGCTCCTGCTCGCCCGGAATCTCGACTGCTGCGACGCAATGACTAGCCTGGTGAACTACAAGACGGCCCGACAGCCCGGACGATCATCGTGACTGACATACGTCGGCCGCGTCAATCCAGTTCGGAGCACGGGGGAATCGGCGCGAAGGGGCAGTCGCGTGACCATCAGCTCGAAGCGACCTACCGGGCTTCCGGAAATACCTGCACCGTTACCGGGTTGGGGGCCACCCGAGTATTTGCTGCCGCATTTCGGCCCATTCGATGAGCACCTCGATGAGGGTCCGAGCGCAATTCCCATTTTACTCGGCGTGTATTCGACCTTCGGAGGAACCTGGGATACTGTCCAGCTGGTGCGAGCCGATGGAAGCGCGCATTGTCGGCCCCAGTCTTTCAGCAACACCTGTCGAACGGCCGGTTGCCGGTGTGCCGCGGTCGCCTTGATGTCCAATCGACGCTGCCGGCGAATGACTCTTGGTGGCCGGAAGTACGCGTTCGCACAAACCGCCGGAAAGCTGCCATTGCGAATTCCAACTTCATCACGACGGCGCCTTCATCGAAATGGTGCAACCGGCCGTTGGATGTTGTCTTCTCGACGGACAGCAACAGGTCGGGCTTAGCCCGACCTCATCGGCCAGCAGGTGTCCACAAGCCGTTCCAGCGCTTGCTCGCGTGAATCCATTACCAATGCAAGGCCGACCCCTGCCGCAATCGCTGGCTAAGGCCGTATCACGGTCATTCTGAATGGACCTCCGTTCGCAGCCGCATGGGATACCGCATCGTTGGCATCGACGAGCGGGAATGTCTTGATGTCGAAATGTCCAGGATCCAGCAAGCCGGAGCGGATCAGACCCGCCATGAGCGTCACAGCTTCCGTCGGATACATCCATTTGCCGCGTATTGTGATGTCGTTGCGCATGATCCATGGATACGGCAGGTCGAGCCCTGCGCCGCCCAGCATTCCCACGCCACCCATCAAAACGACGCGACCGTACGGGCGCACGGCCATCAGAGCGGCACGCACGGCCGTGGTGGGTGCCGAGGGCGGCAACAGATCGATTACGCAATCGATCGGACAAGGAGCCGCCTGTTGCATCCGTTCTCGGTCCGCCTGCTCATCGCCTGAAAGTTTGACCGGGCGCACACGTTCGCCGAACCGCTGTTTCAGATCGTCGAGCGCTTGTGCATTGCGACCCGGGGCAACCACGCAACGCGCCCCCATAGCTAGCGCGACGGCCACGCAGGCACTGCCGAAGTTGCCGGTAGCACCGCTCACGAGCAGCGTCTCGCCCGCCCGCAGCGCAGCCGAAAGCAGCCCCCCATAGGGCACGAGCATGACGTTGAGCGCACACCACCGCCCCGCCTCGTCCGAATCGATCTCACCGATTCGAATCGCGTTCTCGGTCGGCACACGCACCTGTTCAGCGAACGGGCCATCATGAAAGTACCGTTGCAGACGCAGGCCACCCTCGCCTCGTGAACTCCAGCCCTGTAGCGCAATATCGGGAATCAAGGCGTCGTCGCGCGAGCGCACAGTCGGATCGCAGAACACCCAGTCGCCAGCCTTCAGATGCGTAGCGTCAGGGCCGATTGCGCTCACGCGGCCGATCGCGCCGCAGCCGGGCACTATGGGCAGCTCGATCGGATAACGACGCTGACCATTGAACACTTCGTTGGCGTATGGCAGCACCGGCGCGGCGACGACATCCACGATCACCTCGCCCGTCCCGATTTCCGGATTCGGTATCTGCGCAATCTCAAGCGGTCGGTCAAGCGAATGCAGGATTGCAGCTTTCATCGTCGTCCTCCTCAAAGATGGTTTGACGACGTCATTCTGGCGAGCCCAGAATAGACAACAAGGCCTGGTACTATCCTAGGATTCTTGCGTACCCCCCTTGCGAGACGAACATGCCAGCAGCGAGACTGAGTGAGTTTGGTGATTTCCTGCGCTCGCGCCGGGAGAATCTGGTCCCGGATGCGGGCGTGCTCAGAAGCGGCCGGCGCCGTCGCACGCCGGGTCTGCGGCGGGAAGAAGTTGCCGAACTGGCGGGCATTGGCGTTGACTGGTATGTGCGGCTCGAGCAGGGGCGAACGGTCAGTCCCTCCGATGCCACCCTCGACGCACTTGCTCATGCCCTGCGCCTTGGAAAAGCAGAGGCCGCACATCTGCGGACGCTCGCCCGCTGCAATGACCAAGGTACATTTGCGCCGGAGAGCGTTCCGCCGGCGATCGCGCGCATCGTTTCAAACCTGCCCCTGCCGGCATACGTGACCGGCCGGCGGTGGGACATCCTGAAGTGGAACCAGGCGGCTGCGGATCTGTTCGGGTTCGCTCGCCTGGCGGAGGCGGACCACAACATCCTCATTTTCATGTTCATCGAACCCGAAGCGCGGCGGCTGTTCGGATCCGCCTGGGTGAACGAAGCGCGCCGCATGATCGCCCTCTTTCGCACGACGCATGATCTGTTTGCCGCCGACTCGTCGTTCGTAGAGCTAGTGGAACGCCTTCGTTCGCATAGTCCGGAGTTTGCGCGGTGGTGGAGCGCGCACGATGTCCGCGGTGGCGCATCCGGGCAGAAGGTACTCGCGCATCCCCAGCGTGGCACTCAACGTTACGAATACGCTACGTTTCAGGCGAACGACGACCCGTCGCTGAAACTCTCGATCTACACCCCCGTCTGAAGGGGCTTCGTATGTTGGGGGGACGGTCGACTAGGCATTCGGCGATACGCTTAAGCTGGCCAATGTAGAACTGCGTGTCGGCTATGCGCACGAACCGCTCGACGAGAACCGTGCCATCAACGTCGCCCACCAGAACAGCACGGTGTTCGTCGCGCCGGGTACGAGCCCGCCACTCAGTTCTGGCCTAGGCTGCACGACCGGTGAAGTTCGAAAACCGGCCGCTCGATCTGCGGCAATTGGTAGACCGCTTAGGGTCGGGTAGTGACCGTTGGCAGCTAGCGCAGACTGATCCTCCCTTCACGTGAAAGGAGCGGATCGTGGAAACCACTAAAGTCACTCGTACGGCGAGAGTGCCCTGGAACAAGGGTGAGCTCACAGGGCAGAAACCTCCGCTCAAACTGCCGGAAATCTGGGTGATTCGTGTCCGGCTCCAGCTATCCAGGCAGCCTCGCGACCTTGCGATGTTTAACTTGGCAATCGATAGCAAGTTGAGAGCTTGCGATCTGACCAAGCTGCGGGTCCTTGACGTATGTCACGGCCAACATGTTTCGCCGCGGGCAACTGTTATACAGCAGAAAACGCAACGGCCGGTTCAGTTCGAAATCACCGAGCAAACCCGCGAAAGCGTCGAGGCCTGGATCAAGGCAGCGAAGCTTGCGGGTTCGGATTTTCTTTTTCCCAGCCCAATTCACGAGTCGCCACATATTTCAACACGGCAGTATGCGCGTGTCATACATCGTTGGGTCGCGTCAATTGGACTTGATGATGCAGCCTATGGAACGCACACCATGCGCCGCACCAAGGCATCGCTGATCTATCGACGTACCAAGAATCTCAGGGCGGTGCAATTGCTCCTCGGCCATACCAAATTGGAAAGCACGGTTCGATATCTCGGCATCGAAGTGGACGACGCGCTTGAAATGGCGGAACAGACTGAAGTGTAAGCTGGCGCCGGCGAGCGAACGGACGCTTGCCGGCCAGACGCGGTCGTCCACCATTAACGTTCCACAGTCATTCGAGCGGCGGCTTTCACCAACGGCGGACACGCAACGCCAGGAGCTATTTTGGTCCGGTTCTGGGGCTGTGGCATTGAGATCCGCGCAGTCGTAGACCGTATTAAATCTATCAACGTTGCGACAATAATTGTGTGAACTCGCGACAATGCGGCGGGAGCGTTAAAAACTTTGGAGTTTCGTCGGAGACTGCCTAGGTTTTCTGCAGTCACGCTGGACGCAAGCGGGAATGAAAGTCACGATTCGCGTTGAGATCACCACAGAGTGCAAGAAATCTGCGCGCGCTGTGTCTCGAACTCGATAGGCAGCACCAGCGTGTTGTCTTTCGGCGCCTTCTTTAAGGAATCCTGCACTTTCCCCTTGGCATCGATATATCCCTGCAAATATTCTCGTGAATAGGTACTGCTGGAGCTGAACGAACCGTCGCGTTGCTTATTTCCGGGTATCATTTGACGCTTCATGTTGCCGAAGACTGGCGATCAGCGTTGGGGTGATCGGCTCGGTCGTGACGATGCAAGGGGACACAAGAGTGGTAATGACCGTTGAGCGGGCGGCCGGCATCGGAGGGATGCGGCAAGCGCGCCTTCTTGCCGGCAGGGAGGGGCTTTCGAGCATCGTGAGTCACGTCAACGTGCTCGAGGCCGTGACAGGGACCGAGGACAAATGGGACCTTCGGAATCACCTGTTTCTGACCACGTTCCATTTCGCGGGAAACGACACGGACCGGCAAGTCAGAGCGATCAGACAATTGAGGCGGGACGGGTGCGTCGCGATCGTTTTCCAGGTCGGGCTCGTCGCGCCTTTGCAACCCGCCGTCCTGCGTGCGGCGGACGAACTTCTTCTGCCGCTCTTCGAGCTGCCTTTGAACGTGGATTACGCGGATATCCTGACGCCCCTCATTTGCGCGGTCCAGGGTGAGGACGCGTATTTCGTCAGCGAGGCAAACGTCGTCCAGCAAAAACTGCTGAACGAAATGATGAACGGCGGCGGCTTGGGTGCGCTGGTGTCATTGCTTGCGGAGCATTTCGGGCGATCGGTCGCCGTAGTCGACGATCGGGGTGTGTTATATGCGTCCTCCGACAACTGGATGGTCGCCGACGTCGTCGCCCAGTTGCCTCAATATGCCGCGCCCGGAAAGACCGTCGTCAGACAATTGGCCTGGATTACCGTGCTCGGCCGGCGCGCTGACGTTCCGATCGACGGATACCTGATCGTGAACTCGCCAGACGCCGTTCCGCCGTCCCCGTCGGAGGCCGCGTTGCTGGATCAGAGCGCGGCGCTCTTGACGCTGGAGCTGGCCAAACTTCGGGTGGCGGACGAGACATACGTCGAGCCGTTCAGAACCTGGATGGGGCATCTGTCAGCAGGGGATGCCGAAGCGGCACGCAGTCTCGCCGCGGCGGAGTCCCTCGACCTGTCGACCGTGCGCGTGGCGGTGTTGTTTCAGCATGCCGAGGAATTGCAGGGCATCTGGACGCAGGGGGATGCGGAAACACGCCGCATCTGGCAGGCGATCTATTCGGTCGAGCAGAAGCCTCGCGTCTTCGAGTGGAACGGACGTCTGCTCTGGCTGCCTTCGGTCGCGTCCGGGGTGTCGATCGAGCAAGCCCGGACGGCAGTCGACTGTAAGCTCAGGCAAATCTGGAGCGGCCTGGTCGACAACGGTACGTCGGTATGGCACGTCGCGTCCGGCGCGCCGGTCGAACCCGCCGCGCAGATATACCAGAGTGTACGGGATGCAGAGGCGGTGCTGGTGCTCGCCCCCCCGGAACTGGCTAATGGCCCCATCGCGTATGGGGATGTCACGCTCGACATTCTGTTCCGGCAGATTGCCGCACAGCCGGCCGCGCAACGGTGGGTTGACGACGTTGTCGGAAAACTCGCATCGCATGATGTGCTGCAACGAAGCGAGCTCGTGCTGACCCTCGAGACCTTCTTCGATTCCGGCCAGTCCCACAAATTGGCCGCGCACCGGCTCGGTATTCACCCCAAGACGCTCAAGTACCGCCTCGACAAGATTGAACAAATCATGGGCGGCCTGCCGACCCGCGATGGTGCTTGCTTCGCGTTGCATTTCGCACTGAAGCTGTCCCGCAGCTCGAGATAACGGGGCGGCTGCACGCTGCCCCTCAGCAGTCGCTATCCCGGTGAGATAAACGGCCGGCGATCGATTGCGCATCTTGTCCAATGACGATCTGAATTTGACGCTCGACTATTCATGCCGAGACGCCGGGCGCCGTGCGCCGTCGGCTTTGTGGGCAACCAGAAAAGCGAGACGAGTCAGCAGATGGAACAATGGACGAACCACCCGGCCAGCGTGCCGGGAAAAGCATGCCGATCCACAAATTGGGGGGCGCATGCGACTTCTAAATGAGTCAGCGGTCCGGTCGGGTGCTGCTCCGTCCACGGTCGAAGTGCTCGAACACGAGGATGTGCCTCTTTCATATCTGCCCGGCAACGCGACACGCATCCACTGCAAGGTCGCAGGGCGTCTCGTGTCCGGAAAGTAATCCGGCACAGCGCGGCAGGCAATAGCCGTATCGCGGACTTCATCCGTGCCGTCGAACGCTGAGCGCGCTGCGACGGTAAATCTTTGACAGACAACACAAGGGACAACGCAGATGACGGAAACGATTGAACAACGGGTCGCACGAGCCGTGACCGCCGATCTTGTAAAGACATTTCGCGTCAACGGGGCGGTGTGCATCCGCAACATCTTCTCGGACGACGAAGTCGCGCTTCTGCGCGACGCGATCGACCACAACATCGCTGCGCCCAGTCCGCGTGCAAGAGTGGCAAGCCGCCAGGACGATCCGGGCTGGTTCTTCGAGGACTTCTGCAACTGGCAGGACAATGCGGGCTACCGGCGTTTCATCATGGAGTCGCCGGCGCCAAGCGTGGCGGGCGCACTGATCGGCGGCGACACGGTGCGCCTCTATCACGACCATGTTCTCGTGAAAGAACCGAATACCCGCCAGCGCACGCCGTGGCATCAGGACCAGCCTTACTACAACATTGCCGGCGAGCTGAACGTCAGTATGTGGATTCCCGTGGATCCGGTCGCGCGCGAATCGACGCTCGAATTCGTCGCTGGTTCCCATCGCGGCCCCTGGCTGATGCCACGTACGTTTATGGAGAACGAGGCGCGGTGGTTTCCGGAAGGCAGCCTCTGCGACTTGCCCGATATCGAGGGTGACCGCGGTGCGTACCCGATTGTTGGCTGGGCACTCGAACCGGGCGACATGGTGTGCTTTCACATGCTGACGCTGCATGCATCGGGCGGAGTAGGAGGTGACCGCCGTCGGCGCGCATTCTCGCTGCGCTTGATCGGCGACGACATCCGGCACAAGCCGCGCCCCTGGCGCACGTCGCCCGATTTTCCCGGGCTGCGGGAAACGCTCGCAGAAGACGCACCGATGGCGCACCCGCTGTTTCCCGTGCTGTGGCGTTCGGGGGAAGGACAGGTGAGCGCATGAGCGAGCTGAATCACACATTGCAATGGACGGCGGTGCCCGCGTACATCCGTGCGCTGCCGCTATAACGCGCACCTGTCTCCGATAGCCGATGCCGGTCACAAATGCCGCTAGTTTCGCATCCGCCCTGTTCCTGTCATTTGAGAAAACGTCTATGAAATCACGTGCTGCTGTTGCATTTGGCCCTGGAAAACCGCTCGACATTGTCGAGATCGATGTTGCGCCACCGAGGAAAGGCGAAGTATTGGTCAAGATCACGCATACGGGCGTCTGCCACACCGACGCCTTCACACTTTCGGGCGACGATCCTGAAGGCCTCTTCCCCTGCGTGCTCGGTCATGAAGGTGCGGGCGTCGTCGTCGAAGTCGGCGAAGGCGTAACGTCGGTGATGGCTGGGGATCACGTGATACCACTCTACACAGCCGAGTGCGGAGAATGTCTCTTCTGCAGGTCCGGCAAGACCAATCTGTGCGTCGCGGTGCGCGCCACACAAGGCAAAGGTGTCATGCCCGACGGCACGTCGCGATTCTCGTATAACGGCCAGCCGATCTATCACTACATGGGTTGCTCGACGTTCAGTGAGTACACGGTAGTGGCCGAGGTCTCGCTCGCAAAAGTCAATCCGGCAGCCAGTCACGAGCAGATCTGCCTGTTGGGTTGCGGTGTCACAACCGGCATCGGTGCGGTGCATAACACCGCCAAGGTGCAACCCGGCGACAGCGTCGCGGTTTTTGGACTCGGTGGCATTGGGCTCGCCGTCATCCAGGGCGCGCGCCAGGCAAAGGCCGGCCGGATCTTCGCCGTCGACACGAATCCGTCGAAGTTCCCGCTCGCGGAACTGTTCGGCGCAACCGACTGTGTCAACCCGAAAGACCATGAAGAACCGATCCAGCAGGTGATCGTCGAGATGACCGGCTGGGGCGTTGACCATTCGTTCGAATGTATCGGCAACGTAAGCGTGATGCGCGCGGCGCTTGAGTGCGCTCACCGCGGTTGGGGGCAGTCGATCATCATTGGCGTGGCTGGCGCGGGCCAGGAAATCTCCACGCGCCCTTTCCAGCTGGTGACGGGACGCAGTTGGAAAGGCACGGCGTTTGGCGGGGTCAAGGGCCGCTCGCAGCTGCCGGGCATGGTCGAAGACGCAATGCGCGGCGACATCCAGCTCGCCCCGTTCGTCACGCACACGTTGCCGCTTGACCGGATCAACGAAGCGTTCGACCTGATGCACGACGGAAAGTCGATCCGCACGGTGATCAACTATTAGGTGTCAACCGTGTGTCGTTCACTGCGCGGTGTCATTGCGCTGAATTTCTTCAAACCTTAGGAGGATTAAGATGAGTTCCGTAGCTATTCACCCGTTGGTGGACCCTGGCGTCAAAAAGGGCAATCCCACATTCGGTGGCGGTACGCTCCGCTGCCGATGCAAGAACGATCCGGTCGAAGTGAGTGTGCAGAGCAACGTCGCTCATAATCACGCATGTGGTTGCACGAAATGCTGGAAGCCGGCGGGCGCCATTTTCGCTGTGATCGGCGTGGTGCCGCGGGAGAAAGTTGAAGTCACCCAGCATTCTGAAAAACTGCAGATGGTCGATCCAACCGCAGCGATCCAGCGCCACGCGTGCAAGGAATGCGGCACGCACATGCTTGGGCGAATCGAAAACCGTGGCCATCCGTTCTATGGGCTCGATTTCATTCACGTCGAACTCTCGGATGACACCGGCTGGGAAGAGCCGCGCTTCGCAGCCTTCGTATCTTCCACCATCGAGGGCGGTAGCGCGAGGCCGGAGCAGATGGACGGTATTCGCGCCCGGCTCAGCGAGCTCGGCCTGACGCCATACGACTCCCTCAATCCGCCGCTGATGGACGCGATAGCAACCCATATCGCGAAGCGCAACGGTATTCTGAAATAGAAAGCATTCGGGCGAGCCGCTTGCGACGGACCGCCCTCTCACGGAAGCCATAATGGAACGGATCGAACACCGCGCCTGTTTCGCCGGCTGGCAGGACGTATACCGCCACGAATCCAAGACCCTCGGTTGCACGATGAGGTTCGCTGTATTCCTGCCCCCGCGAGCGCAGGGAAAAAAGTTGCCCGTACTGTACTGGCTTTCGGGCCTTACTTCCACGGAACAGAATTTCATCAACAAAGCCGGTGCACAACGCTATGCCGCACAGCATGGCGTCATCGTCGTTGCCCCGGACACAAGTCCACGTGGCGACGACGTAACCGACGATCCCGGTTACGACCTCGGGAAAGGCGCAGGCTTCTATGTCAATGCGACGCAGCAGCCATGGGCTGCGCATTATCAGATGTATGACTATATCGTCAGCGAATTGCCTGCTCTGATCGAGGCGAATTTTCCCGCTTCGGGAGCGCGATCGATCAGCGGCCACTCGATGGGTGGGCATGGAGCGCTCGTCGTGGCATTGAGGAATCCAGATCGCTATCGCAGCGTATCGGCATTTTCGCCGATCGTGGCGCCGTCTTTGGTGCCATGGGGCGAAAAAGTCTTTGGCGCCTATCTCGGCCCCGACCGTGAGACGTGGCAGCAGTACGACGCGACCGCACTGGTGCGATCAACGACGGAGAAGCTGCCGCTCCTGATCGAGCAAGGCGAAGCCGACGAGTTCCTGGAAACTCAACTCAGGCCGCATCTGCTTCGCGACGCATGCGAAGCCGCAGGCCATCCGCTGACGCTTAATCTGCGTCCCGGCTACGACCACAGCTATTACTTCATCGCCAGCTTCATCGGAGGTCACCTCGCGTTTCACGCGGCGGCGCTTAATTCGTGACCCCCCGTAGGCGTCACGCTTCAAATCAGTCGATCTCGTGGATTGCGCACCAGTGGCTAGTTTGGTTTGAGGCGACCTCGCGCCGGTTGGCGAAACGTCGCCAGCCGGACGGTTCCTTGACCAACATCCTTCGCGATGCTGCCTGCGATCAAAACGGCAGCGTAACGTCCGGCAAGCTCCACTTTAATTCCCGGAACAACTGTCCGAACGAATGGAATCACTACAAACCTGCGCGCCTGATACCAGCCAGGTACGCCGTGCGATGCAGCGACGCCACACCCACTGAGATATCGACCGGGTATGATTTGGCGCCTAACGCTCCCGATGACCGACGATCGGCGTCGGGATGATCGGTTAAGTTGTGCCGAAGCAGGGGGAGACAAGGGTGGGATTAACAGTTGAACAGGCATCCAGGATCGGGGGGATGCGACAAGGACGTCTTCTTGCCGGCAAGAAGGGGCTCTCGAACATTGTGAGTCACGTTAACGTACTCGAGGCCGTTACCGAGAACGACGACCGTTGGGAATTTCGAAACCACCTGTTCCTGACGACTTTCAACTTTGCAGGAAACGATACCAATCGACAGGTTGAATTAATCCGACAATTGCGCCGAGGTGGCTGCGTTGCGGTCGTCTTCCAGGTTGGGCTCGTGGCGCCTTTGCTACCGGCAGTTTTGCGTGCTGCGGACGAGCTTTCCCTGCCGCTTTTCGAACTGCCGTTGAGTGTGGACTACGCGGATATTCTTACCCCTCTCATTTGTGCCGTTCAGGGCGAAGACGGCTATCTTGTCCGCGAAGCAAACCTCGTTCAGCAAGAGCTCCTGAAGGAAATGCTGAATGGCGGCGGGTTGAGTTCTCTCGTTTCTTTGCTCGCAGGTCATTTTCAAAAGTCGGTGGCGGTAGTTGACGATCGAGGCGTTCTCTATGCGTCTTCCGACGACTGGGCCGCTGCCGACGTCATCGCCCATTTGCCGCAGTATGTCGCGCCGGGCAAGACCGTCGTCAGAAGATCTGCCTGGATCACGGCCCTGGGCCGGCGGGCCGGTATCCCGAGTGAGGGATATCTGATTGTGAATTCGCCTGACGCGGTTCCTCCGTCTGCGCTGGAGGCCGCGATGCTGGATCAGGGTGCGGCGCTTCTGACGCTGGAACTCGCCAAGCTTCGGGTTGCAGACGAGACGTACGCCGAGCCTTTCAGAACCTGGATGGGACATCTTTTAGCGGGTGACTTTGAAACTGCTCGCTTATTTGCGTCAGCGCAATCTCTGGACCTCTCATCCGTGCGTGTAGCAGTGATGTTTCAGCGTGTCCAACCCTCGCAGGATAGCGGGACGCCGGGAGATGCAGAAACGCGTGGCGCCTGGCAGGCGATTTATACGACGGAAAAAAAACCCCTCGTCTTCGAGTGGGAAGGACGCCTGCTCTGGCTACCGTCAGTCGCCCCCAGCGCCTCGCTCGAGGACGCTCGAGTCGCGGTCGACGCTCAACTCCAACAGGTATGGAGCCGTTTGATCGGCAACGGGATTGCGGTATGGCGCATCGCGTCCGGCGCGCCGGTCGAATCCGCCGCGCTGCTACACCAGAGCGTGCAGGATGCCCAGGCTGTGTTGGCACTCGATAGTCCGGAACTGGTTAATGGCCCCGTGGCGTATGGTGACGTAGCACTCGACATCCTGTTTCGGCAGATCGGTTTGCAACCGGCCGCGCAAAGGTGGGTCGAGAACGTTGTCGGAAGACTCGCATCGCACGACCGGCTGCAACGAAGCGATCTTGTCCTGACGCTTGAGACCTTTTTCGATTCGGGACAGTCTCATAAATTGGCCGCCCATCGGCTAGGCATTCATCCGAAAACGCTCAAGTACCGTCTCGACAAAATAGAACAGATCATGGGCGGTTTGCCCACCCGGGACGGGGCGCAATTTGCTTTGCATTTCGCCCTGAAGCTGTCCCGGAGCGCGGGCTGACGAAGCCACTGCACCGCCGTCGCCTCCACCATCGTATCGCCGGCAGCACACTATCCCGGCGAGATAAACACCCTGCGTTCGGTTGCGCATCTTGTCCAATGACTGTCTGAATTTGGCGCTCGACTATTACCAACGAGACGCCGGGCGCACTGCGCCGTCGGCTTTGTGGTGCAACCCAAGAACCGAGACGATTCAGCAAATGGAAGAATGGACGAAGCAACTGGCGAATGTGCCAGGAGACGCATGTCAATCCACTAGTGGAGGTGCACGTGCGACTTCTCAATGAAGAGGCAATCAGGAACATCGCCGTCGGCGCGGCGGTCCTTGGCACGGGCGGTGGCGGCGACACAGCTGTCGGTCTGTTCATGGCTCTGGAAGCAATCCGCCGGAATGGTCCGATCGAGCTACTCAACGTAGACGAAGTACCGCTCGACGCGTTGATCTTGCCGACGTCAATGATGGGGGCACCGGCCGTCTCTATCGAGAAGCTGCCATCGGGACGGGAGTTGGACATCGTCTTTGACGACATGCAGGCCGCGTTGGGGAAACAAGCGTTCGCCACGATGCCGGTAGAAATTGGCGGCGGAAATGCACTGGTCCCGCTCATTCTTGCCGCGCGCAGAAAGCTGCCCGTCATCGACGCGGACGCAATGGGCCGGGCATTTCCCGAGTATCAGATGGTTTCCTTTCATCTCCACGGGCTCGGCGCACGCATCGCTACGTTTGCAGACGAGCGTGGAAATCGTGCAACCGTCCACCCGATCGACGGAGAGTGGGGTGAGCGAATCTGCCGTCCGCTGGTTGACGCGATGGGCGCGAGCGCGACGGTGTGCGACTTCCCGCTTGACGGCGACGAAGTACGCCGCTGTGCGATACCAGGAACGGTAACCCAGGCGGAAAAAATCGGCGCGCTGATCTCCGGGACAAGCAAACGAACGGCCGATACCGTCGTCTCTGAACTGGTTACCGCTCTGAACGGATATCTTCTGATCGAAGGCAAGATCGTTGATCTGAAGCGCCACACGAGTGGCGGGTTCACGCGAGGCTCGATGGTGATAGAAGGCGCGGAGCGGGACAGCGGTCGCCGCGTGACCGTGAATTTCCAGAATGAATTTCTGGTCGCACAGGACGAGGTCAATGTTCTTGCCACGACACCCGATCTGATTATTCTCGTCGACCGGGAAACCGCGCGCGCGATCTCCACTGAAACGCTTGCGTATGGAATGCGCGTTGTCCTTCTCGCCTGTCCTTGCGACGCCCAGTGGCGCTCGAAGTTAGGAATTCAAACGACGGGGCCCCGCTACTTTGGCTACAGCGTCGACTACGAACCCGTCGAGTCGATCGCCAGGAGGTTGGCATGAGCACCTATCGAATTGGTATTGATGTCGGCGGCACAAACACGGATGCCGCGATTCTCAACGAAAGCCTGACATGTATAGCTACTGCAAAGGTGCCAACAACCGATGACGTGTTCGGCGGCGTTCGCGCTGCGATTGACCATCTCCTGTCAGAGACCGGCATAGCCGCGCGCGATATCGGGTTGGCGATGCTGGGTACGACGCATTGCACCAACGCCATCGTGGAGCGCAAACGTCTTCTGCGAGTCGGCTTGCTGCGGCTGGCCGGCCCCGCCTCGGCGTCTGTTCCTCCGTTGGCTAACTGGCCCGCGGACCTCGCCGCGGCGGTCACACTGAAGTGGAAAATCGTGGGCGGCGGGTACGAGTACGACGGTCGCATCCTGACCAGGTTAGTTGAAGATGAGATTCGCGCAGCTGTCCGCGACTGGCGAGGGCGTATCGACGCCGTTGCTGTCTGCGGCGTGTTCTCGAATATCAATAGCGAGCAGGAGTGCCTTGTTGAGCAGTGGATCCTCGATGAGCTGGGTCCGATCCCCATCACGTTGTCGCATCGAATTGGCTCCTTGGGGTTTCTGCCACGGGAAAACGCATCGATCCTGAACGCTGCGCTGGGCGATGTGATCGGCGATGTCATTTCCGGGTTCGCTAATGCACTGAAGGCGACCGGACTCGACCACGTGCGCGCCATGATCGGGCAGAACGACGGCACGTTGATGTCAGCGGAAGCAGCCCGCGCATTTCCGGTTCTCACTATCGGATGCGGACCGACCAATTCCTTGAAAGGCGCAGCCTTTCTGTCAGGCCGAAAAGACGCGATTGTCGTTGATGTCGGCGGAACGACTGCAGATATTGGAATGCTATCCAAAGGCTTTCCACGTCAATCCGCGCTTGCGGTCGATATTGGCGGGGTGCGGACGAATTTCAGAATGCCCGACATCATCTCCCTCGCAGTAGGAGGAGGCACCGTTATCACGGCGGACTCGAAAGGCGAACCGGTCATTGGTCCCCAAAGCGTTGGCTATCGGCTGACGAGCGAGGCGATGGTATTCGGCGGAAAGACCCTGACGCTCACTGACGTCTCGTCGGTTCTGGGGGTCGGGCTTAGCATAGGAAATCGCTTCCCCGATGTCCCGACGTCGTTCTGCCGCGCAGCGTTCGAGAGCGTGTTGAAGCGACTCGCCACGGGAGTCGACCGGATCAAGACCAGTGCGGCCCCGCTGCCTGTCATCCTGGTCGGAGGCGGAAGCGCTTTGTTTCCGGACCGCATCGATGGAACCGACGAAGTCATCAGGCCGGCAAACTTTGGCGCGGCCAATGCGATCGGCGTAGCGATCGGAGATGTCAGCGGCGAGGTTGACCGCATCGTAGCGATGCGTGACGACGTTCGGGAACAGACGTTGGCGTCGTTGCGCGACGAGGCGATTCAGTCCGCGGTCCTTGCGGGAGCTGACCCGTCAACGGTCGAAGTGCTCGAACAGGAGGATGTGCCGCTCTCCTATCTCCCCGGCAACGCAACGCGGATTCGGTTCAAGGTCGCCGGTCGTCTCATCTCTCGCGCGTAAGATATTTCCAACATTCATAGGCGTATCAACCACCATGTCACCCAAACCTCATTTCAAAGCGATCAGAATTGCGATCGCATGTGCGTCTGCGGTAGTGGCGTTCTGCGGGCTCGCAAGAGCCGACGACGGAAAAACGCTCCACGTCTACAACTTCTCCCAAAACATTGCACCGGGCACCATCGAGAAGTTCGAAAAGGAAACGGGTATCAAGGTCACCTACGACGTCTACGACTCGGACGATACGCTGATGACCAAGTTGCTCGCCGGCCGCTCGGACTACGACATTGTGGTGCCAAGTAACAATTACTTCGCCAAGGAGAAAGACGCGGGGATCTTCGCGAAGATCGATCTTTCGAAGCTTTCCAATCTAAAGAATCTCGATCCGCAGATCGTCGAGTTGACGAAGGCGAACGACCCGAAGGGGGAATATGGCATTCCCTACATATGGGGGATTACCGGTATCGCCTATAACCTCACCGAGGTAAAGAAGCGGGCAGGCGCCGATGCGCCGTTGGACAGCTGGGACATGATTTTGGATCCCAAGTGGGCAGCGAAGCTGAAATCTTGCGGCCTCTCGCTGCAGGACAACGGCGGGGAGTCCTTCCAGGATGCCCTTTTCGGTGCCAAGCTCAATCCCGACTCAACGGACCCCAAAGATTTTCGGGTTGCACTCGAGAAGCTCAAAGCGATTCGACCGTTCGTCACCCAATTCAGTTCGAACAGTTACATTGACGATCTGGCCGGGGGCGACATCTGCGCCGCGGTAGCCTATTCGGGCGACGCGCAAACGGCCAAGTTGCAGGCAAAGGCCGCAGGTCGAAAATTCGAATTGACCTTTGTCATTCCGAAAGAGGGCGCGCCTCTCTGGCTCGATATGTTTGCTATCCCTGCGGAATCGACCCACAAGGAAAATGCAACGAAATTCATCGATTTCATGCTCCGCCCGGACGTTGCGGCGGCACAAACCAACGAGCTCAAGTACCCAACTGCGGTGAGTGCCGCTCGTCCGCTGATCAACCCGGAGATCGCGAACGACACCGCGATCTTTCCTCTGCCCAAGGACATGAAGAGGGTGGTCATGGAAAAGCCGTTGCCTATTTCCCTCATGCGTCAGATCAATCGAGATTTCCTGGAGCTTAAGGCAAACCGATAGGGCATCTCCCTATCGGTAGGTGAGGCACAGGCAAACAACATAAAAGAATCCGATTAATTTCGGATTACTAAAAAAAGAAATTAAGGAGACGAAAAGTGAAGAAAATCATTGGGACATTGTTGATCGCGGGTTTGCCCGGCATCTCGCATGCGGATGCGAGCGTTGACGAACTAAAAGCTGAACTTCATGTACTCCAGCAAAAAGTGGAAAACCTCGAGAAATCGGCAGCCAGTGCCGCATCGTCAAGGCCTCAAAGTTCGGAGCCAGCCGTATCGCCTGCTGAGTTCGCCTCGCTGAAGCAACAGGTGGCCAAGCAGGACCTGCAAGTCGAGACCCTGAGCACGGCGGCCAGTGAAGGCCCCATTGCCGGACTTTCGATAACGGGCTATCTCGATCCGGTATATCTCTACAACCGGAACGCCCGTAGCGGCGGATTCTCCTTTCTCGACCACAACAGCCCCTACACCTACTACAACGGTAACATGGGAGATGTCTACCTTGATATCAAGAAGACGTTCGGTGTTGGACCGCTCGCTCCGTCGGCGGAAATCCAGATTCAGCCGAACCGTGGAGCGGGAAACACAACGCTTGACGGCGCGAAGGGCAATAACATTTTCAACACGGCGTTTATAACCATCCCGCACGACGATGCCAATCAGTTTGTAGCGGGGTTGATGCCAAGCCTTGCTGGATATGAGTCTCAGCAGTCCACCCTGGTGCCGACGCTGACGCACAACCTCTTATACGATTTCAGCATCCCCGGATACTTTGTCGGCATCGGCTACAACGGCTCAAAGGGCGAGTACACGTGGAAGGTCATTCTGGGCAACGAGCAGAATCAAACTCACGCAACAGTGGCATCGGACTCGAGCGGGCGTTTGCACACCAACGTGACGCCGATGATCAACTGGCGAATTGACCGATCAAAAGGCGCCTGGGATTGGGGTTGGTCCGGCGCAATCGGCCGTCAGGCGATTTACGCCGGCAACGCGGCCGGAGATTGCACGTCAGGAGGATTCGGATACAACTGTACGAGCAGTTCGGCGTTTTCAACCTACATGTTTACGGACTTCGACGCGTCTTATGCGATTGCCGATTCCACCTTTAACGCTGAGCTCGACCTCGGCAACCAGAAACATGCCGCGTGGAACGGTGGCGATGCGACATGGTGGGGATTCTCACTCCTGTACACCCAAAAATGGCGGCTGCCCACCATTGGCTTGATGGGACTCGCCGCGCGTTGGGACTACCTGAACGACACCAGAAACGGCGGTGGAGGCGGCAACATCTATGTGGGCGGGTCCTCCCTGAGCGGATCCGCATCACCCGGCACAGACGGTCTCAATGGATTTGGTATCGATCCCTCGTGCCTCGCGTCGTCCAGCAACAATGGGCAAAGTTGTAAAGGCGCAACCCATCAGGATATTGCGTTGGATCTCCTGTTCTACCCGGCCGTGAATTACACAGTCAAGGTCGAGTACAGACATGATTGGTCCAACCGCAATGTATTCCAACGAGCGGACGGCACCTGGCGTAAGAGCAACGACGTCATTGGCACGACCCTCGTCTACACGTTTTAAGCAACGGGTGACGCGCGATCCATGCGCGTCAACACGCACGTCTTCAACACCTGGTCTTGTCCCCGAATCTGCCTTCATTTAGCTAACCACATCATGAATCTTACCGATGCACCGCCTTCACTCGACCGGCGGACCAGCGACGCCCATCCTGCTCTACGTCACTCCCAGTTCGTTCACGTTGAGAACGTCGTGAAAAAATTTGGTGAATCGACTGCCGTACAGAACGTCGATTTGTCCGTGGGCAAAGGAGAGTTGTTTGCTCTGTTGGGTAGTTCCGGATGCGGAAAATCCACACTGCTTCGGATGCTTGCCGGCTTCGAGACGCCCACCGCCGGGCGCATATGGGTTGACGGAACGGACGTGACTGCACTGCCTCCGTACCGCAGGCCGGTGAACATGATGTTCCAGTCATACGCTCTCTTTCCCCACATGACCGTTGCTGAGAATGTGGCTTTCGGTTTGAAGTGGGAGCATCTAAGCCGTGTCGAGCGCAGGGAGCGCGTGATGGCCACGCTGGAGCTAGTCCAGATGACATCGTTCTCCGGTAGAAAGCCCAGTCAGCTATCGGGTGGGCAGCAGCAGCGCGTCGCGCTCGCTCGATCTCTGGCAAAGCAGCCCAAGCTTCTCCTTCTGGATGAACCCATGTCGGCGCTAGACAGGCAGATCCGTCAGAAGACGCAACTGGAACTCGCGAACATCATCGAGAAAGTTGGGGTCACCTGCATCATGGTGACGCACGATCAGGAGGAGGCGATGACCATGGCGGATCGTCTCGCGGTGATGAGCGCCGGCGCCATCGTTCAAGTCGGAACGCCCCGAGAGGTTTATCAGTTTCCGAACTGTCGCTTTACCGCCGGCTTTGTCGGCACCACCAATATCTTTACGGGCTTCACTGTGCGGGAGGAGGCGGATCACGTTTTTATCCAGACAGGACAGCTCGAATTGCTCATGTATATCAACCATGGCATTACTGGCCCCGTAGGAATGTCGGTCGCCGTTTCGGTTCGACCAGAGCGTGTTCACGTTTCGCTCCACAAGCCAACGCAAAGCGCTAACTGGTCCGGCGCTGTCGTGGTCGACGTTGCCTACATGGGAGCCCATTCCGTGTACCACCTTCGACTCCCGACTGGAATGATCATGTTGGCGAACGTTCCCGCGGCAAGTGCCTCGGACGAAAACTCTCCTGAATGCGGGGATCATGTCTTCGCCTCGTGGAATGCATCGGATGCGGTGGTACTGACATCATGACAACCTCAAAGACCCGATCCATCGCCCTTGATCTGCTGGCCGCTTTACGCGTCGCTTTGACGTGTTTCAGGGCAGCGTCCCCCCGTGGTCGCACAGTCGCTATCGCCGTCCCCTCTACGTGGCTAGCACTCTTTCTTGCGATTCCATTTTTTCTCGTACTAAAGATCAGTTTCTCCGAAATGGCCCTTCGGAGTCCACCCTATTCTGAAGTCCTCTCAGTCGCGGATTCCGTAGTCCGTATTGCTATCAATCTGCAACACTACGGCTCCATTCTGGCGGACCACCTCTATATTTCGACCTACATCAGTTCCCTGAAGATAGCAGCAATCTCAACGGTCCTATGTCTTGTCATTGGGTATCCGTTCGCCTATTGCATATCCCGTTCGGCGCCGAAAAGGCGAAATCTTCTGATGCTCGGCGTGATGCTTCCGTTCTGGACGTCGTTTTTGATTCGCGTTTATGCATGGATTGGGATTCTCAAGGACGATGGGTTGCTCAATCGCGCGCTGATGGCAATTGGATTGATAGCTTCCCCGATACGCCTCTACCATACCGATATCGGTGTTTATATCGGGATGGTCTACTCCTACCTGCCCTTCATGGTCATGCCGCTCTGCGCGCATCTTGCGAAGATGGATCTGAATCTGCTAGAGGCGGCTTACGACCTCGGAGCGGGACCTGTTGAGGCATTCTTTCGTGTGACGGTACCGCTGTCCCGAAACGGCATCATCGCAGGTAGCTTGCTTGTCTTTATCCCTTCGGTCGGCGAATACGTGATCCCTGAACTGTTGGGCGGTTCCAGCACGCTAATGATTGGGCGGCTTATGTGGGACGAGTTCTTTAACAATACTGACTGGCCGATGGCATCTGCAGTCACCGTGGCGATGGTTGGCTTGCTATTGGGCCCGATCGCTGCATTTCAACACTATCAAAATCGAGAGCAAGGTGTGTGAGATGAGAAACGCAACGGACAAAGCCAGTACCGCAGTTCTCGCCTTGGGATTCCTGTTCCTGTATCTACCCATAGCAAGCGTCGTTTTTTACTCATTCAATGACTCAAGGCTCGTCAGCGTGTGGTCGCATTTTTCGTTTCGGTGGTACACCGCGCTGGCGAGTGACGACGAGTTGATCAATGCCGCCACGCTTTCGCTAAAAATCGCGCTTCTGACTGCGTGCGCTTCCACGTTCGTCGGGACGTGGGCGGGTTTCATCCTCGCGCGGTTCAATCGATTTCAGGGGCGAACACTGTTCTCATTGATGATCAACGCGCCGCTCGTCATTCCCGAGGTTATCACCGGAATTTCGTTGCTGCTGCTTTTCGTTGCAATGGAGCAAGTGTTCGGCTGGCCGCGGGGAAGGGGTTGGCTCACGATGGCCATAGGCCATACCGTTCTTTGCGTGTCTTACGTCGCGATCGTCGTACAGTCCCGCGTAAAGGAGCTGGACAAGGCAACCGAGGAAGCCGCGCTTGATCTTGGCGCCGGGCCGCTTCGTGTTTTCTTCTACATCACCCTTCCGCTTATTTCTCAGGCAGTCGGATCCGGATGGCTTCTCTCATTTACGATATCGGTCGACGACCTTATCCTGAGCGCGTTCCTTTCTGGACCCGGGTCAACCACATTACCTCTGGTCGTTTTCTCTAGAGTGCGATTGGGCATGAATCCTGAGATGAACGCGCTGGCCGCGGTCATCATCGCGGTTGTCACACTGGGAGTCTTCGTGCTGAACCGCTCTGTGCGCAATCGAGGCGAATCTGCTCGACAGATAGCGGCTCAAAACCATCAAAAATCCATAACTGGACTACAGGACTACGGCGCGACGAATGTGTGAGCGGCCATGTCCGGGTACGGACTGGTGCCAGCGCCACCTCAATGAATTGGAAACGCTCCACGGCAGCCGAGTGACTACCGGTCGACACGATGGCACTGAGATGACCGCTGGCTCCAGTAAGCTGCCGTCGAAGTGGCGAGGGCTCGAACGGCGGTAGTGGGTCGCGTGCTGCGGATCGCGGCCTTGCGAGGTTAAGACTGTGCATGCCGGTTGCATGAGGCAGGATCCGGCCATCAGACGCCATTCGCCTGCGCGGGAAGTCGGACATCTGAGCGACCGCATCATCCGAATATCCCGCCCTTCGCGCAAGAGCATAAAATCAGGACGTGGTCGAATTCAGCCTGTGAGCAGTTTCGCAGTGATGCGGCCAATCAGGGTATTGAAGGCAAACAACCTGTCTCTCAAAACTACATGAAAACGTTCATATCGGCCGTTCTGTTGTGCCTGTCTGCGTCAATTGCAAACGCTGCGGGAATAAAGTTCGCGCAGATTCTGGCTGATGCCGGCGGTCCGGCGTTAAAAGCGATAGTGTGGACACCGTGTTCAGAACCTGCCCAGGAGGTGCCGATCGGGCCATATGTCCTGAAGGGGCGGCGCGACTGTCCGACCGCTGGCGAAAAGCTTCCTCTCATTGTCATTTCACACGGTTATGGCGGATCGTACCTTGGCCACCGAGACCTTGCCGAGACGCTTGCCGACGCCGGCTTTGTCGTGGCTGCAATCAATCATCCAGGCGATACGTTCTCTGACATGACTCGCGCCGACGATATGTCTGTGTTCGTCGAGCGACCGACCGACATCAAGCGTCTTATCGATTACATGTTGAGCGCCGCCCCCGACGCAGCCAGAATCGACCCGCAACGCATAGGCTTTTTTGGCTTTTCGCGCGGCGGCTACACGGGCCTGGTGTTGGCCGGCGGTAACCCGGATTTCCCGCACGCCGATATTACGTGCCCGGACCCGAGAGCGCCGATTTGCAAACAGGTCCGAAGTGGAGAGGTATCCACCGATCACCTGACTCATGACGCGCGGATCAAAGCCTTTGTGCTGGCGGACCCGTTCAATGCATTTCCAACCGCGGAGAGCCTGAAGAACGTGCAAGCGCCAGTTCAGCTTTGGGCTTCCCAGTTCGGTGGCGCCGGCGTGCTGCCGCGCAACGCTGACGCACTCGCCAGGACCCTTCCTCGCAAGCCTGAATATCACATTGTTTCCGACGCGGCGCATTTTGCCTTTCTTGCTCCATGTCCTGCGGCAATGAAGAGCAATGAGCCGGGGCTCTGCGTCGATGCGAACGGCTTCGATCGCACAACCTTTCACGAGCAGTTTGACGAAATGGCGCTTACTTTTTTTCAAACGAATCTTCGGTAGATCCCTGCGTGGTCCGCCAGAGCGCGCGTGGCAGATAAGTCGGCTTGGCGAGCGGCCATTGCATCGTGAAAGCTGCCGTTCGTGCTCCCGACCCTGAAGCGACATTCAACGCTCCAACTCGCAGTCGTCCACTCACAGGCGTTGAGCAGACATTCGGGAAATCGGCTTGGACGGCTCAGCCGTACACGGTTGCCAATCGCTCACCAATGTCGACTTTGCGGAATCACCGCCCATCGGAGCTATCGGCCACAGTTTTGGACGCTCGAACTCGACGCCCGCATCGCTCCGGATCGACAAGGCCACATCACTCCTCCCCCCGCCGTTGATCCCGCTCCCACTTCGGCATACCTGCTTGCCCCGCCCGGAAAGTTCGCCGCAACAGCGGGATCTCATTCCGGCTTATCGAAGACGCCAGCTTCGAGATCCTGACTGAAATGCTGCACCCAACCGGTTTCGAAGCCGATGGGGTATTCCCTCGCAATTTGCGTTGATAGTCTGGTTACGGTGACATATCCCTGCAGGCCGACGTTCTCGTCGCCCTTGGGGTCAGTCGTATCCGTTTCCAGCAGTTCGAATTCACCTTCTGCCAGTCCCTTGCGCTGCAAGGTCGCCAGGAAAGCCTGACGTTCATCCGCTTCGATCAGTCGCATCTTCCGCCCTCCCGTCTGTCCGACAGCGATATTCGTGGCCCCCTTTACGACGTTGTCATAACCCCAGAACGTTACGCCGTGCCCGAGTGCGTCATAGCTGCGGCTGAGGTTGTGAAAGTCGAATGCCATGCGCTCATCGGGGTCCGATCCGGTCGCAGTCGGGAATCACCAGCGTACAGCTTTTGTGCACGCGCTCGATGGAAAACTGTCCAGACAGTTTTGTCATAGTTCCTGCCATCCTTCATGACCCGTCGCCATTTGCATCGGTGCGCAAAGCGCCCGGGCTCGTATCTGTGCCGATAGCAACGTCCGCTCGCTGGACGAGCCGATGCGAAAGGACGGATCAGTCCATGCGCAGATCGATAGTGAGGCTCGTTGGCCACAACAGGGCTACACTCAAGATGGGATAAATTCCGGAGCAATACCATGACCGACGCTACCCCCCAAAGCACATTTCGCGGTCTTCCCCTGACGCCGGAGCAGGACGCAGAAGTCAGGCACTACATAAAGAAGAAAGAGCAGCATGGCGCGCCGTGGGACACGCCGGAGTTGGAGGCCATGCTTCGAGACATGCTGCAGCCCCCGAGCGACGACGACGGAGGACTCGGTTCCACCGTCGACGAAACGAAGGCGGCCACAGAACGCGCGACAGCTTCCATCGACGAGACCATGGAACCCATTGAAGCCTGCGAAGAGCGGAATGCTGCGATGGAAACCGAGGGTATGAGGGGACCGAAGCGTTGAATCCCAGGCAGCACTCGCGACTGGTGTTGAAATTCACCCTACGCGTTCGGACCGTGGCATGAGCCTGTTGGGAACCCGGAATCACATCGATTGCGGCGCCGCCGGTCAGCTCTGCAATCAGCGCCCCCCACCGGCGAGAAGACGGTGCTCGCCGTGTACTTCGATGCCTGCGTCCCAGAGTCTCGTTTCGGAGAACAATGAAACACGTTCTATCGATGTACCCTTATCTGTACCGGGCACAAAGCCGATTTCAAGGTCGGCGCAGAAGCCAGCCGGGGATCTGTCGCAGTCACTGCGAGAAACCACTCACGACGAGCACGAAAAAAGCAATCAGACACACGATGCCGGACGACCGCACGGGATTCTGCCCGGTCGGCCACGACCTCTCAGTCAGATGGAACGTCCGGTGGCTTTTCATCTAATGAACGTCCATCGTGGACCTGCGCGGTATGCGAACGGGCGCTTCGGCTGGGAACGTATCTCAATCATTCAATGACCGACAATCCGCTAGCATGCCTCGAAGCGCTGCCATTTGAAGGATTCGCTCAAGACGTGCACTACCAGGCCGTCAATCGGAATTGAGTCTACCGAACCGCACCACGCGGCGGGATATGCCTGCTGCAGCTTTCCCGCGGCATACAAGGCCGCCCAGACCTCGTGGGTCATCTGTGCTTTTTGCCGCAGCACTTCGCCGGCGTAGAGGCGTTTAACATCGCATCCATACCGAACGAGTCCGCCGCTCGCCACGTAAGTTTCACGCATTGTCAGGCGGCGCAGCGGTTGCCCAGCCTCATGGCACGCGTCGCCAGCGGTTTGCTCCCAATGCTGATTTCGCGAAAACCACAGCACAGGGGTCCCGGTGGGCTCGACCCCGATGCCGCCTGGGATTAGCAACCCGCTTGAGTTGATGTGCTGAAATTTTCGTCCCGTGGTGTAGTGCCATGCCAACATCGTTTGCTCCGATCAGATTTGCCTGCCACTACCATTATTCGTCTCCTGTTTTACTCTCGAAGACCGATGCGTGATTCGTCACACGACCTGCACGCCGGAGTTCACGTCTTCACTCACGCCGAAGCAAAGCGAAATCAGGAGCTTATGCGACTTGGCATCAAGCGGCACGCGCACCCGTCCATCACCACACTCGACACTCGCGCCGTCGAGCACCGCGTGCATTGCACCGCTCTCGTCAGCGGATTCGACGCGGACCTCATACCGCGTCGAATGCATCGTCACGATTGCTTCAAACCCCGGCCACGTGTCCGGAATACAAGGATCGACCACCAGGAAATCCCCCTCGCGACAAATCCCGAGAATGCCCTCGACACCCGCCCGGTACATCCATCCAGCGGATCCCGTGTACCAGGTCCAGCCACCCCGCCCGGCGTGCGGCGCCACGGAATAGACATCGGCGGCAACGACATAGGGCTCGACCTTGTAGCGGTCGACTTCGATCGGTGTGCGCGCATGATTGACCGGATTAAGCAGTGAAAACAGCGCGGCGGCCTTGTTGCCATCGCCCATTTTCGTCAACGCGAGGATCGCCCACATCGCCGCGTGGCTATACTGCCCGCCGTTTTCACGTAGCCCCGGCGGATAGCCCTTGATATAGCCGGGATCGTGCGACGTTTTATCGAACGGCGGCGTGAACAGCAAGGCAAGCCCGGCGTCGCGACGGATCAGGTGCTTTTCCAGCGACTTCATCGCCAGCGCAGCGCGCGCTGGATCTGCCGCGCCTGACAGCACAGCCCACGACTGCGCGATCGAATCGATCTGACACTCGTCACTGTCTTTCGAGCCAAGCCACGTGCCGTCGTCAAAAGTCGCGCGGCGATACCATTCGCCGTCCCACGCATCGCGCTCCAGCGCCTCGCGCACCGACGCCGCATGAGCGCGCCAGCGCGCAGCCCGCGCAATAGAAACCGCATCGCGCGATTCAGCCAGGGGGGCGAACAACTCGATAGTCCGCAACAGCAGCCAGCCGAGCCAAACGCTTTCTCCCTTGCCGTCCGCGCCGACGCGGTTCATCCCGTCGTTCCAGTCGCCCGTGCCGATCAGAGGCAAGCCATGCTCGCCGGTCAGTTCGATGCATTGATCCAGGCCGCGCGCGCAATGTTCGAACAGTGACGCTGATTCATCTGCGACCATCGGCTGGAAGAACGCATCGTGCTCGCCAGGCTGCAGTTGCGGTCCATCGAGGAACGGCACGGTCTCGTCGAGAGTCGCGACGTCACCCGCGCAGCCAATGTACGTCGCCGTCGCGAACGCGAGCCACACGCGGTCATCGGAAATCCGCGTGCGCACACCTTGCCCCGACTGTGGCAACCACCAATGCTGGAAATCGCCTTCGACGAACTGCCGCGCCGCGGCGCACAGCAAATGCCGCCGTGTCTCGTCCGGCTGCACATGGGTGAGCGCCATGCCGTCCTGCAATTGGTCACGGAACCCGTAGGCACCGCTCGCCTGATAGAACGCCGAGCGCGCCCAGGTACGGCACGCGAGAGTCTGATACAGCAGCCAGCCGTTCAGCATCAGGTCCATCGCGCGGTCGGGGGTCTTCACCTGGACGCTACCGAGCACCTTCTGCCACTGGCTCGTCACTTCGGCGAGGACAGCGTCGAGATCGGCCTTACGATAGCGCTCGATCAACGCCCGGGCCTCTTCAACGCCAACGCATTGCCCGACGAACGACACCACTTCGACGATCTCATCCACACCCAACTCAATCACGGCCTGCAACGCCGCGCATGGATCGAGGCCCGCGCCGGTCGCGCCAGACAGCGGCGCGTTGCCGGTCAGCGCGGCGGGCGCCGCAGTCCGACCGTTGCGGCCGAGAAATTCGGTGCGATCCGCCGTCCACGCGGTCTGCTGGCCGCCGAGGTCGGCGAACGCGACGCGCCCCGCGAACCCGATACTCCACGGATTGCGCGCCAGCATCGCGCCGGTAGCGGAGTCGATTTCCGTCACGATGAAGGGTCCCGATGCACTGCGCGATGTGCCAAGCACCCATTCCATCCACGTCGTCACGGACAGACGGCGCGGCACACCGGACAGATTGCGCAACGTCAGCCGGGAAATCTTCACCGGGTCGGCGAGCGGCACGTATTGCAGCAAGTCGAGCGCGATGCCATTCGCCTCGTGTTCGAAGCGACTGTAGCCATGCCCGTGACGCGCGATATATGTCCCACCATCGCGGACCGGCAGCGCGGTGGCGCCCCATACATCGCCAGTGACTTCGTCGCGCACATAGATGGCTTCGCCGGCGGGGTCTTCGACCGGATCGTTCGACCACGGCGTGAGTTGATTCTCACGGCTGTTTTCGGCCCACGTGTAGCCGCTGCCTTCGGCCGCGACCTGAAAGCCGAAGCCGGGGTTCGCGATCACGTTGATCCACGGCGCGGGCGTCGTCGCACCTGCCACGAGCACGCTCACATATTCCTGGCCGTCCTTATCGAAACCGCCCAGGCCGTTGAAGAACTCGAGCTTCGACGGAACAGACGAAAGCTCGCGAGGCAGACGAGGCGGCGCGGGCCATGGCGACGACATCGGCGGCTTCTGCCGACGCAGCGCCGACGGCTGGCCCTGCGACTGCGGCAACCGGGCGAGCTGGTCGGCGATTGAACCGCGACGCGCGAGCAACGCAACACGCGCGATCGATTGCAGCAGCGCACGCGCCTCCACGCTCATCAAATCGGCGCGCAGCGTAAAGACCGCCCCTTGCGCGAGTTCTTCGCCGAAACGCGGCCGCGACTGGCTGCTGCGCACGGCGGTTTCGATCGCACCCTGCAATTCCTGGATATACGACGAAGCGCGTTCGTTGACGATGACGAGATCGACGCTCAACCGCTTCATCCGCCAGTACTCGTGTGCCCTCAATAGCTGCCGGACCTGCGCGATGTCTTCGACGTCGTCGATACGCAGTAGCACGATCGGCAGATCGCCGGAAATCGCGTGCGGCCAGAGTCCCGACTGCGCGCCGGCCCCGCGAATGATCGCGTCCGACGGTGCCCTGAAACGCTGATCGGCGTAGATAATCGGCGCGGCGAGGCGCTGAAAATCCGCCGCCTCTTCGGCTTCGACATCGAGATGGCGCAACTGCACCTGAGCCTGCGTCCAGGCTAGCGTCTTGGCGCGATCGAACGCGTTGCGGTCATGGTGTTGGTCGACCAGATCGAGCAGCAGCGCTCGCGACTCGGCCACTACTGTCCAGAACGTCACGCGTGCGACCTTGCCCGGCGGCACCAGCACGCGATACCTGAGCGCAAAGACGGGATCGAGTACGGTCCCGGCGGTGTTGGTCAACGGCTGATCGTTGAAGATCGCCGCCGCTGTGCCCGCGTTGCGCCCGCGCCCCAGAAAGCGCGCGCGATCCGATTCGAATTGCGGATCGGCGACGATCTCGCCGTCGACAACGGCAAAATGCGCAACCCACAACTGCTTTTCGTCATGCGAACGCGAACGGCGCGTCGCCACCAGCGCGCCAAATTCTGCGAGGTGCTCGGTCTGGACAAACATCCGCGAAAAGGCCGGATGCGCATTGTCCGCGGCGGGCGTCGCGAGCACGATTTCGGCGTAGGAAGTCAGTTCAATCTCGCGCGCGCGGCGTCCGCTGTTCGCCAACGACACGCGGCGCACTTCGCTGTCTGCTTCGCCGGAAACCAGCACATCCATCGTCGTTGTCAACGAGCCGTCGCGGCGGATGAATTCCGCATGGTCCTCGCCGAACACAACCTCTTCGTACTCGGCTTCGCTGCCCACCGGCTGTGCGCCTGCCGACCACACGTGGCCGCT
Organism: Paraburkholderia haematera; assembly: GCF_905220975.1. Lineage (GTDB taxonomy): Bacteria > Pseudomonadota > Gammaproteobacteria > Burkholderiales > Burkholderiaceae > Paraburkholderia > Paraburkholderia haematera. Next base: position 95,554 of record NZ_CAJNBK010000009.1, on the reverse strand, counting down.
CTGCGTATCGCGCAGGAAGATAAAGGAGCCCCAGTCGTCGCGGGTTGCGTCTTCGCGCCAGCGCGTCACCGCAATATCGCGCCAACGGCTGTAACCGCCGCCGGTCGCAGTCAGCATGACCGCGTAGCGTCCGTTCGACAACAGGTGTGTCACCGGCGCTGCGCCAGTCACCGCCGACGCAGCGAGGCGCCGTACGGTCGGTGGCAAGACGCCGGCGATGGCTGCTGACGTGTTCACTTCCTCGGCACGGGGGTGCGCCACGGCGACATTGCGCGGCATGCGTTCCTGCAACAACAGTTCGCACGCCTGGATCATGGGTTCGCGATGGAAACGCGCACGCATCTGCGCGTCGAGCAACGTGTTCGTGATCGACACGATCGTCATGCCCTGGTGATGCGCCATGAAATTGCGCACGATCGCCACATTCTCGTTGTCGGGTAGCCGCGTGCGGGTGAAATCGAGCGCTTCGTAGAAACCATAGCGACCCAGCGCGCCCAGCGCGGCGAGTTGGGCGTAGTTCTGTCGCGCGGCCTGCGGGTCGACCATCGCAGCTAGCCCCGTCGCATACGGCGCGATCACGCGGTTCTCTGAAAGCCCGCGCTTGAGGCCGAGACCGGGCACGCCGAAATTCGAATACTGGTAGGTAAACTCAATGTCGCGAGCGTTGTACGCCGATTCCGAAATGCCCCACGGAATGCCAAGCGAACGCCCATACGAGGCTTGCCGCTCCACCACCAGACGGCTCGTCTGCTCGAGCAGGCTGCCGACCGGCGCGCGCATCACCAGCGACGGCATCAGGTATTCGAACATCGACCCCGACCACGAGATCAGCGCCGAGCCGTTGCCGATCGGCGTCGCGGCGCGCCCGAGGCGGAACCAGTGGCGCGTCGTCACGTCACCTTTCGCGATGGCGAACAGGCTCGCGAGGCGCGCTTCGGACGCCAGCAGGTCGTAGCAGTTCAGGTCGAGGCTGTTGTCGGATTGCGAATAGCCGATCGATAGCAGCTTGCGTTCCGGATCGAGCAGGAACGCAAAGTCCATGTCGAGCGCCATCGCTCGCGAGGTATCGGCGAGCGACTTCAAGCGTGCCTGCAGAAGATCCGGTGCCTCGGCCAGTTGTTGCCGGTCGCGGGCATGTTCGACGACGCTTTTGCTCAACGCGTCGATCCAGAACATCAGGTCGTCAGAACTGTCGTCACCGCCGGCGGGCACGAGTTCACGCGTCGCCTTCGCGGCCTTTTCCGTCAGCCGCGTGAGCGACGGCGACAGCGCTTCGAGCGTCTGCGGGCCGTGCAACTGCGCGCTGACCTCTTCGAGGATCGCAACCAGTTGCCTGCCACGTTCACCGCCTGCAGCGGGCAGCGCGTCGACGGCTTCGCGTGCCAGTTGCAGGTTGTCCATCATTCCAGGTCGCGCAGCCGGCGCGAGCAACCCATACGGCCACTCTTCGCACGCGTTGGCAAGGACGATCAGATGACCGGCAAGATTCCCGCTATCGACCGACGAAACATACGCCGGCGCCAGCACCTGGAGATCGAGCGTCCCGTACCAGTTATAGAAATGCCCCTTGAAACGCCTGAGTTTATGCATCGAAGCGAACGCCGCTTCGAGCCGTTCAACGGTTTCCGTCGTCCCCGCCCAGCCAAAATCGCGCGCGGCAATCGCCGACAGCAGATAAAGCCCAAGGTTGGTCGGCGAGGTGCGGTGCGCGACGACCGGTTTCGGATCTTCCTGGAAGTTGTCGGGCGGCAGCATGTTTTCTGCTGGCGTAACGAAGGTCTCGAAGAAACGCCACGTGCGTCGCGCAATGAGGCGAAGGCTGCGTGCGTCCATGTCCGCCATCGCGAACCGCCGCGCGACGGTCGGCGAACGGCTCGACCACAGCGCGAGCGCCGGCGCGGCGAGCCATAACAATGCAAACGGCAGCACGAGCGGCCAGTGCGACGGTGCGGACGCAAGCGCGCCAGCCGGCAGCACCAGGCCAAGCGTGACACTGCCTGTCATCTGCCGATAAAAGCCGCGCAGATCGAGACGAGGGCTGCCCTTCGACTGCGCAGCGGTCGTCCATTCGAGCAGTCGGCGATGCGTCACGAACAGCCGCAGCAGCGTCCGGACGATCGCATCGCCCATGCGCCACGCCTGGTCGGCGAGGAACGCGGCCGACAGAAAAGTTTGCAAGGCGGCGAGCCGCACGTCGGCGGCCAGCACGTCCAGATGATTGCGCAGATGAATGCCGCTGCGGCGCGGCAGGATCGCGAAGAGCGTCGGCAGGAAAGCGGGAATCGCGAGCGCACCTAGCACCAGCAGCGCGCCTGCCATCCCGGCGCGGATCGGCATCAGCCAGGATAGGCCAAGCGCGGCGACCATGAAGGGTGCGAGCAGCGAACGGCGCAAATTGTCGAGCATCTTGAAACGGCCGATCGACGGCATCCCGTGTCGGTCCCGGCCACGATGACCGACGATCCACGGCAGCAATTGCCAGTCGCCACGCGTCCAGCGATGCTGGCGCTTGCCAATCACGTCGTAACGTGACGGCACTTCCTCGACCACCTCGACATCCGACGCTAGTCCGGCGCGCGCAAAAATCCCTTCGAACAGATCGTGACTGAGCAGCGCGTTTTCCGGCACGCGTCCATGCAAAGCCGCTTCGAACGCATCGACGTCGTAGATGCCCTTGCCGGTATACGACCCTTCTCCGAACAGGTCCTGATAGACATCGGACACGGCCGCCGCGTACGGATCCATCCCGCCGGGGCCGGAGAAGACGCGCTGATGCAGCGACCCTTCCTGACCGACGGGCAGCGACGGTGTGACACGCGGCTGCAGAATCGCGTATCCGTTGACGACGCGTTGTTCGGCGTCGCTGAATGTCGGCCGGTTCAGCGGATGTGCCATCTTGCCGATCAGCCGCAACGCGGCGTCTCGTGGCAGACGCGTATCGGCGTCGAGTGTGATGACGTAGCGCACGTCGGACGGCACCTGCGGCGCACGACCGGCGATCGACATGAAGGTCGTATCCGTCGCGCCGCGCAGCAGCCGGTTGAGTTCGTGCAACTTGCCGCGCTTGCGTTCCCAGCCCATCCATTTGTTCTCGCTCGCGTTGAACACGCGGCGGCGGTGTAGCAGCAGGAAACGGTTGCCGCCGGGGCCGGGCTCGTAACGGCGGTTCAGTGCTTCGATAGCGTCGGCGGCCACTGCAAGAAGATGCGCATCGCCGGCCAGCACTTCCTGATCCGCATCGAGCCCGTCCGCCAGCAACGCAAAGGACAGGTCGCCACCGGCTCCCGCGAGGTGATGCACCTCAAGACGTTCGACCTGCTCGCGCAGATCGGCAACGCTCGTCAGGAGCGTCGGCACGGCAACCAGCGTGCGCAACGACGGCGGCACGCCGGTAGTCAGTTCGAGACCCGGCAAGGTGATCGCACCGAAACTCCATGTCACCGCGCGATTGATGAGCGCGGTCGCGATCTCGGTGACGGGCAGGAATCCGCACACGGCAAACAGTGCGAGTACCCCGGCTTCGAGACCGCGTGGCGCTAGTGTCCACATTGCCCACAACGCCAGCGCCATTAACGCCATGGCGACCGTCAGGATCGTGCCGACGTAGCCGCCGATGCCGAGGCGGATGTTGAACCGCGTGATCCGCAGACGCGCTGGCGGACGGAAGTCGATCGCCTGCTCCAGTGCGCGCCGGCCTTCGGCGATCAGGTGATAGCCGGGGTCGCCGGCGCGTTCCGCATGCGCGGCATCGCCTGCTGCCAGTACCGCCGCCTGCGCCGATTCCAGCGCCAGCCCGGCAACGTCGAGTTCGGTGAAGGATGAGCCGCGCGCCAGTTGCTCGATCGCACTGCGATACAGATTGCGCGTCGGAAAATCCATCGTGGCAAAGCGGCTGCCCGCGCGCAACCGGGCGTCGACAAGACTCACTTCCTCGAACAGTTCCGCCCAGTCAATGTCGGAAATCAGCCGCATGCTGGTGATCACATTACGCACGGTGACATTCGATGCACCCTGCCGCTGCTGCGCGTGCTGCACGACTTCATCGATGGAGACGCCCTGAAGCCTGAGGCGCTCTTCCAGCCAGCCAAGTGCCGGCGTGGTGCGCGGATCCTGGTCACGCAGCCGTTTAACGAGCTGTGCGGCGAACAGCTCCGACAACAGGCCGGAGGAGCGCGTGGAAATGTCCGCTTCGAGCGCCGAGCGGGCGCTACCCGATTCGAGCAGACGGTCCGTGAGTGCGTCGGCGTCGGCGCGTGCGCTGCGGCCTGCGGTGATCTGGTCAGTCAGGCGTCGCAGGTTCTCGATCAGCACGATGCGCAACGTGATCGCCACGGCCCACAATTCGCCGATGGTCAGCGGCTGAACCCGCTGATACGCACTGATGAAACGCCGCAGGATCTGCGGGTCGAAGTGACTGTCGGTATGCGCGACGAACGCCCACGCGAGACCAAATACGCGCGGATAGCCGGCGAACGGGCCAGCAGCAAGTTTGGGTAACTGACGGTAGTAGCCGGGCGGCAAGTCGTCGCGAATTTCGCGGATCTGCTCCTCGACGAGGTGATAGTTGTCGAGCAGCCATTCCGCGGCGGGCACCACGCCCCGGCCGCTCTCCAGTTCTTCGGCGCTCGCACGGTAGGCCGCGAGCAGGACAGCGGCATTGTCGTTCAGTCTCGTGTGCAGCGATAAAACGGCGGGCGGTGTCTTCGTTACCGGTTGCGCGGCAGCGAGGCTCTCCGCGTGCTGCTCGAGCCGTTCGACGCCGAACAGCTCCTCGCGCACCGGCGCGATGTCAGTCCACGGCGGCGACGGCGAGCGATGTCCCGCGACATATCGAAGGATCGCTTTCAATGGAGCACTTCCTGCGATGTCGATGAGTTCGGCGGGGCGGACTGGTCGCTGTGGCGTGCCATGTTAGCGGCGCGCATATCGTTCACCATCGTTGTATCGGCGGACAGCTCATTGAGTTGGGACATGATCGGATCTTCCTTCGGGGAGGCCGGATCACGCGTGTCGCGTGGGTGCAGACCTCCGGGCTGTGTGGCTCGATTCCAAGGATGCGGGTGGACGCGCGAGGAACCGTCAGGATGAAAAGCAGGCGTACAGCTTCTGCGGGCATGGTCAGCGATGACGCCACGCGTGAACCGTTAGCTGTCGTTTAGTGGCGCGCTAATACGTCGGACGAGCTTCGCTCAGATCGACGCGGCGATGAACGAGGGACAGGAGCCGCTGCGCGGCCCTGTAGACGCAGTTCCTGGCTGAATACCGGGAAAGGATGGAGCAGAAAGGACACGGATCCGCGCCCCGGGTGCGTCTTATTTCTTCTTCGCCGGTGTGTTGGCCGCTGCGGTCTTCGACGCAATCACCGAGGACACGCCTGCCGTAGGAGAGATCACCTTTTTGGGTTGCTTAGGCTTTTTAGCCTCGCGGTTACCGCGCATCGTGCTCTTTGCCAACCTGTTTCTCCTGATTTGCCGGTCGCGAAAGCGACAGCCATGTCGCGCAGTGTGGGCGCATCTGGTAATTCTGTCGCGATTTTTATTTATCGAGCACCGTGTACGCGCGTTCCGGACGAGGCCGTCTAACTCAACGACGACGAATATAGCGTATGCTGTCGGCGTGACGTCTCGCGTTCACGACAGACGAAGCTTGATTCCGCGATTTTCTGCATTCCAGAATATTTCCTTCTTCCCCGCCCGGCCAACACCACTGGCGCAATGAATCGGGTTGTCCCCTGAACTGCTGCCTTGCAGGCCGACCCGTTACCGGGACCACAATGGCAACGGATGGAACGGTGATGGCGATATGCCGGCCTGGCTTAAACGTGTCCAGCAGCTCGGTGTAGATATCGATTTCTCTGCTGTCCGGACATGCATAAACGTTTCGGAAAACTGAACTCCGAGGATTTCAGGTACAAAAAGACGTCGGCGCCAGCCAAAGGGTATACAGTGGGGAAACTGGTCGCCCATGAGCGACCTCCTGCTTCGGGGCCCCATCATGCGATCGCAACTCAAACCTGCTTCGGCTGCAATTGGCAGTGAGAGCGAGTACGCCGTCGAACGCAGGACGCGTGTTCATATACTCGACACAGCGGATGCTCTGAGAGCAGAGAAAAGACGCGTCAGTTACGCCACGATCGACTCCAACGCCAGTAAGTGGCGCTACTCGGCCGTGTGCGAGAAAGGCTGATCGCGGTGCTTCAATTTCCCAACCCCAGCCGTAGCTACGATGCCTCCCGACATTGCGTGTGTTTCTGGGGGTACGACAATTCGCGCGAAATCACCTTCATGGTCGACGACGCCATCCTCAGAAATCTGCAACCTGGCGTTGGATCCGACGAGCAGTCGGTGCTTGGTGCCTTTGACGAGTTTCGCGAAAAGGTTCTCGAAATCGCAAAGAAGCAGTATGCCGGCGGTCCGCAGAATCGGTATTTGATTTTATGAGCTACAGCTCTGTCGCGAAAATGCTTCCGGATCTGCCAATTCCCGGCTTCGTGGAGCGCCCTGCACACCCTTAAGGGGGCGACGTCGCTTGGGTTCCGACGGTGATCAGGGGTGCCACCATCGCCTGTGCCGCGCTGGCCCGGATAGGTGCACGGAGCCCACGCATGTTCCGGCTCGCCACCGCCTGCCGCGGCCAAAAATCTGTGGAAGGAGAACAACATGACGCGACTCATTGCTCTGTTTCTGATCGCCGGTACCGCGTTCCTCGCGGGCTGCAACACCGTTGCGGGTGCGGGCGAAGACATTTCGAAGGGCGGCCAGGCCATCCATAACACGGCCGAGCAAGCCAAATAGCCAACGCTTGCGCTACGGGCCAGCCGTTCAACATTGTGCTCTACGTTGTCGGGCGCACGTTTGTCAGACAGTGGCGAATACTCGCGGCGCCTGGCAACGGACAACAGACTTCTGCGTGCCGAAAACAGCAGCTCACGTGACCAAATCGGGGTTTGCGCGACGAGATTGCGAGTTCGCTGCGTGCCGGGTGTCAACCTCGCGCTGGAGGAATCCGCCTGCGACGAAGGGGCAGCGCCTCGACGCAATCTCACTGTACGCGTGCGGCGCTTGCCAGGAGCCACCCACTCGGGATCGAAGTCTGATTCCACCGCTCGTCGCGATGAACTGAATTCATCGGATGAAATCGGCAAGCGCACGCTATGTTCGGGTGGTGGCGCTGCTGGACTTTACCTGCGGCAAACTCAAGAGCCAGATTGTTTCTGACGTGGATCTGCTGCCCACGTCGGCGGAAATGTTCGATGCCTGGTTTCGCATTGAAGGACCCATCAGGCCCCCTGGGGTGGTGGCGCTCGGCGAGCGCATCAAGATACGAGGCGGTCCGTTTTCGCGCCGGTGGGCCTACCTTGTTTCGGAGATCGCCGGCCAGGCCGCTGTGGACGTCATCCTCGGATCCGCTGAGTAGCGGCGCACCTGTATCGCACTATGCAGCTGCGCAACAGGGTTCGCACGAAACAAGGAGCATTGAATGAAGATGACTCCTGCTATTTATCTGTTCACCTAAAATATAAGCATGGTTCTGACCTCAAAGGAGGCTGCAATGAGCCAGTCAATGATCAGTTTTGTAGTGGGGATCGTCGTGCTGCTGTGCGTCGCGATATTCACAGAGGCGCGGTACAGGCGAGAACACAAGGACGAGCCGATGACCCGTTGGCTAGACGCGCATCCGATTCGCGACTGGCTGCGCCATAAGCACTGAGTGATTCAACATGATTTTCGGAAACGCTGGGGCGCGCGCGTGCTATTTCTCTATCGTGCGGTCTGTCGCCTGATGTAAAGCGAGAACAGATTGAAAAGGATGATATGACGTACGCAATGTGGGGCATCGCGGTCGGGCTGGCGCTGATGTTCGGCGTGTCTCTGCGGCGATACAGGCGCAGCCTTCTGCGCAAGCGGGAGATCCGTTGGATGGATGAGCACCATGTATTGGACCGGCTACGCAAGCAATTGGGATTGTCGCTCCAGAAGTGACACGCGCTGGGCAGATTGGCAGGTTGCAAAGACTACTTTTTGGAGGAGTTGGCGAGATGACCATGAATTACGCAGGCAGGTCGCACGATGAAGCCGTGGCAGCGCGGCACATGCAGAAGCAGAAGGCACAGGAACAGGCTGGCGGCGAAATGGCGGTAGAAGGGACGGAGGCCGACGCGGAGCATAGTTGCGGCGAGCTCTCCGAGCGGGGAAAGCAGGTATGGCGAAGTGGAAGCGGGATCAACGGTGGGGGGAAGGAGTGATAGGGTCTCGTCGATGCGATGCGGGCGAAAATTCACTTCGCCCGCCATCGTGGGCAGGCCCCATTCCGCTACTCCGGTACCATTGAGCCGGTCCGTCTACGCGGTCTTGAGAGGCGTCACCGCAGCCCCCCGCTACATCAGGCATGTCTGCGAGTGTTGCATCGTGATGCAGCGGGAATTCGAGCACCTGTCACCGGATTTGAAGTCGCTGTGACCGGGACGTCAACGCTTCGCTGTGCATCCCGGTGACCGTCGGGCGGTGGCCTTGCCTGTTATCAATGCGCGCTCGACTTCATCGAATACATCAAGCAGTCGGGTTACGCGCCTGGTTCCACCGGGAAGCAGGCCCTGCTGCGTCGATAGCGACGAAACGCGACGTCGCCAGTACGCTAGCGCGAGCGGATTTCCGTGCACAAGTAGCGGAATGATCCGTTCGAGATGCATCAGGTCTATTTCGAATTGGTTGCTCGACATCAGGATCCTTGCAGAGGTGATTCGGTGTCGCGGATCAAGTCTGTACCGGCCGGGCTGGCATGTCTGCACGCTACCGTACAGGGTGTCGGGTGGCCCGAACTTGTCACACGAGCCGCGGATGGCTTCACGCATGCGGCTTCACGTCGAGATCCATGCCGCCTCGCCTGGATCGCGGTATGGCACCGTACCCATTCTTGTCATACCTGCACCAGCAGATCTGACGTCGGAGCCCTCGTACCGGGACGATGCCGCGCCACCGCAGAAAAACCGACGCTTCGCCGGTTCTTCCGCTTCCGCCGCTCTGGGCGGAACAATATCTTCCTTACGAGTCACCGACGTTCAAGGTCGCATAAAGCCGCTTCCAGCACCCAGCAATTTCCTTGCGTGCCTGACCCATTGCTTCGGCCCTCTGTACTGAATCCCTTCGGCAACCCGCTTTTCATTTTCCGGGGCCACCGGCATGCCATCATCCGTCGCATTCGCCGCGGCCTCTCTCTGCCTCCTGCTTTCTGCCAGTTCTTCGGCATTTACCTGGTCATCAATCATGATGCACTCCTACTATGGAAAAAAGTGGTTCGCCAACAGGCGGTTGGCGCCGCCCTCGATAGTCGGGACGACGCGACACATCGTAAGTTCGGGTTTGATTCCTGACGCCCGTCGTAGCGCGAGCGGTGTCATCCGTCCACGAACACCTACCGGGAAACCGGCGTACAGAGCAATTGCCCTTCGTATCGGTTCTCAAGTTCGTGTACGGCAGCCAGCGCAATGAACATGGAGCGAGTCAAGTGACGTTCTTTTGCTGCAGCATCGACTCGCTGCAGCAGACTCCCGGGCAGACTGAATTGAACGCTCACGGCTTTCGAGGTAACCCGCGCCAGATTGATCTCGATGAACATCCAGATCCCACGCCCGTCGTCCATGTCGAGCGATTGCAATTCAGACGTACTGCAGGTGGGAGCGGGTATGAGTTGCTCGCTGCGGTCGTACATCAATTCGACAACCTCCTGCGCATTGCGTTTTACTTCATCAAACGAACGGCCACGCGCAGCCGCTCGGGGAAAATCTGGAAAACTGGCACGAAAGCCGGTATCGCCGTCGCGGTGAACATAAAGCGGATATTGCATGACCTGCTCCACTCGAGCTGGGGACTGACTGGCATTCGGCGTGTCGGAGTCCAGCCGCCGGAACCTTGCCATCGACAATGTCTTTGCCGTATTGCATCGCGAGGTCGATGGCGTCGCCCGCGGTGGTGGGACTTACCGTGTCGAACAACGCCGCCTGGCGCAGGGCCTTGACCTCGGTGGACGGAATGTTGTCGATTCGCACGATCGATGAGAACGGCCTTGGACCGTTGGCATACGGGTCACGGAATACCTGGCGAGAGTACGCATGTAGCTCGTACCTTTGGTATCCGATGGTGGGAATGGTCAAGATGACGCGCTCCTTAGCGATACTGACCGTCATGAAACCATGCCTGTCCGGATGCGAAAAAAGCGTGACCAGATACATCTGAATCATTTCACCATGCGCTCAATGCCGTCGAAAAGCAAACTAAATCTTGACGGCGCAAAGGCGGAAGCTGGCGTCTTGCCGGATTCCTCGTCAGGCGGCGAGACCGCCCAACAACCGACTCGCGCAGGACGTCGTTTTCCTGCTTGCATGCAAGCCGTGCATCGCTATCGCCTGCGCAACGTCGGGTACTGGCCGCATACTTGGCGGTTTCCTGCTTCATCCCCTGGGCCCGCATCAATTCGCCGATTGCAGACTGCATCGCGGTAAAGGCGGCGTCCGGCCCAAAAGAGGTGGCCTGTCCGAGGTTGACTGCAATCTGCGGCGAGTGAATGATCTGCGGCGTGCGTGCCGGGAGCGGCTGAAAGGCGTTTGACTGAATGGCTTTTGCGTCCGAAATTCGCCCGGCTTCCGCCGGGCCCTCCATTTTCTGGCGCATCATTGACTGAGTTTGGTGTGCATATGAGTTACGTGCGCCGGATTCGAGGCGACAGCATTGTGCCCAATGTCGGTAATGCGCCAGTTGCCGACTCCATGTTGCACCGCGAGCCCTCTGTCATTGAGAAGCAGCGCATGATGTCTTATGGCCTCGAAGCTAACGTTTGGGTGAGTTTTCCCGAGCGCTGCTGCAATCGAATCATGTTCTATCTGATCGTTGTGTTCTCGTTGAGTTATGTCACGAAAACGCTGGGCGTGCCGAAACAGACGGGCGTCCTGCTGTTGATGGGCGCGAACGTGTGTGCCATCGTCGGCGCGCTAGCCGGCGGCATGCTGAGCGATCGTATCGGTCGCAAGAAAGCTCTCGCGATCGGCTCGACCGGGACCTTGCTCATGTTGTTCGTGTACTTTCAGATTCTTGATACGAAGAGTTTCGTGCCCATGCTGACAGCAATGGGCTTCTTTCTCGGATTCACCCAATTCCAGAGCGGCATCCAACCCGTTGCATTCGCTGAGGCATTCCCAACCAACGTGCGCTACTCCGGCTCGGCGCTTGCCTATACCGGTGCCAATCTGGTCGCTGGGGGGCCGATGCCTGTTCTTGCGGTCTGGCTCTTCGCCCTTTGCAATGGCTCCCCGTGGGCCGTTGTCACAGTGTGCGTCACGTTCAACGTCATTTCGCTTATCGCAATCCTCACCGCCCCCGAAACGCTGGGTATCGACATGAACCGAGTCGACTCTGCGGAAGAAGTCATTGGATCATCAGCGCACGCGCCCACTCAATCCCATTCTCACTGAAACGCAGGCAATGCAGATGAAACCACTTGTTTATGTCCTGAACGGTTCGAACCTGAACATGCTCGGCAAGCGCGAACCGCACCTGTATGGCACGACGACCCTTGCTCAGGTGAAAGAGCGTACTGAAGCCCTCACGGCCGAGCTTGGCCTGGAATGCGATTTTCGCCAAACGAACCACGAAGGCGTGATGGTCGACTGGTTGCAGGAAGCCTTCGAGAAGGACGCGGCCGTCGTCATCAACCCAGCGGGGTTTTCGTTTGCGTCGATACCCGTGCTGGATGCAGTCAAGCTGATTCGCCAACCTGTGATTGAGGTGCACATCACCAACATCCATCAGCGGGAGGAACAGTATCGACATTCGCTGATCTCATTGGTGGCACGCGGCGTGATATGTGGCCTTGGTGTTGATGGATACCTGCTCGCCGTGCGAGCGGTCGCTGGCGCCATCCAGCGCGTACAAGTGTGACGAGGCGCTAACAGAAAGTTCGCAAACGTTATTTCGACCGGCGATAAGCTGGGTGAATAATGGCGAACTCTCAGACGGCCCTATCCTGAATAGTCGCGACCGATTTTGCGAGGTTCGGGCCAGCGTCCGCTGCTGGTCCCGTAGCTGACCTTTGTCCTCAATCGGCGTGTGGCCAAGTTGGGTCGGGAGTGTGAGTTCACCAAGTGGAACAGCGGCCGTTCAGTTGCTTGACGGCGTCAGCGTCATCAATGGAACACATTGCTGACGCTGGATCCAGCCCGTCCCAACGTCCGCTTCGGCCGACAATCTGCCGTTGGCCGAGGCGACATAAAGAGCGGGTGATCGGCCGGAGCCGACGTTTGCTCATCGGCCTTGAGGTGGCCGCTGCAGGTTGCCGAACGGCCATTCATGACTTGCCCGTCCCGGACCGCCGCTTACGCATTCAGCGAATGCGTACTTTCGACCCACTCGTGTGCGGTTTCGCTATCTACGCTGCTACTTTCGGCTTCGAGGTGCCCGCATGGCACGCATCGTAGAGATCCCACATTCAAACAGAAGGGACGGAGCTTTGTCTACCTGAGGCAGGGCACTCGGCGTATGGGTTGCCTCGGCTAGAAACCACGCGTCTCCGTTAGATCGCCAAGTGGTGTTTCAAAATTGGAACGACCCTTCATTTTTTCCCCCTTACGGCCGTCCTCAGCAAACTTTAATGTTCCAACAACCCGGTATCGGTTAGCTCGATGTCGCAGGACATTGCGACCGGGGGCGCTGCGGTTGCGATGCTTTCGGTTGTCAAACCCGCGGCGACGATGCGGGGTCCAGGGAAACTTTAGAAACAAACGGGAGTGTTAATTGGAAAAACTCGGGTTTGAGCGCTTTGATGCGACTGCTCATTGGTACCCGGTCGCAGCTTCTAACGAAATTCAAGCTGGTTTGATCGTGCAGGCGTTTCTTGATGGTCAGGAGTTGGCGCTCTGGCGCTCGTCCGACGGGGAATTGCACGCATGGGAGAACCGCTGTCCGCATAGAGGCACCCGCTTTACGCTTGGGCGGATTGTCGGCGACACATTGATTTGCGCTTATCACGGTTGGAAATTTGCGCCGCAGGGGCAATGTTTGACGATTCCCGCCAATCCGACACTGACTCCGCCGAAGAGCGCGTGCGCTAAAACGTTCTCCGTTCGGGAAGATCAGGGCATGGTGTGGGTCACGCTCAGCGATGCACCATGGTCTCCACTCGATCTCGGTCGGGCCGCGCGATCGTTTTGCCGCGGCTTTGTGCTCTACCGGGCACCGGAGGAAGTCCGTGTGTCTTTGCTAAATCAAGTCGATCAGAAATACGAAGATAGAGGCCATGCGGTTTTGGCTTCTGGCACCGATGGCGGCGAATCTACGCTCCTCTTTTTGCAACCCATGGCATCCGACCGCACGGTCGCGTATCTCTGGGCGGACACCCCCCCATCGGGGGACAGCAGGATGCAGACGCTAAAGCGCGCGACTTCCGCCTTCAAGACTTTGCGAAATCAAATCGAGCTAGTCGCGCAATGAGCGATCTTACCTGGAGTTCGTGATGATCAATCAGCAGGAAGACTCGTTAGACAACGTCCTTCGTGACGATTGGTTTGTCGTCTGCGCCGCCCAGCGCCTAACGGCGTTCGCCACGACCACGAAGTTGCTCGGGCGGCCTGTTGCCATCTGGCGAGAAGAGGACGGCCCGGTAGCGGCTCCATACCCAACGTCCAAGGAGCGGTATCGGGCGATGGACCGCTACGGCTACACATGGGTTTCGTTAGGTGAGCCGAAAGCACCGCTATTTCTGCTGCCCGAATTCGACCAGCCAGGTCGGCGGCTCATCGACTGTGGCGCCTTCGGCGTGCGGACGTCAGGCTTGCGGATGATCGAAAATTTTCTGGACATGGGCCACTTCCCCTATGTGCACACCGAAATTCTTGGCAAGGAACCGCATACGGAAGTGAAGGAGTACCGGGTCGCGCTGGACGATAACGACGAATTGTGGGCAACCGACTGTGTCTTCTGGCAGCCGAAAGCGGCGGCTGCCGCCTCGTCGGGAATGGACGTTCATTACACGTACCGGGTGATGCAACCGTTCAGTGCAATCTTGTACAAGTCGAGCCCCGCTCGACCCGACCAGCGCGATGTCATTGCATTGTTCGTCCAGCCGCTGAGCGGTGTGGAAAGCCGCGCACATTTAATGATGTTGCTATACGACGAAGCTCACAACGACACGCAGTTGATCGCGTTTCAACAAACCATTTTTGGTCAGGACAAGCCGATTCTCGAGAACCAGCTGCCCGCGCGTCTTCCATTAGGAGCGCGGACGGAAACGCCTGCGCGCGCTGACGCCGCATCGATCGCGTACCGTCGTTGGCTGCAACGCCGGGGTGTGACGTTTGGGACGGTCACGAGCGCCTGACAAGCCGGTGCGAAATGCATCGAGAGCATTCCGATAGGGGATTTTCCATGAAAACCGATTTCGAGTCGACGCTTGCCGAGGACTGGCTTGTCGCTGCGAGCAGCGACAAGTTGTCCGCCAAACGATCGCTTCACACCAGAGTGTTGGGAAAAGAGGTCATCCTGACACGAGATGCATCAGGCCGCCCTTGTGCGAATGTTCGAAACGGTCCGCGTGATCAGGACATCTCGCCGATCTTTGTATGCGAGCGGTACAGGATGATCTGGATCGCTTTCCAGAAACCGATGAAGCCCTTGTTTGATATTGCCGAGTTCGACCAGGCTGGGCGGCGGATCATTCCCTGCGGTTCGATCGGCGTCAATACGTCCGGCCTGCGCGTCGTCGAGAACTTTCTCGACATGGCTCATCTTCCGTACGTGCACTCTGGCTGGCTTGGAAAGGAACCTCACAGCGAAGTCAAGGAATACAAGGTTACGTTGAATCCTGACGTAGATGAACTGTGGGCCACCAACTGCCGATTCTGGCAGCCTAAAGCCGCGCCGTCAGCGGCCGACGGGTTCGAAGTCGAATACACCTATCGCGTCATGCAGCCGTTTGTGACGATGCTGTACAAATCGTCGCCTGCGCGTCCCGGCTACTTCGACTTTGTTCTCCTCTGTGTTCAACCTCAAACAGAAGAGCAATGCCTGGTTCACTCATTGCTCGGATATTTTGATGACGTCAGCAGCGACGCCGAACTGATTTCATTCATGCAGCTGATCTTCGGTCAGGACAAACCGATTCTTGAAAGTCAGTTGCCTAAACGCATGCCTCTCGACCCACGCACAGAAGTGCCAACGCGCGCGGATGCGATGTCTATCGCCTACCGGCGCTGGTTGCACGATAAGGGTGTGACCTACGGTGTGCATCGGTAAAGAACCCACGAACAGAAAAAGAGGCCTTCATACATGATCAAGCTCTACAACTACGAACTCTCAGGCAACTGCTACAAGCTTAGATTGTTCATGAACATTATTGGACTTCAATACGAAACAGTCGCGGTTGATTTTTACCCGGGACGTGAGCACAAGTCTGCAGAATTTCTGGCGATCAACCCTTGGGGCCAACTGCCCGTCCTGGAAGACGGCCAATGTCGACTGCGCGACGCACAGGCGATTCTGGTCTATCTCGCGAGTGCTTACGACCCCCAGTCGAACTGGTTCCCGGCAGATCCTCAAACCCGCGCACAGGTCTGCGCATGGCTTGCAGTTGCGGACGACATCACCCGAACTGCGTCAGCTGCGCGACTGCACGACGCATTGGGCTATGAACTGGACGTCGAATCCGCTCGTCGAGACGCGCGAGTCATTTTCAGGCTGATTGATGACCATCTTGCCGAGACGGAGATGGAAGGGGGGCTGTGGCTCGCGGCAGAGTGGCCGACGATCGCCGATATCGCCTGCTTTCCCTATATCGCGCTTTCGCAGGAAGGCGGGATTTCGCGCGACGATTTTCCCGCGATCAGGCGCTGGATTGATCGGGTCCGTCATCTGAACGGTTTTATCGGCATGCCGGGAATTTTTGCGCCGCACGTTTGAATTGACGCGTCTTTTTGTAGACAGCAGGACCATCCATGAATCAACTCTCCGTAAGAGTCACACGTAAGCAACGTGAGGCAGAAGATGTATTCAGCTACGAATTGGCTTCCGTCGATGGCACTCCACTTCCGAAATTCTCGGCCGGATCGCATATCGACGTATATATCCGTCCAACACTGAGTCGTCAGTATTCACTCTGCAACGATCCCAGTGAGCAGCACCGTTATTTAATCGCCGTGCTACGTGAACCGAACTCGCGTGGTGGGTCGATAGCCATGCATGATGAGATCCATGAAGGCGACCTGGTTACGATAAGCGCACCGCGTAATCACTTTCCGCTGGTCGAAGCGAGACGCTCGCTACTGTTTGCCGGCGGCATCGGCATCACACCAATATTATGTATGGCGGAGGGGCTCGCACAAACTGATGCGCAGTTCGAGATGCATTATTGCGCGCGCTCGGAGAGTCGGGCAGCGTTCCGGACCCGGATTGGCAGCGCCGCATATGCACGAGACGTCCATTTCCACTATGACGACGGCAGTGACGATCAGCGGTTAATGCTCTCGACGGTACTCGCGGAGCCCGATTTGGACACGCATCTTTATGTATGCGGACCGGCAGGTTTCATCGACTATGTTGTGCAAGGTGCGAAGCGCTTGGGGTGGGCTGAGGAGACAATCCACCTCGAGTATTTTGGTGCCAAGCACATCGATCGGGCAAGTCAGGCCTCTTTTCTTGTGCGGATCGCAAGTAGCGGCCGGGTTGTTGAGATTCCTGCGGATAAGACAGTTACTGCCGTTCTTACGGAGCAGGGTATCGACATACCGGTCTCATGTGAGCAGGGCGTATGTGGTACGTGTGTGACGCGCGTTCTTGGCGGCGAGCCGGACCATCGTGATGTGTATCTGACCGATGTCGAGAAGGCGAAGAACGATCAGTTCACTCCGTGCTGTTCGCGAGCCAAGTCTGAACTGCTTGTCCTGGATCTGTAACGATTCAGACCAGGTTAGCTCGATCGAGCGGAAATGTTCGATCTTTGCAAAAAATTTCTGGGAAATCGATTGCCGTGCGTCGACGCGCTTCCCGCGCGAGGCGCAACCGGGATCGTTCAGACGAATATTCAAGGAAAGATGAGATGAAGACCAAAGCAGCAATCGCATGGAAAGCCGGCGCCCCGTTGACGATCGAAGAAGTTGATCTGGAAGGCCCGCGTGCCGGTGAAGTCCTGATCGAAGTGAAGGCAACAGGGATCTGTCACACGGATTACTACACGCTCTCGGGCGCCGATCCGGAAGGCATCTTCCCTGCGATTCTCGGCCACGAAGGCGCGGGCGTGATCGTCGATGTCGGTCCCGGCGTAGGCACGCTGAAAAAAGGCGACCACGTCATTCCGCTCTACACACCGGAATGCCGCCAGTGCAAATTCTGTCTGTCGCGCAAGACCAATCTTTGCCAGGCGATCCGTTCGACGCAAGGTCGCGGCCTGATGCCCGATGCGACCTCGCGTTTCTCGCTCGACGGCAAGCCGCTGTTTCACTACATGGGCACGTCTACGTTTTCGAACTACATCGTCGTGCCGGAAATCGCCGTTGCGAAGGTGCGAGAAGACGCGCCGTTCGACAAGATCTGCTACATCGGCTGCGGCGTGACGACGGGCGTTGGTGCGGTCGTCTATTCGGCGAAGGTCGAAGCGGGCGCGAACGTGGTCGTGTTCGGTCTCGGCGGCATCGGCCTGAACGTGATCCAGGGCGCGAAGATGGTGGGCGCCGACAAGATCATCGGCGTCGACATCAATCCGGGCCGCATTGAGTTGGCGAAGAAATTCGGCATGACCCACTTCGTCAACCCGAACGAAGTCGAGAACGTGGTCGATCACATCGTGCAACTCACCGATGGCGGTGCGGACTACTCATTCGAATGCATCGGCAACACCAAGGTGATGCGTCAGGCGTTGGAGTGCACGCACAAGGGCTGGGGCCAGTCGTTCATCATCGGCGTGGCGGCGGCGGGCGAGGAGATCAGCACGCGTCCGTTCCAGCTGGTGACGGGCCGCGAGTGGAAGGGCTCGGCATTCGGCGGCGCACGCGGGCGTACGGACGTACCGAAGATCGTCGACTGGTACATGGAAGGCAAGATCAATATCGACGATCTGATCACGCACCACTTGCCGCTCGAACGCATCAACGAAGGCTTCGACCTGATGAAGAAGGGAGAGTCGATCCGCTCGGTGGTGTTGTACTAACGCGGCATCTATGCGCCACCGACCCAGAACGGAAAGGAACAAGTCGATGCTTGAACTATTGTCGTCGCATGCCTGCCATGGTGGCGAGCAGCGGATCTACCGCCACGACTCGCAGACCATCGGTCTGCCGATGCGCTTCTCGGTTTATCTGCCGCCGCAGGCCATGCAGGCCAACGCGAATGTGCCTGCGCTGTTCTACCTCGCGGGTCTGACCTGCACCGAAGAAACCTTTCCGGTCAAGGCGGGCGCGCAGCGCTTCGCGGCACAGCACGGCATTGCTCTCGTCGCGCCGGACACCAGTCCGCGCGGTGCGGGCGTGCCGGGCGAAAGCGCGGCGTGGGACTTCGGCGTGGGCGCGGGGTTTTACGTCAACGCGACGCAGCAGCCGTGGGCGACGCACTACCGGATGTACTCGTATGTGCGCGATGAACTGCGCGAAACGGTGCTCGCGAATCTGCCGGTGGACGGCGCGCGTCTGGGTATCTTCGGACATTCGATGGGTGGTCACGGCGCGTTGATGCTGGCGCTGCGCAACCCGGAGATCTATCGGTCGGTGTCGGCGTTCGCGCCGATCGCCGCGCCTTCACAGTGCCCGTGGGGCGTGAAGGCGTTCAGCGGATATCTGGGCGAAGACCGTGAAGCGTGGCGTCAGTATGACTCGAGCGAACTGGTCACGCGGTCGTCACGCAAGTTCAAGGAAGGGATCCTGATCGATCAGGGGCTCGCGGATCAGTTCCTCGCCGAGCAGCTGAATCCGGATGTGTTCGAAGCGGCCTGCAAGGCCGCGGGACAGCCGCTGACGTTGCGCCGTCATGCAGGCTACGACCACGGGTATTACTTCATCTCGACGTTCATCGAGGATCACATCGCACATCACGCGAAGGTGCTGCTCGGCTGAACGCGGCATACGGGTGGGCCGCGCGACACACGCGCCTGTGTGCCGCGCATTTCCACGCCTGCCAGGCACACTTTCCACGCTGACGCGTGTTGGATCGTAGCCCGCAAACGTCGCCTCGCACATCATCGGTCAATATCGCGCCAGCACGGCGACCCTCGTTTACCTCTGACTCACCATGCAGTTGGGCACGAACATCGTGCGCGCCTTCGTGCGTGCATGGAACGGCTGCGCCGACGATTTGTGCGGCGACGTCGCGGTCCGCGTGTCACTTTCGGAGCCTGTTCCGGAAATGAAACGAGACATTTCACGATGACCCTTATGCAGCACTTTTTCGCTACATACATTCACTTCGACGAGCACGCCTGACGGATGTAATCAGTCCAGCATCCTCGTGACTGCTTCTTGTCTCTTGTCCGCTACTCGCCGCATCTGCCACGGGGTCACCATGAAAAACAGCGCAATCTTGCTGATAGTAAGTCTCGCAGCTTTAACAACGAGTGTTCCAGCCTATGCCGCAGCTGACTGGCAGGAACTGGATGCACAGCTCTACTACGGGAGTGGTTTCAAGCAGTACAGTGGTGGCATCGACAACACGACCGGCAATCCCACCGGCGGCTCGAGCTCGCTGACCATGTTTCAGCTGAACTACAGCAATGGATGGAAATATGGCGCGACCTATTTCTATTTTCAGAACGGGTTCGATCACAACGACTACCGGATGTACACCCAGGGATGGGAGTTTCTCAGCCTGAACAAGATCTTCGGCAAGGACCTTTCGTTCGGCCCAGTGAAGGAGATCAGGTTCGCTCCGGGCTGGCAGTTCTCCACGTCCAAGGATTTCTATGCGGGTACCCAGAACCAGGGGAATGCCGGCAACTCAGGCGCGGAAGTGGTTTACGCCGGTGTGGACAGCAAAGATCTGTTCTGGGGGCTCGACTTCCTGCTGGACATTCCTGGCTTCGACTTCGCGGGCGTAACGGCAGGGGTGTATCAGAACATCCAGAGTGAAACGAAATACTCCGTCCAGCCTTCTGTGAATTTCTATTACCGGTCGACGTTTTACATTGGCCCAACACGCTGGAAAACGGAGGGATACGTGCAGTGGTACGGCGGGCGCCGTTCCCATGTGAACTCGAACTACGACGCGGTGGCCTATTTCACCACGCAGGACGCCCTGCTTCTCGACACAGGGTTGCTACTTTGGGAGCGGCCCGATCAGTTCTACACCGGTATCCAGCTTCAATGGTCGCACAATACGTATGGCGTCAAGACGATCCCGTACGTTTCAAAGGCCACGAACGAATTCTTCCCACAAGTCATGCTTGAGTGGGTGTTTTGATCGCCACGTTTTTTGATTGTTTTCTACGGAGTTTCATCATGATGTACTCAAGAGCCAGACACGTATGGCGGACGACAAGCATCTGTTTGCGATTTGTATTCTTCGTCGTGCTGGGACTATCGACGTCGATGGTATACGCGGAACCGCCGAAGCAAGTGAAGATTGCCGCGGTGTTCGGATCGGGGCCAGACGACCCGTGGAATGCCACTCTCCTCGCCGCCTGGGCAGATATCAAGGCAAAGAAACCGCATGGGCTGGAGTTCAATGATCCTGTCTATACGGAAAACGTATGGGGTGACGCCGCAGAGGCCGCGCTGCGCCTCTATGCCAGAAAGGGTTACGACATCGTTTGGGCAGCGGCGGGGTACGCGGATCAGGTGCGGCGAATTCGGGCGCAGTATCCGAACACGCTGTTCGTTCTGACCGGCGCACCCAATGAGCCGATGGGTGGCAACGTTTATGTCGTCTACAACCGCATTTTTGAGCCGGCCTATCTGGCAGGCATGGTCGCGGGTCAGCTGACAAAGACAGGGGTACTCGGCGCCGTTGCGGGTTATCCGACTGAGGACACGAACGATGCCATCAATGCGTTCTTTGCTGGAGCGAAGAGTGTGCGTCCGAACATCAAGCAAAAGGTGTCGTTTATCGCGAGTTGGTGGGATCCGCCCATGGCGGTGGAAGCGATGAAGGCACAGGTTTCGGCTGGCGCCGATCAGGAGTTAATGCTCAGTTCCTCGTTCGAAGCGTGCAAGCAGCAGAAGATAACCTGCTACGGAGGCTATCGCGATTGGAACCCGGTTGCACCGCAATATATCGCGACTAGTGCGCTGGGGAGCTGGCATCCCGCTTTTCAATGGATCATCGATCAGTGGTATGAGGCGCGCACAAGCGATAAGCCATTCAACGGCAATATGGACAAACGCTATTTCGGCATGGCTCAAGGAGGGGCAGACCTTGCGCCGTACCACGATTTTCCAATACCGGCAGACGTTGCCGCGAAGGTCAGCGCAGTCAAGGTCAAAATCGAGAATAAACAGTTTGCCGTCCCGCTCGACGTCGCGAAGCCCGTATCTTCAAACTAGACAGCCTCTGCGAGAAGACTATGGAATCACAATTGCGCGTTCACCATCTCTCGAAGCGCTTCGGGAACTTCGTTGCGTTGAGTGACGTATCGCTTGAAATCAGGCGCGGCGAAATGCATTGCCTGCTGGGTGAGAACGGTGCCGGAAAATCGACCCTCACGGGTTGCATAAGTGGCTACCTCCAGGCTGATAGCGGTTCGATTGACGTGCTTGACCGCCCAGCTCACCTCCGATCACCGCTGGACGCGTGCCGTTTAGGTATTGGGATGGTCCATCAGCACTTTGTTTTGGTACCGACGCTGACGGTGGTCGAGAACGTCATTGCTGGGACGCCGGGGCGCGGCTTACTTCAAAAGACAAAGGAGACAAAAGAAGCGCTGTCCACCCTGTGTCGCCGCCACAAGCTACAGGTTGATCTGGACGCGCCTGTAGGTGAACTGGATGTCGGCCAACAGCAGTGGGCGGAAATTCTCAAATGCCTTTATCTGGACGTTAGCCTGCTGATCCTCGACGAGCCGACTGCGGTGCTGACGCCGCAGGAGTCTGTACGTCTGTTCGATGTTCTTCGCGAACTCAATCAACATGGGACGGCTGTCTTGCTGATTACGCATAAGCTGGACGAGGTGCTCCAGTGTGACCGGGTCACGGTGATGCGCAAGGGCAAAGTGGTTACTACGGTAGCGACCGCTGATTGCGATAAAGCGGATCTCTCGAAGTTCATGGTGGGCAGGGTGACCGCGACACCGCGTAGAGATCCCAGGCCCCCTGGCGAACTGCGGCTGGAAATGAGAAACATCTCATCCTCCGGCGGACGGCGCGCGATCAGTAACCTCTCCCTAGGGGTGCATCGCGGAGAAATCGTTGGAATTGCCGGCGTGTCGGGCAATGGTCAGAAAGAGTTATTCGAGCTTATTGCGGGAATCGGGCGGGTGCTGGCGGGGCAGATACTGTGCGACGGGGTCGACGTAACGAACGCAAGCCCTGCTGCGGTATCCCGAGCCGGGATAGGTCACGTGCCACAAGATCGATATGCGGAAGGTCTGGTCGGCGAATTTGGTCTGATCGACAACCTTACGCTCGGCCGGCAACGGGATCCGGAGTTCAGCCGATCTGGATTTCTCTTAAGGCGGCGAGCCCGCCACTTCGCGGAACAGTCGGTGGAGCGCTTCTCAATCGCGACACGTTCGGTTGATACGCCGGTCAACACGTTGTCAGGCGGAAACGCTCAAAAGGTCGTCATTGCTCGCGAGTTGTTCCAGGCGTCCAAGGTCCTGCTTGCGAACCAACCGACTCGTGGCGTCGACGTCGGTGTGATTGAAAGCATTTATCAACTGCTACTTGAAAAGCGTCGCGAGGGTTATGCGATTTTGCTGGCATCCGACGAACTCGACGATCTGTTCGCCTTGAGTGACCGCATTGCGGTGATGTACGAGGGGCGGATTGCTGGCGTCTTCGATTCTGACGACGTGTCGATTGAACAGATTGGACACCTGATGGCGGGCGGCACTGACTCGTCATCCCCTAATAGGGCCGAGATATGAATGTGAGGCTTGAAAAAATGCCCGATAGGAAATTGCGCTTATCGCTTCCTGGTCGCGCGTGGACTGCTGTGCTCACGACTACATTCGCGGGCAGCGTGCTAGGGCTTGCATTGTCCTGCATTCTACTTGTGGTGGCAGGTTATCGCGTGGGTCCTGCACTGAGCGCATTGCTGGACGGCGCCTTCGGCGGCGCGCAGGAATGCATCGACACGCTTGTCAACGCTACTCCGCTATTCATGACCGCGCTGGCCACGCTTGTTGCGTATCGGGCTCGCATCTGGACGGTCGGTCAGGAGGGGCAGCTGGTTTTGGGAGCGATTTTTTGTTACGGCGCCTCTCTACTGTGCGCTGGTTTCCCACAACCGCTAGCCTGGATACTTCCACTGCTGGCGGGCGCATTGGGGGGCGTTGCGTGGAGCTTGCCTCCGGCATTCGCGAGAGTGAAATGGAGCGTCAACGAGATCGTTTCGACGATGATGCTCAACTACGTTGCGGTTTTTTTATTGATGTATCTCCTTGGACATCTCTGGTCCGAATCCTCGGCGACCTATGTCCAGTCAAGCCTGGTAAGCGACCGTGTCCATCTGCCGCAGCTCAATGCGGAGGGCACGCTGAACGCCGGAATCATAGTCGCAATTGGGCTGGCAATCATGGTCTCGGTGATGTTGCACCGAAGTACATTTGGATTTGAATTACGCTCGTTTGGTTTCAACCCTAGAACGTCATTGTTCAAAGGGATCAACCCAGCAACGACCTGCATCAAGGTGTTTGCTATCAGTGGAGCGATTTCAGGTGTATGTGGTGCCGTGCAAATTCTCGGATCCGACTGGCGACTGACATTAACCATAGCGAGCGGGGTCGGGTATAGCGGAATCATGGTCGCCATGCTCGGACGCTTAAGTCCGGTTGGTGCGATGCTGGCTGCGCTGTTCTTCGGGGCGCTGAATACGGGGAGTGCCGCCATGCAACTCGAGGCGGGTGTGCCGAGTACCATCGCGCGCGCGATGCAGGCGATTCTGCTCATATGCTTCCTGCTGACGGAAGCCGTCGGTCAAACGTACGTGGCAAGGAGAGGCAGCGATGCATGATTTTTTTAATCAGGCGATTATCGCCAGCGTCCTCGCGGCGACCGTACGGCTGCTTACGCCGCTGCTGCTTGCCGCGCTCGGCGAGCTGGTTGCGGAAGTCTCTGGTGTGATGAATCTTGGCGTTGAAGGCACGATGCTGACCGGATGCTTTGTCGCGTTCCTGGTGACATTCCTGAGCGGGTCGGCAGCGCTAGGGATTTCAGCAGCGATAGTGGCAGGCGCCGCCATGAGTTTGCTGATGGCGTTTACCGTTGTCACGTTACGGATCGAGCAGTTCGTCATGGGGCTGGCAATCAATCTGCTCGGCTCCGCGATCACGGCTTATGCGTTCAGGTCGCTCAGCAGGACGGTCCCTGCCGAGAGAGCCGTCATTGAACCGCTTGGACTGATCAAGATTCCGCTCTTAGGCAACCTGCCATTTGTCGGTGAGTTGCTCTTTACCCAGAGTTTGCTGACGTACATAGCCTTTGCCATGATCCCCGTTGTCGCGTTCATTCTTCATCGCACACGCTTTGGTCTCGAGTTGCGAAGTCTCGGCGAGAACCCGAAACTCGTGGACACGGCGGGTCGAAGCGTGGCGTTGCGCAGGTATCTCGCGATCGTGTTCGGCGGATGCATGGCTGGCCTGGCTGGAGCGTCCTTGAGCGTCGGATCATCCATGCGCTTTATCGAAGACATGACAGCTGGGCGCGGATGGATCGCTATCGTGATCGTCGTTGCCGCTAACTGGCGGGTGTGGCGGGTTCCGGCAGTCACAGCGCTGTTTGCCTTTCTGCAGGCACTGCAACTGCAGGCCCAGGCGGGAGGGTCCACGTTTCCGTATGAACTTCTGCTGGCATTGCCATATATCACGGCGATCGTAGTCATGATTGTGTTCCGTAGTTCATCTCGCATGCCGGGCGCTCTCGGCGTTGCGTACCGACGAAGATGAGTTTGCAGCGTTGACGTGAGTCACCGCGAATCCGCGGGGGCGCGGATCATCGCGTCGCGTCAGGTGTTTGAAGGGGCTGCGCCAAGGGCAGGTAGCAGCTAGTGCAAGGGGATTGGGGCGACGTTGTCAGAGCGTCGCCCGTTTTTTCACCCAGACCAATCACACGAGAATGACGGGTATGACGGAGATCTTCTTGCCATGAGCACACCGCGCGACACTTTCCAGTTGCTCGATTCTTCCGAAAAAGTACTTCTGTTCGCGCACGATATTGGTCTCACCCCATTGCTCGCGATCGCTCGAGAACTCTCGTTCAGGCAGCGCGCTTTCGATCTGCATTACTTCGTGCCCTCGTTCGGAGCGGTGACCCATCGGGTTGAGTTGAGTGACCTGGAGCGCAACGGACACGTTCATTATCACGGCGGGCTCGATCCACCGGCGATCGATCGGCTTGTTGGCTACGTCGTCGAAGCCATTCCGGCAAGCACTCAGATTTACTGCTGCGGACCAACGGACTTCAACCATGTCATAGCGACCCACGCGAGGCAATGGGTGTATGGCTTCAATATCCACCTGGAGTCCGTCTCTCCTGCTCCGGAGTAGATCCGAGTCGAAAGCACGCGGCATGCGGAGGTAAGTTGCCGGACCTTGGCGAGGAGTGGATGATTGACGAAACAATGAGAATGTATGTCGCGCAGACGCGAAACCATTGATATATACGAGCTCAAGGTTCTGCATGCAGTGGTAACTGAGCGAAGCATAACCCGGGCCGCCGACAAGCTTAACCAGTCCCAATCACAAGTCAGTGTCGCATTGCGACGTCTGAGGACCATTGCTGGGGACCCTATCCTCGTTAGGGGGAAGCGGAAGATGGTGCCTACCGAGTATGGATTGCAGCTATATGAGGCGGCGGATTTCGCGCTCCGTGAAATCCAGTTCGTTGCACATCTCCAGCGTGAGTTCGATCCGGGGCATTCAAGACGAACCTATCGGGTCGGATGCCCCGACTGCGTCAGCACGACGTTTGTCCCCCGTCTTGTTGCGCTTTTTCGTGACGCCGCACCCCATGCCACGCTGGAGTGCTCTTCAGCGGGGCTGACATTTGACTACGAAGGCGCACTTCAACGCGGTGAACTAGATATCGCTATCGGCAGTTGGACAAGTCAGTCGGCTCAATTACGTCGCTTGCCGCTCTTTGAGGATGACACGGTGTGTGTCGTCAGCGACGATCACCCGTTTGCGGTTTCTTCGCCTGTATCACTCGAGGACTACGTGAGCGCCCGTCATCTTGTGTCAATGTCCGAGGATTCGCACCATCGACACCTGGTCGAACAGGTGTTGCGGCGCGCTGGGAAGGCGCGAAACGTGGTTGCTACAATCCACGCCGATCTGGCTCCGTACGTCCTGGTCAGCTCTGATCTTGTATTGACCAC
Organism: Paraburkholderia haematera; assembly: GCF_905220975.1. Classification (GTDB taxonomy): domain Bacteria; phylum Pseudomonadota; class Gammaproteobacteria; order Burkholderiales; family Burkholderiaceae; genus Paraburkholderia; species Paraburkholderia haematera. The sequence goes on along the minus strand of NZ_CAJNBK010000009.1, from coordinate 69,062 downwards.
CTCAAGATTTTCCGCTGCACGCTACGTTCAGTTTCAGCCCCTGGCAATCGTTCGCGCGCCTTCCAGATTTAGTCGCGTAAGTTACTTTCAATGGTGGCACGAACGCAGTGCGTCCTCGAAAGAAGTTCGGTGGCTTCGGGATCTAATTTCGGAGGTGAGTCATTCCCTATGCGAGATTAGGGTTGACGCCTGAATTTTCATGTGTCGCTAACAGGCAGCTGAAAAGGACGCTGAAAAGGACGCACGTCTATTGCCGCATAGAGGGTCCTCGGTGGCGTGATGTTTGCTTTGGCAGCTTGGTCCCATGCTGTGGCGCCGAAAGGTGCCGCTCGGAAGTGATTCAAAGGCCCTGTAGGGGGACGCACTCATTGATAAAGCATCGGTTGCTTTGCATAGTGTCGAGATCTCTACGTAGAGGGTGCGCCGCACTGACGGCGTCATGCTTTTCCAACTGCGGACCGAATAATGACGGATCTGAAACTGATCGAGGCCTTCGTATTGGCTATGCGGTACGGTAGCCTGTCCGCGGCGGAAACGCACAGTGGCATCCCGAAAGCAACGTTGAGTCGCCTGATTTCTCGACTCGAGGAATCATTGGGTGTGCAGCTTTTCCAGCGTTCAGCACGTCGGGCCGTGCCGACCGAAGCCGGACGTCAGTTTTATGTGCATTCCCAACGCTTGCTGGATTCTGTCAACGCGGAATTCGAAGAGGCAAAAGCCGTTGTCCAAAACCTGGCTGATGGGATCTCCGGTGAACTGAGCATTGTCACCGTGAGTTGCCTGAGTTCCTCGTATGTGACCCATATCCTTAGCAGGTATATGGAGCTCCATCCGGCCGTTGTTTGCCGGCTCGACATTGTTTGCGATCCGACGCCGACGAGGGCAGACAACGTCGATTGTTATGTGTCGACCGCACCGCCCGCTGATCCAAATTTGACGACATTCCTGTTGGGAAAGCTCAAGTGTCGGCTCTTCGCAAGTCCTGCCTACCTCAAGAAGTTCGGTATACCACGAGCACCATCCGATCTGATCGATCATAAATGTTTGGTGTTACAACGTAATTTGAGCGAGGTCACCATCCGACTGACCTCATGCGACCAGATCGTTGAATGTGAAATACCAGTGGGTGGTTCGACCAATGACTACTGGATCATGAAGACGATGGCGATTGATGGTTATGGTGTTGCGGCTCTGCCAGATTTCTTTGCACGCCCTGAGGTCGACGCGGGCACCTTGCAGCCCGTACTCGAAGAGTGGGAAGCACCGGCGTTGCCTGTGTATTGTGCCTATCCGAAGCGGCGTCTTCTCGGACGAAAGGTCAGTGGCTTGATCGATTTGATGATTGAGTCGTTCGAGCAGATCAGCGTCATCCATTTTTACGTCGCCGACGGCGCTGCGGTCGACCATATGGCTACTCTGTAAGACGGCTGCGACGGTAATCAGGAAAGGACCACGGATGCAGGACTACAAGGTAATCGAGGCGTTCATACTCGTTATGCGAAACGGGAGCGTAACCGCTGCGGAGAATGCGACGGGTATTCCGAAGGCAACGCTGAATCGACATCTCGCGCGCCTGGAGGAGTCACTTGGCGTGCAGCTTTTTGTACGATCCGTGCGTAAGTCTGTGCCGACCGAGGCTGCACGAGATTTCTACAAGAACTGTGTGCGCCTGATCGACGATATGGAAGTGGGACTGGAGGAAGCACGCGCGTCAGTTCGCGACCTGTCCGACGGCGTGTGCGGACATCTTACTATTGTGTCGACGAGCCACCTTGCAACCTCTTATGTTGGGCACATTCTGCGCAAATACGTTGGTCGACATCCCAATGTTGTTTGCCACATGGATCTGGTGAGTGATTCGTCAACTGCGCTAGGCAACGATATTGATTGTTATGTGTGCTCTTCTCCGCGAGACGATCTCGACCTCGCTGCGCGGCTCCTTGGGCACCTCCGTTACCGCTTTTTCGCCAGTAGTGACTACATCAGGACGTTCGGTGAACCCGCTGCCCCTGCGGAACTCTGCCAGCACCGTTCGCTTGTACTCGGTCAGCAGTCAGCCGACGTCACTGTAAGGCATGATTCGACGGGTGAGGAAGATCAGTGCAATCTGCGTGTCATAGCGTCGAGCAACGACTATTGGGTCGTTAAAACCATGGCGATCCGTGGGCACGGCATAGCAATCTTGCCAGAATTCTTCGCGCACAATGAAGTGGAAAGTGGCTTGTTGCAACCCGTTCTGGCAGCCTGGCAAGCGCCAAGGGTTCCAGTTTATTGCATGTACCAACGCCAACGTTATATGGGGAGGAAGCTTCGAGCTTTCATCGATTTGATGGTCGAGTCGTTCGACCGGATCGAATCGCTCCAGTACTACACTGCCGACCGGCCGACCAAGGCCGGCTGAATGCAGTGCGCTTTACGTTCAGCTGTTCCAGAACAGAGACGATGCGCTGCATTTTCCCCCTTACTTCGCTGCGGGCCCGCCGGTAAGCTTGAGTTTCCTGCCTGGGCGTCAGCCGGGGCATCTCAGAGACCGGCGATCCGACCATGAACGACGATAGACTTGTAGATTTCATCCGAGGTATTCCTAAGGCAGAACTGCACGTCCATCTGGAGGGCAGCATTACTCCCGAACGAGTTATTGCTCTTGCAGAGAGAAATCGCATCTCCTTGCCTTTTGATGGTCCGGAAGCAGTCAACGCGGCCATGACGTACGCGAATCTCGACGAGTTTCTGAACATGTTTTCGCTCATGTGCGGAACGTTGAACACGAGCGAGGACTTCTCAGACGTGGTGGTTGACATGGGGGCTGACGCGCTACGGCAAAACATTCTCTATCGTGAGGTGATGTTCACCTTTGCATATCACGCGCGACGGGGTATTGCGCTTGATACGGTGATTAACGGATTGGCGGCGGGAAGGAAGATCTGTCTGGAACAGTTTGGCGTATCGATCAACTTCATTGCCGATATCGACCGATCCATCTCGCCCGAAGACGCTGTCGATTTCATTGAACAATTGGTCCCTTACCGGAACGAAGCAGGGATAGTTGCTGTAGGAATGGACAGTCAGGAACTTGGTATCCCGCCGAGTACGCACACGTCGGCGTTCAGGCTTGCGGCGGCGCTTGGGTTTCACACAACAGCGCATCTCGGCTGGGAGGAGGGGGCCGAATTCATTTGGGAGGCGATCCGCGAGTTGCCGCTTGAGCGGATAGACCACGGGCTGAGAGCCGTAGAAGATCGAACCTTATTGGCGCAGCTCGTAGAATCCCAGACACCTGTTACTAGCTGTCCTCTGTCGAGCATTGCAGTCGACCCTGCCAAATACCCTGATCTGGCAACTCACGCATTTCGAAAAATGTGGGATGCAGGCGTGTTCCTGACGCTCAATTCTGACGATCCGGCAATGATCGGTACCGATCTCGTAACGAATTATGTCGAGGTGTCCCGGGCATATGGCTTCGATGTCCACGATATCACGCACCTGGTCAAGAACGGAGTACGTGCAGCATTCGCCAGTGACGACCAGAAGGAAAAGTTGCTTGACCAGATTGATCGGTATTCGAAGATCCGGCGCTGCGAGTTTTAATTTCTCTTTAGGACAGGGGTGTTCGGTTTTCCTGCAATCGTGATGTCGGTGAATCGCACACGTGTGCCGCGGTCACATTCTGGAAAACAAGGCCGCTTGCTTGTTCGATCCGGCAGCGACAGGGGGTCGTGCGGATTCTACCGAACGTCTGCTGCACGGCCGGAAGTAGGCTGTCGTCGAGGTGGGCGCGAAGGTCTTTTGTGGGGCGGGAGTGTGAGTCCGCTGATGCGAGAAACTGCCGTCCAACTACTCGATGCCGCTGTCAGCAATCCTCCACATTGCTGACGGTCACGGCACCACAAAGCGGAACGGCAGCTTTCTGCATCGGCGAACTCACACGTCCGACCCTGAACTGCCCTTCAACCAGGCGTGGTCCCACCGGCCAGTTCCAAGGTCTAACGGCCATCCGTCCACGCCAGGTCGCATGCCGCTTATTGTGCGTTGGAAACGTTCACTGAGGGCGAAGACGTGTCTTCGGCAATTGTCGGCTGACGAGAAGCCAGATGATCGTGGCCGCCCCGACGCGTTGACCAGTTTGGCCCCGCAGCCGGCGTAAAGTTGCTGCAAAACCGCAATTTGTGCCGACCTCTTCAACTCCCACCCGCAATGGCAGCAAGCGCTGGTGCGACATGTTGAAAAGCGTCCGGGCAGCCGCGCATGCGGCACGATATCAATAGTGGCGGCGGTCCGTGCGCTCAAGGCGGCACGCAAGCGCAAACACCAACGCCAGAAGTAAAAAAACCGCGCGCCAGGCCGGCCGCGCGGTGAAATCCTCCAGATCGGCAGAGCCGGTTCGGCCCTGCCCGCCATGCCACGCCGTTACGGCGTGCGCGGAAACTCGAACGCGTCGAACAGATCGCCGATTGCGGGCGAATTGACCGGCACATACGGATGCGTCTGCAGCTGGATCGGATTCGGCAGATTGTCGCGGCTTCTCTGCGTGATCGGCTTCAGATGCCAGTTGCGTTCGATGAATTTCAGGATCGACGCGTGATCCGAGTACTGATGCGCGACACGGCCGCCGCGCGAGTATGCCGACACGACGATCATCGGAATACGCGGGCCGTCGCCGAAGTAATCGAGCGGCTGGATGTAGCCTGAGTCGTAGTAGCCGCCGCCTTCGTCGGTCGTGACCAGGATCGCCGTCGAAGCCCACAGGCTCGGATCGCGCTGTACCTTGTCGACCAGCTTGTGCACGAACGATTCAAAGAGCCCGAACTTCGACGACTCCGGGTGCCCGTCGAGCAGACCGCCCGGCTTCACGAATGAAACCGCCGGCAGCGTGCCGTTCGCAATGTCCGCATACAGATCGGTCGTGTCCTGCAGATGCGCACTGACGAGCGCGGGGTTCGTCATGATCGCGGTTTCATACAGGAACGGGTTGCAGATATTGCAGTAGACACTCGTGGCCGGCGTCTTGACAAACGTATTCCAGCCTTCGCCGTAGTACTTCCACGAGATGCTCTTCTCGATCAGCGTGTCGGCGATCGTGCGCACCGGCGACGGCGGGATCGTGAACGTGCTTGTATTCACCGTGCCGTCCCCGTTGTAGCCGGGGTTGTAGTTGTTCAGCAGGTAATACGTGTTCGGCTCGCACTTCGCGTCCGGCTTGTACGGCAAGCGGTCCAGATAGTGGCGCAGCGTGCCGGCGCCGGGCTGATGACTGTCCGAGCAGTTGGTATACGTGCCGCCCGAATAGCCGTCCTGTGTGTAGTAGTTGTTGGTGCCCTGCTGCGGCAGCGGATTCTCGATCTGATCGGCAGGCGGTTTCGCGGCATTGCCGTTGCCGTCCGTGTAGTAGAGCGCGTCAGCCGTGCCGATCATGATGCTGTTTGCGCCCGTGCCGCCCATCACCGGCTGGTGATAGTTGTCGCTAATCGTGAATTGGCGCGCAAGATGCGTGAAGTACGGCATGTCGCCTGTATTCACGTTGTAATAGCCGAGCGCGGTTGCGCCTTCGCCGGTGGTCTCGTCGTTGAAATTCGCGGGCTGCGGCTTGCCGTTCGAACCGGCGCCAATCGAGGTCTCGACCCATGCGAATAGATCCATCTGGCAACCGCTCGGATTATCGAGCGTGGCGTGATCGAGGCTGCAATCGGCCTGTTGCCAATTCTGGTAGAAGCGGTGCACCGGGCTGTTGATGTACTGATCATAGTCAGGCCCGACGCGCGAGATCTGATACGGTCCATTCGGCAGGTTATACGTGTTCGAACCGAAGCGCGTATCGACGCTATGCTGCGGAACGCCGCTCGCCCCGGTAGTCAGGTGCACGACATCCCAAGGCTCAATCATGGCGCCCTCGGCGGCCTGAGCCGCGGCGAGCGTCGCGAACGGCGGCGGATTGGTATCGCTAGGCGTGCTTGTCGTACCGCCGGTATTCGGTGCCGGGAGCACCGTATAGGGCTGTTTGCCGCCTGGCGCCATATCGAAGCGCTTCGGGTCCGTGGCGCTGGCCGTGTATTGCGTGGCTAGCGCGAAGTTAGGGCCTGGGCGGCCGTCGGCCGTGATGATGCCCTTCGACAGCAGGTTCGCCACCGTCTGCCCCTGGCGCGGCGTGTAAGCGCCGAATACGTGATCGAACGTACGGTTCTCGCCGACCACCACGATGACATGCTTGATCGGCGACGCGGTGTTCACCGCGGCGGCCTGCTGCTGGCTTTGCGCGACTGCCGGCCAGATAGCTGAGGCAAGCGCGAAGGCAACGGCGCTGCAAAGCAGGCCGCCTCTAAATGCGGGGGTACTAATTACATTGACAATTTTCTTCACGAACGCCTCCATGACGTTACTCGGACGAGCAATCGGTAATGTGGCGCGTGGAAACGACGGGCAGCTCCATATGTGGAGACGCTGCCTCTCTTACAAAGCGTTACGACGAGGAGAAATTATAGGGAGGCAATGACAATTCAGGGACAAAAAAAAGTCGATGGCGTGTGAATTTTCTAACGAATTACTTTCACTGCGATTCACATCGCATAATTCGCCCATGGCGCTGGACTGGACTACCATAAGCCGTACGCAGCAAAGGCCATGAGCGCATCATTGTTCATTGCCGTTGTCTCGTCCCTTCACGGGAATCGGCACCGTGCTTTCACATGTCTTTATCGTTATTAAATATTTCGACCACGCATTCGGTTTTTTTCTGCACTACTATATAAAGACCGTCCATGATCGGGGGGGCGAATAAGCGAATACCGCCGACTTCTCAACGTGGGAGCGGCGCGACGGGCGAATGAAGCTTCATGGCCGCACCCTGCCTCTCGACGATCGGCAGCACGCGGCCTTGGATTCAACCGGTCGACGCTTCTACTCCTTCTGCTGCCTGCCGAAGCTGTCGGTGACTCGCGTGCCACATTGGCCGGTCGCGGGGGCCGCAGATGCCGGAACCTGATCAGGTTCTTTTGTCTCCGTCGGTGCCATGCCGGATTCGCTACTTGGCGCGCCTTGCTGCTGACTTTCGCGCATTCAGCGTAAGAGGTCCAGCGGGTCGAGCGCTCAAACCCGAGCGATCGTTTAGTCCGCTATCGAGCAAAGGCAAGTCATCGCAATTTTGCATTGTCATTAATTTGCCTCGCTATTTAATAAGTTGAATAAAGGCACTCCATAGACTAGAGTGGTCGGTACCTTCTATCTGCACACATCTTCTAATCTCCAACACGGCAAGCGGATAATGGGTAATCTCGTCATTGATCACGGTGATCAATGGTGGATCAACCTCACGTCTGGGTTGTGCCGATCAGCAATCCGAACTAATCATGTCGGCTTTCCGATGCAACCCAGCGCAATTTGTCCTGATGCAGTTGCACGAACGGCATTTATATGCGGATTTTTTATCTACAAAAAACTCGACTTTCTATCGATCTGCGCCTAAATCGAGACGCAAGTTGTACCCCGTTGTGCCACACATGAATCGAAGTCGTGCCGACGTTTATGTCGATGTTGGTGCATATGCCTCTGGCTGCCCCGTAGTGAGTCATTCAAAGTTCAGCCGGCTTTAGCAGGCGTCTGGTGCCTGTCTGTCCTTGGTCTCTCTTTGCTTGTGAGAGCCCACTTTGGTTGAAACGGCAATAGACCATGCTCCTGGATGGTTATGATCGCTTTGTGTGGTCGCCCTGCAGTGCATGCCGCAACGCCCCTATCCACGATTCTCATGGATTCCGAAATAGCGCTGCACCTCTCTAATTGGCTACGTCTTTGTCAAAATGCATTCGGCGCGCTTACGGCCAGGTGGCCGATCGCGATCCAGGTTACGGCTCAGGAAAGGGGTTTGCTATGCAATCCGCATTCAAGGTAGTTAGCAGTGTGCACTATGTTCGCCGCGCCCTGATTGTTTTCACCCTGCTCGCTGTCGCCGCATTCCAGCCTGCCGCAGGCCAAAGTTTCATCATCAGGGATCTCGGCGCGCTCCCCGGTGGCTCTAACTACAGCAACGCTCTCGGGATCAACGAGCGCGGCCAGGTGGTCGGCTATTCGATCACCGCGGGCGGGAACACGCACGCTTGTCTGTTTGAAAAAGGGGGGGGTGACAGACCTGGGCACGTTTCCCGGTGGCAGCGATAGCACAGCTACCGCGGTCAACAATCGCGGTCAGGTGGTCGGTTCCTCTAGCACCGCACGCGGGAACTCGCACGCCTTTCTGTTCGATCACGGGGTGATGACCGACCTGGGTACGCTCCCCGGCGGCAACTTCAGCGGAGGTGCCGGGATCAACGAGCGCGGCCAGGCGGTTGGTTTAGCGTCCAACCTACGCGGGTACGTTCACGCTGCTCTGTTTGAAAACGGGGTGGTGACAGACCTGGGCACGCTCCCCGGTGGCAGCGATAGCGGAGCCTTGGGGATCAACAATCGCGGCCAGGTGGTCGGCTATTCGTCCATCGCAGGCGGGTACGCGCACGCCTTTCTGTATGAACACGGGGTGATGACCGACCTGGGCACGCTCCAGGGCAGCAACGGCAACAGCCATGCTCAGGCGATCAACAATCGCGGCCAGGTGATCGGCATATCGTCTACCGCAAGCGGGGACGTGCACGGCTTTCTGTTTGAAAACGGGGTGATGACTGACCTTGGCACGATTCCCGGTCGCAACGACAGTAACGCTTTTGGGATTAACAATCGCGGCCAGGTGGTCGGCGAGTCGGATCCCGGAACCAACCCGTACTTGCCGCACGCCTTTCTGTTTGAGCACGGGCTGATGACCGACCTGGGCACGCTCCCCGGGGACAACTTCAGCGAAGCTGTCGGGATCACCGAGAGCGGCCAGATCGCGGGTAACTCCACGTCGCACGCTATCCTTTGGACACGAGAAAAATGACTGCCGATCTCTAGTGGTTCACCAAAATTGTTGAAACTGCGGGACCAGCATAGCGCGTGCTCTTGCAGCGCTTTTCGCCCTGACGTGCCGTGTATGGCGTGGTCACTGGCCGCCACTTACTTTTCGCGCCCGGGCGGTCCGCTTTGGTCGACGACGCGGCAGCTGCCGTGGAAGTGCGACGGTCCGTTTTCGGGCGAAGCCACCGTTCGCATGTCCGCGCGGAAGTTGGTGCCAGCGACCGTAGTTGGCGTGCGCCGTGCAAAGGCGGCGCTTTCCCAGTGGGTGTAAGCCCCACCCGGCAACCGCTCCAGCCGGGAGCAACCGGAGCAGCTATGGAGGTAACGAAATGGCTGAAGCCTTCGGTGTAGCGTGTCACGAATTACGGTGACAGCGCGAGTGTGCAGGCCGTAACGCGAGTGAACGCCGAGCAAGCCTCGAAAAGGTCGATGCGCAGGCCGACCCGACTGCCATTACGGGGAAGGCTGATACGGCTGGGTGAATGAGCAGGCAGGACGCCCAGCCGCTGCGCCGGGGTAGTGGCGACAGCATGCACACAAGGGAAGCGCACGCAACACGGGAAGCCCATTGGCGTGGTCAGGGATGACCAACCGGACGCCCGCGAGGGACAGGCCGGGCGCCTTGGGGTGACGGAGAGGCCCGTATTACCGATGAAGCCGGGTACCGCTTCTATGCCCTGTATGACAAGATCTTTCGTGAGGATGTGCTGGCGCATGCGTACGCCCAGTGTCGCTCGAACAAGGGCGCGCCGGGTGTCGATCGGCAAGACTTCGCGGAGGTCGAAGCGTATGGAGTGTCAAAGTGGCTCGGCGAACTGGCGCTTGCGCTCAGGCAGGAGACTTACCGGCCGGACCCTATCAGAAGAGTGTTTATCCCGAAGGCCAATGGCAAGCTGAGGCCACTGGGCATCTCGACCTTGCGAGATCGGGTGTGCATGACAGCAGCGATGCTGGTGCTCGAGCCGATCTTCGAAGCCGACCTTCCACCCGAGCAGTACGCTTACCGCCCCGGGCGAAATGCCCAGCAAGCGGTGATCGAAGTGGAGGAACGACTGCACCGGGGGCACACGGATGTCGTCGACGCCGACCTCGCGGACTACTTCGGAAGTATTCCCCACGCCGATTTGATGTTGTCGCTCGCGCGACGCATCGTTGACCGGCGCGTGCTGCATCTGATCAAGATGTGGTTGGAGTGCTCCGTTGAAGAAACCGATCACCGAGGCCGGAAGACACGTACGACCGAGGCCAAGGACAGCAGGCGCGGCATTCCGCAAGGCTCATCCGTCTCACCACTGCTGGCGAATATTTATATGCGCCGGTTTGTGTTGGCATGGAAGAAGCTCGGGCTTGAGCGAAGTCTTGGCAGTCGAATCGTGACCTACGCGGACGATCTGGTGATCCTGTGCAAGCGAGGCAAGGCTGAAGAAGCGTTGTCGCGACTACGCGAGATCATGAGCAAGCTGAAGCTGACGGTCAACGACGAGAAGACACCAATCTGCGCGGTTCCGGAAGGGGAGTTCGACTTCCTGGGTTACACGTTTGGGCGGATGTACTCAGCAACGACTGGCCAGGCCCGTATGGGCATGCGTCCATCGAAGAAGAGTATCCGGCGCATGGTTGAGAAGGTTCATGCGCTGACCGCCGCTTCCATGACGTGGCTGGATACCACGGAGCTGGTTGGCAAGTTGAATCGCATGCTACGCGGCTGGGCGAACTACTTCAAAGTAGGGACGTTCAGACGCGCGTACCGGGCGCTCGACAGCTATACCGCTGCGCGGTTGCGCCGGTGGTTACGGAACAAGCATAAGGTAAGGCGTCGCAGGGGCGGGAGCTATCCACTCCAGCACCTCTGCGGGCACTTCGGTCTCGTACGCCTGACGGGTCCTTGGCTGTAACTTGCCGTGTACGAAGGCGTGATGTCCTGTCCGAGAGCCGGATGCGGGAGATCTGCATGTCCGGTTCGATGAGCGGGGTGTGAAAACGGAACCATGGTGAGGTTATTCGGGCACCGCCAGACGAAAGAGGCGGCAACAGACAAACCCAGCCTACAGTCACCGCGTCACATCTCGACTCTACCGACAGTACGCGTTCACTCCCTTCGACTTAAGCCGCCGGTCGAAAACATTCGGCTTACGCTAGCGGCAGCTTTGTGACGCCGCATCTCAGCGGGTGCAATCGGCCATATCCTGCCATTCGGCAGCGCGCGTGGATGGAATTGCAAACGGCGGCTCCGCCAGACGCAGCGGATGTTCGCCGTGTCAATCACGCTGGTCGGGTTAATCAGTTCGTGCCGGGTTGCAGCGCGGCATAAGCGCGGTTCTCGTCCGCAGTTCTTCTATTGCGCCATTTGTTGGCGCTGGTACTCGTTCTTCTTCATCTGCAGATACTCTTGCCGATCCAGCTCATGCAATTGGCGCGGGTACTGCTCTGTTGCATCGAACCATGTCGAAAAGCGTTGATCGACGCGTTTGTCCGCAGGAAAGGCAAGCGAACCCAGATATGCGTCGATGGCGAGGTAATAGCGCATCGTATTGCGCTCGACGAGGCCGCGCACGCCGCCGATGTAATCGCCGCTCGACGCCCTCGTAAAGCCCACTTTCGCACTGCCTATGGTCGCGAGATAGACCTTCATCGCGATGCGTCCTGCCATGCCGAATCCATACGAATACGTGAGGTGCAGGAAGGTGCGCCCTTCGCCGATAGCGACGGCTTCGAGCACGATGCGATAGTCCTTCGTGCTGAGCGGTCCCTTCGCCGCGCCAAGATCGACCTGGAAGTAGTCGGGACTCGTCGCCACCGAACGGTAATTGAACTGCACGAGGAACGTGTCACCGAGTTCCTGTTCCGTCTTCTTGCCGACGTTCATGCTGATGGTCGCGCCGTTGCTGCCTGACGTGGCATGACAGTACTTCGTGTTCAGATGAAGGATCAGCACTTCGCACCAGTTCGCGGGGCCCTGCTGCGGGTCGTTGAATGCGCTGTTGACGGTCGCGAACGGATAATCGACGACGGCGTAGATATCGCCCTTTAACGTGTTCTGCGTTTCTTCCGAGTCCAGATGGATCGGGCGACGGAACACATTCGACTTGAGCTGCGGCGCGAGCGTGCCGTACTTGTCCTTAAGCGCGGTGGCATTGTCGTCGGCCCATGTCAGCGCGCCGAACGAGAGGCCCAACAGCGCGAGCGCCACGAGTGCGAGCCGTTTGGTGATCCGCATGATCCGCTGGGTGCTCATGACAGGGCGTTCCCGCTGGGTTGCGCACATTTCGCACGAATATAGCAGAGCCGCCATCAAATGCGGATGAGCCGTTCGAGCATAAAGGTGATTTGAACCAGGATTCACCAGGTTGCCCGGACCGCCGGACTCATTCCGCTCGTCGGCACCTTCACTGTAAGCCGCCATTCGATTGGCGAAGACCCTCATCCAAACCGAACACAATAAACAGGCGGCAAATGCGCCGAAATCAATTGCCAGCTTTCGCCGCCGTCGTCGGAAGTCCATAGCGAGCCGGTGGTCGAACCCATCGCGAGGCGCATGCCAGAGTCATCTACAGCGAGGCCGTGCCGATACACGAGGTCATACGCCGGCGCAGGCGGCAAGCCATTCGAGAAAACGTCGAACGTGCGGCCGCCGTCGCGTGTACGCGTGACGACGAACCGGCCGTCCACCGGGACCCGGCACTCGTCTTTCACGGCGGGCACGAACCACGCGGTGTCCGGCTCATACGGATGCACGGCAACCGCGAAGCCGAAGCTCGATGGCTGCGCTTCGATCCGCTGCCAGTGTGCCGCGCCGTCGGTCGAGCGGAAGATTGCGCAGTGATGCTGCGTCCACAGCGCATCGGGATTTGCCGCGCATTGTACGACCCGGTGCGGGTCTTGCACGTTGGCATCGCCGCGCCGCTCCGGCGGCATGTAGTCGGCCTCCATGCCTTCGGCAGTCACGCGCCAGGTCGCGCCGCCGTCGGCGGTTTGCCAGACGCCGCCGCACGATATGCCGATTGTCACATGCCGGCTGTCGCGCGGATCAACCATCACGGAATGGATGCCCGGCGCGTCGTAGCCGCCTCCGAACCATTCGCGGCGCTCCGGGCGATCCCACAGCGCACGGTTGAGCGCCCATGTGTCGCCGCTATCGCCGGAACGGAAGAGGCCGCCGGGAATCGTGCCGGCCCACAAGACGCCCGGCTCCTCCGGGCCACCGGTTTCGAGCGACCAGATTTGTTGAAGCGTCCACGCAGGGAGGGGCGGGCTGGGCGCGGCCGCGCCCGCATTGTCAGCGCCGGTGTCTGCATTTGCGTTTGCGCTGTCACTGGCACACGTCTCGTCGGCAGTCTGCGGCGGGTAGACGGGAACCGCGCACTCTTCCCAATCCGCCATGCCCGCGCGCTGGCGATGCAGTTTCACGCCGAAGTGGCCGAGGTTGAGCGCTGCATACAGCGATCCGTCGCGGGAGTCAGGCAGCGCCATGCTTACCGGCTCGCCGGCGAAATGCAGCTCACCGAACTCCCAGCCGCCCTTGCCATTGCCTTTCAGAACGAACAGTCCCTTGCGGGTTGCGACAATCAAGCGATCGCTCATGTCGAGCCTCTCTGGTCCCATGCACAGCAGTCGACCAGAGTTAGCGTTTCAGCACTGACTCCAGCCCCATGCAAAGCTCGGGTACGGATAGTCCCCTTACCCGCCCGACAGCGCCTGTACGACGTAAACCCGGCTTTGCTCGCCGAGCGCATCGGACAGATGTTGTCGGTCGCGCAGACGCCGGCCGTCGACAAACACGGCGAGATGCGGCCGCAGTGAGCCCTGATCGTCAAGGATGTAGCCGCGTAGTCGGGGTTGCGCGGCGAAGACGGCCTCGAGTGCCTCGCTCAGCGTGCGCGCATCGATCTCGCGCTCGGGCGTTGCGATATGTCGCTGAATCGAAGCGGCGAAGAAGATATGTGCCATAGCGGAGTAGCGTCGCGGGGATGGCAGTGTCCGTTGGTTCTGTAGTTTAGGCGATCTGCCGTGTGCTTTGGGCCATCGCCATCCACCAGACGATAAGCGGCATGATTCACCGCCCTTCACGTATCGACAAGACAAGGCCGACCCGACCCCGTGGAAACGGAGCGGTCCGGACCGCGCAGCGCGGCGCGCGGTCTGAGTCGCGTTAGCACGACGCTTGCAACCCCGCGTGGCAAACGCAAGGCACCAATCTAACTTCTCGCCGATGACAGCTCGATGCGTTTGCGCTGCAGGAACCGGCGCACGGCCGGATCGCGCTCGAGTCCGATCGCGAGATCGTACGCGCCGAGCGCTTCGGCCGTCGCGCCGGCACGTGCGAGCAGATCAGCACGCGCGGCCCAGTACGGCTGGTAGTCGGCCAGCCGCGGATCGTCCGCATACGGTTCGAGCGCGTCGAGCGCCGCCTGCGGGCCGTCCCGTTCCGCCTGAGCGAGCGCGCGGTTCACCGCAACCACCGGCGACGCTGCAATCACGAGCAGCGCATCGTAAAGCTGCACGATCTCGTCCCAGTTTGGGCGATGCGTCCGGCAGCGGTGGATATGCGCCGATTGCAGCGCGGCCTCGAGCTGAAAGCGTCCGATTGCGTTGAACGCGCTTGCGCGCCGCAGCAACGCGTTGGCTGCGTCGATCATCGGCGCGTTCCATGTCGCCGGATCCTGAGCCGACAGCGGCACGTAGTCGCCGGCCGCATCGCGTCGCGCATCGCGCCGCGCCTGCGCATACAGCATCAGCGCGAGCAGACCAAGCGTTTCTGCTTCCTCGGGCAGCAGCTCGACGAGCAGGTGTGCAAGAAACAGCGCCTCGCCGGCGAGATCGCGCCGCTCGGTATCGCTGCCGACCGGGTCGGTCCACCCTTCCGCATACGCCGCATAGACCGCTTCCAGCACCGCAGCAAGCCGGCCGGGCAACTCCTCGCGCTCGGGCACGCTGAATGGAATACCCGCTTCGCGGATCTTGTTCTTCGCCCGCACGAGGCGTTTGCTCATCGCGGCGGGCGACATCAGGAACGCGGACGCAATCGTCTGAGCTTCGAGCCCCAGCACGACCTGCAGCATCAGGGGCGTGCGAATCGCGGCCTCGAGCGCAGGGTGCGTGCACGCGAACAGCAGCGCGAGCCGCCGGTCAGGCAACGCGCCTGCTTCACGCTCGTCGATCTCGTCGGCCAGGATCGTGAGCTGGTTTTCCACTTCGTCGCCGACGCGGCGATGGCGTGCGCCGTCGATCGCCCGGCGGCGCGCGACCGTCATCAGCCACGCTTCGGGATTCGCGGGGCAGCCGCGCTCCGGCCAGTCCGCGAGCGCGGCCGCAAACGCGTCGGCCAGCGCGTCCTCGGCCGCGGCGACGTCGCGCGTGCGCATCGCCAACAGCGCGACGAGCTTGCCGTAACTGCGGCGAGCGACGGCCTCGGCAATCGAATGCGCGGCGCCGTCAGGGTGACGGCCGCCGCCGGACGGACTCATGCAGCAGATGGCGCGTCGTACGGGGCAGTCCAGACCGGGCGCACTTCTATGAGGCCGTACGCCGCGCCGGGACAACGCGACGCCCACGCGATCGCCGCGTCCAGGTTGGGCACGTCGATCAGGTAGTAGCCGGCGAGCTGCTCCTTTGAATCGGAAAACGGTCCGTCAAGCACCTGCGGCTTGCCGTCGACGAGCCGCACCGTGGTGGCCGTGCTTGTGTGCTGCAGCCGGTTGGCGCCCGCCAGCGCCTCCGCTTTTTTCAGCGATTCGGTGTACGCCTGATAGGCGGCAACCCCTTGCTGCCGCTCGCTGTCGGACATTTTGTTCCAGCCATTTTCTTCCGAATAGATCATCAATAGGTATTGCATATGAGCCTCCGTCATGGGGTTAAGGCGGCCGAATTACATCGGGCCGTCATTACAATGACGCTCGGGCCGCATGCTGACGGACAGGTGGCGTCGAAAAAATCGCGGACCGTGCATCCGCCTTAATCGTTCGCCTCCGTCGAGGACCCTGTTCGCGGTCACTTCGGGCGAGCCCGCCATCCCCTCCGCGCGGCTATCAATTTCACCGCACCGATCTTGCGTGTCGCAGTGCACACGATTGGTCGGAGCGACTGGGACATCGCGCCTGCAGGAACCCTTGTGTATTTATAGCGCCTTCAAACCCGCCCTGAAGAGCAGGAACAGATCGTCGAACTGAGTGACCAGTTCAAAAGACAAGAGAAACGCCAGCATATAGGCAGGCCCTGGATAACCGTTCATCCATTGCAGGATCGGTCCTGCAAGACGTGTTCTGACAAAATCCCGCGTCGCGATACACGTGATGGCTACGCCGATCGCGGCTCCCGCGAGAACATCAGTCGGATAATGCAACCCAAGGTACACCCGCGGCAAACATATGAAGATACCTGTGTACAACAGCGCGAGCACGCCGACGCGTCGTGAGACAACAAAGATGCCCGTCGCAATCGACATCCATAGCATCGCATGATCGCTAGGAAAGGAGCTCCACGTGCGCACAACGGCGTCATGCAGGCCGACAGAGGGAAAGTCCAGGTGGAGTTCAGGGTTGTAGAGCGGCCGCTGCCGGAACGGCAAGCAATAGGCAAGAAGCCTGCCACTCGCAAGCGATAGAAGACCACTCGCGACCGTCGCGATGATCGTCTCACGCCTCCATTCACTACGCGGATCCGGCTTGAACCACATCCACCACAACACGGGTATGAGGACGAGGCCTTTGAATATGATCTGGCCCGTTATCACTCTTATCGCGTGATTTATTGCCGCTGAGTGAAAAGCATTGTGCGTCAGGAAAATCTGGACTGCTGTATCGAAACTGTTCATTGCGGCGCCGAGCTTTCGGTTCTCAACAATAGGTGCCCCATCAGGGCAATGGATCGGAACCGTTCAAAAGACTGCCGTGCCTGTATTCGGCTCGAGCGATACGTTCGTCAACAGAGCCGGTACCGCAACGAGGCTATCGTCGCCAGCCGTGCCCGTAGCCGCCGAAACCGATGCCGACATCGACGGATGGCGCTGCGTAGTACGCGGGTGCATAGCCATAACCGTATCCATAGGCCGGCGCGGGGGCATAGCCGTACGGTGGAGCGACAATGCAGCCTGACAGGCTGGCCGCGAGCGCAACGACACACAAAAGTCTGATCATGTTTTCCTCCGTGCGCGGATTGTAGATGGCGGACGTATTCTGATTCGCAACGAAGTGTGTCCGAACGTAACCGGTCGAATACAGGCAATTGATCAGTTGAATTGGCGTTTGCGTGTTCGCCGGGTTGTGACAGTTTGCGCTCGCCGTGAGCGGGCCCTGAATGACCAGGACTGGGTAGGCGGCGCGTTTCCAGTCATGGCGTCCGACCCGGGAAACAGTCGCATCGGATTACCAGGCATCGTTCGCCTTGCCATCGTGGGGAAGAAGGTGGTGAACATCGGCGGCTGCCGCCGCAGCAATCATTTTGCTGTTCGTTTTTCGGGGGGGCTCTTGCACGGCTGACTACCGCTGTTCTGTATGAGGATATCGGAAGTCGTTCAGGCGCATTTCCTGAGGGGTCATCTCATAGGCGCGCCGAAAGGCACGCGTAAAATCGGATGCGCTTTTGAAGCCGACTGAATAGCCAACGTCCTTGATCGGAACGCTCGGAAATCGAACGAGCTCGTCTGCCGCGGCGCGCAAGCGAAGATGACGGATATAAGCACCAAGCCCGCCTTCGTGTTCGAAGAGCCGATAAATCGTGCTGCGTGGGAGCCCAAGTGATTCAACTACGCTTTCTGGAGATAGTTCGCATTCCTGCAGGTTTGCGCGAACGTAGCGTCTTGTATATTCGAACATGAGCGCGCGGCCGACGGCTCGCTTGCTGCCGCTCAAACCAGCCTCTTCCCCGAATGCCGCTGCGATCAATTCAACGAGGCCAGCGAGCTTGCGATGACCCTCCCCGAACGACATGGACCGGAAGTTCTCGACTAGCGTCTTGGCGCGCTCGACAATAAGCCGCGTGGCAGGTCTGTTCGGGTCGAGCACGCGCCCGTGTAGTGCTTCCGGGTCAGAGAACACATGTCGCAGCAGGTTGGAGGGCACAACGAGCGTGATGTACCGGCACGCCTGCCTCCGCACGCGTATGGGTTGTTCAAAGTCGGTAGCCAGTACGCTGCCCCCACCAAAGAGGTGCTCATGCTTCCTGGCGAGCGTCGTTGTTGAATGAGCTTCACCGTCCAGGAAGAGGGTAAAACCGATGCCGCGCACGGTATCGCGCGAAATGCGGGCGACGGTGCGTTCGATCATGATCTGATCGGTATAGGTGTCGCTTATACGGAATTCACCGATCTCATAACGATTGTTGATGCAGATAAAGGGCTGTCGAACCTGCTCACGCGACGGCACGAGTTCGATAATCTGTCCAAGCTGCTCCCAATAAGCCAGCAATTGCTGTTGCGGCGGCAGCCCGGAAACATCGAATCGGTTGTAAGCGATGCCATTCGCGAGCATATCGTGATCCCGTGGCAAAGTAGGGTGATGAGGATGCGATCCGGCGACGAGAGACGGGCGGCAACGATCTCGCAGCGCAGTATCGGGTGGGTGACGGGGTGGCGCCCCGCCGCCTCCGCGCCCCAGCTAGTGCTTTTAACGGCATAAGCTTATCTTAATATCGACAACTTACGCCTGCACCGATTGACGCGAAGGCCCCTCCCGAACCGTGGCAATGGCACCAAAGGCCGCTATGCGTCGCGTGCCGCCGATCCAATCTGACAAACACGGGCATTTCCCCAAAGCCAGCGAACCGGATCGGTTTGCCGCGAGCGGCTGATTCCATTCAGAGTCAGCCGCAGCTTCCACGCGTTGACTTGCACCCAAGCGCCTGGAACGCGGCCGTCGTCGTGTAAGAAAGCCCGGCTCACGACGATCGTATCGTTGCCGTTCGCGTCGACAGGAACCTGTTCGTCATACAGGCATGCCGTGCCTTTCTGGCTGTAGAACCCGTTCGTGCAGATCGCGAGTTCCCCCGATGGCATATTCAACCCGGATTTCAACTCCCGGGTGACATGATTGATTCAAAGCGCATTAATCGGAATTCAGCGTGAATTAATAATGGAAATATTGCGTGCGATTAGTATCCGCGCGATGGATTAATCGGTATCGTCTTATCCGAAGCCGTTTTGTAAAGTTTGTCCGGGCAGTCGCACCCCATGAGGTGCACGGTGCACGCGGGTTACCCCATCGCCGGCACAAGGTGTGTCCAGCGTGCTTGCATGACACAACGAACGATAACTACGTCTGGAGCCTGAATGACTTGCCGTCCGAGAGTCTTGTCCCGCCTTGCCATTACCCTTGCGCTATCGAGCACATACGCGCTTGCCGCACCGCCGACGTACAAGATGACTACGCCCATACCGCCGGAGATCACTACGCCTGACCGGGTTGAAACGCGGATTGGCCAACTGAATTTCACCGACGGCGTGCCCTCGCCGGAGACAGCACAGAAGGTCTACGACAATCTCGACTTCATGCGCGGCGTTGAAGCGTTTCTCAATGGCATCCCTGGGGCGTCGCTTGTCGCGATTCGAGGCGGGCTTAGAGAAGCCGGTGCGGTTGGCAGCACCGTTGGCGTGTTCGAGTCCCTGATGGATTCGAAATCCTTATTTCTGACGGCCAACACCGAAACGGTGTACTTCTGGAACTGGATGGATTTGAAAGAGGGTCCCGTTGTAGTCGAAACGCCGCCCAACATACTCGGTGTCGTCGACGATTTCTGGTTCCGCTATGTCACTGATCTGGGCAACGCAGGTCCGGATAAAGGAAAAGGCGGCAAGTTCCTGTTCGTGCCGCCCGGCTACAAGGGCGAGTTGCCCACGAGCGGCTACTACATCATCAAGTCACCCACATTCGGCAACCTTTTATTTGGCCGGGCATTCATGAAGAACGGCGATCCAGGTCCAGGCGTGGCCAGCCTGAAGGCACATCTGCGTGTCTATCCGCTGTCTCAGGCGAGCGCGCCGGGGCCGACCCGATTCGTCAATCTTTCCGGCCGCGTGATGAACACGGTCCACGCCAACAACATCAAGTTCTATGACGAGGTGAACCAGATCATTCAGGAGGAGCCGGCAGGCGCGTACGGTCCAGATATGACGGGGCTCTTTGCGTCGATCGGCATGGAGAAAGGCAAACCTTTTGCTCCGGACGCGAGAATGACAAAGATTCTCACGGATGCTGTCGCGGTGGGCAACGCAACCGCGCGCGCAATCGACTTCTCCAATCGCGACAAAGCCGTGTTGATCTATCCGGACCGCCACTGGAATACGCCGTTTGTCGGCGGAAGCTATGAATGGTTGAACAATGGCGCGCGCAACTTTGACGCGCGGACCATGTTCTTCTATGCGGCAACGGTCGATACGCCTGCGATGGCCGTCGCCATGCCGGGTATCGGCTCGCAGTATGCCGCGGCCAATTTCGACGCTGCGGGCAAACCGTTCGACGGTGGTAAGGACTACATGCTTCATGTCCCTCCCAACGTGCCTGTGAAGGACTTCTGGTCCGTCGTGCTCTACAACACCCAGACGCGCTCCATGTTGCAAACTGACCAGCAGTTTCCAAGTTTATCCAGTGAAAAAGGGCTCCGGAAAAATCCGGACGGTTCCGTGGACCTGTATTTCGGTCCGAAAGCGCCGGCCGGAAAAGAGAACAACTGGATTCAAACCATTCCAGGAAAAAGCTGGCTGACGATTTTCCGGCTTTATGGTCCGCTTGCTCCGTGGTTCGACAAGCGCTGGAAGCTCAACGACATCACCGAGACTTCCTATTGAGCAAGAAGGTGGCGACAGCGAAAGTTTGCAAGTTGCAGCCCTCTAAAAATTGTCGGTCTTTTTCCAATAAACGAACGGACTATCCATGAAGAAAACGACCCTGGTTACCACCTGCGTCACGGGCGCTGTTCTCGCCGCCATTGGCACCGCTCAATCGCAAACGGTTGCGGCTCCGTCAGCGGGTGCGACGGTTCCCGTTACCGTCGACAATTTTGTCCGCGCGGAATCAGACATGTATGTCGTTGCGTTGGCCAAGCAGGGAGGGTTGGGGAAGCTGCTGCATCGGCGGGAGCCCGCGTCGATCGATCATCAGACCGTTATCCGGCTGAATCGCGACACGCTCTATTCATCGGGTGTCTTCGACCTCGACGCCGGGCCGGTCACGATCAGGATGCCTGATCCGGGCAAGCGTTTCATGGCGATGCAGGTCATCAACGAGGACCACTATGTGCCGAACGTATTCTACGGTGGGGGTACGCATACCCTGACGCGAGAGAATGTGGGTACGCGTTACGTGGTCGTCGCGATACGAACGCTGGTCGATCCGAATAGCCCCGAAGACATCGGGCAGGTCCACACCCTGCAGGACGCGATCACTGTTAGCCAGAAGGCATCGGGCAAGCTCGACATGCCCAACTGGGATGCGGTGAGCCAGAAGAAGGTTCGCGACGCGCTCCTGATTCTCGCCTCCACGATTCCGGATTTCAAGCGGGCGTTCGGCACCAAAGAGGAGGTCGACCCGGTACGGCGCCTGATCGGCGCCGCGGCAGGCTGGGGCGGCAATCCTGACAAAGACGCAACCTACCTCAACTTCACGCCGGCAAAGAACGACGGAAAGACTGTCTATCGGCTCTCGGTCAAGGACGTCCCTGTGGATGCTTTCTGGTCAGTGAGCGCCTATAACGCTCAGGGGTACTTTGAGAAAAATGCGTCAAACGCGTACTCGATCAATAACCTCACCGGGAAGAAGAATAGTGACGGTTCAATTACCGTGCAGTTCGGTGGTTGCGACGGACAGGTGGCCAATTGCCTGCCCGTTGTCGCCGGCTGGAATTACACCGTGCGGCTGTACCGCCCACGTGCTGAAATTCTCAGCGGGGCCTGGAGTTTTCCGGCGCCGCAGCCAGTCAACTGAACTGACGACTTAGTTGCATGAGCGGAGGGCAGTGGCCGTTATCTGCTAAAGCGGCCGTTCTTCGTCTGAGAGGCGCAGTGACGGTAACAGGTCGGCCTGAAACGGTCGTGATTGATCTCAGCGCGGCCGTGAACAGACGTTCGACGGTGTCGCGCGGATCGTTGTCAGTCAGTGCCCAGACATGCCATCCAACCGAGGATTTGCCCGGGTGCAGACTATTCGAAGGCTGATCCATCGTATTCTTCCGACGCCTCAATCGCTTTTCCTAGCTTGACCAGGTAGCGCTTTGTTTTTTTGAAGTCGCCGCGCCATAACCACTTCAGGCAGCTGAAGAGTTCCCACGCCAGGAACCGGTCACCGTAGTGAAAGACGGTCATGTCGTGCTCGGGCGGTGCGAGCCTCGACGACGTCCTCGACTCAAGGCAATGATCCCGATTGGCTATCTCGACAAAGGGCTGCTCCAGGGTGAGATCGGTGTCGGGCGAGATGACGTGAAACTCGACAGAAGTTAAATCGAAGAAGATGAGCTTTTGAAATGGACTGTTCGGATCATGCGCGCCATCGAACGTGGCGAATACTTTCGATGGGGCGATCTGCTGCTGTATCGTTTGGAATAATGAATGCCCGGCCCCTTCCGAGCAAAAGGCAACGAGGTCGATGTCAGAGAGGCGATCTGCGCTCCCTTTTGCAAATGAACCGACAACCACCGCGCCGGTGCAATCTGGAGAATCTCGGACCGCGGTCGCGATGCGCATGAGAAGCTCGATCTGAAATGTTGTGGAGGGGTTGTCCTTCCACGTTTTGAGAAAGTCTTCGAAGCGCATCGGGCGGTCCCGTACGGTTTGTGGGATGTCTACAGGGTAAGACAATAATACGTTCGCGAACTGACTGCGAAGGACGGTTCCCGGCCCGCATTCTGTCGCATCACATTGCAAATGACGGCGTCCGCGTTGACCTTCAGGCGCCGCTGCCGAATCCATTTTTCTCAAACACGACGGGAGGCGTCGCCGCTTCGTTGACATGCAAACGGAAGACGTCCGGCCGCGAGTAGTGACCCGCGACGTCAAAGTCATATTTCGCCCGGGCAAGGTCGTTGAGGTCAAGGTCGGCCACAAGCAATGCATCCTGCTCAAAGATGGGGCCGGCAATGAGTTCCCCAAGCGGGCTGACGATACAGCTTCCACCGCTCATCAGCACAGTTGAGGGATCGTTACCCTGGATTGCGGCATAGTCGGTTGGGCAATCCGATCGGCGCAGGTGCTGGCAGGCCGATAACACGAAGCAACGACCTTCCAGGGCAACATGCTGCATGGAGGAAGCCCAGGTCGGCCGGCTGTCGGCAGTGGGGGCGCAGTAAATCTGCACACCCTTGGCGTACATCGCCATACGCATTAATGGCATGTAATTTTCCCAGCAAATAACGGCGCCGAGCCTGCCAAACGGTGTGTCGAAAACCGGGAGGGTCGACCCATCTCCGTAGCCCCAGATCAGCCTCTCGCCGCCGGTTGGCATCAGCTTGCGATGCTTGCCGAGCATCGTACCGTCCGGACCATAAAACAACGCAGTGCAATACAACGTCCCGTGGTCCCGCTCGATTACACCGATCACGATGTACTGTTTGTGGTCGGCGGCAATCTCGCCTAACCGGCGCGTGCCGGGACTTGGCACTTCTACCGCGCTGTCATAGTAACGGCGATAGTCGTCGCGTCCGGCAGCGGTTCTGCCACCAATCGTCGAGCCGAAATCGAGCCCCTTTGGATAGGCTGACACGAATGCTTCAGGAAATACGATAAGTTGAGTTCCTTGTCGCGCGGCGTCTGCGGCGAAGGTCGCGACTTTGTCGATGGTTTTGTCCGCATCGAAGACGACGGATCCTGTTTGCACAACCGCAGCACGTAATTTCTGTTGCATCAGAATTCTCCACTGAATGTGTGGGCTTGCAGTCGAGAACGTCCTGGGTTGCCCGCACATCGCGAGCTCAGTAGCAACTCATGCGAGCCAGCGGAGTTCGTCAGTCGCAACTAATGTGTGGCGAAAAGGTTGTTGATTGCGAGCAGGGCTACGGTGGATAGCAAGCCGCTACCAGTATAGGTCGCTAACAGGCAAGCTTCCTGCCTGGATGGCCGCCATTTGTACAGGAGGGGATGCGACCAACGGGTGGGTTGTAGGCACGGGGCTCGCCATGCCCGTCCTGACGCCGACCCTCTCAGGAACACGCCACGCCGACGGTCTGAAGCTAAAAGTGACCGCCGGCGCTTTCACTGCCGTTACTCCGAATGGCCACCGTGATCGTCGTCCCCAGCGGACTCGAGGCCCGGAAGGGTCTGAGTGCCTTCACGCTGAACGGCCACCAGCTTGTGTGGATCGAGGCCGAGCGCCTTCAGAATGGTCGGCGCCACCTGCATGTTGGTCACAGGGCTATCGACGACCTTTCTTTCCAGCTTCGGATTGGAGACCACTAGCAGCGTGTTCGTATCGTCGGCGGAAAGGCCGCCGTGCTCGGCCTGCTTTGCCGCGCTCCCGCTGTAAATCGTCCCATGTATCGGCTGGATGATGAGATCAGGAACACGGCCCTCGGCGGGATTGCCCCACATCGCTTTCAAGGTTGCGCCGTCATAGAGGGTCTGGATGTGGGTGGAATTGACGCTCGCCTGGTCAGCGCTGAGGATCGATACTGCCTGATCTCTATCGCTGTGGTTTTTGAGCCATAAGAGCGACACGTCGTCGGCCGTTTCCTGGGCGACCGCTACGCCGCCATTGGTGAGCAGGGTGGCAGGGTCGCTCACGTCGGCGGTCGCATAAGCGTTTTTCGAACCGCTAAGCATGTGAAGCTGCTTGACGTCGATCGGCGACTGGCCATGCTTGGCGCCGACGATGAACAGTGTCGATTGCAGCAGATGGCCCGCTTTGAGCGCATCGTACATCTGGCCCAGAGAGGCATCGACGAAGTCCAGCGATTGCTCCAACGGCTGTGTCGGGGTCGCGGCTGCATCGAGATAGCCACCACGGGTCGTGGTGGTGCCTTCCATGGCCACCGTGACCTTCTGTCCGACGCTGACCGCCTGAAAGTTCATGCCGAAGATCGCCGGCACACCGACCTGCTTCGTCCCGGTCTGATCAAGTCCGTGGATCCAGTTCAGGACGACCTTGACCTTGAAGCCGTCGTACGTCCGGGTATAGGTCGGGTCGGTGGTCCAATCGGCGGTCGCAGGCGCGTTCGGATAGCCATTCGTCTGTAGGGAGGTCGAGTTGATCTCGGGGGCGTAGAGTTCGTCCAGTCCCAACCCCGACGGCCCGTTGAGGATCTCGTAGGCCGGGTGCTTATCCGACCATGCAGTGCGCAGACCGGCCTCATGGATGATCTCGAAGATCGTGTTCGTATGGTGCTTCATGTATAGATGCGGCCAGACCTGCTCGCAGCCGTTCGCGGTCTTGCGCAACGCGAGGTTCGCGGGATTGATGTGAGGATTGCGTGGATCGAACGTTGCGCCGGGTGGCGGCGATCCGCCGTCCAGCTTGGTGAGATCCCAATCGAGTGCTTCGAAGTTGCTGACTTCCGTGCCGGGCGTGCCGGTGCAATTACTGCCCGGGGGATACAGGGTAGCGTCGTACGTATCGTCATAGAAGACGCCGTGGCTAAGGGGGCTACCACCGGTTGCAAAGGCCAGAAGCCCAGGAAACGAGTCCGAGGGCCTGGAGGTCGAAGCGCCGGTGTACTCGACGCCATGTTTGACGAGCTTCGCGAAGGTGGATCCCGGGTGTGTCTTGATGTAATTGACCAGATCGGCCTCATGCATCCCGTCCACACTGATCAGCAAGACATGCTTGTACTGCTGGTGGTGATCGCCATCATGATCCTGCGCTGTCGCGGCCATGCTCGCAAACGCCAGCATGCTCGCGCTGAATATTGCACTGACTCCAAACCGCTTCCTGATCTCGTTCATTTTTCACCTCGTAAATTGATTGGGAACGATCGTGCCCAACGAGAGGTAAGCCTTGGAATGAGAAAGTACCGTGAAGGGTTGCTTTCGGTTGTCTTCCGGCGAGGGGCGGAAGGCTCAGGGGGCGTGCGTTTGAGCGATTGTAAGGATTTGTATCAGCGAGGTAAGACATGGCCGAAATACCGCAGCGCCTTGCTGCGAGTCAACTTAGTTTGCCCATCGAGAACACGCGCCATGGCTGGAAAAAACTGAAGGCCCTCGATGTGCCAGCCGCGTGTCAGCCCTGGACGTTCAGCCGTCCGTCGAACGGGTGTGGGGTCCCCACTGTGTGATCCCGTCGGCGAACAGCTTTACCTGTACGACGAGCAACACTACCTGGTGGTAGCGGTGCCGGTGCCGTTTTTCAATAACAGTTCACTGCTTCGCCTCCATCGGCTGGCCAAGCACGAATGGGCCGCCCTGAAAGCGTTGCGCGGGATCGTCGCGCGAGTCGCTCGGTGCGGTCGCGGGGAAACGTTCCGCGAACTGCGCAGCGCTGTCGCGCGGGTTGAAGCCGAGGAAGCCGGCTTTCGTGTTGTCCCACCACTTGACCGGATTGTTCGACGCGCCGTACACGACCACGTGTCCGACGCGGTTCGTGAACAGCGAGCACCGCACAAGTTCGATGAAGTCGCGGTAGCTAAGATACGTGACGAGCATGCGCGGGTTCTTTGGCTCTTCGAACGACGAGCCGATTCGCAGGCACACCGTCTCGATGCCAAAACGATCGTAGTAGTAGCGGGAGAGCGCCTCACCGAAGCACTTCGTCACGCCGTAGAGGCTGTCCGGACGCTGCGGCGCGTCGGCGTCGAGCACTTCGGTCACCGGATGAAAGCCGATCGCATGATTGGAGCTCGCGAACACGACACGCTTCACACCGTGCTGGCGCGCGGCCTCATACACGTTGTAGGTGCCGGCAATGTTCGCTCCGAGCAGATCGTCGAATGGGGCGTCGACGGAGATACCGCCGAGATGCACGATCGCATCGACGCCGTCGACGAGTTGCATCACCGCCGGCCGATCCGCCAGATCGACGATGCTCGTTTCCTCGTGCGGCGCAGGTTCGCCGAGCTGCGCGATGTCGCTCACGCGCACGACTTCGGCCCAATTGGCGAGCGCGCCGCGCAGCTGGCGGCCCAGGTTGCCGGCGGCGCCGGTCAGAAGCAGGCGCCGGAAGGGCTTGGACGCTGTGACTGTTTGGCTCATAAAAGAACTCCTGGAAAGTGATCTTTAGAAAACGTTTTCTGAACGAGAACGATGAAAGAGATTCAGTGCCGATTGCCGGATACGCCGCTATCAGACAGCGATTGCAACAAATGGCATTCGCCTGCCTGACCGCGCTTTCTGCGACAATCGGTAAACAAAAGAGAAAACGTTACCTTCTGCATGAAAAAACTTTCCCCAACTATTCGCGACGTCGCCGCAGCGGCCGGCGTGTCGGTCGCCACGGTGTCGAAGTACATGAACGGTGCGCAGCGCTTCTCCGCACCGGTCGAGGCGCGCCTGAAGGCTGCGATCGAGGAACTCGGCTACCGCTCGAATCCGCTTGCGCGATCGATGATCACCGGCCGCTCCCGCACCATCGGGCTGACCATTCTTGACATCAGCAATCCGCACTTCACGAGCGTCGTGAAAGGCGCCAACCGCGTCGCGCTGCGGCACGACTACACGCTGCTGCTCGTCGACACCGACGAAAACCAGGCGCGCGAGCGCCCGCTGATCGAAGCGCTCGCGCAGCGCGTTGACGGCCTGATCGTCAGCTCGCGAATCCCCGACGACGAGGCGCAGTGGCTGCTCGATCTCGGCAAGCCACTTGTGCTGTTGAGACGTAGCGAGGCGCTGCCGATCCCGAGCGTCGGCATCGACAACCGGCTCGCAACCTACATGCTCGCGCGGCATCTGCTAAACCTTGGACATCGTCACATCGCCTACCTTGGTTTCGGCCAGGCTCGCATCAATGACGAGCGCATTCGCGGTGCGCGCGAATGTCTCGAGGAAGCCGGCCTCACGCTCGACGTCTACGACGCTCACGCGCCGACCGCGCGTGCCGGCCAGGACGCGTGCTCGCGCATGATGCTCGGTCCGCGCAGGCCGCAGGCGGTGATCTGCTACAACGACCTGATCGCGCTCGGCTTCATGAAAGAGGCGATGTCGCTCGGCATCAAGGTGCCGCACGAGCTGTCGGTAACCGGTGTCGACAACGTCCCGTACGGCGAGTACGCAGCACCCGCACTCACCACCGTCGATATCCAGAGCGAGAAGATGGGCGAGCTCGCGATGCAAAAGCTCATCGACGCACTTGCGGGCCATGCCGAGGCTGGGCATTCGGTGTTCGAGCCGAGGCTCATCGTCCGTGAATCGACAGCGGCCCGCGGCTGAAGCGCCTCTCGCTTTCTCGCTTTCACGCGTCGAGCTTCGCGGGCGCCATGCGCGGCGTCAGCATCTGCATGACGGCAAGGGCGACGAGGTAGGCAAGCGCGCCTATCGCGAACAGCACCCAGTAGTGGCCGGTGCGTTGCAGGACCTGACCGATCACCTCCGAGAACAGCACCGCTCCGATCGAGCCCGCCATCCCGCCAATGCCGACCACCGCGCCCAGCGCGCGCTTCGGGAAGAGATCGGAGGCGGTGGTGAAGAGGTTCGCGGACCAGCCCTGATGCGCTGCCGCCGCCAGTCCGACGATCGCAACGGCACCCCAGAGGTTGTCGACTTGTGAGACGAACGCGATCGGCAGCACGCAGCACGCGCAGATGAGCATCGCTGTCTTGCGCGCGGCGTTCACGCTCCATCCGGCGCGCAGGAGCGCAGAAGAGAGCCAGCCGCCACCGATGCTGCCGACGGTGGTCATTGCGTAGATGCAGACGAGCGGCAGACCGATGTGCTGCATGTCCATGCCGCGCGATTCGTTAAGCCACTTCGGCAGCCAGAACAGATAGAACCACCACACCGGATCGGTCAGGAACTTACCGATCAGGAACGCCCACGTCTGGCGCTTTCTGATCAGCACGCCCCAGCCCGGCGCGCGGGCGTTCACGTTGGCGGCATCGAGCGCGTCGACTTCGTCCTGCGCCTCCTCCACGGAGCTCGGGTCGGCAGACCGGTAGAGCGCGAACCATACGGCCAGCCAGACGATGCCCACCGCCCCGATGATCACGAACGCCGCACGCCAGCCGAACGCCAGCGCGAGCGGCGGGATGATGGCGGGCGCGAACACCGCGCCGACATTCGCGCCAGAGTTGAAGATGCCGGTGGCAAGCGCACGCTCGCGGCGCGGGAACCATTCGGCAGTCGCCTTGATGGCGGCCGGGAAGTTGCCGCCCTCGCCGATGCCGAGCAGCGCACGCACCATGGCGAAGCCGGTCACCGAGCCGACCGCCGCATGCAACACCGCGGCCAGGCTCCAGATCAGCATGGCGAGCGCGTACGAAATGCGTGTGCCCAACCAGTCGACGATACGGCCGAAGCACAGCAGGCCGACCGCGTAGAACGCCGAGAAGGCGATCACGATGCGGCCGTACTGCACCTGGGTCCAGCCGATGTCGTGCTGCAGAAGCGGCGCGAGCAGACCGAGAATCTGGCGGTCCATGTAGTTGATCACGGTCGCAAAGAAGAGTAGCGCGCAGACCGTCCAGCGGTAGCGGCTGGCGACGCGGGCGAGGCCGATGACGGCAGTTTGCATTGAAGTCTCCGTTGCGCGGCGTCGCTTGTCGCGCCGCGCTATATGCCATTGACGGGGAGGAGCGCCGAGGCCCGCGATGCATGGCACTGCGGCGGCGCTACGCCCCAAACGCATCCAATTTGGAAAACGTTTTCCTATAGTATAAGATTTCTAATGCCTTGGAAAGACCTTGTTTAACCTAGTCTTGTGCGCAGTGCCTCAACGGTGAGACCATCTCGCCCTGATGTTGAGTTAAACGTTTTCTTTCGCATCCACGGTGATCTGTGTCAGGTCGAGATGGTGTGACGTCTACGGACATCAGGCGGGCGCAGCGGGCGGAATGCGGAGGCGTTCATGCCGGCGCGAACAGATAGGAACGAACAGCGGACACGCTTGTGAAGTCGCTAGTTTCAGCATCGATCCACCTACAATCAGGAGACAAAAATGCGTTCAACGCGAAAATCATCCGTTGGTTTGGCGCTCAGTACACTGACGCTTCTTCTCGTCAGTGCATGCGGGGGCGGCGTGAACGGCGGTCCGAGTGATCCCGTTTCTTCTGCGGCCACAGTTTCTCTGCACGGAATTGTCTATGGCGCGACGGATACAAGCGTCCCGTCAGGAGCCGGCGTGCCCATCACCATGATGGGACAGATGAGAGCGCTCTTTGACCTCATCAAGAAGACGCCCGATTTCACGCAAGTGGTGATGGATCTTGGCGACGGCAGTCCCGTGCACGTGCTCGATACCAATACGGGCGATAAATTTCTGCCAGGCAAACTGGCGCTCGGGCTGTCGTACATATTGATTGATATGAAGACGAAGGGGGATCCGAAATATTCGGATTACCTCGCGACGTATCAAAAGATAACGACCGCGATGATGGCGCAGACGAGCGGCGCCAACTACACGTATGCCAATACGTCATGGGGCGAGTACTACTACCTAGTTGCGCTCAATAATTTCAAAGCGCACGGTATGCTCAACGAGGTCTTCAGTGACGCCATGCTGGCTACGCTGCAAAATCGCCTCACCTTCTGCGATATGTTCGGTGCGGATGCGAGCGGCATGAAGAATACGTGCCCCGCCACAGGGACGATCGACGTTGCATCGCTCAATACCGCGCAGAATTACTATGCCGTCTCTTACGGTATTGCGGGGCTGAGACAGAAACTCGGATGGAGCAATCCGACTTTCTTTTCCACCACCGACCCGGCTGTGGCGTCGAAGGGCGCGCGCGACGCGCTTCTGTACACGCTCACGAATCACATTGAAAAAGACTCGTCCGGCGGTTTTTCCGACGAGGCCTCGAATACCCATACGACCTATTACGATCGGGCACGCTTCGATCGATACAGCACGTTGCTCATTGGCGAAGTTGTTGAGCGAACGTTCGAAATGGGCAATGAGGCCAATCTAACGCCCGAATTGAAATCCTATCTGCGCAAGTCAGTCGATCTCATTCTTCCCCAGCTCAACGCAGACGGCCAGGGTTTCAACTATGGCAGGTCCATCGGGCCGTACGGGGATTCCGCCTTTATGGAAATCCTGACTGCCGCGGCAAATGCTGGCGTGTTGTCCGCCCAGGAAATGCAGGTGGCCTATTCGTTTATCTATAAGGCGGCTTATCGCTTTGACACGTTCTGGTACGACCCGACTCTGCCTACGCCTTCGGTGAATATGTGGGTCAAAGGGCGCGGCACCGATTCGTATCGCGGCAAACCTCGAGTCATGGGTGAGAATTTCAGCCTTTTACACCAATACATGTACGTGAATGCCTGGTGGAACAAACTTGGTTTTGGCGGCGCGGCGCCCATGTCAGATTCCGATCTGCAAGCCTGGCTGGACGCGAGACCGCATTACACGCTCACCTGGTACAACTTGCCCACCGATACGGCTCACCCGTACAGCGCGGCGCTCATTACGGTACGCGACGGCAAGCGCGTCATCAATCTCAACTTGAGCCAGGCACCTGACTACAATTCGTACACGCCCTATTACCCGACACCGTTCTCCGACAAGCTGATTTATGGCACAACGGATCTGGGCTATGCGTTGCTGATTCCGCAAGTTTCCTATAACGGGAAAACCTACATTCCGGTTACGTATTACAAGAACCTGAATGTTCAGGAAACCAACGGCCAGGTGGTCGTCTCTTTCGACACGGCCAAATTCCGGCAGGCCGTCAAGAATGCAACCTATGCCACGGATATCGACCTGCAGGTCCATACGGTTCTAACGTTTGCTCAAGGCACGCTGACGCGAACCGATACGCTGAGTTCTGGAACGTTGACCGGCAACATCGCGGTCGAGACGGACTTCACGTCTTTTGCAGACTTCCAGAACACCACAGCGAATAGCGATGGTTTCTCGGTTAAGTACGCCAATAGCAATGCGACCAGCTATGGCACTACGGGTTTTGACAGTTGCGCCCTGTCTAACTTCGACATGGCGGCCGGAGTGACCAATCCGTTGTCGACCACGCCGATCGGGCAGTTGCATTCGAACTTCGCCTGTACGACGCGCCCCTTCGCACTCAACGCGGGAAGCAATCGTACGTTCACCTGGACACTGAAGTACGCCGGTTCTAATTGATCCTGTGAAGCGCGCCGGCCTTTGTAAAGGCCGGCGTCGCCTGCTTCGGTCGAATAGCACAAGTCCGCCGTACGGCATCGGCGGCGGGTCTTGCCGCATCCGACGCGTGCGCAAGATGCGCCGTTCAAACAGGGCGGTGCGTACAGTGCGGGACAAGGGCAGGTTATGCAGCTGGACGTCAAGACCGGCCATCTGACGCCGGTAGCTGCAGGCATCGGAAACGCCTCCGCGCTGCAAGATCCGCACGGCGTTCTGTTCGTGGCGCTGTAAGACCAATAGGCCATCGTCTTCCCGCTCTTTTTAAGCTTGTTGCAAGAAGGGCGGGAAGGCTCGCGCTAATGGTGCTTGCCGAGCGACTCTCTTCCTCAAGCGATTCCCAGCGCCTGCAATATGGGTAGATGTATTTCAGCAAAGCGATTCGCTTTCGCAATCAGATCGCCGCTGGTGTTGAGCAGGCTAACGGAAACGCCCTCCGTGACGTGAGCTGGCGCGGGACTCGTGCGCAAAGCAGTCTCGGCGAATTCGGCCCACTGCGGCGGTTCCATCAGGTGACGTCGCCTCGCCAACAGGAAGAGCTGTGGCACACGGGGAATCAAAACGCCCGATCCGGACACGGGACTGACCAAATATTGCACGTCCCCATGCTGGAGCGCCTGCTCGCAAATGGCGGCGTTCAGCCTGTCCGATGACGGACGAGCAAGGTCAATGTGCGCCTCGTCCTGTACATTGAGTAACACGCCAGTCCCCACTAACAATGTCACGGCCTTGACGATGAGGGGGAGCGTAATGCCACGTCCGCTGACGCTGTTTTCGATATCGGCCAGGCTTGCGGGGCGATGGCTGGCAAGCTCGTCGAGTATCGGACCATATGAGCTTTCCGGTAGCGCCGCTTCTCCCAGCGCTCCGCGCACCTTCAGCAAGACCGAGGCCCTCGGCAGCGCCAGCATGACTCGATGCGCGCGCAGCGCCGTCTGCTGCGCATCTTCACCAAGCGCGCGACTCCCTTTGACCCAGTAATCTCGCCGCATCGACCGGTTGATGCAAAAGTCCCGTACGGTCTCACGTAAAGCGGTATCTGGAATGCCCGCCAACAAGGCGCGTTGAGCTGGGGTGAGATTGATCTCGTCAACGTGATCGCGATAGTCCGCAGAACAGCCATAAGTCAAACCGCTCGCGGCAAGCGACGAGGTGACCTGCGAGAACGTCATGGGCTGCCAGTCACGATTGAAATATTCATGCGCGAGGTAGTGCGGGTTCTCCTTGTTCAATGCGTCGACACGTTCAGCCACCAGCGGGTTGACCACAGCGTAGCCGGGTTGCGTCGCCATTACGGTCTTGACGAAATCCATCGCCGCTGCAATGTGCGTCTGGACTTGCGTTTCGGTGGACGCATTGCCGTGCGCATTGAGCCGCGCGCTCGCCTGGAAATGACAATTCATCAACTCGCGCACCGGCAACATCGTGGCCCACCCGGGCTGGGTGTTATAGCTCATGGACACCACGCCGCCGTCATTGAGTTTGCGTCGTATGAAATCGGCAATGAGTGCGCGGTTTTCGTCGGAAATCCAGCTCCAGATGCCGTGCATACCGATGAAATCAAAATTCGGCAAATCGTCTCGCGTACAGAATGCCGAGAAGCTTTCAGCGAACAATCTCGCCTGCGATCCGGCGCACTGTGTCAGTTGCCGTGCAAAGCTTGCATGAGAGGGGTTGAAGTCAGTACCGAACCATTCTGTAGCTGACCCGGCTGCGTGGATGTTCACGCTGACGCCGTGGCCGAATCCCAGTTCGCAAGCGGTACGCAGGACCGGAGGGACGATTCCAGACTTTAGCAACGGAAGTCTAAGGCGCAGCGGATCCAGCTCGTCGCAATAGCCGTACGTGTACGCAATACCATCAATGCTGCCGGCTTCCCACTCACTCACGTTCTGGCTCTCGTTTTCTTGAAGGATCGTCGTGCTGGAACGACGTCTTCCCAACCCACTTGCAGCAGGGGCCGGGCGATACGGTCAACGTCGCTGGGCGCGGATCTCGCCGCCGCCGGGTCGGCGTGATGCGAAGCCTCTCACAGCGCGGGCCCCTTTGTCTATCCACAGTCCGACGCCAGACATTCCACTCGAATGAGTCGTGAGCTTAAGTGCAGTGCGATAAAAGTCGACGACGTTGGGGTAGATGTCGTACTCAACTGGGATTAGGATATTCAAACCTGATCGCCGGCAACGGCTTGATTCATGCTTTCAGCATCAGACCTTATCCGGCCGGTTTCGGGCATTCGACATCGATACGTAGATCGTCGCCAATTATTGACTCGTCTGGCAGGTCGGTGGCAGACATCGATTGTCAGGTCTCAACAAAGCAGCGCCAATCAAACGGACACAGGTTCCCGGCCCATGATCAAGCACAACACCACGTTGATCGATACCACGATCGATCGCGTCGATAGCAGCCTTATCCTTACTCGGGCCGATGATAAGAAGGCCAGGCTCTTTCGCTTGACCATGCAGAACGTCTGCTACTTTGCCGCATCCGGCGACATCGATGCCGAAGCGTTCGAGCAGATCGATCAACTGCAACCCGGCATGAACGTGCGAGCTTGCGTCTTCGAGGATCGCGGCCGTCACAAGATTGCCTGGATCAGGAGCGCCGACCATGCCATCGCGCCCTATGACGCGCTCGCTCAAAAGCGTGGGAACTTGACTCTGCTCCCCCGCGCCTTGGGTCCGCTGGTGCTGAGCCTCGCCGCCCTGGCAATCCCAAGCTCGTTCATCATGGCGCTGGCCGTCTTCGTGATATTCGTCAGTCTCATAGGTTGCCTTATCGCAATCTCGCACCGCGAAAGTCGCCAGCGCTCGGACGGACATCTTCGTGACGATTGCCTGTCTAGTACTCATCGGGGTTTGCTGCGGCCTGGTAGGCTTGATTGCAGGAAGCACGGATCGCATGCTTGATCTGTATCTCGAGATCAGCGGGACCGCGGTCGGACTCTGTGTTCTAAGCGCGATTTTACGTTCGCTGTTCGGGTTGATTGTGTGGCCTGACATCAGAAGACTTGTGCAGCCGGGAGGCAAACACGAGATGAACGCCGCATGGAAAGCGCTTGCGCTCGAACCGAAAGAAGGCCGTAACCTCCGATTTCTTTGATTACGGCGCGTTGTCAATTATTCAAGCCCCCCACGGCCCCCACGGAGAAAACGTTTTAGGATGAGCTGAATTGAGGACAGCGTAGGGTCGAACTGAGTTGCTCGTCGGCGTGACAGTCAATTGCATCGGCGGATCGATCCAATGACCTTCGCCATGCGGTCGGTCTCTGCCGCCTGGCAAGCGGCAATTTCCATTGGCACGACGGAACCACCTCCATTTTCCGCCTCGGCAGATTTCTTGCAGCTTGCATCCCGGCGCTTCTTCCACGCGACGATTTTGTCTTCCAGGCGCGCTTTGCAGCCCGGGGAATTTGCAACCTTCTCGTCGACCACGTCCTGCAGCTTCTGCTCGGCAACCACCCTGTCGCGCCAGGCGCAGAAGTTCAGGCTTGTCTGGTTCGCGTCGCAGTTCGCGAGCATGCCTTGCACCTCGCTCGCCGGCAGTCCGCTCTGTTGCGAGATGACATCAGCAGGATCAGGGGTATCGGCAAATGCCGACGAGCACGCGAGTACAAGTGCCAGTAGCGCGAGTTTCATTGGACACCCCTGTTTGAATGGCGCAGCCTCTTCGCGGCGACGGTTCACAAGCTCATTCGCGCATGCATCACCCAAGATGCGTGCATCGATTGGCCGCTATGAAGACAGTCGGGAGTTCGCCCCGGGTCGAACTGAGCCAATGATTATCCGGCGGAGCTCGGCACGGAGGAACCATTCGACGGCGCGTCGTGCATCGGCAACAACCGAGTGGTCAGTACACCGCCCCAAAATCTACTGAACGTCCGACTGACAGCGATCGGTAAGATACCAGCTTGGGACGCCGTCTTCATGGTCCAGTTGAAAAATCGCTCAACTCGCGCCGCGCACCGCCGTTAACTCAGTCGACATCCCAGACCAATTCGGCGCGTCACGTCGCACGCTTCGTGACGCACGGGCTCAAATCGTCAGGGTTCGGACTGCAAGTTTGCCAGGGTTGGCAACACCGCGCAATGGACGTCCGTGCTGCACGGCGTGCGATCAAAGAAATCAAATGTCTCTCAAAGGACTCTGTACCGCGTTCGTCGCGGTAGTGCTGAGCGCAGCGGCTGCGTCCGTTTGCGAAGCCCAATACTCCACCGGCTGGGTAGCCAACACCCATGGCACGGGCACAACTCGGGTGGGCAATGTGGCCCGCTCGATGTGGGTGGCACCAGAAGGGGTGATCTATACCGCGTCGATGTGGGACGAAGGTGAAGGTGGCATCGCGATCTATCAGAACGGACAGACCATCGGTTCGATCGGGGCGCACGCCGAATTTCAGGGTGGCGCGATCACCGGCAACTCGACCTCGCTATTCGCTGCGCTGCAGTTCAACGCCACGTACGGAAGCGGCAAGATTGGCCGATACGACCGGACAAGCCGCACGCGCGACCTGCTCATCACGGTAAGTGCGACGACCACCGAACGCCTCGCGGATGTCGTCACCGGACTCGCGACGTCCGGCTCGCTACTGTACGCGAGCGACTTCCCAGGCAACCGCGTGCGCGTGTTCACGACGTCCGGTGTCTGGCTGCGCGATATCAGCGTGGCAGGGCCGGGCGCGCTCGCGGTGGACGCAGGCGGCAACGTCTGGGTCGCGCAACACAGCACGGGCGCTGTGATCCAGTTCAGTCCGACCGGCGAACCGCGAAACACCATCCAGTTGCCGGCCAAAGCGCAACCCTCTTCGCTGTATTTTGACTCGTCGAGCGGGCAGTTATGGATCGGCGACGAGGGTCCGGACATGAACATCAAGATCTATGACGTGTCCGGCGCACCTTATGTTGTGGGTACGTTTGGTGTTCAAGGCGGCTTCCTCAATACGGTCACGGGCATCAAGGGGCAGGCGGGCGACAGGCGCTTTACGCGCGTCACCGGCATCGGCAGGGATTCCGCGCGCAACCTCTATGTCCTGAACAACCCGTGGGGCGGGTCATGGGACCTCGGCCGCAACGGCGGCACCGACATCCACGCGTACGACGGAACCGGGATTCTGCGCTGGCAACTCCAGTCGGTGAACTTTGAGGGCAACGCGGCACCGGACCCGGCCACCGACGGGGCGATCTTCTACGGCGGAACGAACATCTATTCGGGCACGGTGGGAGGCACCTTCATTGCCAACACAATCGATCCGATCACCTATCCGTCCGATCCGCGCATCAATCTCGCCGACCACGAACGCGGCGAACATTTCGCTCAGCTCGCCAGCGTGGGCGACCACCGGATACTCGTCGCCGCAAGCCAGAACCCGGATACCTTCTACTTTTTCCACTTCAACCGGACGAGCGGGTACATTGCGATTCCGGATAGCACGTTGCCGGGAACGTCCTTCGGTACGACGGCGAGAGTTCGCAATGGTTTCTGCCTGGATAGCAAGGGCGATATCTGGGCGGGTCTCGACAAAACCAACGTCATTTCTCACTATCCGCTGACCGGTTTCGATGCGAGCGGCAAGCCGGTCTGGGGTGCCGCGATCACGATGCCGATCCCGCGCACAATCTCGCAACTGACGCGGATCATCTACCTGCCTGGCAGCGACACGATGATTCTCACGCAAGGGGCCACCGGCAGCACGGACTGGACCGCGGTCGGATCGCGCGTCGAGGTCTATCACGGCTGGCTGGCCGGCAACAGGAGCACGCCGAATCCAGTGATCAATATCACTGGCGCGAATCCCAAATCCATTGCGGCCGCAGGCAATTATCTTTTTGTGGGCTACGTACATACCGTGCCGAATATTGATGCCTTCAACCTCACCACGGGACAACTCGACATCACGTTCACCAATAGCAACCCAAACAAAGTCGACGTGGGCAACGACGTGGACTCGATGTACGGACTTCGGGCCTATCGGCGTTCGACCGGCGAATATGAGGTGACGAAAGACAACTACAACGACTCGAGCATTGTGGTGTATCGCTGGACACCGCCTGCATCGACCGGGACCGGGGTGAGTGCGACGAAGACGATGGTGGTGTCGCCATTCAGCGTGAATTGACGATGCGCGTGAGTCGCCACGATGGCTGGGCACACGCACTGAACGGTCTTGCGTTCGCTTCCAATGTCCGGCGCCATTACTGTTGGTGGCGAAGTCGCTGGGGGGCTTGTTTAACGACCCGGAACCACAACGCCGTTGACGCCCCGCGTGTTTTCTACCGACTGCCGTTTTCCGTCGTCAAGATTCCGCCACCGTCCGACTCCGTCTGTTTACTCTCCGCGCTCTCTACACGTTCAATCCGTACTTGCATCGACCGTGCGTCTGTCAAACCCAAGGTCTTCGCCGCGGCATAAGAGAGATCGATAATTCGGTGTTTGATGTAGGGTCCGCGATCGTTGATGCGCACGACAACCGACTTTCCTGTTGCCAACGAACTGACGCGCACATAGCTGCCGAGCGGCAATGTGCGATGCGCAGCCGTTAATGCGCCGCCATCATAGCGTTCTCCGTTTGCGGTCAGATGCCCCTGGAACGTTGCCGCGTACCATGACGCCTCGCCGGATTGCAACGTCTCATGTCGCATACGACAGGAATCAACGCTGCACGCGGCATGTTCGGGCGCAATCTGTCCGCAAGCAGCGAACAAAGCGCAGATTCCCAATACTCCCAAATAGCGGAGTGATAGCACCATAGACCCCATGTCAGTTAATGAGGCGTAGTTTTAACGTTCTCAAAAAGCTCGGACAAGCCGCGTGCCCGGGTGACATAACATCTTCAAAATTTTTTAGGTCTCATGCAGTGGGTCTGTCAGTCCGACCCTGATTTCATTGCAGGTGTCGCCGATCAGGCGCGCAAAGTTACACGCCGCACCGCTCAATGGTTCGGGCTGCTTGCGATGATGCAACGTCCACAACTTTCCGGACGTCGAACGGGTTTGCAAGGCAACTCGTGAGTCATGCGTATGCTTAAGGTTCAACGGATATTATCACCTGCGGTGCGATGGACCGCTACAGGGTGGACTGCTGCCCGACGTGGGAGCATCAACGTTGGAGCGCACTGCCGGTTCATCCCCGGACCGGGTTCGGCCATGAAGCGACGGCGGCACGCTGCCGAAGACTATTTGTAACGCGACACGCAGTAGCCGCAGCCAAGTCGTGCGTGACTATTTTGTGTGGGTTGTGTGCTCTTCGAATGCAGAGACGATGCCGTCAATCATTGCTGCGATGCGCGCGGTATGCCGAAGATCCTGATGCGTGACGAGCCAGATTTCGTAGACCGCCCCACGTGCGGGTTCCGGCCATATCTGCACGAGGCCGTCGTGTTCAGCCAGATGTATCGGAAGCTCACCGATGCCGATGCCGGCCTTTACCGCGGTACGCAGCATGAGGCTGGAATTGAAGGTGGATACGATGCGCCCCGCGTGCACCGGTTCGCCAGCAAGAGTCGGCGATGTGGGTGATCGACTACCGGTCCAGCTTCCCTGATAGACGACAAGATCGTGGCCCGCGAATGCGGAGCCAGGGGCGGGCTTGCCGTGCTGCTCGAGATAAGCCTTGGATGCAAAGAGCGCCATGGGCCAGCGAGCCAGGCGCCGTGCGACAAGATCGGGATTCTCCGGCCTGACTGAGCGGACCGCGATATCCGCTTCACGCTTTGCCAGATTAAGCATGCGCGTCGACGTGTCCAGCAGGACGCGCACTTCGGGATGGGCAGCATGCAGGCGTTCGATGGCGGGAAGCAGGAAGTCGAGCGCGATCGAGTCGGTGCTGGTGACTCTTACGTCACCCGCAAGCCGTGTATCCGTGCCTTGAGTTCGTCTGACGAGTTCGTGTGCGGAGTGTTCCATTTTCTCCGCTGATCTGAGCGCGGCTTCGCCTGCGGCGGTCAGCGCGTAACCCTCCGAGGTGCGCAGGAAGAGCGTTGCACGTAGGGCGTGCTCTAGTGCCGCAATCCGTCTGCCGACCGTCGCCTGATCGAGATTGAGCGTCCTGGCCGCTCCACGGAGCGTTTTTTCGCGCTCCACCGCGAGAAACACTCGCGCGTCATCCCAGTTCATCGTGCCGTCCTCATGATGCAAATTTGCATCTCACTGCATGAATAATGCTGCACATATTCATCAATGTCGACTCCTATACTGAGCGTAAGAGTTCCTCGTTCAGTGATCCGCCCGGATCAATCGAGCCTCATCAATCGAAGGAGTGGTGTCCATGTCTGCTTCAACTTTTCGTGTGCCGTCGTCCATGACGGCCATTGAGATCAAACAGCCCGGCGGTCCTGAGGTCCTGGTGCCGACTACGCGCCCGGTGCCGATGCCGGCCGCTGACCAGGTTCTGATCCGCATCCACGCGGCTGCCGTGAACGGGCCAGACGTTTTCCAGCGCAAAGGGCTGTATGATCCGCCCCCCGGCGCTTCGGACATTCCAGGGCTGGAAGTGGCAGGGCAAGTGGTTGCCATCGGCGCCGACGTGTCCCAATTCCGGATCGGCGAACTGGTGTGCGCATTGATACCCGGCGGTGGCTACGCGGAATATGCCGTCGCGCACGCTTGCAACACGATGCCTATTCCCAAAGGCCTGACGTTGGTGGAAGCGGGGGCCATGCCCGAAACGTTTATGACGGTATGGCTGAACCTGTTCCAGCGCGGCAAGCTGGTTGCCGGCGAATCGGTGTTGATCCATGGCGGCGCGTCGGGTATCGGTACCACGGCGACCATGCTGGCGAAGGCATTCGGCGCGGCGAAAATCATCACGACAGTGGGTTCGCAGGCGCATCGGGAGGCCAGCCTGGCGCTAGGCGCGGACCTCGCGATCGATTACCGTGAGGACGATTTCGTCGCCGAAACGAAGCGGTTTACCGATGGAAGAGGTGTCGACGTGATCCTCGACATCATTGCCGGCGACTACGTGGCCAGGAACTATGACGCCGCGGCCATGGACGGACGGATCCTCCAGGTGGGCGTGATCAAGGGGCCGGCGAAGGATCTCAACATCTTGCCGATGCTGACGAAACGTCTAACGCATATGGGCTCGACACTGCGATCGCGCACATCCGCGGACAAGGCGACCATCGTCAATGAACTGGAGCGGCTGGTCTGGCCGCACATCGAGAGCGGCAAGATCAAGCCGGTTGTCTACAAGACCTTTGCGCTTGCGGACGCTCGCGGCGCTCACGAGCTGATCGATTCCGGCACACACTTTGGAAAGATTGTCCTTACGACAGGTGCGGATCTCATTGACTGATGCCTGGCTTGCCGCGAAACCGGCAAGCCTCTTGCCGGTTTCGCCCACACAAGGCTCATTGATCGACACAGGATGCAAATGGTTAAGCGTGTTCTTGCGGCCCTATAGGCTCTGCCAGCCTGGACTATGTCGAGATGTACCCTGCGCAGGCCCTCACTTTGCGCTCCAATCTGCCGTGGCCAGCTTGGTGATGAAGAAGTCGGCCAGGGCGCTAACCTTTGCTGGTCGTGCGCGGGCAGTGGGTGTAACGAAATACAGGCCGCCTTCGGGTAAGCGCCAGTCAGTCAAAATCGGTTCAAGCTGATTGTCGGAAAAGTACTGCGTCGCAACAAATTCAGGGAGTTCAACAACGGCAAGTCCCGCGAGGACCGTGGGCAGCAACGCTTCCACGCTCGTTCCTCGCAACGACCCGGTTGGCGTCACCGCGCATTCCTCGCCACTTTTGTGGGTAAAGCGCCAAACGTCGCGCTTACTCCTGTTCGTGTAGGTAAGACACTGGTGGGCGCCCAGATCTTGTGGGTGCTGCGGACGACCATAGCGAGCCAGGTAGGCGGGGGATGCCACGACAAACCGACGCACGTGTGCAATGTGACGCGCGACGAGAGATGAGTCTTCCATGATGGCGATGCGCAGGGCGGCATCGAAGCCTTCGCCAATCAGATCGGCATGGACATCCGTGAGATGAAGATCCACGGAAATATCCGGGTAGGTCCGAAAAAATTCAGGCAGCTGCGGGGCAACCCACCGGGCGCCAAAAGTGAACGGTGCAGCGAGCTTGACGAGACCACGCGGTCGGCTTGAGGTCTCGCGGACGAAATCCTCTACCTCCTCGGCGTCGGCATAGATTTTCGCCGCTCGTTCGGCGAGTGTGTGGCCATAGTCCGTGAGTGCAAGTCGTCGGGAGGTACGGTTGAACAGTCGGCCTCCCAGCCGCTCTTCAAGGCGGGTAACGGCCCGAGAGACCGTGGCGACCGAGACACCCATGGCCGTGGCCGCCGCAGCGAACGAACCTTCTTCGGCGACCTTCGCGAACATCGCCAGCCCTTCGAAATCCGGAAGCTTTGACATCGACAATCCTGCAACGATGGTTTTCATTCATTTCTATTTCGAAAAATAGCATGCGGCCTTAGATTTGTCTCAACCCGCTTAGGAGATAGATCGTGGTACGCAGACCTGAAGGAAAAATTGCTGTCGTCGCCGGCGGCACGACCGGTATTGAAGTTCTCGCATTCCCCACGCCAAACAGCGTCAAAGTCCCGATCGCATTGGAAGAGATGGAGCTCGACTATCGGCTCGTTCCCGTCAACCTGCGCCAGGGCGAGCAGAAGACCGACGTCTTCAAGGCGATGAATCCCAACGCGAAGGTCCCGGTTCTCATCGACCGTGCCGTTCCTGGCGAGAGCGATGTGGTGCTCAGCGAATCCGCCGCGATCCTGGTCTACCTTGCTGAGAAGACCGGACAACTTCTTCCGAAGAATGGCCCCCACCGGGGCAAGGTCTTCGAGCAACTCTTCTTCCACGCGTCCGGCCTCAGCCCGGCGTTCCTCCAGGCGTTTCTGGTCGCGATTCAGCCGTCGCCCCAACCCGAGGCCCAGGCGCGCGCGCTATCGGAGGTTGACCGGACGCTGGGCGTGCTCAATCACGGCCTTGAGCATCAACGGTACGTTGCAGGTGACGCCTACAGTATTGCGGACATCGCCCATTTCGGGTGGGTGTGGCGCCATCAGACTGTCGGCGCAACCCTCGACAAATTCCCGTTCGTCGCTCGATGGTACGCCGAGATATCAGCTCGACCTGCGGTCGCCCGAGGCATCGCAAAGACCTTGGCGCTTGCTCAGTAATCCATAGCATTTATTTCAAGTGGTAGGCGCTTGAGAGACAACTACTTGCCTTAAGGAGGCAGCCAATGTCCAATAGTATTTCGATCCTGCTGAGACGCAATCTTCTCGACGTATTCGGTGAGAACGATCCCGTGCGCAGGCGCGCGGCCATCGACGAAATTTTCACCGAGGATTGCGTGTTCTATGACCCCAAGAACGGCATATACCGCGGCCGTGACGAGATCGATCGGATCGCCGGTGTGATCAGGGCAACTCACCCTGACTTCCAGTACCAGCCAATCGCCGAGCCCGATTTGTCGGGCGATGGCGGGCGGATCCAATGGGTATCCGGCCGTCCAGGTGAAGCGCCGGCTTACGCTGGAACTGACTTCATCGTTACCCGGGAAGGTCGCATAGTCGCCGTCTATCTCTTCTTCGATACGCTGCCCTGAGCGCGCCGGATTGACGATAGACGCTACGTGCGAGGCCTCTGCGACCTGCTGGTCAGCACCATCGCGATGCCACCAAGGATCGCGGCAGAGGCAGCACCAAGGCGTGGTGTGATCGCTTCCGACAGGAACGCCACTCCGCCAAATGCAGCGATCAGGGGCACCGACAACTGCACAGTGGCGGCGCGCATGGACGAAAGCTTGCTGAGTGCTGCATACCATATGACATACCCGATGCCGGACGTGATCGCGCCGGAGGCAATCGCCAGGATGACCCCGGCCGCGCGTGCGTGAGCGTGGGAG
Organism: Paraburkholderia haematera; assembly: GCF_905220975.1. Lineage (GTDB taxonomy): Bacteria > Pseudomonadota > Gammaproteobacteria > Burkholderiales > Burkholderiaceae > Paraburkholderia > Paraburkholderia haematera. Next base: position 25,104 of record NZ_CAJNBK010000009.1, on the reverse strand, counting down.
TTGGCGAGAAAAAGCAAGCTCAACAATAGGGCGAGTGGCGCCGCACGCGCGAAGTTGCCCGCCGTGGCGGCGAGCGGATCGGCCACTCCACGGCCGCGCAACGAGTACACGCCCCACGCCACGCCCGCGATTGCCATCAACGCAGCGCCGAGAAGCGGCGGCGCGGCGACACCCGGCGATACCAGGTAGACAAGCCCCGCGACTGCCAGTGCGAGACCGAGCCATGCGATGGCTCCGAATTTTTCGCCGGAGCGCAAACCCACGCTGAACATGGTCAATTGAACCGCGCCGAACAGAATCAATGCGCCCGTGCCGGCGGGCAAGGTGAGATACGCGAAGGAAAAGAACGCGACATAAGCAAACAGCATGGCCGCGGCGAGCCAGTCGGTATGGCCGGGCGAGGACCGCTTCGACCTGAACCGCACGATGACGGCGAGCGCAATGGCTCCAGAAATCAGCCTGATGCCGGCGAAGCTGACCGGATCGATTTCCCCTTGCCGCAACGCGAGTCGGCACAACAGTGAATTGGCGGCGAAGGCAAGCATCGCCATCGAGGTGAGGACCGTCGTCTGAAAGGTTAGCAGGCCACCACGGTCTTCACTCATGAATCGCCACCAGGATGACTGCCCACGACAGCAACGCGATGCCGAGGGGCATGCTGAGACGCTGGCCCCAGCGAACGTTCTTTTCGATCGCCATCACAGCCGCAAGCAGGAGCATCCAGCCGAGGCTGCCGGTGCCGAGCGCGAACATCAATAGCATCAGCGCCCAGCAGCACCCGACGCAGAACAGGCCGTGCTGAGCGCCAAGCGCAAACGCGTGCCGTGCTTGCGCGTGCCCACGCCAGTGCTCGATGACGAAGCTCAAAGGCGTGCGGCACTTTTCAAGGCACCGGTACTTGAGTTTGCTGAACTGAAACGCGCCAGCCAATGCAATCGTCGCGACGCCGATCAGCCAGCCGTGCCAGGCCAGTGCGGGTACGCGTGCGAGCGCGGACAGCACTGCACTGTGGAGTCCGTGTGCGAGGAGTCCAAAAGCCCCCCACACCGTCATGTAGCCCAGGCCAAGCAGCACGAGGAGGCGCCCATGGTCCGGGCGCTGCGCCGTCAACCGGTCGAAGGCGTTGAACAACGGCAAGGTGGTCGGCAGCATCATGGCCGCCGTCATGAGAATCCACGCGGTGGCGTAGAGCACGATGGGCACGACCACGTCGCCGGCGGGAACAACACGGCACAGAAATGCCGCCGGCCCTGACGCTGTCCAGTCGCCGTGCTCGATATAGCGTCCGTATGGACTGCGCGCCCACGCCCATAACACCACCCACGCGAGCGCAATCAGCGCAGTCAGGACCGGCAGGAACACGTGAACATGGCGCGAGGCGCGGGACGGCGGCGGGCCTGCCGTCGGGTTCATGCGTCGAAGACAAACGTGCTCTGCAGGGCGTTGTGGTTTTTAATGTCGAGATCGATGCCGAGGGCGGGGTTCTTCGATCGATAAGTCGGGGCCTTGCCGACAAACACCGGAGCGCCTGGTACCGTCGAGAACACGGTGTCGGACAGAGTGGTCTGGCCACCGGTCGCACCGAGATAGGGTTCGAGTTCTGCGTAGTAGTTCGTGCCGATCTCGAGTTCGCCCTTGCCCGCGACCACGGTGAAGCGGATCGGCGCTCGCTCCACGGATACGACCTGGCCGATGAGCTTGACGAGGTCAGCTACCGGTCCGCCGGCCTGGCCGGTGTAGACCTTCAGCAGTGCCTCCTCCTGCGCCTTTGAGGCCTGGTCGTCGACATAGACCGCGGCAGTCCAGTTGCCTTGCAGGATATTGCCAGGCACATGGGCAACGACCGCGATGGTATTGCCGCCGACATCGATGCCTTCGACCGCTCCCTTGTCTATACGCCACGCGACAATTGTGTCGCAGGTACCGTTGTCAGGGTCCTCGCCGATCCAGCACGGACACAGGACTTTGCAGTTGCAAACTTCGAGCAGACGACCTTCCAGGTGATAGCTCATACGAACCTCCATTGAAGGCACGCGAACACCGACTTGTCGCCGCGGGGCGCGGCCGCAAGGGAATAGTAATTCTCCGGCGCGAGGTAAGCCAAGTCAAGTTTAATAGCGGTCGGGCAGGCGGTCGTGCGAGGTCATTGGGTGATTCACCTCGCGTGCCAAAAGGACTCTTCGACGTCCACGCTGCTTCAAATCGGACATTGGGGAGATCCCGGGTTTGCTCCGGCGTGGACGTCGAAAATCTAGGCGAGCAGCAGCAAGGCATCCGCGAGCGACAGCACCGTGGTGCGCGAATCGAATGCGGTGGAGAACAGATGTTCATGTACCACCTGATCCGGGTCGTAACAGCAATCCTTGACCGTGTACAAGCGGAAGTCCGCGTCGCTCGCATACGCGACCGAGGACAGCACGACACCGGTCGACGCAATGCCGACCATAGTCAGCGAATCGACACCTTGTGCGAGAAGTCGTGCCTGCAGATCGGTGCCGAAGAACACGCTGGCGCGATGCGCGATGATGACCGGCTCACTGGCCTGCTGGCCTAACTCCGGCGAGGTCCTGTCGTCGACGAAGAGGCCAAGTTGCTTGATTCCCTGCCCATTCTTGTTCAATGGGCTGACTTCCGGATAGCCCGGGCTGAACCGGAGGTTGGCAAAATAGACGCTGACGCCTTTGGCCCGCGCCGCGTCGCACAGCTTGCGCGTATTGGCGAGCAAGGCCGGTGCGACCGATGGAAAGAGCCCGAGAATATCGGTCTGATAATGCATGACGACAAGCGCGGTATGCGCCGGCGCGATTGCCGGAATCATGACGGACACCACCCAATAGCCTCTGCCAACGCTACTGCCTCCATTGACACTTCTCCTTTGCTTCGACACGCGGTTCATATTCACAACCAGAGAACGTCGAACGCAGCGAAGCATCCATTGTCAAAACGACGCTTCGCTGCCGCGGAAATAATACTTCATGTCGTCACACCGGTTTGCTGTTTAGACGATGTACCGTCCGCCCGCCTTGCGCAGAAGATGCAATCATCGGCGGCGACGAACCCTTCGCATCCTTCCCCGTGCATTGCCGGGAGGAGCCGCGACCCTACCTGAATACCGCCACACTTGTTACTCCCCACGTTCGCTTTCCGGTGCAAAACTATCTCACGGCCAACAACCAGCGTTGAGCAACGAATGGACTCGCGCTTCAGCCACGAGGCGCGGGAATTCACCCAAACCAGGAGATTGCAAAAGCCATGACTACATCAACCGAGAACGGACAGAAAGACGGACAACCTGCCATGCACACACCGCCGGTCGTGTCGGCGCAGGCGTGGGAATCGGCCCGCGAGCAGCTGCTCGTGAAAGAAAAAGCTCAGACCCGCGCCCGTGATGCTCTGGTCGCCGAGCGTCGGCGAATGCCGTGGATGGCCGTGGAGACGGCGTATGTGTTCGACGGGCCCGCGGGCCCGGCCAGCCTGCTCGAGCTGTTCGAAGGGCGGCGTCAGCTTATCGTGTACCGCGCCTTTTTCGAGCCCGGCGTGTTTGGCTGGCCAGACCACGCTTGCCGGGGCTGCTCCATGGTGGCCGACCAGGTCGCTCACCTTGCCCATCTGAACGCGCGTGACACCACGCTCGTCTTCGTCTCGCGTGCGCCTCAGGCGGACATCGCGAGGTTGAAGGCGCGGATGGGCTGGCAGATGCCGTGGTTCTCCCTCACGGACAGCTTCGACGCCGACTTCGGCGTGGCGGAGTGGCACGGCACGAACGTGTTCTACCGCGACGGCGACCGCGTGTTCCGCACTTACTTCATCAACAACCGCGGCGACGAGCAGATGGGCGGCACCTGGAACTACCTCGACATCACGCCGCTGGGCCGGCAGGAGGTCTGGGAAGACTCGCCCGAGGGCTATCCTCAGACCCCGACCTACAAGTGGTGGAACTGGCACGACAGCTACGTCGCAGAAGCCGCGCCCGACAAGAAGTGGGTCGAGGTGTCGGACGCGGGTGAGGCGGCGTTCCGGAATCAGGACGCGGTCACGAAGTCATGAGCCTGTATCGGGTCTTGCCGGCAACGCCTTATCGTATTGAGAGCTTGCCCCGGTCAGTGATTGCAAGTGAGCGAAACCAGCCGCGTTCGCAAAGTCTGGGAGACGCCAGATCGCGCCGTTTGCTCCCCATGAACCCTCCGTGACATCGTGAACGATGACGGAGGTCGCCAGGCGGCGTTGCTCTGTAGCGGGCAACGCTTGCCTGAAGGCATCGTGAACCAGACGTGCAAACTCGCCAATCTGATCTGGGGCATTCGACGATGTCACGTACATTGGTTTAATTCTTGTCCTGCTTCACGCAGAAAATGGGTAATCGTTTCCTCGATCACCGACCTGGCGAGTCCCTGCACGATGAACACGAGCCGTGTCGTGTGATCGTCGTCAGGCCACGCTTCAAGTCGCAACGGTTCGTGCAGCAACTGCTGCACGCCATGGAACACAACAGGCCGCGATTCGCCGATGAAATTGCCGATCCCCTTAACCCGCAGGATGCGTTCGCCGTGATAGCCGAGCAGGACGGTCAGCGCGGTTTCGAATGCCCGCATCGGCAATGCCTGGGAATAAGTCAGGCAGAAGCTGTCGATGTCCGGATGAGCCACACGTGACGCCGCAGCGCCACGCATCAGCAGCTTGCGCGGCGAAGGTTCGGCGCGTAACCAGGGCCGCAAGGCACGCGGTGTCAGGATGTCGAGCAGCTGTTGTGCGTCGATCTCGCCGTTGTGCACCGGGATGCGCGCCGCCCCCGGATTCAGCGCCTCAAGCGCGGCCTCGAGGTCGGCAAGCTTGGGCGCATCGACCAGTTCAGCCTTGGTCAGCAACAGCCGGTCCGCGACTGCTACCTGCTGACGCGATTCCTCATGCCGGGCGAGTTGCGCGGCGCCGTGTTTCGCATCGACGGTCGTCACGATGCCATCGAGTTGTAAACGGCCTTCAAGCGCCGGGTCACCCAGCAGCAGCGAGATCACCGGGCCAGGGCGCGCAAGCCCGGTAGTCTCGATCAAAATCCGTTCGAAGGCGGGAATCTCGCCGCGCGTGCGGCGCTCCAGCAGATCGGCCACGGTCGCTGCCAGTTCGTCGCGCACGCCGCAGCACAGGCAGCCGTTTTCGAGCAGCGCGACGGTCTCGTCGCGCGAGGTGCTGACGAACAGATGATCGAGACCGATCGCGCCCAGTTCGTTGATCACCACGGCACAACGGCCCAGCGCCGGTTGCGGGAGCAGGCGATTAAGCAACGTGGTTTTACCCGAACCGAGAAAGCCCGTCAGCAACGTCAGGGGAATCGCAGTGGATTGCATGGTGGCTCTTCCTGACACTCAGATCACCTGCAGGTCTTTACCGACGATGATCTGTCCACCGAATTGCTTGCGTGCATCGGCGGCCCACATCTCGTCGGTAATCGCGGGATCGCCGCCTGGCACGAAATGGCTCAGCACCAGCGTCTTGACGCCCGCCGCCGCGGCAATCTTGCCGACCTGCTCCGTGGTGGTGTGGCTCTTCACGAGGTGATCGAGCAGCGTCGGCGCGTTGTCGACGGTCTTCATCAGCTTTTCGAGCGCGGGCAGGTACATCACCTCATGCACCAGGACGTCAGCGCCTTTCGCGAATTCGGCAAGCGCAGGGTAGTAGGTCGTGTCGCCGGAGAAGACGACCGTGCGGTCCCGCGTCTCGAAGCGGTAAGCGAATGCCGGCTTGATCGTGTAGTGGTCGACCAGTGTCGAGGTGACGCGCACGCGGTCGTCTTCCATCACGAGACGCGGACCGTCGAATTCATGGATGTTGATCAGTGGCCGCAACGGCGGGCGGCCTTCTTCGCGCATTCGCACGTCGAGGTCGATTGCGTTCATGTCGACAAAGTCATCGATCATCTTTGTCATGCGCGGCGGCCCGTAGAGGTTCACGGGCGTATGCAGGCCGGTGGCCCAGGCGAGGAACACGAGGTTGCCGAGGTCGGCGTTGTGATCCGAATGATGGTGGGTCAGGAAGATGTCACGGATGCCCGGCAGCTTGACGCCCGCTTTGGTCAACTGCAGCGCGACGCCGTTGCCGCAATCCACTACGTAGGGCTGACCGTCGACCACCAGCACGTTCGACGGCGCCGCGCGCAGGTCGGACGGCGTCGGGCCTCCCTTGGTGCCGAGCAGGATCAGCTGTGTGCCTTTTGCTGAGTGTCCAGCGGCGGGTGCAGGTGTTGCGGAGTTGGCCGGTGACTGCGCGTGGGCGTCCTGCATCCACGGCAGCGCTGCGGTGGTGCCTGCTGTAACGGCAATACGCATGAAATCGCGGCGGGAGCGTCCGAACGGCTGATCACTCATGGCTCTATGTCTCCTGACATTTTTTGATGGGATGTGTTCGATTGGCACTCGGCGCCTTGACCGCGCCGGCACGTTTTTGCGGCTTCAATAGTCCCGGGCCAGGTCAAGGATGTCAAATCAATTCCGGAACGGGCGAGCGTACGCCTCCTGCCTCACCGGACTACAATCATTTATACGACCCTAATACCGGCAAAGGAGGGGCAATGCTTTGGCAACCCATCTCCCGCATGCGTTCGAGGCGCACCGCAATCACTGTGGCGGTCGTCGTGGGTGGCCTGATCGTCGTCGGCCGTATCACCGGCCTCGTGGTCGACTGGCTGTGGTTTTCGTCAATCGGTTATGTCGGCGTTTTCTGGACGGTTGTCTCCGCCAAGGTGCTCCTCTTTGCCGCGGTGTTCGCAGCGTCGGCGAGCGCAATCGCCGCTTCGGGGTTCCTCGCGCATCGTTACGCGAGGCGTCCAGGTAGCTGGCAAGTGGAAACGGCCCGTCTATCAGGTACGCCGGAGTTCATCAGCGAACTGGCAGACCAGCTCGCCCCACGCATTCCCTGGCGCGCGAGCATTACCGGTTGCGCTATTGCCCTGGGGCTGATCATTGCCACCGGCGAAATCTCCAACTGGGATCTGGTGCTGCGCTTCCTTCATCAAGTGCCCTACGGCGAGCGCGATCCTGTTTTCGGCCTGGACATCAGCTTCTATCTGTTCTCGCTGCCCGCTTACCTTGTGTTCAAGAACTGGCTGCTGCAGGTGCTCGTTTGCAGTGCGATCCTTGCCGGCGTGATCTACGGGGTGCGCGGCGATATCACGTTCGATCGGCCGCCGCGCGGGCTCTCAGGCGCTGCCGCCACTCATGGCGCAGCGCTGCTCGGTGCGTTCTTCGTCCTGAAGGCCGGGTCCTACGTACTCGACCGCTTTTTGCTGCTCTACGGCGATAACGGCGTTGTGGTCGGCGCCGGTTATACCGACATCCACGTCGAACTCCCGGTCTTGTGGGTGCTTGCCGGTCTTGCTGCCGCCGCGGCTGTCGCGTCGTGGGTCAACATGCGCCGGCTGGACTATCGGATTCCTGCTGCCTCCGTGTTGCTGGTGTTCGGCACTTCGTTCGTGTTCGCTCTGATTTACCCGGCGCTGTTCCAGCGCTTCTACGTCAAGCCGAGCGAGCTGCAACTGGAGATGCCCTATATCAAGGACAACATCGCGCTAACGCGAATGGCCTATGGCCTCAGCCAGATCGCGGTAAAGCCGTTTCCGGCCGAACAGGAATTGAATCTCAGCTCACTCGAAGCCAATCGGGCGACCATCGACAACATTCGCCTGTGGGATGTGCAGCCGCTGATGGATACGTACGCGCAGCTGCAGGAGATCAGGACTTACTACAAATTTTTCTCCGTCGATATCGACCGCTACCGGCTCGACGCTGGTTACCGGCAAGTGATGCTGTCGGCCCGCGAACTGGAACCGTCGATGCTTTCCGCGAACGCCCAGACCTGGGTGAACCTGCACCTCCTGTTCACGCACGGCAACGGCGTGGTGATGTCGCCCGTCACCGAAAAATCGACAGAAGGGTTGCCCTCCTTCTATCTGCAGGACATTCCCCCCGTGACTCACGGCGGGCCGGCCATTCGCGAGCCGCGTCTGTATTTCGGTGAAGGGGGAGAGGGCTACGTCATCGTAAAAGGCAGCGTCGCCGAATTCGATTACCCCAAGGGTAAAGACAACGTCTATGCCAGTTACAGCGGAAGCGATGGGATTGCCATCGGCAGCGTCGCACGCCGCAGCCTCTTTGCCTGGGAGTTCGACGATCCGAATATCCTGCTAACGGGCTACATCACGAACGCTAGCCGCATCCTGCTGCACCGTAACATTCAGGACCGCGTAAGGACGATCGCTCCGTTCCTCACCCTCGACCATGATCCCTATCTCGTCGTAAGCAATGGACGCCTTTTCTGGATGCAGGACGCCTATACGACAAGCCGCTGGTTCCCCTACGCCCAGCCGGCTTTCGGCGATGGCGCCAACTACGTCCGTAACGCAGTCAAGGTTGTGGTCGACGCCTATAACGGCACGGTGGATTTCTATGTGAGCGATCCTGCCGATCCGATCCTGCGGACTTATCAGCGCATCTTCCCGGGCCTGTTCAAGTCTCTCGCGGCGATGCCGCAAGACTTGCAGCAACATATCCGCTACCCCGAAGACCTGTTCCTGATCCAGGCGCGAACTTATCGGGCGTACCACATGGATGCGCCGGAGGTTTTCTACAATCGCGAGGATCTCTGGCAGTTCCCCCGGGAATTGATCGGCATTGATGGCGGAAATAGTCCCGGCACGCCGATGACGCCTTACTACATGATCATGCGGCTGCCCGGGGAGCCGCGCGAGGAGTTCGTTCTGATGCTGCCGATGGTGCCCAGCCAGCGCGACAATATGATCGCGTGGCTCGCCGCCCGTTGCGATCCACCTAACTACGGCAAGCTTATCGTCTACGCGTTCCCGAAAGACAAGCTCGTTTATGGGCCGTTCCAGATCGAGGCGCGCATTCAGCAGAACACCGAGATTTCGCAGCAGATTTCGCTGTGGAACCAGATGGGTTCGCGCGTCATTCGCGGCCATCTTCTCGTCGTGCCGATTGAGAACTCCATCCTCTACATCTCTCCTCTCTACTTGCGGGCGGAGTCGGGGCAGTTGCCCGAGTTGAAGCGGGTGATCGCCGCGTATGGGGACCGGGTGGTGATGAAGGAAACTTTGGGCGAAGCGCTGGCGGCGCTCTTCAAGGAAAGCGTCCCGCTCGCACCGCAGCCCCAGGGCACGGCGGACGCGCGTGCTCGCGAGGCGCTTGCACACTATGACCGTGCGATCGAGCGATTGAAGGCGGGGGACTGGAGTGGTTTCGGCGCGGAACTGGATGCGTTGCGGCCACTGCTCGAGGCGCTGGGTGGTGGTCGTTCGGAGGGGCAGAAGTGATTCGTAGGTGAGTGGGCGCGGTGTGCGCTCGGTGCCGGAGTGGTTGAACGTCGGATCGTTGTTATACGTTGTCGTATAACAATATTATTTCAGCATGTTTACGAAATCCTTTGATTAGCGAATCATCGGGTAAGTACCGCATGTACGGTCGCGCGTATGTTGACTAGAATTCATATGTCATCGTATAACTTAATAGAGGGCGTGGTGCGCGGATACTTGCCAGAAGGCGCGTGCGTGCGTTGCACGTGGACAACCCACCGAAATCATCGGCTGCGACTGGGATGTCCCAAGAGGCGACCCCTACCAGGCCCGCTTCTTCATATCTCGCGGTTCTCTTCAGCGTGATCAATGTGCTGACTCTCGTGTCACCGTTTCAGCGGGAATTCTCAACTTGATCGGTCGATAGTTTTTCGCGCGGCGCTTTGCGCAAGGTCTGACACGACGGCGGTCAGAGGCGCTTCCGATCCCGCTCGGGACCCTGCCGGCTACGTTCCGCAGTCAAGGCCGCTGTCGCGGTCACGCGAGAGCCTCAACGGCAAGATTGGTTAACGTGAAAGCAGGTCGCTGACGACCAGCCGGAGTAAATCGGCAACGAGTCTGAATGATTAGTAGTATTTATTATAAGGATGGACAATGCTTGATAGATTTACAGTTTTCCCATGCATAGTCGCAACGCTTGCCGTGTCACTTTCCGCTTGCGGTAGTGGTGACAGTTTGCCTGCATCTTCGACCAGCAATACCGCTCCGGCGGCAACAGCACCCGCTGCATTCAAGGTCGGGGTGGCTAAAAGCGATGCCGCGCTTCCGTCCGCGCCGCAACTGCCGACTGCCAGCCAGGTCTGCAGCACGCTCGAAGCCAGTAACAATCTGGTACGCCAACCCAGCGGCGCGCTGGGGCCCGAAGCCGATAGCGGTACGACGTCTGCCATTCTGAATCCGGATCAGGCGCGCATTCAGGCGGCGCTCGACGCTTGCGGCGCCGCGGTAGACGCTCAGGTCGGCGCAGCCATCTATGCTGCGGACTCCGCAGCGGCCGCATCGCAGACCGCGGCGGCCGCGCCGAATGTCAACATTTCTGGCGCGTCGGCCCAGCAACTGGCTGCTGCGCAATATCACGCCCAACAATTCGCTGTTCATCTGGTTGTATCGAGTACCGGCCCGGGCAACGCGTTTATTACGGGACCGCTCACGCTACCGTCTGGCGTCACGCTCTGGATCGACACGGGCGTGACGGTCTATGCGACGCGCGACGTGATGGCTTATGCGCCCAACGTGGCAGGGCCTTATTGCGCTAACACGGCGGTCAGCTCGACCAAGGCAGGGAGCTCCAGCAACTGCCTGCCACTGATCGGCGGCAGCTACCTCGTCAATTCCGCTGTCGTCGGCGGCGGCAGTATCGACGGCCGGGCTGCATCCGAGATCGTGAGTTCGAACCCCCTCTATCCGTTGATGCGCGTCGACCTGACTTGCACGAACACCTATGCGTCTTATGCAAAGGGACTGCAGGCTGGCGTCAATACGCCCTGCGACGACGGCGGCACCTTCGTCGATCCTTCAGCCTCGTCCCGACACATGACCTGGTGGGATTTGGCGTGGCTCGGCAACATGATCGAGAACGGTACAACCGGGGTCGGCTCGCAGTCGAACTTCCGCATGATGGTCTTCAACTACGCGAAGAATCTGACGCTCTTCGGCATCACGCTGAACAACAGCGCCAATTTCCACGTCGTGCCTAGCGGCGTCGACGGACTCACGGTCTGGAACGTCAAGGTCCAGACGCCGTCACTGTCGGCTTCGGCGAACCCGGCGGGCAATGGCAATCCGAATTATCTGGGCATGGTGCCGACGGTCGACACGGCCAAGAACACGGACGCGTTCGATCCGGGTTCCTCTTCCAAGCCGGTTGTTCAGGCTTTGGCGATCGGAAGCACGAAAAACTCGGCGGCCGGCAAGATCGCGTTTGACGGGTACCTCAAGAATGCCGTCTTTGCCTATAACTACATCAGCACCGGCGACGACGACATCTCTCCGAAGGGATCCAATAACCCGAGTCCGACCGGCTCAGGCTTGTTCGGCATCGACGGCAACCGCAACGTTGCAACCGATCGGCAATACGGGTTTGTCATCGCCCACAACCATATTTATGCGGGCCATGGCATCTCAATCGGCAGCGAAACGAATGCTGGCGTCACCAACATCCAGGTCTACGACAATTCGTTCGATGGCTCGGAACAGGCGCTGCGCATCAAGTCCGATTGGGCACGAGGCGGCATCGTGACCAACATCAATTACAACAACATCTGTATTCGCAATAGCGGGCAGGCACTGCTGTTCACGCCGTACTACAGCACCAAGGCGTTGCCGAATCCTACGTCGCCGCTCTATCCGGACTTCCACAACATCTCGTTGTCGAACGTGCATATCATTGGCGGCACTTCGGCGGTATTCGAGGGATTCCAGGCCAATACAGGCGGCATCACGCATGCGGCACTCCCGCTCGGCATGACGCTCACCAACGTGCTCGCCGATTCGCCGAGTAACGTGGCGGTCACCACGTCCGACGCGAACCTGACGCTGAACAATGTGAACCTGCCGATTTTCCCGTCGACCGCGAATCGGGTCGTCCTGACCGGCACCGCATCGCAGTTGCTGAGTACGGCGAACGCGGTGGATTGCAGCAGCGCCTATGTCGACTTTCCGGGCATCGGGGATTCGTCGCCGACCGGCCAGACGTGGGCGGGTTCGCAGTAAGCAGACAGACGTATCGCGTGCCGCGCGTTGAAAGGCGGCACGCACTGACACCCTGCTGCGCCGCAAGACGCAACCGTGGTAAAAATGTCAAAGCAGTGTGCGTCACAATTTTGAAAAATATTGGCCTGTGCCACCATGGACTGGCCAGCTTCTGCTTTTAAATTTGTGATCCACGGGGGCTCCATGAGTAGCCATGAGCTGATTTGGGCAGCGGTGTCGCACAACAGTGACGGCGTCGTCTTCCAGGTTCGTATTGCCCACGGACTTCAACGTTTCTATGTTTCGCGCCGCGTGCTTGAGGATGTGTTCGACCTCGAGCGGCGGGCCTCAGACGCGAAACAACTCGAACTCTTCTATCAGTGTCTGGAGCGCGTTCTGGTTCGAGCCAGCAAGAAGCGCTCGATTGCCAGCTCGGACACGGTTGCACTTCAGACAACGGATTTCATTCCGTCGGGTAACAGGGACAGCAGATCGGATCTGCATACCAGCGCACGAAGCGCGATGTAAGCAGCACCGGCGCGGCAGCGTTCGCCCCGGTCGTTGAGATGAACGTTCGAGCGGATTCGGCACGCCAGGACCGGCGTGCCGAATCCGCTTGTCACTCGGACGTTTAAACGCCAACTCCACACCTGCAACCGGTCATTCGATCGGCAATTGTGAACATTGAAGCCAACTTCCAGACTCGCCCCCGCTGCGGATCGATGTGAACCCGTCATTCATCAGACAATTGTTGCCGCAGGTCATCTCAGGCAGGAGTCCGAACTCGACGTGAATCAGGCGAACCGCGACGGCACGACCTGACTCGACGTGCCCGAAACGGAAAGAGCGACAACTATGGTTTCCTGAATAACCATGTTGCACTGCGGAAGGATGTTACTGCGGCGGCGCGCTGTACTCGCCCTGCAGCGGGCAGCCGGCCCTGTCTCATTCCGTTGCAAGGTTGCAGGCCGAGTGAATGCGTAAATTGAACCCGATTCAGGCACCTTCTCAGCGGATCGTTCCGTTGCAGCCAGCAATAAGATGCTCTTCATGGATACCGGCCTCGTGCCTTCATCTCACGTGTCGGGGTCAAGTTTCCTGGCCACCTGCCGATAGTAATCCTGAGGAATGACCTATTCCTCTTTTGTAGCTAAACGGCAAAGCGGTCATAACCGCCATACTTTCAGGAGTCTTTCATGCTGCGTTTCATTCGATCCCTGTCGCGCGACGAGCGTGGCGTCAGTGCGCTGGAATATGCGGTTCTCGCCGGCATCGTCGTGACTGCGGTGGTCGCAGCCGGCGCCGTGCTAAGCAGTACCACCGGTGGCCTCCCAGAACTGTTTACGACTCTGATGACCACGATCAAAAACCAGATTTCCCCGGCGGCATGATTGGTTAATCCTCGCGGCCGTCCAGTGCAAAACGCGTACACGCGAGTTGGGCGGCTGTATCTTTCGGCGCATTCGGCAACCGGTGACACACATGGACGTAATCAAAGCAGCGGCTTGCATGATGCTGACGATGCTCGCCCTTCTTGATCTGCATACCCGGCGTTTGCCGAATGCCGCCGTCGCCGTCTTTGCCGCACTTTACTTCGTCGACGCGGCCCTGACCCAATGCACCGGCGCCTCGTTGGCAGCGCATGTGGTCGCGGGTGCTTTGTCGCTGGCACTGGCTGGATTGATTTTCCGGTTCGGCTGGCTCGGCGGCGGTGACGTCAAGCTTGCAGCCGCCGTCTTTCTTTGGGCGGGTCCGCAATCCTGGACGGTTTTCGTCATTGTGTCCCTCTGCGGATTGTTCGTCACGCTTACGGTACTTACGGCGGCTGCCATGAAGCGCATCCCTGTGTTGGCAGCGGTGGTAGGACGCCTCGACTGGATTGCGCTATCGCGCGGCGTGCCGTATGGCGTCGCACTCGCGCTTGGGGGCATCATCGCGGTCCTACTGCAGCCGACCTTCGGCAATCACACGGCCTTTGGCCTGCGTGGACCTGCTGTGAGCCATCACGCTGAATTCGCGCTTCCTGCTCTTGCGCGTCTTGTCTGAAGAAAACGCGCCGCCATGCAAAACATCATTAAGCTTGCTGCGCTCGTCGTCATCGCCATGATTGGCGCATTCGTCATCCGTGCGCTCTTTCTTGCCTCGTCCGGCCCGTCGTCGGCGGCGCCTCCGCCAACGGTGCGCGTGCGTGCCGCGGCCGACGACCTCCCGGACGGGCTTCTCTTGCGTGATTCGGACCTCGTCTGGAAAACGATGCCGCGCAGCCAGGCTCTGGCGGGCATGCTCCTGGAGGGTTCGGGGGAAGCCGGCACCGAGCAGGATCTGAAAGGCGATCTCCTGCGCCATGCCGTGCGCGCGGGCACACCGCTCGGCACGGCTGACGTGATCCTGCCGAGCGCACCCGGGTTTCTAGCCGCCGCGCTCAAACCCGGCATGCGCGCAATCTCGGTCGCCGTCGACGATGTATCCGGCAACGCAGGACTGATCCAGCCGGGCGACTATGTCGACGTGCTGCTGACGCAGCAGATTCGCGCTGACGGCGGCGTCAACGTCGCGCCGGCTCGCGCCGTCGAGTCCGAGACGGTGGCCGAGCGTGTGCGCGTGCTGGCCGTTGGCTCGGCGTTCCGGCGTCCTAAGGAAGATGCGGCTGCTCCGAGCCTGAATGTGCGCACCGCGACATTCGAAGTCACACCGACGAGCGCCCAGGCCATCACGGTCGCCGCGCATCTCGGCACGCTGTCGCTCGCGCTGCGCAGTTTTGCCACACGCGACAGGCACGCCTCAGACCTCGAGGACGTGACGCATGCACCGACGCCGCCGGTGTGGGCTGGCGACGTCTCGCGCGGGCTGCGCGAGTTGGCCTCCGACGCCCCGCGCAAAACTTCCGCGCCTCCTCCGCACGTGACCATTTACCGCGGCGCCAACGTCGAGCAGGCAGGCAACCCGTCGGCGGGCCCGACATCCACAGATACGCCGGGCTTGCCACCGCTGCCCCCCGGCACGCCGCATGCAGCACGGACATCCGCTGCAGAGGCAACCGGCACAACAGCCGCAGGATCCTAGGACCCATCATGTCCAGCCTCACACGCGCTCTACGCTTTTCACGCCGCGCCGGCAGCTTCGCAAGTCACCGCTGTGCCGTTTATTCCTTTGTCGCGACACTGCTTTGCCTCGCCGTGCTTGCCGGCCCGGGTGCCGGCTTCGCGTGGGCGGGGCCGGCTGCCGAGGTGCTCTCGGTCCCAGCCGGCAGCGGCACGATGATCACACTGCCGACCCCGGCCGTCGCCGTCTTCGTCGCGGACCCCGAGGTAGCCGACGTGCAGGTGCCGTCGCCGCGCTCTGTCTACGTGCTCGGCAAGAAAGCGGGTACAACCACGCTTTTTGCGCTGGGCGCCAACAACAAGGAAATTCTGCGCAAGACGGTCAGCGTCGCGGCCGATACCGCTTCGATTCAGCGCCTCCTGGACAACAGCTTCCCCCGGTTCGGCATCAGGGCCACGAGCGCACCCGGGTCGTTGACGGTGAGCGGTGCGGTGCCGAGCGCAGCCGATGCCGATGCCGTCGTGCAAGCGATGCAGCCGTATCTGCACGGCAAGGAGCAGTTGGTGAACAGGCTAACGATCGCTCATCCGATCCAGGTCCTGCTCCGCGTACGCATCACCGAAGTCGACCGCAACGTCACTCAACAGCTCGGCATCAACTGGAATGCGCTCGGCGCTTCCGGCAACTTCAAGGGCGGGCTTGCCTACGGCAGCACAGCGACGCCGACGGCGGGCGCCTTCTCGATCATCGGTCAGTTTGTGACAGGCGCGAGCTCGATCGAAGCCGTTCTCAACGCACTCGACGAAGAGGGGTTGATGACCATGCTCGCGGAGCCGAACCTGACCGCGATGTCGGGGCAATCGGCCAGCTTTCTCGCAGGCGGCGAACTACCCATCCCGGTCCCTCAAAGCGGTACAACAAGCACCATCACGATCGAATACAAGCCTTACGGCGTTTCACTGAACTTCACCCCGACCGTGCTGGCCGACAATCGTATCAGCCTTACTGTGCGGCCTGAAGTCAGTGAGATCGACCCGAGCAACAGCATTACGCTGAACTCGATCGTGGTTCCCGCACTGACAGTGCGACGGATGGAGACCACCGTCGAACTTTCTAGCGGGCAGAGCTTCGCTATCGGCGGGCTGCTGCAAAGCTCGACGAGCGACGTACTTTCCGCGCTACCCGGACTCAGCCGCCTACCGGTGCTCGGCAAGCTTTTTTCGTCAAAGAACTACCAGAGCAAGAAAACCGAGCTCGTGGCGATCGTCACGCCGTATATCGTCGCGCCCACCGGCCCCGGACAACTGCACGGCGCGCTCGATGACGTCATGCGCCCGAGCAGCGATATCGAATTTGCCGTCCAGCATTCGCTCGGTGTCGATTCACTTTCCGGCAATTCGCCGCGCCTCGTCGGCGCAGCGGGCTTCGTCTATTGACTATCGGAAGGGGAACACAATGAATGCACGGTTCGCCTCGATTGCAGCAGTGCTCGCCAGCGCGGCATGTGTCGGTCTCACGTCGTGCATGTCGGCTACGCCGCTGGGCATGCCGGATCCGTCCGTCATCGGCTTCGCGCCCGGCGAAGGCGGGCACGCGATCCCGCCTCGGTGCGAGGCGCTCGATCAGCAATCCAAAATGGTAGACGCCGGCTCGGCGCGGCCCGGCGTCGCGTTCGGCTGCGCCACTTACTCGAATCTCGCCGCGATGCTCGCGCGGCCCGCCGATCTCGTGGCGCCGGTGCCCTACGCGGGGGCCGACGCACCGCTCGCAGCGAGTGCCGTGCGGCGCTACGAGGAAGGACGCGCGGCACCATTGAAATCGGAATCTGCCACGTCGCCGTCCTCATCGTCGACGACGTCGACCGGTTCCCAATAGCGGAGATGATACAAATGGGCGCCTTAGAACCGAACGCTCTTAAACGCGGCCGCCGCCCATCCGGCGCCGAGAAACTCGTTGCGGTGGTTTCCGATGCCGCAAGCGAGGCGGTCATCAACAGCTTTGTTGTCGACCTGGGTATCGCAAGCTCGCATGTCGCTTGCGGCGCCCTCGACGATGCCGTCGCAATCATGTCCGCGCTGAAGGAATCGCCGCGTTACCTGATCGTCGATGTGTCGGACTCGAGCATGCCGATCTCCGACCTCCAGCGGCTTTCGGAGACCGTCGATCCTTCCGTTTGCGTCGTCGTCATCGGCGAGCGGAACGACGTTGGACTCTTTCGTAGCCTGTTGCATCTCGGCGTGCAGGACTATCTCGTCAAACCGTTGACCGTCGAACTCTTGCGACGCGCGATCGCTTCAACCGACCCAAATGTCTCGTCGCGCATGGGCAAGGTTCTCAGTTTCGTGGGCACGCGCGGGGGCGTCGGTGTCACAACGATAGCGACGGCGCTCGCGCGCCACCTGGCCGACAAGACACGGCGACGCATCGCCTATGTCGACCTCGATCCCTACGGCGGAACGGCTGCGTCGATGCTCGGCATCGCCAGCAACAACGGGTTGATGGAAATGCTGCGAAACCCGCATCGGCTCGATCAACAACTCATCAATCAAGCCCTCGTGGCCCAGAGCGACCGTTTGTTCGTACTCGCGTCCGAGTTCCCGCTCAACGACGACTTTGCTTTACGCCCCGGTGCGCTGACGGAACTCGTCGCTCTGCTAAAGCGCAACTACCACTACATCTTGCTCGACTTGCCCGAGCGGGCAGGCGGCCTCGTCGACGAAGCATTTAACGCGAGCGCAATGATCCATGTGGTGGCGGACCACTCAGTGCAATCGACGCGCGAAGCCGCCCGCCTATGCCGTTTCGCGGAAGGCCGCGATTCGGAACCCTCGGTCCAGGTGCTGCTCAACGAATCGCGGCAGTCCGTAACTGGCCGCGTCAATTCGGCCGATTTCGTCACCGCGCTCGCGCGAGGATCGATCTGTTCACTCCCTTATGAGCCACAGATGCTCGCGCTCGCTGAGAACCTGGGAGAACCGCTCGCAGAAGCGCAACGTTCGCCGTTTGCAGCGGAGATCGTCACGCTTGCCAACGCAATCACGGGCGGCGAGGTGGCCGTAACGGCGCGTCAACCATGGTATAGACGCCTGCTGCCGAACCGGGGGGCTCGCTGATGTTTGGCCGCCGGAGCCCCCATGGGATCGACGCGTTCGCAAACGGTTCGGACGAGTTGCAACCCTTGCAAACTGCAACCGGCCCGGAAACTGCCGGGTCGAACCCCGAACCCGGCAGGGGGGCGGAGGCTGCGCCGCCGAGCTTGCCCGCAACGACAGCCCTATCGACCGCGGATCGCCATGACGCACCGATCCGCTCGGATACGTTCAAGACGATTCGCTCCGCCGTCTTCTCCTCGATGAACATGTCGGCCGCGCTGATGATGTCACGCAGTGACGTGCGTGCGGGCATCGAGCAGATCGCGGCCGAAACGATCGTCCGCGACCGTCTGACGCTGACGCTGGCCGAGCAAACGTTCATCGTCGACGAGATCCTCAACGATATGTTCGGCATCGGTCCGATCGAGCCGCTGCTGGCCGACGAACGCGTTACCGACATTCTGGTGAACGGGCCGGACCAGGTCTACGTCGAGCGCGGGGGACGCCTCGAGCTCACCGCGCTCAAGTTCCGGGACAACGCACATGTCATCAACGTCGCACAGCGTATCGCGACGGCGGTTGGGCGGCGGGTCGATGAAAGCAGTCCGATGGTCGATGCGCGGCTTGCCGATGGCAGCCGTGTGAACGTCGTACTGCCGCCGATTGCCCTGCACGGCGCCTCCATTTCGATTCGCAAGTTTTCCAAGCGCAACATCACGCTCGGACGCATGTCGCAACAGGGCAACATCTCCGCCGCCATGGTCGATGTGTTGCGCATCGCTACCGCATGCCGGCTCAATATCGTCATCTCAGGCGGCACGGGCTCCGGCAAGACGACGCTGCTCAACGCACTGTCGCGCTTCATTGACGAAGGCGAGCGCATCGTGACGATCGAAGACGCGGCCGAGCTTCAGCTTCAGCAGCCGCACGTCGTCAGCCTCGAGACGCGGCCGGAGAACAGCGAGGGGCTCGGTGGCGTCTCGCAGCGCGACCTTGTACGAAATGCGCTGCGGATGCGCCCCGACCGCATCATCCTGGGTGAAACGCGTGGCACGGAAGCCTTCGATGTCCTTCAGGCGATGAACACGGGGCATGACGGGTCAATGACGACAGTCCACGCCAATACCCCGCGGGATGCGATCACCCGGCTCGAGAGCATGGTGATGATGGCAAATGGCAATCTGCCGCTGATGTCGATTCGCCGGCAGATCACAAGCGCGGTTCACCTGATCCTGCAAATCGAGCGCATGCGCGATGGCGTGCGGCGCGTGACGCACGTGACTGAGATCGCGGGCATGGAAGGCGATGTCGTCATCACGCAGGATCTCTTCACATTCCGCTACAGCGCGAGCGCTTACGAAGCACAGGTTCGCGGGGTATTCGAAGGATCGTCGCTGCGACCTGTCTTCGCGCAGCGTGCCGCCTACTATGGGCTTGAAGAAGCTCTGCTCAAGGCGATCCAGTCGTGAATGCCGCGAACGTCGTCGCTGCCGGTGCTTTCTTCGCCATCCTCATCGCGGGCTTCATCGTGCGTGCAGTTCGCGAGATCGCGAGACAGCGCCCGAGCGCGCGCATCAGGTCGCGCGTCGCCACGCTGCGCGATGAGCGTCGGCCGATTAAGCCCGAGCGCGACAACAGCGAGCAGCAACTTCTGCATCCGAAGCGCCGCATGGGCGATCAGGCGGCCCTGCTCGCCGTGTTCGCGGCATGGCAGGAGCGCGTGCGCGCGGTCAGCGGTTCCGGCGGCATGCGTGCAATCTCCGTTGTCGCCGCGGCCGCCTTTATCGCTTCACTGATCGGCACGTCGTTCGCTTCGATGACTCCGCTCGTGCGGTTGCTGATTTCCGTCGGCATCGCGGGTATAGCCGTCCGCGCAGCCTACCGCTGGTTAGTCGCACGCTTTCGGCGGCGCTTTCTCGCTGGCTTTCCCGATACGCTCGACCTTGTCATTCGCGCCGTACGGGCGGGGATTCCCGTCGTGCAGGCGATCAGCACCGCGGGCGTCGAGAGCGAGGAGCCGGTTCGCGCAACGTTTCGCACGATGGGCGACGCCTTACTTGTCGGCGCGGAACTGAAAGACGTGCTTCAACAGGCGGCAGCGCGTCTGCAGATTTCCGATTTTTCGTTTTTCTCGGTCTGCCTGATCTTGCAGCGTGAAACGGGGGGCAATCTCGGCGACACACTTGAGAACCTTTCGGCAATCGTGCGTTCACGGCGCGACATTCGCGCAAAAAGCAAAGCGCTCACAGCGGAAGGCCGGCTCGCCAGCAAGATGATTGCGGCGGTCCCGTTCACGCTCATGGCTTTTCTTTATATTGTGAACCGACCTTATCTCGAGACCCTCACGCACACCCACGCCGGACACAAGATACTCACGCTCGCGGCCGTGCTGTTGACCATCGGGCTCTGGATGATCAATAAAATCTCGAACCTCGATACGTCGCGATAATGAATGCCGATCTTTTGCGCAATGCCGCGCTACTCGTCCTGCTAGTCATGCTCACGCTTTGGCTCGTCTTGCGCAGCACGAGCAAGCGCGCGCGTATCGCCCAACGCGCGCGGCAAAGCGTGGCGCGCGTGGCGACCGAAAACACGCCGGCTGCCATCGCTGCAAAGAGCATGCCGCGCAACCTCGCCAAACGTGTGGCCACGCTTGGTGAACGGATACCCGTTGTGCAAGCCGAAGAGCGCGCCAAGCTTGCAACCCACCTCGCGAGTGCGGGCTTTCGCGACCGGCGCGCGGTTGCCGTGTTGTCAGGATCCAAGATCGTTGTCGGCGTCTGTCTGGCGCTCGGCGCGATTGGACTTGGTGGGCATTTGCCCGCAGTCGGCCAGTTCTTTGTGTTTCGTGTCTTGCTGATGGCCGGGGCCTTCGTTGTCGGCATGATGCTGCCCGAGTATGTGCTCGGCTTCATGATCCGGCGACGCCGCAAGGCGATCGCAGTCGCGTTGCCCGATGCGCTCGATCTGCTCGTCATTTGCACGAATGCGGGCAACAGTCTCGTCGTTGCGCTCAAGCGCGTCTCGAACGAGTTGCGCATGATTTGTCCTGAGCTCGCCGACGAACTTGCCGTCACGACGGACGAACTCAGCATCGGCAGCGACAGCGCGCACGCGCTCCACGCGTTGGCCGCCCGCACCGGCATGTCGTCGATGCGGGCGCTCGTCACCACGCTCGTCCAGTCTCAGAAGTACGGCACGCCGATCACTCAGTCGTTGCGCATGCTCTCGCGCACCGAGCGCACCATGCAGATGGTCGCGCTCGAAGAGAAGGCCGCGAAGCTCGCACCGAAAATGACGATCCCGATGATGCTGTTTATCATGCCGACCGTCGGGCTCATCGCGGCGGGCCCTGCGGTGATTCGGCTCGTTGTCCTGTTTCGTCATCACTAATGCTCCCGCCCCCGGAGGTGGAATGATCATGCGCCATCCCTTGTCACTGCCTGGAGCGCTGCGAGCACTCTGCGCGCCATTTGCCGTCGTGGTGCTTGCGACTGGCTGCGCAAGCAACCACTTTGTCACGGCGCAGCCCGTCGCGATCCCGCATGCAACGAACGCGCGGACCGACGAGCATATCGCCCAGAGCGCCCTCGAGGGCGGCGACGCGCAGCTCGCTGTGTCCCTCTTCGAAAAGATGCTGCAGGCCGATCCGCACTCGCTCACGGCCCAGCTCGGGCTTGGCGATGCGATGTATCAGATCGGCGATCTCGCTCGTGCCGGTGTGCTTTATGCAGGTGTTTTGGCGGTCGCTCCCGAGGATCCGCGTGCTCATCTGGGGCTTGCACGGGTGGCACTGCGCGAGCGCCGGCTCGATGAGGCCGTGTCGCGTTACCGCGAACTCGTGGCAGCCAACCCCGACAATGCGATGGCCGCTGAAGGCCTGGGCGCCGCGCTCGATCTGCAGGGCAAGCATGCTCAAGCGCAGGAGGTCTATCGCTCGACCTTGCGGCGCCATCCCGAGATAGAGGGACTCAAGGCGGATCTCGGCCTCTCGCTGATTCTGTCCGGCAACCCGCGTGCCGGCGCGAACGTGCTACTCGATATCGCGAGTCTTCCCGATGCGCCACTGCAGGCTCGCGAGAATCTCGCGCTAGCCTACGGACTGCTCGGTAATAACGAGGCAGCGAGACGCATCCTGAGCCCTGCCATGCCGAGCGGCTCCGTGGAGGATAACCTGCGTTTCTACGGTGAGTTGCGCGAGCGGTATAGGGCGCAAGCGGATGACGGCGCGAGGCTGGCGCAAGCAGTGCCCGCTGTTGGCGTGACGTCGCCCGGAGCGCCGAAATGAGAGGCCGACCGCGCGCCGCCGCAAACGAGCGTGGCATCGCCGCGCTCGAGTTCGTGCTGATGCTGCCGTTCGTGCTGATGGTGATGTTCGGCATCGTCGATGTCAGTCTGCTGCTTTGCGACAAGGCCGTCATCACGAATGCCGCCGGCGAGGCCGCGCGCCAGGGCGTCGTGCTAAGCGTGCCCCGCGCCAGTGGGAGCTCGATCCAGGCCGTTGCCGTTTCGTATGCCCAGAACAGCCTGATCACTGGCGGTACGGCGACGACGCCGAGCGTCGATGTCGTTCCGTCTGGAGGCTGCCCATCAACCGGCACCGGCAACACGCTTCAGGTTACGGTCACCTACACCTATCGGGGACTCGTTCTCGGTTCAGCACTGAGCGCGCTGGCAGGGCCGGTCACGATTACAGCCGCCGCGGTGAAGTATTGTGAATAAGAATGCCGATCAGCATGATGCATCCTTCGTGAGCGCCCGCGCGTATCGAATGACTCGCCGTGGTCGGCTCGCGAACCCCGTGCCCGATCACCAGCGCGGATCGATCACATTGTGGTTTCTTTTCACACTGACGTTTTTGCTGATGTTCGGTGCTTTTGCTGTCGACATGCCACGCGTCTTTAGTGCCCACGACGAATTGCAGAATGCAGCGGATGCGGCGGCTTTGGCCGGAGCCTCGGCGCTGTCGACGGGCACGAGCGTTCCGAACTGGTCGGCCGCCGCCGCTGCGGCGGCGGCGGCCGTTACGCTAAATACTTCGGATGGCAAGCAGCTTTCCACTGGCACGGTCATGACAGGGTACTGGAATCTGGCCGCATCACCAGCCTCGATTCTGGCCCCGAGCTCGGTCACGCTGCCGGCGCCTGCCGGGCAACTGCCGGAGCCCGCTGTGCAGGTCACGATCAAGCGCGACGCCAGTGACAATGGCGGCCTCGTGACGCTTCTGCTCGGCGCGCTGGTTGGAACACCGGCCACGGCGGAGAGCGCGACGGCTGTCGCGGTGATCACACCGCCTGCCTCCGTTCCGGCCGGCGGCCTCTTTCCTGTCGTCATGGATCAGTGCGTATTCGACCAATACTGGAACTCGAATACCAACCAGCCAGAAATCGATCCGTCCACGAACCAGGCCTACGAATTCGAAATCGGAAATGGCCAGCAATATGGCTCCTCTTGCGAGGCCGGTGACTGGACATCATTTACGACCGTCTCGAACAACGTTCCTACCATCCGCAATCTGATTGCGAACGGGAATCCGACGGCGCTGTCGATCGGCGACAACATTTACATCGAGCCTGGGGTCAAGACAACGATTTACTCGAGCGTACCGACGGGCGTCACCGTCGTCATGCCGGTCGCCGCCCAGGTCTCGAGCAAAAGCTATGTACCGATCGTCGCGTTCGCGGCCTTTCATATCGACGGATCGTACGGCGGCAGCAGCAAGTACATCCAGGGCCATTTTGTCGGCGGCTATACGATGCCGACACAAGGATCGGGAGTGGGCACGAGCAGTTATGGTAGCTATAGCGCGCCGCGTCTCGCATTCTGAGCAACACCGAAGCAGGCACGGGCGAGTGCCGTGCACTTCTGGCAACCCACTTGCGGCGCACGCAACGCTTGACCTGGATTAACGGGCAGAAGCCAGAATGAGCGCCGCAGCGTGAGCCGCGCACGCAATGTGGATGACAATGCCGGTGATTTGCAATCCGCCGGCTGGGGCCTCAGGTATGAGACGGATGCCGGGCTCCATCCGGGAGTTTATGGACCAATGGTTTCTATGGTCGAGCACTCGCCGAACCACCCTGATGGGCGAACGTCCGGTGCACCCCAGACAGCTGCCGTTTGCGAAAGTGAATCATAGCGCCGTGACGTTGCGCCTTGTGCTGTTCAGGTTTTCATTGAACGAGAGTTTTCAGCTTCAAGCTTCGTCGAACCGGCGCCACACAATTCTTCGGACGTCCCAAGACTGGGCTCTTGCAGGGACGCGTAACGCCGACTGGGAGAGGTCCGATTTACGTACAGCGCCGAAGCCACGCCAGGTCGTCTGGGTATTTGATGAGGCCCTGTGTTACGGACGCACCTCTATTAACAGATCCAGCTGTTCGGTCATTTGAATGACCGTGTGAGAAGAGAAAAGCCGATCACACCAGCAGGGTGACGCCCGCCCAGGCGATCAGCACGACGCCCAGCACGCGGCCGACACGCTCACCGCCGGGCAGGATTTTTTCCACGAAAACGATTAGCGACAGCGCGGCGATCCAGACGAGATTCATGATGCCGCCGACGAACAACAACGCCATCAGCAGCCAGCAGCAGCCCACGCAGTAAATGCCATGGCGCATCCCGAGCAGGAAGCTGCCTGCGACGCCAGGACGCCAGTGCGCGGTGAGGAAACTCACTGGTGAACGGCACTGCGTCAGGCAGGCGCGCTTGAGCGGCGAGAACTGATAGACGCCCGCCGCGGCCAGAACGATCGCGGAAAGGGGCGCGCTCTTTGACCACAACATCATTTCCGAAATGATCCCGGTCGGTTGCAGCACCTTCTGCAGCGATGCCGCGCAGATCGAGAATGCCAGCCATGCGCTCAGGTAACCGGCCAGGAGAAACAACGACGGGATGGCCGACCTGGCCTCGATCGCGGTG